>NZ_WJYO01000003.1 GCF_010994095.1 Mumia xiangluensis
CACAGGAGGAAGATCCCGTGAAGAACCTCATCCGCGCCGCGGCCGTCACGGCCAGCGCTATCGCACTCGTCGGCGGAGCCGCCACGGCCGCCCACGCCGTCAACTACGACATCAAGGTCAACGGCGGCTACACCCCCAACCCGGCGAACGTGAAGCTCACCTCGGTCGGGGCGGTCGGTCTATCCACTCCGCTTATCAGCTGGGGCTGCACCTCGTCCAGTGGCATGGCGTCACTCAAGGTCGGCGCATCCGTCCCCAGCCCGCACGCCAGCATCTCGAGCTTCGCCTTGACAGGCTGCACGTGGCCCGGTGGCCTACCGATGAACGTGACCACATCGGCAGGCTGGAACCTGAGCATCACTGGAGGCGGCCCCACGGTCTGGAACGCCACCATCACCGGCATCGCCGCACACGTCGTCGACGCCGTCGGCGGCACCACCTGTGCCTTCGACGTCACCGGCTCCGTCAACGGCTCGTTCGACGAGGGAACCCAGGACCTGACGATCACCAGCAGCAGCCTCACAGTGAGCAACATGACCGGCGGCTGCCTCGGCCTCATCGCGAACGGCGACCCGCTTACGACCGCCGCCACCTACCACGTCACCAACCCGGCAACTGGCCTCACGTGGCCGATCGACATCTCGTGACGAGGACCGCCCTGCGTCCTTGACAGGACGCAGGGCGGCTCACAGCTCGTACAGCAGATCAATCTCGAGACGGGAACGGGTAGGGCTTCGGGTAGTTGCAGGTGGACTCGTCACGGGGGCAGCCAAGCCCGGTCATGGCCGACTGGAACATCTTGAGCGGGAAACCCTTGCCCGACGCGAGAGTAGAGATCATGGGACTCAGGTCTTCGCTCCCTGAGCCGCATCCGCTGAATAGTGGAACGTCCAGCGTCCCGTTGAGTTCTCCACCCATCGCGGCGTAGTAGCTGCCGATGGGGACGTTGGGCACGTTTGGGTAGTACTCGGTTCCTTCAATGTCTGTGAAGTACCCCTTCCCGAGCGCTTCCAGGCGTGCATCCCGCGCCCAGCAACGGTCTCCCACGTTCACGGCGCGGCCGTCGATAGTCACGTTGCGGATCCGTAGGTCCACCTCGCCAGAAACCGAGGTGTCTTGGACATGGTCATAGGCAGGATTCACTACACCCGCGCCGATGCACTTCACTGGACAGGGCCCTGTGCCATTCAGATAGCTGTCGATGATGGTGGTCGCACTCAATCCGACCGGTAGGCCGTCGGCGTCCGCTGGCAAGCGAATCTCCGCAGTCGCCGTAACTGGGACCGAGCCGAATGCGACGGTTCGTACCGTGATCGCGGGAAAGTCGAAGAACGTCGACTCTGCAATGGGCGTCGCATGATTCGTGGGGTACGCGAGCGCGTCGGCGATGATGCGCGCGGTCGCACCGGGAGCTAGTTGGCAGTCCGATGCTTTGAAGTAGTCGCGGCAAAGCACGTCTGGAGGTGTAGTGACGGTGACGATGTCTGCCGCCATCGGGACTTTGGTCGCCCTCACCCACTGTTGCGCAGGCGTGACGAACGCGAGCGCGGTGCCCCCACCTCCTCTCAATGCGTCGAGGCGAGTTGCCGGCAGGTTGGGGAACTCGGCGTCAGGCTCAGCGCTGGCGATCCCCCCGACAAGGAGCGGGAAGATGACGGCCGCCAACCCGATCACACGGCGCACCCGGCGGCTGACACTCACGTTCATGGAGCCACGCTCGCATGGAGACGGCGCCTCCCTCAACGCATCCGGCCAATCCGGCCAGCAACTCGGACAAATGTCTGATCTCTGATTCAGACGAAAATCCGAAACCTGGAGCTTCCACACGGCTGATGCGGTGGATTCATCCGGATCCGCGGGTGATGTGGATCACGTGCCGATCTGGTGAGGTCAGTCGTACACCGCAGCGACCCCGCTGCAGCGAGTCACAGGAGGAAGATCCCGTGAAGAACCTCATCCGCGCCGCGGCCGTCACGGCCAGCGCTATCGCACTCGTCGGCGGAGCCGCCACGGCCGCCCACGCCGTCAACTACGACATCAAGGTCAACGGCGGCTACACCCCCAACCCGGCCAGCGTGAAGTTCACCTCGGTCGGGGCGATCGGGTTCGACGTCCCGCTGGTCAGCATGGGCTGCACCTCGTCCAACGGCACGGGGTCGCTCAAGGTCGGCGCATCCGTCGCCAACCCGCACGCCAGCATCTCGAGCATCGGCTTCACGGGCTGCACCGGCCCCGGTGGTCTGCCGATGACCGTGACGACGGCAGCCGGCTGGAACCTGTCCATCACCGGCGGCGGCCCCACGGTCTGGAACGGCACCATCACCAACATCGCTGCGCACGTCGTCGACGCCGTCGGTGGCACCACCTGTGCCTTCGACGTCAACGGCTCCGTCAACGGCTCGTTCGACGAGGGAACCCAGGACCTGACGATCACCAGCAGCAGCCTCACAGTGAGCAACATGACCGGCGGCTGCCTCGGCCTCATCGCGAACGGCGACCCGGCCACGTTCAGCGGCACGTACGACCTGGCCAACCCGGCAACCAACGCTGCCTGGCCGATCAACATCACCTGACGTTGATCTAGGCAGAAACCAGGGGCGGATGCGGACGACTGTTCCGCATCCGCCCTTGTCGATCCATCCATCCCACGTCCACACCCCAACCCAGAGGATCCCCCATGAAGAAGTTCCGTGCCCTCACTGTGACGGCCGCGGCCGCCGCGCTGACCCTCCTCACCGCCGTACCCGCCAACGCAGTCACCCTCAACTACGAGTACGACGCCAACGGCTGGACCCACATCCACTCCACCGACTCCGACCTGTGGATCAAGCCCACCAAGATGCAGCTCGCCATCCAGGGCGCCGACGGCACCTTCACCGGCCACATGCCGATCTCCCCCGCCGACACCAAGTTCGAGGTCCTCGGCTTCCTGCCCATCAAGGCACAGGTGAGCTTCGAAGAGGCTGCACCGCTGAACGGCGGAGTCGTCCGTGTGGGCAACATCGCCCGCGTCGACTCGACCGCCTCGTACTACGTCCGCCTCTCCAACGTCCTCATCGGTGGCATCCCCTCGCCCGTCGGGTCGAGCTGCCGCACCAAGGATCCGGTGACGCTGAGCGTCAGCACACCGGCCGGTGAGGCCTTCAACATCGCCAGCGGCGGCAACCTCGCCGGCTCTTTCACCATCGGCGATTTCGAGCACTGCCTGCTCAACACCCTCATCATCAACCAGCTCGTCCCCGGTGACGGCAACATGACCCTCGCCGTCACCAACGCCAAGTTCATCTCCGCCACCAACCCCTGACCCACCACGAAACCGCGACCCGGGGGTGGTGCGAGCGACGCTCGCACCACCCCCGACCTGCGTCTCGGCATCGGACAACTATCCGAGGCATGGGCGCCCCACTGCCCCGCAGTCGTGTATTCATCCGGGATTGTCTGCAGATGCACCGTTGCCTGTGCGATCTCCATCACTTCTCTGATGGGCTCTCACCATGCAGCGTCCGCTGCGTGCGCTGATCTCGAACACACCCTAGGGAGCCATCCATGAAGAAGTTCCGTGCCCTCGCCGTGACGGCCGCAGCCGCCGCGCTGACCCTGCTCACCGCCGTACCCGCCAACGCAGTCACCCTCAACTACGAGTACGACGCCAACGGCTGGACCCACATCCACTCCACCGACTCCGACCTGTGGATCAAGCCCACCAAGATGCAGCTCGCCATCCAAGGCGCCGACGGCACCTTCACCGGCCACATGCCGATCTCCCCCGCCGACACCAAGTTCCACGTCCTCGGCTTCCTGCCGATCAAGGCACAGGTCAACTTCGAAGAGGCCGCACCACTGAGCGGCCGAGTCGTCCGTGTGGGCAACATCGCCCGCGTCGACTCGACCGCCTCGTACTACATCCGCCTCTCCAACGTCCTCATCGCCGGCATCCCCTCGCCCGTCGGGTCGAACTGCCGCACCAAGGATCCGGTCACCCTCTCGGCCAACACCCCGGACGGCGAGATCTTCAACATCGCCAACGGCGGCAACCTCGCCGGATCCTTCACCATCGGCGACTTCGAGCACTGCCTGCTCAACACCCTCATCATCAACCAGCTCGTCCCCGGCGACGGCAACATGACCCTCGCCGTCACCAACGCCAAGTTCATCTCCGCCACCAACCCCTGACCCACCACGAAACCGCGACCCGGGGGTGGTGCGAGCGACGCTCGCACCACCCCCGACCCGCGTCTCGACCAGGTGCGGTGGGATAGCGATCCCAACGATCGTGCCCGGACCGCGGTGCATCTGGGATATCCGTCCGAGTCCTGCCCCAATCCGGCGCATCACCTAGCAGGCTCGAGAATGCGCTGATTTGCTTGTCCTACGCCCCGCAGGGCAGCCGGATACCCTCCCTCCTTTCGGCGCCCTGCGGGACCGTAACGTCGTTTCTCTGTGATAGGACATGTGATGCACGGCACACCGCAGGAGGGGCGGCCCAGCCATGGATCACCATCAAGCCAGCACGAGGACCCCGGCATGATCGAGGCTGGGGCCGACCACGCGCTTTCGCCGGGTGAGATCCCGCCCGGCCTCGTCAACCTCGTCAAACCGACACTCGACGGTCTGGTCGAGCGGATCTCCGGCAAGATCCAGCGCGAGGTGCCCGCCTTCGCAGGGCCTGCCTCCGGCCGCCGCCACAAGCTCATCACCACTGCCGCGACCGGGGCGATCAGCCACTTCCTCGACATGGTGCTCGGCAAGCCGTCGTCGACCGGCGCACGGGTCGACGATCTCTTCCGGCGGATGGGCCACGCCGAAGCTGTCGACGGCCATGACCTGACCGCGATCCGCGAGGCGCTCCAGATCGCCGGCCGAGAGGCATGGACGGAGCTCCGCACCATCGCGTCGAAGCACCACCTGTCGGCAGACGTGCTCGGCAAGATCGGCGACGACGTCTTCGGCTACCTCGACCACCTCAGCAACCAGGTCACGATCGGCTACGACGCCACCCGCCGAGCGCAGGCCAGCGACGTCGGCGCGGCCCGTCGACGCCTGACCGAAGCCTTGCTCGATCAAGCCGGGCAGGATGAGATCGATGCCCTCGCCACAGCTGCCGCGTGGACGATCCCGTCGCGACTCGTCGTCCTGAGCGCTGACACTGCCGACGGCGACGAGATGCCGGAGCTGGTCGACTCCGAGACCGACGTCCTCATGCACCCGTCGCCTGGCCCTGCGACGTACCTCTGCTCCGCCGACGATCGTGACGCGGTCATCGGGGAGCTGCGAGGCATGGTGCCCACGATCCGAATCGCGGCGAGCTGGAAGGTCGCGACCAGCGACGTCGGCGACGCACAGCGGTGGACACTGCGCGCACTCGAGCTCGCCGACAAGGGCATCATCTCCGCTGACGACGTCATCGAGTGCGTCGACTACCGCACGATGCTGTGGCTCCACTCCGAACCAGCGCTGCGTCGCCAGATGGCGCAAGAGCTCCTCGTGCCCCTGTTCGCCGAGTCCCCCAACTCCCGGGAGATCCTCTCCGAGACCCTCCTCGACTGGTTGCAGACCCGCGACAGTGCCCCCGCGATCGCCGCACGCCTCGGCGTGCACGCGCAGACGGTGCGCTACCGGTGGAAGCGCATCAACGAGCTGTTCGGCGAGGCGCTGCACGACCCGGAGTTCGTCGTCCAACTCACGCTCGTGCTCAAGGCGAGCGTGCCGCTGTGGGTCGCCGGTGACCAGAGCGACTTCGAGCGCTACCTCAACGAGGAGCCTTCGTGACGACAGCCCCGACCGATACCCGCGCGCCGCACGACCGGCGTACGCGCCTGGCTGTGCACCGACCGTCGGCCTCGCCGGCGGCACGCATGGCGCTCGGTGCGGTCGCCGTCGTCGCCGTCGGCGTCGTGCTGCTCTGCTCCACACCGGTGGTCCGCTTTCCTTCCTGGCGGGAGGTCGTGGTCGCAGCAGGGAGCGCCGTCTCGCTGTGGTGCGTCTGGTCGCTCCGCGCTGAGCTCACGGGCGAGGTGCGTCACCGACGAGTCGGGTTGGTGACCCTGTCGCTCGTCGCCGTCGTCGTCGCGAGCGCGTGGTCCATCGGCGCGCTTGCCGCAGGCGGACCGACCCTCGACCTCGGCGTGGCAGCGGTGGTCGGTGTCGTGATCCTCGCGTGCCACGGGATACGGCGGGAGGCGGCCGTCGGGCCGACACCCGTGCCGCGGTGGTTCGTTCCCGCCGCTCTCGCCGTGGCCGTCGCGACCGTCGGAGTGTGGATCGCGATCGACGCCCGGCCCACCCGCGCGCTCGCCGCCGGTGTCGCCGTCACCATCGCGGCCTGTCCCGGAGCCGTCGGCCTCGCCCTCCCGGCCGCGTACCGGTTCGGCACCCGACGCGGCGACGCACTCGGCGTCGCCATCGACGACGCCGCGACACTCGCCGTCAGCCAGCGCATCGACACCCTCGTGCTCGACGGCCTGCGGACCTTCGCGACCGGCAAGCGTGTCGCATCCGTCGACCCGGTGCATTCCGACCACGAACGGAACATCCGCTGGTTCGCAGGTGCGCTCGAGCACGCCTCCGACAACCCTGTGGGCAAGGCCATCGCCAAGCTGTCGGCACGTGGCCGCCTCTCCGGCGTCCGGACGCACCCGGGACTCGGCATGAGCGGCTCCGTGGACCGCCATCCTGTCCGCGTGGGGCGCCCCGACTGGGTCGGCATCGACGCGACCGAGCGGGTGGGCATCACGGTCGGCGTCGAGGTCGATGCACGCCCGCTCGGGACGATCACGGTCGTCGACGCCGTACGCCCGACCTCGGCACCCGCCGTCGCCGCGCTGCGCACGCTCGGGGTCGACCCCGTCCTCGTGACCACGGCGGATCCGCTCACCGCGAAGGATCTCGCCGAGCAGCTCGGCATCGACCGGGTTGTCGCTGAAGCCGGGCCGACGACCACGGCGGACCTCGTCTCCGACCTGCGAAACGAGGGCCGCGCCGTCGCCCTTCTCGCCGACGCACCGGAGGACGCCGAGTCGAGCTCCGTCGAGCTGGTCCTTGCCGTGGGCGACCCACCCGCCCCGGTCACCGTGACCCTCGCCGAGGGCGACGTCGCCGAAGCCGTCACCGCGCTCTCGCTCGCTCGGACGATCGACACCCAGTCGCGCTCGACGCTGCGGGTCGCCACCGCGTACACCGCGGGTGCGGTCGCCGTCGCCGCTGTCGGGCTGCTCCCGCCGATGGGGGCCTCCCTCGCACTGGCGGCAAGCTCGCTCATCGTGCTGGCGAGCGCGGCGCGGCTGCGCCGGTTCAGCGTCTGACGCGCTGTCCACAGGCTGCGGTCATGGCCCGTCGCGGTGTCCTTCGACGTCGCTAGCGTGTGGCCCACGCCCGAGGAGGCACCCTGCGATGACGACCATGACCACCGCCGGTCTGCACAGCGGGCCGTACGCGGTTGCTGTGACGGCGAGCGCCCTCGTGGGGTGAGGGGGTTTCGACTCGCTTCGCTCGCTCAACCAGCGGAGGGAGGAGCTCAGCTGGCGGAGGGGGGGTCGCTCAACCAGCGAGGGGGGTCGCTCAACCAGCGGAGGGCTTGCGGCGGTTCGCCATCGCGACGAGCACTCCCGAGCCCGTCACCGCGATGTACGACGTGAGCACCGCGAGCGCGATCGGCACGGTCTCCACAGCGCCGAGGTTCATCATCAGGGCCGCCAGCATCACGAGGGTGAAGGGCGCGGCGACGATCGCCCCCGGGAGCGCGGCGAACACGCAGCTGAAGGCCAGCGCCACGGGAAGCTCCGGGATCAGGAGGTGGATCGCGTACCCGTACGTCCCGCCCATGAACAGCATCGGGAAGAACGGTCCCCCGATGAAGCCCGACTCCATGCAGACGGAGAACGTGATCATCTTCGCCAGCACGACCAGCAAGAGGAATCCGGCCCCGAGGCCCGAGCCTGACCCCAGCACGGTCCTGAGCTGGTCGCTGCCGGTGAACAACGTGAGAGGGAGCGCGACGGCCACGATTCCGAACACCACCCCGCCGATCACCGGACGCAGGATCGTGCGCTCCGCCAGCGGCGCGACCAGCTTGCGTACGATCCCGGTGATCACCGCGAGGACCAGGGCGCCGACCGCCGCGGCGAGGCCGAGCCCCACGCCCGCGAGGAGGTACCAGTCCTTGAAGTCGTACGACGACACGTCGTAGATGCCGAGGAACGTCGTCCCCGCGATCGGGTAGAAGATCGCGAACGCCACCGTCGACGACACCAGCGAGCCGAACACGACGTGGGTGAAGCGACGCCTGTGCGGCTTGGCCATCTCGAGCACGAGCAGCGTCGCCACGATCGGCGACGCGAGCAGACCGCCGTACGCCCCCGAGGTGCCGGTGAGCATCGTCGCCTTCTGCATGTCCGGATCGGTACGCCGTTGGCCGACGTACGTGCCCAGCCCTCCGCCCATCGAGCCGAGAGCAGCCTCCGGCCCGAGGCTGGCCCCGCCGACGAGCGACATCGCCGACACCGCGACGGTGCCGGGCACGCTGCGCGGCTCGACGCGTTCCTCCTCGAGCTCGTCGATGAGCCCTGGGGTGTGCGCGGGCATGTGCAGGAAATGACGGATGAGCCCGACGATCAGCCCGGTCCCCGCCGTGACTGCGATCCACCACCAACTGCCGCCCCACCAGCCGTTGCTCTGCGGATCCCCCCAGAAGTCGCCGTTCTCGACGATGGCGAGGAACACGAGTCCACCGAAGGCGAGCACGACGCCGAACACGACGGCGTCCCTGATCAGAACCCAGAAGTCACGAGACCGCGCAAGGGGCGCGATCGGCAGTGTGCCCGGTTGCTCGGCCCCCGTCATGGTCGCCATCGTCGCACCTCCGCTGACTGCCCGCGACACGCTGGCAACAAACGGCTCGCGCGTGTCACCCCGCGGAGGCACCCTGTGGGGACAACCTCCTGCGTCAAACTAGACTTCGTTACTACACTTACCCGAGTCCGTGATCCCGCCGTCGAGGAGACCCCTTGTCGACCACCCGCAGCACCCGACCGACCATCGTCATCGTCGGAGCCGGCGCAGCAGGCACACTCGTCGCCCTGCACCTCGCCCGGACCGCGGGCCGACGCTCCACCGGCATCGACGTCGTCCTCGTCGACCCCGCCGACCGGTGGGGACGCGGCACCTCGTTCGGCACGCTCGACGACCAGCACCTCCTCAACGTCCCCGCCGCCGGCATGAGCGCGCTCCCCGAAGACCCCGCCCACTTCGTCGGCTGGCGCACCCGCGAGGAGACCGACGGCGGAGACCCGGCGACGTTCGCGCGGCGCCGCCAGTACGCCCGCTACCTCGACGAGACCCTGACCGAGACCTACCAAGGCCCGCCCGGGGAGTTCGCCTCGCTGCACCACGTCCGGGCGAGCGCGGTCAGCCTCCGCCGTACCGGGTCTGGCGCTGTCGTCGCCACCAGCGACGGCCGCGAGCTCGAGGCCGATGCGGTCGTCGTCGCCACAGGCCTCCCCGCCGCCGGACACGCCTGGGCACCCGAGTCGCTGCGATCCTCGGCCTTCTTCGTCCCCGACCCGTGGGCAGCCGGCGCGCTCGACGTCGTACGCCGTGACCGCTCGGGCCCCGGCGACGTCCTCCTCGTCGGCACCGGCCTCACGATGGTCGACGTCACGCTCTCGCTCACCGACCAGGCGAACCGCTCGGACCGCGTCGTCCATGCGATCTCCCGCAACGGGCGCCTCCCCCGAGCGCATGTGCCAGAGCTCAAGCTCGCGGCGATCCCTGACGTGTCCGAGTGGGGCAGCTCGCTGGCCGACATCCGCGCGCAGGTCCGACGCCACCTCGAGACGGTCGAGCGCGACAGCGGCGACTGGCGTCCCGCCGTCGACGGACTGCGGTTCCAGATCGCCACGCTCTGGGGGCGGCTCAGCAACGAGGATCGCGCCGAGTTCCTCGCGTCCGACGCCGGCGCCTGGAACGTCCTCCGACACCGCATGCCACCCTCGAGCGCCGCTCTCGTCGACGGGCTCCGCGACACCGGACGACTCGTACTCTCCCCCGGCTCCGTCGTCGAGGCCGAGCCACTGCCGACCGGCGGGCTGCGCGTGACGGTCTCGACTCGCTCCGCTCGCTCGACCAGCGAGGGGGAGGCACCGGACGCGGCCAGCGAAGGAGGCGTCTCGGAGACCACCTCGTACGACGTGGGCTGGGTCGTGAACTGTACGGGGCCGCAGGCCGACATCCGGCTCCTCGGCGACCCGTTCCTCGACGACCTCCTGCGTCCGCGCGGCGGCGCCTCGACCGCGGTCGTGTCGATGGCCGGGATGGGGTTCGTCACCGAGCAGGGCCGCCTCATCGACTCCGAGGGTCGCACCGACGCGCCGCTCTGGACGCTCGGCGCCCTGCGACGCGGCGAGCTGTGGGAGTCGACCGCGGTTCCCGAGATCCGCAGCCAGGCGCTCGCCGTCTCGACCGCCGTCCTCGACGCGATCGCACCGCTGCCCCGACGACTCGCCGACGGCCGGATCGTCAGCGGCCACCACCCGGCGGCCCGCCCCCGCGACCCGCTCGGCCTGCCCATCTCGACGACGGCCGAGGCGGCGACCGCGTACAACGCCGGACTCGAACGCCTCATGCGTCTCCAGGACGACGTCGAGGTCCCGCTGCGCGAGGCCGTCGCGCTCGACCCCGACTTCGCGCTCGGCCACGCGACCCTCGCGCTCCTCGGTCACGAAGCCGGGGCCGACGCCGACGTCCAGGCCTCGCTCGAAGCCGCGCTGCAGGCCGTGCTCAAGCGCGGCGACGAACGCGAACGCAGCCTCGTCGACGTCGTCGCGCAGCGCGTCAAGGACGTACGCCACCAGGGAGCGCGCGCCCTCATGAACCACATCGCCGGACACCCGCGCGACATCCTCGCGGTCTCCGCCGCCGTCCCCACCATCGCCTTCTCCGGCGTCACCGACGTCCAGCAGGAGGCGTGGGACCTCGTCGAGGGGCTCGCCCCCGCGTACGGGGACCACTGGTGGTACATCTCGCTGCTCGCCTTCACCCGCCAGGACCAGTTCCGGTTCGAAGAGGCCGGGCTCCTCGCGGAGAGCGCGCTGTCGTGCGAGCCGTCGTCCGGGCACGCCGTCCACGCGCAGACCCACGTCATGTACGAAACGGGGCAGCACGAAGGCGGTCGCGTCTGGCTCGACCACTGGGTGACGGAGAGTGGCCGGTCCGCCAGCCACCGCGCACACTTCTCGTGGCACGCCGCGCTGCACGAGCTCGCGCTCGGCGACACCGAGGCCGTACGCCGCCGCTACTACTCGCAGCTCGCGCCGCCGGCCGTCACGGGGGTCCGTGCACTCATCGACTCCGCCTCGCTGCTGTGGCGCTGGCGGTTGACCACCTCCGACTGGGACGCGGCCGTGACCCACGGCGTACCCGACGCTCCCGGCAACGCGTTCACCGGCGAGTCCGCCCCGCCGCCCATCGGCAGCGTCCTCGAAGCGGTCGACCCAATCATGGTCGAGCGCCCGGAGACGCCGTTCGTCGCGCTCCACGCCGCCATCGCCCTCGCCGCGTCGGAGCAGCCGGCACGCCTCGCCGCCCTCGCCCAGCACTGCCGGCGGTCAGACGATGCCACCATGCGTACGGTCGTGGCGACCGTCTGCGACGCCCTGCTCGCTGCTGCCGAGCGCAGGTGGGACGCTGCCGCGACGCTGCTCGACGACACCGTGCCGGTGCTCGCGAAGGTCGGAGGGTCCGCGGCCCAGCGCGAGATCGTCGAGGAGACCCTGCTGTTCTGCCTCGTCAGCGCGGGTCACGCCGAGCGGGCGCACGCATTGCTCGATGCGCGCCTGCACCGGCGGCCGTCGCTGCTGGATGCGCGGCGGCGGTCGTCGCTGCTCGTCGGCGGCGTGACGGTATAGCGCCCGCCGGCCCCGCAGGTCGAGGCCGGAGCGCCAGAAACCCCCTCGCTGGTCGAGGCCGGAGCACCAGCGGAGGATCGAGACCCCGGGTCCACCCCCGCTGGTCGAGGCCGGAGCGCCAGCGGAGGATCGAGACCCCAGGTCCACCCCCGCTGGTCGAGGCCGGAGCGCCAGCGGAGGATCGAGACCCCCGGGTCCACCCCCGCTGGTCGAGGCCGGAGCGCCAGCGGAGGATCGAGACCCAGGTCTCGATCGCTTCGCGCCTCGACCAGCGAGGGTGAAGGCATCGACCACCCCAGGTCTCGATCGCTTCGCGCCTCGACCAGCGAGGGTGAACGCCTCGACCAACCACACCCGCTGGTCGAGGCCGGAGCGCCAGCGGAGGATCGAGACCCCCGGGTCCACACCCGCTGGTCGAGGCCGGAGCGCCAGCGGAGGATCGAGACCCCCGGGTCTCGATCGCTTCGCGCCTCGACCAGCGAGGGTGAAGGCGTCGACCAGCCCGGGTCTCGATCGCTTCGCGCCACGACCAGCGAGAGTGAAGGCGTCGACCACCCCAGGTCTCGATCGCTTCGCGCCTCGACCAGCGAAGGGGATGGCCTCGACCAGCGAAGGGGATGGCCTCGACCAGCGAGAACCTACGGCGACGGGGTTGCTGTCGGCTGCGCGACTTGGCTCTGGACCCGGGCGAGCAGACGGCCCATCTCGTCGACCTGCTTCTGGTACTCGCCGAGGTTGCCCTCCTCGAGCGCCTTCTGCGCAGCGGCGTAGGCGGCGTCGGCCTGCTCGAGCAGCTGCTCGACACTCTGCGGTGTCGGCGCCGGGGTCTCGGTGCCGTCGCCGCCCGTGCCGCCTTCGTCAGGATCCGGCTCGGGTGCCCCCTCGATACCAAGGGCGACACGCAGTGCCTCGTCGAGGTCCTGGCCGAAGCCGATGCCGTCGCCGAACGTCGCAATGACGAACTGCAGGACCGGGTACGAGCCTTCGGCCGCGGTTCGCCGGATGTAGACGGGTTGGACGTACAGCAGTCCCTCGCCCACAGGGAGCGTCAGCAGGTTGCCGAACAGCACCTTGGTCTCGGCCGACTTGAACGGCAGCAACGCCTGCGAGACACGACTGTCGGCCTCGAACTTGTTGGCGACCTGGTTCGGGCCGTCCACCGTGGTGGCAGAGCCCAGCTGTAGGACTTGTAGCTTGCCGTAGTTCTCGGCGTCGCTCGCCTCGGAGTTCACCGAGACGAATGACGCGAGGTTCTGACGGTTGTTGGGCAGATAGACGCTCGTCAGCGAGAACCGCGGCTGCTCCTCGCCGGGGCGCTGGATCGAGAGGTAGTACGGCGGCTGGATCGCACCCTTGGACGTCGGGTCCTCGGGGATCTTCCAGCGCTCGCCACCCTCGTAGAACGTCTGCGGCTCGGTGACGTGGTAGGCGCCGAGGATGCTCCGCTGCACCTTGAACAGGTCCACCGGGTAGCGCAGGTGCTGCAGCAGGTCGGCGGAGATCTCGGACTTCGGCTTCACCGTGTCCGGGAACACCTTCATCCACGTCTTGAGGATCGGGTCCTCGGTGTCCCACTCGTACAGGTCGACCGTGCCGTCGTACGCGTCGACGACCGCCTTGACGGCGTTGCGCATGTAGTTGACCTGGTCCGACGGCAGCAGCGCCTGCGCGCCCGAACCCGTCAGGGTGTCGGACGTCGCCTCGTCGAGGGAGACCTTCTCGGAGTACGGGTAGTTCGACGACGTCGTGTATCCGTCGACGATCCACACGACGCGGCCGTCCACGACCGCGGGATACGGGTCACCGTCGATCGTCAGCCACGGCGCGACCTTGGAGACACGGTCGCGCGGGTTGCGGTCGTACAGGATCTTGGAGTTCTCGTTGACACGGTCCGAGAGGACGATGTTGGGCTCGCTGAACTTCACCGCGTACAGCAGCTTGCGGAACATGCTGCCGACGCCGACGCCACCCTCGCCGTCGTACGTGTTCTGGGTGGCCGTCTCGCCCTTGGCGTCGGCGTCAGCAGCGTCGGCGCCGTCGGCGTCGGCCGTCGTGCCGTTGCCGCGCGGGATGTCGACCTCGATCGGCTTCGCGCCGTCGGGGCGTCCGACGATCGAGTACGAGGGAGAGTTCTCACCGAAGTAGATGCGCGGCTGCTTGTCGAGGTTCAGCTCGCCGACCGGCGGGATGTCACGCTCGACCCACACCGGCTCGCCCTGGCTGTCGCGCTGGTTGCCCTGCGCCGCGATCACGCCGTAGCCGTGGGTGTAGACGGTGTGGTCGTTGTTCCAGTTGCGCTGGTTGTCGGGCAGGCCCGAGAGGTCGAGCTCGCGCGCCGCGATCACGATGTCTTGCGGGACGTCGTTGCCCTCGAGCTCGTAGCGGTCGACGTCGAGCGTCGGCGGCACGTTGTAGTAGCCACGGACCTGCTGCAGCTGCTCGAACGCCGGCGAGACCAGCGTCGGGTCGAGCAGTCGCGTGCTGACGCGCGACTCCGCCGACTCGGTCAGCTGCTCGGGCGTGAGCTTCGTCTGGGCGTTGTAGTCGCGCACCTCGACGTCGGCGATGCCGTACGCGTCGCGGGTCGCCTCGATGTTCTTGGCGATGTACGGCTCTTCGCGGTCCGGCTCGTCCGGCTTGACCTGGAACGACTGCATGATCGCCGGCCAGATGCCACCGATCAGCACCGACGTCAGCACGAGCAGCGCGAGGCTGATGCCGGGGAGGAGCCAGTTCTGCCAGATCGCGTTCGCGAAGAACAGCAGCGCGCACAGCAGCGACACGGCGAGCAGGATGTTCTTGCTCGGGATGCGTGCGTTGGCGTCGGTGTAGGAGATGCCCGTGAGCAGGCTGCCCGCGTCGACGGAGAACCCGAAGCGGTCGAGCCAGTACGCGAAGGCCTTCAGAAGCATGATCAGGCCGATGAGGATCGACACGTGCGTCTGCGTCGCGCGCGAGATGCGGCGGTTCTTGCCCGACAGCGTGATGCCGCCGTAGACGTAGTAGACGAACGCGACCGCCAGCACGGACACGATCAGCAGCGCGAACCCGTACGCGGTCAGGAAACGCAGCCACGGGTAGTCGAAGACGAAGAACGAGATGTCGCGGCCGAACGTCGGATCGTCCTTGCCGAAGGACGCTCCGTTGCGCCACGTCAGGTACGTGCGCCACTGACCAGCGGCCGACGAGCCGGCAAACAGCAGGAGCACCACGCCCAGCGCCGCCATCGCCGGCTTGCGCAGCGGGTGGATCGCCTCGCGGTAGCGGACGACGGGGTCGTTCGGGCGGGCCATCGCCGGAAGCTTGGGACGCGACCGGTAGGCGAGCCAGACGTTGAGCAGCACGACGCCCGCGAACAGGACGCCGAAGACGACGAACAGCAGCACTCGCGTGCTGAGCATCGTCGAGAAGACCCCGGCGTAGTCGACCGAGCTGAACCACAGCCGGTCGGTCCACACACCCGTGAAGATGGCGCCCAGGAAGAGCAGCGCCACCAAGGTGATGATGGTGGGGATGAGGACACGTCGTCCCTGCCGACCGGCATCAGCCTGAGGTCGGGCAGCGGCGGATCCTTCGCTCACGAGTCTCCTTCAGTGGGTGTGCTCGCGCACGGATGCGTTCCGGGATGCCAGTGTGCCAGGTCACTCCACAAGCGTCTGCCGGAGCATCGACACCAGCCCCGGAACGAGATCCGGGCCCTCGGCGAGCTCGTCGTTGCCGCGCGCCTCGACGATGCAGTGCGCCTGGCCGTCGCGGGTGACCGCCACCGTGAGACGCACCTCCTGGCGGTCCGGGTGCTCGGCGGCGAAGTCGACCACGGACTCGTCCTCGGGCAGAGACTCCTCGACCTCCGGCGGGAGCATCAGGCGCTCCAGCACCACCGCCGTACCGTCGACCTGCGGAGGCCAGACGATCTCGGCCACGAAGTCCTCGAACGACCGCTCCCCCGGGAGCTCGTCCTGCTCGACCGCGGTGAACGAGTCGTCCGCGTCGTCGGGCCCGACCCCGAGCTCTCGGGCGAGCGCAGGCTCGTCGGCGATCAGCGACGCCGTACGCACCAACGCGTACAGGCGGGGCGGCAGGTCCCAGCCGGAGCTCTGCGCCACCTCGGCGATCTCGAGCGCGGTCTCGCGGAGAGGGTTCGTGGGCATCAGCTGCATGTCGGCACCGTGGCCTTCGGATCGTCGGAGAGCTTCTCGAGCGCGTTGATGGCGTCGTCCAGCGTGGCGACCCGTACGAGTCGCATGCCGAAGTCGTCCGAGGCCGCCGCCTCTTCGCAGTTGCCGTCGGGGACCATGAAGACGGTCGCGCCCGCGTCGGCGGCGCCGGCGAGCTTCTGCTGGACGCCACCGATCGGACCGACCGTGCCGGCAGCGTCGATCGATCCGGTGCCGGCGATGGTCTTGCCGTCGGTGAGTGCGCCCGGGGTGAGCATGTCGTACAGGGAGAGCGCGAACACCAGGCCGGCGCTCGGCCCGCCGATCGACTCCCCCAGGTTGTTGCTGATCGGGAACGGCAGCTCGACGTCGGAGCCGAGGCTGACGCCGATGCGGGCCTTCGTCGGGTCGTCCGGCGACTTCTCCGACGTGACCTTGACGGTCTGCGCCTTGCCGTCGCGCCGGACGTCGAGCGTGATCACCGACCCCGGCTCCTGCGAGGAGACCAGAGTCACCGCCTGCTCGGTGCCCGTGACCTTCTCGCCGTCCACGCTCACCAGCACGTCGTCGACCTCGAGCTTGCCGGCCGACGGCCCGTCCGCGGCGACCGAGGCGACCGTGACGACCGACTCGACCTCGTAGCCGGCCTCGGTCAGCGCCGCCGCCTCCGACGTCAGCTGCGAGGACTGCATCTGGACGGCGTTCTCCTGCTTCGACTCCTCCGCCGTCTGCCCCTCGGGATAGATGAGGTCCCGCGGGACCACGGCTTCCTTCGGGTTGAAGTACGCGATGAATGCCTGCGGCAGGCTCACCCGCGAGTCGGCGCGGGTGACCGACACGGTCGTCAGGCGGATCTCGCCGTCGGTCGGGTACGTCTTGGCGTCCTCGATCTCGAGCACCGGCTTGCCCTCGTACTCGCCGAGCGCGTCGACCGTCGGCCCCGGGCGCATCGTGACGTACGGGACCGGGAGGAGCATCGCCACCGCGAACAAGGTCACGACCAGCAACCCGGCCGCAGCCAGGGTGGAAGTACGTCGAGTCATCGGTGCCCGTTCACCCCGGTACGGCGTACGACGACGCCGCTGGCACGCTGCGGCGCCTGCCGCGCGTGGACGACGTCGGGAAGCGGGCGGCGTACGGCGTCGCTGAACCGTGCGTACGCCGGGTCGCCGGGACCCCACGAACGGCCGGCCCGGGTGCCGCTGCGCGCCAGATCGTCGGCCCCGCGGCGGGCGTACCACGCAGCCCACACCATCGCGAGCGACGTCACGGCGAGCGGCACCGCCAGCCACAGCAGGATCTTCACCCGCTCAGTCTAGGCACCTTGCCGTGCTCGATGGTTGAGCGCGCCTGCGAGTCGAAACCCTTACGGCGTCCCGACCCACTCGTCGGTGCCGTCGTCGAACAGCTGGTGCTTCCAGATCGGCACCTCCGCCTTCAGCCGCTCGATGAACGTCCGGCACACCTCGAACGCCTCCGGCCGGTGCGGAGCCGACACCGCGGCGACCACCGCCAGCTCGCCGATGTCGAGGTCGCCCACCCGGTGCACCACGGCGATCCCGCGTACGGGCGTCCCGGCTGTGACCTCCGCGGCCAGTGCTTGCATGACGGGGAGGACGCGGGCGTGGGCCGAGTACTCGAGCCCGTCGACCTCCTTGCCCGAGTCGTGGTCCCGGACTGCGCCGACGAACAGCACGACCGCTCCGGCGCCGTCGTCGGCCACCGCTTCGTACACCTCGGAGATGTCGAGAGGCTCGTCGCGCACGTCGATCAACCGGAGTACATCGCTCATGGCGAACAAGCCTAGGGTGCATCGGCCCTCGCGGGTACGTTGGAAGCATGCCTGACGACGCGGACCGCCAGCCCGACGACCTGCCCGACGACCCCGAGGGGAAGCCGAGCGGCGACGACCGCACGCCCGACCACGGCATCGGGTTCGGCAAGGTTCCCGGCCCCTCGCAGGGCGCCGGCGGCTCGTCCGCGGGCAACAACCCGTTCGCGGGGACTCCGATGGAGGGTCTGTTCGGCGGGTTCGGCGACATGTTCGGGTCCGGTGGCCAGATGCCGGACATGAACCTCCTCATGCAGCAGATGCAGCGCATGTTCGCGCCCCACGACGGCGCCGTGAACTGGGATCTGGCGACCGACGTGGCCCGCCGTACGGTCGTGGCGCAGCCCGACCCTTCGCCGCTGAGCACCGAGACGTCCGCGGTCGACGACGCCATGCGTCTCGCGGAGGTCTGGCTCGACACCGCCACCGACATCCCCGCCGCGTCCACCCGCACGGCGGCGTGGAGCCGCTCGGAGTGGGTCGAGTCGACGATGCCGACGTGGCGCGCGATGGTCGAGCCGATCGCCGAGCACGTCGTCGCGGCGATGGGCAACGCGCTCCCCGAGGAGGCCAAGGCAATGGCCGGCCCGCTGGTCGGCATCCTCAACCAGGCCGGCGGCGCCATGTTCGGCAGCCAGGTCGGCCAGGCCATCGGCACGCTGGCGACCGAGGTCCTGTCCACCACCGACGTCGGGCTCCCCCTCGGACCGGCCGGCGTGTCGGCGCTGCTCCCCGCGAACATCCGCGCGTTCGGCGAGGGCCTCGACCAGACCGACACCGACGTCTTCCTGTACGCCGCGCTGCGCGAGTGCGCGCACCAGCGTCTCTTCGCGCACGCCCCGTGGCTCCGCGGACGGCTGCTCTCGACGATCGAGGAGTTCGGCCGCGGCACGACGATCGACGTCTCCTCCATCGAGGAGAAGATGCGCGGACTCGACCCGACGAACCTCGAAGCCGCCCAGGAAGCCCTCCAGGGCGGCCTGTTCGAGCCCGAGCGCACACCGCAGCAGCAGGCGGTGCTCAACCGACTCGAGGCTCTCCTCGCCTTCGTCGAGGGCTGGGTCGACGACGTCGTCACGCAGGCCACCGACGGCCGGATGCCGAGCGCGCCGGCCCTGCGGGAGGCGATGCGGCGACGCCGTGCCGCAGGCGGACCCGCTGAGCAGACCTTCGCCGCACTCGTCGGTCTCGAGCTGCGGCCGCGCCGCCTTCGTGACGCCGCCGCGCTGTGGGCAGCGCTGCGCGACCACCGCGGAGCCGAGGCCCGTGACGCCGTCTGGTCGCACCCCGACCTGATGCCGACCGCCGCGGATCTCGACGACCCGCTCGGCTTCGCGTACGGCGATGGCGATGCCGCCGCCGAAGCATCCACTGACGCCGACTTCGACGCCGCGCTCGCCGACCTGCTCGAGGGCGGCGCGGGTGGTGGCGACGGTGGCGCGGCTGGCGGGGACGCGGCTGGCGAGCCGGACGGTGGCGCGGGTGGCGGGCCGGGCGCCGACGGTGACGACACCGGCGACGACTCCTCGGGCACCGATCGTTGAGCCTGCACTCCGACGCGTACGCCCTGCTGTCTGGCTGGGACGCGCCAGACGACGCCCAGGCGACGCTCCGTGACGACTACCTGGCGCTCCTGCGCGACAGGCCTGACGCGCTGGACCGCAGCTGCCTTCCTCATCACCTGACGGCCAGTGCGCTCATCGTGTCGTCGGATGGCTCGCAGGTGCTGCTGACGCTTCACCGGCGGCTGCGGCGGTGGCTGCAGACCGGTGGGCACTGCGAGGACGGTGACGTCACGATCCGCGGTGCGGCGCTGCGCGAGGCGACCGAGGAGTCGGGCATCGCCGGCCTCCAGGTCGACGCGGAGCCGCTACGGCTCGACCGGCACAGCCTCACCTGCGGCGGACGCGACGACGCCCAGCACCTCGACGTGCAGATGCTCGCGGTCGCCGCAGCCGGCGCCGTACCCGCGATGAGCGACGAGTCGCTCGACCTCGCGTGGTTCGACGTGGACGAGCTGCCCGAGACGGACGACTCCGTACGCGCCCTGGTGGCCGCGGCGCAGTCACGCCTCGCCCAAGCCCTCGCCTGACGCCCGTCCCCGCTGCCGCGTCCCGTCCCGGCTCCGCCCCCGCCCCGGCCCCCCGCGCCCGTCCCGGCTCCGCCCCCGTTTGCCACGGGAGCACCGCAAGTACCGCTGCTGCACCGCAAACCTGCGGGGCATGGCGGGCACTTGCCACGGGAGCACCGCAAACGCGGAAGGCGCCGCACCGCACCTGCCACGGGAGCACCGCAAACGCCGCTGCTGCACCGCAAACCTGCGGGGCATGGCGGGAACTTGCCACGGGAGCACCGCAAATGCGGAGGGCGGTGCGGCGCCGCTCGGGTTCCGGGCGGCGCCGCACCGCGTGGCGGCTACGGCGTGACCGTGATCGGCGCGCCGGCGTACACGAGGCGCCAGTCGACCGACGCGAACACCGCGGGATCGATCGTGCCGACCTCGGTGACCCAGTCGATGAGCAGCTGCCGGATCTCGACCTGCGCGTTGTAGACGACCGGCGCCGTCTTCACGCCCGGGAAGTTGCCGCCGCCGGACTGCCGGTAGTTGTTGATCGCGATGACGAACCGCTGGTCCGCCGCGACGGGCACCCCGTCGTACGCGAGCCCGACGATCCGCGAGCCGACGGGCTGCGAGAGGTCGACGTCGTAGGTCAGCGCGGCGTCGAGCCCGCCCATGATGTCGTAGTTGTAGTCGGGCGTGCCGTTGGGCGCCGTGTCGGTGGGGGCGTTGGTGACCTGGCTCGACGGGAACGGCCCCGTGCCGCTGACCGGCTTGAAGTAGCGCGCCGAGAACTCGAGGTACGCCTTGACCTCGGCTCCCGTGAACACGACGCCGAGCAGCGTGTTGTCGTAGATGTAGAGGCCGGCCACGTCGCGTACGGAGACCTCACCCGCCGGGATCGCCGCCGCGCGGTTGAACGGCGCCGCGATGCTCAGCATCGGCAGGTCCGCCTCGGGCGTGCCGGCGATCGCCTTCTTGACCGCGTCGGCCTGCACGTAGTTGATGAAGTCGATCGCCGCGGTGTCCTCCCACGGCGCCGTCGCCGCCGACATCGCCGCGAGCGACGTGCCGATCACCGAGTTGACGTAGGTGACGACCTTCTCGTGGTCGGCCTGGAGGAGCTTCACGATCCTCGGGTCCTCGGCCACCGTGTTGGCGTTGAGGACCTGGGAGGTGACACCGACGACCTCGTAGCCCGACCCGCGCCGCTTGCGCTTGACGGTCACGTCGATCGCCGACAGGCGCATGCCCCAGCGCAGCGGCTCGGTGAGGATGACGTCCTTGCCGGTCGCCTTGTTCTTGACGATCCGCTGCGCGATCTCGACGTGGGCGTGGCCGACCAGGATCGCGTCGATGCCCGGGACCTCCTCGGCGACCAGGGTGGAGGCGTTCTCGGGGTACGGGAGAGAGTCGCCGTACGAGGAGGACGTGTCGGCGCCGGAGTGCGCGGAGACGATGACGACGTCGGCACCGGCGCGGCGCATCTTCGGGACCCAGTGCTTCGCGACCTCGACGAGGCCTGGGAACACCATCTTGCCCTCCACGTTGGCCTTGTCCCAGATCGCGATCCCGGGGTTCGTGAGGCCGAGGATGCCGACGCGGATCGTCTCGCGACCGACGCGCACCTTCTTGATGACGAACGGCGGGAACACCGGGAGGCCCGTCGTCGCGTCCTGCGCGTTGGCGCCGAGCAGCGGGAAGTCGCACTGACGCTCGAAGGTCCGCAGCAGCGGGATGCCGTAGTTGAACTCGTGGTTGCCGAGCGCCGCTGCGTCGTAGCCGATCGCGTTCATCGCACGCGCCATCGGGTGGACGACGCGACGGCCGATCGGCTCGATCTTGGCGTAGTAGTACGCGAGGGAGGTGCCCTGCAGCGTGTCGCCGGCGTCGATCAGCAGCGGGCACGGGCTCGTGTGGCTCTCGCGCATCGCGTCGACGAGCGTCGAGATCTTGGCGAGGCCGATGTCGTTGTGGGCCGAGTCGGTGTACTCGGCGTTCTTGAAGTAGTCCCAGTTGAAGACGTTGCCGTGCAGGTCGGTCGTGCCGAGCACGGTGAAGGTCGTGGTGCGGTCTCCGTGCCCGTGGCCGTGGCCGTGGCCCTTGCCGTGGGCGGAAGCCGGTGCCGAGTAGCCGGCGGCAGCCAGTGCGGCGGCTGCGGCGGATCCGGTGAGAACGGTGCGGCGTCGGAGCGGGTGCGACGGCGAGGCCGTGCCGGGCTCGAGCTGCGACTCAGGGTTTTGCTGCGCAGTCATGGGACTCCTCCGGGGCGAGCTCATTGATCGAACGAGCACAGTGTTGTCGTACGAGCACAGTGATGGGGCCATCCTGCGCCTTGCACGGTCGGTCGCGCCTCGGCAGAAGGTGACGGGATCTGCTCCGATCTCCGGCATGGTCTTCTAGTCGGCGTCAGCCTCGTCGTCCTCTCCCGTCCGCCATCCCGCACCCGCGGCGACGCCTTCGAGGAAGCCGCGGGCACGCTCGGTCCGCGGATATCGCTCGACGTACGCCCAGAACTCCGGCCCGTGGTGCGGGACGAGGAGGTGGACGAGCTCGTGCACCAGCACGTAGTCGATGACCCAGTCCGGCATGTCGCGCAGCCGGCTCGACAGACGGATGGTGCCGTCCTCCGGCGTGCACGACCCCCAACGCCGCTTCTGGTTGTCGACCCAGCGGACGCTCGTCGGGGTCGCTGCGCCGCCGAGGAGCTCGGCGCTGAGCCGGTCGGCACGGGTGCGCAGGTCGGTGTCGTCCAGGCGCGTACGCCGCTCCCGCCGCTCGATCTTGGCCACCATCGTGTCGACCCAGCGCTGCTCCTCCGCCCGCGAGAAGCCGGCGGGCATGAGGATGACGATGCGGTCGCCGTCGCGGTAGGCCTGGACGGACTTGCGTCTGCGGGCGCTGCGGCGGATCTCCACCTGAGGCCCGGCCGCCTTCGCGGCGGTCCCGGGACCTGGCGGGCGGTCGAGGGGGGAGGTCATGGCGCCACGGTACGCCTCGCCTGCGGACACATTTTCTGCATCCACAGGTGGTTGTCCGCATTACGGCAGGTCACCTGCTGTGTACAAGGTGGAGACCGGTGCCGTTTCCCCCGCTTGTGCACCGGTCACCCCCCGATCTCCACAGTCTGTCCCGGCGGTTCCCACAGGTCATCCCCAGGGTTTTCCACAGGCGTGGACAACGACACGCGGGTTGGGATTGCCGACCTCACGCGGTCCACCTAGCGTGGCGTGAGATCGGGTCCTGGCCGGGCTGGACGTCGGCAGGGGAAGGCAGGCGACCGGCCTGGCCGGGACCCACTCGTGCGGACACTGTGGATGGCCGACACCGCTGTGGACGGCATCCCTCCGCACCTCGTTCCTCGGGCAGGGTGGACCGACCCCCTCGCCCACCATGCCCGAGGAGCCTCCCCGGATGAAGCCGCTTCTCCGTCCCAGCAGTGCCGTCGTACGCCGCAGCCCGCGCGCGCTCCAGATCGGCACCGTCCCGGGCTCGTCGGTCGTCGTCGCAGACGCCGCAGGGGTCTCTGCCGTGCTGCGAGCCGCCGACGGCACCCGAGACCTCTTCACCATCGCCGCGACGTCCGGCGTCCCCGTCGCCGACGTGGTCGCCGCCGCCGACACGCTGGTCCGGTCGGGCGCAGTGGTCGATGCCGAGTCGTGGGACGACGTCGGAGGCACCGCCTTGATCGGCGAGGCCCGGGCGCTCGCGATCGACGGCAGTCCTCGCGCGGAGGTCGGCGCCCGGCTCGCTACCCGGGCCGCCGCTCGGGTCGAGATCACCTGCGAGCCCCACACCGACCAGCTCGCCCACCGCCTCCAGCGGATCCTCACCGATGCCGGCGCGTCCGCGACCGTCGGCCCCGTCGACCTGCCGGCGCTCGTCGTCGTGATCTCCGCCGGGCCGAGCCCGCGCGAGGCCTTCGACGTCCTGACCGGCGCCGGGGTCCCGCACCTGCCGGTCGTGCACGAGGCTCGCCACGTGCGCGTCGGCCCACTTGTACGCCCCGGGCTGACGCCGTGCGTCCGCTGCGACGACGTCGACCGAGCGTCGTACGAACCCGTGTGGCCCCTGCTCCTCCAGCAGCTCGCGCGACCGATCGCCGAGGCCTCGCCCGCGCACCCGCACGCCTTCGACGCGCTGACCGGCCACACGGTCGCGCTCCAGCTCGCCGCGAACGTGCTCGCCTACTGCGACGGGCTCCCCACCGACGTGGACGGTGCCGTCACCATCCTCGGCGACGACCGCCGTACGAGCCCGCCGTCGCCTGTGGCTCTCCAACCGGACTGCAGCTGCCAGATCCTTTCGGACGGCGGGAGCTTCGATCGCCGCGTCCGAGTTGCCCGAGGTGTCAGAATGACCGCATGAGCGACGGCGGCACCACGTCCGACGACGGCCCCGGCACGGGCGGAGCGCGATCCCGCAACAGCGGCCGCGACTCAGGCGTCCCGCAGCGTTCGATCTCGCGAGCCGCAAAGCTCGCCTCGCTCCCCATCGGGTTCGCCGGACGCACCACGCTCGGCATGGGTCGCCGGCTGGTCGGCGCACCCGCAAACGCCGTCCTCACCGAGGTCCAGATCCGGACTGCCGAGCAGATCTTCGCCGTGCTCGGCGAGCTCAAGGGCGGCGCGATGAAGTTCGGCCAGGCCATGAGCGTGTACGAGGCGGCGATGCCTCCCGAGCTCGTCGAGCCGTACCGCCACGCCTTCACACGCCTGCAGGACGACGCCCCACCCATGCCGACGTCAACCGTCCACCGGATCTTTGCCGGTGAGCTGGGTCCGAAGTGGCGCGAGCAGCTCATCGAGCTCGACGAGTCACCGGCGGCGGCCGCTTCGATCGGCCAGGTCCACCGCGGACGCTGGTACGACGGTCGCGAGGTCGCCGTGAAGGTCCAGTACCCGGGCGCTGCAGGCGCGATGCGGAGCGACCTGCGCCAGATCGGTCGACTGAGCCGGATGTTCGCCGTCGCGTTCCCGTCGATCGACGTCAAGCCGCTGGCAGACGAGCTGGCCGAGCGCGTCCGCGAGGAGCTCGACTACGGCCTCGAGGCGCAGGCGCAGCGAGAGTTCTCGGCGGCGTTCGCAGACGATCCGCAGATCATCGTCCCCGAGGTCGTCACGCACACCGAGACGATCCTCATCACCACGTGGATGGAGTCCAAGGGCTCGCTCGCGCAGGTGATCACTGACGGTCTGCCCAGCGAGCGCGACCACTACGGCGAGCTGTTCGCCCGGTTCCTGTTCGCCGGACCGTCGCGCGCCGGCATGCTCCACGCCGATCCGCACCCTGGCAACTACCGGATCATCGGCGACGGTCGCCTCGGCGTCGTCGACTTCGGCGCGGTGGCACGAGTCCCCGGCGGACTGCCCCCGGTGATCGGGCGGCTCCTACGCGCGGCGGTCGACGACGACTACGCGACGGTCGTCGACGGGCTCCGCAGCGAAGGCTTCCTGAAGCCCGGCGTCCGGATCGACGAGGAGATCATCCGGTCGTACCTCGAGCCCTTCGTCGAGCCCGCCCGCCACGACCTCTTCACGTTCGACCGCGACTGGATGCGTGAGCAGGCGCAGCGCGTCTCGCGTCCAGCCCGCGAAGGCCTCGGCACCGCGATGAAGATCAACCTGCCCCCCTCGTACCTGCTCATCCACCGCGTCTGGAGCGGCGGCCTGGCCATCCTCAGCCAGCTCGGCGCCACCGCACCGTTCCGCGGGATCCTCGAGGAGAGCCTCCCGGGCTTCGCGGACTGAGGGCGGGTTTCGACCCTTCAACCAGCGGAGAACAGCAGAACGGGCGGCACCCCGCGCAGTGCGGGAGCCGCCCGTTCCTCGGGTGGTGCGATTGCTAGAGCATCCGGGCCAGCCGGATGCGCGCGCCGTACGCGACGCGTACGAGGCGATCGAACATGGTGGAACTCCTTCGACATGTCGTGGGGACCCCGTCAGGCGACGGCGTCCTTGCGGGGGCGGCCCCGCGGCCGCTTGCGGGGGATGACAGCGCCCTTCAGGAAGAGCTCGCCTCCCCAGACGCCCCACGGCTCAGCGCGGTCGAGAGCGCCCGCCAGGCACTCACGTCGGATCGGGCACTCGATACAGAGTGCTTTTGCCTCCTCGACGCCAGCGGGCGTCTCGGCGAACCAGAGCTCGGGATCGTTCGTGTGGCACGGGATCGTCGTGTGCTGCACCGAATGCTCGAGCACGGCGGTCGTCATGGTTTCTCCTGGACTGAGAGAGGTTTTGGTTGCTGGTGGTGGGCAACGCGACCTGCCGATAAACGACAGAAAGGCCGCGGATCCCGGGTGTGGGTTCCGCGGCCTGAGTGGCGTCTGATCAACGGTTAGGTCGAATCAGGACTCCGGCGGGCAGATCCCGGGGACTGGCGCTTCATGGCGGTCTCCGACGTGAGGTCGGCGGACGGCATAAACCACCCGAGGACTCGCGTACGCGTCGAAACGACATGGGTGCCACAAGCACCGACGCCATTGATGTTGATCTTCGTCGTATCCATCACGCGCACGCTCCTCTCTCAGATCGATCCGGGCTGACGAGTCAAAACCCTACGCTGCACCTGCGACAAGGCGCAAACCAATTAACGACACGTTTGCAAAATGTTCGGCCAACCCCAGATCAGGCCGACTCGCACAGGGCCAGCACCTCGGCGCCGTACTTCTCGAGCTTGGTGCGCCCGACCCCCGGCACCTTGAGGAGGTCGGTCGCTTCCTGTGGCTTCGCCTCTGCGATCGCCGTGAGCGTGGCGTCGGTGAAGACGACGTACGCGGGGACCTTCTGGGACGTCGCCTGCTCGCTGCGCCACCCACGGAGACGCTCGAACAGCTCCTCGTCGTACGTCGAGGGGCAGTCGAGACAGCGTCCGAGCTTGCGCTCGGCGCCGGTCGTCAGCACGGTGTCGCAGGTGCGGCAGCGAGCGATCGACCGCTCCTTGCGCGTACGGCGGCTCCGCGACGCTCCCGGGGAGACCTCCTCGTCGGCCGGCCGCAGCCCGTCGAGGAACCGGGTCGGCCGGCGGTTGCCGCGACCACCCGGCGTCCGGGCGAGCGACCACGAGATCTCCAGCCGGTCGCGGGCGCGCGTGACGCCGACGTAGAACAGGCGCCGCTCCTCGGCGATGCCGGCATCGTCGGTCGCGTACGTGATCGGGACCGTCCCCTCCTGCATGCCGACGAGGAAGACCGCGTCCCACTCGAGACCCTTGGCCGCGTGGAGGGTCGTCAGCGTGACCCCTTCGGCGATCGGGGCGTGCGCGTGCTTGGCCCGTCGGTCGAGGTCGTCGACGAGGGCGACGAGGTCGGCGTCGGGCTGCGCGGCGTGCAGATCGGAGGCCATCGAGACGAGCGCGTGCAGGGACTCCCACCGATCGCGCTGGGCGCCGGCAGTCGTCGGGGCGGTCTCGGTGTAGCCCATCGACGCGAGCACCGTGCGTACGTCGGGGACCAGTCCGTCCTCTCCCATGTCGCCGCTGCGGGCCTGACCGCGCAGCAGCGTCACCGCCTGGCGGACCTCGGGCCGGTCGAAGAAGCGCTCGACGCCCCGCACGACGTACGGGAGGTTGCGCGCCGCGAGCGCCTCCTCGTACGCCTCGGACTGGGCGTTGGTCCGGAAGAGGATGGCGACGTCGCGCAGCGGCGTGCCGCCCTCGCGGAGCTGCAGGATCTGGGCGGCGACCGACTCGGCCTCGGCGACCTCGTCGGAGTAGGGCGTGTAGGTGACGGCCGGCCCGGCGTCACGCTGAGCGCGCAGGACCACGCCGTCGCGGCCGGCACGGGCGAAGACCGCGTTGGCGGCGGCCACGACCTGCGGCGTCGAGCGGTAGTTGCGGACGAGCTCGATGCGTTGCGTGCCCGGATGCTGCTTGGGGAACTCGCGCAGGTGCTGGGGCGACGCCCCCGCGAACGAGTAGATCGTCTGCTGCGGGTCGCCGACCACGCAGATGTCGTGGCGACCACCGAGCCACTGCTCGAGGAGGGCCGCCTGGAGCGGGTTGACGTCTTGGTACTCGTCGACGACGAGCCATCGGTACTGTCGGCGGATCTCCGCGCTCACCCGCTCGTGCTCGGCGAGCATCGACACCGTGCAGAGCAGGATGTCCTCCATGTCCATGCGGCCACGGTCGCGCTTGACCTCCTCGTAGGCCGCCATGACGTGTGCGACGGTCGCGTCGTCGACCGCGTCGAGGCCCCGGTGGGCACCAGGTGCGAGGCGCGGGTAGTCGTCGGGTCGGACGTTCGAGACCTTCGACCACTCGATCTCGGCGGCAAGGTCGCGCAGCAGCGCCGAGTCGGTCTGCACACGGCAGCGCTTCGCCGCCTCGGCCACCAGCGGGATCTTGGACGCGATCAGGTCCGGCAACCCCGTGCCGTACAGCTTGGGCCAGAAGTAGCCGAGCTGCCGCAGCGCGGCCGCGTGGAAGGTCCTCGCTTGGACGCCGTCGGCGCCGAGCTGCCGCAACCGCCCCCGCATCTCCCCCGCCGCGCGTGCGGTGAAGGTCACCGCGAGCACCTCGGTCGGCTTGTAGACGCCGGTCGCGGCGCCGTACGCGATGCGGTGGGTGATCGCCCGCGTCTTGCCCGTGCCTGCACCCGCGATCACGCAGACCGGGCCGCGCAGCGCCAGGGCGACCTCCCGCTGCTCTGGATCGAGGGCGTCGAGCAAGCTGTCGGCGGACGGCACGGATCTCCTCGGGGGTCGTCGGTCGGGCTGGGGTGCCCGCACTGGGCGGAATAGGCTGGGCGCCGCACGACGTTGTGGCGTGCGGCGGCTACCGTTCCGCCACCCAGCGTAGTTGGAGAGAAGGACACGAATGTCGGCCACGTTCACGATGTACTCGACACCTTGGTGTGGATACTGCAAGCGCCTCAAGAGTCAGCTCGACCGTGAGGGCATCGCGTTCACCGAGGTCGACATCGAGCAGGACGAGGACGCCGCATTCGTCGTCGAGCGGGCCAACGGCGGCAACCAGACCGTGCCGACGCTCGTCTTCGCGGACGGCTCCGCACTGACGAACCCGTCGGTCGCGCAGGTCAAGGCCCAGCTCGAGGCGCTCAGCGTCTGACGCCTCGGCCGACCAGGGGCGCACTCAGCGCCAGGAGCCGGCCAGCGGTGCGCCGTACCAGCGCTCGATCAGCCAGCGCGAGATCGAGACGGACCCGGGCAGCAGCAGCTCACCGGACGCCGTCATCCGCCGGACGTCCTCACGGCTGAACCAGCGCGCGTCGGCCGTCTCCGTGCCGTCGACGACGACGTCGGTCGTCCGCGCCTTGCCGAAGAACCCGAGCATCAGGCTCGACGGGAACGGCCACGGCTGGCTCGCGGCGTACGACACCTCACCGACCTCGATCGCCGTCTCCTCCCACGTCTCGCGGCGGACCGCGTCCTCGAGCGACTCCCCCGGCTCGACGAACCCGGCCAGCGTCGAGAACCTGTCCTCGGGCCAGTCAGGACGCCGCCCGAGGAGCGCACGGTCCTCGTCGTCGGTGATGAGCATGATCACCGCGGGATCGGTGCGAGGGAAGTGCACGGCGCCGCACTCCGGGCAGCGGCGTACGTGGCCGCCCTCGGCGACGGCGGTCGGGTTGCCGCAGCGCGAGCACCGTGGGTGCGTCCGGTGCCACTGGGCGACGCCGACCGCGTGGACCGCCAGCCGGGCCTGCGTCGTCACCAGGTCGTGCGCGGCGACGCGCAGGGCGCGTGCCGGGTCGGGCACCCGGTCGACCAGGACAGCCGCGTGCTCCGTGCCGTCGACCGTGCCGAGGTAGAGCCGGTCGCCGTCCGGGACGTCGTCGGGGCTGCGCCACACCAGCCCGTCGGCGTCGGCCGAGACGTGCTCGCCGCCGACCAGCAGCACGCGGGTGTCGGTGTCCGTCCACAGCTTGTCCATGAAGGCGTCGTCCACACGCCGCTCGGAGTGCCGGTTGTATGCGCCGTCCGCGAACGTGAATGCCTCAGTCACGCGGCGAGCCTACGCCGTCGCCGACCGGCCGCACGAGGTCCTCGAGCGCAGCGCGATCGGGCAGGTCGGTCGGCGTCACCGACTCACCGAGGCGCACGTAGTGGAACGTCGCGGTCACGCGCTCGAGCGGCACCTGGTGCTTCTCGGACCAGGCCAGACGGTAGACGGCGAGCTGGAGCGGATCGGCGTCGGCGGTGCGGTTGGTCTTCCAGTCGACGACCTCGAACGCGTCGCCGTCCCGGTAGACCGCGTCGATGCGACCGTTGACGAGCTGCCCGCCGAGGCGCAGGGTGAACGGCTCCTCGATCGCGTACGGGGTGCGGTCTCCCATCGGTCCGGACTCGAACGCGCGGATCAGCTCCGCGAGCTCCACCTCGTCCTCGATGTCGTGGTCGCGCAGCCCCGGCAGCTCGTCGTCGCCGATGAGCGTCTGCTGACCGAAGTGGGCCTCGATCCATGCGTGGAACCGCGTGCCGAAGCGCGCGGCGGGGGCCGGGGGGCGCGGGAGCGGCCGCGCGAGATTGCGCGCGAACGCCGCGGGGTCCTTGCGCATCGCCATCAGGGACGTCGTGGAGAGGTTCGGGGGTAGCGGCACCTCGAGAGTCTCGGCCTGGGTCCGCCGCGCCTCGGTCAGGAGCCGCTCGACCTCCTCGTCGATCAGAGCGAGGCGCGCGAGCTGCGCGGACTCCTCCGGCGAGTCGGCCTCCCCCACCTCGATGAGCATCGGCTGCGGCTCGGCGGGGGGTTCGGCGGCGTACGTGCGGACGAGCGCGGCGGCCGCGCGGCGGCGTACGAGGTCGTCCTCGGCCGGCTCGACCGGCCACACCACGGACTCGGCGCGCCCTCGCAGGGGATTGTCGGCGTCGTGCTCCGGCTCCGGGGACCACAGCTCGGCGTCGGAGCCGCGGCCACGCAACCAGGTGGCGACGGTCTCGAGGTACGGGCTGGGCTCGGACGGGTCCTTGCGGGTCCGGCTCCAGCGGTGACCGCTCGCGATCAGCAGACGCCGGGCACGGGTGAAAGCGACGTAGGCGAGCCGGACCTCCTCCATCGCGGCATCTGCCTTCATCGCCGCCTGGAAGTCCTTGTGGCCGGCGTTGCTGAGCTCCTCGACCACGGGCAGCTCGGCCCCGTCGCCGCGCAGGTCGTGCGGGAGGGCGGACGCACTCTTGGTCCAGGCGGGCCGCGACCGGGTCGACGGGAAGACGTCGGCGGTGAGGAACGGGACCAGCACGACGTCCCACTCCAGGCCCTTGGCTGTGTGGACGGTGAGGAGCTTGACCGAGTCGGAGTCGCTGGGCGACGCGACCTCGAGGCCGCCGTTGAAGTCCTCCTCGGCGTCGAGGTACGCGAGGATCGCCGCCAGCCCGGCAGAGGGGTCGGTCGACACGACGTCCGCGATGACGTCGAGGAGCCGGGAGACGTTGTCCTGGGCGACCCGCGCCGCGGTGCCGGGTGTGGCGGCCAGCTCGACGTCGATGCCGAGGGCGGTGACCGCGAGGCGCGCGGTGTCGGCGGGAGACCCGCTCGAACGCCGACGAAGGCTCCGCAGCAGCCGCGACATCTCGGCGAAGCGGGTGCGGGCCTCGCGCGAGTACGGGAGAGGGTGCCCGCGGTCGTCCGGGCTGTCGACCGCGTCGGCGAGCGACACGATCTCGGTCGGGTCCGTGCCGCGGACCGAGCGCTCGAGCTCCTCCTCCAGCGACGCGCTCGGCGCTTCACGGACCGCGCCGACGAGCTGCTTGGCGCGGCGACCGAGCAGTGCGAGGTCACGGGGGCCGATCCGCCACCGCGGCCCGGTCAGGAGCCGCAGGAGGGCTGCGTTGGCCGTCTGGTCGGCGAGCACACGCAGGACCGACACGACGTCGGACACCTCCGGCTGAGCCAGCAGTCCGGACAGGCCGACGACCTCGACAGGGATGCCTTCGGCGCGCAGCGCGGCGACGAGCGCAGGGATCTCGGACTTGGTGCGGACGAGGACCGCGATCTCGGACCACGGCGTGACCCCGCCCGCTGGGTCGGTGCGCGCCGCTGCCACCTCGTCCACGATCCAGTCGACCTCGTCGGTGACGGTCTCGTGCAGCGCGGCACGCACGGTCCCGCCGTCCGTGCCATCGGCGGCCACGAGCGGGCGTACGACCTCGGTCGCGTGGTAGTACGGGGCGGCCACGTGGTTGGCGACGTCGAGGATCTCCGCGCGGCTCCGACGGTTGACCAGCAGGTGGAAGAGGCTCCCGCGGGTGGCGTCCTCCTCGCGGCTCGCGCCACGGCGGTCGGGGTCGGCCGGGAAGTCGTCGAGGAACGACGTGAGGTTGCTCGCCGCGGCACCCCGCCACCCGTAGATGCCCTGGCACGGGTCTCCCACCGCGGTCACGCAGTGGCCGAGCCCGTCGCCGCTCTCCCCGGAGAACAGCCCTCGCAGCATGTCGCGCTGGGCGACCGAGGTGTCTTGGTACTCGTCGAGGAGGACCACCGAGAACCGCTCCCGCTGCGACCGGGACACCTCGTCGCACTCGAGCGCGAGCCGGGCCCCCCGCTCCATCTGGTCGGAGAAGTCGACGACCCCGTCGTCGGCCTTGCCGGCGCGGTAGCGCTCGACGAGCATGACCAGCTCGTCACGCCGGCGCGTGACGTCGGCGAGCTCGCGGTGGAGCTTGACGGGCTTCTGCTCGACGGTCGCCCGCTCGACGTCGACGCGCATCTCCGCGTCGAACCGGCGGACCTCGTCGGGTGTGACGAGGTGCTCGGCCATCTGTCCGTCGAGCGACAGCACCTCGCCGATGACGGTCGGAATCGACGTGCTCGCGTACACGAGCGAGCCCGGGTAGGAGGCGATGGCCCGGAACGCGCGCTGGAACCGAGAGGCATCGGTCGTGACCCGCAGGTCGGGCTCGAAACCGCGCAGGAGGCCGTACTCGGTGATGAGCGCGCCGGCGTACGCGTGGTAGGTCGAGACGGTCGGCGTGCCGTACCGCTCGAGCAGGTCGGGCACGCCCGCCTCGCGCGCCAGTGTCTCCAGCGCCTGACGGACGCGGTGCGCGAGCTCGGAGGCTGCCTTGTTGGTGAAGGTGAGCCCGAGGATCGCTCCTGGGAGCACGCCGTCGTGACCGACGAGCCACACGACCCGCGCGGCCATGACCGTGGTCTTGCCCGAGCCTGCCCCGGCGATGATCGCGCTCGGGCGGTCGGTCGGCGCCTGGATCGCCGCCATCTGCTCGACGGAGAACGGGATGCCGAGGACCGTACGGAGGTGGTCGGCGTCGTGGATCAGCTGCGGGAGCTCGACGGCAGGCGCGGTCACGACGCCTGCTCCTCCGTGCCGAGCGTGGTCGGGGCGACGGCATCGAGGACGGAGGATCCCTCCGGCTTGGCCGGGCAGACGCGGGCGAACTGGCAGAACTGGCAGGCCTTGGGGCTCGGCGTGGCGATCCACTGCTCGGAACGGACCGTGCGGACGGCGTCCTCGAGCAACGCGTAGGCGAAGAAGGGCGCGTCCTCGCGGGGCGGGTCCTGCGGCTGGACCTTGGGGGCGGTCGGGCGTCGGGCGGAGTCCTGCACACGCAGCTGGACGAGCTCGGCACCGCCGCTGCTCGCGACCACCTCGCCCGGCTCACCCAGCAGCCCGTCGGCGACTCCGTGCTCGATCGCGAGCTGGTAGACGCCGAGCTGGGCGTGCTCGGCGATGTCGCTGCCGGTCGGGGCGTACTTGCCCGTCTTGAAGTCGACCACGTGCACGAACCCGTCGACGTCGACCTCGACGCGGTCCATCGACCCCCGCAGGATCACGTCGTCGTCGGCCACCCGCAGGCGGACCTCGAAGCCGTGCTCCGCCGCGAGCGGGCGGCGACGGGCAGCCTGCTCCTGGTCGGCGTGCCACTGCGCGAACCGACCGATCGCCGACCGGGCCTCCTCGCGCTCGCGCTGCGCGACCCACGGTGCGGCGTACGCGAGGCGCTCCCACACGACGTCGAGCGCCGCGTCGAGCGCCGCAGGGTCGGCGGCGGTCCCACCGCGTACGACGTCGGCCGCGAGGGCGTGCACCAGCAGGCCGAAGCCCTGCGCGGTGGAGCTGACGGTCTCGCCCTTGGCCTCGTGGGTGAGGAACCACGAGAGCGAGCACGAGCTGATGGCGTCGAGCGAGCTGCCGGAGAGCTGCACGGGCTGGTCGAGCGCGCGGACCGGGTGCTCGGAACGGGTGACCTCGCGCAGGCCCCACCACGTGTCGGGGTGCGCCGGCGCCGCGGCGGGGACGGGTGCGGCCGCGAGGGTGCCGAGCCGTCGCGCTGCCGCATCGCGCACCGCAGGCGTTGCGCCGTACTCGGCGAGCTCGCGCAGCTCCGCGATCACCCCCCGCAGCGACATGCCACGCCGTGGTCGGCGCTCCGGTGCAGTCGACGCGCTGCTCGCGTGGCGCTCGACGTCGGCGACGAACGCGGAGGGCTGGTCGCCATCGGGGTCGAGGCTCGCCACGGCCGTGACGACGAGGCGAGAACGGGCGCGGGTGACCGCGACGTAGAACAGGCGGCGCTCCTCGGCCACGAGCTCCGCCGTCGTCGCCGGGAGGCCCAGGCGGGCGGGAGCTGCGGCGTCGACGGGGTCGCTCGTCGCGTGGACGTCACCCGGCGCGAGCCGCTCGGCAGCGAGCAGCGACCCTCGGTGGCGCGCGTCGGGCCAGGTGCCTTCCTGGACCCCGGCGACCACGACCAGGTCCCATTCGAGCCCTTTGGCGCGGTGGGCGGTGAGCAGACGCACCGCGGAACCACGCTGCCCGCGCTCGGCGAGGGTGTCGGTCGGCACCTCGTGGTGCGCCACCTCGTCGAGGAACGCCGCGACCTTCTGGCGGCGCTGGCTCTCCTCCGCACGAGCGGCGAGGGCGAACAGCGCGACGACCGCATCGAGGTCCCGGTGCGCGGCTGCGGCGGCCTCGGTGTCGGCCAGGTCGAGCGGCTCGGCACCGACGGCACCCGCAGCACCACCGGTCTCCGCCGAAGGGTCCGCGACCGCTCCATCCGGGCGCCCGGAGCGGTCGGCGACGGCTTCCCGCGAGCGGTCGGCGACTGCACCACCGGCAGGCCCGGCAACCGCACCACCGGCGTTCGTGTCGCCCCGTGCGCCCTCGATCGCGGCGAGGAGGCGCCCCTGCCAGCGGGTGCCGCGCCAGATCGTCCACAGGACCTGCTCCGGGGAAGCCTGCGCGGCGACCAGCCGGGCGGCGTCCGCCAGCAGCACCGCGGCGGCGTACGCCCGGGCGGCGACGTCGCCCGCGCGACCCCGGTGAGCACCGTCCACGAGCGGGGCGACCGTCAGCGGCATCCGGACGAGCTCGACGAGCAGCTCGCGCGAGCTGCGCGGCAGCCGGCGCTCGCCGTCGTCGTCCCACGCGTCGCGGCGGCGCAGCTCCTGACAGAGGATGCGCAGCTCGGCTGCGTCGAGGTCGCCGAGCGGACCGGTGAGGTAGCGCTCGACGGCCTCAGGATCGAGGTCGGCGCCCTCCGACAGCGTCACGGAGAGCCGCAGGGCGCCCAGCAGCGCGGCGACGGCTGGCTCCGTGCGCAGCGGCACCTCGGCGCCCGCCACCTCGACCGGCACCCCCGCGGCCTGGAGGGCACGCTGCAGCCGCGGCATCGCCGTACCTGCTCGCACGAGCACAGCCATGTCGTCCCAGCCGATCCCCTCCTCGAGGTGCGCACGGCGCAGCATCAACGCGATGTGCTCGGCCTCGGCGGCCGGGTCGGCGAACCTGCGGACCCAGACCTCGTCGCCGCCGACCGGCCGGCTCGGCTCCGGGTCACGGAACCCCCGAGCCTCGACCGCGAGGCGCCCGAGCGGGATGCGTTGCGCGACCGCGCGCGACGCTGCCAGGATGCGGGGTCCGAACCGACGCGTACGGCGCAGCGACACCACCGGCGCGGGCGCGCCCGTCGTCGTGCGGAACGTGTGCGAGAACCCGAGGATGCCGGAGACGTCGGCGCCGCGGAACGCGTAGATCGACTGGTCGGGGTCACCGACCACGACCAGGTCGCGCCCGTCGCCCGCCAGCGCGCGCAGCATCGCGACCTGGGCGGGGTCGGTGTCCTGGTACTCGTCGACGATCACGAACCGGAACCGGTCGCGCAGCGTCGGCTGGTGCTCGGGGTCGGCTGCGACGATGCCGGCCCGGTGCACGAGCTCGGCGTAGTCGATGAGGTTCTGGGCGTCGAGAACGTCGAGGTACTCCTCGAAGAACTCGGCCGCTGCTCCCCAGTCGGTCCGTCCCGCGGCGGCGCCGGCGGCCGCGAGGTCGACCGGGTCCAGGCCCAGCGCCCGGGTGCGCGTCATCAGCCGCTCGAGCTCGACCGCAAATCCTCGCGTCCGCAGGGCCGGGCCGAGTCGCGCCGGCCACGCGATCGTACGGTCGTCCAGCCCGCCGACGACCAGCTCACGGATGCGGGAGTCGGACTCCGACGCGGACAGCAGCTGCAACGGCTCGGAGTAGCTCTTGGGGTCCTGGAACTCCCGCACGAGGCCGTAGCAGAACGAGTGGAACGTGGTCGCCAGCGGCGTCGACACCGTCCGGTCGAGGCGGGCGCTCACGCGATGACGCAGCTCCTCGGCGGCCTTGCGGCTGAAGGTGAGGACGAGCACCTGCTCGGGGCGCAGCCCGTGACGCTCGATGCGGTCGACCACGGTCTCGACGAGCGTCGTGGTCTTGCCCGTGCCGGGGCCGGCGAGGACCAGCAGAGGACCGCCCCGATGATCGACCACCGACTGCTGGTCGGCGTCGAGCGTCGGGGCGGGCGCACGCTCGGCCGGGGGTGGCACCAGCGCGTACGCCGGTGGCCGGGGGTGGTCGGTCATGAGGTCTATTCGATCAGAGCGGACCGACAGTTCCGTGGAACTCGAACGCCGCGGCGCGCATGTCGACGCGGACCTCCTGGTCGAGCCGGTTACGTAGCGGCGTGCCCTCTTCGAGGTAGTGCTCGCGAGCCCGTCCGCGCAGCGATTCCTGCAGCGTCCCGTCGGACCGGATCACACGCCACCACGGCACCGTGGCGCCGTACGTCGCCATCACCCGGCCGACCTGACGCGGCCCCCCGCGGCCGAGTGCGGCGGCCACCTGGCCGTACGACACGACGTGCCCCGGCGGGACCTGCTCGGCGATCCGTAGGACAGCCTCGACGTACGCGTCCGGGTCCAGCGGCTCGTCCTCGCTCACGTGCCCGCTCACGTCCTCGCTCACGCGGCCCACGTCCTCGCTCACGTGCCCGCTCACGTCCTCGCTCACGTGGCCCACGATGCCACGCGGTCGGCGCTTGCGGTGCTCCCACTGCACGTGCGGGCCGGCGCGTTCGGCGTTTGCCACGCCCGCACCGCAAATGCCCGCGGTGCACCGTGAATCTGCGGTGCACGGCCGGCATTTGCGGTGGGAGCGTGGCAAACGGGGGGGGCGGGCGCCGTCGTAGCGCGACCTGCGATGGCGAGGCAACCGCGTCACAGGAAACGACGACGGCTGGCCTCGAGCTCGTCGCGCACGCGCCGCGCCTCGGCGACCGAGGGGCGCCAGACGTCGCGCCATACGAACCGGATCATCCCGTAGCGGCGAGCGCACAGCTGCTTCTCGCGCTCGCGCTCGTCCATCACGATGTCGTCGGGGTCCTTGCCCTCGACGAACCCTCGGGCGTACTTGATCTTCCCGTCGAACTCGCCGAGCAGCCGGTGGTCGTGCCACGCGTAGTCGGTGCGTCCGATCGGCTCGCCGTACGCATCGACGACGACGAACTGGAGGTCGGGCATCGGGAGGTCGAAGACGTGGAAGAACCAGCGCGTGACCGACTCGCCGGCGGACTCGGCGCGGCCGTCGGCGAGCGCCAGTGCCGTACGAGGCGCCCGAGACCCCGCCCAGCTCGCGAAGACGTCCCCGACGCGTTCGAGGTCGTCGCGCGTCACCGTCTCCGCGAGGAGAGCGTGGTCCATCAGCACCAACGAGCTTCGCGGGCTGTTACAGACACCGGACTCCCAGATCGCGCGAACCTCCGACGTCATCAGGCGACCGTCGATCTCGACGAGATCCTCATCGGACACCGCGAACCTTCGGTGCCGAACACCGGCTTGGTCGCGCCCGGTCTGACCGTCCCGTCGTACGACGTGAACCCGCGACAGGTCGGCACCCACGAGCGGCTTGCCCTGCACGGCCAACGACGACGGGCCGCACAGCACCGCGTTGGGAGCAAGCTTGTCGGCGACAGCGAGGCACCGGACGGCGTACTGCTCTGCCTCCTTCAGCGGGTCGTACGACGCCGCGACAGCGTACGCGCCGTGCCGGATGCGGCGGACGTGGCGTTGGCGCATCCACGGACCCAGCACCTCAGGATCGATCGCGAGCGCGTCGAGGTCTGCGCGGACGAAGTAGCCCCCGCGCGCGTCGGCGAGCGCCTGGAGGACGAGCCGCGTGTCGGGATCCATGCAGCGATGGTGGCGCGGATCGCCGTCGTACCGCGTCGGCCGTCCACACCCTCGAGCGCGGGCGCCGCACCGGCCTGTGGATCACGCCGCGCCCATCGCCGTACGCCAACCCGCGCTGGCGCCCCGGCATTTGCCACGCTCGCACCGCAAATGCCTGCCGTGCACCGTCAATCTGCGGTGCGTGGCGGGTATTTGCGGTGGGAGCGTGGCAAACGCGGGAACGCCCCGGCACCGCCGTACGAGACGGGGTGCCGGGGCGTCAGCGCAGAGGCGTCAGTACGACGGCTGCGAGGGGTCGATCTGGTTCACCCACGCGACGACGCCGCCACCGACGTGGACGGAGTCCTCGAGGCCCGCGCTCTTGAGGATCGCGAGGACCTCGGCGGAGCGGGCGCCCGACTTGCACTGCAGGACGACCTGCTTGTCCTGCGGCAGCTGCGAGAGCGCGTTGCCGGCGAGGAACTCGCCCTTCGGGATGAGGACCGAGCCCGGGATCTTGTTGATCTCGTACTCGTTGGGCTCACGCACGTCGACGAGCACGAAGTCGCGCGTGCCCTCCTCGCGCTCCTTGAGCCAGCTCGACAGCGTCGTGACGGAGATCGTCGAGTCGGCGGCGGCGTCCGCAGCCTCGTCGGACAGCACGCCGCAGAACGCCTCGTAGTCCTCCAGCAGCGCCGTCGGCGGCTCGCCGTGGGGGTCGCGGCGGATCTTGAGCTCGGTCCAGCGCATCTCGAGCGCGTCGAACACAAGCAGGCGGCCGATGAGCGGGTCACCGATGCCGGTGATCAGCTTGATGGCCTCGTTCACCATGACCGACCCGATCGACGCGCACAGCACGCCGAGCACGCCGCCCTCGGCGCACGACGGGACCATGCCCGGCGGCGGGGGCTCGGGGTAGAGGTCGCGGTACTGGGGGCCTTCCTGCGCCCAGAAGACCGACACCTGGCCCTCGAAGCGGTAGATCGAGCCCCACACGTACGGCTTGCCGAGGATCACGGCCGCGTCGTTGACGAGGTAGCGGGTCGCGAAGTTGTCGGTGCCGTCGAGGATCAGGTCGTAGTCGGCGAAGACCTGCAGCACGTTGTCGACGTCGAGGCGCTCCTCGTGGAGGACGACGTTCACGTACGGGTTGATCTCGGCGACCGACTCCTTGGCCGACAGGGCCTTGGACTTGCCGATGTCGCTCTGGCCGTGGATGACCTGGCGCTGGAGGTTGGACTCGTCGACGGTGTCGAAGTCGATGATGCCGAGCGTGCCGACGCCGGCTGCGGCGAGGTAGAGCAGCGCCGGGCTGCCGAGTCCGCCGGCGCCGATCACCAGGACCTTGGCGTTCTTGAGGCGCTTCTGGCCCGCCATCCCGACGTCGGGGATGATCAGGTGCCGGCTGTAGCGGCGAACCTCGTCGACGGTCAGTTCGTCGGCGGGCTCGACGAGGGGTGCTAGTGCCACGACGTCTCCTCGGTCGGTGCGTTGCGTTCAGGTGGCGTTGCGAACGGTGCGAGGAAACCCTCGCTGTGGTGCATCAACGCCGTGCGTCGGTGCGGTGTTCCCGCGTCCGGCGTATCTCCATGATGCCTCGCGCGTCCCGCCTGCCGGACACCCGTCTTGCTGTTCGGACGAGCGGAGCCCTACCCGGACCGACGCCGTACGACCGGGGCCGGCCGACGCGCCGCACGTACCCGTCAGTAGGAACCGGATACCATCGGCCACGTGACCGAGACCACTACGACAGCCCCCCGCCCACGCGGCGGCCGTCTTCCGCGCAGCGCTCGGCGAGCCCAGCTCCTCGAGGCCGCCCGCGAGATCTTCGTCGACAACGGCTACCACGCCGCGGCGATGGACGACATCGCCGAGCGGGCCGGCGTGAGCAAGCCGGTCCTCTACCAGCACTTCCCGGGCAAGCTCGAGCTCTACCTCGCGCTGCTCGACGCCGCGTGCGACACGGTCGTGGACGCCGTCCGCGAGGCTCTCGCCTCGACGGAGGACAACAAGGCTCGGGTCCAGGCGACGATCGACGTCTTCTACAGCTACGTGGCGAGCGACCAGGCCGCGTTCCGGCTGGTCTTCGAGTCCGACATCACCAACGACCCCGAGGTACGCCGCCGCGTCGACCGCGTGAACAGCGAGACCGCGTCGGCGATCGCCGTGGTGATCCACGAGGACACGGCCCTTCCCGAGGTCGCCGCCGAGCTCCTCGCGATGAGCCTCGTCGGCATGGCCCACGTGGGCGCCCGCTACTGGCTCGACCAGGGTTCGGCGATGACGAAGGAGCAGGCCGTCGCGATGGTCAGCACGCTCTCGTGGCGGGGCATCGGCGGCTTCCCCCGGACCGACGAGCCCGAGGACGCCTGACCGTCCGGGCCGGCGCCGCGTACGCGGCGAGCGAACGCGCGTGGGCCGTCGACCGGCGGCGAGATAGCGTGATCCTGCCTGCAGCCCTCACGGGCAGGCACCCGAGAGACGAGAAGAGAGGCCACGACGTGGAGGTACGGATCGGTATCCAGCACAGCCCGCGCGAGCTGTCGCTGGAGACCTCGGACAGCAAGGACGCGATCCTGAGCGCGTTCAAGGAAGCCGGCACCGGCGACGGGCTCCTCGCCCTCTCCGACGAGCGCGGCCGCAGCGTCGTGATCCCGGTGGACAAGATCAACTACCTCGAGTTCTCCGGCGAGGGCGGCCGACGGGTCGGCTTCGGAGAGTCGTAGGCGGGAAGCGGGCGGGCGGGTTTCGACTCGCTCCGCTCGCTCAACCAGCGGCCGCTCGCCGACTACTCGACCAGGCGGGTTTCGACTCGCTCCGCTCGCTCAACCAGCGGCCGCTCGCCGACTACTCGACCAGGCGGGTTTCGACTCGCTCCGCTCGCTCAACCAGCGGGAGACGGGGGCCGGGCTCAGGAATCCAGTCCGAGCTCGGCCATCCGCCCCGCGTGGTTCTCCGTCATCCGCGCGAACATCCTCCCGATCGCGGCCAGGTCCATCCCGCCGGCGCGGTCGGATCCTCCGACCAGGACCGCGGTGAGCCCGTCGTGCTCGGCGGCCACCAGCTGGGCCTGGCTCAGCGCCTCCCCCATCAGCCGCCGACCCCACAGCGCGAGGCGCCCGGCGATCGTCGGGTCGGCCTCGATCGCCTCCCGCACCCGCGTCACGACGAACGCCGAGTTGCCGGTGCCGTCCAGGCTCTCGAGCACGAGGGCGCGGGTGTCGACGTCGAGGTACGCGGCGATCTCGCGGTAGAAGTCGGCGGCCAGGCCGTCGCCCACGAACGCCTTCACCAGACCCTCGAGCCAGTCGGACGGAGCCGTCTGGACGTGGAAGCGCGTGAACGACTCCTCGAACGGCTCCATCGCCGCGTACGGATCGACACCGAGGCTCTCGAGGCGATCGCGCAGGCCGAAGAAGTGGCCCAGCTCGGCCTGCGCCATCTGGGCGAGCTCCGCCTTGTCGCGCAGGCTCGGGGCGAGCTTGGCGTCCTCGGCGAGGCGCTCGAACGCGGACAGCTCGCCGTACGCGATGACGCCGAGGAGCTCGATCACACCCTCGCGGTAGATCGGATCCCCGAAGGCGGCGGGCGTGTCAGAAGCGGGCGTCGAGTCGGCCATGACCGAAGCGTATCGACCTCCTGCGGCGTCGCCTGCCCCGTCCCTTGAGGCCGCCACGATAGAGTGGTAGTGCCCAGGCATGGATCGAGACCTCTCTCGAGCCTCGTCGCCGGGCCGCGCGGTCGCTGCTGAGCGGCACGTCGGGACCCCCGTCGCGCTGCCGCGTACGACCACAGGAGACCAAGCCGCCCAAGATGCGCGGCACGAACGACATAGAAAACGAGTAGACCCCTGACCACGTTCAAAGACCTGGGCGTTCTCCCCGAGATCGCCGAAGCCCTGGAGGACCAGGGCATCACCGACGCATTCCCGATCCAGGAGATGACGCTCCCCATCGCACTGCTGGGGAACGACCTGATCGGACAAGCCCGCACTGGCACGGGCAAGACGCTGGCCTTCGCCATCCCCGTCGTGCAGCGCTCGATCGCACCGCACGACCCCGAGTTCGAGATGCTGAGCGCGCCCGGCAAGCCGCAGGCCCTCATCATCGCGCCGACCCGTGAGCTCGCGCTCCAGGTCTCGTCCGACGTCGCCGCGGCGTCGTCGAAGCGAGGCACCCGCGTCCTCACCGTCTACGGCGGTGTCCCGTACGAGCCGCAGCTCGAGGCCCTCGAGACCGGTGTCGAGATCGTCATCGGTACCCCGGGGCGCCTCCTCGACCTGGCCAAGCGCCGGGCGCTCGACCTCTCGCACGTGAAGGCGCTCATCCTCGACGAGGCGGACGAGATGCTCGACCTCGGGTTCCTTCCCGACGTCGAGGCTCTGATCTCGCGCACCCCGGAGCTGCGTCAGACGATGCTGTTCTCGGCCACGATGCCGGGCGCCATCGTCGCGCTCGCTCGTGTGCACATGCGCCACCCGGTCAACATCCGTGCCGAGTCCAGCGCCGACTCGGCGATGGTGCCGGCGACGGCGCAGTTCGTCTACCAGGCGCACGACCTCGACAAGCCGGAGATGGTCGCCCGCATCATGCAGGCAGACGACTTCGGTCGCGTCGTCGTGTTCACCCGCACCAAGCGGGCGGCACAGCGCCTGGCCGACGACCTCGCCGAGCGTGGCTTCAACGCCGCGCCGCTGCATGGTGACATGGCGCAGGTCGCCCGCGAGAAGGCGATGGCCAAGTTCCGCGAGGGCAAGGTCGACGCGCTCGTCGCGACCGACGTCGCCGCCCGCGGCATCGACGTCGCCGACGTGACCCACGTCGTGAACTACAGCTGCCCGGAGGACTCGAGCACGTACGTCCACCGCATCGGCCGTACGGGTCGCGCGGGCAAGAGCGGCAACGCGATCACGCTCGTGGACTGGGCCGACGTCGCGCGCTGGAAGACGATCAACCGCGACCTCGGACTCCCGTTCGAGGACCCGGCCGAGACGTACTCCACGTCGGACCACTTCTTCCACGACCTCGGCATCCCGAGCGACGTCACCGGCCGCATCGCGCCGCCGGCCCCGGCAGCGCCGAAGGCCGAGCGTTCACGGGGCGAGCGGAGCGAGCGTGGCAGCGACCGTCGCGAGGACGGCGAGCGTTCGACACGCAACCGCAACCGCCGCCGTACGCGCGGTGGGCAGCCGGTGACCGAGGGCGACGAGACCTCGGCCGCACCGTCGGCCGAGGCCGCACCCGCATCGGCGTCCCCCGTCGAGGACGGCGCTGACGCAGCAGAGGGCGCGCCTCGCCGTCGCCGTCGCCGCCGTCGTCGTCCGTCGGGCGCGACCGGCGAGACCGCTGCGGCCGAGAGCGCACCGGCACCGACCGAGTAGCCGACGCACCACCGCAAGGACGTCACCCCACCGCGAGAATGCGGTGGGGTGACGTCTTTGCGTGGGGAACCACGCAAACGGTCGAGATGTCACGCAACCGGCGCCCACGGAGACGGTCGGCGACGACGGGCGTGTCAGGCGACGACGACGACCTTCGTGCCGATCGGCGCGAACTGCCACAGGGCGATCGCATCGGCCGGCTTCTGCCGGATGCAGCCGGAGGAGAGCGGCGTCCCGAGCTGGGCCCGGGTCTGAAGCGGCTCGCCGTCGCCGTCCACCGGGATCGTGTGGAAGCCGATGGGAGCGTTCTCGCCCTGGGTGAACCGGACGAAGTACTCCATGGTGCTGCCGAGGTCGTACGACGTGGCGTGCCGCGAGCGCGAGTAGACCGCGTAGGAGCCGGGGTCGAGGTTGTCGAGCTTGCTGCCGGAGCCGAGATAGGTGCGAGCGACCGTGCCGTCCTTGCGGACGAGCCACACGCGCTGCTCGCTCATCGAGAACACGATGCGTCGGCCCTTGCCGGACTTCGCCGGGAGCGGTGCCTTCGCCGCGCGGGCGGACGTCGCCGCGGGGTCGGGCGTCGGTGCTGGAGGGCGTACGCCGCTGCGCGAGGTGTCGGGCAGGAGCACCTGCGCGTCGCTCACCGGAGGCACCTCGGGCGGGTAGACGCCGACCGGCGGCGGATCGCCGTGCGTGGCCGCAGCGGCCGGCTCCATCGCGGTGTCGACCCACTGTGCGGGGACGAGGTCCTCGCGCAGCACGAAGCCGGTCGCGGCGAGGCCGCACACCACGGTGCTGGTGGCGAAGAGACGCCAGCGCGGGCGGCGACTGCGGGGTGCGGAATGGCGTCCGCGCGATGCGTCAGGACGTCGACCGCGCGTGCTCACAGGGGTCAGCGTACGCGTCGCGCCGGTCGCGCGGAATGCCCACCCGCAGTCACGTGGAGGCGAGCAGTCGATCAGCCACGTCGCGGTAGGCGATCGCGCCCCGATGGGTCGCCGCCGTCTGCAGGATCGATCTCCCGTACGCCGGCGCTTCGGCGAACCGCACCGTGCGCGGGATGGGCGGCTCGACGACCTCCAGGCCGTACGACTCGGTGATCGCCTCGAGCACCGCACGGGCGTGCCGGGTGCGTCCGTCGTACGCGGTGGGGAGCACGCCGATCACGGACAGGTCCGGATTGGTGAACGCACGGACATCGTGCACGGTGTCGAGGAGCTGACCGACCCCGCGGTGCGCGAGGGTCTCGCACTGCAACGGGATGAGCAGGTCGGTGGCCGCCGTCAGCGCGGCGGCGGTGAGGACGCCGAGCGACGGCGGGCAGTCCAGCAGGATCCAGTCGTAGTCGTCCGCGACCTGTTCGAGCGCGACCCGCAGCCGCTGCTCGCGGCCGGTCATCGACGCGAGGGTCTCCTCGGTCTGCGCGAGCTCGATCGTCGCGGGGAGCAGGTGCACCGCCTCGTCGGTCACGAGGATGACGTCCTGCACGCTCTTGCTGCCCACGAGCACGTCGCGGACCGACAGGTCTAGCTCCTCGGGATCGACCCCGAGCGAGAACGTCAGGCTCGCCTGCGGGTCCAGGTCGACCAGCAGCACGTGCGCGCCGCGCTGGGCCATCGCGACGCCGAGGGACGCGACCGTCGTCGTCTTGGCGACGCCACCCTTCTGGTTGGCGACCGCGAGCACGCGCGGCCCGCTCCGGGTCTCCGCGGTGCGAGGGGTCACAGCGGCCATTCTTCACGATCTGCGAGGATCTGCCCATGTCTCTGGCACTGGTGACCGGCGCCACATCCGGGATCGGCCTCGCCTTCGCACGCGAGCTGGCCCGGCGCGGCGACGACCTCGTGCTCGTCGCACGCGACGTCGACCGGCTCGGCACGCTCGCCGACGAGCTGCGTGCAGCCGGGCGTACGATCCACGTCGTTCCCGCGGACCTCGCCACCCGGGACGGCGTCGCGGCCGCCACGGACGCGATCCGCGAGCGACGCATCGACCTGCTCGTCAACAACGCCGGGTCGTCGATCGGGAAGTTCTTCGGCGACACCGACGTCGCCGCCGAGGACGCCCAGCTGGATCTGATGGTGAAGGCGCCGATGGACCTCATGGCCGCAGCGCTCGAGGTGATGCGACCCCGCGGGTCGGGTCGGATCCTCAACGTCGCGAGCATCGCCGCGTTCACCCCGCGCGGCACCTACTCCGCGCACAAGGCGTGGATCGTGAACCTCAGCCAGTGGATGAACATCCAGTACGCCCGCGAGGGGGTGGTCACAACCGTCCTGTGCCCCGGCTTCGTCCGTACGGAGTTCCACCAGCGGATGGGCGTCGACCCCAGCGACGTGCCGGGGTGGATGTGGACCAGCGCCGAGACGCAGGTCCGCGGAGCGCTCGCGGACCTGGAGAAGGGCAAGCCGATCTCGATCCCGACCGTGCGCTACAAGGTGCTCGGGACGGTCGCACGCTACGCGCCGGCCAGCCTGGTCGCCGCTGTCGCCAAGAAGGGCAGGAAGATCGCCGGATGAGCACCTCACGCACGCGGGCCGCGTACGACGCCCTGACGCCGCGGACCGTCACGACACCGCGAGGGTCGTTCGCCGTCCTGGACGCCCCTGTCCCGAGCGGGACGACGCGACGCGGCCACGTGCTTCTCGTGCCGGGCTGGACGGGCAGCAAGGAGGACTTCGCGTTCGTGCTGCCGCTGCTCGCGCGGGCGGGGTGGCACGCGACGGCGTACGACCAGCGCGGCCAGTACGAGACGGCGGGCAAGCCTGACGACGACTACTCCGTACGCGGCTTCGCCGCCGACGCACTCGCGCTCCAGGAGGCACTCGCACCGCACGGCCGCTCGCACCTGGTGGGGCACTCGTTCGGCGGGCTGGTCGCCCAGCACGCGGTGCTCGACGACGCCTCGGCCTGGCGGAGCCTGACGCTGCTGTGCTCGGGTCCGGCCGGGTTCAGCAACCCCGACGTCGCCGCGTTGGCCGACGATCCCGAGGCGTCGCCGCGGATGCTGGCCACCTTCATCGCAGCCGTCCCGACGGTGGGGCTCGAGGAGGTGTTCGAGCGGCAGCACGCCGACACGGAGGTCACCCCGAACGTGCGGGCGTTCCTCCGATCGCGCTTCCTCGCCAGCTCTCCCGAGTCGCTGTGCGCGATCGCGCAGCACCTGATCGACGCACCTGACCAGGTCGACGCGCTCGCCGCGACGGACGTCCCGGTCGCGGTCGGGCGCGGGAGCGACGACGACGCCTGGCCCCACGCGAGCCAGGACCGGCTGGCCGAGCGGCTCGGGACGGTCGTCGAGGTGATCCCGGGCGCCGGGCACTCCCCCGCGGCCGACGCCCCCGAGGCGACCGCTGCGCTCCTGCTGGGGGCGTGGGAGCGGCTCGGAGTGTGACCCCGGGCGCCGGACGGCCCGACGTCAAAGCGGACGGCGTGACCCACCCCCATCGGTCACGCCGCCCGCGCCTTCAGCCGGCGTCGACGATGGCCGCGACCGGCCCGCCGCCGTCGGGGCCCTGGTGTGCCGCCGACACCGACACGAACACCGCGGGATCGCCGGTCACCGCGGAGGTGACACCGCCCACGGCAGCCTTGATCTGGCGGTGCCAGTGGACGTCGGAGTCGTCGAGCATGGCGTTGCGCCGCCCGCGAACCATGCCGTCCTGGCTGGCCTCGCACTTGAGGAAAACGTTGACGAGCCGACCGTCGAGGTCGCTGGTGTGCGGGCGCTCGGGAAGCTCGAGACCCGCCGAACGGATCGCGTCCCAGATGCCGTCGGCGTCGAGCGCGTCGTCCATCACGGCGTGACCGATGCGGTAGCGGCCACCGATCCCGCGGACGTTGCCGACGACGACGACCTGGGCGCGGTCCAGCTCGACTCCCGACGAGCACGACGCGACCGACGAGAACAGCGTGCGGTCGTTCAGGACGTCGTCGTCGGTCGGCATCTCGATCTCGCCGAGCGCCACCGCGATGCCGAGCGCCGTCGTCCCGTTGGAGAGGTCCATGGAGGCGAGCGTGTCCTCCGTCCACACCGTGTTGCCGCGCGACTTCGCGTCGCGGATCGTGTCGATGGTCAGCAGCGGGGTCTTGGTCTGCACGTAGTGGACGTCGGCCGTGTCGGTGATGCCGGCGCGCTCCATGGCCACACGGACGGCGGCGGCGACCTTCTCGACCATCGGGGTCCGGCCGATCTCCTCCGGGAGCAGCACGTCGCTCATCGCGAAGCCGACGCTGAGGCGCGGCTCGTCGGTGGCCGGGGTGGCGCCGTCGGGCAAGGTCGCGAAGATCGTCGCGTGCGGGCTGATCACCCCGTCGGTGCCGCCCGACCACACGATCGGCACCTGCCGGACGTCCTCGGGGGAACGCGTCCCCTTCGCGACGAGCACCTCGCGGAACGCCCGGTCGGCGATGATGCGCGTGTAGTCGTTGACGCCGCCGTTGCCCTCGGTCTTGCCGATGATCGCGACGACGCGGTCCGCCTCCAGCACGCCGTCGTCGATCAGCTTCTCCAGCTCGCTGGCGTCGGCGACGGAGTGGATCGGGACCTTGCGGACTTCGATGGCTGCTGGCATGGCCTGCCTCTCGGATCGGGCTGCGGTGGGGACGCTCTCGACGGGGGTCGTCATGGTGCGGGTTCGGGGGTCGGCAACGAGGCGGCGACGACGCGGGTGCCGGCCTGCCCGGCGACGGCGTCGGCGATGCGCGCGAGGGACGTGATGGTGCCGGGGCGTCCGGTGTGCTCGACGAAGCGCGCGACGGCCTCGACCTTCGGCCCCATCGACCCCGCCGCGAACGCGCCGGTGGTCGCGAGCCGGCGGACCTCGGCGAGGTCGACAGCACCGAGCGGCTGAGCGTCCGGAGTGCCGAAGCCGACGACGGCCGCCTCGACGTCGGTCGCGATGACGAGCTGGTCGGCGTCGATCTGGGCTGCGAGGAGTGCGGCGGTGAGGTCCTTGTCGATGACGGCCTCGACCCCGGCGTACCGGCCGTCCTCGCGCACCGTCGGGATGCCGCCACCGCCAGCGCACACGACGACGTAGCCGTCGGCCAGCAGGGAACGGGCGGTGCCGACCTCGAGGATCACGCGGGGTTCGGGCGAGGCGACCGAGCGGCGCCAGCCCCGGCCGGGGACCTCGGTCCAGTGCTGCCCGTGGACGCGCATCGCCGCCGCCTCCTCGGCGCTGGCGTAGCGGCCGATCGGCTTGCTCGGCACCAGGAAGCCGGGATCGTCGGCGTCGACGAGGGTCCGCGTGACGACGACGGCAGTCCTCGACTCGTGCCCTCGGCCGGCCAGCTCGTCGTCGAGCGCGTCGAGCACGAGACGGCCGATCGTGGCCTGGGTCTGCGCGACGCACCAGTCCAACGGGACCGGCGGCACGACGGCCGCAGCGAGCTCGTTCTTGAGAAGGAGGTTGCCGACCTGCGGGCCGTTGCCGTGGGTGAGGACGATCTCGTGCCCGGCCTCGACGAGATCCGCGACGCTCCGCATCGCCTCGACGATCGCCGCTCGCTGATCCTCAGGCCGGGCGGAGCCGTCCGGTGAGGTCATGGCGTTGCCGCCCAGAGCGATGACGAGACGCATGGCTCGAATCTAGGGCTGCCGGGCCACCGCAATCATTGGCGAAGATCGCCAACAAGGCGCCGATCACTGGTGAAGAGTTGCCGCAACACCCACCACGGCCGTACGACGCGCGCGCAGGCCGAGCGTCCACGGGACGGCGGCGGTCGCGAGCGCCAGGACGACGATCCCGACCGCCATCGCCGTGAGACGCACGTGGTCCGAGCTGGGCACAGCGAGCACGTCCTCGACCTGCGGGACCGTGTTCATGACGGCGACGAACGCGATGAGCGCGGCCGGGAGGAAGCCGAGCACGGCCCGGACGAGGACTGGACCCCGAGCCAGGGCCGCCCCGGCCGCAGCGACTGCTGCGATCACGAAGATGATCACGAGGGCGAGCGTCCCGCCCCACGTGAACTCCGGGAGGTTGCGTGAGAGGTCGGTGATCATCCGCATGAGTACGCGTGCGCCCACCCCGCACAGCGTGCCGACGAGAACGGCCTGGGCGAGGACGGTCCGATGACTGGTCACGGCTCCCCCCTACGCCTCGACCAGGACGCGCGCGCGCTGCTGCGGCACGCGCCGCCGGCGCGACGCGTCCCGCCACGGGACGACGATCGCGGCGACGACGAGCCCGGCGATCGCCGCCGCGATGACGACTGCCCACACCATCGATCCGGGCTCACCGTGCTCAGCGGCGAAGGCGATCTCCGAGGACCCGATGCCGATCCCCGCAACGATCAGGAGCCCGGACGACGCCGCGGCGACGAGCAGCCGGATGGCGAGGTGCACCCGGAGCATGCCCGCGACGGCCGTGCCGACCGAGGCCACCACGAACAGTGCCGCGATCGCGACGGTCCCCGACCAGGTGAAGGCGGGCTCGGCGCCGGTGAGCAGCGCGACGGCTCGCATCAGTGCCCGTGCCAGCCCCCCGCACAGCACACCCACGAGCACCGCCCGCGCGAGCGCTCTCATCACTCGACCCATCACTGTCCCCCGTGATCCCCCGGGCAGCGACGCCGTCGCCGCGTGCTCCGATCGCGGACGACGTTACCTAGGAATGCTAGGCATGGGTGAGGTTTTTGCACGCCTCCTCTCCCCAGCGCTGAGACTGCCCTCTAATCTGTGCCCATGTCCCGACGCCGTCTCCTTGCCCTGGTGCCTCTCGCACTGGTGCTTCTCGCAGGGTGCGGGCACGCACCGATGCCCGAGAAGGCGGTCGAGCAGAAGGCGTCGGAGGAGCTCGCGAAGCAGATCGGGCTCGCGCCGGTGGTCGACTGCCCGGAGGATCTCGTCTCCCGCTCGGGCGCCACGATGAGCTGCACGCTCTCCGACCCGAACGGGAGCGAGCAGAAGTACTCGATGACCGTGCGGGTCGTCTCCCTCGAGAACGGCGTCGCGAAGCTGAAGTTCGCGATCGACGACGAGTCGGGCTGACGTACGCCGCGCTGATCGGCGTCGTCAGTCGGGACGGCCGCCGGCGGCGATGCTGACGCCGAGGCCGACCATGATCGTCCCGCCGGCCGCGCGCAGCCGCTGCATCCGGCTCGGCGACCGCGCGAACCAGTCGCGCGCCGCTCCGGCACCGAGCGCCCACAGGCTGTCGAAGCACAGCGCGATCGCGATGAACACCGCTCCGAGGACGAGCATCTGCGCCGGGACCGCTCCGAGCTCCCGCGCCACGAACTGGGGCAGGACGGCGACCAGGAACACGATCGTCTTCGGGTTCGTGATGCCCACGACGAAGCCCTCGCGGTAGACGCGGGAGGTCTTCGTCACCGATCGAGTGATCTCGACCGCCTCCTCGCCCGCGCGGCGGTGGCGGATGGCCTGGATGCCGAGATAGACGATGTACGCGGCGCCGACCCACTTCACCACGGTGTACGCCGCCACGGACTGCGCGACCAGCGCGCCGAGCCCTGCGGCCACTGCCACGATCTGCACCGCGGCACCGGTCGCGTTGCCCACGACGTTGACGAGCGCGGCACGCCGCCCGAGCACCATCGCCCGACTGATCGTGAACAGCACGCTCGGGCCCGGGATCATGATGAGCAGGGCAGACGCGATCGCGAAGCCGACGACGTCGTGGAGCGGGACCATGCACGGAATCGTACGCCCGCCTGCTCGCGTTCAGGCCTCGCGGACCGAGCCGAGGCCGCGCAGCTCACGGCGGAGGACGCTCGCGACGTCGTGCGGCGTCCGCCCGAGCAGGGCGCGCAGCGGCAGACCGCCGGCCGGGAGGCCGTACGCGTCGTAGAACGCGAACATCGCCCTCAACCAGTCACGCTCGCGCGGGACCATCGCTGCGCCCAGCCCGTCCGCCCACGCGTCAGGATCGAGGCGCTCGGCCACCACCGGCACCTCCAACACCTCCGACGCAGCAGCCGCGACGTCGGCGAGGGTGACGAGCGCCGGTCCGCCGAGCTCGTACGTCGCGCCGACGTGGCCGTCCTCCGTGAGCACGACGGCGGCAGCCTCGCCCACGTCGGTGAGGTCGACCAGCCCGAGCGGCGTGCTGACGGAGTACGGGACCCGGACCTCCGGCGTGTCGCCCGCGAGGCCGGGCAGGAGGTTCTGGACGTACGCGCACGGCTGCAGGACGGTCCACGCCAGCCCGCTGCGGCGTACGAGGTCCTCGGTCACCGCCTTCGCGAGGTGGTGCGGCATCGCGGGGGCGTACGGCCAGGCGACGGAGTGGTACGCGACTCGGGGCACCCCGGCCGTACGGAGCGCGTCGAGCCAGCCCGCGACGAGGGACGGCTCGTCGGGGTGGAGGTTCGGCGCGATCAGGTACGCCGCCGCCGTGCCGGTGAAGGCACCGACCGGGTCGGCGAGCTCGGCCCGGCCGAGGCGACGGACGGGGACGCCGCGGGCGTCGAGCGCGTCCGCGACGTGCCTGCCGGTCTTGCCCGAGGCGCCGACGACGGCGACGGGTGCCGGGGCGGAGGTCACCGGACGTCGACGGCCGCGTGCGTGGCCCCGTCGGCGAGGGTCGCGTAGCCCGGGCCCCGGTCGAAGAACACCTCGCTCTCGCCCCGCTCGGCGATCCGGTCGGCGCGCAGCGCTGCGGTGGCGCCCGCGTCGTACGCGAGCTCGTCGCCGCTGCCGGTCAGCACCACGCCGTAGTCGTCGCGCGCGCCGTCCGAGGACACCTTCGCCCAGCGCACGTCTCGCACGACGAGCGCGGGGTCGCGCTCGAGCGGGTCGCCCCAGCCTCCGCCGCCGGTGGTGCGGATCCGGATGACCTCGCCGGCGCGTACGGGCTCGGCATCGGCGAGCGCGTCGACCGTCCGCTCGTCCGGCCCGCCCGGATCGACGACCACCGCGAACGGGCGTCCGGCGAGGCCGCCGTTGACGCCCCAGCACGCGAGGATCGACCGGTCCGCGATCGACATGAAGTGCGCGTCGGCGAGCATCCGCAGCTGCTTCTCGTAACCGAGCCCGCCACGGAACTTGCCAGGACCGCCCGAGTCGACCGCGACCGACAGCGACTCCACCACGAACGGGAAGCGCGACTCGGTGAACTCCGTCGGCAGGTTGCGCGAGTCGGGCACGACGTGGATCGTGTCCTCGCCGTCGGCGTAGTAGCGACCGCCGGAACCGCCGCCGAGCACCTCGCGCATGAGGTACGGGCGGCCGGCGAGGTCGATGCCGTACACGCCGGTGTAGCGGATCGTCTCCTGGTCGGCGGGCATCCGTCCGTCGACAGCCTTGGCCAGGACGCCCGCGAGCACGCCGAGCAGCCGCAGGATGACGAACGTACGCGCGTTGGTCGGCGCCGGGAACTCCGGCGTCAGCAGCGTGCCCTTCGGCGGGAACCTCATCTCGATCAGCGGCACGACGCCCTCGTTGACGTCGAGCTCGGCCATGCGCTCCGGCGTGTCCGCGAGGTTGCGCAGGATCGGCGCGAGCCACTTCTTGAGGAAGACGCCGTCGGAGTAGTCGCCGCAGTGGTTGATCGGCCCCTTCGCCTGCGGGGAGGTGCCGGCGAAGTCGAGGATCACGCGTTCGCCGCCGGGATCCTCGGGACCCGTGCGCGTGAGCGTGATGCGCTGCGTGTGCAGCATCGGCTCGTCGACGCCGTCGTGCTCCGCGTAGTCCTCCCACACCCAGCTGCCGACCGGGATCTTCGCGAGGATCTCGCGCTGGTAGGTCTGCGTGGTGCGGTCGATGATCGCGTCGAAGCACGCCTCCACTGCCTCCACTCCGTACCGCTCGAACAGCTCACCGAGCCGTCGCGCGCCCATCAGGCACGCCGAGCACTCTGCGTCGAGGTCAGCGGCCAGCGACTCCGGCATCCGGGAGTTGCGGGTCATGATGGCCAGCGCGGCGCGGTTCGGGGTGCCGGCGTCCCACAGCCTGATCGGCGGGACCATCAGCCCCTCCTCGTACACGCTGGTCGCCGCGCTCGGCATCGAGCCCGGCACCGCGCCGCCGATGTCGTCGTGGTGGCCGAACGCCTGCACGAACGCGACGACGCGGCCGCCTGCGAAGACCGGCACGGTGACGCACAGGTCCGGCAGGTGCCCGATGCCGCCCTCGGACCGGTAGACGTCGTTGTGGAAGAAGACGTCGCCCGGCCTCATCTCCGCGAGCGGGAAGTCGCGGGCGACAGGGTGGACCAGGGCCGAGTACGAGCGGCCGGTCAGCTTGCGCAGCAGCCGGTCGTGGATCCCCGCACGGAAGTCGTGCGCGTCACGGATCATCGGCGAGCGCGACGTCCGCGCGATCGCCGTCTCGACCTCGTGCTCGATGGACGCGAGGCTTCCTTGGACGATCTCCACGAGCACCGGGTCTGCCGCGGCGCCGGCGTCGTCGGTGAGCGTCCCGAACGGGAACTGCGTCGGGGCGAGCCGCGACTCTCCCCCTGCTGGCTGCGCCTCTCCCCTTGCTGGCTGCGACTCTCCCCCTGCTGGCTGCGACTCTCCCCTTGCTGGTCGAGGCGACGAAGTCGATCGAGACCCACTCACTTCTCTTCATCCTCTCGAGTCACGATCACGTTCAGGTAGGTGTCGATGCGTGCCACGAAGCCCGGGTGGATCGGCACGGTCGAGCCGTACTCCTCGATCACGGCAGGCCCGCGGACCTCCTCGCCCGGCAGCAGGGTCGCGCGGTCGTACACGCCGCTGTCCTCGTACCCCTGCTCGGCATCGAAGCAGACCGGCCGGCGGCTCGAAGGCGTGGCCGGTCGCGACGGAGAAGCGCTCGCCTCGCGCTCGTGGCGGCGGATCGTCGGCCGTCGGAGCGGACCGATGCCCGAGACCCGGAGGTTCACCCACTCGACCTGCTGGCTGTCGTCACCCGCGAAGTCGTACCCGTACAGCGTGCGGTGCTCGGCGTGGAACGCCGCGGCGACCTCGTCGAGCGCCCCGGCGTCGAGCGGGCCTTCCGGCACGGGCACCCGGACCTCGAACGCCTGGCCGAAGTAGCGCAGGTCGGCGGTGCGCACGAAGCGCCGGTCCGCCGGCGCGAACCCCTCAGCCTCCAGCGCGAGCGAGGCGCGCTCGGCGAGCCCGCCGTACAGGTCCTCGACCTCGCGCGCATCGAGATCCGTGGCGAGGCGTACGGCGGTCTGCACGTAGTCGTTCTTCACGTCGACCGTCAGCAGCCCGAACGCGGAGACGTTGCCCGGGTTCGGAGGCACGAGGACGGTAGGGATGCCGAGCACGTCCATCAAGCGGCACAGCAGGAGCGAGCCGGAGCCACCGAACGTGGTCAGCGTGAAGTCGCGTACGTCGAGGCCGCGCTTGACCGTGATCTGACGCAGCGCGTTGGCCTGGTTCCAGGCGGAGATCTCGAGGACGCCGGTCGCGGTCTCCTCGACGCTCATGCCGAGCCTGCCGGCGAGGGCCTCGATGCCCTTGCGGGCCGCGTCGACGTCCAGCGGGATCTCGCCGCCGAGCAGGTGCGGCGGGATCCGGCCGAGGACGACGTGGGCGTCGGTGATCGTCACGTCGGTGCCGCCCGTGGCGTAGCAGAGCGGCCCGGGATCAGCGCCCGCGGACTGAGGGCCGACCTTGAGCGTGCCCTCCGGCGACAGCCACGCGATCGACCCACCGCCGGCACCGACGGTCACGACGTCGATCATGGGGATCTTGCTCGGGTACGCGCCGACGCTCCCCTCGGTCGTCAGTGTCGGCTCGCCGTCGATGACGACCGAGACGTCGGTCGAGGTGCCACCGCCGTCGCAGGTCAGGACGCGGTCGAATCCTGCGACCGACGCGATGAGCGCGGCCCCGAGCGCGCCGGCGGCCGGTCCGGACAGCACCGTGCTGATCGGCTGGTTCACGACCTCGGTCGCCGACAAGACCCCGCCGTTCGACTTCATGACGTAGAACGGGACACCACCGTCGGCGTACTCCTCGAGGCTGTGCGCGATGCGGCGTACGTACGCGGCGACCTTCGGCTTCACGGCGGCGTCGACCAGCGTCGTCATCGACCGCTCGTACTCGCGGTACTCGCGCAGCACCTCCGACGAGATGGACACCACCGCATCCGGGTGCTCCTCGGCGAGGATCGCGCGCATCGCCTGCTCGTGGGCCGGGTTGGCGTAGCTGTGCAGGAAGCAGACGCCGAGCGTGTCGATGCCCTGCTCGCGGAACCACTGTGCGGCGGTGCGGGCTTCGTCGACGTCGAACGGGCGCAGCTCGTCGCCCGTCCAGGTCATCCGGCCTCCGACGCCTTTCACGCGGTCGCGCGGGACGATGCGGTCGGGCTTCACCCAGAAGTACGAGTTGCCGTAGCCGTCGGGGACGGACTGGCGGGCGATCTCCAGGACCGACTCGTACCCGGTGTTGGTGATGAAGCCGAGCCGTCCGACGTGACCCTCGAGCAGCTGGTTGGTCGCGACCGTGGTGCCGTGCGAGACGGCAGCGATCGCGTCGCGGGCGGCCCCGCTCGCGGCGAGGATCTTGTCGATGCCGGCGAGGAAGCCCTCGGCCGGGTCGTGCGGGGTGGACGGTGTCTTCGTCGTCAGCAGCGCCCCGCTGGCCTCGTCGAACGCGACGACGTCGGTGAACGTGCCACCGGTGTCGATCCCGATCCGGAGACTCCCTGCACGGCTCGGGCCTGACGTCATGACGCTCCTCGGTCGGTGTGCGGCTGCCCCTCGATTCCAACGCACCAGGCGCGCGGCCCCCACGGCGAAGATCGCCGGACCCCCCGAACGTTCCTTGGCAGTACCTGCCAGGCGCACGCCGTACGGGGTGATCCTTGAAACCTGAATCATGATTCAGGTAGCGTCCGTGACGCCGGTCACACTCGTCCGAGGAGGACTCTTGAGCAACGTCGCCACCGCCGTCTTCGAGCACGCAGGCACCGAGCCCGACCGCGTCGCCGTCCGCGCCGCGGGAGCGGAGATCACGTTCGGGGCGCTCCGTGACGCGGTCGCCTCGTTCGCAAAGCGGGTCGTCGACGCGGGCGTCTCCCCCGGCGACCGCGTGCTCCTGGTCGCGCCGACGATCCCCGAGTTCGTCGCCGCGTACTACGGGCTCCACGCCGCCGGAGCCACCCTGATCACGATGAACGTGATGGCGACGGCACCGGAGATGGAGTACGTGATCGACGACGCCGGGGTCAGTCTCGTCGTCGCGTGGCAGGCCAATGCGGAGGCGGCCGAGAAGGCAGCGACCGGACGTGGCCTCCCGTTCTGGACGATCGACCCGCTCGCGGACTGGGACACCGCCGACCAGCTCGACCAGCCGGTCGACCTCCCCGACGACGCGACCGCGATCATCATCTACACCTCAGGCACCACCGGCCGCCCCAAGGGCGCCGAGCTGGCCGTCTCCGGCATCGCCGCGATCGTCGACGCGGCCGAGCACGTCCTCGAGTTCAGCGAGGACGACCGCTCCGGGACCGCGCTCCCGCTGTTCCACGTCTTCGGCCAGATCATGGTGATGCACCTGGCGATCTCGTTCGGCACGTCCGTGTCGCTGCTGCACCCGTTCGACCCGCGCAGGCTCGTCGAGATGATCCGCGACGACGAGCTGACCGTCGTGTCGGGCGTGCCGACGATGTGGGTCGCGATGCTGCACGCCGCCGGCGACGCCTCCCCGGAGGACTTTGCCCGGCTGCGCCTCGCCTCGTCCGGTGGGGCGTCGCTGCCGGTCGAGGTGATCCGGGCGTTCGAGGACAGGTTCGGGACGCGGATCCGAGAGGGGTACGGCCTGTCGGAGACCTGCGGGTGGGCCACCTTCGCGCCGCTGGAGACCGAGCCGAAGATCGGTGCTGTCGGCCGCGCGGTGCACAACGTCGACATCGAGATCCGCGACCTCGACGGCAGCGCGCTCCCCACCGGCGAGGTGGGCGAGGTCTGGATCCGCGGCCCGATCGTCATGAAGGGCTACTGGAACCGGCCCGAGGCGACGGCGGCCGTGCTCCAGGACGGCTGGCTGCGGACCGGTGACCTCGGCACGCTCGACGACGACGGAGACCTCCGCATCGTCGACCGGCTGAAGGACCTCATCATCCGCGGCGGCTACAACGTCTACCCGAGCGAGGTCGAGGAGGTCCTGTACGAGCACCCCGCGATCGTCGAGGCTGCCGTCGTCGGCGTCGCGGACCCGACGTACGGCGAGGAGATCGGCGCCGTGATCGTCCTCGCTGCGGGTGCCGAGGTCGAGCCAGAGGAGCTGCGCGCCTGGGCGAAGGAACGCCTCAGCGCCTACAAGGTCCCGCGGCTCTTCCAGTTCGCGGACGCCCTCCCGAAGGGCCCGTCGGGCAAGATCCTCAAGCGGGCGATCGACCGCGACGCGCTGACCGGTCCGCGCGGCCCGGGCCTGTGACCGAGCCCGCGACCGCTCGCGGCGCGCGCACCCGTGCCGCCCTGCTCGTCGGTGCTCGCACGGTCTTCGAGCGCGACGGGTTCACCGACGCGCGCATCGCCGACATCGCCAGCGAGGCGGGGTGCGCGACCGGGTCGTTCTACACGTACTTCACGAGCAAGGAGGAGATCCTCGCGGCCGTCCTGTACGACGCGCAGCACGACGTCATGCGTCCCACGCTCGACGTCGACGCGCCCGATCCGTTCGTGGCGCTGGCAGAGGGACATCGTCGCTACTTCGAGAACTACGCGAGCAACGCCCGGCTGATGCTCGTGCTCGAGGAGATCGCCGCACTGGACCCGACCTTCCGCGACGTACGGCGCCGACGCGGTGAGGCGCTCGCCCGCCGGACGGCCGAGGTCATCGCGGCCCTGCAGGAGCGTGGCGTCGCAGACCCGGAGCTCGACCCCTATCCGACGGCCCGCGCCCTCGACGGTCTGGTCTCCCACCTCGCCTACTACGCGTTCGTGCTGGGCGAGGACATGAGCGTCGACGAGCTCGTCGCGACCACCAACCGCATCTGGCGCAACGCCCTCACCCTCAAGAGCCTGGAGGCTTCATGAGCACCGTCCAGACCGTCACCGGACCGATCGACAGCGCCGACCTCGGTCGTACGCTCGTCCACGAGCACATCATCATCGTCGGTGAGGAGTTCCGCGAGAACTACGCCGACGACTGGGACGAGGAGGCCAAGGTCGCCGATGCCGTCCGCGACCTGACCGAGCTGAAGGCCCTCGGCATCGACACGATCATGGACCCGACGGTGCTGGGGCTCGGTCGCTACATCCCGCGGATCCAGCGCATCGCCGAGCAGATCGACCTCAACGTGATCGCGGCGACCGGGCTCTACACCTACAACGAGATCCCGTTCCAGTTCCACTACTCCGGCCCCGGCCTGCTGTTCGACGTCCCCGAGCCGCTGACCGAGATGTTCGTGCGCGACCTCACCGAGGGCATCGCCGACACCGGCGTCCGCGCCGCGTTCCTGAAGTGTGCGATCGAGGAGCAGGGGCTCACGCCGGGCGTCGAGCGCGTCATGCGCGCCGTGGGGCAGGCGCACGCCCAGACCGGCGCGCCGATCACCGTGCACACCAACCCGCACACAGGCTCAGGGCTGGTCGCGCAACGGGTGCTCGCCGAGGAGGGCGTCGACCTGACGAAGGTCGTGATCGGGCACTCCGGCGACACCACCGACGTCGACTACCTGAGCAAGGTCGCCGAGGCAGGGTCGCTGCTCGGGATGGACCGGTTCGGCCTCGACGTGCTGCTCCCCTTCGAGGATCGCGTGAACACCATCGTCGAGCTCGTACGCCGGGGGTTCGTCGAGAACGTTGTCATCGCCCACGACGCGTCCTGCTTCATCGACTGGTTCCCGCCGGGCGCGAAGGAGGCCGTGGTGCCGCGGTGGAACTTCCGGCACATCAGCGAGGACGTCATCCCGGCCCTGCTCGAGCGGGGCGTCACCGAGGACGACCTGCAGACGATCCTGGTCGACAACCCGCGCCGCCACTTCGAGTAGGCGCGACCCAGACCGCCGTGCGGCGCGCTAACCCCCGGCGCGTCGCACGGCTTCGTCCTCACCGGCCCGCGGCGCGGTGGACGTCAGCGCGCGCGGGACGCGGGCCAGCACCGAAGGCGTCGGCGCCGAGCTGGGCGAAGTGGCAGATCCCGGGCAGCGCGAGGGTCCATCCGGCCAGCGCCCAGGCCAGGTTCACGTGGCCGAGCGCACGGGCGAACGCCGCGACACCCTGGTCGCGAACACCCTCCGCCTCGTAGGTCAGCCGCCACAGCATGTCGGGATGCTCGGCGGCCGGGAGCACGTCGAGCGCGACGGGCCGCCGCTCCAGCAACCACTGTCCCAGGCCGGTGCACATCGAGCAGTCGGCGGCGACGTACAGCCGGGCTGTACGACCCTCGTACGGACGCCAGCGTGGGACCCATGCGGGCACCACAGCCGCGTACGACGTCCATGACGGACCGAACACCTCCGCCATTCGCTCCCCCTCGTGCCAGGCGGCCAGCCCTGCCGAGTAGACGACGGTCACGACGGCGCCGAAGGCGAGCCGCGGGTCGCCGACCGTGACGGCGAGGACCAGGAAGAGCACCGCCATCGACACCTGCATCGGGTTGCGGACGTAGGCGTACGGACCGACCGTCACCAGTCGCGACGGCGGGTCGTACGGCAGCGGCGTGCCGCCACCCACCCGTGCGAGGTCACGCATCGCGGCGACTGCGGGGACGCTCACCACGACCGCCACCTGGATGCCTGCGGCCGTCACCTCGTGGGACCACCGCGGCGCGACGCCGAGCACGACGAGAGGCGCCCCGACGAGGAGGGCACCCGCGCACCACGCCTGCGCCCAGCCGCGCAGGCTCACGTGCCGTTGCGCGAGGGTCCAGCGGGCGAGCGCGTACGCCGGGACGAGTGCGACGGCTACGGCCACGACCTCGCCGACCAGCCACGACGGGCCGAGTCGGACGACAGGCTCCCCCCACGGCATGAAGGCGAGATCGACCCACACGAGCACCGCGCCGACGAGCAGCGGCGAGAGGGCGGGGGTGATCAGGGCGGGAACAGCACCCCAGAGGAGCGCCCAGGCCAGCCACAGGTCGATGGGTACGCCGCGCCACACCGCCCCGTCGGCGGCGAAGGACCACCACCCGAGCGCGACGGCGAGGAGGTTGACGGGCATGAGTGCGACCGCGGTCCACGCAGTCGCGACGAGGACGGCGGCGAGCCGGCGGTCGTCCGGCCGCCGCCACGCCGCGAGGACGACCACCGCGAGCACCGGCACGGCGAGTCCGAGTGCCCGAACCGTCCCAGGGTCGTTCATCGGCCCGCCCTCACCGCTGCAGCCCCGTCGGCCCACCTCATCGCTCAGCCCGCCTCGGCCATGTCGGCGAAGGTCTCGGCGAGGTAGCCCGCCGCGTCCCCGACCGCGTGGTGCTGGATCGGGCCGAAGTACCAGGACGGGTCGAAGGTCCGGGCGTAGTCGAGGCGCCAGGTCATCCGCGTGGTGTCGCCCGACGTGGTCCACGTGACGACCGCGCTTCGCAGGTCGAGCCAGCGGGCGAAGGTCGAGTCGGCGGTGACGTCGAAGACGACGCGACCGCCCGCGGCGGTCGTCACCGCCTCGACGACCCGCAGCTCCATCGACCGGGGAGTGGACGTCGAGCCGAGGCCGAGGCTGCGACGAGGGTTGAACGTGATGAGGCGGGTGTCTCCAACGGCCAACCCGCTCCCATTGGCGCGCACCGGCTTCGGGAACGGCAGGGACCGCAGGAACGCCGCCTCGTACGGTCCGAACTCCGGCGGCGCGGCGAGGGCGGCCGCGACGTGGACGGGCGTCGCGGACACGGTGACGGTCGCGCTCGCCGCATCCTGACGCGGGATCACGGTCACCCCGCCGACGCCTTCGAGGGCGACGAGCAGGAGCAGGGGCGCTGCCACGAGCGCACGGTGGCCGGGGCGACGGACCGCTTGCACGACCAGGCCGACGAACGCCGCCACCCCGTAGAAGAGCGGCGCCGCGACGATCAGACAGACCACGCCCTCGTCGAGCAGCGGGCCCGCGAGCGCCAGCCCGACGGTGGTGGTCGCGAGGGCGACGCCGACCGCGTTCTTGGGCCGCGCGGTGAGGATGACGGTGACGGCGATCAGGGCCGGGATCCCGACGTAGAACAGCGAGGTCTCCTCCAGGCCGGTGCTGCCGAGCGCGTCAGCGGCGAGCATCGCGGCGAACAGTGCGAGCGTGATGCCGGCGAGGAGGAGGCGGGCTGCTCGGCCACCGGACGGTGGCGGCGGCGTCTCGCCTCGGGGGTACGGCGGAGGTCCGCCGTCGTGCGACTCCATAGGAGCACCTCTCGTCCGCGTTCTCACACTTTAATCGAGTGATTAAAGCATATGATGAAGGTCGCGACGGAGGGAAGGGACCCCATGGCGAAGGCACGTCAGGACAGCGAGGACACCCGGAGGCGCTTGCTCGACGCCGCGGACGTCGTGCTGCGCGAGCGCGGCTACGCGGGCACATCGGCCCGTACGATCGCCTCCGAGGCCGGAGTCAACTCGGCGCTGGTCTTTTACCACTTCGGCGGCGTCGACCCGCTGCTGCTCGCGATGCTCGACCGGTCCTCGGAGGAGCGCATGGCGATGCACCGACGGACCGTCGCGGACGTCCGCACGGTCGAGGACCTCGTCGCCGCGGCACGGCAGATCTATCGCGCCGACCTCGAACGCGGCTATCTGGCGCAGTTCAGCGAGATCGTCGGCGCAGCGCTGACGCGTCCCGAGCTGCGTGCCGCGATCGTCGAGCGCGCGAACCCGTGGGTCGCCTTCGTCGAGGAGTGCTGGGAGCAGGTGACGGCGGGCTCCCCGCTCGGGCGGCTGCTCCCCGCGCGCGAGGTCGCCCACGCTGCCATCACGTTCTACCTGGGCGTGAACCTGTTCTCGGTGATCGATCCCGACCAGTCGCGGACCGAGTCGGTGTTCGCGCTCGCCGGGCGGATCGCGCCGCGCGCGAAGCTGCTGACCATGCGGCTCCCCCGCCGTACGCCCCGCGCCGGACGGTGACCGTCAGAGTGCAGGTCGAGGGCCGCCGGCGCCGATGCCCGCGCCCGACACGGCCTCGTACGCCCGAGCGACCGCGAGCAGACGGCGCTCCGACCCAGCGGGGCCGACCAGCTGCACCCCGACCGGCAGACCGTCGGGCGTGAAGCCGGCCGGCACGCTGATCGCCGGACACCCCGTCACGGTGACGAAGAACGCCGATCGCATCCAGTCGAGGTACGACTCCTGCGGCCGGCCGTTGATCGCGGCCGGGAACTCCTGGTCCGCAGGGAACGGCGGCACCTGGCTGACCGGCATCACCAGCACGTCGTAGGTCTCGAAGAACTCGCGCGCCTTCTCGGCGAGGGCCGAGCGCTGCGCGTACGCGACCGCGACGTCGTGACCGGACAGCGGCCGACCCGCACGGATGTTGTCGGCCAGCGACTGCTTGACCTCACCCGGGTGCGCATCGAGGACGTCGCCGAGGGCATACTCCATGAGCCACGCCCGCAGGGTCCGAAACGCCGCCTCCGCGTCCGGGAGGTCCGGCCACGCGTCGGCGACCACCGCGCCCGCGTCGGAGAGCTCTGCACGGGCGGTGCGGACGACGGCCGCGACCGCGGTGTCGACCTCGAACGCACCGCCGAGGTCGATCGAGAACGCCACCCGCAGACCGTCGAGCGAGACCGGTGCCGGATCCGCGAAGACGCCGCCCGGTGTCGAGTCGGCCGACGGCACCCGTGGATCCGGCCCGGCGAGGACGCTGAGCAGCAGGGCGAGGTCGTCGACGTCGCGGGCCAAGGGGCCTTGCACGGAGACCGTCTCCCACAGGTTCCACGTCGGCCAGGTCGGCACACGCCCCCAGCTCGGCCGCAGCCCGACGACGTTGCAGAACGACGCAGGGTTGCGCAGCGAGCCACCCATGTCCGACCCGTCGGCCAGCGCCACCATCCCGGACGCGAGCGCCGCAGCGGCCCCACCGCTCGACCCTCCGGCCGAGCGGCTGGTGTCGTACGGGTTGAGCGTCGTGCCGAAGACGGGGTTGAAGGTGTGCGAGCCGGCGGCGAACTCGGGCGTGTTGGACTTCGCCACGATCACGGCACCGGCGGCACGCACCCGCTCGACGACCAGGTCGTCGTACGTCGACACATGGTCAACCATCACCGGCGAGCCGAACGTGGTCCGCCACCCGGCGACGTGGTGGGTGTCCTTCACCGCGTACGGGAGCCCGTGCAGCGGACCGAGCCGGGCCCCCGACGCGGCGATGTCGTCCGCCTTGGCTGCCTGCACGTAGGCACGGTCGGCGTCGATCGACACCAGCGCGTTGACCGTGCCGTTCACCTGCTCGATCCGTGCGAGATGCAGGGCGAGCAGCTCCCGCGCGGAGATCTCCCGAGCAGCGACCGCAGCCGCCATCGCGCGAGCGCTGCTGTAGACGTCGATCATCGCGAGCGACGACCGAACAGGCTCCCGACCAGCACGCCCGCGAGGACGAGCGCTCCCCCGACGACAGCGCCGCGGAGGAAGTCGTCGTGGGAGCCCGTACGACGGGGTGCGCGCGGCGGAGCGGTGAAGCGTTCGCCGGGGGTGGTTTCGACTCGCTGCGCTCGCTCAACCAGCGGAGGGGCGGCGCCCTCAACCAGCGGAGGGGCGGCGCCCTCAACCAGCGGAGGGGCGGCGCCCTCAACCAGCGGAGGGGCGGCGGCCTCGGCCAGCGGAGGGGTGGCGCCCTCGGCCGGCGGGGGGCCGGCGGCGATCGCGTCGTCGACAGCGCCGAAGAACTCGCCGGCCATCCGCTTGCTCACCGCCGCGAGCATGCGCTGACCGACGCCGCCGAGCATGCCCCCGACGATGGCGTCGGCGTCGTACCGGACGCCGGTCGTGCCGTCTCCTCGGTCGGCGAACCGCACCGCGACATCGGCGGCGACCGTGCCGCCCGCGCCTGCACCCTCGGCCCGCAGCACCAACGACTCGTGCGGGACGAGGTCGCTCAGCCGGCATGTGCCTGCGTACGTCCCGCGGATCGCAGCGACGCCGGCGTTCACCGTCATCGCGTACGCGTTGTCGCCCGTGGTCTCGAGCACCTCGCAGCCGGGGATGGTCCGCACGAGGACCCGAGGGTCGAGCAGCGCCTCCCAGACGGCATCGACGGGGGCGTTGAGCACGGCTTCTCCGGCTACCTTCATGAGTCTCCCTCCACCGCGGCCACGGCCGCCTCGTCGGAACCTGCGTGCGTACGCCGCAGGTCGTACAGCTCGCTCGGCGAGATCGGCATCCGCGTGATCACGATGCCCTCGGCGTCCTCGATCGCCGAGGCGAACACCGCCGCGCTCGGGATCACGCCCGCCTCGCCGGCGCCCTTGATGCCGAGCGGGTTGAGCGGCGACGGTGTCTCGAGGTGGTCGACGTCGATCGTCTCCGGCACCTCGGTCACGTACGGCATGAGGAAGTCCATGAACGACGCGTTGAGGAGCTGGCCGTGCTCGTCGTAGACCATGCGTTCGTACAGCGCGCCGCCCACGCCCTGGGCGACGCCACCGTGGATCTGTCCCTCGACGATCATCGGGTTGATCAGTCGGCCGCAGTCGTGGACGACGGCGTACTTGAGGATGCGGATCTCAGCGGTGTCGGGATCGGTCTCGACGATCACGGCGTGCATGCCGGAGGCGAACGTCGAGCGCGGCGGCGAGTAGAAGTCGCGGCTCTCCAGACCGGGAGACGTCCCCTCGGGCACCGGCACCTTGTCGGGGTCGCCGACCGAGAACTGGGTCGCCGCCTTGCTCGCCTCGTCGAACGCGTAGCGCAGCGGGTTGCTCAGCACGGCGAGCGTGCCGAGGCTGATCTGCGCGCCCGGCGCACCCCGCACCTCGACGACGCCGTCACGGATCTCGAGGTCGTCGACGTTCGCCTCGAGCGCCTCGGCGGCGAGCTCGAGGGCCTTGCGTCGCACCGATCGTGCGGTCAGCGCGATCGCCGAACCGCTCATGACCGCCGCGCGCGAGGCGTACGTGCCGACGGCGTACGGCATGCGCCGGGTGTCGCCCGTGACGACCTCGACGTCCTCGAACCGCACCCCGAGCTCGTCGGCCACGATCTGCGCGAACACGGTCTGGTGGCCCTGTCCCTGGGTCGTCAGCCCGGTCGACACCTTGACCTTGCCGGTGGTCTCGACCTGGATGTGACCGCCCTCGTACGGGCCGACGCCCGTGCCCTCGACGTAGCAGGCGAGCCCGATCCCGACCCGGCGGCCCTCGGCGCGCATCTCGTCGCGGAAGGCCGCGAACTCGTCCCAGCCGACGAGGGCCTTGACCTTGTCGAGCATCTGCGGGAAGTCGCCCGAGTCGTAGATCAGCGGCTTGCCGTCCTGGAAGATCAGCCCCTGGTCGTACGGGAACTCGTCGGGCTGGATGAAGTTGGCCGCGCGCACCTCGGCCCGGTCCTTGCCCAGCGCCGCCGCGATCGCATCCATCGTGCGCTCCATCGCGTACACGCCCTGCGGGCGGCCGGCGCCACGGTACGGGGTGACGATGACGGTGTTCGTGTAGAGGCTGTGGAACGTTGCCTTGTAGACCGGGGGCTTGTAGGGCCCGAGGAGCTGCGTGGTGGTGATGATGGGGACGATCAGGCCGTACGGGATGTAGGCGCCGTTGTCGTGCCAGATCTCGACGTCGAGCCCCAGGATGCGACCGTCGTCGTCGAAGCCGACCTCGACGTGCTGCTGCTGCGCCCGCTCGTGCGCGGCGGAGATGAAGTGCTCGCGGCGGTCCTCGGTGAACTTCACCGGCCGGCCGAGCGCCATCGCCGCCATCGGGACGAGGACCTCCTCGGGCCACGGGTGGACGACCTTGACGCCGAACCCACCGCCTACGTCGGGCGTGATGACGTCGACGACGGACAGGTCGAGGCCGAGCTTCGCGGCGACCGCGGCGCGGACACCGGTGGAGGTCTGCGTGGACGACCACACCTCGAGGCGACCGTTGTCGGTGTCCCACTTCGCGACCGTGCCGCGGCCCTCGAGCGGTGTGCACGCGCTCCGCTCGATGTCGAGGTCAAGCGCGAGACGGTGCGGAGCCCGCGAGATCGCCGCCATCGCGTCACCGGTCGCCTGCGTCGAGGTGGCAGCGAGGTTGCCCGGGACGTCGTCGTGGACCAGGTGGTCGGCGGCGCGGGCGGCGTCGAGCCCGACGACCGGCGGCAGGAACTCGTACGACACCACGATCCGGGCCGCGGCGTCCTCCGCGACGTAGCGGTCCACCGCGACCACCATCGCGATCGCCTCGCCGACGTAGTTCACCTGGTCCTTCGCGAGGGCGTACTGGGTGCGGCCGTGGGTCAGGTCGGGGTGCGGGATGAGCAGCGGGAGAGGGTCCGCCATCGCGCCGGTGAGGTCCTCGTAGGTGTAGACGGCGACGACACCGTCCACGTCGAGGACGGCCTCGACGTCGATGTCGGTGATGCGCGCGTGCGCGTGGGGCGAGCGGTGCAGCGCCACGTGCAGCGCGTCGGCCGCGAGGTCGTCGAGGTAGCGACCGCGGCCTCGCAGGAACCGCTCGTCCTCGACCCGAGCGACGCGCGCGCCGAACGCCTTGGTCGTCACGCGTCGCCACCGCCTCGCTGCAGCTCCGCCGCCCGCAGCACCGACTTCACGATGTTCTGGTATCCGGTGCACCGGCACAGGTTGCCCGCGATCATCTCGCGTGCCGCCTCCGGCGTGGGGTCCGGGTCGTCGCGCAGCCCGGCGGTGATCGTGGTCAGGAACCCCGGTGTGCAGAACCCGCACTGCAGCCCGTGGCAGTCCTGGAACGCCTGCTGGACCGGGCCGAGCCGGTCGCCCTCCTCGGTCAGCCCCTCGACCGTGGTCAGCTCGGCGCCGTCCATCGAGACGGCGAGGAGCAGGCACGACCGCATCGGCTGTCCGTCGACGAGGATCGTGCACGCGCCGCACACACCGTGCTCGCAGCCGACGTGCGTGCCGGTGAGGCCGAGGTCGTGCCGCAACGCGTCGGAGAGCAGCCGGCGCGCCGGGATCTCGAGCGCGTACGCCGTGCCGTTGACGATCAGCGACACGGCGTGCAGCGCGTCGGGTGCGGAGACCTGCGGCGGGGTCGTCATCGGGCTCCTTGAGCGTCGGGGGCTGTCGCCCGGGTGTACGCGTCGCGGACGACGCGGCGGGTGAGGACACCCGAGAGGTGCCGGCGGTAGTCGGCGGTGCCGTGGATGTCGGCGTCCGGGTCGAGCGCGCCGGACGCGATCTCGGCCGCGGCGTCGAGGTTGCGGTCGCTCGCCGTGCCGTCGACGAACGCCTCCGACAGGTCGAGGACGTGCGGCGTCGGAGCGACGGCGAGGTACGAGGCGCGCACCGTCTCGATGGCTCCGTTCTCTCCCACGGAGACGACCGCCGCGACCCCGCACAGCGCGAAGTCGCCGTGCCTGCGGGCGATCTCGTCGATGGCCGTGCCGGTACGGGGCGGGTTCGCGGGGACCACCATCTCCAGCGCGAGCTCGTCGGAGCGAAGCGCCGACTCGAGCGGTCCGACGAAGAGGTCCGCCGCGTCGATCTCGCGGCGTCCGTCGACCGAGGCTGCGACCACCCGCGCACCGAGCAGCACGGCGACCGCGGGCATCTCGGCCGCCGGGTCGGCGTGGACGACCGACCCCAGGGTCGTGCCGCGGTTGCGGATCGTCGGGTGCGCGACGAGCCGCAGCGCCTGCCGGAGCAGGGGCTGGGCCCGCCACGCATCCCCGTCGTCCTCGACCTGGCGGTGCCGCGCGAGCGCACCGATGCGTACGCCGCTCTCGTCCGTCCGCACGAAGGCGAGCTCGCTCAGCCCGTTGATGTCGACGAGCGTGCTCGGCTGCGCGAGCCGCATCGACAGCAGCGGGACGAGGCTTTGACCGCCGGCGAGCACCTTCGCGTGCGGGTCGGCAGCGAGCGTCGCCAGCGCCTCATCGATCGTGGCGGGACGGACGTAGGAGAACGGCGCAGGCTTCACAGTGCTCTCGTCACCTCTTCTCCGCCCTCGTCGGTACGGCGCGTGCCGGGTCGTTTCCAGGCGACCAGGTGGTAGAAGACGATGACGACGATCGTGCCGAGCGCGATCCCCCCGAGCTGGAAGTCGTCGGAGAAGACGAGCGTGACGTTGCCGACGCCGATGATGATGCCGGCAGCGAGCCCGACGATGTTGATCGGATCGCCGAAGTCGACACGGTTCTCGACCCAGATCTTGGCACCGACCAGGCCGATCATGCCGTACAGGACGACGGTGATGCCGCCGAGCACGCCGCCGGGGATCGCGTTGACGATCGCGCCGAACTTCGGGCAGAGGCCGAGGAGGATCGCGACGAGCGCCGCGAAGTAGTAGGCGGCGGTCGAGTAGATCCTGGTCGCCGACATGACGCCGATGTTCTCGGCGTACGTCGTGGTCGGAGAGCCGCCGAACGCGCTCGCGAACGCGGTGGCGAGACCGTCGGCGCCGATCGCGCGACCCATGTAGGGGTCGAGGTCGTCGCCGGTCATCTCCGCGACCGCCTTGACGTGACCGGTGTTCTCGGCGATCAGGGCGATGACTCCCGGGAGCACGAGGAGGATGAAGGTCAGGCTGAAGCTCGGGCCGTGGACGACCGACACCCCGTCGGCGAGGTCTCCGGACGGGAACCCGACCCAGTCCGCGGCCTCCACGGCGGCCCAGCTGACGCGGTCGTGCGCGACCTCCTCGCCGGCGGCAGGCACGAAGGACGTGATCGGGCCGAACACCACATCGGCGAGCCACGAGACGACGTAGCCGAAGATCAGCGCGAGCAGGACCGCGATGCGTCCCCAGAAGCCTGGAAGCAGCACCGCCGCCGCGACCATGACGCCCGCCGTGAGCAGCGCGATCCACTGGTCCTGGGGCCAGTAGACGCCGGCGACGACCGGCGCGAGGTTGAAGCCGATCAGCATGACGACCGCGCCGGTCACCGCCGGAGGGAGGAGCTTGTGCAGGAACGACGTGCCTGCGAAGTGCACGGCGACGCCCACGACCGCCAGCACCAGACCAGCGACGAGGATGGCGCCGGTGACGTCGGCGGAGTCACCTCCCTGGCTTCGGATCGCGGCGACCGCTGCGACGAACGAGGCGCTCGTGCCGAGGTAGCTCGGGACCATGTTGTTGGTGATGAGCAGGAACATGATCGTGCAGATGCCCGAGAAGAGGATGGCGAGGTTCGGGTCGAGCCCCATCACCACCGGGAAGACGAACGTCGCACCGAACATCGCCACCACGTGCTGCGCGCCGAGCCCCGCCGTACGCCCCCAGCTCAGGCGTTCGCGCGGTCCGACCGCCTCTCCGGGTGGCGGCGTCCTGCCGTCGTGCACCACGTCCCACTTGAACATCGACATCCCGGTCTCCTCAGAGTGTGCGAGCGGCCGCCGGGGGTTCGGGCAGCGCACCCGGTCCAATGACGCGACCCTAGTGGCGGCGCGGAGCCCCCGGCATGGTGCGAACATGCCAACTGCCCCCGTGTCGCGCTGGCAGCCCTTGCTCGGTCACTCCCTCATGTGCAGGATCTGCAGCGCGACGGCGACGTCGAGCCGGATCTGCGGGTCGGTGCTGAAGCGTCCCAGGATCGTCTCGAGCTTGGTCACCCGGTAGCGCATCGTGTTGTAGTGGAAGTGCTGCGAGCGAGCCGCCTCGGCGACGTTGAGGTTCACGTCCAGCAGCACCTGCAGCGTGGCCCGAAGGTCAGCGGCGGCGGGAGTGTCGTCCGCGAGCGGCCCGAGCACCTCGGTGACGAACTCGGCGAGCTCGCCCTGGTCCTCGACCTGCGAGAGCAGGCGGCGTACGCCGAGCCGGTCGAAGTAGGTCGTCGAGCTGTTCCCCTTCATGCGCCGGCCGACGTCGACCGCCTTGTGAGCCCGCGCGTACGCGTCGGGGAGCCGCTCGACCCCGGCGACGACCCGGCTGATCCCTGCCGAGAACGGGCGCCGCCCGCCGCCCGAGTCACCGCGGACGGCGGCCAGCGCCTCCTCGACGACGTCCACGACGTCCGAGCCGTCGGGGCTCACGGGGAGCAGCGCGACCACCTGGGACGAGAAGTCCGCCACGGCGATGGACCGCCCGCGGCGCTCCACGACCTGGCGCCACGCCGCGGCGAAGCGGTCCTGGAACCCACGGCGCGTACGGCTCGACACCACGGGCTCGTCGGCGCCCGGCGGGTCGAGCTCGGCGACCACGACGACGAGCGGCCGGTCGATGTCCCACCCGAGACTCTCGGCGTGCTCGATGACGTACTGAGGACTCTCGGCCCGCCCCGTCAGCACGTCGCGGAGGAAGTCGCCGCGGTACTTGCCTTCGACGGCGACCACCGCCTGCAGCCGCGTGATGTGCAGCGCGGCGACGGTGGCCGCCCGCTCGAGCGCGTAGACGTCGGTCGCCTGCAGGGTCCGCTTCTCGCTGACCACGACCAACCGGGCGAGCTCGGTGCCGGACGCCGCGACGTGCAGGGCCCGGATCTCTCCCGCGCCGAACGGTCGCGACCGGCGCATGCGTTCGACCCGGATCCGTCCGGAGACGTCGAGGAACTCGCTCACCTCGAGGCTGGCGCGGAGCTCGTCGCTCAGCGCCCCCGCCCACTCGCGTCCGTCGGTCGAGGTCACGATGACGCCGATGTCGAGCACCTTCGACACCTCCGCGGCGATCTGCTCGAGGTCGCCGCCCTCGAGGACGATCAGGGTGAGCGCCGCGTGGAGGGCGTCGATCTGCGCGAGGACTCGTGACTGGAAGGTGTTGAGCGCCGCGTAGCCGTCCTTGAGGACGTCGTCGAACGCCACGTCCTCCGGGATCTGCACGATCGGGAACCCCAGCTCGTCGGCCAGGGCGACCACGCTCTCGGGAACCTCGTCGACGTACCGGCCGAGCTTGATGGCGAAGCCGGCCGCACCCGCGTCGTACAGGCCCTGGACCAGTGCCTCCGTGCGAGGCACGTCGAGGCGCCGCGAGCTGTCGAGAAGCGGGAAGCCGGTGGTGACGAGCAGCTCGTTCCGCTTGACCCACGCGAGGACGTCCGGCACCTCCATGACGTTCAGGCCGGTCACGGTGCGGTGGCTCCCGGTGTGACCGGCGAGCATCTTCGACCCTTGGAGGGCGTCGACAGCGATGACGTCGGCGAGCGGGAGCCCGTGCGCGTCTGATGTCAGGTTCTGGGCCGGATCGGATCCATCGTTGGCAAGTCTCGCCATCGGCTCACCGTAGCGAACGCTCCTACGCTGGCGCCATGGTCGCGACGATCACATCGCGGGCCGATGCCGCCCGATCCGTCGGTCCTCGGCGCGACGCGCATCCAACCGCTGCCACCGCAGAGGTCGCCGCCCGGCTGCACGGGCCGCGGCGGACGGCCGAGATCGTCCACCGCAGCAGGCACGCGGTGTACGTCCGCGACGCCGAGCGCTGCCTCGCCGTGGTCGCCCGCGACGCGGTCGCCGTACCCTGCGGACTGCTCACCACGTGGCCCGACCTCGACGGCGTCCGCACCGTCGTGCTCGGGGAGGGCCAGTGCGTCGTCGACGGTCGCGCGCTGCGGGTCACCCGCTACGTCGAGGCGTGCGTCGCCGTCCGGCCCGACGGCCTCACCGACGATCTCCCCCGCACCGCGCTGCTCTCCGCGGTCGCCACCAACCTTCCCGGCGGCACGACCGCGTACGACCGCCTCGGCGGCGACGATCCACGCGCCGTCGATGCCCTGCTCGGACGCGGCCCCGGCCTGACACCACTCGGCGACGACGTCCTTGCGGGGTGGCTCGTCACCCGGTACGCCGCCGGTGCGCGGGGCGGCCAGGTGGCCGACCGAGTCCTCGCGGTGGCCTCGACCCGTACGACCACGGTCTCCGCGACGCTGCTCGCCCACGCCGTCCGGGGCGAGGCCGTGCCCGAGCTGCGCGCCCTGGTCGACGGGCTCGGTGACGCCGGCACGGACGAGCGCCTCTCCGACCTGCTCCGCGTGGGGCACACCTCTGGCGCCGGGCTCGCGCTCGGCGTCGCCCTCGCCGTACGCCGTCCTGCGACCGTCGCCGCGTGACCTCGATCCAAGGAGTCCCATGACCGACCACGTCAGCCTCCGCTCCGGCGCGTACGCCGACTCGGTGACCCTGCTCCAGGTGAGCAAGCAGGTCGCCGCAACCCCCGGCGTACGCGAGGCCCAGGTCGCGATGGCGACGCCGCTCAACCTCGAGACCCTCGCGGTGATGGGGTTCGACGTGCCGGCCGACGCGTCGCCGAACGACATGGTGGTGGCGCTGCGTCTCGAGAGCGCATCCCTCGACGACGCGATGGCCGCGGTCGACGCCGCGCTCGCCGCCGCGAGCGCACCCCGCGCGTCGGGGGACACGTCGGTAGCTCCCCCGCGGACCACGGCGAGCGCGCTGCGCGACGCTCCTGCGGGCACGATCGTGATGGTGTCCGTGCCTGGACCGTCCGCGTTCGTCGAGGCCATGGACGCGGTCGAGGCCGGGCACGACGTGATGGTGTTCAGCGACAACGTGCCGCTGGAGCAGGAGGTCGCGCTGAAGGAGGCCGCAGCCGCGCGCGACGTCCTCGTCATGGGTCCCGACTGCGGCACCGCGGTCGTCGGAGGTGTCGGGCTGGGCTTCGCCAACGTGGTGCGTCCCGGTCCGATCGGCATCGTCGCCGCGTCCGGGACCGGCACCCAGCAGGTGCTCGCGCTGCTCGACCAGGTCGGCGTCGGCGTCAGCGCGGCGCTCGGCGTGGGCGGACGCGACCTCTCGGCGGCGGTCGGCGGTCGATCCACCCGTACGGCGCTGGCCAGGCTCGACGCCGACCCGCAGACGACGCACGTGGTGCTGGTGTCCAAACCACCAGCGGCCGAGATCGCCGACGGGATCACCGCGTACGCGGCGTCGCTGTCGGTCCCGGTCGAGCTCGCGCTGCTCTCCCCCGACACCGACCTCACCGGGCGCACGGAGGCGCTGCTCGCCAGCCTCGACCTGCCGGCAGCACCCTGGCGGCGATGGGGCGAGCCCGAGGAGGCGGGCGGACCCGGCGCGCTCCGAGGCCTGTTCGTGGGCGGCACGCTGTGCGACGAGGCGATGCTGATCGCATCCGCCACGCTCGGCGAGATCCGCAGCAACATCCCGCTCGCGGGCGGCGACGCGCTCGATGCCGCCGCCGTGCTGGCCGGCGACCTCGGCGACGCGCACGCGATGATCGACTTCGGCGACGACGCCCTCACCGTCGGCCGGGCGCATCCCATGATCGACCCGAGCCTTCGCCTGGCGGCGCTCGCGCGTACCGCGGCCGATCCCGCCACGGCCGTCGTCCTGCTTGACGTGGTCCTGGGCCACGGCGCGGAGCCCGACCCCGCAGCCGCTCTCGCGCCCGCCATCGCCGACGCCCGCGCCGTCGCGGTGGCCGAGCACGGCCGTACGCTCCCCGTCGTCGTCACCCTCGTCGGCACCGCGGCCGACCCGCAGGACCTCGAGCGACAGGCGGCAGCGCTCGTCTCCGCCGGGGCGTACGTCTTCTCGTCCAACGCCGAGGCGACCCGGCACGCCGTCGCGCTGACCGCCGTGCCCGCGCCCGTCCCGACCGCAGGAGAGCTCCGATGACTGCCGCACCCACCGTCGTCACCGTCGGTACGAGCCTGCTCGCCGACGCGATCGACGACCAGGCCGTCTCCGCCCGTCGCGTCGACTGGCAGCCGCCGGTGCCGGGGACCGCCGACGACCTCGCCACCGTTGCCGCCGACCCCTTGCGGGCAGCGGCGAACGCCAGGGCCGTCGACGCCTACCTCGGCGTCACCGCCCAGCTCGTCGACGTCCTTCCTGCCTCCGAGGCGCTCGGACTCCGGCCTGGCGACTTCCTCCACGCCGGCCCGCCGATCACCTGGGAGCGGGCGTCCGGGCCGATGCGCGGCGCGCTGATGGGCGCCGCGGCCTTCGAGGGGATCGTCGCCGACGCCGAGGAGGCACCTGCCTTCTTCGAGTCCGGGGCCGGCTACACGCTCGACCCCTGCCACCACCACCATGCCGTCGGCCCGATGGCCGGGATCATCTCGCCGTCGATGTGGGTGTTCGTGCTGGAGGACGCCTCCACCGGCGCACGCACGTACTGCTCGCTCAACGAGGGGCTCGGCAAGGTGCTCCGCTACGGGGCGTACTCCGAGGACGTGCTCGCGCGGCTCCGTTGGATGTCGTCGGTCCTCGGGCCCGTCCTGCAGCGGGCCGTGCGGGCCGCGGGTCCGGTCGACATCACCGCGCTCCTGGCGCAGATGCTCCAGATGGGCGACGAGGCCCACAACCGCAACCGAGCGGGCACGCTCATGCTGCTGCGCGACCTGGTGCCGGCGATGATCCGCTCGGGTTCGCGGGCCGGCGACGTGGCCGACGCGGTCGCGTTCGTCGGCGGCAACGACCACTTCTTCCTCAACCTCGCCATGCCCGCCTGCAAGCTCGCCCTCGACGCCGCCCGAGACATCGAGGGCTCCACGATGGTGGTCGCGATGGCACGCAACGGCACGGACTTCGGCATCCAGGTGTCGGGCACCGGTGACCAGTGGTTCACCGGGCCGGCGCAGGTCGCCGACGGCCTGTACCTCGGGTCGTACGGTCCCGACGACGCCAACCCCGACATCGGGGACTCGGCCATCACGGAGACGGCGGGGATCGGCGGGTTCGCGATGGCGACCGCGCCCGCGATCGTCCGGCTGGTCGGCGGCTCGGTGCCGGACGCGCTCGCGACGACGCGGAGGATGGGCGAGATCGCGCTCGCCGAGAACCCGCGCTGGACGATCCCGGTCCTGGAGTTCGCGGGGACGCCGACCGGCATCGACGTCGCCCGCGTGTGCCGGACGGGGATCCTGCCGCAGATCAACACCGGCATGGCGGGCCGCGTCGCCGGCACGGGCCAGGTCGGCGCCGGACTCGTGACCCCACCTGCGGAGATCTTCCCGGCCGCGCTCGCGGCGCTGGCCGAGCGCGCCCGACGTCGCGCTCGCTGACCCCGCCGGGTCGGTGTCGGGGCGTACCCCAAGACCGGTGACCTAAACTCTCGACCTTCGTGGAGTGGCTTCTTACCATCTCGCCATGGGGACCTTTCGCACACCTCGCCCGGACGCCTTTCTCGTGGGCGCACCCAAGGCAGGCACCAGTGCGCTGCATGCCGCACTCGCCGTCCATCCGCAGGTGTACTCGAGCCGACCCAAGGAGCCGAAGTACTTCATGTGCGCCGACGCCCCGCCGCCGGCGTACCGCGGCCCGGGCGACGCCCACAGCCAGCGCGAGTGGATCTGGCGTCGTGAGGACTACGAGCAGCTGTTCGCCGACGCGCGGGGCGACCAGCTGCGCCTCGAGAGCACGCCGTTCTACCTGTACCTGCGCAACGCCCGACGGCGGATCACCGAGGAGCTCCCCGACGCGCGGCTGGTGGCCGTCGTCCGCGACCCGGTCGACCGCGCCTACTCGAACTGGATGCATCTGTGGTCGGACGGCCTCGAGCCCGTCAGCGACTTCGTGGACGCCTTCGGGCGTGAGGAGGAGCGCATCGCCGCGGGCTGGGCGCCGTTCTGGCACTACCGGCGGCTCGGCATGTACGGAGCCCAGCTGGACGACCTCTACCGGCACGCGGACAGCGACCGGATCCTGGTCCTGCGCTACCGCGAGCTGGTGGAGAAGCCCGTCGACACCCTCGACCGCGTCTGCGTGTTCCTCGGCCTCGAACCCGGACTCGTCCGCGAGATCCCCCGCGACAACTCACGGCCGTACGTCGCTCCCGGCTGGCGCCGCGACATCGGCGCACGTGTCGTCCGGGCGGGTGCCCGCGCCGGTGCGCTGACCCATCCCTCGCTGTGGCGCCGTGCCAGCCGGCCGCTCCTGTCGGCGATGCAGTGGCGCAGCCCCGCCGTACGCCCGAAGCTCGATCCTGCCGAGCGGGCCGCGCTCATCGACCACTACCGCGAGGACATCGACCTCCTCGAGAAGGTGACCGGCCAGTCGTTCGACGACTGGCGCAACGAGGAGAGCGGCGGGTCGTTCGCCAGCCGCGCCGGCACCGCGTGACCGAGCTCTACGGCGTCACCCCGCGGCGGCGACCGACGTCATGAGGTCGTGGGACCCGTCGGAGCGCGCGGCCTCGAAGTAGAAGCGGGTGCGCCCGTCCGGCAGCTCGACCGCGCACGCGTAGCGCAGCGCCCCGTCGGACTCCGGCGACGCAGCCACGGGCGCCTCGCCGACAGCGTCCAGGATCCCGGGGATGCTCCGCTCCCGCGCGAGGCCCGTGCGCTCGAACCAGTTCGACGCGGCATCCGCACGGCCGTCGTACAGCACGGTCAGCGGATCTCGACCGAGCACCGCCGTGACCCTGGCCCCTCGGGCGTCCCACGTGCCGGGGGTGGGCGCGAGCGCCTCCCCTTGGTCGGTCCACGCGAGACCGTCGGCGCTGGTCGCGTACCGGGTCGTCATCCGGTCCTCAGCGCCCGGGACGTCCAGCGGGTGGCAGCAGACCCACATGTGCCAGCCGTCGTCGTCGCGGAGGACGACAGGGTCCTTGACCCCGACCGTGTCGTCGCCGGGGAGCACCACCGTACGACGCCCGGCGGCGAGGCCTTCCGGCGTCGCCGCGTCGACGGCCTCGATCCACCAGTGCTTGGAGTCGGGGGTGGCGCAGCTGAGGTAGACCCGCCAGCCGCCGTCGCCGCGGTGGACGAGGGCCGGGCGTTCGAAGGACTCCGCACCGAAGTCGTCGCGCCAGATCTCGGCGACCGTCTCGAACCGCACCCCGTCCTCGGAGCGGGCGACCACGACGCTGACGCCACGACCCGCGGTGATCGGGCGGCGTACGCGGTAGGCGAGCCAGAACGCGCCGTCGGCGTAGATCGCGGACGGAGCGCCGGTCCAGTTTCCGGGGCCGGGCGCGGGGGCTTCGACGACGACCTCGGCGCCGTCGAAGCGGGGAAGGGCCGATTCGACGATGATGCTCACCGGGAAAGTCTACAAAAAGACTCAAGTTCGGTCTCGGGTTTCGCTCATCCGCGCGCGGCGGAGGCGTACGGCGTACGGGAGGTGACTCGGAGACGCCAGGGAGTGAACCGGTCAGAAGAGGGAGACGCGGTCGCCGAGGAGGCGCGCCGCCTGGTCGGGCGCCGTGGTGTTGACGCCCAGGTCGTAGCCGATCTTGCCGGTCCCGTGGTAGTCGCTCGACCCGGTGACGACGAGGTCGAGCTCGTGCGCGATCGCGCGCAGCCGTGCACGCGTGTCCGCGTCGTGATCGTTGTGGTCGACCTCCAGGCCGACGAGACCGACGTCGACGAGTCGAGCCACCGCGTCAGCGGTCAGCACGGACCGGCTCTGCCGCGTCCACGGGTGGGCGATCACGGGACGACCTCCGGCCGCGACCAGCAGCCGGATCATCTCCTCGAGGTCCGCGGCGTACCGGTCGACGTACGCAGGGCGGCCGGGCATCAGGAAGCGCTCGAACGCCTCGTCGCGGTTGAGGACGACCCCTTTCGCGATCAGCGCGTCGGCGACGTGCGGCCGTCCGGTCGCCGCCGCGTCGCCGGAGACCGCGAGCACGTCGGCCTCGTCGATGTCGATGCCGAGGTCCTGCAGGCGCGCGATCGTCTTCGGGAGACGGTCCTGGCGGCCACCGAGGACACGCTCCAGCTCGACGAGGAGCGCCGTGTCCGTCGGGTCGGGCTCATAGCCGAGCAGATGCACCCCGCGGTGCTGGTAGCGGCACGAGATCTCGAGACCCTTCACCAGGGTGACACCGACGCGATCGGCTGCGGCCTGCGCCTCGTCCCACCCCGTCATCGCGTCGTGGTCGGTGAGCGCGACCACGTCGAGACCCGCCCGGGCGGCGTTCTCGACGAGCTCCGTCGGGCTGTCCGTGCCGTCGGAGCGCCGCGAGTGAGTGTGGAGGTCGATGAGCACGCGGTCAGGCTACCGGCCGGGAACGACGTCGGCGGTGAGCCGAGCCGCCACCAGCGCGTGCTGGTGACGACCGACCCACCGCCGACGGGTGGCGCGGGTGAGCGTCAGTGCATGACGACCGGAGCCGCTGCAGCGCCCTCCTCGGTGTCACGCTCGATCCGCTTGCGCGGCAGGAACGCCGCCGGGATCAACGTCAGCGCGATGAGGATCGTCGCGAGGACGAACGTCGTGCCGAAAGCGTCCGCAGCCTCGGCGAAGCCTTGGCGCAGCAGGTTCGCCGGGACCATGTCGAGGATCCGCGCGCTGTCCCAGGACTCGATGGCGAGGCCGGCGAGCGGGATGTCGGTCTCCTTGGTCGCCGGAGCACCGGTCGCCTCGGCGAGTGTCGTGCCCCCCGACAGCTGGTTGGTGAGCACGACCGAGAACACCGCCGTGCCGATCGACGCCGCGACCTGCTGGACGATGTTCATCAGCGTCGAGCCACGAGCGATCGTGTGGTCGGTGAGCGTCGCGAGCGCGGCGGTCATCGTCGGCATCATCGTCAGACCCATGCCGAGGCCCATCACGAACAGACCCGGCAGCAGGATCCAGTAGGAGGTGTCCGCCGCGACCTGGGTGAACACCGCCATGCCGGCCGCAGTGAGCGCGAGTCCGGTCAGGACGATCTTGCCGGGCCCGATCTTGTCGGTCAGCATGCCGCCGATCGGCATCGTGAGCATCGCGCCGACACCCTGCGGGACGAGCAGGAAGCCGGCCATCAGCGTCGACTCACCGCGCACCTGCAGGAAGTAGGCCGCGAACAGGATGCTCGCTCCGAAGAACGCGACCGCGAAGGCGGCCATGGTGATCACGGCCACCGTCAGGTTGCGGTGCTTGAAGAGGCGAAGATCGACCAGCGGGTGCTCCGGCCGGAAGGCGTGGAACACGAACGCCACGATGAGCACAGCGCCGATGGCCGCCGTGACGAGCACCTTGGTCGCCCAGATCGTGCCCTCCTCAGGGATCGAGGAGACGCCGAACAGGAACAGCGCGAGACCGGGCGACAGCAGGAGCATGCCCGTCCAGTCGAACGACTCCGACGGCTCGGGCGAGTCCTTGGGGAGCACGCGCCACGCGTAGACGAGCGCGGCGATGCCGATCGGGAGGTTGATCAGGAAGATCCAGTGCCAGGTCAGGCTCTCGATGAGCCAACCGCCGATGATCGGGCCGAGGATCGGTCCGAGCAGCATCGGGACGCCCAGGACGGCCATGACGCGACCGATCCGGTGCGGACCGGCAGCACGGGTCATGATCGTCATGCCCAACGGCATCAGCATGCCGCCGCCGAGGCCCTGGATCACGCGGAACGCGACCAGCTCGGTGATGCCGCCGGCGAGGCTGCAGAGCACGGAGCCGAGCGTGAACAGCGTCAGCGCGATCATGTAGAGACGCTTCGTGCCGAAACGATCAGCAGCCCACCCTGTCAGTGGGATGACGGTCGCGAGCGCGAGCGTGTAGGCGGTCATGGTCCAGGCGACCTCGGCGTACGAGGCGTTGAACTCGTTCTGGAAGGTCGGCAGCGCGACCGTCACGACGGTGATGTCGAGGATCGACATGATCGCGCCGAGCACGACCACGCCGGCGATCTTGAGGACGGCCGCGTCGAGCTTGTCGCTCTGCGGGTCCACGTTGCCGGGCACGCCGCCCGGCGCGGATTGGATGTCTTGACTCATGTAAAAGCGGTTCCTTACCCGGGGGTGGTGGGTTGGCGTTCGGCGATCGCGGCTGTCAGCGCACGATCAAGAAGGCTACGTGTGGGCTCGGACAGATCGCGAACGATTTCTAGCAGGGCGACCCGCTTCGTCCGGAGCTGTCGGGCGACGAGGTCACGTCCCTCGTCGGTGAGGGTGACGACCCGTACGCGACGGTCCTGCTGGCACTCGTGGCGGCTCGTCAGCCCGACGCCGACCAGCTGGTCCACGGCCCTGCCGGCAGCAGCGACCGAGATGCCCAGTGCTCGGGCGATGTCGGTGATCTGCGTCTCGGCCGCGCGGGACGAGACCAGCAGCAGAGTGCGCACCTGGGTGGCGGAGAGGTCGGCCTCGACGAAGGCGTCCAGCCCCTCCTCCTCACAGCACGCAGCCACCTGGAGGAAGAACTCCTCCAGGTGGCCGGCGAGAGATTCAGGCGTCGTCACCGAAAAATACTAACCCGAACGCAAATGTTTCACGAAAGCGATTATTGCGTGAGGTACATCACTCTGCGGACGGGCCGGGCCAGTTCTTGTCCGGCTCGGGCACCGGGCGGCCGGGCTGCTCGCCCCCGCGCGCCTCGAGGTAGTTCTCCTTCGGCACCATCACCTTGCGGCGGAAGATGCAGACCACCTTGCCGTCCTGGTTGTAGCCGATCGTCTCGACGTGCACGACGCCGCGATCGTCCTTCGAGGTGCTCTCCCACTTGTCCAGCACGGTGGTCTGGCCGTACAGCGTGTCACCGTGGAACGTCGGAGCGACGTGGCGCAGGGACTCGATCTCGAGGTTCGCGATGGCCTTGCCCGAGATGTCCGGCACGCTCATGCCCAGCAGGATCGAGTACACGTAGTTGCCGACCACCACGTTCTGGCCGAACTGCGTCGTCTTCTCGGCGTAGTTCACGTCCATGTGGAGCGGGTGGTGGTTCATCGTGAGCAGGCAGAAGAGGTGGTCGTCGTACTCGGTGACCGTCTTCCCGGGCCAGTGCTTGTAGGTCGCGCCGACCTCGAACTCCTCGTAGCTGCGGCCGAACTGCATGGGGACTCCTCGCGTCAGGTGGCTGCCGTTGCGAGTCATCATGACCGACCGCCGCGCGAAACCTACCGGCGGGTCACTTCCCGCCGGAGCAGCGTCGCCGTCATCGGAAGCACCAGGACGGTGATCGCACCACCCGCGACCAGGATCGAGCCGGTCTCGGGAGACATCTCGCCCGCGTCCACCGCGACCGCCGTCACCGCCACGATCAACGGCAGGCCGGTCGAGGCCCACAACGAGATGCGTACGGAGTCCCTCGTGTCGAAGCTCTTGGTGCCGTCCGGCTCGCGCTGGCGCAGCGTCGCCACCAGCACAGGGCCGCCCCGGACCAGGAGGATGAGCGCGACGAACGTGACCAGGACCAGCGGCTCGGCAGCGATCGCGCCGGGGTCGATCCCCATCCCCGAGGTCACGAAGAAGATCGGGACGAGGAAGCCGAACGCCAGCCCGTCCAGCTTGGTCTCGAGGCGCTCGTCGCCGCCGGGGAGCACCCTTCTCAGGATGAAGCCGGCCGCGAACGCCGCCAGGATCGTGTCCAGCTCGAACACCACCGCGAGGGCGCTCAGAGCCACGAGCAGGAGCACCGTGAACCGGACCGTCGTCTGGGCCGTCGTCTCCGCTCCGGCCCGCACGAGGCCCGGCACGATCGACGCGCGCGGGTAGAGGCGTGTCGGCACCGCCCCGACGAGGATCGCGGCACCGACGAAGATCGCGAGGGTGATGGCCGAGCGCTCAGGGCCGTTGACGCCGAGGAGGATCGCCATCGCCACGACCGGTCCCAGCTCACCGAACGTCCCGTGGTTCACGACGGTCCGTCCGAACCGTGTCCCCATCAGGTCCATGTCCTTGAGGATCGGCAGCAGCGTGCCGAGCGCCGTCGAGGTCAGCGCGATGGCGACCGCGACCTCGGCGTGACGCTCGTCCGCCGAACCGAGAACGGCGACCGTCGCGAACGCGAGCACGAGGCACGTCAGCCACGTCCCCAGCGCGCGCCGCCCTCCCCGCCCCCGCAGCTCGTCGACCTCGATCTCGTAGCCGGCGAGGAGGAAGAGCATCCCGAGCCCGAGCTCGTTGAGCAGATCGATGGGCGCGTCCACCGTCGCAACGTCGAAGCCGAACGGCCCGATGAGGATCCCGCCGGCCAGCAGCAGGACGACCTCGGGGACGAGACGCCGAGGGACCGCCGCGGCCACGACGGGCGCGATCGCGGCCACCAGCACGATCCAGAACAGCGACTCCACGCGCGCGCCCCCTGGCCGATCAGCTGTTCCAGCGCTCGATCACGGGGTCCGAGCCGTGCTCGTAGCCGAGGATGGAGAGCGTCGCGGTCCCGAGCGCGAGCCGGGCCCCCATCGTGACGGGCTCGTCGAGGAACCGCGCCGTGAGCGCGCGGAGCGCGTGGCCGTGCCCGAAGACGAGCACCCGGCCGTCGCTCGCGCGCACCCGCGCGACGACGCGGTCGAGCCTCGCCGCGACCTGGTCGGCGCTCTCGCCGCCGGCGTCCGCGGCACCCCGCGTCCAGATCGTCCAGCCCGGCACCTGCTCCCGGATCTGCGGCGTGGTCAGGCCCTCGTACGACCCGTAGTCCCACTCCGCGAGGTCCGGCTCGACCTCGGCGTCGGGGAACCCCGCGAGCTCGGCCGTCCGACGGGCGCGCAGCCGCGGGCTCGTGAGAACCGCGGCGAACTCCGTACCCGCCAGTCGCGCGGCGAGCTCGCGGGCCCGCTCCTCACCGCTCGGCAGCAGCGGCAGGTCCGTACGGCTGGTGTGCCGTCCGTTCTCGGCCCACTCGGTCGGCCCGTGCCGGACCATCCACAACGAAACCGTCATCCCCGTCCTCACCCCGTCCACGTCGTCGGAAGCCCGTGCGGTGGAGCTGAGCCGATCACGGTCGCCTCCCCGAACGGCCAGGTGGTGAGCACCACGTCGTACGGGCCGCCGAGCTCGCCGCTGCTCTCCAGCGTCACCCGGGCGAGGACCCGGTCGGCGCCTGCTCCCTCGGCCAAGGCTGCCAGCCGCGCGTCGATCCGGGAGCGCTCGGCGTCGTCGACGTACATCCACATCACGGAGTGCCAGACCACGGTCGCCGTGCCCTCCGCGAGCTCGAGCCGGTCGAGCCCGTCCGCGGCGCTCGCCCGCTCGACGACCGCCGGGACCTGCTGCGCGACGTCGCACGCTGCGCGCAGCCGGTCGAGCCGCTCCACCATGTCGGGCCAGGTGTACGCCTCGAGCGTGCGTCGGTCCTCGGCGCGCGTCGGGTCGAGCGGAGCCACGTCGAAGCCCACCCGCTCGACCACCTCGAGCGGAGCGTCCACCGCGGGCGTGAGACCGGCCCACGCGCCCGGCATCACCACCGGCGACTCGGGCGGGCCCCACCAGCCTCGTGGCGAGCTGAACCGGAAGTGGTCCGCCCGCAGGTTGAGCCCGGCGCTCGCGCCGATCTCGACCAGCCGGACCGGCAGCGCGAAGCGGTCGGCGACGCGCAGCAGACCGCCGATCAACGCCGCGGACCGCCCGACCTCGTTGGTCTGCGGCACACGGTCGAGCGCAGCGTGGAGGGTGTCGCGACGCTCCTCGAGCACCGCGCGTACGACGGGCCAGGCGGCGGCCTGGTCCCACCGTCCGCCGACGCTCGCGTAGTACGGAGCGAGGCTCGGCGCCTCGCCGTCGAGCACGAGCCGGTGGAGCCCGCCGACCAGGCGGAGGCCGAGCGCCGTCGGCAGCTCAGCGTCGTCGTCGAGCAGGTCACCGAGCACCGCACGGGTCGGTCCGCCCGAGGTGACGTCCTCGGCGAGGGCGGCCAGCAGGCTTGCGTACATCGGCGAGCCGAGCCGGCCGCAGGCGCGTGCCTGCCAGTCCAGGGCCTCGGCCGCGCGTGCGCTCCCCTGCTCGTTCACACCCCTGGCGCGGTCGGCGGCTGGGGCGGCGGCGACGACTGCTGCTGGGGCGTCGACTGCTGCGTCGGGTGGATCAGTCCGGACAGTGCCTGCTGCCCGTCAGCCAGGAGCTTGTGCTCGACCAGGAGCTCGTACCGGGAGGCCACGACCTGGGAGATCGACGTGAAGTCGCGGCGCCCACCGGTGAACGCGTAGCCGATCAGCGCCCAGATCAGGCCGAACACGAGGCCGATGAGGATCGCCGACAGCACCACGGCGAGCCAGCGGCCGGGCTCGGCGAAGATCCCGACGATCAGGCCCAGCAGGAGGCCGAACCACCCGCCGGTCGCGGCGCCGTACCCCGCGACCTTGCCCCAGGTCAGACGCCCCGTCACACGCTCGACCTGCTTCAGGTCGGTGCCCACGATCATGATGTTCTCGACCGGGAATCGCTGGTCCGAGAGATAGTCCACCGCACGCTGCGCGTCCGCGTACTTCTCGAAGTACGCGAGGTGCTGCGGGTACTCCAGCGTGAACCCTTCCCTGCCCTGCTGCTGCACCATCCGAATCCTCCTCGTCGACTGCTGATCACCCTAGTGACTACCGTCGCCCGGCGCCCGGACCGCCACGTTCGCGAGGCACCGCTCTCGGCGTGCGTTCGGGCAGCGGCGACGACAGACTGGCACGGAAGGGTGCCGCACGTGCCGCCGATGGCTGCCCGGGAGGAGGGTCGATGCCGGACGAGACGGTGCTCGTCGTCAACGCCGGTTCGTCGTCGCTGAAGTACGAGCTGCGTGACGCCTCCGGGGGCGCCCGACTCGGGCGCGGGATCATCTCCCGCATCGGCCACGACGGCACAGCGCTGCGCTACCAGGTGTCCGGCGGGTCCGCCGTCGAGCAGCCGCTGCCCGGAGCCTCGTACGCCGATGCGATCGCCGCGATGTTCGGGCGGTTCGACGAGGCGGGTGAACGGCTCGACGGCCTGATCGGCGTCGGTCACCGCGTCGTGCACGGAGGCACGGCCTTCAGCGAGCCGGTGGTGGTCGACGACGACGTCCTCGCGCAGATCGATGCGCTGTCGTCGCTCGCTCCGCTGCACAACCCCGTCGCGGTCGAGTGCCTGCGGCTGATGAAGGAGCGCGACCCGGACCTTCCGCAGGTGGCTGTCTTCGACACCGCGTTCCACGCGACGCTCCCCAGGGAGGCGTACGCGTTCGCGATCCCGGAGGACGTCGCCGAGGCGCACCGGCTGCGGCGGTACGGCTTCCACGGCACGTCGGTGGAGTACGTGACCGGCCGCACCGCGGAGCTGCTAGGCATCGAGGAGGACGACGTCAACCTGATCGTGTGCCACCTCGGCAACGGCGCCTCGATCACCGCCGTCCAAGGCGGTCGCAGCGTCGACACGTCGATGGGGTTCACGCCGCTGTCGGGGCTCGTGATGGGCACCCGCGCGGGTGACTTCGACGCCTCCGCGGTGCTCTACCTCCTGGACGAGGCCGGGATGTCGACGAAAGACGTCGCCGAGCTCCTCGAACGCCGTAGCGGCCTGCTCGGGATGACCGGCGACTCCGACATGGCGACGGTCCGCGACCATGCCGCAGCCGGCGACGAGGCAGCGCAGCGGGCGGTGCAGCTCGCGGCGTACCGCGTCCGTCACTACGTCGGCGCCTACCTCGCGCTCGTCCCCGGCGTCCACGCGCTCGTGTTCACCGGCGGCATCGGCGAGAACGACGCCGCCTTCCGGGCCGCGGTCTGTGGCCCGCTCGTCCATCTCGGCATCGAGATCGACCCACGCCGCAACGCGCTCGCCGTCGACGACAGCGTCGTGGTCGGCGACGGCCCGATCCCGGTGGCCGTCGTCCCGACCGACGAGGAAGCCGAGATCGCCCACCACACCGTCACTCTCGTCCGCGGCAGATCGCCGTCCGCGGACCACGTGGCCGACCACTCCCAGACCTGAGGAGAGCTCCATGACAGCGACGACCACCTCCACGCTCGCGAACCCGACCGACGACGAGGTCGCTGCTCTCGACGCGTGGTTCCGGGCAGCGAACTACCTCACCGTCGCCCAGATCTACCTCAAGAGCGACACGCTGCTCGAACGCCCGCTCTCGGCCGACGACATCAAGCCGCGACTCCTCGGCCACTGGGGCACCGGCCCCGGTCAGGCGTTCGTGTACGCCCACGTGTCGCGGCTGATCCGGCACACCGGGCAGCGGGCGATCTACTTCTCCGGCCCCGGGCACGGTGGGCCGACGCTGGTCGCCGCCGGGTGGCTCGAGGGCACGTACTCCGAGGTCTACCCGGACGTGACGCGCGACGCCGAGGGCATCACCCGGCTCTGCCGCCAGTTCTCCTCGCCGGGCGGCATCCCGAGCCACGTCTCGGTGACGACCCCGGGCTCCATCCACGAGGGCGGTGAGCTCGGCTACGCCCTGATCCACGCCTTCGGATCGGTCTTCGACAACCCCGACCTGCTCTCGATCTGCGTGGTCGGCGACGGCGAGGCAGAGACCGGCCCCCTCGAGGGCTCGTGGAAGGGCATCTCGTTCGTCAACCCCGAGCGTGACGGCGCCGTCCTGCCGATCCTGCACCTGAACGGCGCCAAGATCGCCGGCCCGACGGTGCTCGCCCGGAAGGACCCCGCGGAGGTGCGCGCCCTGTTCACCGGCCACGGGTACGACGTCCTGGAGATCGAGGGCGACGACCTTCCCGGGATGCACCACCGCTTCGCCGCGGTGCTCGCCGAGGCGTACGAGAAGATCCACGCGATCCAGACCGCGGCGCGCGACGGCAGCTGGGACGGCGCGATGCCGAAGTGGCCGATGATCGTCATGCGCACCCCGAAGGGATGGACCGGTCCCGAGGAGGTCGACGGCGTCCGCGTCACCGGCACGTGGCGCGCGCACCAGGTCCCGCTGTCGGGAGTCCGCGAGAACCCCGAGCACCTCGCGATCCTCGAGTCGTGGATGAAGTCGTACGGGCCCGACGAGCTGTTCCCCGGCGGCGTCCCGTCGGAGCTGATCGACGCCAACAACCCCGAGGGCGACCTCCGGATGAGCGCGAACCCCATGGCCAACGGCGGTGTGCTGACCGAGGAGCTCACGATCCGCCCGTTCCGCGACTACGCGGTCGAGGTGATCAACCCGGCCGGCGAACGCCTCGAGTCGACGCGGCTCCTGGGCGCGATGATGGCCGACCTCTATCGCGACAACCCGCACAACTTCCGGCTCTACTGCCCGGACGAGACCAACAGCAACCGCCTGGGCGCCGTGTTCGACGTCTCCGACCGTGCGTTCATGGAGCGGGTGACGCCCGACGACGTGAAGCTGTCGCGTGACGGCAGGGTCATGGAGGTGCTGAGCGAGCACAACTGCCACGGCTGGCTGGAGGCGTACAACCTGACGGGCCGGCACGGCCTGTTCGCGACGTACGAGTCGTTCGCGATGGTGAGCGCGTCCATGACCGTGCAGCACGCCAAATGGCTGGAGGAGGCCAACCACCTGCCGTGGCGGGCGAAGATCCCGAGCCTCAACATCCTGCTGACGTCGACCACGTGGCGCAACGACCACAACGGCTTCTCCCACCAGGGCCCGGGACTGATCAACGTGGTCCTCAACATGCGGTCGGCCGTGTCGCGGGTCTACCTGCCGCCGGACGCCAACTGCCTGCTGTCGGTCGCGGACCACTGCTTCCGGTCGAAGTCGTACGTGAACCTCATCGTCATCGACAAGCAGCCGCACCTGCAGTACCTCACGATCGACGAGGCCGCCGTGCACTGCGAGAAGGGCGCCGGCATCTGGGACTGGGCGGGCAACGAGGAGGGCTCGGGGAAGGAGCCCGACATCGTGATGGCGTGCGCCGGCGACGTGCCGACGGCGGAGACGATCGCCGCGGCGCAGCTGCTCAAGGAGTGGGTGCCCGACCTGACCGTCCGGGTCGTCAACGTCGTCGACCTGATGACGCTGCCGCGCCAGAAGGACCACCCGCACGGGATGTCGGAGGCCGAGTTCAGCGCGCTCTTCACCGACGACGTTGACGTGCTGTTCGCGTTCCACGGCTACCACGGCGCGATCCACAAGCTCGTCCACGGACGCCCTCGCGCCGACCGTTTCCACGTCCGCGGGTTCATCGAGCAGGGCACCACGACGACACCGTTCGACATGACGGTCCTCAACGAGACGTCGCGCTACCAGCTCGTCGCGGACGTCCTCAACAACACGCGAGCGACTCCGGCCGGCGCTCAGGAGCTGCGCGAGCACTGCCAGCAGATGCTCGACCGGCACCACTCCTACATCCGGGAGCACCTGGAAGACATGCCGGAGGTGAAGGACTGGGTGCTGAACCCGGCGACCTGAGCCGCGTACCCAGCTCCCGAGGCCCTTCGCGCACCCCGAGCGGTGAGCCTGGTCCCACCCGAGCCCCTTCGCGCACCCCGAGCGGTGAGCCTGGTCCCACCCGAGCCCCTTCGCGCACCCGAGCGGTGAGCCTGGTCCCACCCGAGCCCCTTCGCGTGGGACCAGCCTCACCGCCGGGGGCGCCGGATTTCGGTCACGTCCGTTCGTGTGACGCAGATGTAACACACCGCACGTAGCCTCCCGGGATGGGCACCCAGGCACGGGAGAACCTCACTGCGTTCATCGCCGCCTGCGAGTACCGCCGCATCCCGACCGAGGACGTCTACGCGCGGGTGCAGACCACGCAGGGGCGGCTCCTCACCTACACGGCGTCGCGCAAACCCGTCACGGTCGGCTGGATCCTGCCGGTGCCGGTGCCGGTGGAGGACGCGACCCACGCGCTGGTGCTGCCGGTGGGGCTGGTCTACGGGGCGACGACCGTACGGCGCAAGGGCGGCCGCAGCAGTGCTGCACCCGCCGAGGTGTGGGCGAAGCTGGAGACGTGGTGGCGTCCGGCGTCGGAGCACGACCACGGGCTCGCGCAGGCGATGTACGACCTGGTCGTGGAGTGGGACCGTCTCCGAGTGACGTGACGGAGCAGGTGGTGCGTCGTCACACGCGCCGGTGCAGGAGGAGCGGGAGCACCGCCGAGGCACCGGCGTCACGCAGTGCCGCGCCGACGACCGTGAGCGGCCACTGCGACGAGGACGCATCGGCGACGAGCAACACCGTACGGCCGGCCACCGCGGACCGCGTCTGGGCCGGCACCGTCACCGAGTCGCGCCACAGCGCCGCCTCGTCCGCCGACGTGAGGTCACGGACGTCGGGGCCGGTGCGGGGCGCGAGCTCGAGATCGGCACGGTCGAGCCGTCCGACCGTGGCGAGGTGGTCGGCGACGCTGCCGACGAGCGTGCCGAAACCCGCTGCCGGGAGCGCGACCGCCACCTCCGGTCGGCTCCGCCACTGGGACTTCCACCGCGCGAGCACCTGGACGGACGCGTCGAGCACCTCCTGCGGCGCGGGAGCGTCGGCGGCGAACATGGTGTGCACGGCCTCGCGCCACTCGGGCGCGTCGGCGTGCACGATCGCCCGACCGGGCTCGACGGCACGGTCGGGAGGAATGCGGCCACGCGTGCCGAACGCTCCCCCGGGCCACATCTTGCGCGGCTCGAGCAGGTGGTCCTCGCCGCGCAGGACGCCCGCCACCGCGCGTACGGTGTCGGGCGTGGGAGCGGCGGCGAGTCCGTCGGGCAGCGTGCCGCGGCACACCGAGCAGCGCCCGCACGGCGCGGCCTCCGGATCGTCGAGGGACTCCTGCAGCAGCTGCATGAGGCACCGCTCGCCGCGGGTGTAGGCGCGCATGATGTCGGCCTCGCGGCGCCGCACGGCCACGACTCCGTCGTAGTGCGCGGCGTCGTACGTCCAAGGAGTGCCCGTCAGGATCCACCCGCGGTCGACACGCTCCGTCACGCCGTCGACGGCGAGCTGCTTGAGCATCAGCTCGACGCGGCCGCGCCGCAGGCCCGTCTCGGCCTCCAGGCTGACCACGGTCGCGGGCGCGTCCGGGGTCGCGTCGCCCATCGCCGCGAGCATCCGCTCGACCTGGTCGGCCTTCGGGATCGTCGCGGTTGCGAAGTAGTCCCAGACACCGTCATCGGCACCGGACGGAAGCAGCACCGCGTGGGCATGGTCGATCGCACGCCCCGCACGCCCGACCTGCTGGTAGTAGGAGACCGGCGACGGCGGCGCACCCACGTGCACGACGAAGCCGAGGTCGGGCTTGTCGTAGCCCATCCCGAGCGCCGACGTCGCGACCAGCGCCTTGACGTGGTTGTCGCGGAGCGCATCCTCGAGGCGCTCACGTTCTGCGGCCTCGAGCTGGCCGGTGTAGGCGGCGACCGGCACCGACGGGCCGTGCACCGCCTGGATGGCCGCGGTCAGCCGATGAGCGTCGGCCACCGTGAGCGCGTACACGATGCCGGAGCCCGGCAGCGTCGGCAGGTGGTCGACCACCCACGCGTACCGCTCGAGCGGCGAGAGCCGGTCGACGACCGACAGCTCCAGGCTCGAACGTGCGAGCGGACCGCGGAGCACGAGCGTCTCGTCGCCGAGCTCTCCGGACTGCTTGCTCCGCAGCTGAGCGGCCACGTCGTCGGTCACGCGGGCGTTGGCGGTCGCCGTCGTCGCGAGGACCGGCGTGTCGGGGTTGAGCTGCTGCAGGACGTCGGAGACCCGACGGTAGTCGGGCCGGAAGTCGTGCCCCCAGTCGGACACGGCGTGGGCCTCGTCGACGACCAGGAGGCCGATGCGGCCGGCCAGCGCGTCGAGGACCCGGCGACCGAAGCCCGGGTTGGCGAGCCGCTCCGGCGACACCAGGAGCACGTCGACCTCGCCGTCGCGCAGTGCACCCTCGATGCGCGACCACTCCTCGATGTTGGAGGAGTTCAGGGTCTCGGCCCGCAGGCCCGCCCGCGCTGCGGCCGCGACCTGGTCGCGCATCAGCGACAGCAACGGCGAGACGACGAGGGTCGTGCCGTGGCCCTCGTCGCGACGGATCGCGGTCGCCGCCCAGTAGACCGCCGACTTGCCCCACCCGGTTGCCTGGACGACGAGGACGCGCGCCCGCGGCTCGGACAGGGCCGCGACGGCGGTGACCTGGTCGGGGCGCAGCGTCGCCCCCGGGCCGGCGAGCGCACCGATGACCCGGTCAGCGACGGCGGCACGGGACGGCGAGAGCGTGGCAGCTGCGGCGGGGGGCATGGCGTCCACCGTACGCATCCACGCCGACACGCGTCGTACGGCATCCACAGGCTCCGGCCGGCGGCGTTTGCCACGCTCCCCACGCAAATGCCTCTGGTGCACCGCAGATTCACGGTGCACCAGAGGCATTTGCGGTGCGGGCGTGGCAAACGCCCGAGCGGGGTCAGCGGAGCTTGTAGTCCTTCAGCAGGCTGCGCCCGATGATCATCTTCTGGATGTCGCTCGTGCCCTCGCCGATCAGCATGAACGCCGCCTCGCGGTAGAGCCGCTCGATCTCGTACTCCTTGGAGTAGCCGTAGCCGCCGTGGATGCGGAACGACGCCTCGACGACCTCGTTGCAGTACTCCGAGGCGACCATCTTGGCCATGCCGGCCTCCACGTCGTTGCGCTCGCCGGCGTCCTTCTTGCGCGCGGCCCGCACGACCATCGCGTGCGCGGTCTCGACCTTGGTCCCCATCTCCGCGAGGCGGAACAGGATCGCCTGGTGCTGCGCGATCGGCTTGCCGAAGGTCTCGCGCTGCTGCGCGTACGCGATGCCGAGCTCGAAGGCACGGTTCGCGATGCCGACCGCACGGGCGCCGACGTTGACGCGGCCGACCTCGACCCCGTCCATCATCTGGTAGAAGCCCTTGCCCGGCTCGCCACCAAGGATCTGCTCGGCCGAGATCTGGTGCTTGTCCAGGATCATCTCGGTCGTGTCGATGCCCTTGTAGCCCATCTTGTCGATCTTGCCCGGGACGGTGATGCCCTGGGCCGTCTCGCCGAACCCCGGCTCCTTCTCGACCAGGAACGTCGTCATGTTCCGGTAGACGGAGTCGGCACCCTCGTCGGTCTTGGTGAGCACCGCGACCAGGTTCGACGAACCACCGTTGGTGAGCCACATCTTCTGACCGGTGATGCTGTACGACCCGTCGTCCTGCTTCGTCGCCTTCGTCGCGACCGCCGACACGTCCGAGCCCAGCGACGGCTCCGACATCGAGAACGCACCGCGCACCTCGCCGGTGGCCATCCGCGGGAGGTACTTCTGCTTCTGCTCCTCCGTGCCGTGCTGCACCAGCATGTAGGCGACGATGAAGTGCGTGTTGATGACGCCCGAGACGCTCATCCACCCGCGCGCGATCTCCTCGACCACCAGCGCGTACGTCAGCAGCGACTCACCGAGGCCGCCGTACTCCTCGGGGATCGTCAGCCCGAACAGGCCGAGCTCCTTGAGGCCGTCGACGATGGCCTGCGGGTACTCGTCCTTGTGCTCCAGCTCGGTCGCGACCGGGATGATCTCCTTGTCCACGAACTCGCGGACGGTCTTGAGGATCTCCTGCTGGATGTCGGTCAGTCCGTCGGTGGTGACCAGGCGGCCCATGCTCTTCTCTCTTCTCTGATCGGTGCGCTCGTACGACGGCAGCTGAGGTTGTCAGCCGACCTCACTCGGTCGGCGGCTCCCACGTCGAGCTGCGCTGCATGCCGGCGGCGCGGCCCTTGGCCGAGATCACGAGCGCCATCTTGCGAGAGGCCTCGTCGATCATCTCGTCGCCGAGCATCGCCGAGCCCTTCTTGCCGCCGGCCTCGGACGTGAACCAGTCGTACGCGTCGAGGATGTTCTCGGCGTGGTCGTAGTCCTCCTGGCGGGGGCTGAAGACCTCGTTGGCGACGTCGACCTGGCCGGGGTGCAGGACCCACTTGCCGTCGAAGCCGAGGGCCGCCGAGCGCGAGGCGACGCGGTTGTAGCCGTCGGTGTCGCGGATCTGGAGGTACGGGCCGTCGATGGCCTGCTTGTCGTACGCGCGTGCCGCCATGAGGATGCTCATGAGGATGTGGTGGTAGGCGTCGCCGACGTCGTAGCCCGGGGGCTGCTCGCCCACGACGAGCGACTTCATGTTGATGCTCGCCATGAAGTCGGCGGGGCCGAAGATGATGGTCTCGACGCGCGGCGACGCGGCAGCGATCGCGTTGACGTTGGTCAGGCCGAGGGCGTTCTCGATCTGCGCCTCGATGCCGATGCGGCCGACCTCGTAGCCCATCGTCTTCTCGATCTGGGTGAGGAGGACGTCGAGCGCGATGACCTGCTCGGCGGTCTGGACCTTCGGGAGCATGATGCAGTCGAGGTTGGCGCCGGCGCCCTCGACGACCTCGATCACGTCGCGGTAGGTCCACTGGGTCGTCCAGTCGTTGACGCGGACCACGCGGACCTTGTCGCCCCAGCCGCCCTCGTTGAGCGCCGCGACGATGTTCTTGCGGGCGTCCGGCTTGGCAAGCGGCGCGACTGCGTCCTCGATGTCGAGGAAGACCTGGTCTGCGGGCAGGCCCTTGGCCTTCTCCAGGAAGCGCGGGTTCGAGCCGGGCACGGCGAGGCACGAGCGGCGCGAACGCAGGGACTTGTTCTCTTGGGACACAGCAGACACGGGTCACCTCGGTGCTACGGGGACGGGATCAGGCCTGACTGTACCTACGAGTAGTGTTAACGACTAGTAACAGCGAGGTCAGTGTGACCTGCTTCTCACGCCCCGCGACTCAGTCGGAGTCGGGCACCTCGCTCGGCCGCGGGGGCCTGCGCGTGACGACGACGGCGAGCCCTCCCAGGATCAGCGCGAGCCCTGCATAGACCCCCACGCCAGGCGCCTGACCGAGCATCGCGGTCGCGAGCAGCGCCGCTCCCGGGACCTCGATCAAGAGGATCAGCGACACCAGCATCGGGCTCATCACCGCGAGGAGATGGTTGATGAGTGAGTGCCCGAGAAGCTGCGCGGTGACCGTCACCGCCAGGATGCCCGCCCACGCCTGGGCGCTGAAGCCGACCAGCGGTACGCCGCCGACCAGGCACCCGATCAACAGGATCACCGCGCAGGAGCCGTAGCAGAGGAACGTGTACGTGGTCGTGGACAGCGACTCCCGCGCCCGCGCCCCGGTGATGGTGTAGATCGCCGCCGTCAGCCCGCCGACGAGCGCGAGCAGGTCGCCGATCAGCGCGTCGCGCGACAGCGTCAGGTCCACCCCGGTGATGACGAGGACCCCGCTGAACGCCAGCCCGACACCGAGCAGGACCGCCGGCGCGATCGCCTTCCCGCGCAGCCGGTCGATGAGGGCGATCCAGCCCACCTGCATCGACACGAGCGCGATGGCAGCGGCGACCGACGTCAGCTTGAGCGCGGTCACCCAGGTCGCGAAGTGGGCGGCCAGCGCTGCCCCCGCGAACAGACACGTACGCACGTCGGCGCGGGTCATCGTCCGGAGCTCGCGCCGGTTGCGCGTGGTGAGGACGGCCGGCAGCAGGACGGCCTCGGCGAGGGCGTTGCGCCAGAACGCGATCGCGAGCGCCGGTGCCGGTGTCCCCGCCATCAGCGGACCCGACAGGGACACGCCGAGCACGGCGACGGCGGCGAGGAGGACGTTCACCTCGGCAGTATGCGCTGCGGCGTACGGCCCCCGGTCGACGACCACCGCCCCGTGGCTGGGGACGCCTATGCTGTCGCTCATGGAGCCTGTCGAGCCTGTCGCCGACTTCGATGCCCTGTTCCGCCGAGCCTTCGTGGCGGAGGTCGCCAAGAAGTCGGGGCTGCTCTGGATCCTGTACGCCGGCACCTGGCACCCCGTCTGGCACGTGTGGCACGGAGACGCCGTCTGCGTCGTCGCCGGTGGTGACGAGCAGCCGCTGCCGGGGATCAGTGGCGAGCGCGAGGTCGTGCTCGACCTCCGCGCGAAGTCGACCCGCGCCCAGGTCGCGAAGGTCCGGGCCGACGTCGAGGTCATCAGCCCCGACCACCCGGACTGGGACGACATCACGGCCGCGCTCGCCGCCGACCGCCTCAACCTGTTCGAGGCGGACGAGGCTGCCGCGCGGTGGGCCCGCGAGTGCGTCGTCGTCCGGCTGCGGCCGACCGACCTCCTCGCCTCGCCAGGCGGAGGGCTCGGCGACTCGGACCAGCGCGAACGTCCGTTGGAGTCGCCCGCCCGGACCGTACGCGCCAGGCCGTTCTCCTTGCACCGGCAGCGCCGCGCGCCCCGGCTGTCCGAGCCGACGGACTCATGACCGACCCCGAGCTGGAGGTCGGCCGTCCGAAGAAGGCTGCCGCAGGCGTCACGGGTGTCGCCGTCGCGCTGGACCGCGCCGTCCGGGCGATGGGACCCGTGCGCGCGACGAAGACGCTCCGTCAGCTCAACCAGGTCGGCGGGTTCGACTGCCCGAGCTGCGCCTGGCCGGATCCCGAGCACCGGTCGGTCGCGGAGTTCTGCGAGAACGGCGCCAAGGCCGTCGCGGAGGAGGCGACCCGCCGTCGCGCGACGCCCGACCTGTTCGCGTCGCACTCGATCGCCGCGCTGGCCGCCCACGACGAGATGTGGCTCGGCCAGCAGGGTCGCCTCACGCATCCGATGGTGAAACGACCTGGAGCGACGCACTACGAGCCGATCGGCTGGCACGACGCGTTCGACCTGATCGCAGAGCATCTCGCCGCGCTCGACTCGCCCGACGAGGCGGCGTTCTACACCTCGGGCCGCGCCTCGAACGAGGCCGCCTACTCCTATCAGCTGTTCGCCCGCGCCTTCGGCACCAACAACCTGCCGGACTGCTCGAACATGTGCCACGAGTCCACCGGCGTAGCGCTGCAGGAGACGATCGGCATCGGCAAGGGCAGCGTCCAGCTGCACGACCTGTACGACGCGGAGCTGATCGTGGTCGCGGGACAGAACCCCGGGACCAACCATCCCCGCATGTTGAGCGCGCTCGAGACCGCCAAGCGCCGCGGGGCCAGGATCCTCGTGATCAACCCGCTGCGCGAGACCGGCCTGGTCGCGTTCAAGAACCCGCAGAAGGCCCGGGGGGTCGTCGGGTCCGGCACCCCGTTGGCGGACCTCCACCTCCCGGTGCGCGTCAACGGCGATCTCGCGCTGCTGCAGGCGATCGGGTCGCTGCTGGTCGAGTGGGACGCGATCGACCACGACTTCGTCGCGCGGCACACTCGTGGTTACCCCGCCTGGGCCGCCCACGTCGCGGCCGTCGACTGGGCGGTGGTCGAGTCGGCGACCGGTCTGACGCGGGGCCAGATCACCGAGGCCGCCGAGATGCTGCGGGGCTCGAAGGCGACGATCTGGTGCTGGGCGATGGGCCTCACCCAGCACCGCAACGCGGTCGCCACGATCAAGGAGGTCGTCAACCTCGCGCTCGTCCGCGGCGACATCGGCCGGCGCGGGGCGGGGCTGTGCCCGGTACGCGGCCACTCGAACGTGCAGGGCGACCGGTCGATGGGGATCTGGGAGCGCCCTCCGCAGCACTTCCTCGACACGCTCGCGCGCGAGTACGCGTTCGAGCCACCGCGCGAGCACGGCTACGACACGGTCGATGCGATCCGGGCGATGCGCGACGGTCGCGTGAAGGTGTTCATGGCGCTCGGGGGCAACTTCGTCCAGGCAGCGCCCGACACCGGCGTGACCGCGGACGCGCTGCGGCGTACGGACCTCACCGTGCAGGTGTCCACCAAGCTCAACCGCTCGCACCTGGTCTGCGGTCGCACCGCGCTCATCCTCCCCACCCTCGGCCGCACCGAGATCGACCGCCGTCCGTCCGGTGAGCAGCACGTGACCGTCGAGGACTCGATGTCAGTCGTCCACGCGTCGCGCGGAAGCCTCGAGCCGGCGGGCGAGATGCTGCTGTCGGAGACGGCGATCGTGTGCCACGTCGCGGAGCACACGCTGGCGCGTCGCCCCGGCGCGCCGCAGATCGACTGGGCGGCGATGCGCGACGACTACACCGTCGTACGCCGCCACATCGCGCGGGTCGTGCCCGGGTGCGCCGGGTACGAGGCGAACACCGACCGGCAGGGCGGCTTCGTGATGCCGCACCCGCCCCGGGACTCGCTGACGTTCCCGACACCGGCGGGCGCGGCCGTGCTCACCGTCTCTCCGATCGACGTGCTCCAGGTGCCGGACGGGCACCTCCTCCTTCAGACGCTGCGCAGCCACGACCAGTTCAACACCACCATCTACGGGCTGTCCGACCGCTACCGCGGGATCGAGGGCGGGCGCCACGTCGTCTTCGTCCACCGCGAGGACATCGCGACACTCGGGTACGACGACGGTGACGTGGTCGACCTGGTGTCGGTGGCCGAGGACGGCTCCGAACGGCGCGCGCCGGCGTTCCGGGTCGTCGCCTACGACGTGCCTCGCGGGACGGCCGCCGCGTACTACCCGGAGACCAACCCGCTGGTACCGCTGGACTCGGTCGCGGTGGGGTCGAACACCCCGACGTCGAAGTCGGTCGTGGTGCGGCTGGAGCGCCGCTAGACCCCAGCGAGATCGTTGAAACCCATACCACATGACCGCGATGCGAGGGATGGACCTTTCATCGGTTATCTTTCTGTAGCATCGTTCGTCCTGCCAGGAAGGCACCCCCTGTGAAGACCCTCCTCAAGCGCGCCTCCGCCGTCGTGGCGGGTGGCGCTCTCGCGTTCTCCGGCCTCGCGGTCGCGTCCGCCGCCCCGGCCGCCGCCGCGGTGTCCCCGGTCGACGTCACCGGCATCAAGGTCTACCCGTCGTACGGCGGCACGGCCATCAACGCGTCGACGAAGGGCTACCGGATCGCGACGACCGCGCGCCAGGTCGCCCCCATCCCTTACTCGGCGACCATCTACGTCGACGTCTACCGGGCTGGCACGCGTGTCGCCGCGAACGTCCAGGCCGCCTACATCGGCTCGGGCTACACCAACATGACCGGCTATCTCACGGTCCAGAACAGCTGGGGTCGTGGCCCGTTCTACGTCTCCAACGTGCGGGTCCAGTGGAACGACGCCAACTACGTCAAGCAGACCGCAGTCGACTCCAGCGTCGCCGGCCGCACGTTCTCGGTGAAGTCCGGCCTCAAGGCCAGCGGCAAGGTCCGCTACTGGTACGGCTCCTCCAAGAAGGTCGCCAACATCAAGCTCCAGCGCTTCTCGTCCAACGGGAAGTACACGAACTACAAGACCAAGGTCAAGCTGCAGCGCAAGAAGAGCGGCAAGTGGCGCACGGTCAAGACCCTCAAGCTCAACAGCAAGGGCAAGGCCAAGTACACCTTCCGCTCGTCGAAGAAGTACAAGTACCGGTTCGTCGTGAAGGGCACCTCCACCACGGCCGGCGGTGTCTTCACCACCTACGGCAAGGCCTGACACAGGTCGCTCGCCCGAGCACTCCTTCGACGCCCCGTCACCGCGCAGCGGTGGCGGGGCGTCGTACGTCCGGCGCGGGAGCAGACCACGGCTAGGCTGACCCCGTGACCTCGACGAGCCGCATCTTCCTCGCCAGGCTGGCGGGGCATGCCGTCTTCGACCCCGCTGGCGACCAGGTCGGCAAGCTGCGTGACGTCGTCGTCACCCAACGCAGCGCCGGCCGGCTCCCTCGTGTCCTCGGCCTGGTGATCGAGGTGCTGGGGCGTCGGCGCGTGTTCCTCCCGATGACGCGGGTGACGTCGCTGGACGGCGGGCAGATCATCACGACGGGGGTCCTCAACCTTCGGAGGTTCGAGAAGCGGCAGACCGAGACGCTGGTCTTCGGTGAGTTCTTCGACCGGACGGTCAACGTGCCGTCGCTGGGACTGACGGGCGACGTGTACGACGTCGCCATGGAGGAGGACCGCAGCCACGACTGGCACCTCTCCGACGTCGCCGTCCGCGAGCGCTCGAAGCGGTTCAGCCGACGCGGCCACGGCGTCGTCGTCGCCTGGAACGACGTGGCCGACCTCACGGGAGAGCAGCCCTCGCAGGGCGCCACGCACCTGCTCGCCACGATGGACACGATGCGCCCGGCCGACCTCGCCAACGCGCTGCGAGAGCTGCCGGTCCAGCGCCGTACGCAGATCGCCGCCGAGCTCGACGACGAGCGGCTCGCCGACGTCCTCGAGGAGATGCCCGAGGGCGCCCAGGTCGAGATCCTCGGGCGCCTCGATCCCGAGCGCGCCGCCGACGTCCTCGAGGAGATGTCCCCCGACGACGCGGCCGACGTGATCGCGGAGCTGCCGCTCGAGACCGCCGAGGCGCTGCTCGCGCTCATGGAGCCCGACGAGGCGGAGGACGTCCGACGCCTCATGGTCTACGAGGAGGGCACGGCCGGCGGCCTCATGACCTCGGACGCGGTGATCCTCCCCCCGGATGCGACCCTCGCCGAGGGACTCGCCCGGATCCGGGAGCCCGAGCTGTCGCCGTCGCTCGCTGCCCTCGTGTACGTCGCCCGGACGCCGGTCGAGACACCGACGGGGCGCTTCCTCGGCGTGGTGCATTTCCAGCACCTGCTCCGTGAACCCCCGTCGTCACTGGTCGGAGCCATCGCCGTCAACGACATCGACTGGCCGCGCCCCGACACGTCGCTGCACGAGGTCGCCCGCATCCTCGCGACGTACAACCTGGTGGCGTGTCCCGTCGTCGACGAGTCCAACCACCTCGTCGGCGCGATCACGGTCGACGACGTCCTGGACGAGCTGCTGCCCGAGGGTTGGCGCGACCACGAGTCAGAGGTCGTTCGATGAGCGACCGCGAAGATCGTCGCGTCCGGCTCGACCAGCCGCGCGAGGCCGGTCGAGGCTGGCGCCGCGAGGGGCGGCGCCGGATGGACGCCGAGACGTTCGGCAAGTTCGCCGAGGGGTTCGCGCGGTTCATGGGGACGGCGACGTTCATCGCGTGGATGACGGTGTTCGTCGCGGCGTGGATCCTCTGGAACACGCTCGCACCTACCTCGTGGCGCTTCGACGAGTTCCCGTTCATCTTCCTCACGCTGATGTTGTCGCTGCAGGCCTCGTACGCCGCGCCGCTGATCCTGCTCGCCCAGAACCGCCAGGAGGCGCGTGACCGGGTGACCCAGGAGCAGGACCGCGAGCAGACCGCCCGGGCCCACGCCGACATGCAGTTCCTGGCGCGCGAGGTCGCGAGCCTCCGGCTGGCGCTGGGCGAGGTCGCGACGCGCGACTTCATGCGCTCGGAGCTGCGCGGGCTCGTCAGCGACCTCGAGGACCGGCTGGCGGGCGGCGAGGAGGAGCCGACCGACGGGCTGGCCGACCCGACCCCTCGGTGATGCCCACCACGCACGTAGCATCGGAGTCATGCCCGTAGAGACCGTGGTGAATCCCGACGCCGTCAACCAGGCGCTGTCGACCGTCAACGACCCCGAGATCCGCCGACCGATCACCGAGATCGGCATGGTGGACCGGGTCGAGATCGACGGCGGGTCCGTCACCGTGCACCTGCTGCTGACCGTCGCCGGCTGCCCGCTCAAGGACACCCTGACGCGCGACGTCACCGCGGCCGTGTCCAAGGTCGACGGCGTCTCCGACGTGAGCGTCCCGATGGGCGTCATGAACGACGACCAGCGCAAGAACCTCCAGGAGGTCCTGCGCGGTGGGCAGGCGCAGCGCGAGATCCCGTTCGCGGCCCCCGGCTCCCTCACCAAGGTCTACGCGATCGCGTCGGGCAAGGGTGGTGTCGGCAAGTCGTCGGTCACCGTCAACCTCGCCGCGGCGCTCGTCGCGCAGGGCCTGAAGGTCGGCATCGTCGACGCCGACATCTACGGACACTCGATCCCCGACATGCTCGGCGTCGGCGACGCCCGGCCGACGCAGGTCGAGGACATGATCATGCCCGTGCCCGTCGGCGGCATGCAGGTCATGAGCATCGGCATGCTCAAGCCGCGCAAGGACCAGGTCGTGGCGTGGCGCGGACCGATGCTGGACCGTGCTCTCGTGCAGATGCTGTCCGACGTCTACTGGGGCGACCTCGACGCGCTGCTCCTCGACCTCCCGCCCGGCACCGGTGACATGGCCATCAGCCTCGGCCAGCACCTCCCCAACGCCGAGGTCGTCGTCGTGACCACGCCGCAGGAGGCCGCCGCGTCGGTCGCCGAGCGCGCGGGCACGATGGCGTCGATGATGCACCAGCGCGTCGTCGGGGTCGTCGAGAACATGTCGTGGCTCGAGCTCCCGAACGGCGACCGCATGGAGGTCTTCGGGTCCGGCGGTGGCCAGCAGGTCGCCACCACGCTCAGCCAGCGACTCGGCTACGACGTGCCGCTGCTCGGCCAGATCCCGCTCGACGAGCAGATGCGGGTCGGCGGCGACACCGGCGTCCCCATCGTCGACGAGGCTCCGGACAGTGCGGCCGGCAAGGCCCTGCTGCAGGTCGCGCAGACGCTGTCGGGTCGCGCTCGTGGTCTCGCGGGCATGCAGCTCGGCCTCTCGCCCACCGGCCGCTGACCCGCTGCCGGTCTACGGGCTAGGCTTCCCGCATGCTCGACATCGGGATTCCGGAGATGATGGTGATCGCCATCGTCGCGATCGTGGTCTTCGGGCCGGAGCGACTCCCCGAGTTCGCGCGTCAGCTCGGCCGGCTCGTGCGCACCGTCCGCCAGATGGCCGACAACGCCAAGGCTGACCTCCAGCGCGAGATGGGCGACGACTACACGTCCCTGCGCGACGAGCTGAAGGGCCTCGACCCGCGCGAGATGATCAAGGGCGCCGTCGACTCCGACCCGGACGACGACGACGACGAGCCCTCGTCGGCAGCGAAGTCGCCCGGCCAGCGCCCGCTGGCGGCCGGGGAGCCTGCGCCGTTCGACGTCGACGCCACCTGAGACTGCCGAGCTGGCCGTACGACCGGCTGCACCGCGGCGACCCGGCACCGTACGACGACGACGGCTCAGGAGTCGCGCGACCCCGGCGTCACCCAGGCGGTCAAGCGGCCGAGACCGGTGCGTACGCGGTCGAGGGGACCCACGTCGTACGGCCGCTGCGGCAGGTCGGCGACGGCCTCGCGGAGGTGGTCCACCGAGCCGTCGGTGACCGCCGTGTAGACGACGCCCTCGGCGTCCCAGGTCGCCACCGCGGGAGACCCGTCGCGCACCCACATCGCGTCCTTGCCGACCTGGACGCGTTCGTAGCCCTCAGTGGCCGCCTTGTCGAGGGAGCCGTGCTGCTCGTAGACGGTCAGGGTGGACTCTCCGTCGGTGTAGGTGAGGGCGATCACGCGCTCACCCTGGACGTCGATCCAGTGCGCCTCGACGCGTTCGAGCGTGGTGCCGAGCCGCTCGTGGCAGGGCCAGCCGTCGGCGACGAGTCGCTCCATCACCGCGGGTTCGATCGGCTGGGCACCCCCTGCACTCTGCGGCTGCTGGCCGGACGGGTGCGTGCGGACCGCCGTCGAGGCGCCGCGGGCGACCGGACGGATGGCGCGGACCACGGAGTCGAGCGCGTCGTGCTGGGCGTACCGGACGACCTCGCGGACCTTGCCGGACGCCTCGTCGAGCGCGTAGGTCGCGACCCGCTGCCCGCCGGACGCGACGACGACCTCGGCCACGCCCGTACGCGGGCGGACGACCGACAGGTCGTACCGGTGGGCGAGCAGCTGGACGCTCACCGCCGACCCGAGCGCCCGCTCGAGCAGCGTCACTGCCTCGCGCTCGGCGGCCTCGTCCGCCGGGGATGTGGCGTGGGCGGGAAGGGACGCCACCGAGACCTCCGCGGGTGCCGCCGCGCGGACGCTCTGCGACACGGGGTCCGCTGCGCCCTGGAACTGGGAGACGAGCTGGCCGACCGGCGGGGTCACGGTCTCGACCGGCTGGTGCGGGGCACCGACGACGTACGCGATGCCGGCCAGGACCGCGGTCGCACCGGTAGCCGCGATGGTGGCGCGCACGACAAGGTGGTCGAAGATCACCGTGAGGCGCGAGGGAGGGCCGGCCGCGGCGAGGCGCTCAGGATCCGAGAGGGCTGAGAGCAGCGTCGTCGACGGCGCCGGTGTCGCACCGAGGCCGGTCATCCGGCGCTTGAGCGCTCGTTGGGCACGGACGGCCTCGCGGCACGCCTCGCACGTCGCGAGGTGGGAGTCCGCACGCGACGCCTCGTCGGCGGGCAGCTGCCCGTCGACGTACGCCGCGACGCGATCTCCCAGGTGTGCCATCAGCGGGGGGCCACCGCCGGCTCCATCGGCCCGGCGAACCGGGTGCGCGTCCCGGAGGGCGCTCGGTGCTCCAGCGACGCGCGGAGCAGCTTGCGGCCGCGGTGGATGCGCGAGCGGACGGTGCCGAGCTTGACGCCCAGGACGTCGGCGATCTCCTCGTACGAGAGGCCCTCGATGTCGCACAGGACGACGGCGACCCGGAAGTCGTCGGGGAGCGCCGCGAGCGCGGCCTCGACGTCGGCGTCGAGGTTCGCGTCGGACCAGGCAAGCTCAGGCGACGGGTCGGCGGCACGGAGCCGCTCCTCGGCCCCTTCGCCGAAGCGGTCGAACCGGTACTTCGACTTCCTGCGGACGCGGTCGAGGAAGAGGTTGGTGGTGATGCGGTGGATCCAGCCCTCGAAGGAGCCGGGCTTGAACGAGTCGAGTGAGCGAAACACGCGGATGAAGACCTCCTGCGTGAGGTCCTCCGCGTCGTGCTGGTTGCCCGTCAGGCGGTAGGCCAGCCGGAAGACGCGAGCCGAGTGCTGCTCGACGATCTCTTCCCAGCTGCCGACGGTCGCGCCGGAGGCAGTCTGCGATCCGGCCGGGGTTCCGGTGGTGCCCATGTGTGACGACCTCCTGTGCTGCTCGGATCCCGATCGTCTCCCGACAACCTGAGACAACGATGAGACGGGGCTGGGCGTTCCCTATGACGCCGGTTCGTCGCCCGTGCCTCCGGCGGCGGGGTGATGATCGCCACACACGGCCTGCAGCGGCTGCGGCGAGGCGGCCCGGAGATCCCCGGAGTTCCGGCGCGGATGCCTTAGGCTGTGGGCCAGGTGCCGGGCCTCCCCGGCGTGCGAGAGGAGTCCGTCATCGCCACCGCGATCACCCCGCAGAGCTGGCTGTACGCCGAGGAGTTCGTCGTCGAGGACGAGCACCTGCAGAACGCGCGCGCCCGTGCGGACGAGGTGGGCGTGGCACCGATCGGACCCGGTGGCGGAGCCGCACTGCGGCTGCTCGCCGCGGTCGCCAACGCCGGTGCCGTCGTCGAGGTCGGCACGGGCACCGGGGTCTCCGGGTTGTGGCTGCTGCGCGGCATGCGTGCCGACGGCGTGCTCACGTCGGTCGACCGCGAGGCCGAGCACCAACGGCTCGCACGAGCGACGCTGACCGAGGCAGGCATCGCCGCCAACCGTTTCCGCCTCATCTCCGGTTCCGCCCTCGAGGTGCTCCCCCGTCTGGCCGACGGGGGGTACGACCTGGTGTTCGTCGACGCGGACAAGCGCGACTACCCCCAGTTCGTCGACGAGGCCGTCCGTCTCCTGCGCCCCGGCGGGGTCCTCGCGTTCGACAACGCCCTGTGGCACGACCGTGTGGCCGACCCCGCCCGTCGGGACGAGGACACCGTCGCAGTCCGCGACCTCGGTCGCACGCTCCTCGAGGACGAGCGGTTCCTGCCGGCCCTGCTGCCGGTCGGCGACGGGCTCCTGGTCGCGCAGCTGGCCATCACCGCTGGTTGAGCGAGCGGTCCCCGCTGGTTGAGCGAGCTATTTCCGCTGGTTGAGCGAGCCGTCGTCCCCGCTGGTTGAGCGAGCCGTCGTCCCCGCTGGTTGAGCGAGCCCCTCATCCCCGCTGGTTGAGCGAGCTTGCGAGTCGAAACCACCGCACCGGGGTTTCGACTCGCTGCGCTCGCTCAACCAGCGGGAGGGTGCACATGCTCAACCAGCGGAGGGCGCATCTGCCCAACCAGCGGGAGGGTGCGCTCGCTCACCCGGCGGACCGGCGCAGCTCGGCGTCCTCGCTCAGCCGCGCGGCAAGCTCCGCACGCGTGGAGATGCCGAGCTTGATGTAGACGTGCCGCAGGTGGTACTCGACGGTCTTCGGGCTCAGGAACAGCGCGGCGGCGGCCTCCCGCGTCGTACGCCCGTCCCCGAGGAGGCGCGCCACCTGGATCTCCTGCGGGGTCAGCGGCTGCTCAGCCCCCACCGCCCGGCGCTGCACCCGCTCCCCGCTCGCTGCGAGCTCGGCCGACGCCTGCTCCGCCCAGGGTGCCGCCGTCAGCCGGTCGAACGTGGCGACGGCCTCGCGCAGGACGTCACGGGCCTCACTCGGGCGACGCTCGCGCCGCAGGTACGCGCCGTACGCCAGCTGTGTGCGCGCCCGCTCGTACGCATCCGGGCTGTGCGCGTGCTCGGCGAGGGCTGCGGCGTACCGCTCCTCAGGGTCGATCCCGGCCAGCGCGACCGCGCGGTGGGCACGGGCCCGCGCCCAGGGCTGCCCCTTCGCCTCCGCCAGCCGCTCGAACGCCTCCGCCTCTGTCCGGGCGGTCGTGGCGTCGCCGACGCGTACGAGGCAGTCGACCAGCTCCGGCGCGGGTGACAGGTCGGCGTCGTCGACTCCGAGACGGCGTACGAGTGCCTGCTGGTCGCGATATTGCCCGACCGCCACCTCGTGCTGCCCGAGCCCGGCCGCGAGGTCGCCCCACGCGAACCGCAGCCACGTCTTGCCGAAGTTCAGCCGGCTGCGCACGCACAGGCGCTCGGCCTCCTGCGCCACGGCACGCATCTCGTCCTCGCGCCCGCGCCGCGCGAGCAGCCATGCGAGGCCGGCGTGCGCGATCGCCTCGTCGGTGCGCTGGCCGGACTCGCGGGCGAGGGCGATCGCCTCCCGGTACGCGGCCTCTGCCGAGGTCCAGCGGTCGGTCGCCGCGTCGTCGCGCGCGGCGTGGAACAGCAGGAACGGCAGCGTCCCCACGGCGGCCTGCCCGCGGGCGTCGTTCACCACTGCCTCGACCAGCGCGCGGGCGTCGCCGGACTCGCGCAGCCACATCGGCCCGAGGAGCCCCCAGGCTCGCCATCTCGGGTCCTCGAGGAGGTCCCCGGCCCCCGATGCCGAGACGGCGCGCCGGATGCGTTCCGCGCCCTCGTCGCCCTCGCCGACGATCACACGAGCAATGCCGCCCGCGAGATCGCCGATGATCCGGCTCCGGTCGTGCTCGGTCCGGTCCTGGACCCCGTCGAGGCGGGCGATGACGGTCCGTGCGGCTGCGGCATCACACAGGTACACGCACGCATACGCAGCCTCCGCGAGCAGCAGCACCGCAGTGTCGGGATCGTCGACGGCGATCGGGGCTGATGCCTCGAGAAGCAGGTCTCGTGCCTCGACCAACGAGCCGCAGCGCGCGCTGACGACGCCGCGCAGGGCCAGTGCGCGGCGGTGCGTCGCATCGGTCGGTGCGCTCGCGACGGCCTCGCCGAAGATCTCCAGAGCACGGTCCGCCAGCCCGCCGAGCCAGGCGTGCTCACCCGCGGCCACCAGCCTGCGGGCACGCTCCTCGGGGTCGTCGCTCGCGTGGGCAGCGCGCTCACCCCAGCCGGACGCCACCGCGTACGCGCGCCGCTGCGCCGCCGACGCGGTCGCCGCGTCAAGGACGGCAGCGACCTCGGCGTCGGGGCCGATGGTCGACGCCGACAGGTGGAGCGCTCGGCGGTCGAGATCGCCCGGGGGCAGCGCGCCGGCGATCGTGCGGTGCAGCCGACGGCGTACGGACGGCTCGGTCGCCTGGACCAGCGACGCCCGCATGAGCGGGTGCAGGAACCGGACCCGGTCCGGGTCGACCTCGATCAGCTCGGCGTTCTCGGCCTCACCGAGGTCGCTCAGGGCGCACCCGGCAGCGACGCACGCGCGGGCGATCGTCCCGAGGTCGACGTCTCCGGCCAGCGCGGCGACGGTCATCGCGGTGCGTGCCTGGGGAGCCAGCGCGTCGAGACGACCCGCGAACGCCTCCTCGATGAGGCGCGGCACCGGCATCGTGCCCGGGTCACGTGCCAGCAGGTCGGGCGTACGGGCCATCTCGAGCGCCGCGAGCGGGTTGCCTCCGCTGACCACGTGCAGCCGCTCGACCTGCGTGCTCGACAGGCCTCGCGTCGCGACCAGGGTGCTGCACTCCTCGCGCGACAGTCCGCCGAGCTCGATCGTGTCGAGATCGGCGACGAGGTCGTCGACGCCCTCCCCCACCCGCGCCGCGACCACCACCGCGACGGCGTCGGTGAGCAGCCGCCTGGCCGTGAACAGGATCGCGTCGACGGAGGGGCGGTCGAGATGGTGCAGGTCGTCGACGAGCAGCAGCAGCGGCTCGTCCTCGGCCGCGCGGCTCACCAGGCCCAACGTCGCCGCGGAGATCGCGAAGCGCTCGCCCGGCCCGGTCGGCGCCTCCCCTCGTCCTCCGGCGCGGAGCGCGAGGGCTTGGGCCAGCGCCTCGGACTGGACCGCGGGGAGCGTGTCGAGATGGCCCAGGATCGGCCGCAGGAGCTGCGCGAGGCCCGCGAACGGCAGCTCGCGCTCCGGCACCGCGCCCGAGGTCGCCAGCACGCGGATGTCGGGTGCCGCCGCGTCGACGGCCTGCGCGAGGAGCGTCGACTTGCCGATCCCGGCCTCGCCGAGGACCACGACGGCGCCGCTGGTGCCGTGCCGAGCGCGCTCCAGCAGCGTGAGCATCGCGGAGGTCTCCCGCGCCCGCCCGACGAGCATGCCCCGAATGTAGCCCGTCCAGAGGGCCCCTGGCCCCTGGTCTGCCATCAACCAGGGGGGTCGCCGGATGCCCCGGGACAGCGCTGGTTCCTAGCGTCAGGACCACGACAACCAGCTCACCTAGGAGGGTGACATGACCACACAGATCGACGCTGAGCAGATCGACGAAGGCGTACTGATGTCCTTCGTGTTCCGTGCCGTGGACGAGGTCGGGGCGACGCTCAACGCAGCTCTGGTCGTGCTCGGCGACAAGCTCGGCTACTACCAGGCGCTCGCAGACGGCGGCGCACTCACGCCGGCGGAGCTCGCCGAGCGCACCGGCACCGCCGAGCCGTACGCCCGGGAGTGGCTCAACGCCCAGGCCGCCGGATCGTTCGTCCGGTACGAGGCCGACACCGGCCGGTACGTCCTGCCGGCCGAGCACGCCGTCGCGCTCACCGACGAGTCCAGTCCCGCCTTCCTGCCGGGGCTGTTCCAGATCGCGCTCGGCACGGTCGCCGACTCCGACCGCATCGTCGAGGCTGCGCGCGACTCCGCCGGCGTCGGCTGGCACGAGCACAACGGCGACGTGCACCTCGGCTGCGAGCGCTTCTTCCGCCCCAGCTACCTGGCGTACCTCGTCGACGCCTGGCTGCCAGCAGCCGGCGTGACCGACAAGCTGCGCTCCGGCGCCACCGTCGCCGACATCGGCTGCGGCCACGGCTCGTCCACGATCCTCATGGCCGAGGCGTTCCCGAACTCGACGTTCGTCGGGTCGGACTACCACGCAGCATCCATCGACGTGGCCCGTGAGCGCGCCGCGGCCGCCGGTGTCTCGGACCGCACGCGGTTCACGGTGGAGCCTGCGCAGCGGCTGGGCGAGGCGGGGTACGACGTGGTGACCACGTTCGACGCCCTGCACGACATGGGCGATCCCGTCGGAGCGGCGCGGCACGTGTACGGCGCGCTGGCCGACGACGGCGTGTGGATGATCGTCGAGCCGATGGCCGGCGACCGGGTCGAGGACAACCTCAACCCCGTCGGGCGGGCCTACTACGGCTTCTCGACGCTGCTCTGCACGCCTGCCTCGCTGTCGCAGGAGGTCGGACTGGCCATCGGCACGCAGGCCGGTCCGGCGAAGATCCGCGAGATCACGTCCGCGGCGGGGTTCACGCAGTTCGCCTCGGTGGCCGAGACGCCCTTCCACCGGGTGATCGCCGTACGCAAGTGACGTCGGTCCACCACCGCCGGGCTGACAACCTCGGGCCGTCGCACCCGTCTGCGGGAGCAGACTGGGTGCTGCGGCCCGTCGGCGGGAGGAGAGCGATGCGAGCCAGGGAACCCGACAGCACGGGATTCGTCGAGCGCGACAGCGTGAGACTGGCGTACGAGGTGTTCGGCGACGCACCGCACACCGTCCTCCTGATGCCGACCTGGTCGATCATCACGTCGCGCTCCTGGAAGGCGCAGGTGCCGTACCTCGCCCGGCGCTATCGCGTGGTGACCTTCGACGGGCGAGGCTCCGGCGCCTCCGACCGCCCGGTCGGCGAGCGCGCGTACCTCGACGAGGAGTTCGTCGCCGACGCCCTGGCTGTGCTCGACGCGACGCGCCGCGGACCCGACGACACCGCGCCGGTGGCCGTTGTCGGGTTCTCGTGCGGCGTAGCGTGGTCGCTGGCGCTCGCCCTCGAGGCGCGCGAACGGGTCGCCGGGATCGTCGCGATCGGCCCGGCTGTCGGGCTGGTCCCGGGTCTGAAGGAACGTGACCAGGCGGTCTTCCTGGCCGACCCGCCCGAGCCCGCCGACGCCCCCCGCACGCCGGACCTGACCGGCTGGGCATCGTACAACCGCCACACCTGGCTCCACGGCGACTACGACGCGTTCCTGAGGTTCTTCTTCGGCCGGATGTACACCGAGCCGCACTCGACCAAGCAGATCGAGGACTGCGTCGGGTGGGGGCACGAGATCGGACCCGAGCGGCTCGTCGACACCGAGCTGGCACGCACGGTGTGCCGTCGCCCGGGGTTCGCGCAGGCCGTCACCGCGGTCGACGTCCCCCTGCTGGTGATCCACGGCGACGACGACCACGTCCGTCCCAGCACCGAGGCCGTGGCGCTCGCGGACGCGATGCACGGCTCGCTGCTGACGATCGAGGGCGGTGGGCACGCTCCGCACAGCCGCGAGCCCGTCGTCGTCAACCGCGCGATGGGCCGGTTCCTGGAGCGTCTGTGGCCCGGAGCGCCCGATCCCGTCCGTACGACCTGGACGCGCGCGGGCCGCCGTACCCCTCGCGCGCTGTTCCTCACGTCCCCGATCGGCCTCGGCCACGTCCGGCGCGACATCGCGATCGCCGACGCCCTCCGCAAGCGGCGCCCCGAGCTCCAGATCGACTGGCTGACGCAGGCGCCCGCGACCGGCGTCCTCGAGCGGGCGGGCGAGCGGGTCCACCCCGCATCGGCGCACCTTGCCAGCGAGTGCGCCCACATCGAGGACGAGGCCGCCGAGCACGACCTGCACGCCTTCCAGGCGATCCGCCGGATGGACGAGATCCTCGTCGCCAACTTCGGGGTGTTCGACGACCTCGTGAGCGCCGAGCCGTACGACCTGGTGGTGGGCGACGAAGCCTGGGACGTCGACTACTACCTCCACGAGAACCCCGAGCTGAAACGGTTCGCGTTCGCGTGGCTGACCGACTTCGTCGGGTGGATGCCGATGCCCGACGGCGGTGCGGCCGAGGCGGCGCTCACAGCGGACTACAACGCCGAGATGCTCGAGCAGCGGGCCCGCCTCGCGCGCATCCGCGACCGTTCGCTGTTCGTCGGCAACCCGGCCGACGTCGTCGACCAGACCTTCGGACCCGGGCTGCCGGGGATCCGCGAGTGGACCCAGGACCACTTCGCGTTCACCGGCTACGTCACCGGGTTCGAGCCGGTGAGCGAGGCCGACCGCGCCGCGATTCGCGCGACGGTCGGCGTCGGGCCGGACGAGCTGCTGTGCGTCGTCACGGTGGGCGGTTCCGGCGTCGGTGAGGCGTTCCTGCGACGTGTGCTCGACGCCGTGCCTCGACTGCGCCGCGAAGAACCGCGCCTCCGGTTCCTCGTGGTCACCGGCCCACGGATCGACCCGCGTACGCTCCCGCGCCGCCGCGGGGTGCACGTGCGCGGGTTCGTGCCGGACCTGCACCGGCACCTCGGCGCCGCCGACGTCGCCCTCGTGCAGGGCGGCCTGACGACGTGCATGGAGCTCACCGCGCAGCGCGTGCCGTTCGTGTACGTCCCGCTGCGCCACCACTTCGAGCAGAACGTCCACGTGCCGCAGCGGCTCGCGCAGTACGGCGCCGGCCGGCGTCTCGCGTACGAGGACGCCGTCGATCCGGACCAGCTCACTGCCGCGCTGCTCGCGGAGCTGCGTACTGTCCCGGCGGGACCGGCAGTGGAGACCGACGGCGCTGACCGTGCGGCAGCGATGCTCGCCGACCTCGTCTGAGTGCAGGCACCACGAACTGCGGTAGTCCGCGGTCGGATCCCGACCGTGGACTACCGCAGTCCTGTGTCGTGCGGGCTAGCCGAAGGACGGGGTGGGCACGAAGCCCCCTGCACCCTCTGCGATCGCCACGACCTCGCACTCCTCGATCAGCTCCGGCCCGCTCCCGATGATCTGCGACCCAGGGGCGGTTTCCGCGGTGGCCGCGAAAGACTCCTGGAAGGCGGCGCGAGAAGCATCGTCGACGAACACGTACACGCCTTCGAACCAAGCACCCTCACGGGCACGCCAGGTCTTGTACGCGAGGCCGTCCATGCCGGTGAACCGATCGTGGGAGGTGTCCCGGACGTAGGTCTTCAGCTGGTCGAGCGTGCCGACGGGGGCGTCACGCAGCGACCATCGGACCGTCAGACCGGGCTGCGAGGCCACTCAGACAGCCTTCAGGGCGTCGCCGAGATCGGAGGCTTCGTCGTTGGTCAGCTCGACGACGAGTCGTCCGCCACCTTCGAGCGGAACCCGCATCACGATGCAGCGTCCTTCCTTGGTGACCTCCAGCGGGCCGTCCCCGGTCCGAGGCTTCATGGCCGCCATGCGTTCCCCTCTCCTCCGTGCGCAGCGCGGGCGCGTGCACCTTTGAATACACCCATTATCGCGCACGCCAGCGTCAGGAGTGAATGCGGCAGACTGAGGCCATGACCGAACCCCATGCTCCCGTCTCGTACGAGGTCGTCGACGGGGTCGCCACGATCACTCTGGCGCGCCCCGATTCCCTCAACTCCTTCGACGACGCGACCAAGGTCGCGTTCCGTGACTACCTCCACACGGCGGCCGCCGACGACGCCGTCCGCTGCGTCGTCCTGACCGGATCCGGACGCGCCTTCAGCGCAGGTCAGGACCTCAAGGAGCACGTCGCCCAGATGCGCGAGGGGGGTCAGCTGAACTCCACCGTCGAGGAGCACTACAACCCGATGGTACTCGCGATCACCACGATGCCGAAGCCGGTGATCGCCGCCGTCAACGGGATCGCCGCCGGTGCGGGGGCCTCGATCGCGTTCGCGGCGGACTTCCGCATCGTGGCGGAGTCGGCCGGGTTCAACCTCGCCTTCGCCGGGATCGCGCTGTCGGCCGACACCGGTGCCTCGTGGACGCTGCAGCGGCTCGTCGGGCTGCCTAAGGCGACCGAGCTGCTCCTGCTCCCCCGGACCATCCGCGCCGAGGAGGCGCTGCAGCTGGGGCTCGCGACCCAGGTGGTCGCCGACGACGCGTTCGCGGGGACCGTCCAGGACCTCGCGGCGCGGCTCGCGAACGGGCCGACCCTCGCGTACGCGTCGCTGAAGCGGGCACTCGCGTTCTCGGCCAGCCACTCGCTGCCCGAGTCCCTCGCCAACGAGGCTCGCCTGATGGCGCTGACCGGCGCGTCGGAGGACCACAAGGTCGCCGTCGACGCGTTCCTCGCGAAGGAGAAGCCGACCTTCGTCGGTCGCTGAGACGTCCGTCCCGTCCGCGATTTGACGGGTTCCGCAAGGAAACCGCTGCCGAATTCCTTGCGGAACCCGTCAAATCGTGGACGGGACGGGGCGGCGGCCGCCAAGGGCCTTCAGCAGGCCGCGCGGAGCGGTGCGGGTCAGGTACGCCTTGGTCGGGCGCCGGCCGAGCTCGACAGTGACGAGCTGACCGTCGAGCCGGTGGTTGAACCACTGCGACATCGTGCCGTGGCACCCGGAGCCGCAGGAGAAGGTCCTCTTCGGGAGCCGCAGGTGCTTGGCGAGGCGCCGCGCGAGCGGGCGGTTGCCGGTACCGCTGGTGTCGATCCCATACAGCGGCTGGTGGAACGACACGACCTGGTCCGGCTGGACCTTGCGGAGGAACCGCATCATCGCCTTCGTCTCCGGCTCCGAGGCCGCGCTCGGACCGGACCACGTCGGGCCGCGCTTCGACCGCTTCCACCTGCGGGGGAAGTTGCGGTTGAGGTCGACGCCACGGGCGTTGCGTCGAGCCTTGCGCGCGACCCCGTCAGGGTTGGCGCTGGGGATCACCCACAGGTCGAGGCCGGTGATGGGAGCCCCGTCGCGCAGGTTGCGCAGGATGGCCTGCGGCTTGCGCTCGTCTCCATGCATCGCCGCGATCACCACGGCCGACCGCTTCGCGTCGGGGTCGCCCAGCCGGAACGCCAGGATCTCCCGGCCCTTGCGGGAGTGCCCGATGACGACGCGCTCGACGACCGCAGGGCGCGGTGCCGCCGTACGGGGTGAGGAGTCCACCACCGCGGCCTCGGCGGGCGACGGTGCGACGAGGGCGAGAGCCACCCCCGAGAGGACGGTGCCGACGAGGGCGCCACGCGGTGCTCGGACCATGACGCCGATCCTTGCTCAGCTCGTCGAAACCCGCACGTGGCAGTCGGCGAGGTGGTCGTCGACCATCCCGGTGGCCTGCATCATCGCGTACGCCGTCGTCGGTCCCACGAAGACGAAACCGCGCTTCTTGAGCCCCGCCGCGAGCGCCTTCGACTCAGGAGTCACCGCGGGCACGTCCTCGAGCGTGGCGGGCCGCGGGCGCGGCGCCGGCGCGAAGGACCACACGAGCTCAGCGAAGCCGCCGTCGAGCGCGCGCACGGCGGTGGCGTTGGCGATCGTCGCCTCGACCTTCGTGCGGTTGCGGATGATGCCGGCGTCGTCGAGCAGCTCGGCGACCCGCCTGCCGTCGTACGCGGCGACGACGGCCGGATCGAAGTCGGCGAAGACCTCGCGAAAACGAGGCCGCTTCCGCAGCACGATCGCCCACGAGAGACCCGACTGGAACGCCTCGAGGGTCAGGCGCTCGAACAGGCCCCGCTCGTCGCGGACGGGCTGACCCCACTCGGTGTCGTGGTAGGTCTGCATCTCCCCCGGCGTCGCGCCCCACGGGCACCGCGCCAGGCCGTCGGGCCCGATCACCGCGTCACTCATCTGCGCCCTCACGCAGCTCGGGCTTGGGCGCTGGCGCTGGCGCTGGCTTGGGCGCGGGCTTGGGCTCGGGCTCGGGCGCTGGCTCGGGCGCTGGCCCGGGCGCCTCGGCCTCAGGCGTCGCACGCGAGGCCAGATCTCGCTCCAGCCGATCGAGCAGCGCATCGACCTCGTCGCGGGCGTAGCCGCGCCACGCCCAGCTGAAGCGCACCGCGCGCAGGTCCTCGGCCGTCAGCGCGCGGTCGGCGGGCACGAGGACGTCCCGGCGCGAGGACGGCAGCGGAGCGAGTGCCCCGGTGCGTCCGGCGATCCACGTGACGGCAGCACCCACGAGCACCGCGACGACGACCACTCCGATCCAGATCACGCCACGATCGTGCCATGGACGTGCGACGAGCCGGGACCGCGCCCGCCGCGCGGACTACGCGAGCGGCCGCGCGAACGTGGCGAACTGGCGGATGAACGTCCCGTACACCTCGCGAGCCTTGGCGGCGTCCCGGTCGACCAGCCACGCCAGCACGACACCGTCGTTGATCGCGACGACCATCCGCGCCAGCAGCTCGACCGGCACCGTCCACTCGATCTTGCAGACCGAGGCCACCTGCTCCAGCGCCTGAGCAGCGACCGCGCGATAGGTGTCGTACTGCCACCGGGCGAGGTCGTCGAAGCCGGCGTTGCGAAGCGCGTGGGCGGCGACCTCGAAGGTCAGCAGGTGCCCCTCAGGGTCGGTCTCGACGGAGGACCACATGTGGCTGAAGCTCTGCTCGAGGAGCCCTGTCACGTCAGCCTCGTCGGGGGGCGGCAGCTCGCTGACGCTGACGACGTAGTCCTCGGCCATCCGCGAGATCATCGCGCGCAGCAGCTCCTCCATCGACGAGAAGACGTAGTGCACGATCCCGGGGGTGGCTCCGGCCTCGGCGGCGACCGTACGGGTGCTGACCCCGCCCACGCCCTCACGCTTCGCCACGACCAGAGCGGCCTCGATGAGCTGTTCGCGTCGTTCCTCCGACGAGACCCGCACGTGTTCTCCGTCCTTCGACCTTGTCCCCCTGATTGTGCCGCACGCCGCCTGTCAGGAGGGCACGAACTGCGCGACGACCTCGTCCAGGTCGTCCGTCACGATCAGCCGGTCGACGTCTGCCGAGGAGATCGCGCCGTGCTCGAGCACCGCCGAGCGCAACCAGTCGATCAGGCCCGCCCAGTACGCCGTGCCGTACAGGACCACCGGGAACTGCGTCACCTTGCGGGTCTGCGCCAGCGTCAGCGCCTCGAAGAGCTCGTCGAACGTGCCGTACCCGCCGGGGAACACCACGAAACCCTGTGCGTACTTCACGAACATCGTCTTGCGGGCGAAGAAGTAGCGGAAGTGCACCCCGAGGTCGACCCAGGGGTTCATGCGCTCCTCGAACGGCAGCTCGATGCCGAGGCCCACGGAGACTCCACCGGCCTCGCAGGCGCCGCGGTTCGCGGCCTCCATGATCCCGGGGCCGCCGCCGGTGATCACGCCGATACCCGCCTCGGCGAAACGTCGGCCCAGGTCCTCGGCAGCGGTGTAGAAGGGCGAGTCGGGCTTCGTCCGGGCAGACCCGAAGACGCTCACCGCGGGACCGAGCTTCGCGAGCGCACCGAACCCCTCGACGAACTCCGCCTGGATACGCATGACCCGCCACGGGTCGGTGTGCAGCCAGTCGGCCCGGCCCGAGTCGTCCAGCAGCCGCTGGTCGGTCGTGGTGGCGGGGATCTGGTCGCGGCGCAGCAGCACCGGGCCCTTGACCCGCTCGTCGTCGTGAATCTCGGCGTCCATCTGGTCGCGCACGTCGTCACTCATCACGGCCTCCTTCTTCGCCCCGCAGCCAGCGGAACAGGCGCTGCTCCGTCAGACGGAGCTGGTCGACAGGGACGCGTTCGTCCTGCTTGTGGGCGAGCAGCGGGTCACCGGGCCCGAAGTTGACGGCCGGCACGCCGATCGTGGTGAACTGCGCGACGTCGGTCCACCCGAACTTCGGGTTGACCTCGACGCCCATCGCCTTGACGAAGGCTGCGGCCGCCGGGCGGTCCAGGCCGGGCGCGGCAGCGGGCGACGAGTCGGTGACGACGACCTCGAAGCCGGAGAAGAGCTCCTGGAGGTACTCGAGCGCCTCCGCCTCCGTACGGTCCGGCGCGAAGCGATAGCTCAGCGAGACGCGAGCCTCGTCGGGCACGACGTTCGACGCGACGCCGCCCGACACGGCGACGGCGTTGAGGCCCTCGTGGTAGGTCAGGCCGTCGATGACCGGCGTACGGCGGACCGCGGCGACGAGCCGCTGAAGCACCGGCTCGAGCAGGTGGATCGCGTTGCTGCCCATCCAGGAGCGGGCCACGTGGGCTCGCTCCCCGCGGGCGATCACGTCGACGCGCACCACACCCTGGCACCCGGCCTCGATCACGGAGTTCGACGGCTCCATGAGGATCGCGAAGTCACCGGCGAGGAGCTCGGGCCGCTCACGGGCGAGTCGGCCGAGCCCGTTGGCGGACGCCTCGATCTCCTCGGCCTCGTAGAACACGTAGGTCACGTCGCGGACAGGCTCGGGGAGCTGGGCGGCAGCACGCAGGGCGACGGCGACGCCGCCCTTCATGTCGCACGAGCCGAGCCCCCACAGCTGGTCGCCGTCGAGCCGCGACGGGAAGTTGTCGTTGGCGGGGACGGTGTCGAGGTGCCCTGCGATGACGACACGGCTGTCGCGGCCGAGGCTGGTGCGAGCGACGACGGTGTGCCCGTCGCGCACCACGTCGAGGTGGGCGTACGCACGCAGGGCGGCCTCGACGGCGTCCGCGATCGCCGCCTCCTGGCGACTCTCGGAGGGGATGTCGACGAGGGCAGCCGTCAGGGAGACGACGTCGGCGTCGAGGTCGAGCGAGATCATGTCGCCCATCCCATCACGTCCACGGCGCAACGGTGCGGCTCGGCGCGCTGGGGTCGCTCGATAGCCTGTCTCGCATGACCTCCACTGTGCAGCCAGCCTGGGCCTACGGGATCGCCACCCTGACCGAGGACGGCACTGTCCTCGACGTCTGGTACCCGAATCCGGCCCTCGGCGCGTACGACGGGACGGCTGAGCCGACCGGGCTGACGGCGCTCGAGGGCGCCGACGACGTACGCCAAGTCCGGAAGACGTTCGTCCGGATCGAGATCGCGGACCTGGCCGCACCGCCGGCGGACGCGTACGACGCCTATCTGCGCCTCCACCTGCTCTCGCACCGACTCGTCCAGCCGCACGGTGCCAACCTGGACGGCCTGTTCGGGCTGCTCGCCAACGTGGTCTGGACGACGATCGGGCCGTGCGCGGTCGCCGGATTCGAGGAGACGCGCCTGCGCGCCCGTGCGGCCGGCCTCCACGTGGCGGTGACGAGCGTCGACAAGTTCCCGCGGATGACCGACTACGTGGTGCCCAGCGGCGTCCGCATCGGCGACGCCGACCGCGTCCGCCTCGGCGCCCACCTCGCCGAGGGCACGACCGTGATGCACGAGGGCTTCGTGAACTTCAACGCGGGCACGCTCGGCCACGCGATGGTCGAGGGCCGCATCAGTGCCGGTGTGGTCGTCGGCGACGGCACCGACATCGGCGGGGGCGCGTCGATCATGGGCACGCTGTCGGGTGGCGGCAAGCAGGTCATCAGCCTCGGCCGCAACTGCCTCCTCGGCGCGAACGCCGGCATCGGCATCTCGCTCGGGGACGACTGCGTCGTCGCCGCCGGCTGCTACGTCACCGCGGGCGCCAAGGTGACGCTCCCGGACGGCAGCGTCGTGAAGGCGTCCGAGCTGTCGGGGCGCGACGGGCTGCTCTTCCTCACGAACTCGGAGACGGGCCGCCTCGAGGTGCGCCCGCGCACCGGCTCCGGGATCGAGCTCAACGCGGCGCTGCACGCCAACTGAGCGCCATGGACGCCATCGCACGACGCTCGGGTCGTGCCGGTGTCGCCCTGCTCGTCCTCCTCGTCCTCGTCGGGGTGGTGGCCGCAGGCATCGCCGTGCTCGCCCGCAGCGGATTCGTCCCCACGCTGCGCGGCGAGGAGTGCACCGTCGAGGTCGGCGAGACCTCCGCGACGCTGGACCTCGAGCAGGCCGAGCACGCGTCGCTGATCGCCGCCATCGCCGTACGCCGGGGTCTGCCCGCGCGCGCGGTGACGATCGCCATCGCGACGGCGTTCCAGGAGTCGAAGCTCCACAACATCGACTACGGCGACCGCGACTCCCTCGGACTCTTCCAGCAGCGCCCCTCGCAAGGCTGGGGCACCCCCGAGCAGATCATGCGGCCGCGGTACGCGATCAACCGCTTCTACGACGGGCTCGAGAAGGTCGACGGCTACCGCTCGATGTCGGTCACCGAGGCGGCGCAGGCGGTCCAGCGGTCGGGCTTCCCTGAGGCGTACGCCGACCACGAGGCGTACGGCCGTGCGCTCGCGTCGGCGCTCCCCGGCAACTCACCGGCGGCGTTCTCGTGCGAGATCAGACCGGCCGAGGCCGAGACCGCTGCTCCCGGGACGAACGGGCTGACGCCCGCGGCAGACGCCGTACGGGTCGACCTGCGGGAGGCGTTCGGGCGGCTCCCGACCGGGGGCTACGCGCCCGAGGGCGTCAGCACGGGCCACTCGGAGGGCTCGAAGCACTACGAGGGGAAGGCCGTCGACGTGTTCTTCAGGCCGGTGACCCCGGAGAACACCAAGGACGGCTGGGCAGTCGCGCAGTACCTCGTGGCGAACGCTGATCGCCTCGGCATCGCCACGGTCATCTTCGACGCGAAGATCTGGACGGCGCGACGCTCGCAGCAGGGCTGGCGCGACTACACGGTCCCCGACCGGAGCGGGGACCGGGCGATCCTGGAGCACCGCGACCACGTGCACGTCGACGTGGCCTGACTCAGCTCCACTGCCACGACGCGAGCACCGAGCGCGCGAGATCGTCGCGGGCGGCCTGGTCGACCGTCGGGCTGAACGAGAACGTCGCGACGTACAGGCTGTCGTCGCGTACGGGGTAGTACTGCTCGATCGTGTACTTCTGACTGCCGAGCGACATCACCCCGCTCACGTGCGCGGCCTCGGCACCGTCGATCACCGCGCGTTCACCGACCTCCACCTCCGTGGCGCCCACGGCGCGCAGCTCCTGCAGCGCCTGCTCCTCGACCGCGTCGGCGTCGGCATCGGGTGGGGCAGGCAGCTTCAGGACGTTGAGGTTGTCGCCGAAACCGTCGGAGACGTCGTCCTGGGAGATCAGCGTGTCCGGGTCGAAGCCCGCGACCTCCTCGTCGGGCTCGCCCCAGCCTTCGGGGATGCGGTAGGAGTAGCCGTCGCCCTCGACCGTCTCACCGTCGGCTGCGGGCACCGACGTCGTGGACGCCGAGGCAGGCGTACCGGTGGCCTCGCTCCCGGGGGAGTCGACGGCGTCCCCCGCGCTGCCGCAGCCGGTGAGCGCGAGACCGACGAGCAACGACAGGGCGGCGATCCGAGACGTCATGCCGCGGAGTCTAGGGTCCGGAGACGCAGCGATCTCGAGGGGTTGCGGCGAGATCGCCGCGACCCCTCGAGATCGGTCGTCCTCCCGTCAGCCGATCGGCTGACGAGTCAGGAACTTGTAGCTGTAGCCGGTCGCGAGCAGCGTCAGCGGGACCGTCACCAGCAGACCCACGAGGCAGAGGATCGCACCGAGGATGTTGATGCCGATGAGGGCCAGCGCCAGCAGGAAGATCGGGCCGAGGTTGTTGCCGACGAGCTTGAAGCTCGACTGCAGGGCGTCGATCGGGCTCTGCCGCTGGTCCAGGACGAACCACAGCGTGTACCAGGCGAAGAACGTGAAGATGATGCCCGGCAGGATGCACAGGAGGAAGCCGACGAACGACAGGACGGCGAGCAGCAGGAAGGTCAGGATGACCGCACCGGCGCGGTCTCCCCACTGGAAGAAGTCGCCGATGCCCGGCTTGCGGCCCTCGGTCTCGGCCAGCGCGCCCTTAGTCTGGGCGGCCTGCATGAGCCAGCTCACGAGCGTGTTCAGGAGGTTGAACAGCAGCGCGAGGAACGAGAACCCGCCGGCAGCCGCCCACACGCCGTTGTCCATGGCGCTGTCGCTGCCGGACTGCGCAGCGGTGCCGATACCGCCGATGACGGCCTGGATCACGAAGAAGATGAGCGTGATCACGACCCAGACGGCCCAGTTCGCCTTGAACTTGTTCCAGCCGTACGAGATCGCGTCGCCGACGCTCAGCGCCGGGGGCTCGCCGTACGCCTCAGGTCCACCGGTGTAGCCGGGAGGCGGACCGTAGCCTCCGGGCGGAGGCGGGTAGCCGCCACCGGGCGGAGGTCCGTAGCCACCGGGCGGGCCCTGCGGCGGCTGGCCGTAGCCACCGCCGGGCGGCGGGCCCTGCGGAGGGGGTCCGTAGCCGCCGGGCGGCGGACCCTGGGGCGGCGGCCCCTGCGGAGGAGGGCCCTGCGGGGGCGGCGGCGGGTATCCACCGGGCGGCCCGGGCGGAGGCTCGTACGGGGGCGGTCCGCTCGGCGGTTCGCCCCCGGAGGGCGTGCTGCCCGGCTGGCCGTCGTTCGGCTCGCCGCCGGGCGGGTTCTGGGGGTCGCTCATCGACCGATCTCCTCCGTTGAGGTACGGCGCAGGGAATGCGGTCCCCACGCTCTCCCTTGCGAGGCTATCGAGGTCAGGGGCCACCTGTCCGCAACCGACACGCGAGAGACCCTCGGCGCGTCGCGCGATCAGGCGAAGGAGGCGAGCCTGTCCGCCGCTGTCGCGATGCGTTCGTCGGTCGCGGTGAACGCGATGCGGACGTGACGGGCGCCGGCGGCACCGTAGAACTCGCCGGGCGCCACGAGCACGCCGATCTCGGCCAGCGCTGCCACCGTGTCGCGCGCTGGCTCGTCACGGGTCGCCCACAGGTAGAGCGCGGCCTCGGAGTGGTCGATCCGGAACCCGGCGCCGAGCAGGGCGTCACGCAGCACGGCTCGGCGCGCGGCGTACAGCGCGTGCTGCGCATCGGCGTGGGTGTCGTCGTCGAGGGTCGCGCGCATCGCGTGCTGGATCGGCCCCGGCATGATGAGGCCGAGGTTCTTGCGGACCTCGAGCAGCTCCTTGACGATCGCCGTGTCACCGGCGACGAAGGCCGCGCGGTAGCCCGCGAGGTTCGACCGCTTCGACAGCGAGTGGACCGCGAGGATGCCGTCGTGCGAGCCGCCGCTGATGTCGGGGTGGAGGATCGACTGCGGGACGGTGTCCCAGGCGCACTCGAGGTAGCACTCGTCCGAGATCAGCAGCACGCCTCGCTCACGCGCCCACTCCACGGTCTTGCGGAGGTGGTCGGCGCCGAGGACGCGCCCGCTGGGGTTGGACGGCGAGTTGATCCACATGATCGCGGGGGCCGTGGGGCCGAGCGCGACGGTGGAGTCGGAGACCACGACGTCGCAACCGGCGAGACGCGCACCCACCGCGTACGTCGGGTAGGCGAGCTCCGGGATCACGACCGTGTCGCCGGCGCCGAGCCCGAGGTGCAGGGCCATCGCGCCGATGAGCTCCTTGGAGCCGATCGCCGGGAGCACACCGTCGATGTCGAGCCCGGTGACGCCGTGCCGGCGCGCCAGCCAGTCGACGGCGGACTGCCGCAGCGCGGGCGTACCGACCGTCTGCGGGTAGCCGGGCGCATCGGCCGCGGCGGTGAGCGCGACCTGGGCGACGAGTGGTGTGGAGTCGACCGGCGTCCCGATCGACAGGTCCACGATCCCGTCAGGGTGCGCGGCAGCACGCGCCTTGACCTCGGCCAGCGAGTCCCACGGAAAGTCGGGCAGGCGCTGCGAGACCGCTCCGGACGACAGACGCGCCGCCACGCTCGGGCGTGGCGGCGCAGACGATGTCGGGTCGAGCATCAGTCCTGGTTCTGCGGGGGCAGTGCGGCGATCATCGGGTGATCCTTGTCGATCGCCCCCATCTTGGCGGCACCGCCGGGCGAGCCCAGGTCGTCGAAGAAGTCGACGTTGGCGGTGTAGTAGTCCTTCCACTCCTCAGGAGTGTCGTCTTCGTAGAAGATCGCCTCCACAGGGCACACCGGCTCGCATGCGCCGCAGTCGACGCACTCGTCGGGATGGATGTAGAGCATCCGCTTGCCTTCGTAGATGCAGTCGACCGGACACTCGTCCACGCAGGCACGGTCCTTGAGGTCCACGCACGGCTGAGCGATGACATACGTCACGAGGGGTCCACTCCTTCTGTCGAGCTGTCGGAACTAGTATCACCCTCGGCGTGGAGGGCCCGTGCGTAAGGTCCGCCTTACGGACGGAACGCTGTTCCAATTTCACTGAGGAGACTACCCGTGAGCCGTTACGACGCCCTCGTCGGGCAGCGCGTCGTCGTCCGGTCGACCGTGCCCGGCGAGCGGGGCCCGACCGGCGGACCCGCCTACACCGACGTCATCGGACGGCTGCTCGAGCACGACGGCGCGCGCCTGCGCATCCAGCGCCGGGACGGCTCCGAGGTCGAGGTCGACACCGCCGGTGTCGTCGCTGCCAAAGCCGTGCCCGACGGCCGTGCCCGGGTCCGCACGCGGCCGGCGGGAGACTTCTCGCCCGAGGAGCTCGCCCGGATCTGCACCCGCGGTTGGCCGCCGCGGTTCTCCGAGCCGCTCGGCGAGTGGACGCTCCGCGCCTCCGGGGGCTTCACCGGGCGCGCGAACTCCGTGGCGGTCCACGGAGACCCCGGTACGCCGCTGCCTGAGGCGCTCGCCCACGTGCAGGCCTACTACGCCTCGCACGACCTCCCGGCGAAGGCCCAGGTCATCGACGAGACCGTCTGGGCCGCACGGTTCGCAGACGCAGGCTGGGTCGGCATCGGCGGCACCCACGACCACGCCGTGGTCCAGGTCGCCGACGTGGCCACGATCGAGGCTGCGCCGGCCGTGACCACCACGGACGCGGACCCGGCCCGTACGCCCCAGGTCCGGATCGACGACGCCCTGACCGATGCGTGGCTCGAGGCCGCCGAGCGCGACACCACCTCCGTGACCAGCGAGGACGTCGGCTTCGTGCTCGCGTCCCCCCCGGTGGTCGGCTTCGCGGTCGTCGAGGGAGCCGAGGGCGTCGAGGCCGTGGCGCGCATCGTCGTCACCGGCGAGTGGGCAGGGCTCTCCAGCGTCCACACGCTCCCGCACGCGCGCAGGCGCGGGCACGCTGCCCGGCTGCTCGAGGAGAGCACCCGCTGGGCCGCCGAGCGCGGCGCGGACAAGGTCTACCTGCAGACCATGCGCCACAACACGCCTGCGCTCTCGCTCTACGCGGGGTACGGCTTCGTGACGCACCACTCGTACAGGTACGTCACCCCACCCGCGTGAGTCGCGAGATCGGCGCGGGTGTCAGTCGCGCTTCTTCGGCGGCTTCTGGCACTTGACGTTGTCGGCGGCGTTGTAGTTCGCGGTGATCGTCTCGCGGTCGACGACCTTGCCGTCGATCTTGAACGTCCGGTAGACGTCGATGTCGAACCCGGTCACGCCGGACTGCGGGACGCACTTGTCGGTCGCGTCGTAGCGCGTCGCCGGTGAGCGGAAGTTGCGCTTGCTCGACACGCCCGCGGTGACGTCCCACTTCTTGGTGCCCCACATGGTGACGTTCATGGAGCCCTGGGACGACGGCGTGCTCTTGTTGACCCACGCCTGGATGTAGATGCCGTGATCGGTCGTGTTCTTGAACTTCAGGTCGAGCGTCGGCCAGGCGACGGTCGCCTCACGACCGACCGGGTAGCGGTCGATGTAGAAGCTGTGCGGCTTGTGGTTCACGTCCTCGAGCCCGGCGAAGAAGCCCGCGTTGTAGAGGGTTGTCGCCACCTGCGAGACGCCGCCGCCGAGGTCCTCGCGGAAGACGCCGTTGCTGATCATGAAGCCTGCCGTGAAGCCGTTCGCGGCGGTGCGCTCACCGACGGTGTCGTTGAAGCTGAACGTCTCGCCGGGCTCCAGGATCGTGCCGTTCACGAGCTCGGCGGCGCGGCCCTGGTTGATGTTGCGGTAGGTGGCGTAGGGGAACCGCGTGGTGAACGAGCTGACCTTCTCGACGATCGCGAGCTTCTTGAGGTCGTCGGTCGTACGGTCGGGCTGCTTCTTCGAGGCCTCGACAGTCAGGACCCGCTCGTCGCCGGACTTCGCGAGCACGGGGACGATCGCCGTCGCGACGTCGGCAGCCGCGACGCCGACACCCGGCGTGCCGGGAACGACGGTCGGTGCGCCGTTGCGGATCGCGATCGTGGCGTCCTTCGCCGGCGTCCCGATGCCCGAGGTCGCCTCCGCCAGCGGCTCGGCGAGCTTCTTGGGGTCGAGGACCGGCTCGAGCTTGCCGTCGGTCACCTGGATGCTGAGCGCCGCGGCGTAGTCGGCGGGTTCGAGCTCGGCCGACTTCTTGCCGACCACGATCTTGACCGGCCCGGAGACGGCCGGCTCGGCGACCTCGGACACGGCCGCCGTCAGGTCGTCGCTGGTGACGCTGGGCTCCAGCGAGTCGACGGGGAGCTCCAGCGCGGTGTGCTCGAGCGGGTAGGCATCGCGCACCATCGCCACCGTCGCCTCCTGGTCGACCGCGCGGCCGGCCTTCGGCTCCGTGACCTCGGGGCGACCGTCGGGGAAGTCGATGCGTCCTTCGGCGACCTCGCGGTCGGTGTCCTCCGCGATCGACACCACGGCGCTGTCGAGAGTCTTCTGGTCCACGTCGAGCTCCACCGGGAAGTCCTCGGACCCGATCAGCACGTCGATCATGGTGAGGGGGTTCCAGACGGACGACGCAGCACCCGTCTGGTCGATCGAGGCATCGAGGTCGACCGCGAGGCCCGCCTCCTTGGGCGTCAGCTCGTACGTCTTCTTGCCGCGCACGATCCGGACGGGCTCAGCCGCCGGCTCCTTCAGCGCGTCGCCGAGCGTGCTGCGGGCCTCGTCGAGGGAGAGCATCCCGACGTCGACGCCTCCGATCTCGGTCCCCGACGGCACCCGGTCGGAGGTCGCGAAATGGAGCACCACGTAGCCGACCACGACGACGATCCCGACCGCGGCGAGCACGATCAGGGCGATGATGTTGCCGCGCTTGCGGCTCTGCTCCTGGAGCGTCGGGTCCTGCTCGGAGAGCGTCGGTGCGGTGGCCAATGGGTGTCCTCGTGTTCCGGGGAGTGCGTGCCGGTCAGCGATGCTGCTCGACCGGCGACGGGCCCGAGTTCTTCTCGCTCTCGGGAGAGCGCACGAGGGCACCGTAGTGCGAACGGTAGTAGAGCAGCGGCTCGCCGAGCCGGGTCTGGTCCAGATCGAGACCAGACTGTTCCGCATCGCTGCGGACGGAGGCGGCGAGGACCTGCCCGACGACGATCGTGTGGTCACCACCGTCGTACGTCTGCCAGGTGGTGCACTCGAGCCAGGCGATGCCGCGGTCGAGCAGCGCGGCACCGGTCTCGGCGCCGCGGTGGTGCGGCACCCGGGCGAGCTGGTCCTCCAGCGGGCGGCCCCGGTGCGCGAGCCACGTCGCGTCGTCCTGGCCGTCCTCCGACAGGATCGAGACGCCCCACGTGCCCGAGTCGAGCACGGCGTCGTGGAACCGGTTGCGACGGTCCACGACGACGAGCACGAGCGCGGGGTCGAGCGAGACCGACGTGAAGGCGCTCGCCGTCATCGCATGGTCGACCCCGTCGGCGACGCTCGTCACGACGGTCACACCGCTGGCGAAGCGGCCCAGGACGTCACGGAAGGCCCGTGACGTCGCGGGATCCAGAGGGTGGGACGCGGAGTTCACGATCCCAGCGTACGGGGACCGCCCGCCGGACCGGGGACGGTGTGACCCGCGCCTCGTGTCGTCCAGACGATGCCCACCACGAGGGCTGCGAGCGACCCGAGGAGGAACGCGTAGCCCAGCGTGTCGGCGGCCACCAGGTAGTCGCCCTCCGGCCGCGACGACGTCCCCAGGAACAGCACGACCGCGTACGCGCCGGCCAGCACGTAGGCACCCGCCTTGCCGACGGCGTACCCCGCCGCTCGGATCGTCACCACGACCGTCGCGAGCGTGAGGACCAGCCCCCACGGGATCGACGCGTCGACGTGCCGGTGCACGACGAGACCCGCGACGCACAGCGCCACGCCGAGGAGCGCGGCGAGGGCGAGCGCGAGGGGTCGCGGCACTCCGGCTCGCCTACCGCGTGCCGGCGAAGAGGTCATGCTCCAACGCGTCCTCCCCCGGGACCGGCGTGCCCTTCGCGATCCGGTAGAACTCCGTCCCCCACACGTAGGCGCCGAGGTTGTTCGAGAGCGCGAAGAACGGGCTGTCGACCTGGATCTGCGTCGGGTAGGCGCGCATCGCGTCGATCTTCGCCTCGGCGTACTCGTCAGCCACCACGGAGGCAGCGATCTGGTCGTCCGGCACCGCCATGAACGAGAGGTCGCTGTCGGGGTCCATGCCCTCGAACGTCGTGTGGTCGCCGGCCGCGCGCAGTCGGCGCAGGCCCTCGCGCAGCCACGACTCGGAGCTCGTCGTCCAGTAGACCTTCGCGACGTCCCAGGACTCTCCGAGGTCCTGCCGGTACGACGGGGTGGCCGCGAGTGCGACCGCGTACGTCGCCACCCGGTGCGCCTGGACGTGGTCAGGGTGACCGTAGTTGCCGAAGTCGTCGTACGTGATCAGGACCTGCGGCCGGATCTCACGGATGATCGCGACGAGATGGTCGGCCGCCTCGCGCAGGTCGGCGAGCCAGAACGCGTTGGGCGCGACGTCGGGGGCGACGGTCGCCGCGCCGGACTCCGACCAGGCCATGCCCGAGTCGCGGTACGTGCCAGCGCCGCCGAGCCACCGCGTGTCCGTGATACCGAGGATCTTCATCGCGGCGTCGCGCTCGGTGATCCGGTGCTCGCCGAGCCGGTCGTCACGGTCCGCGGCCAGGTGCGCGAGCTCGGGGACGAGGACCTCGCCCATCTCGCCGAGCGTGCAGGTCACGAGCGTGACGTGCGCGCCCTCCGCGGCGTACTTGGCCATCGTGGCGCCGGTGGTGATCGTCTCGTCGTCGGGGTGCGCGTGGACGAGGAGCATGCGGCGATCGGGGAGGTCGGACATGCAGGCAAGCCTAGACTCCGACCCGTGGCGACGATGCGGTCAGCGGGCGTGAAGGGCTTCCGCGCGGTCGTCGAGTCGCTCGGCGGCGACGCCGACGCGCTGGCGCGCCGCGTGGGCCTCGACCCGGCGGTGCTCGACGAGGACGACATCCTCGTCGCCGACTGGCTGCTCGCCGACCTCCTCGAGGAGAGCGCGCACGCCCTCGCGTGCCCGGATCTCGGCCTGCGCATGGCGGCCCGTCACGGGCTCGACCTGCTCGGGCCGCTCGCGATCGTCCTCGTCAACTCGCCGACCACCGGGGAAGCGCTGGCGGCCGTCGCACGCTACCTGCGCTTCCACGCCGACACCATCCACGTCGGCCTCGGACCCGATCCCAGCGGCGCGCCGGAGACCGCCGCCTTCTCGTACGCGCAGGACGTCGGCGCCGAGCCGCCCGTGCAGGCGATGGATGCCGGGATCGGGTTCGTGCACCGCACGTTCGTCGAGATCACGGGACCCGGCTACGGGCTGCGGTCGATCCACCTGTCGTACGAGCCCGTCGCACCGCTCACGGCGTACGAGGACTTCTTCGGCGTCCCCGTCGTGACCGGCGCCGCGACGACGTACCTGCGCATCCCGGCAGACTTCGCGTCCACGCCGATCGCCGGTGCGGACGAGGCGAACCGCGCCCGCGCGATGGCGTACCTCGAGTCGGTGCTGCCGCCTGAGCTCGAGGACTTCCCGGGCCGGACCCGCGCGATCGTGCACGAGACGCTCGCCTTCGTCCCGCCGCAGATGAGCCACGTCGCGCGCATCCTCAACGTCGGGGAGCGGACGTTGCAGCGGCGGCTCGCCGAGCGGGGCACCGGCTTCGCCCAGATCGTCGACGACGTGCGTCGCGAGACCGTCCACCGCTACCTGACGCGGACCTCGATGCCGTTGCACGAGATCTCGGCGGCGGTGGGGTTCGCCGAGCAGGCGACGCTGACCCGGAGCGCTCGGCGATGGTGGGGCCAGACACCGCGGGCCGTCCGCCACGGCACCACCTGAGATTGTCGTCGAGAGTCAAGTTCTCCCGCGTGGCCCGCGTCACAATCGAACGCGAGACGGACCTCGATCCGTCGCGGACGAGACCACCCGAAGGAGAACCCATGGCCGACCGCACCGTCGACGTCCTCATCGTCGGCGCCGGCCTGTCCGGCATCAACGCGGCGTACCGCCTGCAGGAGCGCAGCCCCGGCACCACGTACGCGCTGCTCGAGGCGCGTGACGCGATCGGCGGCACCTGGGACCTGTTCCGCTACCCCGGCGTGCGCTCGGACTCCGACATCTTCACGCTCTCGTTCCCCTTCCGCCCGTGGCGCGGCGAGGACTCGATCGTCGACGGCGCGCACATCCGCGACTACCTGCTCGACACGGTGCGCGAGTCGGGCATCGGCGACCACGTCCGCGTCTCGACGAAGGTCCTCGCCGCCGACTGGTCGGCCGAGCGGGCCCGCTGGACGGTCACGGTCACCACGGGACGCGACCAGGTCGAGGAGACGTACGAGGCGCGGTTCGTGTTCTTCTGCAGCGGCTACTACGACTACGACGCCCCGTACGACCCCGGTTTCGCGGGCGTCGAGGACTTCGCGGGGCGCGTCGTCCACCCGCAGTTCTGGCCGGAGGACCTCGACTACGCCGGCAAGCGGGTCGTCGTCGTGGGCAGCGGCGCCACCGCGATCACGGTCGTGCCCGCCATGGCGGAGACGGCGGCGCACGTCACGATGCTGCAGCGGACCCCGACGTACGTGGTGGCGCAGCCGAAGCAGGACGCACTCGGCAACGCACTGCGCAAGGTCCTCCCGGCCCGCGCCGGGCATCTGGCCATGCGGAGCAAGAACACCGCGCTGCAGTGGACCTTCTACCAGGCGTGCCGTCGCCTGCCGAAGCAGATGGCGGGCCTGTTCCGCAAGGGCGCGGTCGCGGGGACCGGCTCGGAGGAGGTCGTCGACGCGCACTTCACCCCGCCGTACCAGCCGTGGGACCAGCGTCTGTGCATCTCGCCCGACGGCGACCTGTTCGCGGCGATCCGCGACGGCAGGGCTTCCGTCGTGACCGGTCACATCGACCGCTTCGTCGAGAAGGGCATCCGCCTCGCCGACGGAGAGGTGGTCGAGGCCGACGTCGTGGTGACCGCGACCGGGCTCGCGCTCAAGCTCCTCGGTGGGACGCGGATCAGCCTCGACGGGACTCCGGTCGACCTCGCGCACACCTACGCGTACCGCGCCACGATGCTCAGCGGCGTCCCCAACCTGGCGTTCTGCATCGGCTACATCAACCTCTCCTGGACGATGCGCTCGGACATGACCGCGCGCCTGGTCGCCCGCATCGTCAACCGTCTCCGCGACTCCGGCGCCGACACGGTGACACCCGTGATCGACGGCACCCCGGACTCCCGCCCGCTGTTCGACATGGAGTCCGGCTACATCCGCCGTGGGGCGCACCTGCAGCCGCGCGCGACGTCCGACTACCCGTGGTCGATGCGGCAGAACGTCGTCGTCGACGCGTGGGCGACGAACCGTGCCGACCTCGACGACGGCCTCGCCTGGAGCCGGTCGGCGCGCAACCGGACGCGTACGAGCGCGGGCACGGGCGCGAGCGCATGAGGGTCGTCACCTGCCACCGCGGCGAGCTCGCGGTCGCCGAGGTCCCCGACCCCGTCCCCGCGCGCGGCCAGGTCCTGATCGAGGTCACGCGGTGCGGGATCTGCGGGTCCGACCTGCACGCACGCACCCACAGCGACCTCACCGCCGACGGCGCCGCCGAGATCGGGTACGACGCGTTCATGCGCGCCGAGCAGACGGTCGTGATGGGCCACGAGTTCGCCGGGCGCGTCCTCGGCTACGGGCCGGGGTGCCGCGAGTCGTGGCCGATCGGCACCCGCGTGGTGTCGCTCCCGGTGCTCCGCCACGACGACGGGGCTCACCTGACCGGGCTCTCGGTCCGCGCGCCAGGCGGCTACGCCGAGAAGATGCTCGTGTCCGAGGTCATGACGATGCCGATCCCGGACGGCGTGAGCGACGACCACGCCGCGACGACCGAGCCGCTCGCCGTCGCGTACCACGCCGTACGCCGCAGCGAGGTCCGCAAGAAGGACGTCGCGATCGTCGTCGGTTGCGGACCGATCGGGCTCGCGGTGATCCTCATGCTCAAGGCAGCCGGCGTGCGCACGGTCGTGGCGAGCGACCTGTCGGCAGCGCGGCGGAGCCTCGCGACCCGGTGCGGCGCCGACATCGTGGTGGACCCGCGGGTCCACGCGCCGTGGACGGCGTACGGCGAGCGCAAGGGCCACCTCCGGACCGCTCCGAGCCTGATCGAGCTCGGCATGGACACCATGAAGGTGCTCCGACGCGTCCCGGGCCTCCCGTGGTGGCGCGTGATGCGCGCCGCCGAGAAGGTCGGTGCGACGCCGCGCGGACCGGTCGTCTTCGAGTGCGTCGGTGTGCTGGGGATGATCGAGGACGTCATCACGCACGCGCCGCTGCTGTCGCGCGTCGTGGTCGTCGGGGTGTGCATGGAGCCGGACACGTTCCGTCCGTCGATGGCGATCAACAAGGAGATCGACCTGCGGTTCGTCTTCGCCTACGGCCCGGACGAGTTCTACGAGACGCTCCACATGATCGCGGACGGCACGATCGACCCGTCGCCGCTGCTGACGGGCACCGTGGGTCTCGACGGTGTCGCCGCCGCGTTCGAGGCCCTCGGGGACCCGGAGCGCCACGCGAAGATCCTGATCGATCCGGCGAGCGACGTCTCGGTGCCCTGACCCGCCCCGATACGCTCGGAGGCATGACGAGTCCCGCTGACGAGTCCCCTCTCGTGGAGAACGTGTCCTACCCGCGGCTGCAGGCGCGGTCGCTGCGCTTCACGCTCGGCGTCCCGCGCGACCTGACCGTGAGCCCGGACGGGTCGAAGGTCTTCTTCGTCCGTACGCCCGACGGCTCGACCCGCACCGGGTCGCTGTGGGCGTTCGACGCCGAGACCGGTGAGGAGGCCTGCCTCGCCGATGCCACCACGCTGCTCGGGGACGGCGGCGAGGAGCTGTCAGCAGAGGAGCGAGCGCGCCGTGAGCGCAGCCGCGAGTCGGCCGCCGGGGTCGTCGCGTACTCGATGGACGAGGCGTGCACGGTCGCCGCGTTCGCCCTGTCGGGCAAGGTGTGGGTCTGCCGTACGGACTCCGGCCAGGCGGCCGCGCTGCCGACCGCGGGTGCCGCGATCGACCCACGCGTCGACCCGACCGGCCGTCGCGTCGCGTACGTCGCCGACGGCGCGCTGCGCGTGATCGGCGTCGACGGCACGCTCGACTACCCGGTCGTCGAGCCTGACGGCGAGCACGTGGCGTGGGGACTCGCCGAGTTCGTCGCCGCCGAGGAGATGGACCGTCACCGCGGCTACTGGTGGGCCCCCGACGGCGAGTCGCTGCTGGTGGAGCGCTACGACGAGTCGCCGGTCGCGACCTGGTTCGTCGCCGATCCGGCCGATCCCTCGCGGCCGCCGGTCGAGCACCGCTACCCGGCCGCCGGGACCGACGACGCCGACGTGTCGCTGTGGCTCGTGCACCTCGACGGCACGCGCGCCGAGATCGCCTGGGACCACGACACGTTCCCGTACCTCACCCGCGTCTCCTGGACCCCGCACGGCGACCCTCTCGTCCAGGTCATGTCGCGCGACCAGAAGCATGCCGCGGTGCTCGCCGTCGAGCTCGAGACGGGCGAGACGACCCTCGTGCGGGCGCAGAGCGACGACGTCTGGGTCGACCTGATGACGGGTGTCCCCGCGTACGCGCCGGGCGGTCGGCTCGTGACGATCGAGGACCACGACGACACCGCGACGCTGTTCGTCGACGGAGCACCGGTCTCGCCCAAGGGGCTGCAGGTCCGGCGGGTCGTCTCCCTCGGCGCGGACGGTGCGATCGTCACGGCGTCGGAGGAGCCGCGCGAGGTCCACGTCGCCGCGATCGGCTGGGACGGCGAGGTCGTCCTGCTCACCGACGGGCCAGGCGTGTGGTCGGGGACCGAGCGCGGAGGCACCGCCGTACGCGTCCGGGCGTCGCTCGACTCACCGTTCCCCGCTGTCACCGTCATGCGCAACGGCTCCACGGTCGGCACCATCGCGTCCAACCCGCTCGACCCCGGCTTCCAGCCCGAGGTGCGCTTCCTGGAGGCCGGCGAGGACGCGATCCGCACGGCCGTGATCTTCCCGCGGTCGCACGAGCACGGCAACGTCGCTCGCCTGCCGATCATCATGAACCCGTACGGCGGTCCGCACGCGCAGCGCGTCCTGCACTCCGCCAAGGCGTACCTCGAGGCCCAGTGGATCGCCGACCAGGGCTTCTGCGTCGTGGTCGCCGACGGTCGGGGGACGCCCGGACGTGGCCGCGCGTGGGACCGCGCGATCCGTGACGACTTCGCGGGCGTCACGCTCGACGACCAGGTGGTCGCGCTCGAGGCGGTGGCCGACAAGTACGGTGCCGACGTCGACCCGACCCGGGTCGGCATCATGGGCTGGTCCTACGGCGGCTACCTGTCCGCGCTTGCCGTGCTGCGCCGCCCGGACGTCTTCCACGCAGCGGTCGCGGGTGCGCCCGTGACCGAGTGGCGGCTCTACGACACCTTCTACACCGAGCGCTACCTGGGGCATCCCGACGAGCAGCCCGAGGTCTACGACGCGAACTCGCTGCTGAACGGGCTCGACGAGGTCGGGGACCTGCCGCCGCTGATGATCGTGCACGGCATGGTCGACGACAACGTCGTGGTCGCGCACACCCTGCGGCTGTCGTCAGCGCTGCTCGCTGCAGGCAAGCCGCACGCCGTGCTGCCGTTGACCGGCGTCACTCACATGACGCCGCAGGAGGTCGTCGCCGAGAACCTGGCGCAGCTCCAGGTCGACTTCCTGCGCCGCTCCCTGCGCGCCTGACCTCCCTGGCGTCCCCGGGTCACCTCTCCGGGCGCCACTCCGCGAGTCGGCGCCGAACTGGCTCCCTCGGCGACGGGTCGACCGAAGCGCCGGGGGCGTCACACCGTCGCTGAGCCGGGTGAGGCCTGACGCGAGCGGCGCTACTGGATCGCCGTGCAGCCCGGCGTCAATCCCGCTTGAGCCGTTTCGGGGCCGACGGGAGCGGCGGGGGCGTGGCCGGCGGCGCGGCGGGCGCCGTACCGGCTTCGACCATCCACGCCAGGTCCACGTCTCCGACGAGCTCGTCGAGGCGTACGGCGGCTGCCGGGTCCTCGACCCGGACGAGCCACGCGCGATCCTCGCTGTCGTCCTCGCCGGCAAAGCCCTCGCGGTGCAGGTACGCCGCGTAGCCCTCCGCGTGCAGCGCCGCGAGCACCTCCTCGGCGTCCTCCCCCTCGTCGAAGTGGGCCTCGACGGGCACGGACGACCCCGTACGCCGCAGCAGCTCGGCGATCTCGGGAAGGAACGGTCTGTCGGCATCGAGCCACGGCACCGTGTCGAGCTCCTCGGCGCCGAGCCAGCGCAGCAGGTCGTGCTCGGTCGGTTCCGGGACACCCGACACGACCTCGCCGACGTGGGCACGCAGCACCATGCCGCCGGCGAGCTCCACCTCGCCCGCCAACCGCCGGCCGACGGCGACGTCGCAGCCGAGCTCCTCGGCGACCTCGCGACGCGCGGCCTCGATCTCCGACTCCCCCGGCTCGACCTTGCCTCCGGGCAGCTCCCACCGGCCCGCGGCTGACGCCGGTCGCGTCCGCCGGGCCGCGAGCACGCGCCCGTCCTGCACCAGCGCCACGCCCACCACGACGCGTGGCGGCGTGCGCTCGGGAGTCTCAGAGGTCACGGGATCCACAACCGGCGAGACTATCGCGGGCGGCCATCCGCAGACGACGGCGTGAGCGCGTACGGTCGAGACATGGACGCATCCGAGCACTCCGACACCCTGCTGTCCGAGGCGGAGGTCGCGACCGCGCTGGAGAGCCAGCCACGCTGGGTCCGCGACGGGGACACGATCGTCCGTTCGGTGCGGGCTGCCACCTACCTCGACGGGATCGGCCTGGTCGACGCCGTCGCCGCAGCGGCCGAGGCCGCGGGCCACCATCCCGACATCACGATCCGGTGGCGCGAGGTGACCTTCACGCTGTCGACCCACTCGGCCGGTGGTCTGACCGCCAAGGACTTCGGGCTCGCCGCGACGATCGACGAGCTGGCCGCGGGCATCGACGACTGACCCGGGAGGCGTGCGCGGGACGCCGGCCATGACAGGCTTGGTTCCGTGACTCACTCGCACGGCCACCTCACGGGCAGCGAAGACCACGGACGTCGCGGGCTCGCGACCGTCCTCGCCGTCGTCGTCGGGCTGATCGCGGTCACGCTCGCGATCGGCGTGTGGGTCCTGTGGCCGGACGGGGACGACGTCGCCAAGGCTCCGAACCCGTACGGCACGCAGGGTGTCAGCATCGTCTCCGGCACCGTCACCGACGTACGGGCCGTCGACTGCGGCGGCGGTGCGGTCGGCCCCGACGGTCTGCCTGCGGTCCAGGGCGAGTGCGGCGAGCTGCTCGTCCGTACCACCGACGACGAGTCGGCCACGGTCACGGTCCAACCGGCCGTCTTCCGGTCGGGGGTCGAGGTCGGTGACGCGGTCGACGTGATCCGGATCCAGCCCGAAGGCGCGGCCACCGCGACGTACGAGTTCCTCGACTTCGACCGCGGGATGCCGCTGGTCTGGCTCGCGCTCGCCTGCGCCGTCGTCATCGTCGCCGTCGCGCGCTGGCGCGGCCTGCTCGCGATCGGGGGCGTGGTCGCGACGGTCGGAGCGATCGTCGTGTTCGTGCTCCCTGCGCTGCTGGCCGGTGAGAACCCGCTCGTCGTCGCCGTCGTGGGGTCGAGCGCCATCATGCTGGTCGTCCTGTATCTCGTCCACGGCGTCTCGATCCGTACGACAGCAGCACTGTTCGGCACCTTCATCGGCATCGCGTTGACCGCGGTCCTCGGTTGGCTCACGACCGACTGGACCCATCTCACGGGCATCTCGTCGGAGGACGACCAGATCCTGATGGCGATCGCCGACCAGATCAGCCTGTCCGGCGTCGTCACGGCGTCGATGGTGATCGCCGGTCTCGGTGTGCTCAACGACGTCACGGTGACGCAGGCGAGCGCTGTCTGGGAGCTGCGCGCGGCTCAGCCCGCTGCGAGCCGGCGCCGTACCTTCGTGTCGGCGATGCGGATCGGGCGCGACCACATCGCGTCGAGCGTCTACACGCTGGTCTTCGCGTACGCGGGGACGGCGACGACGGTGCTGCTCCTCGTCACCGCGTACGACCGCTCGCTGCTGGAGATCGCCAGCACCGAGCAGGTGGGCGCAGAGATCGCACGCACCCTGGTCGGGCTCATCGGACTGGTTCTCGCGGTGCCGGCGACCACGGCGATCGCCGTGTATCTCGCGCCACCGCCGACAGAGCCCGCCGACACCCTCGCCACCGCCGGTCAGGACCCTCAGCTCGTGTGACGGGCGAGGGCGGGGGTCACGCCGCGGGCTGCACTCCGACGACCGCGTACTCGCGATCGAGCGCCACGAGCCGGGCCGGGGCGTCCACCGCGATCACACCGCCGTCGAGGCCGACCGCAGCGGCCGGAGCGGTCGACGCGGCGCGAGCGACAGCGACGGGATCGACACCGAGCACCCCCAGCGCACGGCGTACGGCGGTGTCCATCGTCAGCGTGCTTCCGGCGATCGCGCCCGTGGTGGCGAGGCGTGCAGTGCCTTCGGCGACCTCGACCATCAGGCCACCGAGCGAGTACGTCCCGTCGCTGGCTGCCGCGGCAGCCATCGCGTCGGTCACCAGGACCGCGTACGGCCCCGCGTCCGCGAGCAGTCTCCGCGCCCATGCGTCGTGCAGGTGGATGCCGTCGAGGATCACCTCGAGGTGGACCCCCGGAGCGTCGAGCGCCGCCACGATCGGACCGGGCGCGCGGTGGTGGATGGGCAGCATGGCGTTCGAGGCGTGGGTGAGGATGGTGGCGCCCCGCGCGAACGCCTCCGTCGCCAGCTGGTAGTCGGCGTCCGTGTGCCCGACCGCAGCGACCACGCCTGCCTCGACGAGCTGGCTGATCGCCGCCATCCCGCCGTGCAGCTCGGGCGCGACCGTGACCATGCGGACGAGACCACCGCCCGCCTCGAGCAGCGCCGCGACGGACTCCTCGGTCGGTGCGACCAGCGCCTCGGGGTCGTGCGCGCCGCGATGCGTCGGAGAGAGGAACGGGCCCTCGAGGTGGATGCCGCGCACCGGCCCCAGGTCGCCGCCACGGATCGCGTCGGCGAGCCCGCGGACCTGCTTGACGAGTACGTCGACCGGCGCTGACACGAGGCTCGCCAGCATCGCGGTCGTCCCGTGCGCGGCGTGGGTCCGCGCCGCCGTACGAGCCTCGTCGAGACCGCCGTCGAACGACGCTCGTCCGCCGCCGTGGCAGTGGATGTCGACGAAACCGGGGAACAGCCACGCGTACGCACCGGGCACCGGGCCCTCGTTGCGTCCGACGCCGGTCACGACGCCGTCGCGGTGCTCGACCCAGCCGTTGTCGATGATGCCGTCCGCGGTCACGACGCGATCGGCGTCGACGTGCTCGGGCAGGGTGATCGGAGGAGGCGCCACGGCCACCACCCTAGACGGGGGCGCGTGTCTCCCGACACCCACGGATGCGACGATCGACCCGTGAAGAACTGCCACGGTCGCCCGCTGGAGGATGCATGAGCACCGAGACCGGCCGACCTGTCGCACGCGTCGCCGGCCCGCTGATCGCATCCGTCGTCGTGCTGCTGTTCGCCCTGCCGCTCGCGTGGATGCTCGCCTACTTCATGAACGACGACATCCAGACGGGCGACCACATCGTCTTCCTCGCCGTCCCGATCGTGGAGCTGCTCGTCGCCGGCATCGTGGCGGGGCTGATCATCGGGCGTTCCTCCGGCACCGGGTACGCCCGCGCGATCACAGGGGCACTCTCGCTGGTGTTCGTCCCGCTGCTCGTGGGTGCGACCGCGTACGCCCTCCTGAGCGTCACGCCACTGTTCGACGACGCGATCGGGTCGACGGTGAGCGGCGGAGCCTGGTTGGCCGTCGCCGCGGTCGCCGCGTTGCTGTCTGTGCTCCTCACGCGGCTGGGGGTCAGGCTGCTGCGGTCGTCGTGACCTCGGGCTCCCCGATCCACCCGGAGCGCCTAGCATCGGACCCATGAGCGTCATCAAGATCAACGCGATCACCGTCCCTGCCGACTCCGGCGACGAGCTGGCCAAGCGGTTCGCGGCACGCGCCGGGGCCGTCGACGACACCGACGGCTTCGAAGGCTTCGAGCTGCTGAAGCCGACCGACGACCGCACCGTCTGGCTCGTCATCACGCGCTGGCGTGACGAGGCCGCGTTCGAGGCGTGGAAGTCCTCGCCTGCGTTCGCGCACGGACACCGCGGTACGCCGGCCGGCGAGCACGCAGGCCACGGGCACGGTGGTCACGGGCACGGCGGCGAGCACGCAGGTCACGGGCACGGCGGCGAGCACGCAGGTCACGGGGAGCGTCCGGTCAGCGTGTCGGCCGAGCTGTGGTCGTACGAGGTCGCCGGCGGCACCGGCGACTGACACGTCGCTTCAGCTCCAGGCAGCCATCCTCTGCAGCAGGTCCGGGCCGCGACGGTCGATGACCGCGCCACCCTTGCGGATGCCGACGACGAGCGCGACCGCTCCTGAGACCAGCCCGACGACAGCCGTGAGGATCGCCGCCCACGTCGCGCCCGTCGCGAGGGACACCGCGAACACGACGAGCGTCGGCGCGGAGAGCACGGCGACGACGACGATGCCGAGCGTCTGGCCGATCAGGATCGCGGTCGTGCCACCCTGCGGCTGTGCGAAGAGACCCTCGCCCGGCTTCTGGACGGGATACAGGTAGGTCGCCGACAGCACCGACGAGGCTCCTGCTGAGACGAGCAGAACCCCGAGCGACGCACCCAGGACCGCAGGGAGCGTGCCCCAGTCTCCGACCGCCCACACCCCGCCGACCGCGAGGAGCGTCACCAGCGGGAGTGCCACCACGAGCAGCGCGATCACGCGACCGGCCCGGTCGGCGGCACCGCGTACGCCCGAGACGACGTGCAGCCAGAACGCGGTGTAGTCGTACGCGAGGTCGGCCGAGATCGCGAACCCCATGATGTACGCGATGATCGGGCCCAGCCACAGCAGGCTCTCGTTGCCCTCGAGGCCGCCGAAGACGATGAACGGCACGGGGATGAACGGGACGAAGGCGATGGAGCCGGCGTAGCGGGGGTCGCGCTGCCAGTACGTGAGGCACCTCGCCGCGATCGCGCCGGCGCCAGTGGCCGGCAGGCGGTCGAACCAGCCGTAGCCGTGCGCCTGCGCGACAGGCCCTCGTGACGGCGGGCGCTCGAGCGTCCGGGCGAGCGCCGCCCCCCACACGAGGAGCATCAGCGCGAGCGTCGCCAGAGTGAGGGCGATCCGCGCGAGAGCGAGCAGCCAGGAGCCGCCGGCGATGTCGCCTGCGATGGACCACGGCGCGCCGAGCGGTGTCCACGCGAGGACGTCGGCGACGCCCGGCAGCCAGTCGTCGACCCCCGACACGTCGTCGAGGACCTGGCCGAGCAGCGGCGCGAGCATGATGATCGGGACCACCACCACGACGACGGCGACCTCGCGGAAGCGGCGCCAGTCCAGCAGCGGCGCCACGACGGCGGCCAGCATCCGTGAACCGACGGCACAGACCGCGACGCCGAGCACGGCACCGACGAGCGCACCGAGGAGTGCGAGCGGCGCGTCCCACCACGTCAGGCCGGTCGCGAGACCCGACAGGAGGGTGGCGATGCCGGGGACTCCGGCGAGGCCGGCCAGCGCGAGCCCGATCAAGAGCTCGCGGCGCGGGATGGCGTACTGCTGGAAGCGGCGAGGGTCGAGCGTCGCGTCGAGCCCGTACGCGAGAAGAGGAAGCAGCCACCAGCCGAGAACCACGAGCGAGCCGCACACGACCTGCCACGCGCGGGCCTCGTCGTCGGGCAGGAACGACAGCCCGACCGATGCGGCGGCCACCATGACGACGACGGACAACGCATACAGCGCGGCCAGCACGAAGCCGATGGTCTGCCACACCGACCGGCGGAAGCCGTTGAGGATCAGCGTGACCTTGAGTCTCAGGAGGACCGCAACCACGACAGTCCTTCCGTCGCCTGCCGTCCACCGACGAGCTCCACGAACCGGTCCTCGAGCGACTCCCCCGCGCGAACCGCCTCGACGGTGCCCGAGGCGAGCAGGACACCGCGTGCGATGACCGCGACGTGGCTGCACATCCGCTGGACGAGATCCATGACGTGCGACGAGACGACGACGGTGCCCCCGCTCGCGACGAAGTCCGTGAGCAGGTCGCGGATGCCGGCCGCCGACACGGGATCGACGGACTCGAAGGGCTCGTCGAGGACGATCACCCGCGGCGCGTGGACGAGGGCGGACGCGAGCGCGACCTTCTTGGTCATGCCGGCGGAGTAGTCGACGACGAGCGTGTCGGCCGCGTCGGCGAGCCCGAGTGCGGCGAGCAGGTCGTGGGTGCGCGCGCGCACCGTCTCGCGATCGAGGCCGCGCAGCTCGCCGGCGTACGCGATGAGCTGCGCACCGGTCAGCCGGTCGAAGAGCCGCAGGCCGTCCGGGAGGACGCCCAGCTGCCGCTTCGCCGCATCGGGCTCGCGCCAGACGTCGACGCCGTGCACCGAGACGCGTCCGAGGTCGGGCCGCAGGAGACCCGTCGCCATCGAGAGCATGGTCGTCTTGCCGGCTCCGTTGGGCCCGACGATCCCGTAGAACGAGCCTGAGGGGATGTCGAGGTTCACGCTGCCGACCGCGAGCTTGTCACCGAAGGACTTGCTCAGGTTGCGGAGGGACAGCGCGGCGGCGGGATCGAGCGGCGAGTCGGTCGTGGGCGGCTGCACGTGCGGAGCAGGGACGGGCCCGGAGGGGGGACGGGGGGCGTCCGAGGTGGACAAGGGATCAGCTCCTCGAGGGGGTGGACGACGCTCCCACCGTATGTGTCCTCGGGTGTCAGACGGAGATCGGCATCGGTGCGTCCGATTTGTTAGTTTCGTGGTGCTCGGACACCGCGGTTCGGGCTGGCGTAGGGGGCTGCGTGCGCAAGAATCCGTGGGGTCGTCCGGCGAAGGCGCTCGCGCTCGCTGCCGCCATCGCCCTGGCGGCCGTCCCCGTCTCGATCGGGGCGCCCGCACAGGGGCAGGAACCCGGCACCCTCTCCCTCTTCAAACGCATCGAGAACCTCGACAGCGGGGCCAGCGAAGGCCGTCGGCAGCTGTGGGAGATGCACGCCACGCACGTCGCGACCGGCGAGGAGCTCTCCGGCGACGGCCTCAACGGGTTCCAAAGCCGTACGGTCCCCGACGGCGACTACGTGATCTCGGAGAGCGGCGGCGTCGACGGATACCGGTTCCAGGACTGGAGCTGCAGCGACGGCTTCGAGTCGACGGATCCGTCCCCGACGATCACCGTCCCGCCGGGCGGCAACCTCACGTGCACGGTCGACAACGAGGCGATCGAGCCGACGCTGACTCTCGTCAAGAACGTGTTCGGCGGCGGGTCGGCCGTGCCCGCAGACTTCCAGCTCACCGCTCAAGGTCCCACGACGGTGACGGGCCCTGGCAATTCCGAGGCGGTCACCAACCAGAAGGTTCGCATCGGCACCTACACCCTGTCCGAGGCCGGCCCGACTGGCTTCGATGCCGGCCCGTGGATCTGCAATGCCACGTCCTCCGACGGTACGACGCAGGACCTCGTCGTCACCAACGACCAAGTGACGATCGGTCTCGACCAGGCGGTTCGATGCGAGATCTCGAACACCGCGGATCTCCCCCACCTGACACTTGTCAAGGACGTCGTCAACGATGGTGGCGGGACCGCTGATCGCACCGACTGGACGCTCACCGCCCAGTCACCCAGCCAGGTGGTGTCCGGAACCAGCGGAAGCGCCGACGTCTCTCATGTCTCGGTCGACACCGGCACCTACACCTTGAGCGAGTCCCCCGGCCCCGAGGGCTATGACGCGAGCGACTGGGTGTGCACGAACGACGGCGACCCGGTCGCGGTGGTCGACAGCTCGGTGACGATCGGCGTCGACGACAACCTGACCTGCACGGTCACCAACACCTGGACGGGCGGCCGGCTCACGTTGTTCAAGGTTGTCGAGGGTGGGAGCGCGTCACCTTCGGCCTGGACGCTCAGTGCGAGCAGTGAGACAGGCCAGCTCTCGGGGACCGACGGCGTCTCGGGTGGCCTGCCTGCGGGCACGTACGACCTGGCCGAGGCGGACGGGCCGACCGGGTACGAGCTCACGGAATGGGTATGCATTCCGGCGAGCGCTCTCAGCGGCACGACGGTCACGATCACCCGCGGTGAGAGCGTCACCTGCGACGCCGTCAACACGTGGGTCCCGCCGCACCTGACGTTGATCAAGCAGGTCGTCGGCGGTCCCGATCCGGCCGATGCCTGGACACTGACGGCGCGGAGTCCCGACGGCACCGTCATCAGCGGTGCGAGCGGCAGCAACGATGTCAGCCACGTGACGGTGCCGGTGGGGCCGTACGCGCTCAGCGAGTCCGGCCCGACCCCTGCCCTGTACGACGCGAGCGACTGGACCTGCACGGTGAACGGCGAGCCACGTCCGGTCGTGGGAGGCGTGGTCACGCTGGTCTCCCCGTCCGAAGACGTGGTCTGCACGATCACGAACACCTGGCAGGGGGCGAACCTGACGCTCGAGAAGGACCTCGACAACGGCGAGGGCGGGAGCGCCGAGCCCACGGACTGGACCCTCACCGCTGTCGGCGAGACGACACACGCCGGCCCGACCGGCTCCGACGAGGTGACGGACGTCCCCGTGGCGCCGGGGACGTACGACCTCTCGGAGAGCGGCGGACCGCCCGGATTCGCCTCAGACGGCTGGACCTGCACCGGAGGGACGCTGGACGGGAGCGTGCTCACGCTGGAGGCCGGGGACGACGTCACCTGCACTGTCGAGAACCGCTGGGTCGGATCGTTCCTGACGCTCGTCAAGGTCGTCGATCCTGAGGACGCCGCTCCGCAGGAGTGGATGCTGTCGGCGACCGGGGGTCCGGAGACCGGCGGCACGACCTTCAGCGGACAGAGCGCCGGCACCGCCGTCACCCGTGTCCCCGTTCCCCCGGGCGACTACGCCCTCGCCGAGTCCGGAGGACCGGACGGCTACGTGCTGGACGGCTGGCAGTGCACCGGCGCAGACATCGCTGGCGCGGTGGTGACGGTCCCGACCGAGGCGGAGGTCACCTGCACGGCGACGAACCTGTGGGCCGGGCCGATCCTCACGCTCGTGAAGGCGGTCGACGGCGGCGCGGCAGATCCGACCGACTGGACGCTCTCCGCGACCGGTCCTCAGACGGTGAGCGGGACGACCGGAGACAACGTCGTCACGCGTGCGTCGCTGACAGCAGGGACGTACGAGCTTGCGGAGTCCGGCGGCCCGGACGGGTACGAGGCGGGCCCGTGGTCCTGCGAGGGCGACGGCACCCTCGAGGGCGACGCCATCACGCTCGAGGACGGCGACGAAGCCACCTGCACGATCACGAACACGTTCGACGACACACCACCCACCACCGCTCCGACCACTCCGCCCACGACCGCACCCACGGAGCCGACCACCGCTCCCACGGCGTCCACACCGCCGACGACCGCGACCCCGACCGGCGACGGGGGGACCGACGACGGCGCGGGCACCGGCGGCGCAGGTGACGGGTTGCCGAGCACGGGTACGACGATCGCGATGTCGGCGATCGTCGTGGCCGCAGCGCTGCTGATCGGCGGCGCGGTCCTCATCGTCGGCGGCCGCCGCAGGCACGACGACGAGGCGTGACCACCGAAGCCATGTCGTGCGTGCTCGACCTCCCGTTCACCGGCCTGTGGTTGGTCCAGAACAGCCCGGCCCGCCGCGTCCCGAGCCACGGCACGGACCGCTTCGGCTCCCGCTACGCGATCGACTTCGTCGGCGTCGACGACCACCGCCGTACGGCGTCTGTGCGCGACTGGCGCAGTGCCCTCGCGACCGAGCCGCCGGAACGGTTCTTCGCCTACGGACGCCCCATCCTCGCCCCGTGCCCTGGGACGGTCGTCGTGGCGCACGACGGTGAGGCCGACCACGAGGCTCGCCGCTCGCAGCTCGCGCTCGTGCCGTACGCACTGGGCCAGGCGTCGCGCGCACGCCAGGGTGTCGCCGCGATCGCGGGCAACCACGTGACGATCGCGTACGGCGCGGCGTTCGTCACGCTCGCGCACCTGCGGCGCGGCTCGCTGGATGTCCGGCCCGGTGACGTGGTCGAGAGCGGGCAGCAGGTCGCCGAGTGCGGCAACTCGGGCAACTCCACGCAGCCCCACGTTCACCTGCAGGCGACCGACAGCATCGACTTCGCGGCCGCGCGAGGCGTACCGGTCGTGTTCCGCGACTTCCGCCAGTGGCCGCGCGGCGGCGCCGACCCGGCGGAGCTCGCGGAGGGGATCCCCGCTGAGCGGTCGGTCGTGGGACCCCGGCACGACCGCCCCTGACCAAAGGACCAGACACCGCGGTCGTGGATCCGACCGCGGTGTCTGGTCCTGCGTCGTGCGTCGCTAGGAGCTCAAGCGTCGGCGCAGGCCGAGCACGAGTCCGCCCGTCAGTGCGAGCAGCGCTCCGAGCACCGCCGGCACGAGCGACGTGCCACCCGTGTTCGGCAGAGGCGGCGTCGAGCCCGTCGGCGGCGGGTTGTAACCGACCGGCGTGTCCGGCGTATCCGGGTTGTCCGGGTTATCCGGGTTCTCCGGAACGCGCTTCGGCGGGTTGGCGCAGGCTGACGTCTCCGACGGGTACTGGACGGTGGTCGAGTACGTCGGGTTCACATCGAACCGCACCGTGATCCCCTGGCGCGTCCACGCGAAGTTGCCGTCGGTCTCGACGTACGTGCCGTCCTCCAGAAGCTCCCAGCCCGGCCACTGGAGCGGCTCCGTGGCGGATGCCCCCGGCCACAGGAGTCGGCCGTTCAGCGGCAGTCCCGACACCACGTAGTCGTCACCGTCGGGGTTGACGAAGGTGATGGTCACCGGGTTGGCGCCCGGGTCGGTCAGACCCGGAGGCAGCGTCACTGCGTACGAGAGGTACGGGACGGCACTGACGCACTGCGACTCGATGTCACCCGGCAGCAGGTCGCAGTCGCCTGCGTCCTCGGTCTCCGTCCACGTCATCACCGAGCCCGGCGGGAGCGTGTAGCCCTCGTCGACGACCAGCGTGACCGTCTGCGATCCGTCGGTGCCCTCCGTGACCTCGTAGTGGTAGTGCTCGCCGTCCGGCGGCACGGCCCAGCTGCCGACCGTCTCGCAATCGTCGGTCCACACCGGAGGCGGCGCTTCGACGACGCACGGCTCGTTGGAGTCGGTCTCGGTCCACTCGGTCACGGTGCCCTCGGGGAACTCGTATCCCTCGTTCGGCGTGGCCTTGATCGTGATCGAGCCGTCCTCGTTCACCGTCTCGGTGTACGAGTACGCCTCGGTGTCGGTGAACTCCCAGTGACCGTTGCCGGGTCCGCAGTCGTCGACCCAGGCGGGCTCCGGCGGTGTCGCCGAGTCACCGCAGTCCGGGACGGTGATCGTGATCTTGAGCTCGGCATACCCGTAGCCGCCGTTCACGACCCACCCGTCGGGGAGGTCCACGAACTCCGGCCTGGGATCGGCGGTGTCGTCCAGAACCGCACGGACGACGTACGTCTTGCCAGGCTCGACCGCGGTCACGGGAAGGTTCGTGCCGAGCTCCCGTAGCGAGTAGGTCAGCAGGTCGGTGTCCAGCGGCAGGGTGATAGACGGTGGGGTGTACTGCCCTGGGCCGGTGCAGATCGCCTGCACGACCGTCGGGGTGACGGGCGTGACCTCCGGTCCGCACGAGTACGGGTCCTTGACAGTGACGAAACGCCAGGGCGCCGGGTCCAGAGCCGAGTCCTGGCCCGGAGCGGACAGCCCCTTCGCCTTCAGCTCGTTGAGGAGGTCCTCGTCGGCCTGATCCTCGATGTTGTAAGAATCGACCTGGTAGGAGACCGGCTTGCAGGTGGCGGCCGGTCGAGACGTGCCGGCGTAGATCTGCGGAGAGTCCCACACGGCGGTGTCACTGACGCGCGCCATCCTCCACCAGACCTCGACCTCGTACGGCTCGAAGGCTGCGGCTGCCTGAGCCTTGGCCTTCTGCTTCTTGGGCTTGGGCTGGTCGTCCGTCGCCGGCTCGGACGAGGGCGACTCGTCCGGCTCCGCCGCGGACTCGTCCTTGGCCGGCGCCTCCGACGAGTCGTCCTTCCCGTCACCCTTCGGTGCCTCGTCCTTCGGCTCGGCCGGCTCGTCCTTCTTGGGCTCGGCCGGCTCGTCCTTCTGCGGCTCAGCCGGCTCGTCGGGCGCCTTCGGCTCAGCCGGCTCCTCGGCGGCCTTCGGGTCGGGCTCCTCGTCCTTCGGAGCATCGGACTCCGCCTGAGCGGGTGCGGCGGAGTCGCCGCTCTCGCCGTCGGCGTACGCGGCAACGTTCACTTGGATGCCGACGGACAGCAGGATCGCAACGGCTAGAACCAGGAACTTCTTCATCCCACGCTTCCCCCCTCAAGGCGCACAGTGGCATGAGCGTATGTACCGGAGGGGGTCGCGCGTGGCAAAATGTCCAGGTTCGTGCGAGGTCATCCGGTCAAGTCCTCCGCAACGCCTTCCGGGCCTTGCGGGTACGCGCCTTCAGACGAGCGACGGTCGCTCGGACCCGGAACGCGGCGATGAGCGTGCTGGCTCGTGCCTCGTCCAGGGCGTGCAGCCTGCCGTAGGCGAACGTCGGCTCGCCGGCTTCGCTCGCGACCTGCGCCACCGCGAGCAGCTCGGAGCGGCTGACGGTGGTGTCCTGGAGCTCCCCGAGATGGGAGGTCACGTGGTGCGCGGCTCGGTCGAGCCGTCGCGCCTTCTTACCCGCGACGGGCTCGACCGTCTCCGCGGCGTACCGCAGCCGCTTCGCGGCCTTGCGCGCCTCGTGGAGCGCAGGCTCGGGCTCGTCGGCTGCCGCGGCATCGGCCCGTCTGCGGAAGCGCTTGAACTCCTTGTGCAGCACCTTCGGAGCCACGTCGCGCGCCGAGGCTTCGGCACGCTCCGTCCAGGGCGGGTCTGCTGCGAGCTGGTCGAGGCGATCACGGAGGTCGAAGTAGCGCTGGGAGCCGAGGGCAGCGAGCACCTCGTCCTTGCCCCGTCCTTCGTACACCGAGCGGAGCCGACCCAGCACCGGTCCGTGAACCAGGTCGCGAGGCTCGTCGGCAAGGAGGTCTCGCAACCGTCCGTGGATGGCCGCGGCGTCGCGCGCCTGACCGAGGACGCCGGCGAGCCAGCGCAGCTCGTCGCGCACCGGATCCGTCTGTTCACGGTCGAGGACCGGCCGGAACGAGCCGAGCAGCGCGCGCAACCGGCGGCAGGCGACCCGCATCTTGTGCACGCCCTCATCGGTGCCCCGACGCGCGTCGACGTCGCGGCGACCCAGCACGTCGACCTGCTCGACCAGCCGAGCGTGGACGAGGCGTGAGACGGGCTCGTCCGCTGCGGGCATCCACAGTCGCGGTGCCGGCGGCACACGGTCACCCAGCGTTCGTGCGACTTTCCTGCTCACCTCGGCACGGTGGACCCCCGCCGCCGCGAACACCTGATCGGCACTGTCGAAGAGGTCCGCCGTGCCGTCGACGAGCTCGAGCTCCCACTCCCGCCACGCGACGGTCTCGCCCTCGGGCGTCGACCCGGTGACCCGGTCGTCCGTGAGCTCCGCGAGCACGAGGCCGTCCGCGCCGAGCAGGAGCGACGGTGTCCGGTCGGTGTGCACCGTTGCGACATGGACCAGGGGCTCGCCGCGCACCCACCCGGCAACGAGGTCACGCAGCGGCTTCGGTGGAGTCGCCGTCGATCTGCCGAGCGGCCGGTGGAACTCGTCGCGCCCGCCTCCTGCCGGCACCTTCAGGTGCCAGCCGTCGGCGACACCACCCGTACGGCGCCGCAGACTGACGCCCGAACGCAGCAGCGCGAGGTCGGCGGTGTCGAAGTACGCCGCAGTGAGGCTGAACGCCGGCTGCTGCCGGACCTCCTGGACGCCGTCGAGGAGGAGCAGGTCCGGCACGACCGTGTCGTCAGCGAGGGCGTACGTCGCCTCGACCTCGTGCTGGATCTTCATGAATCCTGCCTACCCGAGGACGGTGAACAGCACCGATCGAGCGGCCCGGTCACAAGAAGCGGCGCAGCTCACGAGTGACGTCGTCCGGGGCCTCCACCGTGCTCGCGTGGCCAGCACCCGTGAGGACGACGAGCTCGGACCCGCGCACTGCGCCGTGGATCGCCTCACCGATCGACACCGGCGCGCGCAGGTCGTGGTCGGCGTACAGGAGAAGCATCGGTACGTCGATCTCCCTGAGCACATGGCGCTGGTCCGGATAGCTCGCGCGTGCCATCGCACGAAACCCGCTCGGATGGAACGCGCGGACGCTGTCGAGGAACGGAGCCAGGTTCTCGCCGGCGGCCGACGGCGAGAACATCGACGGCGCCATCGCGGCCACGAACTCATCGGGAGTCAGCTGCGATGCCTCCAGCGACCGTGCCAACCTCACGTCTGCCTCGTCCCGGCCGAGCGAGCCGAGCCAGCCGGCGTATCCGCTCACGAGGGTGAGCGACGACGCGAGCCCACGGTGCCGGTGGAACGTCGCGAGCGCCAGAGCCGCACCGAACGACAGCCCGACGAGGTGCGCGCGCCCGATCTGCAGCGCCCGTAGGAACGCGGCCAGGCAGTCGGCGTACGCGTCCATCCCGAAGTCCTCCGGGGGGTCGGACGAGCCGCCCATCCCGGGGGCGTCCCAGGCGACCACGGTGAACTCGTCGGAGAGCGCTTCGATCTGACGGCCCCACGTCGACCGGGCGTCGCCGACGAAGCCGTGCGCCAGGAGCACTGCCGGCCCGGTCCCGGCGCGCTCGTAACCGATGCGGAGTCCTCCGACCTCGACGTGCTGCGTCACGGACGGGCCCGCAGCGGTCGGTAGTTGGCCCGCTGGATGCGGGCACCGAAGTGCTTGAGCACGAGGTTCCGGAGCGCAGGAGGCATGCCCCGGGCGTGGTCGCGTCGGTGGGTCTGTTCGCGGACCCAGTCGGTGTGCGTGGTCGACGGCGACGTTCGAAGGTTGCCAATGCCTCGGCGAGGGTTCCGGCCGAGCCGAGGCTCTCCTCCAGCACGATGGCATCCTCGACCGCCAAGCCCGCACCCTGGGCCATGTTCGGTGAGGTCGCATGGGCGGCATCACCGATCAAGAGCACCGTGTCCCGCGCCCAGGAGTCGAGCACGACCTCCTCGATCTCGCCCGCCTGCACGGCGGCCGCGGTGTCGAGCGATTCCCACGAGTCGAGCAGGGCCGGCACCGGATCGGCATAGCCAGCCAGCAGCTCGCGCAGGGACCGAGGACCGTCGAGCGGACCATCGACATAGCAGTAGACCTCGTGCTCCCCGATCGGGATCGTGAGGAACGCCGATCCGGGCCCGAGACGCACCGACCAGGTCGCTGGCTCGACGTCGTTCTTGACGACAAAGCGTCGCGCGTACTGGCCGAGCTGCCGGACACCGCCGCGTCCGAAGACCAGCTGCCGGACCGTGGAGTGGATCCCGTCCGCGCCCAGCACGAGGTCGTACGAGGTCGCCGTCCCAGCCACGGTGACGTGGACGCCGGCATCGTCGAACGCCACCGCTTCGGGGCTCTCCCCCCAGCGCACCGGGACCTCACCGACACCCGCCAGGAGCACCTGGTGCAGGTCCGCCCTCGGTAGCGCCAGGCACGGCGCGACACCGTGCCACAGATCACCGGTCTCGATCTCGAAAAGCGTGCGGCCCCGGTGGTCGAGGGTTCGTTGCCGATGGATGCCCACGGCGCGGCGCGCCACCTCGTCTCCCAACCCGACGCTGTCGAGGGCACGCACCGCGCTCCCGGGGAGAAAGATCCCGGCGCCTTCGACGGGGGGTGTCGGCTGCCGGTCGACGACCTCGACCGAGGCGCCCCACCCGCGCAGTGTGCGAGCGGCCGCGAGTCCGGCGATGCCGGCACCGACCACCAGCACTCGTACGCCGTCTCCACGCATCGCCCTGCTCCTCTCGTTGCGGGAACTTGCCCTCAGCCTCATCCGGAGACCGTCCCCGCCGCATGGGCAGAACTACCCATCCTCTGGCGCACACCCGCCCCTAGCGGCACCCTGAAGGTGTGTTCCGGCTGCTGGGTCTGCTGGCCGGGCTCGCCGGCGCCACTGATCTCGGGACCGGAGGTCAGCCCGACGAGTCCCTCCGCCGCTGCGTCGTGGCGAGCCGGTTGGCCCGAGCCGTCGATGCCGACCAGTCGGTGGTCGGGGACGTCGTGGTGGTGTCCCTGCTCGAGCACGTCGGATGCACGGCGTACGCTCACGAGGCTGCCGCGGTCTGGGGCGACGACATCGCTACGACGCACGCGGCGCTGATGACCGACGCCGACTCGGCCCTCGATGCCTTCCGGACCTTCCTTCCGACGGTCGCCTCGGGCACCGGGCGTTCGCTGCCCCGCGTCGCCGTGACGATGGCCAGGACGATGCGCACCATGTCCCGCGACGCGCCGGTGGCCACCTGTGAGGTGGCCCAGGAGGCGGGTCGACGGCTCGGGCTGTCCAAGGTCGCGCAGGACTCGCTCGGCCACATGACCGCGATGTGGAACGGCAAGGGGTTCCCACGCACCGGCGGCGAACAGATCCCGTTCCCGGCGCGCGTCATGCATGTGGCCGGGACCGCTCTGCTGTTTCGAGGGTTGGGGGGTGACGAGGCCGCTGTCGAGCAGGTACGCCGACGCGCCGGCGGCGAGCTGGACCCGCATCTCGCAGCGGTGTTCGTCCGCAGGTCGGGCGAGTTGCTGGACGGTCTCGACGCGGATGACCCTCTCCAGGCAGCACTCGACGCCGAGCCCGATCCGGTCGTGTGGGTCGACGACGACCGACTGCTCGACGTTGCTCGGGTGTTCGGCGACCTTGTCGACCTCAAGAGCCCATGGCTGCACGGGCACTCGTCCGCCGTCGGTGACCTTGCTGGCGCGGCGGCGGAGGTCCTTGGCCTCGCGGAAGCAGGAGAGGTACGCGTGGCCGGGCACCTGCACGACGTGGGACGGGTCGGGATCAGCAGCCGGATCTGGGACCTCACCCGCCCGTGGACGGCCGCCGAGGAGGACCAGGCACGACTTCACGCGTACCACACCGAGCGGGTGCTGGCCCGGACTCCCGAGCTGGAGCGGATCGCAGGCATTGCTGCCGCGCACCACGAGCGGTGTGACGGCAGCGGGTACCACCGCGGACTGCGCGGAGACATGCTCGTCATCGGCGCGCGCCTGCTGGCAGCGGCCGACGCTTACCGCACGCTGATCGAGGACCGGCCGCATCGTACGGGGCTGCCCGCCGCGCAGGCACGACAGCGGCTCGAGGCCGACGTACGCGCCGGCCTGCTGGATGCTGACGCCGTGGCCGCGGTGCTCGCAGCCGCGGGTGGGGCGACCCGGCGCCGCCCCAGTGGTGCTGTCGGCCTGACCGCGCGACAGCTCGAGGTCCTGCGGCTCGTCGCGCACGGCATGTCGAACCGTGAGATCGCGCGCCGCCTCGGAGTATCGCCGCGGACGATCGACAGACACGTCAGCGACGTCTACGAGCGGATCGGGGTGAGAAGCCGCGCCGCTGCCGCGATGTTCACCATCGAGCACGGGCTGGCCGGACCGGTCCAGGGTTCAGGAGGCGGGGCCGGGCACGAAGGCGAGATTGGGTAGGAACACGCAGGTCCGTCGTCGCCGGTCGCCGGACGATGCGGAGATGACCACCCCACTTGCCGGTACGGAGTTGACCGAACCACTGGTGACGCGACCGTTTGTCGCCCTCGCTCTTGCCGAGCTGGCGTACTTCACGGCCGACGGCATCGCGATCCTGGCGCTCCCCCTCCAGGTGACCGGGCCGCTCGGCGGGACCGAGGCCGGGGCCGGGCTGGCGTTCGCTGCCTTCGCGGTGACGGCTCTTGTCGGGCGTCCGATCGCCGGCCGGCTCACCGACACGTGGGGACGCCTCCCGCTGATGACGGTCGGCGCGGCGACGGCTGCGGTCGGCCTCGCACTGACGGCGTACGCTCCGTCTCTGACCGTTGTGGTCGCGCTGCGGCTCCTGCTCGGGCTGGGCGAGGCCGCGTTCTTCGTCGCCGCGATCGCGGCGGTCGCCGACCTCGCGCCGCCGAGCCGGATCGGGGAGGCGATGAGCTACAACTCGCTCGGCCTCTACCTCGGGCTGACCCTCGGGCCCCCACTGGGCGAGCAGGTCGTGAGCATCGGCGGATTCCGGGCAGCCTGGCTCGTCGCGGCCGCGCTCGCTGCAGCGGCCATCCTGCTCGTTCGCCTCGTCGGGGAGACCCGCGAGCCAGCGGCAGACTCAGAACCCGGTGGGCTGGTGCACGTGCCCGCTATCGCCCCGAGCCTCGGTTTCCTGACCTCGATCGTGGCGATGGGCGGGTTCCTGACGTTCGCTGCTCTGCATGCCGAGCGGTCCGGACTCCCCCATGCGAGCCTCCCCCTGATGGTCTACGGCAGCACCGTGGTCCTGGGGCGGATCGCGTTCGGCCGGTACGTCGACCGGGTGCCTCCGCTGTCTCTCGGAGCGGCCGCACTCGCGACGATGAGCCTTGGGATGCTCCTCTTGACGCTCGTCCCGACTCCGGCGGGCGTCCTCGCCGGGAGCGCGCTGACCGCGTTCGGGATCGTGTTCAGCACCCCGGCGTTCTTCTCGGCGATCTTCGCCACCGCGTCGCCCTCGGAGCGCGGCGCAGCGTCCGGCACCGCAAGCGTCGCCCTGGACCTCGGCCTGGCGGCCGGACCGGTGATGGTCGGACTCGTCGCGGAGCAGCAGGGCATCGGGCGGGGGTTCGCGGCGTGCGTCGCGGTCACCCTGGCAGGGACTGCGTGGACGATGCTGCTCGCTCGACGCGCCGTCGGGCGACCAGCCGCGTAGAGATCACGCGCAGTCACGCGCCGCCGCCCGCCTCGCGCCCGTTCACACGTTGAAGCGGAACTCCACCACGTCACCGTCGGCCATCACGTACTCCTTGCCCTCCATGCGGACCTTGCCGACGGCCTTCGCGGCGCTCATCGAGCCGGCCGCGACGAGGTCGTCGAAGGACACGATCTCGGCCTTGATGAAGCCCTTCTGGAAGTCCGTGTGGATGACACCGGCAGCCTCAGGGGCCGGCGCGCCCTTCTTGATGGTCCACGCGCGGGACTCCTTGGGGCCGGCCGTGAGGTACGTCTGCAGCCCGAGGGTCTCGAAGCCGACGCGCGCGAGCACGTCGAGTCCGGGCTCCTCGACGCCCATCTCGTGCAGCATCTCGAGCGCCTCGGCGTCATCATCGAGCTCGACCAGCTCGGCCTCGATCTTGGCGTCCAGGAAGACGGCCTCGGCGGGCGCGACGATCTCGCGCATGCGCGCCTTGAGCTCCTCGTCCGCGAGCTCGTCGGTGTCGCAGTTGAAGACGAACAGCTGCGGCTTGGCCGACAGCAGGTGCAGGTCTCGCAGGTGCTCGAGGTCGAGTCCCGCGGCGAACACGCCGGTGCCCGCCTCGAGGTGCGTCCGTGCCTCTTGCACAGCGGCGACCTTCGGGACGAGCTCCTTGTCCTTCTTGGCGTCCTTCTCCAGGCGCGGGAGGGCGTTCTCGATGGTCTGGAGGTCAGCGAGGATCAGCTCGGTGCGGATGGTCTCGATGTCGTCGCTCGGCGAGACCTTGCCGTCGACGTGGGTGACGTCGGGGTCGCGGAAGACGCGGGTGACCTGGCAGATCGCGTCGGACTCACGGATGTGGCTCAGGAACTTGTTGCCGAGCCCCTCACCCTCCGACGCGCCCCGCACGATGCCGGCGATGTCGACGAACTGCACCGTCGCGGGCAGGATGCGCTCCGAGCCGAAGATCTTGGCGAGCTCGTCGAGGCGCGGATCGGGGACTCCGACCACGCCGACGTTGGGCTCGATCGTCGCGAACGGGTAGTTCGCGGCGAGGACGTCGTTCTTGGTGAGGGCGTTGAAGAGGGTCGACTTGCCCGCGTTGGGGAGTCCGACGATGCCGATGCTGAGTGCCACGAGGAACTAGCGTACGGGGCGACCCCCGCGGCCCGCCGTCCAGTCGGCGCGCGTGGTCACGAAGATGTGCCCCTCTCCGTCGTACCAGGGGTCGTCGCGGATGCCGGTGTCGCGGAGGCCGAGGCGGACGGCGACGGCGGCCGAGGGGTGGTTGTCCGCGAACATGTCGCACCAGACGCGGTCCACCTCGGGTCGCCCGTCGCTGCCGTCGAAGTGCGCGTACGCCGCGTCGAACAGCGCCCGCGCGGCCTCGGTGGCGTAGCCGTGCCCGATCGAGTCCGGGTGGAGATGCCACCCGACCTGGAGCTCCACCGGGTCGGTCTTCGGGAGGGTCGTCAGCATGATGGTGCCGACGACGACGCCGGTCTCGACGGCTTCGACGGCGAGGCCGATGCAGCGCGGGTCGACGTCGGGCAGGGCGTTGAGGTCGTTGATCCAGGTCTGCGCCTGGTCGAGGGTCTCCATCGGGACGTACGGCGGGTCGCCGAGCCAGCGGATGACGTCGTGCCGGCTCTGGACGTCCAGCACCCGCGGGGCGTCGTCGAGGGCGTACGGGCGCAGGCTGAGGCGGTCGGTGTGCAGGGGCAGCGCGAGCGTGGTGCGGGGAGGCAGTCCGGTCACCCCACTGTCGTACCACCGAGCGCCACCGGCCCACCTCGGACCGCCCCGCCGGCGACCAGCGCGTCGCCGAGCTCGGACCGCAGGTAGAGGACGGACCGACCGTGACGCGCACTGGTGAGCAGTCCGGCGTCACGCATCGCCCGCAGGTGCTGGTTGACCGCCGGTGTCGTCACCCCGAGGCGTCCCGCGAGCTCGGTCGACGACGCCGGCGTCGAGAGTGCGGTGAGCAGACCTGCGCGCGCAACCCCGAGAAGGTCGGCCAGCACCGCCGGGGAGCGCCGGGGCTCGGCCTGCCAGAGGGTGCCCGCCCCGCGAACGCCGTACATGATCATCGGCGGCTCGTCCTCGCCGATCGGGACGCTGGCGCCTCGAGTGAACAGGCTCGGGACGAGCGTCAGGCCGGCGCCGCGGGTGGGCCGACGGGAGCGGGTCGAGCTGTTGAGGCGGACCCGGACGACGTCACCGTCGAGCGTGATCCGGTCGCTGAGCCCTCCGAACATCGCGGCGACGCCCTCGCTCGCGGTCACGTGCCCGCGGTAGACGATGTCGGCCTGCAGGACGGCCCGCATCCGGGGCCACCAGGGGGCGAAGCAGGCGTCCCAGTACGCCCGCAGGGCCCGCATCATCCGCGCGCGGACCTCGTCGGCCGGCCCGCGCAGCGCGTACGGCAGCCGGCCGGGATGGATCGCGCGCAGGTCGGAGCGGACGCGCTCGTCATCGACTCGCGCGACCGCGCGCAGCTCGTCGTCGATGCGGGTGAGCGGCGAGTACGGGCGCGGGGTGAGGAAGTCCGGGGTCGACAGGGCGTCGTTCGTGAGGGCACGCAGCATGGTCACGTCGAGCTTCTCGCGTGCCGTCTGGGTCTCGCGCAGCCACGGGAGGTGCACGGGATAGCGGCCCGGCTCGCGGAACGTCCGCAGCGAGAGGGTCAGCTCGTTGATCGGCGACAGCGCGAAGCGGACCTCCGCGAAGTCCCACCCGCTCAGCTCGTACTCGAGAAGGCCAACCATGAAGCCATACGCTATATCTTTTTGTTCTCTCACCGGAATCGGCGACAACTGATTCCGTGATCGAAACCTTCTTCCCCACCGACCGCGTCGCCCGCTCGCTGACGCTCAGCACCATCGCGTTTGCACTGTCGAGCGGCGTGTTCTACACGGTGAGCGCCCTCTACTTCACGCGCGTGATCGGTCTCGACGCGACGACGGTGGGGCTCGGTCTCGGGATCGCCGGAGGCGCCGGGGTCCTCGCGTCGTACGGGGCTGGCCGGCTCTCGGACCGCGTCGGCGCGCACCGCGTCCAGTCGTGGTCGACAGGCCTCAACGGCGTCGCGATGCTGGCCTACGCCCTGGCCGCCGACGCCGTCTCGTTCACGCTGATCGCCTGCTTCGCGGTGGCGATGCGCTCGGCGACCGGCACGTCGAAGCAGGCGATGCTGGCCCGTTGGTACACCGGCGCCGACCGGGTGTCGGTCCGCGCCCGGATGCGCGTGGTCACGAACGTGTTCATCGGGCTCGGGACGGTCGTCGCCGCGGCCGCGCTCGTGGTCGGCACAGCAGCGGCGTACCAGGTCGCGATGCTGTCGGTCGGCGTCCTGCTGCTCGTCGCCACGATCCCCCTCGTACGGCTCCCGCGCCTGGTGCCCGAGCTCGCGGCACGGATGGTCACCGCCCCGACCGCGCACGACGCGGACGGCGTCGCCGCACGCGGACGATCGCCCTGGAAGGACCGCACGTACGTCGCGAGCGTGACGCTCAACGCCGTGGTCGCGATGCACTTCAGCCTGCAGACGATCGGAGTGCCGCTCTGGGTCGCGACGACCGACGCCCCGACCGCGATGGTGTCGGCGCTCCTCGTCCTCAACACCGTGGTCGTCGCGTCGCTGCAGGTCCGCGCGTCTCGGGGGACGCACGACGTCCGTCGGGCGGGCATCGCCGTACGCCGCGGGTCGTGGCTGCTGGCGGCGGCGTGCGTGGGGTACGCGCTGGCAGGGTACGGCGACCTCGTGACCGCGTGCTGCCTGCTTCTCGCCGCGGGCTTCGCGCACTCGATCGGCGAGATCCTCGGCGAGGCCGGCGGGTGGGGCATGGCGTTCGAGCTGGCCGACCCGCAGAGCGCGGGGGCGTACCAGGGGCTCTCCCAGACCGGGTACGCCGTGGCGTCCATGGTCGCGCCCGCACTCGTGACGGCGACCGCGATCCAGCACGGGACGCCCGGGTGGATCGCGCTCGCCGCGATGTTCGTCGCCGCGGGGACCGGCGCCGCACTCGTCGCACGGCGCGCTGCCGAGCGCACGGCGGTCTCCCCCGACGTGTCTGGCGCGGAAGTGTCCGTCCCCGCTGTCACGCTGACCCCATGACGCTCCTCCTCGTCGCGCTGCTCGCCCTGCTCGCCGGCCTCGCTGCCGGCGTCGTCCTCGGCAGCGGCCTGCTGCGCCGCCACGACAGCACGACCGCCGACCACGTGCAGCTGTCGGCGCACGCGACGGCGCAGGCGGTCGGTCCGGTCAAGGAGAGCCTCGACCGCTTCGACACGCGACTGCGCGAGCTCGAGTCCAGCCGCATCGCGTGGCACAGCCAGCTGCGCGAGCAGGTCGAGCAGGTGCGGGCGACGAGCGAGTCCCTGCGCCGCGAGACCGCCGCCCTCTCGTCCGCTCTGCGCAAGCCGCAGGTCCGGGGCAGGTGGGGAGAGATGCACCTCCAGCGCGCCGCCGAGCTGGCCGGCATGGTCGAGCGCTGCGACTTCGACCTGCAGACGACCGTGAGGGACGACGGTGCTGCGCTGCGTCCCGACATGGTCGTCCACCTCGCCGGCGACAAGCAGGTCGTCGTCGACTCCAAGGTGCCGCTCGACGCCTTTCTCGACTCCACCGAGGCCGAGGACGACGACGAGCGGGCCGCGCACCTCGCCCGGCACGCACGCCAGCTGCGCACCCACGTGGACGGCCTTGCAGCCAAGGGCTACTGGCGCCAGTTCTCGACCACGCCCGAGTTCGTCGTGCTGTTCGTCCCGGGCGAGGCGTTCCTGTCCGCCGCGCTCGAGACGGATCGCACCCTCATCGAGGATGCCGCGGCCAAGCGCATCGTCCTCGCCACGCCGACGACCCTCATCGCCCTCCTCCGCACGGTCGCGTTCGCGTGGGGCCAGGCACAGCTCGCCGACGAGGCGCGCCAGGTGCACGAGCTCGCCCGCGAGCTGTACGACCGGCTCGGCACGCTCGGCGCCCATGTCGGCAAGGTCGGCCGCAGCCTCGACAGCGCGGTCAAGGCCTACAACAGCGCTGTCGGCTCACTCGAGACCCGTGTCTTGGTGACCGCACGCCGGATGTCGGAGCTGCACGCCCCCGACACCGACCTCGCCGCACCGGAGCCTGTCGAGGCACTCGCACGACCGCTCCAGGCGCCTGAGCTCATCGACCCGCTCGTCGAGGAGATCGTGTCATCGGAGGTCGCCCGGGCGGAGGTCAGCCGCGCCGAGGCTGGCCGGACCGGCACGAGCGACGGCCGTGACGGATCGGCGCGCCGTACGGGGTGACTCCGCGGGACGGCCTAGCGTGAAGACGTGCAGCACTGGGCCCGGCTCCCCCGTGGTTCTCGGCGACCGGCGCCACGACGGCGCAGGTCGTGGACGGCTCGCGCGGCCGAGCACGACCTCACTGCGCGCAGCGTCGTCACGATCGCCATCCTCGTCGGCGCATCGACGGCCTGGCTCGAGATCGCCACGACAGGGCGGCTCGGGTGGTTCTTCGACGTGATGTTCGTGCTCGTCTCGGTGACGAACGCCCTCGCGGCGTCACGCGACGCCCTGTACGCCGCGATGGTGACCCCGCCCGTGGTGCTCCTTGCCGTGCTGATCGTCGTGGCAGTGATCCGACCGGGCGCAGTCGACGAGCCCGGCTCGCCGCCGGACGCCTCGGTCGTCCAGCTGGTCGCCATCGCGATCATCCACCACGCCCTCGCGTGGGCGATCGCGCTGGGCGCGGTCCTCGGCATCACTGCCTGGCGCCGCACTGCGGTCCGAGGCTGATCGCCCCTCGAACGCGAAGCGCCTGGCCCCCGAGGTGACAACCTCGAGGGCCAGGCTCGCGACCGCGCGCCCTGCTCGGCGCTGGTCCAGACGTCAGCTGAGCGCCTTGGCCTTCAGCTGGTCGAACTCGGCCTGGGTGATCGTGCCCGAGTCCAGCAGGGCCTTAGCCGTCTCGATCTGGTGTGCCGGGCTCGTCTGTCCGGCCGTCTGCTGGATGTACTGGTCGGTCTCGGCCCTGGCGGCGCGGATCGCTGCGGCCTGCCGCTGAGCCATGCCGCTACCGCGTGCGATGACGTAGATCAGCGCGGTCAGGAACGGCGCGATGATCAAGAAGATGATCCACACCGCCTTCCACCAGCCGCTGAGGTCGTGGTCGCGGAACAGGTCGCCGATGATCTGGAAGAGGATCATCAGGTACGCGACGAAGGCGAAGCTCCAGAGAAGGAGCCAGAAGAAGTCCCAGAAATCGTTCACAGCACATGCCTTTCACGAGGGCGTTCACGGCGCAACGGGCGTCGCGCGGACGCCGCTGTGGCCAGTATTGCCACGCTCGGCCGCTCAGGCATCGCCCTCGGAGGGTGAGTCGGAAATTCGGGTCAGACGGTGGCGCGCTGGTGCGCGTAGTCGGTCCGGCGTTCACGGACCGGCCGTCCGATGCCCTCACCGATCAGGCGCAGGTCCTCGACCGTCTTGGAGGAGCCGTGCTGAGAGCCGGCCATCCGGCTGATGGTCTCCTCCATCAGGGTGCCGCCGAGGTCGTTGGCGCCACCGGTGAGCATCGACCGGGTGCCCTCGACGCCGAGCTTCACCCACGAGGTCTGGATGTTGTCGATGCGGCCGTGGAGCATGATCCGGGCCAGTGCGTGGACCGCACGGTTGTCGCGCATCGTGGGTCCTGGTCGCGCGACCCCGGCGAGATAGATCGGCGCGTTCGTGTGGATGAACGGCAGCGCGACAAACTCGGTGAAGCCGCCCGTGCGCTCCTGCACCTCCGCGAGCGTGCGCAGGTGCCCGACCCAGTGGCGCGGGTTGTCCACGTGGCCGTACATCATCGTCGAGCTCGACCGGATCCCCAGCGAGTGCGCGGTCTCCACGACTTCGATCCACTGTGCGGCGGGCAGCTTGCCCTTCGTCAGGACCCACCGGACGTCGTCGTCGAGGATCTCGGCAGCCGTCCCCGGGATGGTGTCGAGGCCGGCCTCACGCAGCGAGATCAGCCAGTCGCGGATCGAGCGACCCGCCTTGGCGGATGCGGTCACGATCTCCATCGGGCTGAACGCGTGGACGTGGATGTTGGGGGACGCCGCCTTGACCGCGCGGACGATGTCGGCGTACGCGGAAGGACCGAGGTCGGGGGCGATGCCTCCCTGGAGGCAGATCTCGGTCGCGCCGAGCTCCGCCGCCTCGCGGACCCGGTCGCCGATCTGGTCGAGCGACAGCGTGTAGGCGTCCGCGTCGGTCTTCCGCTGGGCGAAGGCGCAGAACCGGCACCCGACGTAGCAGACGTTGGTGAAGTTGATGTTCCTGTTGACGACGTAGGTGACCTCGTCGCCGACCGCGTCACGCCTCAGGTCGTCAGCGAGGCGGCACACCGCGTCGAGCGCCGGGCCGTCCGCGGTCATCAGTGTGAGGTAGTCGTCGTCGGAGAGACCCGCAGGATCGATCTCGGCGCGAGCCAGCGCCGTACGGACGTCGGAGTCCACGCGGGCGGGCACGCTGGGGAGCCCGAGGGGCTCGGACGTGCGGGCCGCGTGCTCGCGCACCTCCTCCCAATCGCCATAGACGCCGGCGCCGTCCGCGCTCGCGCCGTCGGCACCGGCGAAGTCGGTACGCCGGTCGGAGGTGCGCCCGACGGTGTCGACCTCGGTGTGGAGCTCGGTGCGCCCGGCGGCCTCCATCGGGGTCTCCGGCTCCTGCCACGGCCGGCCCACCACCGGCGCGGCCGCCTCGGCGAGCCCGTCCGGCGTGGCGAGCGCGGACACGTGCGGGACGAGGCGCGAGTCGAACCACGGGCGCTCGCCGGACAGCGTCTCGCGTACGTATCTGGGGTGGGCGGTCAGCCGCTCGGCCAGCTGCAGGCCCGACTCGGCGGTCCACGCGGCGAGGTCGTCGATCTGCGGCCACGGGCGCTCGGGGTTGACGTGGTCGGGCGTGACCGGTGAGACGCCGCCCCAGTCGTCGACGCCGGCGGCGAGCAGCGGCGCGATGGAGCCCGGGTCGGACAGGTTCGGCGGCGCCTGGAGCGTCACCGAAGGACCGAGCACCACGCGTGCGGTCGCCAGGGTCGCGAGGTACTCCTCGACGCCCAGGTCAGGCTCGTTGCGCATCGCCGTGTCGTCCTTGGCGCGGAAGTTCTGGACGATGACCTCCTGCACCCCGCCGTACGTCCGGGCGATCCGCCGCAGCTCGAACAGCGCGTCGACACGCTCGGCCACGGTCTCGCCGATGCCGACGAGGATGCCGGTCGTGAACGGGATGCCGATGCGGCCGGCGTCCTCGAGCACCCGGATCCGCAGCGCGGGGTCCTTGTCCGGCGACGCGTAGTGCGGGCCACCGGGCTCCGACCACAGCCGCGTCGCCGTCGTCTCGAGCATCATGCCCATCGACGGCGCGACGGGCTTGAGACGCTGCAGCTCCGCCCACGACATCACCCCGGGGTTGAGGTGCGGGAGCAGCCCCGTCTCCTCGAGGACACGGATCGCCATCGCGCGGACGTACGAGAGGGTGTCGTCGTAGCCGTGCTCGTGAAGCCACTCCGCGGCCTGCGGCCACCGGTCCTCCGGGCGGTCGCCGAGAGTGAACAGGGCCTCCTTGCAGCCCTGCGCGGCACCCTGGGCGGCGATCGCGACGATCTGGTCGGGCGACAGGAACGGCACCTCGACGCGGTTGGGCGTGGTCGCGAACGTGCAGTAGTGGCATCGGTCCCGGCACAGTCGCGTGATGGGGATGAAGACCTTGCGCGAGTAGGTGACGACACCCGGCCGTCCGGCGGCGACCATCGCCGCGTCGCGGACGCGGGTCGCCACAGCGCTCAGGCGTACGAGGTCGTCGCCGCGGGCGGACGCGAGCGCCACCGCTTCGGCGTGGTCGAGGGACTTGCCTGCCTCGGCACGCGCCAGCGCCCGTCGGATCTCGCGGTCGCTGGTCATCGTCACGGAGCGGCTCGTCAGGCGGGCTGGCCGGCGGCGCGCAGGTCGCGTCGCAGCTCCGGCGGCAACGCGAAGATCAAGCTCTCCTCGGCCGTGTGGACAGCGGTGGCCGTGGGGAAGCCGCGTTCGTTGAGGAAGGCGAGAACGCCCTCGACGAGGTCCTCGGGCACCGAAGCTCCCGACGTGACACCGACCTTGTCGACGCCCTCGAGCCACTCCTCGCGGATCTCGGTGACGTCGTCGACGCGGTACGAGGCCTTGGCGCCGGCCTCCAGCGCGACCTCGACGAGGCGGACGGAGTTGGACGAGTTCGCGGAGCCGACGACGATCATCAGGTCGGCCCCCTCGGAGATCTCCTTGACCGCGAGCTGGCGGTTCTGGGTGGCGTAGCAGATGTCGTCGCTCGGCGGGTCCTCCAGCTGCGGGAACTTCTCGCGGAGCGCGTCGACGATCGCCATGGTCTCGTCGACGCTGAGCGTGGTCTGCGAGAGCCACGAGAGCTTGGTGTCGTCGGGGAACGAGAGGCCCTCGACGTCGGCGACGGTCTCGACCAGCGTGATCACCTCGGGAGCCTCGCCCGCGGTGCCTTCGACCTCCTCGTGACCGGCGTGGCCGATCAGCAGGATCTGGTAGCCCTCGCGATCGAACCGCCTGGCCTCGTGGTGGACCTTCGTGACGAGCGGGCAGGTCGCGTCGATGGTCTTGAGCCCGCGCTCCTCGGCCTGGTCGTGGACGGCAGGGGACACACCGTGCGCCGAGAACACGACGGTCGCGCCGCCGGGGACCTCGTCGAGCTCCTCGACGAAGACCGCGCCGCGCCGCTCGAGAGTCTGGACCACGTGCTTGTTGTGGACGATCTGCTTGCGGACGTAGACGGGGGCGCCGTACAGGTCGAGCGCCTTCTCGACGGTGATCACGGCCCGGTCGACGCCCGCGCAGTATCCGCGGGGAGCGGCGAGCAGCAGATCGCGGTCCGCGCCGAGCGCGGGCATGCCGAGTGTCACCGTGTCCGAAGCCATGCCCCCATCGTACGGGGAGCCGTTCACAGGCCCCGGCGGCGTCCACAGGTCCCGGCGCCGCCACCGCCGGGCTGTCCGCTGATGCCCCTAGGGTGGCGGGATGGCCCTCGAGACGAGCCCGGACTCCCCCGCACCGCTGCGCGTGATCTCGTCGCTGATGAGCGACTACATCGCGCGGCTCGGTGCGCAGTGGATCGAGGGCGAGATCGCGCAGCTCACGCGCCGCCAGGGCGTCTGCTTCCTGACCCTGCGCGACCTCGACGCCAAGATCTCGATGTCGGTCACGTGCCACCGCTCGGTGCTCGACCGCTCGCCCACCCCGATCACCGAGGGCGCGCGCGTGGTGATCCACGCCAAGCCCGACTTCTATCCCGCCAACGGCTCGCTCTCGCTCAACGCACGCGACGTCCGCCCCGTCGGCATGGGTGAGCTGCTCGCCCGCATCGAGCAGCGCCGCCAGCTGCTGGCCGCCGAGGGCCTCTTCGATGCCGCCCGCAAGAAGCCGCTGCCCTTCCTCCCGCACCGCATCGGCCTGATCACCGGCAAGGGGTCGGCGGCCGAGCACGACGTCCTCGAGAACGCCCGCCTCCGCTGGCCTGGCGTCGAGTTCGACGTCTCCTACGCCCTCATGCAGGGCAACCAGGCCGCTGCCCAGGTCATCACTGCGCTCCGCGCTCTCGACGCGGAGGAGTCGGTCGACGTCATCGTGATCGCTCGCGGCGGCGGCTCCGTCGAGGACCTGCTGCCGTTCTCCGACGAAGGCCTGGTGCGCGCAGTCGCTGCAGCCCGTACGCCCGTGGTGAGCGCGATCGGTCATGAGCCGGACACGCCGCTGCTCGACTACGTCGCCGACCTCCGTGCCTCGACCCCGACCGATGCCGCCAAGCGCGTCGTGCCCGCCGTCGCCGACGAGCTGCACCACCTCACGCAGCTGCGGCGTCGCTCCCGCTACGCGGTCGACCAGCGGCTGGCACGCGAGCAGCACCGGCTCGACGCGCTGCGCACCCGGCCCGCGATCGCGCGGCCGACGACTCTCATCGACGAGCAGACGCGCCGGGTCGACGATCTGCGTGCTCGGGCGAGTCGTTCGCTCGGGCACCGGCTCGACCTCGCGCACCACGAGGCGGCCGCACAGCTCGCCAGGATCCGCGCCCTGTCACCCCTGCGGACGCTGGAGCGCGGCTATGCCGTGGCCCAGACCGCCGACGGCACCGTGGTCACGTCGATCGGCCAGGTCGGGCCGGACGACGAGGTGTCGCTGCGCGTCGTCGACGGCCACGCCCTCCTCCGTACGCTGTCCACGACCGCCGCTCCGCACACCGATCTCGACGAGGAGTCCTGATGTCCGACACCCCCGCGGCGGAGACCGCAGACGGCAACCCCGAGATCCCCTACGAGCAAGCGCGCGAGGAGCTGGCCGAGGTCGTCGGCAAGCTCGAGGCGGGAGGCACGACGCTCGAGGAGTCGCTGACCCTGTGGGAGCGCGGCGAGCAGCTCGCCGCGATCTGCCAGCAGTGGCTCGACGGCGCTCGCGCACGCCTGGAGCGCGCCCAGCAGCAGTCGAACGACCGCGCGGAGTGATCCACGGGGTCTCGATCCTCCGCTAGCGCTCCGGCCTCGACCAGCGAGATTCCCGCGCTCCGGCCTCGACCAGCGAGATTCCCGCGCTCCGGCCTCGACCAGCGAGATTCCCGCGCTCCGGCCTCGACCAGCGAGATTCCCGCGCTCCGGCCTCGACCAGCGAGGTTCCCGTGCTCCGGCCTCGACCAGCGAGGTTCCCGTGCTCCGGCCTCGACCAGCGAAATTCCCGCGCTCCGGCCTCGACCAGCGAAATTCCCGCGCTCCGGCCTCGACCAGCGAGATTCCCGCGCTCCGGCCTCGACCAGCGAGGTTCCCGCGCGGCGCGAAGCCCCAGCCCCGCTGGTCGAGGCGCGAAGCGATCGAGACCTCGACCGCCTCCCTACCGCACGCGCCTCAGCACCACCGGCATCTCGGCGCGCGGCCGCACGGTGATGGTCTTCGCACGGCGATATCGCTTCACCTTCCCGTTGGCGTAGGCCCACCCGCGGACCCTCACCTTGATCGGTCGCTTCCCCTTTCGCACGGTCGCCAGCGGTGCGTTCGTGCGATCGAGCCAGCGAATCAACCGCTTGCCGAGCCGCAGCGTCACCTTAGGTCGGCGCTGCGCGAGATTGCGCCGCTCGCCGATGTCGCGCCGCAGGTCGTACAGCTGCCAGCTCTGGGTCTCGTACGAGTAGACGAGCTTCCATCGCCCCTGACGGATGAACGACTGCGGTCGCTGGTCGCGCGATCCTCCCCGCATGTATCCCGGGAAGTGCACGAAGCGAGGCAGCGTGATCCGCTTTCCTGTCCTGAAGGCGCCGACCAGGCTGGTGCCGTCGATCGCCTGTCCTGAGGAGCTCGAGCCTGCGAGGGCGTCTCGAAGGGTGACACCTCGAGGGAGCCGTACGCCGGCGAGCGCGGCGACGGTCGGGTGCAGGTCGGTCCCGTTGATCGGCGAGTGGTTGACCCGACCTGGACGGACCAGCTTCGGGTTCGCGCTCCAGACGATCCAGGGCACCCGGACGCCGCCTTCGGTCATCTCGCTCTTCTGCCCCCTCAGCGGTCCGTTGGAGGCTCCGCGGTCGGTCCGCCCCCCGTTGTCGGAGGTGAAGATGACCACGGTGTTGTCGGCCAGGTCGTGGCCCGGGCGGCGCGGGTCAGGTGTCGTCTCGAGGTAGTGGGTCAGTCGTGCGACGGTCTGGTCGAGCCCTTCGGTCATCGCCGCGTACGCCCGACGATTCCGTTTCGAGCCTGCAGGCTTCCTCCGGTACTTCCCGAGCAGATCCTTGCGGGCCTGCGCGTCGTCGACAGGCTCGTGCACCGCGTACTCGGCCATCACGGCGAAGAACGGCTGCGCCTTCTTGCGGGCGATGAAGTCGATCGTCGCGTCGGCCACGGCATCGGTCACGTGCTTCGAGGTCCCCACGAGGTCGTCGATGGCCGCGTACGAGGTCCCGTTCGCGTACGGCTTGATGCGCTCGTCGACGTACTCCTGGGTGTAGTCCGCGGCGAACCGGTCCAGCGACGGCGAGATCCGCGCGTTGAACCTGCCGTTCTCGGCGTGGTACACGGTCGCGTGGCCGGCCCGGCTCCCGCCCCAGCTCTCGTCGAACCCGTGGACCGCGGTGATCTGCCGGGGTGTCTTCGTGACGTGGAACTTGCCGGCGTACCCGGTGGCGTACCCGGCCCGTCTGGCCGTCTCCGCCACGGTCACCGCTGATGCGGGCAGCACCTCGTCGTTGTTGATCCCCTGCTTCGGGCCGACGAGGAGCGTACGACCACGGCCGCGATTCAGGTCCGAGACGGCATAGATGTTGTTCTGCGGCCGCTGCGCGTACGCGCCGGTGAGCAGCGCCGCACGTGTCGGCGCGCAGTTCGGCGCCGCGTACGCGTTGTCGAACGACGTGCCCTCCCGTGCCAGGCGTCCGATCGCGGGTGTGTCGTTGAAGCTGCTCCGTGCGCCGAGGCTGGAGCGACCCGTGCTGGTGTCGGCCCAGCCGAGATCGTCGGCAAGGACGAGGACGATGTTGGGCTGGGTCGTCGTACGGGCCTGGGGCGCCAGCGCCTGGGGCGCCGGGGCAGGAGCTTCGACGCTGTGGACCGGCTGCGCCGTCAACAGGCCCGCGCAGAGAGCGATCGCCACGGGTGCGGCGATCACGGAAGCCGCTGCTCGCGCACCGAGTTCAGACTGCCGGGCCTTAGACCGTCTTAAGTCAACCATTCCAAGAGACTAAAGATACTTTTATCGCCAGATCGGCCCCGTCTCATCAGGGAGCCCGATGAAGCGCCGTTTAACTCGTGGCGAGCAGACCGATGTAGCGCTCGATGTCCTCGCGGGACGCAGAGCCGGTGACGAGGACGGTCATCTCGCCCTCCTCGCGGACGAACGTCGTCTCGCCGTCACCGGTCCACAGCTGCCACGTCTTGCCGGCGACCTCGACGTCGCCCACCTGCTCGACCTTCGGCGCGTGCGTCTCGACCATCCGCGGCGCGGAGTCGATCGCCTGCTCGAGCCCGATGTAGCGCGGCTCGTCGGTCAGCATCCCGAGGTGCCACCTGCCGCTACGACCGGGCTCGTAGGTCACGCCGTTGGCACCCCATCCCTCGGGGAGCGAGGTGGGGGCATAGACCGGGTACGGCGCCGACCGGCGCACCTCCTGCACCGTCTGCTCGTACTCGACCGGGGGGCGCTCGTCGGGCGTGTTCCCCCAGAAGAAGTTGCCCACGACGACGAGGCCGACCACGATCACCCCGATCACCACCATCGAGCGCGCGATGTCGGCGAAGGAGGGGTTGCCGTACGACGAACGGGGCTTCGTCTTCGTCGGCGCGGGGTCGGGGCTGCTCACGGGGACATTCTCCCAGGCAGACCCCAGCCGTCGGGCACAGGTCGGGCATGGGGACCGCACACACGGCGAGATCTGCCGCATCTCTGCCGCATATGCGGCACATGCGCTACGTTGCTTCCGTGCCTGCGTACCGATACACCGAGGCAGCCGACCTGCTCGGCGTCAGTGACGACACGATCCGTCGGTGGGGGGATCAGGGCCGGTTCACGCCGACCCGGACCGCGTCCGGAGCGGCCGCGATCGACGGCGCCGACCTCGCCGCACTGGCGGTCGAGCTCGCCGACGGCGCCGATGACCCAGCCCGCGCCCACGCGCGCAGCGCCCGCAACCAGTTCCGCGGGATCGTGACCCGCGTCGTCGCCGACACCGTGATGGCCCAGGTCGAGCTGTGCTGCGGCCCGTTCCGCGTCGTCTCCCTGATCAGCACCGAGGCGGTGCGCGATCTCGGGCTCGAGGTGGGCGTCGTGGCCGTGGCCGGCGTGAAGTCCACCAACGTCACCCTCGAGGTAGGCCCATGACCGCCCCCCGCCGCGCACCCCTCCTCGCCGTGGCCGCCGCCGCGCTGCTCACCGTCGCGGCCTGCGGGGGTGGCGACGACGGCAGCGGCGACGGCGCGTCGGGCGAGCCTCGTACGCTCACGGTCCTCGCCGCCGCATCGCTGACGGAGTCGTTCGACGAGATCGCCGATCTGTACGAGTCCGAGCACGCGGGCGTCACGGTGAAGCTCTCCTACGACTCGTCGGCCGTCCTGGCCGAGCAGGTCAACCAGGGAAGCCCGGCCGACGTGCTCGCGACGGCAGACGCCAAGACGATGGCGTCGGTCGTCGACGAGGGCAACGCCGAGGGCGAGCCGACGTCGTTCGCGACCAACACGCTCGTCATCGTCACCCCGCCCGACAACCCCGGAGACGTCACTGGCATCGATGACCTCGGCGACGCGACCTTCGCCGTCTGCGTGCCCCAAGCACCCTGCGGCGACGCGCCCAAGCGACTTCTCGAGCTCGACGGCAGCACGGCCACACCGACGACCGAGGAGGACAACGTCAAGGGCGTCCTCACCAAGGTGACGCTGGGCGAGGTCGACGCCGGGCTCGTCTACCGCACGGACGCGCTGGCGGCGGGCGACGCCGTCACGACCGTCGAGGCGCAGAACGCGTCCGAGGTGGTCAACGTCAACCCGATCACGGTGCTCTCGGGCTCTGCGGTGGCCGACGACGCCCAGGCCTTCGTGGACCTGGTCCTGAGCGACGAGGGTCAGAAGGTCCTCGAGGCGCACGGGTTCGGCCCGGCAGCCTCGTGACAAGGGCACCGATGAACGGGACCGTGCGTGACCGGCCGGCGCTGGGGCGTACGCCGGTGGCCCTGGTCGTCCCGTCGGCGATCGGTCTGCTCCTGCTGCTCGTCCCCCTGGCTGCGCTGCTGGTCCGCGCCCCGTGGTCGACCTTTCTGGACCGGGTCCGCGATCCCGCGATCCTCGACGCGCTGCGGCTGAGCCTGCTGACGTCGACCGTCGCGACTCTCCTCTGCCTGGTGCTCGGGGTGCCGCTGGCGTGGCTGCTGGCGCGCACGACGTTCCGCGGGATGGGACTCGTACGCGCGCTGGTGAGCGTGCCGCTCGTGCTCCCGCCGGTCGTCGGCGGCGTCGCGCTCCTCATGGCGTTCGGGCGGCGGGGCGTCGTGGGCCAGTGGCTCGACGAGGCGTTCGGGGTCACCATCCCGTTCACGACGGCCGCGGTGGTGCTCGCCCAGACGTTCGTCGCGATGCCGTTCCTCGTGATGAGCGTCGAGGGTGCGCTGCGGACGGCCGATCCGCGCTACGACGAGGTCGCCGCCACTCTCGGGGCGCGACGACTGGTCACGTTCTGGCGGGTCACGCTCCCTCTCGCCGGCCCCGGGATCGCCGCGGGGGCGGCGCTCGCGTGGGCACGGGCGCTCGGCGAGTTCGGAGCGACGATCACGTTCGCCGGGAGCGTGCCCGGGGTGACCCGGACGATGCCGCTGCAGATCTACAACGCGATGCAGACCGACACGGACACCGCGATCATGCTCAGCGTGATCCTGCTCGCGATCAGCGTGGCCGTCCTGGTCGCGCTGCACAGCAGCTGGACCGGTCGGGCCTGGGCGCGCCGCGACGGGCTGGACGCCGCATGACAGGCCTCGATGCACGAGTCGTGCTGCGGCGAGGACCGCTGGAGATCGACGTGGCGCTCGCCGTACCCCCTGGCGAGGTCCTCGCGCTGGTCGGTCCGAACGGGGCCGGCAAGAGCAGCGCCCTGCGCGCGCTCGCCGGTCTGACGCCGATCGACACCGGCCACGTCGCGCTCGGCGGCACCGTGCTCGAGGACTCGGAGACGGGCGTACGCGTTCCCGTGCCGCAGCGTGATCTCACGATGGTGTTCCAGGATCCACTCCTCTTCCCGCACCTGTCCGTACGCGACAACGTCGCGTTCGGGCTACGGCACCACCCGGGCGCGGGGCGGGTCGGGCGTCGCGACGCCCGCTCGCGTGCCGACGAGGCGCTCGCTCGTACGGGGCTGTCCGACCTCGCGGACCGCAAGGCCGCGCACCTGTCCGGGGGCCAGCGGCAGCGCGTGGCGACCGTCCGCGCCCTCGCCTGCGACCCGGCGCTCCTCCTCCTCGACGAGCCGACGTCGGCGCTCGACGTCGCGATCACAGCCCAGGTACGCGCGTTCCTGCGGCGCCACGTCCGGGAGTTCGGCGGCGTGACCGTCCTCGTGTCCCACGACCCGCTCGACGCCTTCGTGCTCGCCGACCGCGTCGCCGTCCTCGAGGACGGCCGCGTCACGCAGCAGGGGACGCCGGACGAGATCGCCCGACGACCGCGGACCGACTATGTCGCGCACCTGATGGGGATGAACCTCATGCGCGACGGTGACGTCTACCGAACGTTCTCCCCCACCGCGGTCACGCTCTACCGCGAGGAGCCCGTCACGTCCGCGCGCAACCTGTGGCGCCTGCGGATCACGAGCGTCGTCCCGCACGGCGACGCCGTACGCCTGCAGCTGCGCGGGCCGGTCGCCCTGGTCGCCGACGTCACCCGCGCCGCGGTCGCCGACCTCGACCTCCACGAGGGGGTCGAGGTGTGGGCGAGCGTCAAGGAGACCGAGGTGACGACATTCGAGGACTGAGCGCCTCCCCCGTCTGCGTGGGCCCTCAGGCAGAGTCGGAATTGTCGGACCGGACGCCAAAATGCCGACCCTGACCACCCCGTACGGCCAACGTAGGATGCGGCCATGACCGACGCCTCGCAAGGATCGAAGCTGCCCGGCCACCTCACCCCCGCCGCCGAGGCCCCCGACCGCAACCTTGCCCTCGACCTGGTCCGCGTGACCGAGGCCGCGGCGATGGCTGCGGGCCGCTGGGTCGGCCGCGGCGACAAGAACGGCGCGGACGGTGTCGCGGTCAACGCGATGCGGTCGCTAATCAACACCGTCGGCATGCGCGGCGTCGTCGTGATCGGTGAGGGCGAGAAGGACAACGCGCCGATGCTGTTCAACGGGGAGGAGGTCGGCGACGGCACGGGCCCGGAGGCGGACGTCGCGGTCGACCCGATCGACGGCACGACTCTCGCCGCGAAGGGCATGCCCGGTGCGGTCTCCGTCCTCGCGGTCGCACCACGCGGATCCATGTTCGACCCGTCGGCCGTCTTCTACATGGACAAGCTCGCGGTCGGCCCCGAGGCCGCCGACGTCATCGACATCCGCCTGCCGATCTCGGAGAACATCCGCCTGGTCGCGAAGGCCAAGAACCTCTCGGTCTCCTCGGTCACCGTCTGCGTGCTCGACCGTCCCCGCCACCAGGGACTGGTCGACGAGATCCGCGCGACCGGTGCCCGCATCAAGTTCATCACCGACGGCGACGTGGCCGGCTCGATCTACGCCGCACGCCCCGGCACCGGCGTCGACATCCTCGCCGGCGTCGGCGGCACCCCCGAGGGCATCATCACCGCCTGCGCGATGAAGGCGCTCGGCGGCGCGGTCCAGGGCAAGCTCTGGCCGACCGACGACGACGAGCGTCAGAAGGCCGTCGACGCCGGGCTCGACGTCGACGCCGTCCTCGGCACGGACGACCTGGTCAAGGGCGACGACTGCTTCTTCGTCGCCAGCGGTATCACCGACGGGGAGCTGATGCGCGGCGTCCGCTACGGCTCCGGCATCGCGATCACCGAGTCCCTCGTGATGCGCTCGCGCTCCGGCACGTACCGCAAGATCATCTCGGAGCACCGCATGGAGAAGCTCCGCGCGTACGCCGCCATCGACTACGAGAGCTGAGCCGACGATGCCTGCGGTCGTGGGCCGCGCGCTGGTCGTCGGCGAGGCCCTGATCGATCTCACCCGTGACCGCTCCGGGCACGAGTCCGCCCACCCGGGCGGCTCCCCGCTCAACGTCGCGGTCGGCCTGGCGCGCCTTGACGTCCCGACGGTCCTCGCCGCACAGGTCGGCGACGACGACCACGGCGAGCTGCTGCGCGAGCACGTCGACGCGTCCGACGTCGACCTCCGCTCGCTCCCGCCGCACCGGGAGGACAGCGCCGTCGCGCTCGCCGAGCTCGACGACGACGGTGTCGCGACGTACCGGTTCGAGCTGGCCTGGGACCCCTCCGAGATGCCGACGCCCGAGGCGTTCGACCTCGTCCACGTCGGCTCCATCGCGACGGTGCTCGCCCCGGGCGCCGACGCGGTCGAGCGGCTCGTCCACGACGCCGTACGCGCGGGGGTGCCCGTGTCGTACGACCCCAACATCCGCCTCGCGATCACCCCGGACCTCGAGGTCGTGCGCGACCGCGTGGACCGGATCGTCGGCTACGCGGCCGTCGTCAAGCTCAGCGACGAGGACGCGACCGCGCTGCGCCCCGACCTCGACCCGACGGCGTACGCCGTGCGTCTCGCCGCCGCCGGCCCGCGGCTCGTCGCGCTCACCCGCGGGGGCGACGGTGCGGTGCTGATCAGCGGTGACCTCGTCGTCGAGGTCGCCCCGCCGCCGACCGAGGTCGCCGACACGATCGGCGCCGGCGACTCGTTCATGGCGGGCCTGCTCGCGGGCATCCTGATGGCCGGTTGGACGGGTCGCAAGGGGTACGACCGCGAGGCTCTGACCTGGCTCGGAGAGCTCGCGGTGCGCGCTGCGGCGATCACCTGCTCGCGGCCCGGGGCGGACCCTCCGTGGCGTCACGAGCTGCGACCTACGATGGGGTCGTGACCGAGCGCCTCGCCCACCTCGACAGCGGGATCTCCCTCGCCTACGACACGTTCGGAGACGAGTCCGATCCCGCCGCGCTCCTCGTCATGGGCCTCGGCTGCCCGATGAACTGGTGGCGCACCGAGTTCTGCGAGGTGCTCGCCTCCGAGGGCTTCTACGTCGTCCGGTACGACCACCGCGACACGGGCCGATCGACGCGCTTCGACGAGCGACCGGTGTCGCGGGCGCAGGTTGCGGCCACCTTCGCGCGCCGGCGGCGCGCCACGCCGTACGCGATGTCCGACCTGGCCGCCGACGCCGTCGGGCTGCTCGATGCGCTCAGCCTCGACCAGGCGCACCTGATCGGGCAGTCGATGGGCGGGATGGTCGCCCAGACCGTCGCCGTGGAACACCCCGAGCGGGTCCTCTCGCTCACGTCGATCATGTCGACGACGGGCCGTCGTACGGTCGGCTGGCAGCACCCGCGGCTCGCGTCGATGCTGCTCGCGGCGCCGGGTCCCGGCGAGGACGGCTACGTACGCCGGTCGCTGCGCAGCGCCCGCGCGATCTCGAGCACCCGGTACGGCCTCGCGCCCGAGGCCGTCGAGGCGCGCGCCCGTGAGACCTACGCGCGTGGCTGGTCGATCCAGGGCACGATGCGTCACATGCTTGCCGTCATGACTCAGCCCGACCGCACCGTGGCTCTGGGAAGCCTGGACGTCCCGACCCTGGTCATCCACGGCACCGCGGACCCGATGGTGCACGTCTCCGGCGGACGCGCCACTGCCGCCGCGGTCCCCCGCGCCGAGCTCCTGCTCGTCCCCGACATGGCACACGAGATCCCGGTCGCCCTCGAGGGCGTGTTCGCCGCAGCGATCGGTGCCAGCGCGAGGAGGTCCCGTGCACACGCGCGGTGACGCGGTCGTCCGGCGACGCGAGGACGGCGCCCTCGAGCTGAGGGTCAACGGCGTCTTCGTGATGGACGACGTCGAGACCACGTCGGAGCGTCTGCTCGCCCGCGCCGCCCTCGCCGGCGCCGCCAACCCGCGGCACGTCGTCGTCGGCGGTCTCGGGATGGGCTTCACGCTGCGCGAGATCCTCGCCGACCGGCGCGTGTCACGCGTGACCGTCGCCGAGCTCGAGCCCGCCATCCCCGAGTTCATGCGCGAGGGCACGCTCCCCGGCGCCGACCTCCTCGCCGACCGGCGCGTGGAGCTCCACGTCGACGACGTCCGCGAGGTGGTCCGCAGCCTCGGCGAGCGCAGCGTCGACGTGATCCTGCTCGACGTCGACAACGGGCCCGACTTCCTCGTCCACGACCGGAACGCAGCGGTGTACCAAGCGCCGTTCGTGGCCGCCTGCGCCGACCGGCTCAGCGACCTGGGCGAGCTGTGCATCTGGTCGATGGACGACTCCGCGCCGGTCCGGGACGCCCTGGCGGCGTCGTTCGACCACGTGTACGCGGAGCAGGTCCCGGTCCGGCTGCAGGGCCGCGCCGAGAAGTACTGGCTGCTCCGCGGGCGGGTCCCCCGCCGCTGACCTCCGGTGCCGCCGAGTCCATGGCCCGACCTCTGCGCCGGTGCCTGCGCTGGTGCGGATAATCTCGGTCCCATGAGCACTGAGACCGAGTACCGCATCGAGCACGACACCATGGGCGAGGTCAAGGTGCCCGCCAACGCGCTCTACAAGGCCCAGACGCAGCGCGCCGTCGAGAACTTCCCGATCTCCGGCACGACCCTGGAGCCCCAGCACATCCGTGCGATCGCCCTCGTCAAGTACGCCTGCGCGAAGGCCAACGCCGAGCTCGGCGTCATCGACCAGGACGTCGCCGACGCCATCATGGGTGCCGCGAAGGACGTCGCGTCCGGTGCGTACGACGACCAGTTCCCGATCGACGTCTTCCAGACCGGCTCGGGCACGTCGAGCAACATGAACATGAACGAGGTCATCTCGACCCTCGCGACCCGCAGCCTGGGCCGCGAGGTGCACCCCAACGACCTCGTCAACGCGTCGCAGTCGTCCAACGACACGTTCCCGACGTCGATCCACGTCGCCGCGACGGAGGCGGTCGTCACCGCGCTGATCCCGGCCCTCGACCACCTGGCGACCGCCCTCGAGGCGAAGTCGACCGAGTGGGCACAGATCGTGAAGTCCGGCCGTACGCACCTCATGGACGCGACGCCGGTCACCCTGGGCCAGGAGTTCGGCGGGTACGCCGCCCAGATCCGCCGCAGCATCGAGCGCGTGCAGTCGACGCTCCCGCGTGTCGCCGAGGTGCCGCTCGGTGGCACGGCGGTCGGCACCGGCATCAACACGCCGGCCGGCTTCCCGCAGCGCGTGATCGCGATCCTCGCCGAGGAGACGGGCCTTCCGATGACGGAGGCCGTCGACCACTTCGAGGCCCAGGGCGCCCGTGACGGGCTCGTCGAGCTGTCCGGCCAGCTCAAGACGGTCGCGGTCAGCCTGATCAAGATCAACAACGACCTGCGCTGGATGGGCTCCGGACCGCGTACGGGTCTGGGCGAGCTGTTCCTCCCCGACCTGCAGCCCGGATCGAGCATCATGCCGGGCAAGGTCAACCCGGTCATCCCCGAGGCCGTGCTCATGGTCTGCTCGCAGGTGATCGGCAACGACACGGCGATCACGGTCGCCGGGCAGTCGGGCTCCTTCGAGCTCAACGTCCAGATGCCGGTGATGGCGCGGGCGCTGCTGGAGTCGATCCGCCTGCTCGGCAACGCCTCGACGGTGCTCGCGGACAAGTGCATCGCCGACACGGTCGCCAACGAGGAGCGCTGCGCCGAGCTTGCCGAGTCGTCGCCGTCGATCGTGACGCCGCTCAACAAGTACATCGGCTACGAGAACGCCGCGAAGGTCGCCAAGACGGCCCTCAAGGAGAAGAAGACGATCCGTCAGACCGTCCTCGACATGGGCTTCGTCAACGACGGCACCGTGACGGTCGAGCAGCTCGACGCCGCCCTCGACGTCCTCTCCATGACGCACCCGTGAGCTGACCGGCGACGCCCGCCGGCGTCGTACGGACCAGCGCGACCGCAGGGGTCGTACCGCTTCAGGCGGTACGGCCCCTGCGGCGTTCGGGGCGTGCTTCTTGGGCACTTTTGGCGTGACACGCACAAAAGGTCGTCGCCTCCTGTTGTAAGTACGGTGTGATCTGCATTACGTTCGACACATCCCACCGACAGGAGGATCACCATGTGCTACGGATTCGACGGCGACAAGGCGCTCGACGAGGCCGCAGAACGCAGCGGACTGAACCGGCGACGGCTACTCCAGGGCCTCGCAGGCACCGCGGCCGCCGGAGCGCTCGCCTTCGGCGTGCCCGGCACCGCCGCGGCAGCGAGCCCGGCGACCAACGGCAAGGGCAAACCCCACCAGGGCAGGCGGCGGCTCGACCCCGACTCGATCAGCATCCAGCTCTACTCGCTCCGCGACGACCTCGCGAAGGACTACGACAGCTCGCTCCGATACGTGGCCGGGGCCGGCTACCGCAAGGTCGAGCAGGCGGGCTACTACGGTCGTACGGCGCGCGAGCTGCGCAAGTTCCACGACCGCCTGCGGATCCGGACGTCGTCGAGCCACGACGGGCTCTCCACGACCCGCACCGCGCTCTACACCAAGCTCGACAACGCCAACACGCTCGGGCAGCGCTACGTCGTCGTCCCGTACCTCGTCAACGACGACCCGGAGCAGTGGAAGAGGTGGGCGTACCAGATGAACAGCGAGGCGGCCGCCGCCCAGCGCGAGGGACTGCGCTACGGCTACCACAACCACGCGCACGAGTTCCTGCCGCTCGCGAACGGCCAGCGCCCGTGGGACATCCTGAACGCCGAGCTCGACCCCGTGCTCGTCCACTTCGAGGTCGACCTCTACTGGATCGCGACGGGGGCGATCCAGAGCGGTGACGGCGTCGACGACCCGGAGGGCTTCATCACGCAGCACCTCGACGACGCCGCGCTGAAGGTCCGGCAGTACCACGTCAAGGACCGCAACCCTGACACCGGCGTCATGTGCGACCTGGGCACAGGCAACCTCGACTTCGCCCGGATCTTCGCGCACCACCAGGTCGACGAGTACATCGTCGAGAACGACCGGCCGAACGTCACGCCGCGCCAGACCGCAGAGGTCGGGTACGACTACCTGCGCGCGCTGCGGTTCTGATCTCCACATCGCCGCTCGTCGCCCTTCCCTCGGCGTCACCCTGACTGATAGAATCGAACATCCGTTCGATCCAGGCCTGCGGTGGCGCCGAGAGGAGGGCTCCCGTGATCGCCGAGCTCAAGGACGCCCTCGCCGCCGTCGAGCGCGCGAGGGGCGCAGCGTCCGACGCTGACGGACTGGCACGACTGTCGGCCAGCGAGCTGGCGTCTGTCGTGCTGCTGGCGCAGTCCGTCCGCCGCACGGCTGGGGCCTTGCTCGTGGATGCCACTGCCGTCGCCGACCGCACGCAGGTCGCGAAGTCCCAGGGAGCGACCTCGACCACCAGCTGGCTGGCGCAGACAGCGGGCGTGTCCCAGCGCGACGCATCGCGTGACGTCGAGCTGGCGCGTGATCTCTCCACCCACGCACCCCGCACGCGCGAGGCGCTGAGCCGGCCCGGGATGTCCACGGACAAGGCACGGGTCATCAACGATGCCCTGCGCAAGCTCCCCCGGGACCTGACTGCGGACGAGCGCGACACCGTCGAGTCCGACCTCGTCGACAAGGCCCAGAGGCACTCGTACGAGGATCTTCGTCGCGCCGCTCGACGCGCTGTCGAGAGCATCGACGTCGCACGCGCTGACCGACTCGAGTCGGCCGCACTGGAGGCCGAGGAGACGCGCGCACGTCGTGAGGCGACCTTCTGGATGACGCGCCCGAGCGATGACGGGATGGTCGAGGGCGGCTTCGTCGTCGACGCACTGACCGGAGACATCCTGCGTTCCGCGCTCGAGGCCCACACCGCGCCTCGTCGGCAGAGCACGTGCGACGAGCAGCGGGAGGCCGCCCACGCCTCAGGGGACGGGGCCGCAAGCGCTCACGACGATCACGGGGAGCCAGCGGTCCCGAGCGAGGCACCCGACCACACGCACAAGCTCGGCCGAGCGTTCATGGACGTGCTGCGTCACCTACCCACCGACGCGTACGGCAACCACGGCGGCATCGCTGCGACGCTCGTCGTCACGGTCGAGGCGGGCACGCTCACCGGCGAGCTGGAGCGCGCCGGGACGACGAGCCACGGCACGCGGGTCTCGCCGACGGAGCTCCGGACAATGGCCTGCGGCGCGTCCCTCCTGCCGGCCGTGCTGGGCGGCGATGGTGTCGCTCTTGACCTGGGTCGCAGACGAAGACTCTTCTCCCCTGCCCAACGGTTGGCCCTCGCACTCCGCGACGGCGGTTGTGCCTTCCCCGGCTGCGACCGGCCGCCGGGATGGTGCGAAGCCCACCACGCCGACGCGTGGTCCGAAGGCGGCTCCACCAACAGCTCCGACGGCGCACTCGTCTGCGGCCACCATCACCGCCAGATCCACCACGCCGGCTGGGTCATGCGGATCGCCCGCGACGGGCTGCCCGAGTTCATCCCGCCCACCCGGCTCGACCCGAGTCGCACGCCACGGCGCAACGACCGGTGGCGTCCGTCGACGGCGCCGGCGGCGTCGGCCGCGTGATCACCCTGACCAGGTCAGTCCGTGAGCAGCGACGCGACCTCGTCGGCGCTCCAGGAGAGTGCGTACGCAGGGCCCTGGACGATGACGCCGTCGTCCAGATCGATCTCGAGCTCGTCGTCGTCGACGTGCCCGCCGAACGGGTCTTCCGCGTACAAGGCGCGCGGAGCGTCTGACCACCGCACCTGGATCTCCCGCCGACCCGGCACCAGGATGAGCTCTGGCCGCGACAACCGTATGACGCACACCTCGGCCGCATCGCTCCCGGCCGCATCGCTGTCCGTGCCGCTGTCCGTGCCGCTGTCCGCGCCACTCTCCGTGCCGCAGGCGAGGGTCCGTTCGGTCACTCCGAGGCTCGTCGAGCTGATCGCGACACGTGCGCCCAGGATGCCTGCGACGGCCACGAGGACGCCGACAACGAGACCGATGAGCAGCACGACAGCACGCGGCATGACGGACAGTGTGGCGCAGCCGCGGCTCAGTCGGTGCGGCGGGCCACCTGATAGCCGTCAGTGTCCAGCACGACCTCCCACGACGTGCCGGGGTGCTGCTGGCTGGCGTACGCAGCCGCATCGGGAGCCTGATCGCCCCAGCCGGTGTAGGCGTCGATGACCATCCACTCCGGGACGGCGTCGCCGACCGTGCCCGTCCAGTACACGGTGCGACCGGTGGCGAGGTGCGTGATCATCCCGATGTCGGTCTCGACGCTGGACCCTTCGGTGACGAGGTCGAGGACCTCCTGGGCTGCGGCTGCTCGTGGGCTCGGCTCGTACGTCGCTGGGTCGACGAGGCGGGACAGCGGATACTGCGGGAGCAGCGCGAGTGCCACGGCGGCGGCGATCGCGGGCACGTGCGTCGCATAGCGACGCAGCCACGGCGGTGACGCCCACGCCGAGTCCGCGCCGGCGTCCGCCGCGTCCACCTCGTCCGCCGTACGAAGTCGAGCGATCGCGTCGAGCATCGCCGCGAAGACGACCGGCATGACCACGAGGGCGTAGTGCCAGTCCGTGCCCCAGTAGTACTCGTTGTCGCCGACGAACCGCCACAGCAGCGTCGGGCCTGCGACCAGCACCCACGGCGAGCGCAGCGCCAGGAAACCGGTGATGCCGAACGTCGTGAGCAGCGTCGGCAGCTTGAGGTCCCATCCGGTCCAGAACGTCGTCCACGGCCCCGGTCCGCCGTCCCCGTCCGCGCCGATGACGCCGACGTAGTCGTAGCCACCTCCCGGGTTGAACGCCGGGATGATGACGAACAGCGTGAGCAGGAAGCCACCGAGTCCGATCGCGGCGGTCGCCAGGCCGATGCGGCGTGCACCCGACAGCGCGAGCACGACACCGACCGCGAGGACGGTGAGGCCCAGGTCCTCCTTGACCAGCAGGAGCGGGAGGGACCACAGCGCAGCAGCCATCCACCTCCGTTCGACGTACGCGATGCCGGCGAGAGCCAGGAACAGCACGCCGAAGGCGACCTCGTGGAAGTCGACCCACACGGCCGATGCGATCCCGAAGGACAGCCCGTACGCGACACCGACCGCGAGACCTGCCGCCGTCTCGAGCAGGCGGACCGCACCACGGGCGATCACGTAGACCGACAGTGCGATCAAGACAGCCTGGGCGACCAGCAGCGTACGACCGTCGGGGAACACGCGGTAGAAGGGTGCGACCAGGGCCGTGATCGGCGAGAAGTGGTCGCCGAGGATGTTGTAGCCCGGGGCCTTGATGTCGACGATCGGCGCCTCGAGCCGGGAGTACGCGGCGATCGCCTGCTCGAAGATCGCGTTGTCCCACGACGGGGTCTCGAAGCGCCGGAAGCGCAGCAGCGACAGGGCGGCGTACGCGGTGCCGCACAGCAGCGCCAGGACGGCGGGGCCGACGACGGCGGGTTCGAGGATGGTGGCTCTCGAACGCTGTTCGACGCGAGGGTCGTCGTCGGTCAGCGGGTCGGTCATGCGGACACGTTAGCCGGAGCCTCGAGGGCCGAGCCCAGGAAGGTCAGCTGCGCCGGCGCCATCCGCCGCCAGTAGCCGCGGTCGTGGTCGCCGCGTTGGAAACCGCCCGCCGGTCGGGCCTCGAACCCGTGCACGAAGTCACGTGACGCCGCGAGGAACGGATCGCCTCTCCCGCAGTCGATCCGTACGGCGATTCCGGCGAGGTCGTCCTGGCGTCCCATCAGGTCCACGTCGGCGAAGTCCTCCGCGTCGTCGTACGCCCCGGGAGCCGTGTCCTTGAAGTGGTGCCAGAGTGCCGGGCTCATCGCACCGACAGCCGCGACCCGCTCCGGCCCGAGCGTCCTGGCCAGGTGCAGCGCACCGAAGCCGCCCATCGACCAACCGAGGAAGCCGATCCGGTCGGTGCGCAGCCCGTGGCCCGCCAGGAGCGGGAGGAACTCGTCGACGACCATGGCGCCGGCGTCCTCACCGTCGTCCCGGGCGTGCCAGTACGTCTCGCCTCCATCGATGCTCGCGAGCGCGAACGGCGCAGTGCCGCCTGCTACGACGGAGGCCAGGAACCGGTCGAGCGCGAGGTAGCGACGGCTGAACGCCGACGCGTGGTCGTTGCCGCGGCCGTGAAGGACGACTACCACCGGAAGCTCGGCGCGCTCAGCCGGGCCGGAGCCGCCGGGCGGCCAGGCGATGGACCAGCCGCACTGCTTCCCACGGCGGGCGGCGGACGTGATGGATCCGCTCAGCAGACGTCCGGGCCGGTTGCCGGGAACGACCCGTCCTCACCGTCGCTCGCCCACGTGAGCGCCGCGAAGCCTCCTCCCGCTGCGGCTGCGACGACACCTGCGCCGAGGAGAAGCCGCCGCCTCGACAGCCGAGCGGGCGCTGGAGGGTCGTCGTCGGCGCGAGGCATGGACACATTGTGGCCGCCGCTAGTACCAGCCCGCGCCCTGCTTGAAGGACTGCGCGGCGCACGGGGTGCCGTAGACGTCCTTGATGTAGCCGAGTCCCCACGTGATCTGGGTCGCCGGGTTCGTCTCCCAGTCGGCACCGGCCGAGGCCATCTTGGAGCCTGGCAGCGCCTGCGGGATGCCGTACGCGCTCGAGGTGGGGTTGTCGGCGTTCCAGCGCCAGTTGCTCTCGCCGACCCACAGGTCGTTCAGGCAGCTGAACTGATCGGCGCCGAAGCCGAAGTCAGAGAGGAGCGCCTTGGCGATCTGGCGAGGGTCGCGATCCTGCATGCGTGCCGTCTTGGTGATGATCTTGCTCGCGCCGGCGGCCTTGGCGACCTGCTGCTTCTTGGCGGCAGCGATCGACCTAGCCTTCGTGGGTGCAGCCTTCTCGGTGGCAGCCTTGTCCGGTGCTGTCCTCGCCGGGGCAGCCTTCTCGTCGGCGACCGCAGGTCGCTCGGAGGAACGGGAGACGTCGGTCTCCCCACGATCGGCGACGACGCCGGAGACGTCGGCACGTCCGAGCCCGCCGGCACCTGCGGCCGTGTTGTCCGTCTCAGGAGCTGCCGAAGCGCTGACGACACCGCCGCCGACGAAGGCGACGGCAGCCGTGGCGGCAGCTGCGACGGCGATCCGGCGGCGCGACGCGGGCGCCAGCAGCCGCGAGGCGGTCGAGGCGCGCGCGGCCTTGCGCTTACCGCCCTGGGCGGCATGACGGCGCGCAGGCGTGAGGGGGCCAGACTTGTGGGGGGAATGCACTCGTGGTCCTCCGGGGGAAGGAGTCGCGGGTCAGAAGTCCCCAGCATGCGTCGAGACAGAATCGTTATCAAACGGACAAACCGATCAAAGCGGCCGGATCGCCGCCCTGACCTGCACCGATGGCACTTCCTGAGAATTACGCCTGCGCGTCCTCAGACTTCTCCTTCGCCCCCAGGAGCAGGTTGTCCCCTGTCTCGGGATCGAAGAGGTGCAGCTTCGACACGTCCATGATCAGCTCGGCCTGCTCGCCGACCCCGACCCGGGTCGTCGGCTCGAGGCTGACCACGATCTGCTGTTGCATCTTCTCGCCGTCGAGGTCCTTCGCCAGATCGTCCAGCGTCTTCCGCACCTGCTCCGGCGCCTCGAACGGGATGTAGGCGTACTGCTCGTTGCCGAGCCACTCCACGACGTCGACGTCGGCGTTGAAGCTCACCGCTCCCTCGGGCGGCTGCGGCGACGACGCGTCGACGAAGTGCTCCGGGCGGATCCCCGCGATCAGCAGCTCGTGCCCCTCGGCTGCCTTCGCCATCTCGGGCGGCATCGTGAACGTCACGAACGGCAGCTCCATCTGGTCGCCCTTCGGCCGCGCGGGCAGCATGTTCATCGGGGGCGACCCGATGAAGCCGGCGACGAACAGGTTGACCGGCTTCTCGTAGAGCTCCCGCGGCGTCGCGACCTGCTGCAGCACGCCCTTCTTGAGCAGCGCCACGCGGTCGCCGAGCGTCATCGCCTCAGTCTGGTCGTGCGTCACGTAGACGGTCGTCACCCCGAGCTTGCGCTGCAGCCGGGCGATCTCGGTACGCATCTGGCCGCGCAGCTTCGCGTCCAGGTTCGACAGCGGCTCGTCGAAGAGGAACGCCTGCGCGTCTCGGACGATCGCGCGTCCCATCGCGACGCGCTGCCGCTGGCCGCCCGACAGGTTGGCCGGCTTGCGTTCCAGGAACTCGGTCAGCTCGAGCGTCTCCGCAGCGTCGCGCACCTTCCTGTCGATCTCGTCCTCCTTGGCACCCTTGTGCAGGCGCAGGGGGAAGGCGATGTTCTCGTACACGCTGAGGTGCGGGTAGAGCGCGTAGTTCTGGAAGACCATCGCGAGATTGCGGTCGCGCGGCGGCTTCTCGTTGACGCGTTCGCCTCCGATCATCATGTCCCCGGAGGTGATCTCCTCCAGGCCGACGATCATCCGCAGCAGCGTGGACTTGCCGCATCCGGAGGGGCCGACGAGGATCACGAACTCCCCGTCGTCGATCTCGAGGCTGACGTCGCGCACCGCCGGCGCGTTGTCGCCGTACTGCTTGACGATGTTCTTCATCTCGATGGTGGCCATGGTGATCAACCCTTCACTGCACCGGAGGTCAGCCCGGAGACGATCTTGCGCTGGAACAGAAGGACGATGACGAAGATCGGGATCGTCACGACGACCGAGGCAGCCGCGATGGCCGCGATCGGCTGGTCGAACTGCGACGCGCCCGTGAAGAACGCCAACGACGCCGGCACCGGGATCGATCTCTCGGTCGAGCTCAGGGATATGCCGAACACGAAGTCGTTCCAGGCGAAGAAGAACGTGATGATCGCCGCCGTGAAGACGCCCGGCGCGGCGAGCGGCACGATCACCTTCCGGAACGCCTGCCACGCCGTCGCCCCGTCGACCTCGGCCGCCTGCTCCATCTCCCACGGGATCTCGCGGAAGAACGCCGACAGCACCCAGATCGACATCGGGAGCGTGAACGAGAGGTACGGGATGATCAGGCCGATCCAGGTGTCGTAGATGCCGATCGCGCGCCACATGTCGAACAGCGGGCCGACCAGTGCAACCACCGGGAACATCGCGATCGCCAGCGCGACCGAGAGCACCAGCTTCTTGCCGCGGAACCGCAGGCGGGCCACCGCGTACGCCGCGAAGGTGGCGAGCACGACCGAGATCGACGTCGAGATGATCGAGATGCCGAACGAGTTGAACAGCGCGTGCTGGAACAGGCTGAACTCGAAGACTGTCTCGTAGTTGGTGAAGCCCGGGTCGTGCGGCAGGAACCCGCCCTGGTTCACGTCGGCGTTGCCACCCTTGAGCGACAGGGAAACCAGATAGACGACCGGCGTCAGCGTGTAGAGCACGATCAGCTCGGCCCCGACGATCGAGGCCCACGAGATCTGCGGGGCGTTGTCGCCGATGGCGAGGCCGACGGCGCCCGTCAGCACGAACACCGTGCCGGTGATCAGCCAGAGCCAGAGGTCCGGACGGTCGATGAGCCACAGCCCGGCGCCGGCGAAGATCAGGCCGATCGCGATCGCGGCGAGCGACCACACCACGCGGGACTTGCGTCGCGGTGACATGTCAGTCTCCCCTCACCTGGCTCAGGTCCACCCGGAACAGCTTCATCAACCCGAACGCGATGATGAGGACCGAGAGGAACAGGAGCACGGACATGGCGGACCCGAGGCCGAGCTCGACGCGCTGGATCATCGCGTTGTAGACGAGCCCCGACGGTGGCGCGGTGCCGTTGGCGAACCCGGTCATGATGAACGGGCTGTCGAAGATCCGGTACGCGTCGAGCGCCCGGAAGAGAACGGCGACCATGATCGCGGCCCGCATCGACGGCAGGATCACCTTCGTGAGCCGCTGCGTCCACGTCGCGCCGTCGACGGTCGCCGCCTCGATCGCGTCGTTCGGCACCTGCGAGAGCCCGGCGAGCAGCAGCAGCGACACGAACGGTGTCGTCTTCCAGATCTCGGCCAGGCAGATGACGAAGATCGAACCCCAGAAGTCGTCGAAGAGGTTCGTGCCCGGGTCGAGATGGAGCCACTGGTTGACGAACCCGGTGGTCGGCTGGAACGCGTACAGCCATGCATAGGCCGAGACGACCGTGATGATGCCGTACGGCACGAGGATCGAGGCTCGGACGAGACCGCGAGCGACCAGGATGTTGTTCATCACCATCGCGAACGCGAAGCCGATCACGAGCTCGACGGCCACGGTGACGACCATGATGAAGACGGCGACCCCGACCGCGCGCCACCACAGCGAGTCCGACAGCACGACCCCGTAGTTCGAGATGCCGACGAACTCCCGGTTGTCCGGGTCCGTGAGGCGGTAGCTGAACGTTGACAGGTAGAGCGCTCGCAGCATCGGCCAGGCGGTCACCAGCAGCATGACCGCGACCGCAGGGCCGGCGAGCTTCCAGCCGAGCCGGTTCTCCGCGCTCTCCGGTGACCGCGCCTTCGCACGCCGCCCGCCGGGCGCCGCCTTCGTCGGCTCGAGCGTCGTCGTGCTCGCCATCGTCATCGCCTCCCGCTCACAGCAGCGCTTCTCACAGCAGGGCCTTGCCTTGAAGGACGTCCTCGATGTACTGCTGCGACTCTTCCGGAGTCGTGTCGGGATCGACCGACGACGGCGGGTGCCAGCTCGAGTAGAGCGCCGTGCTGATGTCGCTCCAGTACGGCGTCAGCGGCCGCGGTGCCGCGGCGTCGATGCTCTCGCGCCACAGCGCGGACATCGGGAACGCTTCCTTCATCTCCGGGTCGTCGTAGACCGCCGACCGCGCCGGCTGGTTGCCCGACGACTGCGCGTACGTCTTCTGGCTCTCCGCCGACGTCAGGCAGGCGGCAGCCTCGTACGCGGCGTCGGTGTGCTTGCCGTAGTTCGACACCCCGATGTTGATGCCGCCGTACGGCGGGCGGCTCTCGTCGTCGTCGGTGGTCTGCGGGTAGCGGACCCAGCCGAGGTCGTCCTTGAACGGAGCGACGTTCGGGTCGGAGTAGACGTACGTCCAGTTGACCAGGAACCCGCCGTCGGCTGCTGAGAACGACGCCACCGTGCCACCCTCGTCGGCGTTCGACAGCGCCGGTGGTGCCGCCGAGGAGTTGCCGAGCTTGGAGACGACCTCCGCGGCCGCCTTGCCCTCAGGGGTGTCGATGGTGATCTTCGCGTCCTTGCCGTCCTGCGGGTCCTCGAGGATCTGGCCGCCTGCGCCGGAGATCAGCGCGTTGATCCACACCGAGTAGCCCTCGTAGCGCTTGGCCTGCACGCTGACCGTGGTCTGCGTCTGCTCGGCCGCGTCGATGATCTGGTCCCAGGTGACCGGCTTGGTCATGTCGAGGCCGGCCTTCTCGGCAACGGACTTCTTGAACCACAGGATCTGCGTGTTCGACCACAGGGGCACGGCGACCAGGTTGTCGTCGTACGTCGCAGCCTCGACCGCGCCGTCGAGCATGCCCTCGGACAGCTGGGTCTGCTGCTCCTTGGGGATCGGCTGGAGGAAGCCCGCGTTGGCGAACTCCGCGGTGAACGCGGGGTCGAGGCTCATGAGGTCGATCGACTCGTCCTCCGCCGCGAGACGCCGCACGAGCTGCTCGCGCTGCTGGGAGGCGTCGTTGGGGAGGAGGCGCACCGTGATGTCGTACGCACCGTTCGACTCCTCGGAGCACTTCAGAGCCAGGTACGCCTGTCCACCCGGGGCCTGGTTGCCGTCCTCGTCGGTGACGTACGCCTCCAGGTTCGAGACGTCCGGGTTGATGTACCAGTTGAGTGTCGGCGTGTCTCCGCTCGACTCTCCGCCGCACGCGGCGAGCCCCGCCGCCGCACCGGCGACCGCGGCGATTGCCGCGACCCGCCGTCGAGCCCTGATCCCCATCGAACGCTCCCGTCCGTTGCGGCGCTGGCCCGCGCCTGACGTACGTGACCTCCCTCACTGAAGCACACCGGAGCGTGCGCTGCAGACCAAGCAGCGGCCCCGGGAGCCGACCGGGTCCCGGGGCCGCTTTTCGCGGACAGCGCGCCGAACTACAACGTCGTGTCTTCGAGCATCTCGGTGACGAGTGCCGCGACCGGTGAGCGCTCCGACCGGGTCAGCGTCACGTGCGCGAACAGCGGGTGTCCCTTGAGCTTCTCGACGACGGCCACCACGCCGTCGTACCGGCCGACGCGGAGGTTGTCGCGCTGCGCGACGTCGTGGGTGAGCACGACCCGCGAGTTGGTGCCGATCCGCGAGAGCACGGTCAGCAGCACGTTGCGCTCGAGCGACTGCGCCTCGTCGACGATCACGAACGCGTCGTGCAGCGACCGGCCACGGATGTGCGTCAGCGGAAGGACCTCGAGCATGCCGCGGTCGATGACCTCGTCGACGACGTCGCCTGACGTGACGGCGCCGAGCGTGTCGAACACCGCCTGCGCCCAGGGACCCATCTTCTCGGCCTCCGAGCCGGGCAGGTAGCCGAGCTCCTGGCCGCCCACCGCGTACAGCGGCCGGAACACCACGACCTTCTTGTGGAGCCGGCGCTCCATCACCGCCTCGAGGCCGGCGCAGAGTGCGAGCGCGGACTTGCCGGTGCCTGCGCGTCCGCCCATCGACACGATGCCGATCTCGGGGTCGAGGAGGAGGTCGAGCGCGACCCGCTGCTCGGCCGAACGGCCGTGCAGACCGAACGCCTCGCGGTCACCGCGGACGAGCTTGACCCGCTTGTCGGGCGTCACGCGTCCGAGCGCGCTCCCCCGCTCCGACAGCAGGACGAGGCCCGTGTGGCAGGGCAGCTCGCGCGCCTCCGGGAGGTCCGCGACACCGCTCTCGTACAGCGCGTCGACGTCCTCGCCGATCACCTCCAGCTCGACCATGCCCGTCCAGCCGGCCTCGAGCGCGAGCTCAGCGCGGTACTCCTCGGACGGCAGGCCCATCGCCGACGCCTTGACGCGCATCGGCAGGTCCTTCGAGACCAGCGTGACGTCGTTGCCCTCGTCGGCAAGGTTCTTGGCGACCGACAGGATCCGAGTGTCGTTGTCCCCCAGCCGGAATCCCGACGGCAGTGCGCTCGAGTCCGTGTGGTTGAGCTCGACGCGGACGGTGCCGCCGTCGTCGTTGACCGGGAGAGGGCTGTCGAGCGTGCCGTGGCGGACGCGCAGCTCATCGAGGAGTCGGAGCGCCGAGCGTGCGAAGTAGCCGAGCTCGGGATGAGCCCGCTTGTCCTCGAGCTCGGTGATGACGACGACCGGGATGACGACCTCGTGCTCGGCGAACCGGGTCAACGCCCGCGGGTCGGCGAGAAGCACGCTGGTGTCGATCACGTACGTGGTGGGGATGTCAGCAGCCACGGCAATCTCCTCGTACGAGCCCACGCGCGCCCCGCGCCGGCTCACTCTCTCGCGAATGGAGCCGGGTGCAGGACAGCAGGCCCGGGGGCGGGCCGACCTCCCCACGTGCGCACCGAACCAGCGCCTGCGCCGAGCGTTCGGTGATGCACGAAGGACCTCCCGGTGCCGGTGGGAGGTTGCCCCGCCGACGTGCACGACGGTACGCCGCAGCCGGGTGTGATCCGTTGCGACACGCCACCGGCCAGATGAACGTCTGGTTACGCGGTCAGCGGCGCCGCGCCGCGGTCGACCGACGGATCCCGCCGGCGATCCCGCGGCCGATCGCGCCGACCACGACGAGACCGCACACGAGGGCCAGCGCAAGGCCTCCCCAGCGGTACCAGGGGTACGTGCGACCGCTGCGGGCGAGGCCGGACGCGACCTCGTCGGTGTCGATGAACCGCGTGTAGCCGTCGGGGTCGTAGATCACCGGGATCGTCGAGCCGAGTGCGGGGAGGTCGTCCCGGTCGCGCTCGCAGTCCCCGATGATCGTCGAGCGGAGGTCGCCGTCGGCGAAGCTGTAGACCGGGCAGAACACCGTGTGGACCCGCATGCCGCGACGCCCGCCCGAGCGCTGCTCGCGTTCGTGCACGTCGGTCATCGTCCCGGTCACGCTCACACCCGCGCCGGCGCGGAGCCGCTCGAGCTCGGCCAGGTCGTCCGCCCCGCTGTTGCCGGTGAGTCCCGTGAGCCAGAAGAGGAGGGCGCCGATCCCGCCGAGCAGGACGACGGCGCCGTACCTCACTGGCCGAACCGGCGCTCGCGCTCCGCGTACGAGCGGATCGCACGCAGGAAGTCCACGCGCCGGAAGGCGGGCCACAGGGCCTCGCAGAAGTAGAACTCGCTGTGGACGCTCTGCCACAGGAGGAAGCCCGAGAGCCGCTGCTCACCGGACGTGCGGATGACGAGGTCCGGGTCCGGCTGGCCCTTGGTGTAGAGGTGCTCGGCGATGTGCTCGACGTCGAGGACCTCGGCCACCTCGTCGATCGTGCGACCCTGCTCGGACTGCTCGCGCAGGAGGGAGCGTACGGCGTCCGTGAGCTCCTGGCGGCCGCCGTACCCGACACACAGGTTGACCTCCATGCCGTCGACGCCGCTGGTCGACGCGGCAGCAGCCTCGAGCGAGCCGGCAAGGTCGGACGGCAGCAGGTCGAGGTTGCCGATGAGGCGCACGTGCCAGCGCTGCAGCGCGGTGAGCTGGTCGACCAGGTTGCCGATGACCCCGAGGAGGACGCGGATCTCGGGCTCGGGGCGCTGCAGGTTGTCGGTCGAGAGCAGCCAGAGCGTCACGACCTTGACGTCGAGGTCGTCGCACCAGCCGAGGAAGTCGATGATCTTGTCGGCACCGGCCTGGTAGCCGCTCACGACGTCGCCGCCCGCACCCTTCGCCCAGCGCCGGTTGCCGTCGACGATGACGCCGACGTGCGCCGGGACCTGGTCCGGCCGGAGCCTGCCGAGCAGCTGGCGCTCGTACGCCGAGTAGAGCAGATCTCGAACCGACACCGATCGGCCTCTCGTGAGGAGTCTTACCTACGCTTCCGTAGGTTCGTTGGATAAGGTCCTGTTGTGACCAACCAGCAGGCTGTCCCCTACCCCGTCGGCGATCGTATCCGCGATGCCGTCGTCGAGATCAAGCCTAGACTGCGCGGCTGGCTGCACGCCGCCACCTGGCCCCTCGCGCTGGCGGCGTTCATCGTGCTGCTCGTGCTCGCCCCGGGCGCCAAGTCCAAGACCGGCGTCGCCGTCTACATGGTGAGCGCTCTGCTGCTGTTCGGCGTGAGCGCGGTCTACCACGTCGGACGCTGGGGTCCGCGCACTCAGATGCTGCTGAAGCGGTTCGACCACGCCAACATCTTCCTGCTGATCGCCGGCTCGTACACGCCCTTCGCGCTCATCCTGCTGCAGCCGCGCGACGCCGCGATGCTGCTGACGCTGGTGTGGGTCGGCGCGATCGGCGGCGTGGCTTTCCGGGTGTTCTGGGTGCACGCCCCGCGCTGGCTCTACACACCGATCTACGTCCTGCTGGGCTGGGCGGCGCTGCTGTGGCTCGACGAGTTCGCCGCGGCGTCCTCGACGGCCGTGCTCGTGCTGATCATCGTGGGCGGCTCGCTCTACTCGCTCGGTGCCGTGGTCTACGGACTGCGCTACCCGGATCCGTTCCCCCGCTGGTTCGGCTTCCACGAGGTGTTCCACACGCTGACCATCGCGGCGTTCGTCGTGCACTACGTGGGCATCTCGCTCGCCGCGTACGCGGCCTGACCCCGGCCGGTCGCCCCCGCCGGTCGCCCCCGCTGGTCGAGTAGCCCCGAGCCGCTAGGCGAGGGGCGTATCGAGACCCCCATCGCCCCCGCTGGTCGAGTAGCCCCGAGCCGCTAGGCGAGGGGCGTATCGAGACCCCCCAGCTCGCCCGGGTCCGTCACGGGGCGCTCGCAGGCGAACCCCCGGCACACGTACGCCGCCGCGTGGCCGTCGACCAGGTCCTTGTAGGCGAACAGCGGCACCGGTGTCCCGACCGGCGCGGCGACGACCACCGCTCCTGGCGAGGGCAGCGCCAGCGCCGCACGGTGCAGACGCGCGGCGTCCTCGCCGTCGCCGACGACGGCGATCTCGAGCGGACCGGCGAGCATCGCCTCGGCGACGGCGAGCGTCCACCCGGCGAACCGCGGCGCACCGGTCGCGAGCGCGGAGGCTGACCGGACCGCGTCCTCGGCCGCCGTGCGGAAACGGTCCTCGCCCGTGACCGCGGCGGCCGCGAGGAAGGCTGCAGCCACCGACGACGTACCGGACGGCGTGGCGTTGTCGCCGAGGTCGCGCGGGCGTACGACGAGGCGCTGGGCGTCGTCGGCGGTGTCGTAGAAACCGGTGGCGCCCGCGTCGCTGCCGACGGCGAAGTGGTCGAGAACCGCGTCGAGCAGAGTCGTCGCGCGCTCGAGCCAGACGGCGTCGCCGGTGACCCCGAGGACCGCGAGGTATGCCTCGGCGACGCAGCCGTAGTCGTCGAGGACGCCTGCGTTGGTCGACGCCATCCCGTCACGCGAGGTCCGCAGCAGGCGGCCGTGCGGGTCGGTGTGCACGGTCGCGAGCAGGGTGGCTGCGACGACGGCGGCGTCCGTGTACTCGGGCTCGCCCAGCAGGACCCCCGCTTCCGCCAGCGCCGTGACGGCGAGCCCGTTCCAGGCGGCGACGACCTTCTCGTCGCGCGCCGGAGCCGTACGCTCCGCGCGTCGCGCCGTCTCCAAGCGCTCACGCACCGACGCCCACCGTGCCGCGTCGTCGGGGTCCTCGCGGAGCTGGAGGGTCGACGTGCCGTGCTCGAACGTCCCCGCGTCCGTCACCGACAGCAGCCGGGTCGCCCACGCGCCGTCGTCCTCTCCGAGGACCTCGACGAGCTGCCGAGGCGTCCAGACGTAGTAGGTGCCCTCCGCGCCGTCGGTGTCGGCGTCGAGCGCAGACGCGAACCCGCCCTCCGCGGTCGCGAGGTCGGTCAGGAGGAAGTCGGCCGTCTCCCGGACCACCCGCAGCGCCAGCTCGGACCCCGTCTGCCGCCACAGGTGCAGGTAGACCCGCACCAGCAGCGCGTTGTCGTACAGCATCTTCTCGAAGTGCGGCACGACCCAGCCGGCATCCACGCTGTAGCGCGCGAAGCCTCCGCCGAGCTGGTCGTACATGCCTCCGCGCGCCATCGCGTCGCAGGTGTGCTCGACCATCGCCAGGGTGTCGGCGGAGCCGGTGCGGTCGGCTGCGCGGAGCAGCTGCTCCAGACACATCGACGGAGGGAACTTGGGCGCTCCGCCGAACCCACCGCGTACGGCGTCGTACTGGGCTGCGAGCCCGCGCACCGCCTGGTCGAGCGCATCGGCGTCCAGCGCCGGTCCGTCGCCGGCCTCGAGCGCGCCCAGGTGCGAGACGACCTCGGCGCTGATCCGGTCGACGTCCCCGCGGCGGTTTTCCCACACGTCGACGACCGCCTCGAGCACCTGACGGAAGGCCGGCATCCCGTGTCGCGGCTCGGGAGGGAAGTAGGTCCCGGCGAAGAACGGGTCCCCGCCCGGCGTCAGCATCACCGTCATCGGCCAGCCGCCCTGACCGGTCATCGCCGTCGTCGCCCGCATATAGACGGCGTCTACGTCCGGGCGCTCCTCCCGGTCGACCTTGACCGGGACAAAGTGCTCGTTGAGGTAGGCCGCGGTCGCCTCGTCCTCGAACGACTCGTGCGCCATCACGTGGCACCAGTGGCACGCGGCGTACCCGACGCTGAGCAGCACCGGCACGTCCCGCTCCGCCGCGAGCGCCAGCGCCTCGTCCCCCCACTCGTGCCAGTCGACGGGATTCTCGGCGTGCTGGAGGAGATATGGGCTGGTGGCTCGGCTGAGTCGGTTGGCCATGCCTCCACCGTAGGCGCAATCACGGGGTGCGAACCCGCGCGGAGTCGATAGCGTCAGGGCACCGTATCGACGAAGGGGAACGACGATGGCATTCGACACGATGGTGGTCTTCGCGGCGAGCTACGCGGACGAGGACGACGCGATCGCCGACTACGAGGCGGTCAAGGACTTCTACCAGGAGAGCGGCCTCATCGACACCTACGACGCGGCGGTGATCTCGAAGCACGACGACGGCAAGGTCAAGATCGTCAAGAAGCACGAGCAGCCGACCCGACAGGGAGCGTGGGGCGGCCTCGGGATCGGACTGGTCGGCGGTGCCGTGATCGCACTGTTCCCCGCGGTCGCGATCGGCGGCGCCCTCGTGGCCGGCGGCGCGGCGGGCGGTGCTCTCGGCGCCCTCGCCGGGCACGTGGCTGGCGGGATGAGCCGCAGCGACCTGAAAGACCTCGGCGAGACGCTCGACGAGGGTCAGAGCGGCCTCGTCGTGGTGGCAGCCACCGACATGGAGGCGCACGTCCAGGAGGCGATCAAGCGCGCGGGAAAGCTCGCGAAGAAGCAGCTCCGCGCGGACGAGAAGGCGCTCGAGGCGGAGATCGACAAGGCGACCGGGGCCTAGCCCGCGAACGCGCTCCCACGTGCGGCCAGCTCCTCGCGAAGGATCCGCACCGCCTTCGGCCCGACCCCGTGGATCGCGAGCAGGTCCTTCTCACGAACCGTGGCCAGCTGGGCGTACGTGGTGAACCCGTGGTGCGCGAGCTCGCGCCGTGCGGTGCGGCCGATCTCGCGGGGGTACTCGGTGGGGACGGGAGAGTCCTCGGGCGGCATCGGGCACTCCTGTTCAGCTCTGCGTGGAGGCGTCGGCATCGGCGCGTCGCGCCAGCTGCGCGTGACGGTAGCCGTAGCCGAAGTAGACCGCGAAACCTAGCAGCAGCCAGACCAGGAACCGCAGCCACGTCTCGACGGCGAGGCTCGCCATCAGCCCGACGCAGCACACCACGGCGAGGATCGGGACGAGGGGCACGAGCGGGGTACGGAACGGGCGCGACATGTCCGGCCGGGTGCGCCGCAGCACGACGACGGCGATCGCGACCACCACGAACGCGAAGAGCGTCCCGATGCTGACCATCTCCGCGAGCACGGCGATCGGGACCAGGCCGGCGAGCACGGCCACGAAGCCGACCGTGATCGCCGTCATCACGAACGGCGTCCCCCACGTCGGGTGCACGGCGCCGATCCGCGGCGGGATGAGTCCGTCGCGGGCGAGCGCGAAGCCGATCCGCCCCATCGCGACGATGTCGACCAGGATGACCGACGTCAGTCCGGCGACAGCGGCGATGCCGATGAGCACCCCGGCCCACTCGAGCCCGACGTCGCGGAAGACCTGGGCGACCGCGTCGCTCTCGCTCAGCTCGCGGTAGTCGACCATCCCCGTGACAACGAGGCACACCCCGACGTACAGGACCGAGCAGATCCCGATGGTGCCCAGCAGGCCGAGGGGCATGTCGCGAGCCGGGTGTCGGGTCTCCTCGCCGAGGTTCGCGACCGCCTCGAAGCCGGAGTACGCGAAGAACACCACGGCGGCCGCGACGACGACTCCCGCGATCCCGAAGTGCGTCGGCTCCACGCCCGAGAGGAACTGCCACAGCGGCGACTGGAGCGTCCCGGTCGCATCCCCGCTGCTGGGCTCGGCCGGCGGGACGAACGGGACCAGGTTGTCCGGGTCGATGTGGAAGACGCCGACGGCGATGACGAACAGGCACACCGATACCTTGACGATGACGAGGCCGTTCGTGACCCACTTGGACTCGCGGATCCCGCGCATCGCCACCCAGCCGAGGACGAGGACGATCGCGATGGCGCCGACGTTCACCGTCGACCCTTCCTCGGCGAACCAGCGGTCGGGCAGGTCGAAGACGCCGGCGAGATAGCCGGACCAGCCGCGTGCGACGACGGCAGCGCCGAGGGCGAACTCGAGCACGAGGTCCCACGCGATGATCCAGGCGAAGACCTCGCCGATCGTCGTGTAGGCGTAGGTGTAGGAGCTGCCCGCGGTCGGGACGGCCGCAGCGAGCTCCGCGTAGCAGAGCGCGGCGAGCAGGCTCACGCCGCCTGCGATGAGGAACGACACCATCACCGCGGGGCCGGCATTCTCCTTCGCCTGGAGGCCGGTGAGGGTGAAGATGCCGGTCCCGATCACGATCCCGATGCCGAATCCGACCAGGTCGCGGGCACGGAGGTCCTGGTGGAGGCGTCCCTCGCCGTCGATGTCGGCGGGAGGCAGCTCGTTCTGATGGACGACCGTGTCGACACTCTTCCGGCGAGTGATCCCCATCGCTCGAACGTAGGGCCAGACCCGGCCGCTGTCAGGGGAGGTCCTCCGCCTCCTGACACCGCGCCCCAGCACTGGCAGCATCAGTGACGTGACCGGATTGACGAACAACACCCACCGCGCAGGCCGCGAGGTCCGCAACAGCAAAGCCCTCGAGACGGGCGCGAGGATCGGCCTCGCCGCGTACGGGGTCGTGCACCTGCTGATCGCTTGGATCGCGCTCCAGGTGGCGTGGTCCGGCGGGGGCGACGCGAGCCAGGGTGGCGCGCTGGCGATGATGTCGGACAACCCGGTGGGGGTCGCGCTCCTCTGGGTCACCGCGATCGGATTCGTCGCGCTGGTCTTCTGGCAGCTCTCCGACGCCGTGTTCGGGTTCGCCGACGAGGACGGCGCCAAGAAGGCGTTCAAGAAGGCGAAGGCTGCTGGCCGCGCGGTCCTGTACGGGTTCCTGGCCGGGCTCGCCTTCAAGTCCGCGATGGGCTCGGGCGGGGGGTCGGGAAACGGCGAGGAGACCCTGACCGCCCGGATCATGAGTGCTCCCGCCGGCCGCTGGCTGGTCGGGATCATCGGTGTCGCGATCGTCGCCGCTGGGCTCTACCAGGGGTACCGCGGTCTCTCGCGCCGCTTCGAGAACGAGCTCGACAGCTCCGCGACGAGCGGCACCAGCGGGACGGCGATCGTCCGGCTCGGACAGGTCGGCTACACCGCCAAGGGCATCGCGCTGACGATCATCGGCATCCTGTTCGTCATCGCCGCGATCGACTACGACCCGCAGAAGGCCGGCGGTCTCGACGACGCGCTCAAGACCGTGCGCGAGCAGCCGTTCGGCCCGTTCCTGCTCACGCTGGTGGCCGTCGGGCTCGCCGCGTTCGGCGCGTACTGCTTCGGCTGGGCCCGGCACGTCAAGCGGCGCTGACCCTGCTGCTCGGCGCGGCGCCGCTCACGCCTCCGCGCCGGGTCGCTGGACCTGCGCGACGAGCCGCGCGGGGGCCTGCAGGCAATAGGCGTCGACGAGCAGCTCGGCCAGCTCGTCCCAGTCGGTGTGGCGGTCGAGGACCAGGCCGACCACGTTGTCGCCCCACTCCGCACGGAAGTAGGGCGGCCCGAGCTGCTCGAACGCCATCAGCTCGCCGGCCTCGGCCCGGAAGGTGATGCGGAACAGCTCGTCCTCGCCACCGAAGACGTGGGCCACGGTCGCCGTGCCGACGCGCCAGCGGACGCCGACCCACGCGTCCTCCTCGACGCAGGACGGCAGCCCGCCGAGCGTCGCACGGAGCCGCTCCACCATCTCGATCGGAACCTCGGGTCGCTCAGCCACGGGACCAGACTGGCGCACACGTCTGACACAGTGCCGCGCCGCCGCGTCGCCGGCGCCACCGATCGCTACAGTGACGCGGTGAGCGAGCAGGCAGCAGTACGCAGTGCGACACCGGTACGCGTCGCATTCACGGCCCTGGCGGTCCTCGGCGCCTGGGCCGTCGTCGGTCAGGCGATCCAGTCGGTGTCCGAGGGCCGGAGCCTCGTGAACTACTTCTCGTACTTCACGATCCAGTCCAACCTGCTCGTGCTGATCACAGCGGTCGCGGTGGCCGTACGCGGACGCCTCGAGGGCTGGTGGCAGCCGGCCTACGTCGCGGGCGTCGTCGGGATCGTCATCACCGGCGTCGTCTTCCACCTGCTGCTGGCCGGCCAGCAGACGCTCGAGGGCATCTCCGTCTGGTACGACCTCGTGCTCCACACGCTCGTGCCGATCGGCGCCGTCGCCGGGTTCCTCCTGCTCCGCCCCAGGCTCGACCGGCGCGCGTGGTGGTTCCTGGTGTGGCCGGTGGCGTGGGCCGCGTACACCCTCGTCCGGGGCGCGATCGCCGATCCGCGGTTCCCGGGCCCGGAGGGAGAGGCCCCGATGCCGGTGCCGTACGACTTCCTGGACGCGGACAGCCTCGGCTACGGCCAGGTCGCCCTGACGCTGACGGTGATCGCGGTGTTTACGCTCGTCATCGGCGGCGCTGTGATCGGCATCAGCCGACGCATCGCCCGCTGAGCCCGATCACTCCTCGTCGCGCGGCGGGCTCGTCGGGCGAGGACGCTCGGTGGCCTTCTCGTCGAAGTCGACCTTCTTCATCTGGTGCGCCATGCTGCGCATCAGGAAGAAGAGGCCGACGCACAGCGCCAGGATGATCAGGAGCGCCACCCAGCCCGCAGGCTTGAAGTTGGTCTGCGAGGCAGCGACGAGGACGTCTGTGGACATGGTCCCAGCGTACGCCTGTGGTCGGCGCGGACTGCTGGCGCAGCCCTGCAGTCACCGGGCTAGCGCAGCCCCGCGAACAGGTCGTCCTCCGGCAGCGACGTCTCGACGTGGGAGGTCACCAGCTCGTAGTCCTCGGTCGGCCACGCCTCGGCCCGGATCTGCTGCGGGATCGCGAACCAGTGCCCGTCGGGGTCGATCTGCGTGGCGTGCGCCCGCAGAGCGTCGTCGGCGACACCGAAGTAGTCGGAGCACGGCACCCTCGTCGTAAGCCGCTTCGCGTCCTCGGGGTCGAAGGTCCAGTCCTTGAGCCGGTCCTTGTACGGCGGCTCGAGCCCGTGCCGCTCCATGGCAGCGTCGATCGCCTCGAACCGCGCGCGCGACCAGCGGTGGTAGTACAGCTTCTGCGGCTGCCAGGGCTCCCCGAGCTCCGGGTACGCGTCGGCGTCTCCCGCCTTCTCGAACGCGTGCACGCTGATCTTGTGGCACATGATGTGGTCGGGGTGCGGGTAGCCGCCGTTCTCGTCGTACGTCGTCACGACGTGCGGCCGGAACGAGCGCATCAGCGCGATGAGCGGCTTGGCGGCCTCCTCGACCGGCACCAGGCCGAAGCAGCCCTCGGGCAGCGGCGGCAGCGGGTCGCCCTCGGGCCAGCCGGAGTCGACGAATCCGAGCCAGTCCTGCTTGATCCCGAGGATCTCGCGGGCGCGGTCCATCTCCTCGCGCCGGATCTCGCCGATCAGCTCGGGGTTCTCGAGGATGCCGGGGTGCTCGAAGCTGGGGTTGAGGATCGAACCCCTTTCGCCACCTGTGCAGGTCACCACGTGGACGTCGACGCCCTCAGCGACGTATTTCGCCGTCGAGGCCGCCCCCTTGCTCGACTCGTCGTCGGGATGGGCGTGCACGTGCATCAGGCGCAGCTTGTCGGCCACTGCCACTCCTCCGGTCGGTCGCGTGACTCACTCCGTCACAATGGTGTCATGCCCAGCACGGAGCCTGACCTGTCCACCAGTCGGTACGGCGGCCGCAAGCCGTTGTCGCGGCGGACGTGGGCGATCATCTCCGCCGTCGGGATCACGCTCGGCGTCGTCGCGGCGTGGTTCGTGGCCGACTACGCCACCAGCAACCGGTTCGACGCCGACGTGATGGCGTTCGACGCGACGTCCGACCACACGATCTCCGTCACGATCCGTGTGAACCACTCGACGGGCGACCCCGCGGAGTGCGACGTGGCGGCCCAGGCGGCCGATCACACCTACGTCGGAGAGACGACGTTCGCGATTCCGGGCACCGACGGGGACGACTCGATCGTCACCGACGTGATCGCCACGGAGCGGCGGGCGGTGACGGCGGTCGTCCAGGAGTGTCGACTCCTCGACTGAAGTCCTTGGCCCTGCGCCCAGGCCTTGCTAGGCTCGTTGTTTCCAGCCCCAGGCATTTGTCTGGGGTTTGTTACATCCGAGGAGCCATCCCCATGACCACGCCCAACGCAGAGACGAACACGATCTGGCTGACCCAGGAGGCGTACGACCGCCTCCAGGCAGAGCTGGACCATCTTCGCGGGCCGGCACGCACGGAGATCGCCACGAAGATCGCGGAGGCCCGCGACGAGGGCGACCTGAAGGAGAACGGCGGCTACCACGCCGCCCGCGAGGAGCAGGGCAAGTCAGAGGCCCGCATCCGCCAGCTCGAGGACATGCTGCGTCGGGCCGAGGTCGGCGAGCAGCGTGCCGACGACGGCCTGGTCGAGTCCGGCATGGTCGTGACGATCAAGTTCGCCGGCGACGACGACACCGAGACGTTCCTTCTCGGGTCGCGCGAGATGCTGAGCCTCGATGCGTCGGTCGACATCGACGTCTACTCGCCGCAGTCGCCCCTCGGTGCTGCGATCGTCGGCAAGAAGGCGGGCGAGACCGCCAGCTACGAGGCCCCGAACGGCCGCGAGGTCGCGGTCGAGATCGTGGACGCCAAGCCGTACGTCGCCTGACCCGCACGCGCTGGACTCACCCGTCGCCCGCCGGGCGGCGGGTGAGTCACGTGTAGGTGATGACGTAGCCGTGCTCGCGCAGCGCCTGCTCGACGGCGAAGCGGTGCTCAGGCCCTCGGGTCTCGACGCTGAGCGTCACCTCGACCTCGTCGATCGCGAGGGTCGAGGCCGTCCGCTCGTGGACGACGTCGAGGACGCTGACAGCCATCTCGGCGAGCACGCGGAGCAGCACGTCGAGGGATCCGGGGCGGTCGGAGATCCTCACCCGGAACGACAGGAACCGTCCGGCGGCGGCCAGCCCGTGGCGTACGACGTTCATCAGCAGCAGCGGGTCGATGTTGCCGCCGCTCAGGACGCACACGACGGGTGCGTCGCTGCCGTCGTCGAAGACCTCGGGGTGCTGCATGATCGCCGCGACACCGGCGGCACCGGCCGGCTCGACCACGAGCTTCGAGCGTTCGAGGAGAAGCAGGAGCGCCTGGCTGAGCGACTCCTCGGTCACGGTCACGATGCGGTCGACCCAGCGGGAGATCTCGGCGAACGGGACGTCGCCCGGCCGTGAGATCGCGATGCCGTCGGCCATCGTGCGCTGTGCCTCGATGGTGGTCGGCGCGCCCTGCTCGAGGGAGATCGGGTACGGGGCGACGCGCTCGGACTGCACGCCGATCACCCGGATGTCCGGCCGCAGCGCCCGTACGGCGAGCGCGACGCCAGCGACGAGACCGCCGCCGCCGACCGGGATGACGATCGTGGAGGCATTCGGCACCTGCTCGAGGAGCTCGAGGCCGAGCGTCCCCTGCCCGGCGACGATGTCGGCGTGGTCGAACGGGTGGATGAGAACGGCGCCGGTGCGCGCCGAGAAGGCGTGCGCCGCTTCGAGCGCCGACTCGACCGACGACCCGGCGAGCTCGATCGTCGCGCCGTAGTCCCGGGTGGCTGCCAGCTTCGGGAGCGGGGCGCCCTCGGGCATGAAGACGGTCGCGCTGGTGCCGAGGAGCGACGCGGCGAGGGCGACGCCCTGCGCGTGGTTGCCGGCGCTCGCCGCCACCACGCCGCGGGCCTTCTCCTCAGCCGACAGCCGAGCGATCCTGACGTACGCGCCGCGGATCTTGAACGAACCCGCGCGCTGCAGGTTCTCGCACTTCAGCAGCACCGGACGCCCGAGCCGCTCGGCCAGCGGACGCGAGGACTCGATCGGGGTCCGCGTGGTCACACCGGCGAGCAGCTTCTCGGCCGCGCGGACGTCGTCGAGCGTCACGGTCATGGCGCCAGCCTAAGTTGCCGCGACGGGTGGCGGCTCACCGGCCGACGCAGCCTGGGCAGCCTCGGCCCTCGCTGACAGGTGGCGTACGACCGCGTTGATGCAGGCGGCCAGCGGCACCGCGATGAGCGCCCCGACGATGCCCGCCACCGTGAGCCCCGCGCCGATCGCCAGGATGATCGCGAGCGGGTGCAGCTGCACGAGGTGGCCCATGAGGAACGGCTGCAGGATGTGCGCCTCGACCTGCTGGACGGCGATGACGCCGGCGAGCATGAAGAGCGCGACCCACGGCCCCTGGTCGACGAGCGCGACCAGCACCGCGACCAGCCCCGAGACGAACGCGCCGACGATCGGGATGAACGCGCCCAGGAAGACCAGGGTCGCGATCGCGAGGACCAGCGGCACGCCGAGCAGCCAGGCGACGACCGCGATGCCGATCGCGTCGACGAGGGCCACGAGGACGGTCGCCCGGACGAACGACGTGAGCGACGCCCAGGCGATGCGGCCCGACGTGTCGACGGACTCACGGGCGTTGCGCGGGAAGAGCCGCACGACCCAGTCCCAGATCCGGCCACCCTGGTAGAGGAAGAAGTACGTCGCGAAGAGCACGATGAAGAAGCCGGCGAAGAAGTGCGTCACCGTGGTGCCGACCTCTGTGACCCGGTCGACCACACCCGTGCCGCTGCTCCCCCACTCCTCGATCGACTCTGTCGCCCGGTCGATCCAGGTGTTGAGCTGGGCGTCGCTGAGCCCGAGCGGTCCGTTGCGCGCCCAGTCCTGGATCTCTTCCAGCCCGTCGACGACCTTCGTCCAGAGGTCGTCGAACTGCGTCGACACCTGCTGGCCGACGAGCGTCAGCATGCCGACCACCGCCCCGAGCCCGAGGATCATCACCAGGAGCGTCGCGAGGCCGCGGTGGACGTGCAGGTTCACGACCCGGTCGACGGCAGGGCGGACCAGTGCGGTCACGAGGATCGCCACGGCGATGGGGATGGTGATCTCGGAGAAGTAGCCGAGCAGCCACAGCACCCCGAAGCCGGCGCCCGCGATCACGATGATGCGCCATCCCCAGGCTGCCGCGAGACGGATGCCGTACGGCACGTGCGGGGTCGTCTCGTCGTGGTGCGACGCGATCTGCGTCGCGGCCGCGAGGGCGGCGTACGGGCTGGTCGTCGGGACCGGGTCGCCGAGCACCCCTCGGCGTTCCTCGAGCATGGCGATGTCGCGGCGGGCGGTCGCGCGCATCCGCTCGACGAGCTCGTCCAGCCGTTCGCGCCGCGAGCGTGCGGACGCCTCGTCGGGCGCCTGATCCGGTTGGACCGCGTCACCGAAGGCTGAGTCGGCGAGGGCCTCGTCCGCGAGAGCCTGGTCCGCACGGGCAGCCTCGTCCGCTTGAGCCTCGTCCGCGAGGGCAGCGTCGTCGGAGCCGCCCGGTGGGAGCTGCTCGCCGCCACCCCCGCTGCCAGCGGTCACCGGGCCAGCCGCTCGAACGCGTGGGCCAGGTCGGCGACGAGGTCGGCACCGGTCTCGATGCCCACGCTGACCCGTACGAGGTCTGCCGGCACCTCGAGCGGGGACCCGGCCGCGGACGCGTGCGTCATGCGACCGGGGTGCTCGATGAGCGACTCGACGCCGCCCAGCGACTCGGCCAGCGTGAACAGCTCGGTGTGCTCCACGACATCGAGCGCCGCCTGCTCGCCGGCTGCCATCCGGAACGACACCATCCCGCCGAAGCGCTTCATCTGACGGACGGCGACGGCGTGGCCCGGGTGCTCCGCCAGCCCGGGATAGATCACGTGGGAGACCTCGGGTCGGCTCTGCAGGAACTCCACGACCTGCTCCGCGTTGTCGCTGTGGCGCTCCATCCGCAGAGCCAGCGTCTTGAGTCCCCGGAGCACGAGCCACGAGTCGAACGGGCCGGCCACCGCTCCCATCGAGTTCTGGTGGAACGCGATCTGCTCGGCCACCGCCTCTTCACGGGCCACCAGCGCACCGCCGACGACGTCGGAGTGGCCGCCGGCGTACTTCGTCGTCGAGTGCACGACGACGTCGGCGCCGTGCGCGATCGGCTGCTGGAGGTACGGCGACGCGAACGTGTTGTCGACGACGAGCAGGGCCCCTGCGGCGTGCGCGACCTCGGCGAGCGCCGCGATGTCGGCGATGCCCAGCAGCGGGTTCGTCGGCGTCTCCACCCACACGATGCGGGTCTGCGGGCCGATGGCGGCACGGACGGCATCGACGTCGCTGATCGGTACGGGATCGTACGCGAGCCCCCACCGGGACTCGACCTTGTCGAACAGCCGGTATGTGCCGCCGTACGCGTCGTCGGGGATGATCACGTGGTCGCCGGGTTTCGTCAGCGCCCGCAGGAGGGTGTCCTCGGCGGCGAGCCCGCTCGCGAACGCGAAACCGCGGACCCCCAGCTCGAGCGAGGCGATGCACTCCTCGAGGGCGGTACGGGTGGGGTTCGCGCTGCGCGAGTACTCGTAGCCCTCACGCAGGCCACCGACCCCGTCCTGCTTGTAGGTGCTGGTGGCGTAGATGGCGGGGACGACCGCCCCCGTACGCGGGTCGGGCTCCTGGCCCGCATGGATGGCACGCGTCTCGAAACCGAAGTCACTCACCTTTGCGAGCGTATCGTCTGCGGCCATCGCATGCGGGACAGGAGCCCGGTGAGGTGACCGTCAGCCGGTCACCGACGCCTGGCGGCCGGACCGGGCACGGACGGCGAGATCCGGGAAGTCGGAGAAGACACCGTCGATGCCGAGGGCGTAGAACGCCCGCAGCTCGCCGTCCAGGTCGCCGTGAGCGTTCGGGTCCGTGCCCACGCGGAAGTCCGCCGGGAGGAACTGGTTCTCGGCGCGGAACGTCCACGAGTAGACGTCCAGGCCAGCCCGGTGGGCATCGCGTACGACGGTCGTCGGCGTGCCGAGCGCACCCGACGCCGTCCGCGGGATCAGGACCGACTTCTCGGCGCTGAGGACGTCGGCGTACTTCGCCATCGCCTTGAGACCCGCCGGCTTCACCATGTCGGCGTACGTCGTCGGGTCACCCGCGACGACGTGGTCGTAGGGCGCGCCCGTCGGGTTGACGTTCTGGGCGATCGGCACCCGCACCCGCTTGGACAGCGACTTGAGGTTCGCGGACTCGAACGACTGGATCGTGACCGGCGACCAGCGGTGGTTCAGACCGCGGCGGTTGAGGATGCGGACCAGCGGATCCTCGAGGTTGTTCCCGATCGACTGGAAGTAGGTGGGGTGCTTCGTCTCGGGGGCGACACCGATGACGCGGCCGCGTCGGATGGACTCCTTGAGGGCCAGGTCGAGCACCTCGTCGAGGGTCGGCACCTCGTACAGCCCGTCGTACGCGGTGTTGCCCGGACGGACCAGCGGCAGACGCTCCTTGGCGCGCAGAGTCTTGAGCTCGGCGAGGGTGAAGTCCTCCGTGAACCAGCCCGTGACGGGACGCCCGTCGATAGTCTTGGTCGTCTTGCGGGCGGCGAACTCGGGGTGATCGGCGACGTCGGTGGTGCCGCCGATCTCGTTCTCATGGCGCGCCACGAGGACCTTGTCCTTCGTGATGACGATGTCGGGCTCGATGACGTCCGCACCCTGGCGGATCGCGAGCTTGTACGCGGCCAGCGTGTGCTCGGGGCGGTAGCCCGAGGCGCCGCGGTGGGCGATGACGATGGCATCGCGGGCGTGGCCGCGGGACGCGGAGGCGTCACGGTCGTGGGAGGAGGCGGAGGCGGCCGAAGCGGAGGCAGCGGTCACGAGCATCGGCGCGACGAGCGTGGCCGCGACGCCTGCGAGGACGGTGGTGCGAATCGATCTCATGCCTCGATGCCATCGGCGTCGGGTTGCGTCAACGCGGCTGCCCGAGGTGGGTCGCGTGAACGATCGGCGAACGCCGGGAGCGGCGGGGCGGGCGGACGTCAGTCAGTCGTGCGCGGCGGACGTCAGTCAGTCGTGAGCGACCGACGTCAGTCACGCGTACGGCGGCTCGACGTCACGTACGAGCCGTCGGCACGGCGCGGGCGGCTCTCGTGCACCTCACCCGCGAGAAGCTGTTCAACGCTCGCGACCATTGTGGATCCGCCGAATCGCTTGCGGAGCCCAGCCGCGTTGCGAGCCAGCCACAAGTCGGCGCACGTCGCGCAGAGCGCGTGCGCCGACGCGAAGAACTCGTTCTTCGCAGGATCACCGAACACGAGGAGCTCGAGGACGGTCCCGCGGGTGTCGCAGACGTTGCACGAGCTCTCGCCCCACTCGATGATGTGGAAGTTCGTCATCAGAGGCCGCAACGCCTGATCCTCCGACGCGGGTGGTCGGACTTTCTCGAGCGCGCGGTTCAGCACCGATGCAGCGGCACCGGGCGCGTGGCTGGCCCCTCGGCGGCCCCCGTCGGCGTCGACCCATCGCTGTGCCAGAGCCTCGACGTCCCCCGCCTGACGCAGGTCGTCGCAGGCAGCGCAGAGAAAGGAGCGGCTGCGGGCATCCTCCGGCCCGGTCCCGACCTGCACAGCCGCGTCGCCACGGCAGTGGAAGCACGACACGTCGTCCCACGTCATCCATGCCATGCGCGCACCCTAGCGATCAGCGCCGCGCCACTGTCAGCAGATGGCGCAGCCGGTCCTCCATCACCGAACCGTTGCTCATCACCGCCATGCTCATCTCCGCGCTGGGGCTGGACGCGCCGGCGCCCGCCGGACCGGTGCCGTGTCGGGAGGCGTATCGATGGCCGGTCGGAGTCTTCCAGGTCCGCAGGCCGACCGGGTCCTGCTCGACCCGCCAGCCACGCGACTCCTTGACGAGGTTGTCTGCGCGACACGTGCCGGCGGCGTTGTCGATGGTCGTCTCTCCACCACGGGCGTACGGCGTCGTGTGGTCGATCTCGCGCGCGCGGCACTCGCACCACGGGCGCTCGCAGAGCGCATCGGCGGCGCGCACCATCCGTGCGACACCTGCCGGGAATCTGCGTCGCCTCGGGTCGACCGTCTCGAGCCGGTGGCCGTCGGGTCGGGTGAAGAAGCGCCGCAGCCAGCTCCGCTCGCCGCTCGCGAGCTGGCGTGCAAGCTCGCCCGGGATCGGACCGTAGCCCTGGAGGTCGGCCGAGGCGTCGTCGGCCCCGAGGAGCGTCTCGGGCCGCATCAGGACCCCGACCTCGACGCCGATCGCGGTCGAGCCGTCCGGCGCGACGGCCGCACCGCTGAGCGCCTCGGTGGCGAGGTCGCAGGTGATCTGGGCGATCGTGCGCGGGTCACCGTCGGACCGTCGAGCCGATGCCTCGTCGTCGAGCCGCTGCCACGCGGCGGTCAGCGCCGCCGCAGGGCCATACACCGAGAGGGTCGCCATCGCGTCGAGCTCCGGCCGCAGCCGGAGGTGGCGCTCCTGGCGTGCTCTCACCGTGCGCTCGAACGCCGCGTGCGGATCCTTGTCGAGGACGAGCCGGCGTGCCGCCGCAGAGGCACGCATCGGGCCGAGGCCCGCGAGGTACGGGGAGAGCTCCGCGTCGACCTCCGCGCGCCGCGCAGGATCGAGGAAGACCGTCTCCCGGCACACCGCTGCGACGACGGACTGGTTGACGACGCCGTCTCGGAGCTGCGCGTGCGCCTCCGGGTGGTCGGCGAGGTCACGAGCCAGCCGGTACGTCGTCTCGCCTGCCGTCGCCGACACCTGCCGCGCGAGCCCGATCTCGGCGAAGAGCGACCGGGAGAGCTCACGCTCGTCGATCGACGGTCCTGTGAAGTCACGCCGCCGAGCATCGAGATCAGCCACCGCGTCGGCCTGAAGTCCCTGGGCGATCCGGACCACCGTCTCCATCAACGCGACCACCTCGACGGCTCCCGCGCCGGCTGCCACCTCGAACTCGTGCGCAGCGTCGACCCGGACAGCGGCCGCGCCCGCAGCCTCGCCGACCCGGTCGATCAGGTCGGCGATCAGACGGTGCGCCATCGGATCGCTCATGTGTTCGATTCTAGCGCGACGGACACACGTTCGGTCCTCCACAAGGCCATGACGGGAACATGCGGGCGGGTGCGATGGTTGTGCGTGGTGGACCCGAGGAGGAAAAGAATGTTCTCGTTCAAGACGCACCTCATCTCCCCCGACCAGGCGCTGCCGGGCCGGGAGGACCGCCCGTTCGCGGTCGGCGACAAGCACCTCGTCCTGGGGACGCCGATCATGGCCGACCCGCCCGAGGGATACGAGGTCGTGGTGTTCGGCCTCGGATGCTTCTGGGGTGAGGAGCAGACCTTCTGGAACGTCCCAGGCGTCTGGTCGACGTCGGTCGGGTACGCCGGAGGGTTCACGCAGAACCCGACGTACGAGGAGGTGTGCTCGGGTCGCACCGGTCACGCCGAGGTCGTACGCGTGATCTACGACCCCGCCAAGGTCTCCTTCGACGACCTGCTCACGGTCTTCTGGGAGAACCACGACCCGACACAGGGGATGCGCCAGGGCAACGACCGCGGCACCCAGTACCGCTCGGTCATCTACACCACCACCCCCGAGCAGCAGGAGCTCGCCGAGGCGTCGCGGGCGGCGTACCAGAGGCGGATGACCGCTTCGGGGTACGGCGAGATCACCACGGTGATCGCCCCGCTGGGCGACTACTGGTACGCGGAGGACTACCACCAGCAGTACCTCGTGAAGAACCCGTTCGGCTACTGCCCGAACCACTCCACGGGCGTGAAGTACGCGACGAGCTGATCGTCTGAGCACTGCGGCCCACCGCTCCCCTCGGGGACGGTGGGCCTTCTCGTGCCCCGCCAGACCTGGGTCCCGCAAGGCAGACTGGTGCCATGCGGGTCACGCCGGTACGCACAGGGGTGGCCGCGCTCGCCCTCCTGGCGACCGTGGCGTGCACCGGCGAGCCTACGGACGACGACAGTGGGAACGCGGGCGCACCAGCGACCGCCACGACGTCCCCGACTGCCACGACGACCACCGCGCCGTCGACGGACGCCGCACCGAGCACAACCCCGACTGCCAGCCCGACAGCGACGCCGGCCCCTCTCCCCACCGCCGAGAGCCCGGTCTCGCTCCCGGCGCTGATGGCCAAGGAGTACGACGGCCGTGCGCTGCGCCTGCGCCGGGTCCTCGCTCGCACCGACGCGTACGTCCGTCACGCCGTCACCTACCGCAGCGGCGACCTGCGGATCTCCGGCATCCTCAACCTCCCCCGCGGTGACGGCCCGTTCCCGGTGGCGATCCTGGCGCACGGCTACATCGACCCGGCGATCTACACGACAGGCCGCGGCATGATGCGCGAGCAGGACTACCTGGCACGTGAGGGCTTCGCCGTCCTGCACGTCGACTACCGCAACCATGCGGGCTCCGACGACGACCCGACCGCCGAGCGCGACCTCCGACTGGGCTACACCGAGGACGTCATCAACGCCGTCCTCGCCGTACGCGGCTCCGACGACCCGCGGCTGGACGGAGACCGCGTAGGTCTCGTCGGGCGCTCGATGGGCGGCGGGGTCGTCCAGAACGTGCTGGTGACCCAACCCGGCCTCGTCGACGCCGCGGTGGTGTTCGCGTCGGTCAGCAGCGACACCGTCGACAACTACGAGCGCTGGATCGCCGCGGACCGTCCCGAGGTCGCCGCGGACATCGTGCGGGCACACGGCTCGCCCGAGGAGAACCCGGACTTCTGGGAGCAAGCCTCACCGCGCACCTACGTCGAGCGTGCGACCGAGCCGCTGCTCATCCTGCACGGCACCGTCGACGACACCTGCCCACCGCGGTGGGCCCGCCGGACCGCCGCCGCCTTCGAAAGGGCCGGCAAGGACGTCGAGCTGGTCTGGTACGAGGGAGAGGGCCACGCCTTCGGCCCGCAGTGGCCCGCGTCGATGCGTCGGACCGTACGGTTCCTGCAGGCCCAGATGTCGTGACCGCGACGCGTACGGCGTGGGTCTAGCTCGCCAGCGTCCCGTAGCGCTTCGCCGCGCGGGCCTTGGCCTTCGCGGCCTCGACCTCGCGGTCCTTCGGAGGCGCCTGGGTGACCAGGTCGTCCAAGAGGTGCTGCGTGATGTGCGCGATCTCGTGGACGGCCTTCTCGAACACGTCGGCATTGGCCTGCGAGGGCTTGGTCATCCCGCTGACCTTGCGGACGTACTGGAGGGCCGCGGCCTCGATCTCGTCATCGGTCGCGTGCGGCTCGAAGTTGTGAAGGGTTCGGATGTTGCGGCACATGTCCCCCACGCTACGCCGCGGCACTGACGACGTCAGCCGACCCGACCGGCCACGTGCAGTAGAGTCCCGCGCCATGGCGGGCAACGACGCAACGCGGTCGTGGTGGGGCTGGGGCACGCTCGACGGAGCCCTCGACCCCCACGAGACACAGTCCCTGGTCCAGCGTGTCTCGGGCATGCTGCCCGACACCGACCTGACGGCTCACGAGCCACCGATCCCTGCTGCGGACGTGCTTCCCGCCGTCCGGGTCGAGCCCCCCGCGTCCTTGGCCGACCTGTGCAGCACCGATCCCGTCGACCGCGCCGGCCACACGCACGGCAAGGCGTACCGCGACGTCGTACGCAACCTCCGCGGCGACCTCGCCCACGCTCCGGACGTCGTCGTCCGCCCTCGCACCGAGCGTGACGTCGTCGACGTGCTCGACTGGTGCTCCGGGGCGGGCGTCGCCGTCGTCCCGTACGGCGGTGGGAGCTCCGTCGTCGGGGGCGTCGAGGCGAGGCTCGACGGCGACTACGCGGGAGCCGTCTCGCTCGACGTCACCGCGATGGACCAGGTGCTCGAGGTCGACCGGACGAGCCGAGCCGCCCGCATCCAGGCCGGGGTGCTGGGCCCGCACCTCGAGGACCAGCTCCGCCCGTACGCCCTCACGCTGCGGCACTTCCCGCAGTCGTTCGAGTTCTCGACGCTCGGTGGATGGCTCGCGACCCGGGCGGGCGGCCACTTCGCCACCCTCCACACGCACATCGACGACCTCACCGAGTCGCTGCGGGTCGTGTCGCCGTGCGGCGTCGGAGAGTCGCGGCGCCTCCCCGGCTCCGGCGCCGGCCCGTCACCCGACCGGATGTTCCTGGGCTCGGAGGGCACGCTCGGCGTGATCACCGAGGCGTGGATGCGCCTGCAGGAGCGGCCACGATGGCGCGCCGGGGCGTCCGTGCACTTCGACGACTGGGACGACGCCGTCACCGCGACCCGCGTCGTCGCGCAGTCCGGCCTGCACCCTGCGAACTGCCGCCTCCTCGACCCGGCCGAGGCCTACCTCAACGCCGGTGCGGCGGTCGGTGGCGGCGTGCTCGTGCTCGGGTTCGAGTCGGCCGACCACCCCGTCGACAGCGCCCTGGCACGCGCGGTCGAGATCTGCCGCGACCACGGCGGCGTGCCCGCCGCTCCGGCCGACGGCGCGACCGCCGGCGACGAGCCCAGCGCGGCTCGCGACGCGTCCGCCTCCACCTGGCGGTCGTCCTTCCTCCGGATGCCCTATCAGCGCGACGCGCTCGCGCAACGGTCGGTGATCGCGGAGACCTTCGAGACCGCCACCACCTGGGCTGCCTTCCCTGCACTGCACGCAGCGATCACCGCTGCCGCGACCGAGGCGATCCGCGAGGTGTGCGGCGTCGGCGTCGTGACGTGTCGGTTCACCCACGTCTATCCCGACGGGCCGGCGCCCTACTACGGCGTCTACGCCGGGGGGCGGTGGGACAGCCTCGTCGCCCAGTGGGACGAGGTGAAGGCGGCGGTCTCGGAGGCGATCATCGGCCACGGCGGGACGATCACGCACCACCACGCGGTCGGGCGCGACCACCGACCCTGGTACGACGAGCAGCGGCCGACCCCGTTCGCCGCGGCGCTCGCGGCAGCAAAACGTACGCTCGACCCCGCGGGGATCCTCAACCCCGGCGTCCTGCTCTGAGGTACGACCGCCCCGCTCCCACGGTCACGCTCAGCCCCGTCCGCCACCGCCGGTCCACGCGAGCAGGTCGCCGAGCGGCCAGGTGTTGATCACGCGGTCCGCCGTGATGCCGACCGCCTCGGCCCGTACGCACGCGAGGCCCTGCCACGACAGCTGGCCCGGCGCGTGCGCGTCGGTGTCGATCGAGAACAGGCATCCGCGCTCGACGGCGACCTCGAGCAGGCGGGACGGAGGGTCCCGGCGCTCCGGGCGGCTGTTGATCTCGAGCGCCGTCCCGAACTGCTTGCACGCCTCGAACACCAGCTCGGCGTGGAACGACGACTCCCCTCGCGTGCCACGGGACCCCTCGACCAGCCGGCCGGTCACATGGCCGAGGACGTCGGTGTGCGGGTTCGCGACCGCCGCGACCATCCGGCGCGTCATGGTGTCGGCGTCGTCCTTCAGCCGGGAGTGGATGCTTGCCACGACGATGTCGAGCCGTTCGAGGAGCTCCGGCTCCTGGTCGAGGCTGCCGTCGTCGAGGATGTCGACCTCGATGCCGGTGAGGATCCGGAACGGTGCCAGCTCCTCGTTCAGCCGGGCTACGACGTCGAGCTGCTCACGCAGACGCTCCGGCGAGAGGCCCCGTGCGACCGTGAGCCGCGGCGAGTGGTCGGTGAGCGCGCAGTAGTCGTGACCGAGCCGGACGGCGGTCCGCATCATCTCGTCGATCGACGCGCCGCCGTCCGACCAGGTCGAGTGCGTGTGCAGGTCGCCACGCAGCGCTGCCCGCAGCGCGGTGTCGTCACCGTCGATCGGCTCGCCGCCGGCTCGCAGCCGCGCGAGGGTCTCGGGAACCTCGCCGGCCAGCGCCTGGGTGATGACCGCAGCGGTCTTCGGCCCGATCCCCGCGAGCTCCGACCACGAGTCACGGCGCGCGAGCGCCTCGCGTCGGGAGTCGTCGAGGCCGTCGTAGACGTCGGCCGCCTTGCGGTACGCCATCGGCCGCCGCGGCTCGGCCCGGGAGCGTTCGAGCCAGTACGCGATCTCCCGCAGCGCAGCCGACGGTCCGGGGGCGACGGTCGTCACGCGCGACTCCGGACCGTCAGGCCCTGCGAGGCACGGATGGGAGCGGAGTGCTCAGACCCGCATCTGGTACGTGAGGCAGTCGGCCTTGTCCTTGCCGGGACCGACCCGGATGGCGTCGGCGCTGCACTCGAGCTCGTCGTTGTGGACACAGTCCGTACGGTGGCATGCTCCGACGCGCGCCACCACCTTGGCCAGCCCTCCGCTGGCTCCCAGGTCGATGAACGTGCCGCACGTCGCGTCGTGCGGGCTCCCGGAGATGGTGATCGCGCCTGCGTGGCACGCGTGCTCGTGGTTGTAGGAGCAGCCTGCGGCCGCGCACTCGTGGACCTCGGGAAGCTCCATGACACTCATGCCCGACCCCCTGATCGATGACCGTGGTCCCAGGCTAGGCCTGGGGGTCTGGCGTAAGGCAAGACTCAGGGCAGCGGCGCTAAGGCCAGCCTCGCCGCACCCGTGCACGACACTGGGTCCGGTGCCGTCCCTCCCGGACACCGGACCCAGTGGTTCGTCGAGCACCGCGCGCGACCGTGGGCAGATCACGCGCGGCGCTCAGTCAGGGTGCTCAGAACTGGATCGGGCCAGCCTTCAGCGACATCGTGTTGCCGGGTCCCGACAGCAGCGAGGTGAGCAGCAGGTCACGGCCGCTGGTCGGACCGATCTTGAAGCCGCAGCCCTCGAACTTCGGGATGGTGAACTCGCCCTCGAGGCTGACCGGCTCGGTCAGCGAGAACGGCGACGTGGAGTGCAGCGTGGTCTTGATCTCGCCGGTGTGGCAGCCGCTGCGCACGATGTTGATGAACGGGAGCAGGTCGGAGGAGACCCGGGGGACGTCGAGGCGGAACGTGAGGTCGACGTTGACGATGCCGCCGTCACCGACCGATGCCTTGGTCTGTCCCGTCTGGACCAGGTTCACCTTGGACGTCGTGTCACCCAGGCCGGGGATGCCGAGGAGTCGGATCTGGGCGTTGATCGTCGGGATGTTGACGTCACCGACCACCGAGATCGGCGGTCCGAAGCTGAAGTCGCCATCGAGCGATGCGCCTTCGGGGATCGTGAGCGTCGCGTTCTGGGCGGCGACGGTGGTCGTCCCGGTGATCGGCAGCGTGACGGGCTGAGCGTTGGCCGGCGTGACCGTCGCTGCGAGGCCACCGAAGATCATGGCGCCGACCGCGGCGGCACCTGCAAAGCGCTTGGTGATGGACATGGGTCTCCCTCCCAGTCGGACGGCACGGTCGGGGTTGCCCTCGGGCTGAGCCGTCTCTGTGTCGTAGGTCACGAACAGTACTGAGAAGTAACGTGTGCTGCAACCCTCAGTTACAAACCTGACGACACCCTCACCTTAGGGAGCGGTCAGCCGACCAGACGCTCCCGCACGCGGTCGATCACCGCCGACTCCGCGCCCGCGTCGTGCAGCCAGCCCGCGGTGCCGCCGGGGTGTGCGTCCCAGACGTCGAGGACGGCGTCGATCGCCTCCTGAGGGATCGCGAGGTACGACCGTGGCGCAGGACGCGACACGTCCATCGGCGGTGCCAGCCTCAATCGTTGGAGGACGGCGTCCATCGACGCCCCCGTCGCCAGGTAGTCCTTCACAACTGCGTCGCGCTCGACCCCCGCCGTACGGAGCAGCATCGCCACGGCGACACCCGTCCGGTCCTTGCCGGCAGCACAGTGAAGCAGGGTCGCGCCGTCGTGGTCGGCGACCAGCGTGGCGACCTGCGCCAGCTCTGCCCGTGCGACCTCGAGCATGCCGAGGTAGAGGGCCTCCAGCCCGCCGGTCGCCATGCGCGCCACGATCTCGGGACTCGCCGACTGCGGGCCGTCCGGTCGCAGCGCCTCCAGCAGGGAGATCTGGCGAACCGTCGAGCCGGCGACGGCGAGCGGGTGGTCCGGCCCGGACTCCGCCGACGACCGCAGGTCCAGGACCAGGCTCGGCGGCCACGCGACGCCGTCGAGCCCGCGGTCGTCTGCGCTCGGCATGGCCGACCGGAACAGCACGCCGTACGACGTCGCCGCGCCGTCCTCGGTCGGCAGACCGCCGAGGTCGCGGAGGTTCGGGACCAGGGTCGCCTCAGACATCGGCCACCGCCGGCAGGACCTGCTCGCCGAGGAGTGCGACGTGGTCGAGGTCGGCCAGGTCGAGCACCTGGAGATAGATGCGCTCCGAGCCTTCGGCGGCGTACGCGGCGATCCGCTCGGCGACCTCGTCAGGGGTCCCGCAGAGCCCGTTCACGCGGAGCTCGTCGACGTCGCGCCCGATCGCGGCAGCGCGGCGCGCGACCTCGGCGTCGTCGCGCCCGCAGCACACCACCAGCGCGCTGGAGTACGTAAGGTCGTCAGGATCGCGGGCGATCTCCTCGCACGCCGCGCGCACCCGGTCGTACATCGCACGGTGCTCGTCCACCGGGACGAACGGGAGGTTGAACTCGTCGGCGTACTGCGCCGCCAGGGCAGGCGTGCGGCGCGCTCCCTTGCCACCGACGAGCACGGGCGGCCGAGGCGCCTGCACCGGCTTCGGCAGCGCCGGGGAGTCGACGAGGGTGAAGTGCTTGCCGTCGTGGTCGAAGCGTTCGCCGACCGGCGTCTCCCACAGGCCGGTGAGGATCTGGAGCTGCTCCTCGAACCGGTCGAAGCGCTCCCCCGTCGTCGGGAACGGGATGCCGTACGCCTCGTGCTCCGCAGCGAACCAGCCCGCACCGATCCCGATCTCGGCGCGCCCGCCACTCATCTGGTCGACCTGGGCCACCTGGATCGCCAGGACACCGGGGTGGCGGAACGTCGCCGACGTCATCAGCGTGCCGAGCCGGATCGTGCTCGTGTCCCGCGCGAGTCCTGCCAGCGTCGTCCACGCGTCGGTCGGCCCGGGCAGGCCCGCCCCGTCACCCATCACGAGGTAGTGGTCGGACCGGAAGAAGGCACCGAATCCCTGGTCCTCGGCCGTGCGAGCGACCGCGAGGAGGTCGTCGTACGTCGCGCCCTGCTGTGGCTCGGTGAAGATACGCAGCTCCATGCGTTCACTCTGCCATCAGGGTGGTCAGGGCTTCTCCAGGGTCCCCTCCCCCTCGTCGTCTGCAGCCGCTCGGCGGTTCCGCGACGCGATGAGCCACGCGCCCACAACCAGCATCAGCAGCGCGAGCACGGAGATCCAGCCCGCCGGTCCGCCCGTGAACGGCAGGTCGGGGGGCGGCGTCGGCGGCGTCGCCTCTGGCGGCGTCTCGTGCGTCGTGGTCCGGCAGTCTTCTGCAGCGGCCGCCGCGCGTGCGGACGACAGCTCAGGTCCGTCCGGCGGGCAAGGCTGCGCGCCGTCCCCGGTGACCACGTTGCGCAGCACCACGTCGCGGGCGTCGTCGTCGACCGTCACCCGATAGGTGAGCGTCTGGGTGCCGGTCAGCGTGCCGACCGCCCACGTCAACGTCGTCCCTGAGACGCTCGCCGAACCGGCGCTCGCCGTGATGCTGCCCTCGACCAGCGTCGCGTGGTCGAGGACCCGCGAGAGGTCGTCGACCACGGTGACCCCGTCGACGCTCGTGCCGGAGACGATTCCAGCCCGCACCGTGTACGTGACGACGTCACCGGGATCGACGTCCGACCCGGAAGGCGGGTCGCTCGACTTCACCACCGTCCAGGTACTGGCGGGCGGGACCGCGTCGTCGTCGTTGGTGATCGTGCAGGTGACGTCATCACCGGGGGCAAGCGTGATCGTCGCACCGTCGAGCGCGGCTTCGCCGGCGGTCGCGACGCACTCCCAATCGGAGGCGGTGTAGCCCGAAGGACCGCTCTCGGCGAGGGCGTAGGCGCCCGCGGCGGTCGACACCGCGGTCACGGCATCGGAGCCGGTCACCCCGCTGTGGGTGCTCGGCCCAGTCGCCGACAGCGTCCAGTCCGTCGCTGCCGCGGTCCCCCCGTCGTCGTTCACGACCTCCTTGACGAGCGTCAGTGTCGGCGCGTCGTAGGTGTTCGTGATCGTGCAGGTCACGTCGCTGCCATTCGGGACGGTCACGGTTGCGCCCGCGAGCGCCGCCTCCCCGCAGTCCCACTCGGACGGCGTGTAACCGGCAGGCCCATCAGACTCCGACAGGTCGTAGTCGCCCGCATCCACCTCGGCACCTGTGACCGCGGGGGCGCCCGTCACACCCGTGATCGTCGTCTCGCCACCGGTCGCTGCCAACGTCCAGTCGGTCGGATCTGCCGCGCCGCCGTTGTCGTTGACGACCTCCTTGACAAGTGTCAAGGAGCCTGGCTCGTCGTCGTTGACGATCGTGCAGGTGACGTCCGCGCCGAGACCGACGGCGACGTTGGCGCCCTCCATGGTCGCCTCGCCGCAGTCCCAGTCACCGGCTGTGTACCCGGCAGGACCGCCCGTCTCGGACAGGGCGTACCCGCCGGCGTCGACCTCGACCGCAGTCACGGCCGGAGTCCCGGTAGCGCCCGTGATCGACGTCGGGCCGTCAGCCGTCAACGTCCACTCCGTGGCCTCTGCGGTGCCGCCGTCGTCGTTGGTCACCTCCTTGACCAGCGTCAACGTCCCCGGCTCGTCGTCGTTGACGATCGTGCACGTGACATCGCCGCCGTTCGGGACTGTCACGGTCGCACCCTCCAGCGTCGCACTGCCGCAATCCCAGTCACCCGCGGTGTAGCCGACCGGACCCCCGGCCTCCGACAGGTCGTACGCCCCCGCGTCCACCGTCGCACCGGTGACCTCGGCAGCCCCGGTCGTACCCGTGATCGACGTCGGACCGTCAGCCGTTAACGTCCACTCCGTCGCCTCCGCCGTACCGCCGTCGTCGTTGACGACCTCCTTGACGAGCGTCAGCGTGCCCGGCTCGTCGTCGTTCACGACGGTGCAGGTCACGTCCGCGCCGTTGGCGACCGAGACTGCTCCGGCGACGACCGGAAGCTCGCCGTCGGTGGTGATGCACACCCAGTCCGAGGGGGTGTATCCCGACGGGCCGGTCTCGGCCAGCGCGTACGACCCCGCGTTCACGGTCACGCCCGTGACCGTCACCGATCCGGTCGGCCCGCTGACGCCCGTGGTCGGCCCGTCCGCGGACAACGTCCACTCCGTCGGCTCCGCCGTGCCGCCGTTGTCGTTCGTGACCTCCTTGACCAACGTCAACGTCCCCGGCTCGTCGTCGTTGACGATCGTGCACGTCACGTCGCCACCGCTCGGGACGGTGACGGTCGCGCCTTCGAGCGTCGCGTCGCCGCAGTCCCAGTCACCCGCGGTGTAGCCCGTCGGACCGCCGGCCTCCGACAGGTCGTAGCTGCCCGAGCTGACCTCCGCGCCGGTCACCGCCGCAGAACCGGACGCGCCGGAGATCGGCGTCGGCCCGTCCGCGGACAACGTCCAGTCCTCGGGTTCGGCAGTGCCACCGTCGTCGTTCGTCACGTCCTTCACCAGGGTGAGGTGCGCCGGCTGCTCTCGGTTCGTGAAGGTGCAGAGACCGGCGAACTGAGCCTGGATGGTGATGTTCCGGGTGCTGGCTGGGATCGCCGGCCCGATCGCGCACGTCAGGTCGACGAACGTGTATCCCGGCGGGCCTCCGGACTCGGTCAGCGTGTACTCCACGCCGGGTCGGATGTTGAACGGCTCCACGGCCGTCGAGCCGGTCACGGTCACAGGCTGCAGACCCGCCGGTCCATTCACCGGCGTCGCAGTGAGGGACCAGTCGGACGGCACTGCGCTCCCACCGAAGGGGTTCTCCACGACCTTGCGCAGCGCTAGCCTCGCGGTGTCGTTGAAGGTGGTGCACCGGACGTCGTAGCCGAGCGGCACGTTCACGCCGCCGTTCAGGCCGTCTGCGTAGCCCGGGATGACCTCGCCGTCGGGCCCGATCTGCTGACAGGTCCAGCTGCCGGAGTTCCCGGCCGGGATCACGGCGTTGGGATCCTCGAACTGGACGAAGTTCACGTCGCCCTCAGACTCCGTGAGCCCGTAACGCACGCCCGGCGTCACCTCGATCAAGGTCGCGCTGTCGCTTCCGGTCGCACCCGCTGGACCCTCGAGCGCGCCGTCCGGGGCGATCGACGTCAGGGTCCAGTCGGTCGGGTCGCCCGTCCCTCCGCGGATCTGCTTCTCGAGTGTCAGCCGCGACGTGCAGGTGACCACGTTTGTGACCGTGTAGGTGTTGGCAGTCTGCGTGAGGGTCTCGTCCGCTGGCAGGCTCACGGAGACGGGCGTGCCGTTGCGCGACGTGAGCTGCTGGGAGTCCAGGGTGCAACCCGGGCGGGTCGACAGGTCGACGACCTCACCGATCTCGACGACGTCGTTGAGGAAGTAGCCGCTCTGGGCCACCCCCCAAGGCGCGTCGACCCCGTCGATGCTCCCGGCCGCGATGAACCCGCTCGGCTGAGCCCCGTCCGCGAACGGCGTACCGTCGATCACCCACTGCTTGTTGACCGTCACCGTCACCGGCGGGTTCGGGGCGCGGTTGTAGACCGTGCAGCTGATCGGGAAGGCAGCGTTCGCGGTCACCGAGAAGCCGACCGCGCCGGAGTTGGTCGAGGGCACAGCTGCGCCCGTGTCGGTCCGGACGCAGGTCGCGTTGAACCCGTTCACCGGTTGGAGCGTGAATCCGCCCTGCACCTCCTCGATGAACGAGACCGCGCCCGAGGTCGTCCCACCCGCGAACTCGAGCGGGAAGTTGACGGCACCCGTCTCGCCGGTGACGCGGAACGCGGGCGGGGTGATGGTCACGCCAGGCGCGCTGCCTGTCGCCGTGAAGGTCCAGCCCGGGGCGGGGAGCGCTCCTGCGGTCGACCCGGGCGGGGCACTCGGCGGCACGACCTGCTTGACCACCGAGACCGAGCCCTGGCACGAGCCGAGCGCGAGCGCCCGCAGCTGCTGCGCGGCCTCGGCGTAGTTCGCGGACTGGTAGTAGTCGTCGTTCAACGTCGTCCCGGAGATCGCCCGCAGGTTCTGCCCGCTTCCGGCATTGCCGACGCCGTCTCCGACACCGACGGCGACGACGCGCGTTCCGGTCGCCTTGATCGCGTTCGCCGAGAAGATGCCGTTCTCGACCTCGCGGAAACGCGTACGGCTGCCGGGCCCTTCCACGTTCTGGCCGTAGAAGGTCGGGTTGCCGTCGGTGATGAGGACAGCGACGTCGAAGGACGAGGTCGACTCGGCGACCTGGGCGAACCCGCGGTCCCAGTTCGTGCCGCCCGCGTTGCCGCCAGGCTTGGTGAACCCGGCGATCTTGTTCTTCACCGAGGTCGCACCGGCCGCCGTGGCGACCGAGGTGAGCGGGAGCGTCGTGTTGGTCGCGCCGGTGGCGGGGGCGTTGCTCGCGAACGTGAAGGTGCTGACAGCAGACGGCGTCCCCGTGAGCGAGTCGACGAACGACTGGCTGGCAGCTTTGAGACTCACCAGCTGGGCGTCGGTGACCGAGTTCGAGAGGTCGTGGACGATCGCGACGTTGATTCCGCACTGTGCGGGGAAGTCGGGGTTGTCCAGCGAGTTCTGCCAGATGCCGCCCGAGGCCTGGTTGTTCTCGTTGCCGGTACCGATCATGAAGTTCACGGTCGAGCTGTAGGTCTGGCCGTTCTGGAGGGCCGTACCGGTCTGGAACCGGTACGGGTCGGCCGCGACCGTGGTGCCGGTGCCCAGGCTCGGGTTCGTGTACCAGCCGGCCGGGGCGGCGACCTGCCGCACCCAGAACCGGCGGTTGCGGTTGACTCCTCCGACAGCCTGCGTGTTCGGAACGACGATCGAGCAGTCGCCGTCGGCGTCGGAGGTGCAGGTGAAGGCCGGAGTCCCACCGGTCGCGGCGTCGTAGAACCCGAGCTCTACTCCCGCGAGACTCGTCACGCCGCTCGTTCCCGAACGACTCCCGCCGACCTTGACGGTGATCACCGCGTTGTTGCCGGTGGCCGGCGGGACCGCCTGCGGCATGACGACCTCAGGCAGCAGTGCCGGGGCGGGCGCGGAGACCGCACCCAGCCCGGCCGTCAGTGCCGTCGCTCCGAGAACTGCCGCAACTCGTCGCCAACGTCCCGAAACGTTGCCTGTGACCATGGATCCCCCAATCCAGCGGTCTGCCAGCGCAGCCGACAGACCCCTGCATCATGCCGCAAATCCGACATGTGCACCCGAATTGGAGGACGTTTCGCGCGACGGGGCGACCCGCGACCGACGGCGCGACGTCAGAGCGTGGCGACGTACCCCAGGAGATCCTGCCGGGTCAGCACGCCCACGGGGTCGCCGTCCTCGTGCACCAGCACGGCGTCCGCGTTCTCGAGCTCCGCGACCGCTTCCTCCACCGGCTCACCGGCTCCGACGCTCGGCAGCGGCGGAGCCATGTGGTCCTCGACCATGTCCGACAACGCCGCCACGCCGTGGAAGAGCTTGTCGAGGAGGTCGCGCTCGCTCACCGCGCCGGCGACCTCGGCCGCTCGGACGGGCGGCTCGGCGCGCAGCACCGGCATCTGGGAGACGCCGTACTCGCGGAGGATCTTCACGGCCTCCGCCACCGACTCGTGCGGGTGCGTGTGCACCAGGTCGGGCAGGCGGCCGTCCTTGCCGCGCAACAGGTCTCCGACCGTCCGCTGGCCTCGCGGCGGGGTGAGGAAGCCGTACTGGGAGAGCCACTCGTCGTCGAACACCTTCGTCAGGTAGCCGCGTCCGCCGTCGGGCAGGAGGACCACGATGACGGCTTCCGGGTCGTCGAGCTCCTGGGCCAGCCGGACGGCCGCCGCGGCCGCCATCCCGGCGGAGCCGCCGACCAGCATCGCCTCCTCGCGCGCCATGCGGCGGGTCATCGCGAACGAGTCGGCGTCGCTGACCTCGATGATGCGGTCGGCCACGTCGCGGTCGTAGGTGTCGGGCCAGAAGTCCTCACCGACGCCCTCCACGAGGTACGGGCGACCGGTGCCGCCGGAGTAGACCGAGCCGTGAGGATCTGCACCGATGACCTGGACGCGCCCGTCGCTGACCTCCTTGAGGTAGCGCCCGGTGCCCGAGATCGTGCCGCCCGTGCCGATGCCCGCGACGAAGTGGGTGATGCGTCCCTCGGTCTGCTTCCACAGCTCGGGACCGGTCGTCTCGTAGTGGGCGCGCGGGTTGTTGGTGTTCGCGTACTGGTTGGGCTTCCAGGCCCCGTCGATCTCGCGGACGAGCCGGTCCGAGACCTCGTAGTAGGAGTTCGGGTGCTCCGGCGGGACCGCCGTGGGGCACACGACTACCTCGGCGCCGTACGCCTTGAGGACGTTGCGCTTGTCCTCGCTCACCTTGTCCGGGCACACGAAGACGCAGCGGTAGCCCTTCTCCTGCGCGACCATGGCGAGGCCGACCCCGGTGTTGCCGCTGGTCGGCTCGACGATCGTGCCGCCCGGCTTCAGCTCCCCCGACGCCTCGGCCGCCTCGACCATCCGCGTGGCGATGCGGTCCTTCACGCTGCCGCCCGGGTTGAGGTACTCGACCTTGGCGAGCACCAGGCCTGGTGCGCCGTCCGTCACTCTTCTGAGCTTGACCAGTGGCGTGTTGCCGACGAGGTCAAGAAGCGCGTTAGCGTAGTCCACACTTCGCAGTGTAGGTCGGAAAGGAACGGTGGCCCGAGGCGATGACTCGAGCACGGGCGGCACGCAACCTCGCAGCAGCCGCCGTCGTCGGCGGCAAGGGCCTCGGCGTCCTCGGACTCCTCGGTGGAAGCGCCTTCGGGATCCTCAAGCTCCAGGCCGGGCACGCGCGCAAGGCGATCGGTGTCTCCGACGAGCGACCGCCGGCACCCGACGGCCTGTACGGCGCCGACCTCCCTGGCGAGCCGATCCGTTTCGTGATGCTCGGCGACTCGACGGGCGTCGGGTACGGCATGACGCGAGCCGAGGACACACCCCCCGCGCTGTTCGGGGCGGGGTTGTCGCAGATCGCGGGACGCCCGGTGGAGGTGACCAGCCAGGCCGTGGTCGGCGCCGTGTCGAAGGACCTCCCGGGCCAGATCGAGCGGGCCCTGCCGTCGAGGCCGCAGGTCGCCGCCGTCGTGATCGGGGCCAACGACGTCACGCACGTGAAGAGCGTCCCTGGCGCGGTCGCCGCGCTCGGCGAGGCGGTCCGCACGCTGCGGGAGCACGGGTGCGAGGTCGTCGTCGGCACGTGTCCCGATCTCGGCACCGTGCGCCCGCTGGGCGTGCCGCTGAGACTCGTCGCCCGCCGGATCAGCCGCCGGCTCGCTGCCGCGCAGATGATCACCGTGGTCGAGGCGGGCGGACGCGCGGTGTCGCTCAGCGACCTCCTCCAGCGCGACTTCTGGATCGCACCGACCGAGATGTTCGGCGACGACCGGTTCCACCCGTCGGTCGCGGGGTACGCCAGCTTGGTGGCGGCGATGCTGCCGTCCGTCGCCGTCGCGATCGGTGTCTGGGACGACGACGAGGAGGACGCCCGCTACCCCGAGGGTGTCGTGCTCCCCGTGTCGTTCGCCGCCGCCGAGGCCGCCGACATCCCCGGCACCGAGGTCTCCCGGACCGAGGTCGGCGGAGCGGACCGCGGCCCGCGCGGACGCTGGGCCGCGCTGCGCGTCGTACGCCGCTGACCACGCCGCGCCGTACGGTGTGGCCATGATCTTCGACCGGCCGACGCTCGACGGGATCGTCGCTGGCCGGGTCGACCGGGCGTACCGGCGCTGGACCCGACCGCAGGTGAAGCCCGGCGGCCAGCAGCGCACGGCAGTCGGCGTGATCGGGTTCGGTGACGTCGTACGCGTCGACGCCGAGGCCATCTCCGACGCCGATGCGCGCGCGGCCGGGCAGCGCGACGCAGCGACTCTCAGGAAGAAACTTGCCCGCAAGGACGGCGACGTGTGGTGCGTCGCGGTGCACCTCGTCGGCGCCGACCCTCGCGTGGCGCTGCGCAACGACGCCACGATCGATGCGGACGCCCGCGCCGACCTCGACCGGCGGCTCGCCCGGATGGATGCTGCGGCGGACCGGCCGTGGACGCGCGCGGCGCTGGAGGCGATCCGAGACCGACCCGCGGTCGTCTCGACAGAGCTCGCCGCATCGCTCGACCTGGAGCGGTTCCTCTTCAAACGGCGCGTGCGCCGCCTCAAGGAGCTGGGGCTCACCGAGAGCCTCGAGGTCGGCTACCGGATCTCGCCGCGCGGAGCCGCGTACCTCACCGACCAGTGACCCCCGAACGCACAGCGCCCCGTCCCTCAGAGGAGGGACGGGGCGCCGAGGGTGCGACCTGCTAGTTGTCGCCCCGCAGGATCGCGAGGATGCGCAGGATCTCGAGGTACAGCCAGATCAGCGTGACCGTGAGGCCGAACGCCGCACGCCACGACTCGCGCTCCGGGAGCCCGGCCCTGATGCCGTTCTCGACGAAGTCGAAGTCGAGGATCAGGCACAGCACGCCGAGGACGACCGCGACCACGCTGACGATCAGGCCGAGCCCGGTCATGTCGCGCAGGCCGAAATCGGCACCGAAGAAGCTGAGCACGAAGTTGACCAGCAGCAGCGCGACGAAGCCGAACATGACGGCCGTCAGTCCCCGGCGGAACTTGTCGGTCACCTTGATGTTGAAGAAGCGGTAGACGAACAGCGTGCCGGCGAACGCGGCGATCGTGCCGAGCACCGCCTGCGCGACGATCGCGGTGTCGCCGACCCACGACGCGATGATCTTGGAGAAGGCGCCGACGAAGACACCCTCGACCACGGCGTAGGCGAGGACCAGCGCGGGGCTGATGACCTTCTTGAACGAGTTGACCATCGCCAGGACGAAACCGATGATCGCGCCGCCGGTGGCGAGCGCGCCGGCCTTGGCGATGGCGTCGGTGTCGGCCCCGCTGATGTCGCCGATGAAGTACCAGGCGACCGCGGCGCTGATCGCGGTGAGGCCGATCGTCAGGGCGGTCTTCTGAACGACCGAGTCGATCGTCATGCGGTCGTCGACGGCCACGCCGTACGGCGGCTGGCCGGAGCCACCGCCGAAGCCGTCGGGCTGGCCTCCGGGCTGCCCACCGACCTGCCAGGTGCTGGGGTCCGTGTAGCCGGTCGGCGCGGTGCCGGGCTGGGCCGCGCGACCGTTGAACTCGTCGCTGCGGGCAAAGACGGGGTTGCTGCTCTTCATCAATCCTCCGTACGCGGGCGGGCTCGGACGAGAGTCCGTCGATGTCAACCCTACCGGAAGCAAGGCAACCCAAACTTACGTACGGTTTCCTGGGGCAGTTTCGCCGATATCTCAGAGAATCAGGGGTTGCCGAGGACGGTTTCCGGAGCGTAACTTTCACAGAATCGCGGTCACGAATTCGTTACGGCTGTTCCTTCGCCGCCTTGCGGTGGGGCAGGATCGACACAGCCTCCCGGGCGGATGGGGGGCCCACTCTTGGAGGCAAACGTGAAGACAGCTCGACTGGCTGCGGGGCTCACGGCCCTGGCCTTGGTGGTGACCGGCTGCGGAGGCGGCGACGAGTCCGAGGGCGACGGGGATGCGACGGTCAAGCTGACCCTCAGCCAGGACGTCGACACGCTCCTGCCGATGGACTCCAACGTCAGCGACAACATCAGCGTCCTCGACGTCGTCTACGACGGCCTCGTCCGGTACGACCCGAAGACGACCAAGCCCTACAACTACGTCGCCGAGGACATCTCGTCGAGCGACAACACCGTCTGGACGATCAAGATCAAGGACGGCCTGACGTTCCAGAACGACGAGCCCGTCGACGCCGAGGCGTTCGCCCGCGCGTGGAACTACGCCGCATACGGCCCCAACGCGATGGGCAACAACTACTTCTTCGAGCGCGTCGCCGGCTACGACGAGATGCAGGGCGAGTACGAGGAGGACGACGAGGGCAACGTCACCGTCACCACCGAGCCGACCGCCAAGGAGCTCAGCGGCGTCAAGGTCGTCGACCCGCAGACCCTCGAGGTCACCCTGAACGGCCCGTTCGCCGGCTTCGCGACGATGCTCGGCTACACCGGCTTCTTCCCGATCGCACAGGAGTGCCTCGACGACATCGAGGCCTGCTCGACCCAGCCGATCGGCAACGGCCCGTTCGAGATCGAGGAGTGGGACCAGGGGCAGTCGCTGACCGCCAACAAGTGGGACGACTACTCGCTCGAGGAGACGCCCGACTTCAGCCGCATCGAGTGGACCGAGTACTCCGGTGACTCCGACTGGGCCGACTTCGAGGCCGGCGACATCGACGCGTCGTTCCCGCCGCCCGCCGAGTGGCAGGCCGCGGTGAGCGATCCCGACCTCTCGTCGCGCATGGTCGAGGGACCGGGCGCCGCGCTGAGCTACGTCGGCTTCCCGATGTACCTCGGCAAGCCGTTCGACGACGTCGAGTTCCGCAAGGCGATCTCGATGGCGATCGACCGCGACACCATCATCGAGAAGGTCGTGCCGGGGCGCTTCGTCGCTGCCGACAGCTGGGTGGTTCCCGACGGTGTGCCCGGTGGTGTCGCCGGCACCTGCGAGTTCTGCACGTTCGACCCCGATGCAGCCAAGGCCGCCCTCGCCAAGGCCGGCGGCTGGCCGAAGGACAAGAAGCTGATCATCCACCTCGGTGAGGACCCCGAGAGCGAGGCCATCTTCAAGGCGGTCGGCGACTCGATCCAGCTCAACCTCGGCATCCCGTACGAGCTGGACCCGACGCCGGACTACTTCGACCGTCGCTCGGCTCGCGACTTCACGGGCATCATGCGGGCGAACTGGTTCCCGGACTACCCGCTGAACGAGAACTACCTCGCTCCGGTCTACGCCAGCGGTGACCCGAAGGAGGGCAACACGAACTTCGGCTACTACAACGCCGACTTCGAGGCGCTCATCCAGGAGGGCGACGCCGCCCCCGACCTCGAGACCGCGGTCACGAAGTACCAGGAGGCCGAGAAGGTCCTCGCCTCCGACATGGCGTCGGCACCGGTCGCGTTCAGCAAGAACGTGATGTTCTACAGCGACCGTCTCGACAACGTCGTCCTCGACCCGTTCAGCGGCGAGGTCAAGCTGCGTCTGCTGCAGGTGAACTGACCACGGCCGGTGGCCGGTGCCCCCAGCGGCACCGGCCACCGGTCCCCCAGCCGTACGCATCGGTGCGCCGCGTCGTACGGCCCTGATTCGAGGAGATGAGCGAGACTTGGGTCGCTACATCACACGGCGGGTGCTCCAGGGCTTCCTCACGCTGTTCCTGGTGATGTTCCTGCTGCACCTGCTGACGACGCTGGCGATCCAGCTCAACGGCAACCCGGCCCAGGCGTTCTTCGGTGACCGCACGCCGAGCCCGTCGCAGCTGGCGGCGGTCGAGACGCGGTACGGCCTCGACGACCCCTGCTACGACCAGCTCGGCAACCCCTGCATCGGGCCGTTCGTCGAGCGGCTCGGCGACTACGCGCAGGGCGACTTCGGGGAGAGCCTCCGCGGCCGCCCGGTGACCGACATCGTCTCCACCGCCGCACCCAACACGCTGCGCCTCTTCGTCGTCGTCACGATCACGTGGCTGGCGATCGGCATGACGCTCGGCGGCATCGCGGCACGCCGCCGCGGCAAGGCCAGCGACCACGGCATCCGCGGCCTCTCGATCCTCATCGACGCCCTGCCGATCTTCGTGCTGCTGCTCGTCTACAAGTACATCTTCTCCGTGCCCCTCAGCCGCTGGGCGAAGGACACCTTCGGGTCGGACAGCCTCCCGGCGCTCCTGTTCAAACCGTCGTTCTCGCCGCAGCACGCATGGGCGACCCTGATCGTGCCAGGCATCCTGCTCGGCCTCGCCGGCTCGGCCGCGTTCATCCGCCTGGTGCGGGCCGCACAGCTCGAGACCTACAACGCCGACCACGTCCGTACGGCCCGGTCCAAGGGCCTGAGCGAGCGTCACGTCTCGCGCCACCACGTCGTACGCAACTCCGCCATCCCCGTCGTCACCGCCGTCGGCATCGTCTTCACCGAAGCCCTCGCCGGCGCCGTCATCACCGAGGGGATGATGAACATCTACGGGATGGGCGGCGTCTTGTGGAAGGCAGTCCAAGACAGCGACGTCTCCGTCGTGATCGGCGTCGTCACCCTCCTGGCGGCCGTCACGGTCGTGGTGATGCTCGTCGTCGACGTCGTCTACGCCGCACTCGACCCGAGGATCCGCTATGAGTGACCCCAGCGTCTCCGCGCTCATCGCGGAGGAGACCCAGAGCGGCGTCCCGTCGCGGTCGTTGTGGTCGGAGGCGTTCCGTACGCTCCGGCGCCGTCCCGACGTCATCCTCGCAACGATCGTCGCCGTCTTCTTCCTGCTCGTGGCGCTGTTCCCCTTCCTCTTCACGTCGAAGGACCCGCAGCGCTGCGACATCGCCGAGTCCCGCCTCCCCCCGCAGTGGTTCGGCGGGGAGCACCCGTTCGGGACCAACGCGTACGGCTGCGACGTGCTGGCGCAGCTCGTGCACGGCACGCGTCCGTCCCTGCTCCTGGCGTTCATCGTCGTCGGGGTGTCGGTGCTGATCGGCGTCACGCTCGGCACCGTGTCGGGCTACTACCTCGGCATCGTCGACGCCGTCGTCTCGCGGATCGTCGAGGTCTTCCTCGTGATCCCGCTCCTGCTCGCGGCCCTGCTGCTGCTGTCGCTGTTCCGCAACATCGATCTCGGGGACGGCCCGGTGTCCACGATCGCGCAGCCCGCGATCGTGCTCACGATGTTCGCGTGGATGGGATACACCCGCTACGTCCGCGCCAGCGTGCTCGAGACCAAGAACCTCGACTACGTCACGGCGGCGCGGGTGCTGGGCGCCTCGGACCTCCGCATCATGGTGCGTCACGTCCTCCCCAACGCGATCGGCACCGTGACGGCCCTTGTCCCCACGGCCATCGCGGCCGTGATCGGCACCGAGGCCGTCCTCGCGTTCCTCGGCATCGGGGTCCGCCCGCCGGCGGTGAGCTGGGGGATCATGATCGAGGAGGGGTCGCAGTGGTTCACCGGCGGCTCCGAGTACCTCCTGCTCTTCCCGCTCGGCTGCCTGATGGCCACGGTGCTGGCGTTCGTCGTGATCGGCGACAACCTCCGCGACGCGCTCGACCCGAAGCTGAAGTGAGGGCTGACGTGACCACTGATCCCACCCGGGACGGCACACCCGTCCCCCTCCTGCAGGTCGATGACCTGGCGATCGAGTTCGCCACACCCGACGGCGTCGTCCGTGCGGTCGACGGGCTCTCGTACTCCGTGAGCGCCGGCCGCACCCTCGCGATCGTCGGCGAGTCGGGCAGCGGCAAGAGCGTCAGCTCGCTCGCCGTGATGGGCCTGCTGCAGCAGCCGCCGGCCCGCATCGTCCGTGGCTCGATCCGGTTCGGCGGCACGGAGCTCCTGTCGCTCGGCCAGAAGGCGCACCGCGCCGTGTGCGGCGAGAACATCGCGATGGTGTTCCAGGACGCGCTCGCCGCGCTCAACCCCGTCCACACGGTCGGCTGGCAGCTCACCGAGGCGCTGCGCGCCCGGCACGGGATGTCACGCCGCGACGCCACCGCCCGCGCCGTCGAGCTGCTCGACCTCGTGAAGGTGCCGAACGCCAAGCAGCGGGTGAAGGAGTACCCGCACCAGTTCTCCGGCGGCATGCGCCAGCGCGTGATGATCGCGATGGCACTCTCGATGGACCCGGAGGTCCTCATCGCCGACGAGCCGACGACAGCGCTCGACGTCACCGTCCAGGCCCAGATCATGCGGCTGCTCAGCGAGATCCAGGCCGAGCGCCAGATGGGGCTGATCCTCATCACCCACGACATGGGGGTCGTCGCGAACGTCGCCGACGACGTCACGGTCATGTACGCCGGTCGGGCCGTGGAGCAGGCCTCGGTCTTCGACATCTACGCGGCGCCCGCCCACCCGTACACGCGCGCGCTGCTCGGCTCCATCCCGCGGCTGGACCAGAAGGGCGGCGGGCTCGCGGTCATCCCGGGGCGTCCGCCGGATCCGACCCAGGTCCCGGCCGGCTGCGCGTTCCATCCGCGGTGCGCGTTCGCCGAGGACGTCTGCCGGGCCGACCCCCCACCACCGACGGTCTCCCTGCCGTTCGACCGCACGTCCGCCTGCCACTTCGCCGAGGAGGTGATGAACCATGACGAGCACTGACGTCGTGCTCGAGGTCCGCGACCTCGCGAAGTTCTACCCGGTCCGCCGAGGCATCGTCCTGAAGCGTCACGTCGGAGAGGTGAAGGCGGTCGACGGGGTGTCCCTGTCGCTGCGCCGCGGCAAGACCCTCGGCCTCGTCGGCGAGTCCGGCTCCGGCAAGTCCACCCTCGCCAAGGTGCTCGTCGGCATCGAGAAGCCGACCCGCGGGCAGATCCTCGTCGACGGCGAGGACGTGTCGAACCTCGGCCGCGCCGAGCGCCGGGAGCTGCGCCGCCACATCCAGATGGTGTTCCAGGACCCCTACACCTCGCTCAACCCGCGCATGTCCGTCGGCGAGATCGTCGGTGAGGCGTACGCGATCCATCCCGACGCCGTCCCGGCCGGCGGCAAGGCCAAGGCCGTCCGCGAGCTCCTCGACCGGGTCGGCCTGAACCCCGACCACATCCACCGCTACCCCCACCAGTTCTCCGGCGGGCAGCGCCAGCGCATCGGCATCGCGCGAGCCCTCGCCGTACGCCCGAAGATCCTGCTGTGCGACGAGCCGGTGTCCGCGCTCGATGTGTCGATCCAGGGCCAGGTCATCAACCTGCTCGAGGAGCTCCAGGACGACCTCGGGCTCTCGTACCTCTTCATCGCCCACGACCTCTCGATCGTCCGGCACATCGCCGACGAGGTCGCGGTGATGTACCTCGGCCGTCTCGTCGAGAGCGGCACCGACGCGGAGGTGTACGAGGTGCCCAGCCACCCCTACACGCGAGCGCTGATGTCCGCGGTCCCCGTTCCTGACCCGTCGCTTCGCGACCAGCGGCGGGAGATCGTCCTCGAGGGCGACATGCCCTCGCCCGTCGACCCACCCCAGGGCTGTCACTTCCACACGCGGTGCTGGCTCGCGCCGCTGATGGAGTCCCGCGTCGACCCGGCCGGCTCTCAGTCACGCTCCATCCCGACGATCTGCCGCACCGAGAGCCCGAAGCTCGGTGCGCTGGAGTCTCCCGACCACCTTGCCGCCTGCCACTTCGCCGACGATGTCTCCGCTCACTGAGGCGGACGAGACGGCTCGCCCCGCCGTCCTCGTCGTCAAGAACTCCCCGACCAGCGGGCCCGGGCGCCTCGTCGCCTGGCTCGAGGCGGCCGGGGTCGACAGCCACGTCGTCGACGGCGCGGACCTGCCGCGGTCGCTCGACGCGTACGACGGCGTAGTCACCCTCGGCGGCGGGTTCATGCCCGACGCCGACGAGCGTGCGCCGTGGCTGCCCCGCGAGCGCGAGCTCACCGTCGAGGCGCTCAAGCGCGAGGTGCCGCTGCTCGGCATCTGCCTCGGGGCGCAGATGCTCGCGCTCTGCGCCGGTGGGCAGGTCACGGCGGACTCGGGAGAGACCGAGCGCGGTTCCTGTCCCGTCGACCTTCTCCCCGCCGCGGCCGACGACCCGGTCTTCGCCGAGCTCGCGGCCGAGACGTCGCTGCGGATGATCCAGAACCACTGCGACAGCGTGACCGCGCTGCCGGCGGGCGCCGACCTGCTCGCCACCAGCGACGCGTGCGCGGTGCAGGCGTTCCGCGTCGGCGTGTGCGCGTGGGGCCTGCAGTTCCACCCCGAGACCGGTCACGAGCGCCTGCGGACGTGGAACGAGGCCGAGCTCGCCAACGACGGCTTCGACCGCGCCGCACTCGTGGCTGCCGCCGAGGCCGACGCAGAGGTCAACGAGCGGCAGTCCCGCACGCTCGTCGAGGCGTTCGCGCGGGTCGTACGCGACTCCGCCCAGAAGGGAGAATGAGATGTCCGCGACAGGCACCTACAGCGACGGCACGCCGGTGATCGCCTTCCGGGTCGCCACCGCGTCCGGCGACGTGCTCGCCGAGCGGAACGCCGGTGAGGCGTTCTATGCCGCGAGCACGATCAAGGTCGCCCCGCTCGTCGCTGCCGTCCGTCTGCTCGAGTCGGGCGACCTCACGCTCGACACACCCCTGATCAGCCGCGACACGTTCACGAGCCAGGTGCCCGACGCGCCGGACTACCGACTCGTGCCCGACGACGTCGACCACGGCATGGCCCCCGCGGGAGAGCCCATGCCGCTGCGCGAGGTGCTGGAGCGGATGATCATCGTCTCGTCGAACGAGGCGACCAACATGGTCATCGAGAGAGTCGGGCTGGACGCGATCGCCTCGGTGCTGGCCGACGCCGGCGCGCACGACAGCAGGATGTCCCGGCAGTACGGAGACCAGGCGGCAGCAGACGCGTACGGCGCCAGCAACGTGGTCACCGCGGCCGACCTCACAGCACTGATGGGCGCCCTTGTCGCCGGACGGCTTGCCGGCCCTGAGAGCACACGGTTCATGGTCGACCTGCTCGCTCGGCAGGAGGACCCGCTGATCGCGGCAGACGTGCCCGACGGGGTCGCGTGGGGCAGCAAGTCGGGATCGGTCGAGGCGATCCGGCACGACGTCGCCTTCGTCGGCACACCCGGCCCTGACGCCGTCGTGATGGCGGTGTGCACCCGGGGCTATCCCTTTGAGGACGCCAACGAGACGATCCGGGCGCTCGGCGGGCTGGCGATCGCCCTCACCGGCATCGCTCGCTGAGCGTCACCGCGCCCACGCACCCAGCTTGTCGGGGTTGCGGACCGCCCACACCCGGGTGATCCGGCCGCGTGTGACCTGGAAGGCGAGGACCGTGACGACCGCACGGGCGTCGCGCACGACCAGACCCGGCTGACCGTTGACCGGCCGCGTCTCGAACACGAGCCCCGGCGCACGATCGCGCACACCGAGAAAAAAAGCCGCGACGTCCTCCGCTCCGGAGACGGGATGCAGCGCGGCAGCGACCTTGCCGCCGCCGTCGACGACCACCGTGGAGTCGGGGTCGAGCACTGCGAGCAGGGAGCTCATCTCGCCGGTCTCCCAAGCCTCGCGGAACGCTGCCACCACGCCGCCGGCACCCGGCTGCACGGCGTCCTCGACGTCGGCCTCACGCACGCGGCGCCGTGCCGACGACGCCAGCTGTCGGCAGGCCGCAGGACTGCGGTCGAGCATCTCGCCGACCTCGGCGAAGCTGAACGCGAACACGTCGTGCAGGACGAACGCCACCCGCTCGGCCGGGGTCATGGTGTCGAGCACGACGAGCATCGCCATGCCGACCGACTCGTCGATCGTGACGCGCTCTGCCGGATCGACCGCACCTGTGCCGCCCTGGCTGGACCAGCGTGCCCCCTCGGGGAGCGGCTCGGGGATCCACTCGCCGACGTACTGCTCACGGCGGGCGCGCGCCGACCCCAGGATGTCCAGGCAGATGCGGCTCGCCACCCGGATCAGCCACGCCGTCGGACGCTCGATCGCGTCGCGCTGCGCGTCGGACAGCGCGAACCAGCGTGCGTACGACTCCTGGACGACGTCCTCGGCCTCTGCGACCGAGCCCAGCATGCGGTAGCCGACATCCATCAGCGAACGCCGCTGGCGCGCCTCGCCCGCCGCCGTCTCATCGCGTTCGAGAACCAGGTGCATGCTCCGATCCTGACCGATGGCACTGACAGACCTCACGATTCCGGGCGCTGCGTCGTCGTAAGGGTGAGACACCACGAGGGACGAAGGAGCACCACCCCATGACCGACTACACCGCACTCCGCGCCCGCCTGACCGGCACGCTGACCACGCGCGACGTCCCGGACCACACCGCGGGAGCGACCGCGTTCAACCTCGCGATCGAGCACGACCCCGATGCGGTCGTCCACGCCGCCACCGAGGCCGACGTGGTGGAGACCGTCCGCTTCGCGCGCGCCGAGGGCGTGCCGCTCCACCTGCACACCACCGGCCACGGCGCACCCACGGCGTACGCGTCAGGCATCGTCCTCGCGCTCGGGGCCCTCTCCTCGGTCGAGATCGACCCGCAGGCGCGGACCGCGACGATCGGCGGCGGCACGCGTTGGGCCGACGTCGTCGCCGCCGCTGCCGAGCACGACCTGGCTCCCGTCACGGGCTCCTCGACGAACGTCGGGGTAGTCGGCTTCCTCGTCGGCGGCGGCATCGGGCCGCTCGCCCGCAGCCACGGCTTCGGGTCCGACCACGTCGTCTCCGCCAGGGTTGTGACCGGCACCGGCGACGTCGTGGAGGCCTCGACGGAGGGAGATGCCGACCTCCTCTGGGCGCTGCGGGGCGGCAAGACCGGCCTCGGCGTCGTCACCGAGATCACGGTTGCGCTCTCCGCGGTCCCCGCGCTGTACGCCGGGACGCTCTTCTTCGACCTGGAGGCGAGCACCGACCCGTACGCGCGCTGGCTCGACTGGACGACGACCGCGCCCGCGGACGTCACGACCAGCGGGATGATCATCAGGTTCCCCGACCTCCCGTTCATCCCGGACCCGATGCGCGGCAAGCACCTCTTCGCGCTCCACGTCGCCTTCCCCGGGACCGCCGACGACGGCGAACGCCTCACCAAGCCGCTGCGCGAGCTCGGCGACGTGCACCTCGACGACCTCGGGCCGATGCCGCTGGGCGAGGTCGCCCGGATCACGGGCGACCCCACGGAGCCGGGCCCGTCCTTCCTGCGCGGGGCGACGCTCTCGCGGGTCGACCGCGACCTCGCCGACGCGGTGCTCTCGCTCGCAGGTCCAGGGAGCACGCTCCCGATCATGGGCCTCGAGGTCCGGCACGTGGGCGGGGCCTCGGCAGCAGGCGCGCCCGATGGGTCGTCGGCGGCTGGCTTCCGCGACTTCGACTACACCGTGACGGTGCTCGGGGTGCCCGACCCGGCGCTCTTCGACGACGTGCTCCCCGGGGTGTTCGCGCAGGTCGAGGAAGCGATCGGGGCCTGGCGCTCGCCACACCTCTCCCCCAACTGGATGAGCGACCCGTACGACGCCGCCCAGATCGCGCGGACCTGGCCGCAGGACGTGCTGGCCCGGCTCGAGGCGGTCCGGTCCACCCACGACCCGGATGGTCTCTTCGCGCAGGCTTGACGGGCGTGGGAGCCTGACCGGATGACGCCACCCGAGACGTACGAGCCCCGTCTTGCGACGCCTGGCGACGCCGACGAGGTCGCCAGGCTGCTGCACGACTTCAACACCGAGTACGCCTGGCCGTCACCCGGCGCCGACGTCCTGACACCGCGCCTGCGCAACCTCCTCGGCGGGATCTCGACGTACGCGGTGATCGCTGGCCGGCCCGCGGTGGCGGTCGCGCTCGTCACCGTGCGGCCCAACGTCTGGTACGAGGGTCCGGTGGCGCTGCTGGACGAGCTGTACGTCGTCCCGAGCCTGCGCGGGCAGGGCATCGGGACCACGGTGCTCGACCTCGTGACGGCCCACGCGCGCGAGCGGCACGTCGCCCTCGTCGAGGTCAACGTCGACGAGGGCGACGTCGACGCGCAACGGTTCTACGTGCGGCACGGGTTCTCGATGATCGAGCCCGAGACCGGGGAGCGCGCCTTCTATCTCCACCAGGAGATCGGCGACTGACGGGTGCTCCCGGCGGGACTCGAACCCGCACCTTGGACGGGTTTAAGCCGTCTGCCTCTGCCGGTTGGGCTACAGGAGCGTGGGACCCATTGTGGCGTACGGGTGGTTTCGACTCGCTGCGCTCGCTCAACCAGCGGAGGAGGGCTCGCTCAGTCGGCGGAAGGGGGGCTCGCTCAGTCGGCGGAGGGGGTGCCGGTGATCTCGTACGCGCGGACCGTCCGGCGCTCGAGGTTGTCGCGCACGAGGACGAGCGACACCCTCCACATCCGGGCGTGCTGGGCGCCGACCGCATCGACGACCGCGTCCCAGTGCTCCTCGAGCCGCGCGCCGATGTCCCGGAGGCGGTCGCGCTCCTCGGAGACCACCTCGCGTACGGCGTCGACGACGAGGCCCTCCTGCTCCCACCGCCCGATCGACGCGCTCAGCGGCTCCGGGTCGGTGTAGACGGTCTCAGCCCGTCCGGCGTCCTCGCCAGCGGCGTGCCCGAGCACGGCATCGGCAAGCTCGGCCGGCAGCTCGGTGCGCATCTGCCCTGGGACGTCGAGGTAGCCGGTCACGGCATCGACCGGCTCCGAAGGCCCCCGCGGCGCGGGACCCACCGCACCGAGCTGCACGGTCAGGCGCAGCACCTCACGGCGGTCGGCCGGCTCGAGGGTGCGCTTCGCGGACGCCTGCTCGACGTAGTCGCGCATCAGCCGCACAGCCGTCTCGAGGTCGCCGTCGATGGTGAGCTCGCCCGCGATGTAGGCCTTGGCGATGCCTTCCTGCCCGGGCGACCACATCAGGCGGCGGACGGTCCGGCGTGACTCGAGGTGCGCCGCGATCCCGACGTCGCCGGACTCAGGATCGACCCGTGACCCGTCCCACGCGGTGAACGTGACCGGCGGCGCCTCGCCGTACACCTGGACGAGCAGGTCGACCAGCCGTCCGGCCACGCCGGTGGAATGCGTCCGGGTGATCTCCTCAGTCATCGCTGACCTCCTTCGCGCGGGCCATGACGGCGTCGAGCATGGGCTCGGTCAACCGTCCTGTGAACGTGTTCTGCTGGCTGGGGTGGAAACAGCCCAGGAGACGGACCGTATCCCCCGCAGGTTTCGGGATCGTGACCTCCGCCGCGTGACCGAACTTCGGCCGTGGTCGCGGCACAGGCGCACCCAGGGCTGCCATCGTCCGCAACGTCGCGTCCCAACCATAGGAGCCGAGAGCGACGATCACGCGAACGGAAGGCAGCACGAGTCGGAACTCCTCCTCCAACCAGGGTGCACAGGCGTCGCGTTCATCCGTGGTCGGTTTGTTCGCAGGGGGTGCGCAGCGGACCGCGGCGACCATGCGGCCGCCGATGAGGCGCTGGCCGTCGCCGGCGTGGACGCTGGTCGCCTGCGCGGCCAGCCCCGTACGGTGCAGCGACGCGAACAACCAGTCGCCGGAGCGGTCCCCGGTGAAGATGCGGCCGGTGCGGTTGCCGCCGTGCGCGGCGGGTGCGAGACCGACGACGAGGACCCTCGGCTCGGCCTCGCCCCAGCCCGGGATCGGACGGCCCCAGTACGGCTCGTCGGCAAACGCGCGCCGCTTGGTGACCGCGACGTCCTCGCGCCACTCCACCAGCCGTGGGCAGGCGCGGCAGACCGAGACACGCGCGTCGAGCTCGCGCAGCGAACCCGCCCCCGCGGCCAGCTCACCGACCTCCGCCGCGTCGTGAGCCACCGGCGTCGCGGGTGTGGCGACGTCGTCCGGCCACCCGGTGCCCGGTGTCACGGGCGAGGTGAATCCGGTCCGAGCAGGCACGTGTCCCAGCCTAGTCGCGGCGAGCAACGATCGGGCGCGAGCGAACCTTCACCTCGGTGAAATCTGCCCGTCACGTGGCGTACGTAGCGTCCACGCCACGGGCTCGTGGCGGTGCGAGCCACCGCGGCGCCGGACGAGGGGAGGCCCCGATGGCTGTCGACCCCTTCATCGGCACGTCCGCCACGGACCTGCCGCCCTCGACCGGGCTGGCGGCCACGTGGTGGTCACCGAAGCCCCAGGTGGGCAACACCCACCCCGGCGCGTGCCACCCGCTCGGGATGGTGTCGGCGTGCGCCTACTCGGGTGCCTACCCGACCGGCTACGGACGGTACGACCTCAGCACCGAGGGCGTGCCGACCGCGATCCTCGACGACCAGGTGGCCTCGGGCGTCACGCACTTCCAGCAGTCGGGCACCGGGGCGATCCGGAAGTACTACAACTACTTCCGGGTCACCCCGATGCTCGAGCCTCTCGACGCCCTCGGCCGCACGTGGCGGCTCCACGACGAGGAGGCCGAGCCGGGCTGGTACGCCGCCACGCTCGACTCGGGCGTCCGCTGCGAGGTCACCGTCGGGCCCAAGAGCGCCGTCCACCGCTACACCTTCCCCGCGCACCACGACGCCCGCCTCGTCGTCGACTTCTCGCTCGGCGGGCTAGCCATCCCGTACGGCGCCACCGTCCCGCTGCGCTCACACCTCGAGGCCGTCTCCCCCGGGGTGGCGCGCGGCGAGATCGTCGTCGAGGGCGCACCGCTCGCCGTCCATCTGGAGTGCGACGCCGAGCGCTGGCGCCAGATGCTCTGGTACGACCGACGGCTGATGGCGGGCGGCAGCCGGCTCGACTTCCACGACATCCGGACGACCACCCTCCGTCCGTTCGGCGTGATGTGGGCCGGGCCGACCGCCGCAGAGCAGGTCGTCGAGCTCCGCCTGGGATTCTCGCTGCGCGGCACCGAGCAGGCGCGCGAGAACCTCCTCGCCGACTGTGGACCGAGCCGGTCCAGCTTCGCCGTACGCCGCGAGGCCACCGCCCGCGCCTGGGGCGACCACCTCGGCCTGATCGACGTGACGTGCCCGGATCCCGAGCGCCGCACGGTCTTCGAGACAGCGCTGTACCACTCGCTCGTCAAGCCGTGCCTCGCACCGAACGAGAGCCCGTTCTGGCCGAGCGACGGTCCGTTCGCGTTCGACATCAGCACGATGTGGGACATCTACCGGACGCAGCTCCCGTTGCTGACCGCGCTCGTGCCCGCGCGGGCGGCCGAGCTCGCCAACGCCCTCCTGCACGTCTGCGAAGAGGAGGGCAACCTCCCCATCGGGTACCGCATGGCGCGCGGCGCCGACGTGTTCTCACGCCAGGCCAGCGCGCTCGCGCAGACGTTCCTTGCGGACCTGTGCGCGCTCGGGATCGGCGGCATCGACTGGGACTGGGCCCTCGTCCACATGCACAACGACCTCCGGCGGGCGTACGGCGAGGACTACCTCCTGCGTGGCGTCGCCCACCCGATCAGCCACACCCTCGACCTCGCGTTCGGCTACTGGTGCACGCTCCAGGTCGCGCAGCACGTCGGCGACAAGGCGCTGGTCAGCGAGCTCGAGCCGTACGCCGCCGGCTGGTCGAGCGCGTTCGACCCCGCGACCGGCCTCCTGCTCGACTCGACCTTCTACGAGGGTGGACGGTGGAACTACTCGTTCCGCCTCGTCCACGACATGGCCGCCCGGATCGTCCTGGCCGGCGGCGCGGAAGCGTTCGTCGCGCTCCTCGACCGGTTCTTCGGGTACGGAGCCGAGGCCGTGCAGCAGCCGGGAGTGCGCCCCTCGAAGGCGGAGATGGCGGCCGGTTACGCGCTCGACCGCTTCGAGGGCCTCAACAACGAGCCGGACATGGAGGCCCCCTGGGCGTACCACTACGCGGGGCGCCCGGATCGTACGGCCGAGATCGTGCACGCGGTGATCCACCAGCGCTTCGGAACCGGGCACGGTGGGCTCCCCGGCAACGACGACTCGGGCGGGCTGAGCTCGTGGTACGTGTGGGCCGCGCTCGGTCTGTTCCCCGTCGCCGGGCAGAACATCTTCCTCGTCAACGCGCCGTCGTTCTCCGCCGCCACCGTCAACCTCGCCGACGCACGGCTCGAGATCGAGACGACGGGCTTCACCGAACCCGGCCGCGACACTCCCCCGCAGTACGTGCAGGCGGCGTGGCTCGACGGCCGACCGCTGAACCGCACGTGGCTCGACGGCACCGAGCTCTACCGAGGCGGGCGACTCCTCCTCGAGCTCGGACCCGAACCCGGCTCCTGGGGCCGGGCCCCCGAGTGCGTTCCACCGTCCTTCCCCGCCGGCGCCCGCCGCGGGCGCCGTCCTGAGCGAGCGAAGCGAGTCGAAGGGGACGTCCTCGCCGTCTCTCCATCGATCGGGGTGTCATGATCATGCAACCGCCGTACCGTCTCGTCATCGTCGTCCGCGCAGATCCCGTGATCTGCGGACACTCCGGGGAAGCCCGCAACCTCGCCGAGGCGGCGCTCGCTCGAGGGTTCACCGACATCCGGATCGTCACGTGGCCGATCGACCGGCTCCAGGAGGCCGGGCTCCCGCTCAAGCCGCTCGACTCTGTCCTCCCGTACTCGCCGGGCATCACGGTCGAGCGCCCCGACCCGGTCGGCGACTACAAGGTTCCGGACGGCCGCTACCTCGCGGGGATCACCGGCCGGCTCGTCGAGCTCTTCACCGACGGCGTCCCGACGGTCGCGCTGTCGCTCTACCTCAGCCCGCACACGACGGCGGTCACCGACGCCGTACGCATCGCCCGCGCCACCGGTCTGCCGGTCGACGTCACCACGGTCGCCGAAGCCGTCGGGTCGGACGTCACCGGCGTCGTACGCTCCTGCATCGCGGAGGACCGCTTCGGCGCCGCCGCCCAGGTGCTGACGACGTACCTGAGCAACGACGTGTGCCTCGCCGTCTCCGCGTACACGCGCGACCTCGTCGTCGCGTGCGCCGAGGAGGTCGACGCGCGCCACGGGACGCGGTTCGCGGAGCAGTGCCGCGACCGGATCGGCATCTCGTACCCGGCGATCGACACCCGCGCCTACACCGACCTCGACCCCGACGCGGTCGACGACGCGGTGGCGGCGCGCGGGCTGGAGCGTGACGGCTACGTGTTCTTCCTGTCGCGGCTCGCCGCCGCCAAGGGCGTCGACGACCTGATCGACGGGTACGCCCGCAGCACGGCCGCGAACACGGTGCGCCTGGTCGTCGCCGGACGGGGACCCGAGGAGGCCGAGCTCCGCGCGTACGCGGCGGCGTCGCCGGTCGCCGACCGGATCATCTTCCTCGACGACGTCGACGACGCGGAGAAGCCGCTCTTGATGGCGGGGTGCGCGGCGTTCGTCCTGCCGAGCAAGCCGCGCCCCGAGTTCGTCGAGACGTTCGGGATCGCCCTGGTCGAGAAGATGCTCGCCGGTGGCGGGCCGATCGTGACCACCGAGACCGGCGGGATCGGCGAGGCCGTCGGCGACCACGCGACGATCGTCGGCGTCGAGGACCCCGACGCCATCGCCACCGCGATCGACGGCGCCGTCCTGCGCAGCACCCCTGCGGACCGCGCCCGGAAGGCCGAGGCCGCGCGGGCGTACGCGCTGCAGTTCGACCGCGCCCACGTGCTCGACGGGATCCTGAGGCAGCTGTGGACAGTGCAGGGCGTCACGGCGATCGGCGCCTGAGCGGGGTCAGCGCCCGGCGGCCTACGCGAGCGACCAGGCGATGCCGTCGAGGATGTCGCGCTCCGAGACCACCAGGGTGTCCGGCGTCGTACGGCGCAGCAGCCGCGCGACGATCAGCGCGCCGCCGCCGATGACGTCCGCGCGGCCGGGGTGCATGAACGGCCAGGACCGCCGCTCCTCCACCGGGGCAGCGACGATCCTGTCGCACGCGGCCACCACGTCGGGCACGGCGAGGCGTGCGTGGTGGATGCGGGCGGAGTCGTACTCCTCGAGCCCGAGGACCAGGGCAGCCACGGTCGTGATCGTGCCCGCGACGCCCACGAGCGTACGAGCCGTCCCGACGTCGACCCGCACACCCTCGAGCGCCGCGTCGACGTCCGCGACGCAGGCCGCGATCTCGTCGGCGGTCGGCGGGTCGCTGCGCAGGTGACGCTCGGTCATCCGGACCGACCCGATGTCGAGCGAGTGCTCCGCGTCGGCGACGCCGTCGTGCCCGAGGATCAGTTCCGTAGAGCCGCCACCCAGGTCGACCACGAGCACAGGCTGCTCGACACCCGGCAGGTCGCGCACCGCGCCGGCGTACGACAACGCTGCCTCCTCGGCGCCGCTCACGACGTCGGGACGCACGCCGAGCCGCTCCTGCACGCCTGCCGCGAACTCCTCCGCGTTGTCGGCGTCACGGGTGGCCGACGTCGCCACGAACCGCACCCGCTCCACGCCTGCCTCGGCGATCACGCCTGCGTAGTCCTCGCACGCGGCGAAGGTCCTCGCGAGCGCCCGCTCGTCGAGGTGTCCCGTGCGGTCGACGCCGTAGCCGAGCCGCACGATCTCCATCCGGCGCACGAGGTCGTCCGCCGTGCCGGCGTCGGCGTCGAGGTCGGTGACGAGCAGACGGATCGAGTTGGTCCCGCAGTCGACCGCGGCGACCCTGCGGGTCACCGCGCGTCTTCCGGCGGAGCGGAATGCGCGGCAACGTACTGCGGGGACGGTGCGCCGGGCCCGTCGCACGTGCTGCCGGTCCACCAGTCACCGAGGAGCACGACGGCCTCGTCGCCGAGCGGGTTCACGCCTGGCCCGGTGGCGAGCGCATGCCCGACCAGCACGTGCAGGCACTTCACCCGCGTCGGCATCCCGCCCGCCGACACGCCGTCGATCTCCGGGACCTCCGCGATCGCCCGACGCGTCGCCAGGTAGTCCTCGTGCGCACGCGCGTACGCCGCTGCGAGCTCGGGGTCCTCGGTCAGGCGCTCGCTCATCTCCCGCATGAGGCCCGAGCCCTCCAGCGTGCCGATCATGCCGTTGAGACGGGTGCACGTGACGTAGTACAACGTCGGGAACGGCGTGCCGTCGGGGAGCCGCGGCTCCGTCTTGACGACGTTCGGGTGGCCGGACGGACACCGGCTGGCGATCGAGACCACGCCACGGGCCGGCCGACCGAGCTGCTCCTGGATGGCGTCGAGATCGGCTTGGCTCGGGGGTACGTCGGTCACTGGTCCTCGTCCTGCTTCTGGGGTTTCACGACCTCGTCCGTGGTGGCCGGGCTCGTCTTCTGCGGCACACCGCCGGCGACCTCGACCGACGTCCACAACGTGGAGTACCACTCGGGCGCGGCCGCCTCCTGCGTCGCGGCGGGAAGTTCGGGCCCCTTGCCGACAGGGTTGCCGTCCGCATCGATGACGGTGAACCCGATCTCACCCAGCTTGACCCAGCCGAAGCGCGACCGCGCGAGCGCCTCGACGTACTCGGGGTCGTCGAACCGCGCCTTCTGCCCCTCGAGCTCCTTGATGGCGGCGCTCGACTCGGCGATCTGCGCCTGCGCCGTCGCGAGAGCGTCCCGTTGCTGGAGGAACGCCTTCAGGCTCGAGGCGTACGAGATCGCGAGCACCAGGAGCACGAGGAGCAGCACCGCCATGCGGCGCGTGACCCGCGGGGCGCCGTACGTCGTGACGACCTCGTCGGAGGCCGCCGGCGTCGCGGCACGGCCACGCCTCGATGAGCCCGGCCTCGCGGCAGGGCGTCTCGTGACGGGACGTCGCGACGTCGGCGGCACCGCGTCAGGCCTTCAGCCGCGGAAAGGCACCGCGCCCGGCGTACGTGCCGGCGTCGTCGAGCAGCTCCTCGATGCGCAGGAGCTGGTTGTACTTCGCGACCCGCTCCGAGCGTGCCGGGGCGCCGGTCTTGATCTGGCCGCAGTTCGTGGCGACCGCGAGGTCGGCGATCGTCGTGTCCTCGGTCTCGCCGGAGCGGTGGCTCATCATGCAGCGGTAGCCGTTGCGGTGCGCCAGGTCGACGGACTCGAGGGTCTCGGTGAGCGTGCCGATCTGGTTGACCTTCACGAGCAGCGCGTTGGCGGCGCCCTCCTCGATGCCTCGCTGGAGACGCTCGGTGTTGGTGACGAAGAGGTCGTCGCCGACGAGCTGCACCTTGTCGCCGAGCTCGCCGGTGATCGTCGTCCAGCCCTCCCAGTCGTCCTCGTCGAGGGGGTCCTCGATCGACACGATCGGGTACGAGGCCACGAGCTCCGCGTAGTACGCGGTCATCTCCGCGGCCGACTTCGGTGCACCCTCGAAGCGGTACGCGCCGTCGCTGTAGAACTCCGACGCGGCGACGTCCAGCGCGAGGGCGATGTCCGTGCCGAGCTTCAGGCCGGTCGTCTCGATCGCCTTCGCGATGAGATCCAGCGCAGCGCGGTTGGAGCTGAGGTTCGGGGCGAAGCCGCCCTCGTCACCGAGGCCCGTGGCAAGACCGTCGGACTTCAGCACCGACTTCAGCGCGTGGTAGACCTCGACGCCCTGGCGCAGCGCCTCCGCGAAGCTGGACGCGCCGATCGGCGCGATCATGAACTCCTGGATGTCGACGTCGGTGTCGGCGTGGGCGCCGCCGTTGAGGATGTTCATCATCGGCACCGGCAGGACGTGGGCGTTCGAGCCGCCGACGTACTGGAACAGCGGGAGCCCGGCGGAGTCCGCGGCCGCACGCGCGACCGCGAGCGAGACACCCAGGATCGCGTTGGCGCCGAACTGCGCCTTGTTCGGCGTGCCGTCGAGACGCAGCAGCGTCTGGTCGATGTAACGCTGCTCGTCGGCGTCCAGGCCCACGATCTCGGGGCGGATCGCCTCGTTGACGGCGTCGACGGCCTTCTGGACGCCCTTCCCGCCGTAGCGGTCGCCGCCGTCGCGCAGCTCCACCGCCTCGAACTTGCCGGTCGAGGCACCCGACGGGACGTCAGCCCGGCCGATGGTGCCGTCGTCGAGCGCAACCTCGACCTCGACCGTGGGATTGCCGCGTGAGTCGAGGATCTCTCGGGCTCCGACAGCTTCGATGCTTGCCACTACGGACTCCTAGCGAAGGATGGTCTGTGTCGTCCTCATCCTATGGTGACCACGCTGCCGGACCGTTCGGGCGCGTCCCGTGGCGCGCCGGGCGTCCAGCGCGGGCTACGGGACGAGGGCGTTGACCGTCCGGCGGAGCGCGGCCTCGGGATCCTCGCCGCTCGCGCGAGCCTCGATGACCAGCGCGAGGAGTCGATCCCCCAGTGAGTCTCCGCCTGTCCCGGTGAGGGCACCGTCGCGCTGGAGGCGGCCCACCACCTTGTCGGCGTACGCGAGGGCGGGCAACGTCGGTGGCACGCCGTCCAGGACGGAGCTGCGCTGCTTCTCGGTCGCCTTGAGCCGCTGCCAGGCCGCGTCGACCTCGTCGGGGGTCGTGGCGTCGCCGTCGGCGAAGACGTGCGGGTTGCGGCGTACGAGCTTCTCGACGATCCCGGCGGCCACATCGTCGATGTCCCAGCCGTCGGCGTCCACCTCCGGCTCGGCCGGCCGAGCCGCCACGGCGGCGTGGAAGACGACCTGCATCAGGAGGTCGCCGAGCTCCTCACGGAGCTCGTCGGTGTCGCCGCGGTCGAGGGCGTCGAGCACCTCGTACGACTCCTCGAGGAGGTACTGCTGGAGCGACGCGTGGGTCTGCTCCCGCGTCCACGGGCACTCGACGCGCAGCTGGTCCATGACGGCCACGAGGTCGAGCAGGCGCGCGCCAGGAAGGTCGTACGAGCCGAACACGACCTCGACACCGGCCGACGGGTCCGCGCCGGAGTCCGCACCGGTCGCCGTGACGAGCGAGTCCGCGACCCGGCGCGCCCAGGCGAGGTCACCGGTCGGCGCGATCCACAGGGTCTCCGTGCCGTCGGTCGGCCGCAGCGGCGGCGACGGCTCGACGGCGACGGTGAAGCCCGAGTGGCGCAGCGCATCGACCGTCGGGTCGTCGGCATCGGGGGCGAGGATCCGGTCGGCCTCACGAACGGCGTCCCACGCCGCCAGGGTCATCAGGCCCGGAGCAACACGGGGGCTGGTGACGAGGATCCTCACTCGCTCGACTCTACGCCGTGGCACTGCTGGTTCGCGGGGAGCGTCGAGGGGTCGACCTCGGCCAGCTGCTCGCTCGACGCGGACAGGCTGAGGCCCGCATCGGGCTGCCCGACGCCGTCGACGCCGAACCGCGGGTCGACGCTGGCGTCGAGGGTGCTCAGCTCCTCGACGACGGCGGCCGAGCCGAGCTCCGTGAGCTCCTGGGTGTTCTCGGGGGTCACCGGCTCACCGGCCTCGGCACCGCCGATCGCCGCCCGCAGCGCCAGGCTCTGGTAGTCGCGCTCGAGCAGCTCCTTGGCCGTCTCGAGATCGTCGCCGCTGAACATCTCCTTCAGCTGCTCCTGCTGGGCCAGCGGCAGCTGCCACTGGGCCTCCGGCACCTCGATGCCCTCCCGGGCGGCGACGGCGAGCGCCCCCTCGAGCTGGAGCGCCTGCGTCACGATCACCTGGCGCACCGCCCCCTGCCCCGGCACAGCCGAACCCTGCGACGCCGCCGCGGTCGCGAGGAACGTACAGCCGGCGTCGGCGAGCTCGTCGAGCTTGGTCATCGAGAGCCGCGAGTCCCCGACGACGACGGCGTCACCCGGCTGCACGGTGCCGCACCCGGCCAGCACGAGCGATGCGGCGGCGGCTGCGAGGAGCGGGCGGATCGGCAGGCGGCGGGGCATGAGGGTCCTCTCGTACGACGAGCTGCACGTGACGCGTGACACACGCGGCACGCACAGCCTAACCACACACGTGCGGAAGCACGTCGGCGGTCACACCGCCGGAGGCGATCGATCAGCGCCGGACAACGACGACCGTGCGCTTGAGCGTCGTCGAGCCGCTGCGCACCGTCACGGTGACCTTGTACCGGCCCTTCCGGGTGGTCCGCACCTTGAAGACCTTCGTCTCTCTCGTGCCGTCGACCACCGACCCGTACGAACGCGCCTGGGGACCCTTGACCTTCACGCGCTTGCTGCCTGCGACCCGCACCCGCACGCGGCTCGCCGTCCCCGTCCCGGAGTTGCGGACGGTCACCTTGACCTTCACCCACGTGCCGCCGCGCACGACGCGCTTCTTCGGCGCCGCCTTCGCCGACAGCCGCGGGGTCGCGCGCACCGAGGCAAGGCTGACGGGCGAGAAGCGCTGGAGGTCAGCGCTGTTCGCTCCTCGGTGGGCGGCGATCGCGCACGTCCACTCCCGCGAGGCGATCCGGGTGTCGTGCAACGACGCCGTCACCGAGCGCGCTGCCCGGGTGGCCTGCCCCAGCACCGGAGCACCGGAGAAGGGGATGTAGACCTCGAATCCACGCTCGCCCGCATAGGCGTGCGCTCCGTCGTCGCCGTCGACGTCGCACTCCTTGCCGTTCCACCTGCCGAAGCCGACGGCGATCGTCTTCGGGACGGTGCCGGCGCTCCAGCGCGCGGAGACGGCCAGCGTGCTGTGCTGGAGGTCCTGGCGGACCGTGATGCTGGTGACGGTGGCGGTCCCGGCGGGCACGGTCCCCGTGTACGTCGTCAGTGCGCCCGTCTTGGCGAGCACCGTGCCCGCCGGTGTCGCGGCGGCCGTCGGCGCACCTGCCACCGCCCCCGTGGTGAGCGCGGCGGCGCCGGCGAGCACGACCGCGCGCATGAACCCGAGTCTCATGACAACCTCCGAGCGACGAAACCTGCGGGCAGGTTAGCGGATCCGGGCTGCCGCGGTACGACGGCGACCGTGCGCTTGAGCGTCGTCGAGCCGCTGCGCACCGTCTGGCCATCAGACCGCCCGGCTCACGGGCAGCGCGAGCGGCCTACCCTCGGGCCATGGAGATCTGGGTCAACCCCGCCTGCAGCAAGTGCCGGACCGCCGTGTCGGCTCTCGACGAGGCAGGCGTCGACTACACCGTACGGCGCTACCTCGAGGATCCGCCGACGGTCGAGGAGCTGGCGACGGTCGTCGACCGGCTCGGCCTCGAGCCGTGGGACCTCGCGCGGCCGAAGGAGGCACGCGAGGCCGGCCTCACCGCGATCGCGAAGGACGCCGAGCACCGTACGGCGTGGCTCGCCGGCCTGGCCGCGAACCCTCGCGCGATCCAGCGTCCGATCATCACCGCCGACGACGGCACCACGGTCATCGCGCGCGACGACGAGACCCTCGGCAGCATCCTCGCGCACTGACCACTCGCCGGCGCGGAGATGAGTTTCTGCGCGCCGCGCGGTCGTACGAGCATGGACGACTCCGAGATCCGTGACCTCGTCACCGGCTGGGCCGAGGCGGTCCACGCCGGTGACCTCCCGCGAGTCCTGGCCGATCACCGCGACGACATCGTGATGTTCGACGTGCCTCCGCCACACGTCGGCGTGCGGGGGATCGACGCCTACGCGCAGACGTGGCCGCCGTTCTTCCAGTGGCAGCGCGGAGGCGCGTCGTTCGAGATCGTCGAGCTGGACGTGACCGCCGGTGAGGACGTGGCGTTCGTGTGGGCGCTGCTCAACTGCGGCACGCCGGAGGCGTTGGCTGCGACGCCGGGCCGCTACCTCCGGCTCACGCTCGGACTGACGCGCGAGGACGGTCGCTGGGTCGTCGCGCACGAGCACCACTCGTTCGCGGACGTGAGCTGACCACCCGCTAGGCGGACGAGGCGATCACGGTGTCGATCAGCGTGCGGCACCAGTCCATGAGCTCGGTGTCGCGCAACGGCTGACCGCCGACCTTCGCGGTCTTGGGCCGCGGGACGAGAAGGAGGTTTGCGGTCGCCTTCACCACGGAGCCCGGATAGACCCGCTTGAGCCGCAGCTGGCGCGACTCCGGCAGGTCGACACCCAGGATGCGGATGTTGTTGCCGGCGACGGTGAGCTCGGAGATGCCGACGTCGCGCGCCCGCACCCGTAGCCGCGCCACGCCGAGCAGCGCCTCGACCGGCGCCGTCGGCTCGCCGTACCGGTCGACGAGCTCCTCGCGGACCTCCGCGACCTCGGCATCGGAGCGCACGTCGGCGAGCCGCTTGTACATCTCCAGCCGCAGGCGCTCGCTCTCCACGTAGTCGTGCGGCAGGTGCGCGTCGACCGGGAGCTCGAGCTTGACCTCGAGAACCTCCTCGCCGCGGTCGCCGCGGAACTCCGTGACGGCCTCGCCGACCAGGCGCACGTACAGGTCGAACCCGACGTCGGCGATGTGGCCCGACTGCTCGCCGCCGAGCAGGTTGCCCGCTCCGCGGATCTCGAGGTCCTTCATGGCGATCGCCATGCCGCCACCGAGCTCGGAGTGCTGCGCGATCGTCGAGAGCCGCTCGTGCGCGGTCTCGGTGAGCGGCTTCTCCGGCGGGTAGAGGAAGTAGGCGTACGCCCGCTCCCGCGAGCGCCCGACGCGCCCGCGGAGCTGGTGCAGCTGCGAGAGACCGAGCATGTCGGCCCGCTCCACGATCATCGTGTTGGCGTTGGAGACGTCGAGACCCGACTCGACGATCGTCGAGCAGACGAGCACGTCGTACTTCTTCTCCCAGAAGTCCACCATGATCTGCTCGAGCTGGTGCTCCCCCATCTGCCCGTGCGCCATCGCGATCCGCGCCTCCGGCACCAGGTCCTTCAGACGCTTGACGGCCTTGTCCATCGAGTTGACGCGGTTGTGGATGTAGAACGCCTGCCCGTCGCGCAGCAGCTCGCGGCGGATCGCGGCGACGACCTGCCGGTCCTCGTACGGGCCGACGAAGCTCAGCACGGGGTGCCGCTCCTCGGGCGGTGTCTGGATCGTCGACATCTCACGGATGCCCGTCACCGCCATCTCGAGCGTCCGCGGGATCGGCGTCGCCGACATCGACAGCACGTCGACTGCCGCGCGCAGCGTCTTCAGCGCCTCCTTGTGCTCGACACCGAAGCGCTGCTCCTCGTCGACGATCACGAGCCCGAGCTTCGGGATCTTGACGCCCTTCTGCAGAAGCCGGTGGGTACCGATGACGAGGTCGATCGAGCCGTCCGCCAGACCGTCGAGGACCTCCTTGGACTCCTTCTCGGTCTGGAACCGTGACAGTGCCCTCAGGACCACCGGGAACTGCGCGTAGCGCTCGGAGAACGTCGCGAAGTGCTGCTGCACGAGCAGCGTCGTCGGCACGAGGACGATGACCTGCATGCCGTCCTGGATCGCCTTGAACGCCGCACGGACGGCGATCTCGGTCTTGCCGTAGCCGACGTCGCCGCACACCAGACGGTCCATCGGGACCGGGCGTTCCATGTCGCGCTTGACCTCGTCGATCGTCGCGAGCTGGTCCGGGGTCTCGTGGTACGGGAAGGCGTCCTCGAGCTCGCGCTGCCACGGCGTGTCAGGGCCGAAGGTGTGCCCCTGGGTCGCCTGCCGCGCGGCGTACAGCTTGATCAGCTCCCCCGCGATCTCCTTCACGGCCTTGCGGGCACGGGACTTGCGCTTGCTCCAGTCGGCGCCGCCCAGCCGGTCGAGGCTCGGCTGCTCGCCACCGACGTACCGGGTGATCTGGTCGAGCTGGTCCGTCGGGACGAACAGACGGTCCGCGGGCTGACCACGCTTGGAGGCGGCGTACTCGATGACGAGGTACTCGCGGACCGCCCCCTGGATGGTCCGCTGCATCATCTCGACGTACTTGCCGACGCCGTGCTGATCGTGGACCACGTGGTCGCCGGGAGCGAGCTCGAGCGGGTCGATCTGCTTGCGGCGGCGCGACGGCATCTTGCGCTCGCCGCGCGCGGTCGCCGCCGTCTGCCCGACCAGGTCCTCCTGGGTGAGGACGACGAGGTTGATCCCCTCGGCGACGAAGCCGTGGTCGATCTCGCCGCACATCACGTGGACGACGTGCGGCGTCAGGTCATCGACCGTCACGGCTGGCTGGTGGTGCTCGGCGTGGAAGCGCCCGGCGATGTCGTGCTCCGCGAGCACCTCGACGCTGCGCGCCGCCTGGCCCTCGCCGGGGGTGACCAGGACGACACGCGTCCCGGTGGCCATCCACCCCTTGAGGTCGACGAGGGCGCGCTCGACCTCGCCGCGGTACGACGGGGTGGGCGCGAACGGCAGGTTCACGCCGTCGGTGTCGTAGCGGTCGAAGTCGGTTTCGACTCGCTTCGCTCGCTCAACCGGCGAAACCTCCGTCTCACCCCCGCTGGTCGAGTAGCCCGAGCCGCCAGCACTCCCCCCGCTGGTCGAGTAGCCCGAGCCGCCAGCACTCCCCCCGCTGGTCGAGTAGCCCGAGCCGCCAGCACTCCCCCCGCTGGTCGAGTAGCCCGAGCCGCCAGGCGAGGGCGTATCGAGACCCTCGTCCACCAGGAACGGCGACGTCGACCACCACGCACGCCCCGACGCGAGCGCGTGCTGGCGAACGTCGGCGAGCGACCAGTACGCGGCGGCCCCGAGGTCGATCGGTGCTTTGCCGCCGCCCGCGGCCGCCGCCCACGACGCCGCGAGGAACTCCTCGCTGGTCGCCACGAGGTCGTGCGCCCGGGTCCGGACGCGTTCGGGGTCGCAGACGAGGATCGTCGCGTCGGCCGGCAGCAGGTCGACGAGGAGCTCCATGCCGTCGACCAGCGCAGGCGCGAGGGACTCCATGCCCTCGACGGACTGTCCCTCGGCGAGCTTCTCGAGCATCTCGCCGAGCTCGGGGTGGGCCTCGGCGAGCTCGCGTGCCTTCGCGCGGACGTCGTCGGTCAGCAGCAGCTCGCGGCACGGGGGCGCCCACACGTGCTCCACCGGGTCGGTCGAGCGCTGGTCTGCGACGGAGAAGTGCCGGATCTCGTCGACCTCGTCGCCGAAGAACTCGACGCGGAGCGGGTGGTCCTCGGTCGGCGGGAACACGTCGATGATGCCGCCGCGGACCGCGAACTCGCCGCGCTTGGTGACGAGGTCGACCCGGGTGTACGCGGCGTCCGCCAGACCGCGGACGACGTCCTCGAGCACGGCGTCCTCGCCGCGGCGCAGCGCCACCGGCTCGAGGTCCGCGAGGCCCTTCACCTGCGGTTGCAGCACGGACCGGATCGGCGCGACGACGACCTGGAGCGGCTTGGCGTCCGGCGTCGAGCCGGGGTGGACGATCCGGCGGAGGACCGCGAGGCGGCGTCCGACCGTGTCGGAGCGCGGCGAGAGGCGCTCGTGCGGCAGCGTCTCCCAGGCCGGGAAGTCGACCACGTTGTCGGGCCCGATCAAGGACCCGATCTCCTCGGTCAACGTCTCGGCCTCGCGTGCGGTCGCGGTCACGACGAGGACGCAGGAGCTCGCCGGCACGAGCGTGGCGGCGAGAAAAGGGCGGACGGACGGTGGGGCGGAAACGTCGAGGGCGGTCACTCCGGACCGGCGGTCGGAGACCACGCGGGCAAGGGTGGAGTCGGCTGCGACGGCCTCGGCCAAGGCGTGCAAAGACATAGGCCCCCAGGATAGTCCGCCGGTCAGACGCGCTGCGCCGACGGACGTCCGCTTGGCACGCGGGGCCTGATCAGGGGTGCGACGGGACCCGTCCCGCCGCACCCCTGCCAGCTCCGGGACCTACCGGTGATGGTGGCCGTGCCACTTCGGCAGCGGGTACTTCACCACCATGCCGCCCGGTGGGTCGGTCGGCGGCTCAGGTCCGGTCGGTGCGCCGATCAGCGCGCCGGTCGTCGCGTACAGACCCTTCGGCGACAGCTCGACGGCTGCTGGCATGAGAGCCTCGACGAAGGTCGACGGCGTCTTTGCTCCCTTCTTCAGCACGGCGATCCGTCCACCGAACAGCTCGGACACGTAGATGTTGCCCTTGCGGTCCACCGCAAGGTTCGTCGACGAGGTGAAGCCCGACGCCACCTTCTTGAACTTCCCCGTCCACGGGTGGACCTTGTAGACCGCGCCGCTTCCCGGCGCCTCGAGGCCACCTGGCAGGAGCGTGACGTAGATCCAGCCGTCCGGCCCCCACTCCAGGTCGGTCGGGACCGGGTCACCCCAGTACGTCAGACCAACGACACACTCGGGGAACCCGAACTGCGCGGCGATCTCGGGTGTCACGGTCGCCGGGATCGGCGGCAGCAGCGCCAACGTCGTGATCTTGCCGCGTGCGCTGATCCGCTGGATCGTGTTGGCGCCGGCGTCGGCGACGAACACGGTGCCGTGTGCGGCCGGGAGCGTCGCGTACGGATGCGGGTTGATGTCGCCGGTGTACTTCACGGGAGGGAACTCCGGCCCGGTCGGCACCTGCGCCAGGCACTCGTCGCTGATGTCCCGCGCGCCGTACTCGACGTCTGCGTTCGGGTTGTACTTCTCCTCGTACTTCCCCGTGTCGGCCAGCACGCGAACCTTGCCGCGCGAGTCGATCGACTTGATCCCGGTGAACCCGTTCGTGGCCGGGTCGCCGGTGAAGCCTGTCTCGGCGAAGTAGACGGTGCGGCCCTTCACGGAGACGCCGCCGACCTCCGCCCCGCCGGAGGCGTACAGCTCCGTCGGCGCGCCGCCGCGCCTGGGGACCCTGTTCAAGGTCCCTGCGAAGTTCTGGGTGACGTACGAAGTACCGTCGGCTCCGACCGCGAGGCTGAGCGGCGTCAGCAGCCCTTCGGCCAGCGTCGTCGGCGTCGGAGGCGGCGGCGGCTTGTGGCCGCCGTGCGCCTGAGCGGGTGAGATCGTCAGGGCCAGGCCGATCGCGGCTGCGGCACCGACGACGAGTACGGGTGCTCGTCTCATGGTGTGGTTCCCCCGGTGTGATTCGAGGTCGCCCGAGACCGACCGGTGGACAACTCGGTCAGGTTGACACAGGCCAGAGCGCCACCATCCAGACATTTCACCAACTCGTGGCGAGATCCTTTTCGACCGGTCGTCAGCTCACCGACGCCGGCAGACCCGCGCCGTGGGCCTCCACCCACTCGTCGGCGCGGTCCTCGCGGACCGCACCCCACAGCTCACGCCCCTTGTCGCGGTCAAGGCGTACGACGCTCTGCGCGCCTTCGCGTCCCGTGCCCCTGACCGGTGCGGTGGTGAAGGCGACGTCGGCGGCGCGCAAGCTGCGCAGCGAGATCAGGAGGCCTCGCATGTCGCCGGTGGTCCACTCGGCGTCGACGGTCAAGTGCTTCGTCACCGCATCGAGGACGCCGTAGGCCTTCGTCGGACTGGCCAGCGTGTCGCTGGACAGCGTCTGCCGCATCAGCGCACGGAGGAAGTTCTGCTGCCGCTTGATCCGGTCGAAGTCGCCACCCGCCAGTCCGTACCGCTGACGGACGTAGAGCAGCGCCTCGTCGCCGTTCATCCGGTGCTTGCCCGCCTCCCACGTCTTGTTCCGTGCGGAGTCGTGGACGGTCTCCGGGACGACGACCTCGACCCCGCCCAGCTCGTCGGTGAGCTCGCGGAAACCATCCCAGTCGACGATCGCGATGTGGTCGATGCGAAGGTCGGTCAACTGCTCCACGGTCGCGACGGCCAGGGACGGGCCCGCGATGGAGAACGCCGCGTTGATCTTGTTCTGGCCGTACCCGGGGATCGTGACCCAGGAGTCACGCGGGATGGACACGATCGACGCACCCTCACGGTCCGCGTCGACGTGCAGGACCATCAGCGAGTCGGTGCGCTGCTCGCCCGGCAGCCATGCGGGTGCCTCAGCGTCGTCGCCTGTCGTGGGCTCGTCCGACCGCCGGTCGGTGCCCATGACGAGGATGTTCACCCCGTCGCCCTTCGCCGGGGCGGGGCGGTTCTCCAAGCCGGAGAACGCGTCCTCGACGCGGTCGACCTGGCCCACCAGCCGCTCCTGCAGGTACCAGGCGGTGCCGCCGAGGGCGAGCGCGAGCACCACGAGGCACGCCAGTAGGCCGAGAAGGACCTTACGCAGGGTGTGCCTTCGGCGTGCGGGCTCGGTCGGCGGCGACGCGTCGTCGGACGTGGACTCGTCGGTCGTAGGGCTCTCGTTCATCGCAGCGTCAGCGTACGCATGTCGGTGCCTTCTCCGCGCGCGAACGAGCCGATCGACGGGGTGAGGCTGACCTCAACCGAGACGGCTCGCGACGAACGTCGCGACGGTCTCGGCAAGCTCGGGGCGGCACACGAGGAGGTCTGGGAGCCACGGGTTCTCTCGGTTGTACTCGAGCGGACTGCCGTCGGCGCGACTGGTGGAAAGCCCGGCGGCTCGCGCAACCGCCACAGGGGCGGCCGAGTCCCACTCGTACTGCCCGCCGGCGTGAACGTACACGTCGGTCAGGTCGCGGACGACCGACATCACTTTCACGCCTGCCGACCCCATCGGGACCAGCTCGGCCCCGATCTCCTCGGCGAGCTCACCGACGAAGGCGGGCGGGCGGCTGCGGCTGACTGCGATCCGCACCGGCCCGTCGCGTCGCGGCGGGACGCTCAGCGGCGACGCCGTGCTGAAGATCTCCCCCAGGGCGGGCTGCGCGACCGCGCCGACGGTCAGGTCGCCACGCTCCCAGAGCGCTACGTGGACGGCCCAGTCGTCGCGCGGGGGCTCGGAGAACTCGCGGGTGCCGTCGAGCGGGTCGATGATCCACACGCGCTCGGCCGAGACCCGCACCCGATCGTCGGCAGCCTCCTCGCTGAGCACCGCGTCGTCCGGCCGGTGCTCCGCCAGCAGCCGCGCGAGCACCGCCTGGCTGGCCGCGTCCCCGGCGTCCTTGAGCGCCTTTCCCTCCAGTCCGCCGCGGCGGACCTCCAAGAGCTCCGTACCGGCCTGTTCGGCCAGCCAGACTGCCAGGGCGCCGTCGTCAGCGAAGGTCATGCGGCCATTCTGTCGTGCGCTGGCGATCACTCGACCTAGCCCCCCCCTCGGGCGCCGCGCCCGCTACGCTGACGTGGCGCGACACGAGGAGGACCACACCGCATGCCCCCGTCCAGGACGCCTCGCGGCACAGTGCTGGTAGCCACGCCGTCGGCCGACGTCTACGGCTCTGACCTGCAGCTGCGTGAGACCGTTCGCGCCCTGGTCGCAGCCGGCTGGCGGGTCCGCGTGGCCACCGGGAGCGACGGCCCTCTCGTCGCGATGATGCAGGCCGAGGGCGCCGAGGCCGCCGCCCTCGGGTTCCCTGCGCTGCGGAGGGCGTACGCATCCCCGGTCGGCCTCCTGCGCCTGGTGCGCGACGTCGCGGCTGCGGCACCCCGCGCCTGGCGGCTCGTGCGCCGTACCCGTCCCGATGTCGTGCTGGTCAACACGCTCACGCTCCCGTGGTGGACCGCCCTCGCACGCACGTGCCGCGTCCCTGTCGTGTGCCACGTCCACGAGGCCGAGCAGTCGGACCCGCGTCCGCTGCGGATCGCCCTCGCCCGTCCGCTCTCGTTGGCGACGACGGTCGTCGCCAACAGCAGCGCCACGATCGCCGAGCTCGCCGACGTCAACCCCCGACTCGGCGGGCGGGTCCGGCTCGTCCACAACGGCGTACGCGGGCCGGGTCCCATCCAGGCACCCCCGCCCGAGGGCCCTCGGCGTCTGGTCGTCGTCGGGCGTCTGTCCGTGCGCAAGGCCCCTCACGTCGCGCTCGACGTCCTGGAGCGGCTCCTCGCACAGGGGCGGGACGTTGAGCTCGCGCTCTGCGGGAGCGCACTCCCCGACCAGGCGGCGTACGAGGCGGAGCTGCACGCGCGCGCCTCGACCTCGCCGTTGGCCGGGCGGGTGCAGTTCGCCGGGCACGTGGCACCGGTCTGGCCTGAGCTCGGGCGGGCCCACGTGCTGCTCGCACCCTCGCGCGGGGAGTCGCTCGGCAACGCCGTGATCGAGGCTCAGCTCGCCGGTCGGGCGGTCGTGGCGACCGCCGTGCAGGGACATCTCGAGTCGGTCGTCGACGGTGAGTCCGGACTCCTGGCGCCGGTCGACGACGCAGACGCGATGGCGTCGCAGGTCGCGCGGATCCTCGACGATCCCGAGCTGTACGCCGCGCTGGTCGCCGGCGGTCGAGCGCGCGCCGAGGAGATGTTCTCGCCGCAGCGCTACGCCGAGGAGATGCAGGACGTGATCGCGTCAGCGGCAGACCGCTGAGCCGGAAGTCTCAGGCCTCGGCCGCCAGCGCGGGGGCGCCGCCGACCTGACGCAGCGCGCGCCTGAGCTGGGTGCTCGACGTGTGCACCGTGTAGGGGAAGTAGACAACCTCCACGCCCACGGTCGCGAAGTCACGCTCGAGCTTGTCTCCCCGCGGTGTGCCGCGCCAGTCGTCGCCCTTGAAGATGCGGTCGAAGCGCAGCACCTCCCACGTCGCAAGCTTGTCCGGGACGACCTCGACGTGGACATCGTCCACCACGTTGATGTGCCGCACGATCTCGACGCGCTCCGCGACCGGCACGAATGGTTCGAAGCCCTTCGCGTGCGCGCACATCTCGTCGGAGACGACGCCGGCGATGAGAAAGTCGCAGCGGGCCTTGGCCTGCTTGAGCACATTGAGGTGGCCGACGTGGAACAGGTCGTAGACCCCGGGTGCGTACCCGACGACGTGGCTCATGGCATCCCCTCTCCGAGACTTCCAGCACGAGAGTAGAGCGACAGAGGGGCATCTCGTCGCGGAATGTCCATAATCGCCCCCGCTCGGCCAGGGGCCGCCCGAATCCTCGCGTTCCGCCGCGGCTCGGCCCACGCAGGTGGGAGACTGTCGTGCGAAGACCGCACCCTTCACCGAGAGTCCCCATGCCTGTCACCGAGATGTCGCGCACGTCACGAATCCGCTCCAACGTGGCGGCGCTGTCGGCCGCTCAGAAGCCGTCGCGAGGCACCGCCGCGTACTCCCGCTACGTGAACCGCCCGCTCGGTCGGCGTGTCGCGGCGGTCGCGGCGGCCTTCGGGGTGACGCCCAACCAGGCCACCGCCGTGAGCGCCACGCTCTCGTTCTCAGGCCTCCTGCTCCTCTGCCTCGCCGACCCCAGCCTCGGCGTCGGCATCGCCGTGTCCCTCCTGCTCGCCGGCGGGTACGTCATGGACTCGGTCGACGGGCAGATCGCGAGGCTCACCGGCACCGGTTCGCGCAGCGGCGAGTGGCTCGACCACACCGTGGACTGCTTCAAGACCTGTAGCTTCCACCTCGCGGTGCTGATCTCGTTCTACCGCTTCCCCCCGGTCGAGCCCGAGTGGGCGCTGCTCGTCCCGGTCGGGTTCCAGATCGTCGACATGGTGACGTTCTTCGGGCTGATCATGATGCCGCTGCTGCGCCAGGGCACCCCGGCTCCGTCCGACGACCTGACTCCGGAGAACCCGCTCCGCACGTGGGCGATCCTGCCGACCGACTACGGCATCTTCTGCTGGGTCTTCGTGCTGATGGGATGGCCGACTCTCTACTTCGCCGGCTACACCGCGTTGTTCGCGATCAACGCGCTCGTCCTGGTGGTCGTCCTCCGCAAGTGGTGGCGCGAACTGAAGGCGATGGACCGATGAAGGTGGCACTGATCGGCACCCGCGGGGTCCCCGCCCGGTACGGAGGCTTCGAGACCGCAGTCGAGGAGATCGGGCGACGTCTCGCCGACTCCGGCCACGAGGTCTGGGTCTACTGCCGCACCGTCGAGGACGAGGACCGCCCGCGGACCTACCTCGGGATGCACCTCGTCCACCTGCCGGCGGTCCGCCGCAAGACCCTCGAGACGCTGTCCCACACCGCGCTGTCCGTCGCGCACGCGGTGACCCGCAGACGGCGCTTCGACGCGGCGGTCGTCTTCAACGCCGCCAACGCGCCGTTCGTCCCGGGGCTGAGGCTGCGTCGGACCCCCGTGGCCGTCCACGTGGACGGCTTGGAGTGGCAGCGGGCGAAGTGGAGCGGCGCGGGTCGGCGCTACTACCGGACGGCCGAGTCCGCGTCTGTCCGGTGGGCCGACGCGCTGATCGCCGACGCCGTCGGCATCGCCGACTACTACGAGGACGAGTTCGGCGTCGAGACCACGTTTGTCCCGTACGGCGCACCGATCCTCGACTCCTCGGCCGCCGACCGGATCGCTGAACTCGACCTGACGCCGGGTCGCTACCACCTCGTGGTGGCGCGCTTCGAGCCTGAGAACCACGTCCGCGAGATCGTCGCCGGCTATCGCGCGTCGCGCGCCGACCATCCCCTGGTGGTGGTGGGGTCGGCCCCGTACGCCGACGCTTACACCGCCGAGATCGAGGCGCTCGCCAGCGACGACCCTCGCATCCGCTTGGTCGGCGGGGTCTGGGACCAGGCTCAGCTCGACCAGCTGTACGCGAACGCTGCAACCTATCTCCACGGCCACTCCGTCGGCGGCACCAACCCGTCGCTGTTGCGAGCGATGGGAGCCGGAGCGCCGGTCATCGCCTTCGACGTCGTGTTCAACCGTGAGGTCCTCGGCGACGCCGCACCGGTGTTCAGCTCGCCCGACGATCTCGCCCGACTCGTCGAGAAGGCCGAGGGCGACCCGGAGGGGACGCGCGCGTTGGGTCGATCGCTGCAGGAGCGGGCCTCGCGCCGCTACCGCTGGGAAGACGTCGCAGACGCCTACGCCGACCTGCTCGAACGACTGACCCGTGGGTACTCCACCCGTGGCGCAGCATCGGGGCGTCGCCTTGGCCACGCCGACTGACGACGCTCCGCGCGGCCGGCGGGTCCCGACCGCGCTCGTGGCGCTGGTGGCCCAGGCCACCCAGACGGGCGTGAGCTTCCTCCTTCAGGTCGCCGCCGCCCGCTCCCTGGGCGCGGACGGGTTCGGCGTGTACGCCCTCCTCTTCGGTGCCGTGGTCATGACGACGGCGGTGACGACGGGACTCGTCGGCGACAGCCTCACGGTCCTCGACCGCCGCGATGCGCGAACGCGTTCAGCACTTGTCGTGCTTGCGGCGACCAGTGTCGTGGCCGCGACCGTGCTGTCGTACGCGGGCGCCATCGTCTGGACCTCGCTCTCTCCCTCGGGATGCCTCACCTTCGCGGTCGCCACTGGCGCGTTCGTCGCGGCCGACCTTGTACGTCGCCTGCTCATGGCCACAATGCACTTCTGGCGTCTGGTCGTGGGTGACCTCGTCTCGCTGGTCGTGACGGCCGGGGTCGTCGTCGCGGTGCTCGCGCAGCCGGGCGCCCCGACGGTCGCTGGGTTCCTGCTCGCGCTCGCTGCCGGGCAGGCCGCCTCCGGCGTGACGGGTTGGCTGCTTGTCCCCCGGCACGAGCGCTCCGTACGCCCCTGGGCGCGACCCGACCTCGCCCGCGTGCTCCGTTTCGGCACGTGGCGCGCCGCCCAGCAGTTCGTGCGTCCGACGATGCTCAACGTCATGCGGTGGACCGTGCTCGCGGCCGCGGGCGCGGCGGCCGTCGGCGAGCTCGAAGCAGCGCGTGTCTACGTAGCACCCGCGATGCTGGTCGTCCAAGGTTTCGGCTCGTACCTGCTCTCGTCGTACGCGGCCAGCAGCGACCACACCCTGCAAGCGCTGCTCACGAGAGCCGACCGCGCAGCGGCGACCATGCTCGCAGCCACCCTCGGTGCGAGCCTTCTCTCCGTCGTGGCGCTCCCGGTTCTCGGGCCGGTGGTCACCGGCGGTTCGTTCGAGATCGACGTCATCGCCGTCGTGGGGTGGGCCGTCTACGCGGGATCGTGCGCGGCCGTCCTGCCGTACGGGAGCCTCGCAGCTGTCCGCGGCCGCCCGGGCCAGGTCTTCGGCATCCGCGTGTCTGACTCCGTCTTGTCGATCGCTCTGCTCGTTCTCGCCCTCCAGCTGGGGTCACCTACGCAGTGGGCCCCGCTGTGGATCTCGTTCGGCTCGTTCGCCGGCGGCATCCTCTGCCGCCAGCTCCTCATCGTCCCTGTCGTCCGGCGGGAAGCTCCCGCGACGGACACGCCTCGAGCGGTCGTCCGATGAGCGCGGCCACGTCCCTCGACACGCGAGCGCCGTCGAATCCGACCGCCGACGGCAGCCCATTCAGCCTGCGGATCCGGTTCACGCGGCTCCAGCTGATCATGATCCTGCTGGTCGTCTCGGCGATCTCCTGGAGACGAGGCGTCTACTACTCCGGCGGGGCCGACGTCGTGGTCGTCGCCAAAGCGATGCTCACCGTCATCGCGCTCGGCCTGGCGTTCACACTGCCGAAGCCCGACCGCCGTTGGAGCCAGGTCGAGGTCACGCCCGTGCTCGGGTTGCTCGGATACCTCTCCATCGCCGTCATCAGCTCCCTGCTGATCAGCGACGAGACCGTCGCGTCGATGATCCTCGTCATCCGGCTGTCGATGCTCGCTGCGGCGCTCGTGCTCCTGGCTCGGGCACGACCGTGGGACGAGGTCGTCAACGCGATGCTCGTCGCCATGCTGGTGGTCGTGGTGTTCGCGACCCTGACCGGCGTCGGCACGCTCGCCAGCGGCCGGCTGGAGGGCGGTATCCCGCCGATCGGCCCCAACCAGGTCTGCCTCATGTTCAGCCTGCCGGCCCTCGCGGTCGCGCACCGCTGCATCTTCGGGTCGGCGACCATGTTCGACGTCGTCAGTCTTCCCCTGCTGCTCGGGCTCGTGTGGGCGACGGGCTCCCGGACCGGTCTGGCGGCCCTCGTCCTCGCCATGGCGATCATCGTGGTGCTGGCGCCCAGGATCTCGATCCCCGTGTTCGCGGCCGCTGTGATGAGCGTCCCCGCCGTCGCCGCCGTCGTCGGCCTCACCTCGGTGATGGCGGAGTTCGTCGGGCGAGGTGACACCGCGAGTCTGCTCACCCTGAACTCTCGTACGGTCGCCTGGTCCGCCGCGATCGACTATCCGAGCAACCTCCTCGAACGCCTGATCGGCGGCGGGCTGGCCCTGCGTCAGATCCCCGTGTCCGCGATGTACCGCGACACCCAGATCCTCGACAGCACGTGGGTGTCCGCGTACCTGCAGGTCGGCCTGCTCGGGGTGCTCGCGCTGGTGCTGGCGATCGTCACGACCCTGGTGGCGGCGCGCCGCTGCGGACCCACGACGCGCGGCTTCTTCGTTGCCGTGATCGTGATGCTGGCCCTCGTCAGCATCTTGGAAAGCGGCCTCTTCGACACGTCCGTCAGCTTTATCGTGTTCTTCACGACAACGCTGGCGATCTACGCCCACCCGAAGCGAAAGCAGATGGCATGAAGTTCCGCATCCTCACCGTGTGCTCCGCCAACGTCTGCCGCTCGCCATTCATCGAGACGTTGCTGAGCCGTGCTCTGGCCGACAGCCCCACCCACTTCGTCGTGGCGAGTGCCGGCGAGAACGCCGCCGACGGGCAACACGCTTGCACCGTCGTCGCGCAGGATCACGGGACCTCCGACGCCGAGCTCATCGCTCACCGGGCGACGACCCTCTCCACGCGGGCCGTCGAGGCTGCCGACCTCGTGCTCGCGGCCGACCGTCCGTCGCGGGCCGCGGTGGTGCGACTGCAGCCCACGTCGCATGCCCGGGCGTTCACCCTCCGCGAGGCGGCCGTTCTCGCCGAGCACGCCGTCGGCACGGAACGCCCCACGCACGACGACCCTGTCGATGCGCTCCTCGCGCTCGTCGCCGAGATGTCCGACCTGCGGGGGACCGTCGAGATGCCACGAAGCACTCGGCACCGCGTTCCTCGCAAGCCCTGGCGACGCGTCGAGGTGCACGGCAACGACGTGCCAGATGCACACAAGGCCGTCGATCCTGTCTCGCACGCCGTCGTGTCGCGCATGATCATCGAGAACGCCAGCACCATGGCATCCGTGCTCAGCACGGTCGTCCGATCCGCCTCCGACGGCACCGGGCCCGGGCAGGCCCGTTACGTGCTGGGCTGAACGCGTCCGGACACCGCGTCAGCTGAGGCATCGTCGGCATCGTCGCCGTCGACCTCGTCGTGCTCATCGTGCTCGAAGTGGTAGCCACGGGCGAGCGCATCGGTGACGGCGGGCATGATCGCGGTGGTGACCGCTGGCGGCTGGTGGTGGTCGTCGTCCTCGACGTCTGCGTGCGTGATGCCCTCGCCCCGGGCGGGAGGCTCGTTGGTGGTCGGAGACAGCTCCGTGCGTTGTGATGTCACGTCGGCGGCGTACGCGTGCTCGCCTGAGCGCCCCTCGCGGCGAACCCCCACCACCACGGTGCCGAGCACCTTGACCCGTGCCGCGTCTGCCTTGTCGAGCGAGCGGGTCAGGTCCTCTTTGAGCGACTTGCCTGAGCGGACCACCAGCAGGAGTCCGTCGACCTTCTCCCCGAGCACGGTGGCGTCGGTGACGGGAAGCATGGGCGGCGCGTCGTACACGACGACGTCGAAGCGCTCCGACAGGGCTTCGACGAGGTTGCCCATCGCCGTCGACTCCAGAAGCGCGACGGGGTCTGGGGGAAGCGAGCCGGCCGGCAGGATCTGGAGCAGGGCGTGGTTCCAGCTGACGAGGACGTCGTCGAGCGTCGCCGCTCCGACGAGCACGTCCGAAAGGCCGAGGTTGCCATCCACACCCAGGTAGCCGGCGGCGCGTGGACGGCGCAGGTCGGCCTCCACAAGACACACCGACGCACCGCCCTGGGCGAGGCTGATCGCGAGGTTGCACGCAGCGGTGCTCTTGCCCTCGCCCGACAACGGTGATGTGACGACGAAGTGCCGCACCTCGCGGTCGATCGAGGCGAACCGCAGCGCGGTACGGATGGTGCGGAAGCGCTCGGCAGCCTCCGACCGCCAGTCGAGCGCGACCAGCGGCATGCGCTGCGAGGCCGCCTGGTGGGACGTCGTGCCCAGCGGCGAGATGCCGGTGACCTCACGGACGTCGTCCGCGCTCTTGATCCGTCGGTCGTAGTGATTGCGGACGACGGCCGCCACCATGCCCGCCGAGAGGCCGAGGAGCGCACCCAGCACGAGGTTGATCAGCGTCCGCGGCGACGACGGCGAGATCGGCGGCGTCGCCGGCGCGGTGATGGAGACCCTGACGTTGCTCTCCGGCTCGCCGGTGCGTGAGACGGTGCCGTTGCTCTCGATGTCCTCGATCACGGCGCCCAGCGACTCGGTCACGGCGTTTGCGATGAGAGCCGCCTGATCGGGATCCTCGTCAACGACGGAGACCTCCATCACCACCGTGTCAGGCGGGCTCGTCATCGAGGTCTTTCGAGCAAGCTCACGGACGGTCAGGTCGAGCCGCAGGTCGATGATGACCGGCTCGAGGACCCGCGGGCTGTCGACGAGCGAGGTGTACGACTTGACCCGCTGCACGGCGAACTGCGAGTTCTGGAAGTTCTGCGCCTGCTGGCCGCTGCTGCCGTCGGAGACGTTCACGAAGGCCGTCGCTGTCGAGGTGTAGCGGACGGTCGCGGTCGCGTTGTACGCGACGGCTGCGAGGATGCCGACCACGAGGAACGACACCCACACACGCCAACGCCGCTGAAGGATGGCGGCGTACTCCGAGAAAGTCACGCGTCACCTCCGGCTCTCTCTCGACGCCCGACGACACCGTGCCCCGAGCCTCTCCAGCATAGTGACCTGCTGGGCCACTGTCTCGAAGGTGGTGAAGTCACCCGCTCGGGCGAGCCAGACTCCGCGAAACGGCCCGGAGGGCCCCCGACGATGGTTATGATTTCGGTTCCGACAGGAGGGGCCGTTGGTCGGACTTTCTGCCATGCCCTCTCGACTTCCGGACGGGGGACCGTGCACGTTCAGATCCTGCTGCGCCGCGACCGCGTTCGGCGCTGGCACCACGACCTCGTGGCTGCGCTCGACGCACTCGACGTCGTCGACGGCGTCAGCACCGCGTGGGTGACAGGGGCGTACGATCCCGACCCACGCCTGGAGCGTCTTCTGCGCACCGACCGTCGTCTCCACCACCTCCCTGCCGGCCGCTGGGCCTTGGCGGACCCGGCTCCGCTCGAGGCCCGCACGGGGGCCGGTTCTCTCCAGCCGGACCTCACCCTCGACGTCGTCGGGGCGGATGTCCACGGCGGTCCCACCTGGGGGCTGACGTTCGACGGCAGTGCGGGAGACGACGCCGCCGTCGCCGCCCTGCTCGCCCGCCGACCTCCGGTGGTCGCGGTCATCGATCGCGTCGACGGGACGACGCTCGCCAGCGGACGGCCTGGAAGCGAGCACCCCGGGCTGCTCCCTCGCGCGCTCGACGACCTCGTTGCCGGCGTCACCACTCTGATCACCACCGCGATCAGGCTGCGTGATGTCCCTGGCGCCGACGTACCCGGCTTCTCCCCCGACCTGCGGGGCACCGCTCCCGAGGACCGCGCGACAAACGGCGTCGCGACCTCGTGGTCTCGCCGCGTGGCAAAGACTGCATTCCATGCGGGCGTCCACGGCGTCTACCGCCGACTGTTCCGTGCTCCGCACTGGCGAGTCGGTTGGAGATTCGTCGACGCCGAGGATGTGATCGACCTCGAGACCGTGACGACGACGCAGTGGAACCGCCTCCCCGACGACGGCTACCACTTCTATGCAGACCCCTTCCCCTTCCTCCACGACGGACGCCACCACCTCTTCGTGGAGGACTACGACCACCGGGTCGGCCGGGGCGTGGTCTCCGTCGTCGAAATGACGCCGGAGGGCCCGGTCGGCACCCCGTACCCCGTCCTCGAGCGCCCTTACCACCTGTCGTACCCGTGGGTCGGCGAGGACGAGGGCGAGCTGTGGATGATCCCCGAGTCGTCGGCTGCCGGCACGCTCGAGATCTACCGCGCGGCTGCCTTTCCCGACCGGTGGGAGCATGTCGCGACCCTCCTCGAGGGTGCCGAGATCAGCGACGCCACACCGTTCCGCCACGCGGGCAGATGGTGGATGACGGCGACCGTGCGCCACGGCGGCTCGTTCTCCGACACGCTCCACGTCTGGCACGCTGACCGCCTCCGCGGGCCGTGGACGGCCCATGCGGCCAACCCCGTCCTGGTCGACATCGCGACCGCCCGACCCGCAGGGCGGGTCGTCGAGCGCGAGGGGCGACTTCTCCGCCCCGTGCAGGACGGCCGCACGGGCTACGGGGCAGCCCTCGCGCTCACCGAGATCACGCGGCTCGACGAGACCGCCTTCGAGCAGCGTCACGTCGCATCGCTCTCCCCCGGCGGTACCTGGGGAGGGTCTCGCTTGCACACCCTCAACCGCGCAGGACGGCTGGAGTGCATCGACGGCTCCGCACGGTCGCCGCGGATCCGCCGACGACCCGCCGCCGAAAGGACCTGACCATGCTCGACATCCAGATCGAGACACCCTTCGACTTCCGCTCGGAGGAGTACCACCGCCTGTACGACTCGGCGGGTGCGACCGCGTTCCAGCACCCCGTGTGGCTGCACCACCTGTACGCGGACCTCGCACCCAGGCGCGGCGCCGACCCATTGGTCGTTACCGGACGCGACGCGGCTACGGGACGCCTCCTGCTGGTCCTCCCCCTGGTGCGCCGGCGAACCGGCCCGTTCCGCCGGATCGAGTTCGCCGACCTCGGAGTCAGCGACTACGCGAGCCCGGTGGTTGACGGCTCGCTCGACGTCGGTGACCTCGTCAAGTCCGGGGTGCCCGGCGAGATCCGGCGGTGCCTCGGTCGGTACGACCTCCTGCGCATCGACAAGATCGCATTCCGCCCCGACGAGGTGCACGCACTCCTCGGGACCCGCCGGCCACGCCGCCACCGCTACGGCCGTTGGCCTGTCCCGCTCGACCCCCCGACCTTCGACGACTGGACCGCGTCGCTCGACCCGGCGTTCGCGCGGCACCTCGTGAGCCGTCGCAAGAAGCTCCGCCCCAAGGGCGTCATCGACTTCCGCGAGCTCACAGACCCGTCCCAGATCGCCGACGCGTTCGACGACATGCGACGGTTCCGCGCGGACCGGTTCGCGGACCGGCGGGCCATCGATCTCGTCCAGGACCCCGACTGCTTCGACTTCTATCTCAAGGTCGCCCAGACCAGCGCCGCCGAGGGCGGGCCGGGCCGCACTGCGGCGATCACGGTCGACGACGCGTACGCCGCAGTCTCGTTCGGTCTCCTTGAGCCGGACCGGCTGGTGTGGCTCCTGGTCGGCTACGACTTCAACCGCTACAAGCGACAGGCGCTCGGTCTACTGGTGGTCGAGGACGAGATCCGGGCATCGTACGACCGTGGTGAGCGTGTCTTCGACCTGACACTCGGTGACGAACCGTACAAGGCGAGCTTCGGGGCCGTCGGGCGCCCGGTGTCATCCACCACCGCGCCCCGCACCGCCCGTGGCCTTCTGCTCGACCAGTGGGAGCGGGCCGACGACCGCGGTCGCGCCGCCGCCAAGCGTGCCGTCGCCTACAAGGAGGAGAAGCTCGACCCCTTGCTCGAGCGCTTCCGACGCGACGCGTCGTAGACCCAGCGACACCATCGGTCGCCACGTCCCTTTCGGTCCGGATTGCCGGGTACGTCCCCTCATGCACAGAATGCAGGGAGGGATGGCTCGCGGGATTCCGTCGTCACCAGGGGGTAGTGGCGTATGCCGGAACTGGCACGCACATCGAGCACCGACACGGCGCCCGGTCCGTTCATCCTGCCGATTCTCGCCGCCTCCGCGCTCGCGATCGCCCTGATTCCGGGCGGGAGCCCACCCGCGCAGGCGGGGAGCGCGTCCCCTGAGCGGGCGTCCGTCGAGTCCCGCTCCGGGATCGTGCTCGCCGCAGCCGCAGGGCGGACCTACGTCGTGGCGACGAACGGGAACGACCGCGCTGTGGGCTCGATCAGTGCTCCGATGCGTACGATCAGCGCGGCCGTCGCTCGAGCTCGCTCCGGAGACACCGTCGCGATCCGGAAGGGGACCTACCACGAGTCGGTGAAGGTCCCCGATGCGAAGCGTCTCGTGCTGCGTGCCCACGCCGGCGAAAGGGTCGTGCTCGACGGGAGCCGGCGCGTGACCGGCTGGAGCAGGTCCGGGAAGAACGTCGTCACCAGCTGGACGACGCGCTTCGACTCCAGCCCGACCTACTCGTGGGGTGTTCCCGACAACAGCGAGGAAGGCTGGCAGTTCGTCAGTCGCCGCTACCCGATGGCCGCGCACCCCGACCAGGTATGGGTGGGCGCTGCTCGCTTGCGGCAGGTCGGCTCGGTGGCTGCGTTGCGACCGGGAACGTTCTACGTGGACTACGCCCGCGGTCGGCTCTTCCTCGGTCAGTCTCCAGGCAAGCGAGAGGTGCGGGCGAGCGCGCTTGCCAAGGCTCTCAGCCTCCGGTCGCCTGGCACCGAGATCAGAGGCATCGATGTGCGGCGGTATGCGCCATCGGTCCCGCACATGGGTGCGGTCACCATCACGGGCGCCCGCACACGCCTCGTGGACATGTCGATCGACGAGAACGCGACGACCGGTCTTCACGTCGCCGCACGCAACGTCGTCCTCGACCGCGTCCGTACCCGGTCCAACGGCATGATCGGCGCAACCGCGACCTACGCAGACGGCCTTCGGATCACCCGGATGGAGAGCCGTGGCAACAACACCGAGCGCTTCAACACCTCGCCGGTAGCCGGCGGCATGAAGATCGGGCGTACTCGTGGCGTGGCCGTACGCCGAAGCGTCTTCCGCGGGAACCGCGGGACGGGCCTGTGGCTGGACGAGTCGGTGGACGGCGCCAAGGTGCTCGACAGCCGGATGGTCAAGAACCTCCGCCACGGTCTGTCCGCTGAGATCTCCGCCAACGTCCTGGTCGCAGGCAACTTCGTCTCGGGCAACCGCGGCCACGGCGTGAAGGTCAACAACACCAGCGGCGTCTCGATCTGGAACAACACCATCGTCGGCAACGGGCGGGCGGTGAACGTCGTGCAGGACGCACGAAGACCGACGTCACGGACGACCGCCGGACGCGACCCGCGCCGAGCCTTCCCCGACCGACGCATGACCTGGCGCATCGCTCGGGTGACGGTCCGCAACAACATCCTGTCGATCAAGGCCGGTCGCGCCACGTGCGTGCTGTGCGTGGAGGACTACACCGGCAGGCGCACCGCTCGGCAGATGGGCGTCACCGCGAGGGGCAACGTCTACCGTCGCCCTGGCAGACGGCCCGCGTGGCTCGTCGTCTGGTCACGCGGCCCGCGCAATCCAGCGACGTTCCGGACGATTGCGCAGTTCAGGCGGGCGACATCTCAGGAACGGCGCCATCTGCACGTCAAGCGCCAGCGCGTCGCCACCAGCTCGGGCGCTGCGACCCGCTACGTCGCCCGCAAGGCCCGCCGCATCGCGTCACCGCTCCCGAGCAGCGTCGCAGCCGCGGCCTCACGGGCCCGTGGACTCCGCGTGCTCGGCCGGTGGCGCTGACCCCGGCCGAGCCCGCGGAGCAGGTCACGGCAGTGCGACCGCGTTGACCTCGTCGAACGACGCGATGATCGGCGCATTGGTTGCCGAACCGGACAGGTACGGGTTGAACGCGATCCCACCCGCTGCCTGGAGCGCTGCCGTGGAATCGGTCGCCGTGACCAGCCACGACCCGGGCTCGCTGGTGCCGGCACGCCAGATCTTCGCGCGGATCGTCGTCGGGGCCGTGCCCGTGGCCTGGACGCGGATCCGCCAGGTGTCTCCTGCCGCGTGCGACCCTGCGACGGCACCAGTCGCTATCGCCGTCTCGGTGCCACCCTCGGTGCGTGTGAGCGCCGCCGACAGGCTGCCATCCGCGAGGAAGCGTGTCTTCAAGCCATAGCCACCCACGCCTGCGATGCTCCGCGCGCTGGCCGTGATGTAGATCCCGCCGCCGGTCGCCACCTTGTCGAGGCTCGCGCTCAGTGTCAGGTCCGAGCTGGTCGAGGACACACCGTTGAGGGCGATCGACGGTCCAGCACCGGCTGAGCCCATCCTGATCCGGCCAGTACCGGCCGCGACCGAGAAGTTGGTCGCCGACCCCGTCCTGGTCCACGCACCGCCGGTCTCGGCGCTGCCCCAGCCGTCCACGACGGTGCGAGCGAAAGTGTCAACCGCGAACGGCACGGGCGGGCCTGACACCGTCACCTGATGCGTCACCGAGCCCGTCGCACCGTCGTCATCGGTCACCGTGAGGGTGATGTCGTACGTCCCCGGCGTCGTGTAGCCGTGGGACGCCGTCGCCCCGGTCGCCGTCGCGCCGTCACCGAAGTTCCAGGCATAAGACGCGATCGAGCCGTCCGGGTCGCTCGACGCGCCGGCGTTGACGCTCACGGAGAGATCGTTCTTCGTCGTGCTGAACGCAGCCGTCGGCGCCTGGTTCGGCGGCGGCGCGGTCACGGTCACCTGCCGGGTGAGGACGTCGGTCGCGCCCCCGCCGTCGGTGACCGTGAGCGTGACGTCGTACGTGCCCGAGTCGGCGTAGGTGTGCGTTGCCGTCGCGCCTGTCGCCGTCGCGCCGTCGCCGAAGTCCCACGCGTGCGAGGCGATCGAGCCGTCGACGTCGAACGACGTGGAGCCGTTGACCGACACCGTGAGGTCCTGCGTCGACGTCGTCATCGCCGCCGTCGGTGCAGCGTTCTGCCCCTGACCGGTCTTGCCCGCCTGATAGTGCGCAGCCACGTCGGCGTCGCTGAGAACCGACTTGTAGATCGCGACCTCGTCCAGGCTGCCCTTGAAGTTGCCGCTCGAGCTCGAGGCGTTCGGCCACGACGCCAGGTTGTCGCCGCCGAGACGCCAGTAGCCCCAGAAGCCGTTCTGGCCGTTCTTCACGTCGGTCCGCGAGGCGACCTTGGACCCGTCGATGTACAGCTTCATGCCGTCCGGACCGAGCGACGCCACGACGTGGTGCCACTGGCCGTTGTTGACCTTGCCCGTGCTCGAGACGACGGCGGCAGAGCCGGGATAGACACCGAAGTGCACGCGGCCGGACGAGTCGAGGTAGACATGGCGGTCGTAGTTGGACGACGCGCCGGTCATCTTGTCGCCGAAGCCGAGCAGCTTGCCTCCGCTTCCAGTGGTGGTCTTGACCCAGGTCTCCAGCGTGAACACGTTCGGAGGGGTCTCGGCCACCTGCGTCGACGCGGCGCCGTTGAAGAGGATGTTGCCGAAGGTCACCGACTTGTCGGAGTCTCCCGACAGCGCGCCGGTGCCGCCCCGGCTGTAGGTGCCGTTGAGCGCGACGTTGCCCTGCCCGAGCGTGTCGGCGGCGTTGGACCCGCTCGACTCACCGAGCCGCCAGTAGTACTCCGGCTCGGAGGCATGCACCGCGTTCAGGTACGCGCTGGGCGTGCCGGCCGCGGACACGGTCACGTCGACCCACGGCGAGTTGGCGATGTTGCCGTCGGGATCCGTCACCGCCACGCGGTAGCGGTGCGTCGACCCGGGCGCCAGACCTCGGTCCGTGAAGCCCATCGTCGTGCGGTTCCACCAGCGGGCCCGTGCGACGCGTTGGTGGATCAGGCCCGAGCCGTTCTGGTCGTCGCGGTAGACGCGGTAGGTCAACGAGTCGTTGTCGTCGTCCTGGTTGGCCTTCCAGTTGATCCGGACGGCGCCAGGCTCGGTCGAGACGACGTTGATCGGGTACGTCGTGCTGAACAGCTGCGGGCCACGCGTACGAGGTGCGACCGCACGCTTGGCGTAGCGGACGAGGCCCTGCTGCCCGGTGTAGTTGACCCGCGTGAACTCGCCGCCCATGAGGACGTAGTCGCCCGAGCCCGTGACGGACCACGGGCCCTGGTTCTGTCCGGTGTAGGTGCCGGCGTTCATCGTCGGGAACCACGCGAGCAGCTCCGAGCGGGGCTGTCCGGCGAAGTTGGCATAGCCGTACGGGTCGTTGGTCACGGTGCCGGTGGCCTGCTTGCCGAAGGCGATCGCCCGATAGAACGACCAGTTCGGCTCGGTCTGAGGGAAGCCGTCGACGTTGCCGCAGTAGTGCGCGTGGCCGGCGGTGTAGACGACTCCGTCCTGGGGGTGCGCCGCGTAGGTGTCGCCGTGGCAGTCGTTGATCCACTGCAGCGCACCGTCGGACCAGCGGGCCGCGAAGGTGCCCTCGACGTTGCCGCCGCTCCCGAAGACGTAGCCCGTGCCGTAGACGTTCTGGTCGTCGGCGGAGAGCGACGTGATCGAGGCCTCGGTGCCGCCGTTGCGCACGACGCTGTTCGAGAGCCAGGGCTTCAGTGCCCCTGTGGAGGCATCGACGGCAGCGAGACCGTAGCCGGGGTCGGAGGATCCGTTCATCGTCGTGAAGCTGCCGCCGGCGACGACGGTCGTGCCGTCGGGTGACAGGACGATCGATGTCACAAGGCCACCCGCGGCGACCGGTGCCCAGGCGAGGAGGGCGCCGGTCTGCGCGTCGAACGCCGCCAGGTTGCCGCGCGACTGGGTCCCGACACCAAGGAAGTTGCCCGCCGCGTAGACGACGTCGTCGGTGGCCACGATCGAGTACACGTGGTAGTTCACCGGCGGGGCGAAGCCTGCGACGAGGGCTCCGGTGGTGGCGTCGAAGGCGGCGATGCGGTTGCGCGTCGTCCCGTCCACCGCGGTGAAGTCACCGCCGACGTACACGCGCGACTTGTCCGGTGAGACCGCGACGGTCCGCACTTGCGCATTGAAGCTCGGCGAGAAGGTCGAGTCGAGCACGCCCGTGGACAGGTTGTAGCGCAGCAAGTTGCCTCGCGGCGTCTCACCGGTTCCGGCTGCGGCACCTGCCGGGCGGGCGCTGCTGAAGCTGCCGCCCGCGTAGACCGCACCGCCAACGACAGCCTGCGACCAGACGACCCCGTCGACCTGCACGGTCGGGAGGGCGTCGGCGGTCACCGTCGTCGGTGTGCGCGGATCCGTCGGGTCCGCCGGCGCAGAGTCCGCCGCAGCCGGAAGGGCCGATGCAGTGATGGCGGCAGCGACCACGAGCGTCGCCGTCATCACCCCGGTGATCCGGCGCACAGCCTGGCGCAGTGGACGAGCTGTCGACATGAGTTCTCCCCACCCGAGACATGTGTCGGCAGCGCCGACGTTGACGATGTTTCGCAACCGTAGGCTATTGGAGCAGGCCCCGTGCCACGGGCGTTTTCACGATCCGGTCGCGCTCATTCTGTGCGCGCGACGAGATCGTCGAAGCTGGCCACGACCGGCGCATTGGTCGCCGAGCTGGAGAGGTAGGTCCCCAGTCCCAGTCCACCGGCCGTCTGCAAGGACGCAGCGGTGTCCGTCGCGGTCAAGCGCCACGCCGCCGGCTCCGCGGTCCCGGCCTTCCAGACCTTTGCCCGCAGGGTTGTCGGTGACGTGCCCGATGCTGCGACGCGCACCTGCAGCGCCTCTCCTGCAGCCACGCTCAGGCCGGTGATCGTGCCGCTCGCCAGGGCCGTCTCCGCGCCTGCGACGATCTTGCCGATGCTCAGTGAGACGGTGCCGCCTGCCACCAGCCGCACATCGGCGAAGTAGTGGTCACCGTTGGCGATGCGCCTCGGATGGAAGCTGAGGTACGTACCGCCACCCGTCGCGGCCTTGTCCACGCTGGTGGTCAGGGTCAGGTCGGTGCTGCTAGAGGAGACGCCGTTCAGCGACATGCCTGGGCCCGCGCCGGGCGTACCCATCCGGATCTTGCCGCTCCCGCTCGACACCGAGAAGTTGGTCGCCGAGCCCGAGCGCGTCCACGCGCCACCGATCTCTGCGCTGCCCCACCCGTCGGCCACCGTGCGCGCGAAGAGGTCCCGTGCGAACGGTGCGGGTGCACCGGCAACCGTGACGTCCTTCGTGAGCGAGGCAGTCGCGCCATCGTCGTCCGTGACAGTCAGGGTCACCGGGTAGGTGCCCGCGGCGGCGTACGTGTGCGTCGGATTGACGCCGGTCGCCGTGCCACCATCGCCGAACGTCCACGCGTAGGCCTGCACCGTGCCGTCGGTGTCCGACGAACCGCTGCCGTTGGGGTTCACGGTCAGACCGTCGGTCGGTGTCGTGAACGACGCCGTCGGCGGCTGGTTTGGCGGCGGCGGTGCCACGGTGACCTGACGCGACGTCTGGTGGGTCGCACCGTCGTCGTCGGTCACCGTCAAGGTGATCGTGTAGGTGCCGGCGGCCTCGAAGGTGCGGGTCGCGGTCGCGCCGCTCGCCGTGGTTCCGTCACCGAACGTCCACGCGTGGCTCGCGATGGTCCCGTCGGAGTCCGACGACGTCGAACCGTTGACCGTCACCTTCAGGCCGTCGATGGTCGGTGTCGGGAACGCGGCCGTCGGGGGCAGGTTCGGGATCGGTGCGCCCGTCGCCGCGGCGTAGTGCGCGGCGATCTCGCTGTCGCTGAGGACCGAGGAGTACACCGCGGCCTCATCGATGTCGCCTGCGAAGAACGCACTGCTCGAGGCCGACGGCCAGTTGTTCAGCGTGTCTCCGCCGACGCGCCAGAACCCGCGCGAGAGGTGCTCGCCGACGGTCACGTCCGCACGGTCGGCGACCTTCGTCCCGTCAAGGTAGAGCTTCATCCCGTCCGGCCCCAGCGTCGCCGCGACGTGGTGCCACTGGCCGTTGTTGTACGTGCCCGGGCTCGTCACGACCTTGCGGGTCTGGTCGGGCTTCACGCCGAAGTGGATCCGTCCGGTGTTGTCCATGTAGACGTGACGGTCGGCCTTCGACGAGTTGCGGTCGTTGCGGTTGCCCCAGCCGATGATCTTGCCGCCGGTGGTCGAAGTGGTCTTGAACCACGCCTCCACGGTGAGCACGTCGAGCGGGTTGCCGGTCGCCGGTGTGGTGGCGTATCCGGTGGTCGTCCCGCTGAAGGTCGCCGCAGGGTCGCTGTCGCCACCGATGGCGCCGTTGGCCGGGCGCGTCACGCCTGCGTTGACGTTGAGCGCCGTGAAGCCCACGAGGTCACCCGCGGTCCCGGTCGGCTCGCTGAAGCGCCAGTAGTGGTCGGGCTGGCTGCGCTGGACCGCCTCGCGATAGGCACTCGACGTGTTGGCAGTCGCCACGGTCACGCTCACCCACGGCGACTGCGCGACGTTGCCCGCAGGGTCGGTCGCGGTGACGCGGTACTGGCGGGTGGAGCCCGGCGGCTGACCGGTGTCGGTGAAACCTTGGACGGGGAGGCGCCAGTACGGGGTCCGCACGACGCGGGTGTCGATGAGCCCCGCCGCGTTCTGCGTCTGACGGTAGAGCCGGTAGGTGAGGTTCTCGTTGTCGCGGTCGTAGTTCGCCCCGAACGTCACGTGGACCTCCCCGGGCTTGGACGACACGGCCTTCAACGGGAAGGACGCGCCCCCCAGCTGGGGTCCCTGGTCGTTGGGAGCCTGGCCGCGCATCGCGTACCGGACGAGGCCCTGCTGGTTGGCGCCGTTGACGCGGGTGAACTCGCCGCCCATCACCACGTAGTTGCTGTTGCCGGCGAGCGACCACGGCCCCTGGCTCTGACCGGTGTAGCTGCCGGCGTTCAGGTCCGGGAACCAGGTCAGCTGCTCGGGAGCGGGCTGTCCGAGGTAGGAGTAGTAACGGCCCTGGTCGGGCTCCCACGTCGCGGTCCGCGTCGCCGCCTTGCTCATGGCTGTGCCGCGGTTGTACGGGTAGGAGCCGACCCCTCCGTCGCCCTGGATGAAGCCGCCGATGTTCTCGCAGTAGTGGAAGTGGCCGGCCTGGTAGATGACGTCGCCCTGCGGCAGGATGTCGTAGCTGTCACCGTGGCAGTCGTTGATCCAGGTCAGGTCACCGCCGTCCCAGTCCGCAGCGAAGACACCCTCGAGCGTCCCGCCGGACTTGCCGTAGGTGTAGCCGGCGCCGTACACGTTGTCGGCGTCAGCCCTCAGGGTGAGGATCGCGCCGTCGACCGTGCCGTTGCGGATGACCGTGTTGGCTCCCATGGGGAGGTTCGCGCCGGTCGTCGCGTCGACCATACCGAGGCCGTAGCCCGGGTTCGAGGAGCCGTTGAGCGAGGTGAACGAGCCGCCGACCGCGACCTTGGTGCCTTCGGGGTTGATCGCCAGAGCCTCGACGGTGCCGCCCGCCGTCACGGGTGCCCAGTCGAGGAGCGCACCGTTCGTGGCGCTGAAGGCGGCGACGTTGTAGCGGTCCTGGTTGCCGACGCCGAGGAAGCTGCCTCCGGCGTAGACCGTGGTGTTCGTCGCGGCGATCGCATCGACCGAGCCGTTCACGGACGGGGCGAAGCTTGCGATCAGTGCACCGCTGGCGGCATCGAATGCCGCGATCCTGCGTCGGGTCTGACCGTTCACCGTCGTGAAGTTGCCACCAACGTAGACGCGCGCCCCGTTGGGCGAGACGGCGACCGCGGTCACCTGGGCATTGAGGGTCGGCGCGAAGTTGCTGACGAGCACCCCGGTCTGGACGTCGTACGCGAGCAGGTGACTGCGTGCGACCGTGTTGCTGCCGGCCGGCGAACCTGCAGGGCGGGCGTTGGTGAAGCTGCCGCCGGCGTACACGCGGTTGCCCGCGATCGCCTGCGCCCAAACGACACCGTTGATCTGGACGGTCGGCAAGGCGTCGGAGGTGACGGTCGTCGGAGTCGCGGGATCGGTGGGGTCGGCCGGCTGGGAGTCGGCGAGCGCTGGGGCGGCAGGGACGAGAACGGCCGCTGTCAGTGCGGCGACGGCCGCCAGTCGCGCCACCGAGCGCGTGCGTCGTCCCGCGTGCTGCTGAAAGCTCTGGGTGAACATCTCTCCACCACCGTTCTGCCGACGGGCCCTTCCCGTCCGGCACTGACGTCAGTCAGTCGGCCCGCGAGGGCGGTCGACGCCCCGCGGTCGGCCCGACGACGTGGCTCCTGCCACGTTCCGGGCTTCATCGCCCCTCCTGCGAGGCGTCTCCTTCGAACACCGCAGGCGGCTGCCCAGCGGTGTACGCGATCGTGACCTGCACCCGTCCGCGGGCGTCCTTCGGCACACCGAAGACGTACGTCCCCTCGGCGGTGTCTCCTGCTGCGAGCGCAGCTGGGAAGGGTGCGGCACCCGGTCCGCTGAGCTCCATCCCTGGCGTGCGCTTCTTGCCGTACGTCACCTCGACGACGGCGCGGCCGAGATCGATCTTCTCGTCGGAGCCGTTCGTGACGGCGATCTTGACCTGTAGCGCGGGGCCTGCGATCTCGCCCGCTCCGCGCGCCGTGCCCTTGACCGGCCGAAGGGCCTCCAAGGTCGCCGAGATGTCGGGCCCGAGGGCCGCCTTCTCGTCCAGGCCGACCGGGCTGGCCGGCTCGACCTCCTCGACCGGCACCGTCTCGAGCGAGCCCGGCGTGAAGTCGCTCGACGGGTTGTCCGGAAGCTGCTGCGCCGAGGCCTCGGAGTCCGCGCCAGTGTCGCCGTCGCCGTCCGAAGGCCGAGTGACGAGGAAGACGACGACCAGCGCGATGACGATCACGCCGACTGCCGCACCGACAACACCGGCGAGCCGACGACGCCCCATCTCGTTCTGCGTGCTCATCAGTGCGCTCCGTCGCCCTTGATGACGGCTCGAGCGGTCCTGGCGGCGATCGCGAAATCGCTGCGGATGGTCCAGTTGTCGACGTAGTCGATGTCGAGACGGACCGAGTCCTGCCAGCTGAGGTTTGAGCGGCCACTGACCTGCCACAGGCCGGTGATGCCCGGCTTCACGTGGAGACGACGACGGATCCAGTCGTCGTAGGTCTCGACCTCTGACGGCAGGCCTGGGCGTGGACCGATCATGGACATCTCGCCGATCAGCACGTTGATCAGCTGCGGAAGCTCGTCGAGGGAGGTCTTGCGGAGGAACCCGCCGATCGGCGTCACACGAGGATCGTCACGAAGCTTGAACAAGGGGCCTGACCCCTCGTTGAGGTCCATCAGGTCGACCAGGCGGTCCTCAGCGTCCACGACCATCGTCCGGAACTTGAGCATGTCGAACGGTGAACCGCCGATACCGGTCCTCGTCTGTCGGAAGAAGACCGGGCCTGTCGTCGTGAGCTTCACGGCGAGCGCAATGCCGACGAAGACGGGAGAGAGCAGGAGCAGGAGTAGGAGCGCGCCGACGCGATCGATCACGCCCTTGATCCATAGGGCGAGGGCGGGACGACGCGGCGAGCGCACCGACAGCATCAGGCGGCGCCCGAGGACCCGGGGCTGGACGCGTCGGGGTACCGCACCGTGAACCTCGGTCGCCACGGTCAGCTCCACGAGCGAGTGGTCCATCGCCCAGGTGAGCCGACGGACGTCGTACGCGCTGAGGCTCGGGCCCGGCGAGACCACGACCTCGTCGACGGCGAGTCGCTCCGATGCCGCCGTCACGTCGGCGAGGGCCCCCACGACCGGGACGCCGCCGAGCGCGAGCGGCACGACCTCGTCAGGAGCGAGACCGACGAGGCAGATGCCCTTCATCTCGATGTCGCTGCGTCCGCCCCATTGAGCGATGAAGTGGCCGACACCCGTGCGATCCCCGACGAGCAGCGTGGATCGCGGGGCCGCGACGAAGTGGCGGAGAACCACCGCGGCCGCACAGAGCGTGGCGGCCGTGACGATCAGGAGCATGCTCACGCGCGCGGTGCTCGGCCGGATGACCTCGAGGATTGTCAGCGCCAGCACCACGATGCTCCCCGTCACGACGAGGTGTTTGGACGGGCGGAGCGACCGCGTGCGCTCGTAGGCGGGGATGGTGAAATATTCGACGGTGAGCGTCACGCCGATCGCGCTGACGACGAGCCACACGTGGTGTCCGGCATACGGGGCAATGATTGCTGCGACCACGGCGGCACCGAGGGTCGACAGGACGAAGGCGAGCGCCGCCATCCTCGAGCGGTTGCGCATCTTGCGCGCGAGGTTCGACGTCGTGCGGTCCGCGAGCACCGGGACCGCCCGTCCCAGCGCCGACTCCCTCGCGATCTCCATCTCGGTCAAGCCCTCCACCCCGATTGGTTTGCTAATCCAGCCACGAGTGAAGCACGGCGGGAGGGTCGCTCGTGCCGCTTTTCCACAAAGCAGCCGAAAGGTTAGCGGAAGGGGTGTGGGCCTGCCCACACGGCCTCAAGAATTGAACTCGCGCTGCGCGATTTCGAGGCCCCGGGCGACGAGTGTCTGCACCGCGTCGGCCGCCGTCTCGACCACCAGCGGGAGCTCTTTGCGCTCCGGGGTGCTGAACGGCTTGAGCACGTAGTCGGCGGGATCCTGGCGACCCGGCGGGCGGCCGATGCCGACGCGGACCTTGAAGTAGTCGCCGGTGCCGAGCGACGACCGGATGGACTTCAGCCCGTTGTGGCCGTTGTCGCCACCGCCGAACTTCACCCGCATCGTCTCGTACGGCAGGTCCAGCTCGTCGTAGACCACGACGAGCTGCGTCGGGGGGACCTTGTAGAAGGTGGAGAGCGCGCGGACACCACCGCCGCTCTCGTTCATGTAGCCGCGGGAGCGCCCGAGCACGACACGGACGCCGGAAGGGCCACCGAGGCGACCCTCCACGACGTCCGTGCGCGTGGGCTTGTGCGACTTCCAGCGGCCGCCGGCCATCTCAGCGAGACGGTCGGCGACCATGTAGCCGATGTTGTGACGCGTCGAGGCGTAGGAGGACCCAGGGTTGCCGAGTCCCACCACGAGCCACGGCGACTCCGTCATGGCGTGGTTCTCCTGATCGCGTCGTCGGCGGGGTGTCGGCGGTCCGGCGAGGAACCGCCGGAGGATCACTCGGAGGGAGCAGCCTCGGTGGCGTCGTCCTCGGCAGCCTCGGAGACCACCTGCGGCTCGTCGCGCTCGACGCCGGCCTCGGCCTCGGCGGTCTCGAGCTCGGCCTCGACCTGCTCGGCCGTCGGTGCGGGGACGACGTTGACGATCAGCTGCTCAGGATCGACGGCGAGCGACGAGCCCTTGGCGAGCTTGAGGTCGGACGCGTGGATCTGCGCACCGGCGTCGAGACCCTCGACATCGACCTCGATGGTCTCGGGAAGGTGCGTCGCCTCGGCCTCGATCGGGACCGACGCGTGCTCGGTGACGACCATCGCGCCGCTGATGACCTCGCCGGTCACGACGATCGGGACGTCGACGGTGACCTTCTCGCCGCGACGCACGACCAGCAGGTCGGCGTGCTCGATGAAGCCCTTGATCGGGTCGCGCTGGACCTGCTTGGGGAGTGCGAGCTGCGCGTCACCCTCGATGTCGACCGACAGCAGCGCGTTGGGCTGCTTGAGCGCGAGCATCAGCTCGTGGCCCGGCAGCACGACGTGGATCGGGTCGATGCCGTGACCGTAGAGGACCGCAGGAACCTTGCTGTCGCGACGGATGCGGCGGGCGGCGCCCTTGCCGAACTCCGTACGCGTCTCTGCCTTGATCTTGATCTCGGACACGGGGTACTGCTCCTTCAGGATTCTGGACGATCTTCAGAGGTCGCACCCCGGCGACGGTGGTCTTTCGGACGGCCGCATCGCGCAGCGGTCCGACACACGGAGTGTCCAAGACACCAAGTCGATCACGGCTGACGGAAAGCCAACCCTCGCCGAGGCAACTTCCCCATCCTACAAGGCCAGGCCGAGCCCTGTCGAAACGGGCTCTACGCCTTGCCGTCGAACAGGCTCGTGACCGAGCCGTCCTCGAACACCTCGCGGATCGCGCGTGCGAGCAGCGGGGCGATCGACAGCTCGGTGAGCTTGGCGAACCGCTTCTCGTCGGGCAGCGGCAGCGTGTTGGTGATGATCACCTCGGACGCCGAGCAGCCCTCGAGCCGCTCGATGGCCGGCCCGGAGAAGACGGCGTGGGTCGCGGCGATGACGACGTCGGCGGCCCCTGCCTGCATGAGGGCCTCGCACGCCTGCACGATCGTGCCGCCCGTGTCGATCAGGTCGTCGACCAGGACGCACGTACGGCCGGCGATCTCTCCGACGACGCGGTTGGCGATGCTCTCGTTCGGACGGTCGATGTCCCGCGTCTTGTGGATGAACGCCAGCGGGACACCGCCGAGCTTCTCGGCCCAGTTCTCGGCGACCTTGATCCGGCCGGCGTCTGGTGAGACGACGGCGAGACGCTTGTCGCCGTACCGCTCGAGGACGTGGTCGGTGAGGGTCGGCATCGCCATCAGGTGGTCGACGGGACCGTCGAAGAAGCCCTGGATCTGCGCGGTGTGGAGATCGACGACCATGAGCCGGTCGGCACCGGCGGTGAGGAACAGGTCGGCCATGAGCCGTGCGGAGATGGGCTCGCGACCGCGGTGCTTCTTGTCCTGGCGGGCGTACCCGTAGAACGGCTGGATGACCGTGATCCGCTTCGCCGAGGCGCGCTTGAGCGCGTCGACCATCAGCAGCTGCTCCATGATCGCCTCGTTGATCGGAGCGGCGTGGCTCTGGATCACGAACGCGTCGGAACCACGCACCGACTCCTGGTAGCGCACATAGATCTCGCCGTTGGCGAAGTCGTACACCGACGTCGGCACCAGTGCGGTCCCGACCTCCTTCGCCACCTCCTCGGCGAGCGCGGGGTGGGCTCGGCCCGAGAAGAGCATGAGGTTCTTCTCGGTGGTCCGCTTGATACCGGTCACGGCGTGGTCTCCTGGACGTCGTCGTCGCTCTCGTGCTCCGCGAGGGCGCGCGAGGCGGCCTCCGCAGACGGGGTGCCCGGACGCTTCCGGGCCACCCACCCTTCCATGGTGCGCTGTGATCCGGCCGACACCGCGAGTGCCCCCGGAGGGACGTCTTCACGGATCGTCGCGCCGGCGCCGGTGAAGGCTCCGTCGCCGACCGTCACAGGGGCCACGAAGGTGTTGTTGGACGAGGTCCGGGCGTGGGCGCCGATCCTCGTACGGTTCTTGTTCACTCCGTCGTAGTTGGCGAAGATCGTGCCCGCGCCGACGTTCGCGCCCTCACCGATGTCACCGTCGCCGACGTACGACAGGTGGGGAACCTTGGCGCCCGCGCCGAGGCGGGTGTTCTTGGCCTCGACGAAGGCGCCGAGCTTGCCGCCGGGTCCGACGGTCGTGCCGGGGCGCAGGTAGGTGAACGGCCCCGTGCTCGCGCCGGCCTCGACGACCGACAGCGAGGCGTGCGTGCGTACGACGCTCGCTCCGTCGCCGACCTCCATGTCGAGCAGGGTCGAGTCCGGCCCGATGACGGCGTCCTCCCCGATGCTGGTGGCGCCGAGGATCTGGGTCCCCGGGAGGACGGTCGTGTCCGCGCCGATCGAGACGTCGGCGTCGATCCAGGTCGTCGCCGGGTCGACGACGGTCACCCCGGCCAGCATGTGGCGCTCGACGATGCGCCGGTTGGCCTCCGTGGCGAGGCGTGCGAGCTGGACACGGGTGTTCACGCCCTCGGTCTGGAGCGCGTCCTCGATCTGGAAGGCGCCGACGGAGCGTCCCTCCGAGACGGCCACGCCGACGAGGTCGGTCAGGTAGTACTCGCCCTGGGCGTTGTCGTTGCCGATGGTGCGCAGTGCTTCCTGCGCCCACGCGAGGTCGAACGCGAGGATCCCGGAGTTGATCTCGTCGACAGCCCGCTGCTCGTCCGTGGCGTCGCGCTCCTCGACGATCGCCGTGACGGAGCCGTCGGCGGCCCGCAGGACGCGCCCGTAGCCGGCGGGCTGCTCGACGCGGGCGGTGAGGACGCTGAGCGTACGGCCTCCGGTGCGATGGTCGGACACGAACGCGGCGAGCGTCTCGGGCTCGAGCAGAGGCACGTCGCCGTACAGGACGACCGCGGTCCCGCTGCCGGCGTCCCCGAGCGCCGCGAGGCCGACCGCGACCGCATGACCGGTGCCGAGCTGCTCCTCCTGGACCGCCTGGACGACGTCCGGGTCGACCTGGGCGAGGTGCTCGGCGACCTGCTCGCGCTGGTTGCCGATGACGGCGACGACGTGGTCGGGCGAGATGCCGCGGGCTGCATGGAGTGCATGGCCCAGCAGCGTGCGCCCGGCCAGCGGGTGCAGCACCTTCATGGTCTTGGACCGCATCCGCGTGCCGCCCCCGGCGGCCAGCACGATCACTGTGGTCGGAGCCTGATCGCTCACGGGTCCCTCTCTGCCGCCGTCGCAAGGATCGGATGAGCTCCCCGGGTAGGAGTCGAACCTACGTCGCTTTATCCGCATTCAAAGTGCGGCGGGCCCTGCCGGCAGACCAACCGGGGATCATCCGCCCCCAGCGTACGGAATCCGTGACCGAGCGCATACATCGCGTCCACGGCGTGGGGTACCGGAAGGGCGTGACGAGCAACGCGCCGCGCAGGCTTGCCGCTCCGCGACCGACCAGAGACACTGAAACCTACGCAACCGTAGGTCTTGGATCCTTCTGAGGTCGCCCAAAGTTCGAGGAGATCCCGATGTCCACCACCCAAGTCGCGACCCCGATACGCAACGAAGCCGGACACGGTGCCGAAGGCGCGCCTCCTGGCAAGGCGGAGCAGCTGACGCTCGCCGTCTTCGTCGGCGTCCCCTTCATCGCCCTGCTGGCAGCGATCCCGGTGGCGTGGGGCGGCTGGCTCGGGCCGGTGGACCTCGCCCTGCTGGTCTTCTTCTACCTGACCGGGTCGCTCGGCGTGACCGTCGGGCTGCACCGCTACTTCACCCACAAGTCGTTCAAGCCGAACCGTGCCGTGAAGATCGCCCTCGGCGTCGCGGGCAGCCTCGCGATCGAGGGCCCGATCACGCGATGGGTGGCCGACCACCGCAAGCACCACAAGTTCTCCGACCGCGAGGGCGACCCGCACTCGCCCTGGCGCTACGGCGAGACGATCCCGGCACTGACCAAGGGCTTCGCGTACGCCCACCTCGGCTGGATGTTCAACGCCGAGCAGACGCCTCAGCGCCAGTACGCCCCCGACCTCCTGAAGGACCAGGACATCGTCCGGCTCTCTCGCCAGTTCCCGATGTGGGTGTTCGTCTCGCTCGCCGCACCGGCCGTGATCGGCGGGCTCGCCACCTGGTCCTGGCAGGGCGCTGTCACGGGGTTCTTCTGGGGCTCCCTCGTCCGTGTCTTCCTCGTGCACCACGTGACCTGGTCGATCAACTCGATCTGCCACACGATGGGCGAGGCGCCGTTCAAGTCCCGCGACCGCTCCGGCAACGTCTGGTGGCTGGCGATCCCCTCGATGGGCGAGTCGTGGCACAACCTCCACCACGCCGACCCCACGTGCGCCCGGCACGGCGTGCTGCGCGGTCAGGTCGACATCTCGGCCCGGCTGATCTGGCTGATGGAGAAGGCGGGCTGGGTCCGCGACGTCCGCTGGCCGGTGGCTTCCCGGCTCGAGTCCAAGCGCGTCGAGGCACCTGCGGCGGCATAGGCACGTACGCCGGCGGTGACCACCGACGTACGGCGTCCTGGACGACCTCGGCCGTGACTCAGTGGGGCTGCGCGTCCCGCTTGGTCTTGTGCGTGCCGATGTCTGCCTCGGCGATGCCGACGATCAGCGCGGTCACCGCGCCGAAGATCGCGAGCGCGGTGCCCACCGACTCCCACGGATAGCTGTCGATCGCGCCGCTGCGGGCGAGCGCGAGGACCGTGAGGCCGGAGATCACGAAGGTTGCGACGACCACGACGACCGCGGCCCACTTGGCAAGTCTGCTGATGTGCATGGCGTCCCCTTCACGAGGCTGTCCTTCCACGGTCGACCCGTCGAGCCGATGACGCAAGCGGAGCCGCTCGCCCGAGTACGGCAGAATGCCCAGGTGGCGAAGAACCCTGAGCCGGAGACCAAGCGCAGCAGCAAGCGGATGACCGCGGCCGAGCGGCGCGAACAGCTGATCGCGATCGCGCGCACGCTCTTCGCCGACCGGGGCGTCGACGGGACGACCGTCGAGGAGATCGCGGCGCGAGCCTCCGTCTCGAAGCCCGTCGTCTACGAGCACTTCGGCGGCAAGGAGGGGCTGTACGCCGTGGTCGTCGACCGCGAGGTCCGCACCCTGCTCGACATGATGCGCGCCGCCCTCACCAGCGGCGGCCCGCGGGAGCTCCTGCAGCAGGCGGCGTTCGCGCTGCTGACCTACGTCGAGACCAGCTCCGACGGCTTCCGGATCCTCGTACGGGACGCGCCCGTCGGGTCGCCCACCGGGTCGTACGTCAGCATCATCGGCGACATCGCCAGCCGCGTCGAGGACATCCTGGCCGGCGAGTTCAAACGACGCGGGTACGACTCGAAGCTCGCACCGATGTACGCCCAGATGCTCGTCGGCATGGTCTCCACCACCGGCCAGTGGTGGCTGCACGCGCGCAAGCCCAGCAAGGACGTCGTGGCCGCGCACCTCGTCAACCTCGCGTGGAACGGCCTCTCCAACCTCGACATGAAGCCGGTCCTGCTCACCCCCCACGACGAGGACTGACGCGCCGCTTCGCGACTCCCTCAGACGCGCCGCTTCGCGACTCCCTCAGACGCGCCGCTTCGCGACGACGAACGTCCTCGGGAACGGCAGCACCGTCCCGTACTCCCGTCTCGGGTACGCGTCCCGGAGCGCGGCCTTGTAGTCGGCCGTGAACCGCGCGCGCAGGTCGTCCGGCAGTGCCTGCAGCACCGGCCTTGCTCCCGTCCCCGAGATCCAGCGGAAGACCGGGTCCTCGCCGTCGAGCACGTGGAAGTAGGTCGTCCCCCACACGTCCAGGTCCCAGCGGTCGTCGACCAGACGCTCGAGGTACGCCGCTGGCGAGACACCACGGGCCGCCGCGAGCCCCGCGGTGTGGGCGGCGTACGGCGCACGCCCCGCGAGCTCACGCAGCAGCACGTGGTTCGGCTCGTCGTGGTTGTCCGGGACCTGGAACGCGAGCACCCCACCGGGCGCGACATGTCGACGCAGCCTCGGGACGACCTCCAGCTGGCGCGGGACCCACTGGAACGCGGCGTTCGAGACGACGAGGTCGACCGGCTCGCTCGGCTCCCACGTGGCGATGTCACCGAGCGCGTACGAGACTCCCGGGACATCGCCATCGCGCCGAGCCTGCTCGATCATCTCCGGCGACGAGTCGACGCCGGAGATGAGGGCATCGGGCCACCGGTGGCGCAGGACCCCGCTCAGGTGACCCGGCCCGCAGCCGAGGTCGACGATCGTGCGGGGTTCGATCGGGACACGCGCCACGAGGTCGAGGAACGGGCGCGCCCGCTCGGACTCGTACGCGAGGTAGAGGCTCGGGTCCCACCCGGGCACTCAGGCCGCCTTTCCTGAGACGGCGCGTGCCACCTCGTCGCGCAGCGCCGCCGGGTCGTCGCAGACGGCCGCGATCACGGCCGTCGTCCGCGGGTCGTTCACCGCAAGGACGCCGGCGAGCAGCTGCGGTGCGCCGATCTCCCGCCCGGGCCCAGCCACGGTCGCACGGAGTGCCTGCTCGAGCGCGGCCTTGCTGCCGCGAGCGAACCTGAGATGTCCACGGCCGCGACCCGCTCGGTCGAGTGCACCCGGTCCGAACGTCGTGTCCGCCTGCTCGCGGACGGCGTCGAGGTCGACGCCCAGGGACGCGAGCGCGGCAGCGTCGAGCGTGCCGTCGCCGCTGCCGGCGATCTGCGCACGGACGGCGGCGTACGTGACGCCGTGGCGCGACAGGATCCCGTCAGCCGGATCGTGCTTCACCAGCGCACCCAGCACGTGCACCGGCTCGATGCGCCGGTCCCCCACGTCGTGCGCCTCCGCCTGAGCCTCCGTGACCGCGGTGCGCGCGGTCGCCGTGAACTTCTCGAACATGTCAGTCCTCTCCCTGTCGTGCGGATCCTCGGCGCTCGAGGCCGCCGTGCTTCTTGTGGGCGGCCTGGCGCGACACCCCGAGCGCGTCCGCGATCTGCTGCCACGACCACCCGAGCTCGCGCGCCCGTTCGACCTGGAGCCGCTCCAGTCGTGCGGCGAGCTCGCCGAGCGCGCGGACGGCGCGGAGCCCGACGGCGGGGTCGGGGTCAGTGGTGCCTGCCATGTCAGCCATGCGTCAACTCTAGTTGACGCTTTGCAGGTCGTCAACATTCATTGACGCGCTCGATGCGCACTCCTGCCGGCTTGCACGCAGACTCTCGACGTCGAGAATCTTGACGGTAGGCTGGGCGGGTGCGAGACGCAGGAAGGGCATCCGGTGCTGGGCACGACGAGGTGGACCGCCTCGTCGCGGCGTGGCGACGTGAACGCCCCGACCTCGATGTCGAGCCGATGGAGGTTCTGAGCCGGGTCTCGCGGTTGTCCCGCCACCTCGACCTCGCTCGCCGCGAGGCGTTCGCCGACCAGGATCTCGACGGGTGGGAGTTCGACGTGCTCTCGGCGCTGCGGCGCGCGGGCGAGCCGTACCAGCTCTCGCCCGGCCAGCTCCTGCGCGAGACCCTCGTCACCAGCGGCACCATGACAAACCGGATCGACCGGCTCACGTCGCGTGGCTTCGTCGAACGCCTGCCGGACCCGGCAGATCGTCGCGGCGTCCAGGTACGCCTCACCGACGAGGGCCGATCCGTCGTCGACGCGGCGCTGGAGGCGCTGCTGTCCCGCGAGCGTCAGCTGCTCGCGGCGCTCGGCGACGACGACGCCGGCAGGCTCTCCGCCCTGCTGCGCGGCCTGCTGCTCCCGTTCGACGCCCCCGACGGGTCCTGACCGGACTCGCTCAGCGCCGGCGCTGGAGCCCGCTGGGCCACCAGATGCGCGACCCGATGTCGTACGACAGCGCCGGCACGAGCAGCGACCGCACGATCAACGTGTCGAGGAGCACCCCGAACGCGACCAGGAACGCGATCTGCGCCAGGAACAGGATCGGGATCACGGCGAGCGCCGAGAACGTCGCCGCGAGCACCACACCTGCGGACGTGATGACGCCGCCCGTCACGACCAGCCCGTGCAGGATGCCCTCACGGGTCCCCCGCCGTACGGACTCCTCCCGGACCCGGGTCATCAAGAAGATGTTGTAGTCGATACCGAGCGCGACGAGGAACACGAACGCGTACAGGGGCACCGAGGGGTCGGCTCCCGGCCAGCCGAACGCGTGGTCGAACACGAGCCCGGCGACCCCGAGGGTCGAGAAGAAGCTCAGCACCGTCGTCGCCACCAGGAGGACGGGAGCGAGCACCGACCGGAGCAGCACGATCAGCACCAGCAGGATCACCAGGAGAACGACGGGGATGATCAGCGTACGGTCGTGCTCGGCGACGTCGTTGCCGTCGACCTGCTGGGCGGTCTCGCCCCCGACGAGGACGCCGTCACCGAGCTCGTGGAGCTCGGTGCGCAGGTTGCGCACGGTCTCCTCCGCGGCGTGGCTGTCAGCTGGGTCCGCCAGGGTCACCTCGAGCATCACCAGCCCGTCGACGACCTTCGGTGGCGCGTCGGCCGCGTCGGCGTCGCCGCCCGCCGGCATCGGCGCCATGGTCGCGACGCCGTCGACCTGCGCGACGATGCGCTCGACCTCCTCCAGGTCACCCTCGGGAGCGACGACGACCGCGGGAGAGCCGGACCCGCCCGGGAAGTGACGCGCGACCGCCTCCTGGCCCGTGACGGCCTCCGACTCGCCCAGGAGGATGTCGCTCTGCGAGACGCCCGAAGCACTGAAGGTGGGCGCGAACGCGGCTGCGAGCACGAGGGCGAGCGTGGCACCGGCCCACAGCCGGCGCGGGCGGTTCTTGACCAGCCGTGCGACCGAGCCCCAGATGCCGGACTCCTCGGGCTTGGCGCTCCCGACGTGCGGGCGGAACGGCCAGAACGCGGCGCGTCCGAGGAGCACCAGCACCGCCGGGAGGAACGTCAGCGCCGAGAACATCGCCGCCGCGATGCCGAGGGCGGCGACCGGACCGAGGCTGCGGTTCGAGGTGAGGTCTGACAGCAGCAGGCACAGCAGGCCGAGGATGACGGTGCTGCCGGAGGCGAGGACCGGCCGCAGCGCGCGGCGCCAGGCGACCCGCATCGCGGTGAAGCGGTCCTCGTGCGCGCGCAGCTCCTCGCGGTAGCGCGCGACGAGGAGCAGGGCGTAGTCGGTCGCAGCCCCGACGACGAGGATCGACATGATCCCCTGGCTCTGCCCGTTGAGATCCAGCACGCCGGCGTCGGCAAGCTGGTAGACGACGAACGCCGCCAGCCCGAGGCCCAGCACCGAGGTGAGGAGCACCGCGAACGGCAGCAGCGGACTCCGGTAGACCACGAGCAGGATGACGAGGACGACGACGAGGGCGACGCCCAGGAGCAGGCCGTCGATGCCGCCGAACGCGGAACCGATGTCGGCGGCGAACCCGCCCGGACCGGTGACGTACGCGGTGGCGCCGTCGACGTCGTCGACAGTGGCCCGGACGTCGTCGACGACGGTCTCCACCTCGCCCGCAGCCTCAGGGTCGATCTGTGCGTAGCCGGCGAGCGCGCGGCCGTCCTCCGACGGGACGGGTCCGCGTCCGGGCCCCTCGATGCCGTCGATCCTGCCGACGGCGGCGAGCTGGTCGGCCGCAGCCGCACGACCCTCGGCAGAGATCGGCTCGTCCGACTCCCACACGATGACGAGCGGCACGGAGTCGGGGGCGAACCTCGCCTGGATCGCCGCGACCTCCGTCGACTCCGCGCTCTCGGGGAGGAAGGCTGCGGTGTCGTTCTCCGCGACCTCGCCCAGCTTCCCGGCGAACGGGCCGGCGAGCCCGCCGAGCACGAGCCAGACGATGACGACGACGACCGGCAGGACCCACCGGACTCGTGAGTGCGAGCCTCGGGCGGGTTCGGAACGGGCCACGCTCTACTCCGGAGGGGGGTGCTGACGGGCGATGGGCCCGGTCAACCTAACACCTCTGCGAGCTCCAGCCAGATTGACTCCAAGGAGGCCTTCTCGTCGGTGAGCTCGGTCAGCCTGGCCTGCAGCTCGGACAGCTTCGCGCCGTCGGTCGCGTGGGCCGTCATCTCCTCAGCGACCGCGGCCGAGAGCTCCGAGATCTTGGCCAGGCGACGGTCGATCCGCGCCATCTCCTTCTGAGCCGCACGCTCCTCGGCGCCGGACAGACCAGCACCCTCGGTTGGCGCCGCGGCCGTCGCTCCCGCGACCAGGTCCATCGGTGTCGGACCTGCTGCGGCGGCCCCACGCGCCGCCGCATCGCGGGGACGGTACGCGTCCACACCGCCGACGAGCATGCGTACGGACCCGTCGCCCGGCAGCTCGTAGACGGTGTCCGTGACCCGCTCGAGGAAGTAGCGGTCGTGCGAGACGACCACCAGGGTCCCGGGCCACCGGTCGAGGTAGTCCTCGATCACGGTGAGGGTGTCGATGTCGAGGTCGTTGGTCGGCTCGTCGAGCAGGAGGACGTTCGGCTCCGACAGCAGCAGCCGCATCACCTGGAGCCGGCGCCGCTCGCCACCGGACAGGTCGCCGATGCGCGAGGTGAGCAGGTCGCCGGTGAAGCCGAACCCCTCCAGCAACGACGTCGCCCGCAGCTCGGGGCCGCTCACCGAGTCGAGGACGCGCTCCTGCGGGTCGAGCTCGTCGAGGGCCTGCGAGAGATAGGCGACCGAGATCGTCTTGCCCCGCTTCACCCGGCCGCTGTCCGGTTCGAGCGTGCCGGCGACGAGTCGCATCACCGAGGTCTTGCCCGTCCCGTTCGGCCCGACGAGACCGACACGGTCGCCGGGGCCGAGCCGCCACGTCGCGCGGTCGAGGATCCGCGCCGTGCCGCGGGTGAGGCTGACGTCCTCGAGGTCGACGACGTCCTTGCCGAGCCGGCTGGTCGCGAAGCGCTCGAGCTCCAGCCGGTCGCGGGGCGGCGGCTCGTCGGCGATCAGGGCGTTCGCGGCGTCGATGCGGAACTTCGGCTTGGACGTCCGTGCGGGCGCGCCGCGACGCAGCCAGGCCAGCTCCTTGCGGGCGAGGTTCTGGCGCCGGCTCTCCGTGGCGGCTGCCTGCCGGTCGCGCTCGGCGCGGGCGAGGACGTACGCCGCGTACCCGCCGTCGTACTGGTCGACGACGCCGTCGTGGACCTCCCAGGTCCGGGTCGCGACCTCGTCGAGGAACCAGCGGTCGTGCGTCACGACGACGATCGCGCACTCGCGGATGCGGAGGTGCCGCGCGAGCCAGGCGATGGCGTCGATGTCGAGATGGTTCGTCGGCTCGTCGAGCACGAGGAGGTCGTGCTGGCCGAGCAGCAGCCGTGCCAGGGAGGCGCGGCGGCGCTCACCGCCGGACATGCCCTCGACGATGCGGTCGAGCGAGATCCCCGCGAGCAGGACGGTGACGACCTCGCGCGTCGTCGGGTCGGATGCCCACTCGTGGTCGGCCTTGCCGCCGAGGACCGCCTCACGGAGCGTGTGCGCCTCGTGGAGCTCGTCGGTCTGCGTCAGGAACCCGACCTCGAGCCCGCGGGTGTGCGTGACCCGGCCGGCGTCGGTCGGCTCGATCCTTGCGAGGACCCGCAGCAGGGTGGTCTTGCCGCCGCCGTTGCGGCCGACGACGCCGATCCGGTCGGTGGCGGCGACTCCCAGGCTGACCGAGTCCAGCAGCGTACGGGTGCCGTGGGACTTGTCGACACCGTCCAGGTTCACGAGGTTCTGCGGCGGAGTCACCCGGCAAGCCTACGAGGCGGACCACGTGCCGCCGCTCCCGCCTCCAATCCGGACATCGGGTGTCCGGGTGCTCCCCTACCGTCGAAGACATGACCGAGATTGCACTGCACAGTCCGTCAGGCCTGGTCCAGAGCCCGGCCTTCAGCCACGTCGCCGTCATCCCGCCGGGAGCCACGACCGTCCTCGTCGGCGGTCAGAACGGCGTCGACGAGTCCGGGGCGATCGTCTCCGACGAGGCCGCCGTCCAGGTCGCGCAGGCTCTCGACAACGTCGAGACCGCTCTCGCCGGGGCGGGAGCCACGCTCGAGGACGTCGTCTCGTGGACGATCCTGTTCGCCGAGGGCATCGACGTCCAGGCGGCGTACGCCGTCGCCGGGCCACGGCTCGCGCGCGACGGCGCCCCGCCACTCGTCACGGCGGCTATCGTGTCGTCCCTCGCAGTTCCGGGAGCGCTGATCGAGCTCGGCGTGACCGCCGCCGTGGTGCGGTGAGCCCGGCGGCTCAGCGCGCGTGCGTGACGCCGCCGTCGACGACGAGCGTCTCGCCGACCACGTAGTCCCCGGCGCGGGACGCGAGGAAGATCGCGGCTCCCGCCATGTCCGCGGGTGTGCCGATGCGACCCGCTGGGATCCTCGCGGCGACGGCGTCCGCGTGGTCGCGCGCCGTACGGTTCATCTCCGACGCGAACGCGCCGGGCGCGATGCCGCTGACGACGATGTTGTCCGGAGCCAGCCGGACCCCGAGCTTGCGCGTCAGGTGGACGAGACCGGCCTTGCTCGCGTGGTACGAGTACGTCTCGTCGGCGTTGAGCGAGAGTCCGTCGATCGAGGCGATGTTGATGACCTTCGCCGGGTGGTCCGTGGCTGCCTTCGCGAGCAGCGGGGTGAGCGCCTGGGTCAGGAAGAACGGCGCCTTGACGTTCACGTCCATGACCTTGTCCCAACCGCCCTCCGGGAACTCCGCGTACGGCGCGCCCCAGGCGGCTCCGGCGTTGTTCACGAGGATGTCCAGCGAGTCCTCGAGCGCGGCGTAGCGCTCCGCGAGGTCGCGTACGCCGTCGGTGGTCGAGACGTCGGACGGCAGCGAGACGCAGGTGCCGAGCGCAGACATCTCCTCGGCTGCTCGGTCGCAGGCCTCGGCCTTCCGCGCGGTGACGTAGACACGGGCACCCTGGGCGAGGAACCCCTCGGCGATCATGCGGCCGATGCCGCGTGACCCACCGGTGACGAGTGCGGTGCGGCCTTCGAGGGAGAAGAGGTCAGTCGGCATGGGCCGATACTAAGCGAGCGCTTAGTTCTCGTCCACGTCCACGTCCACGGCACGCACGCGGTCAGATCAGGTGCGCGCCGGCCTCGGGGCCGGAGGCCTGCACGGCGTCGGCGCAGACGCCGGTCGCGAGCAGCAGGCGTGCCAGCTCCTCGGAGTGGCTCGCGTCCTCCGCGAGGACCATCACCGTCGGCCCCGAGCCTGAGACGAGCGCCCCCAGGGCGTCCCCCTCCTCCGCCACCTCGAAGACCCGCTGGAGCTCCGGGCGCAGGCCGAGCGCAGGAGCCTGGAGGTCGTTCGACAGGGCACGGCCGAGCCCCGTGGCGTCGCCCGCCGCGAGCGCGGTGAGGAGCGCCTGCGGGACCTCCGGCATCGGCGGCGGGGAGTCGGCGTGCAGCACGTCGTACTCGGCGTACACCTGCGCCGTGGACAGCCCGTGGTCAGCGATCGCGAACACCCAGTGGAAGCGGCCGCGGGCCAGCACCGGGCTGACCTCCTCGCCTCGACCACCGCCGAGCGCCGTCCCGCCGTGCAGCAGGAACGGCACGTCCGAGCCGAGGGTCGCCGCGATCTCCTCGAGCTCGCGCCGCTTCGCCTGCGTCCCCCAGAGCGCGTCGCACGCGACCAGCGCCGCAGCCGCGTCCGCGGAACCGCCGGCCATGCCGCCCATCACCGGGATCGCCTTGCGGATCGCGAGCGACACACCGGCATCGACGCCGAACGCCTCGCGCAGCGCCAGCGCAGCGCGTACGGCGAGGTTGTCGGGGCCGGTCGGGACCGGCGCCTGCTCACGCGTGCCGTCGCCGGCGAACTGCGTACGGACCGTCACCGTGTCGTCGTCGACCTCGGTCGCCCGGACCTCGTCGCACAGGTCGACCGCCTGGTAGACGGTCGCCAACGGGTGGTATCCGTCGTCGCGTCGGGGCCCGACGCCGAGACACAGGTTGATCTTCGCGGGCACCCGCGCGGTCGTCGTACGCACCGGCTCAACCTATCGTCCGGTGTCGGTGGCTTCCGGGGCTGCCACGTCGAGCGCCGCAGCGATCCGGACGAAGGCTGCGAGGTCGAGCTGCTCGCCGCGCTCCTGCGGCGACACACCCGCCGCCACGAGCGCAGCCTCGGAGCGATCGGCTCCGCCGGCGATCCCGGCCAGCGCAGCCCGCAGGGTCTTGCGCCGCTGCGCGAACGCGGCGTCGACGACCGCGAAGACCCGCTTCCGGTCGGCACCCGCCGGAGGCTCGCGACGCGTCCACGCGACGAGCCCGGAGTCGACGTTCGGAGCGGGCCAGAACACGTTGCGACCCACACGTCCTGCGGGACGGACGTCGGCGTACCAGGCGGACTTCAGACTCGGCACCCCGTACGTGCGCGACCCTGGCCCGGCCGCCAGGCGGTCGGCGACCTCCGACTGGACCATCACCAGACCGCGCTCGATGCTCGGGACGAGCTCGAAGAAGTGCAGGAGGACGGGGACCGAGATGTTGTACGGCAGGTTCGCGACCAGCGCGGTCGGCGCCGGTCCCGGCAGCTCGGTCACCTGGAGCGCGTCAGCGTGGAGCACGTCGAGGTCAGCCACGCGGCTCGGCGCGAAGGTCTCGACCGTGCCGGGGAGCGCGCCCGCGAGCCGCTCGTCGACCTCGACCGCGACGACGTGCCGCACCTGGTCGAGCAGCGCCAGGGTCAGCGACCCCAGGCCCGGCCCGATCTCCAGCACGACGTCGTCCTCGCCGACACCGGCCGCACGCACGATCCGCCGAACCGTGTTGGCGTCGATGACGAAGTTCTGTCCCCGCTTCTTCGTCGGGACGACGTCGAACGCCTCGGCGAGCGAGCGGATGTCGCCGGGGCCCAGGAGGCGTACGTCGCCGCTCAGGTCGGGAGCCCCAGCTGGGCGGCGCAGTGCGGCCAGGACCCGTAGCTGCCGCCGTTGGCGTCGCGGAGCTTGGTGGCGACCGCGATCTGCTGCTCGCGCGAGTTCTCGTGCGGGTAGCCCTGGCCACCGTAGGCGCGCCACGTGCCGAGGTTGAACTGCAGCCCGCCGTAGTAGCCGTTGCCGGTGTTGATGCTCCAGTTGCCGCCCGACTCGCACTGGGCGAGGCGGTCCCAGACCGAGCCGTCGCCCGGGTCGATGGACGGCGTGTCGGGCTTGGTGCCGTGGCGCTCGATCTGGGCCACCGCCTTCGTGAGGACGACCGTCTTGACCACCTTGCGGCTGCGGACCTTGCCGTCCGCGCGGACGATCTCGTAGGTCACCTTCGCGGTGCCCGGCTTGCCCTTGCGGACGACGTCGACCTTGCCGGCCTTCATCGAGTCGACCTCGCGGACCTTGGTCTTGAAGTCGACCGTCTCGGTCTTCGTGCGGACGGTCTTCGCGACACGGACGACCTGGACACGCATCCCGTCCTTGAGCGCGGTGGCCGGCCTCGGGTCGACCTCGTCGAGGGCGCCCAGGGTGATGCCGAGGCTCGCGAGCGCGTCGGCGACGGTCTCGCCGGCGGCGTACACGTTCTTCTTGTCGCCGTCGGCGACCAGCCGGATCTTGTTCGGGCTGGTGATCGTCAGCGCGAGACCGGCACGCGGAACAGTCGCGGAGCGGCTCGTCGAGAGCTCCGCCGCAGCGTGCGGGCGGATGCCGAGCTGGGAGAGCGCGTCGTCGACCTGCAGGGCCGTGGTCCAGTACGTCGTGGCGGTGCCGTCGACGGTCAGGACGAGCTTGCGCGCGTAGCGGACGGCGACCTTGGTGCCGTCCTTGACGCTGGCGCCGACCGACGGAGCAACGACGTCGCGGTCGCCGAGCTCGATGCCCTCGGCGTCGAGGACGTCGGAGACGGTGCCGCCGAAGGTGCGGACCTGGGTCTCCTTCCCGTCGACGCTGAGGGTGACGGTCTTGCTGAGCACGGTGAACGCAAGGACGCCGGCCACGATGGCGGCGACGACGACCGTGCTCACGGTCGTGAGGGCAAGGCGGGTACGCACGGGGCTCCCTGGGGGTGGGGACGAGACAAAAACTCTCGGCAGAGTAACCAGATCGTGACCTGAAACCCAACCCCCGTGACGTGGGTCACGTGGATTCGGGGAACTTACGGCCGTGTGGTTTCCGCAGGTCGGGCCGCGGTCCGCGTTTGCCACGCTCCCGTCGCAAATACCGGCCGTGCCCCGCAAATCTGCGGTGGTCGAGAGGGGTTTGCCACGGGAGCCACGCAAATGGGGAGGGTGGAACGGGGGCGGGGAGGCGCGGACAGGCGGCGCGGCGCGGACAGGCAGCGCGGCGCGGACGGGCGGGGCGGGGCGGCGCGGCGCGGACGGGCGCCGGCGCTCAGCCCCAGGTGCCGCCGAAGGCCGCGTCGGTGTTGGCGTCGATCGCGGCGCACAGGTCGGCGAGGTCGGCATCGAGCACCTGCGCCATGGCCCGCACCGTGGTTGGCACGAGGTACGAGGCGTTGGGCTTGCCGCGGTGCGGAGTCGGTGTGAGGAACGGGGCATCGGTCTCGACGAGGATCCGGTCCATCGGCGTGACGGCGAGCGCGTCGCGTACGGGCTGGGCGTTCTTGAACGTCACCGTGCCGGCGTACGACAGCCAGAACCCGCGCTCGACGCACGCCCGCGCGAAGTCGGCGTGCCCGGAGAAGCAGTGCATGACGGTGCGCTCGGGAGCGCCGACCTCGTCCAGCACTGCCAGCACGTCCGCGTGGGCGTCCCGGTCGTGGATGACCAGCGTCTTGTCGTGCTTCTTCGCCATCGCGATGTGGGCGCGGAACGACTCGTGCTGCGCAGCGAGACCGTCCTCCCCCGTACGGAAGTAGTCGAGGCCGGTCTCCCCCACGGCACGGACGCGCGGGCTGGAGGCGACCAGGGACTCGATCTCCGCGAGTGCGGCGTCGAGCTCGCCGTCAGCGGCCAGGCGCGGCGCCTCGTTGGGGTGCAGCGCAACGCCGGCGATGATCACGTCGTGCGCCTCCGCAGCCGCCACCGCCCACCGCGCGCCAGGGAGGTCGCAGCCGATCTGCACGATCCGCGTCACGTTCACCTCACGTGCACGCGCGAGAGCGTCGAGCACCGAGAGCTGCTCGGCCGAGTCGTCCATGTCGAGATGGCAGTGGTTGTCGACCACCGGGCCGGGCAGTGCCTCCGGGAGCGGCGGCCGGTCTCCGTCGCGGCTCACGCCGGGGCATCCTCTGCGCTGTCGACCGTGTCCGCGCGGACGATCGGGGCCCAGTCGGGTCCGGTCTCGCCGAGCGAGGGATCGAGCTTCGCGAACAGGGGCGACGGCTTGGACAGCGCGGTGCCCGCGACGATCGGCGTACGGCGCCAGGCTGCCTGCTCGACGCTGTAGTCGCCGGTGATCACGGGGTAGGAGCGACCCATGTCGGGGATGCCGACGCCGATCGGGTCCGCCGGGATGTCGTCGACCACCTCACGGACCTCGGGCTGCGCCGCCCACACGCCGGTGCCGCCGAGGGTCTCGAAGACCCGCTGCGCCGCGTGCGGGAGGAACGGGGTGAGCAGCGTGTTGGCGTCGGCGACGACCTGGAGCGCGGTGTGCAGCACGGTGGCCTGCCGCTCGGGGTCGTCCTTGAGCTTCCACGGCTCCATGTCGGACAGGTAGCGGTTGGCGGCGGTCACGACCCGCATCGCCTCGCCGATGCCCTGCTTGAAGCGGCTGCGCGCGAGGTGCCCGCCGACGACGTCGTACGCCGCGGCGGCCGTGTCGAGCAACGCCTGGTCGGCGTCGGTGAGCGCCCCCGGTGCAGGGATCTCGCCGAAGTTCTTGTGTGCCATCGAGACCGAGCGGTTCACGAGGTTGCCCCACTCGTTGGCGAGCTCGAAGTTGGTCCGGCGGACGAACTCCTCCCACGTGAAGTCGGCGTCCTGGTTCTCCGGTCCGGCGACGGCGATGAAGTAGCGCAGCGCGTCGGGCCCGAACGCAGCAAGGAAGTCACCGACGTAGATGACGGTGCCGCGGCTGGTCGAGAACTTGGAGCCGCTCATCGTGAGGTACTCGCTGGACACGACCTCGGTCGGGAGCTCCAGCTCGCCGAGCGGACCTGCCTCGCCGCCCTTGCTGCCGAGACCCCGGTAGCCGAGCAGGAGCGCCGGCCAGATCTGGCTGTGGAAGGTGATGTTGTCCTTGCCCATGAAGTAGGCGGACTCGGCATCGGGGTTGGTCCACCACTCGCGCCACGCCTCGGGGTCGCCGGAGCGGACGGCCCACTCGACCGACGCCGAGAGGTAGCCGATGACCGCATCGAACCACACGTACAGCTTCTTGTCCGTGCGGTCGTCCCACCCCTGCAGCGGGACGGGCACACCCCAGTCGATGTCGCGGGTGACAGCACGCGGTCGCAGGTTCTCGACGAGGTTGAGGCTGAAGCGCAGCACGTTGGGACGCCAGTCGGTGCGCGACTTCAGCCACTCGGTCAGCGCCTCGGCGAGCGCGGGGAGGTCGAGGAAGAAGTGCTCGGTCTCGACGAACTTCGGCGTCTCGCCGTTGACCTTGCTGCGTGGGTTGAGCAGGTCCGCGGGGTCGAGCTGGTTGCCGCAGTTGTCGCACTGGTCGCCGCGCGCACCGTCGTACCCGCAGATCGGGCAGGTGCCCTCGATGTAGCGGTCCGGGAGCGTACGGCCCGTCGACGGGGAGATCGCGCCGGTCGTCACCTTCGGGACGAGGTAGCCGTTGCGGTGCAGGCCGGCGAAGATCTCCTGCGCGATCGCGTAGTGGTTGCGCGTCGTCGTGCGGGTGAAGAGGTCGTACGAGACGCCGAGCCCGGCGAGGTCCTCGACGATGACCCGGTTGTAGCGGTCGGCCAGCTCCCGCGCGGTGGAGCCCTCGGCGTCGGCCTGGACCAGGATCGGGGTGCCGTGCTCGTCGGTGCCCGACACCATCAGCACGCGGTCGCCCATCATGCGGTGGTACCGGGAGAAGATGTCGGAAGGAACTCCGAACCCGGACACGTGACCGATGTGGCGCGGGCCGTTGGCGTAGGGCCAGGCGACCGCGGTGAGGACAGACTTCGACATGGCGCCCATCCTACGGAGGCGCCGACGACCTCAGCCGCGCCGCCCGCGCGGCAGGACTCGCTCGATGATCTCGGACGGTGGCAGCTGGCGCGCACGACGCAGCATCGGCTTCAGACCGGACTGTGGCTCGAGCGCGGCCTCGATCGCTCCCGCGACGGCGCGAGCGGCGACGTCGGCGGGGAGCGACGTCGTACGGGGGTGGGCGCCGCGAGTCCTCGGCGAGCGGGCCGGGTCCACGACGAGCGAGTCGAGTTCGCCGACCACGTGGACACCGCTCGCGCGAAGGTCGACGACGATCTCCTGGCTCACGTCGCGCAGGTGGGTGATGGCCCACCGCGGCAGCTCCACGCGTGAGGCGTCCGGATCGGGCGGCGCGCTCTTGAGCATCTGGTTCACCCCCATCCGGACGAACCGCCGGTAGTCGCGAGGATCCCAGTCGCGCGCGCGGAACTCGCGGTTGAGGGCGCGGACGAGCTCGACCTCCGGCAGGGTCAGCGACCGGTTGAGGCGGTCCGGCTCGGGCACGAGCACGCCGTCGGGTGCGCCGACCATCGCCTCGAAGACCCGGAGCAGCGCGGACCTGTCGCTCTCGTCCACCACCACGACCGTGACCCGGTCCGGACCGACGACGTCAGCCCAACGGCGTACGAGGACGTCGTGGCGGTGCCGCACCCAGAACCGGGAGCTGGTGGGGACGTCGTCGAGCAGGATCCCCTTCAGCCATCGGCGCCACGAGCCTCGTCGGCCGTTCTGGACGTACTGCTGCCACTGCGACGGCACGATGCGGTCGAGCGCGCGCAACGTGACGACCACGTGGACGCGGTCACGACCGAGATCGGTGACGACCCGCTCGACCGCGGCACCCTGGGCGTCGGCGAAGAACTCGTTCGAGACCACGACCCGTCCCCGTTCGGGGACCGATGCCACGAACCGCTGCCAGTCACGGATGTCGACCGGCGGCTCACCGGTCATCGGCGAGCCCCCGGTGACGGCGATCACCGCCTGCGTCGGCGTGCGAGAGCGGCCGGGATAGCTGACCCCCTCGGCTCGGAGCGCCCGACGCGCGCGGAAGAACGCGCTCTGCACCGCGGTCGTCCCCGTCTTGTGCGGTCCGACGTGGAGGAGCAGTCCGTCCTCCGGCAGCAGTAGGTCACTCATGGGCGAGTCCGATCCGGGTCAGCCCTTGTCGTGCCGGGTGGTCAGCCGGCGGCGGAGCAGACCTGCGAGCTCTCGCGTCGTCAGGTCGTCGACCGGGCGCCACGCGCGACGACGGCTCGCGTCGATCTTGGGGTCTCCCGTCGCCGCCATCGCCCCGACCATCGCGAGCGAGGCGACCTCGGCCGACACCCGCCTCGCCGACTCGGGCTGCTCGGCGGCGTCGGCCGCCGCCGGCTCGGCCACGAGGGTGTCCAGGTCGCCGACGACCCGTACGCCGGACGTGCGCAGGTTGGCGACCATCGTCTCGGTGAGTGCGGCCATCCGGTCCTGCGCCCAGGCGGGCGTCACGATCTTCGGCTCGTCCTTGCCGGGCTGCCGGGTCCGCAGCTCGTTGATCACGCCGTTGCGGAGGTAGTGGAAGTGCGCCGACGAGGGCCACTCCGCCTCCCGGTAGAGCCGGTTGAACTCGCGGACGACCTCGACCTCCCCCAGCGTGAGCGACCGGTTCGACAGGTCCTGCTGGAGCTCGAGCAGGCCGTCGGGGAGCCCGACGAGCTGTTCGAACACCCGCAGCACGAGCTCGTGGTCGCGCGGGTCGAGCACGACGACGGTGACGTTCTCCGGACCGACGACGTCCGCCCAGCGCTTCGTCAGCTGGTCGTGACGGTGGCGGACCCAGAACGTCGGCGTGAGCCCCTTGCGCGGCTCGTCGCTGAACATCTCGCGGAGCCACTCGTCGTACGAGATGTCGTAGCCGGTCTGGACGTACTGCTGCCACTGCGACGGGATGAGCCGGTCGAGCGGGCGCAGCGTCAGGACGACGTGCATGTCCTCGCGGCCGATCTCGTCGACGAGGCGACGCACCTTCTGCGGGCGCGCCTGGGCGAGGTACTCGCTGCTGAGCACGACGCGCTGTCGGCCGGCGGCCTCCATGTCGGCGAGCAGCGCGTTCCACTCGGTGAGATCGGGCTCCGGTCCACCGAGGAAGCCCTTGCCGCCGACGGCGGCGACCACCGCGAGCATCTCGTGGCGCCGGCGGCCCGCGTAGTGGACGCCGTGCTCCTCGAGCTGAGGACGAGCAGCGTGGAACGAGGCCTGGAGCGAGGTCGTCGCGGTCTTCGGCGGACCGATGTGGACCAGTCGGACACCCTCGGGCAGGAGCAGGTCGCTCATCGCTTCCCTCCGCCGCGAAGCACCCGGCGCGCGAGGATGTCGGACAGCTGGGCGAACCCGAGCTGCGACGGCGGCCGGCTCCCGACAGGAAGGTCGGCGGCGTCCTCGGACCCGGCGTCGGCGGGGTCGGGCACGAGCGGAGCGTGCTCCCGCTGGAGCGCCTCGGCGACTACGACGGCGACGGCGGCCGCGACCTTCTCGGGTGAGACGGTCGTGTCTCCCTCGATGCTGTGCGGGTCGGCACCCGCCTCGACCCAGGCGCCGGCGACGCGACGACGAGCGTCCCTGCTCCACAGCCGCTTCTGCGCCTCGGCGTCGACCAGACGCAAGACCTCGGCGTCCGCCGCCGTGGCAGGCCCCGTGCCGGCAGGCCCCATCGTGTCCAGCTCCTGTTATCAGTCGGGATGAACGAAACCACAGGCTACACGCCCGTCAACGCGCCGGGGACCGCCTGTCACGCCGGCCGGCGAGGCGAGAGACGAGGTCGCGCACGGAGGGTACGGCGTCGTCCTCGCGCGCACGCCACGCCTGCCTGCGTGCGTCGTCGATCTCGGGGACGCCGGCAGCCTCGATGGCACCGACCAGGGCTGCTGCCGCCAGCCCCGCGCTCACCTCCGGCGCAGCCTCTGGGCCCGGGGCGGCGGGGGCCGCGGCGAGCAGACTCTCGACGCGGCCGACCACCGTCACACCACGCTCGCGCAGCACGTCGACCGCAGCCCGCGACGACGCGGCGATCTCGGGGTGCGCCCAGCCCGGGAGGGCCACGGGCCGTTCACCGGGTGCGGGTCTGCGAGCCCGCAGCGGCTCGACGACGCCGCCGACGACGAACCGTGCACGTTCCTCGGCGGACCACCCCGCCGTGCCGGCGATGCGGTTGAGCTCCCGGACGATCTCGAGCTCGACGAGGGTGAGATCGCGACCGGGCGCGGGGGCGTCAGCGACGACCACGGTCACCTGCTCCGCACCGGCTGCCTCGATCGCGTCGAGCACGACGGCCTCGTAGCGCAGCTCTGGGCGGACGTGACGGCCTTCGTGGTGTCCCTCGCTGGTCGGGTCTGCGCTAGATCGGCCGGCCAGCCAGTCGTCGTACGTGTCGACGCCGCCGGCCTCGACGTGGCGCTGCCATCCCCGGGACGCGGCGAGCTCGGGGGCGCCCAGGGTGAGGACGACGCCGCCGCGGGCTGCGCGGTCCACGACGGGCGGGTCGACACGGGAGGTCGTGGCACCCGCGCCGGCATCGGGCGTACGCCGTCGCGCCCGACGTCGCGCCCGCTGCGCGATGAGCCTCGCCGTCTCGCCCACCCCGGGGTCGTCGTTGCGCGTCAGCCGCAGGTGCCTGAGCGACGCTGGGTCGCCGTCGGGGTCGGCGACGATCGGCTTGGCGGGGCCCTTGCGCGCACGCTCGGCGACGGCGGCGACACCGTTGGCGACCGAGCGGGGCGACGACGTGGCGAAGCGCTCGCGCAGCTGGTCGTCGGGCAGTGAACGGACGGTGCCGGCGTCCAGCCGCAGCGTGCTCGGGTCACCGATCACGCGGACCGGGAGGGACTCAAGCGCCTCGACGTTGCGGTTGCTGGCCTCGACGACGGCGTCGACCCATCGTTCGGGGATCATCAGCTTCGGGGTTCCGGCAGCCGGGGCCGGCAGCTTGAGTCCGCGCACGGCGGAGTTGCGGATCAGCCTCAGGTGGGTCTCGGCCGCCCAGCGGCGTTGGCGCGCGATCCTGTTCACCCGCCTGATCGCAGCGGCCCCACCCGGGCTCAGCGACAGGTTGTCGGGGCTGTCGCCGGCCTTGAGCGTCCCGCGGGGCAGACCGGTCATGTCCTCGAAGACGTCGAGCAGCCACCGCCGGTCGGTCTCGTCGACCACGACGACGGTCACGTTCTCGGGACCCACGACCTCGGCCCACTTCATGGTGAGGTCGGTGTAGTTCTGACGCTCCCAGAAGTTGTGGTCCGGCTTCGACAGCACGTCGCCGATCCAGCGGAGGTACGACTGCTGCCTGCCGTTGGTCAGCGACTGCTGCCACGACGACGGGAGCAGCCGGTCGAACCGGCGCACCATCCGCACGACGTGGACACGATCGGCGCCGAGGTCGTCACGGACCCGCGCGGCGGTGTCGACCGACGCCCCGTCGAGCGACTCGCAGGACAGGACCACGCGGTCGTCGCCGGCCGCGTCGATCGACGCGACGAGACGCTCCCAGGTCCTGACCGAACCATGTCGCGACCCGAGCCGGCCGGCACCGGGCATCAGCGAGCGGACCTCGGCGTACGGTTGCAGGCCGCGGCCCGCGTACACGACGCCGTGCTCGGCGGTGGCGTCACGGTTCAGGTGGAACGCACGCTGGACAGCCGTGGTGCCGGTCTTGTGCGGGCCGATGTGGACCAGCCGGGTGCCCTCGGGGAGCAGCAGGCCATCGGCATCGCTCATACGAGCTCCTCTGTCATGGTCGTCGCCGTCCAGCACGCGGTACGTCAGCGGCGGACGACCTCACACGATACAGGGCGCGAACGCCCGTCCTCGCCCGCTGCTGGAGGCAGCGTGGCCCCGCTCTGTGCCACCATTTGTCCAATCGCCCGCAAGGAGTCGTCATGGCTGGTTCCGTTCACTTCCGCCGATCCCTCAGAACGCCGGTGATGCTGGTTGCCGCGGCGATGGTCGCCGGCCTGCTGCTGGCCGCGCCACCGGCGACGGCCGCCCCGAAGGGGACCTCGACGATCACCGGGAAGGTGATCCTGGCCGACATCGGCGGCCGGATCGACACCCTGGTCTACGCGTACCGTCGCAGTCCGTCGACCGGTCGGTGGGTCCACGTGGGCTCGACGATCACCAGCAAGAAGGGCAGGTTCTCGATCAAGCGGCTCCCTGCAGGCAAGTACCGGCTCCTCGCGATGCGCGGGACCCACGCCGACCGCTGGTTCGGCGGCACGCCCTCGTGGGAGGGCGAACGACACGCCCGCACGCTCACCAAGACCGGTGGCAAGTCCTTCACCGTGAAGGACGGCAAGGTCTCGAGAGGGCACCGCACGGTCCTCCCCGCCGCAGGCAACCCCAGGGTCACGTTCGAGGACGACCGCGGCCTTCAGCCGGTGGAGGGCAAGCTCTACTTCCGGCGGACGGCGGACGGAGTCAGCGGCGGCCGGTGGCGGGCGCACGCGACCGCGTACCGGACGGACCTCCTCAAGCTCCAGCCCGGCTGGCACACCCTGAAGCACCGTGGGATCGGCAGCGCCTGGCGCACGTCACGGATCTATGTGAGGGCCGACCGGACGCCCATCACTCTCAAGGTCCCCGCGACGATCCGGTCGCGCGGCTTTGCTCCGTCGGTCGCCCATCCCTTGTTCCCGACGGTCGGGAACACCGTGAAGGTGAGGTCGCTCCACGGTCTCTTCAACTACCCGGCCAACCTCCTGACGTTCGGCTACCAGTGGTTCCGCTCCGGGGTCGCCATCCCCGGCGCTACCGGTCAGAGCTACACGATCGCCGACGCTGACCGCGGCAAGTCCCTGCGGGTCCGCCTGACCGCGTCACGTCCCGGGTACGCCCCGGTCAGCATCGACTCACGCAGCGCCGAGGTGGCGCGGAGCACGACGACGACCACGCTGGCACTCTCGCGGAGCAGCGCACGATTCGGCGAGACCGACGCGATCACCGCGACGGCCCAGGTCACGGCTGCTGACGGCGGTCCGGTGGCCGGGACCGTGCACTTCAGCGCCGGACCGCAGTGCGAGGACGGCGACGACCTGTGCCCCTCCGTCGGGTGGGATGCCAGCGCCGCCGTGAACGCCTCCGGTGCCGCCGCCGTGCGCCTCCCGCGCAGACTGAGCGTGGTGCGTCAGATCGAGGCGTCGTTCGAGCCCTCCGTGGCGCCGGGCTACGCCGCGCCGTCGAACGCCCGAACACCGATCACCGTCGTTCCTCGCGTCTCTCGTACGACGGCGACCCTGCGCTCGACGTCGATCCGACGCACCCAGCGCGCGAAGGTCACGGTGCGCGTCTCGGTGCCCGGCGGCATCAAGTGGCACCAGGTCGTGGGCACGGTCGTCGTCACCGCCGACGGCAAGCGGGTGGGCACCTGGAAGCGTGGCCGCTTCACCAAGGAGGTCACGGTCAAGCTCGCCCGGCTGCGGCGCGGCACCTACAAGATTCGCGCCCACTTCATCGCCGCGGGAGCACCCGTGGGTCTCTACAAGCTGGAGAGCGCCGCGAAGTCCAGCCGGAGCAAGCCGGTGAAGCTGCGCGTGCGCTGACTCAGCGGTGCACGAGGTCGAACACAGCGCGTCGTCGCACCCCGGTGCGGCGGGCGACGTCGGCGATGGCGTCCTTGCGCGACATCCCGCCCCGCTCGGCGGCTGCCACCAGGTCGCGCAGGGTCTCCTCGTCGTACTCGCGCGCGGGAGCGCCCTCGACCACGATCGTGATCTCGCCGCGGACCCGTTCGTCGTCACCCTCGGGCCTGGCCCAGGAGGCGAGCTCGGCGAGAGTCCCGCGCCGGACCTCCTCGTACGTCTTGGTGAGCTCTCGGCACACGGCCCCACGGCGACCCTCGCCGAGCGCGACCACCATCGCGTCGAGGGTGTCGGCGGTGCGGTGCGGCGACTCGAAGAAGACCATCGTGCGTGGCTCGTCGGCGAGCGCGCCGAGCACGCGGTCGCGTTCTCCAGTCTTGCGCGGTGGGAAGCCCTCGAAGGTGAAGCGGTCGACCGGCAGCCCCGAGACGGCGAGCGCGGCGAGCGCGGCGGACGGGCCCGGTGCGCTGGTCACGTCGACCTCGGCCTCGACCGCCGCGGCCACGAGCCGGTAGCCCGGGTCGGAGACGCTCGGCATCCCGGCGTCGGTGACGAGCAGGACGGTGCGGCCGGCCTCGAGGTCGGCGACCAGCTCAGGCGTACGCCGTGCCTCGTTGCCCTCGAAGTAGGAGACGACGCGGCCACCGATCCGTACGCCCAGGTCCGAGGCGAGGCGGTGCAGCCGGCGCGTGTCCTCTGCCGCGACCACGTCGGCGTCGGCGAGCAGGTCGCGAAGACGCTGCGACGCGTCCGCCGGGTTGCCGATGGGTGTCGCGGCGAGGATCAGCACGCGATCAGCCTACGGGCAGGCCGCTAGGGTGGCGGCGTGTCCGTGACCGTCGACCAAGAGCGCCCCGTCAGCGAGCGCCCCGCGGTCCCTCTCGGCCGTACACCCGAGGGGGACGAGCTGCCGCCGCTGAGCGAACGGTTCCGGTCCCGGATCGCGGACTCCCCCCGGCTCGCCGGATGGCTCGGCCCGCTGGCGATCGCGCTGCTCGCGTTCGCGGCGCGCGTCTGGCGCCTCGAGTACCCGCCGCGGCTGCTGTTCGACGAGACCTACTACGCGAAGGACGCCTGGTCGCTGCTGAACTTCGGCTACGCGCAGGACTGGGTCGAGGGCGCCAACGCGAAGGTCGAGGCCGGTCAGGTGACCGGCCTGTGGACCGGCGAGCCGACGCAGGTGGTCCATCCCGAGGTCGGCAAGTGGATGATCGCGATCGGTGAGCACCTGCTCGGCATGAACTCGTTCGGCTGGCGGATCTCCGCGGCCGTCGTCGGCGCGCTCACCGTGCTCGTCCTCGCGAGGATGGTGCGCCGGATGAGCGGCTCGACCGCCCTTGGCTGCCTCGCCGGGCTCCTGCTCGCCGTGGACGGCGTGCACCTCGTCATGTCTCGCCTGGCGCTGCTCGACGTGTTCCTGGCGTTCTGGCTGGTGTGCGCCCTCGCGTGTGTGGTCGCCGACCGCGAGTGGGGGCGCACGCGCCTGGCGCGTCGCTTCGAGCACACGGAGGTCGTCTCAGGGTTCGGTCCCGTCCGCATGCTGCTGCTGCGGCCGTGGCGACTCGCCGCGGGCGTGTGCTTCGGGCTGGCCGTGGGGACGAAGTGGAGCGCCCTGTACGTCCTGGCGGTGGTCGGCGTCGTCGTCTGGGTCCTCGACGCGATCGACCGCAACGCGATCGGCGTACGGGGTGCGTGGTGGCGGTCGATCCTCGTCGACGGCCTGCCGGCGTTCGTGTCGCTCGTGGTGGTCGCCCTGTTCGTCTACGTGATCACCTGGACCGGTTTCCTGATGAACCACGAGGTGTTCGAGGCGCGGTTCGGGATGGGCTACGGCGACGCGGCACCCTGGGGGTCGTACGTCGACCAGTCCGACAAGGGCTTCTTCGGCGAGCTGATCCAGCCGCTGCAGTCGCTGTGGCACTACCACCAGATGGTCTACTCGTTCCACACCGGCGACTACCTGGCCGGCAAGTCCCACCCGTACCAGTCCGACCCTTGGGGCTGGCTCGTCCTCAACCGCCCGGTCGGTGTCGACGCGCAGACCGACCTCGCCGCCTCGACCGCCGGGTGTGCTGCGACCGGGACGGACACGTGCCTCCGTCAGATCCTGATCCTCGGCAACCCCGCGGTCTGGTGGGGCGGCCTCGTCGCGCTGCTCGCGTCGGGGTGGTTCTGGCTGCGCGACCGCGACTGGCGGTTCGGCATCGTCGTCCTCGTCGTGCTCACGGCGTGGCTGCCGTGGTTCGCCTACGACGACCGTCCGATCTTCCTCTTCTACGCGACGGCGTTCGTCCCGTTCACGGTGGCGGCGATCGCGCTGGTGGTGGGGCGGCTCCTGCGCAGCCCGCGGTCGGCCTCGCGGCGACGACGCCGGTGGGTGGCCGTCGCTCTCGGGGTCTACGTGGCGGTGACGCTCGCGCTGTCCGCGTGGTTCTTCCCGATCTGGACCGACATCCTGATCACCCACGACCAGTGGCTGAACCGCATGTGGTTCCAGCGCTGGATCTGACCGGTCATACCAGGTTATACTCCAGGCGTGAAGACCGCCATCTCGATCCCTGACCGGCTGTTCGAGCGCGTCGACGCCGAAGCCGCCGAGCGCGGCATGTCCCGATCGGCATTCTTCGCCGCTGCTGCCGAGCACTATCTGGCGGAGATCGAGCACGACGACGTGACACGCCGCATCGATCTCTTCTTCGCCTCTGACGGCTCAGACGCACGTGACGCGGTGATCGTCAATCACGGCATGGCCCAGCTCGCCGCGGACGCCGAGGACTGGTGACGTGCTCCATCGCGGTGACGTGCACTGGATCGACTTCGGTGCTCCCCACGGCAGCGCGCCCGCACTGCGGCGCCCAGCTCTTATCGTTCAGTCGGACGGCTTCAATGCCAGCCGCATCGCGACCGTCGTGGTCGCCGCACTGACCTCCAACCTGCGACTGGCCTCGATGCCTGGCAACGTCTTCGTCAGCCGAGGCATGACCGGTCTCCCCAAGGACTCCGTCGTCAACGTCTCGCAGATCGCGACCATCGACAAGAGCGATGTCGCCGATCGGGCCGGCAGCCTCACGCCAGCACTGCTCGCTGACGTCGACGACGGGATCCGACTGCTCCTCGGCGTCTAGACCCCCAGGCGGTCGCGCGCCCGCTCGAGGAATCCGCGGCTGACGGTGTCGGTCGTCAGCGAGATCGCCTTCTCGTAGGCGGCGCCCGCCTCGTCGCGGCGGCCCAGCTCGGCGTACAGGTGCGCGCGCAGCGCCCACGCCGGCTGGAACCTCCGCGCCGCATCAGGATCCGCGCCGTTGGCGAGGGCGTCGAGGAGCACCAGCCCTGCCTCGGCGCCGTCGGTCCGTGCCGTCGCGGCCGCCAGCGCGACCCGGGCGCCGAGGGTGGGCGCCAGGGCGACGAGGGCACGGTGGAGGCGCAGCAGGGCCTGGTCGTCGGTACGACCCGTGCGCGCGCGGTCGCAGTGCGCCGACTGGATCGCCGCCTCGAGCTGGAAGCGACCCGGGCGACCGAGTCGTGCAGCGGAGTGGAGCAGCTGCTCGCCGTTGGCTGATGAGGTCGGTGTCCCAGCGCGAGGGGTCCTGCGCGTCGAGGGGGACGAACCGTCCGCTGTCGTCGGTACGGGCGCCGGCGCGCGCGAGTGACAGGGACACGAGCGCGGCGAGTCCCAGAGCCTCCGGCTCGTCCGGCAGCAGTGCGGCCAGCAGGACCGCGAGGTAGTGCGCCTCGCCGGCGAGCGACTCCCGCAACGCGCTGCTCGGCACGGCGGCCCAGTCGATCGCGTACGCGCCGTACACCGCCTCGAGCACCGCCGGAAGCCGCTGGGGCAGCTCGTCGCGATCGGGCACGGCGAACGGGATGCGGGTGTCGCGGATGCGGCGCTTCGCCCGGACCAGCCGCTGGGCCATCGCGCTCGTCGGCACCGCGTACGCCTCGGCGATGCGGCGCGCGTCGAGCCCGAGGGCGGTCTGCAGCATCAGCGGCGTGCGTACGGCGCCGTCGATCGCCGGGTGCGCGCACACGAACAGCAGGGCGAGCCGCTCGTCGGGGATCGCACGCTCGCCGGTCGTGGCCTCCATCCCGCTGGTCGAGGCCAGGTCCCCGCTGGTCGAGGCCAGGTACCCGCTGGTCGAAGGCCTCCATCCCGCTGGTCGAGTAGCCCGAGCCCCTGGGCGAGGGCGTATCGAGACCCCACCCCTCGGGCTCCAGCGGCGCTGCGCTGCGGTACGCCGCGGACCGGTAGAGGTCGCGGAGCCGGTTGCGTCCTGCCGTCAGCAGCCACGCCTCAGGGTTGTCCGGCACGCCGCGCTCCGGCCAGGTGGCGAGTGCCCGCTCGAAGGCGTCCGCGAGCGCGTCCTCCGCCGCGGCGATGTCGCCGGTCGGTGCCGCGAGGAGCGCGAGCAGGCGCCCGTACGACGTACGCGCCGCCCGCTCGGCCTCCTCGCTCGCCGTCAGGGCTGGTACCACTCGCGCTCACGGCTCCACGTGAGCGTCGTGGGGCGGACCTCGACCGCGCCGTACATCGTGCCCGGGCACTTCTGCGCCCACGCCAGTGCGGCGTCGAGGTCAGGGACGTCGATGACGAAGACCCCGCCGACGTACTCCTTGCTGTCGGCGAACGGCCCGTCCTGGATCTTCGGCTGGCCGTCGACGGCGGTGACCGTTGTGGCCGCATCCGGGAACCCGAGGATCTGGGTCGTGACGAAGACGCCGGCCTCGTCGAGCTCCTTGGCATAGGCGCCGAACGCCGCCTCGACCGGCGCCATGTCGTCCTGGCTGACACCTGCCTCGCGCGGGTCGGCGTTGTGGATGAAGAGCGTGTACAGCATCGGAGCACCTTCCGTCGTTGTCGATCCTGACACCGTGATGACGGATGAGCCACACGCGGATCGACACCTGGGCGCCGCCGTACGTCAGAACTCCTCGTGCGTGTCCGGCTCCCCGCCGCCGCGGACCTGCGCACGATCGGCGACGCGGGCCATCTCCGCCTCGCTCAGAACGAACCCGAACACGTCGAGGTTCTCCCGCTGCCGTTGCGGGTTGCCCGACTTGGGGATCGGCACGACTCCGCTCTGGACGTGCCACCTCAGGACCACCTGGCCGGGGGTCACGCTGTGCCGCTCGGCGATCTCCGTGATCTCGGGCTGGGACAGCAGGTCGGTCTTCCGCGCGAGCGGCTGCCAGCCCTCGGTGACGATCCCGTGCTCGGCGTCGAAGGCCCGCATGTCCTCCTGGACGAAGTGCGGGTGGAGCTCGATCTGGTTGACGACCGGCCCCACGCCGGTCTCGTCGACGAGCCGCGTGATCTGCTCCGGCATGAAGTTGGAGACGCCGAGGCTGTTGACCAGACCGTCGTCGCGCAGCTTGATCATCGCCTTCCAGGAGTCCACGTAGAGGTCGAGCCTGGGGAGCGGCCAGTGGATCAGGTAGAGGTCGACGTACTCGACGCCGAGCCGCTGCCGAGACTCCCCGAACGCGCGCAGCGTCGCCTCGTAGCCCTGGTGCTCGCCGCGCAGCTTCGTCGTCACGACGACCTCGTCGCGGGGGACGTCGCTCATGGCGATGCCCTGCCCGACTCCCGCCTCGTTGCCGTACGAGGCTGCCGTGTCAACGAGGCGGTAGCCGATGTCGAGGGCGCAGCGTACGGCCTCGGCCGCCTCCGCATCATCCATCGGATAGGTGCCGAGCCCGATCAGCGGGAGGTCACGGCCGTCGGTCATGGTCGTCGTCGGAGCCTGCATGGAACGAGCCTGTCACCGCTGCGGTCGGGCCGCAGGACGACCTTCGCGCCGCAGCCCGCCCAGGATCGCGGTCAGCGCGGCGTGGGCCTCGGCACGCGTCCTGCCGCCCGCCTCGGCCGTCCAGAGTGCCGCCTCGTTCATCGCTCCGGACAGCGTGACCGCGAGTGCAGCGGCCGAGCCGTCGTCGAGGTCGCCGTGGGCCTCGAGCTCCCGGAGCCCCTCCTCGAGCAGACGGCGGGAGTTCACGGCGTCGAGCTCACGCCACTCCTGCCAGCCCACGACCGACGGCCCGTCCACCAGAAGGATGCGTCGTACGGAGTCGTCGGCAGCGGCGTCGAGGAAGGCGTGGCAGCCGGCGACGAGCGCGTCCCACGGGTCTGTGGTGGCAGCGGCTGCTTCGGCGACCACGTGCGCGACGGCCTCCTGCGCCTGGGTGAGCGCCGCGAGGAAGAGCCCGCGCTTGCTCCCGAAGTGGTGGTAGACGGCTCCGCGGGTCTGCCCCGCGGCAGCGGCGACGTCGTCGAGCCCCACCGACTCGTAGCCTCGCTCGGCGAACAGCTCGCACGCCAGGTCGACGAGGTGCGCACGGTTGATCGCGCTCTGCGCCTTGGTCGAGCGGCCCATCCTCGTCCCCTTCCCCTGGATACATGCGTAGTGTATGTTATCGAAATACATACTCAAAGCATGTATCCAGGGGAGGACTCATGACGCTCACCAGCTTCTATCCCGTTCTCGGGACCCGCGACGTCGATGGCGCCGCAGCGTTCTACGAGCGCTGGTTCGGGTTCCGGCGAACCTTCAGCGCCGACTGGTACGTCTCGCTGGAGCGCGACGGCCACGAGCTCGCACTGCTCGATCCTGACCACGAGTCCATCCCCGCCGGGTACGGCTCGCCTGCCGGCGGCATGCTCCTGAACGTCGAGGTGGACGACGTCGACGCGGAGTACGCGCGCCTCGTCACCGTCGGTGGACTGTCGCCGGTCCTCGACCTGAGGTCGGAGCCGTTCGGTCAACGCCACTTCATCCTCCCCGCGCCCGGCGGCGTCCTCGTCGACGTCATCACCCCGATCGAGCCCACGGGCGCGTTCGCGGAGTCGTACACGTCGCACCCTGGGTCTTGACCTCAAGTCGACTTGAGCCGCGACGCTGGGGGCATGACCACCACGGCAACAGATCCCGAGACCCGCCCGCGCGAGATCAAGGCCCTCACGGCCGTCGTCGCCGACCTCGAGCGCGCACAGAACACCGAGAACGTCGACGCCTTCGTCGCCCTCTTCCGCGAGGACGCCATCTGGACGACCGGGCACGGCAGGCTCCTCGTCGGCCGCGACGCGATCGCCGCGTTCACACGCACCGTGCTCCCCGGCGCGATGGCCGAGACGGTCGGCTCTTACGAGGTCGTCCACGTGCTGTTCCTCCGACCCGACGTTGCCGCCGTGAAGGTCCGCCAGCGCGTCGTTCGACGTGACGGGGCGCCCACAGACGACGCGTACGAGGGCTCCCCCCTCTACGTGATGACGAAGGACGACGGCCGGTGGATGCTCGCCGCGAACCAGAACACGGTGGTGGTCGACGGATAACGGTTACGAAACGGCGACGAGACGGTCGCGGCTCTCACGACATGGGGAGGATGAGGGACGACCTGAACGGAGCGCCATGTCGACAGACCTCCCGCTCGAGAGCGACGCGGACGACCGCCTGCTGTGGGCTCGAGCGCGCCGCGGTGATCGCGACGCGTTCGGCACCCTGTACGCGCGGCACGTCCGTCCCGTCTACTGGCAGGCCTATCGCCTGGTCGGCAACGCCTCGGAGGCCGAGGAGGTCGTCCAGGACGTCTTCGTGACAGCGTGGCGCCGGCGGAGCGAGATCTCGCTCGTCGACACCTCGGTGCTCCCGTGGCTGCTCGTCACCGCGAAGTACACCGCGCTCAACCATCGACGCCGCAGCAGCCGACGCCGGTGGGAGCCGCTCGACGACAGCGTCCCCAGCGGGGAGCAGGCACCCGACGACGCCGTCGTCTCCGACCTGCTGCTCGCGCGTGTCCGTGCCAGCGTCGCCGGCCTGTCGCCGCTGGACCAGCGCCTCTTCGAGCTGTGCGTCGTCGGCGACAGCACGTACGCGGACGCCGCTCGCGAGGTCGGTGTCACCCATGCGGCGGTCCGCAACCGCGTGTCCCGCATCCGAAGCCGCGTGCGCGCGGCGACCGACGACCTGAGGGGGCCAGCATGAACGTCCAGCCCGAGATCCCTGAGCTCACGGACGAGCAGATCGACCGGATGTACCGCACGATCACGACGACGATCACCCGTGACGACTCCGTACGCCGCGGAAAGCGGCGAAAGGTCGCCCTCGTGGCGGCGTCAGCGGTTGCGGTACTCGGGCTCGGCGGATACTTCGTGACAGCCGTGGAGCCGAGCGGCTCCGACAGCGCCGGCGACAGCTCCGCAGTCCAGGAATCGGCACCGGACGACGCCGGCGCCGATGCCGACGGCGGCGCAGGCGCAGGCACCAGCGACCTCCGCGAGGAGGTGGCCCCTGAGGACACGCCGGCGCCTGAGTCAGGACCGCGCGAGATCATCACCACGACGTACGGCTCGGTCGAGGTCGACGACGCACCCACGTCGGCCGATGCGCTCTCGGGCTGGGTCGTCAGCGCCGGTGGACGCGTCGAGAACCGCTCCGAGTACTCCTCCGGCGACTCGACGCGAGTCTCCCTCCGGCTCCGCGTGCCGGCTTCGCGTGCCAGCGATGCCACTGCACGCCTGCGCGACCTCGGGACACTCTCGGATCTCTCCATCGAGAGCACCGACGTCACAGCGCAGGGCCGCGACCTCGACGCACGCATCGCGGCGCTGCAGGCCTCGGTCGCGCGCCTCCAGCAATTCGTGGCCGATGCGCCGACGACGGCGGCCCTCCTCGCTGCCGAGGAGACGCTGGCGCAGCGTCAGGGCGAGCTCGAGTCGTTGCAGGCCGAGCGCCGGGGCCTGTCCGACCAGGTGGCCATGGCGACGTACGAGCTGGAGCTCTCTGAGCCGCAGAAGGCGGACGAGCCGGATGCGTCGGGATTCCTCGGCGGGCTCACCTCGGGGTGGAACGGGCTGGTCGCGACGTTCGACGGCGCCGTCACGGTGGTCGGAGTGCTGCTGCCGTGGGCAGTGGTCCTGGCCCTCCTCGGCGGCGCGTACGTCGTGGGGCGCCGCGTCGTACGACGGTGACGACTCGCTGGACACCTCCGTACGGCGAGCGACCATCCACGCTTGATGCCCGCCGACAGAACGACGAAGGCCGGAACCACGGGTGTGGTTCCGGCCTTCGGCTGGTGGAGCTACGGGGATTCGAACCCCGGACCTTCTCATTGCGAACGAGACGCGCTACCAACTGCGCCATAGCCCCAAAGCGAGATCGAGATTACCACGCGGGTGCGGGCTTCCCGAACCCCACCCCCTGCTTCAGCGGTCAGTCACCGACGGCGCGGCGCGAGGTGCCCGCATCGCCCTCGGAACCCTCGTCCTGAGCGCGCTCGGCGGCCGGGCCGTCCCCGAAGTCGATGGTGCGGACGGTCCGCGCGGCGGCAGGCTTCGTGACGTACGTCGGGAGCGTCACCGGCACCGGGTCCCACAGGGTCGTGCCCGAGGTGGTGCTCAGCGGGACCGCCCCCAGCACCTGCTGGTCGAGCGCCCCCTCGGGGAGCGGACCGCGCTCCATGACGTTGCGCCGACCGGGGTCGTGGTCCTCGAACTGGCCGGACAGCACGACCGTCAGCTCGGAGTCGGGGTCGACCTGGAGGTCGGCCTCGTCCTGGGCGTCACGGGCGGCGCGGCGCTCGGTCTTGCGGATCTCCCGCTTGCGAGAGCGGGTGGCTCGTCCTTCGGAGGAGAAGGCGCGCGGCATGCGGACCGGTCGCCCGATCTCACGACGCACCATGACGCGGCACAGCACCAGCCAGGCCACCACGATCCCCGCGGGGATGGCAGGTGCCCACGGCAGCAGGATGCCGGCGACGGCCAGGCCACCGACGATCGCGCACGCCGCGAGGAGCACGAGCAGCACGCGACGGCGGCGACGCGCGGCGATCCGTGCGGCGCGACGGTTGTAGCGGTGCGGGACGGGCGCCGGCGCCGCCGACGCGTCATCGGCCGAATCAGCCGACTCGTCAGACGCATCCTTCGCGGCCTCGGCCGACGGAGTGGACTCGGCCGACGGAGCGACCTCGGCCGTGACCGGCTCAGCCTCGGCGTCGTCCTTGCGATGGGTGAGAACGCGCAGCGCTCCCGAGAAGCTGGTCACGCCTCCGGCACGGCTCGCCTCCTCGTGACGCCGCAGCGCCAGAGGGACGCCGTACGCCACCCAGATGGCGATCACGGCTGCGAAGATGAGACCCGTACCCACGGAAGAACCGTACGCGGAAGGCACCATGGCTCTCGGGGACCTCGTGCGGTGTGTCGCGAGGAGGTTGAGACCGAGTCAGCGCTCGGCGTCCGCGGAGTCGACCCGCGCGATGAGTCCGCCGGGCACGACCTGCTCGGCCGTGATCGCGAACAGCAGGTGGTCGCGCCAGTCGCCGTCGATGTGCAGGTAGCGCGGCGCGAGCCCGACCCGGTCGAACCCGAGCTTCTCGACGACGCGGAGGCTGGACCGGTTCTCAGGTCGGATCGCGATCTCGATCCGGTGCAGACCGAGCACCTCGAAGCAGTGGTCGGCCGCCATCGCGACGGCCGTGGTGGTGATGCCGCGGCCGGCGTGGCTGCGCGAGACCCAGTAGCCGATCTGCGCCCAGCGCGCGGACCCCCAGGTGATGCCGGAGACCGTCACCTGACCGACCATCTCGTCGCTGCCGTACGTCGTGACGAACGGCAGCGTCCGCCCCTGCGACGCCTGCTGGCGCAGCGAGCGCACGGCGGCGGCGTACGAGCGGTTGCCCGACGGCACCGTGCTCGGCAGCGTCGCCTCCCAGCGCCCGAGCCACTCGGCCGAGTCCCGGCGCAGGCGCGCCCACACCCGGGCGTCGCCGCGGCGGATCGGGCGCAGGCCGACAGGTCCGTGGTGCAGTGTCGCCGGCCATCCGGTGCTCAGGACGCACCGCCCTCGTCGCGGACGTGGTCGACCCCCGCGACCTGCTCGACGGCGTGCACCAGCACCCCGGCGAGGACGGCGAGCCCGTCGCGGACCCCGCCACGCGAGCCGGGCAGGTTCACGATCACCGTCTGGTCGGCGACCCCGGCGGTGCCGCGCGACAGCATCGCCGTCGGCACGCCTGCAGCGACGCCGTACGCGCGGATGGCCTCGGCGACGCCCGGGAGCTCGCGGTCGAGCAGCGCACGGGTCGCCTCGGGCGTCGCGTCGGTGGGGCTGATGCCGGTGCCGCCGGTCGTGACGACCGCGTCGTAGCGGTACTCGACGGCCTCGCGCAGCGCCTCCTCGACGGGATCACCGTCGGGGACGACCAGCGCGTCGTCCACCTCGAATCCCCACTCGCGCAGCGCTGCCACGATCATGGGGCCCGTCGTGTCCTCGTACACCCCGGCGGCCGCGCGGTTGGAGCACGTCACCACGAGAGCCTTCACACCGACCAGTCTCCACTCTTGCCGCCCGACTTCGCCACGACGCGTACGTCGGTGATCACCGCGTGCTTGTCGACGGCCTTGATCATGTCGACGACGGTCAGCGCGGCGACGGTGACCGAGGTCAGCGCCTCCATCTCGACCCCCGTACGACCTCGGGTGCGGACCGTCGACGCGATCGCGACGCCGTCGTCGGTGACCTCGAGGTCGACCTCGACACCGGTGATCGGGAGCGGGTGGCACAACGGGACGAGGTCCGGGGTGCGCTTCGTCGCCATGATGCCGGCGACCCGTGCGACCCCGAGCGCGTCGCCCTTGGGCACGTCGCCGGAACGCAGCAGCGCGACGACCTCCGACGTCGTCTGGACGAACCCGGTGGCGCGCGCCTCCCGCCGCGTCTCGTCCTTCGCCGAGACGTCGACCATGCGGGCGGCACCGTGCTCGTCGACGTGCGTGAGCTGCTGCTTCGGCGGCTCGCTCATCAGAAGTCCCGGTCCAGCACGAGCACCTTGGCCGTGTCGCCGACGTGCAGCGCGGTCTCGTCCTCGTCGACGACCACGAGGCAGTTCGCTCGGGAGAGCCCCGCCACGAGGTGCGAGCCGGGCCCGCTGACCGGTGTGACGCGGGCCCCGCGGGACGAGACCTCGAACCAGCCCCGCAGGTACTGGCGGCGCCCCGACGGCGAGCGGATCTCCTCGGTCATGGTCGCCTGGACGAGCGGGCGCCGGTACGGGAGCTTGCCCATCATGCGCCGCAGCATCGGCAGCACGAACACCTCGAACGAGACGTACGACGAGACCGGGTTGCCGGGGAGGGTCACGATCGGCGTCTTCTCCTCGCCGACGGTCCCGAAGCCCTGCGGCTTGCCGGGCTGCATCGCGACCTCCGCGAACTCCACGGTGCCGACGTCGGTCAGCGCGGCCTTCACCACGTCGTACGCGCCCTTGCTGATGCCGCCGCTCGTCACCACGAGGTCGGCCCGGACGAGCTGGTCGTTGAGGACGTCAGCGAACTCGCGCGGGTCGTCGGAGGTGATGCCGACGCGGTAGGCGATGGCGCCGGCGGCGCGGGCGCACGCGGCGAGCATGTAGGAGTTGCCGTCGTAGATCGAGTCGTAGTCGAGGCGCGAACCCGGCTCACGCAGCTCGGTGCCGGTCGACAGCACCACGACCCTCGGGCGCGGCCGCGCCCGCAGCCGCGCGAATCCCAGCGACGCGAGCAGTCCGACCTCGCGCGCACCGAGCACCGTGCCGGCCTCGGCGACGATCTCCCCCGCGGCGACGTCCTCGCCGGACGGGCGGACGTTCTCGCCCGCGCGGCGGGCCTGGTAGATCTGCACGTCGGCGTCGCCGCCGTCGGTGAGCTCGATCGGGACCACCGTGTCCGCACCGGACGGGAGCGGGGCTCCGGTCATGATCTTGACCGCGGTCTTCGAGGTGAGCGCGGTCGGTGTGCTCGACCCGGCAGCCTGCTCGCCGACCACGGGGAGGGTGACGGGGAACTCGCGGTTGGCACCCTGCACGTCGACTGCCCGGACCGCGTAGCCGTCCATCGCCGAGTTCGTGAACCGCGGCAGGTCGATCGGGCTCACGACGTCGTCGACCAGCGGCAGCCCGAGCGACTCCAGCAGCGGCTGGTCGTACGGCTGCAGCGGTCCGATCAGGTCGAGCAGCTTCGCGAGGTGCTCGTCGACGGTACGCATGGGCGACAGCCTAGGGCCCTTCGAGGAGTGTGCCGTCCTCGATCGTCCCTGGTGAGCCGTCCGCGGGCACCGTGACGTCTCCGACGACGCGGACGTCGGCACCGAACGTCCAGTCGCCGGTGACCGTGAACCCGGTCGCGTCGACGAGCGAGACGGGGCCCTCGGGGAAGCGCGCGTCGAAGTCGTGGACGAGCTTGTAGTACGTCTTGTCGAGGCGCACCAGGGGTGCGTCCTCCTTCCGGGCGACGAGGTGGAAGTCGTCGTCGAGGTCGTAGAAGTCGGAGCGGACGAGCAGGAGGTCGTCGGTCGTCTTCACCGGGAGGAACCGCTCACGGCCGACCTCGATGGCCACGGCGCCGTCGAACACCTGGACAGCGGCGCCCATCGCGCACTCGATCTGGATCACCTCGGTCGAGTCCGGGTCGGTCGGGTCCACCGTCTTCACGTTGCGGATCAGCGGCAGGCCGAGGACGCCGTCGCTCTCCTCGATGACGGCGGCGAGCGCCTCGAGGTCGAACCAGAGGTTGTTGGTGTGGAACCAGCGGTGCCGGGTGATGTCGTCGGCGAGCGCCAGGTCCTCCTTCGGCGTCTGCGCGGTCTCGCGGAGCACGAGCCGGCCGTCGGACTTGCGGCGTACGAGGTATCCGCCCTTGACGTCGGCCGGCGTCCGACGGCACACCTCGGCCGCGTACGGTGCGCCGGACTGCACGAACCAGCCCGCGATCCGCGGGTTCGGGAAGCTGCCGAGGTTGTCGGAGTTCGACACCGACGCGTACCGGTAGCCCGCGTCGAGGAGCGCCCGCAGCGCACCCGAGGCGTCGAGCGCCGTGTAGAGGTCGCCGTGGCCGGGCGGGGTCCACTCGAGTCCGGGGTCGGCAGGCCAGGAGACGGGGGTCAGGTCGTCCGAGCGGAGCTTCGGCTCCTTGTTCTGGAGGAAGTCCAGCGGCAGCCCCTCGACCGCGAGGTCCGGGTGCTGCGACAGCGCCGCGAGCGAGTCGTCGCGCGTGCGGAAGCTGTCCATGAGGATCAGCGGAAGCCTGACGTCGTACTTCTCGCGGACCCGCAGCACCTGTGCGGCGAGGACGTCCAGGAACGTACGGTCGCCGCGCACCGGGAGCAGGGACTTGGCCTTGTCCATCCCCATCGACGTGCCGAGCCCGCCGTTGAGCTTGATCACGACCGTGCGGGAGAGGGCGTCACGGATGGCTGCGTCGTCCACCTCGGCGTCGGCGAGTCGCGGCGGCGCCTCGATCGGGTCGATGTCCGCCTCGGGGATCATCCCGGTCGCGCCCGCCTCGAGCTCGGCGTAGTAGTGGGCGAACACCTCGATGGCGCGGGGAGGGACATCAGCCGCCTCCATCGCCGAACGGGCAGCTGCCAGTCCCTCTGCACTCATGCCGAACATCGTAGGCACTACCGTCGGGGTGTGACCGAGAAGCAGCGTCTTCGCGAGCTCCTGCTCGAGCGGCGGGCCGGGCTCGACGAGCAGGCGCTGGACGCGGCAGGCGTCGCGCTCGCGGGGCGCGTGGCAGCAGTGGTCCACGAGCGGTCAGCGCGGTACGTCGCCGCGTACCTCTCGGTCGGCGGAGAACCCCCGACGTGGGAGCTGCTCGACGCGCTGCGCGCCGACGGCGTGACCGTCGTCGTGCCGCGCGCGCTCCCGGGGCGCCGGATGACGTGGCTGCGCTACGTCGGCCGTGACACGCTCACGGTCGGCCGGTTCGGGATCAGGGAACCCGACGGCGACGGCGACCCCGACGCGCTGGCTCAGGCCGACGTCGTGGTGGTGCCGGCGCTCGCGGTGGACCGCGCAGGCTTCCGGCTGGGGCGCGGCGGCGGCTTCTACGACGCCGCGCTGGCCGCCCACCCGGACCCGGTGCGCGTCGCGATGGTGCACGACCACGAGGTCGTCGACGACGTCCACCCCGAGGGGCACGACGAGCGTGTCGACGTCGTCGTCACCCCGACCCGGACGCTGAGCCTGCCGGCCCGCTGAGCCCGGTCAGCGCTCGAGGTCGGGCGTCAGGGTCAGGGTGTCCTCGGCAGCGTCGTCGACCTTCTCCTGCGTGAACGCCCACGGGAGCGTCTTGCCTTCTGCCCACAGCTCGGTCTGGTCCACGTAGTTGCGGTGGTAGGCATGGCCGGACACGCCGGTCAGGTTGATCCAGCGCGACCGGTCGAGGTCGTCGAGGTCCACGACCATCCGCATCGACGGCACCGCCGTGACCTCGTAGCCCTTCGCGGCGTCCCACGCCGTCGCGTCGACGATGCCCGAGCCCCCGCTCAGCGCGTACGGGCCGCGGTTGAAGATCCGCTCGACCAGCCCGACGCCCGAGGTGCCCAGCGTCGCGTTCTCCAGGGTCAGCGTGTGCAGCCGCCCCCACGTCCACAGCTCCGGGTCCAGCGACTGCCTGCTCGTCATGTCGTCGCGGGCGTCACGCATCGCCGTACGGAGGATGTCGTCGCGCGACTCCCGCACCGTCTTCGTGGTCCGGTCGTCCCACCACAGGCTGTCGGGCGCGTTGAGGAGCCGGCGTACGACCTCGAACCACCGCTCGCCGCCGCTCGGCCACACGTCCTGCGGCAGGTCGTCGTGGAACGTCCGCGCAAGGAGGTTCCGCCAGACCGACGCGAAGTACGCGGCGGCCCCCGAGTCGCTGTCCTGCTTGAGGTCCCAGTCGGCGAGCAGCTCCTGGCCGTCCGCGTAGTAGCCCGAGCCGAGGTCGACGTCCAGCAGGTACGGCATGAGCGTCGTCGCCTGCGTGTTGTGGGTGTCGACCTGGATCCTCGTCATGTCGTCGACGTCGAGCGTCGACGACCGGGTGATCAGGTCGACGATCCGCTGGCTGCGGTAGCCGGCAGCCTGCTCGGTGCCGATGAGGTACGGGTACTGGCGCCCGATCACCTGCTGGTTGGCGGTCACCACGTAGCCCTCCGGCGGGTTCAGGACCCGCGGGAGCTCGCCGTACGGGATGAACCCGTCCCACGCGTACGACGGGTCCCACCCGGGAGCGGGCCACGTGCCGTCGCCGCGCGTGCGGATCGGGATCCTGCCGGGCGCCTGGTAGCCGATGTTGCCGGCACGGTCGGCGTACACGAGGTTCTGCGAGGGCACGTCGAAGTGCCTCGCCGCGCGCCGGAACGACTCCCAGTCCTTGGCCTTGTCGATGCCGAAGACCGCATCCATCGTGCGACCCGGGCTGAGTGCCGTCCACTGCAGCGCGACGCCGTAGGTCGATCCGCCGCCTGCGCGCTCACCGACGTCGGCGAGCGTGTCGTCCACGTCGGACAGGACAGGACCGTGCATGGTCTCGCGCACCGTGATCGTCTCGGGGTCGTCCTCGCCGGCGACCTCGAAGGTCTCCGTCCGCCGGGTCAGCGGCAGCCACCGGCCGTCGTGCAGGTAGCGGTCGCCCTCGATGCGCTCGACGTACAGGTCGGTCACGTCCGCGTACATCGTGGTCAGACCCCACGCGATGTCGGCGTTGTGCCCGATGACCACCCCGGGCATGCCCGAGAAGGTGAATCCGGACACGTCGAACGGGCACTCGTCGGACACCGTGCGGCAGTGCAGCCCCATCTGGTGCCAGACCCCGGGCGCGCTCGGCGCGAGGTGCGGGTCGTTGGCGAGGATCGGCTTCCCGGTCGCGCTGCGGTCTCCCGAGACGGCCCACGAGTTCGAGCCGGTGCCGTCGCCGAAGCCGAGCAAGGTCGGGAGACCCGCGGCGACGCCCGCGACCCCGCGCATCGAGCCGATCACGTCGCGCAGCCCCTCGACGCCCAAACCCTTGACGCTCAGCCCCTCGGTCACCCGCTCGTCCGCGTCGCCGAGGGAGTCGGCGCTCTCGGGGTCCTCCGACGCCCGGTCGGTGTCCGCGTTGCGACGACGTCCGGCGGTCTGGTCGAAGTCGCCGCCGACGACCGTGCCCTTGGTGACGATCGGGTCGTGACGGCGGAAGGGGAAGCGCGGGTACAGCGCGTCCACCTGGGACCGGCTGAGCTTCTCGGTGGCGAGGACCCGGTCGATCTCGTCGGCCATGTTGCTGCGCAGGTCCCACGCCATCGCCTTGAGCCAGGCCAGCGAGTCGACCGCCGTCCACGGCTCGGGCTCGTAGTCGGAGCCCGTCAGCGCCAGGACGGAGTACTCGAGCGCGAGGGCGCCCGGCTCGCGGTCCGCGATGTAGTCGTTGACCCCGTGCGCGTAGGCGTCGAGATAGCGCCGCGTCGCCGGCTGCAGCTCGTCGAGCTCCTGCTCGGCGACCTTGCGCCAGCCCATCGTCCGGACGACCTTGTCGGTCTCGAGCGCGCTCTCGCCGAACAGCTCGGCCAGGCGGCCCGCCGTGACGTGCCGCCTGAAGTCCATCTCGAAGAACCGGTCCTGCGCGTGGACGTAGCCCTGAGCCATGAACAGGTCCTCGGCGGTGTCCGCGTAGACCTGCGGGATCCCCTGCTCGTCGCGGACGACGTCGACGTCTGCACCGAGCCCCGCCAGCTGCACGGTGCCGGCGTGCTCGGGGAACGGCCGGCGCACCGTCGTCACCGCCAGCGCGGCCACGGCGACGAGAGCGATCGCGACGACGACCGCGACACCGATCAAGAAGGGTCGGGTCAGGACAGGACGGAGTCGCAGGACCAGGGCGCGCACCCGTGCATTGTGCCGTTCACTTCCCTTCGGCGACACGGCGGGACGGGTCACGGACCTCCCCGACCAGCTCTTCGAGCACGTCCTCGAGCATCACCACGCCCAGCTCCTCGCCGTCGTCGCCCACGACGCGGGCCATGTGGGCCCCTCGCAGCTGCATCAGCCGGAGCGCGTCGTACAGCCGCGACCCCTGCCGTACGGAGCCGAGCGGGCGCAGCCACTTGGCGGGGATCGGGCGGGCCGGCTCGGACACCTCGAGCGCGTCCTTGATGTGGACGTAGCCCACGAGGTCGTCGTGGGAGTCGGTGACGGGGAAGCGGGAGAAGCCCGTACGCGCGCACGCGTCCTCCACGTCCGCACGTGCGGCGCCGACCGGCACCGTGACGAGGTCGGCGCGCGGCAGCAGCACCCGGTCGATCGACCCGGCCTCGAAGCCGAGCGCCCCGGAGACGAGCTCGTACTCCTCGGAGTCGAGCAGCCCCTCGCGGTGCGACTCGTCCAGGAGTCCCGCGACCTCGTCGGAGGTGTACGTGCTGCCGACCTCGTCCTTCGGCTGGAGGCGGACGAGCCGGATCGCACCGTTGGCGATGGCGTTGAGCGCGACCACGAACGGCTTCAGCACCCAGATGACCCCGAGCATGAACGGGCCGAGCCACAGCACCGCCCGGTCGGGGCCGGCGAGCGCGATGTTCTTCGGAACCATCTCTCCCAGCACGACGTGCAGGTAGGTGACGATCGTCATCGCGATCACGAACGAGATCGGGTGGATCCAGCCGTGCGGGACGTCGAGCGCCTCGAAGACCGGCTCGAACAGGTGCGCGATCGCGGGCTCGCCGACGGCGCCGAGCCCCAGCGAGCAGAGGGTGATGCCGAGCTGGGCCGCGGCCATCGCGAGGCTGACCCGCTCCATTGCGCGGATCGCCATCCGGGCGGCCGGGGACCCGGCGCGTGCCTTCGGCTCGAGCTGGGTGCGGCGCGCGGAGATCAGGGCGAACTCCGCGGCCACGAACAGGGCGTTCAGCGCGAGCAGGACGACGACGAGCGCGATCGCGAAGACGGGGTTCATCGGCGGCCCTCCCCTTCGCGTGCGCCGGCCGAGCCGGTGCCACCGGTGTCCGGGTCGACGGCCAGGATCACGCGATCGATGCGCCGGCCGTCCATGCGGTCGACGCGCAGGCGTACGCGAAGCATCGTCACCGACTCCCCTGCGACCACGGGTACGACGAGCGGGACCTCGTCCCCGACCTCGGCGAGGCGGCCGAGCTCCTGGGTGATGAGGCCGGCCACGGTCTCGTAGTCGTCGCCCTCGGGCAGGGGTACGCCCGTCTGCATGCGCACCTCGTCCGGCCGCAGCATGCCCGACAGGATCCAGGTGCCGTCGCGGCGCTCGCGCAGCCGGGCCGTGGCACGGTCGTGCTCGTCAGCGATGTCGCCGACGATCTCCTCGACGAGGTCCTCCAGCGTCACGACGCCGTCCGTGCCGCCGTACTCGTCGAGGACGACCGCGATCTGCAGGCGCTGGGAGCGCAGGAGGACGAGCAGCGGATCGAGCTCGATCGAGTCAGGGACGGTCAGCGCCGGCGCGGCGAGGTCGGCCAGGCGCACGGTCCGACGGCGTTCGGGAGCCACCGCGACGGCGTCCTTGACGTGGACCACACCGACGAGGTCGTCGTGGTTGTCGCCGATCACCGGGAAACGCGAGTGTCCCGTCGCGCTCACGGCGTCGAGAAGGTCCTGCGCGGTGTCGCGCCGGTCGAGGAACGTGACGCGGACCCGCGGGGTCAGCACGTCGGCAGCGGTACGGTCCCCGAACGCGATCGAGCGGGCCACCAGCTCGGCCGTGGGGCGGGCGAGGGCTCCCTCGTCGGCGGAGCGCTGCACGAGGGAGCTCAGCTCGTACGGCGAGCGCGCCGACCGCAGCTCCTCCTGCGGCTCGATGCCGATCCCGCGCAGGAGTGCGTTCGCGGACCCGTTGAGGCCGCGGATCGGCCACGCCATGGCCGTGGTGAAGCCCCGTTGGAGGCCCTGCACGGCTCGGGCCGTCGCCATGGGTACGGAGAGCGCGAGGTTCTTGGGGATGAGCTCGCCGACCAGCATCGTCACGAACGTGCTCAGCAGCAGCGCGACCGCGTACGACGTCGCCGACAACGAGGAGCCCGTCAGGCCGAGGGCCTCGAGTGGGTCTCGGAGGAGCTGACCGATGGCCGGCTCGGCGAGGAAGCCGATCGCCAGGTTGGTGATGGTGATGCCCAGCTGGGCGCTGCTGAGCTGCGTGGACAGGGTGCGGAGGCCCTTGCGGAGCCCCACGGCGCGCTTGTCGCCGGCGTCAGCCGCGCGGTCGACCGACGGCCGGTCGACGGTCACGAAGGAGAACTCGGCGGCGACGAAGACACCGCAGGCCAGCATGAGGAGGAAGGACGAGAGAAGGAGTAACCACTCGGTCATCAGGAGGCGATCCTACTCGGGGATCCAGGGAATCATGAGCGACCCGACTTGGTTCTAGCAGGTGGCGCCCCGCACAATGGGCGCTGGAATCGGTTCGGCCGCCCGCCAGGGGTGGCCGATCGCGTGAGTGCCGAAGGAACGAAGACCGTGCCGACATACCAGTACCAGTGCACCGACTGCGGCGAGCCGCTGGAGGTGCAGCAGAGTTTCTCCGAGGACGCCCTGACCGTCTGCCCCTCCTGCGACGGACGCCTCCGCAAGGTGTTCAACGCGGTGGGTGTCGTGTTCAAGGGCAGCGGCTTCTACCGCAACGACAGCCGTTCCGGCTCGTCGAGCACCACGGCCGCGACCTCGACCAGCACGACGACGACCTCGACCTCGTCGGACTCCTCCAGCTCCAGCAGCGCGTCGACGAGCTCCAGCGGGTCCTCGACACCCGCAGCCGCCACGAGCGCCTGAGCACGAACGCCTGAGCACGAACGCCTGAGCGCACCCTGCCGACCCCGTCTCCCTGTGGAGGCGGGGTCGTCCTGTGCCTCCCTGTGGACGACGCACCCCGCGGCCCCCTCCGGCGGGCCACAGTGCCTGCATGGCCGACTCCGCGCTCGCCGACCTGCTGACCTCGCTGCGACGCCGGGTCCGGACGCACCGGCGGCCGCTGGCAGCGCTGTGCGCGGCCGGCGCCGTCGTCGCGACCGTCCAGGCCGCGCAGCCCGATCCCGGGCCGACCCAGCAGGTCCTCGTCGCCAACACCACCCTGCGGTCGGGCAGCCTGGTCGGCCCGGGTGACGTCGAGGCGACAGCCGTGCCCGCCGCCCTGGTGCCCGCGGGCGCGCTCGCCTCGATCGACGACACTCGCGGCCGGATCGTCGCCGCCCCGGTGCCGGAAGGCGCGATGATGACGCGGCTCTCCCTCGTCGGGCCGGGTCTGCTCGACGGCTACCGCCGCGGGACGGCGCTCGTGAGCGTGCGGGTCGCGGACGCCGCCGGGGTCACCGCCGTGCGGGTCGGGGACGCCGTCGACGTCGTCGGGACGGACCCGCGCGGGACGAGTGCACCCAAGGTGCTCGCACGCCGCGCGCAGGTGGCCGCGACACCGTCGGACGAGGGGGACGACCGAGCGGTCCTCGTCCTGGCCGTCGACGCCGACACGGCCCGGACGCTGTCGGGTGCCGCCGTGTCGTGGCACCTGTCCGTGACCGTCGTCGCATGAAGCGCGCTGCGGGTCGCCAGACGCCGAGGACTGTGATGGGGTGGAGGGCAATCCATCACACCACGGGAGACTTCACCTATGGCCGGGATCGTCGCAGGGTTCAAAGAGTTCGTCTTGCGGGGCAACGTCGTCGACCTCGCGGTCGCGGTCGTCATGGGCACCGCCGTCACCCAGCTCGTCACGGCCTTCACCGCGTCCTTCATCAATCCCCTGCTCGCCTCGATCGGTGGCGCCGACGCCAACGGGTGGGGGTTCCAGATCACCGGGGACAGCAAGGAGACGTTCGTCGACGTCGGTGCCTTCATCACCGCGCTGATCAACTTCGTGATCATCGCGGCCGTGCTCTACCTCGTCCTCGTCATGCCGATGAACAAGTTCCGCGAGAAGTTCGCGAAGCCGAGCGACGACGCGCCACCGCCGGAGGACATCGCCCTGCTGCGGGACATCCGCGACGAGCTGCGCAAGAACCGCGAGGGCGGCACGTCCGCCGGACCCGGGTCGGCGTCCGACTAGACGTCAGCCGCCGTGGTGGGGCGGCACGTCGCGGCGCAGGTCCTCGTCACGGCTGGCGTCACGCTCGCCCCAGCCTTCGGCGGTCTCGTCGCGGGTCGTCGCCGGGACGACCTCGCCGAGCAGCCGAGCGGCACGCAGGCGGCGGCGACGCTCCTCCTCGGGGGTGCGCACCGCCGTCGGCGTCGCGTCGGGCGTCTCCTCGTCGGGCGTCTCGCCGTCAGGCACTGGCGGCCTCGGACACCATCGGTGTCAGCCAGCCGGCGTCGAAACGTGGGTGCGCGGCCTTCCAACCCGTGACGGTCCGGAAGCGCTCCGAGCTGACCCGCTGCGAACGCGTCATCCACTCCAGGCGGTCACCGCCGAGGCGCAGCGCGAAGCGACGGTAGAACCCTGCCTGCTCCTGCCCGACGGCCTCGGCGAACGCAGCGACAAGCTCACCGCGGCGTACGGGCTCGGCGCCGACGTTGTAGGTGCCGGACTCGGCGGTGAGGGCCGTGAGGACGGCGCTGCCGATGTCGTCGGAGTGGACGACGTGGGTCCACGACTGAGGCTTGCCGAGACCGACGGCCTGGCCGGCCCGCGCGCGAGAGAGCCGCCAGCGGGTGAAGGAGTCGTCGCCCACGATGGTGCCGAAGCGGAGCACGACCGCCTCGCGGTGCTTCGTCGCGAACTGCTCGGCGTGCGACTCCGCGAGGACGACGGGCTCCGCGGCGCACGACACCGCGATCGGGCTGTCCTCGGTGATGAGGCGCTCGCCCTGATCGGCGTACACGAAGGAGACGCTCTCCTGGACGAGCCGGGTGACACCGGCCTCCAGCGCCGCAGCGGCGACGTTGCGCGAGCCCTCGACGCGGATGCGGTCGTTCGACTTCCACGCGCCGGGCCGGATGCCGGTGGTGCCCACAGGGATGTGCGTCGCAAGGTTGGCGACGGCGTCGGAACCCTGCATCGCCTCGATCAGACCGGCGCGGTCGAACAGGCTCGCCCGGGCCGGGGTGATGCCGCGGGACCGCAGAACCGAGGCGCTCTCCTCGCTGCGAGCGAGGGCGACGACCTCATGACCGGCGGAGTGGAGCGCCGCCGTCACCGAGCGGCCCATCACTCCTGTGCCTCCTGTGACGAAGACTCTCACCGCGGTGCAACTCCAGTGGCTCCTACGGGCGCTGCGCGCCAGAACCGGGGGGATTCCATCACAAAAGGGTAACGGATCATCCGCTGATGCGACCACCAGGATGCAAATCAGGCCTCGCTCGACCCTGCCCACAGATTGAGGTCGCCCTCGACGGCGTGCTCGTCGATCCGGCGCAGCTCCTCGTCGTCGAACGTCGTGCTGCGGAGCGCTCCGAGGCTGTCCTCGAGCTGCGCGACGCTCGACGCGCCGACCAGCGCCGACGTCACCCGCGGCGACCGCAGGACCCAGCTGATCGCCATCTGGGCCAGCGTCTGGCCACGGTCCTGCGCGATCGCGTGCAGCGCCCGGACGTGCTCGAGATTGCGCTCGACGACGGCGGGATCGAGCGACTTGTCGTCAGCGGCGCGCGACCCGGCGGGAATCCCGTCCAGGTAGCGGTTCGTCAGCACTCCTTGAGCCAGCGGCGAGAACGCGATGGCGCCCACACCGGACTCCTCGAGGACGTCGAGAAGCCCGTCCTCGACCCACCGGTTGAGCAGCGAGTACGACGGCTGGTGGATCAGCAGCGGTGTGCCGAGGTCGCGCAAGATCTCGATGGCGTCACGGGTGCGCTCCGGACCGTACGAGCTGATCCCGACGTAGCGCGCCTTGCCCGAGCGGACTGCGGCGTCGAGCGCGCCCATGGTCTCCTCGAGCGGGGTGTGCGGGTCGAACCGGTGGCTGTAGAAGATGTCGACGTAGTCCAGACCCATCCGCTGGAGGGAGTCGTCGAGGCTCGCGAGGAGGTACTTGCGCGAGCCGAGGAAGCCGTACGGGCCCGGCCACATGTCCCAGCCTGCCTTGGTCGAGATCACGAGCTCGTTGCGGTACGGGGCGAAGTCCTCGGCGAGGATCCGGCCGAAGTTCTTCTCGGCGGCGCCGTACGGGGGTCCGTAGTTGTTCGCGAGGTCGAAGTGCGTGACTCCGAGGTCGAAGGCGCGCCGCAGGATCGCCCGCTGGTTCGCGAGCGGCGCGTCGTCGCCGAAGTTGTGCCAGAGCCCGAGCGAGATCGCCGGCAGCTGCAGGCCGGACCTCCCGCACCGGCGGAAGGACGCCGAACCGCCGTCGTCGAGGGCGGCGTACCGGGAGTCCGCCGCCCGGTAGAGGTCGTGGGGATCGAGGATCGTACGGCGCTCGCTCATGGTCACTCCGATTCGGTCGGGGGCGGCGGCACGATGTCGTCGACGAGGTCCGCGACCGAGTCCACGACGCGCGTCGGGCGATAGGGGAAGCGCTCGACCTGGTCACGGGTCGTCGATCCGGTGAGGACCAGGACCGTCCGCAGGCCCGCTTCCATGCCCGAGACTACGTCGGTGTCCATGCGGTCACCGATCATCACGGTGGTCTCGGAGTGGGCGTCGATGCGGTTGAGAGCGTTGCGCATCATCAGCGGGTTGGGCTTGCCCACGAAGTACGGCTCGACGCCGGTCGCGCGCGTGATCAGCGCCGCCACCGAACCGGTCGCCGGGAGCGGGCCAGCAGGCGACGGACCGGTCGAGTCCGGGTTGGTGGCGATGAACCGTGCACCGTTGACGATCAGCTGGATCGCGGTCGTGATCGCCTCGAACGAGTACGTGCGGGTCTCGCCGAGCACGACGTAGTCCGGGCGGCTGCGCGTCAGGACGTAGCCGACCTCGTGCAGCGCCGTCGTCATGCCGGCCTCGCCGACGACGTACGCGCTGCCGCGCGGTCGCTGGTCGGAGAGGAACTGGGCGGTGGCGAGCGCCGAGGTCCAGATGTTCTCCTCGGGGACGTCGAGCCCCGACTCGGCCAGTCGGGCGCGCAGGTCGCGCGGCGTGTAGATCGAGTTGTTGGTGAGGACCAGGAACTTGCATCCGGACTCGGTGAGTCTCCGGAGGAACTCCGCAGCCCCCGGGATCGCGTCCTCCTCGCGGACCAGGACCCCGTCCATGTCGGTGAGCCATGTCATGACGGGCCGCTTCTCGCTCATGTCCGGAAGTATCCCGCAGGTGGTCCCGATCCTCCGCCGGCGCGCCTTCCCCGCTGGTAGGCGCGTCATCGCCATCCCCCGCTGGCCGGCGCGCCATCCCCCGCTGGCCGGCGCGCCATCCCCCGCTGGCCGGCGGACCTTCCCCCGCTGGCCGGCGGACCTTCCCCCGCTGGCCGGCGGACCTTCCCCCGCTGGTCGAGGCGCGAAGCGATCGAGACCACTAACGTCGTCCGCGTGACCACACTCCTCGAGCTCGGCCTCGACACGTTCGGCGACATCACCGCAGACGAGCACGGCGACCCGGTGCCTGCGCCCGTGGTGCTCCGTCAGGTGGTCGAGCAGGCTGTCCTCGCCGACGAGGTCGGGTGCGCCTTCATCGGACTGGGCGAGCACCACAGGGCCGACTTCTCGATCACGAGCCCGGACGTCGTCCTCGCGGCGATCGCCAGCAGGACGGAGAGGATCCGGCTCGGGTCAGCGGTCACGGTGCTGAGCTCCGACGACCCGATCCGCGTGTACGAGCGGTTCGCGACGCTCGACGCGCTCTCCCACGGCCGCTCGGAGGTGATCCTCGGCCGTGGCTCGTTCATCGAGTCGTTCGGGCTGTTCGGCTACGACCTCGGTGACTACGAGGTGCTCTTCGACGAGAAGCTGGACCTCTTCGCGACGCTCCTCGAGGAGGAGCCCGTGACCTGGTCGGGTTCGATCCGGCCACCGCTGACCGACCAGCGCGTCTTTCCCCCGACGGAGTCCGGCCGGCTGCGCACCTGGATCGGCGTCGGCGGCACCCCGGCCTCGGTGGACCGCGCGGTGCGCTATCGGATCCCGATGATGCTCGCGATCATCGGCGGACCGCCGCTCCAGTTCGTGCCGTACGCGGACTACTACCGACGCAGGCTCGCCGAGGACGGCGTCGCGCCGCTCCCCGTCGGCATGCACTCCCCCGGCTACGTCGCCGACACCGACGAGCAGGCGCGCGAGGAGCTCCACGAGCACTGGATGGCGCAGCGCACGCAGATCGGCCGAGAGCGTGGCTGGCCGCCGGCCACCCGCAACGACTTCGCCCAGGCGGCCGGGCCGGACGGAGCGCTCTACGTCGGCTCCCCGGAGACGGTCGCACGCAAGATCGCCCGCAACGCAGCCGCGCTCGGCGTCAGCCGCTTCGACCTGAAGTACGCCAACGGCGCGATGCGCCACGACCAGCTCCTGCACTGCGTCGAGCTGTACGGGTCGCAGGTCGCGCCGCTGGTGCACGACATGATGGCCTGATGCAGATCCGTACGGCGACCGAGACCGACTGGCCCCGCATCTGGCCGTTCTTCGACACGATCGTCACGGCGGGTGACTCGTACGCGTTCCCGCTCGACCTCGACGTCGAGACCGCGCGAGGCTGGTGGATGGAGACGCCGCCGGGCCGGACGACGGTCGCCGTCGACGACGACGGTGTCGTGGTCGGCTCGGCGAAGATGGGGCCGAACCGCCCCGGCCGAGGGGCGCACGTGGCCACCGCGAGCTTCATGGTCGATCCGTCGGCACGCCGTGGGGGGATCGGCCGAGCACTCGGCGAGGACATGGTCGCCTGGGCGCGCGCGGAGGGCTTCCACGGGATCCAGTTCAACGCCGTGGTCGAGACCAACACCGCCGCGGTGCGGCTGTGGCGCGAGCTCGGGTTCGACGTCGTCGGGACGGTCCCCGAGGCGTTCGACCACGCCACCCACGGCCTGGTCGGGCTCCACGTGATGTACCTGCCGCTGGCGTAGATTGGCGGTCGTGGGGGTCGTCCACCGCAGACTCGGGTTCGCGGCGACGAGCGGGTCCGTCGCCGTGCTGGGAGGTCTCGCGGCCTTCCAGGTCTTCCGCGGTTCCGGCCGCGACCTCGCGATCCTCACCTGCCTGGCCCTGGTCGCACTCCTCGGGATCGGCCGTACGACGCCGCGTGTCGCCGTACCGCGCCCGAGCCGCGACGTGGGGGCCGTCGTCCTCCCGGCCGCCGCAGTCGCCGGGCTGCTGCTCGTCGCCACGCCTCGGTACGCGCCGGTCGCGGTCGTCGTGGTGTCGACCGTGGGCCTGCTCGCACTCCTCGTCGCGTGGGGTCCGGACGACCGGCTCGACCGCGCCGTCTCCGAACTCGAGCCCGCGCGTCGTCGCCCGATCGCCCGCGCGGCAACGGCCTGGCTGGGGATCGTCGCCGTGGTCGCGCTGTGGCAGCTCGTCTCGTACGTGCCGGGGCCGACGTTCAGCGACCTGTTCGATCCGTGGGTCGACGACGTTCCCGGACGGGCCGCGTTCGTCATCGTCTGGCTCGCCGGACTGTGCGGGCTGCTCCGCCACGGATGGCGGCCGGCGCCCCGTCGGCTTCGTCAGCAGGCCCCTGCCGCCGCCGAAGGACCGCCATGAGCGTCGGGATCGTCGTCAGCGTGTACGCCGCGATCGTCGCCGCCGCGGTCGCTCTGGCCGTCTACGGGCGTCGCCACCCGGACCGCGTGGCGACGTGGGGCGAGCTGCTCGACGTCGCGATGGCAAACCGCGCACTGCGGCTCGCGGTGGTCGGGTACTGGTGGTGGCTGGGCTGGCACTACCTGGTCGGACCGACGATCATCTGATCGCGGCGCGACCCGGCCGCAGGAGCAGCGCCCGTGCGGCCAGGTCGCACTGGCACGCCTCGTCAGGAGGCGGGCCCGCTCCAGCCGATCGGCAGCTGGGCGATCCGAATTCGCTGAGGGTGGTCCCCGACCGGGACGGAGGTGATCTTCTGGCCCGTGGCGAAGTCGATCGCCGTCACCTGGTCGGCGGCGCTCTCGGAGATCACGCACGCGTTGCCGTCCCCGCTGACGGTCGCCCAGTACGGCTTCGCGGCAGGGACGAGCGGCCCTTCCTGGAGCGTCGCCCGATCGACGACGGTGGCGTACTCGTCCATGGTGCCGGCGATGCAGAGCTTCGTCCCTGACGGGTTCATCGACATCCCGTGGTGGCGGGAGTCGTTGACGAAGGTCGTACGGTCGTCGTCGGTGGCGGGGTTCTCCGGCAGGGTCTTCATCCGGGTGATCTTGTCGGCAGCCACGTCGTACTCGAAGAAGCCGTTGAAGAACGAGACCTGGAAGTAGAGCGTCGACTCGTCCGGCGTGAACGCGACCGGGCGAACCGAGTCGGACTTGCCGGTCTGTCCGAAGGCGTCGAGGCGCTGCCGCATGTCGATGATCTTCACCGTGCCGAACGTGGTGGTGTCGACGACGGTGATCTTCCGATCGCCCTTGAGGGCGTCGAGTGCGGGCGCGTCCAGGTCGTTGTTGACCTCACCGATCGACATGTTCCACAGGCGCGACCCGTCGGCGGAGAACACGTTCTCGTGCGGTTTGTCACCGGTCTTGAAGGACCCGACCTCCTTCCCGGTGCGGATGTCGAGGACGTGGACGGTGTTGCCCGTCGATGCCGACACCGCGACACGGTTGCCGTCCGGCGAGACTGCCATGTGGTCGGCGCGGTAGCCCGAGACCCTGAAACGCCAACGGAGCTTGCCGGTAGCGGTGTCGATCGAGGCGACGTCGGCGAAGCTGGGCCGCGAGACGACGATGGCCGAGCCGTCGGGCGTCGTGTACATGTCGTCGACGAACTGGTCGTGCCCCTCGCCGACGGTCAACCGGATCCCCAGGAAGAACGCCAGACGCACGGGGTTGAGGTAGATCTCGGTGAGTCGCTTGGTCTTGTCGGGCACGAGGTTGATGCGCCCGATCTTGGCGAAGTCGCCGGTCGAGCGGATGACGTCGGCCGTCCCGTCCCAGTTGTTGCCGACGAGCATCACCTCCTGCAGCCCGGGTGGAGGCGTCGCGGCTGCGGCTCCGCCGCTCAGCCCCATCGAGCCAGCGGACAGGGTGATCGCGGCGAAGCCGGCGACCAGGGATGCGCGTCGGCGCGCGCGGGCGAGTGTTTGCATGGCGGACCCTCCAGTGGGATGTCGGAGACAGACGAACCCGATTCCGGAGTCACATGGAGGGTCAAACCGAGTTGCACCACCGTAGCGGAGGTGAGACGCAGGTCACAAGGCGTTGCCTGGGGTGACCGACGCGCCGTGCGCGAGGACGCCCGCAGCAGCCGCGAAGTACGCCTCGCGGTCGAATCCGTCCACCAGCGCGTTGTGGACGATGTAGCCCTGGCAGACGCCGACGTAGACGGGGTACTCCGCCGCGGCACGGGCCCGCGCGTCCTGCTCGTCGACGCCGCGCGACACGTACCAGCGCTCGAGGTGATCGCGGAACAGTCGCCCGATCTCCGCCAGTCCCCCGGCGACGCTCTCCTTCAGCTCCGGGTCGAGCTGGGCCGTCGACCAGACCTGGAGCACCATCCCCGGCGCCTGGCCGGCGATCTCGGACACGCTACGGAGGAACTGCACGAGAAGGTCGCCGGGCGGCGTGACCTCGTCGGCGGACGCGCCGCGCTCCAGCTCGGTGAACCGACCGACGACGACGCTGCGCATCGCCTCACGGACGAGCTCGTTCTTGTTGCGGTAGTAGCCGTAGATCGCGCCGGCCGACAACCCGGACTCCCTGATGATGTCGGCCATCGACGTGCCCGCGTACCCCTTGGTCGCGAAGCAGCGGAGCGCCGCACGGGCGATCTCCTCGCGGCGGGCGGCCTTGTGCTCCTCAGACACCTTCGGCATGCCGCCCACCGTAAAACGAACGAACGTTCTTGACAACGGCGAACAGCGGGTCGACTATAAAGAACGATCATTCGTTTTTCTTCCACCGGGAGGGACCATGTCCACCACCACACGATCCGCGTCCGCCCCGGCGTGGGGTCGAGCCGCCGGCGCCGCCGCGCTCGCCGCCTTCGTCGTCACCCTCGTCGTCGCCGCGTTCGTGTGGCCGGCGGCGACCACCACGCCCCACGACCTTCCGGTCGTCGTCACCGGCCCGCCGGCAGCGGTGGACGGCGTCACGGCGACGCTCGAGGAGTCGGCGCCGGGCCGCTTCGACCTCGCCACCGTCGCCGACCGGGAGGCCGCGGTCGAGGCCGTCGAGCAGCGCGACGCGTACGGCGCGATCGTGCTGGGGGCCGAGCCCGAGGTGCTCACCGCCTCGGCTGCAGGTGGCCCCTCCCACCAGGCGATGCTCCGACTCGCCGACGAGCTCAGCGCAGCGCTCGCTGCCCGGTCCGGCGCCCCTGCACCGCCGACACCTGCGGTCACCGTGACCGACGTCGCGTCGCTGTCGACCGACGACGCCCAGGGGATCGGCATGACCGCGGCCGCGTTCCCGCTGGTCATCGGCGGCATCGCCGGTGGTGTGGTGATCTCGCTGCTCGTCACCGGACGGACTCGCCGCCTCGCGGCGCTCGCGCTGTACGCCGTCCTCGCCGGAGCCTCGACGACGGCGGTGGTCCAGGGCTGGTTCGACATCCTCCAGGGCAGTGCCGTGGAGAACGCCGGCGCGATCGGGCTGGCGTTCCTCGCGACCAGCTCGATGCTGGTCGGCCTGTCGAGCCTCATCGGCCGTGCCGGGATCGGCGTCGGCGCCCTCCTGACGCTGCTCGTCGCCAACCCGATCGCGTCCGCAGCGCAGCCGCCCGAGTTCCTGCCGGGCGCGTGGGGCGAGATCGGTCAGCTCTTCGTCCCCGGCGCCGCGCTCACCCTGCTGCGCAGCCTCTCCTACTTCCCGGAGGCCGACCTCGCACGACCGCTGCTCGTGCTCGGCGCATGGGCGGCCGCCGGGATCGCGATGGTGCTCATCGGCCGGAAGGGCGACGACCCTGACACGGCCGCTCCCGCCCCTCGCGAGGAGGCCGAGGCGACCTACGCCACCGCATGAGCGGCGCAGGCTCTGTCACCCGCGCCGCGCAGCCCGCGCGGCGCGGGTGCACGCGATGATCGCGGCCACGCCGAGCACGAGCGCGACGATCTGGGTGGTCCAGTCGAAGATCGACTCCCGCGCGTAGAACGGCAGGAAGGCGAGCTCGATCGCGACCAGGACGGCGACGAGGACGACGCCTCCCATCCCCGGCCGCCCGGCCCACCAGGCGCCGACCGCGAACAAGACGCCGAAGAAGGCGGCAGCGAACGGGAAGTCCATCCAGGCGGCGATCGCGAGCTCGAAGACAGCCCAGGCGGCGGCGACCGCCTGAACCGGGATGCGAGAGGCGTCGGTGGTGCGTGCTGTCTTGGAGGTACGTGCTGTGTCGGTCATGGCACCAATCTCGCCCCAGGCACCCGTGCGCCGCGTCGGCCGTACGGCCGATCCTCGTGCGACCGATGTCTGTCGCAAGACAGACGAGGACCGGCTCCGTCTCCTCTAGATTTCGCCTATGGCCCTCCGCCCGCAGGTGGTCGATCGGTCACTGGCGGCGGTCATCGGCGTCGGGGGCTCGATCGAGGCCGTCGCCGGCAGCCACGGGAGCCGCGTCTGGTTGGGCATCGCAGCGAGCACGATCCTCGCCGTCCCTCTGGCGTGGCGAAGGGTCGCGCCCCTCCTTCCGGTGCTCGTGCTCGCTGGGGTGTTCGTGGCGGTGATCGAGGCGTCTGGCGAGATCCCGACGTCAGCCGCGATGTTCGTGGCATGGCTGACCGCCTCGTACTCGGTAGCCGCTTTCGGTGACCTCCGCCTGGCGCTGGCGGGGCTGGCGGTGTCGACGGTGCTGCCCGTGGTGGCGGTGCTCATGGGGGCGCTCGACGAGGACGACCTGCGGCCCGGCGACTTCGCCATCGCGGTGGTTCCGTGGGCCGCCGGCCGCGCCATCCGCAGCCATCGTGCCCAGTCCGACCGGCTGGCGGAGGCGACGCGGACGCTCGAGGCGGAGCGGGAGGACCATGCTCGTACGGCGGTCGCGCTCGAGCGTGCCCGGGTCGCCCGAGACGTCCACGACGTCGTTGCCCACACGGTCAGCGCGATCGCGGTCCAGGCGGACGCCGCAGCAGCGGCGCTTCCCGTAGATCCCGAGGCCGCGTCGCAGCGGCTCGAGCGCATCCAGGCAGCCGCTGCCGCTGCGGTGGACGACCTGCGGACCGTCGTCGGCGGGCTGCGCCAGAACGACACGGTCGCGCGCCCGCAACCGGGTCTGCAGGATCTCGACGCACTGGTGGACGCGGCCCGCGAGAGCGGCCTCGAGGTCGACGTCACCGTCACCGTCGACCGGCTGAGCGACGGACGCGCGCTCGCCGTCTACCGGATCGTCCAGGAGGCGCTGACCAACGTCCGCCGCCACGCGAACGCCACGCACGCGTGGATCGAGGTGTCGCGGTCGGGCCACGGGGTCCACGTCCAGGTGTGCGACGACGGAGTCGGCTGCGACGGGTCGCGGGTCGGGCACGGCCTCACCGGCATCCGAGAGCGGGCCGAGGCGTACGGCGGCCGGCTCGAGGTCGAGGCCGTCGGTGGCGGCACACGTCTGGTCGCCGTCCTACCGGAGCGGGCCCCGTGATCCGGGTGGCGCTGGTCGACGACCAGGAGCTCGTACGCGACGGCTTCCGCGCGATCCTCGAGCTGGAGCCCGACATCACGGTGGTGGGTGAGGCCGCCGACGGTGTCGAGGCGCTGGCGCTGATCCGGGCCACGGCACCGGACGTCGTCCTGCTCGACGTCCGGATGCCTCGGCTCGACGGCATCGGCGTGCTCCGTCGGCTCTCCGCCACCCCGTCTGCGACGCGGGTCCTCGTGCTCACGACGTTCGACCTCGACGACGACGTCAGCAGCGCGTTCGCCGCTGGAGCGAGCGGCTTCCTCGTCAAGAACTGCGGACGTGCCGCGCTGGTCGAGGCGGTCCGAGCAGTGGTGACGGGCGACGAGCTGGTGGCCCCGCAGCTCACCCGTCGGCTGATCGAGCGGTTCATCGCCACGACCGGCAGCACCGTGCCGGACGCGCGTGTCGAGGCCCTCTCGAACCGGGAGCGCGAGGTGCTCGTGCTGATCGCCCGCGGGATGTCCAACGCGGAGATCGCCGACGCCCTCTTCGTCTCGACCGGCACCGTCAAGACGTACGTGGCCCGCCTGCTGCCGAAGCTGGGGGCGCGCGACCGCCTGCAGGCCGCCGTCCTGGCGTACGAGCTGGGCCTGGTCCGGCCCGGAGGGCGGGACGTGGCGGGCCTGCGGTGACGCTCTTGTGCCCCCGGCAGGATTCGAACCTGCGACACCCGCTTTAGGAGAGCGGTGCTCTATCCCCTGAGCTACGAGGGCGCACGGCCCAAGAGTAGCGGGACGTGTCACCAGTCGAGCAGCGGCACGAACCGGTAGGCGCCGTGCTCGGTGACGACGGCGCTTCCGTCGGCGCCACGCACGACCCGCGTCATCACTCCCCGCACCGGCACCACGAGGATGCCGCCGTCACCGAGCTGCTCGACGAGCGGCGTCGGCAAGGACCTCGCCGCGGCGGAGACGAGCACCCGGTCGTACGGCGCCTCGACCGGCCATCCGAGCACGCCGCGCTCGGCCAGCTCGACCCTCGCGTGACGAGGATCGAAGCGTCCGAGCGCGGCCGTCGCACGCTCACGAAGCTGCGGCACGATCTCGACACCGACCACGCTCCCGCTCTCGCCGACCAGGTGCGCGAGCAGCGCCGTCGTCCATCCGGAGCCCGCTCCGACGTCGAGGACGCGCATCCCGGCACCGACCTCGAGGAGCCGCAGCATCGCCTCGACCGTGTGCGGCTGCGAGTTCGTCTGCCCCCACCCGATCGGCAGCGGCGCATCGATCGCAGCCTGCGCCCGCTGCCCCTCGGGAAGGAAGTCCTCGCGAGACACAGAAGCCATCGCCGCGCGGATCGGGTCGCTCATGCCCTCCAGTATGGTTCGGCCCATGGAAACGCTCCGCCTGATCCTGCTGGCGCTCCACCTGCTCTCGTGGGCCTTCGTCGTCGGCGCCTGGGCCTCACGGCTCCGCACCCCCGTCCCGGTCGCCAAGGGCGTCTCCCACGCGGCCGCATTCGCGCTGCTGACTGGACTCCTGCTCGTCGGCGTCCGCGAGATGGACGACCTCGACGTCAACCACGCCAAGATCGGCGTCAAGCTGGTGGTCGCGCTGACCGTCACCGTCCTCGCCTTCGTCGCGGACCGCAAGGCCGACCGCACGCCGGTCTGGATGGCGCATGCGATCGGCGGCCTCGCCGTCGTCAACGTCCTGATCGCGGTGCTCTGGCAGTAGCCGGCGCCGCCGAGGTCAGACCTCGGACTCCTCGTCGTCCCGCGACGGGGCGTCGAGCTCCTGCTCGTCGAGCGAGGACGCGTCGTCCTCGACCGAGCCGTACCGGAACCGCGCCACGCTGTAGACGACGAGCGTGAGCGCGATCAGCGACGAGATCATCATGCTGAGCCCCGTGGCCCAGCCGCTGAACGGCAGCTCGTCACCGAAGGGACCGATCTCCGGGACCTTCGGCCCGACCCACCAGATGACGCCGAACGCCATCACGATGCAGGCACCGAGGACGCTCAAGGCGATGCGGGGCCAGGTCTCCACCCCGAAGCGGGCGGCGTCGAACGCCTTGACCTTGATCGGCTCGACCCGACGCTCGGCCCACTCGTAGCGGTTCGACAGCACGGCGAGCCCGGCCACCATCATGAGGAGCCCAGGACCGGGCAGCACCAGTGCTGCCACGCCCGTGACGACGAGCAGCCAACCGACCAGCTCGACCCCTGTCGCGCGCACCCACGACGCCAACCCGCGCAGCCACGTCATGCCTGTGTCATCTCCACGAGAACCAGGATGCCAAAACGTGTGAAATCGCGGTGATCAGCCCGCGCCTTCGTCATGACCGCCGCAGCGACGACGTACGTGCACGCTGCGCCGCCCACCGCACCAGCGTCGCCGGGCTCATCGGGCCACCGAAGTAGTACCCCTGGAACGAGATGGCCCGGCGGCTCTCGGCGCCACGGTCGGCGAGGACGGCCTCGACCTGTGCGAGCCGCTCGATCCCCTCGACGACCACGCGCAGGTCGACCGCGGAGGCCATCTCGAGCATCGAGTCGAGGAAGGCGCCGCGGCTCTCGTCGGTGTCGATCTCCCGCGAGAAGATCCGGTCCAGCTTCAGCACCTGCACGGGGAGCCGCATCAGCCGCTCCAGCGACGAGAACCCGACGCCGAAGTCGTCGACGGCCAGCACCGCACCGCGCGCGATCAGGTCCTCCATCACGCGCGACTCGATCACGTCCTCGCTGATCGACTCGGTCTCCGTGATCTCGAGGGTGAGCGGGTGCGGCGCCAGGACGTCCACGGCGCGCTGGACGCTGGCCAGGAACTGCGGCGAGCCGAGCTGGCGGGCCGACAGGTTGACGGCGATCGCGGTGTCCGGCTCGAGCGCCTGGTCGAGCTGCTCGCGGTCGTCGCACACCTGCTCCAGGACGAACCGTCCGATCGCCTCGATCAGGTTGGCCTCCTCGGCGAGCGGGATGAACTCCTCCGGAGACACGACCTCGCCGTCCTCGGTCCACCGGGCGAGCGCCTCGACCGCGAGGATGCGCTCGTCGTACGCCGCCACGATCGGCTGGTACACGACCCGCAGCCGCCGCTCCTCGATCGCGCGCCTCAGCCGGTCGGCGAGCTCGAGGGAGCGGACCCGCTCGATGCCCATCGCGTCGCGGTAGACGACGATCCGGTCACGGCCCTCGCGCTTGGCGACGTACATCGCGATGTCGGCGTTGCGCAGCAGCTGGTCGGCGGAGGTCGAGGTGTCGTCCGTCGACGCGATGCCGATGCTGACGGTGATGTCGATCGTCCGGCTGTCGACCAGGATCGGGCGCGCCACGATGGTGCGGACGTCCTCGGCGATCTGCTCGGCGTACTCCGCCGCACCCTCGGGCGAGCCCGCGGGTGGGCCGACCAGGATCGCGAACTCGTCACCGCCGAGGCGAGCGACGTGGACGTCGTCGGGGAGCTCGTCGGCCAGCCGTCGAGCGATCGCGATCAAGGCACCGTCCCCGCTGGCGTGGCCGAACTGGTCGTTGACCTTCTTGAAGCCGTCGAGGTCGCAGAACAGGATCGCGCACGGAGCGACGTCTCCCTGCGGTCCGCCCGCCATCACTTCGGCCACGGTCGCCAGGAAGACGGACCGGTTCCGGAGCTTGGTGAGGGGGTCGCGCTGGGCGTTGGCGACCAGGTCGCGATTCATCCGCATGCGTGACAGCGCCTCCTCGGCCTGCTGGGCGATCGACTCCAACGCCTCGACGTTGCGCAGCGTACTGGCCTGCGGCCCACGCTTGCCCTCGATCACCAGCCAGTAGACGTCGTCGCCGGAGATGATCAGTCGTCGGAGGTCGGTCGCTTCCGGCAGGTCCGTCCGGAGCCCGGACCCCGGCGACTTGCCGAGCTGACGGGTCCCGGCGTCGAGGACGGCCAGCACCTGCTTCTCGGTGGCCGCCGAGTGAAGAGCGTTCGCGGTCTCGAAGAGGACGTTCAGCCGGCGAGCGGTCTCGCGCTCCCGCGTCACACCCTTCGCGGCGATCAGGACGATCGCGAGCGCGGGGACGACCGCCAGCAACGCGGTCGGCGACTCGGTCCGGTAGAGCAGGACCGCCACGTAACCCATCGCCGTCACCCCGGCGTACACGGCGTACAGCGTGAGGATCTCGTACGCCCGCGACTCGAGGCTGCCTGCGCCCGGAGGTCCGGCGGCGCGGATCCGCAGGACGGAGGCGCCGATGTCGACGAGGAAGGCCAGCGTGAACGCGATGACGACGGCCACGACCTCCCGCAGCCCGAACATGCCGTCGTCGAGGACGGCCAGCACCGCGACGGCGACCGCGCCGGCCACGATCGACCGCGCGGCGTTGAACGGCCGCGAGCCGCGCGCCGCAGGCAGGCACTGCGCCAGGGCGATGCCGACGATCCACAGCACCAGCGCGTCCTGCCACTCGAGCGTGAGCGCGAGGAGGACGAGGACGCACGACTCCGTGCCGACGACGAGCCAGTCGTCGTAGCGGTCGAGGTAGAGCGGCGCCGAGCTGGCGAGCATGATCGCGGGGACCGTGAGAAGCCACCACGGGCTCGGGACGCCGGGGTCGGTCAGCGCGGCGACGATGGTGCAGGCCGTGACCACCGCGGCCGCGACGAAGATGCCGACGGTCAGGAGTCGGCTCGCCGGGCGCGGAACGACGGTCATCGGCACGTCCCGTACCCCCCGCACGCGGGACCGCTTGCCGGGCTCATGCTCCCCATGCAACCGCACACGGTGGTGTGATGGCCATGTTTGTCCATGATTGCCCGACGTCGCCGCCCTAGGACCGGGCGCGCGTCACGGCCGGGTCACGAAGATGTGGCTCGCTGCGTCGGCGTCGATCTCGGCCGTCTCCCCACCCCGAGCGACGACGACGCCGCCGTCCGGAGCGGACGAGACCAGGACGTCGTTGCCGGGAAGGACCCCGACCCGCCGCAGGACCGACATCGCGGTCGTGTCCTTCTGGAGCTCCTCGCCGATGCGCCGCACGAGCAGGCGGGACGCGTCGCCGTTGGCCGGCAACGCGGCCGTCAGGTGCATGACGCCCTGGCCGAGGAAGTCCTCCTCGGCCACGGAGCGCTCGCCGAGCTCGCCGAGGCCGGGGATCGGCGTGCCGTACGGGGACTCCGTCGGGTGCTCGAGGAGAGCGACGAGCTTGCGCTCGACCTGCTCGGAGATCACGTGCTCCCAGCGGCACGCCTCCTCGTGGACGAACTCGATCTCGAGACCGATGACGTCGGTCAGGAGGCGCTCGGCGAGGCGGTGCTTACGCATGACGCGGGTGGCGAGGGCCCGACCGTGCTCGGACAGCTCGAGGTGGCGGTCGCCCTCGACGGTCAGGAGCCCGTCGCGCTCCATCCGTGCGACGGTCTGGCTGACCGTGGGGCCGCTCTGGTGCAGGCGCTCGGCGATGCGTGCCCGCAGGGGGATGATCCCTTCTTCCTCGAGCTCGTAGATGGTCCGGAGGTACATCTCGGTGGTGTCGATCAGGTCGCTCACCTGAGCCATTGTTCCAGATCGGACGAGCACCACACACACCGTGGAAGATGAGGAGATGGCGAGGTCGGTGATGTGGTTCCGCCGGGATCTGCGGCTCCGCGACAATCCCGCGCTCCTCGAGGCCGTGGACGCCGGCCCGGACGGCGTCGTACCCCTGTTCGTACTGGACCCACGGCTGTGGGACAGCGCTCCGCCGGCCCGGCGCGCGTACCTCGCACGGTCGCTGCGGGATCTCTCCGCCCGCCTCGGCGACGTGGGCCTCCACGTCGTGCGCGGTGACCCCGCCGAGGAGGTGGTCCGGGTCGCTCGCCGCGTCGACGCGGTCAGCGTCCATGTGGCCGCCGAGCACACGCCGTACGGACGCCGTCGGGACCAGGCCGTCGCAGCAGCGCTCGCCGACCACACCCTCCCGCTCGTCGCGACCGGCTCCGCGTACGCCGTGTCGCCGGGGCGGGTGCGCAAAGGCGACGGCGGCCGATACCGGGTCTTCACGCCGTTCTACGCGACCTGGCTCGAGCACGGCTGGCGCAGCCCAGCCACGGATGCCGGCGTGGTGCCGTGGCTCGCGGCCGGCGGGCGGACCCACCAGGTCCCCGAGGTGCCGGTCCCCGCCGGGCTCACCCTCCCGACGCCCGGCGAGGACGCGGCGCACGAGCGGTGGCGCGCGTTCGTCGCCCGGGACCTCGACGACTACGGCACGGCGCGCGACCTCCCGGGGGACGACCGCACGTCGCGGATGTCGGTGCACCTGCGGTGGGGCGAGATCCACCCCCGCACGATGCTCGCCGCACTGGGCCGCGGCGCCGGCGCGGAGGCGTACCGTCGCGAGCTGGCGTTCCGCGAGTTCTACGCCGACGTGCTGGACCAGCGCCCCGACTCGGCGTGGGACTACTACTCCGCCCCGTTCGCGGCGATGCAGTACGACAGCCCTGGGAGCGACCTCGTGGCGTGGAAGGAGGGCCGCACGGGCTTCCCCATCGTCGATGCGGGCATGCGTCAGCTGCTCGCGCAGGGGTGGATGCACAACCGCGTCCGCATGATCGTCGCGAGCTTCCTCGTCAAGGACCTGCACCTCGAGTGGCAGCACGGCGCACGCCACTTCGCCGAGCACCTGGTCGACTTCGACCTCGCCTCGAACCAGCACGGGTGGCAGTGGGTGGCGGGCTCCGGGACGGACGCGTCGCCGTACTTCCGCGTCTTCAACCCGGTCGCCCAGGGCAGGAAGTTCGACCCCGACGGCACCTACGTACGCCGCTGGTTGCCCGAGCTCGCCGACGTGCCGACGGCATCGGTGCACGAGCCGTGGCGGCTGACGCAGCCCCCTGCGGACTACCCGTCCCCGCTGGTCGACCACGCGGACGAGCGCCGTGAGGCCCTGCGACGGTACGAGGCGATCCGCTGACACCCGTGGTCGATTCGTCCGCCGGGCGTGAGAGCGTGGCAGGCATGAGCACGACGACGATCGCCCGGCAGTTCAACGGTCCCGACCACTCCGGCAACGGTGGTTACGTCGCGGGGCTCGTCGCTGGCCCCGTGGCCGCGGGTGGCGGCGCCGTCACGTCGACCCTGCGGGTCCCGCCGCCGCTCGAGGTCGCGCTCGACCTCAGCCTCGACGGGAGCCGATCGGTCCTTGCCGACGGTGCGACCGTGGTCGCCGAGGCGGCCCCGGGTGCGTTCGACGTGGACCCGGCGCCGTTCGTCGGCGAGGACCTCGCCCGCAAGGGCTTCGAGGCGTACGCGGGCCGCGTCGAGCACCCGTTCCCCCACTGCTTCACGTGCGGGACCGCACGCGCGCCCGGTGACGGGCTGCTCGTCTTCACCGGCCCGGTCGACGACCCCACCTATCCCGACACGGTCGCCGCGACGTGGACACCGCACGCAGCGTTCGCCGACACCGACGGCCACCTCGGCAGCGAGGTCACCTGGGCGGCGATCGACTGCCCGGGAGGGTGGGCCGCCGACATCGACGAGACGCCGATGGTCCTCGGCCGCATGACGGGCGAGATCCTGTCTCCCGTCAGGGCGGACCACGAGTACGTCGCGGTCGGCACCAGGCGCGGCGTCGACGGCCGCAAGCACCACACCGGGACCGCGCTCTACGCGCTCGACGGGACGCTCGTCGCACGGGCGGAGCAGACCTGGATCGCGATCGACATCAGCAGCTTCCGCTGACCGTCGCAGGTTGCCGCCGACGCCTAGACTGGCGGGGTCGTGCTCGCACCGCCGCGGGCCGCGGACTCTGCCGCCGCCCTCCCGGAGGAACTCTCTCGTGACCTTTGCCTCGGACTCGCGCCTGCCCTGGTGGCGCAACGCCGTCTGCTACCAGATCTACGTCCGCTCGTTCGCCGACGGCGACGGCGACGGGATCGGTGACATCGCAGGGATCACCTCGCGGCTCGACTACCTCGAGGGCCTCAACGTCGACGCCCTGTGGCTGACCCCGTTCTACCGGTCGCCGCAGGCCGACCACGGCTACGACGTGGCCGACTACCGCGACGTCGACCCGCTGTTCGGCACGCTCGCCGACTTCGACGAGATGCTCGCCGGGGCGCACGACCGCGGGCTCAAGGTCATCGTGGACCTCGTCCCCAACCACACGTCGGCCGAGCACGCATGGTTCCAGGAGGCGCTCGCGGCCGGGCGCGGGAGCCGGGCCCGGGACCGCTACAAGTTCAGCGACGGCCGCGGACCCGACGGGTCGGAGCCTCCCAACAACTGGCAGTCGATCTTCGGCGGGTCCGCGTGGACCCGCGTGGACGACGGCCAGTGGTACCTCCACCTCTTCGACTCCAGCCAACCCGACCTCAACTGGGACGATCCGGAGGTCGGAGACGAGTTCGAGTCGATCCTGCGGTTCTGGCTCGACCGCGGCGTCGACGGCTTCCGCGTCGACGTCGCCCATGGCCTGTTCAAGGCGTCGGGTCTCCCCGACGTGGCCGGCTTCGGCCCCGGCGGCGAGACCCTCGACGCCACCATGTCGCAGTGGGACCGCCCTTACTGGGACCAGCCGGGGGTGCACGACGTCTACCGCCGGTGGCGCAAGGTGCTGGACTCCTACCCCGGCGACCGCATGATGATCGGGGAGGCGTGGGTCGGGTCGCCGGAGTCGATGGCGCGCTACGTCCGTCCGGACGAGATGCACCAGGTCTTCAACTTCCACTGGCTCTCGACGCCGTTCTCGGCGCCGGCGCTGCGCCAGGTCATCGACGAGACGTACGCCGCGGTCGGCCCGGTGGGTGCGAGCCCGACATGGGTGCTCTCCAACCACGACGTGGTCCGCACGGTCACCCACTACGGCGGCGGCGACCTCGGGCTCTCGCGCGCGAAGGCGTCGATGCTGACGATGCTCGCGCTGCCCGGGTCCGCGTACGTCTACCAGGGCGAGGAGCTGGGGCTCCCGCAGGTCGACGTGGCACCGGAGGACCGCCAGGACCCGACCTGGCTCCGCGGAGGCGGCGTCGGTCGCGACGGCTGCCGCGTGCCGCTGCCGTGGTCGGGGTCGGAGCCGCCGTTCGGCTTCTCCCCCGGCGGCCCGGGCGAGGTCCGCACGTGGTTGCCGCAGCCCGAGTGGTTCCGTGAGTACACGGTCGAGCACCAGTCGCGAGACCCCTACTCCACCCTCGGGTTCCTCCGGTACGCCGTCGCTCGTCGGCGCGGGCTCGTCGGAGGCCTGTCGGGGTCGATCGAGATGCTCGAGCGCCGTGACGACGTGGTGGCCTTCCGCCGCGCCGGCGTCGACGGGGCTCCCGGGCTGATCTGCGTGGTCAACTGCGGCACCACCGACCACGTCGTCGACGACCTCGGGGCGCCTGTGGTGCTCTCGGCGGCGCTCGCGGAGGGCACCGGTCAGCTGTTGCCCAACTCGGCCGCGTGGTTCCTCGCCTGACGCTCGTAGCGCACGACCTCGTCGAAGCGGTCGCGGTTGCCGAGGAAGTACTCGCCGAGCCCTTCTGAGGCCGCACCCTGGCTGGCCTGGCGCCGCCGGAACCGGGCGACGTCCAGGACCAGCACGGCGTCGGCGTCACCCGAGCGAAGCAGGCTGTGCTCGACACGCAGCGGGCCGGCGAGCAACCGCCGGCGTCCCTCGCGGGTGAAGTCGCGGTGGGTGAGCCCCGGTCCCAGGCGCCCGACACCCGCGACGACGAGATCGGCGCGAACCGCCGCGACGGCACGCTCGAGCTCGAGGGAGCTGACCCGCTCGGGCAGCCGGACGTAGTCGGTGGGCAGCTGGTACTCCTGACGGATGGCTGCGGCGAGCTCGGCGTCCGCGCCCCGGACCCCCGGTCGTACGCGCTCGTCGTCCCTCCCGCCGACGACCAGCTTCGTCAACGTGGCGCCGTTGAGGAGCGCGGCGAGGGTGGCGACGAGCAGCAGCGAGCCGGAGGACTGCCCGTGGGTCGCCACGACGAGGACCCTGCCCACCGAGTACCGCGGCGTCCCGCGCAGGGCCTGGACCGCGACGGCGGGCCATGCGTCGTTCGCGAGCCGCGCGACGGCGTCGATGCTGGACAGCAGGATCCGCTCCGCCGAGAACAGCGAGGACGGGATGGTCACGTACGGTGCGCCGACGTCCCGGGCGGTGCGGAAGATCCGGTCCACGGTGAGGGCTGCCACCGGCTCCTCGACGGCTTCGGCGACGTCCTCGTCGGGTGGCGGGATGGACGCGCGGAAGATCACCACGGTCTCCTCCGTCAGCGCGCGAACCCGCTCGTAAGCGAGGTGCGCTGCTTCCGACCCGTCGTGGGCGATGACGTGGACCAACGGCAGCCGAGGACGCTCGTCTCCGGGCACGCTCCACCCCCTGACACGCTCCCACCATCGTAGATCTCGGGCGTCGCGGCAGCACGCTTGCGTTAGCGATATATCGCGATGTAGCATCGAGGCATCGCGAGATTCACCACCGTGGTGAGTCACGAACCATAAGGACACATCTCATGCGAACCCCAGACTTCACCCCCCAGGACACGTTCGACCCGACCTCCGGCCGGCGACGGCCACGCCCCGACCGACGCGATCCCCGAGGCCACGGCCGCGGATACGGACGCGGCGACGTGGGCATCGGCCCGGGCGGCTTCGGCCCCGGCTTCGGCGACCGTCGCCGCGGGGGCGGCCCTCGTGCACGACGCGGCACGGTCCGCCTCGCCGCACTCTCGGTGATCGCCGAGAACCCCACCAACGGCTACGGCCTCATCAACGCCTTTGGCGAGCGCACCGACGGACGGTGGCTCCCGAGCCCTGGCTCGATCTACCCGGTCCTGCGCCGGCTCACCGACGACGGGCTCATCGAGCCGACCGACGACGAGGCCGGCCAGTTCCGGATCACCGAGGCCGGCACGGCCTACCTCGGCGAGCACGCCGACGAGGTGGCCGGCGCGTGGGAGGGCAGCCGCCCTCGCTCGAAGAGCCAGGAGGACCTCGCCTCCAGCGCCCGCAAGCTCGTCCGGGCCGCCCGCCAGCTGGCCGACGACGCCAGTGACGACCAGCGCGAGCGCGCCACCGAGATCCTCGACGAGGCCCGGCGCAGGCTCTACGGCCTGCTGGCCGAGTGATGCCTACGGCTGCGGGTGGCGTGCGTCGTACCGGAGGAAGCCGCGCTGCAAAGTGACGGCGACCACGGCGCCGACCATGCACGCCACCCCGCCGTAGAGCATCGCTCTTCCGGGCGTCGTGAGCTCAGCGACCGACCCGGCAAGGAAGTCCCCAAGACGTGGCCCGCCGGCCACGACGACCGTGAAGACCCCCTGGAGCCGCCCGCGCAGCGCATCGGGTGCCGCCTGCTGGAGCATCGTGCTCCGGTACGCCGAGCTCACCATGTCCGCTCCCCCGGAGAAGGCGAGCATGGTCACGAGGAGCCACAGCACGCCGGGCGCGCCGATCGCGCTGACTCCGGCCAGAGCGACCGAACCCCCGTACGCCAGCACCGCGACGAGCACCGCGATGCCGTGACGGTGCACCCGACTGATCCATCCCGAGAACGCGAACGCCACGAGCGACCCGATCGCCGGAGCCGCCTGGAGCAGGCCGAGCGTCGACGGCCCGCCGACGTACACGGTGAGCGCCAGGGCTGGGAACAGCGCCCGAGGCTGTGCGAGCACCATCGCGAGCAGGTCGAGCACGAACGTCGTCCGCAGGTTCGCGGCGCCGCGCAGCCACGTGAAGCCCTCGACCACCGACCGCAGGCCCGGGACACGTCCCGTCGCGCCCTCGGGCGGGACCGGTTGGAGTCGCACCAACGCGTACAGCGCTGCCGTGAACGTCACCAGATCGATCGCGTACGTCGCTGCGACCCCCACCCACGCGATCACCACCCCGCCCACGAGCGGCCCGACGGTGAAGCCGAGGTTGAACGCCGCCATGCCGAGCGCGTTGGCAGCGGGCAGCATCTCCGCGGGGACGAGCCGCGGGATGATCGCCGACCGTGCAGGGTTGTTCACCGCGAACAGGCCGGACTGGACAGCCACCACCCCGTACAGGAGCGCGACCGACTCGAGGTCCAGCAGTGCCTGCACGAGCAGCACCGCCGTACAGACCCACAGCCCGAGCGCGGTCACGATCGCGACCTTGCGCCGGTCGAAGTGGTCCACCAGCGCACCGCCGTACAGCCCCAGGGCGATCAGGGGCACCAGCGCGAACATCCCCACGAGCCCGACCGCGAACGACGACCCGGTGATCACGAAGACCTGGTAGGCCACGGTGACCGTCGCCATCTGCTGACCGAGCTGCGACACGGTCTGGCCGATCCACAACCGCCGGTAGTCGGCCGACTCCCGCAGCGGACGGATGTCGGTGAGGATCCTCCCGAACCCCCGACGTCTCGTCACCAGACGATTGTCCCGCGCAACCAGCCCGGCGCCGTCCGACCGTCCGGATATTGGGTTGGCCGAACCCCCGATGCGGCGTAGCGTCGGTCGTACACGGGAAGGAGGTGGTCCGAAGAATGAAGAGCTTCAGGACATGTGAGGTGGCTGTCAGCTAGTCACGGTTGTCGGGGATCACCCGCACCGTGCGGCGAGTCCCAGCAGCCACCCGACCCGCGGGGGCCGAGGCGTTGTCCACTCGGCACTCAACCCCGCGGGTCGTTCCATGCCCGGCGCAGGATCGGTCCCTACGGGGCGAGGCGCTCGCGCAGCCAGTGACCGTCGACCGCACGGAACCGGAGGCGGTCGTGCATGCGCCCGGTGCGCCCCTGCCAGAACTCCACGGACTCCAGCGCCACGCGGTAGCCGCCCCACCACGGCGGCCTCGGCACGTCGCCGGGGTACGACGCGTCCGCTGCGTCGTACGCTCGCTCGAGCTCGACCCGGTCCTCCACCACGCGAGACTGGTGCGACGCGATCGCGCCGAGCCGCGACCCGCGGGGGCGCGAGGCGAAATAGGTGTCGGCCTCGTCGTCGCTGACCCGGCTCACCGCACCCTCGATCCGGACCTGTCGCTGGAGCGGGTGCCACAGCATCGCGAGCGCGGCGTGAGGATTGACCTCGAGCTCGTCGCTCTTGCGCGACTCGTGGTTCGTGTAGAAGACCGCGCCGTCCGCGTCGAAGCCCTTGAGCAGCACGATGCGGACCGACGGGAGCGCGCCCGGCGACGCCGTCGCGAGCGCCATCGCGTTGGGGTCGCGGAGGCCCGACGCCACCGCCTCGTCGAACCACCGGCCGAACAGTGCCACGGGGTCGTCCCCCGCGTCCGCCTCGGTCAGCCCGGCCGCCTCGTACTCCTCGCGCAGTGCCGCGATCGCCTCCGACTCCATGAACAGCACCCTACGAGACTGCGCCGGGTGTGATCAGGGGCACAATGGCCCAATGACTGACGCACCCGACACGGCAAAGGTCCACGAAGGCCTCGAAGGCGTCATCGCCTTCGCGACGGAGATCGCCGAACCGGACAAGGAAGGCTCCGCGCTGCGCTACCGCGGAGTCGACATCGAGGACCTCGTCGGCAGCGTGCCGTTCGAGAAGATCTGGGGCCTCCTGGTCGACGGGACGTACGAGCCGGGGCTGCCGCCGGCGGAGCCGTTCCCCATCCCGGTGCACTCCGGTGACATCCGTGTCGACGTGCAGAGCGCGATCGCGCTGACGGCACCTGCGTGGGGGCTGCGCCAGCTGTACGACATCGAGCCGGAGCAGGCCCGTGACGACCTGGCGCGCACCGCGGTGATGGTGCTGTCGTACGTCGCGCAGGCGGCCCGCGGAATCGGCCAGCCGATGGTGCCGCAGGCCGAGATCGACAAGGCGACCACGATCACGGAGCGCTTCTTGACCCGGTGGCGCGGCGAGGCGAACCCGGCGCACGTGAAGGCGATCGACGCGTACTGGGCGTCGGCCGCCGAGCACGGCATGAACGCCTCCACGTTCACCGCGCGCGTCATCGCGTCGACGGGCGCCGACGTCGCCGCTGCGCTGTCGGGTGCCGTCGGCGCGATGTCCGGCCCGCTGCACGGCGGCGCTCCCTCGCGAGTGCTCGGCATGATCGCCGACGTCGAGAAGAGCGACGACGCCCGGACGTACGTGAAGGGGCTGCTCGACTCCGGCGAGCGCCTGATGGGGTTCGGCCACCGCGTCTACCGTGCGGAGGATCCGCGCGCGCGGGTGCTCCGCCGTACGGCCCGTGAGCTGGATGCTCCGCGCTACGCGGTCGCCGTCGCCCTCGAGGAGGCGGCGCTGGCCGAGCTGCGCGAGCGTCGCCCGGACCGTGTCCTGGAGACCAACGTCGAGTTCTGGGCGGCGATCGTGCTCGACTTCGCGGAGATCCCGCCGCACATGTTCACGTCGATGTTCACCTGTGCCCGCACGGCCGGGTGGAGCGCGCACATCCTCGAGCAGAAGCGCAAGGGCCGCCTGATCCGCCCGTCGGCGATCTACACCGGCCCGCCGTCGCGCAAGCCGCAGGACGTCGCCGGCTGGAACCCCGCCTGGGGCTAGCGGGACGCCGCCGCGTGAGCTGGTGCGGGTCTGACGATCCGCGGTTACCGCACCAGCTCACACCAGAACCGAGTCGCCCCGGCGGGCTGGTCAGCGCTGGTCGTACGCGGCCAGGATCGCGTCGGCGGCGTTCGTGGCAGGCATCTCCCCGGACAGGACAGCCGCACGGACGTCGTCCAGCACACCCCGCACCGCCTCCGAGCGCCGCAGCCGCTGGTCGAGCTCGTCACGCACGAGTGCCCACATGAACTCGAGCTGCTGTGCCGCGCGCTTCTCGCGCAGACCCGCGGCGCCGAGGAACTCGCGGTGCCGCAGCACGCGCAGCCAGACCGTGTCCACGTCGACGCCCTCGAGGCCGGAGCAGGTGAGCACCGGCGGGACCCACCCCGTACCTCCGGCGTGGACCAGCCGGATCGCGCCGGCGAGGTCCTTCGCGGCGACCCGGGCCTCCGGCTCGCGGTCACCGTCGGCCTTGTTGACCGCGATGACGTCGGCGATCTCGAGGATGCCCTTCTTGATGCCCTGGAGCTGGTCGCCGGTGCGCGCCAGCGTGAGGAACAGGAACGTGTCCACCATCCCGGCGACGGTGACCTCCGACTGCCCGACACCCACGGTCTCGACCAGCACCACGTCGAAGCCGGCGGCCTCCAGCACCAGGATCGCCTGCGTGCTCGCGCGAGCCACACCGCCGAGGGTGCCGGCCGACGGCGAGGGACGGATGTACGCCCGGGGGTCCGCCGCGAGCTCCGGCATCCGGGTCTTGTCCCCGAGCACCGAGCCCCCCGTGCGTACCGACGACGGGTCGACCGCGAGCACACCGACCTTGTGGTCCGTCCCGGTCAGATAGGTCCCGAGCGTCTCGATGAAGGTCGACTTGCCGACGCCGGGGACGCCCGAGATGCCGACACGCACGGCCCCGCCCGCGTGCGGGGTCAGCAGCGCGAGCAGCTCGCGCGCTGCCGCGCGGTGGTCGTCGCGACGCGACTCGACCAGCGTGATCGCGCGCGCGACCGCGGCACGCTGACCGTCACGCACGCGCGCGGCCAGCTCCTCGACGTCGATCGAGCGCGCGTCGCTCAAGCCGGCGTCACCCGTGCTTCAGCGACGTGCGGAGCGTGTCGAGCAGCTCCAGCGCCGACTCGGCGATGACCGTGCCCGGCAGGAACACCGACGCCGCACCCATCTCCTTGAGCGTGGCGACGTCGTCCGGAGGGATCACGCCGCCCACGACGACCAGCACGTCGGGGCGCCCCAGCTCGGCCAGCGCGTCACGCAGCGCGGGCACGAGCGTGAGGTGGCCGGCAGCCAGCGACGACACACCCACGACGTGGACGTCTGCGTCGACCGCCTGCTGCGCCACCTCCTCCGGGGTGGAGAACAGCGGGCCCACGTCGACGTCGAACCCCATGTCGGCAAAGGCGGAGACGATGACCTTCTGGCCGCGGTCGTGCCCGTCCTGGCCCATCTTGGCCACCAGGATGCGCGGCCGGCGTCCCTCTGCCTCCTCGAAGGCGTCGGTCGCCGCGATCACACGCTCGACGTTGTCGGCCTTGCCCGCCTCGGATCGGTACACACCAGAGATCGTACGGATGACGGCCTTGTGGCGTCCGTAGACCTTCTCGAGCGCATCCGAGATCTCGCCCACCGTGGCCTTGGCGCGCGCCGCGTCGACGGCGAGCGCGAGCAAGTTGCCGTCGAGCGTCCCGTCCTTGCTGGCACCGCGCCCGGCCGACTCGGTCAGCGCGTGCAGCGTACGGCGGACCTCGTCGTCGTCCCGCTCGGCGCGGAGCCGTTCCAGCTTCGCGACCTGCGCGGCGTACACGGCACGGTTGTCGACCTTGAGGACCTCGAACGGCTCCTCGGTGTCGACGCGGTAGGTGTTGACGCCGATCACGGCCTGCTGCCCGGAGTCGATCCGCGCCTGCGTGCGGGCGGCGGCCTCCTCGACGCGCATCTTGGGGATGCCCGCCTCGATGGCCTTGGCCATGCCGCCGGCCTTCTCGACCTCCTGGATGTGTCCCCAGGCCCGGCGAGCGAGGTCGTGCGTGAGCTTCTCGACGTAGTACGAGCCGCCCCACGGGTCGATCGTCGCGGTCGTGCCGGACTCCTGCTGGAGGAGCAGCTGGGTGTTGCGGGCGATGCGCGCGGAGAAGTCCGTCGGCAGCGCGATCGCCTCGTCGAGCGCGTTGGTGTGCAGCGACTGGGTGTGCCCCTGGGTCGCGGCCATCGCCTCGATCGCGGTGCGCTGCACGTTGTTGAAGACGTCCTGCGCGGTGAGCGACCAGCCGGAGGTCTGCGAGTGCGTCCGCAGCGAGCTCGACTTCGGGTTCGCAGGTTCGAACTCCGACACGAGCCGCGACCAGAGCGCGCGTGCGGCACGCATCTTCGCGATCTCCATGAAGAAGTTCATCCCGATGGCCCAGAAGAACGACAGGCGCGGCGCGAACGCGTCGATGTCGAGGCCCACGTCGAGGCCGGCGCGGATGTACTCGACACCGTCGGCCAGCGTGTAGGCGAGCTCGAGGTCGTTCGTCGCCCCGGCCTCCTGGATGTGGTAGCCGGAGATCGAGATCGAGTTGAACTTCGGCATCTTCTGCGCGGTGTAGGCGAAGATGTCGGAGATGATCCGCATCGACGGCGCCGGCGGGTAGATGTAGGTGTTGCGGACCATGAACTCCTTGAGGATGTCGTTCTGGATCGTCCCCGCGAGCTGCTCCGGCTTCACCCCCTGCTCCTCGGCCGCGACGATGTAGAGCGCGAGCACTGGGAGCACCGCGCCGTTCATCGTCATCGAGACGCTCATCTTGTCGAGCGGGATTCCGTCGAAGAGCGTGCGCGTGTCGTAGATCGAGTCGATGGCGACACCGGCCATGCCGACGTCGCCGACCACGCGCGGGTTGTCGGAGTCGTAGCCGCGGTGGGTCGCAAGGTCGAAGGCGACGGACAGGCCCTTCTGACCCGCCGCGAGGTTGCGCCGGTAGAACGCGTTCGACTCCTCGGCGGTCGAGAACCCCGCGTACTGGCGGATCGTCCACGGCTGCGTCGTGTACATCGTCGGGTAGGGACCGCGCAGGAAGGGCGCGACTCCCGGGTACGTGTCGAGCGCGTCGAGGCCGCTCAGGTCGGCGGCGGTGTAGAGCGGCGCGACGTCGATGCCCTCGGGCGCGGCCCACGACTCGGCGCCGTCGGTGCTCGCGTCGTACGCCGCGCGGTCCGCCGCGTACGGAGTCTCGGGATCCAGCGGCAGGCCCGCGAAGGACTCGGGGATGCTCATGCGTCTGCTCCGTTCTCGCCGGCGGGCACGCCCGCCGGTGCACCCAGGTGGCCGCGGGTCTCGTGCAGGAAGGCGAGCGCGTCCACACCCATCGCCGCCGTGGCGTCGACGTCGACGCCGTCGACCGGCCTGCCTGCCATGATCACCCGCTGAGCTCCTGCTGCCCGCAGCGCCGCGACGAGGTCGGCGCCCCACTCGGCGTACGCGCGGTCGGCGCCGGCGAGGCAGACCACCGGCGCGCCGTCGTACGCCGCGAGGACGTCCTCGACCCCGGTCGTCGCTCCGGCTGCGACGGTCTCGATGCCGCCGGACGCGAGCAGGTTCGCGATGAAGGTGACCCGGGCGGTGTGCGCCGCGATCGGGCCCATCGTCGCCAGGAAGACAGGAGTCGCGACCGGGTTGTCGCGCAGGACCTCGAAGGCGGCGCCGTAGCGGTGGACCGGCTCGGAGCCCTCGGGGTACGGGGTGCGCTCGGGCAGCGCCTCGCGCAGGTTCGGGAACTCCGAGAGTCCCGTGAGCGGGCGCTTGCGCTGGGCGATCTGGTGCTCGCGCTCGCGGGCGACCGCGGCGTGGCGCGCGGCGAGCGAGCCGTCGGCGATCGCGGCGGCGATCCCGCCGGCCTCCTCGATCCTCCCGAGCTCCTCCCACGCCGCGCGTGCGAGGTCGTCGGTGAGGCGCTCCACGGCGTACGCGCCGCCGGCCGGGTCGGTCACGGCGCCGACGTGCGACTCGGCCACCAGCAGCGACGACGTGTTGCGGGCGATCCGGCGACTGAAGGCGTCGGGGAGCCCGAGCGGCGCGTCGAACGGAAGCACGGTCACCGAGGTCGCACCGCCGACACCCGCGGCGAAGGTGGCCACGGTGGTCCGCAGCATGTTGACCCACGGGTCGTACTTGCTGAGCATCACGCGCGAGGTGACGGCGTGCTGGACCTGGCCGCGTGCGACCTCGGCGGCGCCGGACAGCTCGGCGAGTCGGTTCCAGGTCTGTCGCGCGGCGCGCAGCTTGGCGATGGTCGTGAACTGCTCGTCGGTCGCTGCGAACCGGAACTCGATCTGGGAGAGCGCATCCTCGACGGTGAAGCCTGCGCCGGTGAGCTGGCGCAGGTAGGCGGCGCCGACGGCGAGGGCGTACCCGACCTCCTGCGCGTCCGACGCTCCCCCGTCGTGCGCCGCGGTGGCGTCGACAACGACAGCGGCGATGCCGCGCTCGGCGGCCTTGCGGGCGCCCTCGACCACGACCGTGCCCTGGTCGAGGCCCGACTCGTACCCGCGCAGTGACCCACCGATCGGGTCGAGGCCGAGGTTGGTGCCGGGGGCGGGGGTGACCGCCCGCTCGTCGAGGTAGCGGCAGAACGCCTCGGCGGCTCCGAGAGCGTCCGCCCGAGCCTCGATGACAACCGGAGCGAGATCGACGAAGACCCGGTCGAGCACCGTGCCGAGGCTCGCGGGATCGACGGCTTCGGGCCCGAGCCGCAGCCACACCGAGGTGGCTCCGTTCTCGAGGTCGGTGAGGACGGCCTCTGCGGTCCTGTCCGCGTCGGGGTCCTCGTGGAGGACGCGGACGTCCCACGAGCCGTCGTCACGACGCGCCTGGGTCCCTCGGACGTACGGCGCTTGGCCGGGGAGTCCGGGGTCCGGCAGGCCGGCGACCGTGTCGGGCGTGCCCAGCGGCGTGACCGCGATGCCGTCGAGCGTGCGGGTCGCGAGGGCGTCCCACACGGCGTCGTCGGGCTGGTCGTCGGTCAACCGCCCCGACTTGCGGAGGACCGCGGCCGCGGACTTCTCCCAGGCTTCACGGGAGTACGTCGCGTCGCCGCTCAAGGACAACTCGCTCATTTGCGCATCGTACGGATGACGCCTGCGTTACAGCCACCCGCCGGGGCGCGGTGTGACGCACCGCACGCCACCGCTGGTCGAGCGAGCCTGCGAGTCGAAACCACCCGGCCCGCGGTTTCGACCCGCTTCGCTCGCTCAACCGACGGAAGTGCTCAGATCGTGCGCTTCACCTTCCAGATGCCGACCCACAGGCCGACCGCGCAGGTCGCGATCGCCGCGAGCAGACCCCACGCCACGGTGGAGTCCCACATCGTCCCGGCGAACAGCGTCCGCTCCGCGTCGACGATGTAGGTCAACGGGTTGAACTTCGAGACGGTCTGCATCCACTCCGGGCCCGCCTCCAGCGGCAGCATCATGCCCGCGAGCAGCAGTAGCGGGAAGATCAGCGACTGCTGGACGCCCCAGAACACCCACTCGCGGTTCTTCGACGCCAGACCCAGGGCGTACGACAGCGAACCCAGGCCGATCCCGAAGATGCCGAGGATCAGCAGCCCGAGGAGGACGTGCGCGGGATAGAACTCGAGCCCGAACGGGATCGCGACGACCGTGATGAGGAGGGCCTGCACGACCAGCGGCGCGAACTCCTTGAGCGCCCGCCCGACCAGGATCGACGAGCGGTCGAGCGGCGTCGCGAGGATCCGCTCGTACGCGCCGGTCATCAGCTCGTAGAGCAGGTTGCCGCCGACCATGCCGGTGCCGAAGATCGCGATCATCACGAGCACCCCCGGCAGAAACCACTGCAGGGCCGACTCGCCGTCGATGGTCCCCTCGCCGAGCATCCCGTCGAGGAGGGGACCGAACAGCCCGAGGAACACCAGCGGCTGCAGCAGGGAGAAGATCAGCGTGAACGGGTCGCGCATCACCACGAGGATCTCGCGGACGAACACGGCGGACGTGTCGTGCACCCACTTGGCGACCCGGGTGCGCTGGGGCAGCGGGCTGGACGTGGTGGGTGTCGTGGTCTCGGTGAGGGCGGTCATGCTGCTGCCTCCTCGCGCAGGCTCCGGCCGGTCAGGTTGAGGAAGACGTCGTCGAGCGACGCCTGCTTGACGTCCGCGGACCCGACGGTCACGCCGACCGCGCCGAGGGCACGCAGCACCGACGGGACGAGCTCTGGCCCGTGGTTGGTGGCGAGGACCAGACGCACCGAGCCGTCGCTGTCGACGTGGTCCTCGACGCGGTTCACGTCCGCCGGGACGATCGAGCGCGCCCTCTCGACGACGACGGCCGCGGTGTCGTCACCGGGCACGAGCCCGATCGTCACGACGTCGTCGGCGAAGTCACGCTTGAGCGCCGCCGGTGTCGCGTCCGCGATGACGGTGCCGTGGTCGATGAGGACGATCCGCTCGGCCATCGAGTCGGCCTCGTCGAGGTAGTGCGTGGTGAGCAGCATCGTCATGTTGTTCTCGACGCGCAGCCGCATGATGTGCTCCCAGAGGTTGGCGCGCGCGTGCGGGTCGAGCCCGGTGGTCGGCTCGTCGAGGAACAGCAGGCCTGGGTGGTTCATCAGGCCCATCGCCACGTCGAGGCGACGACGCTGGCCGCCGGACATGGAGAGGACCGTGCGCTTCTCCATGCCCGACAGCTCGAGCGCGTCGAGAAGGTCGCTCGCGCGCTTGCGGGCGACCTCGGTCGGGACGGAGTAGAAGCGCCCCTGGTTCATCAGCTCGTCGTGGACGCGGTAGGAGTAGCCACCGGCGTTGCCCTGGCCGATGTAGCCGATCCTGGCCCGCACCTCGGCGGGATTGCGGACGACGTCGTACCCGGCGACTGTCGCGGTGCCCGAGGTCGGCTTCAGCAACGAGGTCATCATGCGCATCGTGGTGGACTTGCCGGCTCCGTTCGGCCCGAGGAACGCCACCAGCTCCCCGTCGGCGACATCGAGGTCGACGTTCTTGACGGCCTCGACGGTCTCCTTCTTCCGCGTGAAGGTCTTCGTGAGACCCCGCGCGGACACCATCTTTCTCGTACGGCGTACTGGATCTGTCATGAAGCCAACGGTACGCTGTACGATAAAGCCAGGCAAGCGGTTTTGACAGGCGATCTCGAGGAGCTCGGATGGACGACGCAGAGACACCCGTCGCGGCTTCGTCCAGCCCGCCGTCGCGGGATCGCTTCGCACCGCTGTGGGAGCCCCCGCCCACCTCCCGGCGTGGACGCCCGCCGCGCGTCAGCCGCGACCAGGTGGTCGACGCCGCCGTCGCCATCGCCGACGCCGACGGGCTCGACGCCGTCTCGATGCGGACGGTCGCCCGCTCCCTCGACGTCGGGGCGATGACGCTCTACTCCCACGTGCCCGGGCGCGACGAGCTGGTCGACGCGATGGTCGACCGGGCGTACGCCGACCTCGCGCTCCCCGACGCCGACCTGTCCTGGCGCCCCGCGCTCGAGCAGTACGCCCACGGCTACTGGTCGTTGCTGCGCGACCACCCGTGGCTCCTCGATCTCAACACCTGGCGGCTGCCCCTGGCACCCCACGTGTTCGATGCCGAGGAAGCCGCGTACCGCATCCTGCTCGACACCGGTCTCTCCGGCACCCGCGTCGTCGAGACCGTCCGGATCGTCAACAACACCGTCGCCGGGTTCGCGCGGGCCGCCGCCGCGGAGGACGCCGACGCCCGTGCGCACGGCACCGACTACGCGAGCTACTGGGAGGCGTCGACCGACTTCTGGGAGCACCTCTTCGACCCGGCCCGCTATCCGTCGATGACCCGCCTGTGGAGCGTGGGAGCGTTCGACAGCTCGTCGATGCCGTTCGACCTGCACATCTCCGGCCTCCTGGACACCCTCGAGCTCCTCATCGACCGCGCGCAGGCCGACGGCCCGGCGCACATCCCGACGTACGAGGAGTGCATGACGCACTACGACGACCGGGTCGCCGACGAGCTGCACCCACCTCAGCCCTGACCGTCGAGGACCTGCCGCAGCGCCTTGGCGAAGGCCTCCGGCTCGCCGGTCTGCCCGTGCTCGCCACCCATGAAACCGCCGTGGTCGCCGGGGAAGACGACCGCCTCGCTGCCGATCCGCTCGGCCACGACCTTGCCGGCGCGCGACGCGAGCTGGCCCTCGGAGCCCTCGCCGACGACGACGACGACGCGGGTCTGCGCGGCCCGCAGGGCCTCGAAGTCCGGCTCGTAGTGGGTGCAGGTGACGAGGTTCTGGCCGAGGAGCACGTCGTCGCGTGACCCGTCGTCCTCGGCGGACAGGCCGAACGCCGACGGGTCAGGCGCAGGCGCCTCCACGAACCCCTCGGGGACCGGGCCCTGGTGCATGACGAGGAGGATGAACTTCACCATCGCGGGCCCTGCGCCCTCGCTGCCGTAGAGGCGGCGGATGCCCTGCACGGCGGCGAGCGCCTGCGCAGCGTCGGGGACGACCGCGGCGACCGGAGGCTCGTGGGCCACGAGCGTACGGACATCGTCGGGGTGCTGCGCCACCAGCGCGAAGGCATTGATCGCGCCGCCGCTCGTCGCGAACACGTCCACCGGCCCGCCGCCGAGCTTCTCGATCAGGCGGTGCAGGTCGTCGGCGTGCTCCTCGGGAGTCGTCTCCGAGGCGCCGTCGGTGCGTACGCTGCGCTCCGCCCCGCGCGGGTCGTACGTCACGACGGTGCGGTCGGCGAAGCGGCCGGCGAGCGTGCCGAAACCGCTGGCCGCCATCGGCGAGCCGAACACGAGCAGCGGCGGCTCGGTGCTGTCGGGGTTGGCGCGCACGTCGTACGCCAGCTCGGCGGTCGGCACGACCAGGCGGTGGGTCTGGGTCTCGGTCATCGCGGGCTCCTCGTCACAAGTGCTGTCCCCCCTCCGACCGGCGCGGGCCGCGGAACTCATCGCAGCACCGTGCGCGACCTCACGGGTCTCCGAGCAGCCAGCCGTTCTCGACCGCCACGCGTACGGCCTCGGCGCGGGTGCGCGCCGCTGTCTTGCCGATCGCGCTCGAGAGGTGGTTGCGCACCGTGCCTTCCGAGAGGGCGAGAGCCTTCGCGATGTCGGCCACGGTTCCCCCTCCGCGCGCGGCACGAAGCACGTCGGTCTCGCGCTCGGTCAGGGGCGAGTCCCCGTACGCCAGCGAGTCGGCCGCAAGCGCAGGGTCGACCACCCGGAGTCCGGAGTGCACCCGGCGCACCGCGTCCGCGAGCTGGCGCGCGGGGGTGTCCTTCACGACGAATCCCGACGCCCCGGCGGCGAGCGCACGGCGCAGGTAGCCCGGTCGGCCGAAGGTGGTCACCATGAGGACCCGGCAGGCGGGCAGCGCCGCACGCAGCGCGGCCGCCGCCGCCACGCCGTCCATGCCCGGCATTTCCACGTCCAGCAGCGCAACGTCGGCGTGGTGCTGGACTGCCGCGGCCACCACCTCCGTACCGTCGGACACCTCCGCGACGACGTGGAGGTCCGGCTCCAGGTCGAGCAGCGCGGCGAGCGCCCCACGGACGAGCGCCTGGTCGTCGGCCAGCAGCACCTTGATCGGCTCGGTCACGCGCCTGCCTCCTCCTGGCCCGCTGCCGGCACCACGACCGCCACGGACATCCCGGCTCCCCCGAGGCCAGGCCCCAGGACGAGCGCTGCACCGGCCTGCGCCGCGCGCTGCCGCAGGCCGAGCAGCCCGGACCCGTCGCTCACGCCCTCGATCATGCCGCGGCCGTCGTCGGCCACGGACACACCGGCGGCGCCGAGCCGGACGACGCACCGTGTCGCACCGCTGTGGCGGATCACGTTGGTGACGCCTTCGCGGACGGTCCACGCGAAGAGCTCGCGCATGCGCGTCGGCACGTCGTCGGCCACCGTCGGAAGGTCGGCCTCGATCGCCGCGGACCGTAGCGCCGACCGCGCGGCGGCGATCTCGCCCGGGAGCGACACCCCGCGGACGTCGCGGACCGTCGCGCGGACATCGGTCAGCGCGTCGCGCGTCAGGCTGCGGACGTCGGCGAGCTCACTGCGTGTGCGTTCGGGATCGACGTCGAGCATCCGCTCGGCCAGCTCGGTCTTCACCGCGATGACGGTCAGCGAGTGGCCGAGGATGTCGTGGAGGTCGCGCGCGATCCGGGAACGCTCCTCCTCCAGCCGGGCGTCGCCGAGCTCGCGCTCCGCGGCGACGAGGGCCCGCTGCCGGTGGATCGCGGCGCGGAGGAAGAAGACCGCCATCGCCGCCAGGATCAGCGCGAAGCCGTTGCCGCCGTCGGACCAGCCGGGCACCAGGCGGGTGGAGACCTCGACCACGACGAGGAGGACCGCGACCCAGCCCCAGGCCCACCGGGGCGACAGCGTGCTCATCGCGGCCGCGGCGACGAAGACGAGCGCGGTCAGAGCCTGGTCGCCCGCACCGGGGATCATCGCCACCGTGCACAGCAGGAGCGTGATCAGCCACGGCCACGTCTCCCAGCGCGGCCCGCGGGACTCGAAGTCGACGAACCGGCGGTTGCGACCGATCAGCACCAGGTACGTCGCGACGAAGACCGCCACAGCCACCAGACCCAGCACCCGCTCCCACCCTCCGGCGCCGGAGATCGCGACCACGGGCGACCAGAGGTAGACGAGCCAGACGCCGGCGGCGAGGAACCGCCACCACGGCGGCCCCGGAGCGGGGTCGCCGTGCGGACGTGGCGGTGGTGTCACACCGCTCAGGGTATTCACACCCGAGCCGTGTCCCGGCGGAACCGCCACACGGCGCCACCCACGAAGACGCCCAGCCAGACCAGCACGTTCAGCGCCGCCACCCACAGGTTGGCGTCGGCTCCCAGCGGGGCGCGGACGATCTCGGCGGCGCCGTACACCGGAGTGAGCTGGGCGACCGTGCCGAAGACGTCCCCGAGCTGATCCACGGGGACGAAGAGGCCGCCCGCGAACGCCAGCACCGCCAGGACCGGCCCGAGCACCTGCATGACGTTCTCGCTCGGCAGCAGGTAGCCCATGAACAACCCGAACGCCGCGAAGACCAGCGAGCACACCCAGGCGAGGAGGGCGCAGGCGAGCGCCCGGTCCCACGGCAGGCTTGCGCCGGACAGCCGGCCGACGACGGTGACGACGACGACCGACGCTCCTCCGAGCACCATGGCGACGCACACCTTGACGTCGACGTAGGCGAGGGGGTTGAGCGGGGTCAGCCGCAGCTGTCGGCTCCACCCGAGCGCTCGCTCGGTCGCGACCATCGCGCCGCCGCTGGTCGTGGCCACCATCGCGCCGTACAGCGCCATGCTCACCATCACGTAGGCCGTGACGTTGCCCGCACCGGCCGACTGGTCGCGATAGCTGCTGCTGGTGCCGAAGAGGAGGAAGAACGCCGCGGGCATCACCAGCGTGAAGACCACCGTGCGGCGGTTGCGCAGCATCCGCCGCAGCTCCAGGCGGAGGAAGGTCGGCGAGAGGCCGCCCAGCGGCGGGACGCGACGGTCGAGCGCGGTGGTGCTCATGCGAGGACTCCTTCGGGCGTACGGCCCGGGCGGGCGTGCTCGGTGTCGGACGTGAGGGCGACGAAGGCGTCCTCGAGGTTGCGCGAGGTGATCTCGACGTCGCGGGCCGCGGTGCTGGTCAGGAGGTAGCGGGCGACCGCGTCGCTGTCGTCGGCACGGACGGCCACCACATCGCCCCGGATCTCGACCGACTCCACCCCGGGGATCCGGGCCAGCGCGGTGCCGTCTGCCGCCGGGAGCGTCGCGCGCACGAGGCGTCCCGACGCGAGCGCCTTGATCTCGGCCGGCGTGCCGTCCGCGACGATCCGGCCGTGCCGGACGAGCACGATCCGATCGGCGTACGCGTCGGCCTCCTCGAGGTAGTGGGTCGCGAACAGCGTCGTCCTTCCTCGTACGGCGTCGGCGCGGATCGCGGCCCAGAAGTCTCGGCGCCCCTCGACGTCCATGCCGGTCGTCGGCTCGTCGAGGATGAGGAGGTCCGGGTCGGACAGCAGCGCCATCGCGAAGCGCAGCCGCTGCTGCTGCCCGCCGGAGCACTTGCCGACCAGGCGCCCGCGGACATCGGCGATCCCGGCACGCTCGAGCACCTCGTCGACCGGCCGCGCGGAGGGGTGGAGGCTCGCGACGAGCGCGACGGTCTCGGCGACGGTGTAGTCCTTGAGCAACCCCCCGGTCTGCATCACCGCCGACACTGCTCCGCGCGCGATCGCAGCGCGTGGAGCCATCCCGTACACGCTGAGCGCGCCGGCGTCGGGCTCGGAGAGGCCGAGCACCAGGTCGATGGTCGTGGTCTTCCCGGCGCCGTTCGGTCCGAGGAACGCGACGACCTCTCCCGGCTGGACGACGAGGGAGAGATGGTCCACGGCCGTGACGCGTCCCCCGGCGGAGGGGAACGTCTTCACCACGTCGTCCAGGAGCACCGCCGGGGTGCCGTGCGGGTCGGTGTGCTTCGTCATGTCTCGATCGTCGTCCGGTCCGGCCCCGCGCCCGTACGCCGAACGTCACGACCTCGCCCTGACATCTGTCACGCCCACCGTGAAGAATGGCGCTCGTGCAGATCCCGAAGAAGCTCCTCCCGTCCGACGGACGATTCGGCTCCGGCCCCTCCAAGGTCCCCCATGCAGCCCTCGAGGCACTGGCGGGGTCGGCGGTGATCGGCACCTCTCACCGTCAGGCGCCCGTCCGCGAGCTCGTCGGCTCCGTACGCGCGCAGATGCGCGAGCTGTTCTCGCTCCCGGACGACTACGAGGTCGTCCTCGGGGTCGGCGGGTCGACGGCGTTCTTCGATGCCGCGACCTTCGGTCTGGTGCGTGAGCGCAGCCAGCACCTGGCGTTCGGCGAGTTCGGCGCGAAGTTCGCCAAGGCCGTGGCGGGCGCGCCGTTCCTCGACGAGCCGACCGTGCTGCGCAGCGAGCCGGGGACCCACCCCGACCCGGTCGCCGAGGAGGGCATCGACGCGTATGCGTGGGCGCACAACGAGACGTCGACCGGGGTCATGGCGCCGGTCCGCCGGGTCGACGGCGCCGCCGACGACGCGCTCGTGCTCATCGACGGCACCTCCGCTGCTGGTGCGACGCCGCTCGACGTCACCCAGAGCGACGTCTACTACTTCGCTCCCCAGAAGGCCCTGGCGTCCGACGCCGGGCTCTGGTTCGCGCTGATGTCACCCGCAGCGGTCGCGCGGGTCGAGGAGATCGCGGCGTCCGGGCGGTGGATCCCGGCGTTCTTCGACCTCACGCTGGCCCTCGAGAACTCCCGCAAGGACCAGACCCACAACACGCCGCCGGTCGCGTCGCTGTTCTGGACCGACCACCAGCTGCGTTGGCTGCTCGACAACGGCGGGCTCCCCTGGTCCGTGGCGCGCTGCGAGGACTCGTCGTCGCGGCTGTACGGCTGGGCGGAGCAGTCGGACTACGCGACGCCGTTCGTCTCCGACCCCGGCAAGCAGTCGTCGACCGTCGTCACGATCGACCTCGAGGGTGTCGAGGCCGCCGCGGTGTCGGCGGCGCTGCGCGAGAACGGCATCCTCGACGTCGACGGCTACCGCGGTCTCGGTCGCAACCAGCTCCGGATCGCGACCTTCCCGGCGATCGACCCGGACGACGTCTCGCAGCTCGTCCGGTGCATCGACCACGTCGTGGAGAAGCTCAGCGTGGAGAAGCTCGGCGTCGAGAAGCTCGGCGTCGAGAAGCGCGGGGTCGACCACCCGGCGGAGTGAGCGGCCTCAGTCGAGGTCGATGATCCCGCTGGCGGGAGCGAGCATGGCGGCTCGCTGCTCCTCCGGAAGGGTGACGCGCTGGATCGGCGAGGGGAGCCCTTCGCTGCCCACCAGGACCGAGGTGCCGTCGGGCTCGGCGGCGAGGGACTCGCTCTGGCGGGTCTCGGGCAGGGTCGCGGACCAGGTCTCCTGCCAGGTGGTCGCGTCGAGGACGTGGACGCCGAGGTACGTGCGGAGCACGACCTGCGCGCCGTCGGGCAGGAAGTCGCCGTCGGTGACCAGGGCAGGCGCCTCGGCCTCGGCCATGGGCTGGGCGACGTTCACGCTCGTACGGCTCAGGGGCTGCGGCAACCGGTAGACCTGACCGCCGAGCAGTCCCTTGGACACGATGAACATGCCGTGCCCGGACGGGTCGGCGAGCAGCGCCTCGGCATCGGCGCTGCCGTCTGCGTAGCGCACCTCGTAGCGCAGCGGCCGGACCGACTTCTCCCCGAGCACGGGCTCCTCGATGGCGAGCAGCGAGACCGTCGACCGGATCGCGTCGTTGTCGCCGATGTCGGCGACCCAGAGCGTGCCGTCGTGGTCGATCGCGAGCGCCTCGGTGTCGACGACCTCGGCGCCGGCCAGCCGCGTCGCGCCGACCACGTCGCCGGTGGACACCTCGATGGTGAACACGGTCGGGACGTTGCCGGAGTCGTTGATCGTGTAGGCCAGCTCAGGGTCCCGCTTGCTCACCACGAGCGCACTGGACTCCGGGACACGCGCGTCGGTGATCGTGCTGACGCGCTCGACATCGACCTCGCCGTCGGCGGCCCGCGCCTCGCGCGCGAGCGCTGCGACCAGGACGATGACGAGAAGGACCACGAGAAGGCCCGGGATCAAGGCCCTGCGGTGTCGCGGATTCATGAGGTCGGGGTCGCTCCTGCTTGGTGATCGACTGAACTGCCCCCGATCGCCGAGAGTATCGGGTCGACCCCCGGCGCGTACAGACGGCCGCGCCTACGCGCCTGCCTCCGCGAAGCGCCCGGCGACCTCCTCGAGGAGCTCCTTGCGTCCGTCCACCGTGAACGTCGTCGCGTCGCCGCGTCCCCACAGCCACAGGTAGATGTCGTGCGGGTGCCCTTCGACGGTCAGGTCAGGGGTGTCGTGCTCCCCCGCCGTCACGACGACCTCGCTGCGCGAGAGGTCGACCGTCCACGCGCGCTCGTCGGTGCGGACCACGACCACGGCGTCGACCGGGTGCGCTGTCTCGTCCTCGTCGTCCCACCACGGGCCACCGACGAGGACGGTCAGGAACTCGTCGATCCCGTCCTGGGCGACCGCGCTCTCGACCTGTCCAACCTCGGCGCCGGCGGCCTGCTCGGCGTCGACACGATGCATCGTCGCCTCGAGCGCCATCCGCCGGAACCAGAAGCCGTTCGTGCGGTCCTCGGGATACCAGGTGTAGCGGACCTGACGGGGGCCGCGCTGCTGGAGCTCGGCCAGCAGGACGGCCGACTCGTCGGCGAGCAGGCGGCGTACGTCGGAGGTGTCCAGGCCGGTGACGGGCCAGGGCGGCTCGCTCGCCGTACGGATCGACTCGACCTTGTGGCGGAACACGCGGGCGACGTGCTCCAGCAGGTCGCGGACCGTCCAGCCAGGACAGTTCGGCACCGACGCATCGAGATCCTCGGAGATCTCGAGCATCCGCTCGACCTCCGTCTTGAGCACGGCCAGGTAGACGTCCCAAGGGAGACGGTCCTCGACATCGCTCGGAGCCATGCGTCCAGCCTGCCACGGCGAGCGGATCAGACCAGGGTTTCTCGCGGGCTGGTCACACGTCCGAGCGCACCGGCGCCGGAACCTCCGCGACCGCGGCGTCCAGCCGGGCGGCGTCGTCGAGCGCCTCGACGGCGTCGCCGCGGCGCACGGCGGCACGAGGATCACGCGGAACCACCGCGAGGCGCGGACGAGTGCGTACGTCGAGCTGCAGCTGCAGCCCGCCGCGCACGAGGTAGTAGGCGGTGGCCGACCCGATGCCGATCGCGGCGACGATGCCGCCGAGGATCAGCGTCCAGCGGGCACCGAAGGTCTCGCCGACCCATCCGATGGCCGGGGCGCCGAGGGGGGTGCCACCCATGAACACCATCAGGTAGAGCGCGGCGACGCGGCCACGCATCTGGGGAGTCACCGTGAGCTGGATGTAGGCGTTCGCGGCAGTGACCATCGTCAGCGCACTGAGACCGAGGAGCGGAAGCACGAGCGCGAACGCGAGGTAGGTCGGCATGAGCCCGGCAGCGATCTCCACGGCGACGAACACGAGCGCGGCGCCGACGACGAGCCTCCGCGTGGGTCGCTCCCGCCGGGCAGCGAGCAGCGCGCCGGCGAGCGACCCGATTGCCATGATCGAGCCGAGCACACCGTACGCCTGGGCGCCCTTGCCGAACACCTCGGTCGCCATGAGGGCCGACGTCATCTGGAAGTTCATCCCGAACGTACCGACGAAGAACACGGTGGCGAGGATCAGGATCAGGTCGGGACGTGACCGGACGTATCGCACGCCGGCTCGGACCGCCCCTCTCCCGCGTGACGCCGGCGTCGCGGGCCGCAGGTCGTGGGTCCGCAGTGCGAGCAGGGACATGAACACCGCGAAGTAGCTCACAGCGTTGAGCAGGATCACCCAGCCCGTGGCGACGACGCCCGACCCGAGGGCCGCGATCATCACGCCGGCGACCGCTGGGCCGATCATGCGTCCCGAGTTGAACGAGGCGCTGTTGAGGCCGACGGCATTGGCGAGATCGTCCTTGCCGACCATCTCGACCACGAACGACTGGCGTGCGGGCGCGTCGAACGCCGTCGCGACGCCGAAGACGAACGCGAGGACGTACACGTGCCAGGCCTGCGCGACGCCCGTGATGGCGAGGACGCCGAGGACGGCGGCGGGCACGGCCATCGCGACCTGGGTGAGCATCAGGACCCGTCGCTTGGGGAACCGGTCGGCGACGACGCCTGCGAGCGGGGAGAACAGGAGCGCCGGCAGGAGCTGCAACCCGGTCGTGATGCCGAGGGCGAGCCCGCTGCCGGTGAGGGCGAGGACGAGCCAGTCCTGGGCGACACGCTGCATCCAGGTGCCGATGTTGGAGATCAGGGCACCAGAGGCGTACACCCGGTAGTTGCGGACGGAGAGCGCACGGAACGTGGGGCTCACTCGCTCACGACCAGCTTCTCGAGGAGCGCGGCTGCGTCGCGGAGGACGGCGCGCTCCTCGGTGGTGAGGGCGGCGAGTCGGCCGGCGAGCCAGGTGTCACGACGGTCGCGCTCGACCGCGAGACCTTCCCGGCCCTCCTGGCTGATCGAGACGACGACCTGGCGTCGGTCCGTCGGATGGGTCGTGCGCTCCACGAGGCCGTTGTCCACCAGGCAGTTCACGGTGCGGGTGACCGACGGCGGCTGAACCTGCTCGATGGCGGCGATCGCGCCCGGCGTCAGGGGGCCGTGGTGGTGGAGAGTCCCGAGGATGCTGATCTGGTTGGGCGTGAGGTCGGAGTGACGCTCCTGGCGAAGGCGGCGGTTGAGACGCGCGATCGCAGCGGCGAGCTTCTGGGCGTCGGTAGGCATACGTCCAGACTAGGTCGTTGCCTCGGTTAATTAAAACTGTTAACGAATGAGTCGCGTCACCCTGGGCGGCGCCGTACGGTCGCCGCCCAGGGTCCGCGCTCAGCTGATCCAGCGGGTGATCGGGTCGATCGCGAAGTACAGGAGGAACATCACCGCGACGATCCACATCAGGAGGTGGACCTCGCGCGCCTTCCCCCGGACGACCTTGATGAGCACGTACGACAGGAACCCGGCACCGATGCCGACGCTGATCGAGTACGTGAACGGCATCAGGGCGATCGTCAGGAAGGCAGGGATCGCGAGCTCGATGTCCTTCCACGGGATCTCGCTCACCTGCTGCATCATCAGGAAGCCGACGAGCACGAGCGCCGGGACCGCCGCCTCGTTCGGGATGTGGGACACCACCGGCGAGAAGATCGTCGCGAGCAGGAACAGCACGCCGGTGACGATCGCCGCGAGGCCCGTGCGAGCACCGTCGCCGACACCGGACGCCGACTCGACGTACGCCGTGTTGCTGGAGACGCTCGCCGCACCACCCGCAACGGCGCCGATGGAGTCGACGACGAGGATCCGCTGAGCACCCTCCGGGGTGCCGTCCTCGTCGTTGAGGTCGGCCTCGGCGCCGATCGCCGTCATCGTGCCCATCGTGTCGAAGAAGTCCGCGAGCAGGAGCGTGAAGACGAGCAGGACCGCCGTGACGAAGCCGACACGCTCGAACGAGCCGAGCAGCGAGAAGTCACCCAGGAGCGAGAAGTCCGGCATGTCGACGAAGGTGTCCGGGATGGTCGGGACGTTGAGGTTCCAGCCCTTCGACGCCGCGTCGCCGCCCGACGCACCCGCGTCGGTGATCGCCTCGACGACCACGGCGATGACGGTCGTCGCGAGGATGCCGATCAGGATCGCGCCGCGGACACCACGGGCGTACAGGCCGATCATCAGGGCGAGGCCGATGCAGAACACGAGGACGGGCCAGCCGGAGAGCTCGCCGCCGATGCCCAGGCCGATGGGCGGGGACGGGTTGCCGGTCGTCCGGACCACACCCGCATTGACGAGACCGACCAGCGCGATGAACAGACCGATGCCGACGGAGATCGCCATCTTGAGCGGCAGCGGGACCGCATCGAAGACCGCCTTCCGGAAGCCCGTGAGGACGAGCACCAGGATGACGAGACCCTCGATGACGACCAGGCCCATCGCGTCGGCCCACGTCATCTGGCTCGCGACGGAGTAGGCGACGAAGGCGTTGAGGCCGAGCCCCGTCGCCATCGCCAGCGGGAAGTTCGCGACCGCACCCATGAGGATGCTCATCACGCCCGCCACGAGGGCCGTGGCTGCAGCGACGAGTGCGAACGCCTCGGCCTGCGAGCCGCCGCCGAGGTAGTTGCCGTCGACGTCCGGAACGCCGGCGATGATGATCGGGTTGAGCACGATGATGTACGCCATCGTGAAGAACGTGACGACTCCGCCACGAACCTCACGTGCGACGGTGGACCTTCGCTGGGAGATCTTGAAATAGCGGTCCAGTGAACCGGTCGCGGTCTGGGTGGACATGAAGCTCCTGACGGTACGAATTAGGACAGTTCCCCAGGGAGGTACTGTATGGGCGTGGCGGCAGGCAAGCGGAAACTCACATCGGAACCGGCTCCGAAGCGTGGTCGCGGTCACACCGGCAGCCGCAAGGCTGATCGTGCCCAACCTGAGGAGAAGCCCGCAACCGGGCGACGTGCCGCTCGCTCGACTCCTCCACCTGCACCCGCAGCCGCCCCCGAGCCGGTCGTCCCGGCCACGCCAGCGCCCGTCGCGTCGTCGCCGGTCTCAGAACCCGCCACCGAGCCCACCGCGCCGCGTCGTCGCGCGCACGGCCTCGACCGTCCGGAGGTCACCGAGCTCGAGATCGGGAGCACCGTCCACCGCGTGGTCCCGGACCCGAAGCCGCTGGACGTCGACGGCATCCGGACGATGACGGTCGGGTCGATCCTGTGGCTCGCTGCCTTCCTCGGGCTGCTCCCGTTCCTCGGCACCCTGCAGCGCAACGGCGACGTCTGGTGGCTGTGGACCTGCCTCGCCGGCTTCGGCCTCGGCCTCCTCGGCGTCGAGTACTGCCGCCGTCGCAAGGTCGCGCTCGAGGCCGAGGACGAGACCGACGCGACCGCCGGCTGACCCACCACGGACGACGAGGGGCCGCTCCCGATCGGGAGCGGCCCCTCGTACGTTCCGGGCGGACGTCAGCGGGCAGCGACCTCCGCCAGCTCGCCCTCGGGCTCGGCCGCGTCGTGCTTGCGGACCGTGGTCCGCAGCGGGACCTCCTTGATGAAGAGGACCGCGAGCAGTGCGATGACCGCGACACCCGCAGCGACGAGGAAGATCTCCCCGGTCGCATCGCCGTACGAGGTGCGCACGAGCCCGGCGATCGCCGGCGGCATGTGCGCGAGGTCGAGCGTGCCACCCGCGCTCGACTCCGAAGCCGGGACGCCGAGGGCCGCGAGACCCGAGGTGATCTTGTCCGTCACGCTCGAGGCGAGGATCGCGCCGAGGACCGACACACCGACGGTGCCGCCGAGGGAGCGGAAGAACGCGACAGCGCCCGACGTCGCGCCGATCTCGGTGACGTCGACGGTGTTCTGCACCGCGAGCACGAGGTTCTGCATGAGCATGCCCATGCCGAGCCCCATCAGGAACATGAAGATCCACAAGTGCCACAGCACCGTCGCGTGGTCGATCGTGCCGAGCAGGCCGAGGCCGGCGATGAGGAGCGCCGAACCCGCGACCAGGAAGCCCTTCCACCGGCCGTACCGGACGATGAGGTTGCCGGAGCCGATCGTGCCGATCAACGACCCGATCATCATCGGGATCGTGATGAGGCCGGCCTCGGTCGGGCTGTAGCTGCGGGCGACCTGGAGGTACTGACCGAGGAAGACCGAGCTGCCGAACATGGCGATGCCGACGGCGACGCTCGCGATGATCGCCAGGGCAGTCGTACGGTCGCGGAAGACCTTCAGCGGGACGATCGGCTCGGCGACCTTCGACTCGACGATCACGAAGGCGACGGTCGCCACGACCGTGCCGCCCACGAAGAGCGCGCTCTGCCACGACAGCCAGGCGTACGAGCTCCCGGCGAACGTGACCCACAGGAGCGGCAGGCTCGCCGCGATCGCGATCAGGACGGCTCCGACGTAGTCGACCTTCACGTCCTTCACGAGCGTCGGGAGCTTGAGGTAGCGCTGGAGGATCACGAGGCTCATGACGGCCAGCGGCACGCACACGAAGAACGTCCAGCGCCAGCCGAGGGAGGAGTCGACGATGACGCCGCCGACGAGCGGTCCGCTGACGGTCGCCAGTGCCATCACACCGCCCATGTACCCGGCGTAGCGGCCACGCTCACGGGGCGGGATGATCGAGCCGATGATCGCCTGGGCGAGCGCCGTGATGCCGCCCATGGCGAGGCCCTGGAGGCCGCGGGCGACCAGGAGCATCGGCACGCTCTGCGAGAACCCGGCGATGACCGAGCCGGCGACGAAGGTGACGATCGAGAGCTGGATGAGCAGCTTCTTGTTGAAGAGGTCCGAGAGCTTCGCCCAGATCGGCGTGGAGACGGTCATCGCGAGGAGCGAGGTCGTGACGATCCACGTGTACTGGGACTGGGTGCCGTCGAGGTCGGCGATGATCGTGGGAAGCGCGTTGGCGACGATCGTCGAGCTGACCAACGCGGTGAAGAGCGCGGCCAGCACGCCGACCATCACTTCCATGATGGCGCGGTGGCTGAGCTCCTCGCTGGTGTCGATGGGCGAGGTGGTGGTCACGCGTCGGGGGTCCTCTCGTTCGGTGGGGAGTCGAGCTCGGCGGACATGCGCTCCGCGGCGAGGTCGATGAGTTCTGCCATCCGCCGTGCCTCGGAGTCGTCGAACTCGTCGAGGGCGCGGTGGACGAAGGTTGCGTAGCGGCGGGTGATGTCCGCGAGGCGCTCACGACCGGAGTCCGAGAGCCGGATCAGCACGACCCGCGCATCGGTCGGGTCGACACGACGCTCGACCAGTCCGTCGTGCTCGAGGGCGGCGACCTGCCTGCTGATGACCGACACGCTCACGCACTGCGGCTCGGCGAGGTCGCTCAGTCGCTGCTCTCCGTCGTGCTGGAGCCGCCGCAGGAGCGGCACGTCCGTACGGCGGACGCCGATGTCGAGCCTGTCCCACCGGTGCGCGGAGGACCTGAGGACTCGACCGAGCTTTCCGAGTGCGGCGGCGACGCGTTCGGCTGTCTCGTCCGTCAGCACAAGCGTCACCCCCACGAGTCGAATTGGTTTAGCAACGCAACTATATGACGGAAACTTTCATAACACAACTAAATGTGCGTGGGACAACCCTGAGCGTGGTGGCGCGGGATGTTGGGCAGGCCTGGCGCAGCGTCAGGCGGGCGTGACGCCGTCGGCCGGGGCCGCATCCGAGGCCGCGTCGGTGGTGACGACGTCGACGACCACGGGATCGACCGTCACCGTGTCGTGCACCGGCGGAGCTGTCGGGTCGGGCCCTCGCTTGACCCTGGCCTCGGAGTGCGCGCCGCAGCCGTGGTCGAACGAGACGACCTTGCCGTCGTCGTTGGCCATCGCGTTCGCGCAGACACCGAAGAGGGACCCGAGCGGCGGCGCGAGCCACACCATGAACCCACATCCACGGCAGCGGCCGGGGGCCTGCTGGGCCATCGGCGTCGACGGGCCGCCGTCCCCGTCGTACCAGCGCTGAGCCGCCGCATCGCGTCCCTCGAGCGACAGCACGTGGACCCGGCCGATCGCGACCTCGTCGGCGACGGGGCGGACAGAGGTGGGGTCGATCAACGGATCCACGGCGTCGTCGCCGACGAACCACGCCGGTGCGAGGCGTACGTCGTCGCTCTCGGGAGGCAGAAGGTCACCGGGGCTCATGTCGCCGGGGCGGACGCGGTCCTTGTACGGCGTCCAGTCCGGGGAGATGATCGCGTCGTCGCCCGGCAGAAGGACGACCTCGTCGACCGTGACCTTCTTCTGGCGGGACGCTCGGGTGACCGTGACGGACCAGTGCCATCCCTGGTAGCCGGCGAGGCGGGTGGCGAAGACGTGCGTGACGACCCGGTCGCCCTCGGCCCGCACACCGAGGTGCTCGCCGACCTGCGCCTCCCCCACCTCCTCGATCAGCGCGGCGCGTGCGACGTCGACCGCACCAGCGGTCACGGCATCGAGCTTGGGGGCACGCGCGGAGGTGCTCCGCGCGCCGGCACCGCGGATGGAGGCAGGCATGCAGCCATTCTTCCGCACCTGGCAAGTCCGGACCAGGCCGGGTCCGCGACGTGTCAGGCGGAGAGCTCGTCGGCCAGCGCGCGCAGGAGGGCCGCCGTCTGCTTGGACGTCCGCCCCTCAGGGAAGCGGCCTGCGCGGAAGGTGCCACCGAGCTGGTCGAGCAGGCGGATCGTGTCCTCGACGATGACGACCATGTCCTCGGGCGACTTGCGGCGGGCCTTGGCCTGCTGCTTCGCGACAGAAGGCGTCGGCTCGAGCACCCGGACCTGGAGCGCCTGGTCGCCGCGACGACCCGCGGCGACGCCGAACTCGACCCGCGTGCCCGGCTTGAGCGACGTGACACCGGCCGGCAGCGCGTCGGCGCGCACGTACACGTCTTCGCCGCCCTCGCGGCTCAGGAACCCGAAGCCCTTGTCGGCGTCGTACCACTTGACCTTGCCAGCAGGCACGTCTTGACCTCACCTTCGTCGCGGGCGGCCGGCGGCCGCTGGGACAACGACCTAGCCTAGGCCACCACGGCCTGCGCTCACAGCGTGTCCAGCACGTGCGCCAGCTCGGCGAGGGACCCGACGACGGCAGCGGCGCCGGCTGCCTCGAGCTCCGTACGGCTCGAGGGTCCGGTGGTCACGCCCACCCCGGGTACGCCGGCCAGTCCGGCCGCCTCCATGTCGTGCACGTGGTCACCCACGTACGCCTCGGCGCCGAGCTCACCGAGTGCATCGGCCTTGCCCGCCCGCCAGGCCCGCCCCCGTACCTCGTCGGCATGCAGGCCCAGGTGATCGAGGTGCGCGGCGGCGTCGCGTGCGTTCTTCGCCGTGATGACCGCGACGCGACCACCACGGGCACGGACCGCGGCGAGGGCGTCGTACGCCCCGGGCAGGGCTTCGATGCGCGCGATCGCGATCCCTGGGTAGAGCGAGCGGTAGAGGTCGGCCATTGCGTCGACGGCGTCGTGAGCGAACCAGTTCGCCAGCTCGACCTCCACGGGAGGGCCGAGCCGTGACACGACCAGAGACGAGTCGATCTCCACCCCGGTACGGGTGGAGATCTCGTCGTAGACGGCTTGGATTCCTGGGCGCGAGTCGATGAGCGTCATGTCCAGGTCGAACCCGATGAGCGGGGAGGTCCCGAGATTGAAGGTGGGCACTCCCGCAGCGTACGTGGGCGACCGGCGCTCAGGACGACTTCGCGGCCTCCCTGGTGACGCGCTCGGCACCGCCGACGGCTGCCCGTCGGAGTGCGACCAGCTGCGCGATGCGCAGCCGAGCGGCCCTTCGTTGGCGTTCTGCAAGATCGATGTGCGACATCAGTGCCCCCTACACCTCGTGCCGTACGTTGTGCTTACTGTAGACGCGAGAGGTACTCAGATTGTTTCCGTTCCGCGGTAACGGTTGCGTAACAGTGCGTGACAGACTAGTGACAGTTCAACTATCAGCGGTTGCTCCTCTCATTGCGCGAGCCTCCTCGTGAGCGGGAGCTTCCCGCGTGTGAAGACCGCCGAGGCGAGCACGGCCACCAGCGGGACTACGAAGACGATGGCCGCGAGCACGCCCCAGGGGATGTCCACGATCGGCCCGCCGTCGGCACCCTCGAGCGATCCCCAGCGGTCCGAGGTCAACGGCCACGTCGCGGCGAGGCCCGGCGCGAAGCCGACCGCCACTCCGAGCAGTGCGCCGAGGACCCCGAGGACGGCAGCCTGCGAGGCGGCGACGACCCGTCGCGTACGAGGGGCCGCGCCGACGGCGGCGAGCGTCGCCAGGTCCGCACGTGCGTCGGCGAGCGCGAGACCCGTCGCGGTCAGTGTGCCGAAGAGCACGGCGAGCCCGCCCGCTCCGACCAGCAGGAGCAGCTGGAGCGTAAAGGTCTCTTGGAAGCCCCGCTCGGTGCGAAGGCTCGCGTCGACCTCGACGTCCTTCGCGGCGGCCTTTGCCGCAGCCAGCTGCTCGGCCGTCAGCTTCCCCGCCGACCGGTCCGCGATCGCGGTCGTGGTGCTGACGGGGATCCCGTGTGCACGCGCCGCCTCAGGCGAGATCACCGCTCGAGCCACCTCGGGCTCACGACCCTGCGGGACCTCGCCGAGCCCGAGGTCGGCGACGACTGCGTCCAGCTCCGCCGTCGTCCCCTCCACCGAGCCGTCCAGGCTCTCCGGGTGGACCCCGATCGTCACGCGTCCGTCGGCAGTGAGCCGCGCGTCGTTCCCGACGAGCGCCGTGCCCTCACGCAGCGCGGCAGCCTGGTCCGGAGTCAGCTCCACGCCCCATGCGGCGAGCGTCTCCGGCGTCGCGACCGCGATCTCGCGGTAGCCGCTCCACATGTCCTCGTCGCCCGACTCGAGAGAGACGTAGGCGTACGCATCCTGCACGGTGCTGCCGCCCTCGCCGATCGGGACGAAGTCGACCCCTGAAGCCTCGCTCGCCGCGGCAGCGGACTCCTCGACCGCCTGCGGAGCGGACAGGGTCGTCACGCCGGGCGGCGTGAGGTACTCGTACAGCCGCCGGCTCTGCTCGAAGTCGCTCGAGCTCGCGATGGCGAGCGCCGTGATGCCAGCGACCGTCGCCATCACCGCGGCGATCGCCGGTGCGCTGCGGGCGCGCTGCCGTGCGGTGTCGCGGACGGCGAGCCTCAGCGGCAGTGGGAGCATCCCCCCGATGCGCCCGACCAGCCCGATGAGGAGCGGGGTGAGGAAGACTGCGCCGAGCACGACCCCGATCGTGCCGGCGGCGACCGCGTTCTCGCCGCCGGGCTGGGTCCCCGCGGTGAAGCAGACCCCGAGCCCTGCCGCGATCAGGAGGACGCCGACGACCGGCCATCCGTTCCTGGTGCGAACGACACCGCTCCGGCCGGCGAGGACGGCGGCCACGTCCTGCTTCGCCACCTGGCGGGCGGGGACGAGGGCAGCGAGCACGGCCGACGCCGTACCCAGCGCGACGGCTGCCACGACGGGCTGCCAGATGATCTCGAACGGCCCGAACCCGATGTCGTCGAACCAGCGCGGGAGCAGCTCGATCACCACGGGCGACAGGGCGATGCCGAGCCCGGCGGCGAGCAGACAGGCACCGAAGCCTACGACGATCGCCTGCGCGAGGACGACCCGGCGGACATCTGCGGGGGCGCCCCCGCTGGCGGCGAGCAGCGCGAGATCACGACGCTGCCGACGCACGCCTACGGCGAACGCAGGACCTGCGAGGAGGACGACCTGGAGGACGACCGCCGTGACGACGATGACGAGGACGGTGCGCGTCCCGTCGTCGCCCTCCCAGCTGGTGAACTCGTCATACTGCTGCGACGTCGGGGGCGGGTTCTCGACGACGTCCCGTGACGTCACCCAGAAGCCGAGGGCGTTGAGCTCCTTCACGTCGTCCCAGGAGACCGGGTCGTCGCGCATGACGAGGTAGTCCGGGCCCCCGTCGTCGGCATCGAGCAGGGCGGCGGCCGGCAGCGCAACCACCGACCGGCGGCGCGGGGTCGGCGCCACAGTCTCGTACGAGCCGATCCCGACGACCTCTCGCGACGCGCCGCCCAGCTGCACCGTGTCACCGACCCCTGCATCGAGGTCGCGGGCGAGCCCGAGGCTGACGACGATCTCGTCTCCCGATTCCGGAAGCCGGCCCTCGGTGACCGTCGCGAGTCCGTCCGTGGCGGGGTCGTCGAGGTCTGCCTCGAGGACGTCGACGGCGTCGGGGCGCCCCTGGAGGGCGATCCACCCGGTCCGCACCGGGACGAGGCGTGACCCAGGAACGACGGCGGCAATCTCGTCCGAAGGCGGCGGCTCGCCGGTCCCCGGGACACCTCCTCGCATCTCGTCGGTCGTCATGCCCGACTCTCCGTCGGGCGACTGCAGGACCGCACCGCCGCCTCCCCACGAGACGCGAGCCTGCGCCTGTCCCAGAGTGACGGGAAGGTTCTCCTCCGCCGAGACGTCCCCGGTCGCGACGAGCGTCGTCAGCATCACGGCAAGCAGGACAGGCGTCCCGACCATGACGGCGACGAGCGTGCTGCGTCCCTTGGCCCGGACCACGTCGCGGCGCGCGATCCGCAGCGACGCGCGCCAGCTCGACCCGATTCTGCTCACAGGTGCCTCGGTCCCCCGGCAGCCAATGCTGCCGACGTGTCGGACGAGGCGTCGGTCGTGTCGACGACGACGCCGTCGCGGAGGAATACGACCCGGTCGGCCCAGGCCGCGTGTCGGGCCTCGTGGGTCACGAGCAGGCCTGCAGCGCCGCGGTCGACGCGCTTGCGCAGGACAGCGAGGATCGCCTCGCCGGTCTCCGAGTCGAGGGCGCCGGTCGGCTCGTCGGCCAGCAGCAGCCTGCGAGGGCCGACGAGCGCGCGCGCGATCGCGACCCGCTGCTGCTGCCCGCCCGACATCTCGTCGGGGAACCGGTCGGCGAGATCGGCCATCGCGACGTCCGCGAGGGAGTGGATCGCATCCTTGCGAGCCTTGCTCCGACGCACACCGTCGAGCTCCAGCGGCAACGACACGTTCTCGGCGGCGGTCAGCGTCGGGATGAGGTTGAGGTCCTGGAAGACGTAGCCGATGCTCCGCCGGCGCAGTGCCGCGCGACCCGCGACCGAGCGGCCGGTCAGCGCGGCCCCCTCGACCTCGACCTCGCCCGCTGTCGGGGTGTCGAGGCCGCCCGCCAGGTTGAGCAGCGTCGACTTGCCGGAGCCCGACTGGCCCATCACGGCCACGAGCTCGCCCTCGGCGACCCGCAGGTCGACTCCGCTCAGCGCGCGGACCTCGGTGGGACCGTGGCCATGGACGCGGCTCACCCCGCGCATCTCCAGGAGGACGTGGCGTTCGGTCATGCGCGGGACTCCTGCATCTCGTGGTCGACGTCGGCGACCGGGACGGTGGCCGAGGCAGCGGCGGCAGCGCGGCGTACGCGGCTCTCGACGTGGTCGAGCCACCGCACCTGCGCCTCGGCGGTGAAGATCGATCGCTCCAGGACGAGCTCCCACGGCAGGTCTCCGCCGGCCAGCGCGTCACGCTTGAGTCGTGTCAGGTCCTGGAGGTGCGCAACCGTGGCCGCGCGTTGAGCCTGGATGATGGCGACGATGTCGACACCGGGGAGCGTGACGCCGAGCGCGAGCTTGATGGTGAGCTCGTCGCGGGGGTCGCTCTCGCGGTCGACGGTGGTGGTGAACCACGTGGCGACCTCACCGCGTCCCGCCTCGGTCAGGCCGTAGGTGATGCGACCCTCGTCGTCCGCGTCACCGGCGGCCTCGACCAGACCGTCACGCTGCAGGCGGCCGAGGGTCGTGTAGACCTGGCCGACGTTCAGCGGCCACGTCCCGCCCGTACGGCGCTCGAACTCCGAGCGCAGCTGCGCGCCGTACATCGGCTGCTCGGACAGCAGCGCCAGCAAGCCTTGCCGGATCGACATCCGACCCCCTATACCGAGTATTCATCCTGGTAGGGAGATGTATACCGGGTATGCAGGCCGCCGCGCAAGCACCCCTCTCCGCGTTTGCGGTGCGGGCACCGGAAACGCCGGGACCGTGCGCGCACCCCTCTCCGCGTTTGCGGTGTGGGCACCGGAAATGCCGGGACCGTGCGCGCGCCGCTCTCCGCGTTTGCGGTGCGGGCACCGGAAATGCCGGGACCCCACCGCGAATTCACGGTGGGGTCCCGGCATTTGGTGTGTGAGCACCGCAAATGCGGAGAGGGGCAAATGCGGAGATGGGGCAGGCGGAGCGGGTCAGGCGGCGGCGTGCGCCTCCTGCGCGGCGGGCTCCAGGGCCTGCGCCACGATCTCGGCCACGTCCGTCATCGGACGGACATCGATCGCCTCCAGCACCTCGGCGGGCACGTCGTCCAGGTCCGGCTCGTTCCGGTGCGGCACGAACACGGTCGTGAGACCGGCCCGCTGCGCGGCGAGCAGCTTCTGCTTCACCCCGCCGATCGGGAGGACGCGACCGTTGAGCGTGACCTCACCGGTCATGCCGACCTCGGAGCGGACCTGGCGTCCCGTCGCCGCAGACACGAGCGCGGTCACCATCGTGACACCCGCGGACGGGCCGTCCTTCGGGATCGCGCCAGCCGGCACGTGGATGTGCACGTGGTGGTCGAAGAACGCCGGGTCGACCCCGAGCGCCTCCGCGTGCGAGCGGACGTAGGAGTGGGCGATGTGCGCCGACTCCTTCATCACGTCACCGAGCTGGCCGGTGAGCGTGATGCCCGGCTTGCCGTCGGTCGGCGTCGCCTCGATGAAGAGCACGTCGCCGCCGAACCCGGTCACGGCCAGACCCGTCGCGACGCCCGGCACCGCCGTACGCTCGTCCGACTCCGGCGTGAAGCGCGGGCGACCCAGGAGCTCCTTGAGCTCCGCCTCGTCCACGACGACGGCCTCCTGCCCCGTCGCGCCGGCGAGCTTCGTCGCCACCTTGCGCAGGATCTTCGCCAGCAGCCGCTCGAGCTGCCGCACACCCGGCTCACGGGTGTAGTCGGCCACGATCTTGGCCAGCGCCGCGTCGGTCAGCTCGACCTCGTCGGCGTCCAGCGCCGCCCGCTCCAGCTGGCGAGGCCAGAGGAAGTCGCGCGCGATGGCTGCCTTGTCGTCGGCGGTGTAGCCGTCGAGCGTGACGAGCTCCATCCGGTCGAGCAACGCCTGCGGGATCTGCTCCACGACGTTGGCCGTCGCGAGGAAAAGCACGTCGGACAGGTCGAGGTCGAGGTCCAGGTAGTGGTCGCGGAACGTGTGGTTCTGCGCCGGGTCCAGCACCTCGAGGAGCGCCGCCGCCGGGTCTCCACGGAAGTCGGCGCCGAGCTTGTCGACCTCGTCGAGGAGCACGACCGGGTTCATCGAGCCGGCCTCGTTGACAGCGCGGACGATGCGGCCGGGGAGGGCACCGACGTACGTGCGACGGTGACCGCGGATCTCCGCCTCGTCGCGCACGCCACCGAGGGCGACGCGCACGAACTTCCGGCCCAGGGCGCGCGCGACGGACTCGCCGAGCGACGTCTTGCCGACACCGGGAGGACCGGCGAGCACCATCACTGCGCCGGACCCGCGGCCGCCGACGACCTGCAGACCACGCTGCGCACGACGCGCACGGACCGCGAGGTACTCGACGATGCGGTCCTTCACGTCGTCAAGCCCGTGGTGGTCGGCGTCGAGCACCGCGCGGGCACCCGCGACGTCGTCGTTGTCCTCGGTCTTCACGTTCCACGGGATGTCGAGGACGGTGTCGAGCCAGGTCCGGATGTAGCCGGTCTCAGGGTTCTGCTCCGAGGAGCGCTCGAGCTTGTCGACCTCGCGCAGCGCCGCCGTACGGATGTCGTCGGGCAGGTCGGCCGCCTCGACGCGCTCGCGGTACGAGTCGGCGCCGTCGGGCTCGTCCTCGCCGAGCTCCTTGCGGATCGCGGCGAGCTGCTGGCGCAGCAGGAACTCGCGCTGCGTCTTGTCCATGCCCTCACGGACGTCCTCGGCGATCTTCTCGGCGACGTCGGCCTCGGCGATCGCGTCCTTCGTCCAGCCGAGCAGCGTCTCGAGACGCTCGGTGACGTCGGGAGTCTCGAGCAGCTGGCGCTTCTGGACGTCGGAGAAGTACGGGGCGTAGCCGGCCATGTCAGCGAGCGCCGACGGGTCCGTCACCTTGTTCACCATGTCCACGACCTGCCACGCGTCGCGGCGCTGCAGGTTCGCGATGACGAGGGACTTGTACTCCTTGGCGAGCTCGGCGACGTGCTCGCCGTCGGCCTGCTCGTCGACCTCCTCGGCCTCGACCCAGAGGGCGGCGCCGGGGCCGGTCACGCCATGGCCGATCCGAGCGCGCCGCTCCGCCTTGAGGACAGCGGCGGGCTCGCCCGACTGGGTACGGCCGATCTGCACGATCTCGGCGACCACGCCGTACGAGGCGTAGCGGTCCTCGAGTCGCGGGGCCACGAGGAGGCGGTCCTCGGAGCCGGCGCGCGCGGCGTCCACCGCGGCGCGGGATGCTTCGTCGAGCTCGATCGGCACGACCATCCCCGGAAGGAGGACGGGCTCGGTCAGGAACAGGACGGGCAGCTGCTGGGGTGTGCGTGCCTCAGTCATGAGCAACCTTTCGAAGTTGAGCGTGTCCTACTCAACTTTGATGGCGCTCGACATGTTCCCCGGGTGAGTCGGAATCCGTCTGCGGTGAGCGAACAACGGCATCGTGGTCGATGGGCGGCGCCACGTCGACACGCGGGCGTGGACGCGGCTCGGGCCGTCCGAACATCACCCGGATCGACTCGAAGCCCTTGTGACGCTGCGCCTTCGCGTAGTCGGAGTACGCGCGCTGGTCGGCCTTCGTCAGCTGCACGTTGTCGGTGAACGGCGTCAGCAGGGCGCGGGGATAGAGCCGCTTCGCGCGGACGACGTTGATCTGGACGCCGATCATCGCCATGACGGCCCCGATGTAGATCAGGCCCAGCATCCCGAGGACGATGGCGAACAGCTGGTTGAGGTTGCTGGAGCGGGCGATGACGTTCTGGACGTACGCGGTGCCGACGAACTGCAGGATCTGCCACAGGACGGCGACCGCGAACGCTCCCGGAGCTGCAGCGCGGAAGCTGTGCTTGCGCGCCGAGGCGAGCAGGAACAGAACGGTGAACGCGATGCCACTGAGCACGAATGCACCGAAGCGCGCTGCCAGGCCGGCCCACCGGTGCTCGTCGGAGAACCACGGGTTGGTCGACAGGAACCCGGTCAGGGCCGCGATCGCCAGCAGCGCGAAGCCCGCGAACCCGAGCATCACCAGGCTGCGTCCGCGCCCGAGGAACGGGTTCGGGCGAGAGTTCCGCGGGACGGCCCAGGCGACGTTCATCGCGTACTGGGAGGACTGGCCGAGGCCGAGCACGCCGTAGATCGCGACGAGCGCTCCGAACACCACAGCGCCCGTCGACCCCTCGAGCCCCTCGGTGCTCGTGATCTGGTCGCTGATGATCGGGAAGCTGCCGATGGCGGTGTCGAGGAGCTGCTCACGGAGCTCCTCGTCGTTCTGGAGGAAGAACCCCAGGATGCTCGAGCCGATCAGCAGCATCGGGAAGATCGCGACGAAGGCGTAGTAGGTGACCGCGGCGGCGAGGTAGTTGCTCGAGTCGTCGAAGAACTTGTACGTGACCGCGATCGGGAACCCGACGAACGGGTGTCTCCGCTGGAAGCGGTCGATCCGATCGACGACTGACACCCCGCAAAACTACCTGTTGCGACGGTCGTTGTGGTCCTCAAGGCCCAACAGCCCCACCGAGCGCTCCCGCATCTCGACCTTGCGGATCTTGCCGGTGACGGTCATCGGGAACTCGTCGACCACCACGACGTACCGCGGGATCTTGTGCCGCGCGAGGCGACCGGCGCAGAACTCGCGCACCGCGTCGGCGTCCAGCGGGGCCGCGCCCTCGCGCAGGCGCACCCAGGCGCACAGCTCCTCGCCGTACCGCTCGTCGGGCACGCCCACGACCGAGACGTCGGCGACGTCGGGGTGGGCGTAGAGGAACTCCTCGATCTCGCGCGGGTACAGGTTCTCGCCGCCGCGGATGACCATGTCCTTGATCCGGCCGACGATGTTCGCGTAGCCGTCCTCGCGCATCACGGCGAGGTCGCCGGTGTGCATCCAGCCGTCGTCGTCGATGGCGTCGGCCGTCTTGTCCGGGTCGCTCCAGTACCCGAGCATCACCGAGTAGCCGCGCGTGCACAGCTCGCCGTCCTCGCCGCGCGGGACCGTGGTGCCGGTGACCGGGTCGACCACCTTCACCTCGACGTGCGGGTGGACCCGACCGACGGTCGCGGTCCGTCGCTCGACGTCGTCGTCGGGGCGGGTCTGCATCGACACGGGCGAGGTCTCGGTCATCCCGTACGCGATCGACACCTCGCTCATGTGCATCTCCGTCATGCAGCGCTTCATCACCTCGACCGGGCACGGGGAGCCGGCCATGATGCCCGTACGGAGCGAGCTCAGGTCGTACGACGAGAAGCCGGGGAGGTCCTGCTCCGCGATGAACATCGTCGGCACGCCGTACAGCGCCGTGCAGCGCTCGTCCTGCACCGCCTTCAGCGTCGCCGCCGGCTCGAAGGTCGGCGCGGGATAGACCATCGTGGCGCCGTGCGTGGTGCAGCCGAGGTTGCCCATGACCATGCCGAAGCAGTGGTACAGCGGGACCGGGATGCACAGACGGTCGTGCTCGCTGAAGCCGATCGTCTCGGTGGTGAAGTAGCCGTTGTTGAGGATGTTGCGGTGGCTGAGCGTCGCACCCTTGGGGAAGCCCGTGGTGCCGGACGTGTACTGGATGTTGATCGGGTCGTCGGGACTCAGCTCCGCCATCCGCGTCGCGACCGCGTCGTCCGGTTGGGACGCGCCCGCGGCGACGAGCGCATCCCACGAGTCCGTGCCGATCTCGACGACGTCGGTGAGCGTCGGGCACTCCGGACGGACGGACTCGATCATGCCGCGGTAGTCGCTGTCCTTGTAGGACACGGCGGAGACGATGAGGCGCATCCCGGACTGGTTCACGACGTACGCGAGCTCGTGCGTGCGGTAGGCGGGGTTGACGTTGACGAGGATCGCGCCGACCTTTGCCGTCGCGTACTGGAGCAGGGTCCACTCGGCGCACGTCGGCGACCAGATGCCGACCCGGTCGCCCTGGGCGATACCACGAGCGAGCAGCCCTCGGGCGAGCGCGTTCACGTCGGCGTCGAGCTCGGGATACGTCCAGCGCCTCCCCGTCCACGCCTCCACGAGGGCTTCGCGGTCGCCGACACGGGCGACGGTCCGCTCGAGGTTCGCGCCGATGGTGTCACCGAGGAGGGCGACATCGTCGGGGCCGGAGGCGTACGAAGGCGATGTGACCGGCGTCATACCGGCGAGTGTAGGTCGGTCAGTTGCAGGCGCAGAGACAGAACGGGTGACCGGCGGGATCGGCGTACACCCGGAACCCGCGCTCCCCCGTCTCGGCCGGCGGCTCGACCGGGTCGAGCGGCGTCGCCCCGAGCGAGACTGCCAGCGCGTGCGGGGCGGCGTACGACTCCACCGCGAGGTCGAGGTGCGCCTGCTGAGGCACGCCGTCGGGCCACTGCGGCGGCTCGTGCCCCTCCACCCGCTGGAACGCGAGGGTCGACCCGTGGCCGTCCAGCTCGGCCCAGGCATCGGTGCTGTCCTCGGCGACGGGCACGCCGAGCAGCCTCCCGTAGAACCGCGCCAGCGCGAGCGGGTCGGGACAGTCGAGCACGTACGCGCCGAGGCGGACGCCGGTGCCGCTCATACGGCGCAGCCCATCGCGCGGATCGGACGTCCCGCGGCACGGACGACGGCGCCGGCGGCCCGGGTCGGAGCAGGTCGTCGGGCAGCGCTGCGCGTCCTGCGGTGGCGCTCCTCGCGCTCGACCATGTCGGCGGTGATCAGGTAAGCGGCCCACGGATGCATGACGGCCTCCTCGTGCGGTAACTGATGTACTCATTTTGCCAGTTACGCGTCCGGTCCGCAACCAGTGAACGCGTTATGCTGGTTGCATGAGTGCGTATGCCGCGGCAGGCACCGATCCTGCGGATCGCGTGGTCGCCTTCCTCAACACCCTCGACGTCGAGGACGACGTCGACGCGCTCGGTTCCGTCGACGAGTACGTCGCGTGGTCCGGGCAGGACCAGACCCGCACGACGCTGGCGCGGGCTCGCCGGCTGCGCGACCACCTGCGGGCCGCGGCCGCCGGCGAGGCGACGCCCGCACCACCGCTGCGGGTCGAGGTCGAGGTCGTCGTCGACGGCGGCGCAGGCATCGTCGGGACGGACGTCGTCGCCGAGGTCGCCGCAGCCGCCGCCACGCTCGCGATCGAGGGACGGCTCGGTCGCGTCAAGATCTGCCCTGCGGACGACTGCCGCTGGGCGTTCTACGACCGATCGAAGAACCAGTCGCGCCAGTGGTGCTCGATGAAGGTGTGCGGCAACCGCGCGAAGGTCCGCACGCACCGCGAGCGCCACTGACCCAGGGGACGCGGCGCGAGCTGGAGCGTGCCGGTCAGCCGAGGTCGGCGTGCTTGCGGACGCCCGCGACGACGTCGTCGAACCGCGCACGGTCCAGCACCGCACCCTCGCGGCGTACGGCGGAAGGGTCGACGGTGATCAGCCGGTCGAGCCGCACCTCGCTGGGGCGCCCTTGCCGATCCCACCCGCCGGAGCCGATGTCGAGCCAGTGCCGTCCCCAGCGGGCCTCGTCGGCGGCGTCGCGGTCGTGGTCCTTGCTGGTGAGCATCACCGCGACGAGGGACGCGCCCCGCCTGCCGACGATGAGCACCGGCCGGTCCTTGCCCTGCCGGGGGTCGTCCTCGTACGGGACCCACGTCCACACGATCTCACCCGGGTCCGGACGACCGTCCGGGTTCGGGTCGTACGTCATGTCGAGCGACCCCGACGCGGCGCGCGAGGCAGGTCGGCGCGTGGGCACCAGCGACGAGACGAGGCGGCTGAGGACGTCGCGCGTACGAGGCATGAGCCGAGCGTAGTGCCGGCCACGGCGAGCACCGGACTACCGTGGGAGGGATGACGACGTCCGACGAGGCTCCGCGCACGCTCGCGGAGGACCTCCGCGCCCGCAGCGACGACGCGCTGCAGGTCCTGGTGCGCGCGCGTCCGGACCTCGCGAACCCTCCCCCGTCGGACATCGGCCAGCTGGCGTCGCGCGCCGCGTCGCGTCCTTCGGTGCTGTGGGCGCTCGACCGCCTCGACACCGCGCACCTGTCGACGCTCGCGGCGATGGCGCTGCTCGACGCGCCGGTCACGCGGGCCGCGCTCGGGCGGCAGGTCGACGCCGAGGACGACCGGATCGCGGCGATCGTCGCACGCCTGCACGCGAGCGCGCTCGTGTGGGGACGACCGGACGAGTGGAACGTCGTCCGGGAGGCCCGCGACGCACTGCGCGGCTACGGACCACGGGGACCGTACGACGGCCCGCCCGCCGTCCGCACGCGCGAGGTCGACGAGCGCCGCCTGCGCAACGCCAGCGCGGGCACCGTGATGGAGGTGCTCCAGCGCATCGAACAGCTCCTCGCAGCGTGGGGCGAGGCTCCGCCGCCCGTGCTGCGGTCCGGCGGCCGCGGCGTGCGCGACATCCGCAACGCGGCGGCCACGCTCGGGATCGACGTCGACCAGGTGGAGTTCCTGATCTCGGTCGCCGAGTCCGCACGCCTGCTCGGCCGAGCGCCCGACGACAGCGCCGGTGAGGTCTGGGCGCCGACGACCCGCTTCGACACCTGGAGGGACAGCCCGCCCGCGAGCCGCTGGGTCACCGTCGCCACGGCCTGGCTGTCGGGGCCCGGCCGCCGGATCCGCACGCAGGTCCTGCGGACCCTGTCGTCGCTCGACGGCGCCGCGTACGCCGACGTGGACGACGTCGTCGACGCCGTGGCGTGGGCGGTGCCGCGGGCAGACGACGACCGCGACCCGCTGGTCCGCCGTACCTTGGTCGAGGCGGGCTGGCTGGGAGTCGTGACGCTCGACGCGCTCAGCCCGGCGGGCGCAGGGCTCGGCCTCCCTGACGCAGCAGCCGTCGTCGAGGGGCTGCTCCCGTCGGCCGTCGACCACGTGCTCGTCCAGGCCGACCTGACGGCGGTCGCACCGGGTCCGCTCGAGCCGTCGGTCCGGGAGCGCCTGGAGGACGTCGCCGACGTCGAGTCCCGGGGCGGCGCGACCGTCTACCGGTTCACGTCGGACTCGATCCGCCGGGCTCTCGACCGGGGCTGGCCCGCGAGCGAGATCCATGCCTTCGTGGAGCACGTCTCCGTGACACCCATCCCGCAACCGCTGACCTATCTCGTCGACGACACGGCCCGCCAGCACGGACGGCTGCGGATCGGCGACGCGACGGCGTACCTGCGCTCGGACGATCCGGCCGAGCTGGACGCGCTCCTCGCCGATCCCGCGCTCGGCCCGATGCTGCACCGGATCGCTCCGACGGTCGCGGTCAGCGCAGTGCGGCCCGAGATGCTCACCGAACGGCTCGCGACCGCAGGGCACCGTCCGGTCGACGAGGAGCCGGGCGGTGTGCTGCGGGTGCGGCGACGCGACGTGCGCCGTGCCGAGGTGGTCGACGTCGACCACCGGGCCCCGGGCGATCCCGCCGACATCGTCCGCGCGATCCGCGCGGGCGAGCTCGCAGCGACCCTGCGGCCGAGGGACGGTCGTGACGAGGTCCGCGGATCGCTCGCCACCATGGCCCAGCTGCGCGAGGCCGCCGAGGCGCAGCAGCGGATGTGGGTCGCCTACATGGACCAGGCCGGCACCCGCACCGAGCGCGTCGTCGAGCCCCTCCGCGTCGACGCGGGCTGGCTCACGGCGTTCGACCACCGGACGCAGAAGGTGCAGCGCTTCGCGGTCCACCGGATCGTGCAGGTAGCGTCCGCACCGTGACCGACCACGCCCTGGTGGCCGACGAGGCCGATCTCCCTGCCCTGCCCGCGACGAGCTTCTACGAGCGGGTTGGCGCGCGCGCGTTCCTCTCCACCGCAGCCACGGAGAGCCCGTGGGACGCGCAGGCCCAGCACGGCGGGCCACCGGCGGCGCTGCTCACGCGTGCGATCGAGGACAGCGTGGCGGGTGAGGGTCTGGCGATCGGCAAGATCGACCTGGACTTCCTCGGGCCGATCCCCCAGGGCACGTGCGAGATCGAGGTGACGACGCTGCGCCCGGGGCGACGCGTGCGCCTCGTCCAGGCGGTGCTCTCGTGCGAGGGCCGCCCCGCCGTCGGGGCACGGGCGTGGCTCGTCTCGTACGACGCCGGCCGCGCACCCCGTACGGGCGCCGAGGTGGTGCCACCCGCGCTTCCCGGCCCCCAGCCCCAGCCTCCGATGCCCGGCGCGGCACCGGAGTGGGGGTACGGCCGCGCGATCGAGTGGCGCTACGTCAGCGGCGGGCTGTCCGGCCAGGCGCCGGTCGCCGCCGACGGCGTCACGCGCGCGTGGATGCGCGTCCGGGTGCCGCTCGTCGCAGGCGAGCCCACCTCGGACCTCCAGCGGCTGATGGTGATCGCCGACTCCGCGAACGGGGTCAGCGCCAGGCTGCCCTTCAGCGACTGGCTGTTCATCCCGCCGGGTCTCGGGGTCACGGCCGGACGACCGCCCTCGTCGGAGTGGATGCTGCTCGAGGCGTCGTCGTGGAGCGAGACGCGAGGCACCGGGGTGGCTCACGCGCGGGTCCTGGACAGCGAAGGGCTGTGTGCGTTCGTCGCCCAGCCGCTCCTGGTGGCGCCGCGCGGCTGACCCCCTCGCGGAAGCCAACACCCTCGCGTCGTCGGGGGGAACAACAGCGAGGGTGTGGAGTAACAGGCATTAGCACCGTTACCAATTACAGGGTACGTGCGGCCCCGTCAGGTCCAAAGTGATGTGCGCCGCTTACGCCGGAGGTGGCCGCGGTTACGATTGGGCGATGGACTTCGTGGGGTACGCCGAGCGCGCCGCGATGCTCGCCAACACACCGTTCAGCTCCGTCGACGAGGTCCGCGCACACCTGGCCGATCGCGAGTGGCTCGTGCCGCAGGTCACCGAGCGCGACGTCCGCGCTCTCCAGCGTTTCCAGCGCCGGCTCCGCACCGTGTTCGAGAACGGCGACGCCGGGCATCCCGACGGCGCGATCGGTGCGCTCAACACCCTTCTTGCCGCGCACCGGATCACGCCGCTCATCGTGCCGACCGACGCAGCAGGCACCGACTCCGGGCGTACGGCGAGCGGCTGGCGGCTGCACGTCGCCGACCGCGCCGCGACGGTGGCGGACCTGCTCGTGGCCGAGTCACTGATGGGTCTCTCGATCCTCGTCTGCGACCTCGGCCCCAACCGCCTGGGCGTGTGCGCCTCGAGCACCTGCTCCACCGCGTTCGTCGACACCTCCCCCAACCACTCCCGTCGCTACTGCTCGGACCGCTGCTCCTCCCGGTCGAACGTCGCCGCATACCGGGCGCGGAAGAAGGCGGGCACCCGTTCGGTTGTCCGAAGGAGACCGACCGAAGGAGACGCATGACCGGCGGCCCGCTGATCGTCCAGTCCGACAAGACCCTCCTGCTCGAGGTCGACCACGAGCAGGCCGCGGAGTGCCGCCGCGCCATCGCCCCCTTCGCGGAGCTCGAGCGATCGCCCGAGCACATCCACACGTATCGCATCACGCCGTTGGGCCTGTGGAACGCACGCGCCGCCGGCCACGACGCCGAGCAGGTCGTCGACGCCCTGATGGACTTCTCGCGCTACCCGGTCCCCCATGCGCTGCTCGTCGACGTCGCGGAGACGATGGCCCGCTACGGGCGGCTGCGTCTGGAGAAGCACCCCGTGCACGGCCTGGTCCTCGTGACGACCGACCGTCCCGTGCTCGAGGAGGTCGTCCGGGCGAAGCGCATCCAGGGCATGCTCGGCGAACGGCTCGACCCCGACACCGTCGCGGTCCACCCGAGCGAGCGGGGCGCGCTGAAGCAGGCGCTGCTGAAGGTCGGCTGGCCCGCGGAGGACCTCGCCGGGTACGTCGACGGCGAGGCTCACCCGATCGACCTGTCCGACGGCGACTGGCACCTGCGCCCGTACCAGGCCGAGGCGGTCGAGTCGTTCTGGCACGGTGGTTCCGGCGTGGTGGTCCTCCCCTGCGGTGCCGGGAAGACGATCGTCGGTGCGGGGGCGATGGCCCAGGCACGCTCCACGACGCTGATCCTGGTGACGAACACCGTCTCGGCGCGGCAGTGGAAGGAAGAGCTCCTCAAGCGCACGACGCTGACCGAGGACGAGATCGGCGAGTACTCGGGCGCCAAGAAGGAGATCCGGCCCGTCACCATCGCGACGTACCAGGTGATGACGACACGCCGGAAGGGCGTCTACCAGCACCTCGAGCTGTTCGATGCCCGGGACTGGGGCCTCATCGTGTACGACGAGGTGCACCTGCTCCCCGCCCCGATCTTCCGGATGACCGCCGACCTGCAGGCCCGCCGCCGCATCGGGCTCACCGCGACGCTGGTCCGCGAGGACGGCCACGAGGGCGACGTGTTCAGCCTGATCGGCCCCAAGAGGTACGACGCGCCGTGGAAGGACATCGAGGCACAGGGCTACATCGCGCCCGCCGACTGCGTCGAGGTCCGCGTGACCCTCGATGATTCCGAGCGGATCGTGTACGCCACCGCCGAGGCCGACGTGCGCTACCGTCTGGCCGCATCGACCGCCCGCAAGACCGAGGTCGTCGAGCGGCTCGTGGAGAAGCACCGCGGTGAGCCGACGCTCGTGATCGGCCAGTACATCGACCAGCTCGACGAGCTCGCCGAGCGGCTCGGTGCCCCCGTGATCAAGGGTGAGACCTCGGTGAAGGAGCGGGAAGCGCTGTTTGCGGCGTTCCGCGCCGGCGAGATCGACCTGCTCGTCGTCTCGAAGGTCGCCAACTTCTCGGTCGACCTGCCGGAGGCGTCGGTGGCGATCCAGGTGTCGGGCTCGTTCGGGTCACGCCAGGAGGAGGCACAGCGGCTCGGACGGCTGCTCCGGCCGAAGGGCGACGGCCGTACCGCCCGCTTCTACGCGGTGGTCGCGCGCGACACCGTGGACGCGGAGTTCGCCCAGCACCGCCAGCGGTTCCTGGCCGAGCAAGGCTACGCCTACCGGATCGTGGACTCCGACGACGTCTGACGATGACATTCGTCCCTCGAGCGGGTCCACCCTCTCGTACCGGACCCGCTACGAGAGGACTCCGCATGCCTGACATCCCCGACCTCGGTCCTGCGACGCGTGGTGTGGCCGCGCTCCTCGCCGGCGTCGACGACGACGACCTGGGCAGCCCGACGCCGTGCGACTACGACGTCGCCACCCTCCTCGACCACCTCGACGTCCTCGCTCTCGCGTTCACGCTCGCCGCCCGCAAGTCAGACGACCCCTCGCTCGACACCCCGCCGGCGCCGTCGGCGAACAACCTCGCCGAAGGATGGCGCGACCGCATCCCACAACGGCTCAAGGACCTCGCCGAGGCGTGGGCCACCCCTGAGGCGTGGACCGGTACGACGATCGCCGGCGGAGTCACGATGCCGTCCGACGTCGCCGGTGTCGTCGCACTCGACGAGGTGGTCCTGCACGGGTGGGACCTCGCTCGCGCGACCGGGCAGTCGTACGAGGTCGATCCCGACGCGCTCGCGGTGGTCCACGCGTTCGTCGAGGAGACGGCACGACCTGACCAGGCCGACATGCGGGAGGGTCTCTTCGGGCCACCCATCCGGCTGCCCGAGGAGGCGCCTCTCCTCGACCGGGTCGTCGCCCTCGCCGGACGGTCGCCCTCCTGGCCCAGGTGAACGGACGGTGGCGTCTTGATGAGAGCGGTCTCATCGTCGTATCACCAGAACCTCACCGCCGATTGTTCCCCTGGTCTGGACAACGCATCCACACACGTAGGGGACACCATGACCAGCACCACGGTTCGCCGAGGCTTCGCGATCACCGCCGCTTCCCTGCTCGGGCTCTCCGGGCTCGCGCTCGCCACGACCACCGCCGAAGCAGCTCCGACGGCCACGTGCGGTGGCGCGCGCGCCACGATCGTCGGCACCAGTGGCGACGACGTGCTCCGCGGCACGTCCGGCCGCGACGTGATCGTCGGTCTCGGGGGCGACGACGAGATCTACGGGCTCGGCGGCAATGACGTGATCTGCGGCGGCGCCGGGGAGGACGACATCGAGGGCAACCGTGGCCACGACCGCCTCTTCGGTGGAGCCGACGACGACGACATCGAAGGCAACGCAGGCCACGACAGCATCTGGGGCAACGCCGGCGACGACGACCTGCAGGGCAACGCGGGCAACGATCGTATCCGCGGCGGCCGAGGCGACGACGACATTGAAGGCAACCGCGGCCGCGACTGGCTGTGGGGCGGCGCTGGCAACGACGAACTCGCCGGCGGCCCCGGCCGAGACGTCCTCCGCGGCGGCACCGGCAACGACGAGCTCGACGGCGGTCCTGGCCGTGACGTCCTCCGCGGAGGACCCGGGAGTGACGTCGTCACTGACTAGCCTCCGGTGCGCCTGCGGTGCGCGATGATCGGTGGCATGGAAGGTGCAGCGCGCTTGAGTGCGGTCCACGTGATCGTCCGGGGACGCGTCCAGGGCGTGTCCTACCGGGACGCGCTGCGCCTTCGCGCGACCGAGTCCGCCGTGCGCGGGTGGGTCCGCAACACCGACGACGGCGCGGTGGAGGCCCTCCTGGTCGGGCGGCCGACCGCCGTCGACCGCCTGATCGACTGGATGCGCACCGGCCCCGAGGAAGCGGTCGTCCTCAAGCTCGTGACCGAGCCGGCCACCGATCCCGGGGGTGACGGCTTCCAGATCCTGCGGTGACGGGATCGGGAGCGCCCACCGACCGGACGGTGTCCGGCAGCGATCCCCATCCCGCCGTAGATTGGTTGGAATGCACCCCCGCATACGGCTCGAGCTGGCGAAGCGCTGGTCCGAACCACACCGCGAGCATCACGACACGGACCACCTGGCAGAGGTCATCCGCGCCGTGGACCTGATGGCGTCCTCGGGGCTCGCGTTCGACATGGACACCGTCCACACCGCCGCGTGGTTCCACGACGCGGTCTACGACGTCCACCGCGCCGACAATGTCGAGCGGTCCGCGACACTGGCGCAACGCTGGCTGGGGCCCGGCAGCGGCGACCGGATCGCCCAGGTCGTCATGGCGACCACCGACCACGTCGCCGCGGACGGAGATGTCGAGGCAGCGGTCCTGTGCGACGCCGACCTGAGCATTCTCGGTGCGGACCAGCAGCGCTACGACGAGTACGCCCACGCGATCCGCCTCGAGAACATCCACGTCCCCGACGCGGAGTACCGCAGGCTCCGCGCTCGGGTGCTCACGCGCTACCAGTCCCGCATGGCGCTCTTCGCGACGGCACCGGCGTACGAGCTGTGGGAGGACAAGGCACGGGCGAACCTCGCGCGTGAGCTGACGCGTCTCGCACGCCCCGTACCGGTGTAGAGGTTGCCCGACCCGCATAACCTAGAGGCCGTGACCGAGTTCCTCCTCGAGGCCCGTGCACGCGTCCTGCACGATCTCGACGCGTGCCGCATGGCCGACGCCGCAGCGGTGTCGGTCCTCGAGGCGGCCCTCAGCCAACGCGGCTGGTGGGTGTCCCAGTGGCCGGACGGCGCGCCGTACGTCGTGGGGCTCGTCGCCCAGGACGTCCAGGACGCCCTCCTCGATGCAGGGAGCCGCTGGCCACGCTGCCGTGCGTGCGGCGAGGACGCCGAGCACACGCTCGGCGTCGAGCCCGAGCTCGGGGACGACCCACACTGGGTGTGCACCGAGTCCGGTCTCGAGGTTGCCCGCCTCGGCGCCCTGCGCGCTCCCCAGCAGACGGGCTGACCGCCGCCCGCGAGGTCAGGTCAGCGGCGCCTGCGGCGGACGACTCGCCACAGGACGAATGCCACCACCAGTCCCGCGAGCAGCCGAGGCCCGTAGCGGCGCGCGAGCACGGGCGCGACCGTCGCGCCCAGGTCGAGCTCCGCCGCCTCCGCCGCGAGCGTGTCGCCCGACGGACCACCGATCAGCCCCGGGGCCGGTGTCGGCGTCGCCGTCGATGCCGTCGGTGTTGCCGTCGATGCCGCCGGCGCCGCGGAAGGCCGTACAGGTTCGGGGTCTCGCACCGGTGCGGAGTGGCGCCCCGCCGGCTGATCAGCAGCCGACGACACCTCGGCTGCCACGGCTGCCGGCGCCACCGGCTCCGCCGTGGCGGGTGTCGTCAGACGATCGCTGATGCACCCCACGAACTGCGACAGGAGCTTGTCGCTGACGTCCTGCATGACGCCGCGTCCGAACTGGGCCGGCTTGCCCGTGATCGCGAGGTCGGTCTGCACCTCGACACGGGTGCCGTCCGCCTCCGGGAAGAGCCGTGCGGTCACCTTCGCCCCCGCCGTACCCTGCCCCCGCTTGTCCTTGCCCTTCGCGTCGATGACGACCCGACGCTGTGCTTCGTCACGCTCGACGTACGTCCCAGACCCGCCGTAGATCAGCGAGATCGGTCCGAGCTTGATCTTGATCGTCCCGGTGAAGTCGTTCTCGTCGACCACCTCCACCGTCGCCCCAGGCATGCAGGGAGCGATGGACTCGAGGTCGTTGAACGCGGCCCAGGTGGTCTCGATCGGCGCGGGGACGCTGAAGGTGTGCGTGAGCTCCATCAGGCGGCCGCCGCCCGCACCACGGCGCGCTGCGTCAGGACGCGTGCCAGGTGGCGCCGATAGTCGGCCGACCCGTTGAGGTCGTCCGGTGGTGTCGTCCCCTCCGCGACGTCGGCGACCGCAGCATCCACGGCCTCCTTGACTGGCGAGACGCCGATGAGGGCCTGCTCGACGGACCTCGGGCGGACCGGGGTCGTGCCCATGTTGGTGAGGCCCAGCCGCGCGTCGGCGATCGTGCCGCCATCGAGACGGACGGTCGCCGCGACGGCGACGATGGACCACTGCTGGGAGACGCGGACGAACTTCTCGTACGCCGCGGCCCACCCCGTGTGCTTCGGCACCCGGACCGCCGTGAGGATCTCGTCCTCGCCGACAGCCGTCGTGAACAGGTCGACGAAGAAGTCCTCGGCAGCCACCGTGCGTACGCCCGACGGCCCCGCGATCTCGAACGACGCACCGAGTGCCAGCGCCGGCGCCGGCAGGTCGCCGGCCGGGTCGGCGTGGACCAGGGCACCGCCGAGCGTGCCGCGGTGGCGCACCTGCGGATCGGCGACGGTCGAGGTGGCCTCCGCCAGCAGTGCCGCGTGCTCACGTACCAGCGCGCTCGTGGCGACCTCGTGGTGCGGCGTCATCGCACCGATCACCAGGGCGTCGCCGTCCTCGCGGATGCCGCGCAGCCCGTCGATGCGCCCCAGGTCGACGATCAGCTCGGGCCCCGCGAGCCGGAGCTTGAGGACCGGGATGAGGCTCTGGCCGCCGGCGAGGACCTTCACGTCGTCGCCGCCCTCGGCCAGGAGGCGTACGGCGTCCTCCACCGTGCTCGGCGACTCGTACTCGAACGCTGTCGGAATCACTGTGCTGCCCCCTCGTCCGTCCCTGTCTGGACCGCGCCGGTCGACGCGACGTCGCGGTCGGCGACCTCGGGGCTGTTCACCGTCGGTGCGGCGGCTTCGGCCCCCCGGCCCTTGTCCGCTCCCTGCAGCGCTGCCCAGACTCGGCTGGGAGAGCATGGCATGAGGATGTCATCGACTCCGAGATGTCGCACGGCGTCGATCACGCCGTTGACGATCGCCGGCGTCGACGCGATCGTCCCGGCCTCGCCGACGCCCTTGACGCCGAGGACGTTCGTCGTCGACGCCGTCTCGGTGCGGTCGGTGATGAACGACGGCAGATCGGCCGCGCTCGGGACCAGGTAGTCGACGAACGAGCCGGTCACGAGCGTCCCGGAGTCGTCGTGCACCGCTTCCTCGAAGAGCGCCTGAGCGATCCCCTGGGCGAGCCCGCCGTGGACCTGGCCCTCGACGATGAGCGGGTTGACGACGTTGCCGATGTCGTCGACGCAGACGTACTTGCGCAGCGTCACCTGACCCGTGTCGGTGTCGACCTCCATCGCAGCAAGGTGGGTGCCGTGCGGGAAGGAGAAGTTGTCCGGGTCGAACGTCGCGTCGGAGTCGAGGCTCGGCTCGATCCCGTCAGGCAGGTTGTGCGCCGCGAAGGTCGCCAGCGAGATGTCGCCGAGCGCGACGCCCTGGTCGGTGCCGCGGACCGTGAACTTCCCCTCGGCGAACTCGAGGTCGTCCTCGGCCGCCTCGAGCATGTGGGCCGCGATGACCTTCGCCTTCGCGATCACCTTGTCCGCCGCAGCCACGACCGCCATGCCTCCGACCGCCAGCGAGCGGGAGCCGTACGTGTCGAGACCCTTCTGCGCGATCGCGGTGTCACCGTGGAGGACCTCGACGTTCTCGAACGGCACGCCGAGCCGGTCGGCGACGATCTGACTCCACGCGGTCTCGTGACCCTGGCCGTGGGCGCTCGCTCCCGTGACGACCTCGACGTGGCCGGTCGGGAGCATCCGCACCTGCGCGTACTCCCAGCCGCCGGCGCCGTAGTCGAGCGAGCCGAGGACCCTCGACGGTGCAAGGCCGCACATCTCCGTGAACGTCGAGACGCCGATCCCGAGCTGGACGGGGTTGCCCTCGTCCCGGCGCCGCTTCTGCTCGGCCCGCAGCTCGTCGTACCCGAACAGCTCGAGCGCCCGCGCCGTCGCCGCCTCGTAGTTGCCGCTGTCGTACTCGAGCCCGCAGACGGTCGTGAACGGAAACTCCTCGTGGGCGATCCAGTTCTTGCGCCGGAGCTCGATCGGATCCATGTCGAGCTCGGCTGCCAGGTCGTCCATGAGGCGTTCGATCGCGAACGTCGCCTCGGGCCGTCCGGCACCGCGGTAGGCATCGGTCCAGGCCTTGTTGGTGAACAGGTTGGTGCACTCGAACCGGTACGCCGGGATCTTGTAGATCGCCGGGAACATGAACGCCCCGAGGATCGGCACGCCCGAGGTCACGAGTCCGAGGTAGGCACCCATGTCCGCCAGCAGCTGGACCTTGAGGCCGGTGACCTGGCCGTCACGGGTCGCGGAGAGCGAGAGCCGCTGCACCTGGCCACGGCCGTGGTGAGCGGCCATCAGCGACTCGGAGCGGGTCTCGGTGTACTTGCAGGGCTTGCCGGTGCGGCGCGCCACGATCATCGTGATGACCTCTTCGGGGGTCACCTGGAGCTTGCCTCCGAACCCGCCGCCGACGTCGGGTGCGATCACGCGCACCTTGGACTCCGGGATGCCGAGCGTGAGCGCCAGCATCAGGCGCAGGATGTGCGGGACCTGGGTTGCCGACCACATCGTGGTCTGCTCGCCCGTCGGGTCCACGACGGTGGAGCGTGGCTCCATGAAGGCGGGGATCAGCCGCTGTTGGTAGTAGGTGCGCTCGATCAGGATCTGGTCGTCGGCGCTCGCGGCCGAGATCGCCTCCTCGACGTTGCCCCCGGTCCCTGCCTCGCCGGAGTCGAACACCCAGAACGCCGACTTGTTGGTGCCGAGGTCGGGGTGAGCGAGGACCTCGTCCTTCTCGGCCTCCTCGAGGTCGAGCACCACCGGAAGCTCGTCGTAGTCGACGTCGACGAGGTCGGCGGCGTCCTGCGCCGCGGTCTTGCTCCGGGCGACGACGACCGCGACGATCTCGCCCGCGAACGCGACGTGGTCCACGGCGATCGACGGGTGGTGCGGAGACTTCTGGTCCGGCGTGATCGGCCATGCGTTGGGGAGCGTGCCGCAGAGGTCCGCGATGTCGGCGCCGGAGAGCACGGAGACGACGCCCGGCGCGGCGACGGCCGCGCTCGTGTCGAGGTTGGTGATTCGTGCGTGCGCGAAGGGACTGCGCACCATCGCGAGATGCAACATCCCGGGAAGCACCATGTTGTCGGTGTAGCGGGAGCGTCCGGTGATCAGACGCTGGTCCTCCTTGCGCCTGCGCGGAGAGCCGATCTCGGTGACGGTCATGCTGCACCTGCCTCGGTGTCGCCGGACGTGCCGCCGGCCATCTCGCGCGCCCCGGCTTGGACGGCCTTGACGATGTTCTGGTAGCCCGTGCAGCGGCACAGGTTGCCCTCGAGGTTCTCGCGCACCGTCGCCTCGTCGGCGTCGGGATGCTCGGTCGCCACGTCGATCGCCTGCATGATCATGCCCGGTGTGCAGAATCCGCACTGCAGGGCGTGGCACTCGTGGAACGCCTGCTGCATCGGGTGCAGGGTGCCGTCCGCAGCGGCGACGCCCTCGATCGTCGTGACGTCGTGGCCGTCCGCCTGGACGGCGAACATCGTGCACGACTTGATGCTGCGCCCGTCGAGGTGCACCGTGCACGCGCCGCAGTTGGTCGTGTCGCACCCGACGAGCGTCCCGGTCTTGCCGAGCTGTTCGCGGAGGTACTGGACGAGGAGGGTTCGGGGTTCGACGTCGTCGGTGTACGACACCCCGTCGACGGTGAGGCTGATCGGCTTCTTGGCCATGGACTGGACTCCACTCCGCTCGGCGTAGGCACGCGCGCCCGACTGGTTGAAGCCTTTCCTACACCCACGTGACGTGGATCACAACGCGATCGCAAAGATCGCCCTCAGGACTGCCCTCAGCGCGACCCGTTTGCGGTGCCCGCACCGCAAGTGCCGACGGTGCACCCCATATTTGCGGTGCACGAGGCGCATTTGCGGTGGGAGCACCGGAAATGCCGCGTGACGGTCAGTCCACCTCGTGGTGGATGCGCCCGTCGCGCTCGCTGAGCCGGTCGCCGTGCCCGCCCCACTGCAGGGCGATGATCTCCGCCGCGATCGAGACGGCGGTCTCCTCGGGCGTACGGGCTCCGAGGTCGAGGCCGATCGGGCTGGACAACCGGGCGATCTCGTCCTCGGTGACCCCGACCTCGCGCAGCCGTGCGAGCCGGTCGTCGTGCGTACGACGTGACCCCATCGCCCCCACGAACGCGGGTCGGTGCGGCGGCTCGAGGCGCAGCGCCAGCTCGAGCAGGGGGACGTCGAACTTCGGGTCGTGCGTCAGCACGCAGAGGACGGTGCGCTCGTCGACCAGGCCCGCCTCGACCTGCTTGGCGAGGTACTTGTGGGGCCACGACACGACGACCTCGTGCGCATCGGGGAAGCGGGCCGCGGTGGCGAACACGGGGCGAGCGTCGCACACCGTCACCTGGTATCCCAGGAATGCCCCCTGCCGCGCCACCGCGGCGGCGAAGTCGATCGCGCCGAACACGAGCATCCGAGGCTTGGGGGCGTACGCCGCCACGAAGACCCGCATGCCCTCCCCTCGCCGCTCGCCGTCGGGCCCGTACGTCAGGGTCGCGGTGCGCCCGGCGGCCAGCAGCCCTCGGACGTCGTCGGACACCGCGGCGTCGGCGCGATCGGAGCCGAGAGAGCCGGTGGCCTCGTCCGGGCGGACCACCATGCGGCGGCCGACCCACGCGGCGTCCGGGTGGGCGATCACTGTCGCCACGGCCACCGGCCGACCGGACTCGATGTCGCCCGCGACGTCACCGAGCTCGGGGAACGTCTCCTGCGACACCGGCTCGACGAACACGTCGAGGATCCCGCCGCAGGTCAGACCGACGGCGAAGGCGTCGTCGTCAGAAACGCCGTACCGCTGGAGGACCGGGGCCTCGGCCGCGACGACCTCCTGCGCAAGCTCGTACACGGCTCCCTCGACGCAGCCGCCCGACACCGACCCGTACGCGCTCGCGTCCGGAGCGACCACCATCGACGCGCCAGCCGGGCGGGGTGCGGAGCGGAAGGTCTGGACCACCGTGGCGACACCGGCGGTCTCGCCGGCCTTCCACGTCTCCATGAGCTCGTCGAGCACGTCGCGCATGTGATCCAGACTACGTCCCGGCGACCCAGCGACGAGGGGTCCTTTCTCGGGCCACCCGTGCGTCGGGGCCCAGCAGTCAGCGCCCGACCTCGTCGAGGAGCGCTTGGAAGGCGGCGAGCGAGTGCCCGGCGACCAGTGCGTCGAGGTGCGGGTGCACGGCGGCGATCCCACCCTGCACCGGCGCGTACCCCGGGCGTCCGCGGTGCGGGTTCGCCCACAGCACGCGGTACGCGAGCCGCTGCAGACGCTGGACCTGATCGCCGAGCAGCACCGGGTCGCCCCGCTCCCAGCCGTCGCTCGCGATCACGACCACGGCCCCGCGTGCCATGCCTCGCTGTCCCCACCGGTCGACGAACGCCCGCAGCACCTCGCCGAGCCGCGTTCCGCCAGACCAGTCCGGCACCGTTGCTCCGGCGGCCGCCAGGGCGTCCTCCGCGTCCCGCAGCCGCATCGCCGCGGTCACTCGGGTCAGCCGCGTGCCGAGCGTGAAGACCTCGACCTGCCGCGGCGACGCGCTCACGAGGCGGTGCGCGAGCCGCAGGAGGCTGTCGGCGTACGCGCTCATCGAGCCCGAGACGTCGACCAGCAGCACCACCCGGCGAGGGCGACGGCGTGGGGCGCGGAAGCGCAACGGGCCCGGCTCCCCCGCTCGGCGCAGCTGGTCGCGCAGCGTGCGGGTGGGGTCGAGGTCGCCGCGCCGGTGAGGCGTACGGCGTGGGCTGCGGCGCAACGGCACCCGCACGTCGAGCCCCTCGAACATGCGCGCCACCGCGGCCCGCTCGGACGTCGACAGAGAGGCGACGTCGCGGTGCCGCAACGTCTCCGTCCGGCTCGCGATCATCGCGACCTGCTGGTCGTCACCCGACCCGGTCCCGCCCTCGTCGGCATCCTCGAGGCCGGCCTGCACCACGACGCGGGGAGGCGGCTGCGACCGCGTACGCAGACGAGGGTCCTCGGGCGAGAACCACGCCGCGAACACCTTGTCGTACGTCGCCACGTCGTCAGGCTCGGCGCACAGCGTCGCTCGGCCTGCCCAGTAGACGTCGCGGCGACGGTCGGCGCCGAGGACACTCACGGCCTCCACGAACGCCTGAGTCCGGTCCGCGGTCACCCCGGCGCCCGCCTCGCGCAGAGCCTGCGCGAACCCGACGAAGATGGCGACACCGTCCGCCCCGGGCATCGACACCACCTCAGGCGAGCATCGACGAGAGCGACTCACGGACGCGGTCGATGTCCTCGCGGTACTTGCAGACCGCCCCGACCGTCGCCGCCGCTGTCTCGAGGTCGAGCGTGTCGCGGCCGAGCCGGTCCAGCGCTGCGGTCCAGTCGAGGGTCTCCGCGACGCCCGGGGGCTTCAGCAGGTCGCCGCGGGTGCGCAGCTCCTGCACCACCCCGACCACCTGCTCGGCGAGGCGTTGCGACACCTCCGGCATCCGGGTCCGGACGATCTCGACCTCGCGGGCCAGGCCGGGGTGCTCGATCCAGTGGTACAGGCAGCGGCGCTTGAGCGCGTCGTGCAGCTCACGGGTCCGGTTCGACGTGAGCACCACGATCGGCGGCACGGTCGCTCGGACCGTCCCGAGCTCGGGGATCGTCACCTGGTTGGTGGACAGGACCTCGAGCAGGAAGGCCTCGAACTCGTCGTCGGCGCGGTCGATCTCGTCGACCAGGAGGACAGCGGGCGCCTCGCGCAGCGCACGCAGGATCGGCCGGGCGAGGAGGAAGCGTTCGTCGAACAGCGACTGCTCCACCGCGTCGGCGTCGACCTCGGCGAGGTCGGCGGTCGCCTCGACGGTGCGCAGGTGCAGGATCTGCCGCGGGAAGTCCCAGTCGTACAGCGCCTGCGTCGCGTCGATCCCCTCGTAGCACTGCAGCCGGATGAGCGGCACCGCGTACGCGGCGGCGAGCGCCTCGGCGAGCGCGGTCTTGCCCGTGCCGGGCTCGCCCTCGAGCAGGAGCGGGCGCTGCATGGCGAGCGCGAGGTACGCGATGGTGCCGAGGCCCTCGTCCGCGAGGTAACCGACCTGGTCGAGGTCCGCGACGAGCTCGTCGCTGCTGCGGGGCTGCTTCACGCGATCAGCCTATTCCGGCGCGGGCGACGGCGTGTCCTGATCGCGCCCGGTCGCGAGGTCGCCGCACTCGATGGGGGCCGCGCCGTGATCGGCGAGGTAGCGCCGACCACCCTCGTCGCCGGACAGCGTCGCCGCCATCGGCGCCCAGTGATCGCGGCCGACGAGGACAGGGTGGCCCGGACGGCCGTCGTACGTCGCGCGGGCGAGGACCGCCCGGGGGTCGGCGGCGGTGTCCGCGTGGTCGAGCACCCGCCGTACGACGTCCGGGCCGACGTCCGGCAGGTCGACGAGCATCACGAGCAGCGCGTCGACGCCTGTCGACGCGGGGTTGTCGAGGAACGACGTGAGCACAGTCCGGAGCGACGCACCTAAGCCCTCGCTCCAGTCCGGCGACTCGACGAAGGCGAGGCCGGTGATCTTCTTGGGCTCACCGTCCGCGCCGCGCCGCGAGGACAAGAAGTCGTCCGCGGCGGCCTCCACGGACTCCGCCTGCGCGCCCTCGACGACGTACAGGTCACGGCATCCGCCGTCGAGCAGGACGCCGAGCGTCCGCTCCAGCCACGTTCGTCCGTCGGCGCCCTCGACCAGTGCCTTCGGCTTCCCCATCCGGCGCCCCTCGCCTGCTGCAAGGACCACCCCGGCCACCAGCGCTCGCTTCGCCATGCGCCGATCCTGCCATCTCGCCTCGCGACGAGGAGCGGGAGCGCACACTGGAGACGTGACCGTCTCCGTCGACTCGAGCGCCGTACTCGCCCACCTCGACCCCGACCAGATCGCTGCCGACCTGGCGACGCTCGTCGGTCTGGCGCCGGTCGACGGCACCGTCGGCGAGGTCGCCGCCAGCCACTGGTGCGCGGACCGGCTCGCCGAGCTCGGCGCCGAGGTCGACCACTGGGAGATCGACCTTCCGACCTTGCGGCAGGAGTCCGAGTTCCCCGGGATCGAGGTCGAGCGGACCGAGGCGTGGGGCGCCGTCGGGATCCTCCCGGGTGACAACGGCGGCGTCCCCGGTCTCGCGCTGGCCGGCCACATCGACGTCGTCCCACCGGGCGACCCCGCGCTGTGGGCCGACGACCCGTTCACGCTGCGGGAGCGCGACGGCACCTGGTACGGCCGTGGCGTCTGCGACATGCTCGGCGGCACCGCAGCCGTCCTCGGGGCCGCCCACGCGATCCGCGCCAGCGGCGTACGCCTCGCGCGCCCGCTGGCGGTGCACACGGTCATCGGCGAGGAGGACGGGGGCCTCGGCACGTTCGCGACGCTGCGCCGCGGCCACACCGCCGACGCGTGCGTGATCGCCGAGCCGACCGCGGGCCACGTCGTCACGGACAACGCCGGCTCGCTCACCTTCCGCCTCGTCATCCGTGGCCGCGCCGCGCACGGGTCGATGCGCACGAGCGGCATCAGCGCGCTTGACGGCCTCGACATCGCCCGCGCCGTCCTGGGGGAGCTCGAGGCGGAGCGCAACGCCGACGTCGGTGAGCGGTTCTCCCACCTCGTCGTCCCGTTCCCGATCTCCATCGGCACTGTCCACGCCGGCGACTGGGCCAGCACGGTGCCGGACCTGTGCGTGGTCGAGGGCCGCTTCGGTGTGCGCCCGGGCGAGCCTGTGGCCGCCGCGCAGACCGCGTTCCGGGCGGCGCTCGCCGAGGCCGGACGCGGAGACCTCTGGCTGCGCGACCACCCGATCGAGGTGTCGTTCCCCGGCGGGACGTTCGCCCCGGGACGCCTCCCCGACGACCACCCGCTGCTCGGCGTCGTCCAGGACGCGGCCGAGGACGCGGGGGCACCGCGACCGCAGGCGATGGGAGCGCCGTACGGGTCGGACCTCAGGCTGTACGCCGCGGCAGGCGTGCCGACGGTGCAGTACGGCCCCGGCGACATCGCCCACGCCCACGCGGTGAACGAGTACGTCGAGATCGAGGACGTCCTGCGGTGCGCGCGGGCGTACGTCCTCACCGCCCTGCGGCTGTGCAGCTGACCGGCACCACCGGCCAGGCGGGCTACTGCTGGGCGCTCGGCAGGTTGATCGCGAGGGACGGGCGCGCGTCGCCGTCGGGGCCGGGCTGCATCGAGAGCACGACCTCCGCACCGGCATGCGTGTGCGTCTCCGACCAGGCCCGGTCCGTGGTCTCGTCGATCGCGTACGGCTCGATCCCGAGGTCGTCCGCCCACGTGCGGATCACGTCAGCGGCCTCTGAGCGCGTCGTCATCGGGCGGTTGATCTTGACCGACGTCACCAGGCCGTCGTCCGACCACACCGTCACGGTCCCTGCGTCGGAGGCGAAGCGGCTCCCGTCCGGCAGCACCAGGTCGACGCGATCGGACGCGTAGTCGTACACCCCGGGAAACCCCGGCATCTGCTCCTTGTCGAGCGACGCGGTCGTCAACGGCTCGCGCAGGTCGAGCTCGAGCGTGTCAGGGTCGCCCGTCACTCCGGCCCACACGACGACGCCGATCGCGGCGGACGCGGCGATCCCGAGCATCACGGCGCCCGCCCACACCAGCGGTCGACCGCTGCGCCGACGTGAGAGCCCACCGACCAGGAGCAGCCCCATCCCTAGGACGGCGAGGACGAGCAGCACCAGCGCCGCCAGTGCGATGACGATGCCGGCGGCGAGACCAGACGCGCCCACGTGTCAGCGGCGGTCGCCCTTGCGCCGGTCGAGCATCCGGCGGACGCGGGTCTCGTCCTGTCCGAGGACCTTCGACAGGAGCTGGACGCGGAACACGTAGGCGGCGGCGACGATCGCGATGATGATGAGGAGCCAGAGCATGGGCTCAGCCTACGTCCACGGGATAGCCTCGTACGATGCTCCGCGCCGCCGCAGTCCTCACCGCCGCCGCTCTCGTGGCCTCCGCGGCGTACGTCGGTGCGTCCGCGCCGACGGCGATCGCGCGTCCGACCGTGTCCGACGGAGCAGATCCTGCGACGCCGACCACGGGATCGCCCGCCAGCCCCGCGGCCCGTGCTGCGGCTCCGCTGACCGGCACCACGATCGTCATCGACCCCGGGCACCAGCTCGGCAACAGCCGCTTCCCGCGTCAGATCAACCGGCCTGTCGACGCGGGCGGGATCCGGAAGGCGTGCAACACCACGGGTACGGCCACCAACGCGGGCTTCGCCGAGGCGACGTTCACGTGGCGGGTCGCGAAGCGGCTCCGCTCGATGCTGAGAGCACGTGGTGCGACGGTCGTGATGACCCGCACCCGCAACAGCCGCGCGTTCTGGGGACCGTGCGTCGACGTCCGCGGCAAGCTGGGCAACATGGGCTACCGGGGCCGTACGCGGGCGGCTGACCTCAAGATCAGCATCCACGGCGACGGCGCTGCGGCGTCGGGCCGCGGGTTCCACGTGATCGTGACCGGCAAGCGCGGCGCGGTCGTACGGTCCGCCCGCCTCGGCCGGATCACGCGTGCAGCGCTCGAGGACCGCGGGTTCCGACGGTCGACCTACACCGCCGGAGGCACCGCGCTCGTCCGCCGCAGCGACCTGGGCACCCTGAACCTCAGCCGCATCCCGACGGTGATGGTCGAGCTCGGCAACATGCGCAACGCACGCGACGCGCGAGCGATGCGGTCTGCCGCGGGACAGCGGCGGTACGCCCGCGCGCTGGCCTCGGCGGCGCAGGGCTACCTCCACCCCTGACGGTCGTCCTAGGCTGCACGGGTGGCCCCCACGCACCGGATCCTCCACCTGTCCGACACCCACGTGTCCCGCGAGGGACCCGACATGGACGGCGTCGACGCCTTCGCGTCGCTCGAGCAGATCCTGCGCGACGTCCGCCATGTCCCTGACCTCGACCTCGTGGTCGTCAGTGGAGACATCGCCGACGACGGCTCGTACGAGGGGTGTGTCGCGGTCCGTGAGCTCGTGGGCGGCTTCGCCGAGGAGCGAGGCATCCCGCACGTCTACACGACCGGCAACCACGACGACCGTGACGCCTTCGCCCGCGCGCTCGGGTCCGGCCACCTCGGGCCGGACGGTCGCGACGTCGGCAGGCTCGCCGGCGGGTCGAGCGGCAAGCGTGCGGCGGTCAGCGAGGTCAGCGGGCTGCGCGTGATCACCCTCGACAGCCTGGTGCCCGGGTCGGTCCACGGTGACCTGGACGGCGGGCAGCTCGCATGGTTGCGGGGACGCCTCGCCACCCCGGCGCCGGCAGGCACCATCGTCGTACTCCACCATCCCCCGCTCCACGTGGGGTGGTCACCCTTCATGCGCAAGGACGGCCTCCACGGTGGTGAGCGCCTCGGCGACGCCGTCGCCGGGACCGACGTACGCGCCGTGCTGTGCGGCCACTTCCACCTGCAGCTCTCCGGGATGCTCGGCGGCGTGCCGGTCTGGGTGACGCCGGGCGTCGTGACCCGGAACGACCGGACGTGCCCGCCGCAGCTGATCCGGGGCGTTCTCGGCGCGGGCGCGACGGTCGTCGACCTCGGCGGACCGTTCTCGCCCACCTTCCTCACGCTGCACGCACGCGACCCGCGCGCCGGCGAGCAGGTCTACGTCGTCGACGCAGACTCGGGAGCCGACGCCGAGGAGTGAGCGACCATCGCGTCGGCGACCGCCTGCGCCTCAGGGCCACCCTCGGCGTGCAGCCCGTCGATCACCCCGGCGCGGTCGGCCTCCGAGCGGTTCTGGCTGAGCTTCGCCTTGCCCTCGACGGAGGCGACGGCGACCTCGATGCCGACGATGCCGCGCAGCTGCCCGTCGACGTACGCCTCCGGCGCATCGCTGACAGCCCACGGCTCGGGCCGCGCAGCCTCGTGCAGCGTGGTGAGACGGGTGACCGCGTCGCGCAGCCAGGCCTCGTCGCGATGCACCCGGACCGTCCCTCTCAGCTCGACCCGGCTGTAGTTCCAGGTCGGCACGACGCGACCGTGCTCGGCCTTCGCGGCGTACCAGGCCGGCGAGACGTACGCCTGCGGCCCGCTCACCACGAGGAGGGCCGGCGAGCCGTCGACGATCGTGCGCCAGTGCGGGTTGGCGATCGCCAGGTGCGCGATCACGCGACTCTCGTCGCGCAGCCACACCAGCGGCAGCCGAGTCGCGTACGGCGTCCCGTCCGCGCCGACGGTCACGAGGTCGCCGGCGCCCGCAGAGTGGACGAGGGCATCGATCGCGGCGTCGTCGTCGAGGGCGTTGAAGCGTGGCACGTACACAGGTCCAAACTACGACGGCGCGAAACGAACCGATCCGCTGCCCGATAACGTCTCATCGATCATGACCCATGAAGAGCGCTCCGGCTTCGAGGCGTTCGTCGACGCGCACTGGAGCCCGATGTTCCGGCTCGCCCACGCGCTGACCGGAAACCGAGACGACGCCGAGGACGTGGTGCAGGCCACGTTCGCGAAGGCGTACGCGGCGTGGACCCGCGTACGAGCGGCCGACAGACCGGAGGCGTACGTGCGCCGCATGGTCGTCAACGAGGTGCACAACGGCTGGCGTCGGCGATGGCGCCACGTCGAACGATCGGTTCCGGTCGTCCCCGACGGCGCGGGCAGCGGCCATGGCCACGATGACGTGGTCGCGACGTCCGACATGGTGTGGCGGTGCCTCCAGCGGCTGCCGGCGAAACAGCGGGCGGTCATCGTCCTCCGCTTCTACGAGGACCTCAGCGAACGCGAGGTCGCCGCCATCCTCGAGATCCCGCCCGGCACCGTGAAGAGCCGAACGAACGCCGCGATGCGCGCCCTCCGGGCCGAGCTCGCCGTCCACAGCCACGGTCTCGACTCTGACGTGATCGAACCACCCCAGCAGCCCGAGATCGGTCTCGGAAGGAGCCCCGCATGACGCTCGAAGAGCTCGTCCGCGAGTCAATCGTCGACCACACTGCGGGAACTGCGCCAACACCGGACATGGCAGCGCTCACGAAGCAGCGCCGGTTCCCGTCCCAAATCGTGCGACTCGTTCCGGTCGTCGCGGCGGCCGCCGCTGTCGCAGTGATCGTCGGCGGGGTCTTCGCCGCTCAACACGTGGTCGGCGGCGATGCACAGCCAGCACCGACCCCGACGGCCATTCCCACCCCGGCACCCACGACGGCCGCGCCGACTTCACCGCTCAAGGCGCGCAGCGACCTTCGCATCCACCTCGCCGGCGACGAGGTCTCGATCGGCGGCGCCCGGCACACGCGTCAGCACGGGCATGGGCGTGCGCTCACGGTGGCCACCCGCTACGGGCTGGTGTACATCGGTGACGACGTCCGGCCCTACCTGATGCTGCCCGACGGGACGGAGGTCGCCCTCGCCCGGCAGTTGACCGACAGCAACTGGCGGCCGACGCTGGTCGCCGATCCCGACGGTACGACGGTGGCCTGGACGAGCTCGAACGACGGACGCTTGACGGCTCACGTCTACGACCTCGCCCAGCAGCGAGAGGTCGCCTCCCTCGCCAGCGCCGCGAGCTTGATCGGTCTCGACGACGGCGTCCTCGTCGACGAGGTGCCCGACGGCGGCGGGAGCTCCTACAGGGCCTGGGACGCTGCGGGCTACGGCGGCTTCCAGCCTCTGAGGAAAGGCGGCCGCGTCGCCGCTGTGGGCGTCGCCGGACGGACGATCTTCTTCGTCGGACCAGGAGGTCTCATCGTGGAGTCCACCGAAGGGAGCGCTCTCGCCGGATGGCAAACGGTGCGGCTCACCGAGAAGCTCGGCTCCCGCTCGCCCGACGACTACCACCTCTCTCCCGATGGGCGCCTACAACTTCTTCGCGGGTCTGCGGTGAAGGACGACGACCGCGCAGGCACGCCGATCGTCGCCCGCGACGTCGTCAGCGGCGCCCGAACCGAGCTCGCGATCAGCGCGGACCGTCTCGGCACCCCCCGGCTCGCGTACGACAGCGACGGATCGCTCCTCGTCCTGACCCGAACCGTAGGTGGCGACGGGTGGTCGCTCTACGACTGCCGAAGCCCGCAGGGTGGTCCCGAGTGGGTCCAGTGCACGCTGAAGGAGTCGGGAATCGAGGACGCTTCGTTTCCCGGCGACAGCGGCTACCAGGCACCGTTTCCATCCTGACCTCGCGCCAACCCCGGGGAAACACGACGGCGCCCCGCCGGTCCGAGGACCGACGGGGCGCCGTACGGGGTGCTGAGCGTGAGCTCAGGCGGTGGGTTCTGGGATCAGAAGCCCATGCCGCCCATGTCGCCCATGTCGCCGCCCGGCATGGCCGGAGCGTTCTTCTCGGGCTTGTCGGCGACGACGGCCTCGGTGGTGAGGAAGAGAGCCGCGATCGAGGCTGCGTTCTGCAGCGCCGAACGGGTCACCTTGGCCGGGTCGAGGATGCCCTCGGCGATGAGGTCGACGTACTCGCCGGTCGCCGCGTTGAGGCCGTGGCCTGCGGGGAGGCCCTGGACCTTCTCCGCCACGACGCCGCCCTCGAGGCCGGCGTTGACCGCGATCTGCTTCAGCGGAGCGGTCGAGGCCGAGCGCACGATCTGCGCACCGGTGGCCTCGTCACCCTCGAGCTCGAGCTTCTCGAACGCCGCGGCGGTCGCCTGGACGAGCGCGACGCCGCCACCGGCGACGATGCCCTCCTCGACGGCAGCCTTCGCGTTGCGGACGGCGTCCTCGATGCGGTGCTTGCGCTCCTTGAGCTCGACCTCGGTGGCCGCGCCGACCTTGATGACCGCAACACCGCCGGCGAGCTTCGCCAGGCGCTCCTGCAGCTTCTCGCGGTCGTAGTCCGAGTCGGAGTTCTCGATCTCGGCACGGATCTGGTTGACCCGTCCGGTGATCTGGTCCTCCGAGCCACCGCCGTCGACGATGGTGGTCTCGTCCTTGGTCACGACGACCTTGCGGGCCGTGCCGAGCAGCGAGATGTCAGCGTTCTCGAGCTTGAGGCCGACCTCCTCGCTGATGACCTCGCCGCCACTGAGGATGGCGATGTCGGTCAGCATGGCCTTGCGGCGGTCGCCGAAGCCCGGAGCCTTGACGGCGACGGACTTGAACGTGCCACGGACCTTGTTGACGATCAGGGTGGCCAGCGCCTCGCCCTCGATGTCCTCGGCGATGATCAGCAGCGGCTTGCTCGACTGCATGACCTTCTCGAGGACCGGCACGAGATCCTTGACGTTCGTGATCTTGGAGTTGGCGATGAGGATGTAGGGATCCTCGAGCACCGCCTCCATGCGCTCGGGGTCGGTGTAGAAGTACTGGGAGATGTATCCCTTGTCGAAGCGCATGCCCTCGGTGAGCTCGAGCTCGAGGCCGAAGGTGTTGCTCTCCTCGACGGTGATGACGCCTTCCTTGCCGACCTTGTCCATCGCCTCGGCGATGATCTCGCCGACGGTCGGGTCAGCAGCGGAGATCGCGGCCGTCGAAGCAATCTGCTCCTTGGTCTCGATGTCCTTGGCCATCCCGAGCAGCTGAGCGCTGATCGCCTCGACGGCCTTCTCGATGCCGCGCTTGAGCGCGATCGGGTTGGCGCCGGCCGCGACGTTGCGCAGGCCCTCGCGCACGAGCGCCTGGGCGAGCACGGTGGCGGTGGTGGTGCCGTCGCCAGCGACGTCGTCAGTCTTCTTGGCGACCTCCTTGACGAGCTCGGCGCCGATCTTCTCGTAGGGGTCCTCGAGCTCGATCTCCTTGGCGATGCTCACACCATCGTTGGTGATGGTGGGGGCGCCCCACTTCTTCTCGAGGACGACGTTGCGGCCCTTGGGGCCGAGGGTCACCTTGACGGCGTCGGCGAGGGTGTTCATCCCGCGCTCGAGGCCGCGACGGGCTTCCTCGTTGAATGCAATGGTCTTCGGCATGCTCCCGCGATTCCTCCGCGTAGAGGTGGATGGACCAGGGGATGCCCGCGACGGACGACCCGCGTCCACGGCGAACCCTTCCCGCCGCGACCTTCGGACCTCATCGTCCTGGCCCGTTCGTGCTTGGCACTCGCCAGAGACGAGTGCTAATGCCATTTTTAGCACTCGGACCTCGAGAGTGCAAAGGGCGGGCCTCGGTCGATGAGTTCAGACTGGCCGGACGGTCACTGATCCACACCCCGACGGAAGGACCTGTCGATGGCGACCTCGATCTACCACGCCACCGCGACCCTGGACGGCTACATCACCGGACCCGACGAGCAGATGAGCTTCCTCCTGGAGCCGGCCATGGGCGAGAACGCGGTCGTCGACCGGGTGATCTCGAACATCGGCGCGATGCTCGTCGGCGGCCGGACCGCGCACTGGCAGCCGCCGGACACGCAGCCCGCGGAGGTGGACGAGCTCACCAGCAAGCCGTACGGCGGCGCCTGGGAGGGCCCGATCGTCATCCACACCCACGACCCGGACGAGGTGCCGGCGAGCGAGGATCACGTGCACGTGACCGGCACCGTCGAGGAGGCGTACGCGGTCGCGGCCGAGGCGGCCGGCGACAGGTACGTCGTCGTGCTCGGCGCCGTGACCTCCCGGCGACTGCTGGAGGCGGGGCTCCTCGACGAGGTCCTGCTCCACGTGGTCCCTCGGTTCGTCGGCGACGGGACGCGCGTGCTCGAAACGCCCGGGGGTCTCCCGGTCGCTCTGGAGTGGATCGACCGGTCGACCTCGGGCGAGATGCAGAACCTGTGGGCGCGCGTCGCGCGCTGACACCTCAGCCGAGCTCCGCGGCGACGTCCTCCAGGACGGCCAGCACCCGGCGTACGGCGGCTCGCTCGGCACGGTCAGGACGGGCGAGCGCGAACACGTGCCGGCCGGCGCGTACGCCCTCGAGCGGCAGGAGCCGGACCCCCTGGGCCTCGGCCGCACGTCGCCACAGCCGCGGCAGCAGCGCAACGCCCTGACCGGCGGCCACGAACGCGGTGACGACATGGTTGTCGAGGAAGCGCTGCACGACGCGTGGCGGCCGCCCGCCGACCGCGAGCATCGGCAGCAGCAGGTCGAACGGGTGACCGACGGGGACGCCGATCCACGGCTCGTCGACGAGATCCTCCGGCCGTACGGCGTCACGCGCGGCGAGCCGGTGGTCGGCCGCCACGGCGACGTCGAGCGGCTCGCGCAGCAGCGGAGTCACGTGCAGTCGCGTCGTCGCCGGGTCGGGCACAGCGAGGACGGAGTGCCCGAGCACGAGGTCGTGGTCGGCCGTCGCGGCAGCGAGCTCGTACTCCGCCAGGTCGAGGTCGCTCAGCCGCAGAGTGACGCCAGGTGCCTCGGCAGCGAGCCGCGGCAGCAGTGGCGCGAGCAGCATCTCCGCACCGCTCGGGAACGCGGTGACCGCCACCTCGCCGCTCACGTCACCGCGGAACTCCTCGAACCTCGCCCGGGTCCGCGCGACGGCCTCGGCGACCTCGACCGCGCCCTCGGCGAGCAACGCGCCGGCGTCGGTCAGCCGCACGCCGCGCCCCTCGCGCACGACGAGGACCGCCCCCAGATCGCGCTCGAGCGCCTTGATCGCCTGCGAGACCGCGGACGGAGTCCTGTACGTCGCGTCGGCGACCGCGGTGATGCTCCCCCGCTCGGCCAGCTCCCGCAGCGTCGCGAGCTTGTCGACGTCGATCCCCATCACACCCATCGAACCGTCATTCATGAAGCGACGCTACAACGTTAGCGAAGCAATAGTCGCTTGTGCTTCATCCACGACAACCCGCAGGCTGATCGGGTGACGAACCGCGACCGCTCTCTCGCCGTGCTCGTGGCGATCTGCTGGGGACTGAACTTCCTCGCCATCCACGCCTCGCTCGAGCAGTACCCCCCGATGTTCTGCGTCGCGCTGCGCTTCGGCCTGCTGGCGATCCCCACGATCCTGCTGGTCCCGCGTCCGGACGTGCGCCTGCGCTGGCTGATCGGGTACGGCGTCGGCTTCGGCATCGCGCAGTTCGTCTTCCTCTACGCGGGGATGGAGGCCGGGATGCCTGCGGGTCTCGCGTCACTGGTCCTGCAGGCGTCGGCGCCCTTCACCGTCGTGCTCGCCGGTGTCCTGCTGCGAGAGCGGCTCACCGGGCGCCAGGTCCTCGGCATCGTCATCGCGATCCTGGGTCTGGCCGGCGTCGCGTGGCACCGCTCGCAGACCGCGGCGCTCCTCCCCGTGGTGCTCACCCTCCTCGGCGCCCTCGGCTGGGCGTTCGGCAACCTCGCGAACCGGCAGGCCCGCCCGTCGAACCCGCTCCACCTGACGCTGTGGATGTCCGTGGTCCCGCCGATCCCGATGCTCGCGGTGGCGTTGCTCGTCGAGGGGCCGGACCGGATCGGCGAGTCTCTCGCGACCTCGTTCACCGCCGAGGCACTGCCCGCGGTGCTCGGCATCGTCTACACGGTCGTCATCGGCACGGTGCTCGGGTCCGGGCTCTGGACGATCCTCATGACGCGCTACCCCTCGAGCACCGTGGCCCCGTTCTCGATGCTCGTCCCGGTGGTCGGGATGAGCGCCAGCGCGATCGTCCTCGGCGAGCACCTGCACCCGTTGGAGCTGGCGTTCGGCGCGGTCGTGATCGCCGGGGTCCTGCTCGGCTCGACGCAGTCCCGGCGCCGTTTGACGCCGCCCCTTCCTGCCGCCTACGGTGCGGACGTCCCCACGGGAGCCCTGGCCAAGGGCTGAGAGGGAGCCGATGCCGCTCCGACCGTCGAACCTGATCCGGGTCATGCCGGCGAAGGAAGGCAGGAGCAGTGCCGTCGTCCCTCCCCACCGTGGCCGTCGTCGGCGGCGGCGTGATCGGCCTGACCGTCGCGTGGACGCTCGGCCGCCGCGGGCACCGCGTCACCGTGTACGACCCCGCACCCGCTCGCGGGGCCTCCTGGGCCGCCGCCGGGATGCTCTCGCCGGCGGGTGAGGCGTGGTTCGGCGAGGAGTCGCTCCTGCGTCTCGGCCTCGACTCCCTCGCCCGCTGGCCCGGTGTCGCGCGCGACCTCGAGGCCGACGCCGGATGGGGACCCGAGCTGCGTACCGACGGCACGCTCCTCGTCGCCGCCACTGACGACGACGCCCGGGCCCAGACACGGGTCCAGGCGCTGATGGCGGCCGCCGGGATCGCTCACCGGCCGCTCGGGCGGCGCGAGGTGCGCGCCCTCGAGCCCGCGCTCCACCCAGGACTGCACTCGGTCACGGAGGTGAGCACCGACCACAGCGTCAACAACCGGACGCTCGTGGCCGCGCTGCTCACGGCGTGCGCGCGGCGCGAGGTCGCGTTCGACGAGGACACGGTCGACGTCGTCACCGAGGCCGGCGTCGCGACGGGGGTCCGTACGCACCGCACCGGCCGGCACCGACGGCACGCCGTCGTCGTCGTCGCGAACGGCGTGGGCCTGTCCGCGACCTGCGGCGCGCCCGAGTGGCTGCGCTCCGCCGTACGCCCCGTCAAGGGCGAGATCCTGCGCGTCCGTACGCCGCGGCCCACGCTGGCACGGACGGTGCGCGCCGACGTACGTGGACGCTCCGTCTATCTCGTCCCACGGTCCGACGGTGAGGTCGTCGTCGGAGCCACGAGCCTGGAGCGTGGGCACGACACCGCCGTCACTCTCGAAGCCGTGCACGATCTGCTCCACGATGCGATCGAGGTCGTTCCCGAGCTGCGCGACGCCACGTTCGTCGAGGCCACCGCCGGCCTCCGCCCAGCGACGCCGGACCACGTCCCGCTGGTGGGACAGACCGGCGTCGACGCACTCCTCGTCGCCGGCGGTCACCACCGCGGAGGCGTCCTGCTCGCGCCGTGGACGGCTGCCGTCGTGGCCGCGCTCGTCGCAGGTGACGCACCGCCCGCCGGCGCCGACACCGCCGACCCGCTCCGCTTCGCCCTCGAGGAGGCACGATGACCATCCGGCTCAACGGCTCCGACCATGTCCTGCCTGGACCGACGACGGTGCTCACCCTGGTCGACAGGCTCGACCTCGGGCGTACGGATCTCGCGGTCGCCGTCGACGGCGCCGTCGTCCCGCGCTCGGAGTGGGCCGACCACACGATCCCCGACGGCGCTGACGTCGACGTCGTCACCGCGGTCCAAGGAGGCTGACCTCGTGCAGGACACCGCACCCGACCCCCTCGTCGTCGCCGGCACGACGATCGAGAGCCGCCTGTTCCTCGGGACCGGTGGCATCCCCAGCCCCGAGGTGCTCCGACGCTGCCTCACGGCGAGCGGCAGCGACCTGGTCACCGTCTCGATCCGCCGCGTGGGCACCGACGCCCCGGGGTCGCTGCTCGACGTCGTGCGCGAGCACGGTGCCCGCCTGCTCCCGAACACAGCTGGTTGCCGGACGGCACGTGAAGCGGTGCTGACCGCCCAGCTCGCGCGCGAGGCCCTCGGCACGTCCTGGGTGAAGCTGGAGGTCGTCGCCGACGACGTCACGCTCCTCCCCGACGTCGTCGAGCTGCTCGACGCGGCGGAGACGCTCGTGCGCGACGGCTTCGTCGTGCTGCCGTACACCAACGACGACCTCGTCACCGCGCGGCGGCTCGCCGACCTCGGGTGTGCGGCGGTGATGCCCCTCGGCTCGCCGATCGGGTCCGGCCTCGGCATCGCTCACCCGCGCGCGATCGCCGCGATCACCGAGGCGGTCGAGGTGCCGGTCGTGCTGGACGCCGGCATCGGGACCGCGTCGGACGCCGCCCTGGCGATGGAGCTCGGGTGCGACGCGGTGCTGTGCGCCACTGCTGTGACACGAGCCGAGGACCCGCCCGCGATGGCCGCAGCGATCGCGGGCGCCGTACGCGCGGGGCGTACGGCGCGAGGTGCCGGCCGCATCCCCCGGCGCGAGTCGGCCCTCGCCTCCAGTCCGACGACGGGGCTCGTCGGGTCGTGAGACGTGGGACGGTGGCGTCATGACCGACGACTACCTCGCCGTCAACCGCGCCATGTGGGACGACCGCGCGCCCGTCCACGCTGCCTCGTCCGCCTACGACCTCCGACGGTACGACGACCCGACCGCGCTCAGCGACGTCGTACGCTTCGACCTCCCCCGGCTCGGCGACGTCGCCGGTCTCCGCGCTGTGCACCTCCAGTGCCACATCGGCACCGACACCCTCAGCCTCCACCGGCTCGGCAGCGACGTGGTCGGGCTCGACCTCTCGCCGGCCTCGCTCGACCAGGCACGTGCCCTGGCGGCGCGGACGGGCGCCGAGGTGCACTACGTCGAGGGGGACGTCTACGACGCGGTCGAGCTGCTCGGCGCGAACGGGTTCGACCTGGTGTTCACCGGCATCGGCGCGATCATCTGGCTGCCCGACATCGACCGCTGGGCCCGCGTCGTGAGCGACCTGCTCCGGCCAGGAGGACGCCTCTTCCTCCGGGAGGGCCACCCGATGCTGATGGCGTACGACGTCGTCGACGGCCAGGCCGCGCTGGCCTACCCGTACTTCCACCAGTCCGAACCGCTCGTGTTCACCACCGCCGAGACGTACGTGGAGACGGACGCCGCGCTGCAGGAGCTGCCGAGCCGTGAGTGGATCCACTCGCTCGCCGACGTGGTGACGGCGCTGCTCGACCACGGGCTGGCCGTGACCGGACTCGCCGAGCACGACTCCGTCCCGTGGGACGCGCTGCCGGGGCTGATGGCACCGCACCCCGAGCACCGTGGGGAGTACCGGCTGGCCGACCACCCGGAGCGGATGGCGGCCAGCTACACGCTCCAGGCCGTCAAGCAGTGACGGTCAGCAGCCGCCGGCGACCGCGGGGATGATCGAGACCTGCTGCCCGGTCGGGACCGTCGTGCCCAGACCCTCGGCGAAGCGGATGTCCTCGGTCCCCACGTAGACGTTGACGAACCGGCGGATCGCACCGGTCTCGTCGACGACGCGCGCCTTGATCCCCGGGTACGACGCCTCGAGCGCGTCGATCACCGACGCGACGTCGTCGCCCTCGACCGTCACCTCGGAGTCACCCTTGGTGTACGTGCGAAGAATCGTGGGGATGCGGACGGAGACGCTCATGGTGTCCTCTCGATCAGACGAGGTTGGCGGCGGTGAACGCCGGGTACGTGGGGTCGATCGTGGCGGCCGGGCCGACACGGTCGGCGATCGCATCGAGCGTCTTGAGGCCGTCGCCGGTGTTGAAGACGACCGTCTCCGCCTCCGGGTCGAGCTGCCCGGTCGCGATGATCTTCTTGAGCGTCGCGATCGTGACGCCGCCGGCGGTCTCGGCGAAGATGCCCTCGGTGCGGGCGAGCAGCTGGATGCCGTCGCGCACCTCGTCGTCGGAGACGTCCTCGACGGCACCACCCGTACGGCGGCAGGTGTCGAGGACGTACGGCCCGTCCGCGGGGTTGCCGATCGCGAGCGACTTGGCGATCGTGTCCGGCTTCACCGGGCGGACGACGTCGTGCCCGTCACGGAAGGCCTGCGCCACCGGCGAGCAGCCGGTCGCCTGCGCGCCGAAGATCTTGTACGGCGTCGCCTCGACCAGACCGAGCTTGCCGAGCTCGGTGAGGCCCTTGTCGACCTTCGTGAGCTGGGAGCCGGACGCCACCGGGATGACGATCTGCTCGGGGATGCGCCAGCCGAGCTGCTCGGCGGTCTCGTACGCGAGGGTCTTCGAACCCTCTGCGTAGTACGGGCGGACGTTGACGTTGACGAACGCCCATCCCTCCTCCTCGCCGGCGATCTCGCTCGCGAGCTTGTTGACGTCGTCGTAGTTGCCGCGGACCGCGACCAGCGTGCCGCCGTACACCGCGGTGGTGAGGATCTTGGGACGCTCGAGGTTCTCCGGGATGAAGACGACGCTCTTGATGCCGGCGCGCGCAGCGGCAGCGGCGACGGCGTTGGCGAGGTTGCCGGTCGACGGGCACGCGAGGACCTTCATGCCGAGCTCGCGGGCGGCCGAGAGGGCGACGGCGACGACGCGGTCCTTGAAGGAGTGCGTCGGGTTGCCCGAGTCGTCCTTGACCCAAAGGTTCTTCATGCCGAGCTCGCGGGCGAGGTTGTCAGCCTTCACGAGACGGGTGAAGCCGGGATCGGTGTTGGGGAACGACGCGATGTCGGCCGGGACCGGCAGCAGCGGCTGGTAGCGCCAGATGCTCTTGGGTCCGGCTTCGATCTGCTCGCGGGTGATCGTGCCGAAGTCGTACGCCACCTCGAGCGGGCCGAAGCACTCGATGCAGGCGTAGTGGGGGCCGAGCTCCTGCTCGGTGCCGCATGCGCGGCAGACCAGGCCGATCGCGTTGCCGAATGCTCCGGGACGGGCGGTCGTACAGTCTGTGGACTCCAGGGTGCTCGCGCTCACGAGGCCTCCTCGTCATCTCTCCTGCGCGCGACTTTCGCCACAGGACGGAATTGGCACCATCCCCTGGCGTGGCCTCGCAGTGTGCGCGAGCATCGCCGGGTGGTTGCCGGGGCTTCGTCGGGCCGTGTCCCTCCGCCCCTCGTGATGAGCTGTTCGCAAGCCTACGTGGCCGTCTCACATACCGTCCACTCGGTCCACTATCCGGACACCGGCACCCGCACCGTCACCGCCACCCGCACCGTTGGTCGCTCAGTGGTCACCGAGGTCGTCGCGGTGACCACTGAGGCACCAACGCTGGGGAGAGGGGACGATCAGCGGCGCCAGCGCGGCGGATTCGGGCGGTAGTCGCCGTCCACGAGCACCGCCAGCCGCTCGAACGGGTTGTACGACCAGTGGTCGCCGGCCACGACGTACGAGACGCCGACGCCTGCGAAGTAGAGCGGGAGCATCACCGGGCCGAGGCACCACGCGTACTGCGTGCAGTGGCGGTCCTCGTGCAGGAGCAGTGCCGGCCTGCGCGCGAAGCGCTCCTCGCCGTGCCGCGACACGATGACGCTGCCGACGGTGAACGCGGACGCCGCCGGGATCCGCCAGCGGTAGCCGGTGGCGACGTACGTCCCGCGTCCACGCCTGCGGATCTGGGCCCCGCCGACCCACGCGGTCAGCAGCCCGAGCACCGTCGAGAGGTTGATCCAGTTCACCGCCGTCCGCACCCGCGTCCACGCGGTGTGCGGAAGCAACGGTTCGGCCGACGGCATCAGCGCACCCCGCGCAGCCGCTCGCGCAGCGCCTCGACGCGCGCGTCGTCCCAGCCGTCCTGCGGCAGCATCGTGCGCCACGCGTCGAGCGGCTGCGTGCCGTAGAGGTGCCCGTTGCCCTCGTCGAAGTCGTTGCCCACCGCCATGTCGAGCGCCAGGGCGAAGAACGTGCCGGTCGGCCACCACCGCAGGTACGGGGAGACCGACGGGTCACGCCGCTCGCGGATCCAGTCGGGCTCGTCCCACGCCAGCGACGGCTCCCACCAGACGATCGGGTCGTCGGCGTTCTGCAGGTACGTGACACGCGGCGACGACCCCGCGAGATCGCTGACGCGGTTCGCGAAGCGGATCGTGCCGCCGTCGCCGATCACCGGAGCGACCTGCCGCGATCCGCGCACGCGGTCCTGCTCCGCCGTGCGGCGCAGCTGCGTGAACGCCGGTGTGCCGACCCACAGGGCCCGGTCGACCCGGGTGGTCATCGCGTAGAAGTCCGCGAAGGCGCCCTGCCCGCCGTACGCCCCGAGGCTCTCGCCCGTGATCACCAGCAGGGGTCGCTCCGCCTCCGGCAGCGCGTCGAGGCGCTCACCCACGGCGTCGAGCATCGCCCGCGCGGTGACGATCGCGGCGTCCTGCTCCATGAGGTACGCGACGGGGCTGGGCAGGTGCGAGTACTGGATGCCGACGACGGCGGAGTCGCCGTCGAAGAAGTACTCGAGCGGCACGAAGAGCTGCTCGTTCATCCAGCCGGTGCCGGTCGGGACGTTGATGACGACGACCCGGCGCTCCCACGCGTCCGTGCGGTCCATCTCGTCGAGAAGCACCGCGACACGGTCCTCGACGGAGTCGGCGGTGCCGCGCCCGACGTACAGGCGGATCGGCTCCAGCGCCGGCTCCCCGGTCAGCTCCGTGATCTGCTCCGCGGCCGGTCGGCGGCCGAGGAAAGTGCGTCCCTGGTCACCCAGCCCGTCCCAGGCGACCTCCGATCCCGGCCCCGCTGTGGCGTACGAGGTCTCCGGTGGCTCCGGGTCGAACGGCGTCAGGACCGTGTCCGACAACGAGAGTGAGCTGTTGAGCCCGTCGAGCGTGCGCTGGTACGCCCACGCGTTGAGGGCGGCGACGAGCGCGACCGTCGTCACGACCGTCGCGAGGACCGAGGCGACGACGGGGCCGAGAAGCCGGCGGCCGCGACGGGCGAGGACGTCGCGCACCCACCGCAGCGCCCGCGCCACACCGACAATCACCGCGAGGACCACCAGCGCGACCAGCGGGACTCCGAGGAGCGGACCGGCGGGCTGGTCGATGCCCAGCCGCTCATACGTCCAGGTCTGTCGCTCGACGCTCTCGCCATAGGTCAGCACGACCGCCAGCGCTGCGAGCGCCGGGAGCCACAGCCGCACACGACGGCTGCGCAGCGCGACGACCGCGCCGGGGCGCACACGGCCGACGAGGGCGCGTCCTGCCGCTCCGAGCAGCACGCCGAGCCCGTAGCCGATCGCCGTCAGAACTCCCGACAGGACGCCCTGCAGCAGCCACTCACGCGGCAGCAGCGACGGCTGCAACGAGAACCAGAAGAACGCGGCCGCGGAGAGCAGACCGGCCGGGCTGCGTCGAAGCGTCCAGGCTTCGAGGGCGCGCCCGAGCCGCTCAGCAGCCGAGCGCATCCGCGAGCCGCTCGAGCCAGTCCGCGAGCTCGTCGGGGCCGTGGACGACGACGTCGGCCCGAGGGACCAGCACCGTCTGCTCGTCGGAGGCGACCGCCACGAGGAGCACCTCCACGTCGCCGCCCTCGCGCATGGCCGTCAGGGCCTCGTACGCGGGAAGGTCACCGAGGTCGTCGCCGGCGAAGACGATGGTCCGCACCCCGGTCTCCGAGATCAGGCCCCGGAGCGCTCCGCCCTTGTCGACGGAGGGGTCGCGAACCTCGACGACGAGCCTGCCGGGCTCGGCGGCGAGGCCGTGCTCCTGGGCGAGCTCCGCCACGGGCCCCTCCAGGATCGCCTGGGCGCCGGCCGGGTCGGGGAGCCCGCGCGTGTGCAGCACGACCGCGCGCTGCTTGTCCTCGATCCGCACCCCCGTGAGCCCGAGCGAGTCGATCAGGGCGGGGAGGGCGGCACGGACCTCCGCGACAGCCTCGGGCGGCGGCGGTACTGACTCGACGCCGGTCTCGGCGTCCCACCGCTCGGCTCCGTACTGGCCCAGGATCGACAGGTGCGCGAGCCCCTCGCGCTCGGCGAACGCACCGAGGCGCAGCGCCGTGCGGACCGGTCTCCCGGTCACGACGGCGAGCTTGCCCACGCAGGGCCCGATCCGCTCCAGCGCCTGCAGCGAGCGCTCGCTGGCGTGCGCCTGCTCGGGGTCGTCCACGATCGGCGACAGCGTCCCGTCGAAGTCGAACGCGAGCATCGCGTGCTCCGGATCGCTGAGCAGCGAGGCGAGCGCAGCGGTCCCAGCCTGCGTACGGGGAGAAGGCGCCGGGACGGCAGAGAGGGCCATGCGACCCATCATCCCAGGCGCGGTACGGCGGCGTGCCGGCTACTCCGTCGTTGCCACCAGGGCGCGGAGGCGACGCGATTCCTCCGGGGTCCAGCCGGGAGTGCGCAGGATGGTCGCCCAGGCGTCCACGTGCTCGCCGGCGTAGACGTGGCCATGACCCGCGGGGACCTTCGTCCCGAGCGCCATGTCGGCCGTCACCTGCCAGAAGGTGACGAGCGGGATCCAGCGCACGCTGTCGAGGACGTCGGGTCCGCGCTCCTCCCCCAGCCAGTCCGGCCGGGTCAGGAGCAAAGCCTGGTTCCACCAGACGATGGGGTCCGACGCGTGCTGGAGGTAGAGGATCCGCGGTCCGTCCCAGGGCTGCCCCTTCGGCGGGACGGGGTCGGAGGCCCGTCGCGCGAAGCGGACCCGGGCACCGTCGCGGTACTGGGGAAGGATCTCCGTGGTTCCCGCCTCGCGGTCGCGGACGAAGCGACCCCACAGCGGGTTGAAGCTCGGCGGGCCGACGAACAGTGCCCCGCTCGTGCGGTTCGCGAGGTCGTACGCACCGCTGAACGCCGCCTCGGCGCCGAATGACCCGAGGCTCTCCCCGAACACGTAGAGCTCGGGCCGCGCGTCGGCCGGCATCGCCGACCAGCGCGCGTACACCGCGTCGAAGAGCTCGCGCCCCGCGTCGCGCGCCTGCTCCTGGTCGACGAGGTAGGAGATCCAGGACGGGAACGACGAGTACTGGAGGGCGACGGTGGCCGTGTCGCCTCCGCCGAGGTACTCGAACGCCGCCACCGAGGTCGGCTCGACCCACCCGGAGCCGGTCGTCGTCGTGACGAGCAGCCTGCTCCGCTCGAAGCCGCCCGCGCGGACGAGGTCGTCGACCACCAGTGCTGCACGGTCCGTGACGTCCCCGGCCGACGCCAGGCCTGCGAACACGCGCACGGGCTCGGCCGCCGTACGACCCGTGGCTGCGCCGCCGGTGGCTCTGCCGACGGTGTAGGAAGCGATGTCCGCGGCTCGCGGTCCCGATGCGACGAACACCTGCCCCTCGCGGCCGAGCGTGTCCCACGCGATCAGCGACGCGTCGCTGCCGGAGCGCTCCCGCTCGACCGGCCGGGTGATGCCGTCGGGCGTCAGCAGGTTGCGGTAGGAGAAGACGTCGTCGGCACCTGCGCGCAGGCGCTCGAACAGCACACCGTCGACGGCGGCCACGAGCAGGCCGACCAGGACCGCGAGACCGATCACCTTCGCAGCGCGCTCGCCCAGCGCGCGGTCGAGGAGGCGTACGAGACGCCGGTAGACCCAGACAGTCGCCCGCCCGAGCATCACCAGCAGCAGCGTCACGAGACCCCACACGAACGGGATCACCAGCAGCCACGGCCACGGCTCGTCGGGCATCCCCATCAACGTCCGGACCTCGTGCTGCCAGCGCCACCCGAGCACCAGCGACGCGACGACGCCCACGGTGGCGACTCCCGCGAAGACCGCCCAGGACCGTCGCGACGGCTCGCGGGCCTCCCGCTCGACCAGCTCCCTCCAGACGTACGCCGCCAGCACGCCGACGCCGTAGCCGATCGCTGACGTCACGCCCGCGACCATGCCCTGGAAGACCGCCGGGCGCGGCAGCAAGGACGGCGTGAACGCCAGGCAGCCGAGGAGAAGCGCACCGTACGCGCCGGGGAGCGCGCAGTAGAGCAGCGAGCGGCGGGGGGCGAGCACCCCGACAGACTAGGGCGCGTCGGTCAGGATGAGCGTGAGCCGGTCGAACTTCATCGGCTCGATCGCCGGGCGGACTCGGTCGACGCCCAGGTCCGCGGCCAGGCGCTCCCCCTGCTCCTTGAGCTTCTTCGGGTAGTAGACGGTCGTCTCCTGGATCTTGCCGTACCAGTTGTCGACGCCGACGACCTTCCAGCCGGCGTCCTCGACGCGCCCGGCGGTGCTGTCGGCGAGCCCGGTGACGCCGGAGTTGTTGTAGACCTCGACGAAGGCGCGCGGCACCTCGGCGGTCGTGGGCGGTGCCGTGGTCGGAGCAGCGGCCGCGGTGTCGGGGGCGGGTTCGGGGGACGGCGTCGGCGTCGCGGACGGGGCGGCGACCGGGGCAGGATCCTCGGGGTCGTTGCCGACCAGCAGGCCGACGGCGGCGACCGCGAGGACCAGGATCGCGCCCAGCAGCGCGACCGAGGGGACGCCGCGCGGCTTGACCCGGGTGCGGGCGGTGACGCGCGGCCGGTCGTCGACCGGGCGGTCTTCACGGGTCTCGGTCACGACGACTCCTAGGCGTCCGCGTCCAGCCGACGCGCGGTTCGGGTACGGCGGCGGCTGGCGCGCAGGCGTCGCAGCCGCCGGACGAGCAAGGGGTCGTGAGCGAGCGCGTCCTCACGATCGATCACGGCGTTGAGGACCTGGTAGTAGCGGGTGGCGGAGAGCCCGAACTCCGCACGGATCGCCTGCTCCTTCACGCCTGCGTACTTCCACCAGCCGCGCTCGAAGGCGAGGATCGCCTCGTCCCGCTCGGACAGCCCCGAGGAGTCCTCCTCCGCGGGTCGACGCGCGAAGTCCTCTTCTGCTGGTGGACGCGCGAAGTCCTCTTCTGCTGGTCGAGGCGACGCAGTCGATCGAGACCCGGAATCCATAGCCCCATCGTAGGTCGGCGAATCACACTGGTGGCATTCCCCGCGCTCGGCGTGGCGAGCGGCCGTCTTGCCGCCATGATGGCCGCATGCCTGCTGAGACCATCCGCTGGGGCATCCTCGCCACCGGGGACATCGCCCACTCCTTCGCACGTGACCTCGCACTCGTCGACGACGCCGCGCTCCACGCGGTCGGGTCCCGCTCCCTCGGACCCGCCCAGGCCTTCGCCGACGAGTACGCGACCGAGGCGGCGACTCCCGTGGCGTACGGGTCGTACGCCGAGCTGCTCGCCGACCCCGACGTGGACGTCGTGTACGTCGCGACGCCCCACGGCCGTCACACCGAGGACGTCCTCGCGTGCTTCGACGCGGGCAAGGCCGTCCTGTGCGAGAAGGCGCTCACGCTCGACGCCGCCTCGTCCCAGCACCTGGTCGACGAGGCCCGACGTCGTGGGCTCTTCTTCGCCGAGGCGATGTGGATGCGGACCAACCCCAACATCCGCAAGGTGCGGTCGATGGCGGCCGAGGGCGCCTGCGGCACGGTCACGCACGTGCGCGCGGACCTCGGGTTCGTCGCGCCGCGCGACAAGGCACGCCTGTGGGACCCGCAGCTCGGTGCCAGCGCCCTGCTCGACGTCGGCATCTACCCGCTGACCTTCGCCTACCTGATGCTCGGCCGACCGGTCGAGCTCCGTGCCGCCGCCACGCTGAGCGAGCAGGGCGTCGACCTCGCCGGAGGAGCCACGCTCCGCTACGCCGACGGTGCGATCGCCTCGATCAGCTGGACCCAGATCGGCTGGCCGGACACCCGCGCGTCCGTGGCCGGGGACGGCGGTCGGCTGGAGCTGCCGTCTCCCTTCCACCACCCGCAGTCGTTCACGTACGCCCGCAACTGGGAGGCGGACGAGATCGCCGAGCCGGTGACGGGCGCGGGCTACGCGCACGAGATCGAGGAGGTCGGGCGGTGCCTCCGCGAGGGCTTGACCGAGTCGCCGCTCCTCCCGCTCGACGAGACGGTCGAGATCATGGCGCTCATGGACGAGATCCGCGAGCAGATCGGCTCGCGCGTCGGCTGACGTCCGACGCGGGCGCAGGTCTGCCAACGGCAGGTGATCGCGGATAGGGTCGTGCCATGAGCGATGACGTGTCCGAGACGGTTGCCCGGAGCCTGCGAGGACACGAGCAGTCGGCGTCGTTCGTGGTCGTCGCCAACCGTCTCCCGGTCGACCGGGTGCAGATGCCCGACGGCAGCACCGCATGGCGTACGTCCCCGGGCGGGCTGGTCACGGCGCTGGAGCCGGTGCTGCGCAAGCTCGGCGGCGCGTGGATCGGGTGGAGCGGCGCTCCCGACGAGGAGCTCGACCCGTTCGACCTCGACGGCGTCCAGCTGGTCCCGATCCCGATCTTCGACCAGGAGGTCGGTGAGTACTACGAGGGCTTCTCCAACGCCACCCTCTGGCCGCTCTACCACGACGTGATCGCGACCCCGGAGTTCCACCGAGAGTGGTGGGACTCCTACGTGGCCGTCAACCGTCGATTCGCCGAGTACGCCGCTGTCATCGCCGAGAAGGACGGCGTGGTGTGGGTCCAGGACTACCAGCTCCAGCTCGTGCCGCAGATGCTGCGCGAGCTGCGACCCGACCTCCGCATCGGCTTCTTCCTCCACGTGCCGTTCCCGCCCGCGGAGCTGTTCACCCAGCTGCCGTGGCGCCGCCGCATCCTCGAGGGTCTCCTCGGCGCGGACATCGTCGGGTTCCAGACGACCGGCGCCGCACAGAACTTCGTCCGCCTCGTCCGCCAGCGGGTCGGCAGCAAGACGCACCGCGACACGATCTACCTCGAGAACGGCCGCACGGTCACGGCCAAGGCGTTCCCGATCTCGATCGACTCGGTCTACTTCGAGAACCTCGCCCGCAAGCCGTCCACGCAGGCCCGGGCCGACGAGATCCGCGCCAGTCTGGGCAACCCGAAGTTCGTCCTCCTCGGCGTCGACCGCCTCGACTACACCAAGGGCATGCCGCAGCGCCTGCGCGCCTTCGGTGAGCTTGCCCAGCAGGGAATCCTCGACCCGGCGGACGCGGTGTTCGTCCAGGTCGCGCCGCCGTCGCGCGAGCGGGTCGACCAGTACCGCCGCCTGCGGGACGAGATCGACCGCATCGTCGGACGCATCAACGGCGACGTCGGACGGATCGGGCAGCCGCCGATCACGTACCTGCACTCCTCTTACCCGCGCGAGGAGATGGCCGCGCTCTACCGTGCGGCCGACGTCATGGTCGTCACGCCGCTGCGGGACGGCATGAACCTCGTCGCCAAGGAGTACGTCGCCTGCCGCTACGAGGACACCGGGGCCCTGGTCCTGAGCGAGTTCGCCGGCGCGTCGGCCGAGCTGAAGCAGGCCTACCTCGTCAACCCGTACGACATCAACGGCATGAAGGCGACGATGCTCAAGGCCATCTCCGACCCGCCCAAGGAGAAGGCCAAGCGCATGCGGGCGATGCGTCGCCAGGTGATGGAGCACGACGTCGACAAGTGGGCCCAGGGCTTCCTCGAGGACCTGGAGACGGTGCTCGAGCCGCACGGCAAGCGGACGCGTCCGGTCGACTGACCATTCGTTAGGGTCGAAGCATGCGACCGAGTCAGTGGTACGAAGCCCAGGACATGTTCGGCGATCACGTCACCCTCACGCAGCTGCGCCCGCACCACGCGGAGGGGGTGCTTGCCGCATCGGGCGACGACGACGTCTTCGCGTGGATGTCGTTCGACCGGCCGACGACGCTGACGGAGGCTGAAGCGGTCGTCGCCCGCTATCTCGCGATGCCCGACACCAACGCCTGGGCGCAGGTCGACACGAAGTCCGGCGAGCTCGCCGGCATCACGACGTTCTACGAGATCAACCCGGAGCGGCGTTCGCTGATCATCGGCGGCACCTGGCTCGGCGAGCGCTTCCAGCGCACGGGCATCAACACCGAGTCCAAGCTGATGCTGCTCACGCACGCCTTCGACACCCTCGGCGCGGTGCGCGTCGCGTGGGAGACCGACGAGCGCAACGAGCAGTCCCAGGCCGCGATCGAGCGGCTCGGCGCGACCCGCGAGGGTCTGCTGCGCAAGCACAAGCCACGCAAGGACGGCTCGTGGCGCAACACCGTGATCTACAGCGTGACCGACGACGAGTGGTCGCAGGTCCGTGACGGCCTGCGGTCCGCGCTCGACCGCTGACGGAGGGGTCTCCGACCGTCAGCGCTGCGGCGCTGCTGCGAGGGTGCGCTGGCTGGCGAGGGCCACGATCAGCGCGAGCCACGCCGCGGTGACCGTCACCCCGAGCGCGGGGGCGTACCCGCCGGCGTCGGCGAGCCGACCCGCGACGGTCGAGCCGACCGCGTACCCGATGCCGGTCGCGCCCGCGAGCAGGGTCATCGCCTGACCCACGCGGCTGATCGGGACGATCCGCTCGCCGAGCGTGAAGTTGCTGATCATGTACGGGGCGACGGCGAAGCCGAGGACCAGGACGACCGCGACCATCGCACCGACGCTGTGCACGAGCACGAGCGGCGCCGAGAGAACCGCGAGGGCACCGGCCGCGACGAGGATGCGCTTGTCGAACCCGATCCGTGCCGGGACCCACGCCATCGACAGTCCCGCCACGACGGACCCGACACCGAGCATCGCGTGGATGAGGCCAGCGACGCCGGGCATGCCCTCGGCCGTCGCGAGTGCCGTGGCGCCGGTCTGCACGGAGCCGAAGAGGACACCGACGAGCAGCTGAGCGACGACGAGGACACCGAATGCGGCGGACAGGATCCGCGCCTTCGTCCGGGCGCCACCACGAGACCCGCGCACGAGCGCCGCCGTGGGGTGGAGGGCGAACCAGCCGCCGAACACGACCAGGAGACCGGCCGCGACGAGCAGCGACCCCGCAGGATCGATGAGGACGGCGACGGCACCGACGAGGGCGGGACCGAGGACGAACGAGGCCTCGTCTGCGGCACCCTCGTACGAGAACGCGGCGTCGACGAGCTGGGGCGACTCGCGTCCCGCCCGCCCGGTGATGGGGCGCCACCGTACGCGGGCCAGCGGGCCGATCTGCGGCATGGCGGCGCCAGTCATCCCGGCGACGAGGACGAGCCAGCCGCCGGCGGCACCCGCCTGGGTCAGCAGCACGAGGGCGGAGAGCCCGGCCGCGCCGGCGAAGGACTGAGCCAGCACGACGGGGCGCTGGCCGATGCGGTCGGCGGTCGCTCCAGCGATCGGGGAGACGATGGCGTTCGCCACGGCCAGAGCACCCGCGGCGAGGCCGCCGAGCGTGTAGGAGCCGGTGGTCGACGAGACGAGCAGGAGCGTGCCCATCTGGCTCATCGCCAGCGGGAGCCGTCCGAGAAACGCGACGACGACGTAGGCCGGTCCGGCGAGCGCGAAGAGTCGCCGGTATGCGGTCAGGGGTGACACAGAGGTCCTCAGGGTAGGCCGACACTGGCGCGCCTACCCTCCACCAGAACGCGCCAGGAACCCTGAGCCCTCCCAGTCTAGCGGGAGAGCAAACCCGCGGCACCCCTCACGAGCGGCGCACGTAGGCTCGTGCGGTGACAGCCCTCCGCCGAGCCCGGGTCGCGACCAGCGCCTTCTTCGTCCTGAACGGATTCACCATCGGGGTGTGGGTCGTCAACATCCCCACCATCCAGGACCGCGCCGGCATCGACACCGTCCTGCTCGGATGGCTGCTCCTCCTGATGGGCGCGTCGGCGTTCGTCGGGATGCAGCTCGGCGGGCGGCTCGCGGACGCGATCGGGTCAGCTCCCGTCGAGCTCGCTGGCGGCGCGGTGATGGGTGTGATGATCCTCGGTCCGGCGCTGGCGCGAGACCCGTACCAGCTGGCAGCGGGCCTCGTTCTCCTCGGGCTCGCCAACGGGATCCTGGACGTCTCCATGAACACCCAGGCCGTCGAGGTCGAGCGCGCCTACGAGCGGCACGTGATGGGGACCTTCCACGCCTTCTACTCGGTGGGCGGCCTGCTCGCCGCCGTCGTCGGAGGCCTCGCGATCAGGGTAGGCGTGCCGCTCCCGGCGACCGCGGCCGTGCTCGCCGGCACGGGCCTGCTCCTCTCGGTGGCTGCGCGGTCGTCGGTCTGGCGTGCACCCCGGACGCCGGTGGTGCCAGCAGCCCAGGGCACCGAGACGGCGAAGCGCACCAGCGGCTGGACCGTCCAGGTCGCCGGTCTGGCTGCGCTGGCGTTCGCACTCTTCCTCGCTGAAGGCGTGGCCGGCGACTGGTCGGCCGTGCATCTGCACGACGTTCTCGACGCCGACAAGTCGACGGCGGCGTGGGCGTTCGGAGCGTTCTCGTTGATGATGACGATCGGCCGTCTGCTCACCGACCGGGTCGTGACGCGCGTGGGCCGCGCGACCTTCGTCCGAACGGGAGCGCTGCTCGCCGGGGCCGGGCTCGCCACGGCCGCCCTCGCGCCGTCGGTGCCCCTCGCCGTCGTCGGCTGGGCCGTGTTCGGGATCGGCCTCTCGGGATGCGTCCCGCAGTTCCTCTCCGCGGCGGGCCACCTCGACCCGGCTCGGTCGGGCACGAACGTCGCCCGCGTCGCCGGGTTCGGGTACGTCGGACTGCTCGCCGGACCTGCGCTGATCGGCGTCCTGACGGCGGTGATGCCGTTGACGGCGGCGTTCTGGTTCCCGGTGGCCGGCTGCGTGGCCGCCGGGCTGGTCGCACCGCTGCTGCTGCGCCCCGCGGTCGACGCGCGCCAGGCCGACGTGCCCGGCTAGCGCCGAGCGACGATGTCGACCCGCACCACGCTGCCGACCTCGACCACCGTGCCGGGGGGCGGCGTGACGCGGAGCCGCTGGTCACCGGCCCCAGCACCACCGCGCGTACGGGCGTCCAACCGCAGCCCGGCCTTCGTGAGGCGCTTCTCGATCTCGAGCCACGTCGGCTCGGCGGTGGCTCCCGGGAGACCTCCGCTGACCCCCATCGTGAGCTCGGGCACCGTGATCTCGCCGTCCGGGAGGATCCGGGCGGTCGAGACGACGTCGCGGACCGCGGCCGGCGGCCCCTGCACGACGATCCGGACGTCCTCCTGCGCGGAGGCGATCACCGCCACGTCCTGGATCCCGTCACGACGCTGGCCCAGGCCGTACGCGACGCCGTTCTCGACGCGGTCGGCCCGCGGATCGGGCCGCCCCTCGGGAATCGCCGACAGCGCCTCGATGCGGACCGAGACCACGCCGGGGGAAGGCGCGGCGCGGCACGCCCGGGCGGCGCCGATCCAGAAGTAGTAGCCGTCGGTCGTGATCGTGCCGCAGTGCGGCGTCTCCGCACGCCACCCCACCGGGACGGCGACGACGAGCCGGCCGCGACCGACCTCGCGGGTCTGGACGGTCATCGCTCGGGCGCTGACCGGCGCGTCGCTACCTGGTGCTGTCGGCGCCGGCGGGTCTCCCGCGGTGCCCGCCGTGACGGCCACGCGGTCGGCTGCGGGCCCGGCAGGGTTGCCGCCCAGTCCGGAGAGACCGACGGCGGCGACGGCCACCACGGTCGCGGCCACCAGCACCGCGAGCACCGGGGCGAGCCGCCGGTGAGGAGTCTCCGACGGGCGTCGGCGGCCGCGTTGCCATCGATCCACCAGCTCGTCGCCGTCGGGCGCCTGCGCTGCCAGCGCATCGAGCCGGCGCTTCCACTCGTCGCTCACGACGGCCTCCCGTCGTACGAGTCGTCGTCCAGCACGTCTCGGAGCCGAGCGATGCCGCGTGCCAGGAGGCTGCGGACCGTGGCCGGACGGCACCCGAGCGCCTCGGCGATCGTCACGTCGTCGAGGTCCAGCCAGTAGCGCAGCACGATCGCCTTCCGTTGGCGGTCGGACAGCCGGTCGAGCCCCTGGCGGATCGCGTCGACCTCGTCGAAGCCCATCGTGCGGGCGGGCGCGTCGTGCCTCGCGTCCTCGTACGGGATCTCGAACGGACGCTTGCGTCTCCACCGGCTGCGCTGGAGGTTGGTCATGATGGTCGCGGCGTACGCACGCGAGTCGTCTGCGGCCACGACGGACTCCCACGACCGCCAGATCCGCTCGCACGTCTCCTGCGCGAGGTCGAGCGCGTCCTCGCGGCTGCTCGTGAGGAGGTACGCGAGACGGACCAGCCACGTCGCGTGCTCGCGCACGAACGCCTCGGCGTCCGTGGTGCGCGGCAGGTCGGTCATGGTCACACATCATGGACGCACGAGCGGTCCGTTGTGTTGCAGACTCTTCCCCATGAGCGGAACCGACCAGCGCTTCGTGCTCGCGAACGAGCGTACGTACCTCGCCTACATCCGCACCGCGCTCGCGCTCATGGCGGCCGGTGCCGCCATCGTGCAGCTCGGCGACATCCTTGGCGGCGAGGGCCAGACGCTCATCGTGGGCACGACGATCCTCGCCGTCGGCATCGTCGTCGCCGTCCTCGGCTACCTGCGCTGGCGCGACAACGACAAGCGGATCGCGGCAGACCTCCCGCTGCGCGCGACACCCATCCCGCTGGTGCTCGGTCTCGGCGTCGTCGGTCTCGGCGTGCTGGTGCTCGTGCTGTCGCTGATCTGACCGCACTACGCTGGGGCTCGTGCCCGCCGCCCCCCTCGCAGACCTCGTCGCGCCCGACTGGGCCGAGGCTCTCGCCCCCGTTGCCGGACAGGTCGCCGCGATGGGCGACTTCCTGCGTACGGAGCTGGCTGCCGGCCGCCCGTACCTTCCGGAGGGCCGCCGCGTGCTGCGCGCCTTCGAGGAGCCGATGGCGTCGGTGAGGGTGCTCGTCGTCGGCCAGGACCCGTACCCGACCCCTGGCCACGCCGTCGGCCTGTCGTTCTCGGTGGCGCCGCACGTCCGACCGATACCGCGGAGCCTGATGAACATCTTCGCGGAGATGCGGACCGACCTCGGTGTGCCCGAGCCGACCTCGGGCGACCTGACCCCGTGGTCGAAGCAGGGCGTGCTCCTGCTCAACCGGGTCCTGACGGTCGAGCCGGGCCGTCCCGCGAGCCATCGGGGCAAGGGCTGGGAGGCGGTCACCGAGCAGGCGATCAAGGCCCTCGCCGCACGGGACCAGCCGCTGGTCGCACTGTTGTGGGGCCGCGACGCCCAGTCGCTGCAGCCCCTGCTCGGCGACATCCCGGTCATCGCCTCGCCGCACCCGAGCCCCCTGTCGGCATCACGGGGGTTCATCGGATCGCGCCCGTTCAGCCGGGTCAACGCGGCGCTCACCGACCTCGGCAGTGCGCCTGTCGACTGGCGCCTCCCGTGATGGCGTTGACCGATGCCCTAGCCTCGGTCGCGTGACCCGAGACCGTTCCGCCATCCTCTCCCGCGGATTCAGCACGCTCGCGCGATGGTCGTGGCAGCTGATCGCCATCGCCGCAGGCCTCTTCGTCCTGGGCTGGATCATCGGCAAGTTCTGGATGATCGGCTACCCGGTCATGCTCGCCCTCATCGTGACCACGCTGCTGGGGCCGCCGGCCGCTTGGCTCCGTGACCGTGGCGTGCCCGCAGCCCTCGCAGCCGTGGTCGTCGTGCTCGGCTTCCTCGCCGTCCTCACCGGAGTGGTCGCGGTCCTGGCACCACAGGTGGCGGGGCAGGCCGGGGACATCGCCTCGGAGGGCGCCCGAGGCCTCCAGGCGATCCAGGACTGGGTCCAGGACGGCCCGCTGGGCGTCACCGAGAACCAGCTCGACAACGCGATCCAGAGCCTGCAGGACAAGCTCCGCGACAGCGCCGACGTCATCAGCGCCGGAGCCCTCTCGACCCTCGGCGCCGCGACCAACGTCATCGTCAACACCGTCCTCGTGCTGATGCTGACGTTCTTCTTCGTCAAGGACGGGCACAAGTTCCTGCCGTGGCTGCGCCGCACGCTCGGTGGGAGGGCCGGCACCCACATCAGCGAGGCCGGCACCCGTGCGTGGAGCACGCTCGGCGGCTTCATCCGGACCCAGGCGCTCGTGTCGTTCGTGGACGCGGTCTTCATCGGCCTCGGCCTGGTCATCCTCGACGTCCCGCTCGCCGTCCCGCTCGCCGTCATCGTCTTCTTCGGTGGGTTCATCCCGATCGTCGGTGCCTTCGTCACGGGGGCGCTGGCCGTCCTCGTCACCTTGGTCACCAACGACTTCCGTGACGCCGTGATCATGCTCATCGTCATCGTGGCCGTGCAGCAGCTCGAGGGCAACGTCCTCTCCCCGTGGCTGCAGGGCAAGGCGATGGACCTGCAGGCAGCGGTCGTGCTCCTCGCGATCACCGCGGGCAGCTCGCTGTTCGGGATCACGGGCGCTTTCCTCGCCGTACCCGCCGTGGCGACGGCAGCCGCCGTCCTGCGTTACGTGAACGAGCAGATCGCCGTCGCCGCCGCGAGCGACGACGGGGCCCCGCCCGGCCCGCCGACGGAGCCGCCCACGGACGCCGTACCCCCGAAGACGCCTGCGCCCGGCGCCGACCCGGAGCCCACCGCGACCTGAGCCATCGGTGCCCCTCCCGTCAGGTGTGAGCGTGAAGCGTCCTGGGTACCTGGCGGGCAGGAGGTCACTATGCCCAGTTCCCGCGAGGTCGTCCTCTTGGACACCCCCGACCTCGTCGACGACTACCTGACGGTCAGGCTCGCCCCCCTGGGGCGGGTCGCCTGTCTGAACAGCCGATCGTTCGACGACCAGGCGCGCGTCGACGAGCTCCTGGAGCGCACCCTGCCCACGGACGTCGTCGTCTGGTTACCCGAGGCGGGCGACGACACCTCTCGCCGTCGTGCCGTCGAGGTGCTGCTTCCCGGAGTCGCCGTGACGGGCGGCTGCGTCCTCGTCCTGTCGAGCAGCACGACACCGCCGGCGCGGACGACGTGGCTGCGCGAGCTCACCGAGCGCTACCCGACGGCACGCCTGCACCTGGTCCGCCACGAGCCCGTGGCGGGGGCGTTCTGGGACTGTCGCGGCGAGCTGCAGACGCTCACCACCCGGGGCCACGTCCCGCTGCCCGAGCTCGCCACGGCCGTGGCCGAGGCGATCGCGGACCGGACGCCGGGCTTCCGCGAGACCGCCCTGACCCCCGACCAGGAGATCGCCTGATGCTGCTTCCCCGAGCGCGTGGCCCGCTGAGCGGACTGCTGCGCCACCTCCTGCTCGAAGGCACCGAGGAGCTTGCTGAGCTGGACGCGACCGCGCGCGGACGCGCGGCCACGATGCCAGCACTGTCGGCCCTCGACGACGAGGACCTGCAGCTCAGCCTGTGGATGATCTACGAGCTGAGCTTCCGCGGCTTCGACGACGTCGACGACCGGTGGGAGAGTGCACCCGAGGTCGCAGGTCTTCGCGCCGTGCTCGAGCGGCCGTTCGAGCAGGCGCTGCGCGACGCCACCACGTCGTGGACCGAGCGCGCGCTGGCCGTCGACGGAGACGTCGCCGACCAGGTCTTCGCCCTCGCCGCCGGGTTCGACGAGGGTCCCGACCTCTCCAAGTTCATCCGGAAGGAGGCGACACCCGACCAGGTGCGCCACTTCCTCCGCCAGCGCAGCGTCTACCACCTGAAGGAGGCGGACCCGCACACGTTCGTCATCCCGCGGCTGACCGGCCCGGCGAAGGCGCACCTCGTCGAGCTGCAGTACGACGAGTACGGCGGCGGGCGCTCGGGGTTCCTCCACCACGAGCTCTTCGCCACCACGCTGCGCCAGGCCGCGCTCGACGACACCTGGGGCGCGTACATCGACGACGCCGACGCGCCGACGCTCGCCAGCTCGAACGCGATGTCGTTGTTCTGCCTGCACCGACGCCTCCGGGGTGCCGCGATGGGGCATCTCGCCGCATTCGAGGCGACCAGCTCGATCCCGTGCCGCCGCATCGCCGCGGGCCTGCTTCGTACGGGGTTCGGCGAGGACGCAGCGCGCTACTACGACGAGCACGTGGAGGCAGACGCCGTGCACGAGCAGCTCGCGGCCCGCGAGATCTGCGGGACGCTGGTCCGGACCGGTGACGTCACCGCGCGCGACGTCCTCTTCGGCGCAGCCGCCTGCCTGGTCCTCGACGCCCTCCAGGCCACGGCGCTGATGGCGCAGTGGGAGGACACGGGCGCCTCCGACCTCGCAGAGGCGCCGCTGTGACCGACTCGATCGGCACCCCAGCCACCGAGGTCGTGCTGTGTCCCGGTGGACCGGCCCTGATCCGCAGCGACGTCGCCGTTGTCGACGTCATCGTCGCCGAGGGACAGTCCGTCGCACGCCGGCCCGTCGTCGCGCTCTGCCGGTGTGGCCGCACCGGACGAGCGCCGTGGTGCGACGGCACGCACAAGCTCGCCGGCGGACCGACGGCGAAGACCCTCCCGACGAGGAAGGACGAACCATGAAGGCAGTGACCTGGCAGGGACGGCGCGACGTACGCGTCGAGGAGGTGCCCGACCCACGCATCGAGGAGCCGACCGACGCGGTCATCCGGGTCACCAGCACCGGCCTCTGTGGTTCCGACCTGCACCTGTACGAGGTGCTGGGCCCCTACATGACCCCCGGGGACGTCTTGGGCCACGAGCCGCTCGGCGTCGTCGAGGAGGTCGGATCGGGTGTCACGGACCTCTCGGTCGGAGACCGCGTCGTCGTACCGTTCCAGATCTCGTGCGGCGCGTGCTGGATGTGTGACCGAGAGCTCTACAGCCAGTGCGAGACCACGCAGGTCCGCTCCCAGGGCAAGGGCGCCGCGCTCTTCGGCTACTCCGCGCTGTACGGACAGGTGCCCGGTGGCCAGGCCGAGTACCTGCGGGTCCCGCTCGCCTCCTCGACCGCCGTACGGGTGGAGCACGGACCGCCCGACGACCGTTTCGTCTACCTCTCCGACGTGCTGCCGACGGCGTACCAGGCCTTGGAGTTCGCGGCTGTCCCGGACGGCGGGACGCTGCTCGTGCTGGGGCTCGGACCGATCGGCCAGATGGTCGCACGCCTGGCGGCCCACCGCGGCGTACGGACGATCGGCGTGGACCTCGTCGACGAACGGCTCGTACGGGCCGCCGCCCACGGTGCGGAGGTCCTCGACGCCCGGGAGGACGACCTGGCCGAACGCGTGCGCGACCTCACGGCAGGACGCGGTCCGGAGAGCGTCGTGGATGCGGTCGGGATGGAGGCCCACGGATCGCCGGTCGCGAAGGCCGCCCACACGGTGGTCGGCGTGCTGCCCGACGTCCTGTCCAAGCCGCTCATGGATCACCTGGGTGTCGACCGGCTCGCGGCCCTGATGACGGCGATCGAGGTCGTGCAGCGCGGCGGCACCATCAGCCTGTCGGGAGTGTACGGCGGTGCGGCGGACCCGCTGCCGATGCTGGACCTCTTCGACAAGCAGGTGCAGCTGAGGATGGGCCAGGCCAACGTGCGCCGGTGGATCCCACGACTGCTCCCGTTGGTGCAGGACCCGTCCGACCCTCTCGACGTGGAGGGCTTCGCCACGCACCACATGCCGCTGGACGAGGCACCGTCGGCGTACGCAGCGTTCCAGCGCAAGAGCGACGGCGCCCAGAAGATCCTCTTCCGCCCCTGACCGTGCCGGGCAGGTAGCCCCGGGCGCGAGGATCAGCTCCGCTTCAGCCGGTCGTCCTCGCCGCAGATCGGTAGTGCCGGCGCCGCCTCGGTACGCTGCGCCGACGCACTCCGGTCCCGCCGTTGCCAGCGTGGCAGCGGGTCCCCCAAGGTGGGGGCATGGCGGGGGTCGTGAGCCGACGGACGGAGAGCGGATGACCGACGACGAGGGCGTGCATGTCGAGACCGAAGCCGAGCGGCTCACGCGCAACTGGAACGAGCTCCTCCAGGAGCTCCGGGTCGCCCAGACCGGCGTCCAGATCCTCACCGCGTTCCTGCTGACGATCCCGTTCACCCCGCGCTTCGACGACCTGTCCGACGGCCAGGAGATCGTCTACCTCGCCGTGCTGTCCGGCTCGGTGGCGGCGACCGCGCTTCTCGTGGCCCCGGTCGCCATGCACCGCGCGCTGTTCCGCAAGGGCCAGCGGCCGTGGCTCGTGAGCGCGGCTCACGTGTGCGCCAGCGTGGGTCTGGCTGCCCTGGCCGTGACCGTCTCTGGCGTGATGTGGCTCGTCTTCGACGTCGTCATCGGACCGTCCTGGGCGTGGGCCGCCTTCGGAGCGTCGGCGTTCCTGTTCGGCGCGCTCTGGATCGGTCTGCCGCTGCTCAACCGGAACACCCGCTGACGGCGGCGCTGCTTCAGCGGGACTGCGGGAGCCGTCGGGTCGACACGAGCATCTCGGCGACCGCGCGCAGCTTGACGTTGTGTCCCTGGGAGTAGCGCCTGAGGACCTCGAACGCGCGGGTCTCGTCGAGCCCGAAGCGTTCCATCAGGATCCCCTGCGCCTGCCCGATCAGCTTGCGCGCGTCGAGCGCGAGGTTGAGGTTCGCCTCCTGCTCGGAACGCGCGATGGCGATCGCCGCGTGCCGGGCGAACAGGTGCGCGAGTGCCGCGTCGTCCTCGTCGAAGAAGCGCGGCTCCTTGGAGTAGAGAGAGACGACGCCGATGCGACGGCCGTCGTGGGACAGACTGACCGCGAGGAGGCTCGCGTAACCCAGGGCTGCGACCGCGTCCGTCCACCGGGGCCACCGGGTCTCCCGTGTCAGGTCCCCGGAGCGCAGCGTCTGGTCCCACTCGCCATTCCTGCACGGCCCTTCGTCGAGCTCGTTCTGCAGCTCGTCGAACCGGACGATGACGTCGCCCGTCGCTGCCACCGTCTCGAGGCGTCCGCCGCGGCGGAGCATCGTCACCCCGGCCTGATCCATCTGGAGCGTCTCGCAGAGGTACTTGATGACCTGCTCGGCGGTCTCCTGCGGGGACTCAGCAGCATGGAGCTCGACGGCGAGGTCGGCGAGCTCCTGGGGGTCGAGGTCATCTGCCATGTCGTCCCTGCTTCCTGAGGACCACGACGACACCTCGACTCTAGTCCGGTCGTCGTCGGCGTGACCAGCGCCGTTCACGCCTGGTTCGCGAGATCGACCCCGGTGCTCTCGCGTGCGCAGTGGGCGCAGCAGAACACTTGCTCACCGATCTGCTGCCGGTGGCCGACCACCCGGCACCCGCAGTGCGCGCACACAGGCGCGACGGCGTGGATCGCGCACTCGAAGCTGTCGAAGATGGAGGTCCGGCCGTCGGCGGTGGTGATCGTGAAGGCGTCCCCGTCGTCGTTGCCGCACACGCTGCAGGTGGTCATGCTCATCACAGGTCCTTCCATCGTGCGAGGGCGCCTCGCACGAACGGGTGGATCGGGCGGTCGGTCAGAGTCCGGACGCGGGTCCCAGGAGTGCTGACCGTCGGCGAGGTCGACGATGCGCGACTGAACCTCGACGTCGTGGCCGACGCGGCGCCGGACGGCGAGCGCTCCTGGAAGCCGGAGGAGCGCGTCGGCCACGCCGAGCGATCCCGCCCGTCCCTCACGGATGTGCCGTACGGCCCGGAGGACGACGGTCCGCGTCGGCAGTCTCATGACCGCGGTCAGCACGTCGTTGCGCGCGAGGCGACGCCGCCGCCGTCCGGTCGCCCTCCCTGGAGCGGGGAGGTGGCGGACCACGACGTCGTCGAGGTAGCACAGACGGTGACCGGCGTCCGCGAGGTCCAGCGCCACGCGCTCCTCCTCGCCGTGGATCTGGATCAGCGCGTCGAATCCGCCGACGGCCAGCAGCGCGTCGCGGCGGACCACGACGGCGCGCGCCATGAAGCCGAGGACCGTCGTCCCTGGCTGCGACGGGAGCCGCGGGAGCGGTGACCGGGCGAGCAGCTCGCAGAACGGGTCGGGTGTGGAGTTCTCACCGACGAGCACCCGCGCCGCGACGAGCGCGATGGAGGGGTGAGCGTCGAGGACGTCCGCAGCGAGCGCCAGCGACCCCGGCGTCCACCACGAGTCGTCGTCCGCGAACGCGACGTACGGCGACCGAGCAGCTCGCGTCCCGACGTTCCACGCGACTGCGCCCGCATTCTTCTCGAGCTCGATCACTCGTGCGTCGGGCGCGATCCGGCGCGCGGTGTCGGACGAGCCGTCGTTGGAGGCGTTGTCGACGACGATGAGCGGCGCGTGGTTGTGCGCGAGCGAGCGCTCCAGGCGGGAGCGGCCGTCGTGCGTGATCACCACCGTCGTGACCCGGTCGTCCGTTGCGGTGGGGTGCGCTGCGGATGAGATGCCCATGGGTGCTCGGTTCCCATCCTGCTCTGGTCCATTCGACCGCGAGCGGGTCAGGCATGAGCAGCGCGTCGTCCCCAGCGGTCGTCTGCTTCGCTGTGCCGACGGTCAGCTGCCGGGCCACTCCCCCGTGATGCGCTGGAACCCCTTGGCGCCGGCCCGGTCGATCGTCGCCTTGACGACCGCGTAGATCATCCCCTGGATCGCTGCGGCGAGGAGGATCTCCCGCCAGCCGTACGAGCCCGCGAGCGGGTCCGGCTTCTCGTCCTCGTCGGAGATCTTCTTCCACACCTGCTTGAAGACCATCCCCGCGGCCAGACCGCCGAGCATCCCGGAGATCAGTCCGACCGGCCTGTACGCCAGCTTCGCCGCCTTCGCCATCACATGCTCCGCTCGCCCGGAGCGACGGTCTCGTCGGGCGTGATCGTCTTCTCCGGCGGGAGGCCCGGCTCGCTCGGTTCGCTCGGGTACGGCTCGTTCGGCCGCGGCGTCCCCGGGCTGGTGCGCGGATCGGTCGCGGGATCCGTGACCGGGTCGTCCCTGGTCGGCTCCGTCTTCGGCTCGTCGCCGCCGGAGCGAGGCACTTCCGGCAGGTCCTGGTTCGCGCTGGCAGTCATGTGCTGCCGGTGCCCGCCCGCTCGTGAACCATGCGTGCTGCTCAGGTCTCCGTCAACAGCTTCAGCACCGCGCGCTCCAGCACCGGACGATCGCGCTCGTCGTCGAGGCTGGGACCGATGCGCTGGAGCGCCGGCGCGATCGTCACGCCCTCCTCGAACAGCTCGACGACCCGCGGGTTCACGTAGGACGACCGGGCCACGGTCGGTGTGTTGCCGAGCACGTCGGCGACCTCACGCATCGTCGCGGCGACGGCGCGCCGGCGAGCGGTGGTGGATCTCGACGCCTCGTCCACAGCGGCGAGCGAGACCGCCGCGAGCACCGTCGCGTGCCACGTGCGGAAGTCTTTCGCGGTCATGTCGGCACACACGCGCTCCTGCAGGTAGGCGTTCACGTCGACGCTCGCGAGCTCGCTCCAGCGCCGACGCTCCTGGAAGGCGAGCAGCGTCTCCCCGTCGCGGCGCCGGCGCATCGGACCGATGACCTCGTACGCCCGCGGGTCGGCCACGATCACCCGCTGGGCGACGCCCGCCTTGCCCTCGTACGCGAACTCCATCGTGGCCCTGTCCCGGCGCAGCGTGACGTGGTTCTTGCGCAGCGTCGCCAGGCCGTACCCTCCGCCCTCGGCGGCGTAGCGGTCGTTGCCGATACGGAACAGCCCGCGGTCGAGCAGGCGGAAGGCGGCACCCAGAGCGCGCTCACGCGGCACGCCTGCTGCATCGAGGTCGCGCAGCACCCGTTCGCGCCCCGCGGGCAGCCGGTGCGCCACCTCCAGGACACGCTCGTGCTTCTCCTGCTCCATGCGCTCGCGCCACAACGGGTGATAGAGGTACTGGACGCGTCCCGCGGCGTCGCGCCCGGTCGCCTGCAGGTGGCCCGACGGCCAGCGGCAGATCCAGACCTCCTCCCATGCGGGCGGGATCGCGAGCGCTACGCAGCGCTCACGATCCGCCCCTCCGAGAGGCTGGCCGAGCTCGTCGAGGTACTGGAAGCCGCGTCCTGCCCGTCGCCTCGTCCAACCCCGCTCGTTGCGCGAGACGGTCCGGAACCTCATGCCGCGAGGCTACGCCGCGAGCAGGCCGTCACCGAGCTGCTCGCGCAGCTGGGCCGTGATCCGGCTGAGGATGCGGGACACCTGCATCTGCGTCACACCGAGCTGGCCGGCGATCTGCTCCTGCGTCCACTGGTGGAAGTACCGCAGCGCGAGCGTCTCGCGGTCGCGGTCGCTGAGACCGCGGACGAGCGGGGCGAGCGATGCCCGCTCCTCGGCGCGCGAGAACGCGTCGTCGACCTCGCCGAGGACGTCCGCGAGAGTTCCCACACCGTTGCCTCCCGGTGAGTCAAGCGAGGACGCGTGGTAGCAGCCGTCTGCGGCGATCGCCTCCTCGACCTCCGCCACGGCGATGTCGAGACGGTCGGCGACGTCGACCGGGCTCGGCGTCTCACCGAGCTCCTGGACGAGCTCCTCGATGCACGCGGTGACCTGCGCTCGCGTCTCCTGGACACGGCGCGCCGGACGGACCATCCAACAGCTGTCCCGGAACCAGCGACGAACCTCGCCGCGGATCGTCGGCACGGCGTACGTGAGGAAGTCGTGCCCGAGGCCGGGATCGAATCCGCGCGCGGCCTTGGCGAGCCCGACGTAGGCGACCTGCTCGAGGTCGTCGGCATCGACTCCGCGGTTGCGGTAGTGCGAGGCGACCGCACGGGCCACCCGCATGTTGACCTCGACGAGGCGTGCGCGGATGAGCTCCCGCTCGGCGTCGTCGGCCTCGGCGAGGGAGTCGCACAGCTCGGTGGTCAGGGAACGACGGTCCAGATGGGCGACATCGAGCGGACGGTCGTCGGTGAACTCGTGGTGGGATGCAGATGCAGATACAGACATGACACGCTCCGACTGAGAGTTCGGGACGTGGCACTCTGTTTGACCACTACCCTCTGTCTACCAGCCTTTGCGGGTCGTGTCGACCGTCACGGTCGGCGGTCAGGGCCTCCAGAAGCCTTCGCCCGCGTGCGCCTCGGCGGCGGCGGCGGCCATGTCTCCCGTCCATGCAGGGCCGTGCCCGGGGAAGAGCGTGCTTGCCTGGACCTCGGCTATCGCGTCCAGCGAGTGCCGGGTCTCGGTACGGTCGTGCGAGAACGGGCGGACGATCAGCTGCGGGCCGTGCCGCCGTGACACCGCGTGCCCCGTGATCAGGGCATCGCCGGAGACGAGCACGCCGGACCCTGGCAGGTGGTAGGCGGTGTGGCCGTCGGTGTGACCAGGCGTGGGCACGGCGACCGGCGCGCCCGGGAGGTCGACCTCGGCGGCGGGGTACTCGAGGGCTCCGGGGATCGCGACGTCGTCGGTCCCGCCCAGCCGCATGATGTCGAGCAGCCACCCCACGGCACCGTGGCGCCAGATCATCATCGGCAGCTTCGCCGGGCCGAGCTGCTGCAGGTAGTCACGGCGTGCGTGCGCGACCTCGGTCTCGCCGGTCAGGACGTCGACGGCGTACGCCTCGGCGATCTTGGCGGCGCCGCCGAGGTGGTCGATGTGGGCGTGCGTCAGGAGGATCCCGCGGATGTCGCGCATCTGGTGCCCGATCTCGCGGACGGACCGCTCGACGTCCTCGGCGTTGCCGGGATAGCCGCCGTCGATCAGCGTGAGGTCGTGCCCGTCCTCGACCAGCACCCAGTTCACGTGCTCGGTGGAGACCAGGTAGGCATCGCCGACACGCGTGATCGTGTAGGGAGTGGTCACCGGTGCTCCCCGTGCTCGTCGGACACCACCGGTCCTGCGAGGTCGGAGGCCTGCGGGAGCCGCTCCGAACGCGACCGCAGCGCCTCGTACCGTGCGAGAGCCCAGGCACGCGCATCGCGCAGCCACGACGTCGCAGCGGGGTCGAGCGTGGCGACGCGCATCGTGCGCGCCATGCGCGTGGTCACCCAGAAGCACAGGGGCAGAGGTCCTGACGCCAGGCCCAGCACGACGAGGATCATCCCCATCAGGAACCCCGCGCCGTGGTCGCTCATCACGACGGTCGGCGCGATCCACATCGCGGTGCCGAGGATGACGCAGCACACGAGCGCGATCTCGAACCGCGTCCAGCGCTCCTGCACGACGAGGACCAGGACGACCACGCCGGGGACGGCCAGCGCGACGACCAGGAGCGAGACCGGGAGGAACGCGACCGACCACACGAGCTCGACGAAGGACGCCCCGGCGACGTACAGGGAGGCCATCAGCACGGAGAGACCCCACGACGGCCCGACCACGGCAGCGGCGAACGCCGCCGCCTCCGCAAGCGTGATCGGGTCGCTGGTCCGCACCGCACCCACCGAGTCGCCTCCGTCACCCCGCACCGGACGCGTCGACGAGCTGCACGCCCGATGCTGCGCCTGGCTGATCCCGCCGCGAACCTAGTGCGTCGCGTCGCGGTGCGTCAACCGATGGTCGAGGGTTCTGGACGTGGTGTCGCTGGGAAGTCGCCGGCCGCTGCGCGAAGGCGCTGAAGGAGGTCGAACGTGGCGTCCTGCTCCGCCGTGTCGAGGCCGGTGATCGCGAAGTCGATCGCGGTCAGAGCCGCCGTCGCCTCCGCGACGAGCGCGCTGCCCGCAGGAGTCAGGGACGCGAGGGTACGACGCCGGTCACCGGGATCGGCCTGGCGCCGCACGAGCCCCTGCGCCTCGAGCCGGTCGATCGCGTTGGTCACGGAGGTCGGGTGCACCATCAGCCGCTCGCCGATCTTGCTGAGCGGGAGCGACTGCGCCTGGCTGAAGGTCAGCAGCACGAGCACCTCGTAGCGGGCGAAGGTGATCGCGTACGGCTTCAGCGCCGCGTCGAGCTCGGCCAGGAGGAGCTGCTGGACCCGCATCACCGACGTGGCGAGCCGCATGGCGGTCGCGTCGCCGAAGTGCTGTTCCCACAGCGTGCCGGCGCGTTCGACGGGGTCGAACGGCAGGCGCGGATCGGCTGGCATGCGGCCGATCGTAGCCGCTCTCGACATTACTTGGAAGTCCAACTATTTTATGTCCTATGGAATCTGACGACCGCACCCGCGTACGCATCGTCACCGCGTCGAGCCTCTTCGACGGCCACGACGCCTCGATCAACATCATGCGGCGGATCATGCAGTCGCAAGGGTGCGAGGTGATCCACCTCGGGCACAACCGCTCCGTGGCCGAGGTCGTCGACGCGGCGATCGAGGAGGACGCGCACGGCGTCGCTGTGTCCTCCTACCAAGGTGGCCACGTCGAGTACTTCGAGTACCTCGTGCAGCTGCTCGCCGAGCGGGGCGCCGGCCACGTGAAGGTGTTCGGCGGTGGCGGCGGGGTCATCGTCCCGGCCGAGATCGCACGGCTCCAGGAGAGCGGCGTCCTGATCTTCTCGCCCGAGGACGGCCAGCGCCTCGGGCTGCCCGGCATGATCGCCGAGGTCGTCGAGGCTTGCCGCGCCGACCTGTGGGCGCAGCACCAGCCGACGGCGGAGGCCGTGCTGGCCGGAGACCGCACCGCGATCGCCCGGGCGATCACCGGTGCCGAGCAGGGCCGGCTCGACACGGCATCGGACGGACGCCTCGCCGACGCCGTACGCGCCGCTGCGGAGTCGTCCACCGCGCCGGTGCTCGGCATCACCGGCACCGGAGGCTCGGGCAAGTCGTCGCTGACCGACGAGCTCGTACGCCGCTTCCGCACCGACCAGCAGGACAAGCTGCGCATCGCGGTGCTCGCCGTCGACCCGACCCGCAGGCGCGGCGGCGGGGCGCTGCTCGGCGACCGCATCCGGATGAATGCGCTCGACGGCACCCACACGACGTTCCGCTCGCTGGCGACCCGCGGAGCCCACGAGCTCCCGGAGACCCTCAGCGACGTGATCGCGGTCGTCAAGGCCGCCGGGTTCGACCTGGTGATCGTCGAGACGCCCGGGATCGGGCAGGGCGACGCCGCCGTCGTCCCGTACGTCGACGCGTCGCTCTACGTGATGACGCCCGAGTTCGGCGCGAGCTCGCAACTCGAGAAGATCGACATGCTCGATCTCGCGGACGTCGTCGCGATCAACAAGTTCGAGCGCCGCGGGGCCGCCGACGCACTACGCGACGTCGGCCGCACGATGGTCCGCAACCGTGAGGCGTTCGGCAGCCGACCCGAGGACATGCCGGTCTTCGGGACCTCGGCGGCGACGTTCAACGACGACGGCGTGACGGCGCTCTACCAGGAGCTCGTGCGACTTCTCGCCGAGCACGGTCTCGACCTCGAGGAGGGCACGCTCCCCCACGTCGACGTGCGGCACTCGACGCGGTTCGCGCAGGTCGTGCCCGCCGCCCGCGTGCGCTACCTGTCGGAGATCACCGAGAACCTCCGCGACTACCGGGCTGCCACCGAGCGCATCGCCGAGGCGGCGCACCGCGCCCAGGCCGCCTCCGAGGTCGCCGCTGCGCTCCCCGACGACGACGCCGTCGCGGCGTACGCCTCGCAGGTTCAGAGCGACGTCCCGGACGACGTCCGGGCGCAGATCGCCGACTGGCCGGCGGTCGTGGCGTCGTACGCGGAGCATGGGCGCGAGTCGTTGTCCGGGACCCGTGTGCCGCGCGTCGCTCTCCCCCGCACCACCGACCACGGCGACCTGGTCCGCTACTGGCGCAGCGAGAACGTTCCCGGGCGCTTCCCGTTCACCGCGGGCGTCTTCCCGCTCAAGCGCGAGGGCGAGGACCCGGCACGCATGTTCGCCGGCGAGGGCGACCCCTTCCGTACGAACCGGCGCTTCAAGCTGCTGTCGGCCGACGGCGAGGCGACACGGCTGTCGACCGCCTTCGACTCGGTGACGCTGTACGGCCGCGACCCCGGCGAGCGTCCCGACATCTACGGCAAGGTCGGCACCTCGGGGGTCTCGGTGGCGACGCTGGACGACATGAAGGCCCTGTACGACGGGTTCGACCTCCTCGCGCCGACGACCAGCGTGTCGATGACGATCAACGGCCCGGCTCCGACGGTGCTCGCGTTCTACCTCAACACCGTCATCGACCAGGCACGCGAGCGTGGGATCGACCCGGCAGAGGCGCTGCGGACCGTCCGCGGCACGGTCCAGGCCGACATCCTCAAGGAGGACCAGGGGCAGAACACCTGCCTGTTCTCGACCGAGTTCAGCCTGCGGATGATGGCCGACATCCAGGAGTGGTTCATCCAGCACCAGGTACGCAACTTCTACTCGGTGTCGATCTCCGGCTACCACATCGCCGAGGCCGGGGCGAACCCCATCAGCCAGCTCGCGTTCACGCTCGCCAACGGATTCACGTACGTCGAGGCCTACCTCGCGCGCGGCATGGCCGTCGACGACTTCGCCCCCAACCTGTCGTTCTTCTTCTCCAACGGCATGGACCCGGAGTACTCGGTGATCGGCAGGGTGGCCCGTCGCATCTGGGCGGTCGCGATGCGTGACCGGTACGGCGCGAGCGAGCGGTCCCAGAAGCTGAAGTACCACGTGCAGACGTCGGGCCGCTCCCTGCACGCGCAGGAGATGAGCTTCAACGACATCCGCACCACGCTGCAGGCGCTGATCGCGATCTACGACAACGCCAACAGCCTTCACACGAACGCGTACGACGAGGCCGTCACGACACCGAGCGAGGAGTCGGTGCGGCGCGCCCTCGCGATCCAGATGGTGATCAACAAGGAGTGGGGCCTCGCGATGAACGAGAACCCGCAGCAGGGGTCGTACCTCGTCGAGGACCTCACCGACCTCGTCGAGGAGGCCGTGCTCGCCGAGTTCGACCGCATCAACGAGCGCGGCGGCGTGCTCGGCGCGATGGAGACCGGCTACCAGCGCGGCCGGATCCAGGACGAGTCCATGCTCTACGAGCAGCGCAAGCACGACGGGTCGCTGCCGATCATCGGCGTCAACACGTTCCGCAACCCACGGGCCGAGGAGGAGCACGGGCCGCTCGAGCTGGCTCGTGCGACCGAGGACGAGAAGCGGTCGCAGCTGGCACGCGTGCGTGCCTTCCAGGCCGCTCACCGCGACGAGGCGCAGGAGGCCCTCGCACGGCTGAAGGAGGCCGCGGCGTCGGACGAGAACGCGTTCGCGGTGCTCATGGACGCGGCACGCGTCTGCTCGTTGGAGCAGGTGACCGAGGCGTTCTTCGAGGTGGGTGGTCAGTACCGCCGCAACGTCTGAGCCGGTCACTGCCTGGCATGTCCGGGTCACTTCTGTGCATAGCCGCGCGCCGAACGGGTACCCCGCGGTGTAGTGCGGCCGCACCCCCGAGCGGCCCCGAGGCAACGAGGAGTACGACATGGACGTTCAGTGGTGGGTCTGGGTCATCATTGCGGTGGTCGCACTCGCGATCATGCTCGCGATCGTGATGACCGCTCGCAAGGGACGCGCCCTCACCGAGCAGCGCCGCCGGGAGGAAGCGCAGGAGCTGCGTGAGCAGGCACAGGAACGGCAGCTCGATGCCGACCGCCGCGACGCCGAGGCGTTGCGCGCGAAGGCCGACGCCGAGGAGGCGCGTGTCGCGGCCGAGGAGCGTGCACGTGAGGCACGCCAGCACCAGGAGCACGCCGACAGCACCCGCTCGGAGATCGACGAGCAGCTCGCGAAGGCGGACCGGCTCGATCCCGACGGCGCACGGAGCACCGACCAGCGTGGCGAGGCGGGGCTCCACCGCGGCGACGACGCGGACTACCGGCGCGGCGAGGCCGACGGACGACGCGAGGCCGCGGGCTACCGTCCGGACGGGACCCGTGCCACCACCGACGACTACGCCACGACCGACGACGGCCTGGCACCGGAGGACCGCCCCGCACGCGACCGGTGACCACCTCTCCCGCAGCTGCGGGAGGATGAGGGTGTGGGCCACGTGACGACGTCCGACGACCTGGGAGCAGAGGTCGTGCTCGCAGGGCCGGTACGCCGCGTCGTATCCCTCGTACCCTCGCTCACCGAGGCGATCGCCGTCACGCACGGCGACGCCCTGGTGGGCGCCACCCACTGGTGCACCCACCCCGGCGACCTCGACGTCACGCGGGTCCGCGGAACCAAGAACCCCGACGTCCGCGCGGTGGTCGCGCTCGCACCCGATCTCGTCGTGGCGAACCAGGAGGAGAACCGCGAGGTCGACGTACGCCGCCTGCGCGAGGCCGGCGTACCGGTCTGGGTGACACGGATCGAGACCGTCGACGCAGCGTTCGCATCGATGCGACGGCTGTTCGTCGAGGCGCTCGGGTGGGGGTCACCGCCGTGGCTCGACGCCGCGGAGCAGGCCTGGTCCGGACCGGTCACGTCGACCGACGCCGTACGCCCGCGGGTGGCCGTCGCCGTCTGGCGCGACCCGTGGATGGTGGTCGGGCGCGACACGTTCACCGGCGACCTGCTCGGCCGGCTCGGCTGGGAGCACGCCTTCGCCCGTGCTCGCGACCGCTATCCGCACGTGGAGCTCGCGGACCTCGACAGGAACGATCTCGACGTCGTGCTCCTGCCGGACGAGCCCTACGTCTTCGGACCGGCCGACGGCCCCGAGGCGTTCACGCAGGTGCCGACCGCGCTCGTGCAGGGGCGTCTTCTCACTTGGTACGGGCCGTCGTTGCTCGAGGCCCACGACGCGCTTCCGCGACTGCTGGCCTGACCCGGTTTCTCGACGCGCCGAACACGCCGTTCGGGTCTACGTTCTGGCCATGGACGATTCGACCCTGCGCCCGAAGATCGCCGCTCTGATGCCCCAGATCAGGGACGACCTCGAGGCGATGGTGGCCCTGCCCTCCTGCGCGTTCCCAGGCTTTCCCTCCGACCCGGTCCACGCCATGTCGCAGTACGTCGTCGACGCGTTCGCACGGTACGGCGTGCAGGCCCAGGTCACCCCGATCCCCGACGGGTACCCGGCGGTCACGGCGGAGATCCCGGCACCCGAGGGCAAGCCGACCGTGCTGCTCTACGCCCACTACGACGTGCAGCCCGCCCCGAAGGAGCAGGGCTGGCACACCGATCCCTTCACCCCGACGTGGAAGGACGGCCGCCTGTTCGGCCGCGGCGCCGCGGACGACAAGTCCGGCATCGCGATCCACCTCGCGACGCTCGCCGCGTTCGACGGCAAGCCGCCGGTCGGCGTCCGCATCGTGATCGAGGGCGAGGAAGAGACGATCAGCCACCTCGAGGCGTGGGTGGAGGCCAATCCGGACCAGGTCCAGGCCGACGTCATGGTGGTCGCCGACATGGGCAACCTCACCGTCGGGGAGCCGGTGCTCAGCATCGGGCTGCGCGGCCACGTGAAGGCGGTCGTCGAGGTGCGCACCCTCGCGCAGCCCGTCCACTCCGGGCTGTTCGGCGGCGCGGCGCCGGATGCGCAGATGGCACTGATCAAGATGCTGGCGACGCTCATCGACGACGACGGCAACTGCCTCGTCGAGGGCATCGCGTCAGGCGCGTGGGAGGGTGCCGACTACTCGGAGGAGATGCTGCGCACGAACGCCGGCGTGCTCGACGGCGTCGACCTCGTGGGCACGGGGACGGTCGCGTCCCGGCTGTGGTCGAAGCCGTCGGTCAGCGTCCTCGGGATGGACGCCACGCCCGTCGCCGAGGCCTCCAACGTGCTGCAGCCCACCGCGCGCGCCGTCGTCGCCATGCGGATCCCGCCCGGCCAGGACCCGCGCGACGCCGTGACGAAGCTGATGGACCACCTCCGATCGGTGGCTCCGTGGAACGTCCAGGTCGACGTCCACGAGGACAAGGTCTCGCCGCCGTTCTCGCAGGAGACCGACGGCCGCGCCTTCGGGCTCATGCGTGACGCGCTCGCCACGGCGTACGGGCGTGACGTCGAGACCGTCGGCTCCGGCGGCTCCATCCCGCTCCTCGACACGCTGCGCGACGCGGCTCCCCAGGCCGACTTCGTGCTCATCGGCGCCGAGGACGCTGCCCTCGCGAACATCCACGGCCCCAACGAGTCGGTCGACCCGTCCGAGATCGAGCGCATGGCCCTGGCCCAGGCGCTGCTGATCCAGGCGCTGGCCGAGTAGGCCCCTCCCCCATCCCACCCGGCTTCCCCGGGGTCACCGAAAGGTACGTGCGTGGACACCTTCCTGCTGATCCTGCAGGCACTCGTCGTCGTCGGCGCCATCTACATGGGCGTCAAGGTAGGCGGCGTCGGGCTCGGACTCTGGGGCGCCGTCGGCGTCCTGATCCTCGTGTTCGTCTTCGGGGCGCCACCCGGCAGCATCCCGAGCGACGCGATCATGGTGATCATCGCGGTCATCACGGCTGCGTCCGCGATGCAGGCGGCCGGCGGCATCGACTACCTGGTGTTCCTCGCGGAGAAGGTGATCCGCGCGCGGCCGAAGCTGGTGAACTACCTCGCGCCGCTGATCACGTTCGCGTTCTGCGCGGGCGCAGGCACCGGCAACATCATCTTCCCGCTGCTTCCCGTCATCTACGAGGTCGCGTACGAGCGCGGCATCCGCCCGGAGCGCCCGCTCTCGACGTCGGTCGCGGTGTCCGGCTTCGCCCTCGCCGCGAGCCCTGTCGCCGCGGCGATGGCGGCGTTCGTCGGCCTCACGGGGGGCCAGCCCGACGCCCTGAGCCTCGGCGAGATCCTCCTCATCACGTTCCCGGCCGTGCTGCTCGGCACCATCGTCGCTGCGGTGATCCAGAGCCGCGTCGGCCACGACCTCAAGGACGATCCTGAGTTCCAGCGTCGTCTCGCGGCAGGCATGATCCACCCGCCCGCCGCGGACACCGGCGAGGTGAAGGGCGCCGACGTACCGGTCACCGCCAAGCGCGCTGCGGGCGTCTTCTTCGCCGGTGTCCTCGTCGTCGTGCTGCTCGGTGCCTTCGACGAGCTCCTCCCGACGTACGAGGTGGACGGCGAGACCGTGACGCTGTCGCTGACGACGCTCCTCATCATGGTGATGCTCGTCGTCGCGCTCGCCGTGATGTACGTCGGCAAGGTGAAGCCCGGAGCCGTCCTCGACGCCCCGCTCACGAAGTCGGGACTCACCGCGATCATCGCCATGCTCGGCATCGCCTGGCTCGCGAACACCTTCATCACCGGCAACGAGGACACCGTGATCGGCGGGCTGACCGACATCGCGAAGGAGGCCCCGTGGTTCCTCGCCATCGGCCTGTTCCTCGTCGCGGCCGCGACCACGAGCCAGTCGGCCGCAGTGAACACGATGATCCCGCTCGGCATCAGCCTCGGCATCGCGACACCGACCCTCGCCGCCTACCTGCCGGCGATGGGCGGTGTGATGACGCTGCCGGCCAACGGTTCACAGCTCGCCGCCGTGGAGATCGACCAGACGGGCTCGACCAAGATCGGCAAGTACGTCCTGAACCACTCGTTCATCCTGCCGACGCTCGTGATGGCGGCCGTGTCCGTGCCGACGGCGCTGCTCATCTCGCGGCTGTTCGTCTGACCGCTCACCGGTCCCGGCGGCGGGGCAGCTCGGCCCGGGCCAGGCGCAGCAGGCGCTCGGCCTCGGGCAGCCCGCCGTCACGCGACGGCGGAGGTCCTGCGAGCCGGGCGCCGCGCGCCACGGTGGTCCCGAGCACGACGTCGCCCGCCGAGCCGCGCCCGGCCGGCTCGACCGGAGGCGGGCTCACCACGACGGTCGCGTCCAGCCGGAGCAGGCGCACGCCGAAGAGCCGCGCCACGACGTGAGCCCTGACGACGGCTCCGACGGCGAGCGTGGGCTCGCCGTCAGGGCCGCGGCGGCTCGCGCGTTCCATCGGGGTCGCCGTACGTCTCGAGCCGCTGCCCGGCGCGCCTGGCGGCCGCCACGATCTGCTCGTAGCGGTCCCGGCCAGCTCTCGTCCCCAGGACGTAGCCGATGCCGAACACCGCCAGCGTACGAAGCCTCATCTCTTCCGCTGCTTCTCTCGGATCGCACTCACGGCGGCGCTGGCCGCCGACAAGCCGATGAGCCCCGCGGCGGTGATGGCACCGCCCCGGATGGCGCTGCGGCCGGGGACCTTCTCGACCGCTCGTTGCCACGTGGACTTTCGGTGGAAGATGTTCACGGTGTTCTCCGTTCAGCTTCGGGTGCGCGAGGCGCGGCGGATCGCGTTGACGAGCTGCGTCTTGGTCTTCTGCGACGTGTCGTCGATGCCCAGCGACACAGCGAGGTCCACGAGCTCGGCCTTCGACCGGCGCGGGAGGCTCGTGGGAATCTCCTGGGTCTGCTCGGCGCGCACGGCTCGGGCCGTGCTCTTCACGACCGCCTCGCGGGCCTTCGAGGCGCGGTCACGCGTCTGGTCGGCCTCGCCGGCCTGCTTCTCGGCCTTGGCGACGAGCCGGTCGGCCTCCTCGCGGGCCTTGTGCGCAGCGTCGTCGGCCGCCTCGGTCGCCTCGTCGGCGAGCTGACGCGCCTCGCTCATCGCGGCGTGGGCGGCGTCGATGCGCTGCTGTGCGTCGCGGGCGCTGGCGTCGGCCTGGGCACGGGCCCGCTCGACGTCACGGTCCGCGGACTCGCGGACCCGCTCCAGGCGCGCCTGGTTCTCCTGGTCCGCGTCGCGACGCTCGGCCTCGACCATCTCGTCGGCACGGCGGCGGGCTTCCTTGACGCGACGCTCGACGTCGTCGTGCGCCTCCTTCTGCGCCGCCCGCATGCGCTCGCGGGCCTCCTTCTCCACGGCGGCCGCCTCGTCGGCGCGCTGCTTGGCCTCCTGCGCGTGCGCGAGGGCGTCCTGCTCCTCGGAGCGGGCGTGCTCGACGGCTGCGTGAGCCCGGGCGAGACGTGTCTCGACAGAGTCCGTCCCGGGCATCTTGTCCTCGACGGCGGCCGTGACCCGGCGGAACTGGTCGACGGCACCGTTCTTCGACTCCGACACGGCGTGCGTCGCCGCATCGGGCACGTGCTCGATCTTGGCCGCCTTCGAGACGAGCCATGCGGCATTGCGGGGCAGATCCTTCAGCCCACCGGTGACGCGGACCGACGCTCGACGTAGTGTTCCCTGACTCGACATGTGATCTCCTCCTGGAGCTCGTTCGTCCCTCCACTACCCGCGACCAGCGGATATATGCGGATAGGAGCCAGGAACGCGGCATACCCGATTTGATGAGTGCCCTAACGTTTTGTAGGCTCACGGCATGGATGTCGACGATCCTCTCGCCCTCGAGCACCAGGTCTGCTTCGCGCTCGCCGTGGCGTCGCGCAGCGTGGTGGCGGCCTATCGACCGGTCCTCGAGCCGCTCGGTCTCAGCCACCCCCAGTACCTCGTGATGCTCGCCCTCTGGGAGCGCGACGGGCAGTCCCTCAAGGACTTGAGCAGCGTGCTGCACCTTGAGCCGGCGACCGCGTCGCCGCTCGTCAAGCGTCTGGAAGCCGTCGGCCTCGTCGCTCGTGAACGCTCCGCGCACGACGAGCGGACCCTGACGATCTCGCTGACGTCGGCCGGGCGTGGCCTCCGCGAGGAGGCGCTCCGTGTCCCTGAGACGATGCTCGCGCGCCTCGGGATGACCGTCGACGAGCTCGTCGACGCCAACACCTTCCTCCACCGCCTGATCTCGGCCGCGCAGCACGCGTCCGACGCTTTCCCGACCAGGAGCCCCGCATGACCGAGAGCGCCGACCCGACCGTGACCCGCCCCGTGCCCAGGACGCGTGAACAGCTCGACGCCGAGCGCCACGCCCTCCGGGTCGTGCAGCGCCGCGTCGCTGCCGTCGGCTTCTTCGCGGTGACCATCCACGGCGTCCTCGGCTGCATCGGGCTCGGGTTCGTGTTCGAAGGCCAGGGCCGGCACAGCGACGCGATCCTCATCACGATCATGTCGGGCGTCATCGCCGCCATCACCTACTCCGGCGTCCGCGTGATCCTCCAGCGCCCGCTGTGGTCGCCGGTCTGGATCCTGCTCGCCGCGCTGCCGACCGCGTTCGCGTTGGGCCGGCTGCTGGTCGGCTGACCTCGGTGCAACAGATCGGTCGCCGCCGGCGTCCCTGTCCGTGACCGTCCGACCGTGGGAGGCCCCGTGAGCCGTCGTCTCGTCCTGGCATCCGCCGCGCTGCTGGCCGTGACCGCCTGCGGCGACGGGCGCGCCGTCGACGTCCCGTCCTCCGAGGCGTACGCAGGTCCACTCGTCGCCGACGGGAGGTTCGGCGCCGCCGGCAAGGTCGTGTCCTGCACCGGAGACGCCGCGGCGGGTGCCGTCCACCACGGCCGGTACGAGGAGGGCGCTGTCGGCGACGACCCGGACGAGGCGTTCGACCACGCCCTCAGCGAGGCCGTCTTCGACGGCGCCACCGACGGCTACCGGCTCGAGCGTGACGACGGCGACCGCGTGCTGATGACGTACGCCCCCGACGACGTGGTCGTCCAGGCGATCGTCCTGCGCGACGGGCCGGCGTCCGCGGGCACCGGCGCGAAGGACGGGACGGGCTGGTTCGTCGAGTCCTGGGCACGCTGCGACCTCGCCGACATGCCCGAGATCGCTGAGGAGCACGGCATCCAGATCTGGAGCGACGACAGCGGCCCGGTCGCCGCCACCACGATCCACTCGTCGGACGGTCCTGAGCACTGCGACTGGGACCACATGACCTTCCTGTCGGTCGACGGCGCGCTGTACGTCGGCGACGTCGACGCCGAGCACGCGCGGTGGATGGATGCCGCCTACGAGGACGACGCGGACCTCCCTGGCGACGCGGCTGACACCGGCTTCCACCGAGACGACGACCACCTGTGGCTCTCCCCGGACCGCACGAAGGCGTACGTCGGTGACCGTGGGTCCGTCGAGGTCTGGCCGCGCGCGAGCGACAGCTTCCGCTGCAGCTGAGAGAGCCGGCCGGCCGGCCGCATGGCCGGCCGACGCCGGGGTACGGGGCGGTCATGACTGACGAGCAGGCATTCCCTCCCCAGCAGCAGGAACCCCCGGGCTCGACCAACGCGATGACGCCGGTGCCCGACCACGGCGAGGAGTCCTACCACGGCTCCGGACGCCTCGACGGCCTCTGCGCCCTCGTGACCGGGGGCGACTCCGGCATCGGGCGGGCCGTCGCGATCGCGTACGCACGCGAGGGCGCCGACGTGGCGATCTCGTACCTCCCCGAGGAGAAGGAGGACGCCGAGGACACCGCGTCGTGGGTCGAGCGGGCGGGCAGGCGCGTCGTCCTCCTGCCGGGCGACATCACCGACCGGGAGACGGCCGCGGGTCTTCCCCAGCGGGTCGTCGACGAGCTCGGCTCGCTCGACGTGCTGGTCAACAACGCGGGATACCAGATGGCGCGCGGCGAGGGCATCGAGAGCATCACGCCCGAGCGCCTCGACCGCGTCCTCACGACGAACCTCTCCGCGCTGTTCTGGATCACGCAGGCGGCGGTGCCCTTCCTGAAGGAGGGGTCGAGCATCGTCAACTGCACGTCGATCCAGGCCTACGACCCGTCACCGACCTTGCTCGACTACGCGGCGACGAAGGCGGCGATCAACAACGTCACCGCCAACCTGGCCGCGATGCTCGGCCCGAAGGGCATCCGGGTCAACGCGGTCGCACCAGGCCCGATCTGGACGCCGCTGCAGCCCGCCACCCAGCCGGTCGAGAAGATCGAGAGCTTCGGCCAGGACACGCCGCTGGGCAGGGCAGGACAGCCGGCAGAGGTCGCTCCGGCGTTCGTGTTCCTCGCATCGCCGTCCGACGCGAGCTATGTCACCGGCACCGTGCTCGGCGTGACCGGCGGGAAGCCGGTCTTCTGATCCGCCCCGTCACGCCGGCGGCAGGACCCCGGCGTGACGGAGTGCCGACCTGACGGCAGCCGCGGGTACGGCGCGGGCGAGGCGGTCCTGGAACCCGCGCGTCGTCGTGGCCGTGAGGACCGAGTTCAGCAGCGCCTCCTCGACGGCGTCCATCGCGGCACCGAGCAGCGGGTCGAGCGAGGCGTCCGCCGGTGGGGCCCCGGCGCCGACCGAGAACGCGAGCGCGTAGTCGCCGCTGCCGTGCGCATAGGCAGCACCGACGCGCCCCATCGCGAACACCGCGCGTCGGGCGACCCGGTCGAGCTGGCGCGAGTCGACAGGGGCGTCGGTGGCGAGCACGATCATGCAGGAGTTGCCGACCGTCTCCGCGGCGGGCTCTCCCAGAACGACCTCGGCGGGCATCCGGACTCCAGCAACGGTGAGGTCACCGCTGAAGTTCGACTGCGCGAGCGCCCCGACCGTGCACGACGTGCCGCCGACGTCGACCAGCCGCGACGCCGTACCGATCCCGCCCTTGAATCCCAGCGCGGTCGTGCCGGTGCCGGCGCCGACGCACCCCTCCTCGACCGGACCCGGCCGGCTCTCCGCCAGCGCTCGCTCGACGTGCTGCGGGCCGACCGCACGTGCCCGCACGTCCGACAGGAAGCCGTCGTTCGTCTCGCCGACGACCGGGTTCAGCGTGGTGACCGACTCGTAGCCCGGCCATCCCAGCAAGTGTGCGACGAGCGCGTCCGCCACTCGGAACGCCGAGAGGGTGCTCGTCAGCAGGATCGGGGTCTCGATCGCGCCGAGCTCGCGCAGCTGCGTCGTCCCGAGGAGCTTGCCGAAGCCGTTGCCGACGCACAGCCCGGCGGGGAGATCTCTCCGTGACGCTCCGAGCTGTTCCGGCACGATCGCCGTCACACCGGTCCGCAGGTCGCCCTCGGCGATCGTGGCGTGGCCGACGCGGATGCCTGCGACGTCGGTGATCGCGTTGTGCGTGCCGCGCGGGTGGGCTCCTGGTGGCAGCGGGATCTCGTCGACGCGCATGCGCCGACGCTACCGGCTCAGAGCGCGTCGACGTCGAGGTCGATCGTCGTACGGTCGCACGCGGCCACGAGGTCGAGCTTCGGGGCGACCGTGGGCAGCTCGTAGGTGAAGAAGTAGCGCGCAGCCGCCCGCTTCCCAGCGTAGAACGCGCCGTCCTGCTCGCCGGCGACCAGCAGCTGCTCCAGCCAGATCCAGGCGACGACGACGTGCCCGGCGGCCTCGAGGTACGCGGTGGCGTTGGCGAGGGCGACAGCCGGGTCGCGGTCCGCCCACGCGATCGCGGTGACCTCGCCGATCCGTCCCAGCGCGCCTTCGAGCGCGTCGGCGTACGAGGCGGCGTCACCACCGGCCGTACGGGCTCGGGCGATCGTCGCGCCGATGGTCTCGGCGAGCAGCGCCAGACCCGCACCCCCGTCCGCGACGACCTTGCGACCGAGCAGGTCGAGGCCCTGGATCCCGTTCGTGCCCTCGTGGATCGGGTTCAGGCGGTTGTCCCGGTAGAACTGCTCGACCGGGTAGTCGCGCGTGTAGCCGTATCCGCCGTGGACCTGGATCGCGAGGTCGTTCGCGGCGAGGCACCACTGCGACGGCCACGCCTTGACGACCGGCGTCAGCACCTCCAGGAGCCGCCGAGCCCGATCGCGGTCTGCTTCTTCCGGCGCGGTCGCCGCCTCGTCGACCAGACGGGCGCAGTAGAGGACCAGCGCGAGGCCGCCCTCGACGTACGACTTCGACGCGAGCAGCATGCGGCGGACGTCGGCGTGCTCGATGATCGCCACCGGCGGCGAAGCCGGGTCCTTGTCGTCGAGCGCACGCCCCTGCGTCCGCGTCTTCGCGTAGTCGAGCGCGTGCAGGTATCCGGTGTAGCCGAGCGCGACCGCGCCGGCTCCGACGCCGATGCGCGCGGCGTTCATCATGTGGAACATGTACGAGAGGCCGTGGTGCTCGTCGCCGACGAGGAACCCGACGGCACCCGCCTGGCCCCCCGGTGTGGCGAACCCCTCGCCGAAGTTCAGCAGGGTGTTGGTCGTGCCACGGAACCCCATCTTGTGGTTCAGGCCGACCAGCGACACGTCGTTGCGCTCACCCGGGGCACCGTCGGCGTCGGGGAGGAGCTTCGGCACGATGAAGAGCGAGATGCCCTTGACGCCTGCCGGTGCTCCGGGCGTCTTCGCGAGGACGAGGTGGACGATGTTCTCGCCGAGCTCGTGGTCGCCGGCGGAGATCCACATCTTGGTGCCGGTCAGTCGGTAGGAGCCGTCCTCCTGGCGTACGGCGCGGGTCGTGATGTCGGTCAGTGACGAGCCCGCCTGCGGCTCGGACAGGCACATGGTCCCGTACCAGCGGCCCTCGATCACCGGCGTCGCGTACGTCGCGGCCTGCTCGGCGGTCCCGTGGGTCAGGATCAGGTGCGCGTTGCCCTTGGCCAGCGACGGGTACGCGCTGACGCCGACGCTGGCTGCCTGGAACCAGATCGACGAGGCCTGCTGGAGGGTGAACGGGACCTGCGCCCCACCGTGCTCGGCGTCGAATCCCAGGCTCGGGAAGCCCGCTTCGTTGTACGCCGCGAGAGCGTCGGCGACGCCCGGCAGGAGGACGACCTTGCCGTCCTCGCCGACATGCGGCTCGTCGACGTCCAGCGCGCGTGCCATCGGTGCGAACATGTCGGTGGCGATCCGCTCGGAGAGCTCGAGGAGCCCGTCGAACGTCTCGCGATCGTGCTCGGCGTAGCGCGCGCGGCGGGTCAGCGCCTCGACGTCGAGCCACTCGTTCAGCAGGAAGTCGAGGTTCCGCGAGGACATGATGCGCGATTCGGCCATGAGCGCATACTAAGCGCTTGCTTACCTGGGGCGCGACGGGCGGTCCGCGGGAGTTGTCACCGGCGAGCGATACGTTCCCCCTGCACGAACCGGCCCCTGACGACGGAGTCTCCCATGTACGCCGTTCTCGACACCGAGACCACCGGACTCACCCCGGCCTTCCACCACCGCGTGGCCGAGGTGGCCGTGGTGCTCGTCGATGCCGAGGGCCGTGTCGAGGGCGAGTGGTCCAGCCTCATCAACCCCGAGCGCGATCTCGGCCCTCAGCGCATCCACGGCATCCGCGCCGTCGACGCGGTGCGGGCTCCTCGGTTCGGCGAGGTCGCCGGCCACCTGGTCGAGCTCTTTCGCGGACGCACGCTCGTCGCCCACAACCTGCCGTTCGACCTGACCTTCCTCACGGCCGAGTTCGACCGGCTGGGGCTCACCTTCCCCGTCACCCACGACCTCGGCCTCTGCACGATGACGCTGAGCACCGACCTGCTGCCCGGCTCCGGTCGCTCGCTCGGCGAGTGCTGTGCCGCGGCCGGGGTCACGCTCGACGGGTGGCACGCGGCCGCGGCCGACACCCGTGCCACGGCCGGTCTGCTCGCGCACTACCTCCGCGTCGTCGGCACACCCGTCCCGTGGCAGGACGTGATCGACCGCAGCCACGCCCTCGCCTGGCCCGGGGTCGCGGCCCGATCCTTCCGCACCGCGCCGCGACCCGACGACGCCGCCGTCCCTCCGCCCTCCGGTTTCATGGCGGGCCTGGTCGACCACCTGCCACGCGACTCCGCGTCCGAGCTGGCCGACCCCTATCTCGCCGTGCTCGACCAGGCACTCGCCGAGCAGGCCCTCGAGCCCGACGACTCTGGCGCTCTGGCCGCGCTCTCGAGGTCCCTCGGGTTCGGCGCCGCCGACGTCGCCCGGATGCACCGCGACTACCTCCGCGCACTCGTGCGGCTCGCCGCCCGTGACCGGCCGCTCAGCGACGCCGAGCGACGCGACCTGGAGCGGGTCACGGCCGCGCTCGGGCTCGACGGCTCCGACCTCGAGGCTGCGATGGCCGGAGCCGCGGTCCCGGTCGACGTGCCACCGTTCGCGCTCCCCCGATCCGCGAGGATCGTGTTCACAGGGGAGATGCCCGAGCCCCACGACGTCTGGGCGCGGCGAGCCGTCGAGCACGGTCTGACCGTCCTTGACGCCGTCACCCCGGAGGTCGACGTGGTCGTCGCCGCCGACGAGTACACGATGTCGATCAAGGCCCGCAAGGCCCGGGGCCGCGGCATCCCGGTCATCACGGTCGAGGAGTTCGCCCGCCACCTCGCAGAGCGGGGTGGGACAGAATACGAGCCCGCCAGTCGCCCCGCCCACGGGTTCTGAGGACGGATCACGAAAATCTCGGCGTGTCCGGGGACAAACTCACTGCCCGCTGGGTACCAAAGAGGGCAAGCGGTCCCGAGGTCTAGACCAGAGCAGCGCCCAGGGCCCCGCGGCTTGAGCAGACAGGCCGCGGGGACCGCCTCCTCGCTATCGACGCAGCGTCGCCGACGGCGCCTCGCCGTATGCCCTCTGGTAGTGCCGTGCAAACCGCCCTGCGTTCGTGAACCCCCAGTCGAGGGCGATCTGAGAGACGGTGCTCGTGCCAGGGTCGGCGGCGAGCAGGTCGCTACGGGCGCGGTCCAGCCGGACGCGACGGACGTACTCCATCGGCGTCGTCGAGACGTGCCTGCGGAAGGCCTGCTGGAGGCTTCTCGCCCCCACGCCGACGGCATCAGCGATGTCGCCGACAGCGAGCGGCTCGTGCGCGTGGGCGGCGATGAAGTCCGAGGCGCGGCTCACGACCGAGACGCCTGACCACCTGCTGCGCGGCACCTCCTCACCTCCCACCGTCGTGGTGTTCGGGAACGCCGCCAGCACGGCGGCTGCAACCTGGTTGAAGGTCTCGCCGCGCACCAGCGGGCTCTCCAGCGCCGCTTCGCTCGTCATCACGTTGCGCACCACGTGGTTCAGGACCGCCTGGACGTACCTCTCGAGGTCACCGGATGACGGGACGAGCTCGTGGAAGTGCAGTGGCAGGTCAGGCGTGTCGGAGGCCGACCGCGCGAACTCCTGGAGCTGACGCTCGTCGAGGCTGACGGTCATCAGGTCCACGTCGTCGATCGTCGTGTGCGAGGGCCGCCCCGCCGGCGTCATGAACATGGTGGCGCCTCCTGCCCGGAGATCGCCGTAGCCGTCGGGCCGGACCACGTACCGTCCGGTGGCCCTCGTGGCGACGACGACGTCCTCGAGCGGAGCGAGGTGCGCGTCGAAGCGCATCCCCAGCGTCAGGTGGCTCATGGAGAGGCCACCGAGAGCGAGCGTCGTCCGCGAGAACGTCCCCCGCTCCGGCGCAGCCGCGAAACGGACGTCGGCGTACATCTCGCTCAGGTGCTGCCGAGCCACCTCGGGGTCGTTCGAGGACGTCCTGAAGGGCCGGGGAGCCAGGTGGGTGGTCATCGGGCTACCTGCGCAGCGGCGTCGACGGCTCCATGAGACGCCTCCCCTCGGATCGAGGCCTCCTTCGACGGTAGACGGTGGTTCCGGCCCGTGCACAGGCACAAGCCGGACACGGTCGGGGAGCGGGGGTTAGGCTCGCCGAGGATGAAGGAGGGGTCCCATGGCCGAGCACGACGAGATCGTCAGCACAGTCGTCCGCGAGCTGAGCAGCATCCGCGGGCTGAAGCCGTCGATCGAGAAGGTCACCGAGTCCTCTCGGCTGCTCTTCGGCGCCGACCAGGCAGGGGTCACGCTCATCCAGGCCCGCGGAGAGCTCGTGACGGTCGGACCCACGGACGAGATCGTGACGAAGCTCGACTCGCTCCAGTACGAGCTCCACCAAGGCCCCTGCGTCGACGCCGCGACCGAGCAGCACATCGTCGTCTCCAACGACCTCGGAGCGGACTCGCGCTGGCCCGCATGGGGCCCGCAGGCGAGGGCACGCGGGGTCCACAGCATGCTTGCAGCCGATCTCCAGGCGGACGGGAAGCGGATCGGGGCGCTCAACCTGTACGGCTCGCGCGTCGACCAGTTCGCGGACACCGACGGCGCCCTGCTGGTCTCCTTCTCCGCGCACGCGTCGGCGGCCCTCGCGGCCGCTCACACGATCGAGTCCCTGACTTCCGCGCTCGACACCCGCACGGTCATCGGCCAGGCGGAGGGCATCATCATGGAACGCTTCGGCGTCGACGAGGTGACGGCGTTCGCGATCCTGAAGCGCTACTCCCAGGACTCGAACACCCGCCTTCGCGAGATCGCCGATCAGATCGTCGCGACGCGCCAGCTCCCGACGACGTAGGTTGGTCGTACGCACCGGGGGGATGCCATGATCCAGAACTTCCGCGAGTACCTCGACGATCTGATCCACTCGGGCTACACGGTGCGTCACGACGGTCACGGCTCCGACCCCGATCTCATCGATCCGGGCGGCGACCCGATCGAGACCTGGCGCGTCGACTACCCCTACGACAGCCGGATGGACCGCGCGGTCTACGAGGCGGAGAAGTACCGGCTCCAGGTCGAGCTGCTGAAGTTCCAGTACTGGGCGCAGGACAGCGGCACCCGGCACGTGGTCCTGTTCGAGGGGCGCGACGCCGCAGGGAAGGGGGGCACGATCAAGCGCTTCACCGAGCACCTCAACCCCCGCACCGCCCGGGTCGTCGCGCTCACCAAACCGACCGAGACCGAGAACGGCCAGTGGTACTTCCAGCGCTACGTCGAGCACCTCCCGACCGCCGGAGAGATCGTGCTGTTCGACCGCTCCTGGTACAACCGCGCCGGCGTCGAGCGTGTGATGGGCTTCTGCTCGGACGCCGAGTACGAGATGTTCATGCGCCAGGCACCGTTGTTCGAGGAGATGCTGATCGAGAGCGGCATGTCGCTGACCAAGCTGTGGTTCTCCGTGACCCAGCACGAGCAGCGGACCCGGTTCGCGATCCGTCAGATCGATCCCGTACGCCGGTGGAAGCTGTCGTCGATGGACATCGCGTCGCTGGACCGCTGGGACGACTACAGCGACGCGAAGGAGGCGATGATGCTGCACACCGACACCGACATCGCCCCGTGGACGGCGATCAAGAGCAACGACAAGAAGCGTGGCCGGCTGAACGCGCTGAGGTTCTTCCTGAGCCAGTTCGACTACTCCGGGAAGGACACCGCGGTGGTCGGCTTCCCCGACCCCAAGCTGGTCCGTCGTGGCCGGGAGTCGATCGGGGACTGACGCGCTGATCAGCCGGGGAACGGGCCGGCGTGCAGCAGCGCGCTCGGCAGCCGTCGCCCGATCTCGGCCTGGAGCCACTCAGCGGACTCGATCAGGCTCGTGAGCGAGAGTCCCGTCGTGATGCCCGATCGCTCGAAGGTGTAGATCAGGTCCTCGGTCGCGACGTTCCCGGTCGCGTTCGGGGCGAACGGGCAGCCACCGGTGCCACCGATGCTCGCGTCGAGGACGTCGACGCCGGACGCGACGCCGGCGAGTGCGTTCGCCACCCCGGTGCTCCGGGTGTCGTGCAGGTGCAGCCGAGTGCGGGTGCCGGGCACGACACGGTCGTCGAGGAGCGTCAGCCGGGTGCTCACCTCAGCAGGCACGGCGACGCCGATCGTGTCGGCGAGTGCGACCTCGTCCGGCCCGGCGTCGGCGACGCGGCGCAGCACCTCGTCGAGACGGTCAGCGCTCACCTCGCCCTCGAACGGGCACCCGAAGGACGCCCCCACCGTCACGGTCGTGAACAGCCCCGCCTCACGCGCCGCCGCCACCAGGTCACGCGCCGCGTCGCAGGCCTGCACCGTCGTCGTGCCCTGGTTGCGGAGGCAGAACGTGTCGGTCGCGACGACGACGAGGTTGACCTCGTCGACCTCCGCGGCGAGGGCGCGATCGAGACCTCGGCGGTTCATCACCAACCCCGAGTACGAGACTCCCTCGACCCGCGGGACGGCGGCCATCACGGCCTCGGCGTCCGCCATCTGCGGGACGCGCTGAGGATTCACGAAGCTCACCGCCTCGACCCGGCGCGCTCCGGCTGCGACCGCGCGCTCGACGAGCGCGGCCTTGACCTCGGTGGAGAGGACGACCGACTCGTTCTGCAGGCCGTCGCGCGGCGACACCTCGCAGATCTGCACGGCGCTCATCAGACGGTCCCCAGGTAGTCGACCACCTCGTCCGCAGTCACGACCTGCGCGTACTTCGCCTGCAGGTCGTACAGGTTGGCCTCGTGCGGCCCGGCCGCGCGATCAGCCACGGCATCACGGACCACCAGCGGGATGAGTCCGTGCTGGAGCGCGTCGACCGCCGTCGCACGCACGCACCCGCTAGTCGACACGCCGGCGACGATCACCGTGTCGACGCCGAGGGACGCCAGCGTCGAGGAGAGCGTGGTGCCGAAGAACGCGCTCGCGTACTGCTTGACCACGACGGGCTCACCTGTGATCGGGGCGACCTCCTCGACGGTCTCGCTCAGCGGCCCCCCGCCGACGAGGGCCTGCAGCGCGGGCAGCTTGCGCAGGAAGACGCCCCCGTCGGTCCCCACCGCGTCATAGGCGACTCGGGTGTGGACGACCGGGACGTCCGCCGCCCGCGCCGCGTCGAGCACCCGGCGCGCGGGCCCGAGGACGTCGTCGGACGGCAGGCACAGCGGGGATGCGGCGTCGAAGTACGCGCGCATCAGGTCGACCATGACCAGCGCTGGGCGTCGACCCGGGGGAAGGTCGACGCCCAGCGCCAGCGGGAAGGCGTCGTCGTCGACGCCGGTCACAGGGCCACCGGGGGCTTGGGGGCGGGGAGCCCGGTCTCCTCCTCGCACCGCGCGAGGATCTCCTCCAGCGGCGGGCCGGAGTTGAAGGTCGGCAGGACGTCGGGGCGACCTGCGGCCAGCTCGGCGCGCAGCGCGGCCGTCGCGTCGGTGTCGACCGTCCCCGAGGCGTCGCACACCACGCCGTAGCGCCGTGCGCCGTCGGCGGTCACCAGCCCGCGGCGTACCTCGAGACCGACGAGCTCGGGGTCGCGGGCGAGCGGATCACCCCACCCGCCGCCACCCCAGGTGACGAAGTGCAGGACGTCGCCAGGCGCGACCTCGACGTCGTGGATCTTGCTCGGCAGGATCTCCCTCGTCCCGTCCACGCGGTCGATCCACTTGCGGCCGCGCGCCCCCGGCTCGCCGCCGTTGACGCCCCACGGGTAGGTCAGCCATCGGTCGTCGTGGATCGCGATCGTGCCGGGCTCGAGGAACCGGTACGCGGCGTCGACCGCGTTGCCGCCCCGGTGGAGCCCGGCACCTCCGGTGTCGGAGACGGTCTCCCAGGCCTCGACCCGCAACGGGTAGTACGACTCGAGGTACTCGCAGGGGATGTTGACGAACGAGGGCCACAGCGAGTGGCCGTCGGGGCCGTCGCCGATCGGACGGCCGGGGATGCCGCCGAAGCCGATCGAGTAGAGCTGGAACCACTCCCCCTTGCGCTCGCCCTCGCTGTAGTTGCCCGAGTACATGAAGTGCGGCGACGACGAGAAGCCGGCGGCATTGAGGAGGTCGGGGTTGGTCTGGCCGAGGAGCCCCCCGAACAGGTCGAACACCCTCCCGATCCCGTGGTTGCGCGCGTTCAGCGCCGCGGGGAACTTCGGCTTCCAGAAGGAGTCCTCGGGGATCTCGACGTCGACCAGGGGATAGAAGCCGTCGTTCCAGAGGATCTGCGGGTCCGCGACGGTGATCATGTAGATCCCGAAGAACATCCGGACCAGGTTCTCGTTGATGAAGTAGTTGATCGGGCCCTTCGCCTGCGGGCTGCTCCCGGTGAAGTCGAGCAGGACCTTGTCACCGTTGCGGGTGAGGCTGAGCTTGAGCTCGTACGGCCCGTACCCGACGCCGTCGTCGCAGATGTAGTCGGTGAACGACAGCGTCTCGCCGTCCTTGAACACCATCTGCAGCAGCGCCTTCATCGCCCGGTAGTTGCGGTCGAGCAGCGCGTCGAGCGCGGACGTGTAGGTGTCGGCACCGAAGCGTGCGCACAGCTCCTGAACCCGCCGCGAGGCGGTGCTGCACGCCGCGACGAGCCCGTTGAGGTCGGCACGGTTCCAGTCGGGCTTGCGGACCTGGTTGAGGATGATCCGCAGGGCGTCCTCGTCGAGCACGCCCGCCTTGTAGAGCTTGAAGGGCGGGATCACGACGCCCTCCTCGTAGATCGTGCGCGCGTCGGTCGGCATCGATGCCGGGGTCTTGCCGCCGACGTCGGACATGTGCCCGAACATCGAGGCCCACCCGACGATGCGGCCCTCGAAGTAGATCGGCATCACGACGAGCCAGTCGTTGGCGTGGCTGATCGCGGCACCGCACGAGTACGGGTCGGAGGTGAGAAGGACGTCGCCCTCCTCGATGGTGCCCTCGAAGTTCTCGAGGAAGTCGGGGATCGAGAGCCCGAACTGGCCGACGACCATCTTGCCCTCGGGGTCGCCGATCAGGGGGAACTCGTCGTGCTGCTCGCGAATCCCTGGTGACAGCGCCGTACGGAACAGCACCTCGTCCATCTCGTATCGCGCGTTGCGCAGGGCGTTCTCGACGAGGTCGAGCGTGATCACGTCGACGTCGACGGTGGGGAGCGGCTCGGTCGCGGTCTGGATGATCTGTGCCATGTCTCAGCCCTCCGCGCCGTCGGCGGCGCTCTGGTCGATGGGTCGGATGAGGAGGCTGCCGCTGGGGTGCACGGTGGCGGCGTGGCCGGGCAGGACGAGCGTCGTGGAGTCCATCTCGGTGATCACCGCAGGGCCGGTCACGACGTTCCCGGCGAGCAGCTGGTCGCGCTGGTAGAGCCCGGCGTCGACCGCACCACCGTCGACCCAGATGCTCTCGGTGCCGACCAGGGCGCCGGACGAGTCGGCGTCTCCCGAGGCGAGGACGGGGGCGGCGACGGCGGGGCGGGGGCCGCTCGCCGTCGCCCGGACGGTGACGATCTCGTGCTCGTTGCCGAGGAGGAACGAGAAGAGCCGTTCGTGCTCGGCGTCGAACGCCTCGCGGAGCGAGGCGAGCCCGCCGCCGTTCCCGTCGAAGGCCGAGGCGTCGATCGCGACCGGGATCTCGAAGCCCTGGCCGTGGTAGCGCAGGTCCGCCGCGTAGGTGACGGTCAGGTCGGACTCGCTCAGACCGTCGCGGATCAGAGAGGCGCGGGCATCGTCGGCGAGCTCGACGAGCTGGTCGCGCAGCGCGTCGTCGTCGAGGCTGGAGAACGGCCGCATCAGCGTACGGACTGCTTCGTCGCGCATGCTCGTGGTCGCGTCGCCGTACGCGCAGAGCACACCGGGCGACGGCGGGATGATGACCGGCCACGCGCCGGTGAGACGGCCGAGCGCGTTCGCGTGCAGCGGACCGGCGCCACCGAACGCCACCAGGGCGAAGTCGCGAGGGTCGAACCCCTGCTGCACCGAGACCAGCCGGAGTGCGCCGAGCATGTTCTCGTTGACGATGTCGATGATTCCCTCGGCGGCCTCCTCGACGCTGCCGAGGTCCGTCGCGTCGACGATCGTCTGGACGGCGGCGGCCGCGGCGGCCCGGTCGAGGGTCACCTCGCCGCCCGCCAAGGAGGTCGGGAGGTAGCCGAGGACGACATTGGCATCGGTGACCGTCGGCTCCACGCCGCCCTGCCCGTACGCCGCCGGCCCGGGCACCGCGCCGGCCGACTGCGGACCGACGCGGAGCGCCTGCGTCAGCGGCGGCACGTGCGCGATCGACCCGCCGCCGGCGCCGACCGTCCGCACGTCGACCGAGGTCGCCCGCACCGTCAGGTCGCCGACCTTCGTCTCGCGCCCGATCCGCGGGACGCGGTCCTGGACGAGCGCCACGTCGGTGGACGTGCCGCCCATGTCGAAGGTGAGGAAGTCCGAGAAGCCGGCCTGCTCGGCGACCCACGCCGCGCCGCTCACGCCGCCGGCCGGTCCCGACAGCAGCAGCGAGACCGGGTTGTCCGCCGCCGTGGCGGCCGAGGCGAGACCGCCGTCGCTGCGCAGGATGTAGAGCTTGCCGCCGACACCGGACTCGGTGAGCTGCTCGCTGAGGTTGGCGGTGTAGCGGGCGACCCGCGGCTGCACGTACGCGTTGGCGACCGTGGTCAGCGTGCGCTCGTACTCGCGCAGCTCGGGCAGCACCGACGACGAGACCGAGACCGTGAGCCCACCGAGCACCTCCTGGGCCACCTTCGCCACCCGGCGCTCGTGCTCGGGGTTGGCGTAGGAGTTGATGAGGCTGATGCTCAGCGCCTCGACACCCTGCGCCGCCAGCTTGTCCAGCGCGGCGCGGACGTCGTCCTCGTCGAGATCCTCGACCACGGTGCCGTCGCTCGCGATGCGCCCGCCGACCTCGACGGTGTCCTCGAGGGCGGCGAGCGGCTCGGGCTTGGGCCAGATGATCCAGCCGGCGAGGCCGCCTGGCACGAACGAGCGCGCGATCTGGAGGACCTGCCGGAACCCTCGGGTCGTGACCAGCCCGACCCGTGCTCCCTTCCCCTCGAGGATCGCGTTGGTGGCGATCGTCGTGCCGTGCATGACGTCACCCACCTGGTCGAGCCCGATGTCGGCGGCGGCGCACGCCTGCATGATGCCGCGGAGGACGCCGACGGACTGGTCGTGCGGGGTCGACGGCGTCTTCGCGCGATAGGTCTCGCCCGAGCTCTCGTCGACGAGCAGGATGTCGGTGAACGTGCCCCCGACGTCCACACCGAGCCGATAGGTCATGCGGTCCTCCTAGATCAGGCAGTCTTCAGATCACGCCGGCCTCACGCAGCGCCGTGAGCCGTCCCTCGTCCATCCCGAGCAGCCCTCGGTAGACGTCGTCGTTGTGCTCGCCGAGCTCCGGTCCGAGGTGGCGGACGGACCCGGGCGTCTCGGAGAGCTTGGGCGCCACGTTCTGCAGCGCGAACTCGCCGAGATCGGGGTGCTGGAGCCGGACGATCGCCTCGCGTGCGGCGAAGTGCGGGTCGTCGAGCATGTCCCGGGCACGATAGATCCGCCCTGCTGGGACGCCGCCCTCGTTCAGCCGCTCGAGCAGGTCCTCGGCGTCGATGTGCGCGGTCCAGCGCGCGATCAGGGCGTCGAGCTCGTCCATCGAGGCGCCGCGTGCGCCGTGCGTCGCGTACCGCTCGTCCTCGGCCAGCCCGGGCTGCCCCATCACGTCGGCCAGCCGCCTGAAGACGGTGTCCTGGTTCGCGGCGATGAGGACGGCCTCCCCGTCGCGCGTCGGGTAGACGTTGCTGGGCGAGACGTTGGGGAGGACGGTGCCCGTGCGCTCACGCTGGTAGCCGGCGACCTGCCACTCGGGGACCATCGACTCCATCAGCGCCAGCACCGACTCGTAGATCGCGGCGTCGACGACCTGGCCGCGGCCCGACCGCTCGCGGGAGTGCAGGGCGACGAGCGTGCCGACGCACGCGAAAGTCGCGGCGAGCGAGTCGCCGAGCGAGACCCCGGTGCGTGCCGGCGGCTTGTCGGGATCGCCGGTGACGTAGCGGATGCCGCCCATCGCCTCGCCGATCGATCCGTAGCCCGCGCGCGAGGCGTACGGGCCGCTCTGGCCGAAGCCGGTCACCCGGGTGACGACCAGCCCGGGGTTGATCTCCCACAGCGCCTCCGGCGAGAGCCCCCAGCGCTCGAGGGTGCCGGGGCGGAAGTTCTCGACGAGGACGTCGGCGTGCGCGACGAGCTCACGCACGACCTCCTGACCGCGGGCGTCGCGGAGGTTCGCCGTGATCGAGCGCTTGTTGCGCGCCACAACCGGCCACCACAGCGACTTCCCGTACGGCTTCTCGCGCCCCCACTGCCTCATCGGGTCGCCGTGCAACGGGTCCTCGACCTTGATGACGTCGGCTCCGAAGTCGCCGAGGAGCTGCCCGCAGAAGGGCCCCGCGAGGAGCTGTCCCATCTCGACCACCCGGATGTCGGACAGCGGCGCAGCAGGAGCTGACACGAATGAGGACCCCGCTCTCGTATACAAAACGCGAGACGAATGCCTGCGAACCTAGGCTCCGTCCGCTGACGGGTCAAGACCTTGGCCGAAGATTGTATGCAATTGCCAGGAATCGGCTGCTACCCTCCGAGACCATGACGACGCGGGCCGCAGACGGAGGGATCTCTGCCGAGCGCGTGTACGAGGAGATCCGCGCGCAGGTGCTGTCCGGGCGCCGCTTCGGCGGCGAGTGGCTGCGCGAGGAGGACCTGGCCAGCGAGCTCGGCGTCAGTCGTACGCCCGTGCGCGAGGCCCTGCGACGGCTCGCCGCCGACGGGCTGGTCCGCCACGAGCGGCACCGCGGGGTGCAGGTGCTCAGCTGGAGCGTCGACGACCTCGAGGAGATCTTCACGATCCGCGGGCTGCTCGAGCCGTTCGGCGCACGCCTCGCGGCGACGTCGGAGACCCTCGACCTCGACGCGCTCGGTGAGCTGGCCGAGGCGATGGACCACGCCGCCGACCCGGACCGCGACCCCGAGGCGCTGACCGCGCTCAACAACCGTTTTCACGCCGCGATCGTCGTGGCCTCCGGGAGCGAGCGGCTGCGCTCCCTCCTCGCGTCGATCGTCCAGGTCCCCCTGGTCCAGAGCACCTTCGCCCATTACACGCCGACCGCGCTCGCGCGCAGCCTCGCCCAGCACCACGAGATCATCGAGGCGCTGCGCGCCGGCGACGCCGACTGGGCCGAGTCGGCCATGCGCTCGCACATCCGCCACGGCTGGGTCTCCCTGCGCGAGCGGTTGTCTGACCCGGCGCCGGCGGGCGACCCCGTCGAACCCTTCTGACGTTTCTCACCACGCTTCGAAACCACCCTCCCGCCCACGCCTCCGACGTGGTGATCTGGCATGCCCGGCTGCGTTATTTTCTAATCTCTTGTAAAAAGTGCGCTTCTCCCGCTACCGTCCTGTCACCGGCCTCTGCGTGAGGCGCGACCACGAGGAGGCACCCGACGATGACGACCCGCACGCTGTACGACGCGGACCACGAGGCGTTCCGCGAGACCGTCGCGGCGTTCGTCGAGAAGCACGCCCGCCCCAACGCGGACCGCTGGGAGGCGGAGGGCAAGGTCGACCGCGACCTCTTCACCGCGGCCGCGGCGGACGGCATCCTCGGCTTCTCGCTCCCCGAGGAGTACGGCGGCGGCGGGGTCGACGACTTCCGCTTCAACGCGATCATGGGCGAGGAGCTCGCCCGCAACCCCGTGTCGAGCGGGATGGGCGGTGTCGCCCTCCAGAACGACATCGTCTTCCCCTACTTCACCGACCTCACCAACGACGAGCAGAAGCAGCGCTGGCTCCCCGGCATCGCACGCGGCGAGCTCATCACGGCGATCGCCATGACCGAGCCAGGGACGGGCAGCGACCTCGCGGGCATCCGCACCCGGGCCGTGCGCGAGGGCGACGAGTACGTCGTCAACGGCGCCAAGACGTTCATCTCCAACGGCCAGAACGCCGACCTCGTCGCCACCGCCGTACGCACCTCCGACGACCGCCACCGCGGACTCAGCCTGCTGGTGATCGAGGACGGGATGCCCGGCTTCACCCGGGGACGCAACCTCGACAAGATCGGCCTGCACGCGCAGGACACCAGCGAGCTCGTCTTCACCGACGTCCGCGTCCCTGCCGCGAATCTCCTGGGCGCGGAGGGCGAGGGCTTCCTGGGCCTGATGCGCAACCTTCCTCAGGAGCGCATCTCGATCGCGGTCGCCTCGGTCGCCGCGGCCGAGGGTGCCTTCGAGCGGACCCTCGCCTACTGCAAGGACCGCTCGGCCTTCGGCCAGCCGATCGGCAGCTTCCAGAACACGCGGTTCGTGCTCGCCGAGATCGCGACCGAGCTCCAGGTGAGCCGCGCCTACGTCGACGACCTGGTGCGCCGCCACGTCGCCGGAGAGCTGACGCCTGAGGACGCCGCTGCTGCGAAGTGGTGGTGCACCGAGCAGCACGTCCGCATCGTCAACCGGTGCCTCCAGCTCCACGGCGGCTACGGCTACATGCGCGAGTACCGGATCGCCCGCGACTACGAGGACGCGCGGATCACGACCATCTACGGCGGCACGACCGAGATCATGAAGGAGATCGTCGGCCGCGGCCTGGGCCTCTGACCTCCTTCCTCATCGAGACCCCTGACCCACTGCTGAAGGACATCCGCCATGACAGAGACCGCCTACATCTATGACGCCCTCCGCACCCCACGCGGCAAGAACCGCGGAGGCGCCCTCCACGCGACGAAACCCGTCGACCTGGTCGTCGGCCTCCTCGACGAGCTCGCACCGCGCAACCCGGGCCTCGACCTCGAGCGCCTCGACGACCTCATCCTCGGGGTCGTCTCCCCTGTCGGCGAGCAGGGCGGGGTCATCCCCCGGACCGCCGTGCTCGTCGCCGGGCTCCCCGAGAGCGTGCCCGGCGTGCAGCTCAACCGGTTCTGCGCCTCCGGGCTGGAGGCGGTGAACACCGCAGCCGCCAAGATCGCCGCCGGGGACGGCATGATCGTCGCCGGAGGCGTGGAGTCGATGTCGCGCGTGCCGATGGGCAGCGACGGCGGTGCGTACGTCCAGGACCCGACCACGGCGTACGACGCCTACTTCGTGCCGCAGGGCATCGGCGCGGACCTGATCGCCACGATCCAGGGCTACTCGCGCGAGGACGTCGATGCGTACGCGCTGGAGTCGCAGGTGCGCGCCGAGCACGCCTGGACGAACGGCTACTTCAAGCGGTCGATCGTGCCCGTGCGCGACCTGAACGACGTCCTCGTGCTCGATCACGACGAGCACCGCCGCCCCGACGCGACTGCGGAGTCGCTGGCGGCGCTGCGTCCCGCGTTCGCCGGCATCGGGGCCCAGGCGGGCTTCGACGCCGTGGCACTGCAGAAGTACCACGCGGTCGAGCGGATCGAGCACGTCCACACCGCCGGCAACTCCTCCGGCATCGTCGACGGTGCCGCCCTGGTCCTGCTCGGCAGCGAGTCGGCGGGTGCCGCGATGGGACTGACCCCGCGCGGCCGCATCGTCGCCACCGCGGCCGTCGGCAGCGAGCCGACCATCATGCTGACCGGCCCCACGCCGGCGACCCGCAAGGTCCTCGACCGCGCCGGGCTCACCGTGGACGACATCGACCTGTTCGAGCTCAACGAGGCGTTCGCCGCCGTCGTCCTCCGGTGGATCGACGACCTCGGGCTGCCGCCCGAGAAGGTCAACGTCAACGGCGGCGCGATCGCGATGGGTCATCCGCTGGGCGCGACCGGCGCCATGATCCTCGGCACCGTCCTCGACGAGCTCGAGCGCCGTGAGGCTCGCTACGGCCTGGTCACGCTCTGTGTCGGCGCCGGCATGGGTGTCGCCACCATCATCGAAAGGCTCTGAGACATGACCAACCACGAAGGCATCCGCTGGGAGCAGGACGCCGACGGCGTCGTCGTCCTCACGATGGACGACCCCACCCAGCGCGTGAACACGATGAACGACGTGTGGTCGACCTCGTACGCACGCGCCGTCGACCGCCTCGAGGTCGAGCGCGAGACCATCACCGGTGTCGTCCTCACCAGCGCCAAGTCCACCTTCTTCGCCGGCGGGGACCTCAACCTGCTCCAGCAGGGTTCTCCCGAGGACGCACCGCAGCGGACCGCGCACATCGATGCCATCAAGTCCCTCATGCGTCGCGTCGAGACGCTCGGCAGACCGGTCGTCGCCGCGATCAACGGGACGGCGCTCGGAGGCGGGCTCGAGGTGGCGCTCGCGACCCACCACCGCATCGTGGCCGACACCCCAGGGTGCCGTCTGGGTCTCCCCGAGGTCACGTTCGGCCTGCTGCCGGGTGGCGGCGGCATCACCCGGACCGTCCGGATGCTCGGCCTGCAGCGCGCCCTCTCCGAGGTGATCCTCACCGGCGCCCGGATGTCACCGAGCAAGGCCCTCGAGGTCGGGATCGTGGACGACGTCGTCGCGTCCGTCGACGAGCTGCTCCCCCGCGCCAAGGCCTGGATCGCCGCCAACCCCGACGCCACGCAGCCGTGGGACCGGCGCGGGTTCAAGATTCCCGGCGGCGGACCCACCAACCCCGCGATCGCCTCGGTGCTGCCCGCGATGACGGCGCTCCTGCGCTCCCAGCTCAAGGGTGCCCCGATGCCGGCGCCGCGTGCAGCCCTGGCCGCGGCCGTCGAAGGCGCGTACGTCGACGTCGACACCGCGTCGCTGGTCGAGACCCGCTACCTCGTGAGCCTGACGAGCGGCCAGGTCGCCAAGAACATGATCCACACCTTCTTCGCGAAGCAGCACGTCGACGCGGGAGCCAGTCGTCCCGACGGGCAGCCTTCGTACACCTGCCGACGGATCGCGGTGGTCGGGGCCGGCATGATGGGTGCCGGCATCGCGTACGTCGCCGCCAAGGCCGGCATCGACGTCGTGCTCACCGACGTCTCGCTCGAGGCGGCGGCCCGGGGCAAGGCCTACGCGGAGAAGCTCGAGGCGAAGGCGCTCGCACGCGGTCGCACCGACGAGGAGACGTCTGCTGCGCTGCTCGCGCGCATCACGCCGACCGACGCCGTCGCGGACCTCGCAGGCGCCGACCTGGTCGTCGAGGCCGTGTTCGAGTCGGTCGCCGTCAAGCAGGAGGTCTTCTCCCGGGTCGAGCCGGCCGTCCTCCCCGACGCCGTGCTCGGTTCCAACACCTCGACACTTCCCATCACGACCCTCGCGGAGGGGGTCGGTCGACCCGCCGACTTCATCGGGATCCACTTCTTCTCCCCGGTCGACAAGATGCCGCTGGTCGAGATCGTGCGAGGGGCCCAGACCTCGGACGCGACGCTCGCGAAGACGTTCGACTTCGTCCGGCAGATCCGCAAGACGCCGATCGTGGTCAACGACCAGCGCGGCTTCTTCACCTCGCGGGTGATCGGCACCTTCATCAACGAGGCCGTCGCCGCTGTCGGTGAGGGCGTCGAGCCGGCGACGATCGAGCAGGCCGCGCTCCAGGCCGGCTACCCCGCAGGCCCGCTGCAGCTGCTCGACGAGCTGACGCTGACGCTGACCCAGAAGATCCGCGAGGAGACCCGGGTCGCGGTCGAGGCGGAGGGCGGCACGTGGGAGCCCCACGGCGCCGACGCCGTGCTCGACACGATGATCGGCGGACTGGACCGGAAGGGACGGTCGACCGGCGGCGGGTTCTACGCCTACGACGAGAGCGGACGCCGTACGGGCATCTGGCCCGGCCTGCGCGAGACGTTCGCGTCCGGCTCCGTCGAGCTGCCGCTCGTCGACCTGCAGGAGCGCATGCTGTTCGCCGAGGCGATCGACGCGGTGAAGTGCCTCGACGACGGGGTGCTGACCTCGGTCGAGGACGCCGACATCGGCTCGCTGCTCGGCATCGGCTTCCCGCCGTGGACCGGCGGCGTGCTCCACTACATCAACCAGTACGCCGGTGGGCCCGCCGGATTCGTCAGGCGGGCGCGCGAGCTCGCGGCGGCGTACGGTTCGCGGTTCGAGCCGCCGGCGTCGCTGGTCGCGAAGGCCGAGGCGGGCGAGGTGTACGTGTGAGCCGCACCCCCGTGCCGGCGGGAGACGACTGGTGATCAGCACCCGGTTCACCGAGGCGTTCGGGATCGAGCATCCCGTGGTCCAGGGCGGCATGATGTGGGTCGGCCGCGCCGAGCTCGCCGCGGCCGTGTCGGAGGCGGGCGGACTCGGGATCATCACGGCGCTCACGCAGCCCACGCCGGGCGACCTCGTCCGCGAGGTCGCCCGCGCCCGGCGGCTGACCGACAAGCCGATCGGCGTGAACCTGACGATCCTGCCGACGATCTCACCACCGCCGTACGAGGACTACCTGCGGGCAGCGATCGACGCCGGTGTCACGATCCTGGAGACCGCCGGCGCCAACCCTGCCCCGTACCTCGACCTCCTCAAGACGCACGGCGTCCGCGTGATCCACAAGTGCACGAGCGTGCGTCACGCGGTCAAGGCGGAGCAGATCGGCGTCGACGCCGTGAGCATCGACGGGTTCGAGTGCGCGGGTCATCCTGGCGAGGACGACATCGGCGGGCTCGTGCTGATCCCGGCGACGGCGGACCGGCTCTCGATCCCGTTCATCGCCTCCGGCGGCATCGCCGACGGGCGCGGGCTCGCGGCAGCTCTCGCACTCGGCGCAGACGGCGTGAACATGGGAAGCCGGTTCCTGTGCAGCGTCGAGGCGCCGGTCGACGAGGCGGTCAAGCGCCGCATCGTCGAAGGGACCGAGCGCGACACCCAGCTGATCTTCCGCACCCTCGGCAACACTGCGCGCGTGGCGACCAACGGCGTCAGCCGCGAGGTCGTACGCATCCTCGACGCCGGGGGAGACTTCGCGTCGGTGCGCGAGCTCGTCGCCGGGGCACGTGGACGCCGGGTGTTCGAGGAGGGCGACCTGGAGGCGGGCATCTGGTCCGTCGGCGTCGTCCAGGGCCTGATCCGCGACATCCCTCCGGCGGGCGAGATCGTCCGCCGGACGGTGGCTGAGGCGGAGGACATCCTACGCCGACGCTCGCTGGCGGTCACGCCCGTCTGAGGTCGTACGTCGCGTCCGTGCCGTCACGCTTCGTCGTGGCGGCCCGACGTGCGTCAGTGGCCCCGACGTGCGTCAGTGGCGGCCGACGCCGTTCAGCACGAGGGCCTGGGTCGACGCGACCAGGTCGTCGAGCGTGCGGTGCTTCGGGTCCCACCACTCCGCGGCCCAGTTCATCGCGCCGATGATGAGGAACCGGGTCAGGTTCAGGTCGAGGTCGCTGCGGAGCTCGCCGGCCGCCTGCGCCTGCTCGAACAGGTCGCGCCACATGTGGCTGTAGGCGGCCTCCTCGGCTGCAGCGCGTTCGCGGACGCTCTCGGGCACCTGCCCGGCGTTGCGGACCGATGCGGTCGTGTAGTCGCTGATCAGGAGCTCGTAGCGCAGGTGCGCCTCGACGGCGGCGAGGATGCGCCCCATCGCGTCGGTCTCGACGGGGAGGGCGGCGAGCACGTCGATGACGTGTCCGCGCACGCGGTGCGCCCCGACGTACATGACCTCGGCGATCAGCTCGTCGCGCGACCCGAAGTAGTAGTAGATGGCCGGCGCCTGGAGCCCGGCCTCGGCGGCGACGTCCTGCAGGCGCGTGCCGGCGTAGCCCTTGCTGCCGAGCACCCGCGCCGCCGCGTCGAGGATCCGCTCACGGGTCCGGTGGGACTTCGGCAGAGACCTGCCCGCACCCGTCCGCGCTCGTGCGCCTGCCCGCTCCGCCACGGACAGGAATCTAACACGGGTTCAAATCTCAGGCGACGGTTCCGTGAACACCCAGGGCAAGGAGGACGAGCCCGTGGACGCGCTCCTGCGTCGCAGGATCATCCCGCCAGCGCACGCGGCGACCGAGGTCGGTCACGACACCGATCGCCGCGTGCACCAGGAACCGCGCCTCGACCGGGTCCAGCCCCGGCCGGGTGGCGACGAGCAGGTGCTCCCACAGGGCCACGTGCTCGCGCTGGAGGCCACGCAGCTTGGACTGGTCGCCGGAGGGCAGGCTCGCGACGTCGGAGTAGTAGACCGACATGAGCTCCTTGTGCGCGAACGTGTGGGCGATGTACGCACGTGTCAGCCGGTCGAGCGCGACGTCCGGCGCAGCTCCCCGGACACCGGCAGCGGCAACGGTCGCGTCCAGGTGCTCCGAAGCCAGCAGGCACGCGGCCAGGAGCACGTCGGACTTGCTGGAGAAGTGCCGGTAGAAGCCGGACGGGGTGAGCCCGACGTCGGTGGCGATGGCCTCGACGGTCACCTCGGAGAACCCGACGGAGTAGAAGAGGCGTACGGCGGCGGCGAGGACCTGGTCGCGGCGTCCGGGCGCCAGCTCGAGGCCCACGGCGCTGACCTCGGCGGCGTCACCGTCCCCGGTGGGCACGTCGGGCGGCGTCTCGACAGCGACCCTGATCGCGGCCGCGCTGACGAGCGAGGAGAGCCGCCGCGCGGGCAGCGTGGTGCGGTGCGCGGTGAGGCTCGCGACGACGGAGAGCGACCCGGCGGTGGTGAAGCCGACCTCGCTCTCCGACATCTCCGGGCGCAGCACGCGCACCAGGGCGGCGACACGGGCGACCAGCTCGGCGAAGATCGCCCTGATCTCCTCGCGGTCGCCGGGCTCGAGGTAGCGCCCCTCCCAGCGGTAGATGCCGCCCGTCCGGCGGTTGCGCACCGTCGTCCGGATCAACGCCGCGAGCACGTCGTCGAGATGCGCACGCGCCGCTGCCGGCTCGTCCAGGTCGACGCCGAGCGGCGCAGGCGGCCAGTCGTCGAGCAGCTCGGAGGCCAACGACCGCGCACAGTCGGCGAACAGTGCGTACTTGCTGGGGAAGTGCCGGTAGAGCGCGGGCCCGGAGATACCGACCGCGATCGCGATGTCCTCCATCCCGACGGCGTGGTAGCCGCGCTCGGCGAAGGCGCGCGCGGCGGCGTCCAGGATGAGCGCCTTGCGGTTGCGAGGACGCCGGCTGATCGACGGGCGTCCGCTCGTCGACGGCACCGCAGGTGTGCTCACGTCGTCCTCTCCTTCCGCGTGGGTGCGGCCAGTTAACCACGCCGAGAAGGCCCGTGGAGAGCGGACGTCACTCTCCGTGAGCACCGGTCCACGGATGTGAGTCCTCGCTAACAAAAATGTGAGGCGCGATTAACAAGAACTATTGCACAGGTCACATTTCTAGGGCATGCTTCCGGGGCATCCGCAGCATCGCCGCACGGAAGGGCAGCACCATGACCAGCACGCCGATCACCGCCCCGGAGTGGACGTTCCGCAACCACTGGATGGCGCAGGTCGCCGGACACGCCCAGGGGACCCCGGACGCGACCGCCCTCCGTCACCGCGGGGTCGACACCACCTGGAGCCAGCTCCACGAGAACTCGCTCGCCGCCGCCGGAGCCCTGGCCCGGCGTGGCGTCCAGGAGGGCGACCGCGTCCTCCTCCTCACCCTCAACCACAGCGAGTTCGTCGAGGCGGTGCTGGCGATCAACAGCCTGGGAGCGATCGCCGTCCCGGTGAACTTCCGCCTCGCGCCCGACGAGGTGCGCTACATCGTCGAGGACTCCGGTGCGACCGTGATCCTCGCCGACCAGCTGCTCGCGCCGCTCGTCGGTGCGGTCGGTCAGCTCACCGACCGCCTCCGCACGCTGATCTGCTTCGGAGAGGCCGACGGCTTCACCTCGTACGCGTCGCTGGTGGCCGAGAGCGACCCGGTAACCCTCGGCGACGTCCCCGAGGACGCGACGGCCCTGATCATCTACACCTCCGGGACGACAGGGCACCCCAAGGGTGCGATGCTCTCCCACCGCAACATGCAGCTCCAGGCGCTGACGTGCATCCGCGCGAACCTGATGGGCGACGAGTCCGACATCGCGTTCCTCACCGCTCCCTTCTTCCACATCGCGGGCCTCGGCTCGATGGTCGCCAACCTCGTCCTCGGCATCCCCACGGTGATCCACCCGCTCGGCGCGTTCGACCCCGCCGAGGTGGTCGACGCGTGGGAGCGCGAGGGCGCGACGCTGGTGTTCAACGTGCCGCAGCAGTGGCAGGCGATCTGCGCGCTGCCGGACATCAAGGACCGCAAGCTCGCGCTGCGCATCATCAGCTGGGGAGCGGCCCCGGCGTCGGAGACGCTGCTGCGGACGATGGCAGAGACCTTCCCCGACGCGATCAACGTCGCCGTGTTCGGCCAGACGGAGACCTCACCGATCACCTGTGTCCTCAGCGGCGACGACTCGATCCGCAAGCTCGGTTCGGTCGGCAAGCCGATCCCGACCATCCAGTACCGCGTCGTCGACCACGAGATGAACGACGTGGCGCAGGGCGAGGTCGGCGAGATCGTCTACCGGGGGCCGACCGTGACCCGCGGCTACTGGAACAAGCCGGAGGCGACCGAGGCCGCGTTCCACGGGGGCTGGTTCCACTCCGGGGACCTGGTGCGCCAGGACGACGAGGGATTCGTCTGGGTGGTCGACCGCTTGAAGGACATGATCATCACCGGCGGCGAGAACGTGTACTGCGCCGAGGTCGAGAACGCCCTGTACGCGCACCCTGACGTGGTCGAGGCCGCGGTCATCGGACGCCCCGACGACCAGTGGGGCGAGATCCCGGTCGCGGTCGTCGTGCAGCGCGAGGGCTCCGACCTCGATCTTGCGGGACTGACCAGCTTCCTGGACGGTCGGCTCGCCCGCTTCAAGCTGCCGAAGCGGCTCGTGATCGTGGACCAGCTGCCGCGCAACGCCGGCGGCAAGGTCCTCAAGATGGCCCTGCGGGACGAGGTCGTCTGATGGAGCTCAACGCCAAGCAGCGTGCCGCGCTGACGGCGATCTGCGACACCTTCGCCCCCGGCGACGGCGCCGCGATCCCGTCGGCGAGCGCGCTCGGCGCGGTCGAGATCGTCGAGGCGATGGCGATGCACAACCCGCGCCAGGCCGAGTCGAAGCAGCTCGCCACCCTGCTCGGGCTCTGGGACTCGCCGGTGACGGGCCTCGTGCTCGGCCTCGGGCCCCGGCGCTTCTCGCACGCCAGCCAGGAGCAGCGCGAGAAGGCGCTGATCGCCCTGGGTGACTCGCGGATGCCGCAGAAGCGCGCGCTCTTCCAGGCGCTCAAGGGTGCGGCGACGCTCGCCTACTACCTCGCACCCGGTGCGGACGGGCACTCGCCGCTCTGGTCGGCGATGGACTACCCCGGTCCTCTCGGCCTCCGGACGGACGCAGCACCGCCGCCGCTCTCCCCCACCACCCCCGGCCGGGACCTGGAGCTCGCGTGCGACGTGGTCGTCGTCGGCTCCGGTGCCGGCGGTGGCACGGCGGCGGCGGTGCTCGCGTCGGCGGGCCACGACGTGATCGTGGTCGAGAAGGGTCAGTACTACGACGACGGCGACTTCGACGGCGGCGAGCTCAAGGGCCTCACCTCCCTGTACGCGTCGGGTCCGGTCGGCACCGCCGAGGGGCAGCTGAGCATCCTCTCCGCGGAGTGTCTCGGCGGCGGCACCGTCGTCAACTACACGACCTCCTTCAAGACGCCCGACCACGTACGCGAGGAGTGGGCAGCGCTCGGCGCCGCACAGTTCGCGACCGACGAGTACGACCGCTCGCTCGAGGCGGTCTGGGACCGGCTCGGCGTCAACCGCAACCACGGCTCGATCTCCGCCCGCGACGTCATCCTCGAGCGCGGCCTGACCCGGCTCGGGTGGCACGTCGACGAGATGCCCCGCAACGTCAAGGGCTGCGACAACGGGATCGAGTGCGGTCGCTGCGGCATGGGCTGCCGGATCGGCGCCAAGCAGTCGACGGCCAAGACCTGGCTGGTCGACGCCGAGCGCGCGGGCGCGCGTCTGATCACCGGTGTCGACGTCCGCACGGTGACTCGTGCGGGCGACCTCGCGACCGGTGTCGAAGGCGTCACCGCCGACGGCCACCGTGTCGTCGTCCGTGCCCGTGCTGTCGTCGCTGCCGGGGGAAGTCTCCAGACGCCCGCTCTGCTGCGCAGGTCCGGCCTGACCAACCCCAACATCGGTCGCCACCTGCGGATGCACCCGGCGACCGCCGTGTGGGGCGAGTTCGAGGACGAGGTCCGCCCGTGGGAGGGCGGCATCCAGACCCGGTACTCGAACGAGCTCGCCGATCTCGACGGCTCCGGCTATGGCGTCATCTACGAGACCGCGGCCACCAACCCGGCGCTCGGCGTCGCCTTCATGGCCTGGCGCGGCGCTGACACCCACCGCGAGCGCATGCTGAATCTCGCGCACCTGTCGGGCGTCGGCGTGATCACCCGCGACCAGGATTCCGGCGAGGTCAAGGTCGGCAAGGACGGCGAGCCCACCGTTCACTACGCGCTGTCGGCCCGCGACGAGGCCCGGCTGCGCCAGGGTGTCGCCGGCGCTGCTCGGATCGTCGAGGCAGCGGGCGCGCTCAGCATGTTCTCCGGCCACCAGGCCGGGTTCACCTGGAAGCGCGGCACCGAGTCGGTCGACGACTTCATCGCCCGCTGCGACGCCTCCGGGTACGGCCCGGGTCGCTGCGCGATGGCCGCCCTGCACCTCATGGGCTCGGTCCGCATGGGCGGCTCGGCCGACACGAGTGCAGTCGACCCCGACGGCGCGAGCTGGGAGATCCCCAACCTCGTCGTGGCCGACGCGTCGTGCTTCCCCACCGCGTCCGGGGTCAATCCGATGATCTCGATCGAAGCCATCGCCCACATGAACGCCACCCGACTGGCGGCGCGGCTCTGACCAGCCTCGCCGCGAGGTGATCCATCCGTCCTGTGGGGCCCCGATCGGGAGGGCTCCACCTTCCCGTCCTGTCACCGCGCGCTCGCGCGCACCTAAGAAGGAGGACGCCATGCGGAAATCCGCGGCATCCCTGAGAATCACGGCTGTCCTGTCAGCAGCCGTCTTCGCCCTGGCCGGCTGCGGCTCCGACGGCGGCTCCGAGGCCGACGCCGATCCTGCGGCGGACCTCGACGGCCCGCCCATCAAGGTCGGGTTCCTGAACCCGTCCGGCGGCGCCGTCCCGCAGCCCGGTGCCGACACCGGCGCCGAAGCTGCCGTCGACTACATCAACGGAGAGCTGGGCGGCATCAACGGCAGCCCGCTCGAGATGATCTCGTGCGACACCGACACGACGCCGGAGAAGGCCCAGGCCTGCGCCAACTCGTTCGTCGAGGAAGGCGTCGTCGCGGTGATGGACGGCTACAACCTCTCCTCCAGCGCGACGCTGCCGACCCTGACGGCGGCCAAGATCCCGCTCGTGGGCATGATCCCGTTCGACTCGGTGGCCGGCTCGAAGGCCGAAGGCCGTGTGTTCTTCGCGGCCCCGCAGGCGTCGTACCTGGTCGGCGCCCTCGAGGCGTTCAAGGAGCAGGGCAAGGACTCTGTGACCCTGGCGCTCGTCGACACGCCGTCGTCGCACCAGACCATCGACACCCTGCTGCCGGTGCTCGCGCAGGCGCTGCAGATCGACGCGAAGGGTGTGTACTTCTCGCCGACCAACCCCAACTTCACCGCGCTGGCGGCCACCATCGCCAAGGGCGATCCCGATGTCGGCGGGCTGGTCGCGTCGCCGAACGAGGGCGCATGCACCGCACTCGTCCAGGCGCTGCGTCAGCAGAGGTACGAGGGCACGATCTTCACCGCGGCGTGCACCGACTACATCGAGGCGGCCCCGGCGGAGGCTGCCGGCGGCGCGCTCTACTCCTCGACGTGGCTCCCCGCCGCGCTGGAGCACGCGCCCGATGAGGTGAAGTCCGACCTCGAGGCCGCGGAGAAGGCGATCGGTGCCGTCGAGGACGGCACCGGCGGCTACTACGCGTACGGCGAGTTCGCGCAGTTCGTCACCTTCGCCAAGGCGCTCGACGGCGTCGAGGGCGAGCTCACCGGCGAGACGGTGCTGAGCACGCTCAAGGGTCTCAAGGACTTCCCCAGCTTCCTCGGCCCGAAGATCTCGTGCGGGAGCCCGACGTCCCCGAACTGCACGACAGAGATGCTCCTGTTCGACGTGCTCGAGGACGGCAGCATCGAGCCGGTCGGCGGCGACTTCCGCCAGCCGGTGCCCGCGATCCTGTCGCAGATCCCCGGCGCGACCTGATCGACAGCCCGCCGTGACCCAGACGTCTGACCGTGTGAGGAGAAACCTGTGGACCAGCTCGTCCTGTTCGTGACGCTCGGCTTTGCCGTCGGCGCGGTGTACGCGGTGATCGCGTCGTCGCTCGTCGCCGTGCACGCCGCGACCGGGGTGCTGAACTTCGCGCAGGGATCGATCGCACTGTGGGGCGTCTGGGTCGCGGCGGAGCTCGGAGCCACCGGCACACTGATCCTGCCGATCGGCTCCGTGCAGATCGCCGACGGGCCAGCACCGACAACCGTCGCCGTGGCGATCGGGGTGGCGTCGTCGGCGCTGGTCGCACTCCTCACCCACCTGCTCGTGATGCGGCCCCTGCGGTCTGCGCCCGCCCTCTCCCAGGTCGTCGCGTCGGTCGGCGTGATGCTCCTCATCGTGAGCCTGGTCCCACTCCGCTTCGACACGACCGGAGCCGTCGCGGCGCCGATCCTGCCGAGCGGGACCATCGAGGTGCTGGGCGCCCAGGTGGCCGTCGCCGACCTCATCGTGCTCGGCCTCGCGCTGACCGTCGCGGTCCTTCTCGCCGCGTACTTCCGCTTCACCCGCTGGGGCACCGCGACGCGGGCCAGCGCCGAGGACGAGACCGCGCTGCGGCTCACCGGCTGGTCCCCCGACCGGCTCGCCGCCCTCGTGTGGTTCACCACCGGCGCGGCGACCGGGCTGGTCGCCGTCGTCGGCTCTCCCTCGATCGGCCTCGACCCGATCAGCTACACCTTCTACGTCCTTCCCGGCCTCGCGGCGGCGCTCATCGCGCGTCTGAGGTCGGTCCTCGTCGCCGCCGCCGCCGGACTGGCGATCGGTGTCTTCCAGTCGCTGCTGATGATGATGAGCACGTACGACTTCTGGCCGGTCTGGGCGCAGGCCGGGTTCGGCGAGACGGTGCCGTTCCTGATCGTCATGGTCGCGCTGTTCGTCTTCGGGCGGTCCATCCCCGAGCGCGGCGGTGTCCAGACGCTACGGATGCCGCCCGTCCGGCCGCCGAGGACCAGGCCGGTGTACGCCCTGGTCGTCGTGGCCGCGACGGTCGCCGCCATCCTCCTGACCGAGGGCAGCTGGCGGTTCGGGGTGGTGACGTCGATCATCATGATGCTGATCGCGCTGTCGCTGGTCGTGCTGACCGGCTACCTCGGCCAGATCTCGCTGGCAGCGATGGCGTTCGCCGGGACGGGCGGCTTCGTCCTCTCGCGGGTGACCACCGAGTACGGCGTGCCGTTCCCGCTGTCGCTCGTCCTCCCCGCGCTCGCGGCCACGGTCCTCGGTGTCATCGTGGGCATCCCCGCGCTGCGCATCCGCGGCGCGCACCTCGCCGTGGTCACGCTCGCCGGGGCGCTGGCGATCCAGACCTTCGTGTTCGGCAACCCGGCCTTCACGCCGTACGAGGGCAACCTGATCGAGGACCCGACGTTGTTCGGTCTCGACCTCGGGGTCCGGAGCGGCACCGTCCTGACGACGACGTCCTTCGCGCTCATGGTCCTCGTCGTCGTCGGCACCCTCACCTGGGCGACGGCGCGCCTGATGCGCGGCCGTACGGGGAGGTCGTTCCTGGCGATCCGCTCCAACGAGCGCGCGGCCGCATCCGTCGGCATCGACGTCGCTGGCACTAAGCTGCTCGGGTTCGCGTTCTCGGCGTTCCTTGCGGGCATCGGCGGCTGCCTCATCGGCTACAGCCGCGGACAGCTGTCGGTCGAGTCCTTCACCGTCTTCGTCGGTCTGACTCTGCTGTGCACCGTCTATGTCGCCGGCATCACCAGCCTCGCCGGCGCTGTCGTCGCCGGCCTCCTCGCCCCGCTCGGCGTGCTCGCGACCTTCCTGGAGGGCACCCTCGGCGTGGGTCACCTCTACAGCCTGATCGCGGCGATCGCCCTCGTCGTCACCGCGGTGCTGAACCCCGTCGGCATCACCGGGAGCGTCCGCCAGGCGTCCGAGCACCTCATCCACCGGAGGACCACCCGTGCCCAGCTCTGAACACGATCGCGGCGGCGCCGCGCTGCTCGAGATCCGCGACCTGACGGTTCGCTACGGCGGGGTCGTCGCGAACGACGGCGTCAACCTCGCGATCGACCGCGGCGAGGTCGTCGGGCTGATCGGCCCGAACGGCGCCGGCAAGACCTCGCTCGTCGATGCGGTCACCGGCTTCACCGCTGCCGACGGCGAGGTCGTCCTCGACGGCCGGCGCCTCGACCGGCTGCCGCCGCACCGCCGGCGTCGCGCAGGGCTGGCACGCACCTGGCAGGCAGGCGAGCTGTTCGCCGACCTGACGGTCGCCGACAACGTGGCGGTGGCTGTGCAGCGACGTGGATGGGCGGGCCTGGTCGCCGACGTCCTCGGACGATCGGCGCGGACGGCGCCCGATCCGTCGCTCGAGATGCTCGGGCTCCTCGACGACGCGGACCGTCGTCCCGACGAGCTGAGCCTCGGTCGGCAGCGCCTCGTCGGCGTCGCACGGGCGCTCGCCGGCGGGAGCAGCGTCGTCCTTCTCGACGAGCCTGCCGCGGGCCTCGACACCGACGAGAGCGAGGCGTTCGGTGACGTCGTGCGCACGATGGCGACGAGCGGACGCGGCGTGCTCCTCATCGACCACGACATGAACCTCGTGCTGAACGTCTGCGACCGCGTGTACGTCCTCGACTTCGGTCGGGTGATCGCGTGCGGGACGCCGACGGAGATCCGCGCGGACGCGGCGGTCGTCGCCGCCTACCTGGGAGAGGAGCCAGTGGCATGAGCGCGAGGTCCAGCAAGGAGGGAACGTCGTGAGTGTGCTCGAGCTGAAGGGGGTCACGGCGGGCTACGGGCACGCTGCCGCCGTACGCGACCTCGATCTCTCGGTCAAGGCTGGCGAGGTGGTGGCCCTGCTCGGTCCCAACGGCGCGGGCAAGACGACGGTGCTGCGTACGGCGGTGGGTCTGCTGCAGCCGACCTCCGGCGAGGTGCGTGTGTTCGGGCGGCGCCTGGGACGGCGGGTCGAGAAGAATGCCCGCGCGGGGGTGGTGCTCGTCCCCGACACGCGCGCCATCTTCCACCAGCTCACGGTGCGCGAGAACCTGTCGCTGGCTCGGCGCCGAGGCGATCTCGACATCGATGCGGTGCTGGACCGGCTGCCGCGCCTGGCTCCGCTGGTGAATCGGCGGGTCGGTCTGCTCTCGGGTGGCGAGCAGCAGATGCTCGCCCTCGCCAAGGCGCTGCTCGCGCGTCCACGGGTCCTGCTCGTCGACGAGCTGAGCCTGGGGCTCGCCCCGCTCGCGGTGCAGGAGCTGCTCCCGATCGTCCGGGCGCTCGCCGACGAGGCGTGGACCGGCGTCCTGCTGGTGGAGCAGCATGTGGACCTCGCGCTCGCGACGGCCGACCGCGCCGTGGTCCTGCACCACGGTCGTACGGCGCTGTCGGGGACCGCAGCCGAGCTGCGGGCCGACCGTGAGGCAGTGCGCAAGGCCTACTTCGGTGACCACGAGGAGGACGAGCTCGTGCTGGCCGAGGACGGCGCGCCGCTGCACGCCTGACGAATTGCGCGGTTGAACCACAACACATCGCTGGTCTGTGCCAGATCTTCGCAACGATTCGCCCTCGGTCGCGGAACGATTGTCGAACTACCGTCGTGTCACCGATGACACGGAGGTAGTTGATGACGATCACCACGGGTGCTCCCCTGCCCACCTCGGCGCCTGCCGAGAGCACCGCACCGCGGACGACCCAGCGCGGGGCCACCCCTCGACGCTTCCTGATGTGCCGACCTGAGCACTTCGAGGTGACGTACGCGATCAACCCGTGGATGGATCCGAGCAAGCCCGTCGACACCGCGCTCGCGGTGGCGCAGTGGGAGCTCCTGCGCTCGACGTACGAGGTTCTCGGCCACCAGGTCGACCTCATCGACCCGGTCGAGGGTCTTCCCGACATGGTGTACGCCGCGAACGGCGGCGTCGTCTACGCGGGCAAGGCGATGGCGGCGCGTTTCACGTACGCCGAGCGTCAGCCCGAGGGCGCGGCGTACCAGGCATGGTTCGAGCGGGCCGGCTTCCGGCCGACGATCCAGGCCGCGTCCACGAACGAGGGTGAGGGCGACTTCCTGGTGGTCGGCCGGATCATCCTTGCCGGCACCGGGTTCCGGACGTCGGTCGACGCGCACCACGAGGTCCGCGAGTTCTTCGGCGCTCCGGTGATCTCGCTGGAGCTGGTCGACCCGCGCTACTACCACCTCGACACCGCCCTGGCGGCGCTCGACGACCACACGATCGCGTACTACCCGCCCGCGTTCAGCCCGGCCAGCAACGCGATCCTGCGCCAGCTGTTCCCGGACGCCATCATCGCGACCGACGCCGACGCCGAGGTCCTCGGCCTCAACGCGGTCTCCGACGGCCACAACGTCGTCCTCACCGACAAGGCCGTCCACCTGCACGAGCGGCTGCGCGAGCGCGGCTTCAACCCGGTCGGCGTCGACCTGAGCGAGCTGCTCAAGGGCGGCGGAAGCGTGAAGTGCTGCACTCTGGAGGTCAGGTCATGAAGGGTCAGGGCATGACAGGCAACGGCGTGGCGTTCGTCGACGTGCCGAGCATGAGCCGGTGGATCGCCGAGCAGGGAGCCGAGCGCATCATCGGCGAGATGGTGACGGCGCTCGAGGCCGACTTCCGCCGGTGGCCCCAGTTCGACAAGTCGCCGCGCCACGCCGTGCACACGCGCGAGGGCGTGATGGAGCTGATGCCGACCAGCGACGGCGACGAGTACGGCTTCAAGTACGTCAACGGTCACCCGAAGAACCCGTTGCGCGGATTCCAGACCGTCACCGCGTTCGGTGTCCTCGCCCAGGTGCACAACGGCTACCCGACGTTCGTGGCGGAGATGACGCTCCTCACCGCTCTACGGACGGCGGCGACGTCGGCGATGGCCGCGAAGTGGCTCGCCCGTGCCGACTCGTCCACGATGGCGATGATCGGCACCGGGTCGCAGGCGGAGTTCCAGGCGCTCGGCTTCCGCGCGGTGCTCGGCATCGACCGGCTGCGGGTGTGGGACACCGACCCGGAGGCGATGCGCAAGCTGGTCCGCAACCTCGAGCCGCTCGGGTTCGACATCACGGTCGCCACGAGCGCGGCTGACGCGGTCCTGGGAGCCGACGTCATCACGACGTGCACCGCGGACAAGACCAATGCCACCGTCCTGCGCGACGCCGACGTCGCCCCGGGCGTGCACATCAACGCGATCGGAGGCGACTGCCCCGGCAAGACCGAGCTCGACCAGGCGATCCTGGAGCGGGCGTCGGTGTTCGTCGAGTACCCCGAGCAGACCCGCGTCGAGGGCGAGATCCAGGCGTTCGGCCCGGAGTTCCCCGTGACCGAGCTGTGGCAGGTCGTCGCCGGTGAGGCGCTCGGTCGTACGGCCGTCGAGCAGGTCACGGTCTTCGACTCGGTCGGGTTCGCGATCGAGGACTTCACGGCGCTGCGGTTCGTCCGCGACGCGGTCCGCGGCACCTCGTACGAGGCCGAGCTCGACCTCGTCGCCGAGCCGGCGGACCCGAAGGACCTGTTCGCGATGGTGGCGCCGGTGCTCGTCGCTCGCTGAGCGCGTGCCACCACGCGGGTACCGTCGAAGGATGCTCCGCCGCGCGGTCGTCAGTGGCGCGGGCGTCGCTCTCCTCCTCGGAGGGTGCGGCGCCCCGCCGCCCGAGCGAGCCCCCACCCCGCCGGTTGAGCGAGCCCCCTCCCAACTGGTTGAGCGAGCCCCCTCCCCGCTGGTTGAGCGAGCGAAGCGAGTCGAAACCACCCCCACCCCGCCGCCCGAACGAGCCCCCACCCCGCCGCCCGAACGAGCCCCCTCCCCGCCGGTTGAGCGAGCGAAGCGAGTCGAAACCACCCCTCCCCGCGACGCCCTCCTCACCATCCCCGCGATCGGCGTCGAGGATCTGCGCGTCGTCGCGTACCGCGGCCGGACGGACGACGCCGCCGGCACCCGGATCCAGAACCGCGGGCGTGCCGCCAGTCCGCACGGACCTCGCGGCGGTGCCGGACCCGGCGGGCTCGGCAACTACCAGGTCACCGCCCACCGGCTCTCGTCGACGCGTGCGTTCCTTGACCTGCCCGACCTCCGTCGCGGTGACCGCGTGCACGTGACCGCCGGCGGGACGCGCTGGACGTACGAGATCGTGCGAACGCGTACGACCTCGTTCCGCTCGGCCCGCTCGCTGGCCGAGCAGCGCGCTGCCGTGCCGGGCCAGCCCGGTCGTACGCCCGACCGCGCCTGGATCACCTTGTCGACGTGCGCGACGCCCGAGGACCACGCGCAGGGCAACTACTGGGCAGACCAGTTCGACAACCCTGAGCACCGCATCGACAAGATCGGCGTCCTGGTCCGCACCCGCCGCGTGTGACGGGTGTCAGCGTCGCGTGCGGCCCCGGACCGGCGGAAGCTCCGGTCGGATGGACGGATGCAGGTCGTTGCCCGAGAACACCATGAACCGTTCGTCTCGCCGTAACGTCGCCAGCTTCTCGTCGACGAAGAAGGTGAAGGTGTCGAGGCCCGTCCACACCGGCGTGGACGTCGTGGGGATGACCTCGGGATCGGTGTCGTCGAAGACATCCGTGGTGATGTAGGAGACCGACCGGAGCTGGGAACGGGTGATGCGGACGAGGACGGACGTCGGCCCCTCCAGCTCGTCGAGCTCGCCCTCAGGGGTGCCGTCCGGAGCCGCGTCCTCGAACGCGACGCGGATGACGTCTGGTTCGATCTCCTCGGCGCCACCGAAGCTGGCCAGCGCCGCAACGAACCATTGATAGAGGTCCTCGTCCGTCGCATCCTCCGGAACCCTCCGCATGTGGAGAATATAGTTCGTTCCCCCGAGCACCGCACCGCTCGGCGAAGCCGTGCACGGCTCGAGCTGCCGAACCACTCCACGAACGGGGCCCCGGCCCAGGACCTCACGACACCATGGGCGTACCAGTGCCGCACGCGGCCTCGTAGTCCCCGCCGCCGATGACGGCGCACCTGCGGTCATCGACTACCGTCGTCCGGTGACCGCTCCCGACCAGACGCTCCGCCGTGCACGGGTCGCCGTGGCCGTGCTGTTCCTGACCAACGGCGCGATCTTCGCGAACGTGCTCCCGCGCTACCCCGGCATCAAGTCCGAGCTCGGCCTCTCGAACGCCTCGTACGGCCTCGCGATCGCCGCGCTCCCCGTCGGTGCGCTGATGGCTGGGCTCACGGCGGGTGTGCTGATCCGCCGGTTCCGCTCGTCACGAGTCGCCGTCGTCGGCACGATCTTCACCGGTCTCGGGGCCTTCGCCGTCGGCCTGTCGCCGAGCCTCGGCGCGTTCGCAGCAGCGCTGTTCCTGCTCGGCGCGATGGACGCGATCACCGACGTCGCGCAGAACGCGCACGGCCTGCGGGTCCAGCGCCGCTACGGACGGTCGATCCTCAACGCCTTCCACGCGATCTGGTCGGCGGGCGCGGTCCTCGGTGGCCTGATGGGCGCCGGCGCAGTCGCCCTCGGCCTCTCACCCGCGGTCCACCTTGGGCTGTCCTCAGCGCTGTTCGCCGCGGTGGCGATCGCGGCGTACCCGTTCCTCCTGAAGGGGCCCGAGGCCGATCCCGTGGAGCACGTCGAGGTGGACGCAGGGGACGAGGCGACCCGAGGCAGCCGACGTCGTTCGTCCGGCGGGCCAACTCCGCGCACCGTCGCGGTTCTCGTCGCGCTCGTCCTCATCGGCATCGCCGGCGCGCTCGTCGAGGACGCGGGCAGCACCTGGGCGGCGGTGTACCTCAACGATTCCCTCGGCGCCGCGGGGTCGATCGCCGCGTTCGGGTACGTCGCCCTGGTCGGTGCGCAGTTCGTGGGACGCATCATCGGTGACCGCCTCGTGGACCGGTTCGGGCAGCGTGCGATCGCGCGCGCCGGCGGCCTCATCACCGCCGTCGGCATGGGGACGGCGCTCGCGTTCCCCTCGGTGCCGGGGACGATCGCCGGGTTCGCGGCGGCGGGCTTCGGCGTGGCGACACTCATCCCCGCGGCGATGCACGGCGCAGACGAGCTGCCCGGGTTCAAGCCCGGCACCGGACTGACGCTGCTCACGTGGCTGATGCGGATCGGGTTCCTCGCGTCGCCTCCGCTCGTCGGCCTCGTCGCCGACGCCTCGAGCCTGCGGGTCGGCCTGCTCGTCGTGCCTCTGGCAGGCATCGTCGTCGTCGCGCTCGCGGGTGTGCTCGACGGGCGGCGGCGGGCCTAGCGGCTTATCGGCTACTCATCCGTCTCCTGACCACCCGCGTCCTCGTTGCACTCGATCTGCGGCGGCTCCTCGCCGGGGAATGCCATCACGTTCAGTCTCGGCAGCCGTGCGCCGCGCATGTCGAAGGAGAGAGCGGCCTGGCGCGAGACGCGACCCGTTCGCCCGCGGTAGAGATAGCCGCGGGTCTGGCGGACACCGACGGTGAACATGCACTCGTCGAAGCGCACGATCTCTCCGACCGGATCCTCCAGGTCCTCGACGTCCTCGCGCAGCGATCGGATGTCCTGCCGCAGGTCGCGCAGCGAGTCCCGCCCGGTCCTGGGGGCAAGCCGGTCGGCGGACTCCCCCGGGCCCCGCCCGCATCCCCGGCGCTTCGGCCTGAAGGCGAGAACCTGGTAGTCGGGGTCGTCCCACTCGCTGCGGTCGATGTCGATGCCCGACGCGTACGCCCGTCGTCCCGCGGCGACGCGCGGGTCGAGCCGGTAGCCGAGATTCTGTGCACCGTCGCCCTGCTCGGTCACCGGTAGCCACGTCAGGCACGACTACCACGAGTCGAACCGCTCAGTGCGGCCTTCGACCCGCTCCTCGATCCGTTCGATGCGGCGCAGCTGGCGACGCAGCGCGCGCACGCTCGTCGGGCCGGTCACGCGACGCACGACCCGGGCGTCGTCGCCGGACCCGTTCGGGTTGGGAGCGGCGCCGAGGCACCGGCGCGACGTGCGCAGATTCAGCAGCCGCCAGGTCGGCTTCGTCCGGGTCCGCACGAGGGCACGCCGAAGGTCGCCCCCGGTGCCGTCACGCTCGTCGTACAGGAAGCCCGCCCGACCACCACCCGCGCGACGGATGCCGATCTTCCTGGTGCATCGCAGCAACGTGTCGAAGCGGCGTGAGTCCCGGTCGAGAGTGCGCAGGCGGGAACGCAGCCGAGCCAGCGCCGTACGAACCGACGGACCTCCCAGGAGCCGTACCGTGCGCCGCGCGGCGGCATCACGAGTCGCTGCGTCATGCGTGGTGGCGTCATTCGTCGTGGGGTCGGGTGTCGCGGCGGCGGGCGAAGCGGCGGGCGAGGGGGAGTCCGGCGCGGAGGGCCCCGCGCCGGACGGTACGGAGGCAGAAGCCACACCGGGCGTGGGCGTCGTCGGGCCGGGGCCTGGCCGTGACTGCACCGCACCGACGTCGCACGCGGCGCCTGCGACTCCCTTCGGCGTACCCACCGCATCGTGCTCGAGAACCGTCGACCAGCTCAACCAGCCGACCAGCAGCTGGCCCGCCGGGAGAGGTCGGGGCAGGACGCCGCGGCATGCGCTCGCCGGAACCCTCGCGCGGGCAGGGCTCGCTGCGCGCGGCGCGAGGACGAACCCGAGGGGGTCCGCATCGAGCTGGTCGAGCTGCGGGTCCTCGGCCGTCATGTCGGTCCTCGCGTCGAGCGGGCACGAGGGGTCCGCGACGAGGTTGTAGCCCTGCGACACCCGGTCGTACACGCGGCAGCTGCGTCGCGTCGGAATGGTGTCGCCCGTGACGCCCTCCCACGCCGCCGGACCGATGATGGTCGAGAAGCTCGTCAGACGACCGACCGACCCGACATCGGCCGCAACCGACGCAATGTTCTTGGTGATCGTCGACGAGACCAAGGTCGTACGGCCCGCGGCGAGGACTCCTCCGCCTGCCCCCTCGGCGTAGTTGTTCGTGACGGTCGAGTTGACGAGCACCAGATCTCCCCTCGCCCAGATCCCGCCCCCGACGTGGGCGACGGCGAGGTTGCGCGCCACGGTCGAGTTCACGACGAGCACATCGGCCTCTCCCGAGATCGCGCCACCGCGGTCGTCCGCACGGTTGCCGTTCAGGGTCGAGCCGACCACCGCGACGTCACCGTCCAGGGTGAAGATCGCGCCGCCCGGCCCGTCGGCATCGCTGCCGTCGATCAGCGAGTCGATCACGGTGACGTCACCGTCCTCGTCGGCGTAGAGGGCGCCGCCGTCGCCGTCGGTGGTGTTGCCGTCGATCCAGGAACGCACGACGAGGATGTCGCCGGTGGAGCCGATCGCGCCTCCCGAGCCGTCGACGAGGTTCGCGCTGAGGACCGAGTCGTAGACCTGGACGCCCCCGCGACGAGCGTAGATCCCACCCCCGTCGTCGTTCGCGAGGTTGCCGTTGATGTGGCACCGCCGGGCGGTGACCCGACGCATCGAGTAGACGCCGCCGCCCGGCTCCTCAGCGAGGTTCTGCAGGATCATGCAGTCGGACAGACTGATCTCGCCACGCGAGGTCAGCGCCGCACCCGGCCCATCCGACCCGCCCCGCTTCAGCGTGATCCGGCGCAGGTCGAGGTACCCGGTGCCGTCCTGACGAAGCACGCGCTTCTCGAAGCACGTCTGCCGGATGGTGTGGCCGTGCCCGTCGACGAGCATCGGGTACGGCGACTCGCGGATCGGGTCTCCGACGTCGCAGTTGCGCAGGACGATGTCGCGACCCAGGTCCAGTCGACGACGTCTCGGGTCGGCCCAGGCCGCGCGCAGCTGCGCCTCGGTCCGTACGACGCCCCTGACCTTCGCGGCCGGAGCGGCCGCCGCAGCGGTGTCACGAGCCGACGTCGCTGCCTCGTCGGCGGAGCCTGCGACCACTCCTCCGGCCCCGAGCACGAGCACTGCCGCGGTGGTCCAGACCCCCGCGCGCAGGCGAGCTGCTGTCCGTGCCATCCCAATCATCCCCTCGACGCGTTGCCGCAACCGACGTCGCGGGGGGACCTGCTCCATCGACGCTTGCGCGTCAAAGTGCCGGCGCGGAGTCACGACGGATGCTGCCCAGTCTGTGCGACGCGGTCTACGGGCGCCTCTCGGCGAACACCTCCCGGGCCCGGGAGATCGCCGCGCGGTACTGGCCGGCCTCGAAGGTGAAGTCCGGGATGTCGAGAGGTCGCGGCCGCCGCTCGTGCTCGTCGAAGTCCTCGACGTCCTCTGGCGGGAGCGCGCCGCCGTACATCGACACCGAGGCCGCGTCCTTCCAGCGGACCCGGCCGCGGCGTTCGCTGATCACCCACGAGACGTTCGCGCACCCGACGCCGCCTCCGCAGGCGCACTCGTACAGCGCTACGCGCTGCGGTGGGTCGACCGGCACGAGCGCTCCCGTGCCGAGAACCTCCTCCGCCGGCATCGGGTCGTAGCCGTCGAGCATCCGCACGAGCGGTACGCCGTCGACCAGGAGGACTGCGACCGTTCTTCGACCACGCTCGGTACGCAGGTCGATCCCGAAGGTGGTGAGGCCAGACATGCTCGGACGATACGACAAGGACGACGTCGGTCAGCCGTGCTGCTCCGCGAGGTGGTCGCGCGTGATGGAGGCGATGTCGCTGGTTCCGCTGAGCGCCATCGTGAGGTCCAGCTCGGCGACGACGTTGCGGATGACGGACTCGACGCCGCGCTGCCCGTCGAGCGCGAGTCCGTACATGTACGGCCGTCCCAGCAGGACGGCATCTGCGCCGAGCGCGAGTGCGGTGAAGACGTCGGCGCCGGTGCGGATGCCGCTGTCGAGGAGCACCGTCGGCTCGGGACCGATCTCCTCACGGACGGCGACGAGCGCGTCCAGCGACGCGATCGAGGAGTCGACCTGACGGCCACCGTGGTTCGAGACGACGATCGCGTCGGCCCCGAGCGCGAACGCTCGTCGGGCGTCGTCCGGGCGGAGGATGCCCTTGAGCACGATCGGCAGCGACGTCCGTTCTCGCAGCGTGGCGAGGTGGTCCCAGCTGAGGCCGGGGTTGGAGTAGATGTCGAGGAACGTCTCGACGGAGGCGCGCGGCTCCGGCGACCGGACGTTGTCCCAGAAGCCGCCAGGGTGGTTGCGGGACATGTCGAGCAGGGTGCGTACGGCGCCCGGTGTGATCTCGACGGCCGCCTTCTCGGACGGCGCCGCGAGGCGCTCGCGGACGATCTCCTGGAACCGTGGGTCGGAGGTGTACTGGGCGATGCCGATGCCGCGGCTGAACGGGAGCGAACCGAGGTTGAGGTCCTGCGGACGCCACCCGAGGATCGTGGTGTCGAGCGTGACCACGAGCGCGCCCGCCCCGATTGCCTCGGCGCGACGGATCAGGCTGTCGACAAGGCCCTCGTCCTTGCTCCAGTAGAGCTGGAACCACCGCGACGCGTCACCCATCTCCGCCGCGCAGTCCTCCATCGGGCTGCAGCCCTGGTTGGAGAACACGTAGGTCGTGTCGGTCGCAGCGGCGGCACGAGCGATCAAGAGATCGCTGTCCTCGGCCATCAGCGCGCCGGCGCCGACGGGCGCGAGCAGGAGCGGGGTCGTGTGGCGGGAGCCGAGGAGATCGACGGACAGATCGCGTTCGACGGCCGCAGCGGCCATCGCAGGCAGGATCGCCCACCGGTCGAACGCCTCGCGGTTGCGCCGCATGGTGCGCCCCTCGCCCGCGCCGCCGGCGACGTACGCCCACGCCTTCGCACTGCTCACCTTCTTGGCACGTCGCTCGAGCTCGCCGAAGTCGGTGGGGACCGCGGGGCGACGACCGAGCACTCCCGCGCGGTAGATCGCGTTGAGCCGGTCGATGCCTGCTCCGCGAGCGGGGGTCGTGGTCATGGGTTCACGCTAGGACAACGGCCCGCCCTATGCCGACGCGGCTCCCGACGGCGGGACGTTGGCGTTGCGGTGGAAGACGTTCTCCGGGTCGTACGCGTCCTTGAGCGCGGTGAGCCGCGCGAGGGTCGCGGGCGGGTACGCCCGTCGTACGCCGTCGGCGCCCTCGTCGCCGAGCACGTTGACGTAGACGCCGGTCGCGTACGGCGCCAGGCGCGCGGCGCTCGCGCGTGCTGTCGTCATGCGCTCGGCGTCCTGGTCCGGGTCCGTCCAGCGTCCGGCGGCGACGTACTCGAACGCCGTCCCACGGTGGGCGAACGCGGTGGCGTCGTCGGGGACGTCGTCGATCGCACCGCCGTAGGCCTGGATGCTCGCCGCGACCTCGGGATCGTGCGAGAGCAGCGCCTCGACCGCCGCGTCCGGGAGGTCACGCAGGTAGTGGCCCTTCCAGTAGCGCCGCAGCGCGTGGCCCTCGACGGTGTCCTCGCGCCGCTGGAGGTCGACGTACGACATCTCGTCGACCCGCCTGGCGAGCGGAGTCCCGAGCCCGTCGAGCAGGCGCGCGTGCTCGCGCCCCTCGTCCGGGTCGCCGACCCAGACGAAGCCGAGCGTCACGATGCCGCCGTACACGGTCGCGGCGTACGTCGCGCGCCGGGGAGCGGTGGCGCTGAGGTCGCGCCAACGAGCGACGGCTGGTCCCGCGTCGGCGACGGCGAAGTCCAGCTCGGCGACGACCGTCTGTGTGCCGGTGTCGTGGAGGCGGAGCTCGAACTCGGTGACGATGCCGAAGTTGCCACCACCGCCTCGCAGCCCCCAGAAGAGGTCGGGGTTCTCGTCTGCCGACGCGCGGACGACCTCCCCCGTCGCGGTCACCATCTCGAAGGACACGACGTTGTCGCACGTCAGGCCGTGCTGCCGAGCGAGCCATCCCATCCCGCCGCCGAGGGTCAGGCCGCCGACGCCCGTGTGGGAGACGTTGCCTGCGGTGGTCGCGAGCCCGTACGGCTGGGTGGCCGCGTCGAGCGCGGCGAGCGGTGCGCCCCCTCCGACCCACGCCCGTCGGCGCCGAGGAGCGACGCGGACGCCACGCATCGGCCGAAGGTCGATCATCAGCCCGCCGTCCGGCACCGCGTGCCCCACGACGCTGTGGCCACCGCAACGGACGCCGATCTCGAGGCCCTCGCGGCGCGCGAGCAGGACGGCGGCCGCCACCTCGTCGGTGTCACGGCAGCTCACGATCAGCGCGGGCCGGTGGTCGACCATCGCGTTCCAGACCTGGCGCGCCTCGTCGTACAGGTCGTCGCCTGGACGCAGGATCGCGCTGTCGGAGACGGTCGTCGCGCGTCGTCCGGTGCCTGTCATCGCATCGCTCCTTCACGGCTGCGGCATCTGCGAGGTCTGACCGGCGGGCCTCCCGGAACTCATCGCGTGAGAGTGTCGGAGTCGTGGAAGACGACGCGCGGATCATCGATCGCAACCCGCTCCCGGCCGGCATCGACGGGCGGCTCGCGGCCCAGCTGACCTTCATCGCGGAGGCCGACCGGCTCAAGACGGTGCTGCGTGCCTCGCCGCTGGCTGCCGCGGATCGCCGGGAGAACGACGCGGAGCACTCCTGGCACCTCGCGCTGATGGTCCTGCTGCTGAGCGAGTACGCCGACGAGCCCATCGACGTCGGTCACGCGATGCGGCTCGTGATCATCCACGACCTGGTCGAGATCTACGCCGGCGACAGCCCGGTGTTCGACGCGGCTGCCGTCCTCGACCAGCGGGAGCGGGAGGAGAGCGCGGCCGAGCGGCTGTTCGCACTGCTGCCGGCGGACCAGGCCCGTGAGATCCGGGAGCTGTGGGACGAGTTCGAGTCGGGCGCGACCCCGGAGGCGCGTTTCGGCAAGGCCATGGACCGTCTCGAGCCCATGCTGCTCAACTGGCTCAACGAGGGCGGGACCTGGCGGATGCCGGGCGCGACGGTCGAGAGGGTCCGGGCTCGTGAGGCGGGTGTCGTCGCGGCGGCGACGACCCTCGGGGTGGTCACGGACGCCTTCATCACGCACGGGCTCCGCAACGGCTGGATCCGGCCGGAGCCTGGGACCGAGCCAGCCTAACTTCAGTTAGCAGACCGACTCGGCTAGAGTGACGCCAGCCGAGGGCCGACGACGACCCTCACGAGCGAAGGAGACGAGCATGTCGGACACCGACCGGCACCCGTACGTGGTGCTTCTCGACCGGATCATCGCTGCGGCCGAGGCCGGCGACGCGACGGATCTGTACGACGTGTACGCCGACGGAGCGGTCATCTGGCACAACCACGACAACCGCGAGCAGACCGTCGAACGGAACGCAAAGGTGCTCGAGGCCATGCCGCGGTTCGTCTCCGACCGGACCTACACCGATCGCCAGATCCAGGTCTTCGACGGCGGCGTCGTCCAGCAGCACGTGCTCCGAGGCGTCAACCGCGAGAGCGGCGAGAAGGTCGCCCTCCATGCGTGCGTCGTAGTCCGCGTGAACGACGAGGGCCGGATCACCCGGCTCGACGAGTACATCGACTCCGCCGAGGCCGCTGGCTTCGGTCCCGCGCCGCAGCGCAGCGCCTGAGACGCGCTCATGCCAGGGCGCGCGAGAGCCGGTGCGCCTCGTCCAGCAGCAGCCGGCCCAGCTCGCCCTGGCGCTCGGGGCGGAAGCGCGACTCGATCCCGGTCAGGGTCAGCGCCCCTCGCGGTGCGCCCGCCGCGTCGAAGACCGCCGCCGCCATCCCCCAGCTGCCCTCCACGACGAGACCGGGGTTGACCGACCAGCCCGCCTCGCGCGTCCGGGCGATCCGCTCCCGCACCGCGGCGGCGTCGTGGGTCGCGCTCCACTGCGGAGTGAGGTCGGCGCGCCTCAGGTAGTCGTCGATCTCGTCGTCACCCAGGTACGCCAGGACGACGAGGCCCGCCGAGACCACGCCGAGCGGGAACCGCGCCCCTTCGTACAGCACGAATGAGCGGATCGGGAACGCGCCGTCCTCGCGGAGCAGGACCACGGTCTCGTCACCGCGCCGTACGGAGAAGAACGCACTCTCGCCGGTCGCCTCGGCCAGCCGTCGTACGCTCCCCCGGGCCTCTCGCGTCACGTCGAACCGCGACGCTGCGCGTGTGCCGAGCACGTACAGCTCGGGCCCCAGGAACCACCGTCCCGTCGCGCCGTCACGGTCGAGCAGACCCTCGACGGCGAGCGACTCGAGGAGACGGTGGGTCGTCGCGCGCGGGAGCTCCGTCTCGCGGGCGACGTCACTGGTCGTGACGCCGTCGCTCGGTCCGCCGGCGACCGCGCGAAGGAGCCGGCTGAGCCTCCCGACGAGCTGCGAGGACTGCGCCACGCCACGATCGTACGAGGTGTCCGCTCAGTGGACGCATCGGGCAAGGGGTGACCGCCGACCGAGAGGATTCGGGAGCAGAGTCCTGCGATCATTGACGAGGTGACCCGTATCGCGTTCACTCGACGCGACCACTGGATGGACGGAGGCCCATCGATGAGGAAGCTCCGCGACGACGCTCAGGCGGCGCTCGACGGCTTGTTGCACGACGGCATGACGATCGCCGTCGGCGGGTTCGGCCTGTCGGGCAACCCGTTCGACCTGATCGAAGCCGTGCGCGACTCCGGCGTCCAGGACCTCACCGTGGTCTCCAACAACATGGGCGTGGACGGCAAGGGGCTCGGGATCCTGCTGGAGAGCAGCCAGGTCACCAAGGTCATCGCCTCCTACGTCGGCGAGAACGCGCTGTTCGCGCGTCAGTTCCTCGACGGCGTGCTCGAGGTCGAGTTCACCCCGCAGGGCACGCTCGCGGAGCGGATGCGCGCGGGCGGTGCGGGCATCGCCGCGTTCTACACACGCACCGGCGTCGGCACGCCCGTCGCCGAGGGCAAGCCGACCGAGGTCTTCGACGGCGAGACGTACGTCCTCGAGCGCGGCATCATCGCCGATCTCGCCCTCGTCCACGCGCACACCGTCGACCCGGAGGGCAACCTCCGCTACCGGCTGACGGCCCGCAACTTCAACCCGATCGTCGCGACCTGCGGTCGCGCCACGGTCGTCGACGCCCAGCGGGTGCTCGACACCTACCTCGACCCCGACGACGTGCACACGCCCGGCATCTACGTGGACCGCGTGATCGCGTCGAGCGACCGCGAGTACCCGATCGAGCAGCGTACGACGCGCCCCCGCCCCGACCGTACGACCGAGGAGGCCTGACCATGGCTTGGACCCGTGACGAGATGGCCGCGATCGCGGCTCTCGAGCTGAGCGACGGCGACTACGTCAACCTCGGCATCGGCATCCCGACACTCGTGGCCAACCACCTGCCCGAGGGCGTGTCGGTGTCGCTGCAGAGCGAGAACGGCCTCCTCGGCATCGGCCCCTTCCCGTACGAGGGCGAGGAGGACGCCGACCTGATCAACGCCGGCAAGCAGACCGTCACCGCGGCGCCCGGTGCGAGCATCTTCGACTCGGCCACGTCGTTCGCGATGATCCGGGGAGGCCACGTCGACGTCGCGATCCTCGGCGCGCTGCAGGTCGGCGCCAACGGCGACCTCGCCAACTGGACCGTCCCCGGCAAGCTCGTCAAGGGCATGGGCGGCGCGATGGACCTCGTCGCCGGCACGCGCCGCGTCGTCGTCATCACCGACCACGTCGCCAAGGACGGCACTCCCAAGATCGTCGAGGAGTGCACGCTGCCGCTGACCGGCGCGGGCGTCGTCGACCGGATCATCACCGACCTCGCGGTCCTCGACGTCACGCCCGACGGTCTGGAGCTCGTCCAGGTGTGCCCCGGCCTGACCGCCGACGACATCCGCGCGAAGACCGACGCGCCGGTGCGCGGCTGACGGCTACGCCGCCGGAGCAGGCACCCGCACGAGCGCGAGCGGGACGTGATGCTGCCCGGCATGCATGTCCCGGTCACGCAACGATCCCTGGCTGATGGGCCGCGGGTACGAGATCTTCACGACGTTGAGCGACGGGATCCGGAACAGCTGGACCTGGTCCGCCGCGACGCCGTACAGCTCGGCGACGACGTCCTCGTTCACGTACGCGGCGTCGGCCGCGAGGGCGTACGACGCCTCGTCGCGCATGAAGAGCTCCATCGTCACCCAGAACGGTCCGGCGTTCTTGGAACGCACCTCCTGGGCCAGGTCGCCGAGAGCGATCGTGTCGTTCGTCATGCGTGGTCGTCCTTCGTCTCGATCCGGAACATGCTCGTCGGCGTGGCTGCGTCGACGACGTGGTTGAGCACGAACTCGTACGCGGCACCGCGTTCGATCTCGGCAGGCGAGGTGGCGAACGCGAAGCTCGGCAGGTAGTCCATGTCCGCGGTGGGCAGGTGCAGCATCAGCGGGTTCGCGACCTTGGCCACGGCGGTCGCGGTGGCCTGGTCGGCAGCGCTGACGAGGAGCATCACGCCGACCTCACGCGGTGGCCCGGCCTCGGGCTCGAGGGTGTCGAGGACCGCGTTGTGCCCGTACAGACGGACGTCGAACGCGTAGTCGTCCGGCCCGAGCCCCAGGGTCTGCTCGACCCGCTGCGACAGGACGACACGGAGCAGGTCGGCCCAGCCGTCGATGTCGGCGAGCACGCGTGGGTCGCGGATCGCGGCGAACGACATCGTCTCGTAGCCCGTCAGGCGCGCGCCCTCGAGCTTGATCGTGTGCTGGTCGGCGACGTGGAACTGCGAGCCCTCGACCCTGACACGCCGGTCGTCCAGCGCGGTGTACGTCGCCTCGTGGACGTCGATCGTGCCGTCGGGCTCGCGCATCGAGAAGGGGTTGACCGTCTCGTACAGCATGTGGGCGGCGACCGAGCTCGGCGTGCAGGCGGCCTCAGGGTCCAGGGGCTCGATCGTGAACCCGCCCGCGTCGATCGTGGCGATGACGCCTCCGGCACGCGGGTTCGTGGTGCACTGGCCGCCGCACTCGACGATCTTCGCGACGTGCCACGTGGGTCCGGCCGGCATCCCCATCATGAGGGGGTACGCCGCCGCGACCGCCGTGTCCGTGGCGCGGCCGGCGAGGACGACCTGCGCCCCGCCCTGCAGCGCCTCCACGATCGGCTCGTGACCCATCATGCCGACGATGTGGGTGCAGCTCTCGAGGGTCTCGACGCTGAGCTCGCCCATCGGCGGGAGCGGGTGCGTACGTCCGGCGTCGAGGTGCTCTTTGAGATCGGCCGCCGACTGCTCGCTGTAGATCCGTGCGACGCGAAGATCGAGCCCCTCCTCGGCCATCACCTGGTCGGCGAGCCCGGCCACCCAGTCGACACCCGAGTCGGTGCCGCTGGTGCCGCACGACCCGACGATCACCGGGATCCCCGCGCCGGCAGCCGCCTTGAGCACGATGCGCAGGTCACGAGCGACCTGCGGTGCGGACGTCTTCGGCTTGGACGCACCCAGGTAGGCAGGTCCGGAGTCGGTCGAGCCTCCGTCGATCGCGATGACGTCGGCGCCGAGCGCGATCCCGCGCTCCACCGTCGACTCCGCGAAGCCCGCACCGAGCATCCCGGTCGGGACGAGGATCCGTACCGAGTCCGTCTGCTGGTCTGTCGTCCTGGTCATGCTCGTCCTCTGATCGGCTGCTGCTGGTCGGTGGGTGGCTGGTCGTGGTGTGCGAGAGGGAGTCACAGCGAGATCGCCTCCTGCACGGCGGCGGCGAGCTCGCGGGTCGTCGCGGTCCCGCCGAGGTCGGGCGTACGGACGTCGCCGTCGGCGAGGGTCGCCCGGATCGCGGCGAGGAGCGCGTCGCCGGAGCGCTTCTCGCCGAGGTGGTCGAGCATCATCGACGCCGACCACAGTGCACCGATCGGGTTCGCGATGCCCTTGCCGGCGATGTCCGGTGCCGAACCGTGCACCGGCTCGAACATCGACGGGAAGTCTCGCTCGGGGTCGAGGTTGGCCGACGGGGCGATGCCGATGCTCCCGGCGACCGCTGCGGCGAGGTCGCTCAGGATGTCGCCGAACAGGTTGGACCCGACGATCACGTCGAACGACGACGGGTCCAGCACGAGCTTGGCCGCGAGCGCGTCGATGTGCTCCTGCCGCCACGACACCGATGGCTGGCGCTCGGCGCGCTCACGGACGATCTCGTCCCAGAACGGCATGGTGTGGACGATGCCGTTGGACTTCGTCGCCGAGGTGACATGTCCGCGACGGGTCGTGGCGAGGTCGAAGGCGTAGTCCACGATGCGCGTGACCCCGGCCCGCGTGAACACCGCCTCCTGCACCGCCATCTCCTGCGCGGTGCCGGTGCTGAACCGGCCGCCGATCTCGGAGTACTCGCCTTCGACGTTCTCGCGGACCACCACGAAATCCACCTCTCCGGGATCGCGCAACGGCCCCGGCAGGCCAGGCATCACGCTGATCGGGCGGAGGTTGACGTACTGCTGGAACCGGCGGCGGATCGGGATGAGCAGCCCCCACAGCGACACGTGGTCGGGGACGCCCGGCCACCCGACCGCGCCGAGCAGGATCGCGTCGTGGTCGCGGATCTGGTCGAGTCCGTCCGGCGGCATCATCGCGCCGGTCTCCTGGTAGCGCGCGCACGACCAGTCGAAGTGGTCGAACGCGATCTCGAAGCCGGCACGGTCGGCGAGGTGCTCGAGCAGGTCGACGGTCGGGGCCGTCACCTCCACCCCGATGCCGTCACCGGGGATCACGGCGATGCGGTAGCGGCTCATGCGGACACTCCTCGGACGTCGGTGATCGGGCGAGCGTCGATCAGGTGGGCGTTGACGCAGTGCCGGGCTTCGCCGGCGAGCGCCGCCACGAGCTCCTCCGCGCCACGGAGACCGGCGGCCGCACGCGCCTCTGCCGTCTGGCCAGCCATGTGGGACGTGATGACGATCCCGTCGATCCCCCGCAGCACGCTGTCGGTGGGCAGGGGTTCGACGGCGACGACGTCGAGGGCGGCGCCGGCGATCACCCCGTCCCGTACGGCGTCGGCGAGGGCGTGCTCGTCCACGATCCCGCCGCGAGCGGTGTTGACGAGGATCGCGGTCGGCTTCATCCGCGCGAACGCAGCCGCGTCCATCAGGTGGCGGGTGCTGTCGTCGAGCGAGGTGTGGAGCGAGACGTAGTCCGAGCGGGCGAGGAGCTCGTCGAGGGGGACGACGGTGGCCGCCACGTCCGCCCGATCGTCGGCCGGCACCCGAGTCGTACAGAGCACCTCCATCCCGAACGCCCGGGCGAGCGGGACGACCGCGCGGGCCGATGCGCCGAGCCCGACCAGCCCGAGCGTCGCCCCACGGATCTCGTGACCGTCACCTCGCGGCCAACGTCCTCCGGCGACGCCCGCGCTGAGGTGCACGATCCGCCGCGCGGCCGACAGGATCAGGCCCAGCGTGAACTCGGCGACGGCGTTGGCGTTGATCCCTGGCAGGTTGCTGACGGTGATCCCGTGCCTGGCCGCGGCGACGACGTCGACGGAGTCGTATCCGACCCCGGTCCTGACGACCGCGCGCAGCCGGCGGGCAGACGCCAGCACCTCGGCCGTCATGGGCTCGTTCGCGACGAGCGCGGCGTCGACGTCGGCGAGCAGCGCCACGAGCTCCGCCGGGTCGCGCCGTCCCCGCATCGGGGCGTGCACCGTCTCGCACCCCGCGTCGCGCAGGTAGCGGTCCACCACGTCGTCCGGCTCGAGGTAGTCGGTGGTGATCAGGACGCGGGGGCTCACAACGCCACCCCGTCGGTACGGCGGCCCTGGAGCGTGCTGACTCGGCTCACCACGACGATCGCCAGACCGGCGAGGATCGCGATGTCGAAGAGCATGAACGACCAGCTGGAGAGGTCGATCGCTCCACCGACGATCGCGGGGCCGATGAAGCCGCCGCTGGCCCAGCCCACGGTGTACAGACCGGCGTACGTCCCGAGGACCCGCGCCGACGGAGCGAGGTTCCACAGGACGACGACGGCGTTGATCATGAAGCCGGCCGCGCCTGCGGCACCGATGCAGAACGCGACCACCGTCGCCGTCGGCGTCTGGACGAGCCCGCCGAACACCATCGCCGCGGCGAACACCGACATGCCGCCGATCATCACGGTGATCCGGCCGACCTTCTCGGCGAGCAGCGCTGCCGGGTACGCCGCCACGATGTACGCGACGCCGGCGGGGAGGGTGAGCCCGCCGGCGTCGCCGCGTGACAGGTCGAGCACCTCCTGGCCGTACGGGGTGAGGAGCGCGCGCGACGCCGCCCACGCGGCACCGAAGAGGAAGATCGAGACCACGAGCAGCAGCCGGCTGCGGTCGACGTCGCGGACGATGTCGAGGATCACGTCACGGACGCGGATCCGCGGGGCCTTCCCGTCCTCGCCGGCCGCATCCTCCTGGAGAGCGGCCTGGTATCCCGCGGACCGGCTGTCGCGAACCCTCCACGCGAGCACCGCGATCGAGATCAGCATCAGCGCCGCAGGGATCGCGAACGCCGCCTTCGGGTGCTCGTCGACCACGAAGATGCTGATGAGTGCGGCCACGATGACGGTCAGCGCGGAGGCGATCTTCACCGCCGCGTTGGCGCGGCTGCGTCGCTCCGGGGCGATGAAGTCCGGCAGGAGCGACTCAGCGATCGGCTTGAACGAGTTGGCGACCAGCGCGTAGGCGAAGATCACCGCGAGAAGGGTCGGCAGCGAGGCGGCGGAGTGCGGGATGACCACGAAGAGGAGCGCGGCGAGCGGCATGCCGACGACCAGGTACGGCATGCGCCTGCCCCACGTCGTACGGGTGTTGTCCGACCGGTTGCCCATCCAGGGCTGGATGAAGATCCCGAACAGGTTGTCCATGCCCATGCACAGGCCGACGATCGCGGCACTCGCGATGTGCTCGCGCAGCAGCGGCGGCACCTGGCTGTCGTAGAAGTTCCACGTCGACTCTTGCGCGAACACCGCGAGCGCGACGAAGAAGGTGATGCGTCGTTCCGTCGAACGCTGGGACCTGGGTGTCTGTGACGCCGTTGTCGACATGCGGTTGCTCCTCACCGAAACAGTAGATGGACGGCCCATACGTGGCTCGCGTCACACTATTTTGCTATAGCAAGACTGTCAATAGTGGCAAACGGTGATGCGATGGCGTAGCCGCTAGGCTGGGCCCGTGCCCTCCGAGCTCTCGACCCACCTGGCATCCGAAACGCTGGCCGACCGCGCCTACCGCTCCATCCGGGCGGCGGTGACGACGGGCGAGCTCCGACCGGGTCAGAAGGTCACCGAGCGCGGGCTCGCCGAACGACTGTCCGTGAGCCCGACCCCGATCCGCGAGGCGATCCGCCGCCTCGAGCAGGACGGGCTCCTCGAGCGGACCGGCCCACGGACGGTCGAGGTCGCGCAGATCGGCGACGGTGCGATCTCAGACCTCGCCGAGGTCGAGGTGGCGCTGCGGGGGATGGTCGCGCGATTCGCCGCGCGACACGCGACCCGTGCCCATCTCGACGCGCTCGACAGCATCCTCGACGAGGCGGACGACCTGCTGATCCTTCTCGTGCAGCGGCACAGCAACGGCGAGCCGCTCGAGCGCTACGTCGACCAGCTCCTGGATGCCATGCAACGGTTCAACGACGCCCTGGACGCCTGCGCAGGCAACCCCGTGCTGGTGCGGCTCCTCGACCAGGCGCGCGTCTTCTCCCGCCCCGAACGCCGCGCCCGCATCGTGGAGGCGATCGACCACGACCCCGAGTTCGGGCGCGACCGCTACGACAGCCACCGCGCGCTGGTCACCGCGCTGCGAGCCGGCGACGGCGCCGAGGCCGAGCGGCTCATGACCGAGGACGCACGCGGCGGCCTCGCCGATCTCCTGGCCGACGAGCACCGCTGACCCGTCGCTGGACGAACCCCGACTCAGCTCGGCGATGCCCCGCCCGGGGCGACCACCTGCTCGAAGGCGTCGATGGCTCTCAGGAGATAACGCTCCACGGCAGCAGACTCCGCCGCCGTGAAGTCGGCGTCGAGGTCGCGCAGAGCGATCAACATCGGTTGAAGATGCTCGACCAGCGAGCGACGGCCCGACCGGGTGAGGTGGATCGCGGTACGGCGCCGGTCCTCCGGGTCAGGCGTGCGTTCGATGTATCCCCGCGCAACCAGCCGGTCGACGAGACCGGTGACGGCGGCGGTGCTCACCGCGAGGGCTCGTGAGAGCTCGGCCGGACCGGCCACCCGATCAGCGAGGAACTGCAGCGCACTGAGCTCGAGCTGGCTCAACCGAGCCTGTTGGCCCACCAGGCTCCGCACCTGCCAGGCCTTCTCCACCGCGAGGCTCAGCAGCTGCGGATTCTTGTGCTCTTCCGGGGCTGCCAATTTGTCTCACTTCCTTAACATCTAAGATGCTTAGACTAATCGATGCTGCCGACGCTCGAACTCAACGGAGGCGATCATGCCCGGTGCTGACCAGCACCCCCTGCAACACGCCCACGCTCTCGTCCGCCTCATCATCTCGAAGCGGACCGCTTGGATCTTCGCGCTCGTTCCCCTGCTGCTCGGCGGCATCCTGCTCGGCGTGGTCGGGGAGGTGGAGCGCCAGGCGCAGCCGCAGGACAACCTGCCGGACGGCTCTCAGAGCGCGCGCGCGGCGCAGCTCCTCCAGGACCTGCCGGAGAAGCAGGGAAGCTCCGCGATCGTCGCCGTCACCAGTGACGACCGGCTCGACCAGGCGTTTCTGGGCGATCTCGCTCCCCAGCTGGCGGAGCTCGGCGCCGTACCCGCGGGCGCGACCGGACCGCTGACCCTCAGCGAGGACGGCACCGCGGCGATCGCCGTCGTGCCGATCCCGGACCGGACGGTCACGGACCCCGACGTCGTCGTCGACGATCTCCGTGAGTCCTTGGCCGACGTCGCTCCGGAGGGCATCGACGTCCAGGTGACAGGCCCCGCCGCGGTCCAGGCCGACATCTCCAAGGTGTTCGAGGGCGCAGACATGCGCCTGCTCCTGGTGACCATGGCCGTCGTCGCGATCCTCCTGGTCGTCACCTACCGCAGCCCGATCCTGTGGATCATCCCCCTGCTCGTCGTCGGAGTCGCCGACCGCATCGCTGCCGTCGGCGCGACCCACCTCCTCGACAGGGCCGGACTGCCCTGGGACGGCACGACACAAGGCATCCTGTCCGTGCTCGTCTTCGGCGCCGGGACCAACTACGCCCTGCTGCTGATCTCGCGCTACCGCGACGAGCTCCGCATCCATCGCGACCGCCGCGACGCGATGGCCCGCGCCCTTCCGCGGACCGCCGAGGCGGTTCTCGCGAGCGCCACCACCGTCGTCGTCGGCCTGCTGACGCTGCTCCTCTCCGTGACACCGTCCACCCGCGGACTGGGTCTGTCCTGCGCAGCGGGCATCGTCGTCGCCGCGTTCTTCGCTCTCGTGGTCCTCCCCGCGGTCCTGGTCAGCTTCGACCGGTGGATCTTCTGGCCGAAGCGACCGAAGGTGGGCGAGACGCAGCTCGTCGACGCTCCGACCGTCTGGCGCCGCATCGGCACGGTCGTGAGCAAGCGACCGACGGCGATCGCACTCGCGACGGTCATCGGGCTGGGAGTTCTCGCTACCGGTGCGCTCAGCGCGAGCACCGGCCTGGACAAGACCGAGCTCTTCATCGACGAACCCGAGGCGATCTCCGCGGCGAACCGGCTGAGCGAGTCTTTCCCGGCCGGCCTCACCAGTCCGACGACGATCGTGACCCGGGCCGACGCGCAGCAGGTCACGGAGGCTGCCGAGGACGTCGACACGGTGGTCTCGGCCCGCCCGAGCGAAGCCGTACGCGGGGTCAGCCGGATCGATGTCGTCTTCGACGCCGAGCCGGGCAGCGAGGAGAGCGAGGACGCCACACGGTCCCTGCGGGATGCGCTCTGCGAGTACGACGCGACCTACGTCGTCGGCGATGCCGCCGAGGCGATCGACCAGGCCGACGGCGCTCAACGCGACCGGGTGCTCATCATGCCGCTGATCCTCGGGCTGGTCTGCATCGCGCTGATCGTGCTGCTGCGGTCGGTGGTCGCGAGCGTGATCCTCGCGCTCGCCGTGGTGATGACGTACGCCGCGAGCCTCGGCGCCTCGTGGCTGGTGTTCAGCACGGTCTTCGACTTCCCCGCCATCGACAACACCGTGGCCCTCTTCGCGTTCCTGTTCCTCGTCGCCCTCGGCGTGGACTACAGCATCTTCCTGGTCACCAGGGCGTGGGAGGAGACCACCAGCGTCGGGTCCCGGCAGGGGATGCTCCGGGCGCTCGCCGCCACCGGCGGTGTCATCACCAGCGCGGGCATCCTGCTCGCAGCGGTCTTCGCGGCACTCGGCGTGCTCCCGCTCGTCGTCCTCGCCCAGCTGGGGACGGTCATCTGCATCGGGGTCCTGCTCGACACCTTCGTCGTACGAACCCTGCTCGTGCCATCCATGGCTCAGATCCTGGGCGACAGGTTCTGGTGGCCGCGACGCATTCCCGAGCCGCACCAGCCCGCCGCACCCAGCGAGTCGTACGCCGTGAGCGCTCCTACCGGCCCGCGGCCTGGTCGATGACGTCGGCGAGCTCGGCCGGCTTGGACCACATCGGCCAGTGCCCGGTGGGCAGGTCGACGTAGGTCAGATCGGTGTGGTCCAGCAGTCCTGCCAGGAAGCCCGCGCCCTGCTCGGCGTAGGAGCGGTAGTCCGTCGACGGGAACGCGGTGCACACCACGGTGCCGGGTACGGCGAGCCGGGCGGGGTCGGACAGGTGCACCGCGCCGCTGACGGTGCGCCCCGGCTGGGGTACGGCGCGGCTACGGAAGGTCTGCAGCTGCTCCTCGCTGAGGTCGCGCATGCTCCCGTCAGCCATCTCGCTCTCCCACGCCTCGGACAGCGGGAACTCAGCGGCTTCCATCGCGGGGTCCATGGCGTAGCCGTCGCGGACCGGTGCGGTGTCGACGAACACGACGTGGTCGATGAGATCGGGGTGACGGTCGAGCACCATCGTGCCTGGAAGCGCCGCCCCGCTGTGGACGACGAGCACCCTCCGCTCAGCGCTGTGGTCGAGCGCGGCGGCGATGCTCCCCGCCTGGTCGTCCAGGGTGACTCCGCCGCGGTCAGGGTTGTCCGGCTCGAGCCCCGGCAGGGTCACGGGCGTGACGGCGTACCCGCGATCGGCCAGCAGCGGAGCAACACCGTCCCAGGCCCAAGCGCCGAGCCAGAATCCGGGGACGAGAACGATCTGAGTGGCCATGCGCACGATCATGCCAAGCCCGTCGCCTGGGTGCAGGAAGGCTCCGCGCCGACGACGATCTGCTCGGAGAGCAACTGAGTCGCCAGACGGCGTACGAGGTGTCGCCTGGGGACGACAGCTCTCCGATGCCGCGGCATCTACTGTCGGAAGCGTGTCCGTCTCGGTCGAAGCCCAGGAAGCGCTGCTCCGTGACGCCCTCGGAGTGGGTGACGTACGTCTTCACGGGCGCGGCGGCGAGTCCCGCACGTTCCGGCTCGCGGCCAGCGATCAGCTCGTCACCGTTGGTCTCGACTGGCCAGCCCGGGTCCGCAGCGAAGCCGACCTCGAGGACGAGGCATCGTTGCTGCGGCACGTGGCCGAGCGGGTCACGGTCCCCGTTCCCGAGGTGGTCACGGTGACGCTCGGGGCTCGCGTCCTGATCGTGCGAGAGCTTCCGGGACGACGGTTGATCGATCTCCCGCGTCGGAGCGACGCGATCACGGCGGAGGCGGCCGACGTGATGGCGCGTACGCTCGCGGAGCTCCACAAGTCACCACTCGATCAGCTCGCGGACGTCGCGCCGCTGGACGCGACACCACCTTCGGCATGGAGGGAGGAGGCCGCAGAGAACTTCAGCGCAGTCAAGCACCTGCTGGACACCGGCCAGCGCACAGACGTCGCGGAGTTCCTCGCTCGGCCAGCTCCCGCACCGACGACCCAGCACAGGTTCACGCACAACGATCTCGGCATCGAGCATGTCCTCGTCGATCCAGTGCGGGCGACCGTCACGGGGGTCATCGACTGGTCGGACGCGGCGATCACGGACCCGGCGGCTGACGTGGGGCGACTGCTGCGCGACCTCGGACCGACCACCCTGGCGCGGGCGATGAGAACGTATGCCGAGCACGGTGGCGAGCCTGATTCGGTAGGCCCGCGCGCGAGGTTCTACGCGGTCTGCGGACTGCTCGAGGATCTCGCCTTCGGAGTGGCCACCTCTCGACCCGAGTACGTCGACAAGAGCCTGGCCTCCTGGAGCACTGTCCTCCCGGCGCGAGCCACCTAGGGGTGAGGCTCGCCCGTCGTCGTCAGCCGGGTCAGGCTCCCACAGTCCGGTAGCGGAGCCGGACGACACCGTTACCGAACAGCCGCTCGTCGATGAGTTCGAGGTCGGCGCGCATCCCTGTCGGCAGCCCCGGCTTCCCGCCGCCGACCACGACAGGCAAGACGTATATCTGGACGACGTCGACCAGCCCGGCCTTGAACGCCTGATCGGCGAGATTCGCTCCCCCGAGCAGGAAGTCGCGCGAGTCGGCGTCCTTGAGCTCCCGCACCGCGGCGGGGTCGAAGTCGCGTTCGATCCGGGTGTTGGCGGTGGACGCCGCGGCCAGGCTTCTGGAGTAGACGACCTTGCTCGGCGCCTGCCAAGCCGCAGCGAATTCGGCGAACGGAGTGGATTGTGCAGCGAGGTCGGTGTTGGTCTCCCAGACGGCCATCGCCTCGTACAGACGCCGCCCGTACAGGAGCGTGCCGACGGACCGCACAAGGTCCGTATGGTCCGCGAACACCTCGTCGTCGACGGGGAAGAAGTCGAACGCGCCGTCCGCATCCTCGATGTAGCCGTCGAGGCTCACGTTCGTCGCGTAGATCAGTGTGGCCATGGGATGCCTCCTCGGCGATCGGCAGCGTGTGCCTGGGCGGTGATCAGAGCGGCGTCGAGCTTGGTGAACGCCTCGTGCCACCCCTGCTCGCTGGGGCCGGTGAGGTGATCGGGAAGCCACTGGTGGATCTCCAAGCGGGTGCGCCCGTCAGGCTCGTCGTGGAACTCGATCCGGAACCTCGTCGCGAACGGCTCGAAGCCGCCCTGGAGCTGCCCGCTCACGTGCATCACGCCTTCGAGCAGCTCGTCGATGGTGACGTCGGTCAGGTCGATGTGGACGTGCGACCGGACGTCGGATCCGGCGGCCCCGACCTCGGTCCACCGTTGAAAGCCACCGGGCCGCACGTCGAAGTCGATCTCGTCGCGCGGCAGCGAGTTCCCGATCGGCCCCCACCACGTGGCCAGCTGGTCGGGGTCGGTGAAGGCCCGGTAGACAAGCTGTCGTGGCGCCTCGAACACGCGACTGATGAAGATCTGCGAAGACTCGGTGCTCACTGCTGCTCCTCGTCGGGGTGCCCGGCGGGGCCTGCCCGGTGCGATGCGTCGTCGGCGGCCTGAACTGCGGCGAGGTGGGCGTCGAGGCGGTCCAGGGACGCGTCCCAGAACCGCCGGTAGCGCTCGATCCAGTCGGCTGCGTCGCGCATCGAGGCGGCCTCGAGCCGACACACGCGCCACTTGCCGGCCCGCGAGCGCGAGATCAGCGACGCATGCTCGAGCACCTTCAGGTGCCTGGAGACCGCGGGCATCGAGATGGGCAGCGGCGCGGTGAGCTCGGAGACCGTGGCGTCACGCTCCGTCAGCTCGGCCAGAATCGCCCGTCGCGTGGGATCTGCCAGCGCTGAGAACACGGCGCTGAGCTGGTCGGTGTCTGCCACCTGACGCCCCCTTCACTTAACGATGTCGTTAAATGTAATGGCGGGCTGAGGCGCGGTCAACCCGGCGATCGGCACCGAGCTTCACGTCACGCCGGGTGCCGAGCGCGGGTCAGCGCGGTGCCATGCGGAGGGCGCCGTCCATCCGGATGACCTCGCCGTTGAGGTAGTCGTGGTCCACGATCATCGTGACGAGGTCGGCGAACTCCGAGGGCCGGGCGAGGCGCTGGGGGAACGGGACGCCGGCGGCGAGGCCGGCGCGGAACTCGTCGGAGACGGTCGCCAGCATCGGGGTGTCGACGATGCCGGGGGCGACGGTGCAGACGCGGATGCCGAACTGTGCGAGGTCGCGCGCGGCGGGGAGGGTGAGCCCGACGATCCCGCCCTTCGACGCGGCGTACGCGGCCTGGCCGACCTGGCCGTCGTAAGCGGCGATCGAGGCGGTGTTGACGATGACGCCGCGCTGCCCGTCGGCATCTGCCTCGGTCGCAGCGATCGCCTCGGCGGCAACGGTCATCACGTTGAACGAGCCCACGAGGTTGACCTGGACGACCTTCGCGAAGAGGTCGAGGTCGTGCGGTCCGCGCTTGGACAGGATGCGCGCCGACGGGCCGATGCCCGCACAGGACACGACCGTGCGCAGCGGCACCCCGCCGGAGGCGGCCGCGGTCACCGCGTTGCGGACCGAGTCGCCGTCGGTCACGTCGGTCTCGATGTAGGTGACGCCAGCGACGTCGGCGGCTTTGTCGATGGCTGGGGCCAGGTCGAGCGCGTACACGCTCGCGCCGCGGGCGGCCAGCGCGGCGGCGGTCGCGGCGCCGAGGCCGGAGGCGCCTCCGGTGACGATCGCGGCGGTGTTGGCGAGGTCCATGGTGCTCCTATCGGGCGAGTCCGCGGCTGATGACGAGCCGCTGGATCTGGTTGGTCCCCTCGAAGATCTGCATGACCTTCACCTCGCGCATGTAGCGCTCGACGGGGAAGTCCTTGGTGTAGCCGGCGCCGCCGAGGACCTGCACGGCGTCGGTGGTCACGCGCATGGCGTTGTCGGTCGCGACCAGCTTGGCGATGGACGCCTGCCGGCTGAACGGGCGGCCGGCATCTTTGAGCCGCGCGGCAGCCAGATAGGTCGCGCGTGCCGACTCGACCGCGGCCGCCATGTCGGCGAGCACGAACGCGAGGCCCTGGTGCTCGATGATCGGCTTGCCGAACGACTCGCGCTCACGGGCGTAGGCGACGGCAACGTCGAGCGCCCCTTGGGCGACGCCGGTGGCCACCGCGGCAATGCCGAGGCGGCCGGAGTCGAGCCCGGCCAGTGCGATCGACAGGCCTTGGCCCTCCTCGCCGAGCCGACGCTCGGCGGGCACCCGGACACCGTCGAACAGCATCGTCGCCGTCGTGGACCCCATCAGGCCCATCTTGTCCTCCGGGTTGTCCGCGACGAGCCCGGGCGTGTCGGCGGGCACGAGGAAGCACGAGATCCCCCGGCTTCCTTCGGACGTCCGTGCCATCACCTTGTAGAAGTCGGCCTCACCACCGTGGGTGGTCCAGGCCTTGGCACCGTCGATGACGTACTCGTCACCGACGCGCACGGCGCGGGTCCGCATCGCGGCCGGGTCGGAACCGGCGTGCGCCTCGGACAGGCAGTACGCGCCGAGGAGCTCACCGCCGAGCATGTCGGGCAGCCACCGCTGCTTCTGCTCGTCGGTGCCCGCGGTGAACAGCCCGAAGCACGACAACGCGTGCACACTCGTGCCGACGCCGACCGACGCCCACGCGGACGCGATCTCCTCCACGACCTGCAGATACACCTCGTACGGCTGCCCGCCACCGCCGTACTCCTCCGGATACGGCAGCCCCAGCAGGCCAGCGCGACCCAAGGTCCGGAACACCTCGCGCGGGAACGACGCCGCACGCTCGGCCGCATCGACCCGAGGCCGCAGCTCACGGTCGACGATGTCACGGGTCAGCGCGATCAGATCGATGGACTCCTCGGTCGGCATCAGCCGTTCGGCAGGCATAGGACCTCTCGCGGTGCTGGTGTACTGAAATGAATACCTTGGTACAGTCTAGAGTATGGCTCGAGACGCTGTCACCCGCAGTCGACGCCGCGAGGCCGTTCTGGACGGTCTCGTGGATCTGTACCTCGCTGAGGGATTCCTCGGGTTCGGCATCGCGGATCTTGCCAGCCGTCTCCGGTGCTCGAAGTCGACGCTGTACGAGATCGCGCCGAGCAAGGAGCAGCTGATCACTGCCGCCGTTCGAGCGTTCTTCAAGCGCGCCACGGCGCGCGTCGAGGCCGAGGTCGCACGGGAGTCCGATCCGGTCGCCCGGATCGGCACGTACCTCGACGCCATCGCGCGAGAGCTGGCGCCGGCCACGGAAGAGTTCTTCGTCAACCTCCAGCAGTTCGCGCCGGCACGCGATCTCTACTCGGAGAACACTGCGATCGCCGCTCGGCGCGTCCAAGGTCTCGTCCGAGAGGCCACCGGGCCCAGCGCCCCGGTCAACGCCGCCTTCATCGGAATGGTGACCGCACAGGTCATGGAAAGCATCCAGCGCGGCGAGATGGAAGCCATGACTGCGCTTGACGATGCGACCGCGTACCACCTTCTTGCCGACCTGATCGTCAAGGGCATCGGCGCCCCGACCACCAGCACCTCACGCTGACCCGAACCCAGAGCGCAGCACGCCAGACATCACGAACGTCGACAGCCCGTCGACCACCTCCGCCGTCGCCTCTGGCGAGCGATGCCGGAACCACTCCGGGACATAGGCAAGGACGCCGATGATCGAGTACTGGATCATCGCGACGTCCATCCCGCGCAGCTCTCCTGCGGCAGACCCGTCGGTCAGCAGACCCTCGGTGATACGGCGGTAGGTGTCGATCCGCTGACGCAGGTCCTTGACCTGCTCGGCAGGGAGATTCTTCTCGATCCAGGGAATCTCGTGAAAGAAGACGGCCACCTCGTCAGAGACGCCCGCCACGCGCTCCACCTGCAGCCGAACCAGTTCGCGCAAGCGCTCGGACGGTTGAGCATCCGACGGAACCTTGTCAGCGAGTGCGATCGTCTCGTCGATCTGATCGGACAGCAGCTCGAAGAGGATCGCGCTCTTGGAGGGGTAGTAGTGGTAGAGCGTGCCCTTGTTCAGCCCCACGGTGTCGGCGATGAGGTCCATCGTGGCCGAGCTGTATCCGTACTCGCGAAAGACCCGTGCAGCGGTCGCGCGCACGTCGTCACGCCGGGAGATCTTGGGCATGTGCTTACACCTGGCCGTCTCGTGACGGGCAAATCGACCACGCCACCTCGATGAACCCAACCGACTGTTCGGCTGGTAGAAATACCCTACCAAGTCTTGAGACCAGGGCGGGGAGAGTGAAGCGTGATGAACGACCCATCGACGGGCCGGACCCCAGCGGACCGGTCACGCACAGACACGCGCGGCCTCGAACTGTCGAGACGACGGCCCTAGACCGGCGATACGATCGCGGACGGCGGCGACGAAGCCACCCAGCGCCGCAGCAGCTCGCACATCCACGGTGACATGAAGGAAAGGAACGCCATGCCTCGAGTTTCACGACGTGCCGATGTGCGCTCGACCGCTGCTCAACTGTTCCGTGAGCACGGTTACAACTCCGCGACGATGGACCTCATCGCCGACACCGTGGGACTGAACAAGGGCACGCTCTACCACTACTACCCCTCCAAGAGCGCGATCCTCTACGAGCTGCTGGCCGGCCAGCTCGACACGACGATGGAGCTGCTCGCGAAGGTCCCCGCCGAGGGCACGCCGACAGAGCGGTTCCGCGAGCTCATTCGGTTGGAAGTAGCTCAAGCAGCGGGAGCGTCGGACGAGCTTGTCGTGTTCTTCCAGGAGCTGCCCTGGGTCGAGCGGAATCTCCCCAGCGAGCAGGCGAGCGACGTCCTCCGGCGGGTCGAGAAGTACCGCAGCTTCTCCCAGAAGCTCCTCAAGGAGGGCATCAACGCCGGTGAGTTCCGGCCCGTCAACGTCAGCATCGTCCACTACTCGATCGTCGGCGTCCTCGCGTACATTCCGAACTGGTTCCGTCCGCGCTCCGGACGGGGCAAGGCCTCGCTCGTCGACGAGCTGACGGAGTTCGTCCTGGCAGGGGTGCTCGCGCCCCGAGACTGATCGACAGCCGCAACCTCAGAGCGTCTCCCCGCCGTCGATCGCGATCAGCTCACCCGTGACGAAGCCCGCGGCATCGCCGCAGAGGTACGCGACGAGGTCGGCAAACTCCTCGAGCTCACCGGTCCGCCGCATCGCGACCCGGCTGATCATCTGCTCACGAGCGCGCTCGTTCGCGAACTGCTCTCGCGTCATCTCGGTCTCGAAGTGTCCGGCCGCGACGGCGTTCACGGTGACGCCGTAGCGTCCCCACTCACGCGCGAGCGAGCGCGTCAGCTGAACGAGCGCTCCTTTCGCGGTGTCGTAGCCCACCGTGTACGGCACGGCCCGTCGCACCACGTTGCTGACGACGTTCACGACACGGCCACTGCCCTTCGCGAGCATTCCGGGGCCGAGTGCGCGGAGCATCCGCACGGCACCGCCGAGGTGGACCTCCATCACGTTCGCCCACTCGTCGTCGGCGATCGGCGTGTCGAAGCCCGGGTAGGCGTCCTCGCGACCGGGAAGCGGAACGAACGGCTTGTAGAGGAGGTTGCCGGCGTTGTTCACGAGGATGTCGACCGTCCCGAGCTCGCGCGTGATCGCGTCGCGTGCGGCGTCGACCGCCTCGGTCGAGGTGACGTCGACCGAGAGTCCGAGAGAGCGCACGCCGCAGGCCTTCGCCTCGGCGGCCACGTCGGCGACTTCGTCGAGCGACCGCGCGACCACGGCGACATCGATCCCATCGCGCGCGAGCCGGAGGGCGGTCGCCCGCCCGAGCCCCCGACCGCCTCCAGTAACGACAGCCACCCGCGAGGCGGTCACCACAAGCTGCCTTCGACGGCCTCCCGGCGTACGACCAGGCCCTGGTGGAGCTCGCGCAACCGGGACGATCGCCGCCCCGACCGCAGTTGCATCGCCTTCGCGCGCCGGAAGTGGTGGTGCAGGACGTGCTCGACTGTCGTGCCGACCCCGCCGTGCACCTGTGCCGCCGTGAGCACCACGTCCATGTACGACCTCCCCGCCGCGAACAAAGCCGCCCGCGCGACGGCCGTCTCCTGCGCTCCGGGCAGGGCACGGTTCAGGGCGTCGTCGCAGAGCAGCTGGGCGCCATCCGCGGCGATGACCATCCGCGCCAGGTGATGGCGTACGGCCTGGAACTTCCCGAGGGGCTGCCCGAACTGGTGCCGCTCCAGCGCGTACGTCGCGGAGCGCTCGACGACGTCCTGGGCGCCACCGACCATCGCGCTCGCGCGGAGCAGGTCGGCCCTGGCGAGGGCGTACGCCGCATCCTCCGCGGACAGGTCGGTCGTCCGCACAGCCTCGCTCGGGAGCACCATCCCATCGAGGTCCAGCCGGACCATCCGCTCGTTGTCGATGCTCGGGACGTCGACCGCCCGCTCCCCGAAGGAGTCCGCGGTCACGACGGCGCCGAGCCAGCCCCGCTCGACGGTCGGCAGCACGAGCACAACCCACTCGGCCTGCGCGAGCCACTCGACGACCACCGGCGGGCCGCTGAGGGCGAAACCGTCCGCCACGGACTCGGCCATCACCGTCCTGTCCGGGGGCGCGACGAGGGTCGCGATCGCGCCACCGACGATGCCGGCCAGCACGTCGTCGTACGTCTTGTCGGCAGCGATCGCGTCGAGGACCGTCGCCGACCGCAGCGTCTGCAGCAGCGGGCTCGCGTACGCCGCGCGCCCGCACTCGCGTGTGATGAGTGCCGCGTCGACGAGCGTGCCGTCGGCGCCGCCGACCCGTGCCGGCAGGTGGACGCTGCTCCAGCCGAGGTCGCGCATGCGGCCCCACCGAGACGCCTCGAATCCCGTCGGGGACTCCTCCTGCTCGTTGAGGTAGGTGTTGTCGACGAAGTCACGAAGGAACGCTCGCGCGGTCGCCTGGACCTGCGTCTCCTCCTCCGAGAGCGTGAACGCGGTCATCGCGGCATCCCCAGACCCTGGTTGGCGATCATGTCGAGCTGGATCTCGTTGGTGCCCCCGCCGAAGCGCCACACCGGCGACGACTGCAGGCCGTGCTCGAGGTGGCCGTGCGCCGGGGCGTACGGCGAACCGTGCGCGATCGCGCCCTCCTCGCCGATCAGGTCCAGTCCCGTGTTGCAGATGCGCTGGCGAAGCTCGCCCCACCAGATCTTGTTGGCCGACGCCTCGGCGACCGGCACCTTCCCGTCGGCCAGCATGCTCGCCCCCCGCAGCGCGAAGAGGCGGCAGATCTCGACGTCCACGGCGTGCTCTCCCATGCGTTCCTGGAGGGCGTACGCGTCCGCGCTCTCGCCCTCGAGGAGACCCTGCTCTCGCGCCCAGTCTGCGAGCTGCTCCAGCTCCCAGCGGGGTTCGTTGTGGAAGAACATCCGCTCGAAGTTGAGAGCGCAGACGATCGCGGCCCAGCCCTCGTTCTCCTCGCCGATGCGCTGCGACGCAGGGATTCGGACGTCGTCGAGGTAGACCGACGTCGTCCGCTCCCCACCCTGGGTGACGATCGGGGTGACCGTGATGCCGGGCGCGTCCATCGGCACGATGAACAGGCTGACGCCGCGGTGGCGGTCCTCCTGCTTGCCCGTCCGCGCTGCCAGCCAGTAGTGGGTGGCGACGTGCCCACCGGTGGTCCAGAGCTTCTGCCCGTTGACGACGTACTCGTCGCCGTCGCGGACGGCCCGCGTCCGCAGCGACGCGAGGTCGCTGCCGGCGTCGGGCTCGCTGTAGCCGATCGCGAACACCAGCTCGCCGTTGATGATCCGCGGCAGGTAGTCGGCCTTCTGCTCCTCGGTCCCGGTCAGCATGAGCGTGGGGCCGATGACGTTGAGGGTGAGCAGGCCGTTGGGGAGCCGGCGGCTGTAGAGCTCCTCGGCGAACAGCCAGTGCTCGATCTCGGTGCGACCCTGCCCGCCGTACTCGGTCGGCCAGGAGACGCCCAGCCACCCGTCAGCGGCGAGCTGGCGCAGGAACCGGCGTCCGTGCTCGCGTGGCTGCATCGGATCAGCGATGTTCTCCGCCCGGGTCGACTCGACGAGCTCGGGATCGAGCCCGTCGAGGTAGGACCTCAGCTCGGCGAGGAAGGACCGCTGATCGGGGCCAAGGACGGTCTTCACATGTGCCTCCACGGCTGCTCGACTACCGCCCTCAGGCTAGAGGCGTCACGAAGGTCTAGTCAACCAACTGGTCGGTTGTGTAGTGTCCGCCGGGTGAGCGACCGTGACTTCCACCACATCACTCCGGCCGAGATCGCCTGGCACAGCGAGCTCGGGAAGAACGACCCGGACTTCGTCGACCTGTTCTGGCTCGACGCAGGCCTCGACAACGGCTGGCAGGTCGGTGTCGGCTTCTACCGCTCCCGCCCCCACGACGGCGGTCGACCGGCGATCACGCTCAACCTCGTACGGCCGGGCGAGGAGTTCGTCGAGGTCCACGAGACGTTTGCAGCCGACGCCTTCGCGCCGGCGGAGTTCGGCGGGCAGTGGGGTGACGCCAACGTCCTCGTCGGCACCTTCGACTCCCGCGGGAGGCCGGAGTCGATTCGCCTGTCGGTCGCCGTCGGCGGCGTGCGGGTCGATCTCTCCGGCGCGGTGGTCTGCTCCGGGGTGAAGTTCACGTCCGCGACACCGGGCTACACGCACTACCGCGAGGAGACGGGGACGGCGGTCGGCTGGTGGCCGGTCGCTCCCCGCGTGGACGTCGTCGGCCGCATCACGGTCGACGGCGACGACGTCGAGGTGAAGGGCACCGCTCACCTGGAGAAGCAGCTGTCGTCACTCCCGCTGGCGGGCGAGGCTGGCGCCCCTTCGGCCCAGTCCATGTGGACGTGGGGCCACTTCACCTGCGGCGACTACACCGGGATCTGGACGGACTCAGCCGCCTCCGAGCAGCTCGGCTACCGGCACTTCACGCCCTTCGTGCTCTACCGCGGGAGCGAGCCCGTCCTGAGCACCTTCGCGTTCTCCAGCAACGTCGAGCGCTTCGTGACGGAACCGGACACGGCGCTCCCCCGCCCGCAGGTCGTCACCCTGAAGGCGTCCGACGGACACCGGGACTTCTTCGCCCGCCTCGTCGACGGCCGGGTCAGCGACCAGTTCGAGCTCAACGGCGTCGCCGGGGCCTACTACTGCCGCCAGGTCGGTCGCATCGAGGCAGAGATCCACCACTGGGGCGCGCGTACCCGCATCGACGGCGAGGTCGTCCACGAGTGGGGCACGCAGGCCGGCAACTTCCCGTTCGCACGCTCGCGCAGAGGAGACGACGAATGACCATTCTCGACACGGAACACGGGACACAACCACCGGGGAGCACGTGCATCGGCGTCGACGTCGGCGGCACGTTCACCGACGCGATTCTGTCCGACGGTACGACGGTGTGGCGCGCCAAGGCCCCGAGCACGCCCGGCGACCTCGGGGCCGGCGTGCTCGACGCCTGCGAGCGGGTGGCCGAGCGGGCCGGCACCACGCTCGACGCGCTCCTCCCGAGCGTCGCCCGGTTCGGGCTCGGCACGACCGCGGTGACCAACGCCATCGCCTCGCGTACCGGTCGTCGCCTCGGGCTCGTGACCACGCAGGGCTTCGAGGACCTGGTCCCCATGGCCCGGGCGATGCGCACCCACGTCGACGGCTGGCTGACCACCCCCGATTCCCTGGTCGACCGGGAACGCATCCGCGGTGTCCGCGAGCGCGTCGACCGCACGGGCACCGTGCTCACTGCGCTCGATCCGGCCGACGTCGTCGCCGAGGTCCAGTGGCTCGTGGACCACCACCAGATCGAGGGTCTGACCGTCTCCTTCCTGTGGTCGTGCGTCAACGACGCCCACGAGAGCGCGGCCGTCGCGGCGGTCCGTGAGCGCTTCCCCGACCTGCCCCTCACCTCCGGGGCGGAGCTGCTGCCCGTGGTCAAGGAGTTCGAGCGCACCCAGTTCGCCCTGCTCAACGCGTACACCGGCGGCGCACTCGACGGCGTCGACACGCTCGCCGCCGAGCTCGCCGCGCGAGGCCTGCGGGTGTCACCGCTGCTCGTGCACTCCGGCGGCGGGTCGATCAGCGTGGCCGAAGGCCGGAACGTCCCTGCCACCATGGCCGAGTCCGGACCCGCCGCCGGTGTCATCGCCGCCCAGGCCATCTGCGCCGCCACCGGGGTCAGCAACGCCGTCACCGGCGACGTCGGCGGCACGTCCTTCGACGTCTCGTTCATCTCCGACGGCGTGGCGTCACGGCGCAGCACCGGTGAGCTGATGGGGATCTGGACCGCATTGCCGATGATCGACATCAACTCGATCGGCACCGGCGGCGGGTCCATCGGCTGGGTGGACTCGCTCAACATCCTGCGTGTCGGGCCGCGCTCGGCCGGCGCGAACCCCGGCCCCGCCTGCTACGGCCGGGGTGGCTCGGAACCGACGGTCACGGATGCGCTAGTGGTGCTCGGCTATATCGACCCCGCCCAGTTCCTCGGCGGCACGATGACCCTCGACAGCGATGCCGCTATGGCGGCCTGCGAGACGCTGGCCGGGCAGCTGGGGATGAGCGCGGTCGAGGCCGCGTGGGGGATCTGGGAGGTCGCCAAGTCCAGCATGACCCGCGCGCTGCGAGCCCGGTTCGCCGAGCAGGGCGTCGACCAGCGCGAGTTCTCGCTGATCACGATGGGCGGCTGCGGAGCACTGTCGAGCGCAGAGATCGCCCACGAGCTCGGGCTGCGCGGAGTCGTCGTCCCCGAGCTCGCCTCCGTCCTGTCCGCGTTCGGCGCCGCAACGTCGGACGTACGCCGCGAGCGCAGCCGCGCGGTGTCGGTCCTGCTCCCCGACGGCAGCGACGTGCTGGCGCAGACCGCCAAGGAGCTGGCCGACGAGGTCCGCGCCGACCTCGCGGCCGACGAGGTACCCGACGAGGACGTCACGATCGGGCTGATCGCGGACGTACGGTTCTTCCGTCAGCACTACGAGCTGCAGATCCCGTGGGACGGCGGCCTCGACGAGGACGGTCAGGCCGCACTGGTCAAGCGGTTCACGAGCGAGTACGTCTCGCGGTACGGCTCCGGCGCCGTGTCCACCGGTGCGCCGGTCGAGCTCGTCACGCTGCGGGCGTATGGCCTCGGTGCGACCGTACGCGCGTCCCTGGCCCAGTACGACGACGGTCCCGGCGGAGTACCCGAACCCAGCGGCGAGCGCCTGATACACCTCACCCGCGGCAGCGAGCCCACCTCCGTACCCACCGTCGTCGGCGACACCCTGCAGCCCGGGCACCGCCTCACGGGTCCGGCCGTCATCGACGCCGCCGACACCACGATCTGGATCCCCGAGACCTTCACCGCCACCGTCGACTCCTACCGCAACCTGCACCTGGAGGCAGCGAAATGACCCTCACCGACCACCGGACGGCGTCCGACCCGATCGCCCTGGAAGTGTTGCGCTCCCGCCTGCAGGCCGTGGCCGAGGAGGGCGCGATCACCATCGAGCGCACCGCGATCAGCCCTATCATCATCGAGAGCCGCGACTACTCCTGCACGCTTCTGGAGGCGGACGGCTCGATGATGGTGGCCGGCGGCGCCATCTCGCACCACTTCGGCATCTGCGGCCCGGCCGTCCACGTCACGATGGCGAGCCACGGCACCATCTCCCCCGGGGACGTCTTCCTGTCGAACGACCCGTACAACGGGGGTGGACTGCACCCGCAGGACGTCGTCGTGCAGATGCCGGTGTTCCACGGCGACACGCTGATCGCGTGGGTGGTGAACTCCGGCCACCTCATCGACCTCGGCGGCATGGTATTCGGCTCGTGGACCCCCGCGGCGACCGAGTGCTACCAGGAGGCGCTGCGGTTCCCGCCCGTACGCCTGTTCCGGGCGGGCGTCGAGCAGCCCGACGTGTGGGGCATCCTGCGGACCAACGTGCGTCAGGCCGACATGGTCGAGATGGACATGCGAAGCCTGGTGGCCGGCTGCCAGGTTGCCGCGGACAAGCTCGTCGCCATCGCCGACAGCATGGGGACGGAGGGGTTCGTCGACAGAGTCGCCGAACTGCGGCGTCTGGCCGAGGCCGAGATGCGCCGCCGCATCGGCCAGCTCGCCGACGGCGAGTACCGCTACGACATGTGGGTGGAGTGGCACGACGAGCTGTACGAGGTGCCGACCCGGATGACCGTGCGCGGCGACGAGCTGGTCTTCGACTTCGAGGGAGCCCCGCCGCAGGCCGACCACTTCTTCAACACGCAACCGCACATCGTGACCGCGGGCGTCGTCGGCGACATCTCCGACGTGCTCACGTACGACCTGCCACTGAACGAGGGCATGTTCGCGCCGGTCACGGTGAACTGTCCGAAGGGCACGATCATGCACAGCGCGCCGCCGGCACCGGTGGCCTCCGCACACTGCGACGTCGCCCTCGCGGCGTCCACCGCGGCCACCGAGTGCGTGATGATGGCGATCGCCGCCTCCGACGAGAGCGAGGTCGCACACCTCGCGACCGGCCCGATCGCGTCGACCACGCTGGCGATCCAGATCTGGGCGTACGTCGGACCCGCCGGCCCCGACGGCTGGATGATGCTCGACGGCGCGATGGGCGGGGCCGCTGCGGCTCACGACCACGACGGCATCGACCTGTCCAACTTCATGGTGTCGCGCGCGCAGATCATGGAGGCGAGCGACGTCGAGTCGCTGGAATCCGCGTACCCCATGCTCGTCGACTTCAAGCGGGCCCGCGGTGGCGCGTTCGGCGAGGGCACGTTCCGCAGCGGCGGCGGCGCCCACATGCAGCTGCGGCCGCACGGCATCCCCCAGATCGTCGGGCAGTGCCTGGCGATCCGCGAGGACATCCCGCTCAACGGTGCGGCCGGGGGCTTCCCGGGCGGGGTGTGCGAGTTCACGCTGCACCTCGCCGACGGCACCAGCGACACGCTGCCGGGCAAGAGCAGCGACGTGGTGCTCGCCGAGGGCGACGCGGTCGAGTTCGCGTTGGCCACGGCGGGCGGCTACGGCGACCCGCTGGACCGGGAGCCGGACAGGGTCGCTCGCGACGTACGGTGTCATCGCATCACGACCGAGGTGGCGCTGACGTCGTACGGCGTCGTCGTCGAGGACGGCCTGCCCGACCTCGACGCCACCGCGCGACGACGCGAGCAGATCCGGGCGGAGCGGCTCGCGGCAGCCCAGCCGGCGACGAAGCCGGTAACCGGACCCGCGCGGGCGGGCGACCTCGAGCAGGCGCCGTACCCGCTGTTCGTCGGCGTCCAGCGGCGCGGCGCGACCGCGGTCGCCGCGCAGAGCGGAGCGCTCCTCGCGCACGCGCCGGACTCCTGGACCGACGGGTGCCCGACGCTGGAACGCCAGGTCGCCCCCGCCATCATCGAGCGCACGTACCTCGATCCGCAGACGGGACGCACCTTGCTGGTCGAGGCAGTCCCGTCAGGGTCGCCGCTCAGCATCGCGGCCCAGCCCGACCACTGGACGAAGGCGTGACGGCGATGACCACCGTCCACACCGACGATCTGGACGCGTACGACGACATCGTGTGGGACGGGGTGCAGCACAGCTACCGCCCCTCTCCCGACTGGCGGGACCGGGTCTCCTCGACGCTCGCGATCGACACGGCTGCCGACGAGGACCTCGATCCCGTGACGTTCGAGGTCCTCCGCAACCGGCTGTGGACGCTGAACCTCGCCCACGGCGACACGCTCTCGCGGATGTCGGGCTCACCGATCTTCCAGGCGCTCGACTTCAACATGTCGATCCTCACCGAGGACGGCGAGATCGTGATGGGCGCGCCGTTCATCCAGTACCTCAACACCGGCTCGCCGCTGATGATCCGCTACCTGATGGAGCGACTGAGCGAGAACCCCGGCATCGAGGAGGGCGACATCTTCCTCGCCAGCGACCCGTGGATCGGCGCCTCGCACCAGATGGACGTCTGCATCGCGGCGCCGGTGTTCGTCGACGGCAAGCTGTTCGCGTGGGTGTCCAACGCCGCGCAGCAGTACGACCTGGGCGGCATCGTGCCTGGCGGATGGCCGCAGAACGCACCCGACATCTTCAGCGACCCGATCATCTTCCGACCGTTCAAGCTGGTCGAGCAGGGCGTGCTTCGGCCCGATCTCGAGGAGATGTTCCGACGGCAGTCACGCCTCCCGGACATGGTGGCCCTCGACCTGCGTGCCCAGCTCGCCGGGTGCCGGTTCGCGGCACAACGGCTGCAGGAGACGTGCGAGGAGTTCGGAGCCTCGACCGTCAAGGCGGCGATGCGGAGCATTCTCGACAACGCCCAGGCGGCGTTCGCGCGCAAGCTCGAGCGTGTCCCGGACTGCACGCTCAGCGACGTCCTCTACTTCGACGAGTTGATGCCCGGCGACCGGACGACGCACCGCGTGCAGTTCAACGTCACCAAGCGCGGGTCACGTCTGATCATCGACAACGTCGGCACCGACCCCCAGGTCGACGGGCCGATCGGCTTCACGTACATGAACTTCGCCGGCATCGTGCTCGGCGTCGTCGGCCAGACCATGCTCCACGAGCACACGTTCTCGGTCGGAGGAGCGGAGCGGCAGATCGACTTCCGCCCGCGCCCCGGGACACTGAGCTGCGTCGACTACCCCGCCGCCGTCAGCGGCAGCGTGCTCAACGTCAGCAGCGCGTACATGCGGCTGCACAACGTGTTCTCCCGCCTGATGGCCTGCGACCCGCAGCTCAAGGAGGACCTGGTCGTCTCCGGCCCCGACGTCCCGCTGACCGTGATCGCGGGAGCCGACGAAGGCGGTCGTGTGTTCGGTACGGCGCTGACCGAGGCCTCCGGCTTCGGCGGCGGCGCGCGGTCGCACTCCGACGGGGTCGACACCAGCGGGGCCTCGTACATCCCGCTCATCCGGATGCCGAACATCGAGGCGAGCGAGCAGTTCTACCCGATGCTCGTGATGTATCGCAGAGCGGCACCCGACAGCGGCGGCGCCGGGCGGTGGCGCGGCGGCGTCGGCATGGAGGTGGCGATCACCCCGTACCACGCGGCCGCGATCGACATCGTCACCAACGCCGGCGGGCAGGGCGTCTCGACCAACCAGGCCGTCGGGGTCTTCGGGGGTCTCCCGTCGCCGACGGCCCGGTACGAAGTGCTGGCCGGCACCGACATCCGTGACCGCTGGACCGACGGCGAGATGCCGCGGGACGTCGCCGAGCTGACGCGACGCGAGGCCCAAACGCTGCGCGGCAAGTCCAACGGGACCCCGCTGAACGCCGACGACGTACTGCTGCTCGTCGTGTGCGGCGGCGGTGGGTATGGCGACCCGCTCGACCGCGAGCCCGAGCGCATCGCGGACGACGTGGCGCAGGGACGGGTCTCGGTCGAGGCAGCCGCCGCGCTGTACGGCGTGGTGCTGGACGGCGACGCCGTGGATGCGGGGGCGACCGGCGTACGGCGTACGGAGGTCCGCGCCGAGCGGGCGACGTGGCGACCTGCGGCCGAGGTCTTCGAGGGCACGGCCCCGTACGACGTCGCGTCGGCGACGGCCGAGCCGGCGGTCTCGGTCCACGAGTACGTCGTCGCCCGGGACGACGGCGAGCGCCGTGTGCTCGCGTGCGCGACGTGCAACCACGTCCTGTCTGACTACCGCGACAACTACAAGCGTGGGTTGCTCGTCGACCAGACCGGCGTCGACGTCCTCCCCCGGGTCGACGATCCTCGCGCCTTCCTCGACGAGGACATGGTCCTGCGGCGCTACTGCTGCCCGGGCTGCCAGACGCTGATGACGATCGAGATCGCTCGCGCGAGCGAGCCGATGCTGACGGAGGTGGTGTTCCGATGACCGGCCGCTACGTGATCGGTGTCGACATCGGTGGCACGTTCACCGACTGCGTGCTCCTCGACGACGAGGGCCGGATCGCGATCGGCAAGGCGCCGTCGACCCCGCCGGACTTCCACGAGGGGTTCCTCGCCGCGATCGAGGTCGCGGCGGCCCGGATCGGGATCGGTGCCGAGGTGCTGATCGGCCAAGCGCGCGCGATCGTGCACGGCTGCACGGTCGCGACGAACGCGCTGGTCGAGAAGCGGACGTCGCGGACGGCGCTCCTCACCACCGCCGGGCACGGCGACACGCTGTCCTTCATGCAGGCGGGGCACCGGCTCGCCGGGCTCGATGCCCGCCAGATCGCCCGTCTGGCGGGGCACACCAAGCCCGAGGCGCTGATCCCGAAGTCCCTCGTGGTCGAGGTCGACGAGCGCGTCGCCGCCGACGGGTCGGTGATCGTGGCGCTCGACGAGGACCGCGTACGGGACCAGGTCAGGGCACTGGTGGCCGACGGGGTGGAGGCCTTCGCGGTCACCTTCTTGTGGTCGACCGCGAACGACCGGCACGAGCGGCTCCTCGGTCGCATCATCAGCGAGGAGGCGCCTGACGCGTTCCTGTCGCTCAGCTGCGAGGTCAGTCCGCGTCCGGGTGAGTACCAGCGCAGCGTCGCGACCGCGATCAACGCCATGATCGGCCCGGTCACCAGCACCTACCTGCAGCAGCTCACCGCGCGGCTGCAGGCGTTGGGCTACACGGGCGAGCTCGCCGTGATGAGCTGCACCGGCGGCCTGATCGACGCCGCGCGCGCGAGCCGCCTCCCGCTGCTCACCATCGGCTCCGGACCGGTGGCCGGGCTGATCGGCGCCGGCAAGCTGGCGCAGGCGATGGGCGGTGGGACCGCCGCGGACGACGGCAACGTGCTCACGGGCGACATGGGCGGGACGACGTTCGACGTCGGCGTCATCCGTCGCGGGCAGCCCGTCACGCGGAGCGAGACCCGCTATGGACAGTACGAGTACTTCGTCCCCACGCTCGACGTCCGCTCGGTCGGCTCGGGTGGCGGCAGCATCGTCGCGTACGACGAGGAGACCGCGAGCCTTCGCGTCGGTCCGCAGAGCGCGGGCGCCGTCCCCGGCCCGGCGGCGTACCTGCGCGGCGGCGAGAAGGCCACCGTCACCGATGCCGACCTCGTGCTCGGCTACCTCAACCCGGAGTACTTCCTCGGTGGTGACATCGCCCTCGGCACCCAGGCCGCCCGCGACGCACTGGAGCGCGCCGGCAGCCCGCTCGGATTCACCGCCGAGCAGACGGCCGCCGCGGCCGCCCGGATCGTCGACGACCAGATGGCCGACGCGATCCGGCTCTCGAGCATCCAGCAGGGGTACGATCCGCGCTCGTGCGTGATGTACGCGTACGGCGGCGCGGGCGCCGTGCACTGCCCGCAGGTCGCGCGCAGTCTCGGGATCCGGACCCTCGTCATCCCGCTCGGCGACCTCGCGGCGGGCTGGTCGGCCTTCGGCGTCGCGTCGTCCGACGCAATGCTGGTGCAGGACATGCCGCTGGTCCTCGCATCGCCCTTCGATCCGGACGCGCTCAACAACGCGTGGAAACAGCTCGAGGAGGAGGTTCGCGCAGCGATGCCGGAGGGGATGCGCGACGCGAACCCGGTCCTCGAACGCTCCGCCGAGATGCGTTTCACGATGCAGGTCAACCAGATCCGCATCCCGGCGCCCGACGGCGTCTACGGCCCCGACGAGGTCACGCAGCTGGTGGCGGCGTTCGAGGAGGAGTACGAGCGCCTGTACGGGCAGGGCAGCGGCTACCCCGTGGCGGGGTTCATGGTCACGTCGCTGCGGGTCAGCGCCCGGGCACAGATGGCGGCCGCGGAGCTGACCGCGCGCGGTGACGGCGTACCGCACGACGTCGCACCCGCCGGCGAGCGCGACGTGATCTGGTACGAGCTCGGACCGGACCCGGTGCGTACGCCGGTGTACCGCGGCTCGGAGTTCACCTCCGGCTCCCGCGTCGTCGGGCCTGCGATCGTCGAGTTCGTCGACACCACGCTCGTCCTGCGGCAGGGACAGCGTGCGATCGTCGACACCTACGACAGCATCGTGATCGAGACCTGAGCCTCCTCCGCCGCCTCCGCGCCGCGGCGCCGCGCTCCCACCTCCCCCGTCTCCCCCGCCTCCCCCGTTTGCGGTGCTACCACCTGAAATGCCGGGACCCCACCGCGAATTTGCGGTGGGGTCCCGGCGTTTGCGGTGCTAGCACCGCAAACGCGTGGGCCGAGGGACGGCGAGGCAAACGCGTGGGCCGAGGGACGGCGAGGCAAACGCGCGGGCCGAGGGACGGCGAGGCAAACGCGTGGGCGGAGGGACGGCGAGGCGCTCAGGGAGCGGAGTACGCCGCGCGGAGCTCGCGCTTCAAGATCTTCGCCGCCGCCGACATCGGGAGGGGGTCCGTACGGAGCTCGACCGACTTCGGTGCCTTGTACGCCGCGATCTTCGCGCGGACGTGGTCGATCAGCTCCTGCTCGGTCACCTCCTCACCAGGCCGCACCATGACGACCGCGTGCACCGCCTCGCCCCACGTCGAGGACGGGACGCCGATGACCGCGACCTGCGCGACCGCCGGGTGGGTGGAGAGGGCGTTCTCGACCTCGATCGAGTACACGTTCTCGCCGCCGGTGACGATCATGTCCTTCAGTCGGTCGGTGACGTACAGGTAGCCCTCGTCGTCGAGGCGACCCATGTCGCCCGTGTAGTACCAGCCGTCGCGCAGCACCTGCGCGGTCTCCTCGGGCAGGTTCCAGTAGCCCGTCATGGCGGCACCCGACTGGACCACGATCTCCCCGACCTCGCCCGTCGGCGTCACCTGCCCGGAGACCGGGTCGCAGATCCGGAGGCGTACGCCCGGCAGCGCACGCCCCGCTGACCGCGTGCGTCCGCCACCGGCACGGTGGTCGGCGGGCGTGAGCGCCGTGAGGACGGCAGCCATCTCGGTCATCCCGTAGATCTGGAAGAGCTCGCTGTGCGGGAACGCCTCCCCGAGGCGACGCATCAGGTCGTCCGGCATCGGCGAGCCGCCGTACGCGATGGCACGCACCGACGCCACCTTCTCGGGCGTGAAGTCAGGGTGCGCCATCACCATCGCGAGCATCATCGAGACGACTCCGAGCCGCGTGACCTTGTGCTTCTCGATCGCGGCGAGGGCCGTGCCCGGGTCGAAGCGCGGCAGGATCACGACGCGGCTCCCGGCAGCGGGCATCCCCATCAGCCCGAGGCAGCCGGCGACGTGGAACATCGGGGTGTTCATGAGGAAGACGTCGTCGACGCCGAAGTAGCGGTACGCGAAGTCCATGCGATAGACCGTGAGCGCCTCTGCACGGTGGGTCAGCTGCACGCCCTTGGGCTTGCCGGACGTGCCGCCGGTGTACATCAGCACGGCGATCGCGTCCTCATCCGGCTCGGCGTGGTCCGCAGGAGCGTGTGCCGCCAGCAGGTCCTCGTACCGCAGATCATGGGCGCCGTCGCCGTCGTCCATGAGCACGACCGTACGAAGGGCCGTGGTGTCGCGGAGCTTCTCGACGACCGGTGCGTACGTGCTGTCGACGAAGATCGTCTCGACCTGCGAGTCGTTGAGGATGTAGTCCAGCTCCGGCACGGCCAGGCGCGCGTTCAGCGGGTTGATGACCCCCGCCCCGAAGAGCGCAGCGTGCCACAGCTCGAGGTAGCGGTGGCTGTTGTCGGCGATCACCGCGAACCGGTCCTGCGGCCCGAGGCCGAGCCCTTCCGCGAGCGCCCGCTTCAGCCGCAGCACGCGGTCGAGATGCTGCGCGAAGGTCGCCTCGTACGAGGTGCCGTCGTCGTACTCGGCGATCACCGCCAGGTTGTCCGGAACCCGCTCGACCGTCGGCACGAGCAGACGCGGGAACACCAGCTCCTTCATCGCGGACAAACCACCATCTGAACCACTCCCTCTCTCTCCTCCGTAGAGGCTGTCATGACTGCCACCGAGGCGGACGCCGTTCGGCGAACGCGCGCGGACCTTCCTGCGAGTCCGGGTGGTCCCAGTGCGCCTGGACGGCCTCCCACCCGCGCTCCATCGCCGGCCGCACGACCTGCGCCTCGAACGCACGGAGCGCGCGGCGCGTGGCGGCGACGGCAGCCGGCGAACCGCTGACGACCAGCTCGGCCAGCGCGTACGCCCGTGCGTCCAGCGCGTCGGACGGGACGACCTCGGTCACCAGGTCGACTGCCATCGCCTCCGCCGCGGTCAGCCGCTCGCCCTTGCCCAGCAGCGCCAGCCGCATCAGGCGCGGCAGGGGGACGCGCAGCGCGAGCGACACCGGCTCCAGCGCGCTCACCTGCCCCACACTCACGTGCGGGTCGACGAACGAGGCGGCCTCGCTGGCGATCGCGATGTCGGCGTCGGCCACGAAGTGCAGGCCTCCCCCCGCGCAGACACCGTTGACCGCGACGATGACCGGCACCTCGAGGTGCGGGCCCGGGAGGAACGAGAGCTCGGCCTCGACGCCCTCACCACGTGGTCTGCGCTCCGCGGCGAGGTCGGAGACCTCCGCGCCCGCGCAGAACCCGCGCCCCGCACCGGTCAGCACCACCGCCCGGATCGAACGATCGGCCGCAGCCCTCTGCCACAGCTCGGTCAGCTCCTGGGTCATGGCCCAGTCGAACGCGTTGAGCTGGTCGGGGCGGTTGAGGCGTACGCCAAGGACCTCGCCACGCCTCTCGACCTCGATCGTCTCGTACGACACTCGTCGTTCCTCTCGTGCGGGCTCCTCGCGGACGGGCAGGTCAGCGGTCACGGGGCAGTCCGAGCACGCGCTCGCCGATGATGTTGCGCTGCACCTCGGAGGTGCCGCCGTAGATCGTCGCGCCGAGCGACTCGACGCGGTCCTCCATCAGCTGGGCGTCGAGCAGGCCGTCCACGCCGGTGGACTCCATCGCGAAGCGCGTCGCCCGCTGGGCGGCCTCGGAGCCGAGCAGCTTCAGGATGAAGAACTCGTCGGGGTCCCGGCCCGACAACCGTCCGAAGACCGTCCGCAGTCCGGTGAACCGCACGGCCTCCGCGTCGGCGAGGATGCGGCCCAGCTCGGTCAGCGCATCGTCGCCGAGGTCGGGACGACGCAGCGCCGGCTCGACCGCCTGGGCGATCTCGACCCAGTTGTTCACCCAGATCATGTCGCGCTCGTGCTCGAGACTCTCCGACGCGACGCGCCACCCGCCGTTCAGCGGGCCGAGCAGGTTGTCGGCGGGGATGCGCACGTCGTCGAGGAAGACCTCGCAGAACGCGTCGACGGACTGCGCGGCACGCGGGATCGGGCGTACGTCCACGCCGGGACTGCGGAGGTCGAGGATCAGGCACGAGATCCCCGCATGCGGTCGAGCCGCGTCGGGATCGGTGCGGACGTACAACGTCGCCCAGCGCGACTCGCGTGCCTGCGTGGTCCAGATCTTCGACCCGTTGACCACGAAGACGTCCCCCTCGCGCCGCGCCTGCGTCCGCAACGACGCAAGGTCGGAGCCGGAACCCGGCTCGGACATGCCCAGCGCCCACCACTCGTCGCCCCGCAGCACCGGCCGCAGGAGACGGTCCTGCTGCGCCGGCGTGCCGAAGCGCCGCAGGCCGGGTGCCACGACGCCGACCCCCTGGACGTTGTGGATCTTGGGGACCCTGCGTCGTGCGCCTTCGACCCGTACGGCGAGCGCGTCGCCGGACGACAGACCCTGGCCTCCGAGGCCAGGCTCCCAGTCGGGCACCAGCCAGCCTGCCTCGAACGAGGCGACCTGGAACTCCGTACGGAGGTGGTCGTCGTGGCGGTAGTGGTCGACCCGCGCGGCGTAGTCCTCGGGAAGTGCCTCTCCGAGGAACCGGTCGTACGCGGCCAGCACGTCGCTCATCGGTGGTCCTCCCTGCGGACGAGGGCCGCCGCCCGGTAGCAGTCCGCTGCGGACCCGAGGAACGGTGCGGTCTGCTGAGCACGGCGGAAGTAGAGGTGGGCATCGGCCTCGAACGTCATGCCCATGGCGCCGAGCACCTGCACGTACGCCCGGGTGGAGTCCACTGCAGCGTCGGTCGCGGCGGCCTTCGCGAGGAGCGCCAGCTCGGCCGCCGACAGGTCGCTGGTCCCGTCGCTCGCGAGGGCGACCGCGGCAGCCCGGGTGAGCGACCGCGCGCGCTCGACCGCCACGTACACGTCGGCGAGCCGGTGCTTGATCCCCTGGAACGCACCGATCCGCTTGCCGAACTGCTCGCGCTCGAGCGCGTGCCGGACCGCGCGGTCGAGCGCGGTCGCGCCGACGCCGGTGAGGTCGGCAGCGAGCACGGTCCGTGCCGGCGCGAGGACGGCGTCGACGTCGGTCCGTCCGTCGGCCAGCACGGTCTCGCTGAGCCTCGTACGGTCGAGAACCGCGGTCGGTCGCCCGGGGTCGACGTGGCGGTGAACGGCCGTGACCGCGTCCGAGACGTCGGCGACCGACACCCTCACCGCGGCACCGCGGACGTCGACCAGCACGACCTCGTCCGCCAGCGCCCCGTCGAGCACGACGAGCTCGTCCGTCCCGTCCACGACGGCGAGCGCCGCACGGCGCTCGGAGGAGACCTCGTACGCGCGGCCTTCCGACGGCCGGCCCGCGTGCGCCACGGTCTGCCACGCCGTCACGGTGCTCACCAGCGGCAGGGGGACCAGTGCCGGCCCTGCGGCCTCGACCATCGCGACGGCGTCCACGATCGACCCGGCGCCGCCCATCGCCTCCGGGAGGCCGATCACCGGGTAGTCGGCGGCCGCGATCTCGCGCCAGGCCTCCGCAGGCTGGGCTGCATCGAAGCAGGCGCGGGCCGCATCCGGTCCGAACCGCGCGCCCAGGTGCGCACGGACCGAAGCCGCGAACTCGGCGCGCTCGTCGGAGTCGACGAGGTCGCGCCACCGGCTCGGGTCGGTGTGCACACGGGAGGCGGTCGTCGTGCTCACCGCGCTCACCCCGCCTTCTCCGACAGCCGGCGCGACAGCCGGGCGAAGGCCGCATGCGTGTCGGGGTGGTCGAAGAGCACGAGCTGGGCCGCGTGCTCCTCGCGGAGCTGCTCGACCATCGTGCTGGTCATCGAGCGGCGCAGGACCCGCTTCGCGGCGCGCAGGCCCAGCGGAGGCATGGAGGCGACGCGCTCGGCCAGCGTCATCGCCGCGTCGAGAGCCCGGCCTTCGGCAGAGATCCGGTTGACCAGCCCGATCTCCTTGGCCTCGACGGCGTCGACCAGCCGCCCGGTGAACAGCAGGTCCGCCGCGAGGGACAGGCCCGTCACCCGCGGAAGGAGAAGGCTGATCCCCAGCTCGGGCGCGAGGCCGATCGGCGCGAACCCGGCCCCCAGCCGCGCGGCCGGGTCGGCCACGATGAGGTCGTGCAGCAGCGCGATGCCGAAGCCTCCACCGACCGCCACGCCGCTCACCGCCGCGATCGTCGGCTTCTCGAGCCGCCAGATCTTCTCGGTCCACCGACCGGCGTTGCCGAGGTCGTCGAGGCTCCGCTCGTACGCCGTCAGATCGGGGAGGCCCTTCCGACCCCCGAGGCTGGTGCCCGACAGGATCTCGCGCGCGCTGGCGTCCCCCGCGCCGCCGAGGTCGGCAGCGTCGGCGCCGACGCAGAACGTGGACCCCGCCCCGGTCGTCACGACCACGCGTACGGAGTCGTCCGCGGCCGCTTCGGCGAACGCCTCGGCGATGCCCTCCAGCATCGTGCCGCCGATCGCGTTGTGCCGGTCCGGGCGGTTCAACGTCACGACCATGACGCCGCCCTGGCGCTCGACCAGGACGTCGGGCGCCGTCGCGCCGCCCCCGTTCCCGCTCACGCGCGGACCCGATCCGTACGGCCGCGGCGTGTCGCCACCAGTCCGAGCGCGGTCAGGTCCCACATGGTGTCGCTCACGCCTTCGTCGCGGAGCACGTGCTTCATCACCCGGCTCAACGCGTTGACCGGCAGCGCGTCGCGGACGTCCACGTAGCGGGGGACCGCGAAGTAGGGCAGCCGTGCCTCGGCGAAGTCGAAGAGCTCCTCCGGTGTCAGCGTGCCCGCGAGCACGAGGCTGGCCTTGATCTCCTCCTCACCGACCTCCGACGGGACGCTGGAGACAGCGACGTCCTGGATCGCCGGGTGTGCGCGCAAGACACCCTCGACCGCGAGCGCCGACACGTTCTCGCCGCGCCTGCGGATGACGTCCTTCTTGCGGTCCACGAACGTCACGCACCCGTTCTCGTCCATCCGCCCGTGGTCACCGGTGTGGTGCCACAGGCTCGACCAGGTGTCGACGGTGGTCTCGGGCTTGTTCCAGTAGCCGCTGTACATCACGTGCGGCTCGCGGGGGCGTACGACGATCTCACCCGCCTCCCCCAGCGGCACCTCGTTGTCCTGGTCGTCGACGATGCGGACCTCGATCAGCGGTGAGACCTGGCCGGACGTCGCCCGGTCGCGCGGGCCGCCCGGGTCGGTGTTCGTGATCGGGACGCACTCGGTCTGCCCGTAGCCCTCCGACATCACCGGCGTGCCGAACCGCTCCTCGAAGGCGCGCTGGTCGTCCTGCCCCATCGGCACCCACACCGCCAGGCGGAACGGGTGCGCGGCGTCGTCGGGGCGCTCGGGCTGCGCGAGCAGCATCTGCCCCATCGGGCCGACGCCGACGAGCATCGTCGCCTCGTCCGCCGCCGCCTCGGCCAGGAACGTCGAGGCGTGGAACTCCGGCGCGATGCTGATCGTCGCGTCGTTGACCAGCGCGGACATGAACGCGACCATCTGGCCACTCGTGTGGAACATCGGGAAGCCCGTGAACATCCGGTCACCGGGGACCACCCACCGGCGCATCCCGTACGCCCGCCCGACGGCGGTGTAGTAGCCGGTGCTGAGCAGGCAGCCCTTCGCCGCGGCGGTGGTGCCGGAGGTGTACATGATCGAGACGATGTCGCCCGGCGCCGACTCCCGCGCGTGGGTCTCGTACGCGGTGAGCAGCTCGCCGTACGGGACTGCACCGGGCTCCGGGTCGTCGACGAGGACCCGATGGCGTACGGGCGTCGCGGCGAGCAGCCCGCGCGCGGCCTCGTACCCGGCGGCGTCGGCGACGAGGATCTCGGCCCCGCAGTCGTTCAGCTGGTACTCGAGGAAGTCGCCCTTGAGGTAGTAGTTCAGCGGCACCTGGACCGCGCCGAGCCTGTCGACCGCGAAGAGGAGCTCCACGGTCTCGATCCGGTTCGGCAGGATCGTCGCCACCTTGTCGCCTGAGCCGACGCCGAGCGACGCCAGTCCGGTCGCGAGCCGGTCGGCACGCTCGTCCAGGGCGGCAGCGGAGATCCAGTCGCCGCCGCACCGGACGAACGGCGCGGCGGGCTCGCGGTCCAGCCGGCGCTGGAACGCCGCCGAGATGGTCCGGGTGGCGAAGCGCTCCTCGGTTCCTGCACTGCTCACGGTCTCTCCCTCGTTTCGATCAGGTCCGACGTCAGGCGACGTCGCCCGACGCCTTCAAGCGCGCCACGGCACCCGGATCGACGCCCCACTCGGTCAGGACGTCGTCGGTGTGCTCGCCCGGGCGGGGCGGAGGTCCCGCGATCTGCCCCGGCGTGCGCCCGAAGCGCGGCGCCGGGCTGGGCTGCACGAGGCCGTTGCTCGTCGTGAACGTCTCGCGGGCCACGTGGTGCGGGTGGTCGGGTGCCTCCCACGGCGACAGCACCGGCGCGACGCACGCCTCAGCGGAGTCGAGCAGGGCGGCCCACTCGTCACGCGTGCGTGTCTTGAACGTGGCGGCGAGCTCCTTGCGCAGGCTCTCCCACGCTTCCTCGTCGCCCTGGTCTCGCGGGTCGAACGACAGCCCGAGCGTCGTGACCAGGTTCGCGAAGAACTTCGGCTCCATCGCGCCGACCGCGACCCACCGCCCGTCGGACGTCTCGTACGTCTCGTAGTACGGGGTGCCCGTGTCGAGGAGGTTCTTGCCGCGCTCCTCGCCCCACATCCCCGCCGCACGCATCCCGTACAGGAATCCGCCGAGCACCGCGGAGCCGTCGATCATCGCCGCGTCCACGACCTGCCCGCGCCCGGACGTCGCCCGCTCCGCCAGGGCGGCGCAGACCCCGAGCGCGAGGAACATGCCGCCCGCGCCGAAGTCGCCCACGTAGGTGAGCGGGGGCACGGGCGCCTCGCCGTCGCGGCCGATCGACCAGAGCGCGCCCGACAGCGCGATGTAGTTGATGTCGTGCCCGGCGTACGGCGCCCACGGACCGTCCTGCCCGTAGCCCGTCACCCGGCCGTACACGAGCCTGGGGTTGCGCTCCAGGCAGGTGTCGGGGCCGAGGCCGAGGCGCTCCATCACGCCGGGGCGGAACCCCTCGATCAGGACGTCAGCCTGCTCGACCATCGCCAGGACGAGAGCGACACCGTCGGGGCTCTTGAGGTTGACTCCGACCGAGCGCCGGCCACGTCCGAGCACGTCGACGGGAGGCGGACCCTCGCGTCCGGGGGCGACGTTCTCGACCCGGTCGACACGCACGACGTCCGCGCCGTAGTCGCTCAAGATCATCCCCGCGAACGGGCCGGGGCCGAGCCCCTGGATCTCCAGCACCTTCACGCCCGCCAGCGGGCCACTGCGTCCGTCGCTCATCGGCGCTCGCTCCTGCCCACGGACAGCCCGAGCGTGAGGAAGTCGACCGTCTCCGGGGTGTCCCAGTCGGCGCGGAGCTTGTGCTTGAGGATGCGTCCCATCGCGTTCACCGGCAAGGCATCGATGACCTCGACGTACCGCGGGATCGCGTAGTACGGCAGGTGCTCGCGGAAGTAGCCGAACATCTCCGTCGGGTCGAACGTGCACCCGTCCTCGAGCACCAGGCAGGCCTTGATCTCGTCCTCGGACAGCTCTGACGGCACGGCGTGCACGGCGACCTGCGCGATGCCGGGGTGCTGGACCAGCGCGACCTCGAGCTCGACCGACGACACGTTCTCGCCGCGTCGCCGCAGCGCGTCCTTCAAGCGATCGACGAAGTAGAGCATCCCGTCGTCGTCGAAGCGGCCCATGTCGCCCGTGTGGTGCCACAGGTTGCGCCACGCGTCGAGCGTCGCGTCCTCCTTGCGCCAGTAGCCGGAGAAGATCGAGTGCGGTTCGCGCGGGCGTACGACGATCTCACCGGTCTCCCCCACGGGAAGCACGCGGTCGTCGCCGTCCACGACCTGGACGTCGAGCCACGGCAGCGCCTTGCCGCAGCTGGGTTGGTCGCGCCCGGGGCGCACGCCGCCCATCGTCGCGGGCAGCACCTCGGTCTGGCCGTAGCCTTCCGCCAGCACGTCGACGCCGAACCGCTCCTCGAACGCGTGCTGCGCCTGCGGCGCCATCGGGATGAAGACGGCCCGCTCGATCGTGTGGTCGCGGTCGGCGTCCGACGGCGGCGTCGCCAGCAGCGCCGCACCGATCGCTCCGACCGCCCAGAGCTGCGTCGCCCCGACCTCGCACGCCCGGGAGATCAGCGTGGACGCGCTGAACGCCGACTCGAAGTCCACACGGCACCCGGCGACCAACGCGTCCATGAGGGAGCTCAGACCGAAGCCGTGGTAGAGCGGCAGCGTCGTGATCGAGGTGTCCGTCGGCTTGAACCAGTCGAACATCATGTGGGCCTTCGGCATGTGCAGGAAGTAGCCCTGGTCGATCATGCAGCCCTTGGGGAGCCCGGTCGTGCCGGACGTGTAGAGGATGCTGAGCAGCGAGTCGGGAGTCGGCTCCTCCCACGCGCGCTCTCCCGCGACGTAGAGGTCGGCGAGCCGAGGCGTGCTGCCATCGCCCTCGTCGAGCGCGATCAACGTCGTCGCGATGCCGGAGGCAGCGATCAGCTTCTTCGTGGCGTCGAAGGCCTCCTGGTCGACGATCAGCACCGACGGGTCGGAGTCGGCGATCTGGTAGCGCAGGAACTCGCCCTTGAGGAAGACGTGGAGGGGCACCTGGACGGCACCCAGCTCGGCGCAGGCGAAGAAGAGCTCGACCGCCTCGCGCCGGTTCGCCATGATCGAGGCAACCCGGTCACCCGGTCGTACGCCGAGCCGGTGGAGCCCGTACGCCAGCCGTCGTGCGGCGTCCTGGACCTCCTTGACCGTGATCCATACGCCGTCGACGCCGGCCAGGTGCGCGCTCGGGTCGACCTCGACCCGCTGCGCCAGCCTCGCGGGCAGAATGCCCGCCTCGGTGTTCGTCACATCGTCTCCCTACCAGACCGACCAGTTGGTGGGTTACGCTACCGCAACAAGACCTCCCGGGCTAGGCCCGAGCAGCTGCGCAGACCCCACCGATCGACCGAAGAACGAGGAGCGGTGATGACCTTCACCCCGACCCCCAGCGACCGCGACGCCGTCGTCGTCGCGGCCGTCCGTACGCCCGTCGGACGGCGGGGCGGCGGCCTCTCCGGGACGCACGCCATCGACCTGTCCGCGCACGTGCTGACGGCGCTGCAGGAGCGGACGGGGATCGATCCGGCCGAGGTCGACGACGTCGTCTGGGGCTGCGTTCACCAGGTGGGCGAACAGGGCATCAACATCGGCCGCAACGCCGTGCTGTCCGCCGGGTGGCCCGAGTCCGTGCCCGCGACGACCCTCGACCGTCAGTGCGGCTCGTCGCAGCAGGCGGTGCACTTCGCGGCGGCCGGACTGGTTGCCGGGCACTACGACCTGGTCGTCGCCGGCGGGGTCGAGATGATGTCGCGGGTCCCGATGGGGTCCACGCTCGGCGAAGGCCTCGGCGAGCCGATGACGGCGGCGATGCGGGATCGGTACGGCGTCGACCAGTTCAACCAGGGCCTCGGCGCCGAGATGATGGCCGAGCGGTGGGGATTGTCGCGGACCCAGCTCGACGAGTTCGCCCTCCGCTCCCACGAGCTCGCCGCCAAGGCGGCCGCCGGAGGTGTGTTCGACGACGAGATCGTCGCAGTGCCGCGACCGGACGACGACCCCGTGAGCGCGGACGAAGGGATCCGGCTCGGTGGCACGCTCGAGTCGCTCGGCGCGATCCGTCCGGCGTTCAAGCCCGACGGCATGATCCACGCGGGCAACGCGTCGCAGATCAGCGACGGTGCGGCGGCGCTGCTGCTCGCGACACCCGCCAAGGCCGCCGAGCTCGGCCTGACGCCGATGGCCCGCATCCACACGAGCGTGCTCGCCGGCGACGACCCGGTGATGATGCTCGGTGCCCCCATTCCGGCGACGCGCAAGGCGCTGGCACGATCGGGCCTCGGGGTCGGCGACATCGGCTGCTTCGAGGTCAACGAGGCGTTCGCGCCCGTCCCGCTCGCCTGGCTGGCCGAGACCGGGGCCGACCTCGAGGCACTCAACCCCAACGGCGGCGCGATCGCGCTCGGCCACCCTCTTGGCGCGTCGGGGGCGCGGATCATGACGACACTTCTGCACCACCTGCGGCGTACCGGCACGCGGTACGGCCTGCAGACCATGTGCGAGGGCGGCGGGATGGCGAACGCCACCATCGTCGAGCTCCTGGACTGAGCGGATGGGCGAGCACGCTGGGCGAGTCGCGATCGTCACCGGCGGCTCGCGCGGGATCGGCAGGGCGATCGCGCGCCGACTCGTCGACGCCGGGGCCTACGTCACGATCACCGGCCGCAAGGCAGACGGCCTCGCCGCCGCCGCGGCGGAGCTCGGTGAGCGCTGTACGCCCGTCGTCTGCCACGCCGCGGACACCGAGTCCGCGGCCGCCTGCGTCCGCGCGACCGCCGACGCCCACGGCAGCATCGACCTCCTCGTCAACAACGCCGCCGTCAATCCGCAGTGGGGTCCGTCGCTGGACGTCGAGGCTCCGGCGGCCGCGAAGATGGCCGAGGTCAACCTCTGGGCACCGCTGGCGTGGTCCCGCCTGGCGTACGAGGCGGGGATGCGGGAGCACGGCGGCTCGATCGTCAACATCACCTCGATCGGCGGGCTCGTGGCGTCGCCCAACACCGGCTACTACAACGCGACCAAGGCGGCGCTCACCCACCTCACCCGCGAGCTGGCGCTCGAGCTCGCCCCACGGGTCCGCGTCAACGCGGTCGCGCCCGGCCTGATCGCCACGGAGATGGCCGCGCAGATCCCGGTCGACGACCGCGCAGCGTTGACGGCGCAGGTCCCGCTCGCCCGCCTCGGGACGCCCGAGGACGTCGCGGCAGCGGTGTCGTTCCTCCTGTCGAGCGACTCCGCCTGGATCACCGGCGCGGTCCTGGTCGTCGACGGCGGCGCACGGCACGACCGGGGAGGTCATGGATGAGGGTCGGGCTGGCACCCCCGAACTACGCGCGCTGGTTCGACGGCGCGACCGTCGCCGAGGTCTGTCGCCACGCCGAGGAGGCCGGGTTCGACAGCCTCTGGTTCGGCGACCACGTCGCGATCCCGCAGGATCAGGCCGACGTGTTCGGCAACGCGTACCTCGACGTCTTCCCCCTGCTCGGCCACGTGGCCGCGCTCACCGAGCGGGTCCGCCTCGGGACCAACGTGCTCGTCGCGCCGTACCGCAACCCCGTCGTCACCGCCAAGGAGGTGGCGACGGTCGACCGGCTCTCGGACGGACGGGTCGTCCTCGGCGTCGGAGTCGGACACGTTCGCGGCGAGTTCGAGGCACTGGGCGTCCCGTTCGACGAGCGCGGGCGAAGGACGGACGAGTACCTGCGCGCGATGCGCGCGCTGTGGGAGCAGGACGTCGCGTCGTACGAGGGAGAGTGGGTGCGCTTCCGCGACCTGTGCCCGCTGACCCGCCCCGTGCAGCAGCCGCTGCCCGTGCTCATCGGCGGCGACGGCCCCCGGTCGATGCGCCGCGCCCTCGAGCACGACGCCGGCTGGGCGCCCGGCCAGGGCACGATCGAGCAGCTGGCGGCGAAGGTCGCCCAGCTCCGCACGCTCGCCGCCGAGGTGGGCAAACCGTGTCCGACGATCGTCGCGCGCTGGCTCGTCCACCCGGTCGAGGACGGCGCGCCACGGCCCCCGATCCCGCACCGCGGCGAGCTCCGGCGCCCCAGGCTCGAGAAGGCCGAGGCCCGCGAACAGCTCGCCCGGATCGCCGAGCTCGGCGTCAGCGAGCTCATCGTCGACATCCCGGCGCGCCACGAGACGTACCACCGCAACATCGACCTCATCGCCGAGCACGTCCTCGCCGGTTGAGCCTCGACCCGATCTCTCCCGACCCCTGGAGGTCCCTGCCCATGGAGCGAACCCGTCCGTACCGCGTCGTCGTCTGGGGCCCGGGCTACACCGGCTCGCAGGCGCTGCGGGAGATCGCTCGACGGCCCGAGCTGGACCTCGTGGGATGCGTGGCGTACTCGCCGTCGAAGGTCGGCCAGGACGCCATGGCATACATCGGAGAGGAGCCGTGCGGCATCACGATCACCGACGACAAGGAGGCGATCTACGCGCTCGACGCCGACGTCGTCCTGTACGCCGGGGCGTCGACGCCGGACGAGTCCGCGCGGCACGAGGAGATCACCCGGCTGCTGCGCTCGGGCAAGAACGTCGTCACCACCACCGCGTACTTCTTCCCCTGGCAGCACGGCGAGGACTACGTCCGGCCGCTGGAGGACGCGTGTGCAGCGGGCGGTACGACGCTGCACGGGACGGGGGTGCACCCGGGGTGGTTCGTCGAGCGCTTCGCGCTGACGAGCGCGAGCCTGTGCACGTCGGTGTCGTCGATCGCGGTCCGCGAGGTGTGCGACCTCAGCCACCACGCCGGCGAGATCATCGCGGCGATCGGCTTCGGCAAGCGACCCGAGCGTCTCGGGTCCCGCACGCGCAAGGAGATCCTCAGCCGCTACTACTTCGAGTGCATCGCCGGGCTCGGCCACCTGCTGGGGCTCGAGCTGGACGAGATCGTCGCCGAGGTCGTCTACGTCCCCAGCCCGCGGACGTTGGAGTGCGCCGGGGTGACGGTCGAGGAGGGCACGGTCGCCGTCGTCGACGGCACGTGGTCCGGCGTGGTCGGTGGCGAGACCGTGATCTCGATCCGCGAGCTGTGGTACCTCGACGCCGATCTCGTCGATCCCGCGATCACGGTGAGCTCTCCCGACATGTACGAGGTGGCCGTCGAGGGCCTGCCGATCGACGTACGGACCCGCGCCGACCTGTTCACCTCCGACACCCATGACGTCTTCGGCGTCGACGACCGGCAGTCCGCCGCGAACCTGGCGACCGCCGTCCAGCTCGTCCAGGCGGCACCCTCCGTCGTGGAGGCGCCGCCCGGGATCCTGCTCGCCCCCGGATTCGCGTACCCGGCTGCCGACCTGCGGACCATCCCCGACCCGCTCGCTCGCCGCCCGCGGCCCATCCCAACCCTCATCCGCTGACCGCCCTCCCCCTCCCCCTCGACCCGACGCCGCATTGGTACGCGAGTGGTCACGCGGACGACACCGGTGACCACTCCCGCACCAACGCGGCGAGGTCAGGAGAGGACAGGAGGGGTCAGTACGAGCGCGGCAGGCCGAGGGTGTGCTGCGCGACGTAGTTCAGCACCATCTCGCGGCTCACCGGCGCCGAACGCATCAGCCGCGTGAGGCCCCACAGGTCGGCGATCCCGTACTCGCTGGCGAACGCGTTGCCGCCGTGGACCTGCACGGCCTGGTCGAAGGCGAACAGCACGGCGTCGGCCGCGGCCAGCTTGGCGACCGAGGCCGACTCCCCGACCGTCGGCTCGCCGTGGTCGAACTCCCACGCGGCCTTGTAGGCCATCAGGCGAGAGAGCTCGATCTGGATCTTCGCCTCCGCCAACGGGTGGGAGACGCCCTGGTGGGCACCGATCGGCTGACCCCACACGTCCCGGCTCTTCGCGTACGACACGGCCTTGCCCATGAAGTAGCGCCCGAGCCCGACCGCCTGCGCCGCGACGTTGATCCGCTCCGGGTTCAGGCCCGAGAAGACCTGGAGCATCCCCTTCCCCGGCACACCTCCGACGAGATTCGCCTCGGGGACGTCGACACCGTCGAGGAAGACCGAGAACTGCCGGTCCGGCTCCTTGATCTCCATCGCGATCGGCTGGTACTCGAGCCCCGGCCGGTCGGTCTCGACGATGAAGAGCCCGAGCTCCGCACGGCCCGACGGATCGGTCCCGGTGCGCGCGACGACCAGCACCGCATCGGCCACGTCGATCCCGGTGATGTACTGCTTCTGCCCTGACAGCCGCCATGTCCCGTTCTCGAGGCGCGCAGTGGTCGCGAGGTTCGGGGCGTTCGACCCCGACCCCGACTCGGTGATCGCGAACGCCATCTTCTGCTGTCCGGACGCGAGCGCGGGAAGCCAGCGGCGCTTCTGGTCCTCGGTCCCGAAGTCGTCGATGATCGGGCCGCACATGCCGGCGACGATGAGGAAGATCAGCGGGCATCCCTGGGCCGCGAGCTCCTCGATCACGATCGCCATCTCGTAGATGCCGCCGCCACCCCCGCCGTACTCCTCGGGGAGGTTGACGCCCCCGAAGCCCTGCCCGAACACGGTGCTCCACAGCTCGTCGACGAACACCCCGCCTGTCGTGCACTTCACGAAGTAGTCGTGGCCGAAGCCCGCCCCGATCTCGGCGACTGCCGCTCGGATCGCCGCGTGCTCGGGTGATTCTCGAAAGTCCATGCCAACCTCTTCGCCGGATCGGGTGCTCCGTCCCACCTTGCCAGCCAACTAGTCGGTTGACTAGAGTCGAGCGACAGTTCCGGCACGGAGGGGATCCATGAGCGATGTCGCGTTCGCCCTCGACCACCACGTCGCGACCCTCACGTTGTCGCGACCGGACTCGCTCAACGCACTGAGCGACTCGATGCTCGACGAGCTCGTCGCGCTCTTCGACCGCTGCGACACCGACGACGACGTGCGCTGCATCGTCCTCACGGGCGCGGGCCGTGCCTTCTCCGCGGGCGCCGACCTCAGCGGAGGCGCCGACACCTTCGCCGACTGGTTCGGCGGCGGGGACTCAGCCGGCGCAGCGGCCGATGCGGGCGAGCAGGCGTCGTGGCGCGAGCCGCGCAGAGACGCCGGCGGTGTCATGGCCCTGCGGATCTACGACTCGCTCAAGCCCGTCATCGTCGCTCTCAACGGCCCGGCCGTCGGCGGCGGCGCGTCGCTCACCTTGCCTGCGGACCTCCGTCTGGCATGTCCCGAGGGGACGATCGGCTTCGTGTTCACCGCACGGGGGCTCGTCCCCGAGTCGTGCTCGAGCTGGTTCCTCCCCCGGCTCGTCGGCATGTCGACCGCTCAGGAGTGGATCCTCACGTCACGCAAGATCGGGGCCGACGAGGCCCTGGCAAAAGGCCTGCTGCACGCGGTGCACCCGGCGGACCGCCTGATGGACGAGGCGTACGCGATCGCCGACCGCATCAGCACGCGCACGGCCCCGGTCTCGGCCTCGCTCGCGCGCCGGATGCTGTGGCGGTCGCTCGAGCTCCCTCATCCGATGCGCGCGCACGAGATCGAGACACGCGCCCTCGACGCCCGCAGCACCAGCGCCGACGTCCGCGAGGGCGTGACGGCCTTCCTCGAGAAGCGACCGCCGCAGTTCCGCGCCCGCGTCAGCACCGACCTCCCCGACGTCTTTGCCTCCCTTCCCACGCCGGCGTACGTCGCGCCGCGGCTCGCGAAGGACTGACACCGATGCCGGACAAGGTGATGACGGCCGCGGAGGCGGTCGGGCTGATCCGTGACGGCGACGTCGTCGGGCTCCAGGCCGGACCGACGCAGTGCGCACCGATGAGTCTCGTGCGCGCACTCGTCAGGGCCGGCCGGCGCGACCTTCATGCTGTCTCGCTCAGCGGGTCGATGGCCCTGGACTGGCTCGCGACCAGCGGAGCGCTCACCCGCCTCACGACCGCGGCCGTGACGATGGAGAGCTACGGCATGTGCCGCCAGGTCCGGCGTGCCGTCGAGTCGGGCGTCGTGGGGTTCGAGGAGCTGTCCGAGACCGCTCTGCTCGCCCGCCTCGGCGCGGCCGCCCGAGGACTCCCCTTCCTGCCCACCCGCGGCATGCTCGGCTCCGACCTCCTGTCCGTCGGCAACGCTCATCTCGCGGTGATCGACGACCCGTTCGGGGGGCCGCCGGTCGTCGCCTGCCAGGCACTGCGACCCGACGTCGCGCTCCTGCACGCCCATCGGGCGGACGCCGACGGCAACGTCGCGGTCGACCCCGGCCCGCGCCACCCGATGACCACCCTGCTGCCGCGTGCCAGCGACCGGGTGGTCGTCAGCGTCGAGGAGATCGTCGACGCCGACACGCTCCGCGAGCATCCGGAGCAGACCATCCTCCCGAGCTTCGCGGTGGACGCCGTCGTCCTCGCGCCGTACGGGGCCCACCCGACGTCGCTCTTCCCGCGGTACGACTACGACGCGGCGGCCTTCCAAGCCTGGGTGGACGCGTCGCGCGACCCCGCCGACGCCGAGGCGTTCCTCGCCTCGTACGTGCACGGACCGGCGACGCACGACGACTACCTCGCCCTCGTCGGTGCCGACCGCCTGTCCGCTCTCACGATGGAGCGGGCGTCGTGAGCGGCGCGAAGCGGTCGACGGAGGCACAGCCCGGCGACGCTCCGTCCACCAGCTACTCGGTCGACGAGCTCGTCGTGAGCCGTCTCGCTGCGGAGCTCGCGGACGACGACCAGGTGCTCAACGGCCTGTCGTCGTTCGTCCCCGTCTGCGCGATCGAGCTGGCCCGGCGGACGCACGCGCCCGGCCTCGTATGGGTCGCGGGCGGGACCGGTGTCTCGCCGTCACACCCGAGGATGACGGCGTCCACCTTCGAGTGGCCGCTGTGGGACAGCGCGCTGATGTACGTCGACGTGGCCACCGAGCTGTGGGACTGGGTGGCCGACCCGCGGCGCTTCCGCACGTTCTTCGCCGGCGCCGCCCAGCTCGACGCCTTCGGCAACGCCAACATCTCGGTCGTCGGCGACTACCACCGCCCCCGCGTACGCCTCTCGGGGACGGCGGGTCTGGCCGACATGAGCGTGCTCGACAAGCGGATCGTGTACGTCGTCACCGACCACGACCCGCGCACGCTGGTCGAACGCGTCGACTTCCGGTCCGGAGTCGGCTTTCTCGACGGGTACGGCGAGCGCGCGCGCCGCGGCCTGGGAGGCGGGCCGGCGCTGGTCGTCACGAACCTCGCCGTGTTCGACTTCGCGCCGTCCTCGCAGCGGATGCGGCTCCGTACGGTGCATGCAGGGCACACCGTCGACGACGTCCTCGCCGCCACCGGGTTCGTCCCCGTGATCGCCGACGACGTCACCGTCACCCCGGCGCCGACCGTCGCGCAGGTGGCGCTCCTGCGCGACGAGATCGACCCCGAGGGCTACCGTCGACGCGGCTTCCCCGCTCGGTGACCCGCGAGGTCACCGCCCCGTGAAGACCGGGTCGCGCTTCTGCGCGAACGCCGCGAACGCCTCCGCCACGTCGGTCGTCCCGGTCGCGACGACGGCAGCAGCCGCCTCGGCGTCGAGCTGGGCGTCGAACGCCGTCTCGTACGAGGCGTGGAGGAGCTGCTTGGTCAGCCTCTGGGCGACCGGCGCGCCTGCGGCGAGCCTGCCGGCGACCTCGCGGGCGCGTGCGAGGAGGGTGTCGTCGGGGACGACCTCCGCGACGATGCCGAGCGCCGCCGCCTCGTCCGCGCCGACCGGCTCACCGAGCAGCGCGAGCCGCTTCGCCGTCTGCATTCCGACGATCCGGGGCAGCAGCCACGAGCTGCCGAAGTCTGGGACGAGTCCGCGCTTGACGAAGACCTGGCAGAACACCGCACGCTCCGACGCGACGGTGAGGTCCGCGGCCAGCGCGATGCTCATGCCCGCCCCGTACGCCGGGCCGCCGACCGCGGCGACGACGGGCTGCGGGAGCCGGTGCAAGGCGCGCGCAGTCTCCTGGATGCGTCCCATGATCGCGACGACCGACTCGTCCGGCACCGTCTCCGCGAGGTGTGCGCCCGAGCAGAAGGCGCCCGGCGCGCCGGTGATCAGCACGGCACGGTCGCCCGACGATCCCGCGACCTGGCGCAGAGCGTCGCCGAGCGCCGCGAACTCGTCCGGCGTGAGCGCGTTGCGGCGCTCTGGCGCGTTCAGGGTGATCTCGACGACCCCGTCGCCGCGGACGACATCGATGCTCATGCGGTCGCCTCGTGGGCGGCGACCACGATCTCCCCGCCCGACAGCGCGGGCGCACCGTCGCGGTCGAGAACCTGAGTCGTGAAGAGGATCCTGTCCGATGCGACCCACACCGCGGTACGCAACGTCTCTCCCGGGAAGACGACCCCGGCGAACCGCGCCTCGAGCGACCGCACCGCCGACGACCGCCCGTCGAGCACGCGGTCGACGACGGCCCGGCAGACCGCCCCGTAGGTGCACAGACCGTGCAGGATCGGGCGCGGGAAGCCCGCCGCGGAAGCGACCTCCGGATCGCTGTGCAGCGGGTTCCGGTCTCCGAGGAGGCGGTAGAGCAGGGCCTGCTGCGGGAGGATCGTCGTCTCCAGGATGTGGTCCGGCGCGCGGTCGGGCGGTGCCGGCGGACCGTCGGGGCCTCGATCACCGCCGAACCCGCCCTCACCGCGGGAGTACATCCGCATGCTCGACGTCCACAGCGGCTCGCCGTCGGAGCCCACTGCCTCGCTGTCCACGACGATGATCGCGGCGGACCCCTTGTCGTACAGCGCGGCGACCCCGGTGGACACCTCGGCCTTGCCGTCGCGCGGGATCGGGCGGTGCAGCTCGACCCGCTGGCTCGCGTGCAGGATCGTGCTCAGGTCGACGTCGACCCCCGGAAAGCTCACCGCCGGCGGTGAGGTCGCGCGCAGGGTCGGCGCGACCACCGCGAAGGTCGGCAGCACCTCCTCTCCGCGCTCGGTCGCGTACGCGAGCTGCCGCACGTCGGTCGGATCGGCGCCGGCTCCGAGCGCGAGGTGGTAGAGGAGGACGTCGGACTCCTGCCAGCTGATCGGCGTGACCGAGGGCGGTGCGTCGAGGGCGGCGGAGGGGTCGATGGGCATCGGTCTAGCTCCTTGCGGTGGTGAGGTCTTCGGGGTTGCCGGGTTCAGTGGCCAGAGCTTCGTTCGTCTCCTGCCGGACGGTGACCCGGCGGATCTTGCCGGACGCGGTCGTCGGCAGCTGGTCCACGAACCGCCATGCGATCGGGATCTTGAACCGCGCGACTTTGCCGGTCAGGTGAGCAGTCAGCTCGTCGGTCGAGATCTCCGCCCCCGGGACGGGCACCACGACTCCGGCGACCGTCTCGCCCAGCCGCGCGTCGTCGACACCGACGAGCACCGCGGCCGCGACCTGTGGCAGCTGCACCAGCAGCTCCTCGACCTCAGCCGGGTAGATGTTCTCGCCCCCGCGGATGATGACGTCCTTCGCGCGGTCGCGGAACTCGATGTACCCGAGCTCGTCCATCGCCCCGACGTCGCCGGTACGAAGGAAGCCGTCCTCCGTCATCGTCGCCGCGGTCTGCTCCGGGTCCTGCCAGTACCCGGCCATCACGTTCGGGGACTGCACCTGGATCTCGCCGGGCACACCGACCGGGCAGGTCTCGCCGGTCAGGACATCAGCAATCCGGACTGTGGCTCCCGGGAGCGGTCTGCCGACCGTACGCGACAAGGTCTCCGGATCGTCCGCGACATCGGTCGAGGTGATGAGCGGGCACTCCGACTGGCCGTACCCGATCACGGTCGGCGCCCCCAGCTGGTCACGGATCCGCTCGACGACCGCACGGCTCACGGTGGCGCCTCCGAGGCCGACGGAGGCGATCCCCGCGTCGCGCGCGTCGTCGCCGAGCCGGTCGAGGAGGTCGACCAGCATCGTCGGGACGCCGCCGAGCCGGGTGATCACCCCCGTACGCAGGAGGTCGGTCGCCTCGCTCGGGTTCCACCGGTCGACCACGACGAACGATCCCCCGCCGAGCGGGCCGCCGAAGACGACGAAGCACGAGCCTCCGATGTGGTGGTACGGGACAGGGTTGAGCCAGACGTCGTCGTCGCCGATCACATCGTGGTGGTTGCGTTGGAACGCCCCGTTGACCGCGGCCCGGTGGCTCACGACGGCACCCTTGGCGCGGCCCGTCGTTCCTGAGGTGAACTGGATGAGGAACGGGTCCTCTGGCGCGACCACAGGGAGGTCGCCCACCGGCTGCGACGCAGCCCACGGGAGCAAGTCGTCGAGCGCGACGACCTCGATGCCGCCGACCAGCCCGGTCGCCCGGGGCTCGAGGTCGTCGCCGGCGACCGTCGCCCCCGCGAACACGATCGACGGAGTCGTGAGCCCCACGCCGTGGCGGACCTCATCGTCGCTCCAGCCGGTGTTGAGCGGCGTCAGGATCGTCCCGGCGTACGCGCACGCGTAGTGCAGCAGCACGTACGAGACGGAGTTGCGGCCCCAGACGCCTACCCGGTCGCCGGGCGCGAACCGCCCGGCGAGGGCGCCCGCGATCGTCCGGGCATCACGGTCGAGCGCGGCGTACGACAGCTCCCGCCAGGCGCCGTCCTCACGCCACCGCAGCGCCGGCGCATCGCCGAGCTCGGGCAGCCGGCGGGCGAGCATCTGAGGGAGCGACTCCTCGAGCACGTCGTCGAGGCGGTCGGCCTCCCAGTACGCGAGGGAGCCGATGCGTCTCCGCCCGTTGGTCGGAACGGCACTCGTCTGGCTCATCGGTCACTCCGGCAGCTCGACGGCCTGGCCGGGGATGCTCCACTCGGACAGGTCCATGATCTGCCCGAGGTTCGCGGCGATGTCCTCGATCGTCGCGTCAGCGTTCTCGTAGCCCTGCGTCTGAGCGATGAACGTGCGCGCGAACGTCCCGGCGACGGCGTGGAAGATCTCCCCGGTGGTCTCGCAGGACTCGTGGCACAGGTAGCCGACCATCGGCGCGACCCGGTCCGGCGACATCTTCTCGTGCAGGCGCTCAGGAAGCATCGCCGCCGTCATCGCGGTGGCTGCCCCGGGCGAGATCAGGTTGACCTTGATGCCACTGCGAGCGCCCTCGACGGCGAGCGTACGGCCGAGTCCGACGAGCGCGGCCTTGGCCGACGAGTAGTTCGCCTGGCCTAGGTTGCCGTACAACCCTGCGACGGAGGTCGTGAAGACGATGCGGCCGTACTCCTGGGCGCGCAGGTGCGGCCATGCCGCCTTCGTCAGGGCGTACGAGCCGAAGTAGTGGACCGCGAGCACGTCGGACAGCTCCTCGTCGGACATCTTCGCGAACGACCGGTCGCGCACCATGCCGGCGTTGTTCACCAGGACGTCCACGCGGCCGAACGCGTCGAGCGCGGTCGCGACGACCGACTCGCCGGCGCCGGCCTCGCCGATCGATCCGTTGTGGGCGACGGCTGTGCCGCCGGCCTCGGTGATCTCCTCGACCAGAGCACCGGCAGGCGTGCGACCGTCGTCGTCCTTGACGTCGAGATCGTTGACGACGACCTTCGCACCCCGCGAGGCGAGCAGCCGCGCGTACGCCCGGCCAAGTCCCCCGCCCCCGCCGGTCACGACCGCCACCCGGTCGTCGAAACGAAGCTCTGCCATGTGCGCTCCTCCAGCTCGTGGCGACCCTGCCGAGCCGCGCGTGGCGCCAAGTATAGCCAACCAACCAGTCGGGCAGTAAAGTACCGAGACATGAAGAATGTCGTCATCGTCGATACCGTCAGGACCCCCCGAGGCAAGGGCAAGCCAGGCGGTGCGCTCAGCAGCATCCACCCCCAGGAGCTCCTCGCCGGCGTGCTGCGCGAGCTGCAGCACCGCAATGCCCTCGACCCGTCGACCGTCGCCGACGTCATCACCGGGTGCGGCAACCCGGTCGGCACCCACGGCGACAACGTCGGACGCCTGGCCGCCCTCGCCGCGGGCTGGCCCACCACCGTCCCCGGCGTCACCCTCAACCGCGCCTGCGGGTCGGGCCAGCAGGCCATCAACGCCGCCGCGATGATGGTCGAGTCCGGCCAGGCCGACGTGGTCGTCGCCGCCGGCGTCGACATGATGTCGCAGTACCCGATGCCGGACCGCATGACGCTCGACGCGGGCAACGAGCGGCTGCGCGAGCGCTACCCCATCATCCCGCAGGGCATCTCCGCCGACCTGATCGCGACGGTCGAGGGCTTCTCGCGGACCGACGTCGACGCGCTCGCCGCCGAGTCCCAGCGTCGCGCGGCCGAGGCGATCGCGGACCACCGGTTCGCGCGATCGATGGTCCCCGTCCTGGCGCCCGACGGCACGGTCGTTCTCGACCACGAAGAGCTCCCCCGCGCCACCACGGCCAAGGCGCTCGCCGGGCTCAAGCCGTCGTTCGGCGGACTCGGGCGCGAGACGTTCGAGGGGTACGCCGAGCCGTTCGACGCGATGGCGATCCGGACGTATCCCGAGGTCGACGAGATCGAGCACGTGCACCACGCCGGCAACTCCTCCGGACTCGCCGACGGAGCCGCCGCCGTGCTCGTCACCAGCGAGGCGTACGCCCGGGCCCAGGGCTGGACGCCACGCGCCCGCATCGTCGCGACCGCCACCGCCGGAGCCGAGCCCGTCATCATGCTGACCGCACCGGGCCCTGCTGCCCAGAGGTGCGCGGACCTCGCGGGGATGTCGCTCCAGGACGTCGACCTGTTCGAGGTCAACGAGGCGTTCGCCTCGGTCGTCCTGCGGTTCAGCCGCGAGGCCAAGGTCGATCTCGACCGTGTCAACGTCAACGGTGGCGCCATCGCCCTCGGCCACCCCATCGGCGCGAGCGGGCCGATCCTGATGGCGACACTGATCGACGAGCTCGAGCGCAGCGACCGCACGACGGGCCTCGTCACCATGTGCACCGGCGGCGGCATGGGCACCGCGACCGTCGTCGAGCGGATCTGAGCCGGGGCGCGCGAGCGATCCGGACGCGACATGCGAGCCGTTCTCGTCACGGACCGGACCGGACCGGCCGGCGTCCACGTGCGCGACGTGCCGACCCCGCGCCCGCACCCCGACCACGTCCTGGTCGAGGTGCGGGCGGCGGGCGTGACCTTTCCAGACCTGCTCCTCGCGTACGGGCGCTACCAGGAGGTCCCGGAGCTGCCGTTCGTCCTCGGCGGCGAGTTCGCCGGCGTCGTCCTGGACGCGCCGTCGGGCTCCGCCTTCACCCCAGGGGACCGCGTCGTGTGCTCCAGCTACACCGGGTTCGCCGAGCAGGCCAGCGTGCCCTGCGGGCGCGTGCTGCCGCTGCCTGACGACATCACCTTCGAGGACGGGGCGTGCCTGCCGGCGAACTACCTCACGATGATGTTCGGCCTCGGCAGGCGGGGACGGATGCAGGCCGGCGAGCGTGTTCTCGTCCATGGCGCCTCCGGCGGTGTGGGAACGGCCTCGATCCAGCTCGCCCTCGCCCTCGGGGCGTCGCAGGTCGTCGCCGTCACGTCGAGCCCGCTGCCGATCGTCGACGCACGGCTCCATGTCGTCCCGGTCGAGGGATTCGCGGCGCGGACGAAGTCCCTCACCGAAGGCCACGGGGTCGACGTGGTCGTGGACCCTGTCGGTGGGGACCGCATCGTGCAGTCTCTTTCCTGCATGGCGCCCGGCGGCCGGGCGCTCGTGCTGGGCTTCGCCTCGGGGACGATCCCGACGATCGACGTCGGTCTGACACTCGAGCACCAGGTCGACCTCGTCGGGGTCGGCTGGGGCGCGTACCTCGTCAACCAGCCCGAGACCCTGCGCGAGGAGTGGGACAGTCTCGTCTCCCTCATGCGCGAGCACCCCCGCCTCCGGCCCGTCATCGACCGCATCCTCACCCTCGACGACGCGGCGGACGCGTTGCGTGCGCTCGAGGACCGTCGTGCCCGCGGCCGGCTGGTGCTGCGGCCCTAGGTCCACAGGCGCGGCTCGACGGCGTGGAGCTGGGCGTCCCGCGGCGCCGCGGGACCGCCCGCTCCCCGCGGAGCGATCGCTCGCGACCAGGTGATCCGGCACCGACGGTCCGCAATCCGCCAGCCTTCACCGGTACGGCGCAGCACGTCGTCGTACCAGGCGTCGCCTTCGCGTCCGGCGTACCCGCCCTCGGTCGTGGTGGCCAGGCGCCACGACACCCGGGAGAACGCGACAGCACGGTCGCGGTCGCCGTCGACCCGGACGACGTGGCCTGTAACCAGGTGCTGGGTGTGGTCGTACCGCTCGTGCAGGCGGGCGAAGTCGGCGACGAGCGTCGCGCGGTCGGACCAGTACCCGCCTCGTCCGTAGTCCGCGCGCACGTCCTCCGCGAAGACCTGATCGAACAGGTCCCAGCGGCGGCCGTCGACGGCGAGCGCGTAGAGGTTCACGTTCTGCTGGATCAGCACCTCGTCACAGGCCACGCGACGCTCCGCGTCCTACGGTCCCCTAGGCGGACGCCGGCTGACGGAGCTCTTCGGCGATCCGCCGCGCCTCGGAGTAGACGGCCTTGCCGTTCGGACCGCGGGGCACCGTCTCCACGATCGCCACGTGCCGCGGCGCCTTGTAGCTCGCGAGCCGCTCCTTCACGTGAGCGACGACCTCGTCGGCTCCGATCGCCGGAGCCTCGGGATCAAGGCTGACGACCGCCGCCACCGTCTGGCCCCACTCCGGATCCGGCAGGCCGATCACCAGGACGTCGGCCACGCTGGGATGGTCGAGGATGACGCCCTCGACCTCCTCGGTGAAGATCTTCTCGCCACCCGAGGTGATGCACAGCGAGTCCCGCCCCATCAGCTGGATCGTCCCGTCCTCCAGCACGACGGCCCGGTCACCCGGGACAGACCGTCGTTCGCCCTCGACGACGGGGAACGTCCGCTCGGACTTCTCCGGGTCCTTGTAGTAGCCGAGGGGAAGCCTTCCGACGACGACGAGCGTGCCCACCACGTCCGATCCGGGCTCGACCGGCTTGCCCTCCTCGTCGAGAACCGTCGTGTTCGCGCCCGGGCTGAATCTCCCGGTCGGCGGGATGTTGCCCTTCGTGGCGACGGACCACCCCATCCCGAACCCCTCCGACGACGAGAACCCGTCGAGGATCGACGCCTCGGGCCAGAGCTCGAGGAGACCCTCCTTGCTCGCCTCGCTGAGCATGCCTCCCGACGACAGGAGGTTGCGCACCGACGACACGTCCCACCGGTCGGGATCCTCCGCCCGCGCGGCCAGGATCCGCCGGGCGAACACCTCGCCGGCGATGGTCAGACTCTGCACTCGGTGCCGGTCGATCGTGTCGAGCAGCTCGGCGGGGTCGAGCGAGGGCGCGACCAGCGATGCGACGGCGCCGCCCTTGTGCATGGCCATCGTCGCGCCGAACCAGCCGCTGCCGTGCATCATCGGGCTGCATGAGATGTGGACCGGCCCCGGCTCGACGAGGGTGCCTCGGATGCTCGCCTCGAGGTTCTCAAGGTCGAACGAAAGACCCGCGACGTCGTTGATCTGACGGAGCATGTCGATCACGCGCCACATGACGCCCTTGGGCATGCCCGTGGTGCCGCCGGTGTAGAGGAGGAAGAGGTCGTCGCCCGAACGGCCCCACGCGGAGCGGACCTGGCCGGCATCAGCAGCTGCGGCCTGCTCGTACGGGACCGCCCAGTCGGGGCAGGCCTCCGTGCCGTCGTCGACGTGGAGGTACTGACGGACGTTGCTCAGCTCCGGCCGCAAGGAGGACATGGTCTCCGTGAACGAGCCGTGGAAGACGACCGACGTGACGTCCGCGTCGTCGAAGAGGTAGCGCAGCTCCTCGTCGCGGTAACGGTAGTTCGTGTTGATCGCCGGGATGCCGATCTTGAAGGCCGCGTGCTGGACCTCGAGGTACTCCGGGCTGTTCCGGAGGAAGAGCGCCACCCGGTCGTCCTTGCTGGCGCGCGGATCGAGCAGGGTGCGGGCCACGCCGTTGGCGCGCCGCTCGAACGCGGACCAGGTGAAGCGACGGTCGCCGTGCGCCTGGGCGAGCGCGTCGGGCAGCACCTCGGCGATCGTCTCCCAGACGGTCGCGATGTTCTCGTGGACCTCGGCAGCCATGGTGGTTCCTCCTGCGGGATCGAGCCGGTTGGGGGTGCCGTCAGCGCGACGACGAACGAGGGGGGCGCGGCAGTCCCAGCCGCTGCTGGGCGACGACGGTCTTGAGCACCTCGGAGGTGCCGCCGTAGATGGTGGCGATCTGGGACTCGCGGTAGAGGTGCTGCAGCTCGGCGGCCGGCGACTCGTTCGTACGGTCGCTCGCGAGGCCCTCGACACCGGCGCCGTCGAGCAGTGCGCTGCTCGCGCGCTGGAGGGCCTCCGTGCCGTACACCTTCGCGATCGTGCCCTCGACCGCACCGGCGCGGGCGGTCTCGCGGGACCACGAGGCGTACGCCCCGAGCAGCCGGGCGACCTCCGCGGACGTCGCGGCACGTCCGAGCCGCGCCAGGAACCGCGGATCGGTGCCGTGGTCGCCCGTCCGCGCCCAGGCGACGGCCGCCTCGACGAGTCGCCGCAGCTGGGCGGCGAACTCACCGCCCCGCTCGAACGCGAGGGCGACGTTGACGATCTCCCATCCGGCCCCTTCCGCGCCGAGCCGAGCCGTGTCGTCGACGCGGAGGTCGGAGTAGTACGTCGTGTTGGTCCGCTGGCCGCTCAGGGTGAAGATCGGCGCCGCCGAGAAGCCGGGATCGTCGGTGGGAACGAGGAAGAGCGTGAGACCGGCGTGCTTGGGGACCGTCGGGTCGGTCCGTGCAAGCAGGAAGACGTGGTCGGCGATGCTGCCGGCGGTCGTGAAGATCTTCTGGCCGTCGATCACCCAGCCGTCGCCGTCGCGGACGGCCCGGGTCTGGACCGAGGCCAGGTCGGACCCCGACGCCGGCTCGCTGTAGCCCAGCGCGAGCAGAACCTCGCCGCGGCAGATCGACGGCAGGAAGCGCGCCTTCTGCTCCGGCGTCCCCACCCGGCGGATCGCCTCGCCGATGATCTGCGTGATCGCCAGCCCCTCGACGGGGGCGCCCGCGGCGGCGAGCTCCTCGTAGACCACGTCGCTGTACGCCCGCGGCCAGCCCCGACCGCCGTCCTCGGGATCCCAGTGCGCGCCGACCCAGCCCCGGTCCGCCATCGCCTGGTGGAACGCGTCGTCGTGATAGTTGCCAGACTCGGCCACGCGTGCGCGGACCGCGGGAGTGAGGTGCTCCGCGGCGAAGGCACGGACCTCCGTACGAAGCGCCTCGGCGTGGTCGTCGGTTCCGAAGTCCATCACTGTGCCTTTGCCATCGTCGCCGCGCCGACCGCTTCCCAGAGCTGCTCGGGGTCTCCGCCGTGGAGTCGCAACGCCCTGGCTCGCCGCAGGAAGAGCTGCGCGTCGTACTCGAGCGTGAAGCCGTAGCCGCCGTGGACGTGCAGGCACGCCTCCGCCGCGCGGACCGCGACGTCGCTCGCGAAGGCGTACGCCGCCGTCGCCACGCCGCCACGGTCGGGCTCGGCGTGGTCGAGGCTCCATGCGGCGGCCCGCGAGAGCAGCCGTGCCCCGTCCACCTCGATGGCCACCTCTGCCAGGGTGTGCTGGATCGCCTGGAAGGACCCGATGGGCACCCCGAACTGCTCGCGCACGGTCGCGTACTCGACGGCGACCCGGAGGGCCTCTTCGGCGATCCCCACGAGCACCGCGGCCGTGCCCGCGTGCCACCGGGCCACGCCGCCAAGCCACGATGCGTACGCCTCCTCGTCGCGCGCGAGCACCGTCCGCTCGACGCCGGGCTCGTCCAGGCGCACGGAAGCGGCACCGGTGAACCCGAGGTCGTCCACGGGCTCGGCGACCGCTCCTATGGCGAGGACGAGGTCGGCCCCGTCCAGGACGACGATCCCCTCGGCCGCCGCAGCACCGGCCGTCACCTGCGCGACGCCACCCTGTGCGGGTCGCGGCGCGAACACGATGAGACCGTCACCGGCGGATCCACTCGCGACCGGGACCCCGCTCTCGGCCAGAAGAACTGTTGCTGCTGCCGCCTCGACGAGCGGGACGCAGCCGAGGTGCCGTCCGAGGCTCTCCGCGATCAGCGAGAGCTCGACCGCTCCGCTTCCCGATCCTCCGGCGCCGGCAGGCTGGACCACGCCCAGCGCCCCCATGTCGACGATCACCCGCCACAGATCCGGGTCGAAGCCGGCCTTCTCGGCGGCCCGCACCCGCTCGATCGACGACTCTCGCGACAACGCCCGGTCGAAGGCGGCCACGATGTCGCGCTGCTCCGCGGAGAGCTCAAAGTCCACGCCGACTCCCTCATCGTGCCGAGACGCCGCGGCCTCGGTCAATCACTGTATACCCAACTATCTAGTTGGTTGGCAAGCCCTCGTCAGCCGACAGCGGCGAGTGCGCGGCTGCACGGTCGAATGCCGCGACGAGCCCAGCGAACATCTCGTACGCCGCCTCGTAGCTCGGCGGCACCCGCAGGCCCGACCTGAAATCGGTGACACCGACGGCGACGAGGCTCGCGACATCGGCGAAGAGGGCGTCATGGTCGACCTGCCGGTCGTCCGTGAACCGCGGCGGCAACGCGTACGCGACCTGGATCCGGTCGAAGTCACCGCCCTCGGCCTCGACGAGCGCCCGCATCTCACCCAGGTGCGAGGCGTAGTCCTCCGCGGGTACTCCCCACGGGATCCATCCGTGCGCATACTGCGCGAGACGGCGCGCGACAAAGGGCTTCACGCTGCCACCGAGCCACACCGGCACGCCGTCCGTGCGTGCCGGCTTCGGCATCATGTGGATGCCCTCGAACGTCACGTGCTCGCCGGCGAAGCTCGCGACCGGAGCCGTCCACAGCTCGCGGCAGGCGGCCAGCTGCTCGTCGAGGATGCTGCCGCGCCGCGCGTAGTCGACGCCGAGGGCGTCGTACTCCGCCTGCTGCCATCCGATCCCCACGCCGAGCTCGAAGCGACCGTGCGACAGCGCGTCGATCGTCGCGGCCATCTTGGCCAGCAGCACAGGCGGACGCAGCGGCGCGACCAGCACGTTCGTGCCGATCCGGACCCGCGAGGTCACCGCCGCCATCGCAGAGACCACAGTGAGCGCCTCCATCCACTCACCGTCCGGGCCGGTGGGCTGCGCACCGTTCGCTCGCCCCCCACGCCGAGGATCGGAGTAGTCCCCGAGATCCCCGCCGAAGACGACGTGGTCGCTGACGTAGATGCGGTCGATGCCCGCGTCGTCGGCGGCGCGCGCCTGATCCAGCACGTGCCGCCAGTCCTCGGGCGCCGACGCGGCGTAGTTGCGTACCGAGACGCTGAGCTGCGGTCGGCGCGCGCCGTGCTCGACCCGGCTGCTCACTGCTGCTCCGGTCGCAGCTCGATGAAGAGTCCCGTCGCCTCGGCGCAGACGCGACCTCCGTCGCTCAGCGTGCCGTGCAGGGTGCGTTTGCGGCCGTCGAGGTGCGTGAGACGCACCCGCACCTCGAGGACGCGGTCCAGCGGGGTCAGACTGCGGAAGTCGACCTTCAAGGACGCCGTACGGGAGCGCTCGCGCCCGCCGAGGTCGGAGGTGACGCCCAGAGCATCATCGAACATCAAGGCGATGGCTCCACCGTGGACGACGCCGTTGTTCCCGGCGTGGAACCTGCCGAACCTGGTCGTCGCGGCCAGCTCGTCGTCCTCGTACCGGTCGACCCACAACGGCGGGCTGAACGTCTGCCCCCTGGTCGCGGAGGTGAGGAGACGGCCAAAGATCTGCTCGCTCCCGGAGACCTCGTACGGCTCGAGCAGTGCGCGTGCTCTCTCCATCAGCACGGTCGCCTCCTCGACCACATCCTCGGGCGGGACTGCACCGGCGAGCGTGTCCTGGAGGCTGCCGAGGCTGGCGGTCATGTCCTGCCACCCTGGCGCCATCTGCCGGATGGCCGCCTCCGCCCAGCTCTTCCAGTGCGGGCTCAGAACCGCGATCCGGTTGTCGTCGTCCACGGACACGCGAGTCACCCGAAGAACTCGTACGAAGGGTCAGCACCGCCGCGGCGGCCGCCGGGGTAGCCCCCGCGCTCGGTCGTCTTCTCCCACTCGGCTCCACCGAAGTGGTTGCGCGTCCAGTCCGAGATCACCGTGCGCCGAACGATCCCCCAGGCGCCCTCACGGCGCTCGAGCTCGTCGAGGTAGCGGCCCGACATGACGGCCAGCTCGGGATGGCCGTTGTCGGCATGAGGATGGCAGGCAAGGAAGTACACCTCGGCGCGAGCACGGTCGCCGTCGAGCTCGATGTAGTGGTTGGTGATGTGGTGGTTGCCGACGTGATCCCAGACCGCCTTCGCCCCGTCGACCACGACACCGGCGAAGTCGTGCCCCGGCCCGTCGAACGGACCGTGGTGATCCGTGCCCCCCTCGGCGTACACCGAGCGGATGAGCTCGAGATCGGCCCGGTCGACCCCTCGCGCGTAGCGAAAGAGCAGCTGCCGGATCTCCTCGTGGTCACGTAGCTGCCGCACCTCGCGACGGAGCCGGTCAAGTTCGTCGTCCATCTGCGTACCCTACCAACTAGATGGTTGGAATAGAACCGTCGCCCGGCGCCACGTCGAAGGTCCCGCCGTAGCCGAAGCGGTCGATCGCATCGACGAGCAGCGCCACAGTCCTGCCCTGCCCGAACGGCCGGATCAACGTCGGCGTCACGTGGCGGTCGACCACTGTCAGGTCGTGCTCCTCGCACAGCCCGATGGCTCCGAGGACCTGGTGCGCGTTGCGCAGCACGCTGCCCGCGGCTTCCAGCATCGCCAGCCGTACGGCCAGGGCATCAGCGATGCTCGCACGACCTCGCCGGACCTGGAACCAGGTGAACGTCGCCATCTCGTCGAGGCCGTCCACGGCGACGGCGATGTCCGCGAGCCGCCACCGGATCTCGCCGAACGTCGCGATCGCCTTACCGAACTGGCGACGCTGCGTGGCGTATCGCGCCGCGTCGGTCGCGACCGTCTGCAGCGCACCCGCGATCCAGAACGCGTCGAGCACGTAGGACATCAGTACCGCCGACTCGGTCACGGCAACCCCACCGGCACCGTCGACGAGGTCCACGGCCGCACCGAAGGGGTCGAGCGGGGCGCGCACAGCAGCAGAACGGTTGGCAGCGCGACGCACGCCCCCTCCGTTCGCGTCGACCGCGATCGCCTGCTCGAACAGGTCAGCGTGCTCCAAGAAGCCCGCGCAGCCGTCGACGACGTACAGCGCGTCGACGCCGGGCCGCATCGCAGCCGGCACCGACAGGACGCGAGTGACCGGGTACGGCGCGACCACCTCGCCGCACGCACGGACCGCCAGCACAGCCGCCGACGACTCCACCTCCTCACCCAACGGATCGAGCTCGAGGACCCCGAGGGACTCCAGCGCGGGTCGCAGCTGCTCAACCCGCACTGCCGCCTTCTCCTCGGCGGCACGAGCAAGCTCGACGCCCCCGAGTCCGGCCAGCGACGACCGTACGGCGCTCTGGAGATCGCGCGCCTCTGGTGCCCACGCACGGTTCACTGCTTGGCCTCCTGCATCAGGGAGCGAGCCACGAGCATGCGCTGGATCTCGATGGTTCCGGACGCGATCGTGGCCGAACGGGCGTAGCGGTAGACATCCTCAGCGTGCGAGAGCAACCCGTCGGTACCTGGCCGCAGCCCGGCTGGGCCGAGGATGTCGAGGACCAGGCCGGCGACCTCCTGGTCGAGCTGGATCGACGCGATCCGCGCACCTGACGCCGCGCGGTCGGTCAACCCGCCCTGCTCCCGCAGGGCGATAGCACGGTGGTTCAGAAGCCTCGCGGTTCGGGCATGCACCAGCGCGCGAGCGAAATCGGCGCGCGAGGCCGGGTCCGCGTCGCGGGTGGTCTCGGCAAGCTCGGCGAGCAGGCGCTCGTCGCGCGCGTACCTCGGGATGCCGACGCGTTCGTGGTTGAGGACGTACTTGATCACCTGCCAGCCTTCGTCGACCTCCCCGAGCACGTCGGCGCGGCTCGCGCGAACCTCGTCGAAGAAGACCTCGTTGAGATGCTGCTCCCCCATCATCGACGCGATCGGGCGGACACTGATGCCCGCACGGTCCATCGGCAGCAGGAAGATCGTGACGCCGCGGTTCTTCGAGCGGACGTCATGGCTCGTGCGGGCAGCGAGAAAGCACCAGTCTGCGATCGGTGCGTACGACGTCCAGATCTTCTGCCCGTTGATGACCCAGCCGTCGTCGTCGGCGGTCGCGGGCAACGACAGCGACCCGAGGTCGCTCCCCGCCTCGGGCTCGCTGAATCCCTGGCACCAGATCCGCCTCCCAGCCGCGATGGGCGGGAGATGCGTCCTCTTCTGCGCCTCGGTGCCGAATGCCATGAGGGTTGGACCGACCCAGCTCAACCCCATGTACTGCGGGCCGCGGGGCTCAAGGTGGGCCCACATCTCCTCGCGGAGCACCGTGGACTCCCACACCGATGCGGCAGCGCCCCCGTACTCGACGGGCCAGTCGATGGTGAGCAGGCGCTCGTCGGCGAGTCGGTCAAGCACGGAGCGGACGACACGCCGAACCTCGGGGTCGTCGCTGAACGGCCCAGCCCAGTCATCCGGGAGGAGTTCCGTCAGCAGCTCGCGCAGGCGGGCACGAAGCGCATCGGCGGGGTCGCCCAGATCGAGATCCACATCCACTCCCTCGGTCGCTTATGATATAGATCATTTATATCAGCCAGGAGGGTTCAAGCAACCCTCTGCCCGAACTGCGGCGACGTGTCCGGGAGCAGACAGGAGATGCGGCATGGCGATCGGCCTGACCCTGAGCGATCCAGCCCTCGTAGCGACGGAGGCCGAGCAGGCCGAGGCCGCAGGCTTCGATCTGGTGGCCGTCGGCGAGCATCTGTTCCACCACGGCGGTGCCCCGAACCCGTACGTGCAGCTCGCAGCGGCCGCCGCTGCGACGACACGGATCCGGCTCCTCAGCAGCGTCAGCCTGCTTCCCCTCTATCCAGCGGCGCTGGCCGCCAAGCTCGCGACGACCCTCGACCAGGTCTCCGGTGGACGCTTCGATCTCGGCGTCGGCGCCGGCGGAGAGTACGAGGCTGAGTTCGCGGCCGCCGGGGTGGACCCCGCGACGCGCTTCCGCCGGCTCGACGAGTCGCTCGACGTCCTCAGACTGCTGTTCACCGGCGAGCGAGTCTCGTACGACGGTGAGTTCACCGTCCTGGACGACGTGGCCCTCGATCCGCCGCCCGTCCAGGACGGAGGTCCACCGATCTGGCTCGGCGGACGGGGCGATGGTGCACTGCGGCGCGCCGGACGCGTCGCGCGAGTATGGATGCCGTACATGGTCTCGCCTGAGCGTCTCGCGGAGGGACTGCTGAAGGCGAGACGATCAGCAGAGGAGGCGGGACGCGATCCCGCGTCGATCCGTGGTGCGCTCTTCGCGTTCGTCTGCGCCGACGAGGACGCAGCCTGGGCACGACGGACAGGCACCGCGAACGTCAGCCGCACCTATCAGCAGGACTTCGCACCGCTCGCCGCTCAGTACCTCCTTCTCGGCTCCTCCGACGACGTCTGCTCCCGCATCGCCGAGTTCACCGGGGCAGGAGCAGAGACGATCGTCCTGCAAGTCGCCGCGAACGGTCCCGTGGACCGTCAACGCGTCATGCAGACCTTGATCTCAGAGGTCCTGCCGAAGGTGGCCGCTTCATGACTCGTTCGCACGCCTACCTCGACTCCGACGGTCCCGTCGCCCAGCTCGTCCTCAACCGCCCCGACAAGCTGAACGCCATCGACACGCAGATGCTGCACGACATCGAGGCCTCCGTCGCGCAGGTCGAGGAGGATCGCACCATCAGGTGTCTGGTGGTTCGGGGTGCTGGCCGCGCCTTCAGCGCCGGCGCCGATCTCGTCGCCGGCAGGGCGCGCGTCAGCGATCCGGAAGAGCTCAGCGCCCACGCCGACCTCTGGAGACGGGTGCTGGACCGGTTGGCGGACTGCCCGGTGCCGTCGATCGCCGCCGTCCGCGGCGCGGCGGTGGCCGGCGGGTTCGAGCTGACGCTCGCGTGCGACCTGGTCGTCCTCGCAGACGACGCCCACTACGGTGACGGACACTCGGTCTGGGGCCTGATGCCGAGTGGAGGTGCGTCCCAGCGGCTCCCGAGGATGGTCGGGGCGCGACTGGCCGCGTGGATGCTGTTCAGCGGCGAGCCGGTCGACCCGGAGCTCGCCCGCGCATCGGGCCTGGTCAACGCGGTCGTTCCTGCCGACCAGGTGCTCTCGACCAGCCTCGACATGGCCCGCACGCTCGCCGAGCGCAGCCCAGCCTCGATCGCGGCGATGAAGCGGGCGATCAAGGGTGGGCTGGACGCCGGTCCGCTCGCGGCAGGCCTCGATCTCGAGAAGGCCCTGCTCACCGCGCACATGGACCGGCCCGACGTCCGCATCGGCATCGACGCCTTCATCGAACGGACCAAGCCGGTCTTCAGCCGTGAGTGATGACCCGGACCGGGACCTGCCGCCGACCGCCGTGCTCGTCGAGCACGCGCACCTCACCACCGGACGAGGCGACGAACCGCGATGTGGCCTTGAGGTGGGCCCGGGTCAGCCTGAGTGCCTCGTCTGCGTCGCCCTGCTCGATCGCGTCGCTGATGCGCAGATGAGCGCGGACGACCTCGCGCCGCAGTGCGATCGCGGGGTACTGGCCCTCGACGACGGCCGACGCGGCCCAGGTGAGCTCTTGGGTGTTCCACAGTCCCTCGATGACGCCGACCAGGATCTGCAACGTCTCGTTGCCGGCGGACATGACCAGGTGGTGGTGGAACTGGGTCGAGAGCTCGGTGAACTTGAGGCCGTCCTCCAGCTGCTCCTCAGCCTCACGCGTCAGAGCGCTCAGCTCCCGGCCGATCCTGCGATGGTTGCGGCGGCGGGCGGCCTGCTCGGCCGTCAACGGCTCGACGAGGTTGCGAGCATCGGCCAGGTCAGCGAGCGAGGTGTGCCGCGAGTGCAGAAGCAGGCCGACGTGGTACGCGGCGCCGGCAGGCTGCGGGTGCGTGATGAGAATGCCGCCACGCTTGCCGCGCCGGACCGTGATCAGCCCCTCGGTCTCCAGGATGCGAAAGGCCTCACGGAGGCTCGGCCGACTGACCGGGAACTGCGCCAGCAGCGTCGCCTCCGGCGGCAGCTCCGACCCGTCGACGAGGTCACCGTCGAGGATCCGTGAACGCAGCTGGGACGCCACCGCCTCCGCGACACTCGGGGTGTTGAGCCGCTGGGGCTGAGGCATGGCGCGCGCCGTTGTGGGCTCGCGCTCGTTGCCAGCCATGGATTTCCTCTCCGGCGGGAGAGTGGCACCCGCCTCTTACGCAGTCTTGCTCGGTCACCGACACTAGCGCCTGGCGGCGTCGTCACGACGAATAGATGCCTCGCGCCACGTCATCGACGGAGAGGTTGGCAGCTGCGTCACGGAGCGTGACCCGACCGCGTTCGAGCACGATCACCTCGTCGGCGATACCGCCCAGCACCTCCTCGACCAGCTGCTCGACCAGGAGGATCGCCATACCCTCGTCGCGCAGCCGCTCGAGGCACTCGAACACCACGTCGACGAAGACCGGAGCGAGGCCCGACGACGGCTCATCGACGAGCAGCACCTTCGGCCGCGACGCGAGCGCGGTCCCGATCGCCAGCATCTGCTGCTGACCGCCAGAAAGGTCGGCTGCCCGCTGGTCACGGCGCTCCCCCAGGATCGGGAACCGGTCGTACAGCTCCGCCAGCGCGCTGTCGAACTGGGCACGCTTCACTCGGTTGCCCCGGAGCCCGAGAAGCAGGTTCTCTCGCACCGTGAGATCGCGGAAGACTCGCTTGCCCTCCTGCACCGCCGACATCCCGCGGGGAACCCGGCCCCACGGGGGAACCTCCGTCACGTCCTCTCCGAGCAGCCGCACACTGCCCGAGCGCAGCGGGAGGAGCCCGCACACTCCCGAGATCAGGGTCGTCTTCCCGGCGCCGTTGCGCCCGACGAGCGCGGTGATGCTGCCCGCCCGCAGCTCCAGCGACGCATCCCACACGGCGACGAGGTCGCCGTACGCCACGCTCACGCTGTCCACCTCGAGCTCAGGAGCGTCCACGTGCTTGTCCACCGTCATCAGCCGGCTCCCGTCTCGTTGGCGTCCGCGCTCGACGCGGCAGTCGACACGACCTCTGTGGACGGATCGCCACGACGGCCGAGGTAGCTGTCGATGACCCGCCGATCACGACGTACGACCTCCGGAGGGCCGGAGGCGATCACCGTGCCGAGCTCCATCGCGAAGACCTGGTCGGCGGTCTCCATCACGAACGGCACGTTGTGCTCGACCAGGACGACCGTGCCGCCTGAGTCGCGCGTGCGCCGCATCAAGAGGTCCAGCTCGCGCAGGCCCTCGTCGTCGAGGCCGGCGGCCGGCTCGTCCAGCAGCAGGACGTGCGGCTCTCCAGCGACGGCGCGTACGACTTCCAGGAGCCGGCGTGTGCCCAGCGGGAGCGACTGTGCGTCCTCGTGCGCGAGGTGCGCCAGGCCCGCGAACGACAAGGCTGCGAGTGCGGCTTCGCGGTCCTTGCGGCGAACCCGGTAGTGGACCGGCAGGCGCAGGATCGCTGCGATCAGGTTGAGGCCACCGTGACGGAGCCTTCCGGTCTCGACCACTTCCAGGACCGTCATGCGCTTGGGGATGAGCGGCGTCTGGAACGTGCGACCGACTCCGAGACGTGCCACCTTGTTGGCCTTGAGTCCGACGAGGTCGACGCCGTCGAGCTGGATCGTTCCCGCGTCAGGGTGCAGCACACCGGACACGGCATTGAGCAGCGTCGTCTTGCCAGCACCGTTTGCGCCGATGATCGCGGTGATCGTGCCGGGTTCCACCGTCAGGTCGACGCCGTTGAGCGCCTTGAGACCGGCGAACGCCTTGGTCACTCCGCGAACTTCGAGTCTCTGCCCTGGGATCGAGAGCACCGCCAGGCTCGCCTCCGCCTCGACGCTCTTGATCTGCGACGGGCGGGCGAGGTAGCGGCGATCGAGCTTCGTGATCACCCGGCGAGCGATGCCGGCGAGGCCGGCGGACAGAGCGATCCCGACCACGATGAGGAACACGCCGTATGCAGCAACGGAGTAGCGCTCGAACGATGCGGCCTGCAAAGGTCCGAGCACGAGGATCGCTGCGCCGACCGGCGCACCCCACACGCTGTCGGCTCCACCGAGCACCGTGGCCGCGAGCAACGCGATCGTCAGTGTCATGGTGAACGATTCCGGACTGATGAACCCCGCCATGTAGGTGTAGAAGACGCCCGCGATGCCCGCCGGCAGCGCACCGATGACGTACGCCTGGACCCTGAGCCGATAGACCGAGCCTCCGAGCGTCTCCGTCAGAGTCGGACTGGCTGACAACACCCGCAGGATGGTGCCGAAGCGCGACACCACCATGTTCCGGAAGATGATCATCCAGATGAAGGTCAGGGCGATCGTCACCTGGAAGAACTCCGGCCCGTACAGCACGCGTCCGAACAACGTCGGCCCGATGATGCCGGGGAGCCCTGCGCTGCCACCGGTGACACCGTGGAAGATCGAGACCATGCTGGGGATCAGCAGGATGAAGAAGAACGACACCAGCGCGAGAGACCAGTGGCTCAGCCGCAGTCCGGGGATGCCGGAGACCAGCCCCGCGACGGCCGCGACCACGACTGCCGCGCCGATCGCGAGCAGGATGTCGGTGTAGCCCTCGTTGTACAGGATGGCGGCCACGTAGGCGCCCGCCGCGAACACCGCGACCTGTCCGAGGGCCAGCTCGCCGGCGTACCCGAAGCTGAGGTTCAGGCCGCTGCAGACGAGCGTGTAGACCGCGATCAGCATCACCTGGCGCTGCCAGTAGAGATCCAGTCCGAACAGCGGCAGCTCGATCACGACGATGAACACGAGCACGGCGACGAAGGGCGTGCTGATCGTGAGGGTCCGAAGCTTGTCGAGCATGGTCACACCGTCCTGACGCCGCGTTGACCGAAGAGGCCGCTGGGTTTGAGAAGCAGGATGAGCAGGAGCAGCCCGAAGAGCAGCAACGGCGGGTACTCGACACCCAGGTAGCGGTTGCCGAACGCCTGGACGAGCCCGATGACCATCCCCCCGACGATCGAGCCCAGGAAGCTGCCGAAGCCGCCGACTGCCAGGGCGACGAATCCGAAGACGGTCAGGGTGATCGTGATGCCGACGCTCGCACCGGTCTTCGGGACGAGAACCGGGCCGAGGAGCCCTGCCAGGGCTCCTGCGAGAGCGAACGAGCCCGTACGCAGGGCCGCCACGTTGATCCCTCGTACCTTCGCCGCGTCAGGATCGCTGGTGGCACCACGAGCAGCGAGACCCCACAGGCTTCGTCGGGCGAAGAGATGGAACCCGACGCCGACGCCGACCGCGATGACGATGAGCCAGACGTCGACCGGCGAGATTCGGCCGCCGAGGAGCGTGAACGACTCCTGCCCGCCGAAGAAGGGGACCGACCGCGGCTCGTCACCCCAGGTCGCCATCAGGACGCCCTCGATCACGACGAGCGCGCCGACTGTCGTGACCAGGAGCGCGTGAGAGTCCTTGTTGATGACCGGCCTGATCGCGACCAGCTCCTCCACCACCGCCACCAGCGCTCCGAGGACGGCGCCGCTCAGCGCCGCTGCCCACCACGGCATGCCCTGCTCGACCACGACGAACCAGGTGAAGAAGCCCGCAAGGACGACGAGCGCTCCGTGGGCGAAGTTGAACGTTCCACCGAACGTCATCGTGATGTTGTAGCCGATCGCGATCAGTGCATACACCGCACCGACCGACAACCCAGCCCAAACGACGGTCATGAGTGCACCCCTGTCATACGGAGGTCAGCTGCCCAGCGGGTTCGCCGGTTCCCCGAACCATATGACTTCGGTCACCCCAAATCAACTAAATGATTAGGATCCGAAGTCGTGAACTTCCCTTGACGCTCGTCGAGAGGTGTGGTTAGGGTCACATCTGAATCATATAGAGGTTATATGGTCACAGACTTCGCGGGAAAGGATCTGCAAAATGAGGTTGGAACGCACTGCGCTGTTCGGCACACTCGCCGCCGCGCTGCTGATCGTGAGCGGCTGCGCCAGCTCCGATCCCGAGGGTTCCGACTCGTCGTCGGAGGCCGAAGGCCCGATGGTGATCGAGAGCTTCCAGGCCCTCAGCGGGCCGGTCGCTCCTGTCGGCGAGGCGATGTCGATCGGCAACAAGGCGGCGGTCGCCGTGATCAACGCCGACGGAGGTGTCCTCGGCGAGCCGCTCGAGCTGAACATCACCGACAGCGGCGGCAGCCCTGACCAGCTGGCCGCCAAGCTACAGGAGCTCCTCGCCGGCGGGAAGCCTCACGCGGTCCTGCCGGGCAGCGCGTCGGAGATCCCGGCCGGGATCCCGATCCTCGACAACGCGAAGGTGTTCACGTCGCAGCACTTCACCGCCGACACCTTCAACGACCCGAAGGAGTATCCACTCGTCTTCGGCAACGCTCACACGATCCCCGACTACGTCGCGAGCTTTGTCGGCAAGCTGAAGGCGGACGGCTACACGAGCGTCGGAGTGCTGAACTCTGATGACGCCTCTGGCCAGGCGTTCCAAGCGGTGGCCAAGCCGGCGCTCGAGGAGGCCGGCATCGAGGCGACCTTTGCAGCCGTCTCCCCGAGCGCGGTGGATGCCACCCCGCAGATGCAGCAGGTCCTCTCGGACGATCCTGACGCTCTCGTGCTCGCGGGCTACTTCCCCGGCGCCACGGCAGTCGTCGCGGCACGGGCCAAGCTGGGCACCGACATTCCGACCATCTCCGCGCAGACCTTCTCCGCCAACAACCTCGACTCGATCGCCGAGCCCGAAGCGCTGGAGGGCATCGAGTTCCAGCAGCTCGCGGCCAACGTGAAGGGTACGCCGCAGACGGAGTCGGAGGCCTTCAAGAAGTTCTACGAGGCGGTGAAGAAGGAGGCCGGCGGCACGCTGCCGTTCCCGATCAACACCTACCTCGTCGCGTACGACGACGTGGTGCTGGCCGCGTACGCCGCCGAGCTCGCCGGCAGCTTCGACCCCGAGAAGATGACGGAGGCCCTGGAGAAGGCGAGCCCGGAGGACATGCCGAACTACGTGATGCCGGTCGGTTTCTCACCCGAGAACCACTTCCCGAACGTCACCGAGGACGACTTCGTCTTCGTGCCGTACTCGCCGACCGAGAACGGCCTGGTCGTGCCGGCCGGCGGCTGATCGGCCTCGCGAAACCCCCGGACGAGCGGGGCTGCTCCGAGCGGAGCGGCCCCGCTCGTTCTCTGTCCGACCCTCGCGTCAGGACTGCGCTAGAGACGGTTCTCAACCAACTACTTGGTCGAGTACAGTCCCAAGGAGACACCTGCGACCCCAGGAGCACGCAACATGGGAATCACCCTCGACGCCTCGGAGCGGGCCACCCTCGTGGGCACGCACGGCGAGGGCATCCTCGCCACCACGACGCCCACCGGAGCCCCGGTCCCCCTCCCGGTCTGGTACGTCGTCGTCGACGACGTCCCCTACGTACGCACGCCGCGCACCGCGAAGCGTGTCCGACACATCGAGGCGAACCCTCGGGTCTCGCTGCTGGTGCATGCAGGACGCGCGTGGAGCGAGCTTCGCGGCGTGCTGATCGGAGGTCGCGCCGAGATCGTGGCGGACCCGGAGCTCGCCGAGCGCATCAAGCAGATCCTGGACGAGCGCTTCGCCGGGCTCCTCCCGCCTCCCCTTCCGGACAAGGTCGCGGGTGCGTACGCCGAGACCGTCATCCTCCGCATCTCCCCCGACCGGGAGCCCGTCAGCTGGGACAACCGGAAGGTGCGCCTGTGAGCGAGCGACTGCGCGGGCCGGCGACGTACGCGGTCCTCATGTCGGCCGTCACGGCATTCGCCCTGCTCCAGGCGATGGTCATCCCGGTCCTGCCGGCGATCCAGCACGCCCTGCACGCGGACGCGCGCAGCGTCTCGTGGGTCGTCAGCGCGTACCTGCTCGCGGCAGCCGTCGCGACACCGATCGTCGGACGCCTCGGCGACGTCTACGGCAAGAAGCGGACGCTCGTCACCGTCCTCGCGGTGCTCTCGGTCGCCTCGCTCGTCGCCGCGTACGCACCGAGCCTCGAAGTGATGGTCGCGGCCCGGGTCCTGCAGGGCGTCGGTGGTGGCGTGATGCCGCTCTCGCTCGGCATCGTCCGTGACGAGTTCTCCGCGGAACGCACGTCGGCCGCGGTCGGGACCCTCGCCGCACTCGGAGGGATCGGCGCCAGTGTGGGGCTGGTTCTCGCCGGCCCGCTGGTGGACCTCCTCGGCTATCGCGCGCTGTTCCTCGCCCCCATGACGTTGACGGCGATCACCGCCGTGGTCGCGGCGATCGTGGTCCCCCGCTCGCCGAGCGGATCAGGCGGGCTGTCCTGGCTCCCCGCGCCCTTCCTCAGCCTCAGCGTCGCCGCCTTCCTGCTCGCGACGACCCAAGGGACCGCATGGGGGTGGCTCGATCCGCGCACACTCGGTCTCTACGGGGCTGCCGTGGTGGTCGGCGCGCTCTGGGTCAGGCTGGAGCGGCGCGCCGAGCACCCCGTCATCGACCTCGACATGCTGCGGCTCCCGGCGGTGCGATCGGCCAACGTCGTCTCCTTCCTTTTAGGCCTCGCCATGTTCGGGGTCTACTCGTACGTGCCGCAGCTCCTGCAGACGCCCCGGACGACCGGCTACGGCCTCGGGGCGACCGTCTCCGAATCGGGCCTCGTCCTTGCGCCGATGGCCGCTTGCGTCTTCCTCGGCGGCATCGCCTCGGCCCGCCTGACTAGGAGGTACGGCCCGCGTCGCGTGGTCATCGGAGCGAGCATCGTCATGGCGCTGTCGCTGCTGACCCTGGTCGCCGCACGGTCGCACGCGTGGGAGATCGCGCTGACTCTCACGGCGTACGGCTTCACGCTCGGCGTCAACCTGGCAGCCTTGTCGACCCTCGTCGTGGTCTCGGTCGACCCGGGGCAGACCGCCGTCGCGAGCGCGGTGAACTTCAACGTCCGCAACATCGGCGGCGCGGTCGGGGCGGCGGCGATGGCGACCGTCGTCACCGCCGGCCTGAGGGCGGACGGCCTTCCGCAGGAGTCCGGGTACGTCGTCGGCTTCGTCGTGCTGGCCGCCACCATGCTCGTCGCGAGCGTCCTGGCCATGGCGCTGCCGCGCACGCGCGCGGTCGCGCCAGCAGCGCAGGCTCCCTCACCGGCGGTCTGAACCGTCTTGGCGCCCCGGGCTCAGAAGGTCTCGGGGATGCCGGTGCCGACGACCGACGGCGCGTTCGGGGACGACACCCGCCCGACCTGCTCGAGGAGCCCGAAACCGGTCACCCCGGATCGTGAGACGTCGTACGGGGTGAACGCCCGGCGTACCCACCCCTGCCCGTCGGCGCTCGCCCGGACGAATGCGAGGTGCTGGTCGAGGCTGCGGTAGCCGCCGGTGACGGTGTAGCCCCCGGTCGAGCTGGGCGTTCCGTCGAGCTGGCAGATCATCCGCGTCGGGATCCGACGCGATGGCCCCTCCACGTTCAGCACCGACACCGTCAGCGGGCTCGTCACCGTGCGCTCCTGGAACGCACCCGGGCCGACCGCGCCCGGCTCCTGCGGTGCGGTGGCGAGCATCGCCGAGCCGTCCTGGAACGCCGCGATCAACCGCGTCCCGTCCTCGGTGCCGCTCGCCGCGAAGCCGGTCGCGCCCACCCACGCCTGGCCCCGTACGGATGCCACGACGCTGCCCGCTGCGACGGAGCCGCTGGCGCGATACACCTCGGAGCCGACGAGCCCGCCGTCGGCGAACGCGCGCTGCCGCGGGACGGGCAGCGAGATCGGCCCGAGCGACAGGTCCACCGTGACAGGCACCCGGAACTCGGCGGCGGCGCCCGCAAGGTGCTCAGCGGGCTCCAGGTCCTGCGCGGTGTGCACCGACACTCGTACGCGCTGGGCGCGGCCATCCACCGTCCAGCTCACGTCAGGGTGATGGCTCGCGGTCACGAAGTCACGGTCGTACCAGAGCGTCACCCCGTCAGCCATGAAGACGAGCACGCGGTCCAGCGACAGCTGGCGCCCTCGCGTCACGGCGATGGCGACGACCGTCCCCGAGACGTCGTCCATCAGGATCACGTCGGCCGACCCTCCGACCTCAGCTGCAGTGGTCACTGCGTCCCCTCTCCGCTCGCCGACGACGGGGGCCCGTTTGACTCCGCGCTCGTCGTACCGCATTATAACCAACTAACCAGTGGGTTGGGATTACACGAGTTCGGAGACGTGAGAATGAAGGATTGGCCGTACGACGTTTTCGCCACAGGGTGGTATCAGATCGGGTACTCGGCAGAGCTTGCCCCGGGTGATGTGCGCCCGGTCAAGTTCTTCGACCAGGAGCTGGTCCTGTTCCGGTCGGAACGCGGAGAGGTCTCGCTCCTCGACGCCTACTGCGCCCACCTCGGCGCGCACCTCGGGCACGGCGGACAGGTCAAGGGCGACTGCATCGAGTGCCCGTTCCACGGATGGTTGTGGAACACCGACGGGTCCCTCGAGGGGATCCCGTACGCGCCGAACGCCACACGCAAGGTCGCGCTGGACCGGTGGCACACCGCCGAGGTCCAGGGCCTGCTCCTCGTCTGGTACGACGGGCACGGCCGTGCGCCGTTCTGGGAGTACCCCGGCGTCCCCGAGTACGGCGACCAGGAGAACTTCTACCCGATCTACCCGTACGGCGCCGACCACGTCGGGGTGCGCAAGATCATCACCCAGATGCCGATCGAGAACACCCCCGACTACTTCCACTTCCCCCTCGTCCACGGGACCGGCCAGCCCGGCCGGCCGCTGCTGTGGGAGGAGAAGGGCGAGTACCTCCACACGCGCATGGGCTACTGGTTCGGGTACGGCAAGTCGACGACCTGGCTCACCCCCGACGGGCCCGTGGACGGCGAGACGGAGACCGAGGCGTGGGGGCTCGGGCTGTCGCTCGCGCGCTTTCACATCGGCGACTTCATCACCGCCCAGATGACCGCGACGACGCCGGTCGACAAGGAGCACTCGCAGATCTTCTGCACGATGGCGGTCTCGCGCGAGCCGGGGAGCTCGATGGACGACCCGCCGACCGGACGCGCTGAGCAGATGCTCCGCTTCCAGGACGCGCAGATCCGCCGCGACTTCGCGATCTGGGAGAACCAGAAGTACATCGAGCACCCGCCGTACGCCGGCGGCGAGGAGATCTACTACTCGGCTTTCCGCCGCTGGTCGAAGCAGTTCTACTTCGACAAGCCGTACCGCGACGGGAAGCGGCTCGAGGGCGACCAGCGCAAGGCGGAGGACTGGACCGTCCCCGTCTACGACCACAACCCCGTCTGACACACAGGACCGGACGAGACCCGACGTCGTCGCCAGCCCGTGGCGACGGCGTCGGGTCTGTTCTTGTGGCCCGTGCATCGTCGGGTGGTGCGTCAGGCGAGGTCGTACACGTCGAGGTCCGGGTCGGCCGCCTGCTGGACGCGGCCCCGCATCGACAGCACCTCCAGGTGCGCCCGCGTCTCCTGGACCGCCATCAGCTGGTCCATCGGCCCGAGCGAGTCGAGGGCCCGCTCGCGCTTGGTCCACGGCACCTGCTTGGCCACCTCGTACGCCGTGCGGGCCCCCGCGGCCACGGCCTCGCCGCACTGGTCGAGGCGGATCTCATGGTGCCGCAGCAGCTCGTCCACACGCTCGTGGACGCTCGCCCCCGCGACCCCGTGCGCCGGGAGCATCGCGGCGTCGGGGCGCCTGCGGATGCGGGTCAGCGAGTCGAGATAGTCGGCGAGCGACCGGTGGAGGTGGTCGGTCGGCTCGGAGCCGACGGCGGGTGTGATCCGCGGCAGGACGTGGTCGCCGGTGAACAGCACACCGATCTCGTCGCCGGCGAAGCAGACGTGCCCGCGGGTGTGCCCGGGAGTCTCGACCGCCTCCACCTCCAGGTCTCCGAGGAGCACGACGTCGCCGTCGTGGAGCCACCCGGTCGGCTCGGCGTACAGCGCGACGTCGACGTCGGACCGTGCGTGCGACTCCACCATCGACCGCGGCACCCCGCAGCGCTGCAACGAGACCCCGAACTCGGACATGCCGCGTTCCCGGTCGAGGATCAGCGCGAGCGAGTGCCGCTCGCCCGACCCGAGAAGGATCTCGCACCGCGTACGCCGCATCAGCTCGACGGCAAGCGTGTAGTGGTCGGGGTGGATGTGCGTCACGACGATCGTGCCGACGTCCCCGAGTCCGGCGCCGAGGGCGGCGAGCCCACGCTCGAGGTCGCCCATCGCGTCACCCGCGAACCACCCGGCGTCGACGAGACCCACCGAGCGGTCTCCGACGACGGCGTAGACGTTCGTGGCGGCCAACCCCTCGCCAGGCATCTCGACGGGGATGCGGTGCACCCCGGGCGCCACGGTCTCGTACGTCACGTCCGCCCACGCGTCCCGATCGGTCATCGTGCCTCCTGCGTCTCTGGCCAGCGGCTCACCCGGCCTCCCGCGCTTGACAGCGGGGTCCGGCGTGCCTAGGTTACCAACCATTCGGTTGGCTAATTGCAGGAGGGTTGGCATGGGCATGCTCGCGGAGTCGATCGCCCCGGAGCACGAGTTCCGACACACGCCGAACGACGATCCGGCGTACAACGAGAGCACGTACTACAACTTCTCCTCGGTCGCCTCCGGCATCACCGGCTGGGTCAGGGTCGCGATGCAGGCCAACCAGCCCGCAGGCCAGGCGTCCGTCCTGCTCTTCCTGCCGGACGAGACCCTCTTCGGCCACGAACGGACCCGCGAGGTGACCGTCGACCAGATCAAGGCCGGCGGCCTGGAGATCGACATCCTCGAGCCGCACGCACGCCAGCGTCTCCGGTACGAGGGAGAGCTCGCGTCGTTCGCCGACCCCCGTGTGCTCACCGAGCCGCGGGCCGCGTTCAAGGAGGCACCCCGCCGGCAGGTGACGCTCGATCTCGCCGTCCACGCCCACGGGCGGTCGTTCGGGACGAACGGCGACGACCCCGACAAGTACCTCGAGTCGACCATGGCGTGGGGACACTTCGAGCAGTTCATCGGGGTCGACGGCACCATCACCGTCGACGGAACCGCCTACCCGCTCGAGAAGGCGGCCGGGCTGCGCGACCACTCGTGGGGACCACGCGACTGGGCCGGCCCGCTCTGGTACCGCTGGATCACCGCGTCCCTCGACGACCGCAGCGCGCTCATGGTGCTGCAGGTGGCACGTCGCGACGGCCAGATCACCCGCGAGGCCGCGGTCGTCCGCGAGGGCGTCCTGAGCGAGGCCTCGTTCGACGACGTCGAGGTCACGTGGACACCGGACGGCTTCGGCGAGCGGGTCGTCTGCGAGGTGCAGACCGCCGAAGGCCCCGTGACCCTGACGGCCACCGCGCGCCCGCCGGCGACGTACGTCCCGCTCCGGCACAACCGTCCGGGCGATGACGGGACGGTGCTCGAGACCCGCATCGGATACGCCGCGTACGAGTTCACCACGGGCGACGGCCGGCGAGGCTCCGGCATCGTCGAGATCCTCGACCAGCTGGAGGACGGCCTGCCGATCGGGATGTCGTCACGATGACGACGTCCACGCGGCCCACGGCGCTCCCCGCCGAGGTCGAGGCCTGGCTGGCCCGCGGTCTGCCCGAGGCCGTCCCCCCGTTCCGGGTCGAACGCATCACCGGCGGCTACAGCATGCTGACGTCCCGCGTGATCGACAGTGCGGGACAGGTCTGGGTGCTGCGCCAGCCGCCACGCGGACAGGCCGGCGGCGGCGCCCACGACCCCGACCGTGAGTCGCGCACGATGTCCGCCCTGTGGGAGACCGACGTCCCGGTCCCGCGGGTACGGATGACGGGCACGGCCGAGGACCCACTCGGCGTCCCGTGCCACGTCACCGACTTCGTGGACGGCTTCGTCGTGACGGGGGCCGCGCAGGCCGAGCAAGTGTTCGACGCCGCAACGCTGCGGGTCGCCACGACGAACCTCACGACCGCGCTCGCCGCCCTCCACGCTGTCGATCCCGAGACCGTCGGGCTCGCCGACCTCGGGCCGAAGGAGAACTACAACGGGCGCCAGATCCGGCGCTGGGGGTCGATCCTCGCCGCGATCGCCGAGACCGCGAGCCCGGAGGTCACCCAGCACCTCGCCGCGCTGCGCGCTCTCGGCGACGTCCTCGCGCGGCGTCTCCCGACCGATACCGCGGGCCGCCTCGTCCACGGCGACTACCGACTCGGCAACACGATCACGGCACCGGACGGGACGATCCGCGCGATCCTCGACTGGGAGCTGGTCACCCGCGGCGAACCGTTGGCCGACCTCGGATCGCTGCTGGTCTTCTGGGACGCTCCCGCCGAGGCGATGCTCGGGACGCCGCCGCCCACGACGGCGCCCGGATCGCTGCGACCCGACGAGGTCGTCGAGACGTACGTGGCCGCGACCGGCGCCTCCGTCGACGACCTTCCCCTCTATCGCTCCCTCGCAAGCTGGCGGCTCGCGTGTCTCTGCCTGCGGACGGCCGTCCGGTTCCGCGCCGGCGCGATGGGCGACGACACGGACTCCGGTGCCTTCCTGCGGACGACCGACCTGTGGGCCGAGCGCGCGGCCGAGGAGCTGTCGTGAGCGCCCGCACGGAGACGCCCTCCCCGCCCGTGTCGGCGACGGAGCTGGACGTGCGCGAGGCGCTGCTGGCTCCCGGCGCCCCGTACGAGCTCGTCGAGACGGTCGCCGGCGGGCGGACCGTGCGGGTCTACCGGCACGCTCCCGCCAGCCTGCGCGCCGTGCTCGAGGGGGTACGAGCGCACGGCGACCGGGACGCCCTGGTGTACGAGGCGGAGCGGCTGACGTACCACGACCTGTACACCCAGGTCGCCACCCTGGCACACGTGCTGCGCGACGACCTCGGCGTCACGAAGGGCGACCGGGTCGCGATCGCGATGCGCAACGTCCCCGAGCTCGTCATCACCTTCTGGGCGGCCCACGCCCTCGGCGCGATCGCCGTGCCCCTCAACGCGTGGTGGACGGGCAGCGAGCTGCAGTGGGCGGTCGAGGACTGCGCGCCCGCAGTCCTCGTCGCCGACGGGGAGCGCTGGAAGCGGCTGCGCACGGCCGCCGGCTCCGACGACGCCCTCCCCACGACGGTCGTGACCCGTACGGACGAGGCCGTCCCCGCACCCCACCGGCGCTGGGACCGACTGCTCGCGAGCGCCCCGTCGTACGACGCCCTGCCCCCGTGCGACGTCGAGCCCGACGATCCCGCCACGATCATCTACACGTCCGGGACGACGGGTCGACCGAAGGGCGCGCTGGCGACCCACCGCAACCACACGACGCTCATGATGACGGTGGGGTTCCAGGCCGAGGTCGGGCGGCAGATCGCCGGCGACGACGCCGTGGCGCCGACGCCCACCGCCCAGCCGGCGATGCTGAACCCGTTCCCGTTGTTCCACATCGGCGGTGTCTCGTCGGTCTACAACGCCGCCGCGGGCGGGATGAAGATGGTGCTGATGTACCGATGGGACACCGACGAGGCGCTCGGCCTGTGCGTCCGCGAGGAGATCACTGCGCTGGTCCTGGTCCCGACGATGCTGCGCCGGCTCCTCACCTCGCCTGCGCTCCCCGCGTACGACCTCTCGCGGGTGTCCTCCATCGGCATCGGAGGCTCGCCGGGCGCGACCGAGCTCGTCGACCTCGTCCTCCGCCGTGTCGGGCCGCAGGTGTCGATCAACCACGGGTACGGCATGACCGAGACGACGTCGTCGGCGGTGCAGCAGAGTGGCGCCGCAGTCCGTGCGAACCCGCAGGTCGCGGGGCTCCCCGTCCCAGGCGCGGAGGTCAAGCTCGTCGACGACTCCGGCTCAGAGGTCGCGACCGGCGAGGTCGGCGAGGTGTGGGTCCGCGGACCCCAGGTCGTGGCCGGCTACTGGACGCCAGGCGAGACCGAGTCGGCCTTCTCCGACGGCTGGTTCCACTCCGGGGACCTGGGCGTCTTCGACGCCGCGGGCCGGCTGCGCCTCGTCGATCGGTTGAAGGACGTCGTCATCCGCGGCGGGGAGAACGTCTACCCCGCCGAGGTCGAGCGGGTGCTGGGCGCGCACCCCGACGTGGCCGAGGTGGCCGTGGTCGCCGTTCCGGACCCGGACCTCGGAGAGGCGGTCGCCGCCGTCGTCGTCCCGCACGAGGGTGAGCAGGTCGACGTCGACGCGCTGCGTACGCTCGCGTCGGCGGAGCTGGCCGCGTTCAAGGTGCCGAGTGTCTGGCACGTCCGTCACGCCCCGCTCCCGCGCAACCCCAGCGGCAAGGTGCTGAAGCGCGACGTCCGCGACTGGGCCTCCGCCGCCCGCTGACTCCGACAGGCCGACGTCAGGTCACCGAGGGGTCGAGGGAGACGTCGCCGTCGAGCGCGTCCACGGGCGGGCGCTTCGGCCAGATCGCGTCCGACCCCTCGAGCCAGCGCGGCAGGACGAGGAGCGCCTCCGCCTCGGCAGTGAGGTTGCCGTCGCCGTCGTGGCACGTCGCGTGCATGCGGCGCTTACGGCCGTCGACGACCTCCAGCCAGGCGTCGACGGTCACGGTGCCGAGCGGGATCGGACGCCGGTAGGCCACGGTCAGCTCGGCCGTCATGCCGACCTGCCCCACCGCGGCCGCCGCCTCGGTGAACAGCTGGTCGAACACGAGCGCGAGAACCCCGCCGTGGACGCACCCAGGCGGCCCCTCGTACAGCGCGCCGAGCTCCAACGTCGCGCGTGCACCCCGGTCGTCCCAGAACATCGCCCGGGCGCCGACCGCGCAGGCGAACGGGTTCCGCAGACCGAGCACGGCATTGCCGTGCTCGCGCGCCCCGCCGTCGTGACCGAGCTCGATGCCGAAGGACCGCTCGCGCGCCGACGTGAGCAGCCGCGCGGTCACGGCGCGCACCTCGGCCGCAACCGCCCCGACCTCCTCGAGGTCGACCTCGGTCCTCAGCTGCGCGTCGCACAGCTCTCGTACGGCCTCGGTGAGCGCCGCGTACGCCCGGTCTCTGCGGGCCAGCTCCGCCGGCGCGAGCAGCGTCCTCGAGTACGTGACGAGGCCGGTCTGCCGATCGTCATCCGTGGACGGATCTCCGTTCGTCACCGGCGCTCCGCTCGCCCGTGGTCGCTCCCGCGCGCGTTCCTCTGTCGTCTCAGCACGTTCCCAGGCTAGGACCGCAGAGGTAGGTAGTCAACCAACTGGTTGGCTGATTTAGGGTTTCGGCGGGAACGTCGTGTAGACCGCCACCGACGTTCGCTCGTCCATCGCAGGGCTGGGCTCGATGCCCGCCGCTCCGAGAGCCGCGAGGGCGTCGGGGACCGGCCCCTCGATCTCGTAGATCGCGACGTACCGGAAGCCGGCATCACCGCCGTCGTCCACCGGCTGGTCGAGCGCCACGTAGCGCCGCGCCCCGACGAAGCCAGGGACGCGCAGGATCTCCGGCACGTGCTGACCGGAGTACCACGCGTTGAACTCGTCCTCCCGCCCGCCGACAGGGTTCGTCTTGACCACCATGATCGCGTTCGTCATCAGTGCTGGCTCCTCTTCAGGGGTTCGGGCTACGTGCCGGCGACCACGGGTGGCGCGACCACAGGGTGCGCGGCCTTCGGCGACGGCGGGGGTGGCGGTGGTGCCGTGGCAGGCAACGCGAGGATCGCGTGGACCGGGCAGTCCAGCAGCGCGCGCCGCACGCCTTCCTCGTCCTCCGGCGCGACGTCTCCCGTCCCGACGAGCGAGACGTAGCCCCACTCGTCGAGCGAGAACGTCTCCGGCGCATGGTCGGCGCAGATGCCGAATCCGTCGCAGAGGGTTCGGTCGAGCTTGATCTTCACCGCGGGGGTCTCCTCACTGTGCTCGGCTCGCCACGGGCAGTGCCACGACGAACGGTGGATCGGACAGTCGGTCTCCGGCCGAGCCGCAGATGACGCAGCCGCCGTCGAGGTGTGCTGAGACCAGGTCGGGGAACTCCCTCAGCAGGCTCGCCGCCACGTTCGTCGCACCGTCGAGGGTGCCGCACGCCCCTCGCCCGCGCAGGAACGAGGACCAGTAGCGCAGCCGCTCGACGTCGGACTCCTCCGCCTGGTGGTCGGAGAGCGCCCCGAGCACGGCGCTCATCGCCGCCGTTCCGTTGAAGCACGACCCGCACTGGCCGGCGTTCTCACGGGCGAAGTACGCCATCACCGCGGCCGAGACGGTCACCGGGCAGAGCGTCGACGAGATCACGGCGACCGCACCGCACCCGAGCCCGGAGGCCGCGGCCTTCATCGCGTCGTAGTCCAGCGGGACATCGAGCGCGTGCGGCCCGATGACACCGGAGAAGTAGCCGCCCATGAGGAATCCGCCGACGGCCTCGACGTCCTCTCCCAGCCACGTCAGCACCGAGCGGAGGGTCTCGCCGAACGGCACCTCGTACAGCCCTGCGGAGCGGCACCCGGTGAGGGTGAGCAGGAACGTGCCCGGCGAGGTGTCGGTGCCGGCCTCGCGGTAGCGCGCCGGCCCCAGCCGCTGGACCAGGGGGAGGTTGGCCAGCGTCTCGACGTTGCTGACCATCGTCGGGCGACCGCCGACGCCCTCCTCGAACGGGCGCGGCGGCTTATCGGTCGGCAGCGCGGGGCCGCCATTCAGGGCCTGGACGGCGGCGGTCTCCTCCCCAGCCACGTACGCCGGCTCCACGACGGTCACCGTGACACGGCCGTCCCAGACCCCGCTCTCGGCGAGCTCGTCGAGCGCCAGCTCCATGCTCAGGGCACCCGCCCGGTCGGAGACGTAGAGGTGGAGGTCGTCGCTGCCCGCCATGACCGCGGCGAGCCGGAGCCCGTCGAGGACGAGGTGCGGCCGACGGCGCAGCAACCACCGGTCCTTGATCGAGGCGGGCTCACCCTCCTCGCCGTTGGCGACCACGACCGGCGTGCCGTTCGCACGGACGGTCGCGATCTTCTGGCTGATCGGGAAGGCCGCCCCGCCGCGGCCCCGTACGCCGGACTGGAGGACGTCGTCCAGCAGCCGGTCGGCATCGTCGACCGGCGCATAGCCTCCGGTCGCGAGGTAGGCGGCGAGGTCCTCGCGCTCGTCGAGTCCCGTGAGGAGACGTGGCTCGATGCTCGGGTACGACGCGACCACCTCCATGGCGACGGCGTCGTCTGCTGTCAGGCTCATCGATGTCCTCTCATGCCGTCACGATCACGTTCTCGCCGTCGACCCGGACGGGGTAGGTGCGGATGCTCCACTCCGGCTTGACCGCGGTCGTCCCGGTCGCGAGCTCGAAGCCCCACTGGTGCCAGGGGCAGTAGATGAACTCGCCGTCCCGGACCTCCGCGGCGCCGCCGGGCTGCTCCGCGTCGACGACGGTCTGGCCGTGCGTACGACCGCCGCAGAGCGGACCGCCCTCGTGGGGGCAGTAGTTGGCGATCGCGTAGAACTTGCCGTTGACGTTGTAGACGCCGACGCCGTAGCGCCCGATCGGGACGACCTTCGATCCTCCGGGCGCGATCTCGTCCACGGTCGCGACCACGTGCTCGCGCCCCCGGGCGAGCGGCGCCCGGACGGTCTCTCTCTCGCGCATCTAGTACGGCCTCTTCTGTCCGGGCAGAGCAGGGACGGTGCTCGGCAGGTGGAAGAGATCGATCGAGTTCTGGAACATGATCTTGTCGCGCCACTGCTCGGGCATGTGCTTCGCCACCCACTGGGGGTCGTCGAACGTCCAGTGCGGGTAGTCCGACGAGAACAGCAGGAGCTTGTCGGCCTCCATCCACTCGAGCGCGTTCGTGAGCTCGAGCTTGTCCTCGGGATAGTCGAGCGGCTGGGTCGTGAACCAGATGTGGTCCTTGACGTACTCCGACGGCTTGCGCTTCAGGCCGTTCTCCGGTCCCCGCGCCGCGTAGATCGCGTCCATGCGCCACATCAGCGGCAGGATCCAGTTGAAGGCGTGCTCGATCAGCACGATCTTCAGCGTCGGGAACCGGTCGAAGACGCCGTCGAAGATCAGGCTCATGACCTGGTTCGCGGCGAGCATCGAGTACGAGACCATGAGGTCGTGGTTGTAGGTCATGAAGCCGACCGGTGACATCGGGAGCTCGTTGTGCTGCCCTCGCCCGAGGTGGCACGCGACCGGGATGTCGTGCCGCGTCGCCGCTTCCCAGACGGGGTCGTACTTCGGGTGTCCCCACGACGGGCGCGGCTCGGCGTTGATGAGGACCTGGGACATGTAGGGGTGTCCCACCCAGTGCTCGATCTCCCGCGCACCCTCCTCGGGCATCTCGATCGCGGCGCAGATCGAGCCGCGGTAGCGCTGGTGCCAGTTGTTCTCGCTGTCCAGCCAGCACGTGTCCTGCCACTTGTTGTACGCCGCGGCGAGCTCGTGTGCCTCTTCGTCGGTCTGCCCACCGTTGGGGAGCGGACCGAGGATCGCGATGTCGGAGCCGGCGTCCATGATGAGCTGCCGGAACGTGAGGTCGGGATCGGACCCGGCGAAGTTGCCGTCGTCGGGGAACGAGTCCGTCCTCATCGCGAAGGCGTGGTTGTAGTCGGGCGCGTCGTAGTACACCGGGTTGCCTGCCATCGCGCTGCGCTGCGCGAGCAGGGTGCGGAGCCTGTCCGAGATGAACTGGTCGATCTCCCCGTACCGCGGGGTCGGGTGGACATCGCTGTCGACCACCCGGACCTGCACCTGCTCGGAACCGACCTTGCGTTCGTGCGTCGTGTCGATCGTCATCTGTCTCTTCCTCTCGTGGAGTGGCCGATCGTGGATCGTTCAGGTCAGGCGGGTGCCGGCACGGCGGCATCGAGCCCGTACAGCTTGGCTGCGTTGCCACCGAGCACCTTCGCCCGCTGGTCGTCGCTCCAGGCCCGGGGAAGGTCGTCGGGACCGACCGTCTGCCAGCTCGGGTAGCTCGAGCCGAAGAGGAGCATGTCCTCCTTGCCGGTCATCCGGAGCCACTCGTCGGCGAAGTCGGCGTCGCCGGGTCCGTCGAGCAGTCCGTTCACGAAGTAGACGTGGTCGGGCAGGTAGGAGCTCGGGATGTTCGGCGACCACGGCGTCTGCTCCAGGTGGGGCCTGCCGAAGGTGTCGAACCGCCAGATGAACGGCGTCAGCATGTCGGCCGCCCCGTCGGTCCACACCACCTTCAGATCGGGGAACTCCTGGAAGACCCCCTCCGCGATCATGTTGAGGAGGTGCCAGACGAACGTCATCGGCTGGTACGCCGCGAGGTGCGAGTACGTCCGCGTGATGCCCGACGGCGTCGGCGGGTGCGTGATGCCCGCTCCCATCTCCAGGTGGATCGCGATCGGGAGGTTGGCGTCGCACGCGGCCCGCCACAGGGGCTTGAAGTGCGACCGCCCGTACGGCTCCTCGGTCTGCATCGGGAGTCCGATCTGCACGATCCGCGGGTGACCCTTCCAGCGCTCGATCTCTCTCACCGCGCCGTCGATGTCGCGCGGGTTGACCCGGATCGTCCCGCGGAACCGGTCCGCGTAGGTGTCGGACTCCAGCCACCGCTCGACCAGCATCTGGTTCGTGGCTGCGAGGATCGCCGTGCCGAGGTGCCAGTCGGGGAGGATCGACGCTGCCGTCATCGGGTGCAGGATCGCGAAGTCGAAGCCTCGGTCGTCCAGGATCACCTTGCCGACCTGCTCGGGGTCGGATCCCGGGTGCGAACCGTCGGGGTTGTCGGAGCCCTCGACGTATCTCGGGCCGGGCGGGGCGAACCAGGGGACGTCGACGTGCGGGTAGCCCCGGCTCTTGAAGGGCTCACGCAGGTAGGTCCGCAGGTCCGCGTCGGACTTGAAGAACACCTGGACGCTCGCGTCGATCAGGTGTCCACGGGGTGCCATCATCTTGACCTCACTCTCTTTCTCGGGATGCCAGTCGTTGTCGGGGCGAATGGGAAGCAAATTATTGCTCCGGTTAGGGGAACTGCAGTTGACGACGATGCCGGGACCGCATCGCGCTCCACGTGCTCGTGGTCGCGCGGGATGAACCACACCAGGACGGTCGCGGCCAGCCCCGCGCCGGCGAGCACCCAGCACGTGATGTGGATGGTGGTGGGCGTGGGGACCTCGTGGCCCGCCACGACGACCGCCGTCGCCGTCGTCAGGGCCGCGAGCGCCGCGGTGGACGCCGAGGTGCCGATCATCCGGCACAGCGAGTTCACGCCGTTCGCCGACGCCGTGTGACGTCGTGGAACCGCCGACATGATGATCATCGGCATCGCCGCCATCGCCAGCGTGCTGCCCGCGCCGATCAGCACAGACCCGAGAACGACGTGGACCACCGAGTCGTCGAGGACCACGCGCAGCGAGTAGGCGACCGCCATCGTGAGCGAGCCGGCCAGCAGGACGAGGCGTCCGCCGTACCGTCGCAGCAGCAGACCGAGCATCGGGGCGGCGACCACGAAGACCGCGGCAGGCAGCGCCATCGCCAGACCGGTCTGGCCAGCCGTGAGCCCGAGCCCTGCCTCGGTCTCGGCCGGGCTGCCGAACTGCAGCGACGCGAGCAGCAGGTTCGAGAGGAGCCCCAGCGCGATGATCATCGAGGCGATGTTCGTCAGGAGAACCGGGCGACGAGCGGTCAACCTCAGATCGATCACCGGCTCGTGCGTGCGCAGCTCCCAGGGAACCCATACGGCGAACGCGACCACGGCCGCGACGAGGAAGGAGAGCGTCGTCGCGCTCCCCCAACCCCAGGTGTTCCCCTGGGAGAGGACAAGAAGGAGCGGCACCAGTCCCATGGCCAGCAGGGCGGCGCCGACCCAGTCGAACCGCTCCTTCTCGCCGGCGGACTCGCCGCGCGGGAGGAGCCACCAGGCCGCGAGCGCCAGCAGACCGGCGAACCCTGAGACGAGCCAGAACAGCGAGCTGTAGCCGAGCGAGCCGTACAGCAGCCCCGCCAGCGGGAGCCCGACGGCCGACCCGATCCCGAGGGTGGCGCTCACCAGGGCGATACCAGAGCCGACGCGTTCGGGGGGAAGGACATCCTTCAGGATGCTCATCGAGACCGGGAGGACCGACGCGGTCACGCCCTGCAGCGTGCGGCCGACGAGCGCCACGACGTAGTCCTCGGTGAGCGCGAGCAGGACCGATCCGACGAGGAGCACGCCGAGCGCGAGGACGACGAGACGTCGCTTGCCGTACATGTCGGCGAGCCGGGACACGATCGGCGTCGCCAGCGCCCCGGCGAGCATCGTCGCCGTGATGATCCACGATGCCCCGACCGTCCCGACCCCGTAGATCTCGGGGAGCTGTGACACGAGCGGCAGCAGCAGTGTCCCCTGCAACGCCGCGAGGACCCCCGTGACGGCGAGCACGCCGACAGTCGCCCAGGGCGGGACAGGATGACGGTCTCGGGTACGGATCACGCCACGGCCCCGCCGGTGCTCTGCTCGTCGATGAAGGCGAGGAAGGATGGCGCGCCGTCGACCCAGAACTCGAAGCCGACCTCCTCGCCGCTGCGCCGTCGTAGGCCACGCTGCTCCCAGGCGTCCTCGGGCCACGGAGGCTCGATCAGCCGCGCACCCTCGATCAGCGACAGCACCTCCCGCGACGTCCGCGCCGGGTGGTCGTAGTCCTTCGCACCACCACGCACGATCAACGTCGGAACCTGCACCTGCGCGAACTCCCAGTCAGCCACCCCCGGGATCGCCTCGTTCGCCTTCGGGATGTACGCATCGAACCAGCGCTCCATCACCCGCTCGAACTCCTCGGCCCCGACCTCCAGCAGACGCTCCTTGTTCCGAGGATTCGCCTCGCACAGATCCGCCCAGCTCCCCGCCGCACCAGGAATCGACAGCACCGCCTCGATCCCCCCGGCCCGAACCGCCCGAAGCTCCGGCAGCACGTACACACCCGCCAGACTCATCGTGGAGAACGTGCCCCCGACGATGCACCAGGTCAACAGCTTCGTGACCTTCTCCGGATACATCATCGTGAACACGATCATGTCCCGCGCCCCGCCCGATCCACCGGCCGCGACGACCTTCTCGATCCCGAGCTTCTCGAGCATCACCCCGAGCGTCTCCGCCCGCATGTGCGACTCCGACCGCCCGTACAGCTGAACGTCCGACCGCCCACAGTTCGGCCGATCCCACAGCAACACCCGCTTGCCACCCGCAGCCAACGCCTCCGCCAGCTCATGGACACCGCCGTAGTCCTTGCTGAACCGACCACCCGGCGTCAGCACGACCACCTCACCGTCCTCCGGCCCGACGAACTCGTACACCACGACCCCGCCGTTGACCTCGACCTCGGCATCGGGCATCGCCATCTCCCCTCCTCGACGGTGTCGACTACTCGCGGATGCTCACTCGTCGATGAAGGCGAGGAACTCGGGCGCGCCCAGCTGCCAGAAGTCGAACAGGCTGCCGCGACCCTGTCCGGTGGCCACCGCGGCCTGCTCCCAGGCGTCCTCGGGCCACGGAGGCTCGATCAGCCGCGCACCCTCGATCAGCGACAGCACCTCCCGCGACGTCCGCGCCGGGTGGTCGTAGTCCTTCGCACCACCACGCACGATCAACGTCGGAACCTGCACCTGCGCGAACTCCCAGTCAGCCACCCCCGGGATCGCCTCGTTCGCCTTCGGGATGTACGCATCGAACCAGCGCTCCATCACCCGCTCGAACTCCTCGGCCCCGACCTCCAGCAGACGCTCCTTGTTCCGAGGATTCGCCTCGCACAGATCCGCCCAGCTCCCCGCCGCACCAGGAATCGACAGCACCGCCTCGATCCCCCCGGCCCGAACCGCCCGAAGCTCCGGCAGCACGTACACACCCGCCAGACTCATCGTGGAGAACGTGCCCCCGACGATGCACCAGGTCAACAGCTTCGTGACCTTCTCCGGATACATCATCGTGAACACGATCATGTCCCGCGCCCCGCCCGATCCACCGGCCGCGACGACCTTCTCGATCCCGAGCTTCTCGAGCATCACCCCGAGCGTCTCCGCCCGCATGTGCGACTCCGACCGCCCGTACAGCTGAACGTCCGACCGCCCACAGTTCGGCCGATCCCACAGCAACACCCGCTTGCCACCCGCAGCCAACGCCTCCGCCAGCTCATGGACACCGCCGTAGTCCTTGCTGAACCGACCACCCGGCGTCAGCACGACCACCTCACCGTCCTCCGGCCCGACGAACTCGTACACCACGACCCCGCCGTTGACCTCGACCTC
>NZ_WJYO01000004.1 GCF_010994095.1 Mumia xiangluensis
CCTGATGGAGCACGGGATCCGGTTCCTGGAGGGTCGGGTGCGGTTGGAGGATCACCACTTCATGGGTCAGGTGTTCGCGTGCGCGCCGGTGGCGTCGGTGCTGGCGTCCTACCCTTGCTACCGCTGGGTCCGTCGTCGCGACGGCACCAACAACTCGAGCAAGGCGGTAGATCCTGACTGGTACTGGGGCTACTACACCGCCGCCCTCGACGTCGCCGACGAGCGTGGCGCAGACCCGGACGTCTCGAGGGAGCTACGGCGCGAAGGCGCGCAGCAGTGCTTCAGCCGTACGTTCATCAACCGCTTCGACCGCCGACCCCAGGCCGCCCGCCACGCCTACTTCGCGTCGACCGCCGCATTCGTCCGCGGTGCGTTCGGCGAGGAGGTCGACCGCGAGCTCTCCGTCCTGAGAAGGCTGCGGTTCCAGACGCTGCGGGTGGACGACGAGCCCGCGTTCCTCGCCGTGTGCCAGGCACTGAGCAGCCTCCAGCGCCACGTCGACGTCGAGGAGGTCGGCTGGTCTGGTACGGCTCTGGACGTCCGGCTCCGGGTCCGCGTCCGCAGCGATGACGACCGCATCACGCTCGAGAAGGAGTCGGACCGGACGATCGCGGCGCTCGCGGCGCCCGGCGGCGTGATCAGCGCCGCGCTGGGGCCGCATGACGTTCCCTGGGGGTCGCTCTCCGTCCGGAGCGTCCAGTCCGGGATCGAGTGGCCGGTGGAGTGCCGCTCGGTCGCCGTGCAGCCGGGCGATGGCGACGGGTGGCTGCAGGAGATCACGATCGACGCGCGGGTGCAGCCCTTCGTCGGGTTCGTCGGTCCCGCGCTCGAGCCCGGGACCTGGCGCCTCCAGGTGCGGAGCAGCTTCTTGGGCGAGCCCGCGGTGCAGGCGCTCCCTCTCGAACCCGACGTCCATGCCGACGTGCTCGCCCAGCGGGTACGGGACCGGAACGGCAGCGAGGTCTTCCGAGCCCGCCTCACGTGCTCGGCGGCGTCATCGGCGATGCTGCGCATCCGGCAGGCCGGGGACGCTCAGCCTCCGACGGGGAGCGACCGCAGCTGATCCCAGAGGTCGTCGAGGGACTCGCCTCCGGCATCACGACGCTTCACCAGCTCGTGCCACGCGCCCAGCTCGAGGAGGTCGCGCGCGTTGACGGCTGTCGATCGGTCGAGGTACTCCGGGGGAACCTCCTGGGGGTCCGGCGTGAGGCAGTATGCGACCTCTGCCTCGTACACAACGTCTCTCAGCGCCGCCCCCGGGTCGAGCCCGGCCACCACCACGGTCCCGGTCGGTGAGGTGTTCACGAGGAGCACGACGAGGTCGGGCCGTCGCCGGCGCAGCACCTCGGCCACTTTGAAGACGTCGCCGGCCCACTGCACCGTACGCCGGTCGCGTGCGGCTTCGAGGGAGTTGCGGGGCAGCATGTCGTCGAAGACCACGACGCCGGTGCGCGCCAGGTGGGCCTCGGTGTTGAGGAAGTCGCGCAGAGCGAACTCCGAGAGGTGCATGCCGTCGATGAACGCCAGGTCGACCGGGACGCCGGCGAAGTGCGCCAGTGGATCCTCGCGGGCGAAGAAGTCGTCGCTCGTTGCGCGGACGAGCTGCACGTCAGCCTCGATCTCGCGGTCGATGTTGAAAGCTGGGTCGACACCGATCGAACGCGTGGAGGAAAGGCTGAGGCTCTCGCCGTGACGCACGCCGATCTCCAGATACGTCCGCGGCTGCAGACGCTCGTGCAGACCGGCGAGCAGCTCGTGGCGCGACATCGTGGGCTTCGGGTGAGGGGTGAACGGGTCCGACCGTCGCAGCCTGCTGGCGGCGGACCGCCTCCCGGCCTTCCGCTTCTTCGGAGGCGGCGGCGGTGGGGCGATCGCCTTCGCGAGCCGGGTGCGGGCCGCACGCTCGGAGCGCACGAGCGACCGGGTGCGTTCCTCCCCGACGACCGACTCGAGGCCGGAGCGGAGGCTGGTCCGTATGCTCATCTGTGCTCCTCGCCTGACGTGGCCGACATGAGAGGACTGCGCTGATCCTGCGGGACGGCGATCACGCTACCAGCGAAACTCGTGTTCGCTCTCGGTGAACATCGGCCCCGGAGGTGTTCGCCCTGCGTGAACAACGGAAGCACGAAGGCCCGCGATCCCTTGTAATCAGGCAAATCCCAGGTGTGCTGGTGGTCCACCGACGTTGGTGGTCGTGACTAGCATGGGGTGGACAGAGACCCGACCCGCAGAACGGTCTCGGATCAAGGGGAGTTGCATGTTCGAGAGGTTCACCGACCGCGCCCGTCGTGTTGTCGTGCTCGCCCAGGAAGAGGCGCGCATGCTCAGCCACAACTACATCGGCACCGAGCACATCCTTCTTGGTCTCATCCACGAGGGTGAGGGAGTCGCTGCCAAGGCGCTGGAGAACCTGGGCATCTCGCTCGAGGCCGTGCGCGAGCAGGTCGAGGAGATCATCGGCCAGGGTCAGCAGGCGCCCAGCGGTCACATTCCCTTCACCCCGCGCGCCAAGAAGGTCCTCGAGCTCAGCCTCCGCGAGGCGCTGCAGCTCGGCCACAGCTACATCGGCACCGAGCACATCCTGCTCGGCCTGATCCGCGAGGGCGAGGGTGTCGCCGCGCAGGTCCTGGTCAAGCTCGGAGCCGACCTCAACCGCGTCCGTCAGCAGGTCATCCAGCTACTGAGCGGCTACCAGGGCAAGGAGACCGCGGCGGCAGGCGCCCCCGCGGGCGAGTCCGCCCCGAGCAGCTCGCTCGTGCTCGACCAGTTCGGCCGCAACCTCACGCAGGCTGCCCGCGAGGGCAAGCTCGACCCGGTCATCGGGCGTGAGAAGGAGATCGAGCGCGTCATGCAGGTGCTGTCGCGCCGCACCAAGAACAACCCGGTCCTCATCGGTGAGCCGGGCGTCGGCAAGACGACGGTCGTCGAGGGCCTCGCGCAGGACATCGTCCGCGGCGACGTCCCCGAGACGTTGCGCGACAAGCAGATCTACACGCTCGACCTCGGTGCGCTCGTCGCAGGCTCGCGCTACCGCGGCGACTTCGAGGAGCGCCTCAAGAAGGTCCTCAAGGAGATCCGCACCCGCGGCGACATCGTGCTCTTCATCGACGAGATCCACACGCTCGTCGGTGCCGGCGCAGCCGAGGGCGCGATCGATGCCGCCAGCATCCTCAAGCCGATGCTGGCCCGTGGTGAGCTGCAGACCATCGGTGCCACCACGCTCGACGAGTACCGCAAGCACTTCGAGAAGGATGCCGCGCTCGAGCGCCGGTTCCAGCCGATCCAGGTCGCGGAGCCGTCGATCGCGCACACGATCGAGATGCTCAAGGGTCTGCGCGACCGCTACGAGGCCCACCACCGGGTCACGATCACGGACGAGGCGCTCGTCTCGGCCGCGACGCTCGCCGACCGCTACATCTCCGACCGGTTCCTCCCGGACAAGGCGATCGACCTCGTCGACGAGGCCGGTTCGCGTCTGCGGATCCGCCGGATGACCGCTCCGCCGGACCTGCGCGACTTCGACGAGAAGATCGTCGACGTCCGCCGCCGCAAGGAGAATGCGATCGACGTCCAGGACTTCGAGTCCGCGGCGGCGCTGCGCAACGAGGAGCGTGAGCTCCTCACGGCCAAGACCGACCGCGAGAAGCAGTGGCGCGCGGGCGACATGGACGAGGTCGCCGAGGTCGACGAGGAGCTGATCGCCGAGGTCCTGGCGCTCGCGACCGGCATCCCGATCGTGAAGCTCTCCGAGGAGGAGTCGACTCGACTGCTCAACATGGAGCAGGAGCTGCACAAGCGGGTCATCGGCCAGGACGAGGCCATCAAGGCGCTGTCACGGGCGATCCGCCGCACGCGTGCCGGCCTCAAGGATCCGCGCCGCCCGGGTGGCTCGTTCATCTTCGCCGGCCCGTCCGGCGTCGGAAAGACCTGGCTCTCGAAGGCGCTCGCCAACTTCCTGTTCGGCGACGACGACGCGCTCATCCAGCTCGACATGAGCGAGTTCTCCGAGAAGCACACCGTCTCCCGCCTGTTCGGCTCGCCTCCGGGCTACGTCGGCTACGAAGAGGGCGGCCAGCTCACCGAGAAGGTCCGTCGCAAGCCGTTCTCGGTGGTGCTGTTCGACGAGGTCGAGAAGGCCCACCCGGACATCTTCAACTCGCTGCTGCAGATCCTCGAGGAAGGTCGCCTGACCGACTCGCAGGGCCGGGTGGTCGACTTCAAGAACACCGTCATCATCATGACGACGAACCTCGGCACCCGGGACATCGCGAAGGGCGTCAACCTCGGCTTCAGCCAGGCCAGCGACGTCGCAGGCTCGTACGACAAGATGAAGGCGAAGGTCTCGGAGGAGCTGAAGCAGCACTTCCGGCCCGAGTTCCTCAACCGTGTCGACGAGATCGTGGTCTTCCCGCCGCTGACGCAGGACGAGATCATCGACATGGTCGACATGATGCTCGACTCGGTCGAGAAGCGGCTCAAGGACAAGGACATGGCGCTGGAGCTCACGTCCGCCGCCAAGAACCTCCTGGCGAGCCGTGGCTTCGACCCGGTCCTCGGTGCGCGACCGCTGCGGCGCACGGTGCAGCGCGAGATCGAGGACACGCTCGCCGAGAAGCTGCTGTTCGGTGAGGTCCGTCCTGGCCAGATCGTGCTGGTCGACGTCGAGGGCGAGGGTCCGAGCGCGACCTTCACCTTCAAGGGCGAGCCGAAGGCCGAGCTCCCGGACACGCCGCTGGAGGCCGCCGCCGGCACCACCAACGGTGGGACGACCGGGGACGCGTCGGCAGCAAGCTGACCGCCGCTGCGGGCCTGACCCGCAGAGCACGAGAAGGGCCCGCGACCTCGGTCGCGGGCCCTTCTCACGTCCCGGGAAGTGCGTACTCGTCGTCGCCGACGTTCACCACGAGCCCGTCGTCGAGCAGGCTGTCGAGGGCCCGCTCCCGCTGGGTCGCGTCGTCCCAGACCTGCCGCAGCGCCGACCCGGGTACGGCGCCCTCGGCGTCGCGCAGCACCGCGAGGAGCCGACCTCGGCACTGCCGGTCCGTGCCGGCGTAGGTCTGACCGCGCCGGGCCGGGCCGTCGTACGCCGGTCGCCCGGCCGCGTGCCACCGGCACCCGTCGCGGATGGGACAGACCGAGCACGCCGGCGCCCGGGCGGTGCACACGAGGGCGCCGAGCTCCATCAACCCGATCGACCACCGTGCGGCGGTCGCGGTGTCGGCCGGAAGCGCCGACCGGGCGCGCTCGCGCTCGGCGACCGACATCGTCGCAGCGGGCAGCGCGTCGCCGCCCAGGACGCGGCCGAGGACCCTCCGGACGTTGGTGTCGAGCACCGCGTGCCGCTGGCCGTACGCGAAGACGGCCACGGCGGCCGCGGTGTACTCGCCGACGCCGGGGAGCGCGCGGAGCGCCTCGAGATCGCGCGGCACCTCGCCGTCGTGGCGTTCGCAGATCGCGGTCGCGCTGGCGTGGAGCCGCAGGGCACGCCGCGGGTAGCCGAGGCGACCCCACGCGCGTACGGCTTCCCCCGGGGCCACCTCTGCGAGCGCGCGCGGCGTGGGCCAGCGAGCGATCCACTCCTCGTAGACCGGGGCGACCCGGTCGACCGGGGTCTGCTGCAGCATGACCTCCGAGACGAGGACGTGCCACGCCGTCGTCGTCGGGCGACGCCAGGGGAGGGGACGAGAGCTAGCGGCGTACCAGTCGCAGACGGCGTCGTGCAGCCCGTCGAGGGCGGTGCCGGCGACAGGTTGCGGTGACGTGGGGAGGACCATGGCGAGTCGATCCTGTCACGGCGCCGCGGGAAGTTAGTTTGAGGGCGTGAGCTCGGTGATGCGGCCTGCGGGCAAACTCCCCCCGGGGGTGTACTGGCGTCGCCGTCTCCTCCTCCTCGCGATCGTGCTCCTGCTCGGCTGGTTCGTGGTCCGCGTGGTCGGAGGCGAGGGCGATTCGTCCGCCAAGGAACCGGAGGCGACCGAGCCGACGCCCACCGCTGCCACGTCGGCGACCGCTCCCGCCCCCGCGCAGAAGCCGCGCAAAGCGAAGGACGTCCAGGTCGACGTACGGTTCGCGCCGGTCCAGGGCGCCTGCCCTGCCGAGGCCGTGACGGTCTCGCCGTCGGTCCGGGCAGGCGCGTACGCCGGGCGTGCGGTCGCCGTGACCCTGCGCGTCGTCAGCGTCTCGCCCCAACCGTGCACGGTCCGCATCGATCCCTCGACGTTCGTGCTGGGCGTCAAGGGTGACGACGGCGCGGTCTGGAGCACCCAGACCTGCGAGGGCGTCGAAGCCCGCACGGTCGATGTGCACCCTTCGTGGGCCACCGTGGTCGAGGTCGCGTGGAACGGACGAGCCGACGCCGACTCCTGCGACGACAAGGGGGAGTTCGTGGCGCCGGGGGGCTACACCGCCCAGGCGGCCCTGCTCGGCGGCGACCCGGTGAGCGCAGAGTTCACGCTGACGCCCGCGCCGACTCCGACCCCGACGCCGCCGACCGCGAAGCCCGCACCGCAGGGCACAGGAGGTCCGACACCGAGCACCCCGGCGTCACCGAAGCCGGGAAGCACGCCCACGACGAGCACGTCGCCCTGACAGCGTCAGACGTAGCGCTCGAGGATGCTCGACTCGGCGAGTCGGGAGAGGCCCTCACGGACCGTGCGAGCGCGCAGCTCGCCGACTCCGTCGACCGTCTGGAGGTCCTCGATGCTCGCGGCGAGGAGCTTCTGGAGCGTGCCGAAGTGCTCGACCAGGCGTTCGATGACCGCATTGGGGAGGCGAGGGACCTTCGCGAGGAGCCGGTAGCCGCGCGGCGACACGGCTGACTCCAGGTGCTCGCCCGTGCCGAGCCCGAGCGCGCGAGCCACGGCCGCGAGATCGACGAGGTCGCCGGACACGATCTGAGAGAGGTCCTCCAGGACGTCTGCGGGGGGCTTGCCGCGTCGACCGCCCGGGGCGTAGTCGCGCACGATCAGCTCGCGCTCGCTCTCGACGCCGGTGACGAGCTCGTCGAGCTGCAGCGAGAGGAGACGTCCGTCCGTGCCGAGCTCGAGCACGTAGTCCTCGATCTCGGCCGCGATGCGGGTGACCATCTCGAGGCGCTGCGCGACGGCGGCGACGTCACGCACCGTGACGAGGTCCTCGATCTCGAGAGCCGACAGCGCGCCCGAGACCTCGTCGAGGCGGAGCTTGTAGCGCTCGAGCGTGGCGAGCGCCTGGTTCGCTCGTCCGAGGATGGCTCCGGCCTCCTCGAGGACGCGGCGGGTGCCGTCGACGTAGAGGGCGATGATGTGCATCGACGCGGACACCGAGATCACCGGGACGTTCGTCTGGCGTGCGACACGGTCGGCGGTGCGGTGACGGGTGCCGGTCTCCTGCGTGGGGATCGACGGGTCGGGCATCAGGTGGACGCCCGCCTGGAGGATCCGGGTCGCGTCCTTGTCGAGGATGATCGCGCCGTCCATCTTCGCGAGCTCGCGGAGCGCCGTCGGGGTGAAGGGCACGTCGAGGGTGAACCCGCCCGTGGACAGTGCGTCGATGTCCTTGTCCTGGCCGAAGACGATGAGGGCGCCGGTGCGGCCGCGAAGGATGCGTTCGAGGCCCTCACGCAGCGCTGTGCCGGGTGCGACGGACGCGAGAGTGGCCCTGAGGATCGAAGGCGTCCCGCCCGCCCGATCGTTGATCGACACCAGTGGCCCCCGCGTTGGTCGGTTCGATGACTCAGAACAGTGTAGTGGCTAGGCGTCCGGAACCATCGTGCTCACGGCGGTGATGGCGCGGTGGATGGTGGCGACCTCGATCACCTGCGCCTTGAGCCCAGCGAGGGGCACCTCCTCGCGGGTGCCGCTGGGCACCAGGATGCGTCGGTAGCCGAGCCGGTCCGCCTCGCGGAGGCGCTGACCGACCATCGTGACTCGCCTGATGTCTCCCGACAGCGAGACCTCGCCGATGGCGGCGAGGTCCAGCGGGAGCGGCCTCCCGCTGGCGGCCGACGCGATCGACAGGCACACCGCGAGATCGCTCCCAGGATCGTTGGACCGCATGCCGCCGACCGTCGCCGCGAAGACATCCATGTCGTGGAGCCGCACCCCGGCGACGCGCTCGGTGACGGCGATCAGCATCGAGACGCGCGAGGAGTCGAGCCCGCTCACCCCACGGCGGGGGTTGGGTGCGTTCGTCGACGACACCAGGGCCTGCATCTCGGCGATCATCGGGCGCCGGCCCTCGGCGGTCACGGTGATGCACGTGCCCGGGACCGGCTGGTCCCGGATGCCGCGGAAGAGCCCGCTCGGGTCGACGACCTCGGTGAGGCCGTCGTCGGTCTGCTCGAAGCAGGCGACCTCGTCCGCGGGCCCGAAGCGGTTCTTGACCGCGCGCAGCAGCCGCAGCGGGGTGTGCCGGTCGCCCTCCATCGACAACGTGGTGTCGGCGACGTGCTCGAGCGCGCGGGGGCCAGCCACGTTGGAGTCCTTGGTGACCTGACCGACCAGGCAGAACGGGATGCCGCGCGCCTTCGCCAGCCGCGTCAGCGCCGTCGCGACCTCCATGACCTGCGTGACGCCGCCCGCCCTGCCGTCCACGTCGGACGAGGCGATCGTCTGCACCGAGTCGACGATCACCAGAGCGACGTCCTGGCCGAGGGCGTCGAGGTGGCCGATCGCCTCCCCGAGGTCGTTCGTGTCCGCGAGGTAGAGGTGCTCGCTCGTCGCGCCCACCCGGCGGGCGCGGGTCGCGATCTGCTGGACGGACTCCTCGCCCGAGACGTACAGGACCGGCCGGCGGGTGGCTGCGGCGACGGCGTTCGCGCAGGCGAGCAGCAGCGTGGACTTGCCGGCACCCGGCTCGCCGGAGAGCAGCAGGACCTGACCGCCCACGAGGCCGCCGCCGAGGACGCGGTCGAACTCCTTGATGCCCGTGCTCAGGCGGGCGCCGACCTCGTCGTCCCTGATCTCCGAGACGCGGCGAGCCGGCCGGCGTGGCGCCGACCCCTGAGACGAGGCCTTGAGCCCGGTCTCCTTGGCGACGGTCGCGCTCTCGGCGACCGTGCTGAACTCCTGGCACTTCGGGCAGCGTCCGTACCACTTGCCGAACTCGGCCCCGCAGCTGCTGCAGGAGAAGGTCGTCCGGGCTCTGCTCACGTGCACACGCTAGGCGAGAGGTCGGACAGGACGGCGGGGGCTCGCCCGGAGCGCGTCGGGCGGGTGTCTAGATGCGGCCGCGCCAGGAGCGTACGGCGGCGTCCTCGCGTCGGCTCTCGAGGTGCGCGTGGACGGCGGCGTAGATCGGGATCCACGTGCTCGGAAGGAGCAGGACGAGCGCCCCGACCGCGGGGGCGACCGGGTCGGTGGCTCCTCGGGTCGCGTGCTCGCTGACCAGCAGCCCGGCAGCGAGGACGGCGGCCAGCCCGGGGAGGTAGCCCCACAGCGCCGGTCGCAGGCACCCGGTCAGACGGAGCAGCGCGATCGCGCCGGCGAAGCAGCAGAGCGCGATGCCGCCGGCCGCCACCGCGGCGGCGAGGTAGCCCGCGCGCGCAGGGCTCGTCGTCAGCAGGACGTTGATGCCCGTTGCGCCGAGCACCGCGGTCGCCGCCATCGAGATCACGACGACGGTCGCCTCGCTGGGGTGCCCGGGGATCCGCAGGACGCTGCTCATCCGTCCAGGGTGGATCGTCGACGCCCTCCGGGCATCCGCACTAGTACTCAGTTCAACTATTCATCGGGAGAATTCCGGCAAGGCGATCGCAACCCGGTCAGATGCGGACGTCGCCTGTCGGCGTCATTGCTCACGGAACAGAAGGGGCGCGGCAAAGCCGAAGGTCTCGAAGTCGAACCGCGCGCCCGTCGGCAGGGAGCCGTCTTGACGAGCGATCACGGCGGCCAGGGACGAGCCGCCGTACTGGCGTGCCGCGATCTCCCACAGGGCGCCGTCGGAGAGTTGGCGGCTCTCCGGCTTATCCATGCTGTAGTAACCTGTGTAGCTGGGGTCTTCGATGAGGTCGCTGCTGTAGAACGGCGCGTAGAAGAGGAACGCATCCTTCAGTGAGACTCCTTTCGAGGTGGTGATCTCGAAGATGCCAGGGTCGTATCGACTCTTCGTCGCCATCTCGGCCAGGAGCGTTAGCTCCCTCAGGCTGTGCACGGCGTAGTAGAGCCCGTGGCCCTCGTTTCCGTACCAGGACCTGTACCGGTCGTACAGCTCGCCCTTGCGCGTGGCGGGCTTGCCCCCGCCCTGGTAGTACGTGAAGTCTTTGTCGTGCAGCTCGCTCGCGGGTGCGTTCGCGCGCAGCAATGCCCCTTCGAAGAGCACGCGCATCCGGTCGCGGTTGTTCACGAGTGCTTCGTCGATCATCGCGCGATCATCGAGGGCGAGCCCGATCGCCAGCCGTCCCATGGTGTGCGCGATCGTCTGGTTGTCGAAGGTCTGGACAGTCCACCGCTCGTGGCTGACGGCGATCTGTCGCGACAGTTCCCGCAGCCAAGCCTCGACACGGACTCGCTGCTCGGGAAGGAACGAGCCGAATGCGACGGCGTACGCATTGGCAAAGTTGACCGCCGCGCGCGAGATGATCATCCCCGCCCGTCGCTTGAGCAGCTCCGCCTCAGCAGCGGGTCTGGTGGGATCGGTGGTGGCGATCCTGTCACTCATCTCGGGGTCGTCAGCCCATGCCAGCATAAGGTCGACCAGCTTCTCGCCGGCAAGCTCCCGGGTCGCTGAATCACTGTCGATGCGAGAGACGAGTGCTAAGTCGCGCGCATATCCTGCCTCGCGCCGGGCAAGGTTCTTGTACCTCTCATACTCCGGCCCCTGATACGGCGATGCTGGGACGTAGGTCGCCAGGTCCGGGATCGGCGGGGACACTGCGGACCGTACGCATGTGTACCCGGCTGCGCTCCCCGGCACGAATGTCTCTTTGAGGCACGCGTAGCTGCGGGCGAATGGTTGAACGCCTTCGGACACCTGCGCCCTTGCGCGAGCAAGTTCCTCGCTCGATGTCCACACGGTCGGCTTCGGATACCTGAACGAGACCTCGCCCTCCATCGACCACGAGGTGCCGAGCCGAAGGCCGAATGACGACAGGGGTTGCGTCGCTGACACGGACCCCGCGATCGGAGCTCCGCACGGATCTCCCCACACATGTGGGGACGTGCCAGTGCCGTCGTCCTTTCGGATGATCCAGCTGTTTTCCGCGGGGCGTCGCAACGCGATCGTGTCTTTGCCGCTGGTCAACCAATGCCCCGCGAGGGGGATGTCGGATGCGGTGCCGAAGGTAAACGTCGCGTACGAGGAAGTTGGGAGATTGTTCGTGACGTTGGCGAGGTGGTCACCTGCGCTGAGAAAGAAGGAGTTCGGGAGGCGGTGCAGTCCGATCGTGTCGTGACCGTCGCCGTCCCAATCTCCGACCACGACGTTGTCCGTCGCTCTTCCCCAGGAGAAGGCGATGGGGGACGCTGACGTTGAGTCGTACAGCAGAAAGTAGACGTTCCCCCGCTTCACTCCCGGCGTGTCGATTCCGTCGCCGTTCCAGTCGCCGACCAGCGGAGTGTCGGAGGGGGTCCCGAACGGGATGTCGTGGGCCCATTCGCTGGTTCCCAGAAAGTCGCTGAGGAGGAATGATCGTCCGCGTCGGATGCCGGGTGTGTCGATCCCGTCGCCATCCCAGTCGCCCAGGAAGGAGGGATCGGTGGTGATGTCCGACGTCGTACAAGGTGTCGTCATGGCATCAGCCGAAGTCGACGCAGGGAGCCACAACGGCGCGACGCCGAGGAGTGTGACGATCAGCGTCAGCGTGATCGGGATACGTGACCGCGACAATTGTCTGCCCTCTCGGTTCAGATCCATCGACGCTCCGTGGCTCGGATGGCCATCGGCCGCGCGGGTGAACCGCACAGTAGCGGATCAACCCCGGTCAGATGCGGACGTCGCCTGTCGGCGTCGCGAACGTGGCGGCCACGATGCCCGGCATCCCGTTCGGCGCGACCCACTGCACGTCGACGTCGGTGAGCGCGTCGAGTACGGACTCGCCGAGGTAGGTCGTGACGCGGTCCGGTGACCCGGCGATCTCCAGCGAGCGGAGAGCAACGGTGGCCCCGGCTGCTCGCGAGGGGTGCTCGCTGTCGGGAACCTCCCACTGGACCACGAACGGCAGCTGCGGGTCGGCCTGCGTCCCGCGCACCCCGATCTGCTTCCACTCCAGGTTGTAGCCGTCGGGCCGCCGGCGGTTGCCCGGGACCGCGTGCCGGCCCATCCGGCGCTCGACGGGGTCCATGTCGTCCACCCGCACGACCCAGCCGAGCCAGCCGCCGCCGAGCTCGGTGCGAGCGCGGACGGCCTGTCCGAACGGAGCCTTGTCGGAGGCGGGGTGGTCGAGGACGCTGACGACCTCGACGTACTGGTCCCTCGCGAGCGGGAGCACCATGTTGCGGGTGCCGAACCGGGGGTGGTTGCCCCCGTCGACGAAGGGGGATCCGAGAGCGTCGCTCAGGCGGGCTGTGGTCGCGGCGAGACCGTCAGGCCCGGCCGCGAAGGAGAGATGGTCCAAGCGCATGCCGCCATTGTGACCTGAGCCACATCGCGTCCTGCGGGAGGGGTCAGGCGCCGGGGTCCGCGCGGTGGCGCGTCCGGTGATGGTCGGCCGCGAGCCGCTCCTCGCACAGCGTGACCAGCTGCGCGTACGCCGCGGGTCCCATCAGCGCGGTCAGCTCGTCGGCGCTCGACACGTAGACCGGCTCCCTGCCGACGTGGGCCTCGGTGTTGGCGGAGCAGTACCAGTCGAGGTCGTGGCCGCCGGGGCCCCACCCGGCGCGCGTGTACTCGCCGATGGCGACCTCGGTGTACGAGGTGCCGTCGCCGCGCTCGACCTCACGGAACTGGCGGCGGATCGGCAGCTGCCAGCACACGTCCGGCTTCGTCTCGACGAAGGAGATGCCGCGGTCGAGAGCGAGCTTGTGCAGGGCACATCCCGTGCCGCCCTCGAAGCCCGCACGATTGTGGAAGATGCACGCGCCCTCGTACGTCCGGGTCTTGAGCTCGCCGTCCTCGTCGGTCTCCGTCCAACCGCGCTTCTTGCCCTCGGCGCGGTGCTGCCAGTCCTCCGGCCCGAGCTGCTTGACGTACTTCTTCACCCGCCGGTAGTCGTCGTCGTCGGAGAAGTGGGCGCCCAGGGTGCAGCAGCCGACGTCGGGCGCGTCGGCGTAGATGCCGCGGCATCCCTGGCCGAAGATGCACGACCACCGCGAGGTCAGCCAGGTGAGGTCGCAGCGGAAGACCTGGTCGTCGTCGGCGGGGTCGCGGAACTCCACCCACGCTCGCGGAAAGTCGAGCAGAACCTCGGGCACGCCCTCACTCTAGACCGCTGCGACGAACCCGGTGGGTACGCTCGAACCATGCGTATCGGAGTCCTCGACATCGGCTCGAACACCGGGCACCTCCTGGTGGTCGACGCCTACCGGGGTGCCCCGCCCCTGCCTGCGTTCACCTACAAGGAGCCCTTGCGCCTCGCCGAGCACCTCGACGCCGAGGGAGCCGTGGACTCGCGCGGGGTCAAGGCGCTGGTGCGGTTCGTCGACGAGGCGCGCGCCGTCGCCGCCGACAAGGGCTGCTCCGAGGTGATCGCGTTCGCCACCTCGGCCGTGCGCGACGCCGTCAACGCGGACGCTGTTCTCGCGAAGGTCGAGTCGCAGACCGGCGTACGCCTCGAGGTCCTCGCCGGCGACGAGGAGGCGAGGCTCACGTTCCTCGCCGTACGCCGATGGTTCGGGTGGTCCTCGGGCCGCCTCGGCGTCTTCGACATCGGCGGCGGCTCCCTCGAGATCGCGACCGGCCGCGACGAGACGCCTGACGTGTGCACGTCGCTCCCGCTCGGTGCCGGGCGCCTCACCCGCGACTGGTTCCCCGAGGGGGTGCCGACCGACGCCGAGTACGACGCGCTGCGGCTGTTCGTCCGCCAGCAGATCGCCGGCAACGTCGGTGCGCTGCGCCGCGGCGGCGACTTCGACCACGTCGTCGCGACCAGCAAGACCTTCCGCTCGCTGGCGCGCCTGTGCGGCGCGGCGCCGTCGGAGGCCGGCCCGTACGCCCGCCGGGCGCTGCGTCGCGACCTGCTCGGCGCCCACCTGGACGAGCTGCGCACGCTCTCGGTCGCCGAGATCGCCGAGCGGCCGGGTGTCTCCCCGACCCGCGCGCACCAGATGGTCGCCGGGGCCGTCGTCGCGGACGCACTGATGGACCTGTTCGACCTCCCGGAGCTCGAGATCTGTCCGTGGGCGCTGCGCGAGGGCGTGCTGATCGAGCGCCACGACCACATGTGAGCACGCCCCCGTAACCTTGGTTCCGTGTCCGCGACCGACTCCGACCTCCCCGTCTCCGTGCCGTCCGCACGGGTGACCTTGTCGACGTCGTCGGTCTATCCGGAGCCGACGGAGGCGGGCTTCGAGCTCGCGAAGCGGCTCGGCTACGACGGCGTCGAGGTGATGGTCGGGACCGACGCGACGAGCGCCGACATCGAGGCCGTCGTGGGGCTCCAGGAGCGCTACGACATCCCGGTGCTGTCCATCCACGCGCCGTGCCTGCTGATCACCCAGCGGGTCTGGGGGACCGACAACTGGGTGAAGCTCGAGAAGAGCGCCGAGATGGCGAAGGCGTGCGGTGCCGGCCTCGTCGTCGTGCACCCGCCGTTCCGCTGGCAGCGCGAGTACGCCCGCGCGTTCGAGGCCGGCGTCGCCGGGCTCGAGGAGAGCGCAGGCGTCGTGTTCGCGGTGGAGAACATGTACCCGTGGCGGACCGGCAAGCGAGAGTTCCAGGCCTACGCGCCGGGGTGGGACCCGGTCGCGTTCGGCTACGAGCACGTCACGCTCGACGTGTCGCACTGCGCGACGTCGGGCAGCGACCCGGTGGAGATGGCGGTGGAGCTCGGCCACCGTCTCGCCCACGTCCACCTCGGTGACGGCACGGGCTCGGCGCGCGACGAGCACCTGGTGCCGGGTCGAGGCCACCAGCCGGTGGGCGAGCTTCTCGGGCTGCTGGCCGAGGGCGGCTACGCGGGCGACATCGCCGTCGAGGTCACGACCCGCAAGGCCGCCGACCGTGCACAGCGCGAGGCCGACCTCGCCGAGGCGCTCGCCTTCACCCGTCTCCACCTGGCCGCTGCCGCGCAGGCCGCTCCGGACGCGTGAGCAGCCGGGCAGACATCTCGGTCGCTGTTTGAACAACCTTCCGTCACGACCCGCGAGCGGTCGTACTCTTCCGCTTATGGCTGGCAGGCGCCCTGGCGCACCCGATACCCGTGGCGAGATCCTCGCCGCTGCGCGCGCGGAGCTCGCGCAGCACGGATACGACGGGACATCGCTGCGCGCCGTGGCCCGCCGAGCCGCTGTCGACCCAGCGCTCGTCCACCACTACTTCAAGGACAAGCAGCGTCTGGTCACCGCCGCGCTCTCGCTGCCGGTCGCCCCGTCCGAGGTCCTGGCGCCGGTTCTCGTCGCCGCCTCGGACGACGTCGGCGGTGCTCTCATCCGGGCGCTCGTCACGTCGTGGGACGAGCCGGTCAACCGGGAAGCCGTCATCGCGATCTCGCGCAGCGGCCTCGGCACCGCCGGCCAGGGCGACATCGTGCGCGACTTCGTGATGCGCGAGACGATCGGCGAGGTGCTCCAGCGTCATCGCCCCGACGCGCCGCCGGAGGTCGCGGCACTGCTGCTCGCCATGATGGTCGGGCTGGTGTCGGCGCGCTACCTCCTCGAGGTGGAGCCGCTGGCGTCGATGCCGGTGGACGAGGTCGTCGCGCTGGTCGGCCCGGTGGCCCAGCAGCATCTCGACCTCGCCCGGGTCGCCGACACGGTCTAGCATCGCGGCATGGCGAGGACGGAGCTCCCGGCGGTCGCAGTCGAGCAGCTCCACGTCGTCCGCGGCGGACGTGTGGTCATCGCGGGCCTCTCGTGCACGGTGCGGTCCGGCCGCATCACCGGTCTCCTCGGGCCGTCCGGCTCCGGCAAGTCGACGTTGATCCGCGCGATCGTCGGGGTGCAGGCGGTCGCGGGCGGTGCCGTGCGGGTGCTCGGCGAGCCCGCCGGGTCACCAGTGCTGCGGGACCGGGTCGGCTACGTGACCCAGTCGCCGAGCGTCTATCCCGGTCTGACGGTCGCCGAGAACGTCCGGTTCTTCGCCTGCGTCCTCGGTGTCTCGCTCCAGGACGTGGACCGGGTGCTGGAGGTCGTCGACCTCGCCCGGTACGCCGACACGATGGTCGGCCGTCTCTCCGGTGGCGAGCGGAGCCGGGTCTCCCTGGCCTCCGCGCTGCTCGGCTCGCCGAGGCTGCTGGTGCTCGACGAGCCGACCGTCGGGCTCGACCCCGTGCTCCGGGTCCGGCTGTGGGACCTGTTCGCCGCGCTCGCGAGCGAGGGCATCTCGCTTCTCGTGTCGAGCCACGTGATGGACGAGGCCGAACGGTGCGACGACCTCCTCCTGCTCCGAGACGGCGCGCTGCTGGCCGAGGACACGCCGGCCGGTCTGCTCGAGCGGACCGGCACCGACGACGTCGAGGCCGCGTTCCTCGCCCTGATCGACGAGGGTGCGGCGTGACCGGACGCATCACGGCGGCGATCGCGGCCCGCGTCCTCGGTCAGCTGCGGCACGACCACCGGACGATGGCGCTGATGCTCGTGGTGCCGTGCGCCCTGATCACCCTCCTGTGGTGGGTCTACTCCGGCAACAGCGACCTCTTCGACACGATCGGGCCTCAGCTGCTCGGCGTGTTCGGGCTCGTGGTGATGTTCCTGGTCACGTCGATCACGACGCTGTCCGAGCGCACCTCAGGCACCCTGGAGCGCCTCTTCACCCTGCCGATGGGCAAGCTGGACTTCCTTCTGGGCTACGCGCTGGCGTTCGGGGCGGTCGCGCTCGTCCAGGGGTTCCTCGCGGCGGGCCTCTCGGTGTGGGTGCTCGGCCTCGACGTGCGGGGCGGCGTCGGGCCGCTCGTGCTGGTGGCGGTGCTGTCGGGCGTCCTCGGGACGGCGCTCGGCCTGCTCGTGTCGGCGTTCGCTGCGACGGAGTTCCAGGCGGTGCAGTTCATGCCGGCATTCGTGCTGCCGCAGCTGCTGGTGTGCGGGCTGCTCGTCCCGCGCGACGAGCTGCCCCAGGTGCTCGAGTGGGTGTCGTACGCGACACCGCTGTCCTACGCCGTCGACGCGACGACGGAGGTGACCTTGCACGCCCAGTGGACGACCGCTCTCACCTGGGACGTCGTCGCGCTGCTCGCCTTCACCGTCGGTGGCCTGCTGCTGGGCTCGGCCACGCTCCGCCGCCGTACGCCCTGAGGCGGTCGCCGACGACCGAGGGCGCTCGTCGCCTCCCCTATCCTCGGACCATGAGCACAGTTGCGGTGGTCGGGGCCGGTGCGATGGGGGAGGCGATCGTCTCCGGGATGCTGGCCAAGGGCTGGTCCCCGGACGATCTCGTCCTGGCCGTGCGACGCGAGGAGCACGCCGCGGCGCTGCGCGCGTCGTACGCGGTCGAGGTGACCGATGCCGTCTCGGCGGCCGCGAAGGCGGACGTCGTCCTCGTCGGCGTGAAGCCGGTCGACGTCCCAGGGCTGCTCGGGCAGATCGGTCCGCGCCTGCGCCCAGGTGCGCTGGTCGTCTCGCTCGCGGTCGGTCTCACCACCAGCTCGCTCGAGGCGGCGCTGCCCGGCGGCACCCCGGTCGTGCGCGTCATGCCCAACACGCCCGCCCAGGTCGGTGCCGGCGTCTCCGTGATCTCGGCGGGGAGCTGCTGTGACGACGCCCAGCTCGCGGTCGTCGAGGACATCATGAGCGCGGTCGGCACGGTCGTACGCCTTCCCGAGAAGCTCCAGGACGCCGCTGGTGCGGTCTCCGGGTCGGGACCGGCGTACGTCTTCCTGGCGATCGAGGCCCTGACCGAGGCGGGCGTCCACCTCGGCCTACCGCGGACGACGTCCACCCAGCTCGCCGTGCAGACCTTCGTCGGAGCCGCGCGGCTGGCCGCCGAGACCGGCGAGCACCCCGCCGTGCTCCGTGAGCGCGTCACCTCTCCGGGGGGCACGACGGCGGCGGGACTCCGGCAGCTCGAGGAGCGTGGCCTGCGTGCCGCGTTCCTCGCCGCGACCGAGGCGTCGCGCGACCGTTCGCGTGCGATCGGCGGCTGAGCGAGACCTGCATCACCTGCGGGCTACGCTGGGTGGCATGGATCACGGAGCCGGCCCCGCGTGCGTCGTCAGCAGCGACAGCCTCACCGGCTACGACTTCGGCCCGTCCCACCCCATGGCGCCCATCCGGGTGGGCCTCGCGATGGAGCTGGCCGGCGAGCTCGGCGTGGTCGGTGCCGACCTGGTGAAGATCCCCGCCGTCCCGGCCGACGACGACCTGATCGCGACCGTCCACACGCCCGACTACATCGCGGCGGTGAAGGCGGCGAGCGACGACCCCACGGCCTCCAACCTCGCGGTCGGGCTGGGCACCGACGACAACCCGACCTTCGCCCACATGCACGCCGCAAGCTCCCTCATCGTCGGGGCGTCGGTCGAGGCCGCGCGTCAGGTGTGGACCGGCGGGAGGCTTCGCGCGATCAACGTCTGCGGCGGACTCCACCACGCGATGCCCGACCGGGCCAGCGGCTTCTGCATCTACAACGACGTCGCGGTGGCGATCCGCTGGCTCCTCGACCACGGCGCCCAGCGCGTCGCGTACGTCGACGTGGACGCCCACCACGGCGACGGCGTCCAGAAGGTCTTCTACGACGACCCGCGGGTCCTCACGATCTCGCTGCACGAGACCCCGCAGACGCTCTTCCCCGGCACCGGGCTCGCGACGGAGACGGGGATCGGCGACGCGGTCGGCGCCTCGGTGAACGTCGCGCTGCCGCCGGGCACCTCCGACGCCGGCTGGCTCCGCGCCTACCACGCGGTCGTCCCCGCGATCGTGCGCGAGTTCAAGCCGGACGTGCTCGTCACCCAGCAGGGCTGCGACTCCCACATGGACGACCCGCTGACCAACCTGATGCTGAGCGTCGACGGCCAGCGCGCCTCGTACCTTGCGCTCCGCGACCTGGCCGACGAGGTCTGCGGCGGGCGCTGGGTCGCGTACGGCGGTGGCGGCTACGCCGTGACCGACGTCGTGCCGCGCTCCTGGGCCCACCTGATGGCCATCGTGGGCGGCCACGAGATCCACCCGTCGACGCCGACCCCGCCGCACTGGCGCGCCCACGTGTCGGAGCTCAAGAGCGGCGGCGCCGCGCCGCTGCGGATGACCGACGGCCGCACCCCGTCGTACCGTGACTGGCGCGAGGGCTACGACCCGGCAAGCTGGCTCGACCGGCAGATCCTGAGCACCCGCAACGCCGTCTTCCCGATGTACGGGCTCGATCCGATGCCCTGACCTCCCGTCCGCGTCACGGGCCGGTTCACGTCTTTGCCCGCACTGCCCGTACGCTTGGCGGGGGTTGTCCCACGTCCGGGGCATCTCGCGCCACAGGCTGTGTGAACAAAAGAAGGTGAACCGTGGGTTCTGTCATCAAGAAGCGCCGCAAGCGCATGTCGAAGAAGAAGCACCGCAAGCTCCTCAAGCGCACGCGCGTCCAGCGTCGCAAGCTCGGCAAGTAGCCCAGCAGGCGCACCATGGGTCGCGTCGTCCTGGTGACCGGAGTCGCGCGCGATCTCGGGTCGAGGCTCGCGCGCCGTCTCGCGGTCACGCCAGGCGTGGACAAGGTGGTCGGGCTCGACGTCCAGCCGCCGACCGGGGACATGCACGGCATCAAGTACGTGCGTGCCGACATCCGGACTCCGGTGGTCGGCAAGGTCCTCGCAGTCGAGGACGTCGACACCGTGGTGCACACGAACGTCGCAGCGCCGCAGCGCCAGCTCGGGTCGACGAGCGCCGTCAAGGAGATCAACGTCATCGGGACGATGCAGCTCCTCGCGGCCTGCCAGAACTCCCGCAACGTCGAGCGGCTCGTGGTCGCGTCGTCGACCGCGGTGTACGGCACCTCGGCCCGCAACCCGGCGATGTTCACCGAGCAGACTCCTGCGCGGTCCGGGACGATGCACGGCTTTCCGAAGGACGCGGTGGACGTCGAGGCGTACGTCCGCGGCTTCGGCCGTAGGCGGCCCGACGTCGCCGTCGCGACGTTCCGGCTCGGCAACGTCCTCGCCGGAGACGTGCTGTCGCCGTTCAGCGAGTACCTCCGGCTCCCGGTCCTCCCGGCCGTCCTCGGCTACGACCCGCGGCTGCAGTTCCTGCACCCGTACGACGCGCTGAACGTCCTCGCGCTCGCCGCGACCGGCAACGTCGACGGCACGTACAACGTCGTCGGCCCGCAGGTCGTGACGCTGAGCCAGGCGGCGCGCCGGCTCGGTCGGCCGATGCTGCGCCTGCCGTCGGTCGGGTTCAACGGCGTCACCCACCGCATGGTGCGGCTGATGAGCTCCGACTTCACGCCCGAGCTGACCCGCCTTTTCATGTACGGCCGGGTGTGCGACGGCTCGAAGCTCGAGCGCGAGCTCGGCTACGAGGTCCTCTACTCGACACCGCAGACGCTCGACGCGTTCGCCGAGGCTATCGAGCCCGGCCTTCTCTCCGCCCTCGGAGGCACGTATGCCTGACGCACCGCAGGAGCCCACGGTCCCCCTCGGTACGGGTGGGCGTCCGGGTCGCGGGACCGGGAGCGCCACGCCGTCGTCGGCGGCTCGCTCGCTCGCTGGTGGCTCGGCGCGACCGGCGCCGAAGGCTGCGCCGAAGCCGGCGCCGGACGCCGAACCTGCTTCGGACCCCTCGGCTCCCGCCGAGGATCCGCGTCCCGCCGCGAAGACCGTCAAGAAGACCGTGAAGCGCACCACCAAGAAGGCCGCGCCCGCTCCGCCCCCGGAGGGCTCCGCCTCGGAGGACTCCTCCCCCGAGGAGGCCACCGCGCGGCCCGCGTTCTCGCTCATCGTCAACGACGCCCCCGAGCCTGCCGACGACGAGCGACCCGGTATCCCGCTCTCGGACCTGGTCGCAGCCCTCGCCCACGGGGCACGCACCGTTCTCGGTGAGGATTGGGAGGGCAAGGCGGCGGTGCTCCTGTCGACCCTGCGGCGACGGCTCACCGGCAGCTACGAGATCGACGAGTTCGGGCTCGACCCTCAGCTGCACGCGATCGCGATGGCCGCCCTGCGTCCGATCGCCGACAAGTGGTTCCGGATCGAGGTCCGCGGCGCCGAGCACATCCCTGCCGACGGCGGTGCGCTGGTCGTCGCCAACCACTCCGGCACCGTGCCGGTGGACGCCCTGATGACGATGCTGACCGTCAACGACCACGGGCAGCGCACGCTCCGGCTGCTGGGCGCCGACCTGGTCTTCGACCTGCCCTTCGTGGGCGAGCTCGCCCGCAAGATGGGCGCGACGCTGGCCTGCAACGAGGACGCCGAGCGCCTGCTCGCCGACGGCCACATCGTCGGGGTCTGGCCCGAGGGCTTCAAGGGCATCGGCAAGCCGTACAGCGAGCGCTACAAGCTGCAGCGCTTCGGCCGGGGAGGTTTCGTGTCGGCGGCGATGCGTGCCGGGGTGCCGATCGTCCCGGTCTCGATCGTCGGTGCCGAGGAGATCTATCCGCTGGTCGGCAACGTCCCGTCGCTCGCGCGCCTCCTCGGCATCCCGTACGTCCCGATCACCCCGTTCTTCCCGTGGCTCGGCCCGCTCGGGCTGATCCCGCTTCCGAGCAAGTGGATCATCGAGTTCGGCGAGCCGGTGCGCACCGACGCCTACCCGCCCGAGGCCGCGGACGACCCGATGCTGGTCTTCAACGTGACCGACCAGGTGCGCGAGACGATCCAGCAGACGCTGTACGCGCTGCTGGTCGACCGCGGCCACCCCTTCGTCTAGCGGTGGTGCTCGGCGTCACTCGTGACGGCGGGCGCGTGCGGCGGCGAGCCCCGCGCCCGTGAGCGCGCCGGCGACGGCGGCACCGACGAGCCCGGCCTTGGCGGCCTTTCGCCCGGTCCGGTAGTCGTGGATCTCCCACCCGTGCTTGCGCGCGTGGTCGCGCAGCCGCGCATCGGGGTTGACCGCGCACGGGTACCCGACGAGCGACAGCATCGGGAGGTCGTTGGACGAGTCGGAGTACGCCGAGCACCGCTCGAGGTCGTACCCCTCCTGTCGTGCGAGGGCGGTCACCGCCTCCGCCTTCGCAGGTCCGTGCAGCATGTCGCCGACGAGCCGCCCGGTGTAGACGCCGTCGACCGACTCCGCCACCGTCCCCAGTGCACCCGTCAGGCCGAGGCGACGCGCGATGATGCGGGCGATCTCGGCGGGCGCCGCCGTGACGAGCCACACGTGCTGGCCCTCGTCGAGGTGACGCTGGGCGAGCGCGCGGGTGCCCGGCCAGATCCTGTCGGCCATCGTCTCGTCGAAGATCTCGTTGCCGACCAGCTCGAGCTCGCTGACCGGGTGCCCGGCGATGAACGCGAGCGCGGCGGCGCGTGCCGACTCGACGTGCTCGGGGTCCTCGACGCCGGCGAAGCGGAAGTAGGCCTGCTTCCAGGCGGCGCCGACCAGCTCGCGGGTCGTGAAGAACTTGCGCTTGTAGAGGCCCCGGGCCAGGTGGAAGATCGACGCGCCCTGCATGACCGTGTTGTCGACGTCGAAGAACGCGGCGGCGGTCGGGTCGTGCGGCACCGCGAACGCGGTCTCGACCTCCGCTGCGGCGGCGGACGCCTCGCCCGCCAGCATCGAGCGTGCCCGGAGGTTGCGCGGCCGGTGGTACTCGTGTGGGTCCACGGGACGAGCCTACAGAGGATGCGGCCTTGCACGGGCGGTCTGCTGTGCGAGACTCGTCGCCATGACGGTGAACGTCGCGGAGCTCGTCCGGCAGCAGGCGGAGCAGACCCCCGATGGCGTGGCGTTCGTGGAGGGCTACGGCGCGCGCCGGACCCTGACGTGGGCGGTGCTCGACGCCCAGGTCTCGCGCGCGGCGGCGTGGTTGTCGGCCCAAGGACTCGTCGCCGGCCAGCGGGTGGCGCTCGTCCTGTCCAACCGGATCGAGCTCCCGGTCTTCTACTTCGCCGCCCTCCGGCTGGGCCTCGTGGTCGTCCCCGCGAACCCGCGCGCGCCGCACGACGAGGTGACCGCGCTCTGTGCGACGACCGGCGTACGCGTCGTGGTCTGCGACCCCGAGTGGGCTCCGGCGTTCGCGCGTGCAGGGTTGCTCACGGTGGTCGCCGGTGACGCCGCCGACGGCCACGCCAGCGGCGAGGAGCCATCGACGTCGGTCCGGTCGTTCGCCGACGTCCTCCAGGTGAGCCCGGGCCCGCGGGGACTTCCGCCGGCGCCGCAGGACCCGGAGGCGACCGCCCTCCTGATGTCGACCTCGGGCACGTCGACCGAGCAGCGGATCGTCGTCTTGAGCCACCGCGCGCTCCTCGCGAACCTCGAGCAGGTCGCGGCGATCGAGCCGCCTGCGATCGAAGCCGACGACGTCGTGGTGGTCATGCTGCCGCTGTTCCACGTGTTCGCGCTGAGCGCGGTGCTGAGCCAGGCCGTACGCCAGGGGGCCACGTCGGTCCTCGTCGACCGTTTCGACCCCGAGGCCACTCTCGAGGTCATCGCGCGGGAGCGGGTGACCGTCGTGCCGGTCGCACCACCGGTCGTCGCGGCCTGGAGCGGGCGGCCGGGAGTGCAGGAGGCCCTGGCCGGCGTCCGTGTCGTGCTGAGCGGTGCCGCTCCCCTCGAGCCCGACCTCGTCGAGGAGTTCAGCGCGACCGCGGGCCACCAGCTCCAGCAGGGGTACGGCCTCACCGAGGCCGCACCCGTCGTGACCACGACGCTCGGGCGGCCGCTGGTCAAGCCGGGGTCGGTCGGTGCGCCCGTGACCGGCGTCGAGCTCCGGCTCGTCGACAAGGACGGCGAGGACGCGGAGCTGGGTGACCCGGGAGAGATCTGGGTGCGGGGCCCCAACCTGCTGACCGGCTTCTGGCCCGACGGCTCCGGCGGTCCGGACGAGGACGGGTGGTTTGCGACCGGCGACGTCGGCATCCTTGACGCCGACGGCGACCTCACGCTGGTCGACAGGCTCCGCGAGCTCGTCATCGTGTCCGGGTTCAACGTCTTCCCGCGTGAGGTCGAGGAGGTGCTCTCGGACGCTCCCGGGGTGATGGAGGTCGCGGTCGTCGGCGTGGAGGACCGCGAGACCGGTGAGGCGGTCCGGGCGTACGTCGTCCCGTCCCGCCCCGTCGACGAGCCCGAGGCGTTCGTCGAGGGGCTGCGCGAGTTCGCCCGCGGGCGGCTGGCCCGGTTCAAGGTGCCGCGTGAGATCGTCGTCACCGACTCGCTCCCGCACACGACGACCGGCGAGATCTCCAAGAGCCGCCTGCGCGCGGCAGAGGCCCGACGAGGAGTGCTGGGACTGCAATGACCACGGGACCCCGGGCGGCGGAGCGTGTCGTCGTCTACAGCAAGCCGGGCTGCCACCTGTGCGAGGACGCGGTCGCGCTCGTGGCGCAGGTCTGCGACGAGACCGGTACGCCGTGGCGCGAGGTGGACATCAGCGGCGACGCCGAGCTGATGCAGACCTACGGGGAGCAGATCCCGGTGACCTTCGTCGACGGTCGTCAGCACGACTTCTGGCGCGTGGACCCTGCGCGACTGCGGCGGGCGCTGGACGCCTGACGGGTCGTCGTGGGTGACCCGAGTCACCCCGCGAGGGCAGCGCTCGATTTTGTTCTCACGTTCACAAGCTCTTACAGTGGAGCCGCCGGGTTCACCGGCGTTAACCCCCCAGTAACTTCCGGATTCCGCACCGCGGTGCCAGGAGCAATGTGAACCAGCTGCGAGCGCAGGCCAACGGCCGCCCCGCCTCTTCGGGGATCCCCGAGGCAACGGTGGCGCGGCTCCCGGTGTATCTCCGGGCGCTGACGGCACTCGGTGAGTCCGGGCTGCGGACGGTCTCGTCCGAACAGCTCGCCACCGCGGCGGGAGTCAACTCGGCGAAGCTCCGCAAGGACCTCTCGTACCTGGGATCCTATGGCACCCGTGGCGTGGGCTACGACGTGGAGTACCTCCGCTACCAGATCGCGCGGGAGATCGGCGTCAACCAGGACTGGGCCGTCGTCATCGTGGGGATCGGCAACCTGGGCCAGGCGCTCTCCAACTACGGCGGCTTCCGCTCGCGCGGCTTCCGTATCGTCGCCCTCGTCGACGGCGACGCCTCGCGCGTCGGTGAGATGCACGGCGACCTCGCCATCGCCCACATCGACGAGCTCGACCGGCTGGTCGTCGAACGCGGCTGCTCGATCGGCGTCATCGCGACCCCGGGCGACGCGGCTCAGGCGGTCGCGGACCGGCTCGTCGCCGCGGGCGTCACGAGCATCCTCAACTTCGCCCCGGCCGTGCTCACCGTCCCCGAGGGCGTCGATGTCCGCAAGGTCGACCTCTCGATCGAGCTCCAGATCCTGGCCTACCACGAGCAGCGCAAGCGCACACCAGGTGCGGATCGTGAGGGTCTGCCGAGCGAACAGGTGGTCGAGTCGTGAGCGTCCTGGTCGTCGGAGTCTCCCACCGCAGCGCGCCCGTCTCGGTCCTCGAGCGGGTCGCGCTGGACGGTGACGCGATCGCCAAGGTCGCCCAGAACGCGCTCGACGCCGACCACGTGACCGAGTCGCTGGTCGTCTCGACCTGCAACCGTGTCGAGGTCTACGTCGAGGCCGACCGCTTCCACGGATCCGTGGAGGACATCTCCGAGCTGCTCGTCGCGCACTCCGGGCTCTCCCGCAACGACCTGCTCCGCCACATCTACGTGCACTACGACGACGCGGCGGTGGCCCACCTCTTCGGTGTCGCCTCCGGCCTCGACTCGATGGTCGTCGGCGAGAGCCAGATCCTGGGCCAGGTCCGTACGGCGCTCCAGCGCGGCCAGGACGATGCGACCGTCGGTCCGGCCCTCAACCTGCTGTTCCAGCAGGCGCTGCGCATCGCCAAGCGTGGTCACGCCGAGACCGGCATCGACAAGGCGGGGCCGTCGTTGGTCGCCGCGTCCCTCGAGGCGGTCGCCCGGTCGGGCCACCGGCTCGAGGACATGCGGGTGCTCGTCGTCGGGGCCGGCGCCATGGCGGCGCTCGCCGCGACGACGGCCGCCCGCCGTGGAGTCGCGCACGTGAGCGTCGCGAACCGGACCGATGCCAGCGCCGAGCGGCTCGCCGCCAGCGTCGGCGGCTCCTCCGTCCGCTGGGCAGACCTGTCCGACGCCCTCGGCGAGGCCGACCTCGTGATCTCCTGCACCGGTGCCACGGGCACCGTGATCGGGATCGACCAGGTCCGTGCGGCCACCGCCGGCCGCACGACGCCGTACGTCCTGATCGACCTCGCGCTGCCTCGCGACATCGACGAGGAGGTGGCGGGCCTCCCGGGCGTGATGGTCCTCGGGCTCGCCGAGCTCCAGGCGATGCTGACCGACGAGCACGGCGCCGCCGACGTCGAGGCCGTTCGCGGGATCGTCGCGGGCGAGGTGGCCGCCTTCCTGTCCGCGCGCCACGTCGCGAAGGTGACCCCCACCGTCGTCGCACTGCGCTCGATGGCCACGTCGGTCGTCGACTCCGAGCTCGAGCGCCTCGAGGGGCGTCTGCGCGACGTGGACCCGCAGGTCGTCGCCGAGCTGCGCCAGACCGTGCGCCGCGTCGCCGACAAGCTGCTGCACCAGCCCACCGTCCGCATCAAGGAGATGGCAGGACGGCCCGACGCGCTGGCGTACGCGAACGCCCTCGCCGACCTGTTCGCGCTCGACCCGGGGACGGTCGACGCCGTCAGTGCGGTCGACCGGGCAGCCTCGGCCTCGACCGATGTCGCGGGAGGCGAGCCCTCATGACCCTCCGTGTCGGGACCCGTGCCAGTGCGCTGGCCACCACCCAGTCCTCCCAGGTCGCCGCCCTGCTCACCGAGCTGACGGGCGTCGAGACCGAGCTCGTGACCGTGTCGACCGAGGGAGACCGCAACACGCGCCCTCTCGCGGAGATCGGCGGCACCGGCGTGTTCGTGTCCGCCCTGCGCGACGCGCTGCTGGCCGGCGAGGTCGACGTCGCGGTGCACTCCCTCAAGGACCTGCCGACCGCTGCTGCCGACGGGATCCTCCTCGCGGCGGTGCCGACGCGCGTCGACCCGCGCGACGCCGTGATCGCCCGCGACGGCCTGACCCTCGGCGAGCTGCCGGCCGGTTCTCGCGTCGGCACGGGTTCGCCACGCCGTACGGCTCAGCTCAACGCCCTCGGCCTCGGTATCGAGGTCGTCGGGCTGCGGGGCAACGTAGACACGCGGATCTCCAAGGTCCGTGATGGCGAGCTCGACGCCGTCGTGCTCGCCGCCGCCGGTTTGCGCCGGCTTGGCAGGATCGAAGAGGCGACCGAGCTTCTCGACCCGCTCCAGGTACTCCCGGCACCCGGCCAGGGTGCCTTGGCGTGCGAGTGCCGATCCGACGACCGCGAGGTCGCCGGTCTGCTCGCCCGCCTCGACGACGGCGCGACCCGTGCCGCCGTCACCGCAGAACGCAGCCTTCTCGCCTCGCTCGAGGCGGGTTGCTCGGCTCCCGTGGGGGCGTGGGCCGAGGTCGTCGACGACGACGGTTCCCTTCAGCTGTGGCTGCGGGCCTTTGCCGGAGATCCTTCCGGTGCACCATCCATCCGACTGTCCGCGACCGGATCCGTCCAGGATCCGACCGGGATCGGCGAACGTCTCGCTGCCGAGATGATCGCCGAGGGCGCTGACTCGCTGATGCGAGCCGACGCCCCATGACCACCGACCCCCGTGAGCCCAACACCCCAGAGGCAGACGAGGAATGAGAACAGTGAGCACCACCACCGCCACCCGCAATCGCAAGGTGACCGAGCCGGAGCAGGCCGTGCCTGCCGCGGCCGCCGACGACGCGACCCCGACCGCCACCGTGCGGCCGATCGGTCACGTCAGCTTCGTCGGCGCCGGACCGGGTGACGCCAACCTGCTCACCCTGCGGGCCAAGGAGCTCCTCGACGCTGCCGACGTCGTGATCACCGAGTCCGCCGACCAGGCGCACCTCGCACCCGAGGGTGCGGAGGTCGTCGAGGGCGGTCACGGCGAGGACGGCGGGGTCCTGACCCCCGCGGCGCGCGGCCGGCTCGTCGTCAAGCACGCCAAGAGCGGCAAGAACGTCGTCCGTCTGCTCGTCGGCGACCCCTTCACCTTCGCCTCGGGCCCCGAAGAGGCGCAGGCCTGCGACAAGGCCAACATCTCGTTCGAGATCGTGCCCGGAGTGTCCTCGGCGTCGGCGGTCCCCGCGTACGCCGGCATCCCCCTGACCACCCGCACGCACCGCGAGGTCGCCGTGATCCGGATGGGGGAGACCAAGATCGACTGGGCCCCGTACGCCGGTGACCAGACCCTCGTGCTCCTGAGCGCGGTCAACACGATCAAGGACGTCGCGAACGGTCTCATCGAGGCCGGCCGGGACCCGAAGACGCCGGTCGCGATGACCCGTGTCGGCACGACCACCGAGCAGTCCACCCTCGTGTCGACGCTCGACGCGGTCGCCGCCGACGCCAAGGCCGCCAAGGTGGCCCCGCCGGCCGTCACCGTCATCGGTGACGTCGTCGACCTGCGCGAGACGCTGTCGTGGTTCGAGACGAAGCCGCTGTTCGGCTGGCGCGTGCTCGTCCCCCGCACCAAGGAGCAGGCGGCGACGCTCGCGAACCGCCTCCGCGGCTACGGCGCGGTCTCCGAGGAGGTCCCCACGATCTCCGTCGAGCCGCCGCGCAACCCGCAGCAGATGGACAAGGCCGTCCGTGGTCTCGTCGAGGGACGCTACGAGTGGGTCGCCTTCACGAGCGTGAACGCCGTCAAGGCCGTCCGCGAGAAGTTCGACGAGTACGGCCTCGATGCTCGCGCGTTCTCCGGGCTGAAGGTCGCCGCCGTCGGTGAGAAGACCGCTGAGGCGATCAGCGCCTGGGGCATCCGCCCCGACCTCGTCCCGAGCGGGGAGCAGTCCTCGCGCGGCCTGCTCGAGGAGTGGCCGCCGTACGACGAGCTCCTCGACCCGATCAACCGCGTGTTCCTGCCGCGTGCCGACATCGCGACCGAGCAGCTCGTGGCCGGCCTGATCGAGCTCGGCTGGGAGGTCGACGACGTGACCGCCTACCGCACGGTGCGCGCGGCCCCGCCGCCGGCTCCGACGCGTGAGGCGATCAAGTCGGGCAAGTTCGACGCGGTCGTCTTCACGTCGAGCTCGACGGTGCGCAACCTCGTCGGGATCGCCGGCAAGCCCCACGCGTCCACCGTGATCGCGTGCATCGGCCCCGCGACCGCGCAGACCGCCGAGGAGCACGGCCTGCGCGTCGACGTGGTCGCCCCGTCGCCGTCGGCCGACACCCTCGCGGAGGCGCTGGCGGACTTCGGTGCCCAGCGCCGTCAGGCGATGGTCGACGCCGGTGACCCGGTGACGAAGCCGTCGCAGCGCACCAAGGGATCGCGTCGCAGGAGCTGATGATGGGATTCGGGGAGGTCAGGCCGCGTCGCCTCCGCACCACGCCGGCGATGCGCCGGATGGTGTCCGAGACGTCGGTGGAGGCGCGCAGTCTCGTGCTGCCGATGTTCGTCGCCGAGGGCCTGACCGACCCCCGCCCGATCGCCAGCATGCCCGGCGTCGTCCAGCACACCCGCGACTCCGCCCGCAAGGCCGTGGCCGAGGCCGCCGAGCTGGGGTTGGGCGGCGTGATGCTGTTCGGTGTCCCCGAGCACAAGGACGCCACGGGCTCCGGGGCGCTCGACGAGGACGGCATCCTCAACGTCGCGATCCGCGACGCCCGCGCCGAGGTCGGCGACGCGCTGGTCGTGATGTCCGACCTGTGCCTCGACGAGTTCACCGACCACGGCCACTGCGGTGTCCTGGACGCCGAGGGTCGGGTGGACAACGACGCGACCCTCGAGATCTATGCCGAGATGGCGGTCGCGCAGGCCCGTGCCGGGGCTCACATGCTCGGTCCCAGCGGCATGATGGACGGCCAGGTCGGCGTCGTCCGGCGTGCGCTCGACGACGCGGGACTCGTCGACACGAGCGTGCTCGCCTACGCCGCGAAGTACGCGTCGGCGTTCTACGGACCGTTCCGCGAGGCTGTGTCGTCGTCGCTGCAGGGTGACCGGCGGACGTACCAGCAGGATCCCGCCAACGGGCGCGAGGCGCTGCGTGAGGTCGCCCTCGACGTCGCCGAGGGCGCGGACGTCGTGATGGTGAAGCCGGCGATGGGCTTCCTCGACGTGGTGGCCGCCGTCCGAGCCGCCGTCGACGTGCCGGTCGCCGCCTACAACATCTCCGGCGAGTACTCGATGGTCGAGGCCGCCGCGGCGCAGGGCTGGATCGACCGGGACGCGGCGATCGCGGAGACCTTGCTGTCGATCCGTCGCGCCGGTGCGGACATCGTCCTCACCTACTGGGCGGCCGAGTACGCCGCGCGGCTCGTCTGACCTGAAGCCTGCGACTCAGGCAGCAGCGGCGCGGGCAGCGCTCTCGGCTGCCGCCTCGCCGTCGGCGTACGCAGCGACGTACGCGTCGATGCACGCCGCGCGCACCGCGTCGCTGACCTCGAGCCCGGCGCAGAAGGCTGCTGCCTTCTGCTGGGCCGAGGGCGGCTCCGTCGTCGGCTCTCCGGACGGCTGCGTCGTCGGATCCGTGGTGGGATCGGTCGGCGTCGGCGTGGGATCGGTGGGCGTCGGGTCCGTCGGTGTCGGATCCGTCGGCGTGGGATCGGTCGGTGTCGGGTCCGTCGGTGTCGGATCCGTCGGCGTGGGATCCGTGGGGTCTGTCGGCGTCGGCTTCGGAGTCGGTGTCGGCTTCGGAGTCGGCTTGGGGGTGGGCTTCGGCTTGGGCTTCGTGACGAGCTCGCCCTGGTCGATCGGCTTCGGCGTCGGGGGCTTCTCGATGCCGATGACCTCCGGCGGCGTCGGCTGCGAGCCGCCTGCTCCCGGTCCGCCCGGCACCGAGCCGAGCGGCGGCTGCGTGCCGATCGGGCCGAGCGGCGCACCCGGGGTGGTCGGGAACGGGAGGTTCGGGAGCAGCGCGAGCGGGGTCGACGACGCGTACGAGCGTGCGATCGTCAGCACCTGGTCGGCGTACGAGGTGGACCGGTTGTAAGAGAGGAGCGCTGCTCGCGCTCCGGCGTCGGTGCTCAGGTCGTGGCCACCGACGCACAGGTAGACGGCGGCGCCGAGCGCGGCGTCGTTCATGTTGTTCGGGTCGGACTTGCCATCGCCGTCGGCGTCCACGCCGACCGACGCCCACGTGGACGGGATGAACTGCATCGGACCCACGGCGCGGTCCCACTGCGTGTCGCCGTCCCAGGCGCCCTTGTCGGTGTCCGGGATGCTCGCGGTGTTGTTGGTGCCGTTGAGCGGGATGCCGATGATCGCGCGGGTGGTCGCGCCGGTGCTCGTGACCGTCGAGCCGCCGAACTGGCCGTGGTTGGACTCGACACGACCGATCGCGGCGAGGAGCGGCCACGTCAGCTTGCACTCAGGCTTCGTGGCGGCCATCACGCTGGCGGCGCGCTGGTACGCGGCGAGGGCGGGCGCCGGGATGTCGGACGGGCCGCTGGCGAGCGCGGGCGTCAGCACGTTGCTGTCGGCCTGCTTCTCGAGCGGGTCCTGCAGCGGTGAGACCTCGAGCTGAGGTCCGGTGACCGGGACCTCCGGGGACTCCTCGGCGTACGCGGAGTAGGCGGCGCTGTCGACGGGGCCGGCCTGTCCGGGCATGGCCACGGCGGCGCCCCAGGCACCGGCGATCATGGCGCACGGGACGAGAGCGGCGGCGGTCTGCCACCAGCTCGTGCGCTTGGTGGAAGAGCCCACCTTGCGACCGTGCAGCACCATCTCGTCGATCAACTCCCTGTGAGCCCGAACTCAGAACGGCGACCCGCGGCGTCTCTGACTCCACGGGTACACCGCCAACCCTAGGCGAGGTGGCGCATTCTGGCCACCAGTCTCACGAACCTCGTCAGGGCTGCTGGATCTCCACCGTAGACGCCGCCGGGGTTCTTCGTGGAGTTTGGGCCAGATGTTCGCCTGGACTTCATACGTTCGTCCCAGTGCGCCGTGGCTTGGGTGGTCAGGGAGAATGGCGGGGTGTCAGGCTCCGAGACCTCCCAGCAGCTCTTCGATCGCGCGCGCGCGGTGTCACCTGGCGGGGTCAACTCGCCCGTCCGCGCCTTCCGCGCCGTCGGTGGCACCCCTCGGTTCATGCGCGAGGGGAGCGGTTCGACCCTGACCGACGTGGACGGCAACACGTACGTCGACCTCGTCGCGTCGTGGGGTCCGATGCTGCTCGGTCATGCCCGCCCGGAGGTCATCGACGCGGTCCGTGAGGCCGCGGCCCGGGGCACCTCCTTCGGAACCCCGAGCGAGCCCGAGGTCGCACTCGCCGAGGAGATCGTCGCGCGCACGCCGGTCGACCTGGTCCGCATGGTGTCGTCGGGGACCGAGGCGACCATGTCGGCGATCCGTCTCGCCCGCGGCTGGACCGGCCGCGACCTCGTCGTGAAGTTCGCCGGCTGCTACCACGGACACGTCGATGCGCTCCTGGTCGAGGCAGGCTCCGGCGTCGTCACGTTCGGGCTCCCCGGCACGCCGGGCATCCCGTCCGCGTCGACGTCCCAGACCCTCGTCCTCCCGTACAACGACCGCGAGGCCGTCGCTGCGGCGTTCGCCGAGCACGGCGCGCAGATCGCGTGTGTCATCACCGAGGCCGCGCCGGGCAACATGGGCGCCGTCCCGCCGCTGCCCGGCTTCAACGCCTTCCTCGCCGCGACGTGCCGCGAGCACGGGGCCCTGTTCATCTCCGACGAGGTGATGACCGGGTTCCGCGTGACCCGGAGCGGTCACTGGGGTCTCGACGGGGCTCAGGAGGGCTGGGCGCCGGACCTGATGACCTTCGGCAAGGTCATGGGCGGCGGGTTCCCGGCTGCTGCCTTCGGCGGTCGTGAGGAGATCATGCGTCAGCTGGCGCCGGAGGGCCCGGTCTACCAGGCCGGCACGCTCTCGGGGAACCCCGTCGCCACCACCGCCGGGCTCACCACCCTGAGGCTCGCGACCGACGAGGTCTACGCGCGGCTCGACACCCTGGCGATCACGATCCAGGGCCTCGCCACGAAGGCGCTCGACGCCGCTGGTGTGCCGCACGTCGTGCAGAGTGCCGGCAACCTGTTCAGCGTCTTCCTCGGCCGGACGGACGCGGTGGTGAACTTCGCCGACGCGCAGGACCAGAGTCCCGAGGCCTACAAGGCGTTCTTCCACACGATGCTGGACCACGGCGTCTACCTGCCGCCGAGCGCGTTCGAGGCGTGGTTCGTCTCCGACACCCTCGACGCGGCCGCCCTCGACACGATCGAGCAGGCTCTGGCCCCGGCTGCCCGCGCGGCGGCGCAGGCGATGCAGTCCTGACCAGCACGACCGGAGACAATGAAGGCATGAGCGACAGCGACCGTACGATCGTCCACCTGATGCGTCACGGCGAGGTGCACAACCCCGCCGGCGTGCTCTACGGGCGGCTTCCCGACTACCACCTCTCCGATCTGGGGCGCCAGATGGCCGAGCGTGGTGCCGAGTTCTTCGCCGACGCGGACGTCACGCACCTGGTCGCCTCTCCGCTCGAGCGGGCCCAGGAGACGATGGAGCCGATCGCCAAGACGCTCGGGCTCAGCGTCATGACCGACCCTCGTGTGATCGAGGCCGGCAACCAGTTCGAGGGCAAGACCTTCGGCGTCGGCGACGGCTCGCTGCGGCACCCGTCGGTGTGGTGGAGGCTGCGCAACCCGGCGAGGCCGTCGTGGGGCGAGCCGTACACCCAGATCGCCGCCCGCATGCTCGAGGCGATGGCGGACGCCCGTGACGCCGCACGCGGGCACGAGGCGGTGATCGTCTCGCACCAGCTGCCGGTGTGGGTCGCGCGCCTGACCGTGGAGCGCCGGCGCTACCTGCACGACCCGCGCAAGCGGGAGTGCTCGCTCGCCAGCGTCACCTCGGTGACCTACGACGGCGACGTGCCGGTCGCCGTCGCCTACAACGAGCCGGCGGGCGACCTGATCCCCGCGAAGCTGCGCAAGAAGTTCGTCGGCGGCGCATGAGCCGGACGACCCCCCGCCGCCTCGGCGCGCGCCTGATCGCCTCCGTCGCCGCGGTGGCGCTGCTCGCCGGCTGCTCGTCGACGACGCAGGCGGACGAGACGACGGGCGGGTACGTCGCCGGCGACGGCAGCATCACCGTCCCGGAGGTGTCCGAGCGCAAGCCCGCACCCGACCTGTCGGGCGAGTCCCTCGAGGGCGAACCGGTCGCGCTCTCGGACTTCGCTGGCAAGACGGTCGTCGTCAACGTGTGGGGGTCGTGGTGCGCCGACTGTCGCGTCGAGGCCCCGGCGTTCGCCGCGGTCGACGCCGACACCGGCGACGACGTGCAGTTCCTCGGCATCAACATCCGTGACTCGCGCGCGGCGGCGCTCGCGTACGACGAGAACTTCGGCATCACCTATCCGTCGATCTACGACAGCAGCGGCCAGGCCGTGCTGGGCTTCCGCGACAGCCTCCCGTCGATGGCGGTGCCGACGACGTGGGTCGTCGCACCCGACGGCACGGTGGCCGCGCGCGTCCTCGGCTCGGTCGACGAGTCGACGCTCCGCGGACTGATCGAGGACGCGGGGGCCGTCTGATGGGTGACTGGTCGGTCACGGCCGTCGAGTCCGGCTCCCTGGTGGTGGCCGCAGCGGTGGCGTTGCTCGCCGGCCTCGTCTCGTTCTTCTCGCCGTGCGTCGTGCCGCTGCTGCCCGGCTACCTCTCGTACGTGTCCGGCATGACGGCCGCCGAGGTCGCGGCCGACGAGAAGTCCGTACGCCAGCGGGGTCGGCTCTTCGCCGGCGCGGCCCTCTTCGTCCTGGGCTTCAGTGCGGTGTTCGTCTCGTACGGGGTGCTCTTCGGCTCGATCGGCCTCGAGCTGAGGGCGTACGAGCGCCCGATCTCGATCGTGATGGGCATCGTCGTGATCCTGCTCGGTCTCGCGTTCATGGGGTTCGTGCCGCTGCTGCAGCGCGACGTCCGGATCCACGCGGTGCCGTCGGTGGGCCTCGCGGTCGCGCCTCTGCTCGGCGTGCTGTTCGCGATCGGGTGGACGCCGTGCATCGGGCCCGCGCTCGGCGCGGTCCTCGGGCTCGCGTACACCGAGGGGACGGCGGGACGCGGCGCGTTCCTGACCTTCGTCTACTGCGTCGGGCTCGGCATCCCGTTCCTGCTCGCGGCGCTGGCGTTCAGCCGGTTCGCGCGAGCGACGATGTGGGTGCGCCGCCACCAGCGCGCGATCTCGCTCGTCGGTGGTGGGCTGCTCGTCGTCGTCGGCGTGCTGCTCGTGACAGGGCTGTGGGGGCAGCTGATGGTCGAGCTGACCTCATGGGTCGGCTCCTTCAGGCCGGTGGTGTGATGGCGGACGACCGACGGGCTCCGACCAACAAGGGACGTGGCGGCGCTGCGCCCGCGCTCTCGTTCCTCGAGACCCTGCGCTGGGCGTGGCGGCAGCTGACCTCGATGCGCACGGCGCTGTTCCTGCTGCTCCTCCTCGCGCTCGCGGCGGTGCCCGGCTCGATCGTGCCGCAGCGCTCGGTCGACCAGCGGGCCGTCCAGGCGTACTTCGAGCGTCACCCCGACCTCGCCCCGGTCCTCGACCGGCTCGGCGCGTTCCACGTGTACACGTCGGTATGGTTCAGCGCGATCTACATCCTGCTGATGGTCTCGCTGATCGGCTGCATCCTCCCGCGGGTCGCTGTGTACTCCCGCGCGCTGCGGGCCCGACCGCCCAAGGCTCCCCGCAACTTCTCCCGGCTGCCGGCCTCCGCGACGTACGAGACCGAGGCCGACGTCGAGACCGTGCTGGCCGCCGCGGGCGCCACGCTCGGTCTCGCCCGCAAGGACACCGTCACCGTGACCGACGACGGCGCCGTGGTGGAGGGCGAGGTCCGCGCCGAGAAGGGCTACCTGCGCGAGTTCGGCAACCTCGTCTTCCACGTGAGCCTGGTGGTCGTGCTCGTCGGCGTCGCGTCGATGAGCCTGCTCGGCTACCGCGGCAGCGCCATCGTGGCCGAGGGCAAGGGCTTCTCCAACACCCTGACGCAGTTCGACGAGTTCACGTCCGGCGGGCTGTTCGACACCGACGACCTTCCGCCGTTCTCGCTGACCCTCGACAACCTCGAGGCGACGTTCGAGCTCGACGGGCCGCAGCGCGGTGCGCCGCGCAGCTTCTCGGCGACCGGCACCGTGATCGACGCGCCAGGGGAGGAGCCGCGCCCCTTCGAGGTGAAGGTCAACCACCCGCTGCGCGTCGACGGCGCCTCCGCGTACCTCGTCGGCTCGGGGTACGCCCCCGTGATCCGTGTCCGCGACGGCAAGGGCCGCGTGGTGTTCGAGGATGCCGTGCCGTTCCTGCCGGCGGACGCGACCTACACCTCGAACGGCGTCGTCAAGGTCGCCGACGCACGCCCGGAGCAGCTCGGCTTCCAGGGCTTCTTCCTGCCGACGGCCGTCTCGTTCGGCGAGGACGAGATCCCGGTGTCGGCCCACCCTGCCGCAGCGAACCCGCTGCTCGGCCTCTTCGCCTACTACGGCGACCTGGGCCTCGACGGTGGCGAGTCGCAGTCGGTCTACGTGCTCGACAAGGACGGCCTCACGCAGTTCCTGGGCGATGACGGCAAGCCGCTGCGGCTCATGCTGTCGCCCGGCCAGTCGGCCGACCTGCCCGATGGCATGGGCTCGATCGAGTTCGTGGAGCTGCGGCAGTTCGCGCGGTTCCAGTTCAGCGCCCAGCCGGGCGTGATGATCCCGCTGTGGGGCGTCTCGATCGGCGTGCTCGGCCTGGTCCTGTCGCTGACGATCCGCCCCCGCCGTACGTGGGTGCGCGCCCGGCGCCGTGACGACGGCGTGACCGTCGTGGAGATCGCTGCGCTCGACCGGGTGCCGCGCAGCGACGTCGCTCAGAGCGTGGACGACCTGGCCGCGCGGCTCGCGGAGCGCACGGGGCATACTGGCAACGACTACGACACGGCGTCGGAGGCAGAGCCGCCGAAGAAGGACGAGGGATGACACTCGAGGACTGGGCGAACTTCTCCAACAACGCGGTGGCGGCGGCGACCGCCGTCCTCGCGCTCGCCTGGCTGGCGTCGGTGGCGCAGTGGGCGTTCGGCTCGAAGGCCGTCCGCGTCGAGCGCGCGGTGGCGGCGGCCGAGCCCGCCCTCGTGGGCGGCGGCTCCGCCTCGAGCAACGCTCCCGCGGTCGACGGGCCGTCGAGCGCCGACCGGGAGGCGGCCGAGGAGCGTTCCGACCTGTTCGGCAGGATCGCGTTCTCCCTGACCGTGCTCGGCTTCCTCGTGCTCCTCGCGGCGGTCGTGGCGCGTGGCCTCGCGGCCGAGCGCGTGCCGTGGGGCAACATGTACGAGTTCGCGACCACCGGCATCTGCGTCGTCCTTGGCGGCTACCTGGTGATGGACGTGCTGATGAAGGTGCGCTGGCTCGCGCCGATCGTGCTCGGGTTCGCCGTGGTCGTGCTCGGCCTGTCGATGACCGTCTACGTCCCCGCAGGTCCGCTGGTGCCCGCGCTCGACTCGTACTGGCTGGTCATCCACGTCATCTCCGCGATGGTGGCGGGCGCCGGGTTCCTCGTCGGTGCCGGCGCGTCGGTGCTGTACCTGCTGCGCACCCGCGCCGACGCGCGGGGCGGTGCCAAGGGCTACCTGAGCCGCCTCCCGAGCGCGGCCTCGATGGACCAGCTCGCGTACCGCGTGACGGCGTTCTCGTTCCCCGTCTGGACGTTCGCGGCGCTGATCTCGGGGCCGATCTGGGCCGAGCACGCGTGGGGCCGCCCCTGGGGCTGGGACCCCAAGGAGGTGTGGGCGTTCATCACCTGGGTCGCGTACGCCGGATACCTCCACGCCCGGGCGACCGCCGGCTGGAAGGGCAAGGCCGCAGCGATCCTGTCGCTGATCGCGTTCGCCACGTTCCTGTTCAACTTCGTCGGCGTGAACCTGTTCTTCCCGGGCCTGCACTCCTACGCGAAGTAGCCCCGGCCCGCGGCGTACGGCGGGTCAGAGGCCGCGGAGGAAGTCCGGGTCGTCGTCGGGGCCACGAGCGATCGGGCGCTGCGGACGCGGAGGACCGGCCGGCTTCGTGCGGACCTTGCCGAACACGAGCCACGCAGCGACGCCGATCGCCGGCACCAGGACCACCAGCACCCACAGCGGCTTCGGCAGGTATCTGACGCGGTCCCGCGGCGTGGCGATCACGTCGAACAACGCGTACACCGCGAGCGCGATGACGATGATGATCGGTATCGCCTTCCCCATGTCCTCACCCTACCTGCGCGAACGAAGCGACGAGGGCGGACGTCGACCTAGGGTGGTGGCATGAGCGACTCCCGTGCCCTCGTGTCCGTCGACGACATCCGCGCCGCCGCCGAGCGCATCGCCGCCACGTGCCTGCGGACCCCGGTCGTGCCCCTGGTGACCGCCGACGGGACCGTCCCGTTCCTGGTGAAGGCGGAGGGCCTGCAGGCCACCGGCGCGTTCAAGCTCCGGGGTGCGACGAACGCCATCGCGCTCCTCGACGACGACCAGCGGCGCGCCGGCGTCGTGTCCCACTCGTCGGGCAACCACGCCCAGGCGGTCGCGTACGCCGCGAAGGTGGCGGGGGTCCACGCCACCATCGTGATCCCCGAGAACGCTCCGGACGTCAAGGTCGACGCGACCGCGCGGTGGGGTGCCGAGATCGTCCGCGTCCCGCCGGAGGAGCGTCTGCAGCGGGCCGAGCAGATCGCCTCCGACACGGGCGCCGAGCTGATCCCTCCGTACGACGACGCGCGGGTCATCGCCGGCCAGGGCACGGTCGGGCTGGAGATCGTCGAGCAGGTCGCCGACCTCGACGTGGTCGTGGTCCCGGTCAGCGGTGGCGGGCTCGTCAGCGGCATCGCGGCAGCGGTGAAGGCGCTGCGTCCCGACGTCCGGGTCATCGCGGTCGAGCCGGAGCTCGCTGGCGACCTCGCCGAGGGATGGGCGGCGGGGGAGCGTCGGGTGTGGCCGGTCGCCGACACGCAGCGGACGGTCGCCGACGGGCTGCGCACGGACTCGGTGGGGCTGCTCAACTGGGACCACATCGCCGCGTTCGTCGACGACGTCGTCACGGTGTCCGAGGACGAGATCCTCACCGCCGTCGGCACGGTCGTCCGAGGCGCCCGGCTGGTCGTGGAGGCCAGCGGCGCCGTCGCCGCGGCTGCACTCCTGCACGACCGGGTCGAGGTCGGCGGCGGGGTCGCGGTGGCGATCGCCTCCGGCGCGAACATCGACCCCGAGGTGCTCGCGCGGCTCGTGTGACGCCGCAGGATCAGACCCTGGTCTGATGGGTGAGCGGCGGGCGACGCCTACGCTGGCGAGATGAGGACCTGGACAGCGTGGACGCGCACGCACCCGTTCGAGGTCGACGTGATCCTCACGATCGTGCTTGTCCTCCCGCTCGTCCCCTTCGCGTTGGGGGAGGGCGGCAGCCGCATCGACGCCGCGTACCAGATGCTCATCTTCCTTCCGCTGGCCTGGCGTCGTACGGCGCCGGTCGCGTCGTTCGCGGCCGTGGCCGCCCTGCTGGCCGGGCAGCTGGTGATCACCGACGTCCCGTACTACGCCGACGTCGCGCTGCTGCTGTCGTTGTACGCGATCGCCGCGCACGGTCCGTTGTGGGCACGCCGCGCCGGACTCGGCGTCGGCTTCCTGGGCGCGCTGCTCTCCACCCTCGACTGGTACCGCGACTCACCCGAGTCGAGCGCCGTCGCGACCGTCGTCATGATGTGCCTGGTCGTGCTCGCCCCGTGGTCGTTCGGCGCGTACCTGCGGACCCGCCGCGAGTACGTCGCCGGCCTGGAGGAGCGCGCCCGCCAGCTCGAGCGCGACGCCGCCCAGCAGGCGCAGATCGCGGCCGCCGCCGAGCGTGCCCGCATCGCCCGCGAGATGCACGACGTCGTGGCGCACAGCCTGTCGGTGATCGTCGTACAGGCCGACGGTGCGCTGTACGCGTCGCGGACCCGTCCCGAGGTGGCGGCCGAGACGCTGGAGACCATCTCGCAGACCTCCCGCCAGTCCCTCGCTGAGATGCGGAGGCTGCTCGGCCTGCTGCGCGAGGAGGTGGACGACGGCGACGAGGCGACGCTGCGTGCGCCGATGCCGACCGCTGCCGACGTCCCGACGCTCATCCAGCAGGTCCGCGACAGTGGTCTCGACGTACGGCTCGAGTCCCACGGCGACCTGGGACGCGTCGACACGGCGTCGGGGCTCACGGTGTACCGCGTCGTCCAGGAGGCGCTCACCAACACGCTCAAGCACGCGGGTCCCGGTGTCCGCGCCCGGGTCCAGCTGGCCGTCGCGGGCGACCACGTGCTGGTCCGCGTCGAGGACGACGGAGGCCGGTCCGTCCCGGCGGGGGCGCCCGCGGCTCAGCGCGGTGGTCACGGCATCCGGGGCATCCGGGAGCGCATCGCGATCCATGCCGGCACCGTCGACGCGGGCCCGCTGACCGGCGGTGGATTCCGTGTGGAGGCCCACGTCCCTATGCAGCAGAGCCCTATTCAGCAGAGCCCGGCCGCGCCGAACCCGCCCGCGCCGAGCCCGGCGGAGCCGACCCCGCCCGCGCCGAGCCCGGCTGAGCCGAGCCCGGCGGAGCCGCGCCCTGTCCGACAAGCCCCGTACGACTCGGAGCAGCTGTGAGCACCCTGCGGATCTTCATCGTCGACGACCAGCAGCTCGTCCGGGCAGGGTTCCGGATGCTCGTCGACTCCCAGCCGGACATGGAGGTCGTCGGTGAGGCGGCCGACGGTCTCGAGGCGGTGGAGCGGCTCTCGGTCACCGCCGCCGACGTGGTGCTCATGGACGTCCGGATGCCCCGCCTCGACGGCGTCGCGGCGACGCGGGCGCTCACGGCGCGGGGGATCAAGGCGCGCATCGTGGTCCTGACGACGTTCGACCTCGACGAGTACGTCCACAACGGCCTGCGGGCCGGCGCGTCGGCGTTCCTCCTCAAGGACACCCCGCCCGAGGTCCTGCTGGCCGCGATCCGCGACGTGCACCGCGGCGAGGCCGTCGTGGCGCCCAGCGCGACCCGGCGGCTGCTCGACCGGTTCGCCGACCAGCTGCCGGGCGGTGAACCGCCCCAGGAGCCACGGCTCGCGACCCTGACCGACCGGGAGCGGGAGGTCCTGCTCCTGGTCGCGCAGGGGCTGACCAACCCGGAGATCGCTGCCCGCCTGGTCGTGGCGGAGCCGACCGTGAAGACCCACGTGGGGAGGCTGCTCTCCAAGACCGGCAGCCGTGACCGCGTCCAGCTCGTCGTCCTCGCGTACGACGCCGGGCTGGTGCGGCCGGCGACCTGACGCGTGCGACCACGGTATGACGTCGCGGCCGCGAGACCGGTCCGCGGGCCGATGCCACCGAGGGGCTGTTCTTCCTAGCGTTGCGGGCATGATCCCTTCCTCCTTGACCGGCCCGCCCGCCACCGTCGCCACCGCCGCCCGGACCCGTGCCCTGACCAAGACGTACGGCCGGGGGCACGCGGAGGTCCGTGCGCTCGACGGCGTCGACCTCGACGTCGAAGGCGCCCGGCTGACCGCGATCATGGGGCCGTCCGGCTCCGGCAAGTCCACCCTGATGCACTGCCTCGCGGGCCTGGACTCGCCGACGTCGGGCTCGGTCGAGGTCGCCGGTGTGTCGCTTGCCGATCTCGACGACACCGCGCTCACGCGGTTCCGGCGCGAGCACGTGGGCTTCGTGTTCCAGGCGTTCAACCTGCTGCCGACGCTCACGGCGCGGCAGAACATCCTCCTTCCCCTCGAACTCGCCGGCGCAGAGCCCGACTGGCAGCGTCTCGACACCCTCGTCGACGTCCTGGGTCTCGCGGACCGGCTCACGCACCGCCCGTCCGAGCTGTCCGGCGGTCAGCAGCAGCGCGTGGCGATCGCGCGAGCGCTGCTGGCGTCGCCCGACGTGGTGTTCGCCGACGAGCCCACCGGCAACCTCGACAGCCGCTCGAGCAGCGAGGTGCTGGGCTTCCTCCGCCGGTCGGTCGACGAGCTCGGCCAGACGGTCGTGATGGTGACCCACGAGCCGGTGGCGGCCGCGTACGCCGACCGTGTGGTGCTGCTGCGCGACGGGAAGCTTGCCGGGACCCTCGAGCGCCCGAGCGCCGAGGACGTCGTCGGTGCGATCACCGGGCTGGGTGGCTGATGCGTACCGTCCTGTGGGGCTCGCTGCGAGCCCATGCCCGGCGGTACGTGACGGCCGCCGCAGCGATCGTGATGGCGGTCGCGTTCATGGTGGCGGTGAACGCGCTCAGCGGCGCGGCACGTGAGGGTCTGCGTGCCGACGTCGTCGCGCAGTACGCCGGCGCCGACCTCGTCGTCGACGTGTCGTCGGACGACCGCGCGACGGCCGGCGAGGTCGGCGAGAGGGTCCGTGAGGTCGACGGTGTCGCGGCGGCGGTCGTGAACGCGTCGGGCTATGCCGACGTGGCCGCGGGAACCGGGGAGCGGATGATGAGCGTCGGCACGCTCGCGTCCGACGAGGCTCTGCGCTGGCAGGAGGTCGTCGAGGGTACGGCGCCGGGCACGCCCGACGAGGCGCTGATCGCGCAGTCGAGCGCGGACCGGTACGGCGTCGCGCTCGGTGACTCGGTCTCGGTGGCGGGAGAGCAGGTCGTGGTCAGCGGGTTCTCCGCGAGCCCGGGCGGCACGCTCGGCGCGTCGGTGTACGTGTCCGAGGCCGTCGCGGCTCGGCTCGGCGACGCGCTGATTCCCTCCGACGTCTCGGTCCGCACGGCCTCGGGTGCCGACGAGGACGCCGTCGCGTCCGCGCTCGACGCCGCTGCGAGCGCGGACGGGCCGCACCCGGTGGCGGACCGCGACGCGTGGGTCGACGCACGGATCCTGGACGCGACCAAGGACGTGGACGTCCTCCAGCGGCTGGTGCTGGTGTTCGCGGCGATCGCGGCCTTCGTGGGCACCCTGGTCATCGCCAACACCATCACCATCGTCCTCACGCAGCGTCGTCGTGAGCTGGCGCTGCTGCGCTGCGTCGGTGCGACGCGTCGCCAGATCGTCCGCGCGCTCCGGACCGAGTCGGCGGTCCTCGGCGCCACCGCGGCGCTGGCCGGCGTGCTGCTCGGCTGGGGCCTCGGCCACGTCGCCGTGGCGGCGCTGAAGGCGTCGGACTCCGGGGTGGCGCTCGGCGCGGTGGCGCTGACGCCGGCGGGGGTGGCGGTTCCGTTCGTCATCGGCGTGCTGGCCGCGGTCGGTGCGACCGTGCTGCCCGTCCGCAGGGTCTCTCGGCTGGCTCCGCTCGAAGCCCTCCGCCCGCACGAGACGACAGGGCTGAGCGGGAGGCCGGGTCGGATCCGCGTCGTCTCCGGTGTCGCGCTGGTCGGGCTCGGCGCGGCCGGGCTCGTCGTCGGGACCGGAGACCTCCTGCCCGTCGGACTCGCCGGAGGCATGGCGGCGTTCCTCGGCGTGGTGGTGCTCGCCCCGCTGCTGGTGCCCGCCGTGCTGCGGCTCGTGGGCCCGGCCGTCGCCGCCACGGGGGTCGCCGGCAGGCTCGCGTCGGCGAACGTCGTCCGCAACCCGCGCCGTACGGCGTCGACGGCGACCGCGCTCCTGATCGGCGTCACCCTCATCACCATGGTGGTGGTCGGCACGGCGTCGCTGCGGACGACGGTCGACCGTGAGCTCGACCGCGACTACGCCCTCGATGCGGCGGTGGTCGCGACCGAGGAGCCGCTCGCCGACGGGATCGAGGCACGCGTCGCGGACATCGACGGGGTCGGCTCCGTCGCCACCCTGCCAGGGGCCGAGGTCGAGATGGACGGGCACGAGGTCCTCGTGCTCGAGGTCGGGCCCGCTGCGGCGGGCATCCTCCACGGCGACGCCGCGCTGCCGCGCTCCGGGGAGCTCGTGGTCGGTGGCGAGCTGGCTGACGCGCTCGACCTGTCGTTCGGGGCGTCGTCGCACCTGCGTACGGCGGCGGGCGAGGTCGCCGTACGACCCCGGTGGGGCGGGTCGCTCGGAGAGGTAGCGCTGGTCGCGCCGGGCGTCCTCGCCGATCTCGGGGCCTCCGTCGAGCCGCGCGCGGTGTGGGTGCGCGGTGCCGACGGGGCGAGCGGCGACGAGGTCCTCGCGGACGCGGCGGCCATCGCAGAGCCTGCCGGTGCTGCCGTCGCCGGGAGCCTCTCGCAGCGCTCCTGGATCACCCTCCAGATGGACGTCATGCTCGCGGTCACGGTCGGGCTGCTCGCCGTCGCGGTCCTCATCGCCGTGATCGGCATGGCGGGGACGCTGAGCCTGTCGGTCCTGGAGCGGTCGCGCGAGAACGCCCTGCTGCGGGCGCTCGGGCTCACGCGGCGAGGGCTTCGCGGCACGATGGCAGCCGAGGCGCTGCTGATGGCGGGGGTGGCGGCGGTGCTCGGCACAGCCCTGGGAGGGGTGTTCGCCTGGCTGGGCGTCCGTGCGCTGACGGAGGGCCTGATCGACGACCTGAGCTTCACGGTGCCGTGGTTCCAGGTGGCCGTGGTGCTCGTCGCCGCGACCGCCACGGGGCTCCTCGCGTCGGTCCTGCCCGCGCGCAGGGCGACGCGGGTCGCGCCCGCCGAGGGGATCGCCATGCTCTGACCGCGGCCGGAACCGCAGCGTGTTCGCCTCGTGCCCGTCGACCCTTCACAATGGAGGAGGCCATCGTCGCGCGACGATGGCCTCCGAACGAGGAGAGGCGGTCCGCGCTCGATGTCGGAGTCGGCGAACGACCGGGTCGGTGAGCTCGTCGACGGGCGCTACCGCTTGTTGGCGCTCGTCGGGCGAGGCGGCATGGCCGACGTCTACCGGGCCCGTGACGAGGTGCTCGGACGCACGGTCGCGGTGAAGATGATGCGGGCCGAGGCCGGCGTCGAGTTCGACGACGCCCTGCGCCGCCACGAGATGGAGGCCAAGATCGGGGCCGGGGTGTCGCACCCCGGCGTCGTGATGGTCTTCGACGTGCAGCCGAGCGGGGACGACCCGCACCTCGTGATGGAGTTCGTGCCCGGCAAGACCCTGAGCCGCGTGCTCGTGGACGGTCCGCTGGAGCCGCGGGTGGTCGCCGACCTCGGCGCGCAGCTCGCCGACGCGCTCGCGGCGATCCACGAGGCGGGGGTCGTCCACCGCGACATCAAGCCCTCCAACGCGATGCTCGTCGAGCAGGGCGACGGCTCGTACCAGGTGAAGCTCACCGACTTCGGCGTCTCCCGCTATCTCGAGGGGACCCGGCTCACGTCCCCCGACCTGCTCGTCGGCACGGCGCGCTACCTGAGCCCCGAGCAGGCCGTGCTGGACGAGGTCGGCCCGCGCGCCGACATCTACGCGTTGGGGCTTGTGCTGCTCGAGGCGCTCACCGGCGAGGAAGCCTTCCCGGGCAGCCGCGTCGAGACCCTGTCGGCGCGCCTCCACCGGCCTCCTCGCATCCCCGCCGACCTCGGGACCGGCTGGGCGCTCGCCCTCGGGGCGATGACGCGACGCGAGCCCGACGAACGCCCCGACGCCGCGGGCGCGGCGGCGGCGCTGCGGGCCGTGCGCGACGGGGGCGACGTCGCGGCGGCGCTGACGGCCGCAGGCGTCGCGGTCCCGGACCCGGAGGGCGACGCCACGGTCGTCGGAGGCACGCCGGTCGAGGACGATCCCACCGTCGCGTCGCCGGTCGCCGCTGCGGGTGCCGTCGCTGCGGGGGCCGCTGCAGGCGTGCTCGGTGCCGATGCAGCACAGGCAGCGCAGGCCGGCGGCGAGGACACCGCGTCGGCAGCCGAGACCGTCGCAGCGGAGACCGTCGCAGCGGAGACCGTCGCCGCCGAGACACCCGCGTCCGAGACCGTCGCAGACGACGCTCTGGCCGCCACGCCTGGCGCCGGGACACCTGGCACCGACGACCCGACCGAGGGTGGCGTCGCGGCGGCCTCCTCCGAACCCTCCCCGTGGGCGAGGCGGGCGCCGTGGATCGTCGTGGCGCTGGTGACGCTGGCGGCCGTCGCCGCTGTGTGGCTCGTGCTCGCGAGCGTGGAGGACCCGACCGACCCGGTGGACACCCCCACGCCCACGGTCACGACCCCGACGGAGTCCGAGCCGACCACGGTGACGACGACGGACACGACCGAGCCGACGGACACGGCCACCACACCGACGACGGAGCCGACCACGGAGCCGACCACCGAGCCCACGACGGAGCCCACCACCGAGCCCACGACGGAGCCGACCACCGAGCCCACGACCGAGCCGACGACTCCTCCCACGACGGCGACCACTCCTCCCACGACGGAGCCGACGGACGACGGGAACGCGCTGCCCCCGCCGACGGAGCCCACGGTCGCCGGTCCGTAGGGGCCCCGCAGCGACAGGCCGGGTACCCTCGAAGGGTGAGTCCGTTCCTTCGCTACACCCTCGCCCGGCTCGGTTTCTTCCTCGTGGCGTTCGTCGTCGTCGGCCTGGTGTCGTCGATCTGGCTCGAGTGGAACTCGGTGACCGGTCTGTGGATCGCGCTCATCGCGCTGGCGATCTCCGCGGTCGCCTCGTTCATCCTGCTGGGCCGCATGCGCGACGAGGTGGCGATGTCGATGAAGGCACGCGCTGACAAGATGCACGCGCGGTACGAGGCCGCCCGCAGCGCCGAGGACGTGGACTGACGCCTCGTGCCTCGCTCGACTCCGCAGCACCGTGCCTGGGTGGACGAAGCCGTGCGCCGGGTCGACGCCGACGCCAACCGGAGCGCTGACACCCACCTCCACGTGTTCCCTCTCCCGGGAGCCCCTGGGATCGAGCTGTACCTGAAGGACGAGTCCGTCCACCCGACCGGGTCGTTGAAGCACCGGCTCGCGCGCTCGCTGTTCCTGTACGCGCTGTGCAACGGCTGGATCGGACCCGGCACCACCATCGTCGAGGCGTCCAGCGGGTCGACCGCCGTCAGTGAGGCGTACTTCGCCCGCCTCATCGGCGTCCCGTTCGTCGCGGTCATGCCGCGCAGCACCAGTGCCGCCAAGATCCGGCTGATCGAGTGGTACGGCGGCCGCTGCCACTTCGTCGACCGCGCTCCGGACGTGTACGCCGAGGCAGCGCGGCTGGCGGCCGACTGCGGCGGGCACTACATGGACCAGTTCACCTATGCCGAGCGTGCGACGGACTGGCGCGGCAACAACAACATCGCGGAGTCCGTGTTCGCCCAGCTGGCCAAGGAGCGGCACCCCGTCCCGACGTGGATCGTCGTCAGCGCGGGCACCGGGGGAACGTCGGCGACGATCGGACGCTACGTCCGCTACCAGCGCCACGCGACCCAGGTGATGGTCGCCGACCCCGAGAACTCGGCCTTCCTCGACGGCTGGGACCTGGACACGTCCGACTACACGACCGGCCAGCCGTCACGCATCGAGGGCATCGGTCGTCCGCGCGTCGAGCCGTCGTTCGTCGGCGGCGTCATCGACGACATGCTCCGGGTCCCGGACGCGGCGTCGGTCGCGGCGATGCGCTGGTGCACCCGCAGGCTGGGGCGCAGCGTGGGCCCGTCGACCGGCACGAACCTCTGGGGTGCCCTGACCGTGATCGAGCGGATGCGCGCAGCCGGTCAGGACGGCAGCGTCGTCACGCTGCTGTGCGACTCCGGTGACCGCTACGCGACGACCTACTACGACGACGAGTGGCTCGAGCTCCACGGCCTCGGCCTCGCGCCGTACGAGGCTGTGCTGGCCGAGTACGAGGACACCGGCCGCTTCACCGGCTGAGGGCGGCCTCGGCGTACGGCACGGCGAGCTCGCGGTCGGCGGCGACCAGCCCGGTGCGCGTACGGCGGTCGAGCAGGTCGTCGACGTCGAGCGCGCCCTCGTGGCGCACGGCGAAGCGCAGCTCGGCGGGCACGGTCGGCACGTGGGGTGCGATCGGCTGGAGCATCGCGGGATCTCCGGCGGCCTCGGCGACGACGTCGGTGGCCTCGGTGCCGTACCGGGCGACGAGCCTCGGGGGTGCGGCGACCGCACCGAGCGATGCCCGGCTCGCGGCGCCGACCAGCGGCAGGGACGCCGTACGGCACGGGCCTGCGTCGAGCCCGGCCGCGGCCAGGGCCGCGTCGACGGCGTCCTCGGCCATGCGCCGGTAGGTGGTCAGCTTGCCGCCGACCACGCTGACCAGACCGTCGTCACCGGTGAGCACGACGTGCTTGCGGGACAGGTCGGACGTCTCGCCCTCGCCGGCGTCCAGCAGCGGACGCAGACCCGAGAACGTGCCGATCACGTCGTCGCGGGTGAGGGGTCGTTGCAGCGAGAGCGACACCGTCTCGAGGAGGAACGTGATCTCGTCCTCGCTCGCTGTCGGGACGTCCGGGATCTCGCCGCTCACCTCCTCGTCGGTGAGGCCGACGTAGACGCGGCCGTCTCCGGCCGGGAGGACCAGGAGGAAGCGTGACGAGGTCCCGGGGACAGGCAGGTTGAGCGCCCCGGTCAGTCCTCCGAGGGTCTCGTCACGCAGTACGAGGTGGGTGCCGCGGCTCGGGCGCATGGTGATGCCGTCGGCGACCGTGCCGGCCCACACCCCGGCGGCGTTCACGACGGCGCGGGCGTCCAGCTGGAAGGTGGAGCCGGTGAGCTCGTCGCGCAGCACGGCGCCGGACCCGGTGACGTCGACGGCCGTCGTCCGGGTCAGGATCCGTGCGCCGAGCGACGCCGCCGTACGCGCGAGCGCCACGACGAGACGGACGTCGTCGACGAGCTGTCCGTCCCAGAACACGAGGCCGCCGCGGAGCCCGTCGGCGCGCACGGCGGGGGCGTAGCGGCGGACCTCCATGCCGGAGATGCGCCGGGACCGCGGCAGGATCGTGCCCGGGGTGCCGGCCGCTCGCCGCAGCGTGTCGCCGGCGAGGTGCCCGACGCGGATCAGTGCTGCCGTCCTCGCGGAGACCGACTCGGTCAGCGGGAAGACGTTGGGAAGGGCCCTGACCAGGTGCGGGGCCGTGCGCTCGATGAGGATGCCGCGCTCGCGTGCGCTCTCGTAGGCGACACCGACGTCGCCGGTCGCGAGGTAGCGGAGCCCTCCGTGGACGAGCTTGGAGCTCCACCGGCTCGTCCCGAAGGCCAGGTCGTGCTTGTCGACGAGCACGACGGACAGCCCGCGAGCCGCCGCGTCGAGCGCGACACCCGTGCCGGTGACGCCACCTCCGACGACGAGCACGTCGACGACGCCGCCGGAGGCGAGGGTGTCGAGGTCGCGCGCGCGGCGAGCGGCGTTGAGGGACGAGGAGGGTGCGGGCATCGCGTCAGTCCTGGGGGGCTTCGGGGGCGAGGTAGCGGTCGAGGGCTTCGGCCAGCTGGCCGTCGAGCTCGTCGAGGGTCGGTCCGGGAGTGTCGGTCGAGCCCGTCAGCATCGGGGCGGTGATGGTGAACGACCACGCGAGCAGGAGGACCGTACGCGCCTGGAGCGCGACGTCGAGCGGGCGGATCGAGCCGTCGGCGTGTCCCTCGCGGATGCCGTTCTCGAGGACCTGGATCACGTGCGTGCTGGTGCGGCCCATCCGCTGGAAGACGTAGGGGACGAGGAACTCCGGGTCGGACTCGACGACCGCCTTCTGGACCGGGTGGACGCGGATCATGGCCGCGGTGCGGACGACGGCGTCCACGAGCCGGTCGCGGCCGACTGCGATCTCCTCGCGGTTCGCCTCGGCGATGACGGCGACCCACTCGCGGGTGAGCAGCGCGGCGACGACGGAGCGTACGTTCTCCCACCGCCGGTAGAGCGTCGCGCGGGCCACGCCCGCGCGGGCCGCGATGTCGGCCATCGTGAGGCGGTCGAGGCCGTGCTCGACCAGTCCGTCGGCGGCGGCGTCGAGGATGTGGTCCTCGGGGATGGCGTTGCCGGCGTCGGCCGGCCGGGCGCGGAGCCGCTGGAGCTCGGAACCCCCACCATTGAAACGTTTGGGCATGATGTGTTCAACTGTACACGACAACGCAGGTGAAGAACGGAGAGTCGACATGTCGGAGACGGACGTCCCGGTGGTGGACTTCGCGCCGGACCGGTGGGGCAACCCGGAGCACGCCATCACGCTCCCCGCCGCGACGCAGGCCGCGCTCGACGCGCTCGGCATCCGACCGGGGCAGGCGCCCGTCGCCCCGCAGGACGTCGCACTCGCCGACGTCGCCGTGCCCGACGAGGCCCGTACGGCGCTGGCCGCCGCGGTCGGCGCCGAGCACGTCAGCGACGCCGCCGTCGACCGCCTCCGGCACACCCGCGGATGGTCGACGCCCGACATCCTCAAGCTGCGGGCCGGCGACGCGAGCGACGCGCCCGACCTCGTCGTACGCCCTCGCACGCACGACGAGGTCGTCGCGGTCCTGCAGCTGTGCTCCGACGCGCGCGTCGCCGTCGTCCCGTACGCGGGCGGCACCTCGGTCGTCGGCGGTCTCGCACCGGAGCGCGACGGCTTCCGGGGGGTGGTCGCGCTCGACGTCGGCCGTCTCGACGCGCTGGTCGCGCTCGACGAGGTGTCGCGTACGGCGACGCTGGAGGCGGGGATGCGCGGTCCTCGCGCCGAGGAGCTGCTGAATGCCGAGGGCTTCACGCTCGGGCACTTCCCGCAGTCGTACGAGGGCGCCTCGATCGGCGGGTACGCTGCCGCGCGCTCGGCCGGTCAGTCCTCGGCCGGCTACGGGCGCTTCGACGACATGGTCGTCGGCCTGGTCCTCGCGACCCCGCGGGGCACGCTCGAGATCGGGACGGCCCCGAAGTCCGCCGCCGGCCCTGACCTGCGCCAGCTCGTCCTCGGCTCGGAGGGGGTGCTCGGGGTGATCACGTCGGTCACCGTCCGGGTGCGGCCGGTGCCGACCGCCCGCGTCTTCGAGGGGTGGCGGTTCCCCTCGTTCGAGGCCGGGGAGGAGGCCCTCCGACGGCTCGTCCAGGACGGCCCGCTGCCGACGGTCCTGCGCCTGTCCGACGAGGCCGAGACCGCGATCAACCTGTCCGACCCGTCCGGCGGGCCCACCGGCGAGGCGTCGGGCTGCCTGGCCATCGTCGGCTACGAGGGCGGCACCGACGAGGTCGAGTCGCGGCGTGCGGCGGCGACGGCAGTCCTCGAGGAGTGCGGCGGCGTCTCCGCCGGGACCGAGGCGGGGGAGAAGTGGCGGACCGGCCGGTTCCACGGGCCGTACCTGCGCGACCCGCTGCTCGACGCCGGCGCCTTCGTCGAGACGCTGGAGACCGTCACCTGGTGGTCGAACGTCAGTCGTCTCAAGACCGCCGTGACCGAGGCGATCCAGACCGCGCTCGGGACGCAGGGCACTCCCGCGATCGTGCTCTGCCACATCTCGCACGTGTACGAGACGGGAGCGTCGCTCTACTTCACGGTCGCGTGCGCGCAGGGCGAGGACGCCCTCGCGCAGTGGGCCGTCGCGAAGGCGGCCGCCAACGCCGCGATTCGCACCGCGGGCGCCGCGATCTCCCACCACCACGGCGTCGGCACGGACCATCGTGACACCTACGAGGAGGAGATCGGGCCGCTCGGTGTGGATATCCTGCGCGCTGTGAAGGCGACGCTCGATCCTGCCGGTGTGCTCAACCCCGGCGTCCTGGTGGCGCGGTGACCACGGCTGCGTTCACCGCGCTGGTGAACCCGATCTCCGGGCAGCGCCACGCCCCGCAGACCTGGGCGGCGGTGTCCGCGCGGCTGCGCGACGCCGGCGCCGACGTGGAGACCGTGGTCACCGAGAGCGCGGAGCACGCTGCCAGGGCCGCCGCCGAGCTGGCGCGGGCCGGACGGATCGTGGTCGCGGTCGGCGGCGACGGGATGGTCCGCGACGTCGCCGGCGGTGTCGTGGCCGGCGGCGGGACGATGGCGATCGTGCCCGGTGGCCGCGGCAACGACTTCGCCCACAAGGTCGGGATCCCCGACGACCCCGACGGGGTGGCCGGCGTCCTGCTCGGGGGACACGTCCGCGCTGTCGACGTGATGGACGCGAACGGGGTCGTCATCCCGGGCAACGTGTACGTGGGAGTGGACTCGCGGGCGACGCAGCTGATCAACCGGATGCGCCGCCTCCCACCGGTGTTCGTCTACCGCGCGGCGGGCCCGCTCGCGATGATCACGTGGCGCGCGCCCACGTTCACCCTGACGACCGACCACGGCACCCGTACCGTGCGTGCGCACAGCGTCATCGCCGCCAACTCCGGCGGGTACGGCCACGGGCTCAAGATCGTCCCGTCGGCGGAGGTCGACGACGGTCTGATCGACGTGCTGATCGCCCGCACGGACGGACTCGGCCGCCGCAACATGGCGGCGTACATGAAGGAGGCCAAGACCGGCCGCCACGTCGAGCGCGACGCGGTCGAGGTCCTTCGTACGACCAGCGTGACGATCGCGACCGACCGACCGGTCCCGCTGGGTCTCGACGGCGACGAGATCGGGTCCCTCCCGGTCACGGTGCGGCTGCTCCCGAAGGCGTTGCGGCTCGTCGTACCCGCCTGATCGGGCGACACTGGTCGCCATGCGGTCCTCACACGGGCTCGACCGGCTCCTCGCGTTCAGCGACGCCGTCGTCGCGATCGCGCTGACGCTCCTCGTCCTGCCGCTGGTCGAGATCGTCACCGACACCGAAGGGGCGTCGAGCGTCGCGGAGCTCGTGCGCGACCACGACGACGCGTTCGTCGGCTTCGCGATCAGCTTCGTCGTGATCTGGGTGCTCTGGCGCGACCACCACGCGCTGATGGAACACTTCGCGACGTACGACCGCGTGCTCGTCGCGACGCACTTCGTGTGGCTGCTGACGATCGTGCTGCTGCCCTTCACCACCCAGCTGATCGCCGCTCGGGAGGACCTCGAGGGGGCCGTCGCGACCTACGTGCTGTCGCTGCTCGTCGCCGTCCTCGCCCTGGTGACCACCGGCTGGTGGGGGCGTGGCCATCCGGAGCTGCTCGTCGACAGCGACGCCGACGGCGCGTGGAGGCGGTCGGCGCCGTCCGGCGTGGTCACGGTCGTCCTGCTGGTCGTCGTGCTCGTCGTCGTGCTGCTCTTCCCCGACCTCGGTGCCTACCCGTTGCTGATCCTCCTGCTCCAGGCACCGATCGAACGCGTACGCGCGTCGCGCCGGCGGGCGGCCGCCTGACGGTCCCCGTCAGCGCAGGTGCTTGTCGAAGAACGCGCCGATCCGCTCCCACGCCTGCCCGGCGGCGTCGGGGTCGGGACCGATGCCCGCGACGCGCGTGATCGGGCGAAGGATCCGAGGTCCGTCCTCCTCCTCGTTGAGGAAGGAGTGCCCCGCGCCGGCGTAGACGGTGACGTCGTGGTCGACGTCGGCCCGAGCCAGCGCCGCCTCCAGCCGCTCGGCCCCGCGGCGGACCACGCGGTCCTCGCTGCCGTACGACGCGACGACCGGGCACGAGCCCACGACCGCGTCGTCGAGGCCCTTCGGGATCACCCCGTAGTTGACGGCGGCGGCATCGAAGTCGCCGTGCCCGGCGACGAGGATGGCGAACCCGCCGCCGAGGCAGAAGCCGATGACACCCACCTTGCCGTTGGTGATCTCCCGCTCGATCAGCCACCGGCGTGCGGCGTCGATGTCGGCGAAGGCGCGGCCCTTGCCGGACGCGAAGGCGCGCGTGGTCGCGACGAGGCACCGCCGTGCTCCGCCGTCGCTGTACAGATCGACAGCCAGCGTCGCGTACCCCATCTCGGCGAGGCGGTCCGCGTGACGGCGCATCGTCGGCACGAGGCCGAACGCCTCGTGGACGAGCACCACCCCCGGCCAGGGGCCGGGGGTGGACGGCTCGGCCAGGTAGCCGCGCAGGGTCCGGGACGTGTCGCGAGCGCCGCTGCGGCTCAGGTCGACCTCAGGCATGGCGTCACGTTAGGGCCTAGCGGCGGTGCGGCACCAGGGTCTTCGTGAACAGAGCGGCGCCGTCGACGTCGCGGAGCGTGACGGTGAGCTCCTCGGAGCGTCCGTCGATCTCGACCTCGCCGAAGAACTGGAAGCCTTCCGCCGGTGAGGTGTTCGCGCGCGGCGGGGCCGCGACGAACTCCGCCTTCGGCCCGAAGGTGGCGTCCAGCGCGTTCGGTCCGAACGCGCCGGCGTTGAGCGGCCCGGAGACGAACTCCCAGAACTGGTCGAAGTCCTGGTACGCCGCGCGGTCGGGCGAGTAGTGGTGTGCGGCGGTGTAGTGGACGTCCGCCGTGAGCCAGACGTGGTTGCGGATCCCTGCGCGCTTCAACGCGGTGAGCACCGGTGCGATGTCCAGCTCGCGACCCAGCGGCGCACCCGGGTCACCCTGGGCGATGCCCTCCTGCAGCGGTCCGTCAGGGACCACGAGCCCGATGGGGAGGTCGGCCGCGATCACCTTCCACGTCGCCCGCGACCGCTGGAGCTCGCGGATCAGCCACCGGGTCTGCGCGTGCCCGAGGACACCCCCGTCGCGCTCGGTCTCGGAGCTCGCGGTGTTCGGGTCCTTGTGGGTTCGCATGTCGAGCACGAAGACGTCGAGCAGCGGTCCGAGGTGCAGCACCCGGTAGATCCGGCCGTCGGGGTCGGGCGAGATCGGGGCCACGGGGATGTACTCGTGGAAGGCCTGCCTGCCCCGTGCGGCGAGCACGTCGACGCTCTTCTCGGTGTAGCGGGCGTCGGTGAGGAGCTCGCCCGGGTACCAGTTGTTCGTGACCTCGTGGTCGTCCCACTGGGTCACCACCGGCGTGCTCGCCAGGTAGCTGCGCCAGTTGTCGGCCAGCAGGTTGTACTTGAACTGTCCGCGGAACTCGTCGAGCGTCTCGGCGACCTTCGTCTTCTCCTCGATGACGAGGTTGCGCCAGAGCGTGCCGCCGGGCAGCGTCACCGTCTCGGCGACCGGGCCGTCGGCGTACACGTTGTCGCCGCTGGACAGGAAGAAGTCCGGGTCGCGGCGGGCCATCGCGTCGACGATGCGGAAGCCGCCGTACGCGGGGTTGACGCCCCACCCCTGGCCGGCGATGTCGCCGGACCACTGGAACCGGATGTCGTCGCGGCGCTGCGACGCCGTACGCAGGCGTCCCGTCTCGGGGGCGCTGGAGCGCCGCGGGTCGCGCAGGTCGACCGCGCGGATGCGGTAGTGGAGGTCGGTGCCGGACGGGAGCCCGCGCACGGTGAGCTGGCCGGTGAGGTCGGTGTCGGGAGTCACGACGGGTCCGCGCACGGTGACGGCCCTGCGGAACGACCGGTCGCGCGAGATCTCGGCGACCAGACGGGACGGGCGGTCCGCGCGCGACCACAGCGTCGCCTCGCGGGTGAGGACGTCGCCGGCCTGGACGCCGTGGGTGAGGATCGGGCGCCCGCCGCGGACGAACGCGGGCGCGGCGGCGGTCGTACGGCCGGTGGCGGCGGATGCGGCACCGGAGCCGAGGACGACGGCGCCGGCGCCGACGACGGCGGCACCGCGGAGCAGGGTACGGCGGCCGACTCGGGGGTCGGGTGAGGTCTCAGTCATGCCTCCCACGCTGGCGACCCGCGGCGAACGGACGGTGACACCGAGGTGAGGGTCTGGCGACGTCCTGGCGATCCGCGCAACGGACTCCGGGCTCGTAGGTTGGATGCATGCCTACCTCATCGATCGAGCTGGGGCGCCCCGTCTCCGGCGACGTCATCGACCTGATCCTGGACGACCACCGTCGGTTCGAGGACCTGCTGCGTCAGCTGCGCGACGCCACCTCCGACCGCGACGCCGTGCGGCGAGCGTTCGCGACGCTCCACGTCGCGCACGCCGAGGCGGAGGAGAAGGAGGTCTATCCGACGCTGCGCCGCCGTGACGCCATCAGCGAGCACGAGGAGGAGCACGGCGAGGAGGAGCACGCCGAGGGCAACCAGGCTCTCCTGGCGGTGCTCGAGCTGAAGGGCACCGACACCCAGACCTTCGACGACGCCGTCGAGGAGCTCGCCCGAGTGGTCAACCACCACCTGACGGAGGAGGAGCTCACGATCCTCAACCCGGCGCGCGAGGAGGTTGCGGAGCGGACCCGCCTCGCGCTGGGGAAGGCGTTCGCCGACGAGCGCAACAACCAGGTGGACGCCGACTGCGGGCGGATCGAGAACGTCCGGGCCATCGTCGCGCGAGCGGAGAAGCGGGGCCTGCTCGACGACGAGGAGTAAGTGGCGGCCCTCAGCCGGTCGTCGCCCGGGGCGACGAGGCGAACGCGCGGAGCGCCGGGGCGGGCACGGAGGCCCTGTTCGGGTTGACCAGGTACGCGGTGTCGAGGCCGAGGTCGGTCAACGCCGGGGAGACCTCGAGACGCTCGTCCCCAGTCGTCCGTGCCACGATCTGCACGCTGTCGTACGCCTCGGGCAACGTGCGGCCGACCAGCTCGAGCGTGTCGCCGAGGACGTCGGCGGTGAGGTCGTCTCCCGTGGTGCGCAGCTCGAGGAGCACGTAGCGCGACAGCCCGTCCGTGCCCTCGTCGACGACGATCTCGTCCAGGCCCGCCGGCGCATCCCGGACGGCGCCCTGCACCTGCTCCATGGCGTCCGGGTCGGCGGTCCGGAAGCAGCCCGTCGTGGTCGCGAGCAGGCCGACGACGGCGGCCGCGACCACGACCGACCGGATCCGCGATCCCATCAGGCGCCGATGGCGAGGCCGACCGCGATGCCGATCGCGTAGACGAGCTCGGCCAGCCCCGTGTCGCGCAGCGTCGGAAGCAGGGCCAGCCCCCGCTCGCCGCGAGCGACCGGTGTGGCGGCGCGCAGGGCCCACGGGAACGCGAGGAGGCCGAACAGCGCCGACGGCGTGTACGACGCGAGCCACCACACCGTGAGCAGGGCGACGACGAGCAGCACGATGAAGAAGGCGCGGGTCCGGCGGTCGCCGAGCACGACCGCGAGCGTGCGCTTGCCGCTGACCGTGTCGGTCGGGATGTCGCGGAGGTTGTTGGCGACGAGGATCGCGCACGCCAGGGAGCCGACGCCGATCGCGGCCGCGAGGCTCGGCCAGGTGAACGCGCCGACCTGGACGTAGGTGGTGCCGAGCACGGCGACGAGCCCGAAGAACACGAAGACGCTGACCTCGCCGAGCGCGCGGTAGCCGTACGGCGTGGAGCCACCGGTGTAGAACCACGCGGCGGCGATCGCGGCGACGCCGACGACGAGCAGCCACCAGCCCGAGGTCGCCGCGAGGACGAGACCCAGCGCGCCGCCGATCCCGAAGCACGTGAACGCGGCCCGCTTGACGGCGCCCGCGCTCGCCGTACCCGACCCGACGAGCCGCATCGGCCCGACGCGGTCGTCGTCGGTGCCCTTCACGCCGTCGGAGTAGTCGTTGGCGTAGTTCACGCCGATCTGGAGCGCGAGCGACAGGATCAGGCAGACCGCAGCCTTCCACCAGACGGCGCCGTCGGCGAAGAGGGCCGCGCCCGTACCGGCCACCACCGGCGCGACGGCGGCCGGGAGCGTACGAGGGCGTGCTCCTGCGATCCACTGCGATGCTGTTGCCACGGTCGCCCATCCTGTCACCTGCTGGTGGACGCCAGGTCGACGGACTCGACATTCCCGCTGTCCGAGCACCAGGAATGTCGAGTCTCCTGCAGGGCATAGCGTGGGCCTGTGAACAGTGGCACCCTGCGCCCCGTGACGGGCACCGCGCGCGAGGTCGAGGCGGCGATGCGCGGGTGGCTCGCCGCGGAGCAGGAGCCGCGCGCGCTCGCGATCCGCACGTCGGGCTCCACGGGACACCCGAAGGACGTGCTCCTGTCGCGTCGAGCCGTCACGTCGAGTGCGCGGGCGACGCACGCGCGGCTCGGAGGACCGGGCCAGTGGCTGCTCGACCTCCCCGCGAACTACGTGGCCGGGGTGCAGGTGATCGCGCGCTCGATCCTCGCGGGGACCTCACCGGTGGTCACCGCCGAGCACGGCGGGCTGGACGAGGCGGTCGCGGCGATGACGGGGGATCGCCGGTATGCCTCGCTCGTCCCGACGCAGCTGCACCGACTGTCCGAGGCAGGGCGGTTCGACGTGCTCGCCTCGCTCGATGCGGTCCTCGTCGGGGGAGCCGCGCTCGACCCGGCGCTGCGGGCCCGTGCGGTGGACGCGGGCGTCCGGATCGTGCGCACGTACGGCATGAGCGAGACCGCGGGCGGGTGCGTGTACGACGGCGTGCCGCTCGACGGTGTGGCCCTGCGGATCGACGTCGAGCAACGGGTGTGGCTGGCGGGCCCCGTGCTGTTCGACGGCTACGCCGGCGACCCGGAGGCGACCTCCGACGCGCTGCGCGACGGCTGGCTCCGGACCCACGACCTCGGCCGCCTCGACCCCGACGGTCGTCTGCAGGTCCTCGGACGCAGCGACGACGTCGTGATCTCCGGTGGCGTGAACGTCGTGCTCCCACGGGTCGCCGCGGCGCTGAGGGGGCTCGACGGGATCACCGACGCGGTGGTCGTCGGGGTGCCTGACGCGGAGTGGGGCCAGCTCGTGGTCGCCGTGGTCGCGGGCACGCCGCCGGGGACTCCTGAGGTCCGCGACGGCGTCGAGGCCGCGGGCCTGCCACGCAGCTGGGCCCCGCGTCGTGTCGTGGCGGTGGAGGCGATCCCCCTGCTCGAGCACGGCAAGGTCGACCGCCAGGCCGTACGCCGGTTGGCGGGGGCCTGAGCTCAGGCGTCGACGACGCAGCGGAAGCCGATGTGGCCGGTCGTGCTGTGGACCTCCTGCCCCTGGCGTGCCGCGGGGCGGTAGCGGTGGCAGTACGACGGCGCGCACAGGTGGGAGCCGCCCTTCGTCACGAACCTCGTGCCCTCGACGGCGGGCGTCGCCGGGGCGACCGGGGCACAGCAGCTGGCCATCGGGAGACCCGGACGCCCTGACGGCTCCGGCGCGTGGTGCTCCGCGTGGGACGCGGACCACGGCGACCGCGTCCACTCCCAGACGTTGCCGGTCATGTCGAACAGCCCGTAGCCGTTCGGGGCGTACGAGCCGACCGGCGTCGTGAGCCCGTGCTTCTTGGGGATGTCGTTGCGCCACGGGAAGTCCCCGTGCCACGTGTTGGCCATCACGCGGCCCTTGGGCATGAACTCGTCGCCCCACGCGTAGGTGGCGCCGGCCAGGCCGCCCCGGGCCGCCCACTCCCACTCGGCCTCGTCCGGCAGGCGCATCCCCGCCCAGGCGGCGTACGCGAGAGCGTCCTCGTGCGCGACGTGGACCACGGGATGCTTGTCGCGGCCGTCGAGGCTGCTGCCGGGGCCCTCGGGGTGCCGCCAGTCGGCGCCGGGCTGCCAACGCCACCAGCGCTGCCACTCGTTCAGCGGGACGGGCCCGCTCGTGGGCGTGAACACGAGCGATCCCGGCACCAGGTCTGCAGGGTCGGCGTCGGGGAGCTCGGCCGCGTCGGGAGCCTTCTCCGCGACGGTCACGTGGCCGCTGTGCTTCACGAACCTGCGGAACTGCGCGTTGGTCACGGCGTGCCGCATCACCCGCACCGGACCGACGGCGACCTCGCGGACGGGCTGCTCCTCCGGGTAGAACTCGGTGCTGCCCTGCAGGAGGGTGCCGCCGGGCACCAGCGCCATGTCGTGCCTGGCTGTCATGGCCGTCAGCGTACGGGGTGGGGTCGACCTCGGGATAACGTGGCGGACGTGACCGAACCCGACCTCGCCTGGCTGCCGTACTCGATCCCGATGAGGACCCGTTTCCGCGGGATCACCGTGCGGGAGGGGCTGCTCGCGCGCGGCGAGACCGGGTGGATCGAGCTCAGCCCCTTCTGGGACTACGACGCCGCGGCGTCGCGCCCCTGGTACGACGCCGCCGCCACCGACGCCGTACGCGTGTGGCCGACGCCGGTGCGCGATGCCGTGCCGGTGAACTGCACGGTGCCCGCCGTCGGGCCCGAGCAGGCGCAGGCGATCGTGCGCGGCGGCCACGGCTGCCGTACGGCGAAGGTGAAGGTCGCCGAACCCGGCCAGACCCTCGCCGACGACGAGGCGCGGGTCGCGGCCGTACGCGACGCGCTGGGGCCTGACGGTGCCGTCCGGGTCGACGCCAACGGGGCATGGTCGGTCGACGAGGCGTTCGAGGCGCTCGCGGTGCTGGACCGGGCCGCGGGAGGCCTGGAGTACGCCGAGCAGCCGTGCCGCACGGTCGAGGAGCTGGCGACGCTGCGCCGTCGTACCCCCGTGCCGATCGCGGCCGACGAGTCGATCCGCCGCGCCGAGGACCCCTACCGCGTGGCCGAGCTCGGTGCCGCGGACATCGCGGTCCTCAAGGTGCAGCCGCTGGGCGGCGTCGCAGCGTGCCTGGAGATCGCCGAGCGCATCGGACTCCCGGTCGTCGTGTCCAGCGCTCTGGAGACGTCGGTCGGCATCGCGGCCGGTGTCGCGCTGGCCGCGGCACTGCCGGAGCTGCCGTACGCGTGCGGGCTGGGGACGGTGTCCCTGCTGGAGCACGACGTGGTGGACGCCCCGCTGGTGCCCCGGGGTGGCGTGCTCCCGGTCGTACGCCCCGAGCCGTCGGCGGCGTTCCTCGCGACAGCGCCCGACCCCGACCTGGTCGCGCGCTGGGCGGCGCGGCTGGAGGAGATCCGTACGGTCCGGGCGGTGGCCCGATGAACCCGTCGACCGCGCTCGGCCGCGTCCTCGTCGACGAGCTCGTGCGCTCCGGCGTCCGTGACGTCGTGCTGTCGCCCGGCTCACGCTCCGCGGCGCTGGCACTCGCGCTGCACGCCGCCGACGCCCACGGCGACCTGCGGCTGCACGTCCGCATCGACGAGCGGAGCGCGGCGTTCCTCGCGCTCGGCCTGGCGAAGGGCTCGCACCGGCCGGTCGCCGTCGTGACCACCTCCGGCACCGCCGCCGCCAACCTGCACCCCGCGATCCTGGAGGCGTCGCACGCGCGCGTGCCGCTGATCGCGATCACCGCCGACCGACCCGTGGAGCTGCGGGGGACCGAGGCCAACCAGACGACGGACCAGGTGAAGCTGTACGGCGACGCGGTGCGCGCCTACGTCGAGGTCGCCGCTCCCGACGTCGTGCCGGCGAGCCCGGCGGCCTGGAGAGCTGCCGTCGCACGAGTCGTCGCGGCGGCGGTCGGGCGTACGGGCGAGGGCCCGATGGCGCGACCGCAGGGTGGCCCCGTGCACCTGAACGTGGCGTTCCGTGAGCCGCTGGTGCCCGGCGCCGACGAGGTCGGGGGCGACCTGTCCGCCGAGCTCGTCGGTCGGCCGGACGGCGCGCCGTGGAGGCGTCCGGCCCCGGTCACGCCGGAGCCGGCCTCGACGCTGCCCCTCGGTCCCCGCACGGTCGTGGTCGCCGGAGACGACGCGGGTCCGGCCGCACGGTTGCTCGCCGAGGAGGCAGGGTGGCCGCTGCTCGCCGAGCCGACGTCCGGGGCGCGCAACGGGACGCAGCCGATCGCGACCTACCGGCTGCTGCTCGGTCTCCCCGAGCTCGCCGACCGGATCGAGCGGGTGATCGCCTTCGGGCACCCGACGCTGTCGCGTCCGATCACCCGTCTGCTCTCGCGCGACGATGTCGAGATCGTCGGTGTCGGCGCGGCCCCGTTCTCGGATCCCGGCAACCGGCTCGCAGCGACGTACCCGTCCGTGCGCGTCGATGGCGCCGACGATCCCTCGTGGTTCGAGCAGTGGACACGCGCGGACGCGGCGACGCTCGCGGCTGTGGAGGAGATCGTGCTCGGGGGCGACACGCTCACCCCGTGGCTGGTGGCCCGTGCCGTGTCGCAGGCGGTCGAGCCGGGCGGGCAGCTGGTGGTCGGCTCCTCGAACCCCGTACGCGACCTCGACCTCATGGCCGTGCCGTACCAGGTCGGGCAGCGGCGGATGATCACCGCCAATCGAGGGCTGGCCGGCATCGACGGCGTGGTGTCGACGGCGATCGGCGCTGCGCTCGGGCGCCGGTCCGGCGAGAGGACGCTGGCACTCATGGGTGACCTGACGTTCCTCCACGACAGCAACGGCCTCGTGATCGGCCCGTCGGAGCCCGTGCCTGACCTCACGATCGTCGTGGCCTCCGACAACGGCGGAAGCATCTTCTCGACGCTCGAGCAGGGTGACGTGCCGTACGCCGCTGCGTTCGAGCGGGTCTTCGCGACGCCGACCGGCGTCAGCATCGGCAGGCTCTGCCAGGCGATGGGGGTGGAGCACCGCCTCGCCAGGACGAGCGACGAGCTGCAGGAGGCTCTCGCGACAGACGGCGGGCTGCGCGTCGTCGAGGCTGTCATCGACCGGACCGACCGGCGCGAGATCGACCGGAAGCTCCGCGGCGCTGCACGGTTGCATTAATACATCAGCGATGTAACATAAGGCCCGTCACGTCATCGGAGACTGGAGGGCCACATGACCGCCGCCACCGCGTTCCGCGAGCGCACGACGATCGACGACGTCACTGCGCGTCTCCTCACCTCGTCGGACGAGCTGTCGTACGACCCGCAGACCGAGGTCGCGTGGGACCAGCCGATCCCCGACGACCACTACGGGCTCAACCCCGAGTGGAGCACGCTGTACGGCACGCGGCTGTGGGACGAGATGAGCGAGGAGCAGCGCGTCCTCCTCACCCGCCACGAGGTCGGCTCGATCATGCAGACCGGCATCTGGTTCGAGATGATGCTGCAGCAGCTGATCCTGCGCGACCAGTACGCGAAGGATCCCGCCGCCACCGAGTTCCGGTTCGCGCTGACCGAGATCGCCGACGAGTGCCGCCACTCGCTGATGTTCGCCCGCACCTGCGACGTCCTCGGCATCCCGAAGTACCTTCCGCCCCGCCTCACGATCGAGCTCGCCCGGCTCATCAAGACGACGGCGCGCGCCGAGCAGGCGTACGGACCGATCCTCATCGCCGAGGAGATCCTCGACGTGATGCAGCGCGACTGGATGCGTGGCGAGAACGTCGTCCACATCGTCCGGACCACCAGCAAGATCCACGTGGTCGAGGAGGCGCGCCACATGAAGTTCGCGCGCGCCGAGATCATGGACGGCCTCGAGCACGCCAGCCGTTTCCGGCGGGAGCGCTCGGCCATGCTCTTCGCCGGTGCCGCCTACTTCATCGTCCGAGCGATGGTCAGCCCCGAGGTCTACACGAACGTCGGACTCGACAAGGAGCGCGCGCTCGCGGAGGTACGGACCAACCAGCACCGCAAGGCGATGATGCGCCTGTCGTGCGTGCACCTCATGGACTTCCTCGCCGACGCAGGTCTTCTGACCAAGCGGGCGATGCGGGTCTACCAGTCCGTCGACATGATCTGAGCGAGGACCTCGATGGCATACGCGGTCACGCAGAGCTGCTGCAACGACGCCACCTGCGTGTCGGTCTGCCCGGTCAATTGCATCCACCCCACCCCCGAGGAGCGTGCGGCCGGTGCCGCCGGCGGCTACGCGAGCTCGGAGATGGTCTTCATCGATCCGGTCGGCTGCATCGACTGCGGGGCGTGCGTCGACGCGTGCCCGGTCGGAGCGATCACCCCGGTCGACCTGCTGCGAGGGCCGGACACGGTCTTCGCGGACCTCAACCGTGACTACTACGCGGCGCACCCCGAGTCGGCGACCTGGGACGCGTTGACGTTCCCGACGACGGTGCCGCAGGGGTCGGGTGACCTCCACGTGGCGATCGTCGGCACCGGCCCCTCCGCCGCATACGCAGCCCGCGCACTGCTCACCGGCACTCCGGCGACCCTCACGATGATCGACCGGCTGCCGGTCGCGGGCGGCCTGCTCCGCTCCGGCGTCGCGCCGGACCACCCGGACACCAAGCGCATCGAGGACACGTTCGCCTGGACGTACGCCCATCCGCGCGTCACCGTCGCGCTCAACGTCGACGTCGGCCGGGACGTCACGCACGAGGAGCTGCTGGAGCACCACCACGCCGTGGTGTACGCCGTCGGTGCGAGCGCGGACCGGCGGCTCGGGATCCCCGGCGAGGACCTTGCAGGGAGCGTGCCGGCGTCCGAGCTGGTCGCCTGGTACAACGCGCAGCCCGACCGCGTCGCCACCGAGATCGACCTGTCCGTCGAGCGCGTCGTCGTGGTCGGCAACGGCAACGTCGCCCTCGACGTCGCGCGCGTGCTGCTCACCGACCCCGACGAGCTCAGCCGCACGGACATCGCCGACGACGCTCTCGCGGCGCTGCGCCGGAGCCGCGTCCGCGAGGTCGTCGTGCTCGGACGCCGAGGACCTGCGGATGCCGCGTTCACGATGTCGGAGCTGGTCGGCATGCGGACCATCGACGGGGTCGACCTGGTCGTCGAGGAGCACCCGGACGCGGCCGCCGCCGTCGATGCGGCACCGGTCGGGAGCAAGGCCGCGATGCTCCGCGACGTCGAGCGCGTGAGCATCGACTGGGACGCGCCGCCCGCGCCGGGCAAGCGCGTGGTGCTGGCGTTCTGGACCGCCCCGGTCGCGGTCGAGGGCGCCGACCGCGTGGAGGCCGTGCGGGTCACCGGTGGGCGGACGATCGCCGCGGGTGCACTCGTGCGCTCGATCGGCTACCGCGGATCCCCGCTGCCCGGGCTGCCGTTCGATCCCGGCACGGCGACCGTCCCGAACGCCCAGGGGCGGGTCCTCGACGCGGACGGCGAGCCCCTGCCCGGGGCGTACGTCGTGGGCTGGATCAAGCGCGGCGCGACCGGCGGGATCGGCGCCAACCGTGCCTGCGCGCAGGAGACGGTCGCGGCGATCGTCGACGACGTGTCGGCGGGCCGGCTCGCCGAGCCGACCGGGTCTCCTCGGGCGCTCCGTGAGCTCCTGCGGCGTCGCAACGACGACGTCGTGGGCCTGCGGTGGATGCGGTCGATCGACCGCGCCGAGCGGCTCGGCGGTGCTGCGCACGGGCGCCCGCGGCGCAAGTTCGCGACGGTGCCCGAGCTGCTCGCGGCGGGGTCGCCGGGCCGTTGGCGGAGCCGCCGCCGGTGAGCCAGGTCAGTTGACCTGGCGCTCCTTGCCCTCCCAGTACGGCGCACGCAGCTTGAACTTCTGCAGCTTGCCCGTCGCCGTGCGGGCCAGCTCGTCACGGAACTCGATCCGCTTCGGGCACTTGTAGCCGGCGAGGTGCTGCCGCGTGTGTGCGATCAGGTCCTCGGCGCTCACCTCGCCTTCCTCGGGGTCGAGGACGACGAGCGCGGTGACGAGCTCGCCCCACTTCTCGTCGGGGATGCCGATGACGGCGACCTCGCGGACGGCCGCATGCAGCATCAGTGCGTCCTCGACCTCGATCGACGTGACGTTCTCGCCGCCGGAGATGATGACGTCCTTCTTGCGGTCCGCGATCGTGAGGTGGCCGTCCTCGAACGTGCCGCCGTCGCCGGTGTGGAACCAGCCGCCCTGCAGCGCCGTGGCGGTTGCGTCGGGGTTCTCCCAGTAGGCGTCGAGGTTGTGGTTGGACTGCGCCAGCACCTCGCCGTCGTCGTCGACCATGATCCGTACGCCGACCGCGGGCGCGCCCGCACGGCCCAGGAGCCGCGCCTGCTCGAGCGGCTCCAGCCCGTCCCACTCCTCGCGCATCCGGCTCATCGTGAGCAGGGGTGAGGTCTCGGTGAGGCCGTAGATCTGGATGAACTCCCAGCCGAGCTCGCCACGGACGCGCTCGATCGTCCGCGTCGGTGGCGGGGCGCCCGCGACGATGATCCGGACCCGGTCGCGTCCGGGGACCTCGCCGTCCCACGTCTTCGCGGCGTCGAGCACCGCCTGCACCACCGCCGGCGCAGCGCACATGAACGTGACGCCGTGGCGCTCGACGCGGCGCAGGATCTCGGCGCCGTCGATCTTGCGGATCACGACGTGCCGGCCGCCCATCCCGGTGACGGCGTACGGCATGCCCCATCCGTTGGCGTGGAACATCGGCAGCGTGTGGAGGTAGACGTCCCGGTCGTTCACGCCCGCCTGCCAGCCGAAGATGCTGGCGTTGGTCCACAGGTTGCGGTGGGTCAGCTGGACGCCCTTGGGTCGCGCGGTCGTACCGGAGGTGTAGTTGATCGTCGCCGTGGCCGCCTCGTCGGCCTCCCACGGCTGCGGCTCGCCGCCGGTCGTCCACATCGGTTCGTCGGACTCACCGATGACGAAGGTGTGCTTCGCCGTCACCGTGTCGAGCAGTCCGCGCACCTCGGGATCGACCAGCAGCACCTCGGCGCCGCTGTGCTCGACAATGTACTTCACCTCCGCCGCCGCGAGCCGGAAGTTCACCGGGACCAGGATGCGACCCCACCCCGAGACGCCGAAGAACGACGTCAGCAGGCGGGCCGAGTTCTGCGAGACGATCGCGACCCGCGCGCCCGGAGGGACACCGAGCCCGTCCAGGTACGCCGCCTGCGACCGCGCCCGGCGGCCGAGCTCCGCGTACGTGACCTCGCCCCACGACGGCGCCGGCTGGTCGGGCTCGTCGACCACGGCCACGCGGTCGGGATAGACCGTGACGGCACGGTCGAGGAAGTCGCGGACGGTGAGCGGGAAGAACATCGAGCACCTCGTACGATCGGGGCCGGGACGCCGGGAGAGTGACCCTGATCACGTCCTATCACGAGGAGCCGGACGACGGGAGTCGCGGCGACGTCAGGCGATCTCCGCGATGACGTCGCCCTCCTGGACGATCTGCCCCTCGCGCACGTGCAGGCGGACGGTGCCGCTCTCGCCGGCGAGCACGGGGATCTCCATCTTCATGGTCTCCAGGACCGCCACGAGGTCCCCTGCGGCGACGTGGTCGCCCTCCTGCGCGTGCAGGCGCCAGACGTTGCCGACGATCTCAGCCCTAGCGGCGTACATCGGCCCCACTCTCGAAGCCCAGCGTCGCGAGCGCGTCGACGAGCCGGTCCCGCGTCTCCTCGGGCAGGATCACGTCGTCGAGGATCCCGGCCTCGGCGGCGACGTACGGGCGGGCGACGTTCTCGCGGTACTCGGCGGCGAGCTCGTCGCGCAGCGCCTCCGGGTCGTCCGCGTCGCGCAGGGCGCGGCGGTGCAGCAGCGCCACGGCGCCACCCGGACCCATGACCGCGATCTCCGCACCGGACCAGGCCCACGAGTAGTCCGCGCCCAGCGAGGCCGACCCCATCGCGATGTACGCGCCGCCGTACGCCTTGCGGACCACGACCGTCAGCAGCGGCGAGGTGGTCTCGACGTAGGCCTTGAGGAGCTTGGCGCCGTGCGTGATGACGCCGCGCCCCTCCTCGACGGTGCCGGGGAGGAAGCCGGGGACGTCCACGAACGTCACCACGGGCAGCCCGAACCGGCCGCAGAACTCGATGAAGCGCGCGGCCTTGACCGAGGACTTCGCGTCGAGGACACCGCCGCGCGAGTTGGGCTGGTTGGCGAGGACTCCGACCGGGCGGCCGTCGAGGTGGCCGAACAGCGTGAGGACGCTCGGCGCGTGCGCCGGCATCAGCTCCAGGCGCGGGCCGGCATCCAGGACGCCGTCGAGCACCTTGTTCATGTCGAAGACGACGCTGGCCTTGTCCGGGACCACGTACGGGAGGCGCTCGGCAGCGACCGGGTCCGGACGACGCGGCGCGACGAGCGGCATCGCGGCGCCGACGTGGGAGGGCAGGTACGAGAGCAGGAGGCGCGTGGCGTGGAACGCCTCGCCCTCGTTCGTCACCTCGAGGTGTGCGACGCCGCTGGTCTCGGTGTGCATCTGCGCCCCGCCGATGTCCTCGGCGCTGGCGTCCTCGCCGGTGGTCGCCTTGACGATGTCAGGCCCGGTGAGGAACATCTGGCCCTGCTCGCGGACCATGATGGTCCAGTCGGTCAGGGCGGGGGAGTACGCCGCGGCGCCCGCGCACGGTCCGAGGATCAGGGAGATCTGGGGGATCCGCTTCTGAGCCAGGACGTTGAGCGCGAACATCTCTCCGCAGCCGTGCAGGGCGAGGATCCCGTCGTGGATCCGGGCGCCGCCGGAGTCGTTGATGTAGACGATCGGGTAGCCCTTGTCGATCGCGAAGCGCTGGGCCTTCTGGATCGTCTCGGCCATCACGGCGCCGATCGCTCCGGACGCGACGGCGGCGTCGTGGCTGGCGATGACGACTCCGCGGCCGTCGACGCGGCCCCAGCCGATGACCACGCCGGCGCCGTTGCCGTTGCCGTCGACGCGCATCGGCGTCATCTCGACGAACGAGCCGGCGTCGACGAGCATCTCGGCGCGCTCGCGGGCGGTGTACTCGCGGCGTCCGCGCGGCTCGACGTGGCGGAACCGATCCTGGCGTCGCTGCGCGAGCCGGGCGCGGTGGTCGGAGGTTGCGGTCTCCGTGTTGATCGTGGTCAACTCGGTCTCCTAAAACATGAGGGAAGCCTCAGGACTTGCTTCAAAGATGAGGGGTGCCTCATGTTTTGTCAAGCCGACGCCTGACGTGTCCTCGGTCTCAGTGGCGACCAGCGCACGGTCGATCCCCGGTCTACGGTTGCGGGACACAACAGATTCCCCGGCAGCAATGGAGGTCACCACCCCATGGTCCGTCCCGCAGAATCCCCCTCTTGGCCCTCTCGCCGCCCCAGGCGGCACCTCGCAGCAGCAGCGTTGGGCGGCCTCGGGCTCGTCGCCGCGGCGCTCACAGCAGGCGCGGTCGCGCCCGCCGCATCCGCTGCCCCCGCGGCAGCGCCCGCGGCCGACGGCGTCCTCATGAGCTACGTCGTCAACAGCAAGGCCAACCCGGGGCAGACCCGTCTCGCCGAGCGCGCAGTCCGCGACGCCGGGGGCACGGTCGTCCAGTCCTGGCCCGAGATCGGCGTGGTCGTCGCGCACTCCACGTCCGGCTCGTTCCGCGACGACGTCGTCGACGTCGCCAAGGGCCACGCCGTCCAGTCGGTCGGTGCCACGCGCACGGCAGCGGTCAAGACGCCGGCCGACGCAGCGGCTCAGCCGCGCTCCCTGGCGCGCAGCACCGAGACGCGGTCGGCGTTCGAGATCAGGCAGGGCGTCTCGGCCACCGAGGTCGCGCCCGACCCGCTCGAGGCGCAGCAGTGGGACATGACCCAGATCAAGGCGGACGTCGCGAGCGACGGCAGCCGTGACGTCACGGTCGGCGTGCTCGACAGCGGCATCGACGACACGCACCCCGACCTCGCGCCCAACCTGGACGCGAAGAACTCGGTCGGCTGCACCGCGAACGGGGTTCCCGACACCAGCCGTGCCGCATGGATCCCGACGACCAGCGACCACGGGACGCACGTGGCCGGGACGATCGCCGCGGCCAAGAACGGCGTGGGCATCGTCGGAGTCGCGCCGAACGTCCGGATGACGTCGATCAAGGTCGTCGACGACGACGGGTTCATCTACCCCGAGTACGCGATCTGCGGCTTCGTCTGGGCGGCCGAGCACGGCGTCGACGTGACGAACAACAGCTACTACGTCGATCCGTGGATGTTCTGGTGCAGCAACGATCCCGACCAGGCAGCGGCCAAGGAGGCCGTCCGTCGCGCCGTCTCGTACTCCGAGCGCAACGGCGTCGTGAGCGCCGCCGCTGCGGGGAACTCGAACTACGACCTGGCGAACAAGACGACGGACACCACCAGCCCGAACGACACCACTCCCGCGCCGCGTCCGATCGACGCCGGGTGCGAGGACATCCCGACCGAGCTCCCGGGTGTGGTCACCGTGGCCTCGAACGACCAGGCCGGCGCGAAGTCGAGCTTCTCCAACTACGGCGACGGCGTGATCGACGTGACCGCACCGGGGTCGCGCATCCTGTCGACCGTCCTCAACGGCGGCTACGGGCTCAAGTCCGGGACGTCCATGGCGTCGCCGCACGTCGCCGGCGTGCTGGCGCTGCTGAAGTCGTCGCACCCGAACGCGTCGCCCGCCGAGCTCGTGGCTCTCGTGCGCGCACAGGCCGACGACAAGCCGTGCCCGAGCGACGTCCGCTGCACCGGCACCGCCGCGTACAACGGCTTCTTCGGTGACGGACTCGTCGACGCCCTGGACGCCACCCAGGGACGCTGACACCGTACGACGCAGGCGCGGCACGGCTCTCGACGAGCCGTGCCGCGCCGGCGCACGGCCCGCAACTCGCGGTGTCAACGGGACCGATCCTCCAGCGGATACAACCTACGGATCGGTAGGGTTGAGGAGTGACGACCGTGGAGATCCTCGAACCTCGGCGCCGCCCGACGCAGGAGCGGAGCCAGAAGAAGTTCGACCTGATCCTGCAGACGTCGCGTGACCTGCTGCTCGACGTCGGCTTCGAGTCGTTCACGCTCGAGGAGGTCGCGAACCGCGCAGGCATCCCGATCGGCACGATCTACCAGTTCTTCCAGAACAAGTACGTCGTCGTGTGCGAGCTCGACCGCCAGGACGTCGTCGCCGTCCGCGCCGAGCTCGCGCGGCTCGCCGCCGCGCTGCCGACGCTCGACTGGCTCCGGCTCCTCGACCAGCTCGTGGACCACATCGCCGCCCTCTGGGTCACCGACCCGTCGCGCCGCGCGGTGTGGCACGCGGTCCAGTCCACGCCCGCGACCCGCGCGACCGCCGCTGTCACCGAGCGCGAGCTGGCCGTCGACGTCGCGGGCGTCCTCGCACCGCTGACACCTCGAACCCCGCGCGGCCGCCGCAAGATCGTGGCCGAGGTCCTCGTCCACGTCGCCTACTCGATGCTCAACTTCTCGATCCGCGACGGCCAGGAGCACGCCGAGGCCGTCATCGAGCTGAAGCGCCTGCTCGGCTCGTACCTGCTGGCTGCCGAGCAGTCCGGCTAGCGGCCCGTCACGCGGTCAGGACCACGTACGCGATCGCGTAGTCGCCGTCGTGCGACAGCGACACGTGCAGGCGCTCCGCGTCGAGGTGCGCGGACACAGGGGCGTGCAGCGCGATGCGCGGCCGGCCCCACAGGTCCTTCACGACCTCGATCGCAGCGAGCGCCTTCGTCTCGTCGACGACCGGTGGCGACCCGTGCAGGGACGCCGACCACGCCTTCACGACGGCCTCCTTGGCCGCCCAGCGGGCAGCGAGGTGACGCGCACGGTCGGACTGGCCGTCCGAGGCATCACCTCGCTCACCCGGGGTGAACAGCTGCTCGAACCGGCTTCCCGGCTGTGCCAGCTGCTCGGCGAACGACGGGACGTGGACCAGGTCCACGCCCACGCCGATCACGCTCACCGCTCGCTGTGCGCGCTGGTCTGCGCCACCACGTACGTCCCGTCGGCTCCCAGGCGCGCCTGCGGGTCGAGGAGGACCGAGGCCTCCCGCTCGCGGACGCCGGAGTCGCCGAGGCGTCGTCCGACCGGGCGCTGGTACGGCGCGGGACCGCCGTACATCGCGCGCACCAGACGAAGGCGGCCGGAGACCTCACGGGCGCGTGCGGCCCGCTCGTACTCGTCACGCTGCGTCGCGTCGAGTGTCGCGAGGAACGCCTCCGGGTGCGCGATCGCGACCAGCGCTGCGACGTGACCGAACCCGAGGCTCGTGACCAGCCCGGCACGCATCGGCGCCGGAGCCTCGAGCGCCTCGCGCAGCCACACCAGGTGCGGGTTCTCGTCGAGCACGTCGTCGACGCAGTCGAGGCTGCGGTTCGGGGGGAGCACCTGGCTGCTCAGGATCTGCGTGAGGCCGATCATCTGGAACGCCGCAGCGCCGCCCTTCGAGTGGCCCGTCAGCGTCTTCTGCGAGACGACGAAGAGCGGGTTGCCCTCGGTCCGACCCAGCGACGCCGCGATCCGCTCGTGCAGCTCGGACTCGTTCGGGTCGTTCGCCGCGGTGGAGGTGTCGTGCTTCGACACCACCGCCACGTCGTCCGCGCCGAGCCCGAGGGCAGCGAGCCCGCGTGCCAGCGGCGACTGCGTGCCCCCGCGGGCCGCGGCCAGCGCGCCGAGGCCCGGCGCCGGGATCGACGTGTGGACGCCGTCGGCGAACGAGCCGGCGTATGCGACCACGCCGAGGACGGGCAGGCCCATCCGCAGCGCGACGTCGCCGCGCGCCAGGAGGATCGTGCCGCCGCCCTGGCTCTCGACGAACCCGCCGCGACGCCGGTCGTTGGCCCGGCTGACGAACCGCGCGTCGATGCCCTTGGCGAGCATCGCAGCGGAGTCGGCCGTCGCGGACATGTCGGCGAAGCCCACGATGCCCTCGGTCGACAGGTCGTCGAAGCCGCCGGCGACCACGAAGTCGGCCTTGCCGAGGCGGATCTTGTCCGCACCCTCCTCGACCGACACCGCGCTCGTCGCGCAGGCGGCGACGGGGTGGATCATCGCGCCGTAGCCACCGACGTACGACTGCATGACGTGCGCCGCGATGACGTTCGGCAGCGCCTCCTGCAGGATGTCGTTCTGCTTCGCCTCGCCGAGGAGCGTGTCGATGTAGAGCGAGCGCATCGACGTCATCCCGCCCATGCCGGTGCCCTGGGTGCTGGCGACCGCCGCGGGGTGGACCCAGCGCATGAGCTCCGCCGGGCTGAAGCCGGACGACAGGAACGCGTCCACGGTGCAGACGAGGTTCCAGACCGCGACGCGGTCCAGCGACTCGAGCATCTCGGCCGGCACGCCCCACACGGCCGGGTCGAACCCGGTCGGGATCTGACCGCCGATGGTGCGGGTCAGCGCGAGGCGCCGCGGGACGCGGATCTCGGTGCCGGCCTTGCGGGTCACGGTCCAGTCGCCGTCCGTGCCGGGTGCGATGACCGTACGCTCCGGGTCGGCGTCGTACATCGCCTTCGCCGCCGCCTCGGTCCCGACGGAGAACGTGATGTCGTCGTCGAGGTAGGCGCGGGCGAGGAGCGGGGTCGAGGCATCGACCAGCGAGCCGTCGTCGCCGTAGCGGCGGATGCCGCACCGCTCGACCACGGTGTCGTGGTAGCGCTCGTGGATCTCGGGCTCCGTGACCGCCTCGCCGGACTCGACGTCGTACCAGCCGCCGTTGTCGTCCCACGCGATGAGCCCGGTCGACCAGGCGAGCTCGAGCACGCCGGCAGCCGAGAGCTCCTCGGCGACCTCGTACTCGAAGCGCGTACGCGCCGACCCGAACGGGCCGAGCTCGCCGGCGCCGACGATGACCACGAGGTCTTCGGGCGCCGCGGACGTGCTCGGCCACGACACCGGCGGGCGCGCCGGCAGCTGGGCCGGCGACGGTGCGAGCGCGTCGATGGTCCCCGCCCCTTCCGCTCGTCGAGGCGCGGAGCGATCGAGACCCTCTGAGGCCTCGCGGGCCAGCGCCCCGAGATCCAGGTCGGCCTCGCCGAGGCCGCCCGTCAGGTCAGCAGTGATGGGAGCCGTACGTGCCTCAGCCCGTGCTTCGACCGACGCCAGCCCGAGAAGTGCCGTCGCCATCTCCTCGGTGGACCAGGTGCGGACCCCGGCACGCTCGACGGCGTCGACCAGCGGGTCGTTGCCACCCATCAGCCCGGTGCCGCGGACCCAGCCGATGATCGCGTGGACCAGCGTCACGCGCTCGCTCCAGGTGGCCTCGGCCGACCAGCGGGTCGTGAGCGCGTCGAGCGCTGCCTTGGCCTCGCCGTACGCTCCGTCGCCGCCGAACATGCCCCGGTTGGGGGAGCCGGGCAGGACGACGTGGAGGGTGGAGGTGAGGTCGTGCGCGCGCCCGGTGGTGCCCAGGGTCGCGACGAGCCGCTCGACCGACCACACGAGGATCCGCATGTCGATCTCGGAGCGGGGCCCGACCTCGGTCATGTCGCCCGCGACCCGGCCGGCTGCGAACGGGAACAGCAGCGTCGGCGTCAGGGCCGGCTTGGTGACCGTCGTGGTGCCGCCGGCGGTGGTCGTCTGCTCCTCGGTCACCCACGACGCGAGCGCGTCGACGTCGTCGAACGACGCAAGGTTGGCAGGCACGACCCACAGCCGGGCGCCGGCACGGGCGTGCGTCCGGTAGAGCTCCTTGTACGCCCGCAGCTTGGGCTGGTCGAGGCGCGAGGTGGTCGCGACGACGGTCGCGCCACCGGACAGCAGGCGCCCGACGACGGCGGACGCGATCGAGCCCGCGCTCGCCCCGGTCACGACGGCGACGTCGTCGGCCCAGACTCCGGCCGTCGTGTCGGTCGCGGCCTTGCTGATCTCCGCGAGGCGTGCGGCGATCTCGGCGTCCTCGCTGCGCGCGGCCCACCAGCGTGCCTGCGCCGCGACGTCCTCGCCGGTGCCGGCGAACGACTCGGGCGAGGCATCGACCACGGCGCCGGCGGCGATGCGGGCGACGTCCTCACGGGCGCTGGCCCAGCGGTCGTCGAGCAGGAGCGCGCGACGGGCGTCGAACGCGGGAGCGGTGAGGCGTACCCAGTCGCTCCCGAGCTCGGCCTCGACGCGGGCGACCACGGCCGCGTCGGCCGTGCCCGTGTCGTCGGCAGCGGTGGAGACGCCGGACAGCCCGAGGGTCTTCAGGAGGTGGCGCGCCGTGGAGGCGAGCACCCCGTCGGGTCCGGTGATGCCGGCAGTGATCTCGCCCAGCGCGGCGGCGTCGACGGTGACGTCGGCACCTCCCGCGGACGGGAGCGCCACGGCGACACCGCGGCGAGCGGCCACGGTCTGGACGGCCGCGTCGATGGCGGTGTCGAGGTCGGCGGCGCTGGACGGCGCGTCCAGGTCGCCGAAGCTCCCGCCGCGCACGCTGCTGCCCTCGCGCGTCGCGAGCGCCAGCTCGGCGGTCACGTGGCTCGCCCAGCCGGGGCCGAGCTGCCAGACGCCGGTGACGCGGTCGGTGATCGCGCCCTGGCGCTTGCCCGTCGGGCCGAGGATCTTCGTGAGGTGGTCGCCGAGCGCGCTCGACAGGACGGGGCCGAACGGCTTGTACGCGCGAGCCAGGCCCTTGACCTGACCCGACAGCGTCGGCAGGTCCGCGTCGGCGGCGCCGTCGATCGCACCGAGCGACAGCTCGCCGCCCAGGTCGACCAGCAGCTGGTTGCGCCGCGAGGACGCGCCGTCGCAGAGCGACTCGATCGAGTCGGCGGAGCCGATCTGGTCGAGGCGCATCTTGGTCCACCAGGCCAGCAGGACCGTCGTCGCGTCCGCCGCGTCGAACGCGATGTCGGCGGGGCGGTCGGCGCTGGGTGCCGGTGCGGCGGCGGCGGAGGGTGCCGTCGCCGCACCGGCGGTCTGGGTGGGAGCGGCGGACTCGGCGGGTGCGTCCTCGACGTCCTCCGCAGGCGCGGGGTCGGTGTCGGTCGCGAAGACGGAGGCCGCCTCGCGCTCGATGTTGAGCACCTCGATCGTCCGCTCGGGAGCGGTCGGCAGCTTGAGGGTCGAGGATGCGAGGTTCGCGACGGTCGGCGCGTTGGCGACGCCGATCTCCACGAAGCGCTCGACGCCCAGCGCACCGAACATCAGGTCCTGGGTCTCGATCCATCGGACCGGGCTGGCGAACTGCCACGCGAGCAGCTCGACGAGCAGGCGGCGGGCCAGGCGACCAGGCGTCGCGGCCCACGCGTCGTAGTCGGCGAGCACCTCCTCGAGCGGCGCCGACGGCACCGTCGCGGCGATCTCGGCGACGAACGCACGGTCCAGGGTGAACGGCCACGGCACGAGGTTCGGGACGTAGCGGCCGAGCAGGATCGACGGGTCGATCGTCTCCGGCAGGAGCTCCTCGAGCCGATGACGGAAGTCGGGGACGCCGCCGCGCAGGACGCTGGAGTGGAACGGCACGTCGATGCCGGGGACGAGGATGAAGGCAGCCTTGCCGCCGAACTCCGCCCGGCGTCGTGCGACCTCGGCCTCGAGGATCTCCAAGCCCTTGACGGAGCCGGCGATCGCGTACTGCGAGCCCCGCAGGTTGTAGTTCACGATCTCGAGGAACTCGCCGGACTCCTGCGCGATCCGGTCGACGAACGGCGTGACCTCGGCGTCGTCGAGCCCGATCTGGCTGGGGCGGATCGCCGCGAGACGGTAGTCGCTGCGGCCTTCGGCGTCGCGGGGCACGAGGGTGTGCATGACCGAGCCGCGCTGGAACACGACCTCGATCACGGCCTCCAGGCTGATCACGCCGGAGACGGCCGAGAGCGCGTTGTACTCGCCGACCGAGTGGCCGGCCAGCACCGCGTCGTCGACGAACGCGCCGGCCTCGCGCAGCTCGGCGATCTGCGCCGATCCGAGCACGGCCATCGCGACCTGGGTGAACTGCGTCAGGAACAGGACGCCGTCGGGGTGCTTGTGGGTGACGCCGTTCGCGACGACCACCGTCGGGTTGTCCTGCACGACGGTGAGGATCGAGAACCCGAGGACCTCGCGGGTGTGGACGTCGGCGCGGTCCCAGATCTCGCGAGCGGCCTTGCTCCGGCGGTAGCCCGCCATGCCCATCCCGGCGTGCTGGATGCCCTGGCCCGGGAACGCGTACGCGGTGCGCGGGGCCGAGATCCGCGCGGTGGCGGCGATCACGAGCTCGCCCTCGCTGCGCCCGGTGATCTCGAGGATCTCCGCGCCGGCGTCGAGGCCGGTACGGACGGCGGCGAGGTCGACGGTCGCGCCCGGGCGCACCGGGGCGAGGAAGCGCGTCGTCCAGCCGTCGATGTGGCGGCCGACGAGCATCTGCTGGGCGGTGGCCGAGAGCCACATCCCGTGCACGATCGGGTCGCCGAGGCCGGCGAGGCGCGCGGCGGCGACGCTGGTGTGGATCGGGTTGTGGTCGCCGGTGACGGCGGCGAACGCCGACAGGTCGGTCGGGGCGACGGCGGACAGCGACGCACGGGTACGGCGCGAGGTCTCGGTCACGTCCCCACGTGCCGCGCCTCCCGCGACAGCCGGATCGGTGAGGTCGGCGGTGCCGTTGCGGCCGCGGATCGCGAACCGCTCGCGCAGCGTCGCGACCTGCTCGCCGGACTCGGTCGTCACGGTGACGTCGATGGTGACGACACGGCCGACGCCGGCGTCCTCGACGCCCGCGAGCCGGGCCTTGATCGCGAGCGGGGTGCGGTCGGTCGGCAGCTCGCCCGCGAGGTTGATCGCGTGGTCGAGGTGGACCAGGTCGAGCATGCCCTCGACGACTGAGACGTCGGTGCCGGGCACGTGGGTGTCGGCCAGCACGGCGAACACCGACGGCCACGCGAGACCGACGAGCGCGTCGGGCGCCGGGCGGCTGCCGCGAGCGGCTGTCCCGCCCGTGACAGCGGCGTGGTCGGATCCGAGGTCGCCGGACCAGGTGGCCGTCGCCTCTGCCACGCCGTCCGCGGCCGCGGGAAGCTGCCCGCCGGCTGCGACGCCGGCGAGGCTGCGCATGGCGGTGACGGCGCTGTCCACGGTGACAATGGGGGCGCCGCCCGAGGCCGCGTCGGCGATCTGGATGCGGACCGAGAGCGAGCGGGTGCCACCGAGCGGCACCTCGAGGACGGCGTCGTCGCCGTCGGTGAACAGGACCGCGCCGGTCTCGGCGTGCTCGGCCCGGCTCGGCTCGACGATGACCCAGTCGACGCCGAGGCGGTGGACGGGGTTGCGGACCGTCCGGCCGGCCCAGCTGACGTCCGGTGCGGCGAGCACGAGACCGAGCAGGTCGTCGGCGGCATCGACACGTCGGCGGCCGGCCACCCGCGAGGTCAGCGCGCCGGCGGTGAGCACGTCGTCGACGGTCTCGTCCTCGAAGCGGCGCAGCAGGTCGGCGACCGGCTCGTCGACGCGGGTGATGCCGGCGACGGCGACGGTGCCGGGGATGATGCAGACGGCGTCCGCGGGATAGCGGGCGTCGTGGGCCTGCCAGAGCGAGTCCGAGCGGTACCAGCGGCGTACGTCGGCGTCGAGCACCGGCACGAACGGGACGGGCTTGCCGGCCCGGCGGCAGACCTCGACGAAGAACGCGACGTCGGCCGGGTGGAGCGTGACGTCGGTGGCGTGCGGGTACGCGGCGAGGAGAACGCCGATGGCGGCGTACGGGTCGTTCGCGGCGTCGGCGTCGGCGAACAGCGTCGCGATGGTGCCGTGGTCCTCGGCGGCGAGGCGGGCCTCCGCGCGCTGCAGCATGGCGTGGAAGCGATCGCGCAGCGTGACGTCGAGCCAGTTCTCGGCGCCGGCGCCGCTCGTCCTGAGCGGAGGGAGCGAAGCGAGCGAAGTCGAAGAGGTGATCTCGTTCTCGCCCGGCTCGGCACCCGCCAGCTCGGCGTAGCGCGCCAGCCAGCCGGCGTACGTCATGTCCTCGACGTCTCCGAAGTACGGCTTGGCGGTCGGTGCGATCGCGGCAACGATCTCGTCGCGCCGCTTCGCCACGGCCTCGGCGTCGCCGGCGACCTCGTCGAGGATGCGTCCGGCGCGCGAGGCGGCGTTGTCGATCTCGTGGATGTCGGCACCCAGCTGGCTGCGGCCGGACGCCATGCCCGCGTCGGCGCGGCCTGCACCGACCCAGTCGGGCGTGCCGGGCGTGTCGACGAGCATCTGCTTGACCTGCGGCGAGGTGGTGGCCTCGAGCGTCGCCATCGCGGCGGTGCCGACGAGGATGCCGTCGAGCGGCATCTCGGGGTAGCCGTGACGTCGTGCCCACGCGCCGGTCAGGTAGGACGACGCGGCCTCGGGCGTACCGATGCCGCCGCCGACGCAGACGATCACGTTGTCCTGCGCGCGCAGCTGGGCGTACGTGGTGAGCAGGAGGTCGTCGAGGTCCTCCCACGAGTGGTGGCCGCCGGCCTTGCCGCCCTCGACGTGCACGACGATCGGGACGGGGGCGACCTCGCGGGCGATCGCGAGCACCTCGCGGATCTGCTTGACCGTGCCGGGCTTGAACACGACGTACGAGATGCCGGTGTCGCGGAGCTCCTCGACGAGCGCGGTCGCCTCGGGCAGCTCGGGGATGCCGGCGCTCACGACGACGGCGTCGACCGCCGCGCCGTTCGCGCGGGCGCGCTGGACCAGACGCTGCTGGCCGAGCTGCATCTTCCACAGGTAGGGGTCGAGGAACAGCGCGTTGAACGCGAAGGTCCGGCCCGGCTCGAGGAGCCCCCCGAGCTCCTCGAGCCGGTCGGCGAAGATGCCCTCGGTGACCTGCCCGCCACCGGCGAGCTCGGCCCAGAAGCCGGCGTTGGCCGCGGCGGCGACGATGCCGGCGTCCACGGTGGTGGGTGTCATCCCGGCGAGCAGGATGGGGGAGCGCCCGGTGAGACGCGTGAAGCTCGTCTCGAGGACGGTGCGGCCGTCGGGGAGGGTGACGGGCCTGGGGGCGTACGTCGACCAGGCGGCGGCGCGGCGGGGCGCGGCACCCGGGGTGGTGAGGATGCGCTGGCCCTGGCGGGTGGCCGGTGCGACGAGACCGACGCCGCGGGCGGTCGCCTCGTACTCGGCCAGCAGGGACGCGAGGTTGCCGGGACCGAGGTCGAGGATCCACTCAGCTCCGCTGTCGAGCGCGCCCTCGAGGTCGCGGACCCAGTCTCCGGGAGCGATGACGGCGCGGGTGGCGAGGTCGCGCGCCCACTCGCCGTCGAGGCCGCACGCCGCGGCCCACTCGGCGACCAGGTCGCCGGCCTCGGCGAGGCCGTGGTGGTGGAAGGCGGCACGCGGCTCTAGCGTCTCGAAGACCGGCGAGAACGGCGTGCCCCCGGTGGCCTTGCGCTCGCGTCGGGCGGCCTGGGCCTCGGCCTCGCGCTCCAGGTGTCGGCGGACCGTGACGAGGTCGCCGGCGGGTCCGCTGAGGACGACCGTACGGCGGCCGTTGCGGAGGGCGACGTCGACGTCGACGCCGTCCACCTCGGCGAGCAGGACCGTGACCTCGGCCGGGTCGACCCGGCGTACGGCGAGCATGGTGTCGCCGAGCAGGCCGCGACGCTGCGCGGTGACCTGGATCGCGGCACCGATCAGGCGGGCCACCGCGAGAACGTCGGACGGCGTACGTCCGGCGAGCGCCTCGGCGGCCAGCACGCCCTGCGAGTGGCTCACGACCGCGCGGGGGGCGTGGTTCGTGAGGTCGAGGCCCTGGAGACGCACGGCCTCGATGCCGGCGAGCTGTGCCAGGAGGATGCCCGGCACCGACACGGCGGGCTGCGTAAGCACGTCCGTGTCGGGTGCCGTCGACTCCTCGTCGGCCGCAGCCGACTCGGCGCTCGCGAGCGCGTCCGCCCACGCGAGCGGCTGGAACGGCAGGGGGATCCGGGCGAGATCCCCCTGGACCGGTGCCAGCCGCGACTCGGCCGCGGCGCAGATCGCGTGCAGCTGCGGACCTAGCGCATAGGTCCGCAGGAGGTCGCTGAGCGGCTCCAACCAAGGACTTCCCTGGCCTCCGAACGCGATCGCGTACGGTGTCGCGTCGTTGAGTGCATCGACCAGCCGCGTGCGGTGGTCGTGCGTCGTCGTCCGGGTGGTCGGGGTGTCGATGATCGTCACGAGTCCCTCGAGCTTCCTGGTGGTGCGCGGTCTGGGCCAGGACTCATCATGACCCAAACATGAGGGATGCCTCAACATTTACGTGAGGCATGCCTCATGTTTTGGACGCCTGGGAGCGCTTCCAGGGGCCGCGGGGTCCTCCGATGGCGGGATCCTGGGCCCCCCTCTATGAGGTGTGTCACACTTCCGCGCATGACGTCGTACGACTACGTGGTGGTGGGGGCCGGCAGCGCCGGAGCGGTGGTCGCGGCGCGGCTGACCGAGGACCCGTCCGTGACGGTGCTGCTGCTCGAGGCGGGGCCCGAGGCCGACGCCGACGAGATCTCGATCCCGGCGGCCTTCTCGAGCCTGTTCAAGACCCGCTGGGACTGGAACTACACGACGACCGAGCAGAAGCAGCTGCACGGACGCCGGGCGTACTGGCCCCGCATGAAGGCCGTCGGCGGGTGCTCGTCGATGAACGCGATGATCTACATCCGAGGCAACGCGCTCGACTACGACACCTGGCGCGACGCGTACGGCGCCGAGGGATGGGGCTACGAGGACGTCCTCCCGTACTTCGTCCGCGCCGAGGGCAACACTCGCCTCGCCGGCCCGTACCACGGCACGGACGGCCCGCTGCGCGTCGAGGACCGCGTCTTCACCCACGAGCTCAGCCAGGCCTGGGTCGACTCCGCGGTGGCCTCGGGCTTCGAGCGCACCGACGACTTCAACGGCGCGGTGCAGGAGGGTGCGGGGCTCTACCAGGTGACCTGCCGCAAGGGACGCCGCTGGTCCGTCGCCGACGCCTATCTCTCCCCGGTGCGCGATCGCCCGAACCTCACCGTCCTCCCCGGTGCCCTGGTCAGTCGTGTCGTGATCGAGGGCGGGCGTGCGACCGGTGTCGCGTACGCCGTGGCGGGAGTCGAGCAGGTTGCGCGCGTGGAGCGCGAGGTCGTCCTCTCCGGCGGCGCGGTCAACAGCCCGCAGCTGCTGATGCTCTCCGGCGTCGGTCCGGCCTCGCACCTGCGTGAGCACGGCATCGACGTCGTCGCGGACCTGCCCGGCGTCGGCGCGAACCTGCACGACCACCCTGCGCTGCCGATGATCTGGACCACCCGCGGCACCACCGATCTCGCCCAGGCCAGCAACCTCCCCAACCTGGTGCGCTGGAAGGCGACGGGCAAGGGGCCGCTGGCGTCCAACATCGGCGAGGCCGGCGCGTTCTTCAGCAGCCGCGACGGGCTGCCTGCCCCGGATCTCCAGATCCACGTCGCGCCGTCGGGGTTCTACGACAACGGGATGCACGAGCCGCAGGCGCAGATGTTCACGGTGGCGCCGACGCTGGTGAACGTCGCGAGCCGCGGGTCGCTGCGGCTGCGGTCGGCCGACCCGGCGTGGCACCCGGAGATCGACGCCGCCTACTACGACGACCAGACCGACCTCGACGCGATGCTCGCCGGGACGCGACGGGTCCTGGACACGGTCGCGTCCGGGCCGCTCGCCCGCTTCCTCGTCGACCTGTGGATGCCGAGGACGCGAGGCGCGGTGCCCACCGACGCCGAGCTCGTCGAGCACATCCGTGCGCAGAGCCAGACGCTCTACCACCCGGTGGGGACCTGCGCGATGGGCTCCGGTGAGGCATCGGTCGTCGACGCCGAGCTGCGCGTGCGCGGGGTCGAGGGACTGCGGGTCGCCGACGCGTCGGTGATGCCGATGGTCCCGCGCGGCAACACGAATGCGCCGACGATCATGGTGGGCGAGAAGGCCGCCGACCTCCTGCGGGGACGTGCGTTGCCGCCCGCCGTGGCCGCGGGCGCCATCGCCACGTCGTAGTCAGCGGCTCCCGAAGAAGTCGGCGAGCACCGGGGCGAGAACCTCGGGGGCCACGTCGTGCGTCTGGTCGGGCAGGGACTGGTACGCCGCTGCGCTGGCGACGCACGCCACGATCCGTGCCGGGCGGCGCAGGAGCTCGGGGCTGGCGGCGCCGTCCAGCACGAGCGTCGGGACGTCGATCGACTCGAACCGCTGGCGCGGCACGACGCCGTCGTCGAGGACCGCCAGGTCGTACGCGATGGTCGGCGCCAGAGCCTCGTACTCGCGCCAGATCGGCGTGCACCGCAGCAGCGTCACCATCTCCTTGGGCATCCCCGAGACGGTGAACAGCTGCGCGACCGCCTCGCCGTACCGCGCGTGTCCTCGCGCCTCGTCGTCCAAGAGCGCCTCGAGCTCGTTGCGCGTGCGCCGGACGTCGGCGGACCCGACGACCTCGCCGGTGTACGGCGGCTCGTAGACGGCGAGCCGGCGGACGGGGACTCCGGCGGCGGTCGCCTCGAGCGCGAGCGCCGCCCCGGCGGAGACGCCGAACAGGTGGCAGCCCACGCCGGCTGCGGAGACGACTGCCGCGAGGTCCTCGACCTCGCGGCGCGGGGCGTACGGCGGCGTGTCCGTGCTGTCGCCGCGGCCTCGCCGGTCGTAGTCGTAGACGGTGAACGCCCCGGCCAGGTGCTCGGCGAGCGGACGGTCGGGATCGGTGCGGCTCGACGCGAGGGCTCCGTCGACCAGCACGACCGGCGGACCTGCGCCGCGGCGCGTCACCGCGATGCGCGTGCCGTCGTCGGACGTGACGACGGACCGGGTCGCGGCGCGATCGACGCTCATGCCTGTACGACCGGGGGTGCGGGCCGAACTCATCGCCGGGGGAGCCATGTGATTCGCCATTCACTTACCGCTCTGTTGTCGAGCGCTACCGCGCAGTAGGCTTCCCGCAGACACCCTGTGCCCTGCATCACAGCCCCCGGAGGACGAGATGGCGACCACGAGCCCGATGCCGAAGACCAGCCGTTCGCGCAAGAAGGCTGCCGACGCGGCCGAGAGCGCGGCAGCCCCGACGACGTTCGACTCGTTGAGTCCGGCGACCGGCGACGTGGTCGGCACCTACCCGCTGACGACGCGGGAGGAGGTCGACGCCGCGGTCGAGCGCGCACGTGCCGCGACCCAGTGGTGGCAGGAGATCGGGTTCGACGGCCGCAAGGACGTCCTCAACCGCTGGAAGGGTGTCATCACGCGCCGCATCCACCAGCTCGCCGAAGTCGTGCACGCCGAGACCGGCAAGCCGCACGCCGACGCTGCGCTCGAGATCGGCCTGGCGATCGACCACATCGGCTGGGCCGCGGGCCACGCCAAGAAGCTCCTCGGCCGCCGCACGGTCTCCTCGGGGATGCTCATGGTGAACCAGAAGGCGACCATCGAGTACAAGGCGCTCGGCGTCGTCGGCGTCATCGGTCCGTGGAACTACCCCGTCTTCACGCCGATGGGTTCGATCGCGTACGCCCTCGCTGCCGGCAACACGGTCGTGTTCAAGCCGTCGGAGTACACCCCCGGCGTCGGCAGGTGGCTCGTCGACTCCTTCAACGAGGTCGTCTCGGACTACCCGGTGCTGCAGCTGGTCACAGGGCTCGGCGAGACGGGCGCGGCGCTCGCGTCGTCCAAGGTCGACAAGGTCGCGTTCACGGGCTCTCCCGGCACCGGCCGCAAGGTCATGGAGGCCGCCGCGAAGAACCTCACCCCGGTCGTCATCGAGGCCGGTGGCAAGGACTCGCTCATCGTCGACGAGGACGCCGACATCGAGGCGGCGGCCGATGCGGCGCTGTGGGCGGGCATGAGCAACGCCGGCCAGACGTGCATCGGGACCGAGCGCGTGTACGTCCACGAGAAGGTGTTCGACGCGTTCGTCGCCGAGATCACCGCGAAGGCGTCGACTGTCCGCGCCGGCTCCGACCCCGAGGCGAAGTTCGGTCCGATCACGATGCCCGGCCAGCTGCCGATCATCAAGCGCCACATCGAGGACGCGGTCGCCCGTGGCGGCACCGCCGTCGTCGGCGGCCCCGATGCCGTCGGTGAGCGCTTCGTGCAGCCGACGATCATCACCGGCGTCCCCGAGGACTCGCCCGCGGTGACCGAGGAGACCTTCGGCCCGACCCTCGTCGTGAACTCGGTGCCGTCGATGGAGGAAGCCGTACGCCGGACCAACGCCACCGCGTACGGCCTCGCCGGCGCCGTGTTCGGTCGCAAGCGTGCCGCCGAGATCGCACACCAGATCCGCTCGGGCATGACGTCGGTCAACTCGGTGACGTCGTTCGCGGGTGTCCCGTCGCTGCCCTTCGGCGGCGTCGGCGAGTCGGGCTTCGGCCGCATCCACGGCGAGGACGGCCTGAAGGAGTTCACGTACTCCCACGCCGTCACGGTGCAGCGGTTCAAGCCCGTGATGGCGCTCACGAGCTTCGGTCGCACCGCCAAGGAGGACAAGCGGTTCGTCCAGGTCCTCACCATGCTCCACGGCGGCAAGGCGCTCGACGTCAAGGACAAGTAGCCCTAGCGGGCTGGGAGCTCCTGCGCCTGGATCGCGGTGATGGCCACGGTGTTGACGATGTCGCGCACCGTGGCCCCGCGAGACAGGTCGTTGACCGGCTTCCGCAGTCCCTGCAGCACCGGGCCGACGGCGACGGCCCCGGCGGAGCGCTGCACAGCCTTGTACGTGTTGTTGCCGGTGTTGAGGTCCGGGAACACGAAGACCGTGGCACGCCCCGCCACCTCGGAGTCGGGCAGCTTCGTCCGGGCGACCGCGAGGTCGATCGCGGCGTCGTACTGGATCGGCCCTTCGATCATCAGCTCCGGCGCGCGCTCTTGCGCGAGCCCCGTCGCGTTGAGGACCTTCTCGACGTCGGCGCCGCTGCCGGAGGCGCCGGTCGAGTACGACAGCATCGCGACCCGCGGCTCGATGTCGAAGGCGGCGGCCGTCCGTGCCGACGAGATCGCGATGTCGGCGAGCTGGACGGCATCGGGGTCCACGACGACGGCACAGTCGCCGTACACGAGCACCTGGTTCTCGAGGCACATGAAGAACACCGACGACACCGTCGAGACGCCGGGCACCGTCTTGACGACCTCGAGCGCGGGTCGGATCGTGTGCGCGGTCGTGTGGACGGCACCGGACACCATGCCGTCGGCGTAGCCGAGCTCGACCATCATCGTGCCGTAGTACGACACGTCGGTGACCGTCGATCGAGCCTCGTCGAGGTCGACCCCGCGGTGCTGGCGACGGCGGTGGTACTCCTGCGCGAAGTGCTCGCGGTCGTCAGACGTGCGCGGGTCGACCACCCGCGCGGCGGAGACGTCGACGCCGAGGCTCGCCGCCCGCGCCGACACCGCGATCGGGTCGCCCAGCAGCGTGAGGTCGGCGACCCCGCGGCGCAGCAGGATGTCCGCCGCTCGCAGGATGCGCTCCTCCTCACCCTCTGGCAGCACGATGTGGCGGCGGTCGGCCGTCGCCCGGTCGAGGATGGTGTGCTCGAACATCAGCGGCGTCACCGCCGTCGTCCGGGAGACCTCCAGCCGGTCGAGCAGCTCGTCGCCGTCGACGTGCTCGCCGAACAGCGCCAGGGCGGTCGCGATCTTGCGGGGCGAGTCCCGGGTCAGTCGACCGCGCCTCCCGGTGAGCGCCTGGGAGGTCGCGTGCGTGCCGAGGTCGGTCGCGATGATCGGCATCGTCGAGCCGACACCGCGCAGGAGGCGGTCGACCTGCTCGGGAAGGGCGATGCCGCCGTTGAGGACGATGCCGGCGATCTGCGGGAACTCCGTCGACGCGTGCGCCGTGAGCACGCCGAGCACGATCTCGGGACGGTCGCCGGGGGCGATGACCACGGCGCTCTCGAAGAGCCGGTCGAGCACGTTCGGCAAGGTCATCGCGGCGACGACGAAGCCGCTCGCCTCGCGTCCGAGCAGCCGGGCGTCGCCGCGTACGAGGGTGCCCTCGCAGGCCGTCATCAGGTCGGCGACGGTCGGGGACGACAGCACCGGCTCGTCGGGCACCGCGTACACGAGCACGTCGCGGTCGACGAGCGTGCCGGGCTCGGCCGTGATCGCCGCGTCCGTCACCCTGTTGACGATCACCGCGAACAGCTCGGCGTGGTTCGCCTCGAGCTCGGCGACGGTCACGTCGGAGATGCCCTGGACCTCGGCCCGCGTCCGCTCGGCCCCGTTGAGCACCAGCAGCACGGGTGCGGCGAGGTTCGCCGCGATGCGCGCGTTGTACGCGAACTCGGTCGGCGCCGCCACGTCCGTGTAGTCCGTGCCGACGACGACCACGACGTCGCACGCCGCCGCCACCGTCGCGTGCCGCTCGATGATCCGTTCCATCGCAGCGACCGGGTCGGCGTGGATCTCGTCGTACGTGACGCCGACCGCGTCCTCGTACGAGGTGGTCACCGCGTCGTGCGCGACGAGCATGTCGAGCACGTAGTCACGGCCGCCGGTGTCGTGGGCGTCGCCGCGCACGACCGGGCGGAAGACGCCGACCGTACGGACCCGCCTCGACAGCTGCTCGGCGACCCCGAGCGCCACGGTCGACTTGCCGGTGAATCCTTCGACGGATGCGATGTAGACGCTGCTTCCCACGCCTTCGAGCGTAGGGGCGGGCGGTGTCGTACGCCCGCGAGCGGCGGGTCAGCCCCGCGTCATCCCGCCGATTCCCCTGCCCATGTCCCGCCGATCCCCCGGCCCATCCGCCCGGGCGGTGAGTGTGGTCCCACGGGCGAGGGCGTGGGTGGGACCAGGCTCACCGCGGTACGGCGTGGGTGGGACCAGGCTCACCGCGGTACGGCGTGGGTGGGACCAGGCTCACCGCGGTACGGCGTGGGTGGGACCAGGCTCACCGCGGTACGGCGTGGGTGGGACGACACTCAGCCCAGTGTCAGGAGCATCGTGATGTCGTCGCGGTCGTCACCGGGGCCGACACGGATCGCTCCGGGAACGCGCCCGACCTCCTTGTAGCCGCACCGGGCGTAGAAGTCCTCCAGCCCCAGGCCTCCGCGGCAGCTGAGCCTGATCGCCTCGGTGCCGGGCATGCTCCGCGCGAGGCCGGCGATCGCGAGCATGAGCGCGAAGCCCGCCCCACGGCCCTGCGCCTCCGGGTGCACCATCACGGTCTTGGCCCACACCCAGTGCTGCATCAGGCGGTGGGTGTTGCGCTCCACGAAGCCCGCGGCACGCACCTCGTCGCCGTCGAACCCGACCAGCAGACGCATGCGGCCCCGCGCGACGGCGGCGAGCTGGAGGTCGAGGGTCGGCTCGACGTCGTCCTCGGTCACGGGCGGCACGAACCCGATCGCGCCGCCGGCGTTGGACGCGGCGGTCCAGGTGCGCAGGAGCCCGTCGCGCAGTGCGGGGGTCAGGGGCGGATCGACGACGAAGAAGAGAGCCACGCGGGGAACCGTACGACGCCGCCTCGGCCGTGCGGTCACGGTCCCGTGTCGTGGAACGGGGGAGCGGGGTGCTACGGGAACGGTCAGCCCGTCATCGGGCCGACGTCCGTGACCTGCACGACGGCCTCGCCGGCCTCGTCGGAGGCGTCGAGGTGGACGGTCGCGAAGATGCACCAGTCGTGGTCGCCCTCGGGGTCGTCGAGGATCTGGCGGACGTGCCAGACCCGGGTCTCCGCGCCCTCGGGATCGGTGTCGACCACGAGCATCGCCGGGCCACGCGCGTCGGGCCCGGTCCCGAGCGAGTCGTACTCGGCGAAGTAGTCCTGGATCGCCTCCTGCCACACGTCGGCGTTCCACCCGGCGGCGCCGTCCATCGCGCCGAGGTCGACCCACCGGCGCAGCGCCATGAGCTCGACGCGGCGGAACAGCGCGTTGCGGACCAGCACCCGGAATGCGCGCTCGTTGGCCGTCACCGGAGGCGGGCCGGCGTCGAGGGCTTCGTGCTGGGCGATGACGACGTCGACCGAGCCGCCCTCGCCCGACGCGAGCGCCTCCCACTCGTCGAGGAGGCTCGAGTCCGTCTGGCGGACGACCTCGCCGAGCCAGTACGTGATGTCGTCGATCTCGTCGGTCACGTAGCTGTCGGGGACCGTGTGACGCAGCGTCCGGTAGATGTCGGACAGGTAGCGCAGCACGAGCCCCTCGGAGCGCGCGAGCTGATACATGCTCACGTACTCGGCGAACGTCATCGACCGCTCCCACATCTCGCGGGCGACGGACTTCGGCTTGAGCTGGTAGTCGGAGACCCAGGGGTGTCCGGTGCGGTACGCCTCGTACGCGACCTCGAGCTCGTCGCGCAGCGGCTGCGGGTGCTCGACCTCCTCGAGGAGCTCCATGCGCTCCTCGTACTCGATGCCCTCCGCCTTCATCTCCGCGACGGCCTCACCCTTGGCGCGGTTGCGCTGGGCGCTGATGATCGGACGCGGGTCCTCGAGGATCGCCTCGAACACCGACACGACCTCGAGCGCGTACGTCGGCGAGTCGGGGTCGAGGATCTCCAGCGCCGCCACCGCGAACGGGGCCAGCGGCTGGTTGAGCGCGAAGTCCTCCTGCATGTCGATGGTCAGGCGCACCGTACGGCCGTCGGCGTCGGGCTCGGCCAGCTCCTCGACGACGCCACCCTCGATCAAGGTCGTGAAGATCGACTCGGCCTCGGCGAGCATCCGCTCCTGGTCTGCCTCGCTCGCGTGGCTGCCCGTGACGAGGGAGCGTACGGCGGCGCGGGCGTCGCCGGGACGCGCGACGAGGTTGAGCACCATCGCGTGCGTCATCCGCATCCGCGACGCGAGCGGCTCGGGCTGGCCGGTGGAGAGCTTGTCGAAGGTGCGGTCGGACCAGTTGACGAATCCCTCGGGCGGCTTCTTGCGCTGGATCCGGCGGAGCTTCTTGGGGTCGTCGCCGGCCTTGCGGACCATCTTGGCGTTCTCGACCTCGTGCTCGGGCGCCTCGACGACCACGCGGCCGATCGTGTCGTAGCCGGCGCGTCCGGCACGCCCGGCGATCTGCTGGAACTCGCGCACGTGCAGGTGCCGCTGGCGGATGCCGTCGTACTTCGACAGTCCGGAGAACAGCACGGTGCGGATCGGCACGTTGATGCCGACGCCGAGCGTGTCGGTGCCGCAGACGACCTTGAGCAGGCCCTTCTGGGTGAGCCGCTCGACCAGGCGCCGGTAGCGCGGCAGCATCCCGGCGTGGTGGACTCCGACGCCCATCCGGACCAGTCGCGACAGGGTCTTGCCGAACCCCGTCTGGAACTTGAAGTCGCCGAGCTCGGTCGCGATCGTGTCCTTCTCGGCGCGCGTGGTCACGTTGATGCTCGACAGCGCCTGCGCGCGTTCGATCGCCGAGGCCTGCGTGAAGTGCACGATGTAGATCGGTGCCTGACCGGTCGCGAGCAGCTCCTCGACGGTCTCGTGCACGGGTGAGGTGACGTACTCGTGGACCAGCGGCACCGGCCGCTCGGTGCCGGCGACGAGGGTCGTCTCGCGTCCGGTGCGGCGCGTGAGGTCCTCCTGGAAGCGGGTGGTGTCGCCGAGCGTCGCCGACATCAGCAGGAACTGCGCGTGCGGGAGCTCCAGCAGCGGCACCTCCCACGCCCAGCCGCGGTCCGGCTCGGAGTAGAAGTGGAACTCGTCCATGACGACGAGGCCGACGTCGGCGGCGGCACCCTCGCGCAGCGCCTTGTTGGCAAGGATCTCGGCCGTGGCGGCGATGATCGGCGCGTCGGCGTTGACCGAGGCGTCACCGGTCATCATCCCGACCTTGTCGGCGCCGAACATGTCGACGAGCGCGAAGAACTTCTCCGACACCAGCGCCTTGATCGGGGCGGTGTAGAAGCTGCGCCTCCCCTTGGCCAGCGCGGCGAACTGCGCTCCTGCGGCGACGAGGCTCTTGCCGGACCCGGTGGGTGTCGCGAGGATCACGTTCGAGCCGGACACGATCTCGATGAGCGCGTCCTCCTGGGCGGGATAGAGGGTCAGGCCCTCACTCTCGGCCCAGCTGCTGAACGCATCGAACACCAGATCGGCGTCGTCGGACTCCTCGGCGGCAGGCAGGTGGTCGACGAGGCGCATGATGCGTCCATCCTCCCACGCGGGGCCTACCGGGGTGCTCGGCCCGCGTGGTCGCCGGTGCAACAATCGTGGTCATGGTCAGCGAACCCACCTTCCACCGTTATGTCGCCATGGGAGATTCGTTCACCGAAGGCGTCGGCGACCCCGACAAGTCCCGACCGAACGGCCTCCGTGGGTGGGCGGACCGGGTCGCCGAGGTGCTGGCGACGAGGACCGACGACTTCGGCTACGCGAACCTCGCCGTCCGGGGGCGCCTGCTCAAGCCGGTGATCGCCGAGCAGCTCGAGCCGGCGCTCAAGCTCTCACCGGACCTCGTGACGATCTACGCCGGCGGCAACGACATCCTCCGTCCCAAGGTCGACCTCGATCTCCTGGGCGAGCTGTACGACGCCGCGGTCGGCCGTCTCGCCGTCTGCGGGGCACGCGTCGTCGTGTTCACCGGCTTCGATCTCGGCCACGCGCCGGTGTTCGGCAAGCTGCGCGGGCGGGTCGCGGTCTACAACGAGATCGTGCGGGAGATCGCGGACAACCACGGCGCGACCGTGGTCGACTACTGGCGGTTCCGCGAGTTCCGCGACGAGCGCTACTGGGACTCCGATCGTCTCCACATGGCGACGCCCGGCCACAAGCAGATGGCGATCCACGTGCTCGACACCCTCGGCGTCCCCCACGACCTGAAGAAGCCGCGTCTCCCGAAGGCCCTGCCGCCGTCCAAGAAGGAGAAGCGCGACGCCGACCTCGCGTGGGCCAAGGAGTTCGCGATGCCGTGGGTCCAGCGCCGGATGAACGGCACCTCCTCGGGCGACTCGGTGAAGCCGAAGCGCCCGAGCCTCGAGCCGATCTGAGCCGGCGCGCACAGACGCCAGCGCGGTCCACAGGTGTCAGCAGGTGACACTCATGGACCGCACTGCGCAGTCCGGAGCGCTGCACGGGACCGGCGAACCGCCCCACCCGTGCCGTCGGAGCAGCATCGCGAGCTTGAGAGCCGTGGCGCACGGACGTCGATAGACCTGACCCCACCCGAGCCTCGCCGTCGGTCGGCCCTCGACGAGGACGTCGAGGTCGCGCTCGAGGTCGTCGTCGCGCTGTCCGCTCGACTCGTGATAGATCCGGCCGTCGAGCTCCACCACCACGAGTCCGTGCTCGACGTCGCGGTACGCGGTGCGGCCGCCCACCTTCGTGACGAGCTGGCGACGCCCGCGTGGCAAGCAGTGCGGACGCACGACACGATCGAGGTAGCCGTGCTCGAGCACGGAGTGCGTGCCCTCGGCGATGTCGCGCAGCACGGCGATCAGCCATCGTCGGCGCGCGACCCGGGACCGAGCGGCGATCGTGGACACGAGCCGGAGGGCCGTGGTGCGTCGAGACCCGCAGGCGCCGGCCAGCACGGCGACCGCATCGACCTCGTCGGAGGCATCCAGCGCGAGGTCCAGCACGGCCTCCTCGTAGCGCAGGCGCGGGGGCGACGTGTTCCAGAGCACGAGCCCGTGGAGACGGGCCCGTCGTACGACATCGATCGTGTCCGGTGCTGCCTTGAGATTGCGGCCGCGATCGACCGCGACGGTCACGACCTCCTCGCGGGTCGAGTCGAGCCCGTGCCTACGGGCCGCGCGGAGCGCCGACTCACCCGCGAGCGCGGCGGGCCACGCGTACAGCACGGCGCCCCACGCGCGCTGGATCCAGGTCGGGTCCCCGGTGTGGTTCACGAGCACGCCGGGATGCAGGGACACGAGCTCATCCCGTCGGAGCATTCGACGGACGTCGTTCGGGCCGAGCCCGAGCGCGAGGATCTGCCGACGGGCGACGACGCCGCTCTGCGTCGCGAGAAGCTCAGCCACGTCGTCCACGGCGCCAGCGTGGCGTGAGCAGGCCCGACGCGTGCCCGTCGTCCACAGACCGCCAGCGCGGTCCACAGGTGTCAGCAGGTGACACCCATGGACCGCACAGGCCGCCAACGCTCTCTCGATCTGCGCCGCGGCCGTGCCCGCCGTAGCGTCGCAGGATGGACGTGAGGCGCATCACCACGACTCTGTCTGCATCCGCGCTGGGCCTGGCCGTGCTGGCCGGGGTCCCCGCGGCCGAGGCGCACAAGCCAGCGCCGCCCCCACAGCCGACACCCACGTCGTACGGCACGGGTGGCGCGGTCGCCTCCGTCGACGCGACCGCCAGCAGGGTCGGGCGCGACGTCCTGGCCCGCGGGGGCAACGCCGCCGACGCAGCGGTCGCGATGGCGGCGACCCTCGGCGTGACCGAGCCCTACAGCGCGGGGATCGGGGGCGGCGGCTACTTCGTCTTCTACGACGCGAAGAAGCGCAAGGTCTCCACGGTCGACGGACGCGAGACCGCCCCCGCAGGCATCGACCCCGAGACGGCGTTCATCGACCCCGCCACCGGCGCGCCGTACCGGTTCACGCCCGAGCTCGTCTCCTCCGGCGTCGCCGTCGGCGTCCCGGGCACGCTCGCGACCTGGGACGAGGCGCTCGACCGGTTCGGGACGCGCAGTCTCGCCCGGTCTCTCGCCCCGGCCATCGGCGTCGCCGCGAAGGGGTTCCCGGTCGACCAGACGTTCCGCAACCAGACGCTGGACAACAAGGCGCGGTTCGCGGCGTTCCCCGACACGGCCGCCCTGTTCCTGCCGGGTGGTGACGCCCCGCAGGTCGGCACGACCTTCCGCAACCCCGACCTCGCGCGGACCTACGCGAAGATCGCGCTGCGCGGGCCGCGGGCCTTCTACCGCGGTGCCCTCGCCGACGAGATCGCCGAGACGGTGCAGAACCCGCCGAAGGACCCTGCATCCACGCTCCCGGCACCTGCCGGCACGATGACGGCGGCCGACCTGGCGGCGTACGAGGTGGTGAACCAGGCGCCGAGCAAGGTCACCTACCGCGGCCACGACGTCTACTCGATGGCGCCCTCGAGCTCCGGCGGCACCACGGTCGGCGAGGCGCTGAACATCCTCGAGAACTACCGGCTGCGCGGCGGCTCGGGCACGGCGCAGAGCCTGCACCTCTTCCTCGAGGCGAGCGCGCACGCGTTCGCCGACCGCAACGCGTACGTCGGTGACCCGGCCTTCGTGGACGTGCCCACCCGTACGTTGCTGAGCCAGCGCTTCGCCGACTCGCGGGCGTGCGTGATCGACCCGACGACGGCGGCGATCCGGCCGGTGGCGCCGGGTGCGCTCGACGGATCGGGCTGCGGCGCCGCCGCTCGGGCCGAGAAGGAGGACACCGAGAACGTCTCGACGACCCACCTCTCGGTCGTCGACAAGTGGGGCAACGCGGTCGCCTACACGCTGACGATCGAGCAGACCGGCGGCTCCGGCATCACCGTGCCCGGCCGCGGCTTCCTGCTGAACAACGAGCTGACCGACTTCACCGCCGTGTACGACGAGAACGACCCGAACCGCATCGCACCCGGCAAGCGCCCGCGCTCCTCGATGGCACCGACGATCGTGGTCGACGACGGCAAGGTGAGGTACGTGGTCGGCTCGCCCGGCGGCGCCACCATCATCACGACCGTCCTGCAGATCCTCATGAACCGGATCGACCTCGGCATGACGCTGCCGGAGGCGGTCGCGGCCCCGCGGGCCTCGAGCCGCAACGCGCCGACGACTCCGGCGGAGCCGGCGTTCATCGAGGCGTACGGCGCCGCGCTCGCGCCGTACGGGCAGCGGCTGGTGCCCTCCGGCGACGCGTTCACCTCCGCCGCGGAGATCGGGGCGGCCGCGACGATCGAGGTCGGGCGGCACGGAACGATGACGGCTGCAGCGGAGCCGGTGCGCCGCGGTGGCGGCACGGGACTGGTGGTGCGGCCGAAGCGGTGGTGACGGGGGTCAGCGGCGGAGCAGCCGGCCCGTAGGAGCGGTTGGTACGCCGCCGGTGGCCGCGTCGAAGACCGGCTCGCCCCGCAGCAGGGTGCGGGTCACCCGACCGTGCAGGGTCAGCCCGTCGTACGCGGTGAGCTTGTTCTTGTGCGCCAGCGCGTCCGCGTGCACCTCGTACGACGCGCCGGGTGCCCAGAGCACGAGGTCCGCGTCGTGGCCGACCGCGATCGCGCCCTTGCCGCGGACCGTGGCGACGCGGGCGGGTGCGGCGGACATCCACGCGCTCACCCGTTCGATCCCGACACCGCGCCTCAGCGCCGCGTCCGCGACGGCGACGAAGCCGACCTGCAGCCCCGCGATGCCGCCCCACGCCTGCTGGAGGTCGCCGCCGCCACGGGTCTTCTCCGCAGCGGTCGAGGGGGAGTGGTCCGAGACGACGCAGTCGATCACGCCGTGGACGAGCGCGTCCCACAGCGCGTCCTGGTTGCCGCGGTCGCGGATCGGTGGGCAGCACACGAACTCCGCCGCACCGTCGGGCACCGAGGCGGCGTCCAGCACGAGGTAGTGCGGGCACGTCTCGACCGTGAGTGGCAGGCCCTCAGCGCGCGCGTCCGCGATCAGGTCCAGCGCGCGGGCCGACGAGAGGTGGAGGAGGTGCGTCCGGGTCCCGTGCTCGCGGACCGCGTCGATCACCGTCGCGATCGCTGCGACCTCGGCGGCGTCGGGGCGGGAGGCGACGAAGTCCGCGTACGCCCGGCTGGGCGGTGACGGCGCGGCGGCGATCACCGCCGGGTCCTCCGCGTGCACGATCAGCAGCCCGTCGAAGCCGCCGACCTCGCGCATCGCCGCATGCAGCTGGTCGCGGTCGAGCGGGGCGAACTCGGGGACGCCGGAGTCGACGAGGAAGCACTTGAACCCGAAGACACCCTCGTCCTGCAGGCCTTCCAACGACCCGAGGTTGTCCGGGACGGCGCCGCCCCAGAAGCCGGTGTCGACGCGCACCTGGCCGGCGGCGCGCCCACGCTTCAGTGCGAGCGCGTCGGGTGTCGTCGTCGCGGGGATGCTGTTGAGCGGCATGTCGACGACCGTCGTCACACCACCGCGGGCGGCCGCCTCGGTCGCCGTCGCGAAGCCCTCCCACGCGGTGCGTCCTGGCTCGTTGACGTGCACGTGCGTGTCGACGATCCCGGGCAGGACGTACGTGTCGGCGTCGACCGCGACGTCCGCGCTCGGGTCGGCTCCCTCGGCCAGCGCCGAGACGCGCCCGTCGCGGATCGTGATTGTCGCCGGCCGCAGGGCGCCGTCGAGCAGGACGTGCGCCGCGCTGAGGCTGGTCTCGCGCATCGTCAGCAGAATCCGGCCGCCGCGGCCCACACCGGCTCGGCGGCGTCGGCGTCGTCGCGCAGCACGGCCGCCTCGATCAACCCGTACGGCCGGTCGGCCGCGTAGAAGACCTCGCCGGGGTTGTCGAGGCCGAAGGGCGCCAGGTCGACGAGGAAGTGGTGCCGGTTCGGCATGGAGAACCGGATCTCGGCGATCTCGGGCACGGAGTCGAGGACGGCGGCGCCCATCGCGTACAGCGTCTGCTGGAGAGCGAGCGAGTACGTCGCGGCGAACGCGTCGAGCATCGCAGCGCGGACGGTGGCGTAGGCGGAGTCGTACCTGTCGGCTCCGAACGACGCCGGCACGGATCCTGCGTACCGCCAGCGCGCGGTCACCGAGGTCGCGAGGATCCGGTCGTCGGTGTCGGCCAGCGTCGTGTACTCGTCCCGCGGGAACCCGGCGAACTCCGACCCGGTCGACTTGAGCACGACGAGGTCCTTCAGACCCGCGAGCACCGTCGTCGCGTCGCCGTCGCGGACCACCAGCGCCGTACGCGTCTCGGCACCGTCGCGCGAGAACGCATGGTCGTGCCCCTCGGGGGCCGTGGAGGTCGGAATGCGCGACCACGCGTACTGCTCCGCGGCCCAACGACCGCCGGTCACCCACGCGAACGACCCGGTGAAGTGGTCGGCGAGCCGCAGCAGGAACGTCTCGGGAGCGCCGACGCCGTCTCGCGCGAACGCGTACACGGTGTTCTTCTGCGTGTCTGTCGCCACCACGTGCGCGTTGTCGCCCGACGTGTGCGCCGCCGTGAAGTCACCGGCGAGCTGGCTCGTGACCGACAGGTCGGTGACGCGGTGGCGCAGGGTGTCCCGGTCGACCCGTACGAGGCGGACCTCGGCCTTGCCGTACTGGTTGGGGCCGAGCGTGTACGACGCCCTCGGGTCGGCCATGTCAGCTCCCTCGGTAGGTGGAGAAGCCGTACGGGCTGAGCAGCAGCGGCACGTGGACGTGCGCGGCGCCGTCGATCGTGAAGGTGACCTCCACGGCCGGGTAGAACGTCGCGCGGTCGTCGCGGGCGAAGTACGCGTCGGTGTCGAACGTCAGCCGGTAGGTGCCGGCGGGGATGTGCCGGGGACCGAGGTCGGTGATGCGGCCGTCCGTGTCGGTGGTGCCGACCGCCATGGGCTCGACGGCGCGGTCGTCGACGTGGCTGAGCGTGACCGCGATACCGGCTGCGGGGAGTCCGAGGGAGGTGTCCAGGACGTGGGTGGTGACGTGGCTGGTCATGCTCCATCCTTGCCGCTGGGCGGCGCCGCCACCAGCGATTGCAGCCGCAGCATCGCGATCTCGCGGAGCTGGCCCTTGACGACCTCCCGCTCGGTGTCGTCGTCGTTGCCGAGTCGGGTCTCGAGCAGCGCCAGGATCTCCTCGGCGTCGCGCCCCGCGGCACGGACGAGGAAGACCCGGTCGAACCGCTCCTCGTACGCCGCGTTGCCGGCGCGCAGCCTCGCAGCCACGTCGTCGTCGGCGGGGACGCCGGACTGCTCGCGCGCGGACATCGCGGCCTCGGCGGCGGGGCGCCGCGACCGCTCGCCGATGCGGGGGTGCCGCGCGAGGGCGCGGTCGACCTCGGCGTCGTTCCAGCTGCGGGCGGCAGCGTCGGCGTACGCGAGGAGCTGCTCGGTGCTCGCGAACGGGCGCGCGGCAACCACGGTGTCGACCCAGCGGGGGACGTCGGCGCACGCCGTCAGTGCCGCCGCGAGCTCGGCGGGCGGCACCGTGTTGACGGCGGTGAGGTCCATGTCCATGGCGCTAGGCCTCGACGACGTTCTCGTACGCGGAAGCGACCGTCAGCACCGCCGCCTCGAACGCGTCGATCGCGAGCGCGACGTCGTCGCCGCGCACCGACTCGTCCGGGTGGTGCGAGATGCCGTCGTGGCAGCGGACGAACTGCATCGCGACCGGCGTCACCGCGGCCACGGCCATCGCGTCGTGGCCCGCCAGGCTCGCCAGCACCATCGGCTCCTGCTCACCGGTCGTCGCGCGGACCCCGGCGTCGATCGCGCGGCGCAGCACGGGGTCCATCGCAACCGCCGGGGCGTGGTGCGTCTCCGTCGCCTCGAAGGTGAGCCCCCGCTCCGAGCAGTGCGTCGAGATCGCGTCGGCGATCAGGCTCCACGCCCGGTCGCGGTCGGTGTCGTGCTCGGAGCGCAGGTCGAGGGTGAAGTCCGCGCGACCCGGGACGACGTTGACCGCGCCGGGGTGCACCTGCATCGAGCCGACGGTGGCGACGACCCCTTCGGCGCGGGCGATGCGCTCGACGTCGATCACGGCACGGCTGGCGCCGATCAGCGCGTCACGCCGACGGGCGTACGGGGTGCCGCCGGCGTGCCGCGCCTCGCCCACGACGCGCAGCGAGAACCGCCGCGCGCCGGCGATGGCGCGGACCACGCCGAGCGGGAGGTCGGCGGCCTCGAGGTGCGGGCCCTGCTCGATGTGCGACTCGAGGTAGCCGACCAGCGACCCGGGGTCCCGTGCGGCGTCGCCGACCGCCTCCGGCCGCAGCCCGAACGCGGCGAACGCCTCGCGCAGCGTCACACCGACGTCGTCGACCTGGTCCCACCACGCGTGGTCCCAGGTCCCGGCGAGCCCGCGGCTGCCCATCAGCGCAGCGCCGAACCGCGTGCCCTCCTCGTCGGAGAACCCCACGACCTCGAGCGCGAACGGCATCGACGGCATCCGGTCGCGCAGCCGCTCGGCGACGGCGACCGCGACGACGACGCCGAGCGGACCGTCGTACCGTCCGGCGTCGGGCACGGTGTCGAGGTGCGAGCCGAGGAGGAGTGCGGGCAGTCCGTTGGTCGCCCCCTCGAGCCTGCCGCACACGTTGCCGACCGCGTCGGTCCACGTGGACATGCCGGCCTCGTGCATCCACGACGCCGCGAGGGTGTTGGCGGCCGCGTGCTCCGGTGTCAGGTAGAAGCGGTCGATGCGGCCGGCGCGCGCGCTGAGCGTCGCGAGGGCGTCGCACCGCTCCAGCGCCGTACGGGCGCCGGCGAGCGCGTCGTCCACGCTCACGCGTACACCTCCTGAGCGGCCGCGACCCCGGCGCGGGGAGCCGGCGACGTCCCGGCGGCGCGCAGGACCTGCTCGAGCGCGGCGAGGGTGGTGAGGACCGCGTCGCGGCGCGCGTTCCAGCCCATCGTGCCGATCCGCCAGACCCGGCCGTGGAGCGGGCCGAACGACGTCCCGATCTCGATCCCGAAGTCGGTGAGCATCTGGGCCCGCGCCGCGTCGCCGTCGACACCGTCGGGGATCTCGACCGCGACGACGTTGTTCATCGTGTGCGCCTGGTCGCCGAAGAGCACCAGCCCGAGCGCACGGACGCCGGCGGTCATCGCCGACCCGTGCAGGCGGTGGCGCTCGACGGCGGCGTCCATGCCCTCCTCGACGAGCAGCCGCGCGCACTCGCGGGCGCCGTACAGCATCGTCGTCGCCTCGGTGTGGTGGTTCAGCCGTCGCGGGCCCCAGTAGTCGAGGATCATCGCGAGGTCGAGGTAGTTGGAGCGGATCCGCTCGCCGCGGTCGTCGTCGCCGGACTCACGGATCCCCGCCTCGACGTGCCGCCGCCCGTTCACGACGTCAACCGCCGCGTCGGAGAGGCTGATCGGCGCGCTCCCCGACGGCCCGCCGAGGCACTTCTGCAGCCCCGCCGTCGCGACGTCGAGCTGCCAGTCGTCCATCGCGAACGCGTTGCCGGCGAGCGACGCGGTCACGTCGACGTACGTCAGCACGCCGAGCTCGCGGCACACCGCACCGATCTGCGACAGCGGCTGGCACATCGTCGTCGACGTGTCGCCCTGCACCGTCGCGAGGACCTTCGGGCGGACGCGGCGTACGGCGTCGGCGAGCTGCTCCTCGTCGAACACCGTGCCCCACGGCGTCTCGATCACGTGCACGTCCGCCCCGCAGCGCTCGGCGATCTCGCGCAGCAGGTGGCCGAACCGTCCGAGGACCGGCACCAGCACCCGGTCGCCCGGCTCGAGCAGCGACACGAGTGCGGCCTCGATCCCGGCGCGCGAGGTGCCGTCGATCAGCAGGGTGGCGTCGTTCGCGGTCCGGAACACCTCGCGGTAGAGGGCCATCGTCTCGTTCATCGTCGCCGTCATCCACGGGTCGAACTGGCCGACGAGCTGCGCCGACATCGCCCGCAGCACCCGCGGATCGGCGTTCACGGGTCCTGGCCCCATGAGCAGACGCGGAGGTGGGTCGATCGGCGCGACGGGCACGTCCTCCTCCTTCGGTGGCTCGTCGTCAACTCTGGCACCGACGCGCCGTGTCGGCCGGAGAACCCGCTGCTTCCCGCTCCTGTGGAGAAGCGTCGGCCCGTCGGTGACGCCGCATAGGCTGGTGGGGTGCTGACGCTCGACGACCTCGCGGACGAGGCACTGCTGCGTCTGCACATCGATGCGGGCACGATCGCGCGCGGCCGCACCTACGCCCGCGACGGCTACGTGATCGACCTGGACGTCGCGCGCAACCGCGACGGCTACCTGCTCCAGAGCAGCGTCGCCGGCACCAGCGCCGCGAGCTACCAGACGGTCGTCTCGGCACGCAGCGAGCCGGGGCAGCCGATCGAGCTCTACACCGCCTGCTCGTGCCCGGTCAGCCACTGGTGCAAGCACGCGGTCGCCACCGTGCTCGTCGCGCGCGACCGCGCGGTCCGTGCAGAGTCCCCGGCCGGCGATCCCGGGTCTCGCTGGACCCGGGTCCTCGACGACCTGCTCGGCGACGCCGGCGGTGACGACTCTCCGTCCCCGCGCCCGGCGCGGCCGGGGCAGGAGCTGGCGCTGCGGGTCGAGGCCGGCGTGAGCGCCCCGCAGGAGCGGCGCTTCGGCAGGGCCTGGGCCGGTGCCGTACGCCCGGCGCTGAGGTTGCGGCCCGTCACCCGCGGGCGCCGGGGGACGTGGGTGAAGACCGGCGTCGGGTGGCGCGACCTCGTCGTCGCGGACCCGCGCGACGGGCGCTTCGTGCCCGAGCACCTCGACGTCCTGCGGGCGATCCACGGGACGCACCGCGCCCGCTACTCCTACGGCTTCGGCTCCGAGGACGCGCTGCCGCTCAACGCGCTCGGCGGGTCGCTGTGGCGGCTCCTGCGTGAGGCCGGCGAGGTCGGGCTGCCCGTGGTCGCGTCCGGCTTCGGCGAGGTCCGGATCGCGCCGCAGCCGGCGCGGGTGTCGCTCGACGCGCGTGCCGACGGCAACGGCGGGGCGGTGCTCGTCGCCGGGGCAGCCGTGGGGGGTGCGTGGAGACCGGCCGACGACGTCGCCTTTCTCGGCACCCCCGAGCACGGCGTCGCCCTGTGGGACGGCGACGGCGACGACGCGGTCGTCACGCTGGCCCCGCTCGACCGGCCGCTCACGCCGGCGGTCAAGGAGCTGCTCGCCGCTCGCGCCCCGGTGACCGTGCCGCCCGAGGGCATGGATGAGCTGCGCCACACCTACCTGCCGCGGGTGGGACGCCTCCTCGAGGTGACCTCGCGCGACGACTCCGTCCACGTCCCGGACCCGCCGGCGCCGCACCTCGTCCTCGCGACCAGCTGGGTCGGCGGTGCCGAGGCGCGGCTGTCGTGGGCCTGGCACTACCGGAGCCGTGCGACCGGCGAGACGGTGCGGGTGTTCGCGCTCGACGACGAGCCCGCCCCGTACGGCATGCGTGACACGACCGTCGAGGCGGCCGTCCTCGCCGGCATCGTGCTCGACGAGGCCGCGACGGTGCTGCTGCTGCGCGCCGGCACGTCGATGCCCTCTCCCTACCCCGAGCTCGTCCTGCGCGAGATGGATGCCGTCCGCTTCGCGCACGACGTCCTCCCTGGCCTGCGCGCCAACGCGGCGTTCGAGGTGCAGGTCGACGGGCACGAGCCGACGTACGCGGAGGTCGTCGGCAAGCCGGAGATCTCGTTCACCACTGCGCCGACCCCGTCCGGCCGCACCGACTGGCTCGACCTGGAGGTGGTCGTCTCCATCGGAGGACGGCAGGTCGGGCTGGCGACGATCATCGAGGCGATCGCGACCGGCCAGGACAAGATTCTGCTCCACAAGACCGATCGGAAGGGCACCTACCTCTACGTGAGCGTCGACCACCCCGAGCTCGACGCGCTGGCCCGGATGCTCGCCGACGCGCGCGCTCTGAGCGACCGCCGTCGCGACGAGGGCACGATGAGCGTCGCCACGAGCGCGTTCGACCTGTGGGACGAGCTCGACGAGATCGGGGTCGTCGACGCCCAGGCGGCGCGGTGGGTCGCGTTGGCGCGTCGTCTCGCCGGGTCCGAGGGCGTCCCCGAGCTGGAGCCACCCGCGGGGCTCAAGGCGACGCTCCGCCCGTACCAGCGCGAGGGCTTCTCCTGGCTGGCGTTCCTCGCCGAGCACGGCCTCGGCGGGATCCTCGCCGACGACATGGGGCTGGGCAAGACGGTGCAGGCGATCGCCCTGATCACGCACGCCCGCGAGCGCGACCCGGGAGCGCCGCCCTTCCTCGTCGTCGCACCGACGAGCGTCGTCGCGACCTGGGCGGGCGAGGCCGCGGCGTTCGCGCCCGGTCTCGTCGTCCGCACGGTGACCGAGTCGGCTGCGCGTCGCCGTGACTCCCTGGCCGCCGTGGCGGAGGGCGCGGACATCGTCGTCACCTCGTACACGCTGCTCCGGATCGAGGCGGACGACTACGTGGCACTGCCGTGGTCGGGACGCATCCTGGACGAGGCGCAGGCGGTGAAGAACCACCGCGGCAAGACCTACCAAGCCGTACGCCGCGTCGACGCGCCGTTCTCCCTGGCGATCACCGGCACCCCGGTCGAGAACGACCTCATGGAGCTGTGGTCCCTGCTGTCGCTCACCGCGCCGGGCCTCTTCCCGCACCCCAACCACTTCTCCCACGAGATCGCGAAGCCGATCGAGAAGGGGGAGGACACCGAGCTGCTGGCGATGCTCAAGCGCCGGATCCGCCCGATCATGCTCCGGCGCACCAAGGAGCTCGTCGCGGCCGACCTCCCGCCGAAGCAGGAGCAGGTCCTCGAGGTGGCGCTGTCCGCCCGGCACCGCAAGCTCTACGACACGCACCTGCAGCGTGAGCGTCAGCGCATCCTCGGCCTGCTCGAGGAGGCGGGCGACGACGAGGCCGCGCTGCGGCGGCACCGCATCACGATCTTCGCGGCGCTCACCCGGTTGCGGCAGCTGAGCCTCGACCCCGCACTGGTCGACGAGCGCTACGAGGGCGTGGGGTCTGCCAAGACGGACCTGCTCGTCGACCACATCCATGAGCTCGCCGCGGAGGGCCACCGTGCCCTGGTCTTCAGCCAGTTCACGACGTTCCTCCGCCGCGTCCAGGCCCGGCTCGAGCGCGAGGGCATCGACACCGCGTACCTCGACGGCAGCACCCGTGACCGTGCCGCCGCCGTCGACGGCTTCAAGACCGGCGACCAGCCCGTGTTCCTCATCAGCCTGAAGGCGGGCGGCGTCGGGCTGACCCTCACGGAGGCCGACTACGTCTTCGTGCTCGACCCCTGGTGGAACCCTGCCGTCGAGGCGCAGGCGGTGGACCGGGCGCACCGGATCGGTCAGGAGTCGCCCGTGATGGTCTACCGGCTCGTATCGGCGGGGACGATCGAGGACAAGGTGGTCGCGCTCAAGGCCCGCAAGGCCGAGCTGGTCGCCGGTGTGCTCGACGACGAGGCGTTGTCTTCGGGCGCGTTGACGGCGGGGGACCTCGCCGGATTGTTCGACGCCTGACCGCATTGTCAGACATTCCGGACACCTTCGCTGCAACGCCACTGGAGGGACGCCATATTGGGGGAAGGGCGCCGGGGGAAGACGCCCACGACGAGGGGAATCCCGATGGCCGGATCCGAGACCAACACCGGCGGCGCACACGCCCTCCCGTCGAGCGGGGAGATCCAGCCGGTCGTGTCGCTGCCGGTCGCGAGGGCGCTGGCCCTCCTGCGGATGGCGATCGGTTTCACGTTCCTGTGGGCGTTCTTCGACAAGACCTTCGGTCTGACCTTCTCGACGCCGACCGACGAGTCGTGGCTCGACGGCGTGAGCCCCACGGACGGCTACCTGTCGAACGCCGCGGACGGCCCGTTCGAGGGTTTCTACCACGCGATCGCCGGTCAGTGGTGGGCCGACTGGCTGTTCATGCTCGGGCTTCTCGGGATCGGCGTGTCCCTGCTGCTGGGCATCGCCATCCGCATCGGGGCGGCCTGCGGCGCCCTCATGTACTTCCTGATGTGGACCGTCGCTCTGCCGCCGGCGACCAACCCGGTCATCGACGACCACATCATCGGCCTTCTCGCGGTCGTGGTCTGCGGGCTGGCGCTCGCCGGCGACACGTGGGGCCTCGGCCGGACCTGGGGCGCGCTCGACCTCGTGAAGGCGAACGCCTGGCTGCGCTAACCCGTCAGCGCGTCACGGACCGGCACGAGCTTGGCCTGCGACTCGGCGAGCTCGGCCTCGGGAGAGGAGTCGGCGACGATGCCGCACCCGGCGAACAGCCGGACCCGCGAGCCGTCGTACTCCGCTGACCGCAGCGCGATGCCCCACTCCCCGTCGCCGTCGGCGTCGATCCAGCCGACGGGGGCGGCATAGCGGCCTCGGTCGAGGTGCTCGATCTCGGCGATCAGCTCGAGCGCCGTGGACCGTGGGGTCCCGCCGACCGCCGCGGAGGGGTGCAGGGCGGCGGCGAGGTCGAGCGAGGTCGCGGACTCGTGCTCGGCGTCGACCACCCCGGCCACGTCGGTCGCGAGGTGCATCACGTTGGGCAGGTGCAGGACGAACGGCGCCTCGGGGACGTTCGTCGACGAGCAGTACGGCTCGAGCGCGTCGGCGACCGAGCGGACGGCGTACTCGTGCTCCTCGAGGTCCTTGCTCGACCGCGCGAGCGAGCCGGCGAGCGCAAGGTCGCGGGCGTCGTCGCCGGTCCGGCGGATCGTGCCCGCGAGGACCCGCGACGTCACCAGCCCCCGCTCGCGGCGGACCAGCATCTCCGGTGTCGCGCCGAAGAGGTTGTCGACGTGGAACGTCCAGCAGTTCGGGTACGCGGCAGCGAGGCGCCGCAGCGGGGCACGCACGTCGAGCGGGGCGGCGAGGTCCGCGACGAGGTCGCGTGCGAGGACGACCTTGTCGAGGTCGCCGGCCTCGATGCGGCGGACGGCGTCGGAGACGATGGTCTCCCACTGGGCGCCCGACGTGGACCCGTCGGTGAACACGACCCCCTCGGGGCTGGCCGGCTCGTCGGTGGGAGCGACCCGCGGCGTGGGCGCGAGCGCGGACTCGTTGATCGTCGTCACCCAGGTCGTGGCGCCGCGGCGGCCGACCACGACACGAGGCACCACGAGCACCGAGCTGCCTCCGGCGCGGCCACGCGTACGCCCGGAGTCGTCGGCGAACGCGAAGGAGCCGAAGGCCACCAGTCCGCTCCCGGGGACCCCGACCTTGTCTCGTACGACGCAGTGCGCCGAGACCTCGCGCCACCAGGCGCCGGCGTCGGTGAAGCGGTCGTCGCCGGACGTCTCGATCCGGGCGGCCTCGCCCCAGCCGACGATCCCGTCCCCGTCGCGGACCCATGCCAGCGCGCGGTCGGCCGGAAGCAGGTGGGTGAGCGGGACGTCGTCGAGGACGGAGGGCGCCAGCGGGACCGACTGCGCCACCAGTCGGAGGGGGCCACGGAGGGGCACGACGGTGTCGGTCACGTCTGCCAGGGTACGACCCGTGCCGTCGAGCGCACCGCGGTGCGTGACACAGTTGCTCCGTGAGCCGAGCGAACCTGGACAAGCAGCCGCACGAGGTCGCGTCGATGTTCGACGCCGTCGCCAAGCGGTACGACCTCACGAACGACGTGCTGTCGCTGGGCCAGGACCGGCGGTGGCGACGCCGCGTGCAGGCGCTGGTCGATGCGTTGCCCGGGGATCGTGTGCTTGATCTCGCGGCCGGGACGGGCACGTCCTCGGTCCCGTTCGCCGACGACGGCGCCTACGTGGTGCCGTGCGACTTCAGCATCGGGATGCTGCGCGAGGGCAAGCGGCACCACGCCGAGCTGCCGTTCACCGCCGGCGACGGGATGCGTCTTCCGTTCGCGGACGCGACGTTCGACGCCGTGACGATCTCGTTCGGGCTCCGCAACGTCCACGAGCCCGAGGTCGCGCTGGCGGAGATGCTGCGGGTGACGAAGCGTGGGGGACGCCTGGTGGTCTGCGAGTTCAGCCACCCGACGTTCGCGCCGTTCCGCACGATCTACCTCGAGTACCTGATGCGGGCCCTGCCTCCGGTCGCTCGCGCCGTCTCCTCGAACCCCGACTCCTACGTCTACCTCGCGGAGTCGATCATGGCGTGGCCCGACCAGCTCGGCCTGGCGAAGGTGATCGCCGAGACGGGGTGGGGCCCCGTGCGCTGGGAGAACCTGTCCGGCGGCATCGTCGCGCTGCACACGGCCACCAGGGCCTGACGGGCGCCGTACGCCCGACCCTCCGCCGATCGGTGCGAGGGCGCTCCGACCTGCGCTGAAACGCCCTTCGGGGGATGCTGAATTACGCACCGAAAATCTTGCGTAATCGCAGGTCGGGCGGCGTTTGGAGAATTGCGCTGTGACCTCGCCCACCCCGTGTCGTGGCCGTCCGTGGGCCGTGGCATAGTGACGTGCAACACAGGAAACACCTCATGGTGACGGCCTGTGGACAGGCTCGTGAACATTTTCACGAAGGGAGGATGCGGTGACCGAGTACACCCCGGTCTTGGTGCTTGCCGCCATCTCGGGAGCGTTCGCGGTGTTCTCCGTGCTCATCGCCCCGCTCACGGGGCCGAAGCGCTACAACCGCGCCAAGGTCGACTCGTACGAGTGCGGCATCGAGCCGACCCCGCAGGCAGCGGGCGGCGGTCGTGTCCCGGTGAAGTACTTCATCACGGCGATGCTCTTCATCGTCTTCGACGTGGAGATCATCTTCCTCTACCCGTTCGCGGTGGAGTTCGACCTGCTCGGCTGGTTCGGCATCGTCGAGATGCTGCTGTTCATCGCGACGGTCTTCGTCGCGTACGTCTACGTCTGGCGCCGCGGCGGACTGGAGTGGGACTGACATGGGCCTGGAGGAAAAGCTCCCGAGCGGAGTGCTGCTGACGACCGTCGAAGGTCTCGCGGGCTACTTCCGCAAGGCGTCGTTCTGGCCGGCCACCTTCGGCCTGGCCTGCTGCGCGATCGAGATGATGGAGTTCGGCGCCCCGAAGTACGACTCGTCGCGCTTCGGCATGGAGGTCTTCCGCGCGTCGCCGCGACAGGCCGACCTCATGATCGTCGCCGGACGCGTCAGCCAGAAGATGGCGCCGGTCCTGCGTCAGATCTACGACCAGATGCCCGGCCCGAAGTACGTCCTCGCGATGGGCGTGTGCGCCAGCTCAGGCGGCATGTTCAACAACTACGCGATCGTGCAGGGCGTCGACCACATCGTCCCGGTCGACATGTATCTCCCCGGCTGCCCGCCGCGGCCCGAGATGCTCATCGACGCGGTGATGAAGCTTCACACCAAGATCCAGGACACGAAGCTCGGCGCGCACCGCGTCGCCGAGATCGCTGCCGACGAGAAGGTCGCCCTCGAGGCCGTCCCGACCACGGCGATGAAGGGGCTGCTGCGATGACTCAGGACCCGAGCAGCACCGCGGTCGGCGGCGAGGAGGTCGTCCCGTCCACAGCGCGCACCCTCGAGGTGATCGACGTCCGGGAAGGCATGTTCGGCGTCCACGGGTCCGGAGACACCTCCGGCTACGGCGGGCTCCAGCGCCCGGTCGCGATGCCGGAGGCGTCCGCCAGGCCGTACGGCGGCTGGTTCGACGAGGTCGCCGACCGGCTCGAGCAGGTGCTCGGCGAGAGCGTCGGTGCGGGTGCGGTCGAGTCCGCGGTCGTGGACCGCGGCGAGCTGACGCTGCACGTCTCCCGCGAGCGGGTCCGCGACGTGTGCCAGCACCTGCGCGACGACGCCGGCCTCCGGTTCGAGCTGTGCAGCGGCATCTCCGGCGTGCACTACCCGCACGACGCCGGCCGCGAGCTGCACGCCGTCTACCACCTGCTGTCGATGACCCACAACCGGCGCATCCGGCTCGAGGTGGCCGCCCCGGAGTCCGACCCGCACATCGCGTCGGTCGTCTCGGTCTACCCGACCGCCGACTGGCACGAGCGCGAGACGTACGACTTCTTCGGCATCGTCTTCGACGGCCACCCGGCCCTCACCCGGATCCTCATGCCGGACGACTGGCCGGGTCACCCCCAGCGCAAGGACTACCCGCTCGGCGGAATCCCCGTCGAGTACAAGGGCGCAACCATCCCACCGCCGGACGAGCGGAGGTCGTACTCGTGAGCACCACCGACCAGACCCAGACCGACCCGTACGCTCCCAGCCAGGAGACGACCTCCGGTCCCGTCTACACCGTCACCGGTCAGGACTGGGACACCGTGGTCTCGGGCGTCGATCCCGACATCTCGGAGCGGATCGTCGTCAACATGGGCCCGCAGCACCCGTCGACGCACGGCGTGCTCCGGCTGATCCTCGAGATCGAGGGCGAGTCGGTGACCGAGGCCCGCTGCGGCATCGGCTACCTGCACACCGGCATCGAGAAGAACATGGAGTACCGCACCTGGACGCAGGGCGTCACGTTCTGCACCCGGATGGACTACCTGTCCCCGATGCACAACGAGGCCGCGTACGTCCTGGCGGTCGAGAAGCTGCTCGGCATCACCGACCAGGTCCCCGAGAAGGCCGAGGTCCTGCGCGTGATGATGATGGAGGTCAACCGGATCTCCTCGCACCTCGTCGCGATCGCCACCGGCGGCATGGAGATCGGCGCGCTGACCGTCATGACGGTCGGGTTCCGTGAGCGCGAGCTCTGCCTCGACATCTTCGAGCTGTTCTCGGGTCTGCGCATGAACTCCGCCTACCTGCGTCCCGGTGGCGTGTCGGCCGACGTCCCCGACGGCGGGCTCGACGCCGTGGACCGGTTCGTCGCACTCATGCGCAAGCGGCTTCCGGAGCTCGCCGCGCTGTGCAACCAGAACCCGATCTTCAAGGGGCGCCTCCAGGACGTCGGCTACCTCGACCTCGCCGGCTGCCTCGCCCTCGGCGTCACCGGTCCGGCGCTGCGCTCGACCGGCTACGACTGGGACCTGCGCAAGAAGCAGCCCTACAGCGGCTACGACACGTACGACTTCGACGTCATCACCCGCGACGAGCCGGACGCGTACGGCCGCTTCCGCATCCGCCTCGACGAGATGGACCAGTCGCTGCGGATCGTCGAGCAGTGCGTCAGCCGCCTCCGGGGCCTCGAGGGCGCGCCGGTGATGGTCGCCGACAAGAAGATCGCGTGGCCCGCGCAGCTCGCGGTGGGGCCCGACGGCCAGGGCAACTCGCTCGAGCACATCCGCCACATCATGGGCGAGTCGATGGAGGCGCTGATCCATCACTTCAAGCTCGTCACCGAGGGCTTCCGCGTCCCGGCCGGCCAGACGTACGTGAGCGTGGAGTCGCCGCGCGGCGAGCTGTCGTGCCACCTCGTCTCCGACGGCGGCACCCGCCCGTACCGCGCGCACTTCCGCGACCCGTCCTTCAGCAACCTGCAGGCCACCGCGGCGATGTCGGAGGGCGGCATGCTCGCCGACGTCATCGTCGCGATCGCCAGCATCGACCCCGTGATGGGAGGGGTGGACCGGTGAGCGGTCTGGACTCCGCACGCGTGCGCGACGACCTGCAGGCGATCATCGCCCGCTACCCGCAGAAGCGCTCCGCCCTGCTCCCGATGCTGCACCTCGTGCAGTCCGTCGAGGGCCGGGTGACGCCCGAGGCGATCGAGCTGTGCGCCGAGCTGCTCGACCTATCGGCGGCCGACGTCAACGGCGTCGCGACGTTCTACACGATGTACAAGCGGCGCGACGTCGGCGACTACCACGTCGGCGTGTGCACCAACACGCTGTGCGCGGTGATGGGCGGCGACGCGATCTTCTCCCGCCTGCGCGAGCACCTCGGCGTCGGCAACGACGAGCGGACCGCCGACGGCAAGGTGACGCTGGAGCACATCGAGTGCAACGCGGCCTGCGACTACGCGCCCGTGATGACCGTCAACTGGGAGTTCTTCGACAACCAGACCCCTGACTCGGCGGTCGAGCTCGTCGACGACCTGCGCGCCGGCAAGACGCGCGAGGCGACCCGCGGCGCGCAGATCACGACCTGGCGCGAGGCCGAGCGCGTGCTCGCCGGGTTCCCCGACGGTCGCGCCGACGAAGGCCCGTCGGCCGGCGACGCGTCGCTCGCCGGCCTGCGGCTCGCCCAGCAGCACGGCTGGAAGGCGCCGGGGGAGGAGGGTCTCGACTCGCAAGCTCGCTCGACCAGCGACCAACCGCCGGTTGAGCGAGCCGAAGCCGGCGACGGAAGCGCCGAGGCCGCCGTCGCGCAGGCGGACACGCAGCGCGCCGAGTCCGAGACCAAGATCGACGACAGCACGACCCCGCCCGCGCAGCGCGAGGATGCCGAGGAGGCCGAATGAGCGCCGCACCCCTCACCCCGGTCCTCTCGCGAGGCTGGGACCACGAGCGCTCGTGGACGCTCGACGCGTACGGCGACTACGCCGCGCTGCGCTCCGCCCTTCGGCAGGACCCCGACGAGGTCATCGCGACCGTGAAGGACTCGGGCCTGCGCGGCCGGGGCGGCGCCGGCTTCCCCACGGGCATGAAGTGGGGCTTCATCCCGCAGGACCCGACCCAGCCGGGCGGTGACAAGCCGCACTACCTGGTGGTCAACGCCGACGAGTCCGAGCCGGGCACGTGCAAGGACATCCCGCTGATGATGGCGAACCCGCACGTCCTGGTCGAGGGCGTCGCGATCACCTGCCACGCGATCCGCGCGAAGAAGGCGTTCATCTACGTCCGCGGCGAGGTCCTGCACGTGATCCGCAGGCTCCAGGCCGCGGTCGAGGAGGCGTACGCTGCCGGCTTCCTGGGCGCGGACGTGTTCGGGTCCGGCATCGACGTCGACGTGGTCGTCCACGCCGGCGCGGGCGCGTACATCTGCGGCGAGGAGACTGCTCTCCTCGACTCGCTCGAGGGGCGTCGCGGCCAACCACGGCTGCGTCCGCCGTTCCCCGCCGTCGCGGGCCTCTACGCCGCGCCGACCGTCATCAACAACGTCGAGTCGATCGCCTCGGTGCCATGCATCGTGGAGCGTGGGGCCGACTGGTTCGCGTCCATGGGCACCGAGAAGTCCAAGGGCATGACGATCTACTCGCTGTCGGGCCACGTGAAGCAGCCCGGCCAGTACGAGGCCCCGCTCGGCATCACGCTGCGCGAGCTCCTCGACATGTCCGGCGGGATGCGGGACGGCTCGGAGCTGAAGTTCTGGACGCCGGGAGGCTCGTCGACGCCTCTGCTGACCGCGGAGCACCTCGACGTCCCGCTCGACTACGAGGGCGTCGCCGGAGCGGGCTCGATGCTCGGCACGAAGGCCCTGCAGCTCTTCGACCAGACCACGTCGGTCGTCCGCTGCGTGCTGCGCTGGACCGAGTTCTACAAGCACGAATCCTGCGGCAAGTGCACCCCGTGCCGTGAGGGCACCTGGTGGCTGGTGCAGACGCTCGAGCGCCTCGAGGCCGGCAAGGGCCAGGAGGGTGACATCGAGCTGCTCCTCGACCAGTGCGACAACATCCTCGGCCGGGCGTTCTGCGCGCTCGGCGACGGCGCGACGAGCCCGATCACGTCGGCCATCGAGCACTTCCGCGACGAGTTCGAGGCCGGGATGCACACGCCGGCGTGGGACCTGTTCCCGTACGAGGGGTCCACCGCCTGGGCGAAGCCCGCCACCGACGCAGCGAAGGGGGCGACCGCATGACGGTCACCAAGGGCAACGAACCCGGCACCGAGCTGGCCGACCAGAACCTCGTCACGCTCACCGTCGACGACGTCGAGGTGAGCGTTCCCGAGGGCACGCTGGTGATCCGTGCGGCCGAGCTGATCGGTGTGGAGATCCCGCGGTTCTGCGACCACCCGCTGCTCGCTCCCGTGGGGGCGTGCCGGCAGTGCCTCGTCGACGTCCCCGACGCCGGCAACGGTCGTGGCTTCCCGAAGCCGCAGGCGTCGTGCACGCTGCCGGTATCGCCCGGCATGGTCGTGAAGACGCAGGTCACGTCGCCGGTCGCCGACAAGGCACAGCACGGGATCATGGAGTTCCTCCTGGTCAACCACCCGCTCGACTGCCCGATGTGCGACAAGGGCGGCGAGTGCCCTCTGCAGAACCAGGCCATGAGCCACGGGCAGGGGGAGACGCGGTTCACCGAGAAGAAGCGCACCTACCCCAAGCCGCTGGCGATCTCGTCCCAGATCCTGCTCGACCGTGAGCGCTGCATCCTGTGCGCGCGCTGCACCCGGTTCTCCGAGCAGATCGCGGGCGACCCGTTCATCGCGATGGCCGAGCGCGGCGCGCTCCAGCAGGTCGCGATCTACGAGAACGAGCCGTTCTCCTCGTACTTCTCCGGCAACACCATCCAGATCTGCCCGGTCGGCGCACTGACCAGCAGCTCGTACCGGTTCCGCTCGCGGCCGTTCGACCTCGTGTCGACGCCGGCGGTGGCCGAGCACGACGCCTGCGGCGCGGCGATCCGTGTCGACCACCGGCGCGGCAAGGTCGTCCGCCGGCTCTCCGGGGACGACCCCGAGGTCAACGAGGAGTGGATCAGCGACAAGGACCGCTTCGCGTTCACCTACGCCCGGCAGGCCGACCGGCTGACCCGCCCGCTCGTCCGCGACCCCGAGACCGGAGCCCTCGAGCCGGCGTCGTGGCCCGCCGCGTTCCTGGCCGCCGCCCGTGGACTCGCGGCGGCCGCCGCGACGAGCGGTGTCGGCGTCGTGACCGGTGGCCGCCTCACCACCGAGGACGCGTACGCGTACGCCAAGCTGGCGCGCACCGTCCTCGGGACGAACGACATCGACTTCCGGGCCCGACCGCAGTCGGCCGAGGAGGCGGAGTTCCTCGCGCACGCGGTGGCCGGCAGCGGCCTCGGCGTCACTTACCGCGACCTCGAGGAGGCCACCAAGGTCGTCCTCGTGGGTCTCGAGCCCGAGGACGAGGCCGCGACGATCTTCCTGCGGCTCCGCAAGGCGTGGCGCACCAACGGCACGCAGGTCGTCGCCGTCGCCAGCCACGCGACGAGGGCGCTGGAGAAGGTCGGCGGCCAGCTGGTCCGTACGATCCCGGGCGACGAGGCGAAGGCGCTCGGCGAGGCCGGACTCGCCCCGGGCACGATCGTCCTGCTCGGCGAGCGGCTCGCACGCGTCGAGGGTGCGTTCACGACAGCCCTGGCAGCGGCGTCGCGCAGCGGTGCTCGCCTGGCGTGGGTGCCGCGGCGCGCAGGCGACCGCGGCGCCGTCGAGGCGGGCTGCCTCCCCAACCTGCTCCCGGGCGGGCGACCGGTCGCCGATGCGGAGGCGCGCGCCGACCTGGCAGCCGCCTGGGGCGTCGCCTCGCTCCCGGGCGAGCCCGGCCGCAGCACCGACGACATCCTCGCGGCGGCCCTCGCGGGTGAGATCGGCGCGCTGCTGGTCGCCGGCGTCGAGGTCGACGACCTCGCAGACCCGCAGGCGGCCTTGGACGCGGTGGACGCAGCCGGCTTCGTGGTGAGCCTCGAGGTCCGCGCCAGCGCAGTGACCGAGCGCGCCGACGTGGTGCTCCCGGTGGCCGCCGTCGCCGAGAAGGCCGGTTCGTTCGTCAACTGGGAGGGCCGTCGCCGCCCGTTCGAGGCCGTCATCCCCGTGCCGCACGCCCTGCCCGACACCCGCGTGCTCGCAGGCATCGCCGAGGCAGCGGGCCACGACCTCGGGTTCCGTACGCCCGAGGCGGCGGCCGCGGAGCTCGCCGAGGTCGGCGTCTGGGACGGCGCTCGTGCACCCAAGCCCGAGGTGGTGCCCGGACGCGCCCCGCGGACCGACCCCAGCGAGGTCGTCCTCGACACCTGGCGTCGCCTGATCGACGACGGTCGCGGCCAGGACGGCGACCGCCACTACCAGGCGACGGCTCGTCCCTCGGTGGCGCTGCTGTCGTCCGCGACGGCGCGGGCCTTCGGCGTCCGCGAGGGCGAGGAGATCGTGCTGAGGACCGATCGAGGCGCGGTCGCGGTGCCGGCCGGCATCGCCGACATCGCCGACGGAGTCGTGTGGACCCCGGCGAACTCCAACGGGCTGTCGCTGCTCGGGATCCTCGGTGCCGCCTACGGAGCCGTCGTCACCGTCGAGCGCTCGGTCCCTGCCGACGAGGCGGACGCGCTGTCGGGTCCGCCGCATCCGCACGTGCCGACTGAGGAGGACGAGCAGTGAGCGAGCTCTTCGGCAACGAGGCCTGGTGGGTGATCATCCTCAAGGCGCTCCTGGTGTTCGTCGTGCTGGTGGTCTTCACCCTCTTCAACATCTGGTTCGAGCGCCGGGTCGTCGCCCGCATGCAGCACCGCGTCGGACCCAACGTCTGGGGTCCGTTCGGGCTCCTGCAGAGCCTCGCCGACGGTGTGAAGCTCGCGCTCAAGGAAGAGATCTTCCCCAAGCACGCGCACAAGGTCGTCTACTTCATCGCGCCGGTGATCGCGACGATCCCCGCGTTCCTGGCGTGGGCGGTGATCCCGTTCGGCCCCGAGGTCACGATCCCGTTCACCGACACGGTCACACCGCTGCAGCTGACGGACATGCCGGTCGCCGTCCTCTACATCCTCGCCGTCACGTCGATCGGCGTGTACGGCATCGTGCTCGGCGGCTGGGCGTCCGGCTCGACCTACTCGCTGCTCGGCGGGGTGCGCTCCTCGGCCCAGATGATCTCCTACGAGGTCGCGATGGGCCTGTCCCTGGTCGCGGTCTTCATCTACGCCGGCTCGATGTCGACGTCGGAGATCGTGGCTGCGCAGGCCGAGGACACCTGGTTCGCCCTGCCGCTGCTGCCGTCGTTCATCATCTACATGATCGCGATGGTCGGAGAGACCAACCGCGCGCCCTTCGACCTTCCCGAGGCCGAGGGCGAGCTGGTCGGCGGCTTCCACACCGAGTACTCGTCGCTGAAGTTCGCGCTGTTCTTCCTCGCCGAGTACATCAACATGGTGACGGTGTCGGCGCTGGCGACGACGATGTTCCTCGGCGGCTGGCGTGCACCGTGGGGCATCTCCCAGATCGACGGTGCCAACGAGGGCTACTGGCCGGTGCTGTGGTTCCTCGGCAAGACCTTGCTGTTCGTCTTCCTCTTCATCTGGCTGCGCGGTTCGCTGCCGCGGCTGCGCTACGACCAGTTCATGAAGTTCGGATGGAAGGTCCTCATCCCGGCCTCGCTGGCGTGGATCGTCGTGGTCTGCGTGATGCGCCGTCTGATCATCGACGACGACCTCGACCCGACCAAGATCCTGGTGGTCGCGGGCGTCCTCGTGGTCGCGCTGCTCGTCGTCCAGTTCATCCCCGAGCGCCGGACACCGGCCGTCGAGGCTCCCGAGCCCGACGCGTTCGCCGGTGGCTTCCCCGTACCCCCGATGCCCGGGAAGCAGCCGGTCGCCCCCAGCGGCGCACCGGTCGCTCCCTCCGGCGAGAAGGAGGCCTGATCTCGCGATGGCGACCTTGAAGGAGCAGCTCTGGGACCCGATCGCCGGCTTCGGCGTGACGTTCCGGACGATGTTCAAGAAGCCCGTGACGGTGCAGTACCCGTTCGAGAAGCGGCCGACCGCGCCGCGGTTCCACGGCAGGCACCAGCTCAACCGGTGGCCGGACGGTCTCGAGAAGTGCATCGGCTGCGAGCTGTGCGCGTGGGCGTGCCCAGCGGACGCGATCTTCGTGGAGGGCGCGTCCAACACCGAGGACGAGCGCTTCTCGCCCGGCGAGCGGTACGGCCGCGTCTACCAGATCAACTACCTCCGCTGCATCCTGTGCGGGCTGTGCATCGAGGCGTGCCCGACCCGCGCACTGACGATGACCAACGAGTACGAGCTCGCCGACACGAGCCGTGAGTCGCTGATCTTCGAGAAGTCCGACCTCCTGGCGCCGCTGCTGCCGGGCATGGAGCAGCCGCCCCACCCGTTGCGCCTCGGCGACGACGAGCGCGACTACTACAGCGGGCAGGCCGCAGCACGTGCGGTCGCCGAGGGGTCGGTCGCCGCGGGGCCGGGAGGCGAGCAGTGACCGCGTTCTGGCTGCTGGCACCGATCATGGTCGTCGCCGCGCTCGGCGTCGTCCTCTCGCGCAAGGCCGTGCACTCGGCCCTCTGCCTCGCCGTGGTGATGATCTCGCTCGCCATGATGTACGCGATGCAGGACGCACCGTTCCTGTTCGCGGTGCAGATCATCGTCTACACCGGCGCGATCATGATGCTGTTCCTCTTCGTCCTGATGCTGGTGGGTGTCGACAAGACCGACTCGCTGGTCGAGACGATCAAGGGCCAGCGCCTCGTCGCCATCGTGCTCGGTCTGCTCTTCGGCGGGGTGCTCGTCACGGTCGTCGCGCAGGCGTTCGTCGGTCCGGTGGTCGGCCTCGGCGAGGCCAACGCCGACGGCAACGTCCACGGCCTCGCGAAGCTCCTCTTCAACCGGTACGTGTTCGCCTTCGAGGCCACCAGCGCACTGCTGATCACGGCGGTCCTCGGCGCGATGGTGCTCGCTCACCGCGAGCGCCTCGAGCCGCGCCGCACGCAGCGCGACCTCGCGCTCGAGCGGATGCAGCGCTACGCCGAGCACGGCGAGCACCCGGGCAACCTCCCCACGCCGGGTGTGTACGCCCGCCACAACGCCGTCGACGTGCCGGCGCTGCTGCCCGACGGATCGACGTCGGAGATCTCGACCTCCAAGACGCTCCGCGACCGCGGTGTCGTCCGTGACGGCGCCTTCGCCGGCGACGTGTCCGTCACGATGCGCCGGCTCGAGGCGGACGGTCCCGAGCGAGGCCGGGTCGAGCCGCCGCCCTCGACACCCGCGCGACACGATGGCGAGGAGGACCTGTGACCGTCGAGCCCTTCATCGGCCTGTCGGCCCTGCTGTTCGCGATCGGCGCGATCGGGGTGCTGGTGCGCCGCAACGCGATCGTGGTCTTCATGTGCGTGGAGCTGATGCTGAACGCCTGCAACCTCTCGTTCGTGACGTTCGCCCGCGCCCACGGCAACCTCGACGGCCAGGTGGCCGCGTTCTTCGTGATGGTGGTCGCCGCGGCCGAGGTCGTCGTCGGCCTCGCGATCATCGTGTCGATCTTCCGTACCCGTCGCTCGGCCTCGGTCGACGACGCCAGTCTGCTGAAGCTCTGAGGTGGCGGGAATGACGAGTATGTCCTCCATCGTGCTGGCAGCGAGCGAGCACGCCGACGTCGTGCCGGTCGCTGCCGACGGTGTGTTCTCCTGGATGTGGCTCCTGGTGGCGATCCCCGCCGTCAGCGCGGCGATCCTGCTGATCGGCGACGGTGCCGGGGACCACGGGCCGCTCGACCGTTTCGGTCACCTCCTCGGCACGGCGGCGGCGATCGCGTCGTTCGTCGTGGGCGTGGTGGGCTTCGTCGCGCTGCTCGGTCAGGACGTCGCCGAGCGTGCCGTGACGCAGGACCTGTGGACCTGGATGCAGGTCGGTGGGTTCGACGTCACGATGAGCGTCTACTACGACCAGCTCTCGGCACTGTTCGTGCTGCTGATCACCGGTGTCGGGTCGCTGATCCACGTGTACTCGATCGGCTACATGGCGCACGACCCGCGCAAGCGCCGGTTCTTCGGCTTCCTCAACCTGTTCATCGCCGCGATGCTCGTGCTGGTCCTCGCCGGCGACTACCTGGTGCTGTTCCTCGGCTGGGAGGGCGTGGGCCTCGCCTCGTACCTGCTGATCGGGTTCTGGCAGGAGAAGCGCTCGGCCGCGGTCGCCGCCAAGAAGGCGTTCATCGTCAACCGCGTCGGCGACCTGGGGCTCGCGCTCGGCATCATGCTGATGTTCGCGCAGTTCGGCACCACCAACATCCACGAGGTCGGGCTCAACGTCACCAACGCCTCGCAGTCGGTGGCGACGGCACTCGGTCTGCTGCTCCTGCTCGGCGCGTGCGGCAAGTCCGCGCAGGTCCCGCTGCAGAGCTGGCTGCTCGACGCGATGGAGGGCCCGACCCCGGTCTCGGCGCTGATCCACGCGGCGACGATGGTCACCGCGGGCGTCTACCTCGTCGTCCGCTCCGCCGCGATCTACGACCTGTCCGAGGTCGCGCGTACGGCGGTGGTGATCGTCGGCTGCGTCACGCTGCTGTTCGGTGCCTGGATCGGTTGCGCGAAGGATGACATCAAGAAGGCGCTCGCCGGCTCGACGATGAGCCAGATCGGCTACATGATGCTGGCCGCGGGCCTCGGCCCGGCCGGCTATGCGTTCGCGATCTTCCACCTGATCACGCACGGCTTCTTCAAGGCCAACATGTTCCTCGGCGCCGGCTCGGTGATGCACGGCATGAACGACGACGTCGACATGCGGCACTACGGGGCGCTGCGCAAGCTGATGCCGCTGACGTTCATCACCTTCGCGATGGGCTACCTGGCGATCATCGGCTTCCCGGGCTTCTCGGGCTTCTTCTCCAAGGACCGGATCATCGAGTCGGCGTTCGCCACGAACTTCTGGGCGGGCCTCGCTGCGCTGCTCGGTGCGGGCGTCACCGCGTTCTACATGACGCGCGTGATGATCCTGACCTTCTTCGGCGAGAGGCGCTGGCGGGAGGACGTGCACCCGCACGAGTCGCCGAAGATCATGACCGTCCCGCTGATCGTGCTGGCGGCGCTCTCGGTCGTCGGTGGCGCGCTGACCTTCTCGGACTGGATCGAGGACTGGCTGACACCGGTCACCGGGTCCGAGCACCACGAGCTCGGTGTCCCGGCGTGGGTGATCACGCTGATCATCGTGGCGGTGGTCGCTGTTGGAGCGTCGCTGGCCTACGTCCTCTTCGCACGCCGTGACGTCCCCGACACCGCCCCCCAGCAGGTCTCGGTCTTCACCCGGGCCGGCCGCGCCGACCTGTACGGCGACGCCGTCAACGAGGCGGTCTTCATGCGGCCCGGCCAGTACCTCACCCGGTCGCTCGTCTACGTGGACGGGACCGGCATCGACGGTGCCGTCACGGGGACGGCCGAGCTCGTCGGTGATGGAGCCCGCGGACTGCGGCGGCTCCAGACCGGCTTCGTCCGGACCTACGCCGCCGAGATCTTCGGTGGTGCCCTCGTCCTCGTCCTGGCCCTCCTGGCGGTGAACCTCGCGTGAGTGACATGTCCTTCCCCTGGCTGACCGTCCTGATGGTCGTCCCGCTGGTCGGAGCGGTGCTCGTCGCTGCCCTGCCGCGCAGCCGCCCGGAGCTGGCGAAGTGGACGGCGCTCGGCGTCTCGCTCGTCTCGCTGGGCATCTCGCTCGCGGTGCTGGCGCAGTTCGACCTGGACTCCGGCGGGTTCCAGCTCTCCGAGCAGCACGAGTGGATCGAGCCGCTGGGCGTCCACTACGCGCTCGGCGTCGACGGGATCGGTCTGACCCTGATCCTGATGACGACGATCCTGGTGCCGATCGTCATCGTGGCCGGCTGGAACGACGCCGACGGCGCGCGCTGGAGCGTCAAGACGTTCTTCGCGCTCATGCTGGCCCTCGAAGGCCTCGTGATCGGCGTCTTCGCTGCGACGGACGTCTTCCTCTTCTACGTCCTGTTCGAGGCCGCTCTGGTCCCCGCCTACTTCCTCATCGGCGGCTACGGCGGTGCGCGACGGTCGTACGCAGCTCTCAAGTTCCTGATGTTCTCGCTCGCGGGCGGCCTGCTGATGCTGGCGTCGGTGATCGGCATGTGGGTGATCTCCAGCAGCCAGGGGGACCCGTCGTTCCTGCTGGCGGACATGAAGGACCTGTCGGTCGGCACGGTCGAGGGCCGGTGGCTGTTCCTGGGCTTCTTCATCGCGTTCGCGGTGAAGGCGCCGATGGTCCCGCTGCACACGTGGCTGCCCGATGCGGCGTCCGCGGCGACCCCGGGCACCTCGGTGCTGCTGGTCAGCGTGCTCGACAAGCTCGGCACGTTCGGCATGATCCGGTTCTGCCTGGGGCTCTTCCCCGAGGCGTCGGAGTGGGCGAGCCCGGTCGTGATCACGCTGGCCGTCATCAGCATCCTGTACGGCGCCCTGCTGGCGATCGGCCAGGACCACATGATGCGGCTGATCGCGTTCACGTCGGTGTCGCACTTCGGCTTCATCGTGCTCGGGATCTTCGCGCTGACGTCGCAGTCGGCATCGGGCTCGACGTTCTACATGTTCAACCACGGCCTGTCGACGGCCGCGCTCTTCCTGATCGCGGGCTTCCTCATCCAGCGGCGCGGCTCGGCCCGGATCTCCGACTTCGGAGGCGTCCAGAAGATCGCGCCCATCATGGCCGGCCTGTTCCTGATCGCGGGCCTCGCCTCGCTGTCGCTGCCGGGGCTCTCGACGTTCGTCGGCGAGTTCCTGGTGCTGGCGGGCACGTTCACGCGCTCGACCACCGCTGCGGTCTTCGCGACGCTCGGCATCGTGCTCGCGGCGCTCTACATCCTGCTGATGTACCAGCGCACGATGACGGGTCCGCTGCGCGAGGACAACCGCGGCGTCACCGACATGGTGCCGCGCGAGATCGTGGCGATCGCCCCTGCGGTCGTGCTCCTCATCGGGCTCGGCCTCTTCCCGCAGCCGATCCTCGACCTGGTGAATCCGGCCGTGTCGGAGACGCTCGAGCACGTGCAGGTCGGTGACCCCGAGCCCAAGACCCCGTCCTTCCCGATCGCCGAGGGGAGCTCCAAGTGAGTGCCGTGAGCGTGCAAGCCATCGTCGGCGCGGCGCCGTCGCCGATCGAGGCGCCGGACGTCGACTACGCGACGATCTCGCCGCTGCTCATCATCCTCGGAGCCGCTGTCCTCGGCGTGCTGGTCGAGGCGTTCGTCCCGCGCGCGTACCGGTTCGTCACGCAGATCGCCGTCGCGGTCGTCGGCGTGGTGGCGGCCTTCGTGGCCACGGTCGTGGTCGGTGCCGGTCTCGACACCGTCGACGGCGAGGTGACCGGCCGCGGTGGGCCGACCGCGATGGGCTCGCTGAGCGTCGACGGACCTGCGGTCGTCACCTGGGCGATGCTCCTGTTCTTCGGTCTGCTGGGCGTCCTGCTGTTCGCCGAGCGGCGGCTGGACGGCGGCCTGAGCGCGTTCACGAGCCAGGCGTCGACCCCTCCGGGCAGCGCGGACGAGCGTCACGCGACTCGCCTTCGGATCGAGCACAGCGAGGTGTTCCCGCTCGCGATGTTCGCCCTGGGCGGGATGATGTTCTTCGCCTCGGCCAACGACCTCCTCGGCATGTTCGTCGCGCTCGAGGTCCTGAGCCTGCCGCTCTACCTGATGTGCGGGCTGGCGCGGCGTCGTCGACTGCTCAGCCAGGAGGCGGCCATGAAGTACTTCCTCCTCGGCGCGTTCTCCAGCGCGTTCTTCCTGTATGGCATCGCGATGGTCTACGGCTACGCGGGCTCGTTCGGGCTCGCGGAGATCTCGACGGCCGTCAGCAGCCAGATCGGTGGCCAGAACCTGCTGCTCGCCGGCATGGCGCTCATCCTGGTGGGCCTGCTGTTCAAGGTGGCCGCGGTGCCGTTCCACGCCTGGACGCCCGACGTCTACCAGGGTGCACCGACTCCCGTGACGGCCTTCATGGCGGCCGGCACGAAGGCGGCGGCGTTCGTCGCGATGCTCCGGATCTTCTTCGTCGCGTTCGGCGGCGCTCGCTGGGACTGGGCTCCCGCGGTGTGGGCGATCGCCATCATCACGATGCTGTTCGGCGCCATCGCGTCGATCGCCCAGACCGACGTCAAGCGGATGCTCGCGTACTCGTCGATCGCGCACGCCGGGTTCCTGCTCGTCGGCATGGCGGGGCTCACCAGCGGCGACGGCGTCACCAGCGTGTCGGCGGTGCTGTTCTACCTCGTCGCCTACGGAGCGGCGGCGATCGGCGCGTTCGCGGTGGTCACCCTGGTCCGCGACGCTGGTGGTGAGACGACGCACCTGGGGCGCTGGGCCGGACTCGGCAAGGAGTCTCCGGTGCTCGCGGTCGCGTTCACGATCTTCCTGCTGTCGTTCGCGGGGATCCCGCTCACGGGCGGCTTCATCAGCAAGTGGTCGGTGTTCGCGGCGGCCTGGGACGGCGGCGCGTGGCCTCTCGTGGTGGTGGGTGTGGTGGCCTCCGCGCTGGCGCTCTTCTTCTACATCCGGGTCGTCGTCCTGCTGTTCTTCGCCCCTCCGCAGGGTGACGGACCGACGGTCGCCGTGCCGAGCCCGCTGACCTGGTCGGTCGTCGCCATCACGGTGGCTGTCACAATCGTGCTGGGAGTTCTTCCTGGTCCGCTGCTCGATCTCGTGCAGCAGGCCGGGGCGTTCGTCCGTTGACCTGTCGCACGACCGAGGGAGCAGCAGCCGTGGCGTCACACGCCTGGGGCATCGCCGAGTCCGACACCGAGCTCGATGCACGCATCCGCGCTCGGATGGACGAGGTCGAGAAGCAGCTGAGTGCTGCGGTCCACGACGACGACGGTTTCATCGACGAGGCGGCGAGCCACCTCCTCGCAGCAGGCGGCAAGCGGTTCCGGCCGCTGGTCGTCCTGCTGGCCGCCGAGTTCGGCGACGATCCGGGTGCCGACGACGTGGTCCCGTCCGCTGTGGTCATCGAGCTGACGCACCTGGCGACGCTCTACCACGACGACGTCATGGACGAGGCCGCGCTGCGGCGCGGGGCGGTGTCCGCGAACGCGCGCTGGGACAACTCGATCGCGATCCTGACCGGCGACTACCTGTTCGCAGTCGCCTCGCGGGTGGTCGCGGGACTCGGCACCGACGCGGTCCGGATCCAGGCGGAGACGTTCCAGCGGCTGGTGCACGGCCAGATCCACGAGACGGTCGGGCCCCGCACCGGCGACGACCCCCTGCAGCACTACCTGGGCGTGGTGGCCGACAAGACGGGGTCGCTGGTGGCGACGGCGGCGCGCTTCGGCGCGATGATGAGCGGCGCCGACCCGGGTGTCGTCTCGACGCTCACCGAGTTCGGCGAGCGGATCGGCGCGGCGTTCCAGCTCGCCGACGACGTCATCGACATCGCGAGCGAATCGCACGACTCGGGCAAGACACCGGGCACGGACCTGCGCGAAGGCGTCCCGACGCTCCCGACGCTGCTGGTGCAGCAGGCAGCGCGCTCGGAGGACGCACGTCTCCTGGACCTGCTCAGCCGACCGCTCAGCGACGACGCCGAGGTCGACGAGGCGCTCTCGCTGCTGCGGACGAACCCGGCGCTCGAGCAGGCGCGCAGCATGGTGCGCCGCGAGGCCGACATCGCCCGGTCGCTGCTCGACCAGCTCGCCGCAGGACCTGCCCGTACGGCACTGCTGGGAGTCTGCGACCGCGTCGTGACGCGCCTGGGCTGACCCCGCAGGCCGACGCTCAGGGCGGGGACACCTCGCCGCGCCGTCTGGCCACCGACGCCCGCTCGTCGGAGGATACTGGCAGCACGCTGTCGCGGAGGTCCCGAGTGAGCAAGCACAGGTCGTACGCCCACCTGACGGTGCTCGTCGTGCTCTCGCTGGCGCTCGCGGCAGGGATCTCGGTGACGTGGCGCGTGTACGACCTCGAACCCGGCACGACGCTGCCGTGGGCGTGCCTGCCGGTCCTGCTCGTCACGGTCGCGGCCGCCAGCCACTTCACGGTGGAGGTCCGCGGTCCGCGCGACCCCTTCCGGTTCACTTTGGTGACGTCGGCGATCGCGCCGTTGGTCTACGGGTACGGCGTCGGCGTCGTCGCCGCGACCGTTGCTCTCGCCCACGTCCCGTCGCTGTTCTCCCGCCGAGTCCCTCGCATGCGGACGTGGACGTTGATGGCGCGCTGGACCCTGGCGGCGACCGCCGGGACGGCTGTCGCCGACCTCCTCGGCGTCGGGGCCGCGCTCACGGACCGGGCGATCTTCGCGTTGCTCACAGCGCTCGTCGTGATCGTCGTCGTGAACACGCTCTGGGTCGTCATCGAGGGAGCGGTGACGGACGCCGACTCATGGCCGTACCCGATCCGTTCGGTCGGCCACCTGGCCGTGGGGGCCGCGGCCCACCTCGCGGTGAACGCCCTGTTCGGGCTGCTGTTCGTGTTCGCGCTCGCCGGCAGCCCGTTCGGCGTGCTGCTGGTGCCTGTCCCGCTGCTGCTGACGTTCACCGCTGCGCGGCTGTACGAGGAGGCCTACGCCGACCGCGCACGCGTCGAGACGTTGAGCGAGACCGTCCGTGTGCTCTCCGACCCGGTCGACCCGATGACGGCGGTGCGGCCGTTCCTCAAGGAGATCCGTGACCGCTTCGACGCGCGCGCGGTGTCGTTGGTGGTGCACCGCGAGGACGCGCGCGCCAGCGCGTACCGGCTGTCGACCGACGACGACTACGAGGAGGACGTCCCCGTGGGCCCACTCGAGCGCCGGCTGGCCCGCGGCGGCGAGGCGACGCGGGCGTCGGTCGACGACAACAGCGCCATCGCACGCCTGTTGCGCGAGGGCGGCCGGACGTCGTGCCTGTCGGCCCCGATGCAGATCGGTCCGAGGGACGTCGGCGTGATCGTCCTGCTGGACGTGCCCGAGCCGACCACGGGACGCCGCGAGCGGGACCAGATGGCCGTGATGAAGACCCTGGCCCGGCAGACCGCGCACACCCTGACCCGTGGTTGGGCGATCGCGAAGGTGGTCCAGAACGAGCGGTCGCTCGCCGAGATCCTCCAGAGCACGTCGGACGGCATCTTCACGGTGGACGCGGCCGGTCGGATCGCGACGTGGAACCCGGCGTGCGAGCAGATCACCGGCCTCGCGGCGGCGGACGTGGTGGGGCGCCGGGACGCGCTCCAGCGGGTGCAGGCGCGGACGGCGACCAACCGCCCGGTCGACCTGAGCGAGTGGCAGGAGATCGACGACTTCCCGCGGGAGATGGTCATCACCGCGACGGACGGCCGTTCGCGGCAGCTGGCGTGCTCCTTCGCCGGAGCGGAGGGCAGCGAGGGCTCACCCCTTCTCGTCGTGGTCGCGCGCGACATCACGCCGGCGACGGAGTTCCACGAGCTGCGCGAGCAGTTCAAGCACCTCGTCGCGGTGCAGGCGGCGCAGCGGCTCGTGGTCGACCACCTCCAGCAGGCCGTGGCTCCGGAGCCGCCGGGGATCGACGGCGTCGACATCGCCGTCTCGTACGTCGCGTCCGACCCGACCGCGCCGACCGGGGGTGACCTGTTCGACTGGCACCTGCTCCCCACCGGTGAGCTGCACGTGGCGGTCGTGGACGTGCTCGGCCACGGTGTGACCGCGACCCGGGACGCGCTGACGGTGATCCACACCCTCCGCTACGTCGCGGTCGAGGGGACGCCGCTCGAGCGGCTGATCGTGCGGGCCGACGACCTTCTGGGCGCTCAGGAGAGCGACCTGGTCGCGACGGTCGTGGTGGCGCGGTTCAACCCGGCGACCGGCGACCTCCGCGTGGCCTCGGGTGGGCATCCGCCGGCGATCGTCGTGTCGCCGGACGGTGCCGTCCGGGAGGTGTCGAGCAGCGGTGGCGCGATCGGGTGGCCGGGCGTCGGGAGCAGCTCCGTCGCTTCGACGCGTCTCGGGGCGGGCGACTCTCTCATCCTGTACACCGACGGGCTCGTCGAGGCCCGACGCGACATCATCGCCGGGATGGCGCAGCTGGAGCGCATCGCCTCGGAGGTCGCCGACCTCCCGGCCCAGAAGCTCTCTGACGCGCTGGTCCTGCGCTCGCTGGAGGGCGCCGAGCGGCACGACGACGCTCTCGCGCTGGTCGTGAGGCGCGCGGCGCGACCTGCCGCCGCCTCCGTGGTGCGCTGGGAGCTCGGTCCGCAGGCGACGTCGATGATCGGACGCGTACGCCGCGAGCTCGCGCAGTGGATGAGCGAGCAGGAGATCACCGGTGACGACGCCCTGCTCGTCGCCGGCGAGCTGCTGTCCAACGCGATCGCCGCGGCACGGACGCGAGCCGTGCTGTCGGCGGAGGTCGTCGACGGCGCGCTCGTCCTGGTGGTGAGCGACGACGGCCGAGGTGATCCCGACCTTGCCCAGCAGGGCCTCACGCCGCCTCCGGCGGGGACGGAAGGGGGCCGGGGGCTCTTCATCGTGCGCCAGCTCAGCAGCGACGTGCAGACGCTGAGCACCGGCGAGGGGTCGACGGTGCGGGCCCGGGTGGTGACGACGCCGCGCACGCCGGTGAGCGCGCAGTGACCTCGGCGCGCGCCGCCCGGGTCCGACGGATCAGACGATGTTGTCGGCCGACCGGCGCAGCGTACGCCGGTGGTGGCGGGTCGCCTCGACCGTGATGAGGACGAGTGCCGCCCACACCAGGAAGAAGCCGACCCACCGCCCGGTGGTCATGTGCTCGTGCATGACGAGCACGCCGATCGCGAACTGGAGGATGGGTGCGACGTACTGGAGGAGCCCGAGCGTCGTGAGGCTCAACCGGGTCGCCGCTCCTGCGAACAGCAGCAGCGGCGCTGCCGTGACGACACCCGTGGCGGCGAGCAGCAGCGCGTGCCCGGCGCCGTGCTGCCCGAAGCTGATGGCGCCGGTCGCGGCCAGGAACGCGAGGTAGGCCAACGCCGGGGGGGCATCACGAGGGTCTCGACGGCCAGCCCCTCGATCGACCCGATGCCGGCCTGCTTCTTCAGCAAGCCGTACACGCCGAAGGAGATCGCCAGCGTCAGTGCGATCACCGGCAGGTGACCGTAGTCCCAGGTCAGCTCCACCACGGCGAGCGCCGCGATGCCGAGGGCGCACCACTGCAGCGGCCGAAGCCGTTCGCGCAGGAACACGACACCGAAGGCGATCGTGATCAGCGGGTTGATGAAGTAGCCGAGGGACGCCTCCACGACGCGGTCGCTGTTGACCGCGTAGATGAAGGTGCCCCAGTTGATCGAGACCGCCACAGCGCCTGCGACGACGTACGCCATCCGGCGCCGGTCACGCAGGACCGCGACGGCGTGCGTCCACCGCCGTACGACGAGCAGCAGCACGGTGACGACGACGAGCGACCAGACCACCCGGTGCGCGAGCACCTCCAGCGGCGAAGCCGGTTCCAGCAGCGGCCAGAAGAGCGGGACGATCCCCCAGATGAGGTACGCCCCGACTCCCAGTGCGAGTCCCTGGGCGGTGTCCGACAAGTCGCGTGTCTGTCCGGCTGGTGTCACCTGGTGAGGTTACGCGTCGATGGTCCAGGTGTCGTTGCCGGTCAGGAGCTGCTGCAGGTTGCCCTTGCCCATGGTGCCGACGGCGGTGTCGAGCTGCTGGCGCGCGAGGTCGTCGTAGGCCGGTCGCTCCACCTGACGGAAGATGCCGATCGGTGCCCGGTCGAGGTGGCCGCCGTCGGTGAGGCGGCTGATCGCGAACGCGAGGGTCGGGTCGTCGGCGTGGGCGTCGTGGACGAGGACCTGGTCGCGGTTGGCGTCGCTGATCTCGACGGGCTCGATCGTCCCGGTCGCCGGGTTGCGGACGAGGCCGTGCTCGCCGTCCGGGCCGTAGGTGATCGGCTGGCCGTGCACGAGCGGGATCACCGCGTGGTCGCGGGTCGCGGGGTCCTTGATCGTGTCGAACGCGCCGTCGTTGAAGATCGGGCAGTTCTGGTAGATCTCGACCAGCGACGTGCCGCGGTGGGCCGCAGCCTCGCGCAGCACCCCGGTGAGGTGGTTGCGGTCGGTGTCGATCGTGCGGGCGACGAAGCTGGCCTCGGCGCCGAGGGCCAGCGAGATCGGGTTGAACGGGTTGTCGAGGGAGCCCATCGGGGTCGACTTGGTGACCTTGCCGATCTCGGAGGTGGGGGAGTACTGGCCCTTGGTGAGCCCGTAGATCCGGTTGTTGAACAGCAGGATCGTCATGTTGACGTTGCGGCGCAGCGCGTGGATCAGGTGGTTGCCGCCGATCGACAGCGCGTCGCCGTCGCCCGTGACGACCCACACCGACAGGTCGGAGCGGCTGGTCGCGAGGCCGGTGGCGATCGCCGGCGCACGTCCGTGGATCGAGTGCATGCCGTAGGTGTCGAGGTAGTACGGGAAGCGCGACGAGCAGCCGATGCCCGAGACGAAGACGATGTTCTCGCGCTTGAGGCCCAGGTCGGGCAGGAAGCCCTGGACAGCCTTGAGCACCGCGTAGTCACCGCAGCCGGGGCACCAGCGCACCTCCTGGTCGGACGTGAACTCCTTGCCGGTCTGCTTCGCGTCCGCCGCGGGCATCCCGGCGAGTCCGTCGCGGGCCAAGGTCGGGGTGGGGAGGTCGGTGGTCGGGGTGCTCATCGGTCATTCTCCAGGCGGTGGGTGTCGATGCTCTTGACGGCCTGCGCGATGACCTCGGCGAGCTCTTCGGAGCCGAACGGCATGCCGGTCACCTTGTCGTAGCCGTGGACGTCGACGAGGAACTCCGCACGCAGCAGCAGGGCCAGCTGGCCGAGGTTCATCTCCGGCACGATCACGTGGTCGTACGACCGCAGGACCTTGCCGAGGTTGCGCGGGAAGGGGTGGATGTGACGCAGGTGGGTGTGAGCGACGTCGATGCCCTGGGCGCGTGCGGCGCGGACGCCGGCACCGATCGGGCCGTACGTCGAGCCCCAGCCGAGCACCAGGACGCGGGCCTCGCCTGAGGGGTCGTCGACGACGAGGTCCGGGATGGTGTCGGCGACGCGGGCGACCTTGGCTGCGCGGTTGCGGACCATCCGGTCGTGGTTGGCGGGGTCGTAGGAGATGTTGCCGGTGCCGTCGGCCTTCTCGATGCCGCCGACGCGGTGCTCGAGGCCGGCCACACCGGGCGGGGCCCACGCGGGGGCGTGCGTCTCGGGATCACGGGCGTAGGGGAGGAACTCGGCGCCGTCGGCCGGGAGCGTGGCGAACGCGGGCTCGATGCGAGGGAGTGCGTCGACGTCGGGGATGCTCCACGGCTCCGAGCCGTTGGCGAGGTATCCGTCGGACAGCAGCATCACCGGGGTGCGGTAGGTGACGGCGATCCGGGCGGCCTCGACCGCGGCGTCGAAGCAGTCGGCCGGCGACTGAGGCGCGATCACCGGCAGCGGCGCCTCGCCGTTGCGGCCGAACATGGCCTGCAGGAGGTCGGACTGCTCCGTCTTCGTGGGGAGACCGGTCGATGGTCCGCCGCGCTGGACGTCGACGATGACGAGCGGGAGCTCGAGCATCACGGCGAGGCCGATCGTCTCCGACTTCAGCGAGATGCCGGGGCCGGACGTGGTCGTGACGCCGAGCGCCCCGCCGAAGGATGCTCCGAGCGCGGCGCCGATGCCGGCGATCTCGTCCTCGGCCTGGAAGGTCGTGACGCCGAAGTGCTTGTGCTTGGACAGCTCGTGGAGGATGTCCGAGGCCGGCGTGATCGGGTACGCGCCGAGGAAGACCGGGAGCCCGGACTGCTGGCCTGAGGCGATGATGCCGTACGCGAGTGCGGTGTTGCCCGTGATGTTGCGGTAGCGACCGGACGCCATCGGGGCCGGCGCGATCTCGTACGAGACGGCGAAGGCCTCGGTCGTCTCGCCGAAGTACCAGCCAGCCTTGAACGCGGCGACGTTCGCATCGCGGATCGCGGGCTTGCTTGCGAACTTGCTCTCCAGGTAGGCGAGCGTCGCGTCGGTCGGGCGGCCGTACATCCACGACACCAGGCCGAGCGCGAACATGTTCTTCGACCGTGCGGCGTCCTTGCGGCCGAGACCGAAGTCGGCGACGGCGTCCACGGTCATGCCGGTCAGGTCCAGCGGGTGCACCTGGTAGTCGGCGAGCGAGTCGTCGTCCAGCGGCGAGGTGTCGTAACCGGCCTTGGCCAGGTTGCGCTTGGTGAAGTCGTGGCTGTCGACGATGACGATGCCGCCAGGTCGCAGGTCCTTGATGTTGGCCGCGAGGGCGGCCGGGTTCATCGCGACCAGCACGTCGGGCCGGTCCCCCGGGGTGAGGATGTCGTGGTCGGCGAAGTGGACCTGGAAGGAGCTGACGCCCGGGAGCGTCCCCTGAGGTGCGCGGATCTCCGCCGGGAAGTTCGGCAGCGTGGACAGGTCGTTGCCGAAGGCCGCCGTCTCCTGCGTGAAACGGTCTCCTGTCAGCTGCATCCCGTCGCCGGAGTCTCCTGCGAACCGGATGACTACCCGGTCCAGCTTTTCGACCTGCTTGCTCTCGCTCGCCAAGGCCCGGCCCTTCTGTGCGTCGTCTCTGAAGTGGTGCCCCTTCATCAGGTTAGCCACACCTTCAGAGTAAGGGGAGTGAATTTGGAACACTGTTCCATATCAGATCACGGGCATGTCGCGCGGGGCTGCCGCAGTGTGCCAGACGCGCGTCGTCGCTGCCCGGGACCCGAGCCCCGGGCAGCGACGACCACCGCTAGCGAGCGAAGCGGTCCTGCATGGCGTCCGTGCTCTTGCCCGCACCGTGCGACTTGCCTGGCTTGCGGACACCGTTGACGGTCGACGTGTCGAACGCGAACGTGATCGTCGCGGCTGCCAGCGCGTCGGAGTTCACGTCGAGCGCGTACTCGTTCACGTTGCCGACCAGCGTGTAGTCCTCCTCGAGCTGGTCGTACAGCGCGACGTTCTGACCGTCCCCGCGGAGGTTGTCGCAGAACGCGTGGTAGCACGGGTCGTACGCCGCGCCGGCCACACCGCCGTACAGCTCCTCCTCCGCCGCGGTCTTCACGCCCTCGGCCCCGGTGAACAGGCCGCCCGCCGGGATGTCGATCGCGATGAACGGGCCGTAGTCGGACCGACCGGAGAACTCCGTGTCCTGGAACGGGATACCGCGGTCGGCGTAGAACTTCTCGAACGTGTCCTCGATCTGCGCCGAGCCCTCCGGGATGAAGCCGGGGGCCGCGGTGCCGCCGGAGTTGTCTCCGTCGTACACACCGAACATGTAGTTCGGAGATCCGATCATGTCGAAGTTCAGGTAGAGAGCGATGTCGTCCGCCTCGGCGGGCGTCAGGTTCGCGACGTAGTGCTCGGACCCGAGCAGGCCGGACTCCTCAGCACCCCACCACGCGAACCGCACGGTGTTGTTCGGCTTGACCTTCTGCATCTGGATCGCGGTCTCGAGCAGTGCCGCGCTGCCGGTGCCGTTGTCGTTGATGCCGGCACCGCCCTGGACGCTGTCGAGGTGCGCCCCGACCATGACCGTGTTGCGGTCGTCGCCGTGCGACGTCTCCGCGAGGACGTTGTATGCGGTGCGGGTCTCGGCGACGTAGTCCACCGTGACGGTGACCGTGGCGCCGGGTGTCGCTGCGAGGTCCTCGCCCGCCGCGGACGTCGCGAACACCGCGGGGATCGTGAGGCCGGTGGCGTCGCCGATCATGTTGATCAGTCCGGTACGCCCGGGCTGGCCCTCGTTCATCACGACCACGCCTGCGGCACCCGCCGCCTGCGCGTTGAGGACCTTCACGTTGAAGCCGCAGGTCCCTCGCTGGACGAGCGCGATGCCGCCGGCCGGGAAGCCGGCGAAGTCGGTCGCCTCGCAACCGCTCGTGTTGCTGTTCGGCGGGAGCCCCGCAGCGGGCACGACGACGCCGACGGGGACCAGCGGGCCGGTCGCGGTGCCCTCCGGGCTGCCGGAGTCGAAGGTGTTGCGGAGGAAGTCGGTCTCGTTCACGAACGTCCGAGGGTTGGGACTCACCCGGATCAGCTCCGAGTTCTCCTCGAAGTAGTCGAACGGGAACGCCTGGACGACCGGGTCGTAGCCGGCCCCCTCGAGCTGGTCGACGACGTAGTCGACGGAGGCGTCGTAGCCCTCCCGGCCCGCGGCGCGGTCTCCGTGCTCGTCGGCGATGTCCTGGAGTGCCTCGAGGTGGTCGATGACGCCGTCGACCGTGACGGCCTTGGTGAGCTTCTTGACGGAGTTGTTGTTGGGGACGGCTGCCGACGGCGCAGCGCCAGCGACGACCAGAGCCGCGATCGCGACTCCGGCGTAGACGGTCCTCATTGGGTTTCGCAACACTGAACGAGCCCTTCTCTTGAAGCGCTCGGCCCCCTGTGCCCGAGACTGCCGAACGGTCCTGAGACTAGACGCCCGCCTCAGCGCCTGCTGGTCGTTTGTGCACGCCGCCTCCCGCTAGGAGCTCGGCGACGACTCGCGCGCGCTGGTGTCGCGTGCCGCGATCGCGTAGCGGACGCCGGCGAGCGCCTCACGGATCGTGCTCGCGTAGCCGTCGTCGGGGAGGATGTCGATCCTGGCCGCGGCGTGCTCGGCGTGGACGGCGGCCTCGTCGAACCGCCCCAGGCGGCGGAGGACGTCGGCGAGATTGAGGTGCAGCGACGGGAAGAACCCGGCGACCGCGAGCCCGGAATCGTACTCCTGGGCCCGGGCGTCGGTGGTCTCGTGGGCGGCGGCGAGCGCTCGCTCGTCCCAGCGGAGCTCCTCCTGCGGGTCCGGCGTCACGTCGGCGAGGTAGTGCGCGACGACGCACCGGTGGAACGGGTCTCCCTCGGCGCCGATCTGGTCCCAGACCTCCTGCAACCCGGCGCGGGCGCCGTCGCGGTCGCCCTGGTGCCCGAGTGTCACCGCTTCGGTGACGCGTTGCATGACGGGGTCCGGGGTCGCGGTCGCTTCAGTCATGGCCTGAGCGTACGAGAGGGCGGGGACATGATCGATGTCCCCGCCCTCACGCACGTACGGCGTCGCCCGACGGGCTAGCGCACCCGCAGCGACTTCGGGCGCGACGTTGCCCGGGAGTACGCGGAGTAGCGCGGGACGAACACCGCGGTGATCTTGTGCTTGCCGCGCTTGAGCTTGGTCGACTTCAGCTTCAGGACGGCCTTGCCGTGCTTCACCTTGACGGACTTGATGCGCTTCTTGCCGTCACGGAACACGACCTTGCCCGACACCGAGCCCGCCGCGACGCGCACCGTCGCGACCAGCTTGGCGCCCTTGCGGCCGTACGTCGTCGCCTTCGGCTTGACACGAAGCCGGACCGTCGACGCGATCTTCGGGACCCGCTGTCCGGCGGTCGAGCGCCACATCGCCGGCGAGGTGGCACCCTTGCGGCCCGCGACCTGCGCCTGGATCAGCGCCCCGCCGTCGGCGATCGACACGCGGTACGTCGGGCCAGTCGCGCCAGCGATCGGCCGACCGCTCCGCAGCCAGCGGTAGGAGTAGCTGGTCGGCGACGACGTCCACGTGCCCCTCGTGGTGGACAGCGTCGCGCCGAGGCGCGCGGTGCCGCTCATGACCGGACCGGTCCGGGCGAGCGACAGCCGCGAGACGTCGAGGATGCCGGTGCCGCACAGCGCCCTGGTGCAGTTCGGGCGACCGTTCGCGATCGCCGGGAACGGCTTGACGGCCCAGCGGAGCGCGGCCTCGATCGTCGCGGGGGAGTACGCGCCGTGCGACGCGAGGAGGGCTGCCGCGGCGGCGACCGCGGGGGTCGCCATGCTGGTTCCGGCCATCCGCCCGTATCCCGCCACGCTCGGCACGGATGTGCCCGTGTTCCAGGTGGAGAGGATCGAGTCCCCGGCGTCGCCGCCGGCGGTCGCGAGGTCGACGGCGGGGCCGTAGTTGGTGTACGGGGACCACGTTCCGGTCGCGGTGAAGCCGCCGGCCCGCTGGCCGGCCTTGCCGGTCGCTGCGACGGTGACGACACCCGGGCAGTTCGCGGGCATGTAGCCCCGCGCGTCCCGGTTGTCGTTGCCCGCGGCGACGACGACGGTGGTGCCGCGGGCACGCGCGCCGGAGATGGCGGACTGCACGAGACCGGGGCAGTAGTTCAGCGCACCCGAGAGGGAGAGATTGAGGATCTTGGCGGGCGTCCGGTTGCGGGGGACACCGGGCACACTGCCGCCCGAGCCCCACACGATGGCCGCGGCGATGTCGGAGCCGGCGCCACCGCAGAGACCGAGCGCGCGCAGGTGCTGGATGCGGACGCCGGGGGCATTGCCGACAACACCGATGGTGTTGCTGCGGGCGCCGATGATGCCCGCCACGTGGGTGCCGTGCCAGGTGCTGTTCGCGGCGCGTGTGCCGGGACCGCACTGGCCGGCGGCCTGCCAGTCGCCCGCGTCGCTCGGGTTGGAGTCGCGTCCGTGCCCGTCTCGGGCTGTCCACGAGTTCGCGATGAAGTCGAAGCCGGCGACGGTCCCTGCGTTGAGGTCGGCGTGCGAGGTGGAGCCGGTGTCGACGACCCCGACGACGACGCGACCGGTCGTGACCGGCCACACGGTGTGGGTCTGCGAGCCGTACGTGCCGTGGATGCCCCACTGCTGCGCCCAGAGCTGGTCGTTCGGAGCGGCCGGAGTGACGAGGACGTCCGGCTCGACCGACGCGACGCCGGGGAGCGCGGCGACGTCGGCGGCCGCGGCCCGTGCCTTCGCGAGCGTGGTCGGCTCGTCGAACGCCAGTGCCTCGACGTTCTCGGTGACAGGGGTCGCCGCGGCGGGTGACGTCTCGACCCCGGCGACGGCGTCGGCGCGGCGGGCGACCGCCGCGATCGGACGGGACCCGTCCTCGTACGTGACGACGAGACCGGCTGCGCGCGGCGACGGGGTGCTGGTGGTCGGCGGGCTCTCCACGGCGGGAGCGTCGGTGGACGGTGCGGAGGCCAGGGCCGGGGGGACCGCGACGAGCACGAGACCCAGCGACGCGAGCATGCTGAGGGGGCGGATCAGGCGAGGCATGCGGACAGTGTGACGTGTCGAGGGGGCCACCTCGTACGGACCCCTTCGGCCGGGCGTCGCGACGCGGACACGGGCGGCGGGCACAGAACCCGCGCGGGTCGCTCGACCCCCTAGACTCAGGCGCATGTCCGACTACGCCGACTACCTCGCGACGTACGCGTCGGTGGCCGCGATCATCGGCGTCGGCGTGCTCCTCGCGGCCGGGATGCTCGGCGTCAACCGGCTGTTCCGACCCACGCTGACGACCCCCGCGAAGCTGCTGACGTACGAGTCGGGCGTGGACCCCGTCGGCGCCGGCTGGGCGCAGAGCAACGTCCGCTACTACGTGTACGCGTTCCTCTACGTCGTGTTCGCGGTCGATGCCGTCTTCCTGTTCCCGTGGGCGGTGGTCTTCGCGTCGATCGGGTGGGCCGCAGCGATCGAGATGGCCGTGTTCCTCGGGTTCATCGCCGTCGGTCTCGTGTACGCCTGGCGCAAGGGGGTGCTGTCGTGGACGTGACACCCGCGCCCGTCCCGCTCGGCGTGCCGTCGCTGCAGCGCCTCGGCGAGGCCGACCTCGGCGTCGGCTCCGCGCTCGCGCCCCGACCGGTGCGCTACCTCCTCAACTGGGGGCGCCGCTACTCGCTCTGGGTGTTCAACTTCGGTCTGGCCTGCTGCGCGATCGAGTTCATCGCGGCCTCGATGGCCCGGCACGACTTCATCCGCCTCGGGGTCATCCCCTTCGCGCCCGGTCCGCGCCAGGCCGACCTCATGGTCGTCTCGGGCACGGTCACCGACAAGATGGCGCCCGCCATCGAGCGCCTCTACCACCAGATGCCCGACCCGAAGTACGTGATCTCGTTCGGCTCCTGCGCGAACTCCGGCGGCCCCTACTGGGACTCCTACTGCGTCACCAAGGGCGTCGACCAGATCATCCCGGTCGACGTCTACGTGCCGGGCTGCCCGCCGCGCCCGGAGGCGCTGCTGCAGGGCATCGTCACGCTCCAGGACAAGATCGCCGGCGAGGACCTCGCCGAGCGCTACGGACGTACGGGGCCGAGGCGCTCGGTCTCCTCGCTCCTCCGCCCCCCGGTCACCCCCGAGCGGGACAGGTAGGGGCCGCGATGGGCTGGGCCTCCGACGTCCTCGAGCTCGGGCGCGTGATCGGCGGTGACCGCGTCACCGTCTCCGAGGAGCTCGGGCAGGTCACGCTGACGGTCCCGTCCGGCTGGTGGCGACCGATCGTCGCAGCGCTGCGCGACCGCGCGGGGTGCGGCTACTTCGACTGGCTGAGCGCGGTCGACGAGGCCGGCGGTCCCACGCCGTACGCCGACGAGCCGGACCTCGCCGGCGGCTTCCGCGTCGTGTGCCACGTGGCGGCGTTGTCGCCGGGCGTCCGCAGGACCGCCGTCCGCGACGTCCTGGTGCAGACGACGGTGACGCGTGCCGAGCCGGTGCTCGACTCGGTCGTCGCCGTGTACGCCGGCGCGGCGTGGCACGAGCGCGAGACGTACGAGATGTTCGGGATCGACTTCCGGGGCGGCGTCGCTCTGGACACCCTCCTGCTGCCGGACGCGTTCGAAGGGCACCCGCTGCGCAAGGAGTTCGTGCTGGCGTCGCGCGTCGTCAAGCCGTGGCCGGGAGCGAAGGAGCCCGGCGAGTCCGACCACGACGTCGCTGCGGCGGACGCGTCGCCGGGACGCCGTCGGATGCGGCCGCCAGGTGTGCCGGACGCCGAGCAGTGGGGTCCGCGCGAGCCTGGCTCGCCGGCGCCCGACCCGCTCGCGCACGCGACCGCAGGCCCGGCATCCGGCCCCGCCCGGCCGCGCCGGGCCCGCAAGGCGACGCCTCCGGCACCCGAGGAGGGCGGCGCGGATGGGTGAGGTCCTCGAGATCGCGCTGCGGTGCCTCGTCGTCCTCGCGGCGTTCCTGGTGCTGCCGCTGCTGATCGGTCAGATCGAGCACAAGACGATGGCGCACATGCAGTCGCGGGTCGGCCCGATGTACGCCGGCGGCTTCCACGGATGGGCCCAGCTCATCGCCGACGGGGTGAAGTTCGTCCAGAAGGAGGACGTCACGCCGCGTGCCGCCGACCGTACGGTTTTCGCGCTGGCGCCCGCCGTCGCCCTCGTCCCGTACCTCGTGGTGCTCTTCGTCATCCCGCTCGGCCCGAGCATGGTCGGCGCCGACCTCGACCTGGGGTTGTTCTTCGCGCTCGCGGTGATGAGCATCGGGGTGCTCGGCTCGCTGATGGGCGGCTGGGCGAGCGCCAACAAGTACTCCTTGATCGGCGGTCTGCGCGTCGCGTCGCAGCTGATGAGCTACGAGCTGCCGATGGTGCTGTCCGCGGTGTCGGTGGCGATGATGGCCGGCACGCTCTCGCTCGTCGGCATCGCCGAGGCGTGGCAGTGGTCGTGGCTGCTGTGGCAGCTGCCGGCGCTGGTGGTGTTCGTGACGGCAGGTCTCGCCGAGCTGCAGCGACCGCCGTTCGACATGCCGATCGCCGACGCCGAGCTGGTCCTCGGTCCCTACACCGAGTACGGCGGCATGCGGTTCGCGATGTTCCTGCTCGCCGAGTACGCAGGCATCCTGGTGCTCGCCGCGCTGACGACGACGCTCTTCCTCGGCGGGTGGCGCGGGCCGTCGTCGGAGGAGCTCGGGTGGTTGTGGGCGCTGACCAAGACGATGGTCGTGGCGTTCTTCGTGGTGTGGTTCCGCGTCGCGTGGCCCCGCATGCGCGAGGACCAGCTCAATGCACTGGCCTGGAAGGCCCTGGTGCCGGTGGCGCTGGGGCAGCTGGCCCTGACGACGGTGGTGGTTCTGGCATGAGCAGGTTCGGCGCTTCGATGAGACGTGCGGTCAAGGGCAGCGGGCTGGTCAAGGGGCTCCAGGTCACCTGGCACAACCTGACGCACCGAGCGGTCACCCAGCAGTACCCGGACGTGATGCCGGAGCTGCCGCCGCGCAGCCGCGGGGTGATCGCGCTGCAGGAGGAGAACTGCACCTCCTGCATGCTGTGCGCCCGCGAGTGCCCGGCGTGGTGCATCTACATCGACTCCCACAAGGAGACGGCGCCCCCCGTGACCGAGGGCGGTCGCGAGCGGTCCTTCAACGTCCTGGACCGCTTCGACATCGACTACTCGCTCTGCATGTACTGCGGCATCTGCATCGAGGTCTGCCCGTTCGACGCGCTGCACTGGTCGCCGGAGTTCGAGTACGCCGAGCTCGACATCCGCGACCTCACGCACGACAAGGACCGCCTCCGCGAGTGGATGTGGACGGTGCCCCCGCCGCAGGCGCTCGATCCTGCCGCCGAGGACCCGAAGGAGATCGGGGTGGCGGAGAAGGCTGCCCACCGCGAAGCGGAGAAGGCGGCAGAGCGCGAAGCGGAGAAGGCGGCAGAGCGCGAAGCGGAGAAGGCGGCAGAGCGCGAGGCGGAGAAGGCGCAGGATCCCCCGGGGCCGCTCGCATGACGGCGGTGACGGTGGTCTTCGCGGCGATGGGGCTGGTCGCGCTCGTGTCGGCGTTCCTCGTCGTCACGAGCGACCAGATCATCCACGCCGCGCTGTGGCTGGTGGTGACGCTCGGCGCGGTCGCCGGCCTGTACGTCCTGCTGGCGGCCGAGCTGGTCGCCTGGGTGCAGGTCCTCATCTACATGGGCTCCGTCGTGGTGTTGCTGCTGTTCGCGCTGATGCTCACCCGGACTCCGACCGGTCCGGGCTCGGCCACGGTCACCCGCAACCAGCCCCTCGCGACGGTGGTGGCCGGAGCGACGACGGTCGCACTCGGTGCGGTGATGTGGGCGGGGTTCGGCGGCGAGGTGATCGACGAGGACGAGGTCCGGGTCGGTACCGCCGCGCGCCTCGGCGACGCGATCTTCCGGACGTGGGTGCTGCCGTTCGAGGTGCTGTCGGTGGTACTCCTGGCGGCGCTGGTCGGCGCGATCGTGCTCACGCGCAGGGGTGAGCGCTGATGCCGCTGATGCTCCCGCTCGTGGTGTCGTGCGGTCTGTTCGGGCTCGGCCTGTACGCCGTGCTCGCCCGCAGGCACGCGGTGATGGTGCTGCTCGGGATCGAGCTCATGCTGAACGCGGCGAGCCTCAACCTGGTCGCGTTCGACACCTGGTGGGCGGACACCGTGCACACGGGCCAGTCGCTGACGCTGTTCGTGATCGCGCTGGCCGCGGCCGAGATCGGGCTCGGCCTCGCGATCGTGCTGGCGCTGTTCCGGGCGGTCGGCAACTCCGACGTCGATGGTCAGGAGCCGCCGACGTCCCTGCTCGCGGAGGGCGGTGACGAGCTGTGAACCGCCGCTACTCCGCGTCTGCGGTCGGCATCACCGCCGTGATGGCGGTGTGCGCGGCGGTGGTCGCGTTCCCGAGGCTCGGCGACGACACGGGCCCGTACGGCCTCCCGGCAGGCCGTACGACGACGCTGGTCGACGGAGGTGACCTCCTCGGCGTCTCGGTGACGTTCTACGTCGACCATCTGAGCGCGGTGATGCTGCTGCTCGCCGCGACGGTCGGTCTGCTCGTGCAGGTCTACTCGGTGGCCTACCTCGCCGGCGACGCCCGCTACCGCTCGTACACCACGATCATCCAGCTGTTCCTCGTGGCGATGGCGACGGTCGTGGTGGCCGACAACCTGTGGCTGCTGGTCGTCGGGTGGGAGGTCATGGGGCTCTGCTCGTACCTGCTGATCAGCCACCACTGGGAGCTTGCGCCGGCCCGCGCGGGGGCCGTGAAGGCCTTCCTGCTCACCCGCATCGGTGACCTCGGCCTGCTGGTGGCCGTCTTCGCGATCGGTCAGACCTTCGGCACGTACGAGATCAGCGAGGTGCTCACGGCGATGGCCTCGCCGGACGCTCCGGAGGGACTCACCGCGATCGGGCTCCTGCTCGTGGTCGCCGTGATCGGCAAGTCGGCGCAGTTCCCGCTGCACACCTGGCTCGCCGACGCGATGCCCGGCCCGACGCCGATCAGCGCGCTGATCCACGCGGCGACGATGGTCGCGGCCGGGGTCTTCCTCGTCGCGCGGCTATACCCGGTCCTCGCGGAGTCGGCGGTCACGATGACGGTCCTCGCGGTCGTCGCCTGCGTCACCATGCTGCTCGCCGCGCTGCTGGCTCTGACGTCGGGTGATCTCAAGCGCGTGCTGGCGTGGTCGACGGTCAGCCAGCTCGCGTACATGTTCGCCGCGCTCTCCGTGGGTGGCTATGACGCCGGGATCGACCACCTCCTCTCTCACGGCGCCTTCAAGGCGCTGCTGTTCCTCGTCGCCGGCTCGGTCGCGCACGCGATCGGGTCCACGGCGCTGCGCGACATGGGGGGCCTCCGCGTGGCGATGCCGTTGACGTTCCTGACCGGGACGATCGGCTTCGCCGCGCTGGCCGGGGTGGTGCCGACGGTCGGGTTCTTCAGCAAGGACGCGGTGCTGGAGTCCGCGTGGCACGCGATCGGCCACGACGCCCCGGTCGCGCCGCTGGTCGCCGTCGTCGTGCTGGTCGTCGGCCTGGTCACCGCCGCGGTGACGGTCGTGTACTCCTTCCGCGCGTGGTCGATGACCTTCGTGGGTCACGGTGCTCCAGCACGCGCGTCCGTCGCCGTCCACGAGGCTCCGCCGCTGATGGTCGGTCCGCTGGTGGTCCTCGCCGCCGCGACGCTGCTGCTCAGCCTCGCGATGCCGTTCGACCTGCTGATGGGTCTCGTGACGACCGCGATCGTCGTCGCCGCCGGGTGGCTCGCGTGGCGGACCATGTCGGCCGGGCGGGACCCCGCGAGCCTGCTCGGGCCGGCACAGCCCGCGTTCACGCGCGAGCTCGACTGGGACCTCGGGTACGCCGGCGCCGGTGTGGTTGCTCGCCGCGCAGGCGACCTCGTGACGGCGACCGACCGTGACGTCATCGGCTTCTACCCCCGCGCGGCCGCCGCGACGAGCGTGTGGCTGTCGCGGGTGCTCGCCCGCGCGCAGAGCGGCAACGCTCAGACCTACGTGACCGTCCTGGCGGCCGGCGCCCTGCTGACGACCCTGCTGGTGGTGGTGCGATGAACGGCCTGGTCGTCGCCCTGGCACTGCCCGCGGTGGCGGCGCTGCTCCTCGTGGTGCTGCGCGACATGCTGACCGACCGGCTCGCGGCCTGGGCCGGGGTCGGGGTCTCGGTGGTGGTCGCGATGCTGTTGCTGGTCACCTGGGTGGGGGGCGACGGCGACGGCTACGTGGCCGAGGTCGACCTCGTCTGGGTGCGCTCGCTCGACCTGCACCTGCACCTCGGCATGGACGGCATCTCGTTCCCGCTGCTCTTGATGACGGCGCTGGTCACCGCGCTCGTCTGCTGGGCACTGGTCGACGACCCGCCGCGGGGGGACAACGCGACACCGGGTCTCGTCGGGCTGCTGATGGTCGTCCTGACCGCCTCGATCGGTGTGTTCGCCGCGCTCGACCTGGTGCTCTTCTTCGTGTTCTTCGAGCTCGCGTTGATCCCGATGTGGTTCGTGATCGCGCGCTGGGGCGACCCGCACGACCCCGTCGGCCGCCGTACGGCCGCGACCCGCTTCCTGCTGTACACCGTGGTCGGCTCCGCCCTGATGCTCGTCGGGTTCGTGACGGTGTGGGCGCTGGCCGGCACGGTGCAGATCCCGGAGCTCGCCGCGCTCGGCGCCCAGCTCGACGGGGGCTGGGCGCTGTTCGCGGCCTGCATGATCGCGCTCGGGCTCGCCGTGAAGACGCCGGTCTGGCCGCTGCACCTGTGGCTGCCTGATGCGCACGCCAAGGCGCCCACCGTCGGGTCGGTCCTGCTGGCGGCGGTCTTCCTCAAGCTCGGCACGTACGGTCTCCTGCGGGTCTTCGTCGCGGTCCTCCCGGGACCTGCGCGCGACCTCGCGCCCTGGCTCGGCCTCCTCGGCGTGGTCGGCATCGTCGTCGCCTCGCTGGCGTGCCTGCGGCAGGCCGACCTCAAGCGCCTCATCGCGTACTCCAGCGTCGGCCACATGGGCTTCGTCGTCCTCGGGATCGCGACGCTGACCGAGATCGGCATCGCGGCTGCGGTGTTCGCGAGCGTCGCGCACGGCGTCGTCACCGCCCTGCTCTTCTTCAACGCCGGGTCCCTGAAGCGCCGGTTCGGGACCGCGGAGATCTCCGTGCTCGGTCGCGGCATGTACGCACGGATGCCGGCGCTCGCGGTCGTGCTCGCGTTCGCCTCGGTCGCCAGCCTCGGTCTGCCCGGCCTCGCGGGCTTCTGGGGCGAGATGATGGCGCTGCGCGGCACGTACGAGGCAGCGGCAGGCGCCGACGGCGCCGGGCTGGGTGAGGCCCTCGCCGCCGTCCTGCTCGTCGGCGCGCTGCTGGGGGTCCTGCTGACCTCCGCGTACTTCCTGCGGGTGCTCCGCCGTACGCTCCAGGGCGTCCCGACGCCGCACGACGCCGACACCGACCTCGCCGGGTCCGAGCGTGGCATCGCGATCGTCCTGGTCGTGGCCGTGCTCGTGCTCGGTCTCGTGCCGGGCCTGGTGATGGGTGTGGTCGAGCCGAGCATCCCGGCGATCCTGGGAGGCGCACGATGACGGTCGTGGACGCGATCGACTGGACCTCGGCCGGGGTGCCGCTGCTGGTGGCGGTCGGTGCGATCGTGGTGCTGGTCGTCGACGCCTTCTGGCCCGCGGGCGGGTGGCGCCGGTCCGGTACGCTCGCGATCGCGTCGCTGGCGGCCGCCGCGGCCTGGCTGGCCAACGGCGGGTCCAGCGGGGCGATCGTGGCCGGCTTCTCGTGGGTGATCCTGCTGTCGGCGCTCGCGGTGGTCCTGCTGGCGCAGGTGCTCGAGGACGACGCGCAGATGCCGGCGGGGGAGTCGGGCTTCCTCCTGCTGTCGGCCACCGCGGGGGCGCTCACCCTCGCGGCGGCGGACGACTTCGTGACGCTGGTCGTCGCGCTGGAGCTGTTGTCGCTCCCGTCGATCGCGCTGGTCGCGATGCGTCGCGACCGTGCCGCGGCGGTGTCGTCGGCGTGGACGTTCTTCATCGCGTCGGCGACGGCCACGGCGATCACGCTCATGGGGCTCTCGCTGCTGTACGGCGTCACCGGGACCCTGACGTACGAGGGTGTGCTCGTCGGCCTGCAGGACGACCGTGTCCCGGAGCGGACGACCGCGGTCGTGGTGGTGCTCGTCCTCGTCGGACTGGTGTTCAAGGTCGGAGCGGTGCCGTTCCACCTGTGGATCCCCGACGCGTACCGCGGCGCCTCGGTCCCGGTCGCGGCGTTCCTGTCGGTGGTCTCCAAGGGCGGCGCGCTGGCCGCCCTGCTCGTCGTCCTCGCGTACCCGTTCCTTCCCCTGCAGCCGCGCTGGGACATCTTCATCGCGGTCGTCGCCGCGCTGTCCATGACGATCGGCAACCTCGGCGCGCTGGCTCAGCGTGACGTGGTCGGGATGCTCGCCTGGTCGTCGATCGCCCAGGGCGGGTTCGTGCTGGCGCCGCTGGTCGCGGTGTCGCTCGGCTCCGACGACATCCTGTCCGCGCCGCTGCGCTACCTCGCGGTGTACGCCATCGCGAACCTCACGGTGTTCGCGGTCGCCGCGGTCGGGCTGCGGACGCTCGGCGGCACCTCGTACGCCCACTACGCCGGCGTGGCCCGCCGCCAGCCGTTGTTCGGCGTCGCGCTCGTGATGGGCCTGCTCGCCCTCGCGGGGTTCCCGCCTGCGGTGATCGGGCTGGTCGCGAAGTACGTCGTCCTCCAGCCGGTGATGCTGGGAGGCTACGCGTGGCTTGCCGTCGTGATGGCCTTCAACGTCGCCCTCGGGCTGGTCTACTACCTGCGGCTGGTCGTGGTCGCGTTCGCCCCGGCGGACCGCGTCGACGAAGGCGCCGTGGTCACCGGGGCCGCCGTCCGCGGGGGCCGCGGCACCACGATCGCGTACTCGGTGGTCGCCATCGGGGTCGTCCTGCTGCTCGCCACGTCGGTCTACCCGACGCTCGTCTTCGGTCCGCTGCCCTGACGACTAGGGTTCGGCTGTGCCTGACGAACCAGCAGTGACCATCCACACCGACGGGGCCTGCCTGGGCAACCCGGGCCCCGGCGGATGGGGCGCGGTGCTGCGCTACGGCGACCACCTCAAGGAGCTGTACGGCGGCGACCCGGCGACCACCAACAACCGGATGGAGCTGATGGCCGCGATCGCGGCGCTGGAGGCGCTCACCCGCCCGTCGGTCGTCGACCTGCACACCGACAGCAGCTACGTCCGCAACGGGATCATGTCGTGGGTCTCGAGGTGGAAGTCCAACGGGTGGCGGACGTCGGCGAAGCAGCCGGTCAAGAACGAGGACCTCTGGCGCCGGCTCGACGAGGCGACGCAGCGGCACGACGTGCGCTGGCACTGGGTGAAGGGCCACGCCGGCGACCCCGGCAACGAGCGCGCCGACGAGCTCGCCGGCCGCGGCGCGATCGAGGCCCGGGGCAGCAGCTAGCTCAGCGGTAGGGCTGGCGCCAGGTCTGCGCTGCAGTCGGGCTTGCGGCTAGTTGCCGACGAACAGTGCCACGAGGGCCGCCCAAATCCCGCCTTCGACTGCGGCCCTTTTCAGGGCCCGCATCGGTGGCAGGCGGAAGTCCGCGGGTGGAATCTCCCCACGGGCCGCTGCGGCCGCGCAGAGAACCTCCCGAGCAGCATTGTCAGCTCGCGTCGGCGTCGTCCGGCGGTGCCCCCATGCAGAGTTTGCCAGCCCTGCGAACGACTCCTGCCCGCCATCGCGAAGCACGAAGGTCAAACCGTCACGCGGCACGGTCTTTGCGTCGACGATCTCCTCAATGGGCACTCGTCGGACACGAAGGAATACGAAGGTGACGGCATCGCGGTCGAGAACCATGCGCCAGCGGAACAACATGACGGGCAACAGGATCACGAGTGTGATGTCTGCTGCGCCGAACAGGATCTTGTCCTTGAGGGACAACTCGCCGTTGCTCGCCAGCCAGGTCGTGCCGGCGAGGAACGCCGCGCCGACCAGAAGGCCGGAAAGTCGGTGACCTGGGCTCGGTCGCCAGATATTGTCACCCGTGCTTCGAACCTCGGTCACGAGGTGCCCCATTCGGGGCGGCAGGTCGGGCGACCGAGGCCGGCCTGGCCTATTGCGACCAACCGATAGTGCGGCCGCCCGCGGGCGGGACCTGGATCATCACGAGGTGGCAGCACGCGGCGACCCTACCGGACCGAGCGCGGGCTCCTCGCGGAACGAGCTCGCCGGTCTAGCGGTAGTTGACGAACTGCACCGCGAAGTCGAGGTCCTCGCCCTTCACGAGCGCGATCACCGCCTGCAGGTCGTCGCGCTTCTTGCTCGTCACGCGCAGCTCGTCGCCCTGGACCTGCACCTTGACGCCCTTGGGGCCCTCGTCGCGGATCACCTTGGCGACCTTCTTGGCCTGCTCCTGCGTGATGCCCTCGGAGAACGTGCCGTTGATCACCGACTCCTTGCCGGACTGCTTCGGGTCCGAGGCCTCGAGCGTCTTCAGGGACACGCCGCGCTTGACGAGCTTGTCCTTCAGCACGTCGAGCACCGCGAGAGCGCGCTCGTCGGCGTTGGCCTTGATGACGACGGCGGTCGAGCCGCTCTTCTCGATCGAGGCGCCGGTGTTCTTGAAGTCGTAGCGGGTCGAGATCTCGCGCGCGGCCTGGTTGATCGCGTTGTCGATCTCGGCGTGGTCGAGCTTGCTCACGATGTCGAACGACGAGTCCGCGGCCATGGGGATCCTCTCGGTCGGGGCTGACGCTCACCCGGTTTCGGGTGGGTTGGAGCCCTGCGATAAAGTCTTTGCTGTTGCTCGCGCAGAGTAACAACCCCGAGGCAGGTTGCCCGAGCGGCCAATGGGAGCTGACTGTAAATCAGCCGGCAATGCCTTCGCAGGTTCGAATCCTGCACCTGCCACGTCGAAGAGCCCGGTCCCGCATGGGGCCGGGCTCTTCCGATTCACCGCCGGCTCACCCCAGCGTCGCCAGGACGTCACGGGTGAACGCCCCGGGCGTCAGCGCCTCGGCGTCCTGCGGCGCGGCCCCCATCCGTACGGCGACGATGCCCGCCGACGGGACGACGGCCACGATCTGCTTGGCGAGGCCGAGGGCCCAGAAGGCGTCTGCCGGAACCCCCGGGGCCAGTCGGCCGGCAGCGGCCGGGGCGGTGCCCTGCGCGCCCCCGGTCGCCGCCAGCGCTCCCAGGACCGGTCCCTTCCGGTTCACCCACCACAGCAACCCGTACGCCGCGTTGAGGCGCGAGGAGGAGCGCCCGACCGCTTCGGCGACGTACTCCTCGGAGACGAGCTGCCGGTCGCCCCAGCGCCCGCGGTCGAGCATCAGGACGCCGAGCCGTGCGAGGTCACGGCAGGAGGCGTTGATCCCGGAGAACATCGTGGTGTTGCCGGCGGTGTCGGCGCCCCAGAAGGTCTCGGTCATCTGCATCGGTGCGAACAGCTTGCGGCGGGCGTACTCCGACGGCGCCATCCCGGTGGCCCGCGAGACGACGGCCTCGAGGGTCTGGATGGCGGAGTTGTTGTAGCGCCACACCGTCCCGGGCCGCGCGTCCTGCGCCAGGCCGACGGCAAAGGCCGTCTTGTCGACCGCGCCGATCGCCATCTGCTGGTAGTCGGTCTGCACGTCCCAGTGCCGCCCCGACACGTTCGCCAGCAGGTCGCGGATCGTCACGCGAGCGGCGGCGGTGCCCTTCCACTGCGGGATGTAGTCGGAGGCACGGTCGTCGAGGTCGAGCAGACCCTCGTCGGCCGCGATCCCGACGACGAGCGACGTCACCGACTTCGTCACCGAGAACGCAGGACCCATGGTCGTGGCGTCGCTGTCGCCGAAGTAGGCCTCGTGGACGAGCTCGCCGTGGCGGGTCACGACCAGGCACGAGGTGCCCAGGGGCTCGAGCCGGCGGTCGAGAGCCCGCAACGCCGTGTCGTCGAAGCCGGCAGACGACGGTGGGGTCAGTGCCCATTCCTCGCCGGGTACCGTCGGACCCGTCGAGACGGTCTCTCTCGGCGTCGCCGAAGTGGCCTCACGCGCCGGTTCGGGCGACGCCGAACCACCCCCCGCGCTGCACGCGGACAGGATGAGCACAGCCGTCGTCGCAGCGATCACGGGGCGGAGAACCATGGGTCCATTGTGTGCCGAGAGGTCGGCCACGTGACCCACGTCATGGGACCGACCCCCGATTTCGGTTCCGTACGGCGGCCGTGTATCTTTGCTTTTCGGTTCGCCGATACGCCCCTTTAGCTCAGTCGGCAGAGCGTCTCCATGGTAAGGAGAAGGTCTACGGTTCGATTCCGTAAAGGGGCTCTGAGTCTCAGCCCGTGTCTCGCCCCCAGTGGCGAGGCGCGGGATGACGCATGGCGGGGTAGCTCAGGTGGTTAGAGCACACGGCTCATAATCGTGGTGTCGCGGGTTCGAGTCCCGCCCCCGCTACACAACCAGTCGACAGAAGCAGTTCCAGCGAAGAAGAGGCAGACTCGTGGCCAGCAAGAGCTCTGACATCCGTCCCAAGGTCACCTTGGCGTGCACCGAGTGCAAGCGACGCAACTACATCACCAAGAAGAACCGTCGCAACGACCCCGACCGCCTCGAGCTGAAGAAGTTCTGCCCGCACGAGCGCACTCACACGGTCCACCGCGAGACCCGCTGATCGTCGCTCGTACGCACACTCGTACCACTTCCCACTGGGGTCCCGCCTGCAGGCGAGGACCCCAGTGTCATGTTGGGAGCCCCACGGATGCGTGACCTGTTCGTCCTCGCCCCGCTGACCACGCTGCGGATCGGTGGGCCTGCGCGGGACATCGTCGAGGTGACGAGCGCCGACGACCTCGTCGACACCGTCCGGGACCTCGACGAAGCCGGCGAGCCGGTCCTCCTGCTCGGCGGTGGGAGCAACGTCGTGGTCTCCGACGAGGGGTTCGACGGCACGGTCGTGCTCATCCGGACCCAGGGCCTCGTTGCCGACGTCGACTCGTGCAGCGGCGCGACGCTGACGGTCGCGGCCGGCGAGGTGTGGGACGACTTCGTGGCCCACGCGGTCGCCGAGGAGTGGGTCGGTGTCGAGACGTTGTCGGGCATCCCCGGCCTGGTCGGCGGCACGCCGATCCAGAACGTCGGAGCGTACGGCCAGGAGGTCTCGCAGACCATCTCCCGCGTCCGCACCTACGACCGCCTCGACCGCCGGGTCGTCACGTACTCGGCCGACGACTGTGGCTTCGGCTACCGCACGAGCCGCTTCAAGCAGGAGCCCGGCCGTCACGTCGTGCTCGAGGTGACGTTCCAGCTGCGGCTGGGTTCCCTCAGCGCCCCGGTGCAGTACGCCGAGCTGGCGCGCGCTCTCGGAGTCGAGGTCGGCGCCCGGGTCCCGCTCGGCGCGGTGCGCGAGGCGGTTCTCGAGCTGCGCGCCGGCAAGGGCATGGTGCTCGATCCCGACGACCACGACACGTGGAGCGCCGGCTCGTTCTTCACCAACCCCGTGCTCAGCGCGGAGGCCGCCGCTGGGCTGCCGACCGACGCGCCGCGCTTCACCCAGCCCGACGGCCGCGTGAAGACCAGCGCCGCGTGGCTGATCGAGCGCGCCGGCTTCTCCAAGGGGTACGGCGACACGGCGGCGCGTGTCTCCAGCAAGCACACCCTGGCGCTGACGAACCGCGGCGGCGCGACCGGCTACGAGCTGCTCGCCCTTGCCCGCGAGATCCGCGACGGTGTCGAGGCGAAGTTCGACGTCCGCCTCGAGAACGAGCCGGTGCTGGTCGGCGCGACGCTCTGACACGGCCGCTCAGCGACGGTCTGGCCCTCACTGCGTCGAGGTCGAACCGGCGCCGAGATGGCCGTACAGGCGCTGGGCCCGCGCGAGCTCGCGGCGGAGGCGCGCCGCCGTACGCTTTGCGTTCTCCGGCGCCAGGTCTTCCCACGTCACACGGATCACGTGGTAGCCGCGGTCGGTGATCCGCTTCTCGCGCCGCTTCTCGGCCCACACCGTCCGCTGGGCGGCCTCCCGGTCGGTGTCGTCGTACTTGACGTGCCCGTCGAACTCGACGACGAGGCGCTCGGTCGGCCAGAGGAAGTCCACCTCCGCCCTGCCCTCCTCGAGCGGGATCTCGTACTGAGCGTCAGGTCGGGGGATCCCGAACCGCCAGCACAGCACGAGCACCCGCACCTCGCCCGGGCTCTCGCAGCGTCCGTCGGCGATCGTGATCGCGTCGGCGGCAGCGCGCGTGCCGGGCCGTCCCCCGAGGGCAGCGAGCTCGTTGCGGAGGTCTTCCTTCGCGTCGTCCTGCGAGAACCACTCCCAGCGCCCGCGCCGCCTGGCGTCCGAGATCAGATGGGACAGCCACGACGATGCGAGCACAGCGCCGGCCTCGAGGTCGGACGTCGTCAGCGTCTGGGCAACTGCCAGCTGCGCACGCACGACGCGGAGACCTTCGACCACGACGACGTCCGATGCGCCGATGGTGTCGCGGTGCCGCTTGATGCCGTTGCGTGTGCGACTGGTGGTGCCGCCGACCCGGACCACGTGGACGACGTCGAGACTTCGGCCGTACGTGCCGAGGCCGTGCGCGACAGCGGCACTGTCGTGCGAGAGGGCGTAGTCAGGGCCGAGCCACGCCTGCACTGCTCGCGCGGTGACCAGGTGCGCCTGGCGGACGGACCAGCTTCTGTGGTCGTCAGCGAACGCGAACGCTCCCCGCCGCAGTCGGACGAGGATCGCGCGGTCGACTAGACGCCCGAGCTCTGACGGGGGATATCCGCAGTCGTCGCCGTCCTTCCGCGTGAAGTAGCCGCCCCGCTCGTGACTCGTACGCCGCAGTCGCTCCATCGGTCAACAGTGGCCGAGAGGTGCCATCTGGCGTGCGCACCCCTGTGGACAAACTCTGCTCGCGACGCTTCGGCACGCTCAGCGCCGATTCGGTCGAGACGCGGGGAGGGTCGAACCGCCGCTGAGCTCGGATCAGGTGGGGTCCGCGGCGAGCCAGGCGTCGATCTTGGCCAGCGACCGCTCGCGCAGGTCGTCCGGCGCGTACGCCCCCCGCAGCGACATGCGCGCGAGCTCGGCGAGCTCGGCGTCGCTGAAGTCCTGCGCGGCGCGGAGGGCGGCGTACTGGCCCGACAGGCGCGCCCCGAACAGCAACGGGTCGTCCGCACCGAGCGCCACGCCGACGCCCGCCTCCACCAGCGTGCGGACGGGCACCTCCTCGAACGTGTCGTAGACGCCGAGAGCGACGTTCGAGGACGGGCACACCTCGAGCGTGATGCCGGCCCGTGCCACGGCCGCGAGGACCTCCGGGTCCTCGACGGAGCGCACGCCGTGGCCGATCCGGTCGGGCTGGAGGTACTGCAGCACGGCTGCGACGCTCGCCGGCCCGCGCAGCTCCCCGCCGTGCGGCATGCTGCGCAGCCCGGCGCGACGGGCGATCGCGAACGCCGGCGCGAACGCGGCCGTGTCGCCGCGCCGCTCGTCATTGGAGAGGCCGAACCCGACCACGCCTCGCCCCGCGTACTGCGTGGCCAGCCGGGCGAGCGTACGCGCGTCCAGCGGGTGGCGCGTCCGGTTGGAGGCGATCACGACGGCCATGCCGATCCCGTACGCCGCGCCGGCCTCCTCGACGCACTCGAGGACGAGGTCGGTGAACGCGGTGATCCCGCCGAACTTCGCGGCGTAGCCGGACGGGTCCACCTGGATCTCCGTCCACACCGACCCCTCGGACGCGTCGTCCTCGGCGACCTCGTGCACGAGGCGGCGTACGTCGTCGGGGGTCCGCAGCACCGATCGTGCGGTGTCGTAGAGGCGCTGGAACCGGAACCAGCCCTTCTCGTCGGTCGCGCGCAGCTGCGGCGGCCACTCGTCGACCAGCGCCGGGGGGAGGCGTACGCCGTCGCGCTCGGCCAGCTCGACCAGGGTCCCGTGCCGCATCGAGCCCGTGAAATGCAGGTGCAGATGGGCCTTCGGGAGGGCGTCGATCGAACGCATCGGTGCGGCCATGCGGTCATCGTGCCAGCCGGTTCGACGCAGCGCTGGGGCACCCCGTACACTTGACGACTGGTGGAAGTTTCCACTGTGTCGTCATGCCCTCCCGACCTCGTCCAGGCCGGGTGCAGGCGCGCAGCGAAGACCTCCAACGAAGGGCAGTAGCTCAACTGGCAGAGCATCGGTCTCCAAAACCGAAGGTTGGGGGTTCAAGTCCCTCCTGCCCTGCAAACGCCTGGTCCGTCCCGACGGCGGACCGAGACGGGCACCACGATCGAAGGGAACGGTCACCATGAGTGAGACGTCGAACGCGTCGACCGAGAGCACGCGCTCCGGTCGCACGTCGCCGGTGACCTTCTACCGTCAGGTCGTTGCGGAGCTCCGCAAGGTCGTCTGGCCGACCCGTTCGCAGGTCGCCAACTACTTTGTCGTGGTGCTCTTCTTCGTGCTCGTCATGATGGCCATCGTGGCGGGCCTGGACTACGGCTTCGGCAAGCTGATGTTCTGGGTCTTCGCCTGACCCACGGGTCGAGACGAGGAAAGAGGCGCTGTGTCCCAGCCGTATGACGAGTTCGACGACGCCCTGCGCGACGCCGTCGCGTCCGAGGGCAACCGTGCGCCGTTGGACGAGACCGAGCAGGAGCTCGAGGTGGAGGAGTTCGAGGAAGGCCTCGACGCCGCTGCCGACGAGACCGAGCAGGACGACCCCGAGCCGCAGGAGCCGCTCGAGGAGCTGTCCGAGGCCGATGCCGAGCTCGACGACGCCGCCGAGGAGGTCGTCGAGGAGGCGCAGGAGATCGCTGACGCCGCAGGTACCCTCGAGGACGCGCTCGACGCCGTGACCGAGCCGGTCGAGTCCGACCCTCTCGCGGAGTTCCGCGAGAAGCTCCACAACCAGTTCGGCGACTGGTACGTCGTGCACACCTACTCCGGCATGGAGAACAGGGTCAAGTCGAACCTCGAGAACCGCACGACCTCCATGCACATGGAGGACTACATCTTCGAGATCGTCGTGCCGACCGAGGAGGTCGCCGAGATCAAGAACGGTCAGCGCAAGCTCGTCAAGCGCACCGTTCTCCCCGGTTACGTCCTGGTCCGCATGGACCTGACCGACGAGTCCTGGTCGACGGTGCGCAACACGCCGTCGGTCACCGGGTTCGTGGGCAACGCCCACCAGCCCGTGCCGCTGACCCTCGCCGAGGTCGAGAGCATGCTCGCTCCGGCCGTCGAGGCGCAGGTCGCGGTCGACCAGCCTGCCGCAGCGTCGTCGACGCAGCCGCAGGCACCGAAGGTCGAGTTCACCGACTTCGCCGTCGGGGACTCGGTCATGGTCGTGGACGGGCCGTTCGCGACCCTGCACGCCACGATCACGGAGATCAACGTCGACGCCCAGCGTGTGCGGGCGCTCGTCGAGATCTTCGGGCGGGAGACGCCCGTCGAGCTCAGCTTCGCGCAGATCCAGCGCGTCTGAGCCACCCGGGTACGCTCGCAAGGGCGTTCCGCGCAACACCAGTGGGAGGGCCGAGGCAGGCCCACCGTGACCACGAGAAGGAAAAGAGATATGCCTCCGAAGAAGAAGATCGCTGCCCTCGTCAAGGTGCAGCTCCAGGCCGGCGCAGCCACGCCGGCGCCGCCCGTCGGTACGGCCCTCGGCCCGCACGGCGTCAACATCATGGAGTTCTGCAAGGCGTACAACGCCGCGACGGAGTCCATGCGCGGCAACATCGTCCCGGTCGAGATCACGATCTACGAGGACCGGTCGTTCACGTTCATCACCAAGACGCCCCCGGCTGCGGAGATGATCAAGAAGGCTGCGGGCCTGCAGAAGGGCTCGTCCGTCCCGCACAAGGACAAGGTCGGCTCGATCTCCAAGGACCAGGTCCGTGAGATCGCCCAGACCAAGCTTCCTGACCTGAACGCGAACGACATCGACGCCGCGATGGAGATCATCGCCGGCACCGCCCGTTCCATGGGCGTCACCGTCGACTGACCTCGTCGTCCCGACCGACCGAACTGTGGCAGGGCCAGCTGGGCCCGACGACCACGACTGGTAGAGAGAGAAGAACCAGAATGCCTCAGCACAGCAAGGCGTACGAGAACGCCGCCAAGCAGATCGACAAAGACGCGCTGTACTCGCCGGCCAAGGCGATGGAGCTCGTCAAGGAGTCCGGCTCCAAGAAGTTCGACTCCACCGTCGACGTCTCGATGCGTCTCGGCGTCGACCCCCGCAAGGCGGACCAGATGGTCCGCGGCACGGTCAACCTCCCGCACGGCACCGGCAAGACCGCTCGCGTCCTCGTGTTCGCGACCGGCCCCAACGCCGACGCCGCTCGCGAGGCCGGCGCTGACTACGTCGGTGCGGACGACCTGGTCGAGAAGATCTCGGGCGGCTGGCTCGACTTCGACGCCGTCGTCGCGACGCCGGACATGATGGGCAAGGTGGGTCGCCTGGGTCGCGTGCTCGGCCCCCGCAACCTCATGCCCAACCCGAAGACCGGCACCGTGACGCCCGACGTCGCGAAGGCTGTCTCGGACATCAAGGGCGGCAAGATCGAGTTCCGCATCGACCGTCACTCGAACCTGCACTTCGTCATCGGCAAGGCTTCGTTCAGCGCCTCCGCGCTGGCCGAGAACTACGCCGCCGCGCTCGAGGAGATCCTCCGGATCAAGCCGTCGAGCTCGAAGGGCAAGTACGTCCGCAAGGTCACCGTCTCGACGACGATGGGCCCGGGCGTGCCGGTCGACCCGAACCGCACCCGCAACATCGCTTCCGACGAGGAGTGACACCCGCGCGCACGACGTGCGCGTGACGTGACTGCACCAGGAGCCGTCTCCCCACCGGGGAGGCGGCTCCTGTGCTTCTGCGGAGCGGGGATCGGCGTGGGCTGCCCCCACCCACCGGGTAGCGTGGGTGCATGCGCATGCGAACCCTCTCCACCGCCGTCGCCGCGATCGGCCTCGCCCTCGTCGCGGGCTGCGGCAGCAGTGCTGACGTCGTCTCGGACGCCTCTGGGTCCTCGCAGGAGACGTCGAGCTCGTCGCAGGGCTCGGGCGACGGCAGCGACAGTACGACGACGCTCACCGCCGCGAACTTCGCCGAGGTCGTCGCCGGTGCGCAGACGGACGCGCAGTCGACGCACATGACGATGTCGATGGACATCGCCGGGCAGTCGATCGACGCCGAGGCAGACCTCACCACCGACGCCGACCCCGCGAAGACCGCCATGCGCATGTCGATGGACATGGGCGGCCAGGCGGTCGAGATGCTCATGGTCGACGGCGCGATCTACACGCAGGCGCCCGGCATGCCCGAGGGCAAGTGGATGAAGATCGACCTCGACGAAGCGGCCGGTGCGGCCGGCGGGTCGTTCGCTCAGCTGCGCGAGTCGATCGATCCCGCGCAGAGCATCAAGAACCTCAAGGACTCCCTGAAGGACCTGAAGGACACGGGGGAGACCGCGACGATCGACGGCGTCGAGGCCAAGCGGTACGACGCGGTGGTCGACACCTCGAAGCTCGCGGACCTCCCGGCGGCCGCAGGCGCGCAGCTGCCGGACGAGATCACCTACCAGTACTGGGTCGGACCCGACAACCTGCCGCGCAAGATCGTCCTCGAGGGTCTGGGCACGCCGATGGAGATGACCTTCAGCAAGTGGGGCGAGAAGGTCGAGGTGACCGCCCCGTCGCCCGACTCGGTCATCGACGGCTCGTCGATGCTGGGTGGCTGAAGACCCGATTTGGATCTGCCCAGGTCCGTCACGTACGCTGGGTGACGCCGAAGACCGCCGGTCGTCCGCGACGGTCCCGCAAGGGAGCGCCTCGGATCGAAGGGCCCGCTGATGCGGGCGGCCCGCGCAGGTTCACCGAGTGAAACGTACTCTCCCGTACGCCACGCCCCGTGCCCTGCGCCGGGGCGTTCGTCATGTCAGGGAGTTTGCGCCGGTGGCCTTCGTACGAACCAGGTGCCCGTCGCACGGCGGGTACGACACGAAGGAGAACCATGGCGCGACCGGACAAGGCCGCAGCGGTTGCCGAGCTGACGGACGAGTTCCGCAGCTCGAACGGCGCTGTGATGACCGAGTACCGCGGTCTCACCGTGAAGCAGCTGCAGGATCTGCGCCGCTCGCTCGGTGAGAACGTCAACTACGCCGTGGCCAAGAACACGCTGACCAAGATCGCGGCTCGTGACGCCGGCGTCGACGGTGTCGACGACCTGCTCAACGGGCCCACCGCCATCGCCTTCATCAAGGGCGATCCGGTCGAGGTCGCCAAGGGTCTGCGTGACTTCGCCAAGGCGAACAACAACCTCGTCATCAAGGGTGGCTTCCTCGAGGGGAAGGCGCTCGACGCTGCCGAGATCACCAAGCTTGCTGACCTCGAGTCGCGCGAGGTCCTCCTCGCCAAGCTCGCTGGCGGCATGAAGGCGAACCTCTCGAAGGCCGCCGCACTGTTCCAGGCACCGCTCGCCCAGGCGGCGCGTGCTGTGGGTGCCCTGCAGACGAAGCTCGAGCAGGAGACTCCCGCGACCTCGGCTCCCGCCGAGACCGAAGAAGCCCCGGCCGAGGCCGAGGGCTCCGAGGGCTAGGGCCCGATCACGTATCCGACCCCCCTCGGGGTCCCCAACAGGAAGGACGCCAACCATGGCGAAGCTCAGCACCGAGGACCTGCTCGACGCGTTCAAGGAGATGACCCTTCTTGAGCTCAGCGAGTTCGTGAAGCTCTTCGAGGACACCTTCGACGTCACCGCCGCAGCTCCGGTCGCGGTTGCCGCTGCCCCGGCCGCCGGTGGCGCCGGTGAGGCCGCTGCTGCCGAGGAGAAGGACGAGTTCGACGTCGTCCTCGAGTCGGCCGGCGACAAGAAGATCCAGGTCATCAAGGAGGTCCGTGCACTCACGAGCCTCGGCCTCAAGGAGGCCAAGGACCTCGTCGAGGGTGCGCCGAAGGCCATCCTCGAGGGCGTCAACAAGGATGCCGCGGAGAAGGCCAAGGAGGCCCTCGAGGCCGCCGGCGCCACCATCACCCTCAAGTGATGTCACACTTCGTGTGAATCTGGGGCAGCATCGCTGCCTCGAACGGGCGTCCACCCTGCTGGGGTGGGCGCCCGTTCTGCATGTCCGGCTGGGTACGCTCCCGCTGTGAGAGACGTCACGGACGCGTGACGGTGTTGTGACCGAATTGCGCGATCTGTGGGTTGTGTCACAGTGCAAACTTTGGTTACAGTCACGGTTATTACCTGGGAGTAGCAATCGCGGGCTGCCAGGACGTTGAGGTTCGCTTGGGAGGGAGAACCGCATGCGCGTCAGCGCTGCTGCAGCACGTCGAGGCTCAGGACTCGTGGCCACCGTCGGGTTGGTCGCCGGAGGCCTGATGATGATCGCCACTCCTGCCGCACAGGCAGGTCAGGCACGCGTCGAGCGCGTCGGATACACGTGCAAGGCGACGAACCCGATCGTCGACGCGTCGCTGCAAGGCCCGCAGCAGTTCTACGTCACGGCCGAGACCGTCCTCCCCGACAGCGTCGCGTCCGGCGACACCGTGCCGCAGACCGACACGAGCCTCACGCTGTTCCTGCCCGTCAAGCTCGTCGACCGGCTCACGGGCGCGATGGAGGTCGAGCGGGTCAAGGGCTCGGCGACCTCCGACGTCGTCCTCGAGGGGGTCGCCCCGGGCGGCGAGGTCATCGAGAAGATGAACAAGCCGGTGAGCAACCTCGTCGCCCCCAACTGGGTCACCCTCACGCCGGGCAAGGAGGTCGCGATCAAGGTCACCGGCCAGGTCGCTCCCATCGAGGTTCCCGAGATCCCTGAGGGCAACGGCCTGATCTACGTCGAGATGCCGCCCTCGTTCGTCCTCCACTCGCAGATGGACCCGCCGGTCCTCGGCTCGATCGCCGAGGCCGACCTCAAGTGCACCCGCGACGCCGACACGCGCGCTGCTCGCGTCATCGGCACGATCCCCGTCGGAGACGGCTGCGAGGAGTCCTCGTGCCCGCTCCCCGGCGCCGGCGGTGGTTCGACCGATCCGGACCCCGATCCGGGCAACGGTGGCGGCACCGGCGGCGAGGACCCGCCGGTCATCGACCCGACGACGCCCGCCAGCGACGACAACGGTGGTGGCGACGGCGGCAACGACAGCGGCAACGGGGACGGAAACGGCAACGACGACGACACCGACGTCGCCCCGTACACGACCACGGCTCTCCCGGCGACGGGCGCTCCGATCGGCATCGGCATCATTGCTCTCCTCGGCCTCGCAGCCGTCGGTCGCGTGGCCCTCGCCGTCCGGACCCGTCGTCGCAGTCCGCAGGCCTGACACACCCTGCTGGCCCCTTGTGGCTCCCCGCGCGTCGGGGAGCCCGTCCCCCCAAAGGAGTCTCTCTCGTGGGAGTCGAGGTACGTGTCGAAGGCCTGACCAAGTCCTTCGGCAAGCAAACGATCTGGCGTGACGTCTCGCTGACGCTCCCCGCCGGACAGATCAGCGTGATGCTCGGCCCGTCGGGCACCGGCAAGTCGGTGTTCCTGAAGGCGCTCATCGGTCTGCTGAAGCCCGACGAGGGCCACATCTTCATCGAGGGCACCGACATCGCCACGTGCAGCGAGCGGGACCTCTACGACATCCGCAAGCTGTTCGGCGTGCTGTTCCAGGACGGTGCGATGTTCGGCTCGATGACGTTGTTCGACAACGTGGCGTTCCCGCTGCGCGAGCACACGCGCAAGACCGAGACCGAGATTCGCGAGATCGTCATGGAAAAGATGTCGATGGTGGGTCTGGTCGGCGCCGAGGACAAGCTGCCGGGGGAGATCTCGGGCGGTATGCGCAAGCGCGCCGGGCTGGCGCGGGCACTGGTGCTCGAGCCCGAGATCGTCCTCTTCGACGAGCCGGACTCCGGCCTCGACCCGGTCCGTACGGCGTTCATCAACCAGCTGATCGTCGATCTCAACGCCCAGATCGAGGCGACGTTCCTCATCGTCACGCACGACATCAACACCGCCCGCACTGTGCCCGACAACATCGGCCTGCTGTTCCACCGTCACCTGGCGATGTTCGGTCCCCGGGAGATGCTCCTGTCCAGCGAGGAGCCGGCGGTCCGCCAGTTCCTCAACGCTCAGACCATCGGTCCGATCGGCATGAGCGAGGAGAAGGACGCCGACGAGCTCGCCGGCGAGAACCACGACCTTCTGCCGCCGCTGCCCCCGATCCCGCTCCAGCTGCTGCCCACCGACGGGCGCCCGCGCCCCACGCAGGCGCCGCCGGGGGCGTGGTGCGTGGCCAACGGCGTCACGCCGCCTCCCGGGTCGTTCCTCGACGACGGCACCGCGCTCGGTGCGTCCGCCTCTCGACAGCCGGTGTCGTCCGGCGGTGCGGCGTGAGCACCGCGACCCTCGTCACTGCACCTCTCGCGACCGCCGGCAAGCTCTTCGCGTTCGGGGCCGACGTCGTCCTGGGGGTGTTCCGGCGGCCGTTCCAGGTGCGGGAGTTCATCCAGCAGGCGTGGTTCATCGCCTCCGTGACGATCATCCCGACGGCGCTCGTGGCCATCCCGTTCGGAGCCGTCATCGCGCTCCAGGCGGGCAGCCTCATCCAGCAGTTCGGGGCGCAGTCGTTCGCAGGGTCGGCCGCCGTGCTGGCCGTCGTCAGAGAGGCAGGTCCGATCGCGACGGCGCTCCTGGTCGCCGGCGCCGGCGGCTCGGCGATCGCGGCCGACCTCGGCGCGCGCAAGATCCGCGAGGAGCTGGACGCGATGATGGTGCTCGGGATCGACCCGATCCAGCGCCTCGTCGTGCCGCGCGTCCTCGCGTGCATGCTCGTCGCCGTCTTCCTCAACGGGCTCGTCAGCGTGGTCGGCGTGATCGGCGGCTACGCGTTCAACGTCGTGCTCCAAGGCGGCACCCCCGGCGCCTATCTCGCCTCCTTCACGGCGCTCGCGCAGACCGCCGACCTCTACCAGGGGATGGCGAAGGCGCTCGTGTTCGGCTTCATCGCGGCGATCGTCGCGGCCTACAAGGGCATGCACGCCGACGGTGGTCCGCGTGGAGTCGGGCAGGCCGTCAACGAGGCCGTCGTCATCACGTTCCTGCTGCTCTTCCTCGCGAACTTCGTGATGAGCGCGCTCTACTTCCAGCTCGTCCCGGCGAAGGCGTTGTGATGGCGGACGTGAAGGCGCTCTACCAGCGACCCCTCGGCGGCATCGACACGCTGGGCCGTCACCTGGCGTTCTACCTGCGGGTGCTCGCGTGGATCCCGCGGACGCTCGTGCACTACCCGCGCGAGGTGCTCCGCCTCCTCGCCACGGTGACGTTCGGCCAGGGGGCCCTCGCCGTCATCGGTGGCACCGTCGGCGTGATCACCGCGATGTCGTACTTCACCGGCACCGAGGTCGGTCTCCAAGGTTTCACCGCGCTCGACCAGCTCGGCACGAGCGCCTTCTCCGGCTTCTTCTCCGCGTACTTCAACACCCGCGAGATCGCGCCGCTGGTCGCCGGCATCGCGCTCGCCGCGACGGTCGGCTGCGGCTTCACCGCGCAGCTGGGCGCGATGCGGATCTCGGAGGAGGTCGACGCGCTCGAGGTGATGGCGATCCCGTCCCTCCCGTACCTCGTGACGACGCGCGTCATCGCGGGCATGGTCGCGATCATCCCGCTGTACGTCGTCGGGCTGATGGCCTCGTACTTCGCGACCCGCCTGACGGTCACCGGCATCTACGGCCAGAGCGTCGGCACGTACGAGCACTACTTCACACTCTTCCTCCCGCCGGCCGACGTGCTGTGGTCCTTCGTCAAGGTGATCGTCTTCGCAGTGCTGGTCATCCTCATCCACTGCTACTACGGCTACTACGCGTCGGGCGGTCCCGTCGGCGTCGGCGTCGCCGTCGGCCGTGCCGTACGGACCTCGATCGTGATGATCAACGTCGTCGACCTCCTGATGTCGATGGCGATCTGGGGCACCACGACAACGGTGAGGCTGGCCGGCTGATGGCGCGCACCCCTGCCCTCGACCGCCCCGGCACCGTCCGCACGCTGGGCATCCTCATGCTGGCCCTGATGATCGGTGCCGTGTACGCGACGTACGCGGTCTTCACCAAGCAGTTCTCCGGCGACGTCCCGGTCACGATCCGCAGCGAGAACGTCGGCCTGCAGCTGAACCGCAACGCCGACGTGAAGCTCCGCGGCGTGATCGTCGGACGTGTCTCGGAGATCACCTCCGACGCGGGTGCGGCGACGATCCATCTGATGATCGACCCGGACTTCCAGCCCCTGATCCCCTCCGACGTGGAAGCGCTCATCGTGCCCAAGACGCTGTTCGGCGAGAAGTTCGTCGACCTGCAGCCGGTGTCCAGCTCGGCCGGGACCCCGATCGAGTCCGGTGACGTCATCGTGCAGGCAGACCTCCCTGCCGAGGTCGAGAACCTCCTCATCGACCTCGACCCGATCCTCACCGCGCTCAACCCCGCCGACCTGTCGTTCACGCTGACGGCGCTGTCGGAGGCGCTCGACGGACAGGGCGCGGCGATCGGCGAGACGTTGGAGACGCTGGAGGGCTACCTCCAGAAGATCACGCCGCTGGCACCGCGGATCGTCGAGGACATCACGCTCCTCGGCGAGACCGCGCAGACCTACGCCGACGTGATGCCGGAGGTGGGGGAGACGCTGCGCAACGCCGTCGTCACCGGCAACACCCTGACCGCGCGCCGGGCGCAGCTGCAGGCGCTGTTCGTGGAGACCGCGGCGTTCGCGACGACCGCGGACGCGTTCCTCGACCGGTCCGGGCAGGACATCATCACGCTGTCGAAGCAGTCCAGGCCGACGCTCGAGCTCTTCGCCGAGTACGCCCCGACGATCGGCTGCGTCCTCAAGGGGATCGACCGGCTGAAGCCCCGGATCGACTCGGCGTTCCGCGACCACCGGGCCCACGCGACCGTCGAGTTCGCGGCGCGCACGCCACGGGCGTACACCAAGGCGGACGCTGACGCGCTCCCGCCGGCGACCGGTGGACCGGACGCCCTTGACCCGACCTGCGCGTCGCTGCCCGGCACGTCGTACGACGCGGACACACCTGCACCCGGGATGAGCAACGCCCTGCTCGAGCAGCTCGGCATCTCTGGCCCGCTCGGCAAGACCAAGCCTCTCGTCGCCCCGAGCGCAGCGGTGACCCCTGCGGGGTCGCAGGCCGAGGCCGAGCAGATCGACGCGCTGCTCGCGACCACGCTCGGCGTCGCGCCGGACGAGGTGCCGGCAGTCGCGCAGGCACTCGCCGGTCCCGTGCTCCGTGGGGCGGAGGTGACGCTCGGATGACCCGTCGCCGCCGCACGCTCGACCCGCGCCTCGACCGCTTGACCGCTGGAGCGCTCGTACGTCTCCTGGTGTTCCTGGTGATCACCGGGCTGCTCACCGGGCTGCTCGCCGTCGTCATCGGCAACCGCTCCTTCATCGACACCCACCAGTACAAGGCCGAGTTCGCGGACGTGACCAGCCTGGTGAAGGGCGACGACGTCCGGATCGCCGGCGTCCGCGTGGGCACCGTCGACGACGTACGCGTGCACTCCGACTCCACCGCGCAGGTGACGTTCACCGTCGACCGCTCGATCGACCTCACCGAGAGCACGCTCGCAACGCTGCGCTATCGCAACATGATCGGCCAGCGCTACCTGTCGCTGACGGAGGGCGCCGAGGGTTCGAGCGCCGACCTCGAGCCGGGGGAGACCATCCCGATGGACCGCACGCAGCCCGCGCTGGACCTCACGGTGCTCTTCGCGGGGTTCAAGCCCTTGTTCCAGGCGCTGTCTCCGGAGGACACGAACCAGCTCGCCTACGAGCTCATCCAGGTGTTCCAGGGTGAGAGCGGGACGGTCGAGTCGCTGCTCGGGCACACCGCGTCGCTGACGCAGACGCTGGCCGACCGCGACGACCTCATCGGGTCGGTCATCTCCAACCTGACCACGGTCCTCAAGTCCTTCAACGACCGTGACGAGGAGCTGTCCAGCACGATCTCGACGCTGCAGCAGCTGATCAGCGGGCTGAAGGACGACCGTGGCGTGCTCACGGGGTCGCTGGACGACATCGCGGTGCTGACGTCCGAGACCGCGAGCCTGCTGACCGACGTACGCCCCGACCTCACCCAGGACATCGCGCACCTGCGCGACCTGACCGACGAGATCGGCACCAAGAAGGCGCGCAAGGCGCTCGACTCCACGCTGCAGATCCTCCCCGTCAAGATCGACAGGATCGGGCGGACGGGCCAGTACGGCTCGTTCTTCAACTTCTACGTCTGCGACGTGGGCGTCGACGGCCGGCTCCCGAGCCTGAGCGGCGTCCCCGGGTGGGAAAAGGCGCGGCCCTTCAAGACGACCAAGCGAGTCACGGTCACCGGGGCGGGGGTGAGCCGATGCGCGCGATGAAGCCGTTCCGCGACCGCAACCCCGTGCTCGTCGGGCTGGTCGGCCTCCTGGTGATTGCCTCCTTCCTCGTCCTCGCCAGCCAGGCGAGCAGGCTCCCCGTCGTCGGCAGCGGTCCCACGTACGCGGCCGAGTTCACCGAGGTCGGCGGCCTCAAGAAGGGCGACGACGTACGCATGGCGGGCGTCCTGGTCGGAGAGGTCCGCGACCTCGAGCTGCGGGGCGACAAGGTCCGCGTGTCGTTCCGCATGAAGAAGGAGCGTGAGCGACTCGGCGAGGAGACCAGCGCGTCGGTCCGCATCAAGACGCTGCTCGGCACGATGTACGTCGCGCTCGACCCGGCCGGCGACGGCACCCTCGACGCGGGCTCGGTGATCCCGGCCTCCCGTACGACACCGCCGTACGACATCGTCCAGGCGTTCTCCGACCTCAGCGAGACGACCCAGGAGATCGACACCGACCAGCTCGCGTACGCGATGCGCACGCTCGGCGAGGTCACGGCGAAGACCCCGGAGGAGTTCCAGCGCGCCGTGACCGGCGTGACAGAGCTCTCCGAGAACCTCGCCGCACGTGACAAGGAGATCAAGACGCTGCTCGAGAACATCGACGGCATCTCCGGCGTCCTCGCCGACCGCAACTCGGAGGTCGTGTCCCTGTTCGAGGATGGCGGCGTCCTGTTCGACGCGCTGACGGCCCGCCGGCAGGCGATCCACGACGTGCTCGTCGGCGTCACGCGGATGTCGGACGAGATCGAGAAGCTCATCGGCGCGACGCGGGAGGACCTGAAGCCCGCGCTCGCCCGGCTCGCCGGCGTCGTCAAGGTCCTGCAGTCGAACGAGAAGAACATCGAGTCCGCCATGCAGCAGCTGCCGGCGTTCTACTCGATGGTCGCCTCCAACAGCGCCAACGGCCCGTGGCTCGACGGCTTCATCTACAACCTGCTGAGCATCCTGGGTCTGGAGGAGGGACTGTGAGCGCGAACGTCACCCGCGGTCCGCGCGTGAGCCGCCGACTCGTCGAGATCGTGGTCGTCGTCGGGGTGCTCGCCCTGATCGCCGCGCTCGTCGTGGTGCTGGTGCCTCGGTCGGAGAAGCACACCGCGACGGTGGAGTTCGACCGGACCGTGTCGTTGTACGAGGGCTCGAAGGTCCGCATCCTCGGGGTGGACGTCGGCACCGTCGAGTCGATCACCCCGCAGGGTTCCAGCGTGCGGGTGCGCCTGTCGTGGGACGCCCGGTACGACGTCCCGGAGGACGTGAAGGCGGTCATCGTCTCGCCCTCGGTCGTCGGTGACCGGTTCGTCCAGCTGACCCCCGCCTACTCCGGCGGCGCCAGGCTTGCCGACGGCGCGCACCTCGACCAGACCCGATCGGCCACGCCGACCGAGCTCGACGAGACCTTCGAGGCGCTGGACCGGGTGGCGACCGCCCTCGGGCCTGAGGGTGCCAACAAGGACGGCGCGCTGAGCGATCTCCTGGAGACCAGCGCCGACAACCTCGACGGGCGCGGCGCCGAGATCCGGCGCAGCATCGCGGCGCTGGCGAAGGTCACCACGACCGTCGACGGCTCCAAGGACGAGCTCTTCTCGTCGATGGAGAAGATCGAGCGGTTCGTGGAGGCGCTGGAGAAGAACGACGAGAGCGTTCGCTCCTTCAACTCCAGCCTCGCCTCGGTCTCGGACGTCCTCTCCGGCGAGCGTGACGACCTCCAGGCAGCCCTGCGCGAGCTGGCGTCGGCGCTGGGCATGATCCAGGGCTACGTCGACGAGAACCGCGTCAGCCTGCGCAAGAACGTCGACGGCCTCGCCGACGTCACCAAGTCGCTCGCGTCCCAGCGCAAGAACCTGGCGGCGCTCCTGGAGAAGGGGCCGACGGCGTTGGCGAACCTTGCGACCGCCTACAACCCGACGACGGGCACGATCGACACCCGCGGCACGATCAAGGGCAAGGCCGACGGCACCTTCCGTACGCTCACCCAGCCCGCCTACGTGTCCGCCTACTGCGGGCTCGCCTCGGGCCAGCACCCCGAGTACGCGGACGCGTGCTACGCCCTCGGCGACGTGATCACGTGGCTGGGCCAGCAGGCCGACGGTACGGCGAAGCGGTCGACCGCCGGCGACGCGCGGGCGGACACCGGCGCGGACGACCTGGCGACGCTGATGGGGGTTGCGTGATGAGCACGCCCCGTCGCGCCGCGGGCGCAGTCGCGACCGCCGCCGCTCTGGCGCTCGTCGCCGGCTGCGGGAGCAGCTCCGTCGGTGACCTGCCCCTGCCGGGTGGCGCCGACCTCGGCGACGACCCGTACACCGTCGTCGTGGAGTTCTCCGACGTCCTCGACCTGGTGCCGCAGAGCGCGGTCAAGGTCAACGACGTGTCGGTCGGCAGGGTCACGGCGGTCGAGCTCGACGGCTGGCAGGCGAAGGTGACCGTGAAGGTCAACCGGTCGGTCGAGCTGCCGGACAACGCGACGGCGTCGATCCGGCAGACCAGCATCCTCGGCGAGAAGTTCGTGTCCCTGGCGCCGCCCGCGACGGGCGCCGAGGGGCGGCTGTCCGACGGGGACCAGATCCCGCTCGCGCGCTCGGGGCACACGCCCGAGGTCGAGGAGGTCCTCGGCGCGATGTCGCTCGTCCTCAACGGCGGCGCCATCGACAAGGTCCAGGTGATCGCCCGCGAGCTCAACGCGATGTCGACCGGACGCGAGGCCAACATGCGTACGCTGCTGCGCCGCCTCGACGAGTTCGTCGGCACCGCGGACGCCTCCAAGACGCAGATCGTCACCGCGATCGAGCAGATCGATCGTCTCGCCAAGGCGACCAAGACCCAGCAGAGCGCGATCAACAGCGCCCTCGACGACCTCCCGGCCGCGCTGAAGACCGTCGACGAGCAGCGCGAGAACCTCGTCCGGATGCTCAGCGCGCTGACCGACCTGAGCAGCGTCGGCACCGAGGTGATCGTGAAGTCCAAGCAGGCGGTGGTGGCCGACCTGAAGGCCCTCAACCCGGTTCTCGACAACCTCGCGTCCGCCGGCGACGCGCTCATCTCGTCGCTCGAGGTGCTGCCGACGTTCCCGTTCCCCGACAGCCTGCTCGGTGAGACACCGTCCGAGGCGGCGGCGTACCAGATGGGTGACTACACCAACGTGTCGATCGACTTCACCACCGACTTCTCCACGACGATCGGCCTGATGACGGAGGCGGAGCGGGCCTCGCTGAAGGACGCCCTGCGCGGCGACGACGTCGCGTCGGTCATGGCAGCGACGGTGGTGGCGCCATGATCACCGGTCGCGTGAAGGCCCAGCTGATCCTCTTCGTCGTCATCACCCTGCTCGGCGTGACGTACGTCGGCGCGAAGTACGCCCAGCTCGATCGGCTGTTCGGCGCGAACGGCTACTCCGTGACGGTCGAGATGGCCGAGTCGGGAGGGATCTTCACCGGCGCCGACGTCACGTACCGCGGGGTCAGCGTCGGGCGCGTGAAGGACATGTGGCTCACCACCGACGGCGTCGACGTCGAGGTGCGCATCGACGAGGAGGCCCCGCCGATCCCGTCCGACACGGACGTGGTGGTCGCCAACAAGTCAGCGGTCGGCGAGCAGTACCTCGACTTCCAGCCCACGTCCGACTCGACCCCGTACCTCGCTGACGAGGACGTGATCGCGCGCGAACGCACCCAGGTCCCCATCGACACGCGGTCGCTGATCACCGACGTGAGCGCCCTGCTGACCTCGGTCGATGCAGACGACCTCAGCACGGTGATCACCGAGCTGGGCGACGCGTTCGAGGGCTCGGCCGGCGACTTCCGGACCACCATCGACGCCACCAGCGCGTTCATCACCAAGGCGGACCAGAAGTACGAGGTCACGGCCGACCTGATCCGCGAGTCGACGCAGGTCCTCCAGACGCAGGTCGACTCCTCGGACGACATCGAGGACTTCGCCACGAACCTGCGCGACCTGTCGACGGCGATGAGGACGTCGGACGCCGATCTTCGCGCGGTCATCGAGGCAGGCGCGCCGACGGCCACGACGCTGCGGACCGTGATCGCCGAGAACGCCGACGACCTGGCGGTGCTCCTCGACCGGGCGATCCGCCTCAACAAGGTCGTCCGCGCACACCTCGACGGGATCCGTGGGGTGCTCGTGATTGCCCCGTACGGCGTCGAGAGCGCGTTCTCGATCATCGCGAAGGACTCGCGGACCGGCCAGTACGCCGTACGCCTGAGCCTTGCGATCCAGGCCGAGAACCCGCCGTGCACCAAGGGCTACGTCCCGGAGGCCCGTCAGCGCACACCGTTCGACCGGACGCCAGCGCCCTGGAAGCGCGATCTCGGCTGCACCGAGAAGCTCACGCGGGGTGCCAAGGCTGCGGGTGCCTCCGCGTCGCCGGCGGCCGCGACGGAGGGCCAGACCCTCGGTACGTACGATGTTGCGACGAAGCAGGTGGACGTCTCGGACCCGACGACGATCCCCGATGCTCCGGATCTCGGGAAGGAGTCCTGGAAGTGGATGCTGCTCGGACCGGCGGTCGCACGCTGACCCGGACGCGCGTGCTCGCGCTCGTGCTCGTCCTCGTGGCGGTCGCGGGTCTCGCGATCGGCGTCCGCGCGGTCGTTCGCGGGCCCCAGATCCCCGCGAACGCCGACACCTCGACCCGCCAGGACGTGCGGGCGGCTGCGGAGAAGTTCGCGGCGAGCGTCAACTCGTACGACGTGACGGACCTCGACCCGTACGTGGACCGTGTGACCCCCTTGCTCACGGACACGATGGCCGAGCAGTTCGAGGCGTCGACCAAGGACCTGCTGGCCCAGTTCGCCGACACCGAGATCACGTCGGTGGGCACGGTCGAGCAGGTGGCGATCGAGAGCCTCGACAGCGACAGCGCCGAGGTGCTTGCTGCGATCACCGTCGCGACGAAACCCGAGGACGTCCAGGTCGGCCAGCCGCGGCTGCGGTGGAGGATCTCGCTCGTCCTGGAGGGTGACCGCTGGCTCGTCGAGAACTTCGCCAACGTCCCGGTCGAGTCGGAGAAGCCGACCGCGACACCCGACGAGGAGGACGGATCGTGAGCAGCCGACGCCCGCGGATCGCCGGAGAGCGGCGCCGCCCCACGGATCCCGCCGAGACCGCACCGGCCGATGCGACCCCCTCTTCGCCGGCCGACGCGACCCCCTCTTCGCCGGCCGACGCGACCCCCTCTTCGCCGGCCGACGCGACCCCCTCCCCGCCGGCCGACGCGACCCCCTCCCCGCTGGTCGAGGCGACGGAGTCGATCGAGACCCCTCGTCCCTCGCGCCCGCCGATGAGCCGCCGCGCCCGTGTCCTGCTCGCGGCGCTCGGCGTCCTCGCGGTGGTGGCCGTGGTGTTCGCCGTCGTGGCGACCGCGGCGGTCGAGCAGACCGAGTCGTCGGCCGACGAGCGCGTCGCGACCGAGGACGCGGCGACCGCGGCGGCGACGCCGGCGCTGGAGACGGTCCTCAGCTACGGCCACGAGACCGTGGCCGAGGATCTGAAGTCGGCCACGGAGCTGATGACCGACGACTTCGCCGCAGAGTACGAGCAGCTGTCGCCGCAGGTGGCATCGGCTGCGGAGCAGCGCAAGATCGACGTCGCTGCGACCGTACGCGCGATCGCTCCGCTGGAGTGCGGTCAGGAGTGCTCGGACACGAGCGTCCGGCTGCTGGCGTTCGTCGACCAGAACCGGACCGTCGCGGGCAAGGCGGGCTCTCCGGCCGCGCTGTCGGTCGTGGTGCGGATGGAGAAGGTCGACGGCGACTGGCTCGTCGCCGAGCTCACGACGACCTGACCGGGCCGCTCACAGCCCGCCCGGTCACACGTGGCGGGCGTCGACCAGCCGGCCGAACACCACCGACCGGTTGTCGGTGTGGAAGATCTCCGAGCACGTCGTCAGCGTGAGCAGGGCTTCCTTGGGGATCGCCCGAGATCGCTGGCTCTTGTTGTGCTTCGCCTTCTCGGGCACGGGCTGCACGACCCAGACGTCGGTGAAGTCGACGATGGTGCCGGTGCCCGAGCCCTGCAGGACGTACGTGTAGACGTGGGTGCGCGTCTCGACGACCACTTCGTCGCCCTTGCGGAGGTCCGGGAAGTCCTTGAACGGCTGCCCGTTGGTGATCCGATGGCCGGCGACCGCGAAGTTGCCGAGCTGCCCGGGGCGCTGCGTGTCGGGGAAGTGGCCGACGCCGGAGGTCAGGGCCGAGTCGTCGACGCCCTCGACGACGGGGACCTCGAAGTCGTCGCCGAAGCGAGGGATCCGCAGCACTGCCATGGCCTCGCCCATGCGGACCTCGTCGGTGGTCGCGTCACCGGCGCGGTTGCCGCGCCAGTCGTCGGCGAGCGCGACCGCCATCTCGCCCTGACGTTGCTTGGCGACGATGTTGGTGCCGACGTACTTCCAGGCGATCCATCCGCCGCCGATGATGAGCACGAGGGTCAGCGCGGTCGCGAGCATCCGAGCCGGACGCAGGTGCGGGGTCGGCTTCAGCTCCGGGCGCTCGCGCCGGGGCGGGGCGGTGTCGACGGGCACAGCTCCTCCTCCTGGTGCTCGGCCGAGATCACGGGCGTAACGCGGGTCACACCCAGGGTGGCACACCCCCGTGAGGGCCCCGAGCGACGGCCCCGCAGAGTGTGCATTCCGCGACGCGTTGCACAACGATTCCGGCGGGTTGCTTGACCTGAGGCGAAGATGCGTTCATCATCGACGGCGGAGGCTTGACACCCTGGGTTGAAATCTGCCCACGTTGGCGTCTAGACTATTTCTTTGCGCCTCCTGCATCCTGCCCTCACCCCTTGACGGGGGTCGTTCGGCATGGGTTCTGGACGGTGCCGCAATCGGGAACTGCGAGCCTTCGGAAGGACCCCTCTTGGCTTCCTCGCGCACTGTCGCCGCCTCTGCCACCACCAATCCCCGCCGTGTCTCCTTCGCAAAGATCTCCGAGCCTCTTGAGGTGCCGGAGCTGCTGTCGCTCCAGACGTCCAGCTTCTCCTGGCTGATCGGTGACGAGAGCTGGAAGGCGTCCGTCGAGCAGCAGCTGGCCGCCGGGCGTACGGACGTCTCTCAGAAGTCCGGTCTGGAGGAGATCTTCGAGGAGATCTCCCCGATCGAGGACTTCTCGGAGACCATGTCTCTGTCGTTCCGTGACCACCGCTTCGAGCCGCCGAAGAACTCGGTCGAGGACTGCAAGGACCGCGACGTCACGTACGCCGCACCTCTGTTCGTCACCGCCGAGTTCATGAACAACGAGACCGGCGAGATCAAGAGCCAGACCGTCTTCATGGGTGACTTCCCCCTGATGACGGACAAGGGCACCTTCATCATCAACGGCACCGAGCGTGTCGTCGTCTCGCAGCTGGTCCGTTCGCCGGGCGTCTACTTCGAGCGCACGCCGGACAAGACCAGCGATAAGGACATCTACACCGCGAAGGTCATCCCCTCGCGTGGCGCATGGCTCGAGTTCGAGATCGACAAGCGCGACCAGGTCGGCGTCCGCCTCGACCGCAAGCGCAAGCAGAGCGTGACGGTCCTCCTCAAGGCCCTCGGCATGTCCGAGGCCGACATCCTCGAGGAGTTCGGCCAGTACGACTCGATCCGCGCGACCCTGGAGAAGGACCACACGTCCGGCCAGGACGACGCGCTGCTCGACATCTACCGCAAGCTGCGTCCGGGTGAGCCGCCGACGACCGAGGCCGCCCAGCAGCTCTTGGACAACTACTACTTCAACTCCAAGCGCTACGACCTCGCGAAGGTCGGTCGCTACAAGATCAACAAGAAGCTCGGCACCGACGAGGCGTTCGACCAGCAGACGCTGACCATCGACGACATCGTGTCGACCATCAAGTACATCGTCGCGCTGCACGCCGGCGAGGCCGAGCTCGAGATGGCTGCCGGCACGACGTTCGTCGAGGCCGACGACATCGACCACTTCGGCAACCGTCGCCTGCGCAGCGTCGGCGAGCTCATCCAGAACCAGCTCCGTACGGGCCTCGCCCGCATGGAGCGCGTGGTCCGCGAGCGGATGACGACCCAGGACGTCGAGGCGATCACGCCGCAGACCCTGATCAACATCCGTCCCGTCGTGGCGGCGCTGAAGGAGTTCTTCGGCACGTCGCAGCTGTCGCAGTTCATGGACCAGAACAACCCGCTCGCGGGCCTGACGCACAAGCGTCGTCTGTCGGCCCTCGGTCCGGGTGGTCTGTCGCGTGAGCGCGCCGGCTACGAGGTCCGTGACGTCCACCCGTCGCACTACGGCCGCATGTGCCCGATCGAGACGCCTGAGGGCCCGAACATCGGCCTGATCGGCTCGCTCGCCTCGTACGGCCGCATCAACGCGTTCGGGTTCGTCGAGACCCCGTACCGCAAGGTCGACGGCATCCGCGTCACCGACCAGATCGACTACCTCACCGCGAGCGACGAGGACCGCTACATCATCGCCCAGGCGAACTCCTCCCTCCTCGAGGACGGCACGTTCGCCGAGGACCGCGTCCTGGTCCGCCAGCGTGGTGGCGAGGCCGAGCTCGTCCCGGCCGACGAGGTCGACTACATGGACGTCTCGCCGCGCCAGATGGTGTCGGTCGCCACGGCGCTGATCCCGTTCCTCGAGCACGACGACGCCAACCGCGCGCTCATGGGCTCCAACATGCAGCGTCAGTCGGTCCCGCTGATCCGCAACGACGCGCCGCTGGTCGGCACCGGCATGGAGTACCGTGCCGCCGTCGACGCCGGTGACGTCACCGTCGCGAAGGCGCCCGGCGTCGTCACCGAGGTGTGCGCCGACTACGTCGAGGTCATGCAGGACGACGGCACCTACAAGACGTACCGCATGTCGAAGTTCACCCGCTCGAACCAGGGCACCTGCATCAACCAGCGCCCGCTGGTCCGTGAGGGTGACCGCCTCGAGCAGGGTTCGCCGATCGCCGACGGCCCCTGCACCGACGAGGGCGAGATGGCGCTCGGCTCCAACCTGCTCGTGGCGTTCATGCCGTGGCAGGGTCACAACTACGAGGACGCGATCATCCTCTCGCAGCGTGTCGTCCAGGACGACCTGCTGACCTCGATCCACATCGAGGAGCACGAGGTCGACGCCCGCGACACGAAGCTGGGGCCGGAGGAGATCACCCGCGACATCCCGAACGTCAGCGACGAGATGCTCGCCGACCTCGACGAGCGCGGCATCATCCGGATCGGCGCCGAGGTCTCCAACGGCGACATCCTCGTCGGCAAGGTCACGCCCAAGGGCGAGACCGAGCTGACCCCCGAGGAGCGCCTGCTCCGCGCGATCTTCGGTGAGAAGGCGCGCGAGGTCCGCGACACCTCCCTGAAGGTGCCGCACGGCGAGTCCGGCACGGTCATCGGCGTCCGCGTCTTCGACCGTGAGGAGGGCGACGAGCTGCCGCCGGGCGTGAACCAGCTGGTCCGCGTCTACGTCGCGCAGAAGCGCAAGATCTCCGACGGTGACAAGCTCGCCGGCCGCCACGGCAACAAGGGCGTCATCTCGAAGATCCTCCCCGTCGAGGACATGCCGTTCCTGTCCGACGGCACCGCGGTCGACATCATCCTTAACCCGCTCGGTGTCCCCGGCCGAATGAACGTCGGCCAGGTGCTCGAGACGCACCTCGGCTGGGTCGCGAAGGCCGGCTGGGACATCGGCGACAGCAAGGACGAGTGGGCCGAGCGCCTGCGCCAGATCGGTGCGGACCGCTCGCCGATGGACTCCAACGTCGCCACGCCGGTGTTCGACGGTGCGCGCGAGGACGAGATCCAGGGCCTCCTGGAGTCGACGCTCCCCAACCGCGACGGCGATCGCATGGTGGGACGCGACGGCAAGGCGCGGTTGTTCGACGGACGTACGGGTGAGCCGTTCCCGGACCCGATCTCGGTCGGCTACATGTACATCCTCAAGCTGCACCACCTCGTCGACGACAAGATCCACGCACGGTCGACCGGCCCGTACTCGATGATCACCCAGCAGCCGCTGGGCGGTAAGGCGCAGTTCGGTGGACAGCGCTTCGGCGAGATGGAGGTCTGGGCGCTCGAGGCGTACGGCGCCGCCTACGCGCTGCAGGAGCTCCTCACCATCAAGTCGGACGACATCCTCGGCCGCGTGAAGGTGTACGAGGCGATCGTCAAGGGCGAGAACGTCCCCGAGCCTGGCATCCCGGAGTCGTTCAAGGTTCTCGTCAAGGAGATGCAGTCGTTGTGCCTGAACGTCGAGGTCCTCTCGTCCGACGGCACCGCGGTGGAGATGCGTGACGCCGAGGAGGACGTGTTCCGGGCTGCTGAGGAGCTCGGCATCGACCTCTCGCGCCGCGAGCCCGCCAGCGTCGAGGAGGTCTGAGACGCGGGGGCGCGGCCTCTCCTGAGTCCGCGCCCCGCCTCCGACCTCGTCCCCAGATTTTTCATCACGAAGGAAAGAAGACAACGTGCTCGACGTGAACTTCTTCGATCAGCTCAAGATCGGCCTCGCCACCGCCGACGAGATCCGTGCATGGTCGCACGGTGAGGTGAAGAAGCCCGAGACGATCAACTACCGCACGCTCAAGCCCGAGCGCGACGGTCTGTTCTGCGAGAAGATCTTCGGTCCCACCCGGGACTGGGAGTGCTACTGCGGCAAGTACAAGCGGGTCCGCTTCAAGGGCATCATCTGCGAGCGCTGCGGCGTCGAGGTGACCCGCTCCAAGGTGCGCCGTGAGCGCATGGGCCACATCGAGCTTGCCGCTCCCGTGACCCACATCTGGTACTTCAAGGGTGTGCCGAGCCGTCTCGGCTACCTGCTCGACCTCGCTCCGAAGGACCTCGAGAAGGTCATCTACTTCGCCGCGTACATGATCACGCGCGTCGACGAGGACGCACGTCACCGCGACCTGCCCTCGCTCGAGGCCAAGATCGACGTCGAGCGCAAGAACCTCGAGTCGCGTCGCGACAACAACATCGAGCAGCGCATGGCGAAGTTCGAGGAGGACCTCGGCGCGCTCGAGGCCGAGGGTGCCAAGGCCGATGCCAAGCGCAAGGTCAAGGACGCGGCCGAGCGTGAGGTCAAGCAGATCCGTGACCGTGCGCAGCGCGAGATCGATCGCCTCGACGAGGTCTGGAACCGCTTCAAGAACCTCAAGGTCCAGGACCTCGAGGGCGACGAGCTGCTCTACCGCGAGATGACGTACCGCTTCGGCAAGTACTTCGAGGGCTACATGGGCGCCGCGGCGATCCAGAAGCGCCTCCAGGACTTCGACCTGCAGGCGGAGGCAGAGAGCCTCAAGGAGACCATCGCCACCGGCAAGGGCCAGCGCAAGACGCGCGCCCTCAAGCGGCTCAAGGTCGTCTCCGCGTTCATGCAGGGCGACAACCGCCCGGCCGGCATGGTCCTCGACGCGGTCCCGGTGATCCCGCCGGAGCTGCGGCCGATGGTCCAGCTCGACGGTGGCCGGTTCGCGACCAGCGACCTGAACGACCTCTACCGTCGCGTCATCAACCGGAACAACCGGCTCAAGCGCCTGCTCGACCTCGGTGCGCCGGAGATCATCGTCAACAACGAGAAGCGGATGCTGCAGGAGGCCGTCGACTCGCTGTTCGACAACGGCCGCCGCGGACGTCCGGTGACCGGGCCGGGCAACCGTCCGCTCAAGTCGATCTCCGACATGCTCAAGGGCAAGCAGGGTCGTTTCCGTCAGAACCTGCTCGGCAAGCGCGTCGACTACTCGGGCCGTTCGGTCATCGTCGTCGGCCCGCAGCTCAAGCTGCACCAGTGCGGTCTGCCGAAGCAGATGGCGATCGAGCTGTTCAAGCCGTTCGTCATGAAGCGTCTGGTCGACCTCAACCACGCCCAGAACATCAAGTCGGCCAAGCGCATGGTCGAGCGCGGCGCTCGCGCCGAGGTGTGGGACGTCCTCGAAGAGGTCATCGCCGAGCACCCGGTGCTGCTCAACCGTGCACCCACCCTGCACCGTCTGGGCATCCAGGCGTTCGAGCCGCAGCTGATCGAGGGCAAGGCCATCCAGATCCACCCGCTCGTCTGCTCGGCGTTCAACGCCGACTTCGACGGTGACCAGATGGCCGTCCACCTCCCGCTGTCGGCGGAGGCGCAGGCCGAGGCCCGCGTCCTCATGCTGTCGACGAACAACATCCTCAAGCCGGCCGACGGACGTCCGGTCACCATGCCGACCCAGGACATGGTCATCGGGCTCTACTTCCTCACGCTCGAGCGTGACGGCCAGCCTGGCGAGGGTCGCGCGTTCGCGTCCGCAGCCGAGGCCCGGATGGCGTTCGACCGCGGCGAGATCACGCTGCAGAGCAAGGTCAAGATCCGGTTCCCCGAGGTCGTGCCGCCGGTCGGCGTCGAGGTCCCGGAGGGCTGGAGCTACGGCGACGCCCTCACGCTGGAGACGACCCTCGGTCGCGTCCTCTTCAACGAGGCGCTGCCGGTCGACTACGCGTACGTCAACTACCAGGTCGGCAAGAAGCAGCTCGGCATCATCGTCAACGACCTCGCCGAGCGCTACAGCAAGGTCGACGTGGCGGCATCGCTGGACGCGCTGAAGGACACCGGCTTCCACTGGGCGACCCGCTCCGGCGTCACGATCTCGATCGAGGACGTCGTCACCCCGGATCGCAAGCAGGAGATCCTCGCCACCTACGAGGACCAGGACGCCAAGGTCCAGAAGCAGTTCCAGCGCGGTCTGATCACCGACGACGAGCGCCGTAGCGAGCTCATCGAGATCTGGACGCAGGCCACCAACGAGGTCTCCGCCGAGATGGAGAAGACCTTCAGCGAGGACAACCCGATCTGGATGATGATCCAGTCGGGCGCCCGCGGCAACATGATGCAGATGCGTCAGATCGCCGCGATGCGAGGCCTCGTGGCCAACCCGAAGGGCGAGATCATCCCGCGCCCGATCAAGGCGAACTACCGCGAGGGCCTGTCCGTCGTCGAGTACTTCATCGCGACCCACGGCGCTCGTAAGGGCCTGGCCGACACGGCTCTCCGTACGGCCGACTCGGGCTACCTGACGCGTCGACTCGTCGACGTCAGCCAGGACGTCATCATCCGCGAGGAGGACTGCGGCACCGAGCGCGGTCTGCCCAAGCGGATCGCCGAGCGCCTCGAGGACGGCCGCCTGATCCTGGCCGAGAACGTCGAGACCTCGGCGTACGCCCGCAACGCGGCGACCGAGATCACCCACCCGGAGACCGGCGAGGTGCTGGTCGAGGCTGCGGGTGACCTGGGTGATCCGGAGATCGCGACGCTGGTCGCGGCCGGCATCGAGGAGATCAAGGTCCGTACGGTCCTGACCTGCGACGCGAAGTCCGGCACGTGCGCCAAGTGCTACGGCCGGTCCCTCGCGACCGGCAAGCTCGTCGACATCGGCGAGGCCGTCGGCACCATCGCGGCCCAGTCGATCGGTGAGCCCGGCACGCAGCTGACGATGCGTACCTTCCACACCGGTGGTGTGGCCGGTGACGACATCACCCACGGTCTGCCGCGTGTTGTCGAGCTCTTCGAGGCTCGCCAGCCCAAGGGCCGTGCGCCGATCTCGGATGCCGCTGGTCGGGTCCAGATCGACGACAGCGACAAGGCGCGCAAGCTGGTCGTCGTGCCGCACGACGGCTCGGAGCCCCACGAGTACCCCGTCTCGAAGCGCTCGCGCCTGCTGATCGTCGACGGCCAGGAGGTCGAGGTCGGTCAGCAGCTCACGCACGGTACGCCCGATCCGCAGGAGGTCCTGCGCATCCTCGGTGTCCGTCGTGCGCAGGAGCACCTCGTGGACGAGGTCCAGGAGGTCTACCGCAGCCAGGGCGTGGCGATCCACGACAAGCACATCGAGATCATCGTGCGGCAGATGCTGCGTCGCGTCACGGTCATCGACCAGGGCGAGACCACGCTGCTCCCGGGTGACCTCCACGATCGTGCGACGTTCGAGGAGGCCAACCGCCGCGTGGTGGCCGAGGGCGGTCAGCCGGCCTCCGGTCGTCCGGTGCTGATGGGCATCACGAAGGCCTCGCTCGCGGTCGAGTCGTGGCTGAGTGCGGCGTCCTTCCAGGAGACGACCCGTGTCCTCACGGAGGCGGCGATCCAGGGCAAGTCGGACCAGCTCCGTGGCCTGAAGGAGAACATCATCATCGGCAAGCTGATCCCGGCGGGCACCGGCCTCGAGCGGTACCGCAACGTCCGGGTGGAGCCGACTGAGGAGGCGCGTCAGGCGGCGTACGCCGTGACCGGGTACGAGTCGTACGACTACGACTTCGGCAACTCGGCCGGCCAGTCGGTCGCGCTCGACGACTTCGACTTCGGCAGCTTCTCCGGCTGATCGACTCTGGTCCACGAAAGGGCCCTCGGAGCTTCGTGCTCCGGGGGCCTTTTCACGTGTTGGTGCAGGTCACAGGGGTTTCACAGGGTCTCTCAGGGATTGTTAAGGATCGCCTGGTTACGTCGATGGGGATGTCTTCGACACTGATGCAACCCCCCGCAGAGGTCGCCGCCGGCAGCTCGATCGGCCCGGCCCGCCAGACGACCCGTGACCCCCTCCTCGACAACGCCCGCTACTGGGTGATGCTCCTCGTGGTGGCCGGTCACGCCCTCCAGTACCTCCTCGAGGTGCCCGCCGCGCGCGGCACGTACGCCTGGATCTACTCGTTCCACATGCCGGCGTTCGTGCTCGTCTCCGGCTACGTCGCGCGCCGCTACGAGGGGTCGCCGAAGCAGACCCGCGCGCTCGTGACCACGCTGGTGCTGCCGTACGTCGCGCTCAACGTGGGCCTGGACGGCTTCCGTGCCCTCCTGGACGGCAAGCCGCTCGACATCAACCTGCTCGATCCCGCCTGGTCGACCTGGTTCCTCATCGCCCTCGTGGCGTGGCGCCTGTCGACGCCGCTGTGGCGCGTGGTCCGCGCCCCGGTCCTGGTCGCGATCGCGATCAGCCTCGTCGCGGGTCTGTGGCAGGTCAGCAACGTCGTGTCGATCCACCGGATCCTCGGCCTGCTCCCGTTCTACGTGGCCGGCATGTACCTGCGGCCCGAGCACTTCGCGATGCTGCGGCGCCCGGTCGTACGCGTCGCGTCGGCGGTCGCCCTCGCCGCGACGCTCGTCTGGTGCCTCGTGCGCCAGGACGACTGGCTGGTCTCCTGGCTCTACTGGCGCGACGCGTACGCCCAGTCGCCACTGGACGCAGACCCGGTCGGCGGGGTGCTGACGCGGGCCGGCCTGCTGGTCGTGGGGTTCGCCCTGACGGCGGCTGTGCTCTCGGTCGTGCCGCGTCGTGAGGATGCCACGACGGCACTGGGCCGGAGGACCATGAACGCGTACATGGTGCACGGGTTCGTCCTGATCGCCCTCGCGCACTTCGGTGTCTTCGACGTGCTGGCCGGACTCGGTGCGCTCGCCGTCCCGATCGTGCTCGTGGTCTCGGCACTGCTCGGCACTGCGCTGATGTCGGACCCCGTCGCCCGCGTGGTCAGTCCGCTGGTGGCGCCCAAGCTGTCCTGGGCGTTCCGCGGCGAGGCTCAGGCGCGCGCTGGCGGCAGGTAGAACAGGGCGATGTAGTTGCCGCGTCCGGCCTGCGTGAACGTGGCCGAGACGGACGGGCCGCCGGGCCGGGTCACGGCCCGGTAGGTGGTGCTGATCTCCGTGCGGTCCTCGATCACGTCCTGCGTCGGCTCGCCGGCCGTGCTGTAGCTGAGCACGTAGCTGCGGGCGATCGCGTCCGCGTTGACGCCGCGCTCGACGAGGATGCTCGCGAAGGCGGGCTTGTCGCCGGACAGCAGCAGCGCGGAGTCGTCGCGCAGGCGCCAGCGCTGGGTCACCAGAGTGCCGCCCGTGGTGACCGGGCGGGAGACCGGGAGGTCCGGCCACTCGGCATCGACCTCGGGCTGCGCGGCGAGCGGCGTCGTGGTGGCGGGGATCTGTTCCGGTACCGGCGGCTCCGGCGTCTCGGCGTCGCCGGGCGCCTCGAGCTCCTCGTCGAGCGCCTGCCACGCCGGGCGCATGTCCGGCGGGTCGGTCGCCACGGCGGTGTACGTCATGACCGGGCGGCCCTGCGAACCGGCGGGCGACTGCTTCTTGCGGAGGTTGCCCGGGTCCAGGGTCACGGCCACCCGGACACCGATGTCGTCGGTGGTGCGTCCGGTGACGTCGAAGGAGCAACTCGTGTAGAGCCCGTCGACCGCCGTGCAGAACTGCGACCAGGTGTCTGCGTCGAGGCCGAGGTCCGGGATCAGGCTCGCGACCTGGTCGACGACCTCGCTGAAGACCTCGCCGGGATCGCCGTCGACGCGAAGGAGCGCCGTCGTGACGTCGGGCTCCGGGGGATCGGTGAGGATCGCGAACGTGTCGGTGGTCGGGAGCGGGTTGAGCGGCTCCGTCGGGGTCGGCGTGGTTGCGTCGGGATCCTCGGCCGCCTCTTCGGCTGCCTCGATGGCCTGACGACGCTCGGCCTCTGCGAGCACGGGCTGGTACGCGGCGACGAGCTCCGGGGTACGACGGCGTACGAGGGGACCGAGCTGGGTCGTGCCTTCCGGCACGGTGAGGGTGAACGCGATCGGGGTCCCCGCGAAGGTCTCGTGCTGTCCGACGTCGACCTTCAGGCCGGAGTGCGTCGTCTCCGACCGGTCGGGGTCGGCAGGGGCGAGAGGGCTGCAGGCGCTGACGCCACCCACCACGGCCGCTGCCATTCCCGCAGCCACCAGCGACCGAATCATTGCTGTTGCACCTCCATGTCGACCCCGATCACCCTATGGCAACGTGGTCAGGTGCCTGACACGTGCCCGTGACGTCGTATTGTCGTGCACGTCACCCCCCTGCCGCGTGTGGCCCGACCCCAGGAGTCCTCGATGCCGTTCTCTGCCCCGACCACGCCCGAGAGCGTGTTCACCTACGGATCGCCGCGACTGAAGTTCGGGTCCGGGGCGAGCGCGGAGCTCGGCTACGAGCTGGCCTCGCTCGGCGTGCGCCGGGCGCTGCTGGTCACCGACCGCGGGCTCGAGGCGACGGGCATCCCCGCACGGATCGCCGACGAGGTGGCCGGCGAGGGGGTGGCTCTGGACGTCTACGCGGACACTCACGTGGAGCCGACGGACGCGAGCCTGCGTCACGCGATCGACCACGCCCGCGCCAACGGGCCGTACGACGCGGTCGTGGCGCTGGGTGGCGGCTCGGCGATCGACACGGCGAAGGCGGTGAACCTCCTCACCACCAACGACGGCGAGCTGATGGACTACATCAACGTCCCGGTCGGTGCGGGTCGCGCTCCGGCGAAGGCGCTGCTGCCGATGATCGCTCTGCCGACGACGACCGGCACGGGGAGCGAGAGCACGACCATCTGCGTCCTCGACGTCCTCGAGCAGCACGTGAAGACCGGCATCAGCCACCCACGGCTGCGCCCCGAGCTCGCCATCATCGACCCCCAGCTCACGCTCTCGCAGCCGCCGCAGGTCACCGCGGCGAGCGGCATGGACATCTTGTGCCACGCGCTGGAGAGCTACACAGCCCGCCCGTACACGTCGTACGAGCGCAAGACGGCCGCGCAGCGCGTCCCGTACTGCGGCGCGAACCCGATCTCCGACATGTGGGCCGAGAAGTCGATGAGCCTCCTCGCGTCGGCGTTCCGTACGGCGGTCCGCGACGGCAGCGACGTGGCGGCCCGTGAGCAGATGTCGCTCGCGGCGACGTTCGCCGGGATGGGCTTCGGCAACGCCGGGGTCCACATCCCTCACGCGAACGCGTACCCGATCGCCGGACAGGTCCGGGACTTCTGCCCGGACGGCTACCCGCAGGGCGAGGCGATGGTCCCGCACGGCATGGCAGTCTCGCTCACCGCACCCGAGGCGTTCCGCTTCACCTTCGACGCGTCGCCCGAGCGCCACGTGCGCGCGGCCGAGCTCCTCGAGCCGGGCGCGGAACGTCCGGACGACCTGGCGGACTTCCTGCCCGACGTGCTCGTCCGGCTGATGCGCGACATCGAGATCCCGGCCGGCATCGGCGCCGTCGGGTTCGACAAGGGCGACATCCCCACGCTCGTCGAGGGCACGATGAAGCAGCAGCGTCTGCTCGCCACGGCCCCGAAGCCGGTCCACGAGGACGCCGTCACGGCGATCTTCGAGCGGTCGATCAACCTGTGGTGAGCGGCGCCGCTGTCGTCGCCGACGTGGGCCGCGACGTCGCCGCGGCGCTGCGGCGCGCGGGTGTGGGAGACGTCGACGACAGCACGCTCGCACGCGCTCTCTACAGCACCGACGCCTCGCTCTACCGAGTCGTCCCCCAGGTCGTCGTACGCCCGCGCTCGGTCGAGGAGGTCCTCGCGACCGTCGGGGTCTCGCGCGCGAGCGGGGTCCCGCTGACGTCGCGGGGTGCGGGCACCTCCATCGCGGGCAACGCGGTCGGCCCGGGCATCGTCGTCGACTTCACCCGCCACCTCAACAAGGTCGTCGGCATCGACGTCGACGCCCGGCGGGCGCGCGTCCAGCCGGGCACCGTGCACGCGACGCTCCAGCGCGAGGCGGCTGCTCGTGGCCTGCGCTACGGTCCCGACCCGTCGACCCACACGCGGTGCACCGTCGGCGGGATGATCGGCAACAACGCGTGCGGGTCGCGCGCGCTCGCGTACGGCCGCTCGGCCGACACGGTCGCCGCCCTCGACGTGGTCACGATCGCGGGGGAGCGCCTCGACCTCGTACGCCCCGCCCGGGGGTCGGCGTCCACGCTGCCCGCCTCACCCACCCTCGACGCCCTGCGGGCGGTCGTCGACGCCGACCTCGCCACCGTCCGGACGGAGTTCGGGACGTTCGGGCGCCAGGTGTCGGGCTACAGCATGGAGCACCTGCTTCCCGAGAACGGGTTCGACGTCGCCACCTTCCTCGCCGGCACCGAGGGCACGCTGGCGGTGATGCTCGAGGCCGAGGTCGACCTCGTCACCGATCCGCCGTACCGCGTGCTTCTCCTGCTCGGCTACCCGACGATGGCGGACGCGGCCGACGACGTGATGGCGATCCTCCCGCACGGGCCGACGGCGTGCGAGGGCCTCGACGCCCGGATCGTCGACGTCGTCCGCGCGCAGCGTGGCGCGTCGTCGGTGCCCGAGCTCCCCGCCGGCGCCGGGTGGATGTTCGTGGAGCTGGCCGGAGACTCGCTCGCCGAGCTCGAGTCGCGCGCCGCGGCGGTGTCCGCCGACGTGGGCACCCGGTCAACGAGGCTCGTGACCGACGCTGCGGAGCAGGCGGTCCTGTGGCGGATCCGGGAGGAGGGCGCGGGCCTCGCCGCACGTTCGCTCTCACGCCCCGCGTACGCAGGCTGGGAGGACACCGCGGTCCCGCCCGAGCGGCTGGGCACCTACCTGCGGGAGTTCGAGGCGTTGCTGCGCCAGTACGACCTCGACGGCGTGCCGTACGGACACTTCGGCGACGGCTGCGTGCACGTCCGGATCGACTTCCCGTTCGCGCAGGACGACGGCGCGCGGGTGTTCCGCGACTTCCTTCGCGATGCCGCCGTGCTCGTCGCCGGGCACGGGGGGTCGCTGTCAGGCGAGCACGGGGACGGGCGAGCACGCTCGGAGCTGCTGCCGCTCATGTACAGCCAGGAGGCGATCTCGCTCTTCGGGCGGGTCAAGGCGGTCCTCGACCCGGACGACCTGCTGAACCCGGGCGTCCTCGTGGACCCGGCGCCGCTCGACGCCGACCTGCGGGGGACCGGCGTGGGGCGCGTTCGCGACCGCCTCGCCCTGCGCCTGCTCCACGACGACGGCGACCTCGGCGCTGCCGTCCACCGGTGCACGGGCGTCGGCAAGTGCATCGCGGACAACACCGGTGCGGGCGGGGTCATGTGTCCCTCGTTCCAGGCGACGCGCGAGGAGAAGGACTCGACGCGAGGTCGCGCGCGGGTGCTCCAGGAGATGGTCGACGGACGGCTCGTCGGCAAGGGCTGGAAGGACCCGGCGGTCCACGACGCGCTCGACCTCTGCCTCTCCTGCAAGGGCTGCGCACGCGACTGTCCGACCGGGATCGACATGGCGACCTACAAGGCCGAGGCGCTCCACCAGACGTACAAGGGCAGGCTGCGACCGCGCAACCACTACGCGCTCGGCATGCTCCCGCGGTGGGCACGCCTGTCTGCTCCGATCGCTCGGGTGGCCAACCTCGCGCTCCGCATCCCAGGGCTGCGGCAGGTCGCCCTCTGGCTCGCCGGCGTCGACGCGCGGCGGAGCATCCCGGCGTTCGCGACCACGACGCTGCGCCGGTGGAGCCGGTCGGCCGGCACCGCGACCCGGACGCGAGACGCCGGCATGCACGCCCTCGGGCGAGCGGACGGCCGGCCCGACGTGCTGATCTGGGCCGACTCCTTCACGAACTACTTCCAGACGGCGCCCGGCCAGGCGGCCGTACGCGTGCTCGAGGCCGCCGGCTACCGCGTACGCCTGCTCGACGAGTCGGTGTGCTGCGGCCTCACCTGGATCTCGACCGGTCAGCTCGACGGCGCACGACGCAACGTCGAGCGGACCGTCGCCGCACTCCACCCGTACGTCGCGGCGGGGATCCCGGTCGTCGGGCTCGAGCCGTCGTGCCTCACGGCCCTGCGGACGGACGCGGTCGAGCTCACCGACGACCCACGGGCTGCCGAGGTCGCCGCAGGCGTCCACACCCTCGCGGAGCTGCTCGCCCGGACCGAGGGGTGGGAGCCGCCGGACCTGCGCGGTGTGACACTGGTCGCACAGCCGCACTGCCACCAGGCCTCGATGCTGGGCTGGCAGGCGGACGCCGCGCTGCTCGAACGGGCCGGGGCCACGGTGACCCGGGTCGGTGGCTGCTGCGGCCTGGCCGGCAACTTCGGTGTCGAGAAGGGCCACTACGAGGTCTCGGTGAAGGTGGCGGAGCACCAGCTGCTCCCGGCCGTCCGTACGGCGCCGGAGGGGGCGATCGTCCTCGCCGACGGGTTCTCGTGCCGTACGCAGCTCGACGACCTCGCCGACGTCCAGGCACTGCACCTGGCCGAGCTGCTCGACCGACAGGCACGTGGGCGGACGCCCGTCGGCGGGTCACAGTGAACCCGTTTTGACCCCTCACGGGGCACCCGGTAGTCTTGGACATTGTGCCGTGGACTCACTGTCCGTGTGCACCGATTCGCGTGTCGCCGCACTGTCGGTCGAGTCGTCCGAACGGGTCATGGACCTGGTCGAACGAACGGAGTGCAGGGCCGCGAGAAAGCAACACCTACCATCGCACGTCGCGGTGGCGGCACGCCTGAGGCGCGCCGCCTGGGCCGCGCCCGCCGCACACCGCAAGACGACAGAGCCGGACAGAAGAAAGAAGCATGTAGTGCCAACGATCCAGCAGTTGGTCCGCAAGGGCCGTCAGGACAAGGTGGCGAAGACTAAGACGCCCGCCCTGAAGGGTTCGCCGCAGCGCCGTGGAGTGTGCACCCGCGTGTACACGACCACGCCGAAGAAGCCGAACTCCGCGCTGCGGAAGGTTGCTCGTGTCCGGCTGAGCAGCGGGATCGAGGTCACTGCCTACATCCCCGGTGAGGGTCACAACCTGCAGGAGCACTCGATCGTGCTCGTTCGCGGTGGCCGCGTGAAGGACCTCCCGGGCGTGCGTTACAAGATCATCCGCGGCGCGCTGGACACCCAGGGTGTCAAGAGCCGCAAGCAGGCTCGCAGCCGTTACGGCGCGAAGAAGGAGAAGAGCTGATGCCGCGCAAGGGTCCCGCACCGAAGCGCCCCGTCGAGGCCGATCCGGTCTACTCGAGCCCCCTGGTCACGCAGCTGATCAACAAGGTGCTCGAGGACGGCAAGAAGCAGGTCGCACAGCGCATCGTCTACACCGCTCTCGAGGGCACCCGCGAGAAGACCGGCACCGACCCGGTCATCACGCTGAAGCGCGCGCTCGACAACGTGAAGCCGACGCTCGAGGTCAAGTCCCGCCGTGTCGGCGGTGCGACCTACCAGGTCCCGATCGAGGTCCGCGCTTCGCGCGCCAACACCCTCGCGCTCCGCTGGCTCGTCCGGTTCTCCAGCGAGCGTCGCGAGAAGACCATGGCCGAGCGCCTCATGAACGAGCTGCTCGACGCCTCGAACGGCCTCGGCGGTGCGGTCAAGAAGCGTGAGGACACGCACAAGATGGCCGAAGCCAACAAGGCCTTCGCTCACTACCGCTGGTGACGCGAGTGCCGCAGGCCCTCGGGCCGGCGGCACCCCTCATCTGAACCGACTCACGACAGCAAGGGAAGTCAGCCAAGGTGGCCGTAGACATCACCACCAACCTCGCCACGGTGCGCAACATCGGCATCATGGCGCACATCGACGCGGGCAAGACGACGACGACCGAGCGCATCCTCTTCTACACCGGCATCACCTACAAGATCGGTGAGGTCCACGAGGGTGCGGCGACGATGGACTGGATGGAGCAGGAGCAGGAGCGCGGCATCACGATCACGTCCGCCGCGACGACCTGCCTCTGGAAGAACCACCAGATCAACATCATCGACACGCCGGGTCACGTCGACTTCACCGTCGAGGTGGAGCGTTCGCTCCGCGTCCTCGACGGTGCGGTGGCGGTGTTCGACGGCGTCGCCGGCGTCGAGCCCCAGTCGCAGACCGTGTGGCGCCAGGCGAACAAGTACCACGTCCCGCGGATGTGCTTCGTCAACAAGCTCGACCGCACCGGTGCCGACTTCTTCTACTGCGTCGACACCATCGTGGAGCGCCTCAACGCCAACCCGGCGGTGCTGCAGCTCCCGATCGGTGCCGAGTCGGACTTCCTCGGAGTCGTCGACCTCGTCGGGATGCGCGCCCTCACCTGGCGCGGCGAGACCCAGATGGGCGAGGACTACGCGGTCGAGGAGATCCCGGCCGAGCTCGCCGACCAGGCCGCCGAGTACCGCGAGAAGCTCCTCGACACCGTCGCGACCGCTGACGACGAGCTCATGGAGCTGTACCTCGAGGGCGAGGACATCGACGTCGACACGCTGAAGGCCGCGATCCGTCGCGCGACCCTCGCCGACAAGATCGTCCCGGTCCTCTGCGGCACCGCGTTCAAGAACAAGGGCGTCCAGCCGCTGCTCGACGCGGTGGTCGACTACCTCCCCTCGCCGATCGACGTCGGCTCCGTCGCGGGCCACAAGGTCGGCGACGAGGACACCGAGTTCACGCGCGAGCCCACCGAGGCCGAGCCGTTCTCGGCCCTGGCGTTCAAGATCGCCGCGGACCCGCACCTGGGCAAGCTGACCTACATCCGCCTCTACTCGGGGCGTCTCGAGGCCGGCACGATGGTCCTGAACTCCGTCAAGGGGCGCAAGGAGCGGATCGGCAAGATCTACCAGATGCACGCCAACAAGCGCGAGGAGATCGCGTCGGTCGGTGCTGGACAGATCGTCGCCGTGATGGGTCTCAAGGACACCACCACGGGTGAGACGCTCTCCGATCCGAGCAACCCGATCGTGCTCGAGTCGATGACGTTCCCGGCTCCGGTGATCCAGGTCGCCATCGAGCCCAAGACCAAGAGCGACCAGGAGAAGCTCGGCGTCGCCATCCAGCGCCTCGCCGAGGAGGACCCGACGTTCACGGTCCACACCGACGAGGAGACCGGGCAGACCATCATCGCCGGCATGGGCGAGCTGCACCTCGACATCCTCGTGGACCGCATGAAGCGCGAGTTCCGCGTCGAGGCCAACGTCGGCAAGCCGCAGGTCGCGTACCGCGAGACCATCAAGCGCAAGGTCGAGAAGGTCTCCTACACCCACAAGAAGCAGACCGGTGGTTCGGGCCAGTTCGCCAAGGTCCTCATCAACATCGAGCCCACGGGCCCGGTCGTTGGTGGCGAGGGCGGCTACGAGTTCGTCAACGAAGTCACCGGTGGACGCGTCCCGCGGGAGTACATCCCTGCTGTCGACGAGGGCGCGCAGGAAGCCATGGAGTTCGGTGTTCTCGCCGGATACCCCATGGTCGACGTCAAGGTGACGCTGGCCGACGGTCAGTACCACGACGTCGACTCGTCCGAGCTCGCCTTCAAGATCGCCGGTTCGATGGCGTTCAAGGAGGCGGCACGCAAGGCAGACCCGGTGCTCCTCGAGCCGATGTTCAAGGTCGAGGTCACCACCCCTGAGTCCTACCTGGGCGACGTCATCGGCGACATCAACTCTCGCCGCGGACAGATCCAGCAGATGACGGAACGGTCCGGAGACCGGGTCGTCGAGGCACTCGTTCCGCTCTCCGAGATGTTCGGGTACGTCGGAGACCTCCGGTCGAAGACGTCGGGGCAGGCGTCGTACTCCATGGAGTTCGACTCCTACGCCGAGGTTCCCAAGAACGTCGCAGAAGAGATCATCAAGAAGGCCAGGGGCGAGTGATCGCAGGCCTGACTAGGCTTGGATCAGCTCAACCGCACGGCGCAAGCAACATTCAATCGAGGAGGAGCCCCAGTGGCTAAGGCGAAGTTCGAGCGGACTAAGCCGCACATGAACATCGGCACCATCGGTCACATCGACCACGGTAAGACGACGCTGACCGCGGCGATTACCAAGGTGCTGCATGACAAGTACCCGGATCTGAACGAGGCCTCGGCCTTCGATCAGATCGACAAGGCTCCTGAGGAGCGCCAGCGCGGTATCACGATCTCGATCGCTCACGTCGAGTACCAGACCGAGAACCGTCACTACGCGCACGTCGACTGCCCGGGTCACGCCGACTACGTGAAGAACATGATCACGGGTGCGGCACAGATGGACGGCGCGATCCTCGTGGTCGCCGCCACCGACGGCCCGATGCCCCAGACGCGTGAGCACGTCCTGCTCGCCCGCCAGGTCGGCGTGCCGGCGATGGTCGTCGCCCTCAACAAGTGCGACATGGTCGACGACGACGAGCTCATCGAGCTCGTCGAGCTCGAGGTCCGTGAGCTCCTCAGCGAGCAGGAGTTCGACGGCGACAACGCACCGGTCGTCCGCGTGGCCGCCTTCCCGGCGCTCAACGGCGACGCCAAGTGGGGCGAGTCGATCCTCGAGCTGATGAACGCTGTCGACGAGTACATCCCCGAGCCCCCGCGTGAGACGGACAAGCCGTTCCTCATGCCGGTCGAGGACGTCTTCACGATCACGGGTCGCGGTACGGTCATCACCGGCCGTATCGAGCGCGGCATCGTCAAGCTCAACGACACCGTCGACATCGTCGGCATCCGTACGGAGAAGCAGACCTCGACCGTCACCGGTATCGAGATGTTCCGCAAGCTCCTCGACGAGGGCCAGGCGGGCGAGAACGTCGGCCTCCTGCTTCGTGGCACGAAGCGCGAGGACGTCGAGCGCGGCATGGTCGTCATCGCGCCGGGCACCACGACTCCCCACACGGAGTTCGAGGGCCAGGTCTACATCCTGTCGAAGGAGGAGGGCGGCCGTCACACGCCGTTCTTCAACAACTACCGCCCGCAGTTCTACTTCCGCACCACGGACGTCACCGGCGTCGTCACGCTGCCTGAGGGCACCGAGATGGTCATGCCGGGCGACAACACCGAGATGTCGGTTCAGCTGATCCAGCCGATCGCGATGGACGAGGGTCTTCGTTTCGCGATCCGCGAGGGTGGTCGTACGGTCGGCGCTGGTCGCGTCACCAAGATCAACAAGTGATCTGATCCCGGGTTCGTCCCGGGTCCGGTCTCTGGCCGAAGCCCCGTCCTGCACCTGCAGGGCGGGGCTTCGTCGTACCCGCGCGGTCGCGACCTTGGCCCACGTGTGGCTCGCGTCCCAGTTCGCGAGGCTCGCCGCCGCGGCCGGGCGTACGGACGTATCGTGAATGCGTGGGACACGACCATGCGCACGGGACTCCGTCCGCCCAGCACCGCCCGCGTCTGGCGCTGGTGCTCGGCCTGACGGTGCTCGTCCTCGTGATCGAGGTCGTGGCCGCCGCGCTCACGGGGAGCCTCGCGCTCCTCGCCGACGCGGGGCACATGCTCAGCGACACCTTCGGCCTCGCCATGGCCCTCGTCGCGGTGACCGTGGCCCAGCGGCAGGGGAGCCCGCGCCGTACGTTCGGCTACCACCGCTCGGAGATCCTCGCGGCGGGCCTCAACGGACTCGTGCTCCTCGTCCTGTGCGCCGTCGTCGCGGTCTCGGCGATCCGCCGACTCGGCGACGCGCCCGAGGTCGACTCGCCGTGGATGCTGGCCGCGGGCGCGCTGGGTCTCGCCGCCAACGTGGTCGGGCTGATCGTCCTGCGCCGGGGCGCCCAGGAGAGTCTCAACGTGCGCGGCGCGTACCTCGAGGTGCTGGGTGACGCGATCGGGTCGGTCGCGGTCATCGTCGCGGCCGTGGTGATCATGCTGACCGGCTGGTACGGCGCGGACGCGGTCGCCTCCCTCGCCATCGCCGCGCTCATCGCCCCGCGCGCGATCGGGCTGCTGCGGGAGGTCGCGGACGTGCTCCTGGAGTCGACGCCGCGTGGCCTCGACCTGGACGAGCTGCGGGCCCACATGCGTGAGGCCCCCGGGGTCCTGGACGTCCACGACCTGCACGTCTGGACTATCACGTCGGGGATGCCGGTGATGTCCGCCCACGTCGTGGTCGACGACGTCGTGCTGGAGGTCGACGCCGGCCACGGGGTCCTCGACCACTTGCGCAGCTGCCTGTCGGACCACTTCGACGTCGAGCACTCGACGTTCCAGCTCGAGCCCGCGAGCCACGCGGCTACCGAGCACCACACCCACCGCTGACCCCCCGAGCGGTGAGTGGGGTCCCACCCGAGCCGTACGGGGTGGGACCAGAGTCACCGCGGGGCGTACGGGGTGGGACCAGAGTCACCGCCGGGCGTGCGGGGTGGGACCACACTCACCGCGGGGCGTCGGTGGCCGCCCGCCACACGCGGTCCCGCGACATCGGCAGGTCGGTGACGCGGACGCCGATGGCGTCGCGTACGGCGTTGGCGAGGGCGGCGGCGACCGGGTTGTAGGGGGACTCGCTCATCGACTTCGCGCCGTACGGGCCGATGCGGTCGGACGTGGACGCGAAGAGGACCTCGGTCTCCGGGACGTCCACGATCTGGGGGACGTGGTAGGTCCGCAGGACGGGCGTCCGCACCACCCCCGCGGCGTCGACGACCACCTGCTCGAACAGCGCCGTCCCGATCCCCTGAGCGACGCCGCCCTCGACCTGTCCGCGGCACTGCTCGGGGTTGACGACGACACCGGCATCGGCGGCCTGGACCGAACGCAGGATCCGCACCTCGCCGGACCCGACGTCCACCGCGACGGCGAAGGCGTGCACGTTGAAGGCGATCGAGCGGGGCGAGCCGTCCGCGGTCCCCGTGCCGACCAGTCCGGTGATCGACTCTCCCGCCTCCTCGGCGTGGCGCACGCGGCGGGCGAGGTCGTCCGCGGCCGCAGCCAGCGCCGTACCGGTGACGACCAGACCGGTCGACCCGAACGCACCGGTGTCGTGGTGGACACCGCGTGTCGACCCTGCCACCAGCCGGACCCGGTCGGTCGTCGTGCCGAGTGCTTGCGCGACGAGCTGCACGTAGGCGGTGGCGGAGCCGTTGCCGAACTCGGCGGAGCCGACCACGGCCTCGAAGGTCCCGTCCGCGAGCGCACGCACCTCGGCCTCGGCATGGTGCCCGCGGGGCGGGATGGTGTCGATCATCGCCAGGGCCATGCCGGTGCCGGTGCGCCACTGCGGGCCGTCCGGCACCGGGGCGACGTCGCGTCCCACCGCCTCGCGGGCCAGGATCAGGCACTCGAGCGCGCCGTGGCTGCCGTACTCGACGTCGTCCGGCTCGGTCGAGTACGACACCATCGGGTCGCCGGGGAGGACCACGTTGCGGGCGCGCAGGTCGTACGGGTCGACCCCCGCGGCCCGCGCGAGCTCGTCGAGCGCCTGCTCGATCGCGAACACGAGCTGTCCCAGGCCGTAGCCGCGGAACGCGCCCGACGGCACCGTGTTGGTGTAGACCGACTCGGCGCGGACCCGCTTGTTGGGGCAGCGGTACGCCGCGACCGACTCGTTGCAGCCGTGGAAGAGGACCCCCGGCGCATGGTTGCCGTACGCGCCGGTGTCGGCGAGCACCTCGACGTCGAGCGCGGTCAGGATCCCTGCGCCGTCGACCCCCGCGCGGACGCGGATGCGCATGGGGTGGCGGACGGTCGTGGCCGTCAGCTGCTCCGTACGGCTGAGCTCCAGCTGCACGGGACGCCCGGTACGCAGCACCGCGAGGCCGACGAGGTCCTCGACGAGCATCTCCTGCTTCGCGCCGAACCCGCCGCCGACCCGACTTGTGACCACCTCGACGCGGTCGCGGGGGAGTCCGAGGACCAGAGCGAGCTCGTCGCGGACGAGGTACGGCACCTGGCTGCTCGTGCGGATCACCAGGCCGCCGTCGTCGGCGAGCCAGCCGACCGCACCATGGGTCTCGAGGTGGCTGGCCTGGATGCGCGCGGTCGTGAAGACGGCGTCGTAGGTGTGCGCGGCGGCATCGAGGCCCGCTGTGACCGACCCGGTCTCGGCGTCGATCGTCGCCACGACGTTGCGGCCGGGGTCCGCGATGCCGGACTCCGGACCCTTGTCCGCGTGCAGCAGCGGCGCCCCCGGGGCACGAGCGCCGTCGGGATCGGTCACGGCCGGCAGTGGTTCGTACGTGACCTGGACCAGGGCGACCGCACGGGCAGCCTGCGCGGGGGTCTCCGCGACGACGACCGCGACCCGCTGGCCGACGAAGCGTACGACGCGGTCCAGGATCCGGGTGTCGCGCGGGTCGTCGTCGCGGGAGTGGTGACGCGCGGTCGAGAACAAGACGTCGGGCGCGTCGTCGGCGGTGAGGACGGCGACGACCCCGGCGGAGGCGAGGGCGCCCGCGGTCTCGACCCGTACGACCCGGGCGTGCGCGTGCGGTGACCGGACGATCGCCGCGTGGAGGGTTCCGTCGGGCGGTTCGTCGAGCGTGAACCGTTGGCGGCCCCGCACGATCGCACGGCCCGCGGGTGCGGCGACGCTGTGCCCGAGCGGCGCGGCGAGCGCCTCGGTCTCGACGTTCCGCCTGCCCGCCAGCGCGTCGCGGACCGAGCGGTAGCCCGTGCAGCGGCACAGGTTCCCCTTGAGCAGCCGGTCGACGTCCTCGGCGTCGTCGGGAGCGAGGCAGCTGGCCGTCACGACCATGCCCGACGTGCAGAACCCGCACTGGAACCCCTGTGCCTGGAGGAACCGGCGCGCCGTGTCGTCGGTCGTGTCACCGGGGGAGAGACCCGCGGCGGTGATGACGTCGTGGCCCGGGACGCGCACCGCCGGAATGAGGCACGAGTGGACCGGCACGCCGTCGAGCAGGACGCTGCAGGCGCCGCAGTCCCCGGCATCGCAGCCCTTGCGGACGTCGAACGCGCCGGCCTCCCGCAGGTAGGTGCGCAGGCACTGCCCGGGACGTGGCGTCGCGGCGACCGCGACCCCGTTCACCGTGACGGCCATCGCAGCACCCCGATCCCGGCCAGCACCTCGAGCCCGAGCCGATGGGTCTGCGCTCGCCGCCAGTCCGCCGCGCCGTGCACGTCGTCGAGCCAGGTCGACGCGCCGATCGCGTGGTCGAGGGCTGCGTGCCAGTCGTCCGCCGCGACGCGGGCGGGCAGCACGACGGCGTACGGGCGCGGGGTCGCGGCGGTGACGGTGATGATCGCGACGTCCCTGCCCGTCGACTCGTCGGTGGCCGACCGTGCGACCACGACGGAGGCCGACCGCCCACGCGACGAGAGCGACGCGCGACCGAACGCCACCGGCGCCGTCAGCGCCGAGATCGGCACCCGGAACGAACGGACGACGTCACCGGGGGAGAGCAGCGTCTCTGCCTCACCGATGACGAGGTCGGCGACCGGGACCTCGTAGGTCGACAGGTCCCTGCGCCAGACCGTCGCGGTGCCGCCGAGCCCACTCAGCAACGACGTCATGGCCCCAGCGGGGAGTCCGAGGCACACGTTGCCCCCGACGGTCGCGAGGTGCCAGATCTTGAACGACGCGACGAGGGCGTCGACGGCCTGCCGGACCACCGCGCCCAGCGTCCAACCCGGTGGGAAGGCGTACGCCGGCGCGACGCGTCGGGCGCTGCCGCGCAGCAGCGGAGCGGGGTCGCCGGCGGCGGCGGCGAGCGTGGCGAGCGTGCAGGTGGCTGCGATCTCGAGGCCGTCGTCGTCCACCACCAGCGGCGCCCAGCCGAGTCCGGTGACGTCGACGAGGCGTCGTACGGACGGCTGGGGCTCGGAGAAGAGGAAGGTGCCACCCGCGAGTACGGCGTCGCCGGGGCGCCAGTCCGCGAGCTCCCGGCGGGTGCCGGGGGTGGTCACCGACCGCACGTCGACGAGATCCATCGTGGCCGCTCTCAGTACTCGACCCGCGAGCCGTGCGCGCGCCAGGCGTCGAAGGGCGCGGTCCGGGAACGGAGCGGGATCGCGTGCACCGGCTGGGGCCAGGACTCGCGGGGTGAGGTGAACCGCTCGTGGAAGGCGCGGTCGTCGAACCCGACCCGCGCGGCGTCGTCGCGGTCGGCGGCGTAGTAGATCGCGTCCACGCGTGCCCACATCGCGGCGGCGAGGCACATCGGGCAGGGCTCGCAGGAGGCGTACAGGACGGCGCCGCCGAGTGCGAACGTCCCGAGCTCGGCGCACGCACGGCGGATCGCGGTGACCTCGGCGTGCGCGGTCGGGTCGTGGGTGGCCGTCACCTGGTTGACGCCTTCGGCGACCACGATCCCGTCGACGACGACGAGCGCCCCGAACGGCCCGCCACCCGCGTCCACGTTGGCGGTCGCCAGTCCGACGGCGCGCTCGAGGTGGAAGGCGTGCGCGTCTGCGGCGGCGGGTGCGGGGTCGTGGTCGTCCATGGTGCCTCCGTTCGGTACCTCCAGACTGCCCCTCGGAGGGCTCTCCCGCCTGGTTCTAGGCATTTGGCGGGATTCGGTAGCCTGGAGCAGTTCAGGTGAGACAGGTCTCGCCCCCCGATTTGGCATTACGGGGTGGTGTCTGTCAGACTTGGAAAGTTGCTTCGGCGTAGTCTGCCTTTCTTCCGAGCGGAGATCGGTGTGGCAGCGCCTGGCTGGAGACAGGGCAGGCACATCCCGCAGGGATGGGCGGCGGTCTCGGGCCCAACCATCAAACTCCAGAGGTGTGACGAACTCGCGCGCGCAACGTGCCCGCGACACGCCCGACCTCGGGGGTCGAAGGAAAGCAACGCTCTTCCTCGAAACCCCGAGGTGGAGAGACCGAGGCAGTACGAAGAGAAGGACGAAGCGAGAGCATGGCGGGACAGAAGATCCGCATCAGGCTCAAGGCCTATGACCACGAGGTGATCGACACCTCGGCGCGCAAGATCGTCGACACCGTCACGCGTACGGGTGCGACGGTCGCTGGCCCGGTGCCTCTGCCGACGGAGAAGAACGTGTACTGCGTCATTCGTTCGCCGCACAAGTACAAGGACAGCCGCGAACACTTCGAGATGCGCACCCACAAGCGCCTCATCGACATCATCGACCCCACGCCGAAGACCGTCGACTCGCTCATGCGCCTCGACCTCCCCGCCGGCGTCGACATCGAGATCAAGCTCTGAGGAACGATCGCTGATGAGCAACCAGAAGGCACCCGTCGGGCTGCTCGGGCGCAAGCTCGGCATGACCCAGACGTGGGACGAGAACAACCGCGTGGTTCCGGTCACCGTGATCGCTGCCGACACCAACGTCGTCACGCAGATCCGGACCGCTGAGACCGACGGCTACACGGCCGTCCAGATCGGTTTCGGCGAGATCGACCCGCGCAAGGTCAACAAGCCGCAGGCCGGTCACTTCGACAAGGCCAGCGTCACCCCGCGCCGCCACCTCGCGGAGATCCGCACCGAGGCGATCGCCGACTACGAGCTCGGCCAGGCCGTCAGCCCCGAGGTCTTCGCGGCCGGCGACTTCGTCGACGTGACGGGCACGAGCAAGGGCAAGGGCTTCGCCGGCGTCATGAAGCGTCACGGCTTCGCCGGCGTGAGCGCCTCGCACGGCGCGCACCGCAACCACCGCAAGCCGGGTTCGATCGGCGGCTGCGCCACGCCGGGCCGCGTGTTCAAGGGCCTCCGCATGGCGGGCCACATGGGCACCGACCGCGTCACCGCGCAGAGCCTCACGGTTCACGCCGTCGACGCCGAGAAGGGCCTCATCCTCATCAAGGGTGCGGTTCCCGGTCCCAAGGGCGGCATCGTCATGATCCGCACCGGCGCCAAGAAGGGAGCCGTGAAGTGACCGCCACCGTCATCGACGTCGACCTCCCCAAGGACATCTTCGACGTCCAGGTCAACATCCCGCTGATCCACCAGGTCGTCGTCGCCCAGCTCGCTGCCGCGCGCCAGGGCACCCACGACACCAAGTCCCGCGGCGAGGTCGCCGGCGGCGGCCGCAAGCCGTACCGCCAGAAGGGCACCGGCCGCGCTCGCCAGGGCTCGATCCGCGCACCCCAGTTCACCGGTGGTGGCGTGGTGCACGGTCCGACCCCGCGCAGCTACGACCAGCGCACCCCCAAGAAGATGAAGGCCGCCGCGCTCCGTGGCGCCCTCACCGACCGGGCTCGCAACGGTCGCCTGCACGTCGTCGAGTCCCTCGTCACCGGCGAGACCCCCTCGACGAAGGCTGCCGTCGCCGCGCTCCGCGCCATCAGCGCCCGCCCGCGCGTGCTGGTCGTCGTGGAGTCGACCGACGAGGTCACGGTGAAGAGCCTGCGCAACGTCGCCGGCACGCACCTGATCGAGCTGGCGCAGCTCAACACGTACGACGTCCTGCTCAGCGACGACGTGGTCTTCACCAAGGCCGCGTTCGACGCCTTCGTCGCGCTCCGCTCCAGCGGTGACGCCGAGACGGTCAAGCTGAGCGAGGCTGCTACCGCTAAGGACGGTGACAAGTGAGCACGCTGCAGAAGGATCCCCGCGACATCCTGCTCGCGCCGGTCGTGAGCGAGAAGAGCTACGGCCTGCTCGACGAGAACAAGTACACGTTCATCGTCCGGCCCGACGCGAACAAGACCGAGATCAAGATCGCCGTGGAGAAGGTCTTCGGCGTCACGGTCACCGCGGTGAACACGCAGAACCGCAAGGGCAAGACGCGTCGTACGCGCAACGGCCTCGGCAAGCGCGCCGACGTCAAGCGGGCGATCGTGAGCGTCGCCCCGGGTCAGAGCATCGACATCTTCGCTGCGCCGGGCGCCTGAGAACGAGGACTGAGCACCTATGGCAATCCGTAAGTACAAGCCGACCACCCCGGGCCGTCGTGGCTCCTCGGTGGCCGACTTCAGCGAGATCACTCGCACGACGCCCGAGAAGTCGCTGACGCGTCCGCTGCCCAAGAAGGGCGGCCGCAACAACCAGGGCCGGATCACCACCCGGCACCAGGGCGGCGGTCACAAGCGCGCGTACCGCATCATCGACTTCAAGCGCTACGACAAGGACGGTGTGCCGGCGAAGGTCGCGCACATCGAGTACGACCCCAACCGCACCGCGCGCATCGCGCTGCTGCACTACGCGGACGGCGAGAAGCGCTACATCATCGCGCCGGAGGGTCTGAAGCAGGGCATGTCCGTCGAGGCCGGTCCCGGCGCCGACATCAAGCCCGGCAACAACCTGCCGCTGCGCAACATCCCCGTCGGCACCACGATCCACGCGATCGAGCTCCGCCCCGGTGGCGGCGCGAAGATGGGCCGTTCGGCTGGTGCCAAGGTCCAGCTGGTCGCTCGTGAGGGCAACCGCGCGCAGCTGCGTCTCCCCTCGGGCGAGATGCGCTACGTCGACGTCCGCTGCCGCGCCAGCATCGGCGAGGTCGGCAACGCCGAGCAGTCGAACATCAACTGGGGCAAGGCCGGCCGCAACCGCTGGAAGGGCAAGCGCCCGACCGTCCGCGGTGTGGCGATGAACCCGATCGACCACCCGCACGGTGGTGGCGAGGGCAAGACCTCGGGTGGACGTAACCCGGTGTCGCCGTGGGGTCAGCCCGAGGGCCGTACCCGCAAGAAGAAGGCCAGCGACAAGCTGATCGTCCGTCGCCGCAAGTCCGGAAAGCGCTGAGGAAGAACCTGACATGCCACGCAGTTTGAAGAAGGGGCCGTTCGTCGACGACCACCTGATGAAGAAGGTCGAGGCTCAGAACGAGGCCGGCACGCACTCCGTCATCAAGACGTGGTCGCGCCGCTCGATGATCCTCCCGTCGTTCATCGGTCACACCATCGCGGTGCACGACGGACGCAAGCACGTGCCGGTCTTCGTGACCGACGCGATGGTCGGGCACAAGCTCGGCGAGTTCGCGCCGACGCGTACCTTCCGCGGACACGTCAAGGACGACCGTAAGAGCCGCCGCCGCTGACGCGGGCGACAACCAAGGGAAGAGTTCAGATGAGCACATTGGAGCGTAAGGGCGTCAGCGCCCGACGTGAGAGCCTGCTCGGCGACGAGCCCGGTGCTTTCGCGGTCGCACGCTTCGTCCGCGTCACGCCGCAGAAGGCGCGCCGGGTCGTCGACATGGTCCGCGGCCTGCAGGTGGACGAGGCACTGCCGCTGCTGCAGTTCGCACCGCAGGCAGCAGCCGAGAACGTGTACAAGCTGGTGGCGAGCGCCGCCGCGAACGCCGAGACCACTGAGGGTCTCGACCGGTCGTCGCTGATCATCTCGGCCGCCAGGGTCGACGAGGGTCCGACGATGAAGCGTTGGCGTCCGCGCGCTCGTGGTGCGGCCAACCGCATCCTCAAGCGCACCAGCCACATCACCGTCGTCGTGCAGCCGCGTGACGCGGTGGCGCAGAGCCGAACAAGCAAGGCCAACAAGAAGGGTGGGAACCGCTAGTGGGACAGAAGATCAACCCGCACGGCTTCCGTCTCGGTATCTCCACCGATCACAAGAGCCGCTGGTACGCCGACAAGCTCTACAAGAGCTACGTCGGCGAGGACATCAAGATCCGCAGCCTGCTCACCAAGGGCATGGATCGCGCCGGCATCAGCCGCGTCGAGATCGAGCGCACCCGTGACCGCGTCCGCGTGGACATCCACACGGCACGTCCGGGCATCGTCATCGGTCGTCGTGGCGCCGAGGCAGACCGCATCCGCGGAGACCTCGAGAAGCTGACCGGCAAGCAGATCCAGCTGAACATCCTCGAGGTCAAGAACCCCGAGATCGATGCGCAGCTCGTCGCCCAGGGTGTCGCCGAGCAGCTCGCCGGCCGCGTGCAGTTCCGCCGCGCGATGCGCAAGGCGCTGCAGACCACGATGCGCGCCGGCGCCAAGGGTGTCCGCATCCAGTGCTCCGGCCGTCTCGGCGGCGCCGAGATGTCGCGCTCGGAGTTCTACCGCGAGGGCCGCGTGCCCCTGCACACGCTCCGCGCAGACGTCGACTACGGCTTCTACGAGGCCAGGACGACGTTCGGCCGCATTGGCGTGAAGGTCTGGATCTACAAGGGCGAGGTCGCCGGCACCCGTGCCGAGCGCGAGGCTCAGGCCGCCGCCCGCGCGGCCGCTCCGGGTGGGCGTCAGCGTCCGGGCCGTGGCGGCGCACGCCGTCCGGCACGTGACGGCCAGCGCGGCGAGCGTCCCGCACGTCAGCAGGAGCAGGCCGCTGAGGCAGCTCCCGCCAGCAGTGAGGCTGCTGCCGCTCCGGCGGAAGCAGCCAACGGAACGGAGAGCTGAACCATGCTGATCCCGCGCAGGGTCAAGCACCGCAAGCAGCACCACCCCAAGCGCCGTGGCGCCGCCAAGGGCGGCACGTCGCTGGCGTTCGGTGACTTCGGCATCCAGGCGGTCGAGGGTCACTACGTGACCAACCGGCAGATCGAGTCCGCTCGTATCGCCATGACCCGTCACATCAAGCGTGGCGGCAAGGTGTGGATCAACATCTACCCCGACCGTCCGCTGACCAAGAAGCCTGCCGAGACCCGCATGGGTTCCGGCAAGGGTTCCCCGGAGTGGTGGATCGCCAACGTCAAGGCCGGCCGCGTCATGTTCGAGCTCTCGGGCGTGCCGGAGCCGGTGGCGCGTGAGGCGCTGCGGCGTGCGATCCACAAGCTCCCGATGAAGTGCAAGATCGTGACCCGCGAGGCAGGTGAACTCTGATGGCGAACGCCACGACCGCTGCCGACCTCCGCTCGCTGAGCGCCGAGGATCTGGCCGCCAAGCTCGGCGAGGCCAAGGAAGAGCTGTTCAACCTTCGCTTCCAGGCCGCGACCGGCCAGCTCGAGAACAACGCGCGGCTGCGTACGGTGCGCAAGGACATCGCGCGCATCTACACCGTCGTCCGCGAGCGCGAGCTCGGCATCATCGAAAGTGAAGAGGCATGAGCAACAACACCGCAGCAGGCGAGCGCAACCGCCGCAAGGTGCGCGAGGGCCTCGTCGTCAGCGACAAGATGGACAAGACCGTCGTCGTGAGCGTCGAGGACCACGTCAAGCACGCTCTCTACGGCAAGGTCATGCGCCGTACGAGCAAGCTGAAGGCGCACGACGAGGCCAACGAGGCCGGCATCGGAGACCGCGTGCTTATCGCGGAGACCCGGCCGCTGTCGGCGACCAAGCGTTGGCGTCTCGTCGAGATCCTCGAGAAGGCCAAGTAACCACCACTCGTTCCGCCAGGCTCACGGACACCCCGTGAGAACCAGCGAGACAACAGGAGAGAACCGATGATCCAGCAGGAGTCGCGACTCAAGGTCGCCGACAACACCGGTGCCAAGGAAATCTTGTGCATCCGCGTGCTCGGCGGTTCCGGTCGTCGATACGCAGGGATCGGCGACACCATCGTCGCCACCGTCAAGGACGCGATCCCGGGCGGGAACGTCAAGAAGGGCGACGTCGTCAAGGCGGTCGTCGTCCGCACCGCGAAGGAGCGCCGTCGTCCCGACGGCTCCTACATCCGGTTCGACGAGAACGCCGCAGTCATCCTGAAGAGCGATGGCGAGCCCCGTGGCACGCGCATCTTCGGCCCCGTGGGCCGCGAGCTGCGTGACAAGCGCTTCATGCGCATCATCTCGCTGGCCCCGGAGGTGCTGTGATGACTGTCCAGAAGACCCTGAACATCAAGAAGGGCGACCACGTCCGCGTGCTGTCCGGCAAGGACCGCGGCGTCGAGGGCAAGGTCATCGCCGTGCTCCCCGAGGCCGACCGCGTGATCGTCGAGGGCGTGAACCGCATCAAGCGCCACCAGAAGGCGCTGCAGCCGGGCACGACCAGCTCGATCATCACCAAGGAGGCCCCGATCCACGTCTCGAACGTGGCGCTCCTGGTCGAGGTCGACGGCAAGAAGGTCACCACCCGCATCGGCTTCCGTCGTGACGAGGTCACCAAGAAGCGTGCGGACGGCTCGACCTACAGCGCGCACCGCAGCGTGCGCATCGCAACGCGCACCGGAGAGGAGATCTGATGACCGCCGAGACCACGGAGAAGGTCACGCCGCGCGTCAAGACGCGTTACCGCGAGGAGATCCTCCCGGCCCTGCACGAGGAGTTCTCCTACGAGAACGTCATGCAGGTCCCCGGTATGACCAAGATCGTCGTGAACATGGGCGTCGGTGAGGCGGCCCGTGACTCGAAGCTGATCGAGGGCGCGATCCGCGACCTGACCGCGATCACCGGTCAGAAGCCGCAGGTCACCCGTGCTCGCAAGTCCATCGCGCAGTTCAAGCTGCGTGAGGGCATGCCGATCGGTGCGCACGTTACGCTGCGCGGCGACCGTATGTGGGAGTTCCTCGACCGTCTGCTGACGATCGCCCTCCCGCGTATCCGCGACTTCCGCGGGCTCTCGCCGAAGCAGTTCGACGGGCGCGGCAACTACACGTTCGGTCTCACGGAGCAGGTCATGTTCCACGAGATCGATCAGGACAAGATCGACCGGACCCGTGGCATGGACATCACCATCGTCACCTCGGCGACCAACGACGAGGAGGGGCGCGCGCTCCTCACCAAGCTCGGCTTCCCGTTCAAGGAGAACTGACCATGGCGAAGACCTCGCTCAAGGTGAAGGCCGCGCGCAAGCCGAAGTACGCCGTGCGCGCCTACACCCGCTGCCAGCGCTGTGGCCGTCCGAAGTCCGTCTACCGCAAGTTCGGCCTGTGCCGGATCTGCCTGCGGACGATGGCTCACCGCGGTGAGCTCCCGGGCGTCACGAAGAGCTCCTGGTAATCCCGACTCGACCCTGAACGCCGCAGGTCCGCACCACCGGTGCGGAAACCGTGGCAGGAAAGTGGAAACACACTCATGACGATGACTGATCCGATCGCGGACATGCTGACGCGTGTCCGCAACGGCAACCAGGCGTTCCACGACGAGGTGAGCATGCCTTACAGCAAGCTCAAGGCCGGCGTCGCGGAGATCCTGAAGCAAGAGGGCTACATCACGGGCTTCTCCGTGGCCGAGCCGTCCGAGGGCGTGGTGGGCAAGACGCTCACCGTCACCCTCAAGTACGGCCAGCACCGCGAGCGTGCGATCGCCGGCATCCGGCGCATCAGCAAGCCGGGGCTGCGCGTCTACGCGAAGTCGACCAACCTGCCGAAGGTCCTCGGTGGCCTGGGCGTGGCGATCATCTCCACGAGCCAGGGCCTCCTGACCGACAAGCAGGCCAAGCACAAGGGCGTCGGCGGCGAAGTCCTCGCCTACGTCTGGTGACGGGAGGAGACTAGACATGTCACGTATTGGCAAGCAGCCGGTGACGGTTCCTTCCGGTGTCGACGTTGCGATCGACGGCCAGGTCGTCACCGTGAAGGGCCCCAAGGGCTCCCTCGCGCACACCGTGGCCGCACCGATCACCGCGACGAAGTCCGAGGACGGCACGATCTCGGTCGAGCGTCCGAACGACGAGCGCCAGAACCGTTCGCTCCACGGCCTCACGCGCACCCTGATCAACAACATGATGGTCGGCGTGACGCAGGGCTACGAGAAGAAGCTCGAGCTGGTCGGCGTGGGTTACCGCGTCCTGGCGAAGGGCCCTGCCGCGATCGAGCTCAACCTCGGCTTCAGCCACCCGGTGCCCTTCGAGGCCCCGGAGGGCGTGACCTTCACGGTCGAGTCGCCGACGAAGCTCACCGTGACCGGCATCGACAAGCAGCAGGTCGGTGAGGTCGCGGCCAACATCCGCAAGCTGCGCAAGCCCGAGCCGTACAAGGGCAAGGGCGTGCGTTACGCAGGCGAGCACGTTCGCCGCAAGGCCGGGAAGGCTGGCAAGTAATGGCAATCGCACTCAAGCACCGCAAGCACGAGGCTGCGCGTACCGCAGGCCGTCGTCGCCGCCAGGTGCGCGGTCGCAAGCGGGTCGCAGGGACGCAGGATCGTCCCCGTCTCGTGATCACGCGTTCCAGCCGCCACATCGTCGCTCAGGTCGTCAACGACCTGGAGGGCCGTACGCTCGCGTCGGCCTCGTCGATGGAGGCCGAGCTGCGTTCGCTGGACGGCGACAAGACCGCCAAGGCCCGTCGCGTCGGTGAGCTGATCGCCGACCGCGCGAAGGTCGCCGGGGTCGAGTCCGTCGTGTTCGACCGCGCAGGGAACAAGTACCAGGGGCGCGTCGCCGCCCTGGCCGAGGGCGCCCGCGAGGGCGGCCTGGCCTTCTAGGCCAGACGAGAGAAGAGGACAGTCGAATGAGCGGAGCCCAGCGCCGCAGTGGCGGCGGGGACCGTCGGGGTCGCGGTCGCGACTCGGCGGACAAGACCGCATACATCGAGAAGGTCGTCGGCATCAACCGCGTGGCCAAGGTCGTCAAGGGCGGACGTCGGTTCAGCTTCACGGCCCTCGTCGTCGTCGGTGACGGCGACGGCATGGTCGGTGTCGGTTACGGCAAGGCCAAGGAGGTGCCGACCGCCATCCAGAAGGGTGTCGAGGAGGCGAAGAAGTCCTTCTTCCGCGTGCCGCGTATCCAGGGGACCATCCCGCACCCCGTGCAGGGTGAGAAGGCTGCCGGTGTCGTCATGCTGCGCCCGGCCGCTCCTGGTACCGGTGTCATCGCGGGTGGCCCGGTCCGCGCCGTTCTCGAGGCCGCCGGCATCCACGACGTCCTGAGCAAGTCGCTCGGGTCGTCCAACGCGATCAACATCGTGCACGCCACCATCCAGGCGCTGAAGGAGCTCGAGTCGCCCCAGGACGTGGCCAACCGCCGCGGCCTGCCGGTCGAGCACGTCACGCCTGCCGCGCTGCTCAAGTCGAGCAAGGAGCCGACGCAGGCTCCTGCCCAGGCGGGTGCATGATGGCGAAGCTGCAGGTGACCCAGACGCGCTCGGCCATCGGGCGCAAGCAGAACCAGCGCGAGACCCTGCGCACGCTCGGTCTCAAGCGCATCGGCGACGTCGTCGTCAAGGAGGACCGTCCCGAGATCCGCGGGATGATCGCGACGGTTCCTCACCTCGTCGACGTCAAGACTGTGGACTGAGGGGAGGAACTGACATGACGCTCAAGCTGCACCACCTCCGCCCCGCACCGGGCGCGAAGACCGCCAAGACCCGTGTGGGTCGCGGTGAGGGAAGCAAGGGCAAGACCGCGGGCCGCGGCACCAAGGGCACCAGTGCCCGTTACCAGGTGCCGGTCGGCTTCGAGGGCGGCCAGGTCCCGATCCACATGCGCCTCCCGAAGCTCGGCGGCTTCAAGAGCCCGTTCAAGGTCGAGTACCAGGTCGTCAACCTGACCCGTCTCGAGGAGCTCTTCCCCGAGGGCGGCGCGGTCGACGTGGCCGCGCTCGTCGAGAAGGGTGCTGTCCGCAAGGGCCGCCCGGTCAAGGTGCTCGGCAACGGCGAGATCTCCGTCGCGGTCCAGGTGACCGTCGACAAGTTCTCGGCCTCGGCCAAGAGCAAGATCGAAGCTGCCGGCGGCTCGGTCACCGAGCTCTGAGCCGTACCAGCTCATGAGACATGGCGGTCTCTGACAGCTGCTCTTCGAGCGGCTGTTAGAGTCGCCATGTTTCGCATACCCCCCCATTTCCACGCACGGGACACCGTCGCCGTTGTCCATAGGAGGACCCGGTGCTCAGCGCCTTCGTCAACGCGTTCAAGACGCCTGATCTACGCAAGAAGATCTTGTTCGTCTTGTTCATTCTCGTGCTGTTCCGGATGGGATCCGTTCTCCCCGCGCCCGGTGTCGACGTCGAGAACGTCCGTTTCTGCCTGAACGCCGCCACCACCGGCGAGAACGCCAACAGCGTGTTCAGCCTGCTCAACGTCTTCTCGGGCGGCGCGCTGCTCCAGCTGACCGTCTTCGCGCTCGGCATCATGCCGTACATCACCGCGAGCATCATCCTGCAGCTGCTCACGGTGGTGATCCCGCGGCTGGAGGCCCTCAAGAAGGAGGGCCAGTCCGGCCAGACGAAGATCACGCAGTACACCCGCTACCTGACGCTGGGCCTCGCGGTCCTCCAGGGCGCGGGCATCGTCGCGATGGCGCGCTCGGGTGCCCTGTTCGGCAACCAGTGCGCGCGCGACCTGCTGGTCGACACCGACTCCGTGTCGCTGTTCCTCCTGATCGTCCTCGTGATGGTCGCCGGCACCGCGATCATCATGTGGTTCGGCGAGCTCATCACCGACCGCGGCGTCGGCAACGGCATGTCGCTGCTCATCTTCACCCAGATCATCGCGACCTTCCCCGGCACGATGTGGCTGATCAAGGAGCAGAAGGGCTGGGGCACCTTCGCCATCGTCACCGGCGTCGGCCTCGCAGTCGTCGCGGCCGTCATCTTCATCGAGCAGGCGCAGCGCCGCATCCCGGTGCAGTACGCCCGCCGGATGGTCGGCCGCAAGATGTTCGGCGGCTCCTCGACCTACATCCCGCTGAAGGTCAACCAGGCCGGCGTCATCCCGGTGATCTTCGCCTCGAGCCTCATGTACCTTCCCGCGCTGGCGGCGCAGTTCAACCAGGGCGAGGGTTGGTCCACCTGGGTCACCGAGAACTTCGTGCAAGGTGACCACCCGCTCTACATGGTGACCTTCTTCCTCCTGATCGTGTTCTTCACGTACTTCTACGTGTCGATCACCTTCAACCCCAAGGAGGTCGCCGACAACATGAAGAAGTACGGCGGCTTCATCCCCGGCATCCGTGCCGGTCGCCCGACCGAGCAGTACCTCGGGTACGTGCTGTCACGCATCACCTTCCCGGGATCGCTGTACCTCGGTCTCGTCGCCCTGATCCCGCTGCTCGCGTTCATGCTCATCGACGCCAACCAGAACTTCCCGTTCGGTGGCACCACGCTGCTCATCATGGTGGGCGTCGGCCTCGACACGGTGAAGCAGATCGAGAGCCAGCTGCAGCAGCGCAACTACGAAGGGTTCCTCAAGTGACGCGTCTCTTGTTCATGGGTCCTCCGGGTGCAGGCAAGGGCACCCAGGCGACTCTGCTCGCCGACAAGCTCGGGATCCCCCACATCTCCACGGGGGACATCTTCCGCGCGAACGTCTCCCAGGGCACCGAGCTCGGTGTGCTGGCGAAGAGCTACATGGACAAGGGCGAGTACGTCCCGGACGAGGTCACGAACGAGATGGTCCGCGCACGGCTCGGCGAGGCCGATGCCCGCACCGGGTTCCTGCTGGACGGCTACCCCCGTACGGTCGACCAGGTCCACACCCTGGACGGCATCCTCGAGGAGCTCGGCGAGAAGCTCGACGCGGTCGTGGAGCTCGTCGTCGACCGTGAGGAGCTCATCGCTCGTCTGCTGAAGCGCGCCGAGACCTCCGGCCGTACCGACGACACCGAAGAGGTCATCCGGCACCGCCAGGAGGTCTACGAGCAGACGACGCCGCTGCTGGCGGTGTACGCCGACCGCGGCCTGCTCGTCCAGGTCGACGGCATCGGCGCCGTCGACGACATCCAGGCGCGCATCTTCGACGCGCTCCCGCACGCCGGCTAGGTCGACGGGCACGCAGTCCTATGGGGCAGGTTCGTTAATGGGGTTCTTCGGCAGCGGTCTGGAGATCAAGAAGCCTGACCAGGTCGCGGTGATGCGCCAGGCCGGGCTCATCGTCGGCGAGACCCTCGAGATCCTGCGCGGTTCGGTGCGCGCCGGGATGACGACCGCCGACCTCGACGCCATCGCCGAGGACCACATCCGAAGCCGCGGGGCAGCCCCGAACTTCAAGGGCTACCACGGGTTCCCGGCGACGATCTGCACGTCGGTCAACGACGAGGTGGTCCACGGCATCCCGGGCCCGCGTGTCATCGAGGAGGGCGACCTCGTCTCGATCGACTGCGGCTGCGTCCTCGACGGCTGGCACGGTGACGCGGCGATCACCGTCGCTGTCGGCGAGGTGTCCGAGAGCCGCCGCGAGCTGCTGCGGGTCACGGAGGAGTCGCTGTGGCGGGGGATCGCCGCGGCCCGCCTCGGGGGTCGGGTGAGCGACATCGGCCACGGCGTCGAGTCGTACATCCGCAAGCAGCCCGGCGGTGAACGCTACGGGATCGTCGAGGACTACGTCGGTCACGGCATCGGGTCCGCCATGCACATGCCTCCGAACGTCCCCAACTTCGGCAGCCCCGGGCACGGCCCCAAGCTGGTCAAGGGGCTGGTCCTCGCCGTGGAGCCGATGCTCACCGAGGGCACGATCGAGACCACCACCCTGCCTGACGACTGGACGGTCGTCACCGACGACAAGGGCTGGGCAGCCCACTTCGAGCACACCTTCACGCTCACCGATTCCGGTGCATGGGTGCTCACCGCCGTCGACGGCGGACGCGCCAAGCTGGCCGAGCTCGGGGTGCCCTACGGCGGCCCCGCCGAGGCCTGACCGAGCGGATTTGTCCCGCGGCAGTCCAGCACCGTACTATGGACAGTCGGCCGTGGTCTGCAATTCTGCATGCCTGCGGCCGGTCCGAGAGACGTACGACAGATTGCGGAGGACATGCCGAAGAAGGAAGGCGTCATCGAGCTCGAGGGCTCGGTCATCGAGGCCCTGCCGAACGCGATGTTCCGGGTCGAGCTGACCAACGGCCACAAGGTTCTTGCGCACATCAGCGGCAAGATGCGTCAGCACTACATCCGTATCCTCCCCGAGGATCGTGTGGTGGTGGAGCTGTCCCCGTACGACCTCACCCGAGGTCGGATCGTCTACCGGTACAAGTGACCCGCACCGACGACCGCCCGCAAGGGCTGCCGTCGACGCGTGCCGCCCAACCATCCGTCCGTTCAAGATAAGAGAGCTCGATGAAGGTTCAACCGAGCGTCAAGCCGATCTGCGACAAGTGCAAGGTCATCCGTCGCCATGGCCGAGTCATGGTGATCTGTGAGAACCCGCGCCACAAGCAGCGGCAGGGCTGACCAGCCCGCAACCCACCACGTGACCGCTCACCTCGTCTGCTGACGAGGTGCTTCCCCCGGACCGGAGGCCGGGGCCTGGCTGAGGCAGCCAGGACGCGTCACGTCCACACCTCCGTAGTGGAAGGACACCGCCTGATGGCACGCCTCATCGGTGTAGACCTGCCGCGCGACAAGCGCGTGGTGATCGGTCTCACCTACATCTACGGCATCGGCCGTACCCGCAGCGTGCAGCTGCTCGAGCAGACCGGCATCAGCCCCGACCTGCGCGTCCACGAGCTGAGCGAGGACCAGCTGGTCGCGCTCCGTGACGCGATCGAGGGCCAGTTCCAGGTCGAGGGCGACCTTCGTCGCGAAGTGGCCGCCGACATCCGTCGCAAGATCGAGATCGGCAGCTACCAGGGCCGCCGCCACCGCGCCGGGCTCCCCGTGCGCGGTCAGCGGACCAAGACGAACGCGCGTACCCGCAAGGGCCCCAAGCGCACCGTTGCCGGCGCCAAGAAGAAGGGTAAGTAATGCCTCCGAAGGGCACAGGCGCCAAGAAGGTGCGCCGCAAGGAGAAGAAGAACGTCGCCGCGGGCCAGGCCCACATCAAGAGCACGTTCAACAACACGATCGTCACGATCACCGATCCCACTGGTGCGGTGATCTCGTGGGCCTCTGCCGGCACCGTCGGCTTCAAGGGCTCGCGCAAGTCCACTCCGTACGCCGCGCAGATGGCCGCTGAGGCCGCCGGGCGTCGGGCGATGGAGCACGGGATGAAGAAGATCGACGTCTTCGTGAAGGGCCCGGGTTCGGGCCGCGAGACGGCGATCCGCTCGCTGGGTGCCGTCGGCCTCGAGGTCGGCACCATCCAGGACGTCACCCCCAGCCCCCACAACGGCGTGCGGCCGCCCAAGCGCCGCCGCGTCTGATCGCCCGGATCGGAGAGGAGAACACAGATGGCCCGTTACACCGGACCCCTGACCAAGAAGTCTCGCCGCCTGGGCGTCGACCTCGTCGGTGGTGACGCCGCGTTCGAGCGTCGCCCGTACCCGCCCGGCCAGCACGGCCGCGGTCGTGTCAAGGAGAGCGAGTACCGCTCGCAGCTGCAGGAGAAGCAGAAGGCTCGCTACACCTACGGCATCCTTGAGCGGCAGTTCCGCAAGTACTACGAGGAGGCGCACCGTCGTCCCGGCAAGACCGGTGACAACCTGCTCCAGATCCTCGAGTGCCGTCTCGACAACGTCGTGTACCGCGCCGGCTTCGCGCGCACCCGTCGTCACGCTCGCCAGCTCGTGGTCCACGGCCACTTCATGGTGAACGGCCACAAGGTCGACATCCCGTCGTTCCAGGTCAGCCAGTACGACATCATCGACGTGCGCCCCAAGTCGCTCGAGATGACGCCGTTCATCGTGGCCCGTGAGACGTTCGTCGCCGACTCGGTCCCCGCGTGGCTCACCGCCGTGCCGGAGAAGGGCCGTGTGCTGGTCCACCAGCCGCCGGTGCGCGAGCAGATCGTCGTGCCGATCACCGAGCAGCTGATCGTGGAGTACTACTCCAAGATCTGATCGCCCGGCGACCGATCGCTTGAAGGCTGCCCGGGTCCGACCCGGGCAGCCACCACCACCTCCACAGACCGTGTCCGTCAAATAGCGGGCGACGCGGAAAGGAATCCACAGAAATGCTCATTGCACAGCGGCCCACCCTGTCCGAGGACGTCGTCGACGAGTTCCGTTCGCGGTTCGTCATCGAGCCCCTCGAGCCCGGCTTCGGCTACACCCTCGGCAACTCGCTGCGCCGTACGCTCCTGTCGTCGATCCCGGGTGCTGCAGTCACCTCGATCAAGATCGACGGCGTCCTGCACGAGTTCTCGACGATCCCCGGCGTGACCGAGGACGTCACCGAGATCATCCTGAACCTCAAGAACCTCGTGGTCAGCTCGGAGCACGACGAGCCCGTCGTCATGTACCTGCGCAAGCAGGGCCCCGGCGACGTCACCGCAGCCGACATCGCGCCCCCGGCCGGTGTCGAGGTGCACAACCCGGACCTCAAGATCGCCACCCTGAACGACAAGGGCAAGATCGAGGTGGAGCTGGTGGTCGAGCGCGGACGCGGTTACGTGTCGGCAGTCCAGAACAAGACCGGCGACGAGGAGATCGGGCGCATGCCGGTCGACTCGATCTACAGCCCGGTCCTCAAGGTCACGTACAAGGTCGAGGCGACTCGTGTCGAGCAGCGCACCGACTTCGACAAGCTCATCATCGACGTCGAGACGAAGCGCTCGATCCTGCCGCGCGACGCCATGGCGTCGGCCGGCAAGACGCTGGTCGAGCTGTTCGGTCTCGCACGCGAGCTGAACGTCGAGGCCGAGGGCATCGACATCGGCCCGTCGCCGGTCGACGAGGCGCTCGCCGCCGACCTCGCGCTCCCGGTGGAGGATCTCCACCTCACGGTGCGCTCGTACAACTGCCTCAAGCGCGAGGGCATCCACTCCGTGGGTGAGCTCATCTCGCGCAGCGAGCAGGACCTGCTGGACATCCGCAACTTCGGTTCGAAGTCCATCGACGAGGTCAAGGCGAAGCTCGCCGAGATGGGCCTCGGTCTCAAGGACAGCCCTGCCGGGTTCGACCCGTCCGCGGTGGTCGACAGCTACGACGACGACGAGAGCTTCGCGGAGGACGAGCAGTACTGAGCTCGCGCTCAGCACTGATCTCCGCACAACATCCCAGGAGACACAGCAATGCCTACGCCCACCAAGGGTCCGCGGCTCGGCGGGAGCCCGGCGCACCAGCGCCTCATCCTCGCCAACCTCGCGACCAGCCTGTTCGAGCACGGACGCATCACGACGACCGAGGCCAAGGCCAAGCGCCTTCGCCCGTACGCCGAGTCGCTGATCACCCGTGCGAAGGTCGACACGGTGGCCAACCGCCGCCAGGTCGTCAAGGTGATCCGTGACAAGGAGATCCTGCACGTCCTGTTCACCGAGATCGCGCCGAAGTACACGACGCGTCCCGGTGGCTACACGCGCATCACCAAGATCGGTCCGCGCAAGGGCGACAACGCCCCCATGGCCGTGATCGAGCTCGTCGAGGAGAAGGACTTCTCCGTCACGACGAAGACGCCGAAGAAGAAGGCTGCCAAGACCGAGGCCGCTCCGGTGGCCGAGAGCGCCGACGAGGTCAAGGACCAGATCGCCGCTGCGGACGAGGCCGAGACCGAGACGACGACCGACGAGGCCGTTGTCGAGGCGCCGGCCGACGAGGCCGCCGCCGAGACGACCGAGGGTGACGCCGACAAGGCGTGACGAACCCCGGCCGCAGGTCGACAAGCAGAGAGCCGGTCCCGGATCATCCGGGGCCGGCTCTCTGCATGTCCTGGGCACACCCGGGCCGAGAGGCTCTATGCTTCACCCGTGCTCATCATCGCGATCATCCTGTTCGGCATGCTCATCGGCGCCGGTGCCCAGCTCATCCTCGGAGGCGGCTCGAGCGGCATCGACTGGCCGATGGCCTTCGTCGCCGGTCTCGTCGGCTCGTTCGTCGGAGGGCTGCTCATCAGCCTCCTGTCCGGCGACGGTCTCGAGCTGCGCGCGAGCGGCATCATCGGCTCGCTGGTCGGCGCGCTCCTTGTGACGCTCGCCTGGCAGTGGCTGCGCGGCCGGCAGAGCACGAAGGCCTGACCCGAAGACCCGCCCCCTCGGCAGAGCACGAGGCGGTCGCCATGTCACGTCCGTGACTGTGGCGACCGCCTCGTGGTCGTTCGCGGGGCAGGTCAGCTGGCGCTGCCGTTGGGCCCGGTCGTGACGCCCATCCCGTTGGCTGCCTTCTCGACGGACCGGTGCAGCAGAGCCTCGAGATCGAGGCCGGTCGAGGTCTTGAGCATCTGCAGCGTCTGGACGACGTTGTCGTTGACCTGCTTCGGGAGAGCACCCGCTCCCTCGGTCGAGATCACGGTCAACTGGTCGATCGCCGCGATCGGTGCGGCGACCTCCTTGGCGATCTGCGGGAGGACCTCGATGAGCATCTGCAGCACGGCGGCATCGTTGTAGCTCGCGAACGCAGCGGCTCGCTTGTCCATGGCCTCGGCCTCGGCGTGGCCGACGGCCAGCGTCGCTGCTGCCTCTGCCTCGCCCTCGGCGCGGGTCGCCTCGGCCTCAGCGACTCGGCGCGCCTTCTCGGCCTCGCCTCGTCGCGCACCCTCGATGGCCTCGGCCTCGGCGAGCGCGGCCCGTCGTGACTTCTCGGCCTCACCGGTGAGACGGGCCTCCTCCGCCTTCGCCTCGGCGGCAGCGATGGTGGACGCCTTGCGTGCCTCGGCGGCAGCGATCTCCGCCGTACGGCGTGCCTCGGCCTCCTGCTCGACGCGGTAGCGGTCGGCGTCGGCGGGCTTGCGGATCTTGGTCTCCAGCTCGCGCTCGGTGAGCGCGGCCTGACGGACGGCGACCTTCTCCTGCTCGAGCAGGATCGCCTGGTCTCGGTCGGCCTGTGCGAGCGGTCCCGCCGAGGTCGCGTTCGCGTGCGCGGCGTCGGTCTCGGCCTTGATCTCGGACTGCTTGAGTGCGAGGGCTCGCTGCGCGATGGCGATCTCCTCCTCCGCCTTCAGGCGTGCCTGCTCGGCGGCCTGGCGGGCGGCGGCCTCGGCGATGGCGGCGGTCTGCTGGATGCGCGCTGCCTCCGGTCGGCCGAGATCGGCCAGGTAGCTGCCGTCGTCGGTGACGTCCTGGATCTGGAACGTGTCGAGGATGAGGCCCTGACCGGTGAGGGAGTTCTCGGACTCGTCGGCCACCCGCTGCGCGAACGCCGCGCGGTCGCGGATGATCTGCTCGACGGTCAGACCGCCGACGATCGAGCGCAGGGCGCCGGCGAGCACCTCCTGCGTGAAGGGCTCGACGTCCTGCTGCTGCGACAGGAACCGCTGCGCGGCCAGACGGATCTGGTCGGCGTTGCCGCCGACCTTCACGATGGCGACGCCCTCGACGTTGAGCTTGATGCCCTGGCCGGACACCGCGCCGCGGATCTGCACGGAGATGCGCCGGCTCGACAGGTCCATCGTCGCGAGCTTCTGCACGAACGGGATCACGAAGGTCCCGCCGCCCAGGATGACCTTCTGACCGGAGAGGTCGGTGGTGAGGGCGCCGGTCTCAGGGTTGAGGACGGCCTTGCCCTTGCGGCCGGTGACGATGAACGCCTGGTTCGGGCCGGCGACCTTGTAGCGGCTGGTCACCAGGAGGACGAGCAGGAAGACGACGGCGACGATGCCGAGGATCGGGATCAGCACGGGGGATGCCTTTCGGGTGGGTGATCAGGGGAGCGAGTCCCACACGGGTGCCACGGCGACCGCGGTGGGGGAGAGGACCCGGGTGACGTGGACCTCGGTGCCGGCGCCGATCGCGGTGTCGGCACGGGCGTTGAGCTGGAGGACGTGGCCTCCGACGGTGACGCGGACGATGCCGAAGCCTTCCGCCGGGATCTCGGTGATGACCTGGCCGCTGTAGCCGACGGAGTCACCGGTCGAGGGCGTGCCGTCGCTGCCGCCTCCGCGGACGAGGCGGGTGAGCCACGCGGCGAACCAGCCGACGACGACACCGCACGCGACGCCGACGGGCAGCGAGCCCAGCAGAGGCATGCCGGCGGCGTCGGCGGCGGCCGCCCCGAACCCGAAGGCTGCGACGAAGCCGCCGATCACCGCGCTCGAGAAGGCGTCGCTGCCGAGCACGTCGAGCATGCCGTCGAGCACCTCTCCGACGACGAGCGACACCACGAGCAGGGCGAGGCCGATGCAGCCCAGGATCAGGAAGGCGGTCACGTCATTCACTCCCGTACGTCGGAACCGTCGTCGGCTCCACCGTCGGGCAACCGCTGGCCGGATCGTATCCGGTCGGCGGGGTCGCAGGCACCTGGTTCCGGGGGTAGGACGAAATCGCATTGACGACGGGCGCAGACTGGAGGGCGTGGGTCACGTCGAGCTGTCCGGAGTCCGGTACGACCTTCCCGACGGGAGGGTGCTGCTGGACGACGTCTCGTTCCGCGTCGGGGACGGTGCGGTCGTCGCCCTGGTGGGTGCGAACGGCGCCGGCAAGACCACCCTGCTGAGGATCATCACCGGCGAGATCTCGCCGCACGGCGGGTCGCTGAACAAGAGCGGCGGTCTCGGGATCATGCGCCAGATGGTGACCCGGCATCCCGACGGCTCCCACCTGGAGACCGTCCGCGAGCTGCTGCTCTCGATCGCACCGCCGCGCATCCGTGCCGCGGCCGCGCGTCTCGACGAGGTCGAGCTGCTGCTGATGGAGCAGGACGACGAGCCGACGCAGCTGCGGTACGCGTCGGCGCTCGCGGAGTACGCCGACTCGGGGGCGTACGAGCTCGAGGTCACGTGGGACGCGTGCTGCACGGCTGCGCTCGGGATCGGCTACGAGCGCGCGAAGTGGCGCGACCTGTCGACGATGTCGGGCGGTGAGCAGAAGCGGCTGGTGCTCGAGGGGCTGCTCCGCGGGCCGGACGAGGTCCTCCTCCTGGACGAGCCCGACAACTACCTCGACGTCCCGGGCAAGGAGTGGCTGGAGGGGCAGCTGCGCGCGACCCAGAAGACCGTCCTCTACGTGAGCCACGACCGTGCACTGCTCGCGAACACCGCCACCCGGATCGTCGCGCTGGAGCTCGGCGCGGCGGGCAGCACGGCCTGGACGCACCCGGGCGGCTTCTCGACCTATCACGAGGCCCGCGCAGCGCGGTTCGAGCGGCTCGAGGAGCAGCGACGCCGGTGGGACGAGGAGCACCACAAGCTCCGCGAGCTGATGCTGATGTACAAGAACAAGGCCGCGTACAACTCCGACATGGCGGCGCGCTACCGGGCTGCCCAGACCCGCCTGCGGCGCTTCGAGGACGCCGGGCCGCCCGAGGCCGTCCCGAACGACCAGAACGTGTCGATGCGGCTCACCGGCGGGCGTACGGGAAAGCGCGCGGTGGTCTGTGAAGGCCTCGAGCTGACCGGGCTGATGAAGCCGTTCGACCTCGAGGTCTGGTACGGCGAGCGCGTCGCCGTGCTCGGCTCGAACGGCTCGGGCAAGTCGCACCTCCTGCGGCTGCTCGCGGCCGGCGGCACCCGGCCGGATCTCGAGCACGAGCCGGTCGGGGACCAGGTCGTCGCACCGGTCGCGCACCGAGGGACGGCTCGGTTGGGTGCCCGCGTCCGTCCGGGCTGGTTCGTGCAGACCCACTCGCACCCCGAGCTGGTCGGACGGACGCTGGTGGAGATCCTGCACCGCGGTGACGTCGATGCGCGGGGGATCGGGCGTCGTGGGATGGGGCGTGAGGAGGCGGCGCGCAAGCTCGACCGCTACGGGCTGGCACGCTCCGCCGAGCAGGTGTTCGACTCGTTGTCGGGCGGGCAGCAGGCGCGCTTCCAGATCCTGCTGCTCGAGCTGTCCGGAGCGACGCTGCTGCTGCTCGACGAGCCGACCGACAACCTCGACGTCGAGTCGGCCGAGGCACTCGAGGACGGGTTGGAGGCGTTCGACGGGACGGTGCTCGCCGTCACGCACGACCGCTGGTTCGCACGGACCTTCGACCGGTTCCTGGTGCTCGGCGAGGACGGCACGGTCTACGAGAGCGACGAGCCGGTCTGGGACGAGGGGCGCGTGGCGCGAGAGCGGTGAGGGCTCCCGGGCCTCATGCGGCGAGGTCGTCCGGGGCGAACGCGGTGAGCGTGTCGTCCGTCGCGAGGTGGATCGTCTCGATCGGCACCCGGAGGTAGCGTGCGGTGGAGGCCAGCAGGCGGGCCCACGAGCGGTCGGCCGCGTCCATGCCGCCGTAGCCCGGTCGGCTGAGCAGGAAGGCGATCGACGCGTCGGGCCCGACCTCGGCCAGCCGTGCACCAGTCATCGTGAGCAGCGCAGCCACCTTGTCGGGCTCCGCGGACGGGGGGATGTCGGCGATCTGGGTGATGGGGGAGACCAATCGGCGGTCCGGGTCGACGACGGCGAACCAGAGGGAGCGCCGGGAGAATCCCAGCTCGCCCATCAGGGTCGTCCAGCGGTCGAGCAGGTCCTGCTGGCTGCGGATCGGTGCGTGCAGGTCGGGATCGGCTTCAGTCATGCCCGACATCGTGGCGTGTCCGGGCTCGTTCCCGTCAGCGTTGTCCACAGGCGTGCCGGCGACCTCACCAGGTGTCGATGTAGCCGCGCGGGGCACTCGCCTCGGGGCTGCGGCCGGCGAGGGTCGCGATCAGCCAGCGTCGCGTGTCCGCGGGATCGATGACGTCGTCGAGCTCGAACGTCATCGCGGCGTTGACCGCCTTGCCCGCCTCGTAGTGCTCGGCGACCAGCTGCTGGAACCGCTCCTCACGCGCGACGGGGTCGTCGATCGCGGCCAGCTCGCGGGCGTAGCCCAGCCTCACGGCACCTTCGAGCCCCATCGCGCCGATCTCCCCGGTCGGCCACGCCGCGGTCGCCACCGGCCGGTGGAACCCGCCCCCGGCCATCGCCTGCGCCCCGAGCCCGTACGCCTTCCGGAGCACGATCGTCGTCATGGGGACGCGCAGGTGCGAGCCGATGACGAAGAGCCGGCTGAAGTGGCGTACGGTCGCCGTCTGCTCGGCCTCCGGACCCACCATGAAGCCCGGGGTGTCGCAGAGCGAGATCACGGGCAGGCCGTGGGCGTCGCACAGCTGGAGGAACCGAGCGAGCTTGTCGGCGCCGTCGGCGTCGATCGCGCCGCCGAGGTGCGTCGGGTCGTTGGCGACCAGGCCGTACGGGCGGCCTTCGATGCGGACCAGCGCCGTGACCATGCCCCGCCCGAACGCCGCACGCAGCTCGAGGACGGACCCGGTGTCGGCCAGCGTGCGTACGACCTCGCGGACGTCGTACACACGGAGCCGGTTCTCGCCGACGACGTGACGCAGGAGCCGTTGGTCGGGGGCCGACCAGCCTGTCACGGGGCCCTGGAAGTAGGACAGGTACGCCTGTGCGACGGCGATCGCCTCGGCGTCGTCGTCGACCAGGACGTCGACGACGCCGTTCGGGCCCTGGACGGACATTGGCCCGACCTCCTCCGGCGCGAACCGGCCCAGACCTCCGCCCTCGATCATCGCGGGACCGGCCATCCCGAGGGACGAGTCCCGCGTGGCGATGATGACGTCGCAGCAGCCGAGCAGCGCGGCGTTGCCCGCGAAGCAGCGGCCGTTGAGCACGCCGACCGTCGGGACCGAGCCGCTGAGGGCTCCCATCGCGGCGAAGGTGCCGACGTCGAGCCCGGCGGTGACGACCGCGGACGTGTCGGTGTCGCCCGGGCGACCGCCACCGCCCTCGGCGAAGAGCACGACGGGGACGCGCAGGCGGGCGGCGACCGACAGCATCCGGTCGGTCTTCTTGTGGCTGAAGTAGCCCTGCGTGCCCGCGAGGACGGTGTAGTCGTACGCGAGGACCGCCACTCGGGCGGCGTCCTCGCCGTGGTCCGCGGCGTTGACGGTGGCGAGGCCCGTGACGATCCCGTCGGCCGGGGTGCTCGCGACGAGGTCCTCGAGCGATCGACGGGTGCGTTGCGCGGCCACCGGGAGCGCGCCGTACTCCACGAAGGAGTCGCCGTCGCAGAGTGCGTCGACGTTCTCGCGCGCGGTGCGGTGCCCGCGGCCGTGGCGCTTCTCGACCGCCTGCGAACGTGCCTCGTCGCGGGTCAGCCGGTGGCGCTCGAGGACCTCGGCAAGGTCGGGACGGACGTGGCCGGGGTCGACCTGCGCCGTCCTCGCACGCTCCCCGGCGACGACGTCACCGGGCTCGAGCACGACCAGCACGGTCCCGTCGCCCACCTGGTCGCCGTCGACGACGTGGACCTCACGGACCGTGCCGGAGACCGGAGCGACCACCGGGTGCTCCATCTTCATCGACTCGAGGACGACGAGGGCGGTGCCCTCGGCGACCGCGTCGCCCGGGACGACCGCCACGGCGACGACCGACCCGGCGAAGCCCGCAGCCACCACCGTCGCGGCGCTCTCGGGGTCGGCGCTCTCGGGGTCGGCGTGCTCGCCCGTCGCGAGCTCCGGGTGGCGCGCGAGGAAGGTCGTCGTCGCCGCTCCCGCGACCACCTCAGGGTGCATGAGGATCCGCGCGGCCGACGCGAGGTTGGTCTCGACCCCCTCGAGCACGGTCGCGCGGACGGTGGCCGCGGCGGCCGAGCAGGCCTCCGCGAAGGTCCCCGCCGTGGTCGTCACGAGCTTGGCCAGCAGAGGGTCGAACGTCGCATCGACCTGCAGCCCGGGGCGTACGTGGGTGTCGACGCGCACCGCGGGCGAGTCCGGGGTCTGGAAGGCCGTCACCGTGCCGGTGGTGGCGACGACGGCCCCGTCAGGCAGGGTGCGTTCTGCGTTGACGCGGACCTGGACGGCGTACGAGTCGCCCCGCGGCGGTGCATCGGTCGCGAGACCGACCTCGGCGAGGGTCGCCCCCGCCGCAAGCCGCAGCTGGGTGGCGACGAGGTCGATGCCCGTGACCTCCTCGGTCACGGTGTGCTCGACCTGGACGCGCGGGTTGACCTCGAGGAAGACGAACCGCCGAGGGTCGTCGGCGTCGACCAGCATCTCGACGGTCGCGAGGCCCCGGTACGCGACCGGCTCGACGAGCGCGACAGCGGCGCCGTGGAGCGCCTTGCGCGTGCCGTCGTCGAGCGCGGGGCTCGGAGCGTACTCGATGATCTTCTGATGCCTGCGCTGAAGGCTGCAGTCGCGCTCGCCGAGATGGACGACCCGCCCTGAGCCGTCTCCGACCACCTGCACCTCGATGTGGCGGGCGCGCGGGAGGAGCGCCTCGGCGTAGAGGGTGTCGCTGCCGAAGCTGCGCCGCGCCTCGGAGCGACAGCGGGCGTACGCGTCGGCGAGGGTGCCGGGGTCGGTGACCGCTCGCATGCCGCGACCGCCGCCGCCGGCGGTCGCCTTCAGCATGATGCCGTCAGGGTGCGCGCTGAGGAAGCGGCCGGCGTCGTCGAGCGTGAGGCCGGCCGGCGTCGCCGGAAGGACCGGCACACCGAGGCGTACGGCGTGCTCGCGGGCGCTGGCCTTGTCGCCGAAGAGCCTCAGCGCGTCAGCGTCGGGACCGACGAAGATCACGCCGGCGTCGGCGCAGCGCTCGGCGAGTCGGGCGTCCTCGCTGAGGAATCCGTATCCGGGATGCACGGCCTCGGCGCCGGTGGCGAGCGCGGCCTGGACGACCGCGTCGGGGTCGAGATAGCCCGCGACGCCGTCTCCCGGCAGGGCGTACGCCTGGTCGGCCTCGACGACCGCGACGGTGTCGGCATCGGCACGCACGTGGGCGGCGACGGTCTGCCAGCCCAACGAGGCAGCGGCACGGTGGATGCGGACGGCGATCTCGCCCCGGTTGGCGATGAGGACCTTCATGCGAGGACCCTTTCGGGGATGCCGAGGGCGTTCACCCAGAGGCGAGTCAGCGTGTCGGTGAGGGTGTCCAGGTCGCGGGCCTCGCCGAGGACGTAGGTGTTGTACGCGGTGCGGGAGACCATCATCGAGAGCGCGGTAGCCGCGAGGTCGGCGTCGATGTCGGGGTCCGCCAGCCCGCGCTGCTGGAGGTCGCGGATGCTCCGGGCGTTGCGCTCGGTGAACGCGCGACCGCGCTGCCAGCGAACCTCGGCGAACCGCTCGTCGATCGCGGCGACCTGCTCGAGCAGGCGCATCAGCGCAGCGTTGCGTGCGTACGACTCCAGGTAGGCGCGGTTGCCTGCGGTGATCACGGCGACCGGATCGTCGGAGCCGGTCACCTCGCGCACCTGCGGGTGGAGCATCTCCTCCTTCACCTCCTCGAGGACGGCGGTGAAGATCTCGTCCTTGCTCGCGAAGTAGGTGTAGAAGGAACCCGCCGCGGTGCCTGCCTCCGACGTGATGTCGGCGAGGCGGGCGTCGACGAAGCCGTCGCGCTCGAACACCGTGCGCGCGGCGCTCACCAGGCGTGCGCGCGTGCGCACGCCTCGGGGCGTACGCGGGGGCTCTCGGTGGTCGGCGCGGTCGGTCTCGTCGCTCGACTGCGGCATGCCCGCCTCCTGGATCGTCGACCTGCCACTTGAACTTGAAATCGGTTTCAAGTATACAGAGCACAGACCACGACGGAAGGGGCGCGATGGAGCTCGACGGAAAGGTCGCCGTCGTCACCGGCGGCGGCGGGGGCATCGGCGGCGCACTTGCCCGGCGCTTCGTGGCGGCCGGAGCGCGGGTGCTCGTGACCGACCTCGACGCGGCGATGGCGGAGACGGTCGCGGCCGAGATCGAGGCAGTCAGCCCCGGCAGTGCCGTCGCGCTCGGCGCCGACGCCGCAGACGTCGACGGGATCAGTGCGATCGTCGGTCGGGCCGAGGACGCGTTCGGGCCGGTCGACCTGTACGCCGCCAACGCGGGCGTCGGCGGCGCACCCGGCCTCGGCAGCGAGGCGCAGTGGGACCTCGCGCTCGACGTCAACCTTCGCGCCCACGTCCGTGCGGCCGACGTGCTCGTCCCGCGCTGGCTGGAGCGGGGGAGCGGCTACTTCGTCAGCACCGCCTCGGCGGCCGGCCTGCTGACCCAGGTCGGATCCGCCGCGTACGCGGTGACCAAGCACGCGGCCGTCGGGTTCGCCGAGTGGCTGTCGATGACGTACGGCGACCAGGGCATCGGCGTCAGCTGCCTGTGCCCCATGGGCGTCGAGACAGCGCTGCTGCGCGCCGGGGAGCGCTCCGGCGACCCGCTCGGCGAAGCCGCCACGCGTGCGGTGACGTCCGCGGGCGACGTCCTGACGCCGGAGGCCGTCGCCGACGACGTCGTTCGCGCCGTCACCGCCGGGGAGTTCCTCGTCCTGCCCCACCCGCAGGTGCTCGACATGTACCGCCAGAAGGGCGCTGACTACGACCGCTGGATCCGTGGCATGCGCCGCTACCAGGCGAGCCTGCTCGCCGACCGACCCTGAGCTCCGAGGAGGAGTCATGTCATTCTTCGAGACCACCGAGCGCGGCAAGAAGTACCAGGAGGAGCTCCTGGACTTCATGGACGCGCACGTCTACCCGGCTGAGGCGGTGTACGCCGAGCAGATGCGCGAGGCCGGCGACCCGCACCACCACCCGCAGATCCTCGAGGACCTGAAGGCCGAGGCCAAGCGGCGCGGCCTGTGGAACCTCTTCCACCCCCACCCCGAGTGGGGCCCCGGGCTGACCAACTACGAGTACGCCCCGCTCGCCGAGATCATGGGACGCAGCCCGCACCTCGCCCCCGAGGCGACGAACTGCAACGCTCCCGACACCGGCAACATGGAGGTCTTCACGCTCTTCGGCAACGACGAGCACAAGGAGAAGTACCTCCGTCCCCTGCTCGAGGGTGAGATCCGCTCCGCGTTCGCCATGACCGAGCCGGCCGTCGCCAGCTCGGACGCGACCAACATCGAGATGCGGATGGAGCGCGACGGCGACGAGTACGTCCTCAACGGTCGCAAGTGGTTCACCTCCAACGCGATGCACCGCAACTGCGCGGTGCTCATCGTCATGGGCAAGACCGATCCGACCGCTGCGCCCCACCGCCAGCAGTCGATGATGGTCGTCCCGCTCGACGCCCCCGGCATCACGGTCGTCCGCAACCTGCCGGTGTTCGGCTACCAGGACCGCGAGGGCCATGCCGAGGTCGTCTTCGAGGACGTCCGGGTGCCTGCCAGCGACGTCCTCGCGGGCGAGGGTGAGGGGTTCGCGATCAGCCAGGCGCGGCTCGGCCCGGGCCGCATCCACCACTGCATGCGGGCCATCGGCATGGCGGAGCGCGCGCTGGAGCTGCTGTGCAAGCGTGCCCTGACGCGCGAGACCTTCGGGCAGCCCGTCGCGGAGCGGTCGAACATCCAGGACTGGATCGCCGAGGCCAGGATCGAGATCGAGAAGTCTCGCCTCCTCACGCTGAAGGCCGCCTGGATGATGGACACGGTGGGCAACAAGGCGGCGCGGATGGAGATCGCCGCCATCAAGGTCGACGTCCCCAACGTCGCCCTGCAGATCGTCGACCGCGCGATCCAGGTCCACGGCGGCGGTGGCGTCACCGACGACTTCCCGTTGGCGTCGTTCTGGGCGCACCTGCGGACGCTGCGCCTCGCCGACGGTCCGGACGAGGTCCACAAGCGCACGCTGGCGCGCCAGGAGCTGCGCAAGTACGCCGGGGTGACCGCGTGACGGAGTCGCCCGCGTGAGCGCAGACGTGGTGCTGGCCGAGCGGCGCGGCAGCGTCCTCCTGCTCACCCTGAACCGGCCGGAGCGACTGAACGCCTGGAACGACGAGCTCGAGGAGCGCTACTTCGCCCTGCTCGACGAGGCCGAGGCGGACCCGGAGGTGCGAGCCGTCGTCGTCACCGGGGCAGGGCGGGGCTTCTGCGCCGGCGCCGACATGGACGTGCTCGTGAGCATCGGAGCCCGTGAGGTCGTCGAGCTTCCCGAGCATCCGCGTCCACGGCACCGCCCGCTGATGTTCTGCAAGCCGTTGATCGCGGCGATCAACGGTGCGGCTGCGGGCCTCGGTCTCGTCGAGGCGCTCTACTGCGACCAGCGGTTCGCGACGCCCGAGGCCAAGCTCACGACGTCCTTCGCGCGGCGCGGGCTGATCGCCGAGTACGGCGTGGCGTGGCTGCTGCCGCGGCTGGTCGGGCAGAGCCGGGCGCTCGACCTCCTGATGTCGGCCCGCGTCGTCCGCGGGGACGAGGCGCTGCGCATGGGGCTGGTCGACCGCGTCGTCGATGCGGACGACCTCGTCGACGCCGCCGTCGCCTACGCCCAGGACCTCGCCACGCACTGCTCGCCGACCTCGATGAGCGTCATCAAGCGACAGGTGCTCCAGGCGCTCGACACCGACATCCGGTCCGCACTGGCCGATGCCGAGTCGGAGATGGTGCAGTCGTTCCACCGGGCGGACGTCGCCGAAGGGGTCGCGAGCTATCTCGAGGGCCGTGCCCCGGCGTTCCCGGGTGTGTCCGTGCCGTGAACGGTGCCACGAGAGGTGCGCGCTAGCCCCTGCGTACGAGCAGGATGCGGAAGCCCTTCGCGCTGGCGATCTTGTCGGTCGGCCATCCCTGGTCGGTCAGCCAGCGTTGAAGGGAGTCCGCGCCGAGGTTCTTGCCGACGACGAGCCGTGCCACACCGTCGGGGGAGAGCCGCGGGAGCCACGTCAGCAGCAGCTCGTGCAGCGCAGTCTTGCCGATCCGGATCGGCGGGTTGGACCAGATCTCGTCGAACACCGTGGTCGCAGGGACGTCGTCCGGCGCCGCGACGACGACCCGCGACGCGACCCCGGCACGTTCGGCGTTGTGACGCGTGAGGTCGCGCGCTCGCGGGTTGGTGTCGACGGCGTGCACGGTCACCTCGGGCACCTCGGCTGCGACGGCGACGGCGATCGGACCCCAGCCGCACCCGAGGTCGAGCACCGTGCGGGCACCGTCCGGCGGGTCGAACGACCTGAGGAGGATGGCGGTCGCCTTGTCGAGGCCGTCGCGCGCGAAGACGCCGGCGGCCGTCGTGAACGTGTAGTCGTGGTCCCAGATCCGTACGGCGACGTCGCGCCGCTCCTCCGGCCCGGTCGGCGCGTCGAAGTAGTGCTCAGTCACTCTCGGGACCTTCGGCGGGGCCGCGGAACACGCGCGTCTCCTGGGCGCGCGCTGCGAGCTGGGAGTCTGCCGGGTAGGCGACCTCCTCCAGCGTCAGCCCGTGAGCGGGCATCACCTTCACCCGGGAGTCGCGGGTGCGGGCCTTGAGCACACGACCCATCCACGCCGGCTCGTGGCGCCCGTCACCGACCGCCGTCAGGGCACCCATCAGGGATCGCACCATCGAGTGGCAGAACGCGTCGGCGACGACCGTCGTCTCGACGATGCCGGAGTCGGTCCGGCGAGTCGTGAGCTGCAGCAGGGAGCGCACGGTGCTGGCACCCTCGCGGCGGCGGCAGAACGCCGCGAAGTCCTGCTCGCCGAGGACCCCCACGGCTGCGTCGTTCATCGCCGAAACGTCGAGCGGCTTGTGGTGGTGGACGACGTGGTTGCGGTGCAGCGGGTCAGGACCGGTCGGACCGTCCCAGATCCGGTACACGTAGCGCCGGCGCAGCGCCGAGAAGCGGGCGTCGAAGCCGTCCGCGGCGATGCGTGCCGTGCGCACGACGATGTCGTCGGGCAGGACTCGGTCGAGACGGCGTACGAGGTGCACCTCGTCGGTCTCCACGTCGTCCGGCAGGTCGACGTGGACGACCTGCCCGCGCGCGTGGACGCCGGTGTCCGTGCGGCCCGCGACGGTCAGCCGTGCGGGCTCCTCGAGCCTGAGGACGAGGGCGAGGGCGTCCTCGATCGTCTGCTGGACGGACGGGAGGCCCGGTTGGGTCGCCCAGCCTCGGTAGGCACTGCCGTCGTAGGCAAGATCGAGTCTCCAGCGCACCTGATCAACCTATCGATCGCGTCAACCGGCCGACGGCGCGTGCTCGTCGAGCGCGAGGACGAGCTTGCCGGTGTTCACGCCCGAGAACAGCCCGAGGAGAGTCTCCCCGAACGCGTCCACGCCGCCGTGGAGGACGGTCTCGCGGGCGACCACGGTGCCGTCTCCGATCCAGCGGGAGATCGCCTCGACGGCCTCCGGGTAGCGGTCCTCGTAGTCGAAGACCACGAACCCCGCCATTGTCGCGCGGTAGACGAGCAGCGACAGGTAGCGACGGGGGCCCGGCGGCAACGACGTCTCGTTGTACGAGGAGATCGCCCCGCAGAGGACGACGCGCGCGCCGCGGCGAAGGTTGGCGAGACCGGCGTCGAGGATCTCGCCGCCGACGTTGTCGAAGAACACGTCCACGCCCTTCGGCGCGACCTCGCGGATGCGGGAGAGGACCTTCTCGGCCTTGTAGTCGATCACGGCGTCGAACCCGATCTCCGTGAGCCAGACGCACTTGTCGGGGCCACCGGCGATGCCGATCACCGTGCAGCCCATCGCCTTGGCGATCTGACCGACGACGCTGCCGACGGCGCCGGCCGCGCCGGACACGAGGACGGTGTCGCCCGGCTGGACCGTGCCGACGTCCTTCAGGCCGAAGTAGGCGGTCATCCCCGGCATCCCGAGTGCGCCGAGCCACGTCGGGGCGCCACAGGTCTCGAGGTCGATGTGCGTGACGCCCCGGCCGTCGGAGAGCGCGTACTCGGTGACACCGAACGCCCCCGAGACCGTGTCGCCGACCGCGTACGACGGGTGTGCCGACGCGACCACGGTGCCGGTGGCGCCCGCTCGCATGACGGCGCCGATCTCCACCGGCGGGATGTAGGAGCTGAAGTCGTTGAGCCACCCGCGCATCGCCGGGTCGAGCGACAGGTGGGACACCCGGACGACGAACTCGCCGTCACCAGGGGCAGGGATCTCGGTCGTCACGACCGACCACGTGGTGGCGTCGGGGTAGCCGTGCGGGCGCTGCTTCAGCAGGACCTGACGAGCGGTGAACGGCGCGGTCGGCGCAGAGTCGGTCATAGGATGCATTCCTCCTCGAGTGACGCGGGCCACTCTAGAGGCAGCGCACGCGCGAAGGCCGCCCGGGGCAGGGCCCCGGGCGGCCTTCGGCCTACAGCGTGCGGGTCAGGCGCGACGGCGGCGTGCCGTGACCATGGCGGCGCCTCCACCGAGCAGCAGTGCGAGGCCGCCGGCGGTCCAGGCGAGGTTGGAGCCACCGGTGTTCGGGAGCACGCCCTCGTCGTCGGTCTCGGTGTCACCCGCGACGTCCTTCGGCGGCGTGGTCTCCGACGGGGCTGCCGGGGTCTCGCTCTCTCCGGCGACGCTCGGCGTCGCCGTCGGGGTCGTCTCCGTGGGCGTCGTCTCCGTCGGGGTCGTCTCGGTGGGCGGCTCGGTCGTCGGCGGCGTGGTCTCCGTCGGCTCCGTGGTCGGCGGCGTGGTCTCCGTCGGCTCCGTGGTCGGCGGCGTGGTCGGCGGCGTCGTCTCGGTCGGCGTGGAGGTCGGGGGCGAGTACGTGGCAGTGGGCGTCGGGGTGCTCGGCGGGCAGTCCGGGTTGTGGGGCTTGCCCGGCTTGTGGTGATGGCCGTGGTGGCCGCCGGTTGCGGGCGCGAGCGCCGAGGCGGACGGAGCCGCCGCTACGCCGAGGCCGAGAACGATGCTCGCGGCGGCAGGCAGGGCGATCCGAACGAAGGGGGTACGGGGGTTCACGAGTGTCCTTCGAGAGTGTGCGGGGGAGTGGCTCGTCCGAAGAGAGGCCAGAAGGAACCTAGCGAAGGATTCGGCCCTCGCGCGACGCGCGGCCGACTTCGCGCAGCATGTGAGATGCCCCTTCGGGGCAAAGCGGTCGCAATACGGACAGAAACACCGCCGTCCGTCCACATCGTGGACGGACGGCGGTGCTCAGGTCGAGTGAAGCGTGGGGTCAGGCCCAGCGCTCCTCGCGCGACGGGAAGACCAGACCGCGGTCGCCCGTGTAGATCTGCTTCGGGCGGGCGATCTTCTGCTCCGAGTCGTTCACGAGCTCGAGCCACTGCGCCAGCCAGCCGGCCGTCCGCGGGATCGCGAACAGGACGGTGAACATCTCCGGCGGGAACTGCAGCGCCTCGTAGATGAGACCCGAGTAGAAGTCGACGTTCGGGTAGAGCTTGCGCTTGACGAAGTACTCGTCCTCGAGCGCGATCTGCTCCAGCTCGACCGCGATCTTGAGGAGCGGGTTGACCCCCGTGACCTCGAACACGTCGTCGGTGGCCTTCTTGATGATGGTGGCCCGCGGGTCGTAGTTCTTGTAGACGCGGTGGCCGAAGCCCATCAGGCGCTCGTTGCCGGCCTTGACGCCCTCGATGAACGCCGGCACGTTGCTGACGTCGCCGATGCGGCGCAGCATCTTGAGGACCGCCTCGTTGGCGCCGCCGTGCAGCGGGCCGTAGAGCGCGCCGATGCCGGCCGAGACCGCGGAGTACGGGTCGACCTGGCTGGAGCCCACCGAGCGCACCGCGTTGGTCGAGCAGTTCTGCTCGTGGTCGGCGTGCAGGATGAACAGCACCTCGAGCGCCTTCACGAGGCGCGGGTCCGCGGCGTACTTCGGCTCGCTCATCTTGAAGAGCATCGCGAGGAAGTTCTCGGCGTACCCGAGGTCGTTGTCGGGGTAGACGTAGGGCTTGCCCTGCGCGTGCCGGAACGACCAGGCGCCGAGCGTCGGCATCTTGGCGATCATCCGCACGATCTGGAGGTGACGCGTCTCGGCGTCGTGGATGTTGCGCGCCTCCGGGTAGAACGTCGACAGCCCGCCGACCGCGGACAGCAGCATCCCCATCGGGTGCGCGTCGTAGCGGAAGCCCTGCATGAGCGACTTGACGTTCTCGTGCACGAACGTGTGGAAGGTGATGTCGTGCACCCACGAGTCGTACTGGGACTGGCTCGGGAGCTCGCCGTGGATCAGGAGGTACGCGACCTCCAGGAAGTTGGACTTCTCGGCGAGCTGCTCGATCGGGTAGCCGCGGTACTCGAGGATGCCCTTCTCGCCGTCGATGTAGGTGACGGCGGACCGCGTCGAGGCGGTGTTGGTGAACCCGGGGTCGTACGAGGCGATGCCGGGATCGTCGTCGCCGGCCCGGATCTTGCCGAGGTCGCTCGCGCGGATCGTCCCGTCGACGATGGGGAGGACGTACTCCTTGCCGGTCCGGTCGTCCCGGACTGTCAGGGTCTGGCCGTCGGCCGAAGGTGTGGCGTCTGTCACGAGGAGTTCTCCTTGTGCCTGGCGTGCGCACACTGGGTCGATGCGCCGCTCGAATCAGGGGTCCCCCTGGGTGTTGAGACCCACTCCAACTTATTGCGTCGCGCCAGCGCGCGTGCATCCGGGTCCCGCAGACGGTGGGGAGCGCGCTCCCGCCGACCGGCTGCTTGGGGCGTCGGGGTAGGCTTCACGTGGTGCGTGCGGCGTACGACGCACCCTCGCCACGGGCCGTTTTGACCGAGCCCAGGGTGGACAGTTATTGTTGTACGTCGTTGTGCCTTGATGGCGATGCGGTTTTCCTGCGTCCCCCGAGGTGCACCATCAGTCCCCATCCATACGAAGGTAGAACTAGCGTGCGCACGTACAGCCCGAAGCCTGGTGACGTCGACCGCAAGTGGCACGTCATCGACGCATCTGACGTGGTGCTTGGGCGTCTCGCCGTCCAGACCGCGACCCTGCTTCGCGGCAAGCACAAGCCGACGTTCGCCCCGCACGTCGACAACGGTGACTTCGTCATCATCGTCAACGCCGAGAAGGTCGCTCTCTCCGGCAACAAGCGCGAGGACAAGCTCGCGTACCGCCACAGCGGCTACCCGGGTGGTCTGAAGCAGGTTGCCTACGGCGACCTGCTCGACAAGGACGCGCGCAAGGCTGTCGAGAAGGCTGTCTGGGGCATGCTCCCCAAGAACCGCCTCAGCCGCGCCCAGATGAAGAAGCTGAAGGTCTACGCCGGCCCTGAGCACCCGCACGCCGCTCAGCAGCCGCAGACCTTCGACATCACGCAGATCGCCCAGTAGGCCCAGGAAGCAGTGAGGATCAACGTGGCCGAGACCAGCACCGAGACCGTCGACACGACCGACGAGTTCACGACCAACGCCGAGGGCGTTGCCTACACCTCCGAGACCGCACCCAGTGCGGAGTCGGCGGCACGTTCGTCGATCATCGCCCCCGCGGCAGCCACCGGCCGCCGCAAGGAGGCTGTCGCACGCGTCCGCATCGTGCCGGGAACCGGTGCGTGGACGGTCAACGGCAAGCCGCTCGAAGAGTACCTCCCGAACAAGCTGCACCAGCAGATCGCCAAGGAGGCCTTCGCATCGACCGGCCTCGGCGAGAGCTTCGACGTGATCGCTCGCGTCTCCGGTGGCGGCATGACCGGCCAGGCCGGTGCGCTCCGCCTCGGCGTCGCCCGCGCGCTGAACGCGGTCGACGAGGAGTCCAACCGTGCGACGCTCAAGAAGGCCGGGCTGCTCACGCGTGACGCCCGCGCCAAGGAGCGCAAGAAGGCAGGCCTCAAGAAGGCCCGCAAGGCACCTCAGTACAGCAAGCGCTGACGGCTCAGCCGTGGGTCGGATCTTCGGAACCGACGGCGTCCGCGGGGTCGCCAACGTCGACCTGACGGCCGAGCTGGCAGTCGACCTCGCTGTCGCGGCAGCCCACGTGCTCGGCGAGGCTGGAGCCTTCGCCGACCAGCGGCCGACGGCAGTCGTGGCCCGCGATCCCCGCGCCTCCGGAGAGTTCCTGGAAGCAGCGGTGGTCGCGGGTCTCGCGTCTGCGGGGGTCGACGTGCATCGCCTCGGCGTCGTCCCCACACCGGGTGCCGCGTACCTCACGTCGGCACTCGACGCTGACATGGGCGTCATGATCTCCGCGAGCCACAACCCGATGCCCGACAACGGCATCAAGTTTCTCGCGCGGGGCGGGCTCAAGCTCGACGACGCGATCGAGGACGACATCGAGCGCGCGCTCGAGCAGCCGTGGCGACGACCCACCGGCGCGTCCGTCGGCCGCGTCGGTGACAGCCCGACGGCGTTGCGCACCTACGAGCGTCACCTGGTCGAGGCGGTCGGGCGGCGCCTCGACGGACTGAAGGTCGTGCTGGACTGCGCCAACGGCGCCGCGTCGGTCGTCGGTCCCGCTGCCTTCCGGGCGCTCGGCGCGGAGGTCGTGGCGGTGCACTCCGATCCAGACGGGCTCAACATCAACGCCGGGTGCGGGTCGACGCACCCCGAGGACCTGCAGCACGCCGTCGTCGCCCACGGCGCCGACGCGGGCTTCGCCTTCGACGGGGACGCGGACCGGTGCCTGGCAGTCTCCGCGGACGGCGTGCTCGTCGACGGTGACCAGATACTCGCGATCCTCGCCCTCGCCCTGCGCAGCGAGGGTGCCCTCGTCGACGACACCGTCGTCGCGACGGTCATGTCCAACCTCGGCTTCGTCCAGGCGATGGAAGCCCACGGCGTGACGGTGGTGCAGACGGCCGTCGGCGACCGCTATGTTCTCGAAGCCATGCGCGAGCGGGGCTACAACCTGGGTGGCGAGCAGTCCGGCCACGTCATCATGAGTGACCACGCCACCACCGGCGACGGGGTGCTGACCGCGCTGGCTGTGGCACGACGGATGGCCGACACGGGGTCCACCCTCGCCGACCTCGGCGCGGTCATGCGACGCCTCCCCCAGGTCCTGGTCAACGTGCCGGGGGTCGACAAGTCCCGCGCGTCGACCGACCCGGTGGTCGCGGCTGCCGTCGCTGACGCGACTGCCGAGCTCGGCGCTGCCGGTCGGGTGCTCCTGCGGCCGTCCGGCACCGAGCCGCTGGTCCGGGTCATGGTCGAGGCGGGCTCGAGCGAGCAGGCCGACGCCGTCGCCCAGCGGCTCGCGTCCGTGGTCGGATCCGCGCTGGCGCTCTGAGCGCGAAAAACGCGAGTGCGTCGCCGCGCCGGGACGACCTACGGTGGCGAGATGCGCATCGAGGAGATCGATCCTGACGACGACTCCGCCCTGGCCGCGTTCCATGCGCACGAGGAACGCGTCGTGGCGACCCGGCCGTACGGGACGAACTGGACACTGCCCGAGCTGACGGTCGCGGTACGCACCGACGACCCCTGGACTTCCCGGACGCTCCTGTGGGCGCGTCACGACGACGGCGACGTGATCGCGACCGGCCTGCTCGAGGTGCCGCTGCGCGACAACACCGAGACCGCCTGGATCGACGTCGCGACCGCTCCCGAGCACCGCGACGCGGTCGGAGCGTTCTTCGAGCACCTCAAGCAGCGCGTACGAGGGATCGGTCGGGGTCGTCTCGAGTCGGTCGCGAAGTGGGCGCCCGGCGACGAGGAGGGTCCCGACGCGAAGATCCTGCGGGTCCACGGCTTCCGGCTCGGCCTGATCGAGGCCCAGCGCGTCCTCGACCTGCCGCCCGACCGCGAGCACCTCGCGGGCCTGGCAGAACGGGCGGCCCCTCACCACGCGGCGTACGCGCTGAGGACCTGGCGGGGTCCGGTCCCTGACGAGGTGCTGGAGGACTACGCGGCGATGCGGGCCGTGATGGCCGTCGAGGCGCCGTCAGGGGACATGGGGTGGGAGAAGGAGGACTTCCCGCCCGAGCGCGTCCGCACCGAGGAGGCCGAGCTCGCGGCACAGCAGCGTACTCCGTGGACCACCGTCGCCGTCGCGCCGGACGGGACGCTCGCCGGGCACAGCCAGATCATCGTCCCGGCGACGGACCCGCAGAACGCCTACCAGTGGGACACGCTCGTCCTGACTGACCACCGGGGCCACCGGCTCGGACTCGCCATGAAGGCCCGCAACCTCCTCGCCGCGGCCGACGAGCTCGGTCCGCGAACCCTCCTGCACACGTGGAACGCCGCCGAGAACGCCCCGATGGTCTCCGTCAACGAAGCGCTGGGCTTCCGGCTCGCCGCGATGACGGGGGAGTTCCGGTGCGACCTGTGAGCGCGGCTACGTGCCTGAGCTGACCCGCTGCTCGTCGGCGCGCACGAGATAGCGCGTCAGGATGACGCCCCACGCCGCGGCGACGAAGAACATCACGAGACCGTAGACCGCTGCCGGGACGGAGACCTCGGTCTCGTCGAGCACCTCGACCGCCACGTAGATCGCGAGCGTCGCGTTGTGCACGCCGATCTCGAAGGAGGACGCGACCGCCTGGCGCTCGGTGACGCCGGCCCACCGCGGGACCAGGTAGCCGACCGCGAGGCTCGTCGCACAGAACACGATCGCGATCGCGCCCACCTTCGCGGCGTAGTCGGCGACGTTCTCGCGCTGGTCGAGCAGGATGCCGAGCACGAGCACGGCGAGGATGACCGCCGACGCGATGCGTACGGGCTTGTCCATCCGCTCGGCGAACGCCGGCCGTGCCGACCGGACGGCCATGCCGAGCGCGACGGGCAGGAGGACGATCGCGAACACCTCGAGGACCTTGGTGAACTGCAGGGAGACCGAGCTGTCGGCGTCGAAGTACGCGATGGCGAGGTTGGTGATGAGGGGGAGCGAGACGATCGCGATGATCGAGTTGATCGCGGTCAGCGTGACGTTGAGGGCGACGTCGCCCCGGAAGAGGTGGCTGTAGAGGTTCGCGCTGGTGCCGCCCGGCGACGCCGCGAGGAGCATCATGCCCACGGCCAGCAGCGGCGGGAGGTCGAACAGCAGCACGAGGCCGAAGCACACGGCGGGAAGCAGGAGGAGCTGGCAGACCAGGGCCACCACGACGGCGCGGGGATGGCGGCCCACCCGGCGGAAGTCGTCGATCGTCAGCGACAGCCCGAGGCCGAACATGATGATGCCGAGGGCGATGGGGAGGCCGACGGTGCTGAGCGCTGAGTCCATGGCGCACAGCGTAGGGGTGAGTCACGTCACAGCGCGAGAGTGGTCAGAGCTTGCGCAGACGCACCCATCGCACGGAGTGGTCGGAGTCCTTGCGCAGCACGAGCGTGGCCCGCCCGCGCGTCGGCTCGATGTTCTCCTTGAGGTTCGGCCCGTTGATCGAGTCCCAGAGCAGCGAGGCCTGGGCCGTGGCCTGCTCGATGTCGAGCGCGCCGTACCGGACGAAGTAGGAGTCGGGGTTGCGGAAGGCGGTCTCGCGCAGGCGTAGGAACCGCTCGACGTACCAGCGTCGGATGTCCTTGCGAGCGGCGTCGACATAGACCGAGAAGTCGAAGAAGTCGCTGGTCGCGAGGCCTGTACGACCGTCCGCCCGGCTCCGTGCGGGCTGCAGGACGTTGAGACCCTCGATCAGCACCACGTCGGGGCGGTTCAGCGTGACGACCTCGTCGGTGACGTCGTACGAGAGGTGGGAGTAGACCGGCGCCTCGACCGTCTCGCGGCCCGACTTCACGGCCATCACGAACCGCAGCAGCGCTTTGCGGTCGTACGACTCGGGGAATCCCTTGCGCTCCAGCAGGCCGCGCCGCTCGAGCTCGGCGTTGGGGAGCAGGAAGCCGTCGGTCGTGACGAGCGACACGTTGCTGTGCGCGGGGTTCTTGGCGAGCAGCTCCCGCAGCAGGCGCGTCGTCGTGGACTTGCCTACCGCGACCGACCCGGCGATGCCGATGACGTACGGGGTGCGCTTGGGCTGCGGACGTCGCAGGAACGCCTCCGTCGACCGGTAGAGCTCGCCCGCATAGCGGATCCGCATGCTGATCAGCTGGGCCAGCGGGACGTAGACCTGACGGACCTCCTCCAGGTCGAGCTCGTCGCCCAGGCCGCGGACCTCGTCGATCTCGGCCTGGGACAGAGGTTGTGGCGCGTCGCCGGCGAGATCCGCCCAGGCGCTGCGCTCGAGCTCGACGTACGGCGACGTATCCCCGGAACCCGGCTGCGTGACGGACATGGGGCCCATTGTGGCCGTCGTCCGTGACGAGGCGGTCGGTACCCTGGTCCTCATGTGTGGAATCGTCGGATACGTCGGTCAACGGCCAGCCCTGGATGTCGTCCTCGGAGGCCTGCGCCGTCTCGAGTACAGAGGCTATGACTCGACGGGCGTCGCCCTGGTGATGGGCGACCGGATCGCCGTCTCCAAGAAGGTCGGCAAGCTCGCCAACCTCGACAAGGAGCTGGCCGAGCGGCCGCTGCCGCAGTCGAGCACGGGGATCGGCCACACCCGCTGGGCCACCCACGGCCCGCCGAGCGACCGCAACGCCCACCCGCACGTCTCGGACGCGAACCGGGTCGCCGTCGTCCACAACGGCATCATCGAGAACTTCGCCGAGCTGCGCGCCGAGCTGGAGGCCGACGGCTACACGTTCACGTCCGAGACCGACACCGAGACGGTCACGCACCTCGTGCACCGCGAGCTCCTCGGCGACGCCACCGACGTCAGCGACGCCGTACGCCGCGTGTGCCGCCGCCTCGAGGGTGCGTTCACCCTCGTGGTCGCCGATGGCGCGGACCCCGATCGCGTCGTCGGCGCACGCCGGAACTCGCCGCTGGTCGCGGGGCGGGGCGACGGCGAGAACTTCCTCGCCTCCGACGTCTCCGCCTTCATCGAGTACACCCGCGACGCGGTCGAGCTCGGACAGGACCAGGTCGTCACGATCACGCGCGACGGCATCGATGTCACCGACTTCGACGGCCGTCCGGCCACGGTCTCCGAGTACCACGTCGACTGGGATGCCGCCGCTGCCGAGAAGGGCGGCTACGACTGGTTCATGCTCAAGGAGATCGACGAGCAGCCGCAGGCGGTCGCCGACACCCTGCTGGGTCGCCACGACTCCGCCGGGCGCCTCGTCCTCGACGAGATGCGTCTGTCCGACGACGAGCTGCGCGGCGTCGACAAGATCGTCATCATCGGCTGCGGCACCGCCTCGTACGCCGGCATGGTCGCCAAGTACGCGATCGAGCACTGGACGCGCATCCCCTGCGAGGTGGAGCTGGCGTCGGAGTTCCGCTACCGCGACCCGATCGTCGGGCGGTCCACCCTGGTCGTCGCGATCAGCCAGTCCGGTGAGACCGCAGACACCCTGCAGGCGATCCGCCACGCGCGCCAGCAGGGGTCGAAGGTCCTCGCGATCTGCAACACCAACGGTTCGACGATCCCGCGCGAGTCCGACGCCGTGATCTACACCCACGCGGGCCCCGAGATCGCGGTCGCCTCGACCAAGGGCTTCCTCACGCAGCTGGCCGCCTGCTACGTCCTCGGCCTCTATCTCGCGCAGGTGCGCGGCACGAAGTACGGCGACGAGATCTCTGCGACCGTCGCCGAGCTCCAGAAGCTCCCCGACGGCATCCGGACGATCCTCGAGCGGGCGGACGCCGTCCGCGAGCTTGCGCGCGAGCTCGCCGGCCACCGGACGTTCCTGTTCCTCGGACGCCACGTCGGCTACCCCGTCGCGCTGGAGGGTGCGCTCAAGCTCAAGGAGCTCGCATACCTGCACGCCGAGGGCTTCGCGGCCGGCGAGCTCAAGCACGGGCCGATCGCGGTCATCGAGCCTGGGCTGCCGGTGTTCGTCGTGGTCCCGCCGAAGGGGCGCGACCAGCTGCACGAGAAGGTCGTCAGCAACATCCAGGAGATCCGCGCCCGCGGCGCCCGCACGGTCGTCCTCGTCGAGGAGGGGGACACGTCCGTCGACCCGTACGCGGACGTGGTCATCCGCCTGCCGAAGGCACCGACGCTGCTGCAACCCGTCCTCGCGGCCGTCCCGCTCCAGGTCTTCGCCGCCGAGCTCGCCTCGGCCCTCGGCCACGACGTCGACCAGCCGCGCAACCTTGCGAAGTCCGTCACGGTCGAGTGAGCGTCGCGACCGCGTCCGTCAACGGGGAGGGCTGACATGCTGCAGGCACACACGGTCGCCGACGTCCGCGCGGCGGAGGCTGCGCTCATGTCGCAGGTGCCGCCCGGCTCGTTGATGCGCTGGGCCGCCGCCGGCCTCGCCGCGTACGTCCGCGAGGTGGCGCCCGGCTCCGGCCCGGTGGTGTTCCTCGTCGGCACCGGCGACAACGGGGGCGACGCGCTGTTCGCGGCGGCCGAGCTGGCGCGAGAGCGGTTCGTCGCCGTCGCGATCGCCGACCCGTCGCGTGTGCACGTCGAGGGCTCGTACGCCGCGCAGGCGGCCGGGTGCCGGCTCGTCGACTCGCCGCGCGGGTTCGGTGTCGTGGTGGACGGCGTCGTCGGGATCGGAGGTGCACCAGGCCTGCGACCCCCGGCGGACGCCTGGCGCGCCACCATCGAGGCAGAGCGGCCGTTCGTGATCGCCGTCGACGTGCCGAGCGGGGTCGACGTGGACGGTGCGACCGTCGCCGGGGGCTCGTTCATCCCCGCCGACGCGACCTGCACCTTCGGGACGTACAAGAACGCACTGCTCGTGGATCCCGCTGCGGGGTGGGCGGTCCGCGGCGCGCTGCCGCGCCTGATCGACATCGGCCTCACGCCGTACCTCCCCGCCCCTTCGATCGAGGCCCTGCAGGCGGCCGACAACCGGCTCCTGCTGTCCGTGCTCGGATCGACGCTCGACCAGCGCGGGGAAGCACCCACGCAGAAGTACACCCGCGGCGTCGTCGGCGTCGCCGCCGGGTCGACCGCGTACGCCGGGGCCGCGCTGCTCTGCGTGCGCGGGGCGCAGTCCGGTCCGGCAGGGATGGTCCGCTTCCTCGGGGAGCAGGACCTCGCCGCGCGCGTGGTGGACCGGTGCCCCGAGGTCGTCGCCCACACCGACCCCGCCGAGCGCGGACGCGTGCAGGCGTGGGTGGTCGGGTCGGGCGGCGGCGACGAGGCAGCGGCCCGCCTGGCCGTGGCGCTGGAGGACGAGGTCCCCGTCGTCGTCGACGCCGACGCGCTCCAGCACGTGCCCGACCGCTTCGACGTCCCGGTGCTGCTCACCCCGCACGCGGGCGAGCTCGCCCGGATGCTCGACGTCGAGCGCTCCGCGGTCGAGGCCGACCCCCTCGGTCACGCGACCCGTGCCGCCGAGCGCTGGGAGGCGACGGTGCTGCTCAAGGGAGCCCGCACGCTGGTGGTCGCCCCCGGTGAACCCGCGCGGGTGAACCTGACGGGTTCGCCATGGCTGGCCACCGCCGGTGCCGGCGACGTCCTCGCAGGGGTCGCAGGCTCGTTCCTCGCGGCCGGCGCGGACCCCCGCGACGCGGGCGCGCTCGCCGCGTTCGTGCACGGCGCGGCAGCCGTCGTCGCCTCGGGCGGGGGGCCGGTCACCGCCAGCCGGGTCGCCGACGCGGTCCCGGGCGTCATCGCAGCCTGGCGGAACGGCACCCTCGACGAGTCGCAGGTCCGCGACTGGAGGGACCGGTGACCCCGCCGACGAAGGGGCGTACGACGGGCCCGGCTGAGGCGGTGGTGGATCTCGCCGCGTACCGCGCCAACCTCGCCGTCCTGCGCGCCGCCGCGCCGACCGCGCTGCAGATGGCGGTCGTGAAGGCCGACGCGTACGGACACGGTGCCGTGGAGATCTCGCGCGCCGCCCGCCAGGCCGGCGCCGAGTGGCTGGGCGTCGCGACGATCGAGGAGGCGGCAGCGCTGCGTCGGGGCGGCGACCGTGGTCCGGTCCTCGCCTGGCTCTCGCCCGCCGGGGCTGACCTCGCGCCGGCGATCGACGCCGGCGTGGACGTCGCGGCCGGGTCGACCGCGCAGCTGGAGGCCGTCCTGGGGGCCGGCGCGACGACGCGGCCCCGCGTCCACCTGAAGGTCGACACGGGCATGGCCCGCGGCGGGGTCCGCGGCGCCGAGCTCAGCGCCCTCTTCGAGGCCGCACGCGCCGCGCAGGATGCCGGGAGCATCGAGATCGTGGGGATCTTCTCCCACCTCGCGTGCGCGGACGAGCCCGCCAGCCCGGTGAACACGGCCCAGGAGCACGCCTTCGGCGAGGCGGTCGCCGAGCTGGCGTCGTACGGCGTCGAGCCGGAGCTGCGGCACCTCGCCAACTCGGCCGCGACGTTGACCCGGCCGAGCGTCCACCACGACCTCGTGCGCGTCGGCATCGCCTCGTACGGGATCAGCCCCGGACCGACGCTCGGCACGCCTGCCGACCTCCGGCTCACCCCGGTGATGACCCTCCGCACGGCGCTGTCCCTGGTCCGCCGCGTGCCGCCGGGGACGGGCGTCTCGTACGGCCACACCTACGTCACCAAGCGCGAGACCACGCTCGGCCTCGTGCCGGTCGGCTACGGGGACGGCATCCTCCGTGCCGCCTCGAACGCAGCCTCCGCGTGGGTCAACGGCACGCTCGTCCCGATCGCCGGCCGCGTCTGCATGGACCAGGTCGTCCTCGACCTCGGCGACCTCGCCGCCGAGCGCGGTGACGAGGTCGTCCTCTTCGGTGCAGGGACCCGCGGCGAGCCGATCGCCGAGGACTGGGCGGCGGCGGCGGGCACGATCGGTTACGAGGTCGTCACTAGGCTGGGCGGCAGGATCGTCCGAACGTACGTCGACGCGACCTGAGAAGGAGCACGGATGGACTGGCGCAGGCTGGGCACGTACGCCGCCGTGACCGCGGGCACCGCCGTGGCCGTCGGGGCCACGGCCGCCGCTGCCCGTGTCGCGACGGACCGACGGCGTTCGCGGCGCCGGGCGCGCCGCGGCGACGCGATGGAGTTCGGCACCCTCCATGTGCCCGGCGTGACGGTGCTCGCCACCGACGGTGTGCCGCTGCACGTCGAGGTCGAGGAGCCCGAGGACGCCGACGCGTACGCCCGACCCACCATCGTCTTCTGCCACGGCTGGGTCCTCGATCTCGACTGCTGGCACTACCAGCGCGCTGCCCTGCGGGGCCAGGCCCGGATGGTCTTCTGGGACCAGCGCGAGCACGGCAGCTCCGGCGACGGCACTCCCGAGAGCTGCACCCTCGACCAGCTCGGCGACGACCTCAAGTCCGTCATCGACGCAGTCGCCCCGGACGGGCCGCTCGTCCTCGTCGGTCACTCCATGGGTGCCATGACCGTGATGTCGTTCGCTGCCCAGTACGGCGACCTCGTCCGCGACCGCGTCGACAGCGTCGTCCTGATGGGCACCAGCGCGGGTGACCTCATCGGGCGCCGCGACCCGGCCGCGCTGCTCCAGCCGTGGCTCCCGCGCTTCGGCCTGCTGGTCGGGGCAGCCCGGCGCCTCGACTCGTACCCCGTCACGCGCGCGGTCGCCGTCGGCCCCGACTCGCCCGCCAAGTACGCCGACATGACCGACGAGATGATCGCTCGGGCCCGCACGCGCGCGCTGTGGGACTTCGCCGCGAACTTCGTCGATCTCGACCTGTACGACGCCCTCCCGGCGCTGCCGGGGACCCGTACGGTCGTGATGGGTGGCACGAAGGACCGGCTGACGCCGTTCCGCCACTCGCGCCGGCTGGCGGAGCTGATCGTGGGCTCGGAGCTGGTCGCGTTCGAGGGCGCCGGGCACATGATGATGCTCGAGCGTCACGAGGACGTGACCGCGGCGATCGACAACCTGTGGAGCTCCGCGCCCACGTCCGCTCACCGTCGGGAGGAGGTCGGCGCGTGAACGGTTCGACCCTGCCCAACTTCCACGCGCTGAATGTCTTCGACGCGACCCCGGAGCGTGCCGCCGACGTGCTGGCCGTCATCCGCCGTTCGTTCGGTGCGCGCCCCGCGCTCGACCCGCCGTCGACGGCGATGACCGAGAGCGTCGAGTCGATCCGTGCCGCGCTCGCCGAGGGCGGCGGCCTGCTCGTCGAGCGGCGAGGCAAGCCGATCGGGGCGATGCTGTACGACGTCTCCCGGCCGGGGCTGCTCGGGTTCCGGCGGGTGTCGGTCGACCCCGACCACCAGGACCGCGGCGTCGCCTCGGCGATGGTCGGCGTCGCCGAGGACACCGCCGAGGAGCGTGGCCTCGACGGCGTCTGGCTGGACGTGCGCGAGGAGCTGCCGGAGAACGTGACGTTCTGGACCCGCCGTCGCTACTTCCCGGTGCGCCGAGACGGGAGCACCATCGAGTTCGGCAAGACGCTGTGGCTCGCACGCGAGCTGCTGACGGCCGAGGACGCGCAGGCGTTCGGGGCGCGCCTCGCCTCGCTGCTGCGAGCAGGCGACGTGATCGTGATGTCCGGCGGGCTGGGTGCAGGCAAGACCACGTTGACGCAGGGCATCGGTGAGGGGCTCGGCGTCCGGGGGCCGGTGACGTCGCCGACCTTCGTGCTCGCCCGCACGCACCCCAACCTGGTCGGCGGACCGCCGCTCGTCCACGTCGACGCCTACCGGCTCGGTGGCGCGCTCGAGCTCGACGACCTCGACCTCGACACCGCGACCGAGGAGTCCGTGACGGTGGTCGAGTGGGGCGAGGGTGTCGCCGAGGATCTCAGCGACTCGTGGCTGGAGCTGCGCCTGGAGCGCCGAGCGGCGACCGTCCTCGACCCTCTCGGGGCCGAGGACCCGGCCCGTGACGACACCGCCGACCACGACGTACGCCTCGTCACCGTGAAGCCGCACGGCGCCCGCTGGGCGCGGGTCCCGCTGCGCTCGACGCTGCTCGAGCCCGACGCGATCACGCACTCGGTGCAGGCGCGCGGCCTCGGCGAGGCCATGGCCTGAGACTGCAGGCATGGCAGCGCGTGACACCCCTGTGAGCCGCGGCGCCCAGGGCGTACGCTTGCCACGATGTTGATCCTCGCCCTCGACACCGCCGCCCCGGCGACCTCCGTCGCGCTGCACGACGGGTCTGCCGTGCTCGCGGCCGTCTCGCACGCGGGGGCGATGAGCCACGGCGAGCTGCTCGGTCCGGCGATCGTCCAGGTGCTGGCCACCGCGGGAGCCGACCGGCGCGATCTCACCGACGTCACCGTCGGAGTCGGACCCGGGCCCTTCACCGGCCTGCGGGTCGGCATCGTGACCGCCCGGACCCTCGCCGTCTCGCTGCGGGCCCGGCTCCACGGCGTCTGCTCGCTCGACGTCGTCGCGGCCCAGGCGGTGTCGGACGGCGTCGTCGACGAGGCGTTCGTCGTCGCGACCGACGCCCGTCGCAAAGAGGTCTACTGGGCCGAGTACACCCCGTCGGGGGAGCGCGTCGGCGACGCCGACGTCGCCCGGCCGGCGGACCTGGCGCAGCGGCTCCCGGGCACGATGCCGGTCCTCGGGCGCGGAGCAGACCTGTACGCCGACGTCCTCAACCGCGTCGCCGGTCCGGCCGACCCGGACGCCGCTGTCCTCGCGAGCATGGTCGCAGCCGGGTCGGCTCTCGAGATCGGGACCGAGCCGCTCTACCTGCGTCGGCCCGACGCGACGCCGGCCGCTCAGCGCAAGCGCGCGTCGGCGTGATCCGTGCGGCAGGCCTGAGCGACGTGGACGCGCTGACGGCGCTCGAGCAGGACGCGTTCGGCCCCGACGCATGGAGCCGCGAGCAGGTCGCGGCAGAAGTCGCCGGAGCGAGCCGTCACGTCGTCGTGGCGGCGCGAGACGATGTGGTCACCGGATACGCGAGCCTGCTCGCCACCGGTGACACCGCTGACGTGGCACGGATCGCGGTCGTGCCAGGTCAGCGCAGAACGGGGGTAGGGCGTCGGCTTCTGTCGGCGCTGCTGGGGGAGTCCGAACGCCGAGGTGTGGAGCGGGTGCTGCTCGAGGTGGCATCCGACAACCACGCGGCGATCGGGCTGTACGAGGCAGGAGGCTTCGTCGCGATCGCGACCCGGCCCCACTACTACCGCTCGGGCGCGGATGCCGTCGTGATGGAACGACGCTCCGTGCCCCGAAGGGACGGCTGATGTTCAGGGTCGCGTCGGGAACACCGTGGGAGGACAAGTACGGCTACGCACGCGCCGTCTCGTACGGGCCGCACGTGGCGATCGCCGGGACGACGGCGACCGTCAACGGCACGGTCATCGGCGTCGGTGACCCGTACGTCCAGACGATGGTGGCGTTCGGGATCGCGATGGATGCGCTGCGACGCTGTGGGCTCGATGCCCAGCACGTCGTGCGGACCCGCATGTACGTCGTCGACATCACGGACGCCGACGAGGTGGGGCGGGCCCACCGCGAGCTGTTCGGCGGGACACCGCCGGCAGCGTCGATGCTCGAGGTCAACCGGCTGATGCATCCCGACCACCTGGTCGAGGTCGAGATCGACGCGTACGCCGAGGGCCGGTAGCGCCTCCGGCCACGACCTACGCCACCGTAGGTCGGTAGGGTTGCCGGATGCGCGACCTCACGTACCCGCCGATCATCGCGACGGCCAAGACCCTCTTCCGCCTGCGCGGCTGGAAGATCTCGATGACCGGCACCGAGCACATCCCGCGTGAGGGCGGGGCCGTGCTCGCGTCCAACCACATCGGGTTCGCCGACTTCGTCCTCGACGGGTTCCCCGCCGAGCGGCGCGGGCGGATGGTGCGGTTCATGGCGAAGAAGGAGGCCTTCGACCACCCCGTCGGCGGCCCGGTCCTCCGCTCGATGCACCACATCCCGGTCGACCGTGCGGCAGGCGCCGAGTCGCTCGAGGCGGCCGTCGACTACTGCCGTCGCGGCGAGATCGTCGGGATCTTCCCCGAGGCGACGATCAGCCGGTCGTTCGAGATCAAGGAGGTCAAGTCGGGTGCGTCGCGCATCGCCGCCCAGGCTGGCGTGCCCCTGATCCCGGTGGTGCTCTTCGGCACGCAGCGCGTCATGACCAAGGGCCACAAGCTCGCGCTGCCGCGCAGGCTCCCGATCGAGATCCGCGTCGGCGAGCCGCTCCACCCGACGGGCGCCGACCCGGTCGCCGAGACCGAGGAGCTGCACGCCGCGCTGCAGGGGCTCCTCGACGAGGCGATCGCCGCGTACCCCGACCCGACCGAGGGGCAGTGGTGGGCGCCGGCGCGCTTCGGCGGCACCGCGCCGACCCTGGAGGAGGCCGCGCAGCTCGACGTCGAGGAGCGCGCCGCCCGGGCCGCGCGCAAGGCCGCGAAGGCGCAGGAGGACTGACGTCGGCGGCGCTCGCCAGGCGGCGCCGACCGTTCGCAAGCGCCACTTCCGACCGCCGAGCGGAGGATGCAACCGTCGCTCGGTCCTCGGGAGCAGCGCTTCGTGCCCTCAGCGCCGGCGGGCGAGACGGGCTGCGTAGGCGAGCTCCCGCCTGATGCGGGCAGCCGTTCGCTCGCGGTTGTGCGGCAGCACGTCGTCCCAGCCGATGCGTACGACGTGGTAGCCGAGACCGCGGATCGCGTCCTCGCGCACCTTCTCGGCCCACAGCTTCTGCTTCCCCGACCGGATGACGCGCCCGTCCTGCGCGACCTCGTCCTCGTACTTCCCCTTCCCGTCGAACTCCAGGACCATCCGGACGTCCGGCCACAGGAAGTCGACCTCCGCCCGGCGGTCGGGCAGGTCGAGCGGGTACTGCGTCAGCGGTCGTGGCAGGTCGTACGACCAGCAGGTCAGGAGCACGAGCACCTCGGCGGCGTTCTCGCACCCTGCGTCGGCGACCTCGAGCGCGTCACGGGCGGTGCGCACCCCCGCTCGTCGGCCGAGGCGGCCGAGCGCCTCGGCGAGCTCCGCCTTCGACGCCTGTTCGTCGAACTCCTCGACCATCCCGCGTACGCGTGCCTCGTGGCGCTGTCCAGCCAGCCACGACGACGCGACGACCGCGCCGACCGCGAGCGGCCGGCTCGACATCACCTGCGTGACGGCCAGCTCTGCGCGCACGGTCGGGAGCAGGTCGACGGTCGTGACGTCGGTCGGCAGGAGGGCGTCGCGGTGCACGTGGATCCGGTTGCTGCGACGGCTGGTGGTGCCGCCGGTGCGAGCGAGGTGGACCGCGTCGAGGTCGAGTCGGCCGTCGGGCAGGTCGAGGGCGTCCTTCGTCAGGCCGTGGAGCAGGACCGCGGAGTCGTGCGTCACCGCATGGCCCGGCCCGCGGGCGGCGAGGGCGTGGCGTGCCGTGACGAGGTGGGCCTCGCGTGGAGGCAACGCTGCGTACGACCTCGCGATCGCGTAGGCGCCCCGCCTGACGCGCACCAGCAGGGCGCGCTCGACCAGGTCGCCGAGCTCGTTGGTGCCGTACCCGAGGTCCTCTGCGGCCTGTGTCGTCACGTACCCGCCGGTGCGCCGTGCGAGGCGTTCGAGTCCTTGCATGGCAGAGATCCTGCCCTGATCCGGCACGGGCGGGTCGGCTGCCTGTGGACAACAGCGCCGGAGCGCGACCGAGCGCCGGTCACGAGAACCGAGCGACGGGTGCATCCGTCGCTGCGTCCTCTCAACCGGCGCTCGGTCGGGGCGTCAGCGGCGCGGCGCGAAGGTCGTGTACGACCGGCGCTCGGCGGGTCGGACCGCGTCCAGCGCCGCGAGATCGTCGGCGGTCGGCTCCCACGCGGCGGCCTCGACGTTGGACCGCACCTGCGCAGGCGTCGTGGCGCCGGCGATCACGCTGCTGACCGCAGGCTGTGCGGCGAGCCCGCCCATGGCGACCTCGAGGATCGAGCGGCCGCGCTCACGGGCGTACGCCTCGAGCGCCTCGATGCTGTCCCAGTCGGCTGTCGCGAGACGGGCGGCCTGGCTGCCGGCCGCCAGCCGTGAGCCCTCAGGCGCGGCGGCGCCACGGGCGTACTTGCCGGTGAGGAGCCCGTACGCGAGCGGGAAGTACGGCAGCAGCCCGACGCCGAGCGCCTCGCACGCGGGTACGAGCTCGGCCTCGGCAGCACGGTTGTAGAGGGAGTACTCGTTCTGGGCGGAGACGAACGCGGTCGTGCCGGTCGTCCGCGCGGTCCAGTCCGCGTCGACGAGCTCCCACGCGGTCAGGTTCGAGCAGCCGGCGTAGCGGACCTTGCCCTCGCGCACGAAGTCGTCCATCACGCTCAGCGTCTCTGCGATCGGCGTGACCCGGTCGGGGGTGTGGAGCTGGTAGAGGTCGACGTAGTCGGTGCCGAGCCTGGTCAGGCTCGCCTCGAGCGCCTTGCGGAGGTAGCGGCGCGAGGCCCTGGCGCCCCAGTCCGGTCCGTTCGCGCCGCCCATGTCCATGCCGCCCTTGGTCGCCACCACGACGTCTCCGCGACGGGCTCCGAGCGCGCGTCCGAGCAGCACCTCGCTCGACCCGGTGCCGTAGGTGTCGGAGGTGTCGAACAGCGTGACCCCTGCGTCGATCGCGGCGTGCACGACCTCCTTCGTCCGGGTCTCGTCGATCCGGGCGCCGAACGCGTTGCACCCGATCCCGACCACCGAGACCATCAGGCCGCTCGTGCCCAGCTGGCGTGTCCGCATCAGTCGCCTACCTGTCCGTCGGCGAGCTCCCGGAGGATGTCCAGGTGCCCGTTGTGGCGCGCGGTCTCCTCGACGAGGTGCGCGACGACCCAGCGTACGGTCGGGTGGAAGTCGCGGCGCGGGCGCGCCGTCGGGGTGTCGAGGTCGAGGCCGTCGAGGATCGCGTCGGACGCGGCGATCTGCTGGCGATAGCCGGTCAGGACGTCGTCGAGCGTCATCTGGGCGGCGACCTCGAACTCGCCGTCGGGGTGCTCCTCCGACCAGGGGGCGCGGTCCTCGCCGCCGGCGACGACCACCTCGACCCAGTAGTGCTCGTTCCAGCGCAGGTGGTTGACGACGCTCGCGACCGACATCAGGGGCGACGAGGGCAGCGGGGTGGCGTGCGCAAGACCGTCAGGGAGGCCCTCGGCCTTCTCGAGCGCGGTCTCGCGGACGTAGCGCAGCAGGGTCGTCGCGATGGTGCGCTCGTCGAAGGCGGGTGGGACGTCGGTACGGCTCATGCGTCAAGCCTGGCACCATGGAGGCGTGAGCAACGCTGCGCCCCTCGTGCTGGGGATCGAGTCGTCCTGCGACGAGACCGGGGTCGGGATCGTCCGCGGGACCGAGCTGCTGGCGAACGCCGTCGCCTCCAGCGTGGAGGAGCACGTCCGGTTCGGCGGCGTCGTCCCCGAGGTCGCGAGCCGCGCCCACCTCGAGGCGTTCGTGCCGATGCTCGAGAAGGCGCAGGCCGATGCGGGTGTGTCCGTCGCCGACGTCGACGCGATCGCGGTGACGAGCGGGCCCGGGCTGACCGGGGCGCTCCTGGTCGGCATCGCCGCCGCCAAGGCGCTGGCGATCGCGTACGACAAGCCCCTGTACGGCATCAACCACCTCGTCGCCCACGTGTGCGTCGACCGGCTGGAGCACGGCGAGCTGCCCGAGCCGACCGCCGCGCTGCTGGTCTCCGGCGGCCACACCAACCTCCTGCTCGTCGACGACGTCACGAGCTCGGTCCGCATGCTCGGCGAGACGATCGACGACGCGGCCGGGGAGGCGTTCGACAAGGTGGCGCGCCTGCTCGGCCTCCCGTACCCCGGCGGGCCCCAGATCGACCGCGCTGCCCGCGACGGCGATCCCACGGCGATCGCGTTCCCGCGCGGCCTCACGTCGGGGCGCGACATGGAGAAGCACCGCTACGACTTCTCGTTCTCCGGTCTCAAGAGCGCGGTCGCGCGTCATGTCGAGCACGAGGAGCGGATGGGGCGCGAGATCTCGGTGCCTGACGTCGCGGCGTCGTTCCAGGACGCGGTGTGCGACGTGCTGTCCGCGAAGACGGTCCGTGCCTGCCTCGACCACGGCGCGAAGCACCTGGTGCTGGGCGGGGGCGTCGCAGCGAACCAGCGCTTGCGCCACTTCGTGCTCGAGCGCGCGAGCGAGGCCGGGATCGAGGTCCGGATCCCGCCGCCGGTGCTGTGCACGGACAACGGCGCGATGGTCGCCGCGCTCGGATCCGCGCTGGTCGCGAAGGGTGTCGCCCCGAGCTCGCTCGACCTCCCGGCCGACTCGTCGATGCCGGTGACGCAGATCGTCGCCTGAGCCCGCAGGCCCCTCCCGGCGTGTGTCGTGCGCCACAGAAAGTTCGTCCGGCCTATTGCAACTGCGGGTTACACCTGAGTAGGTTACTGAGCCGTAACACCCGTTTACGGGTGTGGACAGAGGGCCCCTGGAGGGGGGGTCCGAGAGATCTGGAGGGGATCTACATGTCCAGGTTCAGAAGCTCAACGGCCCGAAAGCCGTTGTCGCTCACCGCATCCGGCGCCCTGGTGGCCGGCATGGCGGTCAGCGTCACGGCACTCGGGACGTCGGCAGCCCAGGCTGACGACGTACAGCTCGACAAGAACTTCACGTACACCTGCAACGTGGTCGCGGCCGGGCTCCCGCTCGGTGACCACGCGGTCGGGGTCAACGCCAAGGTGGTCATCCCGGATGCGGTCGACCCGGGGACCGAGATCCCGGGTCGCAAGACCCAGATCACGCTGACGCTGCCCGAGACGCTGCGCAACGCGACGTACGGTCTGCTGAGCGCGCGGACCGCGAGCGGCTACTCCAACAACGCCAACATCTCCATCACGGTCCCCGGCATCACGGATCCGTTCGTCTACCCGATCGCCAACCTGGCCGCCCCGTGGTCACCCGTCCCCGCGTCGTCGACCCCGCCGTGGCAGATCCCGACCGAAGGTGACGTCCCGGCGATCGACGTCCCCAGCCCCGCCGAGTACCCCGGGCTCCAGCTGCCCACGACGGGCACGATCCACATGCCGGCCTCGTTCAACGTGATCGCGTCGCTGCGCAACGCCAACGGCGACCTGGTCGGCGGCGAGGGTGCCGTGACGATGGCGTGCGCCCTGCCCACGGGCAGCGACCGCACCTTCGGCACCTTCGGGATCAATGCGGCCGAGGAGCCGAACACGCCGCCGACCGCCGGTGACGTGAGCGTCTCCACCGCGTACGGCACGGCCGTCGACGTCGCGCTGGAGGGTGCGGACGCCGATGGTGACGACCTGACGTACACCTACGCGCAGCCGGCCAACGGCACCGTGTCGGGTTCGGGTGCGAACGTCACCTACACGCCGGACGACGGGTTCTCCGGCTCGGACTCCTTCGAGTACACCGTCTCCGACGGTGAGGCGGAGGCGACCGGCACCGTCTCGGTCACGGTCGGCGAGGCGCCGAACACGCCGCCGACCGCGGGTGACGTGAGCGCCTCGACCGACTACGGCACGTCCGTCGACATCGCGCTCGAGGGCGCGGACGCCGACGGCGACACCCTCTCGTACTCGTACGGCACGCCGGCCAACGGCACCGTCTCGGGATCGGGTGCGAACGTCACCTACACGCCTGCTGCCGGGTTCTCCGGCTCGGACTCCTTCGACTACACCGTCTCCGACGGTGAGGCCGAGGCGACCGGCACCGTGACCGTGACGGTCGGCGAGCAGCCGAACACGCCGCCGGTAGCGGTCGACGGCTCGGTGACGCTCGACGAGAACACCTCGGCCGACGTCACGCTGTCGGCGACCGACGCCGACGGCGACGACCTGACGTACACCTACTCGCAGCCGGCCAACGGCACGGTCACGGGCAGTGGTGCGACGGTCACCTACACGCCGACCGCCGACTTCGTCGGCACCGACTCGTTCACCTTCACGGTCGACGACGGCAACGGCGGCACCGACACGGCGACGATCGCGATCACGGTCAACGACACCGAGGATCCGAACACACCGCCGACCGCGGGCAACGTGGCTGCCGAGACCGACGAGGACACGGCCGTCGACATCGCGCTCGAGGGCGCGGACGCCGACGGCGACGAGCTGACCTACTCGTACTCGCAGCCGGCCAACGGGACGGTGACGGGCTCGGGTGACAGCGTCACCTACACGCCGGCGGACGGGTTCTTCGGCGAGGACATCTTCACCTACACCGTCTCCGACGGCACCGACTCGGCGACGGGCGCGGTGACGGTGACGGTGAACGAGGTCGTCGACCCGCCGGACAACACGCCCCCGACCGCGGGCAACGTGGCTGCCGAGACCGACGAGGACACGGCTGTCGACATCACGCTCGCGGGTGCCGACGCGGACGGTGACGAGCTGACCTACACCTACGGCGAGCCGTCCAACGGCACCGTCAGCGGTGAGGGTGCCGACGTCACCTACACGCCGGCGGACGGGTTCTTCGGTGAGGACACCTTCACCTACACCGTCTCCGACGGCGAGGACGAGGCGACGGGCACGGTGACCGTGACGGTCAACGAGGTCGTCGACCCGCCGGACAACACGCCGCCGACCGCGGGCAACGTGGCTGCCGAGACCGACGAGGACACGGCCGTCGACATCGCGCTCGCGGGTGCGGACGCCGACGGTGACGCGCTCACGTACACCTACGGCGAGCCGGGCCACGGCACCGTCACCGGGACTGGTGGCAGCGTCACGTACACGCCGGCGGACGGGTTCTTCGGTGAGGACACCTTCACCTACACCGTCTCCGACGGCGAGGACGAGGCGACGGGCACGGTGACCGTGACGGTCAACGAGGTCGAGGAGCCCCCGGTCAACACGCCGCCCACGGCTGCTGCCGTGACCGCGACGACCGACCAGGGCAAGGCGGTCGCCATCGCGCTCAAGGGCGCCGATGCCGACGGTGACACGCTCGCCTACTCGTACGGCACCCCGGCCAACGGCACGGTGACCGGCACGGGCGCGAACGTCACCTACACGCCCAAGGCCGGGTTCTCGGGGACCGACTCGTTCACGTACTCGGTCGACGACGGCAAGGGCGGTACGGCCTCCGCAGCGGTGACCGTCACCGTCAAGCCGGTGACGACCCCGCCGGTGGACAAGTGCGGCCCGATGCCGAACCCCATCAAGGAGCCGCTCAAGTGGCTCAAGTGGCTGGCCTGCAAGATCTTTGGTCAGCTTCACCGATGATCTGAGGCCGCACCGCGGCTGAGATCACGCGACCGCCGGTGGCGGGGTCCGATCCGGACCCCGCCACCGGTGCGTCCTGCCTCAGGCGACGGGCTCGACCAGGAACGCTCGGCCTTCGCCGGCCACGCGGGTCAGGACGACCGTCGCCGTCTGGGACCCGGTGAGGCGCAGGCGTCTGATCAATGCCTCCGGGACCACCGAGACGCCGCGCTTCTTCACGGTGAGCGTGCCGACGTCGCGGGCGCGCAGCGCGGCGCGCAGCTGCTTCTCGCGGTACGGGAGCTCGTCGACGACGCGGAACGCGCGGGCGTACGGCGTCGGCACGTGCGCTGCGCTCGACACGTAGGCGATGTGGGGGTCGACGAGCCAGCCGCCGGTCAGTGCGGCGACGCCGGTCACGAGGCCGGCCCGGATCACCGCGTCGTCCGGCTCGTACCACCACGCGCCGGGTTCTCGGACCTCCGCGTCGGCCGGGGCGTCGCCGTCGGTGAGCGTCGCGACGCCGTGCGTCCCCAGCACGGTCGCGCGTCGTCGGGTCCCGGCGAACCGACGGCCCCAGAGGCATGCCTCGACCAGGCTGCCGCGCTCGCTCACCCACTCAGCCTCGACGCCGTCGGGAACCAGGTCGTGGGAGATCCCGGGGAGCACCTTCGCGACGCCGTGGTCGTCGAGGAGGCCGCTGACGAACGTCCACGGCGGGCTGAACGCGTCAGGGTCGAACGTCCTGCCGCGCCCGTCGCGCCGGGCCGGGTCGACGAACGCGACGTCGTACGCGGACACGTCGACCTCGGTGGCGTCGGCGACCTCGACGGTCCCGGGAAGGCCGAGCGCGGCGAGGTTGGCGCGCGCCATCGCAGCGCGCAGCGGATCGCGCTCGACGCCGTGCGCCGCGAGTTCCGCGCGGGCGAGAGCGATCAGGTCCGCTCCGATCCCGCAGCCGAGGTCGACGACGGTGCGTACGCCGTCCGCCTGCAGCCGTGCGCCGCGGTGGACCGCCACCGCGGGGCGGGTCGCCTGCTCGAGGGCGTCCGGTGTGAGCCACATCGCGGCGGCGTCCGCGCCGAGCTTGACGCGTGCCCGGCGTCGCAGGGCTGCCTGGCCGGTCGCGGCCGCCACCAGGTCGACGGGGTGGCCTGCCTGGCGGAGGCGGGTCCCGAGGGCGAGGTCGTCGAGCGAGCCCTCCGCGGCTGCGACCTCGTGGAGGATCTGCTGACCCTCGGGGGAGAGGAGCCGTTCGAACGGGGAGACCTCCATGGCGGCCATCCTCCCAGTCCGGTCCGAAGCTGGCACTCTGCTTGACCGAGTGCCAGCCCGGTCCTACGGTGGGTTTAGCACTCTCGTATCCTGGGTGCTAACGGTGCAGACGCGTACGGCTCCCGCGACGGCGTACGCACGAAGCACCTCCTTGGACCACAGTCCCAGTCATTCGTACGGGGTTACACCGAAAGGGGAGGTCGACAAGTGTCGGTCACCATCAAGCCGCTCGAGGACCGTATCGTCGTCAAGATTCTTGAGGCGGAGCAGACCACTGCCTCGGGTCTTGTCATCCCGGACACCGCCAAGGAGAAGCCCACCGAGGGCTCCGTCCTGGCAGTCGGCCCGGGCCGCTTCAACGAGGACGGCGACGAGCGCATCCCTGTCGACGTCAAGGTCGGCGACGTCGTCGTGTTCAGCAAGTACGGCGGCACCGAGGTGAAGTACGACGGCGAGGAGTTCCTCATCCTGTCGGCGCGCGACGTCCTCGCGGTCATCGAGAAGTAACGACGTGCTCGCCCCGGCGATCGCAGGATCGCTGGGGCGTACGCACGCGTCCGCAGCACACGGGCCCGCGGTGTCTCGGCGGGTCCGACACCAACAGAAGGATCCCCATGCCCAAGATTCTTGAGTTCGACGAGAACGCTCGTCGCTCGCTCGAGCGTGGCGTCGACACCCTGGCCAACACCGTGAAGGTGACGCTGGGCCCCAAGGGTCGCTACGTCGTGCTCGACTCGAAGTGGGGCGCGCCGACGATCACCAACGACGGCGTGACCGTCGCCCGTGACGTCGAGCTCGACGACCCGTTCGAGAACCTCGGCGCCCAGCTCGCCAAGGAAGTCGCCACCAAGACCAACGACGTCGCCGGCGACGGGACGACGACCGCCACGGTCCTCGCCCAGGCGATGGTCCACGAGGGCCTTCGCGCCGTGGCCGCCGGCACCAACCCGATCGCGCTCAAGCGCGGCATCGACAAGGCCGTCGAGGCCGTCTCCGCACAGCTCCTCGAGCAGGCGCGCGACGTCGACGACAAGCAGGACATGGCGCACGTCGCCAACATCTCCGCGCGTGACGCCCACATCGGTGGCCTCATCGCCGACGCGTTCGACAAGGTCGGCAAGGACGGTGTCATCACCGTCGAGGAGTCCAACACGATGGGCACCGACCTCGACTTCACCGAGGGCATGCAGTTCGACAAGGGCTACCTGTCCCCGTACATGGTCACCGACACCGAGCGCATGGAGGCCGTCCTCGACGAGCCCTACATCCTCGTCAACCAGGGCAAGATCTCGGCCGTGTCCGACCTCCTGCCGCTGCTGGAGAAGGTCGTGCAGGCCGGCAAGTCCCTGCTGATCATCGCCGAGGACATCGAGGGCGAGGCTCTCTCGACGCTCGTTGTCAACAAGATCCGCGGCACCTTCACCTCGGTCGCCGTGAAGGCCCCGGCCTTCGGTGACCGTCGCAAGGCGATGCTGCAGGACCTCGCCGTCCTCACCGGTGCCCAGGTCGTCACCCCCGACCTCGGCCTCAAGCTCGACCAGATCGGGCTCGAGGAGCTCGGCACCGCTCGTCGTGTCGTCGTCACCAAGGACGCCACCACGATCATCGACGGTGCCGGCAGCGATGACGACGTCGCCGGTCGCGTCAACCAGATCAAGGCCGAGATCGAGGCCTCCGACTCCGACTGGGATCGCGAGAAGCTCCAGGAGCGGCTCGCGAAGCTCGCCGGTGGCGTCTGCGTCATCCAGGTGGGCGCTGCGACGGAGGTCGAGCTCAAGGAGAAGAAGCACCGTATCGAGGACGCGGTCTCCGCGACCCGTGCAGCGATCGAGGAGGGCATCGTCGCCGGCGGCGGCTCGGCCCTCGTGACCGCCGTGTCGGTGCTCGACGGTGACCTCGGGCTCACCGGCGACGAGGCCGTGGGTGTCTCGATCGTCCGCAAGTCGGCCGTCGAGCCGCTGCGGTGGATCGCCGAGAACGGCGGCGAGAACGGCTACGTCGTCGTGTCCAAGGTCCGCGAGAGCGGCCAGGGCTACAACGCCGCGACCGGCGAGTACGGCGACCTGGTCGCCCAGGGTGTCCTCGACCCGGTGAAGGTGACCCGCTCGGCGCTCGCGAACGCGGGCTCCATCGCGGCGATGCTTCTCACCACCGAGACGCTTGTCGTCGAGAAGCCGGCCGACGACGAGTCGGCTGGGCACACGCACTGATCGTCAGCCTCACGAGAACGCCCGCCCCGGGGATCCGGGGCGGGCTTTTTCGTCCCAGTTTTCACAACCGGTGGCGCACCCCTGCAGGCTCGTGTCACGGTGTTCCTGGCACGCTGCGCCACCGAACCGCCGATCACCACGATCTACGAAGGATCCCTGGATGCTTCTTCGCAACCTGTCTGCCGACACCGACCTGTCCGAGCTCGCGCTCCGCGCGATGAGGGACGAGTCTGCGATGGACACGCTGATGCGCAACGTGCGGGTCCTGTCGCACCGCTACAGCCGTGCGCGGCTGAGCGGCAACGGCGACGGCGGTCAGCTGGCGGACGACGTCGCGCAGGAGATCTGCATCGCGGTGTTCCAGGCGCTCCCGACGTATACCCACAAGGGTGTGCCGTTCCAGGCCTTCGTGTACGCGATCGCGAGCCGCAAGGTCGCTGACGCGCGCCGCAGCTCGTACCGGTCGCGGCACGTCCTCGTCGACGTCCTCCCTGACACGGGGGAGGTGACCGCGTCTGCCGAGACCGAGGTCATCGGACGGCTCGAGTCGCGCGACATGGCCGACCTGCTCGAGTCGCTCCCCGAGCGGCTCCGCGAGGTGCTGGTGCTCCGGGTGGCGATGGGGCTGACTGCTCAGGAGGCCGGTGTGATGCTCGGGATGACCGCCGGTGCCGTACGCATCGCCCAGCACCGGGCGCTCCAGCGGCTGCGAGACCTTCACCGGGCTCGCGCGGTGACGAGGGGGGAGGTGACAGCATGAGCAGGCACGATCCCGTCGCTCACGACGACGGCCTTGTCGACGAGCTGCTCGCCGGACGCGTTCCGGACGATCCGATCTTCGCGGGCCTGGCGGCGTGGCGCACCTCGCTCGCCGAGATGGAGGCGCCTCCGCTCCCGGTTGCGGCCGTCGCCCTTGCCGAGCCTGCTGCACCGAGCTCGCTGGGCTCGTCGTGCCGGGCTGCTCGGCACGCCCGCTCCCCGAGGCGCGCGAGCCGGGTCCGTCGAGCGGCCGCGGTCACCGTCGGCGCCGCGCTCCTGCTCTCGATGGGCATCGGGCAGGCCGTCGCCGGCAGCCCGGTGGCACCGATCCGGTACGTCGTCTCCCAGGCCGTCGGCCTCGGTGACGGCATGGCGAGCCCGACGGCGTCCGACGTGCCGCGGTCCCAGGCTCCGTCGTCGACGAGCGCGACCGCCCCGAACACCGGCCGCGCCGAGGTGGGGACGCTCGAGCCCACCGACGCCGCTCAGAAGCCCCCGTCACACGGGTCGTCCGGCCCGTCCGACTCGTCCGGCGGCAAGGGGAAGGACGACGCGTCAGAGGTCGAGCCCGCTCCCGCTCCGAAGCCCGGCAAGGACACCGACGAGCCCACGACCAAGCCGCCGCGGTCGCCTGAGAAGCAGGACGACGACCCTCCACCCGCGTCTCCGACGCCCCCGAAGCCTCCGAGGACCGAGGCGCCGGACAAGACGCCGGCGCCCTCGAAGCCCCCCGCCGAGGGCAGCAAGCCGCCGAAGGGTGGCTACGACTGGTGGGACCGCGACGACGACGATGACGACGGCCGCGGGTGGGGGCGTGACCGCGACCGCGAGCCCGACACGAAGGATCCGGGCTCTCGGGACCCCAGCACCCGGGACTCCGACGACAAGGACGCGGAAGGCAAGGGCACGGGCCGGGACAGCGGCCGGGACTCCAGGGGGCAGACTCCGGGGCCCGTCGAGGAGGAGCCCGGCGGCACGTCGACCGGCGACAGCGCCCGCGACAGCTCGTACGACTGGATCTGGAAGCTCCTGAACGCCGTCGACTGATGCGCGTCCTGTCTGCGGCAGGCAGGCGGGAAGCGCTGGCGCCCCTCCTGCGTTGACGCCCTTGATAGGGACCCTCGTTAGGATGGGACCGTCGGGTGATCAGGAAGGACGTCATGGATCTCAATGCCAGCGGAGTGCCGGAGAAGTTCGCGGCTCTGGGCCTCACCTACGACGACGTCCTGCTCCTCCCCGGAGAGACCGACGTCATCCCGAGCGAGGTCGACACGACCGCTCGGCTGACCCGTGGCATCTCGCTGCGCATCCCGCTCGTGTCGGCCGCGATGGACACCGTCACCGAGGCCCGGATGGCGATCGCGATGGCCCGCGAGGGCGGCATCGGGATCCTGCACCGCAACCTCTCGGTGGAGGACCAGGCCTACCAGGTCGACCTCGTCAAGCGCACGCAGACCGGTGTCATCTCCAACCCGATCACGATCACCCCCAAGGCCACCCTGGAGGAGCTCGACGAGATCTGCGGCCAGTACCGCGTCTCCGGGCTTCCCGTCGTCGACTCCGACGACAAGCTCCTGGGGATCATCACCAACCGTGACCTCCGTTTCGTCCCCGTCGCCGAGTGGTCCCGCAAGACCGTCGGCGAGATCATGACCCCGATGCCGCTGATCACCGGCCCGGTCGGGATCGACCGTGACGAGGCGTCGGCGCTGCTGCGCAGCCACAAGAAGGAGCGCCTGCCTCTGGTCGACGAGACCGGGCACCTCCGCGGGCTGATCACGGTCAAGGACTTCGTGAAGTCGGAGCAGTTCCCCGATGCGAGCAAGGACGAGCACGGGCGTCTGCTGGTGGGTGCGGCTGTCGGCTTCTTCGGTGACTCCTGGGAGCGTGCGTCCGCCCTGGTCGAGGCCGGCGTCGACGTGCTCGTCGTCGACACGGCGCACGGCCACGCGAAGGCGCTGCTCGAGATGATCGCACGTCTCAAGGCCGACCCGGCGACGTCGCACGTCCAGATCATCGGCGGCAACGTGGCGACGTACGCTGGCGCCAAGGCGCTCGTCGACGCGGGCGTGGACGCGGTCAAGGTCGGCGTCGGCCCCGGATCCATCTGCACGACCCGCGTCGTCGCAGGCGTGGGTGTCCCGCAGGTCACGGCGATCTACGACGCCTCGCGGGCGACCAAGCCGGCCGGCATCCCGTTGATCGGCGACGGTGGCCTCCAGTACTCCGGCGACATCGCCAAGGCGCTCGTCGCGGGTGCGGACACGGTGATGGTGGGCTCGCTGCTCGCCGGCACCGAGGAGAGCCCGGGCGAGCTGATCTTCGTCAACGGCAAGCAGTACAAGAGCTACCGCGGCATGGGGTCGCTCGGGGCGATGTCGTCGCGCGGCAAGAAGTCGTACTCGAAGGACCGCTACTTCCAGGCCGACGTCACCAGCGACGACCAGCTCGTGCCCGAGGGCATCGAGGGGCAGGTCGCCTACCGCGGCCAGCTCGGCGCGGTCGTACGCCAGCTCGTCGGCGGGCTGCACCAGTCGATGTTCTACGTCGGCGCTCACACGGTGCCCGAGCTGCAGGACCGCGGGCAGTTCGTCAGGATCACCGCGGCCGGGCTCAAGGAGAGCCACCCGCACGACATCCAGATGACGGTCGAAGCACCGAACTACGCGCGTCTCTGACGCCTTCGCCGGTCGTCGTGCCACGTCACTAGACTGCGAGGCATGGACATCGAGATCGGCGCCGCCAAGCGCGGCCGCAGGGCCTACGCGTTCGACGACATCGCCATCGTGCCGAGCCGCCGGACCCGCGACCCCGAGGAAGTGTCGACGGCCTGGCAGATCGACGCCTACCGGTTCGACATCCCGGTGATCGCCGCGCCGATGGACTCGGTGATGTCCCCGGAGACCGCCATCCAGCTCGGGCGGCTCGGCGGGCTGGGCGTGATCGATCTCGAGGGTCTGTGGACGCGGTACGACGATCCGGCGTCGCTGCTCGAGGAGGTCGCCGGCCTCGAGCCCCGCGAGGCCACGATGCGGCTCCAGAAGATGTACGACGAGCCGATCAAGGCCGAGCTGATCCACGAGCGCCTGAAGCAGATCCGCGAAGCCGGCGTCACGGTCGCGGGTGCCCTCTCGCCGCAGCGCACCAAGCAGTTCGCCCAGACGGTGGTGGAGTCGGGTGTCGATCTCTTCGTCATCCGGGGCACGACCGTCTCGGCCGAGCACGTGTCGGGTCAGACGGAGCCGCTGAACCTCAAGGAGTTCATCTACGAGCTCGACGTCCCCGTGATCGTGGGCGGATGCGCGACGCACCAGGCGGCGCTGCACCTCATGCGGACCGGCGCGGCCGGCGTGCTCGTCGGGTTCGGTGGTGGCGCTGCGCACACGACCCGCCAGGTCCTCGGTCTCGCGGTCCCGATGGCGAGCGCCGTCGCCGATGTCGCCGCGGCCCGGCGTGACTACCTCGACGAGTCGGGCGGCCGCTACGTCCACGTCATCGCCGACGGGTCGGTCGGACGCAGCGGCGATCTCGCGAAGGCCATCGCCTGCGGTGCCGACGCCGTCATGCTCGGCTCGCCGTTCGCGCGCGCCGAGGAGGCTCCCGGACGAGGGTTCCACTGGGGTGCGGAGGCATGGCACGCCGACCTGCCCCGCGGTCAGCGGATCGACCTCGGCACGGTGGGCTCGTTCGAGTCGGTCCTCTTCGGGCCGTCCACCGTCTCCGACGGCACGATGAACCTCGTCGGTGCGCTGCGTCGGGCGATGGCGACCACCGGCTACACGGAGCTCAAGGAGTTCCAGAGGGTCGCCGTCGTCGTCCAGTAGCGGGTCCGCCTCGCCGAGACAGGCCTTTGCTGGAGCGCAGCCTCCTCGGAGCGAGTGGCAGGTGCCCGCAGTCGGCGCTTGGATATGGACATGGGTGATGACGCCGAGGAGGCGCGCCGGGCAGCCGAGGAAGCCGAGCAGGCCGTCCGTGCGGCGCAGGAGCGCGCCGAGGAGGCGCGGCGCAAGGCTGATGCGCTGACCGCTGCCGAGCAGGCGGACCCGGCGTCCGCGCCAGCAGGCCAGCCCGAGAGCGAGCTCGCCGCCTCGATCGCGGCCGCGTACGCGTTCGAGGGATCGGCGCTCCAGATCGGGGCGCTCGTCGAGGACGGCGAGGCCCGCCCCGCTGCCCAGGTCCGCATCCCTCTCGCCATGCTCAACCGTCACGGACTCGTCGCCGGTGCGACCGGCACCGGCAAGACGAAGACCCTGCAGGTCCTCGCCGAGCAGATCGCCGCGCACGGTGTGCCGGTGTTCGCCGCCGACATCAAGGGCGACCTCTCCGGGATCGCCGTGCCCGGGTCGCCGAGCGACGCGCTCGCCGCCCGCTGCGCCAGCATCGGCCAGGAGTGGACGCCGACCGGCAGCAGGACCGAGTTCTTCAGCCTCGGCGGCGTCGGGACAGGCGTCCCGATCCGGGCGACGGTCGCCGACTTCGGGCCGACGCTGCTCGCGAAGGTGCTGGGCCTCAACGAGACGCAGGAGTCGTCGCTCGGGCTCGTGTTCCACTACGCCCGCAAGCACGATCTCGGGCTGATCGGCATCGAGGACCTGCGCGCGGTCGTGCAGCACCTCACCAGCGCCGAGGGCAAGGCCGACCTGGCCGAGCTCGGCGGTCTCTCGAAGGCGACGGCCGGGGTGATCCTGCGCGAGCTGATCGCGTTCGCGGACGCCGGCGCGGACAGCTTCTTCGGGGAGCCGTCGATCGCCGTCTCGGACTTCCTCCGGGTCGCCGACGACGGCACGGGCATCGTGTCGCTCCTCGAGGTCCCGTCGGTCGCGGACCAGCCTGAGCTGTTCTCGACCTTCCTGATGTATCTCCTGTCGCGCCTGTTCTCCGAGCTCCCCGAGGTCGGCGACGTCGACAAGCCGAAGCTGGTCTTCTTCTTCGACGAGGCGCACCTGCTCTTCAAGGACGCGTCGGACGACTTCCTCGACACGGTGGTGCAGACGGTCCGGCTCATCCGCTCGCGGGGTGTCGGTGTCTTCTTCGTGACGCAGACCCCGAAGGACGTGCCCGGTGACGTCCTCGCGCAGCTCGGCTCGCGGTTCCAGCACCAGCTCCGCGCGCACACGCCCGCGGACGCGAAGGCGCTCAAGGCGACGGTCTCGACCTACCCCACGTCGTCGTACGACCTGGCGGAGGTCCTCACGGCTCTGGCGACCGGCGAGGCCGTCGTGACCGTCATGAACGAGAAGGGCGCTCCGTCGCCGGTGGCCTGGACGCGGGTGCGGGCGCCACAGGGCTCCATGGACCCCATGCCGGCGGACGCGATGTCTGCGGCCGTGCAGGCCTCGCCGTTGCGGGAGAGGTACGCGACGGCGGCCGCGACCGGTGGGGGAGCGGCGAGCGTCCTCGCTCAGCGCCGGTCCGAGCAGGCGGCAGGTGACCCCGCAGGCCCGGAGGAGGAGCGTCGCGGCCAGCCGGGTGAGGTCTACCCCGAGGGCTGGGACGAGAAACCTGCGCCGAAGAGGCGTTCACGCAGCGGGTCGCGGTCGTCGCGGATGTCGCCGCTCGACCGAGCCGTCGGCGAGGCGAGCAGGACGTTCGCGCGCGAGATCACGAAGCGGATCTTCCGCAGACGCTGAGGGGGCGTCACGAATGCGCCACTGATCGTGGCGTATGGGTTACCGCGAGGTAGCGGCGGTGTGACCGCCGTTCTAGAGTGACGGCATGTCACCCCGCGACCCGAGCGCTTCGACACCTCCCGCGCTGCCTGCCGACCCCGAGCACGATCCGGCGGCCTCGTTCGCCGTGGACCCTGCCCTCGTCCGCGAGCTCGTCCCCGCACTGCGCGCCACCTCGGGCGAGAGCGTGACGACGTACGCGCCGTTCACGGGGCAGCCGATCGCGACGCTGCCGGTGTCCGACGTGGGTGACGTCGAGGACGCGTTCGCCGCAGCCCGTGCCGCCCAGCGCACCTGGGCCCGCACCGACCTCGGCCACCGGGCCGACCTCCTCCTCGACCTCCACGACGCCGTCCTCGACCATGCGGACGACCTCATGGACCTGGTGCAGTGGGAGTCGGGCAAGGCTCGCGCGCACGCCTTCGACGAGGTGCTGCACGTGGCGCTCACGGCGCGCTACTACGCCCGCACGCTGCACAAGCACCTCAAGACCCGGCGCGTGCCGGGCGTCTACCCGCTGCTCACCCAGGCGCGGATCAACCGGATCCCGAAGGGCGTCGTCGGGATCATCTCCCCGTGGAACTACCCGCTGACCCTGGCGGTCTCCGACGGCCTGCCCGCCATCGCCGCAGGCAACGCGGTCGTGCACAAGCCGGACGCCCAGACGCCGCTGTCCGCGCTGGCCGCGATCGACCTCTTCCGCGAGGTCGGGTTCCCGGCGAGCCTCTGGCAGCTGGTGAACGGTGACGGGCCGCTGATCGGCGGCGCGATCATCGACCGCGCCGACTACGTCTGCTTCACCGGCTCCACGGCCACGGGTCGCCGTGTCGCTGCGCAGGCCGCCCAGCGGCTCGTGTCCTGCTCGCTCGAGCTGGGCGGCAAGAACCCGATGCTCGTGCTCGCCGACGCCGACGTCGACCGGGCCGTCGAGGGGGCGGTCCGTGCCTGCTTCTCGTCCGCGGGGCAGCTGTGCGTCTCGATCGAGCGGCTGTTCGTGGCCGACGCGATCTACGACCGGTTCGTCTCGAAGCTCGTCAAGCGGGTCGAGCCGATGAAGCTGTCCGCGTCGCTCGCGTACGACGGTGACATGGGCTCGCTGGTCTCGCAGCGTCAGCTCGACACGGTCACCGCGCACGTCGCCGACGCCGTCGCCCACGGTGCCACCGTGCTCACGGGAGGGCGGCCGCGCCCCGACGTCGGGCCGTACTTCTTCGAGCCCACGCTCCTCGAGGGAGTCCACCCGATGATGCAGTGCTTCGCCGACGAGACTTTCGGCCCGGTCGTGTCGTTGTACCGGTTCGGGAGCGAGTCCGAGGCCATCGACCGCGCCAACGCGGGGTCGTACGGGCTGAACGCCTCGATCTTCACGCGCGACATCGCCCGCGGCCGCGAGCTGGCGCGCCAGATCAAGGCGGGCACGGTCAACATCAACGAAGGCTTCGCCGCGACCTTCGGCACGCTCGAGGCGCCGATGGGCGGGATGCGTGAGTCGGGGACCGGCCGTCGTCACGGCGCCGAGGGCATCCTTCGCTACACGGAGACGCAGTCGGTCGCCAACCAGCGTCTCCTGCCGCTGACGGCTCCCCGCTACGTCAGCGACGCCGCGTACCAGAAGTCCATCACCGCGGCGCTGAGGCTGCTGAAGAAGGCCGGCCGCGCGTAGCCCGCGTCCTCGGACCGCTCCCGGTCTCGATACGACATCGAAGATGACGTATTCGCTACCCGGGGGTAGCACAGACGTGACAGGGGTCATACCCTGACGCTTGTGACCCACGACTTCGCCCCGACGCACTACGACGTCCTCGTGATCGGCTCCGGCTTCGGCGGGAGCGTCACGGCGCTGCGACTCACCGAGAAGGGCTACCGCGTCGGTGTCCTCGAGGCGGGGGCGCGGTTCGCCGACGAGGACTTCGCCGCGACCTCCTGGGACCTCAAGCGCTATCTCTTCGCGCCCGAGGTCGGCTGCTACGGGATCCAGCGGATCAACGTCCTCAAGGACGTCATGATCATGTCCGGGGCCGGTGTCGGCGGTGGATCGCTCGTCTACGCCAACACGCTCTACGAGCCGCTCGAGCCGTTCTACCGCGACCGGTCCTGGGGGCACATCACGGACTGGAAGTCCGAGCTCGCGCCGTACTACGACCAGGCGAAGCGCATGCTGGGCGTCAACACGTACCCGTTCGTGTCGCCAGCCGACGAGGTCATGCGCGAGGTGGCCGAGGACCTGGGCGTCGGTGAGACGTTCCACCCGACGCCGGTCGGGGTCTTCTTCGGAGGCCCGGGGGAGACGGTCGCCGACCCGTACTTCGGCGGCGCCGGACCCGAGCGCGCCGGGTGCACGCAGTGCGGTGAGTGCATGACCGGCTGCCGTCACAACGCCAAGAACACGCTGGTCAAGAACTACCTCTACCTCGCCGAGCAGGCCGGTGCGGCCGTGCACGAGCTCACGACCGTCACGAGCGTGAGCCCGCTGCCCGGCGGTGGGTACGCCGTCGACACCCGCAGGACCGACCGCCGCCGGCGCGTCCCCCGGCGCTTCACCGCCGACCAGGTCGTGTTCGCCGCCGGCTCGCTCGGGACGCAGAAGCTGCTCCACCGCATGCGTACGCACGGGGTGCTCCCGCGGATCTCCGACCGCCTCGGCGTCCTCACCCGCACCAACTCCGAGTCGCTGCTCGGGGCGATCGCCGGCAACCGTGACGTCGATTACTCGCAGGGCGTCGCGATCACGTCGTCATTCCACCCCGACGAGGTCACCCACATCGAGCCCGTCCGGTACGGCAAGGGCTCCAACGCGATGTCGCTGCTGCAGACCGTGCTGACCGACGGCGACGGACCGCGGCCGCGGTGGCAGTCGTGGCTCAAGGAGCTGTGGGCGCAGAAGGGCAACGTCCGCGAGCTGTACGACCTCAAGCACTGGTCCGAGCGGGTGATCATCCTGCTCGTCATGCAGTCGGTCGACAACTCCATCACGACGTACATGAAGAAGAACCGCCTCACCGGCCGCATGCGCCTGACGTCGAAGCAGGGCAGCGGCGAGCCCAACCCGAGCTGGATCCCGAAGGCCAACGAGGCCGTCCGTCGTACGGCCGAGAAGATCGACGGCTGGCCCGGCGGCACGATCGGCGAGCCGTTCAACATCCCGCTCACCGCGCACTTCATCGGCGGCTGCGCGATCGGCGACTCGGCGGAGTCGGGGGTCATCGACCCGTACCACCGGCTCTACGGCTACGACGGGCTGCACGTCGTCGACGGGGCTGCGATCAGCGCCAACCTGGGCGTCAACCCGTCGCTGACGATCACGGCGCAGGCGGAGCGGGCGATGGCGTTCTGGCCGAACAAGGGCGAGGAGGACGCACGTCCGGAGGTCGGCCACGCGTACGCCCGGCTGGACGCGGTCGCTCCGAAGAACCCGGTCGTCCCCGCGGATGCACCGGCGGCGCTGCGCCTGCCCATCGTCGGTGTGAGCTGAGCCGCGCGTCCACCGACCAGCGGGGGCGGCCGTGTCGCTCGATAGGATCGGGGGCGTGACCGAGATTCCTGACCACGACCTGGTCCTCGTCGTCGACTTCGGCGCCCAGTACGCCCAGCTCATCGCCCGCCGCGTCCGCGAGGCGAAGGTCTACTCCGAGATCGTGCCTCACACGATGCCCGTCGAGGAGATGCTCGCCAGGAACCCGAAGGCCGTCATCCTCTCGGGCGGCCCGTCGTCGGTGTACGAGGACGGGGCACCGCGGCTCGACCCGGCCCTGTTCACGCAGGGCACGCCGGTCTTCGGCATCTGCTACGGCTTCCAGGCGATGGCGCAGGTCCTCGGCGGCACGGTCTCCAGCACCGGCCAGCGCGAGTACGGCCGGACCGACGTTGCGGTCGGTGACCACGGCGTCCTGCTCGCGGGCCTGCCCGACACCCTGCGGTCGTGGATGTCGCACGGCGACGAGGTCACAGCCGCGCCGGAGGGCTTCTCCGTCACCGCGTCCTCGCCCCGCGCCGCCGTGGCGGCGTTCGAAGACGTCGACCGCGGTCTCGCCGGTGTCCAGTGGCACCCGGAGGTGCTCCACAGCGAGCACGGCCAGAAGATCCTCGAGCGCTTCCTCGTCGAGATCGCGGGCTGCCGTCAGACCTGGACCATGGTCAACATCGTCGACGAGCAGGTCGACCGGATCCGCGAGACCGTCGGTGACGCGCGGGTGATCTGCGCCCTGTCCGGCGGCGTCGACTCGTCGGTCGCAGCAGCGCTCGTGCAGCGGGCGATCGGCGACCAGCTGACCTGCGTCTTCGTCGACCACGGGTTGCTGCGCAAGGGCGAGCGCGACCAGGTGGTGCGCGACTACGTCGAGGCGACCGACGTCAATCTGAAGGTCGTCGACGCGCGGGAGCAGTTCCTCGGCCACCTCGCCGGGGTGACCGACCCCGAGGAGAAGCGCAAGATCATCGGTCGAGAGTTCATCCGGACGTTCGAGGCGGCCGAGCGGGAGATCCTCGAGACTCCCGGCGCCCCGGTGAAGTTCCTGGTCCAGGGCACGCTCTACCCGGACGTCGTCGAGTCCGGCGGCGGTGAGGGGGCGGCCAACATCAAGAGCCACCACAACGTCGGTGGCCTTCCCGAGGACCTCGAGTTCAGCCTCATCGAGCCGCTCCGCACCCTGTTCAAGGACGAGGTGCGGCAGGTGGGCGAGCAGCTGGGCCTGCCTGCAGCGATGGTGTGGCGCCACCCGTTCCCCGGCCCGGGTCTCGCCATCCGCATCGTCGGCGCGGTCGACGAGGAGCGCCTGTCGATCGTGCGCGAGGCCGACGCGATCGCGCGGGAGGAGCTCACCGCCGCCGGACTCGACCGTGAGGTGTGGCAGTTCCCCGTCGTGCTCCTGGCGGACGTCCGCTCGGTGGGCGTCCAGGGCGACGGGCGGACGTACGGTCACCCCGTCGTGCTGCGCCCGGTCAGCAGCGAGGACGCGATGACCGCCGACTGGAGCCGTCTCCCGTACGAGCTGCTCGAGCGCATCTCGACCCGGATCACCAACGAGGTGAGCGAGGTCAACCGAGTCGTCGTCGACATCACCAGCAAGCCCCCGGGCACGATCGAGTGGGAGTGACGCGTGGCCATCGTCCCCGACACGAAGGACTGGACCTGGACCGCGCGCGAGGCGTGCCCGGAGTGCGGGTTCGACCCGGCGGGCGTCGTCCCAGCCGAGGTCGGAGCACGCGTACGCACGAACGCCGCGCTCTGGCCCGACGTGCTCTCGCGTCGCGCCGTCGGCGTACGCCCTGACGACAGCACGTGGTCGCCTCTGGAGTACGCCTGCCACGTGCGTGACGTGCTCGCCCTCTACCGGTTCCGGCTGGGGCTGATGCTCGACGAGGACGACCCGCTCTACCCGAACTGGGACCAGGACGCCACAGCCGTGGAGTCGCGGTACGCCGAGCAGGACCCGGCGACCGTCGCCGAGGAGCTCGCCCGCGAGGCTGCCCTGACGGCTGACGCGTTCGACGGCGTGGCACCCGAGCAGTGGTCGCGCACCGGACGCCGTACCGACGGGGCCTCCTTCACGGTGGTGACCTTCGCGACGTACTTCCTCCACGACATCGAGCACCACGCGCACGACGTCGGTGCCTGACGTCGCTGGCGCTCACGGTCCCAGCGCCTCGAGCTGCCCCTTCAGGTAGCGCCGCTGGGCGTCGTCGCCGGCGATCGCGATCGCGCACTGGTACGCGGCCGCAGCCTCCGCCGTACGCCCGAGGTCGGCGAGCAGGCGTGCGCGGACCGCGGGGAGGTAGGCGTACTCGCGCAGGCTCGGCGCGCCGGCCACCGCGTCGAGCGCCTCGAGCGCCGCGCCCGGACCCTCGACGTACGACACGGCCACCGCGCGGTTGAGCCTGACCACCGGGGTCGGCCAGACCTCGACCAGCCGGTCGTACAGGCGGAGCAGTGCCGGCCAGTCCGTCGTCTCGACGCTGACCGCCTCGGCGTGCACGCCGGCGATGGTGGCCTGCAGCGCGTACCGGCCGGCCCGCCCGTCTCTCGCCACGGCCCTCTCGACCGCCCGTGCCGTCGCTGCGCGCCCGCCGGCGATCAGGCGTACGTCCCAGGAGCCGCGGTCCTGACCGTCGAGGAGGACGATGTCGGCGGCACGCCGGGCCTCGGTCCGTGCCTGGGTGAACAGGACGAGTCCGAGCAGCCCGAGGACTTCCGGCTCGTCGGGGAAGATCTCGGCGAGGCTCGTCGCGAGTGCACGCGAGGACTCCTCCAAGGAGTCGGTCTCGGGATCACGGGGGCGCTCGTGCGCTGCGGTCGCGACCAGGTGCACGACCTCGAGCACGGTGTCGAGGCGCGCGGGCAGGTCGTCGGCGGTCGGGACGGCGTACCGGATCCCCGCGGCGGTGATCTTGTGCTTCGCCCGCGTGATGCGGGCGGCAGCCGTCGCGGGCTTGAGGAGCAGCAGGCCCGCAGCCGTCGGCGTCGGGAGCCCGCACACGACGCGGAGCGTGAGCAGCACCCGGTCCTGCTCGGCGAGCGCGGGATGGCAGCACGTGAAGACCAGTCGGAGCAGGTCGTCGTTCCAGTGCGCCGCCGCCTCGTCGACGTTGCGCGACTCCTCGCGCTGGACGAGGTCGGGCATCCGGTCGCGCAGCGAGCCCGCGCGGCGGTGCAGGTCGAGGGCGTGGTTGCGCGCCGTGCGGACGAGCCAGCCCACGCCGCTCTCGGGCACGCCGTCGCGCTGCCACGCCACGAGCGACCGCTCGAACGCGTGCTGGGCGCAGTCCTGGGCCGTGTCGAGGTCGCCCGCGGTGCGGACGGTCGCCGCGACCACGCGACCCCAGTGGTCGCGGTGCAGGGACGCGACGACGTCCGCGACGACGTCCGCGACGTCGGTCATCGAGCCTCGATCACACGGCCATGATGGGCCGCACCTCGACCACGGCGGACGGTGCCTCCTTGGCGAGCGCGAGCGCCGCGTCCAGCCCGTCGCACTCGATGACGTAGTAGCCGCCGAAGGCCTCCTTGGACTCGACGAACGGCCCGTCGGTCACGACCGGGTCCGGTCCGGTCCGGACCGTCGTGGCCGTCGTCGTCGGCTGGAGAGCCTCGCCGCCGTGATCGATCGCTCCCGCGGCCACGATGGCCTTGCTGAACCGCTCGTGCGCGGCCATCATCGCGCCCCACTCCGCCGGGGTCGCGTCGACCCAGGTGGACTCGTCGTCGAAGAGGATGAAGAGGTAGCGCTCAGACATGGTGGGCCTCCTTCGCCGGGGCCCCGCCGATCGGTGCCCTCACTCAGGTAACGAACAGCATGCGTCGAGATCGACAGCCGGCGCTACGCGACGTCGAGGAGCAGCTGCCACTGTGCCGCGACGCTCGCCGGACGGTAGCCGAGCGTGGTGTTGATCGCGAGCATGTGCGCGTTCTCCTGAGCGTTCCACGTGTGGATGCGACGCGCCTGCGGGCGTACGGTCGCGAGCGTGCCCATCAGCGCTGTCTTGACGAGCATCCCCAGCCGGTGCCCGCGGTGCTCGTCCAGCACGAGGGTGTCGGCCTGGATGACCGACTCCGGGCGTGAGTCGGCGAACTCCTCGACCGAGTAGGCGGCCAGCGTCCCCGTCGGGCGGTGCTCGACCACTCCGACGACGGCGACCCGCCCGCTGGCGCGGCGCCGAGCGGTGGCCGCGCGCAGACGGGCGACGTCCCACGCGTCCTCGGCGTGCGCCATCCCACCCGCCGGCGGCGCGGTGGTCATGCGGGTCATCAGGGCGGCGTACTGCTCCTCCCACTCCGCGGGAACCTCGTCGACCCACACGTGCGTGCGGTAGTCGGGGCCGGCCGCGAGCGCCGCCTCCGACTCGAGGCGGGCGAGGTGGTCCGGGTCGACCGGGAGATCGATCGTCAGCTGTCGCTCGACCTGCTCGAGCACCAGCCCGTGCGCGAGCGCGAAGCGGGTGGACGCATCGACGGGGACGGTGCCCACGCCCGTCGAGGGCTGCAGCTCGTCCGCGTCCGGCCACGGGCCACGCGGGTGGGAGGTGTCGGCCTGGACGACGTGGCGCCCGGCCGCACGGACCTCGCTCGCGACTCGCTCGGCGAGTGCGGTCCCGATCCCTCGGCCACGCCAGCGGGGGTCGACCCCGACGTCGACGATCACCACATCGGTGTCACCGACCTGCGGTAGGCGTACGGAGGCGTGCCCGACCACGGACTCGGGGGTCTGGGAGTCGTCGGCCACGGCGACCCACCGGTCGAGCGGCCGGTAGACCCTGTCGGCCATCATCTCGGCCGACAGTGCCAGGTCGGGGACGAGGTCGTCGTGACCACGGATCTAGCGATCGATCGCCTCGCGCACCCGGACGACCCCGCGCAGCGCCCAGTCCTCCGGCGAGGACAGCGAGGTCGGCAGCGGCACGGGCGCGAGGGAGACGGACATGGTCGCGAGTCTTGTCGCCGCGAGAGGTCGGGTCAAACCGGTTCTGCGCGCTGGGTCACTCGACGTCGCGGCGGCGCTGGTACGTGTCGGGGATCCCGTCGTGGTCGGCGTCCACCGCGTCCGCCTCGGCCACGCTGCGGTAGTGCCGGTTGCGTGTCGTGAGCAGGATCGCTGCCAGGACCGCCGCGAGCAGCGACCCCTCGAGCACGCCGATCTTGACGTAGTCGTCGCGTTCCGACCCGAGACCGTACGCGAGGTCTCCGATGAGCAGCGAGACGGTGAAGCCGATGCCGCCCAGCATCCCGACACCGACGACGTCGACCCACGCGAGGTCGGGGTCGAGACGGGCGTGGGTGAACTTCGCGGTGAGCCAGGTCGCGCCGAAGATCCCGACGGTCTTGCCGACGACGAGGCCCAGCAGGATGCCGTAGGTGATCGTCGACCGGTTGGCATCGACGAGGCCGCTGATGCCGCCGACGTCGACACCGGCGGCGAAGAAGGCGAAGACCGGGACGGCGATCCCGGCGGAGATGGGGCGCCAGACGTGCTCGAAGTGCTCGGCGAGACCCGGACCGGCCTCGGGGCCACCGGCCGCGGCGCTGCGCACCACCGGGACGGTGAAGCCCAGCACGACGCCGGCGACCGTGGCGTGGACGCCCGACGCGTGCACCAGCGTCCATGCCGCGAACGCGAGCGGGAGGAGGAGCCAGGCCGCGCGGACCCGCCGCTGGACGAAGAACGCGAACAGCGCGATGGGGACGACCGCCGCGGCGAGGTAGGCGATGTCGAGGTCGTCGGTGTAGAAGATGGCGATCACGACGATCGCGAGCAGGTCGTCCACGATCGCGAGCGTCAGCAGGAACGTCCGCAGGGCCGTCGGGAGGAAGGACCCCAGGACCGCGAGGACGGCGAGCGCGAACGCGATGTCGGTCGCGGTGGGGATCGCCCAGCCGCGGAGGGCGCCGTCGCCCGTGCGGGCGTTCACCGCGACGAAGATCAGCGCCGGCACCACCATGCCGCCGACCGCGGCGATGATCGGGATCGCAGCCCGGCGGGGATCGCGGAGGTCTCCGGCGACCAGCTCTCGCTTGAGCTCGAGGCCCGCGACGAAGAAGAAGATGGCGAGCAGGCCGTCGGCGGCCCACGTGCCGAGGGTGAGGTGGAGGTGGAGCGACTCCGGCCCGACCTCGTAGTCGCGGAGGGAGACGTACGCGTCGCCGGCGGGCGAGTTCGCCAGCACCATCGCGAGGAGCGCGGCGCCGATCAGCAGGAAGCCACCGACGGTCTCCTTGCGCAGGAGCGCCGCGATGCGTGAGGTCTCGGTCCACGATCCCCGCCCGAGGACGGTGTCGTCGTGCTGCACGATGGGCTCCTGAGGGATCGCCGGAAATGACGCCGACCAGACTTCCCGGCACACCGGGAGCCATCCTACCGATCGACCGGCGAGGCGCTCAGAGAGACGGGCGTCACAGAACCGTCCGGACGGGCGATATTCGGTCGCTCGGCGTCTGGGTGCGTCCTTACTCTGGAGGACGTGAAGAACCTCCCGCTCGCCGATCCAGGCACACCAGACATTCGCTCGGCGACGCGATTCATGACGTGGATCTTTCGCGTCCAGGGATGGACCCTGATCGGTGCGATCGCCTTCGGCATCGTGTGGATGGTGGCTCAGGCGACGATCCCCGCGGTGATCGGTGCGGCGATCGACGCGGTCGTCGACGACGGCTTCGGCACCTCGCTGCTCCTGTGGACCGGAGTGCTCCTCGTCATCGGTGGGGTCCAGGCGACCGCCGGCATCATGCGCCACCGCCTCGCCGTCCAGACCTGGCTGGATGCTGCCTACCGGACGGTGCAGCTGGTGAGCACGCACGCCGGTCGGCTCGGCTCGGAGCTGAACCGCCGCGTCGCCCACGGTGAGGTCGTCTCGGTCGGGGCGACGGACATCGCGAACCTCGGCAACGCCGTCGACGTGATGGGGCGGTTCGTGGGGTCGATCGTGGCCTACCTCGTCGTCGCCGCGATCCTGCTCGAGGCGTCCCCGACGCTCGGTCTGGTGGTGCTGATCGGTGTGCCGCTGCTGATGCTCGCGACCGGGCCGCTGCTGCGCCACCTCAACCGGCGCAACCAGCACGCCCGGGCGCTGCAGGGTGAGCTCAACACCCTCGCGAGCGACATCGTGGCCGGGCTGCGGGTCCTGCGCGGCATCGGTGGCGAGGCGATGTTCGACCGCCGCTACCGTGCTGCGTCGCAGGACGTCAAGCGCGCGGGTGTGCAGGTCGCGCGCGTCCAGTCGTACCTCGACGCCTTCCAGGTCCTGCTGCCCGGAGCCTTCGTGGTCCTGGTGGTCTGGCTGGGCGCGCGCTTCGCCGCCTCGGGTCAGATCACGCCCGGCGACCTGATCGCGTTCTACGGCTACGCCACCTTCCTGATGCTCCCGCTGCGCACCTTCACCGAGGCCGCCAACAAGCTCATCCGGGGCCACGTGTCTGCGCGGCACATCACGCGGATCCTGGGGATCGTCCCGAGCGTGACCGATCCCGTCGCTCCGGTGAGCCCGCCCGACGGCGATCTCGTCGACGCCCCCACGGGCACCGTGGTGCGCCAGGGTCTGCTGACCGCGCTGGTCAGTGACGACCCCCGTGACGTCGTGGCGCTCGCCGACCGCCTCGGCGGATACCCGGCGCCCGGCGGCGACGTCGACGCGGTGACGTACGGCGGTGTGCCCCTCGGGGCGGTCGCGCGCGACGAGCTCCGCCGCCGCATCGTCGTCAACGACACCGGATCCGCGCTGTTCAGCGGGCGCCTGCGCGACGCCCTCGACGTCCGGCACGCGACCACCGATGCCGAGATCGAGCGCGCCGTCGCGAGCGCCTCGGCGGGCGACGTCCTCGAGACCCTGACCGACGGACTCGACGCCGAGCTCGCCGAGCGGGGACGTTCCCTGTCCGGCGGGCAGCGGCAGCGCGTCGTCCTCGCGAGGGCGCTGCTCACGGAGGCCGACGTGCTCGTGCTCGTCGAGCCGACGTCCGCAGTCGACTCGCACACCGAGGCGAGGATCGCCGGGCGGCTGCGCACGCACCGCGCTGGCCGGACCACCATCGTGACCTCCAGCAGCCCGCTGGTGCTGGACGTCGCCGACGAGGTCGTGTTCCTGTCCGGCGGGCGCGTCGCCGCACGAGGCAAGCACCACCACCTGATGACCACCGACAGCCGCTACCGGCAGGTCCTGACCCGAGAGGAGGCCGAGGACGTTGCGTGACGCACTCCCGATCGCAGGCACCGGCCTGCTCCGGTCGTACCTGCGCCAGGTCGCCCGCGACCATCGCCGAGCCCTGGTCGGCATCGTCGTCCTGCACGGCGCCGCAGCTGCCGCGGGGCTCGTCGTCCCGTGGCTCGTCGGCGACCTCGTCGCTGCGGCGACCGGTGGTGGCGAGAACGCCACCATCGACCGGCTCGCCGCCGTCATCGCGGCCTGCCTGATCGCGCAGACGATCCTCACCCGCTACGCCCGCCTCCGCTCGGCCGTCTTCGGCGAGGTCGTCCTGGCGCGGCTGCGGGAGGACTTCGTCGACGAGGCGCTGACCCTCCCGATCGGTGTGGTGGAGAGCGCCGGGACCGGTGACCTCCTCACGCGGACGTCGCGCGACGTCGACACGCTCGGCTGGTCCGTCCGCTTCGCGGTCCCCGAGACCGTCGTCGCGCTGGTGACGGCCGTGTGCACCATCGTCGCTGCCCTGCTCGTCGGAGGCTGGGTGGCGGTGCCGCTCGTGCTCGGTGTGCCGGTGCTGTGGCTGGCGACCCGCTGGTACCTCAAGCGCGCACGCGACGGCTACATCCGCGAGCACGCCTCGTACTCGCAGATCAACGCGACCCTCGCGGAGACCGTCGAGGGAGCGCGCACGGTCGAGGCGCTCGGCCTCGGGGACCAGCGCCGCGAGCGCATCGACGCCGACATCGCGGAGTCGTACGCCGCCGAGTCGTACACCCGCCGCTTGCGGACCGTCTTCTTCCCGGCCGTCGAGATCGGATACCTCATCCCCGTCGCCGGCACGCTGCTGTTCGGTGGCTGGCTGATGGCGGAGGGGTCGATCACGCTCGCCGAGCTGACGGCCGCCGTGCTGTACGTGCGCTTCCTCATCGACCCCGTCGACCGGCTCCTCAACTGGATGGACACCCTCCAGGTCGGCGCCACGTCGCTCGCGCGGCTCCTCGGCGTCGCGGAGGTGCCCGACGACCGGGTCGCGAGCGGCCGGACTCCTGCAGGCGAGGAGATCGAGCTGGACGCCGTGCGCTTCTCCTACGTCGAGGGGCGCGAGGTGCTGCACGGCGTGGACCTCGAGCTGACCGCAGGGGAGCGCCTCGCGGTCGTCGGGCCGTCGGGTGCGGGCAAGTCGACGATCGGTCGACTGATCGCCGGCATCCAGGGGCCGACCCGGGGTGCCGTCACCCTGGGCGGTGTCGGGGTCACCGAGCTGGAGCTCGACGACCTTCGCCGCCGCGTCGCGCTGCTCACCCAGGAGCACCACGTGTTCGTCGGCACCGTCCGTGACAACCTCCAGCTGGCGCTGGAGTCACCCGGTGGCACCGACGACGACCGGCTCTGGGCCGCGCTCGACGCCGTGGACGCGCGCGAGTGGGTCGGGCATCTGCCGCACGGTCTCGACACGATGGTCGGGTCCGGCGGGCACCGGCTGACCGACGCCCAGGCACAGCACCTCGCCCTCGCGCGGGTCGTGCTGACCGACCCGCACACGCTGGTGCTCGACGAGGCGACGTCGCTGATCGACCCGCGCGCGGCACGCGCCCTCGAGCGCTCGCTCAGCGCGGTGCTCGAAGGCCGCACCGTGGTCGCGATCGCGCACCGCCTCTACACCGCGCACGACGCCGACCGCGTCGCCGTGGTCGAGGACGGCGAGATCAGCGAGCTCGGCAGCCATGACGAGCTGGTGGCGCGCGGTGGGTCGTACGCCGCCTTGTGGAAGTCCTGGCAGAGCTGACCGGACCTGTCGGTGGCACGGTGCATCGTGGAGGCATGGATGCGACCGAGGTTGTCAGCCGGCTGGAGGCACGCATGGAGGCGCGCGACTGGGAGGGCGTGGCCGCGCTCGTCGCTCCCGACGCGGTGATCGAGTGGCCGCGCACCGGCGAGCGGTTCAGCGGCGCGTCCTTCGTCGCGATGAACCGTGACTACCCGGAGGGCTGGTCGATCCGGGTGCGCGAGGTCGTCGGGAGCGGCGAGCGCGTCGCGTCCGACGTCGAGGTGACCCAGGAGGGGGTCGACGGCGTGTTCGTCGCCACAGGGTTCTGGACGGTGCGCGACGGGCGGGTGGTCGCCGCCCGCGAATACTGGTCGGGACCCGACCTCGACGACGCCCCGGCTTGGCGCACGCCGTACCAGCTCGGAGACGGCGGGCCCTAGGCTGGCGGGGACGACCACGAGGAGGGCTGCCCCGATGGATGCTGTCGACCGCGAGATCATCGGGCACCTGATGCGCGACGGGCGCGCCACGTACGCCGAGATCGGAGCGGGCGTCGGGCTGTCGGCACCCGCGGTCAAGCGGCGGGTCGACCAGATGCGGCTGCGCGGGCAGATCACGGGCTTCACCGCACTGACCGATCCGGCGGCGCTCGGCTGGAGCACCGAGGCCTACGTCGAGATCTACTACGACGGCAACGTGTCGGCCGCCGAGCTCAAGCGCAGCCTGGAGGCGATCCCGCAGATCGTCGGCGCATGGACGGTCGCCGGCAATGCCGACGCGATCGTCCACGTGATGGCGACGAGCATGACCGAGATCGAGCAGGTCGTCGAGCGGATGCGCGAGCACGCGAAGGTCGAGCGCACCCGGAGCGCGATCGTCATGTCGCGCCTCTTCGAGCGGCCCCGCTCGCGCTGACGGGGCCGCTCGTCACGCCTCAGACGTCGGCGGGCATGAGGAGCCAGGCGACGAGGTACACGAGGATCATCGAGCCGAAACCGAGCACGGTGAGCACCACGACGGCCAGGCGTACGAGGTTCGGATCGACGCCGGTGTAGCGGGCGACCCCTCCGCAGACACCCCCGACCCACTTGTCGCCTGTCGTGCGGGTGAGCTTCTTCGTACCGGTCATCGTCGGTCCTCTCGGTCGTCGGAGGGCCGGGTGAGGTCCTCCAGGGTGAGTGTGTCCGTCGGGGCGTCGACAGGCTCGGGCGCGGGTTCGGCCTCCGGGCCGGTCTCGTGCTCGGCCTCGGCGGCCGCCTCCGTGTCTGCGGGCGGGCGATCCTCGCCGAGGTCGGCCACCGCCGTACGCTGCTCGCGCTGCCGGCGACCGGCCTGCCGGGCCGCGATCAGCGTCGCCACGAGACCGACCGTGCCGAGAAGCACGAGCAGCAGCGGTGCGGCGATCGCGAGGGAGACGGGCTCCCACCCGGCGTACCACATGCCCCACAGGACTCCGGCGACGAGCACGAAGGCGAGAGCGACCAGGGTCAGGGCGTCGAGCGGATGGCGCTTCATGAGCGGATCACCTCCACGGCACCGACGGTGACGCCGATGTCGAGTGTCAGGTCAGGGCGGTCGGTGTGCTCGCCGACCTCGAGAGAGGTCTGGAAGCCCCCGCGTTCGTAGCCGAGGGCGTTGATGGAGCCGGCGCCGACCTCGGCCTCGATGTCGATGTCCACCGTCGTGGGGACGTACACGCGTACGGTGCCGACGCCGGCCTCGAGGTCGAGGCGCCGTCCGTCCAGGGCAGCGGGGTCGGAGATCTCGCGCAGGTCGACGATGACCTCACCGAACCCGACGTCGTAGTCGTCGCGCAGGTCCGCAGCGCTGCTCGGCGTGACCTCGATGCGGCCGGCGTCCCAGTGCGGGACGGCGGTGGTGGCCGCGAGGACACCGACGGCGACGATCGCCGGCAGGATCAGCGGACGGGCGTTGCCGAACACCGTCCCGACCAGCAGACCGAGCGCGAGGGTGCCGGTCGCCACCGCGACGTACACAGAGGGCTCGTCACCGCCGATGCCGGTGACCAGGGCGATGCCGGTGGCGATCAGCGCGAGGGAGAGCGTGATCACGGTGAGCGCGCCGCGGTCGTGTCGAGGGTTCGGCCGCTTCGGCGGCCTGGGCGGCGGCGGCACGACCGGCGGTCGGACCGGCGGTCCCGGCGGGACCTGCCCGTACGTCGGCGGCACCACCGGTGCGGTGGGCGCGGCCGGCCCCGGGCCGTACCCGTACGACCCCTGCGCGGTCGGTGCGAAGGGGACGGCCGGCGGCGGTGCGGTCGTCGTTCCCGGACGGGTCGGCGCCCACGGCGGCGGAGGGGAGGACGTGGCATAGGTGCTCGGCGCGTAAGCACCGGGCGACGGCGGGCCGTACGGCGGGGGCGGACCTGCCGGTCGGGTGCGACGCCGCTCCTGGTACTCGCGGTAGGCGACCCAGGCGATCACGGCAGCGGCGATGATCCACACCGGTCCGAGCGGCCAGCCCCAGCCCCACGTCCACGTGATGGCGACGAGCGCGGCGGCACCGAGTCCGACCAGACGGATCTGCGGCTCGTTCTCACCGAGCCCGAGCCAGCGCTTCAGGAAGCTCTCGCCCGTCTCCTCGTCGGGAAGCAGGATCCATGCGGCGGCGTACGCGAGGACGCCGCCGAAGCCGACGAGCGTCAGCACGCCGAAGATGATGCGGGGGATGACGGGGTCGATGCCGAGGTAGCGGCCGATGCCGGCGCACACACCGGCGACCATGCGCCCGTCCTCGGTCCGTCGGATGTCGGTCAGCGCTCCGGCGTGCGGAGTGCGCCGGTCGTCCTGCGGTCGCGTGCCAGGCCCCGCGTCGGGCTCCGGCGGCGGGGTGCCCGCGCCGAGAGGTGTGGTCGAGTCGTCCATGCGTCCATCCTGCGTCGCGTCCGGCACTCGCAGTATGGGTGAGACCCCTGATTCGTGCCGGTCCCGTGGCACGGGGCCCCGGGGTCGCTCAGGGTCGATCCGGGTGGTCCGGCAGGGGTCGAGCGTGTGACGATCGGAAACGTGACGACGACTGCGATGCCGCCGAGGCGCCTCTACCGCTCGCCGAGCCCGCGCGTGCTCGGCGGCGTGGCCCAGGGGCTCGCCGACCACCTCGGCGTCCCCGTCCTGTGGGTTCGTCTCGCGTTCGTGGTGAGCACGTTGTTCCAGCTCGCCGGGGTCCTCGCCTACGTGGCGTTCTGGGTGTTCGTGCCGCTGGGCAGCGCGGCGGAGTCCCCGGGCCTCGCGAGTGCGACCCGGCGCGGACTGCGCCGCGGCTCGGACGAGGACGCCGGCCCGCAGTCGAACCGGAGCACGCTGCAGACCGCTGCGCTCGTCGTCCTCGGCGTGGGCGTCGTCTGGATCGTCGTCGGGAGCGACACCGTCTCCACGCTCGTCTTCCCGGCGGTCCTCGCGATCGCCGGGTTCGCGTTGATCTGGCGCCAGGCCGACGACCGGTCGCTGGAGCGCTGGGTCCGCGTGACGTCGGGCTGGCAGGCCGCACTCCGGATCGCGGCCGGGACCCTGCTCGTGCTCATCGCGTACGCCGTGTTCGTCGCCCAGCTCGGCGGCGGCCTGCAGTCAGCGGCCCAGCTGCTCGCGGCGCTGGTCGTCGCCGTTGCGGGCGCGCTCCTCCTCCTCGGCCCGTGGGTGGTCCGACTGGTGAGCGACCTGGCCGCCGAGCGGCGGGAGCGGGTGCGTTCCCAGGAGCGGGCCGACGTCGCCGCCCACCTCCACGACTCCGTGCTCCAGACCCTGGCGCTGCTGCAGAAGAACGCGCACGACCCGGCTACCGTCGCGACCCTGGCACGGCGTCAGGAGCGCGAGCTGCGGGACTGGCTGTACGGCGACCGGACCCCGGACGACGCCACGCTGCGATCCGGGCTTGCAGCCGACGCGGCCGAGATCGAGACGACGTACCGGGTGCCCATCGAGGTGGTCGGCGTCGGCGACACCGACCCGGATCCCGACGTCGACGCGCTCCGCGCCGCAGCGCGCGAGGCGATGACGAACGCCGCGAAGCACTCCGGCGCGGACCGTATCGACGTCTACGTCGAGGTCGCCGGAGCTGCGGCCGAGGTGTTCGTGCGCGACCGGGGCGTGGGGTTCGACCCCGAGCAGGTGCCCGAGGACCGGCTCGGCATCCGGCGCTCCCTCGTGGAGAGGATGAAGCGCCACCGCGGGACCGTCGACGTACGCTCGGCACCGGGGGAGGGCACCGAGGTGCGCCTCGTCCTCCCGCTCGTGCGCGAGCCGTCGTCCGACGGCGGACGCGACACCGCGCCCCAGGGCGCCGAAGGAGGAGACGCGTGAGCACGCCGACGAACGCTGCCAGCCCACGAGACCTCGCGGTCGTGCTGGTCGACGACCACGCGATGTTCCGGACGGGCGTCCGCGCCGAGCTGGGCAGCACCGTACGCATCGTGGCCGAGGCCGGCGACGTCGACGAGGCGATCCGGGCCGTGGAGGCGTACCGGCCCGATGTCGTGCTCCTCGACGTGCACCTTCCCGGCGGCGGTGGCGCCGAGGTGCTGCGCAGGGTCGCGACCCGCTATCCGGACACCAAGTTCCTCGCGCTGTCGGTGAGCGACGCCGCCGAGGACGTGATCGGCGTGATCCGTGCCGGCGCCCGCGGCTACGTCACGAAGAACATCACCGGCGACGAGCTGGTCGACGCGATCCGGCGGGTCGCCGGAGGCGACGCCGTGTTCTCGCCACGGCTGGCGGGGTTCGTGCTCGACGCGTTCGCGGGGACGATCGAGGTCGCGCAGGTCGACTCCGACCTCGACCGGCTGACAGAGCGTGAACGCGAGGTGATGCGCCTGATCGCCCGCGGCTATGCCTACAAGGAGGTCGCGAAGGCGCTCTTCATCTCGGTGAAGACCGTCGAGACCCACGTCTCCTCGGTGCTGCGCAAGCTCCAGCTGTCGAGCCGCCACGAGCTCACACGCTGGGCCAGCGACCGCCGCCTGATCTGAGCGGCGGCTGTCACCGCTGCGCGGTAGACAGGACGCATGAGCTGTCAGTTCGTGCCCCCGTACCTGCTGGAGCGCGTCGCCGATGCCGGCGACGACCCTTACCTGACCGATCGCCGCGGTCACACCCGTGCCCTCGACGCCCAGCTGCGGGAGCGCCGGGCCACGGCGCCCTCGGCCCTGCCTCAGCCGACCGACGCCGACGGCACCAAGACGATCTACAGCGCCGGCGGCGGCACGAGCCTGCCCGGCGAGAAGGCCCGGGGCGACGCCGACCCGCCGACGGGCGACGTCGCCGTCGACGAGGCGTACGACAGCACGGGGGTGGTGCACGAGCTGTTCCACACGGTCTTCGGGCGCAGCGGAATCGACGGGGCGGGGAGCCCGGTCACGGTCACCGTGCACTACGGCCAGGAGTACGACAACGCGTTCTGGGACGGCGAGCAGCTCGTCTTCGGTGACGGTGACGGTGACGTGTTCGAGCGCTTCACCAAGCCGCCGGACGTCAACTTCCACGAGTTCACCCACGGGGTCACGCAGTTCACCGCCAACCTCCGCTACTCGGGGGAGTCCGGTGCGCTCAACGAGTCGATGTCGGACTGCTTCGCCGCGATGGCGCTCCAGCGGATGCTCGACCAGACCGCCGAGGAGGCCGAGTGGCTGATCGGTGAGGGGCTCTTCGCACCGCGGATCAACGCGGTCGCGCTCCGCTCGATGCGTGAGCCGGGCACCGCCTACGACGATCCGGTGCTCGGCAAGGACCCGCAGGTGGGCACGATGGACGACTTCGTCGTGACGACCGCCGACAACGGCGGGGTGCACATCAACTCCGGCATCCCCAACCGGGCGTTCGTGCTGGCCGCGCTGAGGATCGGCGGCTACAGCTGGGAGCGCACGGGCCAGATCTGGTACGCCGCGCTGACCGGCGGCGCCGTCGGGCCGGCCACCGACTTCGCGGGGTTCGCGGCGGCGACCGTGGCTGCAGCGACGACGTTGTACGGCGCGGAGGAGGCCGAGGCGGTGCGTGACGCGTGGACCGAGGTCGGTGTGACGCCGGTGAGGGGTGCGCCCGGCGGCGGTGTGGCTCCGAGCGTGTCGGGCCGTGTCGTGGTGTCTCGCTCGGGTGGGTTCGCCGGGATCAGTCGCGAGGCGGCGGTCGATCTCGACGAGGGGCCGCTCGGCGCGGAGGTCGCCGCGCTGCTCGCGCGGACGGACTTCGTCGGGCTCCAGGCCCCTGACGAGGTTCCCGGCGGCGATCGCTTCACCTACACCTTCTCCTACGAGGGCGCGGAGATCACGATCGCCGAGAGTGCGTTGACGCCCGAGCTGGAGCAGGTCGCGTCGCTGGTCCTCGGACGAGCGCAAGAGGGATTGTCGGATACCCCCTAGGGGTATATGGTCGGCGGTATGAGCACGCACGAGCACACTCACGCCACGCACGAGAATCACGCCGCGCACGGGCACGGGCACGGCGAGTCCGCCGAGTCCCATCAGGGGCACGAGTCCCACGCGGGACACGGTGACGGCGGTCACGGCGGCGGCCACGCGGGACACGGCGACCACGTCGGCCAGTTCCGCCGGCTGTTCTGGGTGATGCTCGCACTCGCGGTGCCTGTGGTCGGGTTCTCGGGGATGTTCGCGGCACTCCTCGGCTACGACCTGCCCGACGCCGGATGGGTCGAGTGGGTCTCGCCCGTGCTCGGCACCGTGATGTACGCCTGGGGCGGGCGGCCGTTCCTGACCGGCGCCGTCAGCGAGATCAGGTCGCGACAGCCCGGGATGATGCTCCTCATCGCTCTCGCGATCACGGTGGCCTTCGTGTCGTCGTGGGGCGCGAGCCTCGGCGTCCTCCACCACCAGCTCGACTTCTGGTGGGAGCTGGCGCTGCTGATCGTGATCATGCTGCTCGGTCACTGGATCGAGATGCGCTCGCTCGCGCAGACCACGTCGGCGCTCGACTCGCTCGCGGCGCTCCTGCCGGACGAGGCCGAGCGCGTGGAGGGAGACCAGATCGTCACGGTCGCTCCCACGGAGCTGCGCGTGGGCGACGTCGTCGTCGTACGCCCGGGCGGCAGCATCCCCGCCGACGGGCACGTGGTCGACGGTGCCGCCGACATGGACGAGTCGATGGTGACGGGCGAGTCCCGGACGGTCCGCCGTACGAGCGGTGATCCTGTCGTCGCCGGGACGGTGGCGACGGACTCCGGCCTGCGGGTCGCGATCACTGCGGTGGGTGACGACACCGCCCTTGCCGGCATCCAGCGGCTGGTGGCACAGGCCCAAGCGTCGTCGTCGCGCGCCCAGCGCCTCGCAGACACCGCGGCCGGCTGGCTGTTCTGGTTCGCGCTCGGCGCCGCCGCGATCACCGCTGTGGTGTGGACCGTGATCGGGCAGCCCGACGAGGCAGTCGTCCGGACCATCACGGTGCTGGTGATCGCGTGCCCCCACGCGCTGGGGCTCGCCATCCCGCTGGTCGTCTCGATCGCGACGGAGCGCGCTGCACGCGGCGGAGTGCTGGTGAAGGACCGCCTCGCGCTCGAGAGCATGCGCACCGTCGACACCGTCCTGTTCGACAAGACCGGGACGCTGACCAAGGGTGAGCCGACCGTCGTCGCTGTCGCGCCGGCCACCGGTCACGTCGAGGACGACGTCCTCGCCCTGGCGGCGGCGGCCGAGACCGACAGCGAGCACCCGCTCGCGAAGGCGATCGTGACGGCGGCGCGGCAGCGCGGCCTGGCAGTCGTCGCCGCGCACGACTTCACCTCGTCCCCTGCTGTCGGGGTGACCGCCACGGTCGACGCTCGACGGGTGCAGGTGGGCGGGCCCGCGCTGCTCGAGCAGGAGCACGCCTCCGAGCTCGCGATCGCCGAGTCGTGGCGGGCGAGGGGCGCGATCATCCTGCACGTGCTGGTCGACGGCACGGTCGTCGGTGCGCTCGAGCTCGCAGACGAGGTCCGCGAGGAGTCGCGTCAGGCGATCGACGCGCTGCACCGGCGCGGCGTGCGCGTCGTGATGATCACCGGGGACGCGGAGGCCGTGGCTCACGCCGTGGCCGACGAGCTCGGCATCGACCGTGTCTACGCGGGGGTCCGGCCGGAGGACAAGTCCGCGAAGGTCGCCGAGCTGCAGCACGAGGGACGCAAGGTCGCGATGGTCGGCGACGGTGTCAACGACGCGCCCGCGCTGGCGCAGGCCGACGTCGGCATCGCGATCGGTGCCGGCACCGACGTCGCGATCGCATCGGCAGGGGTGATCCTCGCGAGCTCGGACCCGCGGTCGGTCGTGTCGGTCATCGAGCTGTCGCGGGCGTCGTACCGCAAGATGAAGCAGAACCTGTGGTGGGCGGCCGGCTACAACCTGATCTCGGTCCCGTTGGCCGCGGGTGTGCTGGCGCCGGTCGGGTTCGTGCTGCCGATGTCGGTGGGGGCGATCCTGATGTCCGCATCGACCGTCGTGGTCGCGCTCAACGCCCAGCTGCTGCGTCGGCTGGACCTGCGGCCGGAGGCCTGAGTGCGTCGGTGCGTGAGTGGTCACGGCGATCGCAGCCGTGACCACTCACGCACCAACGGGTGCCTCAGCGTGCGTCAGGCGTTCGCCATCGCCTCGCGGGCGGCCTTCTCGGCCTCGCGCTTCTCGCGGCGCAGTGCCTTCGACTCCGGCGAGTTGCCGACCTTGTACGGGTCGGACGGCTTCCTGCCGAGCACCGCGAGCTGACGGACGACGCTGCCGATCTGCTTCGAGAGGCGGCCGGTGTTGTACGTCAGGCCGTACTTCTCGACGAGCAGGTGCACGTCCTCCGCGACCTCGGGGTAGCGGCGGGCCGGGATGTCGGGGAACAGGTGGTGCTCGACCTGGTACGAGAGGTTGCCGGTCATCACGTGGAACGGGCGGGAGCCGGTGATGTTCGCGGAGCCGAGCAGCTGGCGGAGGTACCACTGGCCACGGGTCTCGTTCTGCGCCTCGTCCTCGGTGAACGTCTCGACCTCGGCGGGGAAGTGGCCGCAGAAGATGATGATGAACGTCCAGATGTTGCGGATGATGTTGGCGGCCACGTTGCCGCCGAGCACGGCCAGCGGCACCCACCACGCGGTGAAGGGGATCAGCGGGATCGCGAGCACCGGGAACGCGACGTAGTCCTTGACGACCTGACGGCGCACCTTCTGCCAGGCGCGCTTCTTGCGGGCCTTGAACTCGGACTTGCTCATGCGGCCGCCGAGGTACTCGTCGAGCTCGATGCCGTGGTACATCACGCCCCACTCGAAGAACAGCATGAGCAGGAACGCCAGCGGCAGGTTGACCCGGTGGCTCGGGTACCACGGCTGGGCCTCGTCGATCCGGAACATGTTGTAGCCGATGTCGCGGTCCATGCCGTGGATGTTCGTGTAGGTGTGGTGGATGTAGTTGTGGCCGTGCTTCCAGTCCTGAGCCGGCGCCACGTTGTCCCACTCGTACTTCTTGCCGTCGACGACGGGGTCGTTCATCCAGTCGTACTGGCCGTGCATCACGTTGTGGCCGATCTCCATGTTCTCGAGGATCTTGGCCACCGCGAGGCAGACGATGCCGGCGATGAAGACGGGCAGGAAGAACGGGAAGAAGATGCCGACGCGTCCCAGCACGTCGAAGACGCGCTGGACCTTGATGACGCGGCGGATGTAGTCGGCGTCGGTCTGGCCGAGGTCGTCGAGGACGCGCTGGCGTACGGCGTCGAGCTCGTTGCCGAAGTCCTCGAGCTGCTCGTACGTCATCAGGTCGAGGCCGATGGTCGCGCGCTTGGTGGTGTCCTCGCCGACGAGCGGCGCCGGCGCTGCGTTGTGGTTGCTGGCGCTCAGCGGCTCGATCGGGGCGTTCCGCTTGCGGAGGTGGGACATGGCGTTCCTCTCAGAGGGCGACGTTGACGTCGCCGACGGGGACATGGACGCAGATCTTGACGGTCTCGTCGGTGCTGGCGGAGACCTCGCCGGTGATGACGTGGCGCACGGCGCCGTGGTTCTTCTTGAGGGCGCACGTGTTGCAGACGCCCATGCGGCAGCCGAACTCGGGCGTGAGCCCGGCGGCCTCCGCCTGCTCGAGGATCGTCGCGCCGGAGTTGGCGGCGTCGATGCCGCTGTCGTCGAACGTGAGGGTCCCGGTGGCGTCCTCGGCGTCGAGGTCGACGGTCGGGACCTTGAAGTACTCGGTGTGCAGCTGCTCTGCTGCGCCGAGCTCGTCGTACGTGTCGCGCACGGAGGCGATGAGTCCGGCGGGACCGCAGACGTACGAGAGGGTGCTGGTCGGGTCGACCTCGAGGTGCTTGAGGTGGACGAGGTCGAAGCGGCCGGCCAGCTCGGCGTCTGCCTCGGGCTCGCGGGTGTAGACGCGGACGATGCGGACGAACTCGTACGACGCCGCGAGTGCGTCGAGCTCCTCGGAGAACATCTCGTCCTCGCGGCTGCGGGCGTAGTGCAGGAAGGTGACGCGGCCGGTGTGGCCGGACTCGCTCAGCGTGCGCAGCATCGACATGACCGGCGTGATGCCGCTGCCGCCGGAGAGCAGGAGCAGGTCGTCCGGGACGACGTCGGGAAGCACGAAGTCGCCGTCGGCCTGCGAGAGGTGGATCAGCGTCCGGGGAGAGAGCTCGTGGTGGAGGTACTGGGAGACGTAGCCGTCGGGGTGTGCCTTCACCGAGACGCTGAAGGTCCCGTCCTTGCGGCGCGCGGAGCTCGACACCGAGAACACGCGGACGCGACGCTTGCCGTCGACCTCCACGCCGAACTCGACGTGCTGGCCGGGCTTGAAGCCGCGCCAGGCGCCGTTGGGTCGGAGAACGACCGTGCTCGCGACACCCGTCTCGTGGACGACCTCGACGACCCTGGCCCGCACGTGCTTGACGGCGAGCATGGGGTGGATCTGGTCGAGGTAGTGGTCGATGGTGTGCGGCGAGGTCAGAGCGGCGATCGGTCGCGAGGCGAGTGCCTTGCGGACGATACCCATGGGGCCTCCGAGGGATTCAGTGAACGTCCGTGCACCGCCTAACCTACGCAACCGTAGGTTATGTCGCAAGTTGGCGGCGCTGTGACGCAGGTCACGTGGCGCTGCCAGACTCGGAACCGTGAGGGTCCTCCTGACGACCGAACGCGTCCGCCTGCGGCAGTTCACCGCCGACGACGCCGACCTCCTGTACGCCCTCGACAACGACCCAGCCGTGATGCGCTACATCAACGGCGGCGCGGCGGTGCCGCGGGAGGAGATCGTCGACGAGGTGATCCCGGCGTTCCTGGGCTGGTACGCCCGCCACGCTGCGTACGGGTTCTGGGCTGCCGAGGAGCGCGGCAGCGGCCGGTTCCTGGGGTGGTTCCACTACCGGCCTGAGGAGCACGACGACCCGCGGGACCCCGAGCTGGGCTACCGGCTGCACACCGCCGCCTGGGGCCACGGATACGCGACCGAGGTGTCGCAGGCGCTCGTCGACCACGGCTTCACGTCCTGTGACGTCGTCCGCGTGCACGCCTCCACGATGGTCGTTAACGTCGGGTCGTGGCGGGTGATGGAGAACGTCGGGATGCGGCGCGTCCGGATCTTCCACGCCGACTGGCCGGTGCGGATCGACGGCGACGAGCACGGAGACGTCGAGTACGCGATCACACGGGGCGAGTGGGAGGCGCGACAGTCGTCTCGCGAACCGTGAACCACGATCCGGCACTACGCTGAAAACCATGGAGTCGAAGCCGTACGTGTTCGTGCTCTTCGGTGCGACAGGAGACCTCGCTCGGCGCAAGCTTCTGCCCGGTCTCCTGCACCTCTGGCAGGCGGGGCTCCTCCCGAGCGCCCGCATCGTCGGCACGTCCCTGGACGAGATGGACCTGGACAAGTTCCGTACGCTCGCCCGCGACGCGATCGCCGAGTTCAGCACCCCGGCGCCCAGCGACGAGGACTGGGCGGGGTTCGCGGACCTGCTGCGATGGGCACCCGGCGACGGCGGCCCTGAAGGCCTGGCGTCGAGCGTCCACCGTGCGGAGTCCGAGGTGGGCGGCGAGCCCCAGATCCTGCACTACCTGAGCGTGCCGCCGAAGGCTGCTCTCGCGGTCGTGCACGAGATCGAGGAGGCCGGTCTGGCCGCGCGGTCGCGCATCGTGATGGAGAAGCCCTTCGGCACGGACCTCGCCTCCGCGCGCCGGCTCAACGCCGCGCTGCACGAGGTCTTCCGCGAGGACCAGATCTTCCGGATCGACCACTTCCTCGGCAAGGAGGCGGCCCAGAACATCCTCGCGCTGCGGTTCGCTAACGGTCTCTTCGAGCCGATCTGGAACCGCAACCACATCGAGCACGTCCAGATCGACGTGCCGGAGACCCTCGGCCTCGGCGGCCGCATCGGGTTCTACGAGCAGACCGGCGCCTACCGCGACATGGTCGTCACCCACCTGTTCCAGGTGCTGGGGTTCGTCGCGATGGAGCCGCCGACGGCGCTGGCGCCGTACGCGATCACCGAGGAGAAGACGAAGGTCTTCCGCTCGATGCTGCCGATCGAGCCGAGCGACGTGGTCCGCGGCCAGTACACCGGCTATCGCGAGGAGCCCGACGTCGCGGACGACTCCGACACCGAGACGTTCGTGGCGCTGCGCTGCTTCGTCGACAACTGGCGGTGGGCGGGCGTCCCGTTCTACCTGCGGACCGGCAAACAGCTGGCCGAGGGGGCGCGCATCATCTCGATCGCGTTCCGCGAGCCGCCCAAGAGCATGTTCCCCGAGGGTTCGGGCGTCGGAGCGCAGGGCCCGGACCACCTGACGTTCGACCTCGCCGACCACGCGCGCCTGTCGCTGTCGTTCTACGGCAAGCGCCCGGGGCACGGCATGCGCATGGACAAGTTCTCGATGCAGTTCGCGTTCAACGAGACGAACGACTACGCGGCGCTCGAGGCGTACGAACGCCTGATCTACGACGCGATGCGGGGCGACCACACGCTGTTCACGACGGCGGAGGGCATCGAGCAGCTCTGGAGCATCTCGCAGCAGCTGCTCGACCACCCGCCACCGGTGCGGGTCTATCCGGTGGGGTCGTGGGGACCGAACGCGATCCACCAGCTGATCGCCCCGCATGCGTGGCGGCTGCCCTTCGAGCGGCCCTGGCGCGAGAAGAAGGAGTAGTCCGGGCCGTCGCACCGCCAGGTGTCAGGATGGGAGTCGTGCAGGTTCACCTCCTCGGCCCGGTCGAGGTCGTCGTCGGTGGGGAGACGGTCGATCTCGGCGGCCCCCGCAGCCGAGCCCTCGTCGCCCGGCTCGCCCTCGCCGCCCCGCACGCGGTCGCCGTCGACACGCTCGTCGACGACCTGTGGGGAGCGGACCCGCCGCGCAACGCCCACAACGCCCTGCAGTCCGTCGTCTCCCGTACCCGCAGCCGGCTCCCGGACGGGGTGCTCACCTCGAGCGGTGGCGGCTACCGCCTCGTCGTGGCCGCGGACGATGTCGACGCCCACCGGTTCACGAGGCTCGCGGGCGAGGGGCGCAGACGCGAGGCGCTCGGGGTGTGGAGCGGCGCCGCGCTCGACGGGCTCGACGACGCCCCGTTCGTGGTCCCGGCGACCGCCGCGCTCGAGGAGCGCAGGATCGCCGTCCTCGAGGACAGCCTCGAGGACGAGGTCTCCAGCGGACGGTACGACCCCGCCGGCGTCGTCGCCGAGCTGACCGGGCTCGTCGATGCCCACCCCTACCGCGAACGCCTGTGGGCGGCGCTCATGCGGGTGCTCGCCGCGACCGGCCGCACAGCGGACGCCCTCGCGGCGTACGAGCGGATGCGCGTCCGTCTCGCCGACGACCTCGGCCTCGACCCGTCGCCGATGACCCAGGCCGTCCAGCAGGAGATCCTCAGCGGCGAGGTCGCCGCGAGCGCGCCGCGAGAGGCGCCGCCCTCCCGCACCAACCTGCGGACGGCGCTCACGAGCTTCGTCGGTCGCGAGCAGGCCGTCGCGGAGCTGAGCGCGCTGGTGACGTCGCACCGGCTCGTCACGCTGGTCGGGCCGGGCGGCGCGGGCAAGACCAGGCTCGCGGCCGAGACCGCGGCGCGGGTCGCGGCGTCGTACCCGGACGGTGTCTGGATGATCGAGCTCGCCGCCGTCACCGACCCGGCGGACATCCTCGACGCCGTCGTCGGAGCGCTCGACCTCCGCGAGGTCGTGGTGCTCGACCGGGCCGCCGAGCGGAGGGTGGACGACCGGACTCGGCTGGTGGAGGCGCTCACCGGCCGACAGGTGCTCCTCGTCGCCGACAATTGCGAGCACCTGGTCGCGGACGTGGCCGCGGTGACGGAGGACCTCCTGCAGGCGTTGCCGGAGCTCCGCGTCGTCGCGACCAGCCGCGAGCCGCTGGACCTCCTCGGCGAGGTCGTGCTGCCGGTCGCCCCGCTCGACGTGCCGATGGACGGGACGACCCCTCGGGAGGCCCTCCAGCACAGCGCGGTGGACCTGTTCGTGCAGCGGGCGCGGGCCGCGGCCCCCGCCTTCGTGCTCGACGACGCGACCCTTCCTGCCGTGCTCGAGATCTGTCGCCGCCTCGACGGCCAGCCGCTCGCCCTGGAGCTGGCCGCCGCGCGCCTCCGGACGCTGACCGCGTCCCAGGTCGCCGCGCGGCTCGGTGACCGGTTCCGGCTGCTCACCGGCGGCAGCCGTACGGCGTTGCCGCGGCACCGCACGCTGCGTGCCGTCGTCGAGTGGAGCTGGGACCTCCTCGACGAGGCCGAGCGTGTGCTCGCGGAGCGCGTCGCGGTGTTCCCTGCGGGCATCTCCGTCCCAGCGGCCGCCGCGATCGTCGGGATCGACGAGGCGGGTGCGCTCGACCTCCTCACCGCGCTGGCCGACAAGTCCCTGCTCGCGCCGATCGCCGACAACCTCGGGGAGCCGCGGTTCCGGATGCTGGAGACGCTGCGCGAGTACGGCACCGACCGGCTCGTGGAGCGGGGAGAGGCCGACGCCGTGCGCCGTGCGCACCTCGCGTACTTCCGCCGTCTCGCCCACGACCTCGAGCCCCGGCTCCGGCGGCGCGAGCAGATCGAGGCGCTCGCCGTCCTCGACGACGAGCGTGGCAACCTCCTGGCGGCGGTGTCGTACGCGATCGACAGTCGCGACGGGGACTCGGCGGCGTGGATCGCTTCCGACCTGGCGTGGTACTTCTCGCTGCGCGGCCAGCACGACGAGATCGCCGACCTCTCCGCCCGCGTCCTCGCGATGGACGTCCCGCTGCCGCCGACGCCCGAGCTGGTGTGCGTCGCCATGCGCTTCGTCGCCCAGATCGACGACCCCCGCTCCCGAGCCGGACGGGGTGCGCTGATCGAGCGGATCGCCGCGCTCCGCGAGGATCCCGACCTCGATCGGGAGGCGCCCACCGTCACGCTGATCCTGGTGGCGACCGACCTGTTCTCGACCTTCGGGGACGACACAGGGCGGGTCGACGTCAGCGAGATCGACATGTCGGCGGCGTTGGAGCACCGCGATCCGTGGGTGCGGTCGGCCGCACGGTTCGTCCGGCTCGCCTGGCAGGACAACGCCGGCGCGGCGACGAGAGGGGACGAGGACGACCTCGCTCACGCGCTCGAGGGGTTCCGCGAGGTCGGCGACCGGTGGGGACAGGCGATGGGCGAGTCGACGCTCGCCTCGGCGTACGAGCGCGCGGGGAAGCTCGACGTCGCCCGAGACCACCTGCAGTCGGCCGTCGAGCTCCTGGACGAGCTCGGTGCCGACCGCGACGCCGGGCAGCTGCGAGCGCGCCTCGTGTGGCTCGCCGTGGGTGACCAGGCGCGGACCGGCGGCGACGTCGCGACGCTGCGCCGTGACCTCGCGGTCGTCGCCGAGGAGGCGCGGAGTCTCGGGCACCGCGACACCGAGGCGTACGCGCAGGTGGCCGAGATCGACCTCGAACGCTGGGTGGGCGACAGGGAGACGGCCTGGCGTCTGGCGACCCGGCTGGTCACCGAGCTCGAGAGCGACGGATCCGCCTTCCGCGCCCCTCAGTTCCGCGCGATCGCGCTGAGCGCGTCCGCCGTCGCGACCCTCCCGTACGACGCCGCGGCCGCCCGCGCGTACCTGGCGCGCGCCGCCGCCGAGGCCAGGCGAGCCCGCGACATGCCGATCGCGGCTCTGGTGGCCACGACGTTCGCGGTGCTCGCTGCGCACGACGGAGACGCGGAGCTCGCCGCCCGGCGCCTGGGCGCTGCCCGGCAGATCCGCGGTGCCGACGACCTCGGCAACTGCGACACGGTGACGCTCACGGACACGCTGGGCGAGTCGCTCGGGCGAGCACGGTTCGACGCGCTCGTCGCCGAGGGGGCCGCGCTGTCACGCGAGGACGCCTTGGCGCTCGCCCTGCCGGAGTCGTGAGCCGCAGCCACCTCCGTCGGTGCGCCCGTGGTCACTGTGGTGGTTCCGGTGACCACGGGCGCACCAACGGGTGGCGCCGCCTGGGGCGCGTCAGGCCTTGCGGCGGTACGCGCGTACCGCGAGCGGGGCGAAGACCGCGGTGATCGCCCCGGCCATCCCGAGAGTGATCAGGATGTCCCCGCTCTCCGCGCCGCCCGTGAAGAGCCCTCGGACGGCGTCGGTGAGGTGCGTGACCGGGTTGATGTTGACCCAGGCCTGCAGCCAGCCCGGCATCGTCTCCGGGTCGACGAACATGCTCGACCCGAAGGTCAGCGGGAAGAGCGCGATGAAGCCGATGCCCTGCACCGAGCCGGACTCGCGCAGCACCATGCCGAGGAAGACCGCGATCCAGCACAGCGCCCACGCCACGAGCAGCACGAGTGCGCAGCCCGCGAGCACCGACCACACGTTGGTGGTAGCGCGGTAGCCGATCACGTACCCGAAGCCGAGCGTCACCGCGATCGACGTCGCGTACCGGACGCCCTCGGCCGCGACCGCGCCGACGAGCGGGGCCGATCGTGGGATGGGCAGCGACCGGAACCGGTCGAAGACACCCTCCTTGATGTCGGTGTTGAGGTTCACGCCGATCGCGATCGTGCTGAACAGCACCGTCTGCGCCATCAGGCCGGGCAGCACGAACTGGAGGTAGTCGTGGGTCGACCCGGCGATCGCGCCTCCGAAGAGGTAGACGAAGACGACGATGAAGATGATCGGCTGGAGGGTGACGTCGAAGAACTGCTCCGGCGTACGGCGCATCTTCTTCAGGGCGCGCCCGGCCAGCGCCGCGCTGTGGCGGACGAGCGGGAACGGCGCTGGCGTGGTCGTACGGTCGGGGACGAGTGTGGCGGCGCTCATCGGACCAGCTCCTTCTTCGTGTCGGTGGGGGAGGCGGCGGTGTCCCTGGACGTCGGCGTCCCGGTGAGAGCGAAGAACACCTCGTCCAGGTCGGGGAGGGCGAGCGAGAGCTCGGCGACCGCGATGCCGCGGGCGTCGAGGTCGCGTACGACGGTGGTGAGCACGCGGTCGTCCTCCACCGGCACCGCGACCGTGCCCTTCGCGGGCTCGTCGGTCGGCCGCCCGGCGATGCCGGTCAGCAGCGCGGCGACGTCGCCGAGGTCGCGCGGGTCGACGGGACGGACCTGGAGCGTCCGCCCGCCGACGAGGGCCTTGAGCTCGTGCGGGGTGCCCTCGGCGATCACACGACCGTGGTCGATGACCGAGATCCGGTCGGCGAGGGCGTCGGCCTCCTCGAGGTACTGGGTGGTGAGCAGGACACTCGTCCCTGCCTGGGTCAGGCCACGCACCACGTTCCACATGTCGTCGCGCTTGCTCGGGTCGAGGCCGGTCGTCGGCTCGTCGAGGAAGATCACCTGCGGGCGTCCGACGAGGCTCGCCGCGAGGTCGAGGCGGCGACGCATGCCGCCGGAGTAGGTGCCGGCGCGGCGGTCGGCGGCATCGGTCAGGCCGAACTGGTCGAGGAGCTCGACGGCGCGAGCGGCGGCGTCGCGGCGGGGGAGGTCGAGGAGGCGACCGACGAGGACGAGGTTCTCTCGTCCGGTCAGCGCCTCGTCCACCGACGCGTACTGGCCCGTGAGGCCGATCGCGCGCCGGACCTCGCTCGGCTGGCGCGCCACGTCGTACCCGGCGACGGTCGCGTGGCCGGAGTCGGCGCGCAGCAGGGTCGCGAGCACGCGGACGGCGGTGGTCTTGCCGGCTCCGTTCGGCCCGAGGACGCCGAGCACGGTGCCCTCGGGCACGGCGAGGTCGACGCCTGCCAGAGCCTGGGTGTCTCCGAAGCGCTTGGTGAGCCCTTCGGCGTAGATCGCATCGTTCATGCCTCTACGGTGCGGGGGCGCGCTGTCGCAGCGCTGTCAGCGCGCTGACAGCCGGGACGGCGGGCTGACAGCCGGGACCGGCGCCGCTGACAGCCGGTTAAGGCCAGCGGTCCTCGACCATCCTGATCGCCTCCGTGCGAGCGATCCCGAGCCGGCGCTGCTCCGCGACGTACGTGTCCGCGGCGCCCGCCGCGGCGGCGGCGATGTCGTCGGGCAGCGCCCGCGAGCGGATGAACGTGCCACGGCGGCCGAGCGCCTCGAGGACACCCTCGGCCTCGAGGGCGCGATAGGCCTTCGCGACGGTGTTGACGGCGATGTTCAGGTCCTCGGCCAGTGCTCGCACCGTCGGGATGCGAGAACCTGGGCCGAGCGTTCCGTCGGCCGCCTGCGACGCGATCTGCCGGCGCAGCTGCTCGTACGGCGGCTCGCTCGCGTCGTGGTCGATGACGATGCGCAAAGTGGGCGCCTCCTAGGTCGTCGAGGGAGCTCGTGCCCCCTATTTCAGGGTATGTCGTCGTTCATGACGGTGTGCCGCATTGCATCGGTACGTCGTGGTCGGGGATGTCCTTGGGCACCCGTAGGCTGGACCACGATGAGCCTCCCGTTTCCCGTGCCCGCAGACCGGATGCCCGGTGGCGTGCGCCCAGCCGACGCCCGCACGTCGCCCGCGCTCCCAGACAGCGGTGGAGGCGGACACGACCGCCCGAGCGACGAGGAGATCCAGGCACGCCGAGAGGCCCAGGCGGAGCGCCTCCTCGAAGGGCTCAACGAGCCGCAGCGTGCTGCCGTCACGCACACGGGTGGGCCGCTGCTGGTCGTCGCCGGCGCAGGCTCAGGCAAGACGCGGGTGCTGACCCGCCGCATCGCGTGGATGATCTCCCAGCACCGTGTCCACCCGGGCTCGATCCTGGCGATCACCTTCACCAACAAGGCCGCGGCCGAGATGAGGGACCGCGTCGCCGACCTCGTCGGCCCCCGTGCCCGACTGATGTGGGTCTCGACCTTCCACTCGGCGTGCGTCCGCATCCTCCGCAAGGAGGCTCAGCGCTTCGGCTACACGTCGACGTTCACGATCTACGACGCCGCCGACTCCAAGCGGCTGATGACACAGGTCTGCCGCGACCTGGAGCTTGACCCCAAGCGGTTCCCGCCGCGCGGGGTGCTCAACTGGGTGTCCAACCAGAAGAACGAGCTCGTCGACCACGAGGCCGCGGCGACGCAGGCGCACAACGACACCGAGCGTGCGTACGCGAACGCCTACTCGACGTACCAGGAGCGCTTGCGCGCCTCGAACGCGATGGACTTCGACGACCTGATCATGGGCACCGTCCACCTCTTCCAGGCGTTCCCCGACGTGGCCGACGTGTATCGCCGGCGGTTCCGCCACGTGCTCGTCGACGAGTACCAGGACACCAACCACGCCCAGTACGTCCTCATCCGCGAGCTGTGCACCGAGCCTGACTCGGACCTGCTCGTGGTCGGCGACTCGGACCAGTCGATCTACGCGTTCCGCGGGGCCAACATCCGCAACATCCTGGAGTTCGAGGCCGACTTCCCGACGGCGACCACGATCCTCCTCGAGCAGAACTACCGATCGACCCAGTCGATCCTCGATGCCGCCAACGCCGTGATCTCCCGCAACGCCGGCCGCAAGAAGAAGAACCTCTGGTCGGCGCAGGGCACCGGCGAGCCGATCGTCGGCTACGTGGCCGACGACGAGCACTCGGAAGCCCAGTACGTCGCCGACGAGGTGGACCGCCTCGGTGACGAGGGTCTCGCGAAACCGTCCGACGTCGCCGTCTTCTACCGCACCAACGCGCAGTCGCGTGTCTTCGAAGAGGTGTTCATCCGGGTCGGCCTCCCGTACCGCGTCGTGGGCGGCGTCCGGTTCTACGAGCGCAAGGAGATCAAGGACGCCATCGCGTACCTCCGCGTGCTCGTCAACCCCGCAGACGCGGTCTCCCTCCGGCGGATCCTCAACACCCCCAAGCGTGGCATCGGCGAGCGCGCCGAGGCTGTCGTCGGCGCGTACGCAGACCGGCTCCGTATCACGTTCTGGGAGGCCTTGCAGCGCGCCGAGGAGGCCCCCGGCATCGCGACACGCTCGCTGAAGCAGATCGCCGGTTTCGTCGAGACGATCACCGGGCTCCAGGAGATGGCGGCGACAGGCGAGCCGGTGGACGTCGTCATCGAGGCGACGCTGGCGCGGTCCGGTTATCTCGACGAGCTCGAGAACAGCACCGACCCGCAGGACGAGGCACGCGTCGAGAACCTCGCCGAGCTGGTCGCCGTCGCCCGCGAGTTCGTCTCCGACGCCGCGACGCTCGCCGAGCCGACCGACGTCGATGCCGACATCGATGACGACGTGGTGCTCGAGCCGGGGTCGGTGGCTGCGTTCCTCGAGCGCGTGTCGCTCGTCGCCGACGCTGACTCCATCCCGGACTCCGGCGACGGCATGGTGACCCTGATGACGCTGCACACGGCCAAGGGGCTCGAGTTCCCGGTCGTGTTCCTCACGGGCCTCGAGGAGTCGGTGTTCCCGCACATGCGCTCGCTGGGCGACCCCAAGGAGCTCGAGGAGGAGCGCCGCATCGCCTACGTCGGGCTGACCCGGGCCGAGCAGCGGCTCTACGTCACCCGTGCGCTGGTGCGTTCCGCCTGGGGTGCACCGTCGCACAACCCGGCGTCACGCTTTCTCGACGAGATCCCCGAGGAGCTCGTCGACTGGAAGCGCACCCAGGCCGACACCGCCACGTGGTCCGGCGGTTACCTCCCCCGCCGCACCTCCGCCGCGCCGCTGCGGGCGGCATCCGCCGACCGTGCGAGCAAGGCCGGGCGCGACGTGCCGAGCCTCTCCCCGGGCGACCGTGTCACGCACGACGCGTTCGGGCTGGGCACGGTGGTGGCGCTCGAAGGCGTCGGTGACCGCGCGGTGGCGTCTGTCGACTTCGGCTCCGAGGGCGTCAAGCGTCTGCTGCTCCGTTACGCACCCGTCGAGAAGATCTGACCGGGTCACCGGGGGGCAAACCCAGGGGACGACGGCCCCGGAAGGCCGTCGGTCAGGGGTTGACGAAGTGCTCGCGCAGCGCGACGAGCGGGTCGATCGGGGTGTCGGGGGTCGGCCGGACCTCGAGGTGGAGGTGGGGACCAGTCACGTTGCCGGTCGATCCGACGTAGCCGACGAGGTCACCCGGCTCCACGGCGTCACCGACGCTGACGGTGACCGACGACTGGTGGCAGTACCACAGCTGCGTCCCGTCCTCGAGGGTGAGCACGGTCTTGTTGCCGTACGCGCCGTCGTAGCCGGTGCTCGTGATGGTGCCGCGGGCGATCGCGACCAAGCGCGTGCCGGAGGGGGCCGCGAAGTCGAGGCCGGTGTGCACCGTCGACCACAACGAGCTCGACTGCCCGAAGCGTGCCGTCAGACGGTAGCCGGTGAGCGGGATGACCCACTGGCGCTTCTTGATCTCCTTCGAGCGCGCCTCGGTCTTGTTGGCGAGCTGCGCGAGCGACGACGACATCTGCGCCGCCTGCTGCTCGGCCTGCTTGTCGAGGAGGGCGCGGTCGAAGTCGCGGGTCACGTCGACGTTGCTGGGGTCGTAGCGCGACTCGGCGGTGCCGGCAGCGGCATCCGCGGCGACGGGCACGAAGTCGGCCGTCTCCATCACCGGCGGCTTCGCCGACGACATCGCGACGGCGCCGACCCCGGCGAGGACGAGCGCTGCGGCTCCGACGACGGCGGGGGTCGGCAGTCCGGGGAACCGGCGCGTCTTGGTGCGGGCGCTGCGCGAGCCGGGCGGCGTCGCGCGGCGCGGGGCCCGCAGCTCGCCCGAGCGGCGCTCGGTCACGGTGGTGTGGTCGGAGACTGCGTCGATCGTGGCCGTGGCATCGGCGGGGATCGGGGGGAGCTCTGCGGCGCGACGGCCACGGTAAGGCTCGGCGGGGGTGCTCTGGCGGGCTGCGCTCCTGGGAGCGGTGCTCTCGCGGCTGGTGGACGTCGTGCGTCCGGGGTGCTCAGGTCGGGCGTGGTGCGAGGTGGCGGCGGAGCTGGCTCTCGTGTCCGCCTGCGGGTCGGCGGTCAGCGGGGGGCTGACCTCGGTATGTGAGGAGAAGGTTGCTGTCTCGTCGGCGGGGGAGGCCGGTCGGCCTGCGACCCTGCGGCCGGTGGTGCTGGTGGCGTCGGCGGCTTCCGTCACCCGCGAGCTGCCCTTCTTGGGCTTCTCGGCGCGGCGCTTGGGCGCGGGGCGCGACGTCATGCAGTGACCTCCAGTAGTGGACTAGCGGTTGTCGACCCTAGCGGAAGCGCCCCCGTTACCGAAGGGAGACAACTGGTCCAGGGTCCAGCATGTTGGACGGTTGGTCAAGGTCCCGTGGTGAGGCCCCCGTGGTTCCAGGCGTGTCGGCTGTTTCCGATCCACTCACGGGTCCGCGTGTGAGTCGGGTCACAGACCGGACGGTGCAGTCACGGCCGCCCGTACGGCGGCGACGACCTCCTCGGGGCGCAGCCACGGAAGCCAGTGCCCGGCGTCGACCTCACGCCGGACCAGGTTCGGGACGTGCTCCTCCAGCCCCTCGTACAGCGACGGCGAGAGAAAGTCGTCCCGGAGGGCGACGACCAGGGTGACGGGGACGTGCGTCCTCTCCGGCAGCGGTGCGGAGGCCGACCGGAAGGCGTTCGCGCGGTACAGGTTGATCCCGTGGGCGGCGTCGCGGGCGAGGGAGTCCGACCAGTGGCCGTCCTCCAGGCCCTGCGACCGCGTGAGCGCACGCCGTACGACGCCGGTCGCCCGCCGGACGACCAGCTCGGGAAGGTGAGGGACCTGGAAGGCCAGGATGTACCAGGACTTCGACAGCTGGCCGGCCAGCCGACGCCAGCGGCGCTCACGGGCACTGCGGCGCAGGTAGGCGCCGTACAGGCGCAGGTCGGGTCCGCTGATCGACACGAACGAGGCGATGCGCCCACGGAGCCGCGGGTCGTCGGCCGACGCGAAGACGGCCGACCACAGCTGGACCGAGCCCCAGTCGTGCCCGACGAGATGGACGGCGCCGCCGTCGGGGCGTACGGCGTCGAGCACGGCGACCAGGTCGTCGACGAGGCGCTCGACCCGGTACGCCGAGCGTCCCTCGGGCGCAGTCGACCGACCGGCGCCGCGGACGTCGTACGTGACCACGTCGAGATCCTGGAGCTGCGGCACGACGCGGTCCCACACCCGGTGGTTGTCCGGATAGCCGTGGACGAGGACGACCGTGGGGCCCGACGGGGTGCCGGACCGGTTCACCGAGAGGGTCGCGCCGCGGGAAGGCACACTGAGGGCGGAGACACTGGCGGCTGCGCTGTCGTCGACCATGCGCGGATGGTAGCCCGCCCACCCCGTGGCCTTGTGACCAGGATCACGGGACTACAGTCCAAAAGGTTGTACGGCAGCGTACCTGTACTAAAGGACGGCATCACCGTGGATCTCATGGAGTACCAAGCGAAGGAGCTCTTCGCCAAGCACGGGGTTCCCGTGACGCTCGGCGTCGTGGCGAACACCCCCGAAGAGGCGCAGCAGGGCGCCGAAGACCTGGGTGGCGCAGTCGTCGTCAAGGCCCAGGTCAAGGCCGGTGGCCGTGGCAAGGCGGGCGGCGTCAAGTTCGCGCCGACTCCCGGCGAGGCACGCGACCGCGCTGAGGACATCCTCGGCATGGAGATCAAGGGACTCACGGTCAACCGTGTCCTGATCGCCCCCGCAGCCAGCATCGAGGACGAGTACTACTTCTCCTTCCTGCTCGACCGCGCGAACCGCCAGTACCTGTGCATCGCATCGGTCGAGGGTGGCGTCGAGATCGAGGAGGTCGCCAAGACCAACCCCGATGCCGTCAAGCAGATCCCGATCGACCCGGGCACCGGGGTCGACGAGGCGAAGGCCCGCGCCATCGCGACCGAGGCCGCCTTCCCGGAGCCGGTCTTCGAGCAGGCCGTCACCATGATCCAGGCGCTGTGGAAGGTCTTCGTCGAAGAGGACGCCACGCTCGTCGAGGTCAACCCGCTCGCCCGTCTCGCGGGCGACAAGCTCGAGGCGCTCGACGGCAAGGTCTCGCTCGACGAGAACGCCGAGTTCCGTCACACCGAGCACGAGGAGTTCGTCGACAAGAGCGCGGAGAACCCGCTCGAGGCGAAGGCCAAGCAGCTCAACCTCAACTACGTCAAGCTCGAGGGCCAGGTCGGCATCATCGGCAACGGCGCGGGTCTGGTCATGTCGACGCTCGACGTCGTCGCGTACGCCGGTGAGGCGCACGGCGGTGTCAAGCCCGCCAACTTCCTCGACATCGGCGGCGGCGCGAACGCCCAGGTGATGGCGAACGGCCTCGACGTGATCCTCGGCGATCCCGACGTCAAGGCCGTCTTCGTCAACGTCTTCGGTGGCATCACCGCCTGTGACGAGGTCGCCAACGGCATCGTCGGCGCACTGGACCTGCTGGGCGACACGGCGACCAAGCCGCTGGTCGTGCGTCTCGACGGCAACAACGTCGAGGTGGGTCGACAGATCCTCAACGAGCGCAACCACCCGCTGGTCACCCTCGTCGACACCATGGACGGCGCGGCCGACAAAGCCGCCGAGCTGGCGAACGCCTGAGAGGGGACGAGGACATGTCCATCTACCTGAACAAGGACTCCAAGATCATCGTCCAGGGCATCACCGGCGGGATGGGTGCCAAGCACACCGCCCTGATGCTCGACGCGGGATCCAACATCGTCGGCGGTGTCAACGCCCGCAAGGCCGGCACCACCGTGACGCACACCAAGGCCGGCGCTGAGGTCGAGCTGCCGGTCTACGGCACCGTCGCCGAGGCGATGGCCGAGACCGGCGCCGACGTGTCCGTCGTCTTCGTGCCGCCGGCCTTCACCAAGGATGCCTGCGTCGAGGCGATCGACGCGGGCATCGGCTTGCTCGTCGTCATCACCGAGGGCGTCCCGGTCCAGGACACGGCCGAGGTCTGGTCGTACCTGCAGGGCAAGCAGACCCGGATGATCGGCCCGAACTGCCCCGGCATCATCACGCCGGAGGAGTCGCTGGCCGGCATCACGCCGCACACGATCGCGGGCAAGGGGCCGATCGGCCTCGTGTCGAAGTCGGGCACGCTGACCTACCAGATGATGTACGAGCTGTCGGACTACGGCTTCTCGACCGCCATCGGCATCGGCGGCGACCCGATCGTCGGCACCACGCACATCGATGCGCTCGAGGCCTTCGAGAACGACCCGGAGACCAAGGCGATCGTGATGATCGGCGAGATCGGTGGCGACGCCGAGGAGCGGGCCGCGGCCTACATCAAGGAGCACGTGACGAAGCCGGTCGTCGGCTACGTCGCAGGCTTCACGGCGCCCGAGGGCAAGACGATGGGCCACGCCGGCGCGATCGTCTCCGGCTCGTCGGGCACGGCCGAGGCCAAGAAGGAGGCCCTCGAGGCCGCCGGGGTCAAGGTCGGCAAGACGCCGTCCGAGACCGCGGAGCTCATGCGCGAGATCCTCAAGGCGCTCTGACTCAAGGCGCTCTGAGCGGAACCTTGTACGAGGCGCCCCGACCGTTCATCGGTCGGGGCGCCTTCGCGTAGGGGCGGGTGAGTCAGCGCCAGTAGGCGAGGCGCTGACCGGAGCGGTCGGCGACCCGCAGGAACTGCGTCGCGGTCAGGTCAGCACGCTTGTTGCCCGACTGCCGGACCTCGGTGACGATGGCGCCGCGCCGGATGAGCGCGAGGCGATAGCTGACCGACGACTTCGGGCCCGTCTCGAACGTCATGCGCCACGTCCTGCCGGCGTAGCCCGAGCCGCGCACGGGCTTGCCGTCAGCGACGTTCGCCGCCTGGTTGCGGTCCTCGCACTTGCGGATCCGCTTCTGGACGCGCTGGACGAACGCCTGGGCCTGCTGGGGGCTGCGGAAGGTCGCGATCGACTGGCCGATCCCGAACTGCTTCGGGATCGCCTTGTCGTTGGGGACGACGTAGATCCGTCCGCGTGCCTTGGACACGCCGCGCGTGAGGAAGTTGGCCTGGTCGCACATCGTCGCGGCGGGGTTGTCGCTCGGGGCCTTCGGCTTCGTCCCGGCCCAGGGCTTGGTCTGCGAGCCGACCGGCGGGAGGTCGACGGCCGCGAGGAAGCCGGGATCGGTGGAGGTGCGGGGGAGCGGTGCTCCGACGACCTCGGCCGTCGTCGTGCACGGGCCGCCGGACGATGCGCAGGCCAGCCGCATGGCATCGACGAGGGCTGCGCCCACGGCTGCGGTCGCCGGGCCGCGGGTGCCGTCGGTCTGGTGCACCAGCATCGTGCTGACGACGCCGGTCTGCATCATCCCGATCGTGATCGTCCGCACCGGCGCCGAGAGGTCGTTGAGGCGGATGATCGTGACCGGCGACGCAGCGCCCTTGATCGTCGCGGTGTCCGAGGTCATCTGGATCCCGGGGACGGCACAGTCGGCGTACCACTGCAGCCGCCGCTTCTGAGCCGCCTTCGCGCCGTCGGCGTCGCGGGCGACCTCGATGACGTGGACGGCCTGCTCCGGCTGGCCGTACACCTCGAAGTCGCGGACGTAGGTCTTGCGGGGATTGTTGGTCGCGAACCGGCGCGGTGCGCACGTGGTCAGCGGCTCCCCAGCGGCCGCCGGGTCCGACGCGGCGGCGGCCGCGACCGGATCCTCGTCGTCGCCCGCCTCGTCCGCGGTGGTGGTGAGCGTCGTCCAGTCGCGGTTCGGGCTGAGCCGGCCGATCTCGGTCGCGTTGAGCAGCGACCGTGTGGTGACGGCGTCGCCCGGGCGTGCAGCCTCGACGGGGGTCTCGCCCACCCGGTTGCGCTCGGGAGCAGCCGCCTGGCTCATGGGTGCGGTCGGCGCGACGACGAGCCCGGCACCGACCACGGCAGCGCTGGCGGCCGCGACCGCCATGACGGTGTGCCTGCGGCGGCGCCCGCGGGCCTTGCCGCGGATCCGGGCGGGCGTCGGGAGGGGGATGCGCTCCGAGATCTCGGAGAGCCCGAGCAGACGGCTCTCGATCTGGCCGATGCTCTGCCCGAGCGCCTGCTCGAGCTCGGTGACCGCGTGCTGCGTCTCAGCGACGGCCTCGGCGTCGGTCATCGCGAGATCGCGTGCGGCGGACGAGATGTCGAGCTCGCCGAGCGTCTGGAGGATGATCAGGCGGCGGGTGCGGCTGTTGAGGTTCTGGAGGGCCTCGATCAGGCCGAGGTCGCTGTCGTCCTCGTGCCGGCGACGCCACGGGCGCGTCCCTCGCGACAGCCGGGCGTGACGGAACGCCTCGCCGCGGACGAACCCCAGCGGATCACGCGAACGGTGCTTGGCCCAGCCCTGCCACGCCTTCCCGTAGGCCTCGGCGACGGCCTCCTCGGTGACCGTGCGGTCGCCGCTCTCGGCGTACGTGAGGTGGGTGACGTATCGGCTGGTGGAGTCGTAGAAGGTGTCGAACTCTTCCACCTTCGGCATGACTCGGTTCTCCCTCGGTCCGGGGTGCGGCGACTGACTGTGACCCGGACGACCCCCCGGTCGGGCACTCGGCGTGCCTCCGTCCAGGGGACCCAGGCTACAGGGACCATGGTCGAGATGACCGAGACTCTCGCCCCGAATCCCGTCGGCGCCCGCGGCACGAGCGACGGCGGCACCAGGCCCGGATGGTACGCCGGCGCGGCGGGTGCCGTCCTGGCCGCCGCGATCGGCCTCCTCGTCTGCGGCGGGCTGGCGGTCGTCGTCTGGATGTCGGCCGGCAGCGGGTCCGCCGCAGGCGCGCTCCGTGCGGGCGCGATCGCGTGGCTGACGGCCCACGGCAGCGGTGTCGTGGTGTCCGGCGCGGTCCTCAACGCCATCCCGCTGGGACTGTTCGCGCTGGTCACCGTGCTGCTTCACGGGTCGGTCGCACGCGTCGCCACCGGCTTCGGTGTCGCGCCGACGGTCCGGCAGGCCGTGTCGGCGGGCGCTGCCACGGCCGTCCTGTACGCCGGGGTGCTCGCCGTCGTCGCCTGGTGGTCGGCCCTGGGGGCGGTGCACGTCGAGACATGGCGGGCCGCCGTCGCGGGTCTCGTGGTCGGTGGCCTCTTCGGATTCACCGGCGGTGCCCACGGATCGGGGCTCGCGCAACGCCAGTACGACGCACTTCCGCCGCTGGGCCGCTCGGCGCTGCGGGGCGCCCGGGTGGGGGCGGTCGCGCTCGTCGGGGCCGCAGCGCTCCTCGTCGTGGGCGGGATCGTCGCGAGGATCGATACGGCCGGGGCGATGTGGGACTCGCTTCGACCCGACGCCCTCGGAGGGCTCGGCCTCTTCCTCGTCTGTCTCGTCGTCCTCCCCAACCTGGTCCTGTGGAACGTCGCCGCGCTGCTCGGCCCGGGGTACGCCCTCGGCGCGGGCACCTCGGTCACCCTGACCGCGAGCAGCCTCGGCGCCGTACCCGCCCTGCCGGTGCTCGCCGCACTCCCGCCGACCGGCCCGCGACCGGCGTGGCTGGTGGCGCTGTCGGCGCTCCCGCTGCTGTGCGGTGCGATCGCCGGCTACCGCGCCGTCTCGCCGCGGCGGTCCTCGACCGTGCTCGCGCACGACCTGCGGACCGCGGTCGTCGGCGGGGGAGGCGCAGGCGCGATCGCAGGATCGTTGCTCGCTGCGGCCATGCTGCTGTCCGGCGGGTCCGTCGGACCAGGCCGGCTGGGACATTCCGGCCCCGATCTCGCGGTCGCCGCCCCCCTCGCGATCGTCGTCCTGGCCGTAGGCGGGGCGGTCGGGGGAGCAGCGGCGCACTATCGTGGTCGTCGTGGAGCAGACGACGACGCAACCGCACCGGCCGCTGATCCGCCGGACTCCACCCCCGACGACTGACCGCCCCGCGCGGCTGGTCGTCCTCGTCTCCGGGTCAGGCAGCAACCTCCAGGCCCTCATCGACGCGTGCGCCGATCCGGCGTACGGCGCGGAGGTCGTGGCGGTCGGAGCGGACCGCGACGGCATCGAGGGTCTCGCCCGCGGCGAGCGGGCGGGCGCAGCCACGTTCGTGCACCGCGTCCGCGACTTCGACGAGCGGGCGGACTGGGACGCCGCCCTGACGGCGAGCGTGGCGTCGTACGAGCCCGACCTGGTGGTCTCCGCCGGGTTCCTCAAGCTGGTCGGCGCCGACTTCCTGGCGGCGTTCGCCGACCGCTACGTCAACACGCACAACTCGCTCCTGCCGAGCTTCGTCGGCATCCACGGGCCGCGCGACGCCCTCGCGTACGGCGTCAAGCTGGCTGGGGCGACCCTCTTCTTCGTCGACGACGGCGTGGACACGGGCCCGATCATCGCCCAGGTCGCCGTCCCCGTCCTGGACGACGACACCGAGGACACGCTCCTCGAACGCATCAAGGAAGCAGAGCGTCGCCAGCTGGTCGACGCGCTCGGATCGATGGTCCGCCGCGGCTGGACCATCGACGGAAGAAAGGTCACCATCGGATGAGCGAGGCCACCGTGGGCGAAGACAGGCGCCCCATCAAGCGCGCCCTGATCTCGGTGTACGACAAGTCGGGGCTGGAGGGGCTCGCGAACGCGCTGCACGCCGAGGGCGTGGCGATCGTCTCCACCGGGTCCACCGCCGACCGCATCGCGGACGCTGGCGTCCCGGTGACGAAGGTCGAGGAGCTGACCGGGTTCCCGGAGACCCTCGACGGGCGGGTCAAGACGCTGCACCCGCGGGTGCACGCCGGGATCCTCGCCGACATGAGGCTCGACAGCCACGTCGAGCAGCTCACCGAGCTCGAGATCGAGCCGTTCGACCTGGTCGTCGTGAACCTCTACCCGTTCCGGCAGACCGTCGCCTCCGGGGCGTCGCCGGACGAGGTCGTCGAGCAGATCGACATCGGTGGACCGTCGATGGTTCGCGCGGCCGCCAAGAACCACCCGTCGGTGGCCGTCGTGGTCGACCCGCGCCGGTACGACACGCTGCTCACCGCCGTACGCGCCGGCGGCTTCACCCTCGAGGAGCGCAAGCGCCTCGCAGCGGAGGCGTTCACGCACACGGCGTCGTACGACATCGCCGTCGCGTCGTGGTTCCAGAGCATCTACGCACCGCAGACGCAGCAGCAGTTCCCGGCGTGGATCGGCGGCGACTGGGGGCTGTCCTCGGTCCTGCGCTACGGCGAGAACCCGCACCAGGCGGCCGCGCTCTACCACGGCGACCGGGCGGGCATCGCCAACGCGACGCAGCTGCACGGCAAGGAGATGTCCTACAACAACTACGTCGACGCCGACGCGGCCCGGCGTGCCGCGAACGACTTCGACGAGCCCGCGGTCGCGATCATCAAGCACGCGAACCCGTGCGGCATCGCGGTCGGCGACGACATCGTCGAGGCGTACGCGAAGGCGCACGCGACCGACCCGCTGTCCGCGTACGGCGGCGTGATCGCGGCGAACCGTCCCGTCACCGTCGAGATGGCGGAGAAGGTCGCCGAGGTGTTCACGGAGGTCATCGTGGCGCCGGAGTTCGAGCCGCGCGCGGTCGAGGTGCTGACCCGCAAGAAGAACATCCGCATCCTGGTCGCGCCGCTCGACGAGCACCCGCAGGGCATCGAGCTGCGGCTGATCTCCGGCGGCGCGCTGATGCAGTCGCGCGACCACGTCGACGCGCCGGGCGACGACCCGGCGACGTGGACGCTGGCCGCAGGCGAGGCTGCCGACGAGGCGACGCTGGCGGACCTCGCGTTCGCGTGGAAGGCCTGCCGCACCGTCAAGTCGAACGCGATCCTGCTCGCGAAGGACCGCGCGGCAGTCGGCGTCGGCATGGGACAGGTGAACCGCGTCGACTCCTGCAAGCTCGCGGTCGAGCGCGCCGGGGCGGAGCGGGCGACCGGTGCCGTGGCGGCGTCGGACGCGTTCTTCCCCTTCGCCGACGGGCTGCAGGTGCTGATCGACGGCGGCGTGAAGGCCGTCGTACAGCCTGGTGGTTCGGTGCGCGACGACGAGGTGGTCGCAGCCGCGAACGCCGCCGGCATCACGATGTACGTCACGGGCTCGCGCCACTTCTTCCACTGAGAGTCCTTCCGACGTACGTCTCGACATTTCCGTAGCCGGCGCGACGGGAATGTCGAGACGTACGTCGCAGCGCGCGGTTATCCACACGGCGCAGGTGCGGTCTCGGCGCGGGATCGACCAGCATCGGCGCCATGCTCGAACGACAGCGCGGCGTCTTGACGACGGCACAGGCGAACGCGCTGTTCGGTGAGGGCCGGGTCCGGGCCCAGGTCGCCGCCGAGCGATGGCAACGACCGTTCCGAGGTGTCGTCGTCACGCACAACGGTCCCCTCTCGCCGGACCAGCTCGTCTGGGCGCGGCTGCTCGCGTGCGCGCCGGGCTCGGTGCTCGGTGGCCTCAGCGCCGCCTCGTACGACGGGTTGCGCGGGTTCGCCGTCGAGGAGACGCACGTCGTCCTTCCGGACGCCGCGCGTCGCCCGGCGATCGAGGGGGTCGTCCCGCACTGGAGCGTCTACCTCGACGAGCGCGACGTGCACCCGGCGCGGCACCCGCCCCGTACGAGGATCGCGCGCAGCCTGGTCGACGCGGCGAGCTGGTCCGAGCGCGAAAGGCGGGCCAGAGCGATCATCCTGGCGGGAGCGCAGCAAGGACTCGTCCGGACACCGCACCTGCGTGATGCCCTGAGTCGCCGCGGCAGCTGCCGCCATCGCGCGCTGATCGTCGAGTCGTACCTCGATGCCGCGGGCGGGATCCAGTCGTTGCCCGAACGCGACTTCGAGACCATCCGCCGCGCCCTGCACCTTCCTGTCCCGACCCGGCAGCGTCCGGTCCGACGCGGCGACGGGCGCTACTACCTCGACGTCGCCTGGGACGAGTACGACCTCGCGGTCGAGGTCCACGGGATCCCGCACATGCGCGTCATCCAGTGGGACGCGGACCTGATGCGGGCGAACGAGATCGTGATCGGCGGGCCGAAGCTGCTGATCTTCAGCTCGTACGCGATCCGGCGCCAGCGCGCCGCGGTCTCCGACCAGCTCGCACGGCTGTTCGCGAATGCGGGGTGGCGCGGGTGAACCACCGACGTACGTCTCGACATCTCCGTCGCGTCGGCAGCGGAGATGTCGAGACGTGCGTCAGAGGGCGATGGCCGCGACCTCGGCACCGGGGAGCGCGGCGAGGAGCGGACCGGGGACGACGAGCTTGGAGCGGCGCACGCCCGACCCGATCAGCGCCCACTCGAGCGCGGCCGCCCGCTCGTCGACGAGGATCGGCCACGGTTCCGGTGCGCCGACGGGCGTGATGCCGCCGTACTCCATGGCCGTCGTCTCCGTCGCCCAGTCCATCGGCGCGAACGACAGCTTGCGGACGTCCAGGCGACGGCGTACGGCGCCGTTCACGTCGGCGCGGGTGTCCGCTCGGACCACGCACGCGGCCGCCCGCTCCTCGCCTGCCCGCTTGCCGAGGACCACGACGCAGTTGGCCGACGCCTCGAGCGGCACCGCGTACGCCTGCGAGAACGCCGCCGTGTCGGCGAGCCCGGGATCGATCTCGCACACCCAGGCGGACTCCGCGGTCGCACCCGGCGCGGACAGGGCTGCGGCGACGGGGGCTGCGAGGAGGTCCAGACGGTCGAGGGCGGGAACGAGATCGAGGGTTCCGAGGCGAGGGGTCACCCGCGAAGTCTTGCATGGGAGACTTCTCGGGTGAGCGCTCAGATTCTCGACGGCAAGGCCGCTTCCGCTGCGATCAAGGCCGACCTCGCCACGCGGGTCGCGACCCTCGCGGAGCACGGGGTACGCCCCGGGCTGGGGACGCTGCTCGTGGGCGACGACCCCGGCAGCCAGATCTACGTCGCCGGCAAGCACCGCGACTGCGCGCAGGTCGGCATCGAGTCGATCCGCGTCGACCTGCCGGCCACCGCGACCCAGGACGAGATCCTCAAGGCCGTCGACACGCTCAACGCGGATCCCGCCTGCACCGGATACATCGTGCAGCTCCCGCTCCCGAAGGGCATCGACGAGAACGCCGTCATCGGTCGCATCGACCCGAACAAGGACGCCGACGGCCTGCAGCCGACCAACCTCGGGTGGCTCGTCCTCAACGAGCCCGCGCCGCTGCCGTGCACGCCGCGCGGCATCGTCGAGCTCCTCCGCTGGGGCGGGGTCGAGATCGCCGGGGCCCAGGTCGTCGTGGTCGGCCGCGGCGTCACCGTCGGGCGGCCGCTCGGTCTGCTGCTCACCCGCCGCAGCGAGAACGCGACCGTCACGCTCTGCCACACCGGCACCCGCGACCTGGCCGCCGAGGTGCAGCGCGCGGACATCGTGGTGGCCGCCGCCGGTGTCCCGTCGATCATCACGGCTGACATGGTCAAGCCGGGCGCGGCGGTCCTCGACGTCGGGGTGAGCCGCGACGCCGAGGGCAAGATCGCCGGTGACGTCGACCTCGGTGTCGCCGAGGTCGCCGGATGGATCTCCCCGAACCCGGGCGGCGTCGGGCCCATGACGCGGGCGATGCTCCTCCAGAACGTCGTCGAGGCCGCCGAGCGCGCAGCCGGGCTGGCATGACCCGACCCGACGGCGTCTCGGGGACACGGGCGTACGTCGCGCTGGTCGTGGCGCTGTGCGTCGGGCTGATGCTCGTGGCGCTGGGAGCGTGGCGCCAGGGCATCCTCGTGCTCGGCAGCTCCTTCGTCGGCGGTGCGGTGGTCCGCGCCGCACTCCCGGAGCCGCGAGCCGGGCTGCTGCGGGTGCGCGGTCGTACCTTCGACGTCGCGTGGATGCTCGCCGTCGGGGCGGGCCTGGTGGCGCTCGCCTTCGTGGTGCCCGAGGGCTAGCTCCCCGTTGCCTGAGGGCTAGACCCCCGTACGCCCCCACTGCGCGCCGCACGGCAGCGGTGATCCGGCGGCGCTACGCTCCGAGCATGATTCGGCTGCTCCTCAACCTCCTGATCTCCCTGGTCGCGTGCGCCATCGGCATCGTCGTCGCCGGATGGCTGCTCGACGACATGACGGTGTCCACGGGTGGCTTCGTCACCGCGGTCGTCGTCTTCGCGATCGCGCAGATGATCCTGTCGCCCTTCATCCTCAAGGTCGCCGCGACGAACGCGCAGGCCTTCGTCGGCGGTGTCGGCATCGTGTCGACGCTGGTGGCGCTCTTCATCGCGACGCTCGTCGGTGACGGCATCTCGATCGACGGCGTCTCCACCTGGATCCTCGCCGCGCTGATCGTCTGGCTCGTGACCGCGGTCGCGTCGCTGCTCGTGCCGTTCATCCTCATCAAGATGGGCGTGAAGGCGCTGCAGAACCAGAAGTAACCGGGCGCCGGAGCGCGAGCAGAGGCGCCGACAGACGACGACGCCCTGCCCCGGGGGTTCCGGGACAGGGCGTCGTGCTGTCTGCTGCTGGGCTCAGATCAGGCCGAGCTGGGTGACGGCGTCGCGCTCCTCGACGAGCTCGGCGACCGACGCGTCGATCTTCGCGCGCGAGAAGTCGTCGATGTCGAGACCCTGGACGATCTCCCAGTCGCCGCCCTTGGTGACGACGGGGAACGACGAGATGAGGCCCTCGGGCACGCCGTACGAGCCGTCGGAGGAGACGGCCATCGAGACCCAGTCGCCCTCGGCCGACCCGAGCAGCCAGTCACGGGCTGCGTCGATGGTGGCCGAGGCGGCCGACGCTGCCGACGACGCGCCGCGTGCCTCGATGATCGCCGCACCTCGCTTGGCCACGGTCGGGATGAAGTCGTCGGCGATCCACGCCTGGTCGCCCACGACCTCGGCGGCGTTACGGCCGGCGATCTCGGCGTGGAAGATGTCGGGGTACTGGGTCGCCGAGTGGTTGCCCCAGATCGTCATCTTGGTGATGTCGGTGACGCGTGCCCCGGTCTTGGCCGCGAGCTGCGAGATCGCACGGTTGTGGTCGAGACGGGTGAGCGCGGAGAAGCGCTCGGCCGGGATGTCGGGTGCGTTCGTCTTCGCGATGAGGGCGTTGGTGTTGGCCGGGTTGCCGGTCACGCCGATGCGGATGTCGTCGGCGGCGTGGTCGTTGAGGGCCTTGCCCTGAGCCGTGAAGATCGCGCCGTTGGCCTCGAGGAGGTCACCGCGCTCCATGCCCTTGCTACGCGGGCGCGCACCGACGAGGAGCGCGAGGTTCGCGCCGTCGAAGATGGTGTTGGCGTCGTCGCCGATCTCGACCGAGTCGAGGAGCGGGAACGCGCAGTCGTCGAGCTCCATCACGACGCCCTCGAGCGCCTTGAGCGCAGGCGTGATCTCGAGCAGACGCAGCTGGACCGGGGTGTCCGGGCCGAGCAGATCGCCGGCGGCGATACGGAAGAGCAGGCTGTAGCCGATCTGGCCGGCGGCGCCGGTGACGGCCACCTTCACGGGTGTTGCGCTCACGACATCTCCTTGCAAGAAGCTGGGCGTACGGACGCGTACGTGCTCCAGACGCTAGCAAGTGCAGATCGCAGCGATCGCGCCGGGTTACCGGGCGATACCGGCCGTACGAGGGTACGTCAGGCCGTGGTGTCGCCGGTGACGTCGATGTCGGTGCGGTCGACGCCGGTGATGAACACGAACGAGGCTCCGGCGATGGCGGCACCTATCAACGGTGCCAGCAGGAAGACCCAGACCTGTGCGAGAGCGTCCGTTCCTGCGAACCACGCGACAGCGAGCGATCGCGCCGGGTTCACCGACGTGTTGCTGACCGGGATCGAGATGAGGTGGATCAGGGTCAGCATGAGACCGATCGCGAGAGGTGCGAAGCCGACCGGAGCGCGCTTGGAGGTCACGCCGAGGATGACGTAGAGGAACATCGCGGTCATCACGACCTCGCACAGGAACACCGACCAGAGCACGTAACCGCCCGGTGAGCGGTCGTCGTAGCCGTTCGTGGCGAAGCCGCTGTCGACGGCGTTGAAGCTGTCGATGCCGTTGGCGATGCCGAGGAGCACCACGGCGCCGAGGGTGCCTCCGACGATTTGGGCGATCCAGTAGGGCCCGACGTCCTTCCACGGGAAGCGCTTGGCGATCGCGAGGCCGAAGGTGACGGCTGGGTTGAAATGCGCGCCGGAGATGTGGCCGACGGCGTACGCGCCGGTGAGGACGGTGAGTCCGAAGGCGAAGGCGACACCGAGGTGCCCGACGCCCAGGTTGCCCACGTCGGTCACGAACACGGCGGCGAGCACTGCCGTGCCACAGCCTCCGAGCACCAGCCAGAACGAGCCGAGCAGCTCGGCTCCGAGTCGAGAGCGGAGTTCGGGCACCATCGTTCCCCCTTTTGATGGCCGTCCCCCTGACAGCCCTCGTCTCGCATTGTGCGTGACTTGTCGCACGGCCGCGAGCGACACGCCGCCGTGGGGTGAGCGAGTTCACGGTCACGGACCCTGAATTGTTCTTTCCTGCAACATATTATGGAGGAGGTGACCTCCTCCGTTCTCTCGCCTCGCCGTCCCCGCCCGCCGCGCATTCTCCGCGAGCGCACCGGCGGGACCCCGCGCAACCTCACGCTCGCGCTGATCGCGCTGGCTCTGGGCGGATTCGCGATCGGGACCACCGAGTACGTCACGATGGGTCTGCTGCCCGAGATCGCCGCGGGGATCGGGGTCTCGATCCCGAGCGCAGGGCACGTCATCTCGGCGTACGCGGTCGGCGTCGTCGTCGGCGCCCCCCTGATCGTCTCGCTGACCGCCAGGCTGCCGAAGCACGCCCTCGCGATCGGGCTGGTCGCGGCACTCGCCCTGGGCAACATGCTGACCGCCGTCGCCCCGACGTACGAGACGCTGCTCGGCGCCCGGTTCCTGGCCGGCCTCCCGCACGGCGCGTACTTCGGCGTCGCGTCCCTGATCGCGGCCTCGATGGTCTCGCCGCAGCGCAGAGGTCGCGCGGTCGCCTCGGTGATGCTCGGGCTCGCGGCTGCCAACCTCGTCGGTGTGCCCGCGAGCACCTTCCTCGGACAGCAGCTCGGATGGCGCTCGGCGTACTGGGTCGTCGTGGGGCTCGCCGTGGTCACTATGGGGTTCATCGGTGCCTTCGTCCCGCAGCAGCAGCGCGACACGTCGGCGACCGTACGCCGTGAGCTGCGCGCGCTGCGCCAGCCGCAGGTCCTCCTCACCGCCGGTGTCGGCGCGATCGGGTTCGGCGGGCTCTTCGCCGTCTACAGCTACATCGCGCCCATCACGACCGACGTGAGCAACCTGAGCGCCTCGTTCGTGCCGTGGGTGCTGCTGGTGTACGGAATCGGCTCGATCCTCGGTACGGCGCTCGGGGGGCGGCTCGCCGACCACTCGCTCTTCGCGTGGCTCTGCACCATGCTCGTCGCGATGGCCGCGCTCCTCGCGCTGTTCGCCGTCACGGCGCAGCACGGTGCCCTGCTCCTGATCGGCGTGCTCCTGCTCTCGACCGCGGCGTCGGCGCTCGGCCTTCTCCTGCAGATGCGTCTGATGCACGTCGCCGGCAGCGCCAAGATGCTCGGGGCGGCGCTCAACCACTCCGCACTCAACGCGGCCAACGCGCTGGGTGCATGGCTCGGCGGTCTCGTGATCGCCGCAGGATTCGGCTACATCGCGACAGCGTGGGTCGGCGTGGGCCTGTCGTTCGCCGGGCTCGCCATCCTCGTCGCCTCGGCGTGGCTCTACCGCGGGGAACGCCTCGCGCTGTCCTTGTCGCACTGACCGCTGCGCGCCGCCGCGCCGCGCCGAGCTGCCGCGCGCCGCACCGAGCTGCCGCGCGCCGCACCTCCCTCCGGCATTTGCGGTGGGAGCACCGCAAATGCCGGGACCGCACCGCATATTTGCGGTGCAGCCCCGGCGGTTGAGGTGCGGGCACCGCAAACGGGAAGGCGTGCCCGGGCACGCGGGCGCGGCCGCGTGCCTGGGCGCGGGGACGGTCAGGCCAGTACGGCTGCCGGAGCGGCTGAGCCGTTGACGGGCGACGACTCGCGCAGCCACACGCCGATGCCCTCGCCCAGCCCGCGGTGGAGGGCCTCCGTCCGGGTGAGCTGGACCAGGATCGGCTCACCGCCGGCGACCGGCGTGACCTCCAGACGCACCTCGTACCCGATTCGGGTCCACCGCGTGACCGTCCCCGGTACGGCGTCCGGGACGGGTGCGGTGGTGACCTCGATGTCGTGCGGCCGGACCAGCCGGCCTCCCAGCGTGGTCACCGGGCCGAGGAACGAGAGGACGAAGTCGGACGCCGGCTGGTCGTACAGCTCGTCCGGCGTGCCGATCTGCTCGATCCTGCCCTGGTTGATGACGACGATCTGGTCGGCGACCTCGAGAGCCTCCTCCTGGTCGTGCGTCACGAACACGGTGGTGACGTGGACGTCGTCGTGCAGGCGACGCAGCCAGTCGCGCAGCTCCTTGCGGACCTTCGCGTCGAGTGCGCCGAACGGCTCGTCCAGCAGCAGCACGCTCGGCTCGATCGCGAGGGCGCGTGCCAGCGCCATGCGCTGCCGCTGACCGCCGGACAGCTGAGCGGGATAGCGGTCGGCGAACTGCTCGAGGTGCACGAGCCGCAGCATCTCGCGGACGCGCTCCTCGACCTGCTTCTTGGACTGCTTGCGGATCTCCAGCCCGAACGCGACGTTGCGCGCCACGGTCATGTGCTTGAACGCGGCGTAGTGCTGGAACACGAATCCCACGTTGCGCTTGCGCGCCGGGAGACGGGTCGCGTCGGTGCCTTCGATCTCGACGGTGCCGGAGTCGGCGTTCTCGAGTCCGGCGATGATGCGCAGCAGCGTCGACTTGCCGCCGCCGCTGGGCCCGAGCAGGGCGGTGAGCTGCCCGGTCGGGACCGACAGGTTGATGTCTTCGAGGGCCACGAAGTCGCCGAAGCGACGGCTGACCCCTGCGATCTCGATGCTCATGCTGGGTCCTTCTGGGTGGGTACGGAGGTGGTGGCGGCGGTGACCCCGGCGGTGCTGGCGGACTCCTCGTGGCCCGGGCGCAGCAGCGTCACGACGATCAGCGCGAGGACGGCGGCGGCAGCGAGGACGAACGACGAGGCGTACGCGGCGGTCTGCTCGAAGTTCTGGTACTTCTCCTCGACGACGAGCGTGGCCGTCTGGGTCTGGCCGACGATGTTGCCCGACACGATCTTGACCGCGCCGAACTCGCCCAGCGACCGGGCGAGGCTCAGGACGACGCCGTAGACGAGCGCCCAGCGGATCGCGGGGATCGTGATGCGGCGGAACGTCTGCCAGGCGTTGGCGCCGAGGCTGCGGGCAGCCTGCTCCTGCTCGGTGCCGATCTCGGTGAGGACCGGCACGATCTCGCGGATCACCAGCGGGAGCGACACGAACGCCGTGGCCATGATGATGCCCGGTGTCGCGTAGATGACCTGGATGCCGGAGTCCTCGAGCGCGGGGCCGAACCAGCCGTTCGTCCCCCCGTACGCGAGGAGCAGTGCCAGGCCGACGACCACGGGCGACACCGACAGCGGCAGGTCGATGAACGCCGACAGGGCACGGCGACCCGGGAACGTGTACCGGACCAGCAGGATCGAGATCAGGATGCCGAAGACGGTGTTGATGACCACCGCCCACACGGCCACGATCAGCGTGAGCTGGAACGCGTACGCGGTCGTCTCCTCGGTGAGCGCGTCGATGAAGGTCCCGATGCCCTCGGAGAACGCGTTCTTGGCGACGAGCGAGACGGGCCACACGATCAGGAGGCCGAGGTAGACGAGGACGATCGTGCGCAGCGAGTAGCGGACGAGGCGGTTGCCGTTCATCGTCGGGCCACCCTTCTCGAGATGACGTCGAGCGCCACGATGGCGAACAGGGCTACGAGGAGAAGCAGCGACGCGACGGAGGCGGCGGCCGCCATGTTGCCGTTCTCGATGTAGGTGAGGATGCGGACCGACGTGACCTCGGTGCGCATCGGCAGGTTGCCCGAAAGCAGGACGAGCGAGCCGTACTCGCTGATCGCTCGCGCGAACGAGAGCGCCGCCCCGGCGGTGATCGCCGGTGCGAGCGCAGGGATCAGGATGCGGCGGAACGTCGTGAAGCGGCTGGCGCCCAGGGACTGGGCCGCCTGCTCGGTCTCGGGGTCGAGCTCGAGCAGCACGGGCTGGACCGTGCGGACCACGAACGGCGTCGTCACGAACAGCAGCGCGAGGTAGACCGCGATGCGGGTGTTGGCGACGTCGACGCCGATCGGGCTGTTTGGGCCGTACAGAGCGAGCAGGACGAGGCCGGCGACGATCGTCGGCAGCGCGAACGGGATGTCGATGATGACTTCCAGGACGCGCTTGCCCCAGAAGCGGTCACGGACCAGCACCCAGGCGATCATGGTGCCGAAGACGACGTTCGTGAGGGTGACGAGGACGGCCTCGCCGACGGTGAGCTTGATCGCGGCCCACGTCTGCGGCTGGCGGATCGTCTCCCAGAACGTCGCCCAGCCTCCCTCGGTCGTCGTGATGACCACCGCTGACAGGGGCAGCAGCACGAGGATGCTGAACCAGATCAGCGCGATCCCCAACCCCACCCCGGCGGCGGGGGTGAGGGCGGTCGCCGCGCGGGCGCGGCGCCGGGGACCCCGGCGCCGCACCTGCGTGAGGGTCGGAGACGTCACGACTTGCCCGTCTCCTGCTGGATCTTCGTGACGATGCCGTTGTTCTCGTCGAAGAACTTCGTGTTGATGGCCGACCAACCACCGAGGTCACCGTCGATGGTGAAGAGGCTCGTCGGCGTCGGGAACGGGTCCTCCGGGTCGTTCGCACCCTCGACGGTGCCGACCTCGACGCTGTCGCTGATCGGGCGGAAGCCCTTGGAGACGTACTGCTCCTGACCCTCGTCGCTGAGGACGAACTCGAGGAACTTCTCGGCCTTGGGGTCGGCGTCCTTGAGGACGGCGCCCGGGTTCTCGATGAGGAGGGTCTCGTCCGGGACGACGTAGTCGAACTTCTCACCCTGCTGGCGGGCGAGGATCGCCTCGTTCTCGTACGAGATGAGGACGTCGCCGGTGCCGGCCTGGAAGGCTGCAGTGGCGTCGCGACCCGAGCCCGGGAGTGCGGCGACGTGCTCGAAGAACTTCGTCAGGTACTGGGTGCCGGCGGCGTCGCCACCCTCGGCGGCTGCCTGCTGCCACCCGGCGAGGATGTTCCAGCGGGCGGCGCCGGACGAGCCCGGGTTGGGCGTGACGATCGAGACGTCGTCCTTGACGAGGTCGTCCCAGGTCTGGATGTTCTTCGGGTTGCCCTCGCGGACGACGAACACCACGACGGAGTCGGTGACGATGCCCTTGTGCTCGCCGTCGTCCCAGGTGTCCTCGACGAGACCGGCCTCGACCAGTCGCGTCACGTCGGGGGTGATCGAGAAGTGCACGTAGTCGGCGGCGAGACCACCGGCGACCGCGCGGCTCTGGTCGCCGGAGGCTCCGTACGACTCCTTCCAGACGACGCCCTTGCCGTCGTCGGTCTTCGCGAACTCCTTCTGGGCGGCGTTGTTGCCAGCCTTCGGGACCGCGAAGCCGACCAGCGACAGCGTCGTGCTGTCCGCGCTGTCGGCGTCGGCGCCGCCGCAGGCTGACAGCCCCAGCGCGGCGGCGAGCGCGACGGTTGCAGCCTGGAGGCGGGTGGCCTTCTTTCGAGTGGACATGACTTCCCTTTCGCAGTGTGATCCAGCGCGGTGCGCTGAGTGCGCTCAAACTAGTGAGTTACTAATCCCGAGTAGATTACTCGACTATAGCGACAAGGGAACGCCGTTTTGGGATTTCTCACGATGTGAGCGGGCGGCCGTCCCAGGCGTCGCTAGGCGAAAACGACCGTACGGCTGCCGTTGAGGAGGACGCGCTGCTCGGCGTGCAGCCCGACGGCGCGCGAAAGGACGCGGGTCTCGACGTCGCGGCCGGCCTGGACCAGCGCCGCCGGGTCCTGGTGGTGCCCCACGCGGGTCACGTCCTGGTCCACGATCGGGCCCTCGTCGAGGTCGGCCGTGACGTAGTGCGCGGTCGCCCCGATCAGCTTCACGCCGCGGGCGTACGCCTGGTGGTACGGCTTCGCCCCCTTGAAGCTCGGCAGGAAGCTGTGGTGGATGTTGATCGCGCGCCCCTCGAGCCGGCGGCAGGCGTCGTCCGACAGGATCTGCATGTAGCGCGCCAGCACGACCAGGTCGATCTCGAGCTCTTCGACGAGCTCAAACATCCGCGACTCGGCGTCGCTCTTCGTGTCTGCCGTGACCGGGACGTGGTGGAACGGCACGTCGTACGACCGGGCGAGCCGCTCCAGATCCGGGTGGTTGGAGACGACGGCGCCGATCTCGATGTTGAGGGCACCGATGCTCTGCCGGAACAGCAGGTCGTTGAGGCAGTGCCCTTCCTTCGACGCCATCACCAGGGTGCGGCACGGTGCCTCGGCGACGGCCAGATGCCAGGTCATCGCGTGCAGCGCGGCGACGTCACCGAACCCGCTGCGCAGGTCGTCCACGTCGTACGCGTCACCCACGCTCTCGAAGTGCACGCGCAGGAAGAACTGCCCGCCGATCGGGTCGGTGAACTGCTGGGCGTCAAGGATGTTGCCGCCACGCTCGACGATCCACGACGAGATCGCATGGACCAGACCAGGCCGGTCGGGGCACGTGAGGGTCAGGACGTAGGTGGCGGCGGCAGGCATGGACGAAAGCGTACGGCGGGCCTACGCGCCGGACGGCGCCGACTGGGACGCCGGCCGTACGGCGGGGGCCGGCGCCGCGGTGAGGTGCGGCGGCCGCTGGTACAGGAGCACCGCGACGAGGCCGACCACGAGCACGGCCGCCGGTAGCAGCAGCGACTGCGACATCGCCTCGCTGAACCCGGAGCGGGCGGCCTCGGGGAGCGCTCCGCCAGCCACGGCCGACTCGTTGGCAGACCCTGCGCCAGGGAGCTCGGCGGCGATGCGTGCCTGCATCAGCGCCGCGATCGCCGCACTGCCCAGGACGCCGCCGACCTGGCGCATCGTGTTGTAGACGCCGGCTCCCGCACCAGCGCTGCTCATCGGCAGGTTGCGCGTCGCCGTCGACGCGACGGGGGACCACATCGAGCCGTTGGCGACACCGAGCAGCGCGATCGGCAGCAGGACCAGCCACACCGGTGCCTCCGGCGTGAGCACGAACGACAGGCAGATCAGCGCCACCACGAACGCGGAGATGCCGATGCCGGCGATGATCCGGGGGTGGACGCGGTCGGTGAGCCCGCCGACCCACGGCGACAGCACCGACGCGATGACCGCCATGGGAAGCAGCAGCATGCCGGACTGCGTCGGAGACCAGTCGCGTACGGCCTGGGCCCACAGCATCAGCGGCAGTGCCATCGCGGTGATCGCGAACCCGATCGTGCTGATGGCGACGCTGGACAGCGAGAAGTTGCGGTCCTTGAACAGGCGCAGCGGCACCAGCGGCTCGGCGCGGTTCACCGCCTGCCAGACCACGAACGCGGCGAGCACCACGACTCCGGTGACGATGAGGCCCCACACGGTGACGAACCCGGTGATCGTTCCCCAGTCGTACGTCTCGCCCTCCTGGATGCCGAAGACCAGCAGGAAGAGGCCGATCGCGCTCAGGGCGACGCCGACGAGGTCGAAGCGGTGGGAGAGCGTCGGGAGGTTCGGGACGAGACGGATCGCCATCACGAGGCCGACGATCCCGACGGGGATGTTGACGAAGAAGATCCACTCCCAGCCGAGCGAGTCGACGAGCACGCCGCCGAGGATCGGGCCGACCATCATCGCGACGCCCGCCGTGGCGCCCCACAGGCTCATGGCGCGGCCGCGCTTGTCCGCGGGGAAGGTCCGCGTGATCACGGCCATCGTCTGCGGGGTCATCAGCGACGCGCCGAAGCCCTGGAAGACGCGGGCCACGATGAGCTGCTCGATCGTGCCCGTCAGCCCGCACCACAGAGACGCGCCGGTGAAGAGGATCAGTCCCGCGACGTACACGCGCTTGGGGCCGATCCGGTCGCCGAGGCGTCCTGTGATGAGCAGCGGTACGGCGTACGCGAGGAGGTAGGCCGAGGTCACCCAGACGACCTCGGCCACGTCGGCGTCGAAGGTGGCCATGATCGACGGGGTCGCCACGGACACGATCGTCGTGTCGACGAGGATCATGAAGAAGCCGATCACCAGGGCCCACAGTGCCGGCCACGGGCTGCGGGTCGAGGGGGCGGTCACGCCGGGTGCGGCCATGTCAGGTCCTTCGTTCGGAGGCGGTCGATGATCCGGTCGAGCCAGTCGCGCTCGGCGGCGAGCACCGTACGGCGGTAGTCGGCGACGAACCAGTAGGCCTCGTCGACGGCTCGGCCGCGGGCCGACTCGATGATCGTGGTGAGCTCGGAGATCTCGGCGTCCAGCGCCGTACGCCGTTGCTCGAACAGAACGACGGCCTCCTCGAGCGAGAGGTTGTGGGCCTCGTTGAGCGCGACCGCGAACCGGGGGAACTCGTTGACCGGCGTCCGAAGCATCTCGGTCACGGAGGCGTGGAGCGCGGAGCGGCCGGCGTCGGTCAGCGCGTACGTCGTGCGCTCGGGTCGGTTGCCAGCGCGGTCGGTGCCCACGGCGGTGACGAGCCCGTCGCGGTCGAGTCGCTCGATCGCGTGGTAGAGCGAACCGGCGCGGACCTTCATCACGTGGCCGTCGCGGCGCTCGAGGAGCAGCTGGTACATCTCGTACGGGTGCATCGGACGCTCGACCAGCAGTGCGATCGCAGCGAGCGCGAGGGGTGTGAGTGGCGACGACACCTGGCCTCCTGACCCGTACGGATTATTCCAGCCGGAATATATCGCACGGGATATTGACCCCGAGGGGCGCCCCCGACCGTGACGAAGCCCCTCAGCCAGGAGCTGAGGGGCTTCGATGCATCGATCAGGCCGGGGAGGCGCCTTCGTCCGCCTGCTGCTTCGCGACCTCGGCACGAACCTCGTCCATGTCGACCTCGCGCACGGCGTCGATCACCTGGTCGAGGGCCTGCGCCGGCAGCGCGCCGGGCTGGTTGAAGAGGAGGATGCCGTCGCGGAACGCCATCAGGGTCGGGATCGAGGTGATCTGCAGGGCACCTGCCAGGTCCTGCTCGGCCTCGGTGTCGACCTTGGTGAAGCTGATGTCCGCGTGCTTCTCTGCAGCAGCCTCGAAGACGGGCGCGAACTGGCGGCACGGGCCGCACCAGGAGGCCCAGAAGTCCACCAGCACGATGCCGTCGCCGGAGATGGTGTCCATGAAGCTGTCGGCGGTCAGGGCAGTCGTTGCCATGTCACGTCCATTTCGGTCGGGTACGTCGTGCGGTTCTGCCGTGTTCAACGACCTGCGGTCCGCGGTCATTCCCGGGCGTGGCCCAGCCTAGGCACGGGCGGTGTCATGCCGCGGTCGACGTGCGCCGCAAGCGGCCGCGTGGCGGGTCATTGTGCCGGAACGGTGTTCCGAAGTGAACCGCAGCGACGATAGGGTCCGGCCATGTCTCCCCGTGGCAATCGCCGGCTCGCCCGTGCGCTGCGGCCGAAGCGCACGCGGGCAGAGACCGTAGCGCGCACCTTGCTGCTGGCAGGTGCGGCGGTGATCGTCATCGCTGTGCTGCCGATCGGCCGGCTGCGAGCGCATGATGGCACCGTCCTGCTCGCCGGACTGGTGGTGCTTGCCGCTTGGGCAATCGTCGACTGCGCGTCGGCGTCGCGCAGTCCCGATGAATCGCCGCGGTGGTTCCGGGTGCGGCGAATCGCGCTCCTGCTGAGCCACGGCGGTTTTGTCGCCTTGTGGGGCGCCTGGGGAGCGCTGGTCGTCTCGCCTGACCCGCTGCTCTGGCTCTGGGCGGTCGGCGTCATCGCGTACGTCATAGGCGAGACCCTCGAGGGGGGAGAGACCCGCGCCGAACGCGCGCGGCAGCGGCCGCGTGACCGTGAGCGATGGGCCGACGAGCACCGGCGCCGAGAGGCTACGCGGCTCGCCGCGGCTGAGGCGGAGCGGGCGGCCGAGGGTGCCCGCACAGAGGCAGCCATGAACGCTCTTCACGAGCACCAGGCCCGAGAAGCGAGCCGCGTAGCCCGAGCTGAACCGTCGACTGGGTCCCGCCATGGCTCGTAGAGGCGTTCATCGGGGGGACGCTCTGCCTCGTGCGCTGCGGCCGAAGCGCACGCCGGCAGAGACCCTCAGCCTTAGGCTGCTGCTGGCAGGGGCGGTCGCGCTCGTCGTCGTGTTCCTGCCGATCAGCCCGCTGCGGGAGGCCGACAAGGCGCTCCTGGCGTGTGGAGCGAGTCTGATGGTCGGGTGGGTGATCGTTTCCGCCACGTCTGTCTCGGCCCGCCCGGACGAACCGAGGTGGCACGTCCGGATGCAGCGCGTCGCGACCGCGCTCACCACGGGCGGGCTCACCGTCGCTCTCGTCGCCACGGTGGCCGAGGGCGTTCTCGGCCTCGAGGTCTTTCAGGGCTGGTTGTGGGGAGTTCGAATCGCAGGCATCCTCACGTACGCCATCGGTTCAGGGCTCAAGGAATAGCGCATGGGCATGATCGTGCAGGCTCGGTGCTGGTATTCGGCTCGGATCCTGCACGATCCTGCGGAGGCAGCACGAAGCGTGGCCACGACGATAGGGTCCCGCCATGGCTCGTAGAGGCGTTCATCGGGGGGACGCGCTGCCTCGCGCACTGCGGCCGAAGCGCACGCGGGCGGAGATCATCGCCAATGTCCTGCTGGCCACGGGTCTTGCGGTGGTCTTGGTCGTGGTTCTGCCGGTCGGCTGGCTGAGGGCGTACGACAGTGCGCTCCTGCTGACTGGAGCAGCGATGCTGGTCGGGTGGGCGGCCCTCGAGATCGGCTCGCTCGCGCCCCACACTGACGAACCGAAGCGGGAGTTTCGACTGCGGCGGTTCGCGACCGTGTTCACCGTGGGAGGGTTGCTCGCCCAGCTCGTCGCCCTGATCCAGATCGCCCGCATCGGTCGCGGCTGGTGGGCGCTCTTCATGGTCGGCGTCGTCGCCTACGCCATCGGTAAGGTGCTTGAGCTGTACGTGACGCGAGACGAGCGCGCGGCGCAGCAGGAACGCGACCAGGAGAAGTGGGCGTACGAGCACCGGCGTCGAGAGGCCGCCCGGTTCGCCGCGTACGAGGCGTACGAGGCGGCTACGCGTCCGCGAACCGATGCGGGTGCGCCGGATACACACCCATGACCTGGACCTCGGTCGAGAAGAACGCCAGCTCCTCCAGCGCACGGGCGAGCGGCGGGTCCTCGGGATGGCCGTCGACCTCGGCCAGGAACATCGTCGCGGTGAAGGTCCCGCCGACCATGTAGCTCTCGAGCTTCGTCATGTTGATGCCGTTCGTCGCGAAGCCTCCGAGCGCCTTGTAGAGCGCGGCAGGGATGTTGCGCACGTTGAAGACGAACGTCGTCACTGTCGGCCAGTCGCCCTGCTCCGGGACCTCCGGGTGACGTGACAGCACCACGAAACGGGTGGTGTTGTGGTCCTCGTCCTCGACGGTGGTCGCGAGCGTGTCGAGGCCGTAGGTCTGCGCGGCCAGTGGGGGAGCGAGCGCGGCCTTGGTCGGGTCGCCCCACTCCGCGACCTCGCGTGCGGCCCCGGCGGTGTCGCCGGCGATGACCTGCGAGAGCTTGAGGTCGCGGATGATCCGCCGGCACTGGCCGAGGGCGTGGACGTGGCTGTGGACCTCGGTGATCGTCTCCAGCGTGGCGCCGGGGACCGCGAGGAGGTCGAAGTGGATCGGGAGGAAGTACTCGCCGACGATGTGCAGCCCGGAGTGGGGGAGGAAGTGGTGGATGTCCGCGACCCGGCCCGCGAGCGTGTTGTCGATCGGGATCATCGCCAGCCCTGCGGTCCCGTCGGTCACCGCGGTGAAGGCGTCCTCGAACGACGCGCACGCCATCGGCTCCCACTCGGGGTAGGCGTCGGCGCACGCGATGTGCGAGTTGGCGCCGGGCTCGCCCTGGTAGGCGATACGGCGCGGCAGATCCAGGTCCAGGCTCACGGCAGCCATCATCGCACCGGGTTCCGCACGGCCGCCGTTGGTGCCTCCGTGGTCACGCGGCGCGGTCGTGTGACCACGGAGGCACCAACGCGCGCAGGGACACGGAAACGGTGGCTCGCGGGCGTACGGCGGTGGCTCGGCGTCAGGAGACGCGGTGGGCGCCCTGGGACGGAGCGACGACGAACGTACGGGGGGCCTTGAAGTCGATCCGGGTGAACGCGTCGGTCACCGCCGCACTCACCGCCTCGACACGGTCGGCCTCCACGAGTGCGATCGCGCTCCCGCCGAACCCGCCGCCGGTCATCCGGGCACCGAGCGCCCCGTGCTCCAGCGCCGCCTCCACCGTCAGGTCGAGCTCGGGAGCGCTCACCGCGAAGTCGTCGCGCAACGACACGTGGGACGCCGTCATGAGCTGTCCGAACTGGGTCCAGTCCCGGGCCGCGAGCGCGCGGGTGGCGGAGCGTACGCGCTGGGTCTCGGTGATCACGTGGCGCAGCCGCGCCTTGAGCTCGGGGTCCTCGACCTTCAGCACTGCGTCGGGCGGTGCGGACGCGAGCGTCTCGAGACCCAGCAGCGTCGCCAGCTCCTCGGTCTGGGCCCGCCGCTTGCCGTACTCGCCGCCGGCGTGGCTGTGCTTCGCGCGCGTGTCGACCACGAGCAGCGCGAGGCCGTCCTCGACCCAGTGGGCTGGCACCGGCTTCACCGTCGGAGGCAGTGACGCAGTCTCGATCAGGAGGGCGTGCCCCTCCGACCCGCACATCGACGCGAGCTGGTCCATGGACCCGGTGGGCGCGCCGGCGTACGCGTTCTCGGCGCGCTGGCACAGCAGCGCCATCTCGACCGGGTCGACGTCCCAGCCCTCGATCCCGGCGAGTGCGACGCCCACGCCGCACTCCAGCGCGGCCGAGCTCGACAGTCCTGCCCCGAGCGGCACGTCGGACGAGATCACGAGGTCGGCTCCCCGCGTCGTACGGCCTGACTCCGCCAACGACCAGACCGCGCCCGCGACGTAGCGCCCCCAGCCCTTGACGTCGCCCGGCGTGGTGTCGGCGCCGAACTCGACCGACCCGTCGCTGATCGACGACCACACCCGCACCCGCCCGTCGGTTCGCCGGCGCGCCTTGACCGTGGTGTGGAGGTCGATCGCGATCGGCATCGCGGGGCCCCCGACGTAGTCGAGGTGCTCCCCGATCAGGTTCACGCGTCCGGGGGCGGCCCAGACACCGATCTCACCCTCGGCGAGGGGCTCCGCTGCGGTCATGCCCGACATCCTTGCTCATGGCGTCTCGCTACGCTGGAACGGTGGACGGGACCCTGTGGAACATCGCCCTCGTGCTGGTCTTCATCCTGCTCGGCGGGGTGTTCGCGGCGGCCGAGATGGCGCTGGTCTCGCTGCGGGACTCCCAGCTCCCGGAGATCGCGACCCGCGGGAAGCGCGGCGCGACCGTCGCGCGGCTGGCCTCCGACCCCAACCGCTTCCTGTCCGCTGTGCAGATCGGGGTCACGCTGTCGGGATTCCTGTCGGCGGCGTTCGGCGGTGCGACCCTCGCGAGCGACCTGAGCCCGCTGCTGGAGGACCTCGGGATGTCCGAGGCCCTCTCGTCGGTGACGGCGCTCATCCTGATCACGATCTTCATCTCGTACCTGTCGATCGTCTTCTCCGAGCTCACCGCCAAGCGTCTCGCGATGCAGCACGCCGTCACCTTCTCGCTCGCGCTCGCCCCGGCCGTCGACGCGATCGCCCGCTTCGCGACGCCGGTCATCTGGCTCCTGTCGGTGTCGACGAACTTCGTCGTCCGCATGCTCGGCGGCGACCCCTCGGCGGCGCGCGAGGAGATCACCGACGTCGAGCTCCGCGGACTGCTGCAGACCACCGAAGGCCTGTCGGACGAGGAGCGCAGCATCGTCGAGGACGTGTTCGCGGCAGGTGACCGCCAGGTGCGCGAGGTGATGCTGCCTCGTACGGAGGTCGACTTCATGGACGCCTCCATGCCGGTCTACAAGGCCGTGCAGCTCGCTCGCGAGCAACCCCACTCCCGCTATCCGGTGATCGACGGCTCGGCCGACGAGATCGAGGGGTTCGTCCACGTACGCGACCTGTTCGACCCCGGCATGCACGACCGCTCCGTCCGCGTCGGCGAGCTCGTGCGCGAGGTCGTGATGATCCCGGGCACCCGCCCCGTGCTCGCCGCGATGACCGACATGCGGCGCGCGCAGGTCCACCTCGCGATCGTGCTCGACGAGTACGGCGGAACCGACGGCATCGTCACCCTGGAGGACCTCGTCGAGGAGATCGTCGGCGACATCCGCGACGAGTACGACACGGACGAGACCGACGCCCCGGCGTTCATCGGCAACACCCTCGTCGTCGACGGGCTGCTCAACATCGAGGACTTCGCCGGCCAGACCGGCATCACGCTGCCCGACGGACCGTACGAGACGGTCGCCGGGTACGTGACCGCGCGGCTCGGCCGGCTCCCCGACGTCGGGGACGCCGTCGGCCTCGACGGGTTCCGGCTGGTGGTCGACGAGAAGGACGGGCGGCGTGTCGCCCGGTTGCGTCTCGTGCGCGAGGACGCCTGAGAAATCGCCTGGACCGGGCTGGCAGAATCGACCCCATGTCCGTCGCCCCCTCTGGCCCCCGCGTGTTCTCCGGCATCCAGCCGACCGCCGACTCGTTCCACCTCGGCAACTACCTGGGTGCGCTCCGGCACTGGATCCGGCTGCAGGACGACCACGACGCGTTCTACTGCGTCGTCGACATGCACGCGATCACGGTCGAGCACGACCCGGTGGCGCTGCGCGAGCGCACCTATCGATCCGCGGCACAGCTCATCGCGATGGGCCTCGACCCGCAGCGCAGCACGCTGTTCGCGCAGAGCCAGGTGCCGGCGCACGCCGAGCTGGCCTGGGTCCTGAACTGCATCACCGGCCTCGGGGAGGCGCGGCGCATGACGCAGTTCAAGGACAAGTCGGCCAAGGGCGGTCTCGAGCAGGCCTCGGTCGGGCTGCTGACGTACCCGATGCTGATGGCCGCCGACATCCTGCTCTACCAGACCGAGGCCGTCCCGGTCGGCGAGGACCAGCGCCAGCACCTCGAGCTCACCCGCGACCTCGCGCAGCGGTTCAACAGCCGCTTCGGCGACACGTTCACGATCCCGGCGCCGCTGATCATCTCCGACACCGCCAAGATCGTCGACCTCCAGGAACCCGCGATCAAGATGAGCAAGTCGGCGTCCTCGCCGAAGGGCATCGTCGACGTCCTCGACGACCCCAAGGCAGCTGCCAAGAAGATCCGGTCAGCCGTCACGGACTCCGAGGCCGAGGTGCGCTTCGACCGCGAGGACAAGCCCGGCGTCTCCAACCTGCTGACGATCTACTCGGCGCTCACGGGACGCAAGGTCAGCGAGATCGCCGACCAGTACGCCGGTCAGGGCTACGGCGCGTTCAAGGTCGACCTGAGCGAGATCGTGGCCGACTTCGTCTCGCCGCTGCGGGAGCGCACCGACGCCCTCCTCGCCGACCGTGCCGAGCTGGACGCGATCCTGCGCGACGGCGCCGCCGCGGCCCGCGAGGTCGCGTCGACGACGCTCGCCGCGGTGTACGACCGGGTCGGTTTCGTCGGTCAGACGTAGGACTCCACCCGGGGCGCGGCTGGCGCTAGGGTGGGCGCCATGCCCACGATCGGCGTCGCCATCCCCGTCCCCGAACCCTGGGGCAGCGAGCTACGCGAGCGCCGGGCGGACTTCGGTGACCCGCAGGCGGCGCTCATCCCGACGCACGTGACACTGCTGCCGCCGACGGACGTGGCCGAGGCCGACCTCGAGGCGCTCCACAGCAAGCTCGCCGTCGACGCGACCGCGGTGGAGCCGTTCATCATGCGGCTGCGCGGCACGGGCACGTTCCGGCCCGTGTCGCCGGTGGTCTTCGTCGCGGTCAGCGAAGGCATCTCCAGCACCGAGCTGCTCGCCAAGCACATCCGCGTCGGGCTGATCGACGAGAGCCAGCTCGTGTTCCCCTTCCACCCGCACGTGACCGTCGCGCACCACCTGGACGACGCGGCGCTCGACCTTGCGTACGACTCGCTCGCCGACTTCGCGTGCGAGTTCGAGGTGCGGGCGTTCGCGGTCTACCTGCACGATGACGAGGCGGGCTGGGTCCCGTACCTGGAGTTCCAGCTGGGCTGACGCCGAGCGCACACGGGGGAGCGGGGGATCGATGATCGGTCGCGCCAAGGCCGCGTTCGCCGCGCTGCGTCGCCGCAGCACGTTCGTCGACCACGTCGTCCGGACGATCCAGCACTTCGGTGCCGTGCGCGGCAGCATCCTCGCCGGCGGCATCACGTACTTCGGGTTCCTGTCGATCTTCCCGATCCTCGCCCTGGCCTTCTTCGTCGTCGGCTACATCTCCGAGTACTTCCCGAACGCCGACGACGCGCTCGAGACGGCGATCAGCCAGATCCTCCCGGGCATCGTCACGACGGAGGACCCCCCGCCGGCCGGTCAGATCTCGTTCGACCAGATCGCGGCCACCCGCAACATCGCCGGCGTGATCGGTGCCCTCGGTGTCCTCTACACCGGGCTCGGGTTCGTCTCGAACCTGCGGTCCTCCCTCGAGGTGGCGTTCGGCGTGTCGAAGCAGCGTGCGTACGGGTTCGTGCCCGGCAAGCTGCGCGACCTCGCGACGCTGGCGCTCGTCGGCCTGATGATCCTGCTGTCGGTCGGCATCTCGAGCGCCGTCACCCAGAACGCGAGCACGCTCCTGGACACGATCGGCATCAGGAGCAGCACCGCAGCGGTGGCCGTGGGCGTCCTGAGCGTCCTTCTCGGGATCGCGTCGAGCACCGTCCTGTTCTTCGTGATCTACAAGCTCCTCCCGCACACCGACGTGCCTGCACGGGCGATGTGGTCCGGCGCGCTGCTCGCGGCGATCGGCTTCGAGATCATCAAGCAGCTCGCGGCGTTCCTCCTGGGGGCCGCCGCCGGTGGTGCGCTCGCGTCGCTCGCTCTGTCGGTGACGCTGCTGGTCTGGATCTACTACTTCGCGCAGCTGACGGTCTACGGAGCGAGCTGGTCGGTGATGGCGCCGGCGTCGCGGCGGCGGCCGACCGCCGTCGTACCCCGTGTGGTGCCCGTCGTCGGCGGGAGCGCTGCCTCGCCGCTGGGACTGCCCGCGGTCCCTGCGCTCGAGACGCAGCGCGACGAGGCGGTCACGACGTCGCGCGTCCTCCTCCTGCTCGGCGGCGCGGCGCTCGGGGCCTGGGCATGGGGGCGGCACGGACGGCAGAAGGACGAATCATGACGGTGCGGCTGCCAGAGCACGAGGATCTCGAGGCCGCGTACACGCTGCTGCGGCCGTTGGTCCGTCGTACGCCCGTGATGGAGGTGGCGGGCGGCGACCTCGGCGTCCCCGGACGTGTCCTGCTGAAGCTGGAGCTGATGCAGCACACCGGCTCGTTCAAGGCGCGCGGCGCTCTCCACACGGTCCTGCGCATGCCCGAGGGCACGACCGGCGCGGTGGCGGCGTCGGGCGGCAACCACGGGGCCGCGGTGGCGTGGGCCTGCGGGATCGCCGGGATCGCGGCCGACATCTTCGTCCCCGCCACCTCGCCGGCAGAGAAGGTGCGCAGGATCGAGGCGTACGGCGGGACGGCACACGTCGTCGACGGCTACTACTCCGCCGCGTACGACGCCTCCCGCCGGTGGTCGGAGGGGCGCGACGTGGTCGCGGTGCACGCCTACGACGCCGCGTCGATCGTGGCTGGAGCGGCGGGTGTCGGGATCGAGGTCGGCGACCAGGCGCCGTTCGCCCGCCGGGTGCTGGTTCCCTGCGGTGGCGGCGGACTCTACAGCGGCACCGCGCTCGCGCTGCGCGAGCGGATCCAGGTCGTTCCCGTCGAGCCGGAGCGGTGTCCGTCGCTGGCGGCCGCGGTGGAGGCCGGTGGACCCGTCGACGTCGACGTGTCCGGGGTGGCGGCGGACTCGCTGGGAGCGGCGCGGATCGGCGAGCACGCCTACGCCGTCGCTGGCGCGCTGGGTGCGGCGCCGCTGCTCGTGAGCGACGACCAGATCCTCGCGGCGCGACGGTTGCTGTGGGAGGAGTGTCGTGTGCTCGCCGAGCCCGGGGGAGTCACGGCGCTCGCCGCCGTGATGTCGGGCGCAGCCGACGTCCGCGACGGTGAGACGGTGGTCGTGGTGGTGTCGGGCGCGAACCACCCGACGATCCCGGAGGACGTCGTCGCCCCCGTCTCCCGGTGAGCTCAGTCGACCAGGTCGACGTCGACGCCGAGCGCGTCGGCCGCGAGCCCGCGCAGATGGTCGACGAGCACGTCGCGGAACGTCCGCGAGGCCAGCGGCAGCGCCTGCGTACGCCGGTGGGCGAGGGCGATGGTCCGGGTGAGCTCGGGCTCCCCGATCGGGGTCGCGCGCAGCGACGGCCGCGACGCGAGCACCATGCTCGGCACCACGGCATGCCCGAGACCTGCCTCCACGAACCGCAGGACAGCGTTCATCTCGCCGCCCTCGATCGCCACGGTCGGCTCGAAGCCCGCGTCGAGGCACGCGTTCATCGTGGTGTCACGCAGGTCGTACCCCTCTCGGAACATCACCAGCGGCACGTTCTCGAGGTCGCGGACGGCGAGCGGGCCGTCGCCGAGGCCGGGCCCGCTGACCGGGCTCGCGGTGCTGGACGCGCTCGCGGGGCTCGCGGTGGTCGACGCGCTCGCGGGGCTCGCGACGACAAGCCGCTCGCGCAGCAGCGGCCTCGCGACGAGATCAGGGTCGTCGCTGCGCAGCGGCACGATCACCAGGGCGAGATCGAGGTCACCGCGGCCCAGGGCGCGGGTGAGCGTGCGGGACCCACCCTCGGTGACCTCGAGCTCGATGCCGGGATAGGCCTCGCGGAACGCGATCAGCGCGTCCGCCATGAGGCCGTCCCACATCGACGGCGTCGCGCCGACCCGTACGCGCCCGCGCTGCAGACCCGCGACCTCGCGCACCGCGCGCAGACCCTCGTCGACCTCGATGAGGATCTCCTGGGCGTGGGGGAGGAGCGCCTCGCCGGCCGGTGTCAGGCGTACGTCGCCGCGCTCGCGCTCGAACAGCGCGGTGCCGAGCGAGTTCTCGAGGACCCGGATCTGCTTCGACAGGCTCGGTTGTGAGACGCCGCAGTCCTCGGCGGCCTGGGTGAAGTGCCGTGTGCGCGCGACGGCGACGAAGTAGGCGAGCTGCTGGATCTGCACGATTTCCAGTGTGCCATGCCCAACGGCTATGAAAGTAAGCCTCAGTATGACTTAGCGCAACCTCACTGCACCGGCCTATCGTGACGGGGTGGCGACAACTCAGATGACCAAGCGGGTGGGCGCGCGTCGTTCCACCGTTGCGCTCAAGGCGCTCATGGCGGTCAGCGGCCTCATCATGGTCGGCTACCTGCTGCTTCACATGTACGGCAACCTCAAGGTCTTCAGCGGCCAGGTCGCCTTCGACGAGTACTCGCACCACCTGCGGACCATCGGTGAGCCGCTGCTCCCGGAGTCGGGCCTGCTCTGGATCATCCGCGTGGTGCTGCTGGCGGCGATCATCGCCCACGTCTACTCCGCCGTGGTGCTGACGGTCCGCGACCGGAAGGCGACCCGCACCGGATCGGGCCCGCGCTACAAGTCGAAGCAGAACAAGCGCGGTTTCCAGCGCAGCTACGCGTCGTTCACGCTGCGGTGGGGCGGCGTCATCATCTTCCTCTTCATCATCTTCCACCTGCTGAACCTCACGACGAACGACATCGCCCCCGGCGGTGCGTCGGCGAGCCCGTACGAGCGGGTGCTCAACACGTTCGGCGAGTGGTACATGGTGCTCGTCTACACGATCGCGCTGCTGGCCGTGGGGTTCCACCTGCGTCACGGCGTCTGGGCCGCGGGCATGACCCTCGGCGCCAACACGAGCGTGAAGGCTCGTCGCAACCTCAACGTCCTCGCGTACGCGCTCTCGGGAATCATCACGATCGGCTTCCTGATCCCGCCGTACGCCATTCTCTTCGGATGGGTGGGCTGACCCCATGACCGTGAACACGCAAGCTCGCACCGACGAGTTCACCGACATCTACGACCTCGGTGAGCCGATCGCGGACACCCGCGCGCCCGACGTCGACGTACGGCAGCGGTGGGAGACCCGCCGGTTCGAGGCGAAGCTCGTCAACCCCGCGAACCGCCGCAAGCTCAAGGTGATCATCGTCGGCACCGGCCTGGCCGGGGCCTCGGCCGCCGCCACGCTCGGCGAGGCGGGCTACCACGTCACCAGCTTCTGCTACCAGGACAGCCCGCGTCGCGCGCACTCGATCGCCGCGCAGGGTGGCATCAACGCCGCGAAGAACTACCGCAACGACGGCGACTCGATCTACCGCCTGTTCTACGACACGGTGAAGGGCGGCGACTTCCGCAGCCGCGAGTCCAACGTCTACCGGCTGGCGCAGGTCTCGGTCGAGATCATCGACCAGTGCGTCGCGCAGGGTGTCCCGTTCGCCCGCGAGTACGGCGGCCTCCTCGACAACCGTTCGTTCGGTGGCGTCCAGGTCTCCCGTACGTTCTACGCCCGCGGTCAGACGGGTCAGCAGCTGCTGATCGGCGCGTACCAGGCGCTCGAGCGTCAGGTCGCCGCCGGCACGGTCATCAACCACACGCGTCACGAGATGCTCGAGGTCATCGTCGCCGACGACCGCGCACGCGGCGTGATCGTCCGTGACATGGTCACCGGCGAGATCGAGACCCACTTCGCCGACGCGGTCGTGCTGGCGACCGGCGGCTACGGCAACGTCTTCTTCCTGTCGACGAACGCGATGGGCTGCAACGTCACCGCCAACTGGCGGGCGCACCGCAAGGGCGCCTACTTCGGCAACCCCTGCTACACGCAGATCCACCCGACCTGCATCCCGGTCTCCGGCGACTACCAGTCGAAGCTGACCCTGATGAGCGAGTCGCTGCGCAACGACGGTCGCATCTGGGTCCCGAAGAAGGCCGGCGACGACCGACCCGCTTCGCAGATCCCCGAGGACGAGCGCGACTACTACCTGGAGCGCCAGTACCCGTCGTTCGGCAACCTCGTGCCGCGTGACATCGCCTCGCGCGCCGCGAAGTACGTCTGCGACGAGGGCCGCGGCGTCGGCCCGGGCGGCCTCGGTGTCTACCTCGACTTCGCCGATGCGATCACGCGGCTGGGTCGGGACACGGTCGAGGCGAAGTACGGCAACCTCTTCGACATGTACGCCCAGATCACCGGCGAGAACCCGTACGAGACGCCGATGCGGATCTACCCGGCGGTGCACTACACGATGGGTGGCCTGTGGGTCGACTACGACCTGCAGAGCTCGATCACCGGCCTGTTCGTGACCGGCGAGGCCAACTTCTCCGACCACGGCGCCAACCGCCTCGGCGCCAGCGCGCTGATGCAGGGCCTGGCCGACGGCTACTTCGTGCTCCCGTACACGCTGGCGAACTACCTCGCCGACGGCCCGTACGAGCCGATCGACGAGACGCACCCCGCGGCCGTCGAGGCGAAGCAGCAGGTCACCGACCGCATCGAGAAGCTGCTGTCGATCAACGGCACCCGCACGGTCGACTCGTTCCACCGCGAGCTCGGCACCATCATGTGGGAGTACTGCGGCATGGCGCGCACCGAGGGCGGCCTGCTGAAGGCGATCGAGCTCATCCGCGAGCTGCGCACGGAGTTCTGGCGCAACGTCAAGGTGACCGGCGTCAACGAGGACCTCAACCAGACCCTCGAGCGTGCGGGCCGCGTCGCGGACTTCATCGATCTCGGTGAGCTGATGTGCATCGACGCGCTACACCGCCGCGAGTCGTGCGGCGGCCACTTCCGCGTCGAGAGCCAGACCGAGGACGGCGAGGCGCTGCGTCACGACGACGACTTCGCCTACGTCGCCGCATGGGAGTTCGGTGGGGACGGCGGCAAGCCGGTCCTGCACAAGGAAGCCCTGATCTACCAGAACGTCGAGATGAAGCAGCGGAGCTACAAGTGAAGATCACCGTTCGTGTGTGGCGTCAGGCCAACCCGTCCGACGAGGGCAAGATGGTCGGCTACGACCTGGACGACGTGTCGGAGCACATGTCGTTCCTCGAGATGCTCGACGTGCTCAACGAGCGCCTCACGCTCGAGGGCGAGGAGCCGATCGCGTTCGACAGCGACTGTCGCGAGGGCATCTGCGGCATGTGCGGCCTGGTCATCAACGGCCTCGCGCACGGCCCGGAGCGTACGACCACGTGCCAGCTGCACATGCGCTCCTTCAAGGACGGGGACGTCATCGACATCGAGCCCTGGCGCTCGTCGAGCTTCCCGGTCGTGAAGGACCTCGTGGTCGACCGCGGCGCGTTCGACCGCATCATCCAGGCGGGCGGCTACATCAGCGCGCCGACCGGGTCGGCCCCCGAGGCGAACAACCTCCCGGTGCCGAAGGAGAACGCCGACCACGCGTTCGAGGCGGCGACCTGCATCGGCTGTGGCGCCTGCGTGGCAGCGTGCCCCAACGGCTCGGCGATGCTCTTCACCGCTGCCAAGATCACCCACCTCGGACTGCTCCCGCAGGGGCAGCCCGAGCGTGCGTCGCGCGTGCTCGGCATGGTCGAGCAGCACGATCACGAGGGCTTCGGCAACTGCACCAACATCGGTGAGTGCACGGCGGCCTGCCCCAAGGGCATCCCGCTCGACACGATCTCGCGGCTCAACCGCGACCTGCTCGGTGCGCTCGCCAAGGGCAAGGCCTGACGCAGTCCGTACGACGGCCCCGTACCGGTACGCCGGTGCGGGGCCGTCGTCGTACGCGTTCGTGTCACCCCGCCGCAGTCGCGCGTCGCGGTGAGTGTGGTCCCACGCGGCAACCCCCGCGGTGAGTGTGGTCCCACGCGCACCCCGGCCGGTGGGACCAGGGTCACCGCCGAGCGGGACGGGCGGTGCGGTGCGGGCGGTGCGGGCGGTGCGCGCGTACGCGTCTCGCTCGCTGTCACCCGCACGGCGTGCCCGAGGGCTCGCGTTAGCCTGGGGGCATGGCCACGCCCTCCGACCTCGTCGACGCCGTCGACGCTCTCGTCCCTGATCTGCTCGAGGTACGCCGTGACCTGCACGCGCACCCCGAGCTGTCCTGGGAGGAGCAGCGGACGACCGAGGTCGTCGCGCGGTGGCTCGACAAGTTCGGCATCGCGGCCACCCGGCTCGACCCGACGGGACTCGTCGCCGAGGTGGGCGATGCGGAGGGTCCGGTGATCGCGCTGCGGGCCGACCTCGACGCGCTGCCCATCGCCGACCGTACGTCCGACCCGTGGCGCTCGACCGTCCCCGGCGTCGCCCACGCCTGCGGGCACGACGTCCACACCACGGTGCTGCTCGGTGCGGCCGGGGCGCTGGCCCGCTGCGCCCGCGAGGGCAGCCTGCCGGTGCGGGTCCGCCTGGTCTTCCAGCCCGCCGAGGAGGTCATGCCGGGCGGGGCGCTGGCCGTGCTCGCCGCCGGCTCGCTGTCCGGGGTCTCGCGTGCGTTCGCCCTGCACTGCGACCCCTCGCTCGACGTGGGGCTGGTCGGGCTCCGCGAGGGCTCGATCACCGGCGCCGCCGACCGCGTCCGCGTCCAGCTGTCCGGGCGCGGCGGCCACACCTCGCGCCCGCACCTGACCCAGGACCTGACCTTCGCGCTCGCGACGCTCTGCACGCAGCTCCCGGCGGCGCTGTCGCGGCGTCTCGACCCTCGCGCCGGCGCGAGCCTGGTCTGGGGGAGCATCAACGCCGGCAGCGCACCCAACGTCATTCCTGCGTCCGGCGAGGCCACCGGCACGCTGCGCATGCTCGACGCGACGGCGTGGCACGAGGCCGAGCACCTCGTCCGCGCGCTCGTGCGCGAGATCGTCGCCCCGTACGGCGTCGACGCCGAGGTCACCTACACCCAGGGAGTGCCCCCGGTGGTCAACGACGTCGAGTCGACCGAGATCCTCCGGGACGCGGTCGCCGTCGCGCTCGGGCCGAGTGCCGTCACCACGACCAGCCAGAGCCTCGGTGGCGAGGACTTCGCGTGGTTCGTGGAGTCCGTGCCCGGCTCGATGGGGCGACTGGGGACGCGTACGCCCGGCGGACCGACGTACGACCTGCACCAGGGCAACCTGCGCGTCGACGAACGCGCGATCGCGATCGGTGCCAAGGTCCTCGCGATGGCAGCGCTGGCGAGCGCTCCAGGCTGAGCCTGGAGGAGCCGCACCCGGGATCGGGCCGCACAGCAACATCAATGTTCGACGGTGTGACGCTGTCCGTATTGGCGGCATCTTCCCAGCGCACGCCGCCGCACGGAGGGTGCGACGGAACGGGGTAACAAGTAAGTATCGGCTCCTGCCATCACACCGTCTCAGTGCCTCGTTTCAGCGCGTGCAGGGTTATGGTTCAAAAATCCGCCGGGGCTGGCCCGGCATGGATGCGATTCATGACTGAGGAGTCCCCTTGCGTCGAATGGGCAAGATCACCGCGCTGGCCGCGGTGGCCGTGCTGGCTCTGGCCGGGTGCGGCAGCGACGATGACAGCGACGGCGGTGACGACAACAACGCAGGCTCGGGCGGCAACGCCCTCGACTGCTCCGCCGCCGATGGTGACGGCCCCAAGGTCGGCATCGCTTACGACGTGGGTGGCCAGGGCGACAAGTCCTTCAACGACGCCGCAGCAGTCGGCGTGAAGAAGGCTGTCGACGACCTGGGTGCGACCTGCACCGAGGCCGAGGCCACCGACGGCGAGGCCGAGTCGGCCCGCGAGGATCGCCTCCGCCAGCTGGCCGACGGCGGCCACAACCCGATCCTGGCTGTCGGCTTCCTCTACAGCGAGGCTGTCAACAAGGTCGCGCCGGACTACCCGGACATCAGCTTCGACGTCGTCGACGGCTTCGACCCGGACGACGAGGCCAACGACAACGTCGCCTACCTCGGCTTCGCCGAGGAGCAGGGCTCGTTCCTGGTCGGCGTCGCTGCGGCCACCAAGTCCGAGGCCGGCAACGTCGGCTTCGTCGGCGGTGTGAACTCCGACCTCATCAAGAAGTTCGAGGCCGGCTTCACCGCGGGTGCGAAGGCCGTGAACCCCGACATCGAGATCCAGGTCAAGTACCTCCAGGAGTCCGACCCCAAGGGCTTCAACGACCCGGCTGCGGGCAAGGCCACGGCCACGGGCATGTACGACCAGGGCGCTGACATCGTCTACCACGCGAGCGGTGGCTCGGGTGCGGGCGTCTTCCAGGCTGCGGTCGAGGCCGGCGACGGCAAGTGGGCCATCGGCGTCGACTCCGACCAGTGGCAGACCGCCTCCGAGACGGAGCAGGCGCACATCCTGACCTCGATGCTCAAGCGCGTCGACGTCGCGGCGTTCGACGCGATCAGCGCCGTCGACAAGGGTGAGCCGCTGGTGAGCTACCAGGTGTACGACCTCAAGGTCGACGGCGTCGGCTACTCGACGTCCGGTGGCTTCGTCGACGACATCACCGGTGACATCGACGGCTACGCCGACCAGATCAAGAGCGGCGAGATCACGGTTCCGACGGCTCCGTGATCGCCGGATAGGGCCAGGAGCCCTATCGTGACGATCAAGGCGGGCCCGGGGGGCGTCAACGCCCCTCGGGCCCGTGCCTTGTCTCTCTGCCTGTCGTTCGAAGGAGCACGATGACGACCTCCGCGGTGGAGCTCCGAGGAATCGAGAAGCGATTCCCCGGCGTGATCGCGAACCACGACGTCAACCTGCAGATCGCACCCGGCACCGTGCACGCCCTCGTCGGCGAGAACGGTGCCGGCAAGTCGACGTTGATGAAGATCCTGTACGGCGTCCAGAAGCCCGACGCCGGCACGATCACGATCAACGGCGAGACGGTGGAGTTCTCCACCCCTTCGGACGCGATCGCGCAGGGCATCGGCATGGTGTTCCAGCACTTCATGCTGGCGGACAACCTCACCGTCCTCGAGAACGTCGTCCTCGGCGCCGAGAAGCTGCACGGCACCGGCGCGAAGGCCCGTGCCGAGGTCCGTGCGATCTCCGACCGTTTCGGGTTCGGGCTCGACCCCGACGTGCTCGTCGAGTCGCTCGGAGTGGCCGCCCGGCAGCGCCTGGAGATCCTCAAGGTCCTCTATCGCGGCGCCAAGATCATCATCCTCGACGAGCCCACGGCCGTGCTGGTCCCGCAGGAGGTCGACGCGCTCTTCGCGAACCTCAATGGACTGAAGGAGCAGGGCCACACGCTCTTGTTCATCTCCCACAAGCTCGACGAGGTGCTCGCCGTCGCTGACGCGATCACCGTGATGCGTCGCGGCACGACCGTCGGTGACCCCGACCCGTCGAGCGTGACCAAGCGCCAGCTCGCCGAGCTGATGGTCGGCACGGAGCTGCCGTCGCCCGCCACCGACGAGTCGACCGTCACCGACGTCGTCCAGCTGTCGGTCGAGCAGCTGACGATGATCGACGAGTTCGGACGGACGATCCTCGACGGCATCGACCTGCAGATCCACCGCGGCGAGGTCGTCGGCATCGCGGGTGTCGAGGGCAACGGGCAGACCGAGCTGGTCGAGGGCATCCTCGCGATGCGGCCCACCCAGGGCACGGTCCGGCTCGGCGGGGACGACATGTCGGGCTGGGCCACGCGCAAGCGTCGTGCTGCCGGCGTCGGCTACATCCCCGAGGACCGTCACCGACACGGCCTGCTGCTCGACTCCCCGCTGTGGGAGAACCGCATCCTCGGGCACGCGTACGAGGAGGTCGCCGTCAAGCGCGGCTGGATCAACCGCGGCGGAGCCCGCCAGGACTCCGAGCGGATCGTCGACCAGTACGACGTGCGCACCCCCGGCATCGACACGATGGCGCGTGCGCTGTCCGGCGGCAACCAGCAGAAGTTCATCGTCGGGCGTGAGCTGTCCGGGGAGCCGAGCCTGCTCATCGCCGCGCACCCGACGCGCGGTGTCGACGTCGGCGCCCAGGCCGCCATCTGGGACCAGATCAAGGAGGCCCGGCGGGCAGGCCTCGCCGTGCTGCTGATCTCCGCCGACCTCGACGAGCTGATCGGGTTGTCCGACCGCATCGAAGTCATCCTGCGCGGCCGCCTCGTCGGCACGTTCGACCCCCGCACCGTCACCCCGCAGGACCTCGGTGAGGCCATGACGGGCGGACAGGAGGAAGCATGACCAGGCTGCGGAACATCGCGATCGCGCTCGCAGCGCCTCTGCTCGCGATCGTCTTCTCGCTCGCGGTCACGAGCCTGGTCATCCAGATCTCGGGCGGCTCGGCGAGCGACTTCATCAGCATCCTGTTCTCCTGGCCGGCCGACCGTCTCCTGGTCAACATCGCCAACCAGACGTCGCTGATCTATCTGTCAGCCCTCGCTGCTGCGGTCGGCTTCCGGATGAACCTCTTCAACATCGGCGTCGAAGGCCAGTACCGGATGGCCGCGTACGCCGGCGCGCTGTTCGCCGGGGCGGCATTCCTGCCCGGCGCGCTGAACGTGATCGGCGCCCTCCTCGTCGCGGTCGCGGTCGGCGCCGCCTGGGCCGGCATCGCCGGCCTGCTGCGCGTCACGCGCGGCGTCAGCGAGGTCATCTCCACGATCATGCTCAACGCGATCGCCATCACGATCACGGGCTACCTGATCAACACGTACGGCATCAAGGCCGGTGACTCCCGTCGTACGGAGGCGATCCCCGAGTCGAGCCAGGTCCCGGGCTGGCAGCCGTTCGACAAGGCCGCCGGGGAGGTCTGGACGCTCGGGCTCCTCGCCGTGATCGCGGGTGTGTCCTTCTGGCTGGTGCTCAACAAGACCCGGTTCGGGTTCGACCTGCGTGCGACCGGCCAGTCGGAGTCGGCCGCGATCGCCAGCGGCGTGAACAGCAAGAAGATGACGATGGTCACCCTGCTGATCTCGGGTGGCATCGCCGGGCTGATCTGGATGCCGTCGCTGTTCGGCAGCGCCCACTACTACGGCACGACCTTCCAGGCAGGGCTCGGCTTCACCGGCATCGCGGTCGCGCTGCTCGGTCGCAACCGTGCACTGCCGATCGCCTTCGCCGCGCTGCTGTTCGCCTACCTCAACGAGCAGTCGAACCGCCTCACCATCGAGGCGGGGATCTCCGTCGAGGTCATCCAGATCACGCAGGGCATCATCGTGCTCGCCGTCGTCATCGCGTACGAGCTCGTCCGCCGCTACCGCCTGCGCGCCGAGGAGCGCGAGGTGGCGCAAGCGCCCAGACCAGGCGCCACGACCGAGGAGGTCTCGGCATGAGCACCGTGGTCCCCGAGGCAACCATGCCTCCGCCGCCGTCCACCCCGACGGCCGCGGCCGGGCGGTCGTACCGCTGGCTGCTCCTCGTGCTCGGCTTCCTCGCCCTGGTGTCGTCGGTCCGCGTGGTCAGCGGCGCGAACGAGATCGACTCGGTCGGCACGATCCAGGCCGCACTCATCGCGACCTGCCCGATCCTGCTGGCCGCTCTCGGCGGTGTGTGGGCCGAGCGTGCCGGCATCGTCAACATCGGGCTCGAGGGCCAGATGATCCTGGGCACGTGGGGTGCTGCCTACTTCACGTACTACTACGGCCCGTGGGTCGGCCTCATCGGCGCTGCGCTCCTCGGCGCCGTCGGCGGCATCCTGCACGCGATCGCCACGGTGACGTTCGGCGTCGACCACATCGTGTCCGGCGTGGCGCTCAACATCATCGGCGCCGGTGCGGTCGCGTTCCTGGCCGAGGCCTACTTCCGCGACCTCGACGGCGGTGGCATCAAGCAGCTCACGGGGCTGGAGACACCACCGAAGGTCGACATCCCGTGGCTGGGCGAGGCGGCGTCGGACCTCGCCGACAAGCACTGGTTCATGATCTCGGACTTCGCGGCACTCATCGCAGCGCTCACGAACAGCATCTCGATCATGGTCTACATCGTCGCGGGCCTCGTGTTCTTCACCGCGTGGGTGCTGTGGAAGACGACGTTCGGCCTGCGCCTGCGCTCGTGCGGCGAGAACCCGCAGGCCGCGGAGACGCTCGGCGTCAACGTCTACCTCTTCAAGTACGTCGCCGTCATCGTGTCGGGCGTGTTCGCCGGACTCGGCGGCTACATGCTCGTGCTCGTGTCCTCGAGCGGGTTCGTCACCGGCCAGACCGGCGGGCGAGGCTACATCGGCCTGGCGGCCATGATCTTCGGCAACTGGCGTCCGTTCGGGGCAGCCGGGGCCGCGACGATGTTCGGCTACACCGACGCGATGCAGCTGCGCAACGCCGACGCCGTGCACGCGCTGCTGCTGCTGGTCGCAGCGCTGCTCCTCATCTTCACGGTGCTGCGCCTGCGCAAGGGCGACCGCAAGAACGCCGTTCTGTTCGCGGCCGTCGGCGTGGCGTTCCTCGCCTGGTTCCTGCTGAGCGACGAGGTGCCGCGCGAGTTCGCCGGCATGACCCCGTACGTCGCCACGCTGCTCGTGCTCGCTCTGGGGACACAACGCCTCCGGATGCCTGCCGCGGACGGCAAGCCGTACCGCAAGGGCGAAGCCGGATGAGCCCGGTCGACGACGTCGACTGGGAGGCGTTGCGTGCCGCGGCGGTCGCGGTCATGGAGCGCGCGTACGCGCCGTACTCCCGCTACCGCGTGGGAGCCGCCGGCCTCGTGGACGACGGCCGTGTCGTCGTCGGCTGCAACGTCGAGAACGCCGCGTACGGCGTGGGGCTGTGCGCCGAGTGCGGGATGGTCTCGGCGCTGCACTCCACCGGTGGTGGACGGCTCGTCGCGGTCGTGTGCGTGGACGGCGACGGCAGCCCGGTCATGCCGTGCGGGAGGTGCCGCCAGATCCTGTGGGAGAACGGCGGTGCCGCGATGCTGCTCGAGGGCCCGCGCGGCGTCATGACGATGTCCGACGTGCTGCCCGACGCGTTCGACGACGACGACCTGGCGACCCAGTCCTGAGGCCACGGGCGATGATGGAGACGTGAACACCACCCACGTCGACCTCAGCGACCCAGGGTTCGTCGCCGACCCCTACCCCGTCCTCGCCGAGCTCCGGGCCGCCGGCCCGATGCTCTGGCACGAGCCCAGCCAGCGGTGGCTCGCGACCACCCACGACGCCGTCAGCCAGACGCTGCGCAACCGGCGTCTCGGGCGGATCTGGGAGGACTGGGAGCCGACCGACGACATGGAGCCGTTCAACGCGCTCCACCGCAACCAGATGATGGAGAACGAGCCCCCGGCGCACACGCGGCTGCGGCGGCTCGTGGCGGGCGCGTTCGGGCGCGGCCACGTGGAGCGGATGCGGCCGCGTGTCGAGGCGCTCACCGCGCGCCTGCTCGACGGACTGGGGGGCACCGCCGACATCCTCGGCGAGTACGCCGAGCCGCTGCCGGTCTACGTGATCTGCGACCTGCTCGGCGTCCCCGGCGACGACCACGCCCAGCTGCGTGCCTGGTCGCAGTCGATCGTGCACATGTACGAGGAGGGTGTCGACGAGGCGACCAAGCGTGAGGCCATCGTCGGCAGCGTCGCGTTCAGCGCGTACGTCGCCGAGCTGGTGAACGAGCGCAAGGCGGAGATGGCGCGCGGCATCCGTGGCGAAGACCTCCTGTCCGACCTGATCGCCGAGCGCGACACGGAGTCGGGGGGCGCCGCACGCCTCAGCGAGGACGAGCTGGTCGCCACGGTCGTGCTTCTGCTCAACGCGGGCCACGAGGCCTCGGTCAACGTGTTCGGCAACGGCCTGCACGCCCTCCTGTCGCACCCCGAGCAGCGCGACCGCGTGCTGACCGGGGAGGTGTCGGTGCCGACCGCCCTCGAGGAGCTGATCCGCTACGACGCCCCGCTGCAGCTGTTCGAGCGCACGGCGACCGCCGACGTCGACGTGGCGGGGACGACGGTGCAGACCGGACAGAAGGTCGCGTGCCTGATGGGCTCGGCCAACCGCGACGCCGCCGTGTTCGCCGACGCCGACCGCTTCGACGTCGCGCGCGACCCGAACCCGCACGTCGGCTTCGGGATGGGCCTGCACTTCTGCCTCGGGGCGCCGCTCGCGCGCATGGAGCTCGACATCACGCTCACCCGGCTGCTCGAGCGGTTCCCGCGACTCGCGCTGACGGGTGTCGCACCGCGCCGCCCGACGTGGGTGCTGCGAGGATTCGAGTCGGTCCAGGTCGACCTCGGGGAGGCAGCAGCATGACGGCAGCACGGCACGACGCGGTCGAGGTGATCGCGGCGAAGCGCGACGGGCACGTGCTCAGCGACTCGCAGATCGACTGGGTGGTGGACGGCTTCACCTCCGGCGAGGTGGCCGACGTCCAGATGGCGTCGCTGGCGATGGCGATCGTCCTCAACGGCATGGAGTTCCCCGAGATCGCCCGCTGGACGGACGCGATGATCCGCAGCGGCGAGCGGATGGACTTCTCTGGGCTCTCCTGGCCGACGTCGGACAAGCACTCCACGGGCGGTGTGGGCGACAAGATCACGCTCCCGCTCGCGCCGCTGGTCGCCGCGTGCGGGGTCGCGGTGCCGCAGCTGTCGGGCCGCGGGCTCGGACACACCGGCGGCACCCTTGACAAGCTCGAGGCGATCCCCGGCTGGCGGGCCGACCTCACCAACGAGGAGATGCTGGCGCAGCTCGAGGACGTCGGCGCGGTGATCTGCGCCGCCGGCGCCGGGCTCGCGCCGGCGGACAAGAAGCTGTACGCGCTGCGCGACGTGACGGGCACGGTCGAGTCGATCCCGCTGATCGCGAGCTCGATCATGAGCAAGAAGATCGCCGAGGGCACGGGCTCGCTGGTCCTCGACGTGAAGGTCGGGTCGGGCGCGTTCATGAAGGACCTCGACAAGGCACGCGAGCTCGCCCGCACGATGGTCGCCCTCGGCAAGGCGGCAGGCGTCGACACGCGTGCGCTCGTCACCGACATGTCGACGCCGCTCGGACTCACCGCAGGCAACGCGGTCGAGGTCGCGGAGTCCGTCGAGGTGCTCGCAGGCGGTGGGCCCGCCGACGTCGTGGACCTCACGGTCGCGCTCGCCCGCGAGATGCTCTCCGCCGCAGGCCGCGAGGACAAGGACCCTGCCGACGTCCTTGCCTCGGGAGGCGCGATGGACGTCTGGCGCCGCATGATCGCCGCCCAGGGAGGCGACCCCGACGCCGCCCTCCCGACCGCGCGGGAGACCACCGTCGTCACCGCGGACCGAGACGGCTACGTGGCACGCATCGACGCGATGGCGGTCGGGCTCGCCGCATGGCGGCTCGGTGCCGGTCGGTCACGCCCGGGGGAGGCGGTGCAGGCGACGGCGGGCGTCACCCTGCATGCGCGCCCCGGCGACGCCGTACGCTCCGGTCAGCCGTTGATGACCCTCCAGACCGAGACACCCGAGCGGTTCGAGCGTGCGCTCGCGGCCCTCGACGGCGGGTACGACATCACCGACGCTGCCCCGTCCGTTCCCGAGTCGCCGGTGCTCGAGCGCATCGTCTGACACGCACTAGGCTGTCCCGATGGTGACTCCGGAAGAGATCGCGCGCGTCCCGAAGGTCCTCCTCCACGACCACCTCGACGGGGGAGTCCGCCCGGAGACGGTCGCCGACATCGCGGAGCGCACCGGCCACCAGCTGCCCGTCGACGACCCCGCAGAGCTCGGTCAGTGGTTCGCCGACGCAGCGACGTCGGGGAGCCTGGTCCGCTACCTGGAGACGTTCGAGCACACCGTCGGCGTGATGCAGACGCACGACGACCTCGTGCGAGTCGCCCGCGAGTGCGTCGAGGACCTCGCCGACGACGGTGTCCTGTACGCGGAGGTGCGCTGGGCGCCCGAGCAGCACCTCCGGGAGGGGCTGACCCTCACCGACACCGTCGACGCCGTCCGGGAGGGCTTCGAGCAGGGAGTCGCCGAGGCGGCGCGCCGCGGCAAGGTCGTCCACCCGCGGCAGATCCTCACGGCGATGCGGCACCAGGCACGCTCGCTCGAGATCGCGGAGCTCGCCGTCTCGTACCGCGACCGGGGCGTCGTCGGGTTCGACATCGCCGGCGCGGAGGCGGGCTACCCTCCGACCCGCCACCTCGACGCCTTCGAGTACCTGCACCGCGAGAACGCCCACTTCACGATCCACGCCGGCGAGGCGTTCGGGCTGCCGTCGATCTGGCAGGCGATCCAGTGGTGCGGCGCCGACCGGCTCGGCCACGGCGTACGCATCATCGACGACGTCGACACGAGCGATCCGGACTCGCCTCGCCTCGGCCGTCTCGCCGCGTACGTGCGTGACAAGCGCATCCCGCTCGAGCTGTGCCCGTCGTCCAACGTGCAGACCGGTGCGGCGCCGTCGATCGCCGAGCACCCCATCGGCACGCTCGCGGCCCTGGGCTTCCGGGTGACGATCAACACCGACAACCGGCTCATGAGCCAGACGTCCATGTCGCGAGAGATGTCGCTGCTCGTCGACGCGTTCGGCTACGATCTCGACGACCTCAGATGGTTCACGGTGAACGCCATGAAGAGCTCGTTCCTCCCCTTCGACGAGCGCCTCGCACTCATTCAAGATGCGATCAAGCCGGGCTATGCTATATAGCCCGATTCGGACTCTGCTACCTTGTGCGCAGTCGTGTGTGAAACATGCCACGAAGTAGGGAGAATCAATGGGCGGGCGTCACGCCGTGGCCAAGGAGTCCGATTCCGGCCGTAAGTGGCAGTACGGCATCGGACTTGTGGTCATCGCCACCATCCTGACCGGGGTGTTCGTCCTCAGGGACGAGGACACCCCGGCTGTTGCGTCGTGCTCCACGACGCACGCCGTATCCGTCGCCGTGGCTCCGGAGATCGCCTCCGTCGTGGAGGATGCCGTGGCTCGCGTCGGCGACGACGCGTGCGCCACGTACACGGTCGAGCCCCAGGCTCCCGCGCTCGTCGCGCAGTCGCTCGCCATCGGCGAGGACAAGCCCGACCTGTGGATCCCCGACTCCTCGCTCTGGATCGCTCGTGTGCAGGGGCAGCAGGCCGAGGGTGCCGAGGGGCCGGCCACGATCGCGGCCTCCGTCGCGACCTCGCCGGTCGTGCTCGCGCTGCCCAAGGACAGGTCCGAGCGCCCCGGCACGTGGCTCGAGGCGATGGCGGACACGAAGTTCACCGCCGGTGACCCGCTGGCGTCGACGCCGGCTACGGTCCCGTTGCTCGCCTCGCAGGTGGAGGCCGCCAAGGGTGTCAGCAAGCCTGACGAGGTCGGTGCCGCCATGGTGTCGATCGCCCAGCGGCAGACCGTCTCCGCACCGAAGACGAACCCGGTCGAGCTCCTGACCGACGTCGCCAAGGCCGGCGGCAGCACCGTCGTCAGCGAGCAGGTGTTCAACGCCGCGGCGCAGGCCAGCGCCGCGTTCGTGCAGGTCGTCCCCAAGACCGGCAGCATCATGCTCGACTACCCGTTGGCGGCGGTGTCGTCGAACCCGGGCAACGAGCAGGCTGGCAAGGCGCTGGCGGAGGCGCTCGGCTCGTCCGACGGCGTCGCGTCGCTGGCGACGGCCGGGTTCCGCAAGCCGTCCGGCGAGCCGCTCTCCGAGGGGGCAGGCGTCGGGGCCTTCACGCCCATCGTGCTCGAAGACATGCAGATGGTCGGGCTGACGCTGCGCAAGTGGTCGGTCGTCGCGCTCCCCGCCCAGATGCTCTCCGTGATCGACGTGTCCGGCTCCATGGAGGCGCAGGCCGGTGACTCGACCCGCATGGGTCTGACGGTCGAGGCGGCGTTGACCGGACTGTCGCTGATGCCCGACTCGTGGGCGGTCGGCGCGTGGGCCTTCTCCCACCAGCTCGACGGCGAGCAGGACTGGCGCAAGATGGCGCCCATCCGCAAGCTCGGCGCGGTCACCGACGGCGTCAAGCACCGTGACGTGGTCGTCCAGAAGACCCGCGAGTACCCCACCCTCGTCGGCGGCGGGACCGGCCTCTACGACACGACGCTCGCGGCGTGGCGGACGGTGCAGGCCCAGTACGACCCGAAGGCCATCAACTCGGTCGTGATCATGACCGACGGCAAGAACGAGGACTCCAACAGCCTCACCTTGTCGGAGCTCCTCGCCACGCTGCAGCGCGAGCGTGACCCGGCCCGACCCGTGATCATCGTCGCGATCGGCATCACCGAGGACGCCGACGCCGACGCGCTCGAGAAGATCGCCAAGGCCACGGGTGGCTCGTCCTACATCGCCCGCGAGCCGGACGAGATCCCGACGGTGTTCGTCAAGGCACTGGAGTCGCGCGGCTAGTCACGCTGCCTGGACGCACCGCCCGAGCGGGCGGTGCGTCCGCAGCTGAGAGACGCCAACTCCACCACCACGCAAGGAGCGAGCCAATGGGCGGGCGACACGCCGGGGACAAGGACCCGAGTGGTCGCGGGGGAATCATGGTCGGGCTGGGGATCGTCGCGCTCGCGGCGGTCCTCGCCATCGCGTTCGTCGTGCGTGACGACGAGCGCTCCGCCTCGGCGGACTGCGGTGGGGGAGACCCCTTCGTCGTCGCCGTCGCGCCGGAGATCGAGCCGATCGTCGCGGCGGCCGCCGCACGCGCCGGCGCGGATCACTGCCTGTCGTACGACGTGGTCGCCGAGGCGCCGGCACTGACGGCGCAGGCGGTGACGATCGGCGACGACACCGCCGACCTGTGGGTGCCCGACTCGTCCGTGTGGCTGTCGCGCGTCTCCACCCAGCTCGTCGAGGGTGTGGCAGAGCCCAGGACGGTCGTACGCTCGGTCGCCTCGTCCCCCGTCATCGTCGCGTGGCCGAAGGAGGGTGGCGAGGCCCCCAGGACCTGGCTGGCGCTCCTCACCACGCCGTCGTTCACGGCCGGCGACCCGCTGGCGAGCGCCACGGGAGCGGCTCCGCTGCTCGCGGCGTACGCCGAAGCAGCCCGCGGTGTGACACCGACGGCGTTCTCCACGGTCAGCGCCGCCCAGGTGACGCTCGCGCAGCGCCAGGCGGGCAGCCCGCCGCCGGTCGATCCGACCGCCCTCCTGACCGCGGTCGCTCGGACAGGCGGAAGCACTGTCGTGAGCGAGCAGGCCTTCAACGCCGCGGGTGAGGCCGCCGCGAGCTTCGACCCGATCGTGCCGCAGTCCGGGAGTCTCGGTCTCGGCTACCCACTCGCCTCGGTCACGGACCGCCCCGGGATCTCCAAGGCCGCCTCCGAGCTCGGTGACGCGTTGACGGCCAAGGCTTCGGCGGAGGCCTTCGCCGACGCCGGATTCCGGTCGCCGCTCGGCGACCCGCTGTCCACCGGCCGGTCGGTCGGCGCGATCGCTCCGATGGCGATCAAGGACCCGAAGGTCGTCGCCGACACGATCCGACGCTGGTCGCTCATCGCGATGCCCGGTCGTACCCTCGCCGTCGTCGACGTCTCGAAGCCCATGAACGGACGGGTCGGTGGCTCGACCAAGATGGCGCTCACCATCCAGGCGGCGCTCAAGGGTCTCGGTCTGATGCCGAACTCCTGGTCGCTCGGGTCGTGGGCGCTCGCCGCGAAGAACGGCAGCAAGAAGAACTGGACCGAGCTCGCACCGATCCGGCGTCTCGACTCGGCGTCGGGGACCAGCACCCACCGCGCGCGCATCGTCTCCGCGACCAGCAGGCTCAACAAGCAGGTGGGCGGCAAGACGAGCCTGTACGACACGACGCTGGCCGCCTACCGGGCGGTGCAGGCCTCGTACGACCCGAAGGCCGTCAACTCGGTCATCATCCTGACCGGTGGCCGCAACGACGACCCGGGCAGCATCAGCGAGGCCAAGCTGCTCGAGGCCCTCAAGCGTGAGCGTGACCCCGCTCGGCCAGTGGTCGTGATCGCGATCGGCATCACGAAGGACGCCGACGCGTTCACGCTCCAGAAGATCGCTCAGGCGACCGGCGGCCAGGTCTACCTGGCGCGGGAGCCCGACGAGATCGTGGACGTGTTCATCAACGCGCTCCAGGCCCGCTACTGACCCGTCAGGCCCGTGGCCCCCGGTCGCGGGTCGCGGCGACGACCACGGCCAGGTGGCGTTCTGCCTGACGGGGCGTCATCGGCCGGCAGCCGTGCGCCACGGCCTCCGCGACGACGGCAGGCTCCTCCTGCATGAGGTGCCAGCCGCGGCGCAGCAGGACGGGGAGCGGTTTGCGCTTCTCGCGCAGGTCGCGCACCAGCCGCAGCACGAAGGTGACGAGCCGGTGGTGGCGCACGCAGACGGCATCGGCGAGCAGACCGCGCCGCGCGAGCTCGGCGACGACCGCGTGCGCGAACAGGCCCTCCGCGGCGACGGTCGTGGCGTCGCCGAGCGTCAGCGTCCGGGTGCCCGTACGGCGGCTCAGTGCGATGTCGTAGACCGGCATCTCCACCGTCCCGGTCGCGCACAGCACTTCAAGGGCGTCACAGGCCGCCATCGCGTCCCAGGAACGGACGTCGTCCCAGTCGACGATTGTGGTGTCGCCGAACGTCGTCGTCGGCAGCAGCGGGTCGTCGCCGTCGCGATAGAAGTCGTCGAGGCGTACGACCGGCAGGCCGCTGCGCTCGGCGACCCGCGACTTCCCGGAGCCGGACGGCCCGGTGAGGACGACGACGCCGCTGGAGGATTCCGTGCTCACACGCCGACAGGGTGCCAGACGGTCTTCGTCTCGAGGAAGGCCGTCATGCGGGTGAGCGACGGCTCGGCCGTCCAGTCGGGACTGCTGGGTCGCAGCACCCGCTTGAGGTTGACGGCGGCTTCCGCCTCGAGATCGGCGGCGACCTCGGCGCCGTCGACGCCGGTGAGGTCGAGCGCGTTCACGTCGAGGTGGCCCGCGAGCCACGGGCCGAGCTCCGTGGCGTCGCCGGTCAGCACGTTGACGACCCCGCCGGGGAGGTCGGAGGTCGCGAGGACCTCGGACAGCGTGATCGCCGGCAGCGGCCGATCGTACGAGGTCACGACGACGACCGTGTTGCCGGAGACGATGGCCGGGGCGACGACGCTCACGAGGCCCAGGAGACTGTCGTCGGCGGGCGCGACGACGGCCACGACACCGGTCGGCTCGGGCGAGGACAGGTTGAAGAACGGACCGGCGACCTGGTTCGCGTTGCCCGTGACCTGGGCGAGCTTGTCGGCCCAGCCCGCGTACCAGACCCAGCGGTCGATCGCCGCGTCCACGACCTTGGTCGCCTGCGCCTTGGTGAGCCCCTCGGCGGCGACGACGTCGGCGGTGAACTGGTCGTGACGCCCCTCGATCATCTCGGCGACGCGGTAGAGGATCTGGCCGCGGTTGTACGGGGTGCGTGAGCTCCAGCCGCCGAACGCCTTGCGAGCTGCCCCGACGGCGTCGCGCGCGTCCTTGCGGGACGCCTTGGCGGCGTTCGCGAGGAACCGCCCCTGGGTGTCGAGCACCTCGTAGGTGTGGCCTGACTCCGAGCGGGGGAACGCGCCACCGATGTAGAGCTTGTACGTCTTGCGCACGTCGAGCCGGCTCACTGGCCCTCACCTTCCTGCAGGTACGCGGCGAGACCCTGCTTGCCGCCCTCGCGGCCGTAGCCGGACTCCTTGTAGCCGCCGAACGGCGACGCCGGATCGAACTTGTTGAACGTGTTGGCCCAGACGACACCGGCGCGCAGCCGGTCGGCCATCGCGAGGATCCGCGAGCCCTTCTCGGTCCACACCCCGGCCGACAGGCCGTACGGCGTGTTGTTGGCCTTGGCGATCGCCTCGTCCGGCGTCCGGAACGTCAGCACCGACAGCACGGGACCGAAGATCTCCTCGCGCGCGATGCGGTGCGCCTGCGTGACACCGGTGAAGACGGTGGGTGCGTACCAGAAGCCGGAGCTCGGCAGCTCGCACGGCGGCGACCAGCGCTCGGCGCCCTCCGCGTCACCGACCTCGGCGAGCGCGGTGATCCGCTGGAGCTGCTCGCGCGAGTTGATCGCGCCGATGTCGGTGTTCTTGTCGAGCGGGTCGCCGACCCGGAGTGTGGTCATCCGGCGCTTGAGGCGCTCCATGACCTCGTCGTAGACGTTCTCCTGCACCAGCAGCCGCGAGCCCGCGCAGCAGACGTGGCCCTGGTTGAAGAAGATGCCCGACACGATGCCCTCGATCGCCTGGTCCATCGGGGCGTCGTCGAAGACGATGTTGGCGGCCTTGCCACCGAGCTCGAGGGTGAGCTTCTTCTCGGTGCCGGCGACGGCGCGCGCGATGCTGCGACCGACGTCGGTGGAGCCGGTGAAGGCCACCTTGTCCACGTCCGGGTGCGACACGAGCGCCTCGCCGGTCGCGCCGGCGCCGGTCACGATGTTGACGACACCCGGCGGGAGGTCGGCCTGCTGGCAGATCTCCGCGAACAGCAGCGCAGTCAGCGGCGTGGTCTCGGCCGGCTTGAGGACGACGGTGTTGCCGGCGGCGAGCGCGGGCGCGATCTTCCAGCTGAGCATCAGCAGCGGGAAGTTCCACGGGATCACCTGGGCGGCGACCCCGAGCGGGCGAGGGTTCGGGCCCGCGCCGGCGTACGACAGCTTGTCGGCCCACCCCGCGTAGTAGAAGAACCACTGCGAGACGAGCGGGACGTCGACGTCGCGCGACTCCTTGATCGGCTTGCCGTTGTCGAGCGACTCGAGCACGGCCAGCTCGCGGCTGCGCTCGGCGATGATGCGGGCGATCCGGTAGAGGTACTTGGCGCGCTCGCGTCCGGGCATCCGCGACCAGCTGCGGAACGCACGCCGGGCCGCGGCCACCGCGAGGTCGACGTCGGCGGGGGTGGCCTCGGTGACCTCGGCCAGCACCTCCTCGGTCGCCGGGTTGACGGTCTTGAACGTGCCGCCGTCGGTGCCGTCGGTGAAGGCGCCGTCGATGAACAACCCGTACGACGGCTCGAGGTCGACGATCGAGCGTGACTCGGGCGCCGGAGCGTACTCGAGGGGCGTCGGAGGAACCATGTGGTCAGCCATCTGTCTCCCTCTCAGTCGATCGTCACGTAGTCGGCGCCGGAGTAGCGGCCGGTCTCGAGCTTCTGGCGTTGCATCAACAGGTCGTTGAGCAGGCTCGACGCGCCGAACCGGAACCAGGTCGGCGTCATCCAGTCGAGGCCGGCGGTCTCGTTGACCGTGACGAGGTACTTGATGGCGTCCTTGGTGGTACGGATGCCTCCGGCGGGCTTCACGCCGACCTGGCGGCCCGTGGCGTCGCGGTAGTCGCGGACGGCCTCGAGCATGAGCAGCGTGACCGGCAGCGTCGCCGCGGGGGAGACCTTGCCGGTGCTCGTCTTGATGAAGTCTGCGCCTGCCAGCATCGACAACCACGAGGCGCGGCGCACCGCGTCGTACGTCGCGAGCTCGCCGGTCTCGAGGATGACCTTGAGGTGGGCGTGCGTGCCGTCGCCGCGCTCGCACGCCGCACGGACGGCGACGATCTCCTCGGCGACCTTCAGGAGGTCCCCGGCCAGGAACGCGCCGCGGTCGATGACCATGTCGATCTCGCTCGCTCCGGCGGCGACGGCGTACTCGGTGTCGGTGATCTTGACGTCCAGCGGCGCTCGCCCGGACGGGAAGGCGGTGGCGACGCTGGCGACGCCGATCGGCGCGTCGCCGAGAGCCTCGCGTGCGGTCGCGACCAGGTCGGGATACACGCACACCGCAGCGACCTGCGGGCAGGTCGGGTCCGTGGGGTCGGGGCGCAGCGCCTTGGCGGCCAGCGAGCGGACCTTGCCGGGGGTGTCGGCGCCCTCGAGGGTCGTGAGATCGACCATCGAGATGGCGAGGTCGATCGCGGTGCGCTTGGCGTCCTTCTTGATCGATCGGGTCGAGAGGGCGGCGGCGCGCGCCTCGAGGCCGACCTGATCGACCCCGGGGAGGTCGCGGAGGACGGCCAGGACGTCGGCGGCGCTGCCGATGCCTGAAGATGTCGTGGTCACCCACCCAGTCTAGGTGCGAAGCCGGTGGGCCGGGCCGGTCGCCGCCCGGACGCGGTTGAGGGCATGCTGGGAACATGACTGACGACACGGCACCTGTCCTCGTAGGCATCGACGGTTCTGACCACAGCATCCGCGCACTGCACTGGGCGGTGGCGTACGCCCGCGCGGTCGGGGCGCCGCTGTCGGCGGTCGGGGTGATCCCCGAAGACCTCGCGGCGTCCGAGGCGGCCGACGAGGTCGAGGAGAGCCTCGTCGCCGAGGCGCGGGGGATCCTCGAGGCCGACGGCGCTCTGACGTACGACGTCAACGTGCATCCCGGCAAGCCCGTCGAGCAGCTCGTCCGGGCGTCCGAGGGCGCGAGAGCGGTCGTGATGGGGAGCCAGGGCCACGGGACGATCGCCGACCTCGTGGTGGGCTCGGTCAGTCAGCACGTGGCCCGTCACGCGGCGTGCCCCGTGGTCGTGGTGCGCGAGCAGGAGCGGCCCGACGCCGACCACATCGTCGTGGGCACGGACGGCTCGGAGGAGAGCGGTCCTGCGCTCGACTGGGCGTTCGCGTACGCCGCTGCGACGGGGGTCGAGCTGAGCGTCGTCTACGGGTTCCGGACCTCCGCGTCGAGCCCCGCGACGCTGTCGGGATACATCCCGACGAACGTCGGTGAGGAGATCGCTGCGGGGGAGGCGCTGCTGGCCGAGGTCGTGGCGCCGTACGCCGCCCGGTATCCCGGCGTCGTGGTGCGGCAGGACGCCGTCCCGGTGCCGGCGTCGGTCGCGCTCGCCGACGCGTCGCAGACCGCGGCGCTGGTCGTGGTGGGCTCCCGCGGGCGGGGCGCGTTCGAGGGCATGCTGCTCGGCTCGGTGAGCCAGCGGCTCCTGCACCACGCGCGCTGCAGCGTCGCGGTCGTGCGCTGACGCGGTCCCGGCCGCGTCGGACGAAAGAACAGACATCGTGGCCGCGATCCTGGTGACGATGTCTGGTCTTTCGTCAGCGGCGCGGGTTGTTCACAGGGGTGCGAGCGCGCGACGGGCGAGTCCGGCCACGATCGGCGCATGGAGGACGACCTCACGCCCGTGCTGGAGACGCAATGCGGGGTGCTGACGACCGAGCAGGCGACCATGATGTTCGGACGCAGCAGGGTCCGGTCACGGCTCAAGGCGCAGCGGTGGGCGCAGCCGTACCGCGCCGTGGTCGTGACCCACAATGGTCCGCTCACCCCGGAGCAACGTCGGTGGGCCCACCTGCTTGCTTGCCCGCCGAGGTCGGTGCTCGGTGGGTTGACCGCGCTCGAGTTGGACGGCCTGCAGGGATTTCCACCCGGCAAGACGTTCGTCGTCGTCCCGTACGGCGCCCGCCGCCCTGAGATCGACGGCGTCGTCCTCCACACGAGCTCCTTCCTCGACGCGCGCGACGTGAACCCGGTCCGTACGCCGCCGCGGACCCGGACGGCACGGAGCGTCGTCGATGCCGCGAGCTGGTCTCGGGCGCCGCGGCGGGCCCGCGTGATCGTGCTCGCGACGGCACAGCAGGGACTCGTGCGGACGCCGGACCTGCGCGACGCGTTGTCTCGCCGCGGACGGTGTCGGCACCGAGCGCTGATCGTCGAGTCCTACCTCGATGCCGCCGGTGGCATCCAGTCGTTGCCCGAGCGCGACTTCGACCTGCTGCGGCGCTCGCTCCACCTGCCGGAACCGACGCGCCAAAGGCCCGTACGCCGCGCCGACGGCCGCTTCTACCTGGACGTCGCGTGGGATGCGTACGGAGTGGCGTGCGAGATCCATGGGATCCCGCACATGCGGGTCCTCCAGTGGGATTCGGACCTCATGCGGGCGAACGAGATCGTGATCGGTGGACCGAAGCTGTTGATCTTCAGCTCGTACGCCGTACGCCACGAGCAGGACGCGGTGGGTGACCAGCTGGTGCGGCTCTTCCGAAACGCAGGCTGGCGCTGACGGAAGACCAGACATCGTGGTCGTGATCCCGAGCACAATGTCTGATCCTTCGTCAGCGATGTCCGATTTGGGTGGATATGTACAGTCGTCCAAAAGGAGAAGCGGCCGAGCTTGGCCGTACGCGCTGCTGTATCTGCCGCGGGGTGACGAACATCCGCTCCTGACCGTCCGGCGCAATCCTGCGTCGGAGATCCGTACGCCGTGACCCCCGGGCCGTACGAGCACCCCGAGATTGCCGAGCTTGAGCCCGGTCGTTTCAGCGTGCTCTCCGGCGGTCGTGGTTCCCGAGATCCGCACAGGAACAGACCCCCATGGCAACACCCCTCCTCGCCCTCGCAGCACGCCGCGCTCTCGTGGTCCTGCTGGCGCTCGGCGTCGCGCTCGGCGCGGCAGCGCTCGCCCTCCCCTCCTCCGCGTCCGCAGCGACGGCCGTCCACGCGGCGGCTCCCGCATCGATCGCCGACGAGCACCGCGTAGGCGCTGCTCGTGGCATCGACGTGTCCGGGCACCAGCACCCCCGCAACCGCGCCATCAACTTCACGAAGGTCCGCCGCGCCGGCTTCACGTACGCGTTCATCAAGGCCACCGAAGGTCGTGGCTTCGTGAACGAGTGGGCCAGGGCAGACGGCCGCGCAAGCGCGCGCGCCGGGCTCGCCACGGGCTTCTACCACTTCGCGCGGCCGTCCTCCTCAGCCCGTCGGCAGGCCCAGCACTTCCTGCGCGAGGTGCGCCGCACCGGTGTGCGGTCGCCGATGCTCGTGCTCGACCTCGAGACCACCGACGGGCGATCGCGCGCCCACCTGCGCGCCTGGTCCCGCACCTGGCTCGCGACGGTCGAGCGTGCCACCGGTGAGCGTCCGATCCTCTACACGGGCCCGGGGTTCTGGAAGGGCTCGGTCGCGGGCTCCCAGGCGTTCTCGAAGTATCCGCTGTGGGTCGCCCACTACGAGACGAAGAGCCCGACGGTCCCCGGTCCCTGGCGCAGGTACGCGATCTGGCAGCACTCGGACTCGGGTCGCGTCGCCGGCGTGCCGGGACGGGTCGACGTGAACGTCGCACCGCGCGCCGTCGCCGAACGACTCGCGCCGCCGCAGTCGGCGCTCGCCCGCGTCGCCGCAGCGCGTACGGCGAAGGCGAAGGCCGCGCGGACCCCTGCGGCGGCGGAGCGCTCGGCCGACGCGTCGGTGAGCCGGGGCGGCGAGCGCCCGAAGGCCGGGCCGGCGGAGGCGAAGGCGAAGGCGGGCGCACCGTCGAAGGACCGCGCTCCCGAGCGCGCGCAGGGTTTCGTCGCGCGCTTCGGCCTCGCGCACGGGTTCGTGCTGCGTACGCCGATCGGCTGACACTCGCTCGGAACGACCCCCTCGCCCATCGGGTGAGGGGGTCGTTTGCGTTGATATCCTCATCGTAATACTCTGAGTCGAGTAATCGAGTTCGGGGAGGATCCATGGCGGTGCGACGGCCGACCAACGCATTGGCGCTGGCGGTGCTCTCGCTGTTGTCGGAGCGCCCGATGCACCCGTACGAGATGTCGAGCACGCTGCGGCAGCGCCACAAGGAGGACAGCATCCGCCTCAACTACGGGTCGCTCTACTCCGTGGTCGAGTCGCTGCACAAGAAGGGCCTCATCACGGCCCGCGAGACCGTGCGCGAGGGGCGTCGTCCCGAGCGGACGATCTACGAGATCACCCCCGCCGGCGAGGTGATGATGACGGACTGGCTGAGCGAGCTCCTCAGCGAGCCGACGGCGCAGTTCACCGACTTCGAGGCGGCGCTCTCCCTCGTGGCGACGCTTCCGCCCGGCGACGTGGTGCCGCTGCTCGCACGCCGGTTGTCCGAGCTCGCCTTCCAGTCCCGGGCGTACGAGGCGATCCGCGCCGCGGTCCCCGACGGGTTTCCCCGCCTGTTCGTCGTCGAGAGCGACTACCAGCAGGCGCTGCGCGACGCCGAGCACAGGTTCGTCACCGAGCTCCTTGCCGAGCTCGAGGACGGCACCTTCGGAGGGCTGGCAGTGTGGCAGCGCATGCACGAGCTGCGCGACGAGGGTCTGTCCCCGGAGCAGACGCAGCGCACGCTCCTCGCAGAGTTCCCCGAGCTCGAGGCCATGATGCCCGAGCCGTGACCCCGACCCCGGACGCCCGCACCCGCGGGCGTACGGACAAAGAGCGGTCCCCGATCGACGGCAATCGACCGGGGACCCTGACCCTCGAGTCCGACGCTGACGCCGAGCCCCGACGGCTGCACCTCCAGGCTACGGCAACAGCGGTGGACTCCTCAGTGAAGGAGAACCATCGTGTCCAGCACGACCCGGTCCGGTCCGGCGATCTCGGTCGCCGGCCTGACGAAGACCTACCGCGCTCGCGACCGCGAGGTGCGAGCCCTCGACGGGGTCGACTTCTCGGTCGAGCCCGGGACGGTGCTCGGCCTCCTCGGCCCCAACGGCGCCGGCAAGTCGACCACCGTCAAGATCCTGACCACGCTCTCGTCTGCGGACTCCGGCACCGCGACGGTCGCCGGGTACGACGTCGCCCGCGAGGCGCGCGACGTCCGGCACGCGATCGGCTACGTCTCCCAGAAGCCGGGCTTCGACCCGATCGGGACCGGCGTCGAGAACCTGGTCCTCGCCGGTCGCGTCTACGGGATGTCGGCCCGCACGGCCCGCGAGCGGGCGGGCGAGCTCCTCGAGCGCTTCGGGCTCGCCGACTCCGGCCGTCGCCTCGCCCGGACGTGGTCCGGCGGGATGCAGCGCAAGCTCGACGTCGCGATGAGCCTGATGCACCGCCCGCAGGTGCTGTTCCTCGACGAGCCCACCACCGGCCTCGACCCGGAGGCCCGTGCCGACATGTGGGCGGAGATCGCGCACCTGGCAGCAGACGACGGCCTCGCCGTCCTGCTGACGACGCACTACCTCGAGGAGGCCGACCACCTTGCGCAGAGGCTCGTCATCGTCGACCACGGCCGCGTCGTCGTCTCGGGCACGCCCGATGCGCTCAAGCGCGGGCTGTCGGGTGACGCGATCGCCGTCGAGCTCGCCGACTGCAGCGAGGTCGAGCGCGCGAGCGGGGTGCTGTCGGGCCTGGCTCGCGTCCGTGAGCTGACCCGCGACCTCGACACGCTCCGCGCGCGCGTCGACGACGGCGGGGCTGCGCTCCTCGAGGTGATGGCGGCGCTCGACGCGGCCGACCTCCGGCTTTCCGCGGCCACCGTGTCGCGGCCGTCCTTGGACGACGTCTACCTCCGCTACGCCGGCCGCACGTTCGCGTCCGCCGAGGCGGCCTCCGTCCCAGGCGGGCGTGCGCGCGAGGAGGTGGCGGCATGACGACAGCGCTGGTGCACACCCGTCTGCTCACCGAACGGTCGCTGAGGACGTTGGCGCGCCAGCCGGCGTACCTCGCCTTCACGCTCATCCAGCCGCTCGTCTGGCTGCTGCTGTTCGGCCAGCTGTTCCGCAACGTGGTGGAGCTGCCCGGGTTCGGCGGCGAGAACTACCTGACGTACCTGACGCCCGGGATCGCCGTCATGACCGCGATGTTCTCCGCCGGGTGGGCGGGCACCGGCTTCATCGTCGCGATGGACCGGGGGGTCATGGACCGCGACCTCACCTCGCCGGTCGGGCGCGGCGCGCTGATGGCCAGCTCGTTGGCTTCGCAGTCGGTCACGATCGCCATCCAGACGGTGATCGTGATGGCGGTCGGGGTCGTAGCCGGTGCGCGGTTCGACGGGGGCGCACTCGGGTGGACCGTCGTGATCGTGGCCGCCGTGCTGCTCGGGTGCGTGTTCGCTGCGCTGTCGAACGCGGTCGCGCTGCTGGTCCGTCAGCAGGAGGCGCTGATCGGCATCTCGCAGTTCCTGACGCTGCCGTTGACGTTCCTGTCGTCGGTGATGCTCGCCCCGGCGCTGATGCCGGAGTGGGTGGCGACCGTGGCGCGTCTCAACCCGGTCGACTGGGCTGCGGTCGCATCCCGTGAGGCGCTGTCGGCCTCGCCGGACTGGAGCATGGTCGGCGGACGGCTCGGGCTCCTGCTCGTGCTCGCCGTACTGATGGCCGCCCTGGCGACCCGCGCCTTCCGGGCGTACCAGCGCTCGACCTGAGCCCGCCGCGTCCGCGGCGGGCGACCGGGGTGCGGGCGGGGCGAGGCCTCAGGCGCCGAGCTCGTCCCGCCATCCCCGCAGCACCTGGTGCAGAGAGTCTGCGCCGATGATCTCTGCGGGCGGCGCGGCGAGATCGGCAGGTGCGATCAGCACCGCCCGGTCCTGCCAACCTCCCAGCCCGCCGTGGCTGCCGACCAGCTCCTCGAACGCGTGGACGGCACCGGTTGCCGCGTCGCAGGCGCTGATGACGTAGAGGTCGGGCGCCATCGGCCGCTCGGCCGCCGGGAGGAGCCGGTCGCGGGCGCCCTCTCCGTACGCCGCGAGCGGGTCGCAGTCGCCGACGACGGCACCGGTCCGCAGGGCGTGGATGCCGTCGGGGCCGATCGCCACCGGACCTTCGGCGACGGTCATCGCGACGACGCACCCGATGGTCGGGTTGTTCACCAGTCCGGGGATGAGCCGGGGCCACCGCTCGTCGATCTCGTGGAGCAGGAGACGGCGGTCCGTGCGGGCATGGACCAGTCCGAGGTTGCCCGAAGCGAGCACGATGAGCTCGCTGTCCGATCGACCGTCGGAGCCTCGTGCGGCGGCGGGGCCGCCGGGAGCGGTCGTGTCACCGGCGGAACCGGCACGCGTACGGCGGTCGAGCCGGTCGGCAGTCCGCCGCGCGGTGCCGGACCCCGCACCCGAGCCCGCCATGTCCTCGGCGAGCGCCCGGAGCCGCGCGTAGTCCTCGCCGGTCGTCTGGACCGCCTCCACCGACTGCGAGGTGAGAGCGGCCACCGCGTCCGCGAGGGTCGCGCCGTCGAGCTGCAGGAACGTGTCGCCCTGGGACTGGCCGTGGTCGCTCACCACTGCGATCCGATAGTGGCGCGGCGCAGACTCCGCGACCGTCGCGAGCGTCGCGAGCACCCCGTCGAGCGCCTCGAGCGCGGCCAGCGACTCGCGGCGGAACACGCCTGCGTGGTGGGCCACCTCGTCGTAGTCCACGTAGTCGACGTACACGATCGGCGTGCCGCGCAGCATCTCCTGCGCGACCACGGCGGTCGACAGGTCGCGGATGACACCGTTGGTCACCGCACGCATCAGTGCGAAGACCCAGTCGCGAGCCACCCGCGGCCGCAGGTCGCGTCGGACCTGTCGCGCCGACTGTGCGCGCTCACGGACGACCTCGCCGACCGCCCGGAACAGGCTGCGGGCGAAGCCGTCGGGCCGCAGGACGAACCAGCCGACCGCCTCGCGGGTGATCGTCGTGCCGCGCCCGGTACGCAGGCGCGACATCACCATTGCCGTACGGTCTGCGCCGCCGCTGAAGAGGTTGGAGACAGAGACCCCGCCGTTGGACAGCAGCCCCGGGCCTTCCGCACGCTGTTCGATGATCGCCGCGTCGGCGGGATGGTTGGCGGTGAGGACGCGCCCGAGCTCACGGTCGTACCAGCGGAACGCCGGGACACGCTCGACGGATCCGTGCAGGATCCCCAGCTGGCTCGCCGGCGTGGTGCAGGGCACGGTCGGACGCCACTCGTGCAGGGTGTGCGAGCCCGCGCGCATCCAGCGGTCGAGCGTCGGGGTGTTGCCGGCGGCGAGGGCCCAGGTCAGCACCGGGTACGGGACGCCGTCGATCTGGACGATCAGGAGGCCGTCGGGGAGGGGGCCGTCCGGGCGCTCGCGAGAGCGCCGGCCGCGACGCGCCAGGGAGACCGCGAACCCCTCGTCCGTGCCCGCGGCACCGAGCCAGGCGAGCACCGAGCCGACGAGAGCGGCAAGCCACGCGGCCACGATCGGCGCCCACCACGAGTCGACCTCGACGCCGGGGACGACCGCGAGCGCGACACCGACGACGATCGCCTGCCCGACGACGGCGAGCGCGATCACCGCGAGCCATCCGACGCGCGCGGCGACGGCGACAAGCAGCGGGTGCAGGATCAGGCCGACGACCCCGATCACCGCTGCGGCGACAGGAGCGGCCCACCAGGAGGTGAACGTCAGCTCGTCGAGCACCACGTCGACGAGCAGGAGGGTGAGCGTGCCTGCCACCCACGCGACGAGAAGCCGACCGATGTCTCCCCCGCGAACGCGATGGCTGCTCGGTGCGGTCACGTCGTCACACCCCCAGTGCGCCAGACAGGTCCGAGCGGATGGCATCGAGCCGAGAGGCTGCCGCGATGCGCGCGGCCTCGACCCCGTCGGCGGTGGGTACGACGACCTCCAGGTAGCACTTCAGCTTGGGCTCGGTGCCGGACGGGCGCACGACTACGCGCGCGCCCTCGGCGAGCACGAGGCGCAGGCCGTCGGTCGGCGGAAGCGTGTCCGAGCCGTGCTCGAGGTCGTCGACCGTCTCGACGGCGAACCCGCCGAGCTGTCCGGGAGGCTCGCGTCGCAGCCGCGCCATCGCCGTACTGATGAGCGAGAGGTCCTCCACCCGCACCGACAGCTGGTCGGTCGCGTGCAGCCCGAACCGTCGGGCGATCTCGTCGAGGCGGTCGACGAGCGTGAGCCCCTCGGCCCGCAGCCCGGCCGCGAGCTCCAGCACGCGGACCATCGCCGTGATGCCGTCCTTGTCGCGGGCGATCGGCGGCGCCACGGCGTAGCCGAGCGCCTCCTCGTACCCGTAGGCCAGACCGGGCACGCGCCCGATCCACTTGAAGCCGGTCAGGGTCTCGGCGTACGGCTGCCCGTACGCCGCGGCGAGGCGGCCGAGCAGCGACGACGAGACGATCGTGGTGGCGTACGTGCCGGCGACGCCGAGCCTCAGGAGGTGGTCCGCGAGCAGGACGCCGACCTCGTCGCCGGACAGCTGGTGCCAGCCGGCGGGCGTGGGGACGGCGACCGCGCACCGGTCGGCGTCCGGGTCGTTCGCGATGGCGACGTCAGCGCCCACCTGGTCGGCGAGGGCCAGCAGGAGATCGGTCGCGCCGGGCTCCTCGGGATTCGGGAAGGACACCGTCGGGAAGTCCGGGTCGGGATCGGCCTGCTCCGCCACGACGTGCAGCGGGGAGAAGCCGGCGGCCACGACCGTACGCTCGGCCGTGTCGCGCCCGACACCGTGCATCGGCGTGTACGCGACGACCAGCTCGCGCGGGCCGGGACCTGCGACGGCGGCGGCCGCGGCGACGTACGCGTCGCGGACCTCGTCGCCCAGCACCGTGTACGACGGGTCGCGGGGGAGTGCGTCCACCGGGCCCACCGCGGCGATGGCGGCGGCGATGTCGGCGTCAGCCGGTGGCACGATCTGGCTGCCGTCACCGAGGTACACCTTGTAGCCGTTGTCCTGCGGCGGGTTGTGCGACGCCGTCACCATCACGCCCGCGTCGGCGCCCAGGTGCTGGATCGCGAACGCCAGCACCGGCGTCGCCAGCGGAGCGGGAAGCAGCAGTGCCCGCACCCCGGCGGCCTGTGCGATCTCGCAGGTGTCGCGGGCGAAGACGGCTGAGTTGTGGCGTGCGTCGTACCCGACGACCAGCGTCGGGCGAGCAGCGTCGGCGCGGGAGAGGACGTACGCGGCGAGGCCGGCGGCCGCCTGTGCGACCACCACCCGGTTCATCCGCGTCGGGCCGGCACCGAGAGGACCCCGCAGCCCCGCCGTGCCGAAGACGAGACGACCCGCGAACCGCTCACCGAGCGCGGCGTCGTCGCCCGCGGCCAGCAAGGCCTCGAGCTCCGCGCGCGTCTGCGGGTCGGGGTCCTGCGCGATCCACGCCTGCGCCTGCTCGGCTGCGGTCATCGCATCGCCTTTCGTAGCGGCTCGACGGCGTACGGGCCGCCCACGTACGCGCACTCCTGCTCGTCCTCCTCGCGGGACGGGATGCGTTCGGCGTACGCCTCGGCGTCGTCGCGGGGTCGGTAGCCGAGCTCGAGCCCGGGCTCCATGTCCCACCAGCCCTGCGTGTTGGCAGAGACGCCGTACACGGCCGTGAACCCGTCCACCGGACCCGTCACCGCCGCTTCGACGAGCCTGACCGCGTCGCCGTACGACAGCCACGTGGAGAGATGCCGGCGGGTCGAGGGCTCCGGCAGGAACGAGCCGATCCGCAGCGCGACCGCGGAGATGCCGTGCGCGTCGGCGTACAGCCTCAGCAACGCCTCGGCCGCAACCTTGCCGACGCCGTAGAACGTGTCGGGACGCACGGGCACGTCGGTGCCGAGGTGGTCGCTGCGCGGGGTGCGGCCGACGGCGTGGTTGCTGCTCGCATACACGATCCGGCCGACGCCCTGGTCGACCATCGCCTCGAGGATGGTGGCCGTCGTGTGGACGTGCGAGGCGAGCGCGTCCGGCAGGTTCGTCTCCTCGGGGATGCCGGCCAGGTGCACGACGGCCTCGACACCCGAGACAGCGCCCGCCACCGTGATCGGATCGGTCACGTCGCCGATGAACGCCCCGAGCGGCAGCAGTGCTGACAGGCCCGGGTCCGGCTGGAGCACGTCGATCCCGCGCAGCGTGTGACCGCTCGCGTACAGCCCCGAGACCACCGTACGACCGATGGCCCCCGACGATCCCGTGACGAGGATCCGCATCAGATCTTGCCGACCACGCTGGCGAGCAGGCGCCCCATCGACTCCGCGGACGCGGCCCCCGCTGCGAGGACCTCCTCGTGGTCGAGCGGCTCCCCGGAGATTCCGGCGGCGAGGTTCGTGACCAGCGAGATGCCGAGGATCTCCAGGCCGGCGGCCCGTGCGGCGATGGCCTCGAGCGTCGTCGACATGCCGACCAGGTCGCCGCCGATGGCCCGGACCATGCCGATCTCGGCGGGCGTCTCGTAGTGCGGCCCGGGGAACTGCACGTAGACGCCCTCGGCGAGCGTCGGGTCGACCTCGAGACACAGCGCACGCAGGCGGGCGGCGTACAGGTTGGTGAGGTCCACGAACGTCGCCCCGTGCAGCGGCGAAGTGGCGGTGAGGTTGATGTGGTCGCTGATCAGCACCGGTGTGCCGGGCACCCACTCGGGGCGTAGACCGCCGCACGCGTTGGTCAGCACGACGGCCCGGCAGCCGGCGGCGGCAGCGGTGCGTACGCCGTGGGCGACGGCGTCGACCCCGTGGCCCTCGTACAGGTGCGTCCGTCCGAGGAACACCAGCACGCGGGTGTCGCCGACGCGCACCGAACGGACCGTGCCGCCGTGGCCGGCGACCGACGGTGCGATGAAGCCCGGCAGGTCCGTGTTCGGGAACTCGTGCTCGGGGGTGCCGAGGACGTCGGCGGCGGGCTTCCACCCCGAGCCCATCACGAGCGCGACGTCGTGGTCACCACCGGTGCGTTCCCGGAGTACGGCTGCGGCGGCTTCCGCCAGCTCGTCGGGCGAACCGGCCTGGGGCGTTTCGGTTTCGACACTCACGACGGCACACTAACGCAGCGAGCCCGTGTGGCCGTATCTTGTTCGGGTGCCGAAGATCATCGGAGACAGCCTCGCAGAGCACCGCGCCGAGACGCGGCGCCGTCTGCTCTCCGCCTTCGGCGACCTCCTGACCGAGCGCGGCTACGACGCGGTCCGCCTCGCCGACGTCGCGACCCGCGCAGACATCGGCCGTACGGCGATCTACAACCACTTCGCGGACAAGGAGGCAGTGCTGCTCGCGTTCGCGATGGACGAGACGCAGCGCTACGTCGACGCCATCCGCGAGGCACTCGCCGAGGTCGACGGGCCGGTCGAGCGGCTCCAGACGTACGTCCGCATGCACGTCGCCCTCTCGCGCGAGATGCACATGGGGCTGGGACCCCAGCTCTACTCGCTCCTCTCGCGCGACGCGCTCCTGCACATGCGCGAGCACGTGGTCGTCGTCGAGACGCTGCTCCGCGACGTCCTCGAGGACGGCATGAAGCAGGGTGCGTTCGCGGTCGACGACCTGCGGGCGACCACCGCGCTGGTACTCGCCTGCCTGCAGAGCCGGCAGGTCACGCACCCCGAGGCGGCCGACCGCGACACCGCTGTCGCGGTCACGGAGCGCTTCGTGCTCCGCGCCGTCGGCGCCTGACGCCTCCCGCGCGCGACGCCGACGTGCGACGCCGACATGCGACGCCGACGGGAGTCTCGACATTCCTGTCGCTGAGGCGACGGAGATGTCGAGACTCCCGTACGGGCTGTGCCGCTCGCTACTTCGTGACCTTCACCTTCACGGTCTTCGCGGAGCCCGTGTGGGTCGACGTCGCTGCGAACGTGACGGTCACCTTGTAGGTGCCCTTCTTCGCGAGCTTCGGCAGCTTGACGACGACCTTGCCGTTCCTGACGGTGGCGCGGACGGTCTTCTTGATGCCCTTGCCCTTGATGACGAGGGTGACCTTGCCGGCCGCCTTCGGGGTGCCCGAGACGGTGACGGTGGCCTTGCCGGCCTTCTTGCGCGTCGGCTTCTTCGTCACCTTCAGGGCTGCCTTCGTGGCGACTCTGGTGACGGCGAGCGTGCGAGCGGCCGAGGCCGACGACGTCACGACCGCCGTGTTGCTCGAGACGAAGCGCGCCGACAGGCGGTGCGCACCGACCGTGAGGGTCTTCGGCAGGACGTACGACGCCTTGCCTGCGGCCACCGTCTTCGTGCCGAGCGAACGCGTGCCGTCGTACAGCGTGACCTTGCCGGCCACCGCCTTCGAGGACGTCACGCTGATGTTCGCGGTGGCGCCGCGGCCGTAGACGACCTTCGCCGGGACCGTGACAGTGGTCGTGGAGGCGACGGCCGGGACGGCGGCGACCTTCACGGTGACGGTACCGGTCGCGGAACCGCCGAAGTCGTCCTGGGCGGTGTAGGAGAAGGTGTCGGTCCCGGAGAAGCCAGCCTTCGGCGTGTAGATCAGAGCGGTGCCCTCACCGGTCACCGTCCCGTTCGCCGGCGCGGTGTGCGTGACGGTCAGCGGATCGTCGTCGGTGTCGACGCCGCCGAGAGTGACAGGCACGGCCTTGCCGAACGCGGTGTTGACGATGACGTCGGCGGCGGTAGGCGCGGTGTTGTCGACCTGGTCGGAGAAGGTCACCGGCGTGTAGGTCTCGTATCGAGCCTGCGAACCGCCACTGCCCGGATAGGTGTAGATGCCAACGTTTCCACCGTCGAGCGCGACGGCGTCCGCCGCAGCCTTGGAGATCGTGAGCGTCGTGGTGAAGGTGCCGTCCGGCTTGAGCTCAGCGGCCCCGTCCTCGGCGCCACCGATGGTCGCCATGTCGGCGGCCGCGACGGCCCACTTCTGCGTGATGATCTTGCGGCCGGACGACGGCGCGCTCGCGCTCGGCTTCCAGTTCGTGGCGAACTTGCCGAACACCACGTACGTGCCAGCGGGTCGGCCGGCGAGCGGCGGGCGCGTGCCGGTCGCGAGCGAAGGATCAAAGCCGGAGCCCTTGACCGTGATGCGCTGCTCGCCCGTAGCGAGTAGCTCGGTGCGGCTGACAGTGACGGTGGCCGGAGTGGGGGCGGCGGCCAGCGTGTAGTCGACCGCGATCGGCGTCGCCGGCTTCGCTGCGTCACGACCGCTGCCCGACGAGTACCAGTACGAGGTCTGGCCGGTGAGCTGCTGGAAGTTGACGTAGTCCTGCGGGAACGAACCCCACGTCACAGCGGTCCTGTTCTGCGGAGCCGAGCCCTCTGGCAGCGTGACCTCGACTCCGAGGTAGTCGGGGGTCACATCGATCCCCGTCGCGGTCACGTCGACGTCGCTGAGCGTCGCCAAAGTGACCTGGGTAGCCGGGATCGGCGACCAGGCGGAACCCGCCTGGTCGGTGCCGTAGCCCGTCGCGGTCGCGGTCACCGTGCCGGTGCCGTCTGCGGCAACGGTCAGGGTGGGGTCGCTCGCTGTCCAGTAGGTCATGCCTCCGTAGAAGGCGATGGTGAACGAGCCGTCCCAGGCGATCGAGGCAGTGCCGGCAGCGGGGTCGACCGTGCCGGTGCCCTTGGTGATGACGACCTTGTTCTCGCTCTTGCTCGCGGCGCTGAACGGCGTGAGGGCCGCACCGGTGCGGTCGAGGCACTTAGTCGCCCACGTGGTGGCGACATCGGTGCCGCTCGCATCGGGTTTCACGACCGAGACGTTGCCGTCAGTGGCCTGGAAGAAGCCATCAGCCTGGCTCCACTCTCGAGATGAACCGGTGTTGCCCGCCGTGCCGGCGGACAGGAAGTTGCATCCGCCGGCATAGGAACCGCCGCCGGCCTCGTTGGAGAGGCCCCACGCGAAGACCGCGTCGGTGACCGGGTTCGTGGCCGCCTGCGCAGGCGCCGCGACGAGGGCCAGGGACCCTGCCGCGAGGGCGGTCGCAGCGGTGCCGGCGACGAGGCGCCGGAACCGCTGGGGGAGGGACGTGGACATGGTGGTTCCCTTCTTGTCGTGCTCAGGGTGGTGCTGGAGGGGGAGGAAAGATCAGGCTCGGCGTACGAGGAATCTGGAGCCGGCCGTGACGAGCAGGGCGGCAGCCGCCATGGCGCCGCCTGCCCACCAGGGCCACGAGGGCGGTGAGCTGCCGATGGGCTGCGCCACCGGGCGTACGCCTTCGGTGGTTCCGACGGGCACGGCGGCAGCGCCGAGGACGGTGGCAGCGGGAGGCGGAACGACCGCGACCGGGGCCGTTGCCGGTGCGGCGGTCGGGCCTGTCGACGAGCCGGTCGGCGACTGCGGCGTCGACGGGGTCGTACCGTTGCTCGCGTCGTCCGGCGCGTCGGCCTTCGGCGTCTTCACCGGCTTGTCTGCGTCGTAGCTGACGGTGATCGGCAGCGCCGCCTTGAAGCGGTCGGTCGAGGCGCCGCTGGTGTACCAGTACGAGGCCGTGCCGACCTTCTCCTGGAACCGGAGGAACGACGTCGGGAACGCACCCCAGCCCGAGACGGCGCGGTTCTGGGCGACGGCGCTCGCCGGCGCGTCGTACCGGACTCCCGCGAAGCGCGGCGTCACCGTGAAGCCGCGGGCACTGCTCAGGCTCTTCACTGCGGCATCGGCGAGGCGGACCTTCGTCGGGGTCAGGGCCTTCCAGACCGAGGTGTCTTCGCGGGCGGTCGCGTACCCACCGAGCGTCGCGTCGAGTCGCGCCGTGCCGCCGCTGACGGTGAGCACCGGATCGGTGACGGTGAAGTAGGACATCCCGCTGTAGAGGAGCGCCGTGAACGTCCCCTTCCAGCGGATCGTCGCCGTCTTCTTCCGGGGGTCGACGGTGCCGGTCCCGCCGTCGACGACGACGGTGTGGTCGCTCAGAAGGCCGTTGGTGGCGGCGCCGAGGGGCTCGCCGGCAGGAGTCGTGCTGAGACCGGACCACGTCGCGAGCCTGTGGCCGCCTGAGCTCGTCGCCTTCTCGATGCGGACGTTGCCGGAGGTGGCCTTCCAGTCCTTCTGTGTGAGCTTCTGGCCGCCCTTGCCCGGGTTGGGGACGGTGCCGGCGGAGAAGAGGTTGTACGTTCCGGGCGCGAACGCGGAGTTGCTCATCTCCTGGTTGACGCCCCACCAAAGCTGCGCGTCGGAGACGGTGAACGCCTTCGACGCGGGGCCGTCGGAGCCGCCGGGGCCGCCGGGGCCGCCGCCGGTCGTCGGGGCGGGTGTCGTCGGCTTCGGCGTCGGCGTGGTGGGCTCCGGATCGACCGGTCCGACCGGGTCCTCGGGATCCTCGGCGAGGGTGTCACCGAGCACCCAGGCGAACGCGATCGGGAGCGGGGGCTTGTTGGCGTCGACCGCACCGCCGGAGGAGTACCAGTACGACGCGGAGCCGGCGTCAGCCAGCCACGCGATGAACGACGTCGGCCAGGACCCCCAACCCGTGCCGGTCGTGCTCTGGTCGACGGCGCCGTTGCGGACGCCCTCGTACGCGGGTGCGACCGTGACGCCGTCGGCGTCGATGTCGACCGACGGGAGGGTCGCGAGCGTGACCTTCCTCGCCGGGACGCTCGTCCAGACCGTCGGGTCGGCCAGCGATGACCCGAAGCCGCTGAGCGTCGCGGTCAGGACGCCCGTGCCGTCACGCGCGACGCTCAGCTCGGGGTCGGACACGAAGAAGAAGGACATCCCCGAGTAGAAGACGACCGTGAAGTCGCCGTCCCAGGCGATCTTCGCCCGGCCGGTGTCCGGATCCGCCCACCCCGAGCCGCCCGAGAGGACGACCTGGTGGTCGCTGAAGACCTTGCTGGTGGGCGGGCTGATCGAGGCGCCGGTGGACGAGGTCTTGAGGCCCTCCCACGTCGCGGCCGCGTACGAGCCCGACACGGTCCTCTTCTCGATCGCGACGTTGCCCGCTTCGGCCTTCCAGCCGGCCGGCTTGCCGTTGAGCCAGGTCGCAGCGTCTTTGAAGGTCTGGCCACCGACCCCGGGATCGGCGACCTTGCCGGCGGAGAGGAAGTTGTAGGTGCCGGGTGCGAACGCGGAGTTGTTGGTCTCGTTCGACAGGCCCCAGCGCAGCGTCGCACCGCTGACCTCGCGGGCCGTGGTGGCGTCGGCCGACGCGGGGACGAGCGGAGTGATCAGGGCGACCAGGCCGACGGCGAGCGCGAGGGCGAGGCTGCTGTGGCGCTTCACCGGGTCACCGTCCGGTCACTGGTGCCGTACGGGTCGACGTCGACGGAGGTGTCGCCGCGTTCGAAGGCGGCGAGCGGGTCCGACGCGGTCGGGGCGGACGCCGGTGCGTCGGGCCGCCGGCTTCGCGCTCGGCGTACGCGCAGGAAGGCCCCGATCACGGCGAGGAGGAGCAGGAGGCCCGCTGCGGCCATGAAGATCCAGGCCGCCGTCGTGGGCCCGTCGTCGCTCGCGGACTCGTCGACGGTCGCGTCCACCACTGCGGGTGCGGGGGCGATCGGGAACGTCACGGTGGGTACGGCGCCGCTCGCTGCGCCGGACAGCTTGAGGACGTGCGTGCCTGCGGTGATGGACGCCGGGAGCTGGAGGACGCCGGCGACCTCACCCGACTGGCCCGCCGACAGCGGTCCGACGGCGGCGATCCCGTCGTCCAGCGTCGCGACGACCTGCTCGCCCGGGAGGAAGCCCTTGCCCGTGAAGGTGAGGACCCGCCCGACGACGGCGGTCGCGCGGTCGACGCCGACGGACGGCCTCGCGGCACGCGGCGCGGCCGGCGGGACGGTCGCCGCCGGTGCCGCAGCAGGGGCCTGGGTCGCCGCCGCCTTCGGGGCGCCGGTCGAGCTCGGCCCGGCCACGAAGCGGACCGGCGTGAACGTCTCGTTGGTCGGATTCTTGATGCCGTGCGCGCCGATCGTGATCACACCGCACGTGACCTTCGTGCAGTCGACGTCGACGGCCTTGCCGGAGCGGTCGACCGACTGGAACACAGCACCGGGCACGGTCAGCGTCGTGCTCCACCCGCCCGAGGCGCTGATCGTCCCGTTGGCCGAGTCGGCGGTCTCCGCACCCGGGAACGCGAGGAAGCGCTGGTGCCCGGCGTTGCTGGCGCTCTCGCTGTCGGGCACGTAGCGGTAGTCGTCGCCGGTCAGACCACCCTTCGACGGCTTCCACGAGCTGCCGTCCGGGTCGGAGACCCAGCCGAACGCGACGTAGATGCCGCCGGCGCCGCCCTTGATCGACTGGAATCCGCGGCCGGTGACCGTCAGGGTCGTGGTGCCGTCAGTCGTGGCGGTGGCCGCCCCCGAGCCGTTGGTGACGGTGATGCGCGCGGCGGCGACGGCCGGGGCGGTGGTCACGACGGCGGTCGCGACGGTGGGGACGGCGAGCGCGACGGCGGTGGCGCCGAGCGTCGCGATCCGGGTCGGGCCGATCATCGGGCGACCTCCTCGACGGGTGTGCGCAGCGGGGAGACGATCAGGTCGCCGGTACGCGGGTGGGTGAACACGTCCACGGGATGGCCGTAGACGTCGGAGAGCAGGTCGGGACGCAGGACGTCCTCGGGAGACCCGTCGGCGCGGACCTGCCCGCCGGCGAGGACGCAGACGCGGTCCGCGTACGCGGCGGCGAGCGACAGATCGTGCAGGACCGCGACGACGGCGCGCCCCTCGCGAGAGAGTCGGCGCGCCTCGGTGAGCAGGGCCTCCTGGTGGGCGATGTCGAGGGCCGCGGTCGGCTCGTCGAGGAGCACGATCGGCGCCTCCTGCGCCATCACGCGCGCGAAGCTCGCCCGCCCCTTCTCGCCGCCGGACAGGGTGGGGAATCGCCGATCGGACAGGTGCTCGACGTCGGTACGGCGCATCGCGTCGGCGATCACCGCCTCGTCGGCGTCGGACTCGTCACGGCCGTGCCAGGGGGCGCGGCCCATCGCGACGACCTCGGTGACGGTGAAGGGGAACGACAGCCGGTGCTCCTGCAGCAGCACCGAGCGGCGACGGGCCAGCTCGCTCGCGCGACGGGACCTGATCGGCTCACCGTCGATCAGCGCGCGACCGCGGGTCAGCTCGACGTCTCCCGCCAGCACGCCGAGGAGCGTGGACTTGCCGGCGCCGTTCGGGCCGACCAGGACGAGGAGCTCGCCGGGACGGACGTCGAGATCGATGTCACGCAGGATCGTCGCCGGTCCGTACTCGACGCAGGCGCCGATCACCTGCAGGGCCGCGCGGGGGCTCATGCCCAGCCTCCCGCCGTACGACGGGTCCGGCGCAGGAGCCAGAAGAACATCGGACCCCCGATGAGGGAGGTCAGCATCCCGATGGGCAGCTCGGCGTACGGGACGGCCGTGCGCGCGACCAGGTCGGCGGCGAGCAGCAGCACGGCGCCGCCGAGGACGCTGGCCGGCATCAGCAGGCGGTGGCCCGGCCCGACGACCATCCGCATCAGGTGCGGGACGACCAGGCCGACGAACGCGATGATCCCGCAGAACGCGACGGCTGCAGCGGTGAGCAGCGCGACCAGCGTGATCGCGGTGATCCGCAGACGCTCGACGTCGACGCCGAGGTGTCGCGCGGAGCGGTCGCCGAGAGCGAGCAGGTCGAGCTTTCGGCTCAGGAGGAAGCAGCCGACGACGCCGACGAGTGCCAGCGGCGCCACCACACCGACGTACGCCCAGCGGGTGCCGTTCAGGCTTCCGAGCTGCCAGAAGACGATCTCCTCGCGTGCCTGCTGGTCGGCGAGGAACATCATCAGCGCGAGCAGTGCACCGGTCACCGCGTTGACGGCGATGCCGGTGAGCACGAGGGTCACCACCTCCGTACGGCCGTCCGACCGCGACAGGAGATAGACCGCCACCGTCGTGATCAGGCCTCCGACGAAGGCGAGCGCGGGGACCGTCCACGTGCCGAGGGCAGTCCAGCCGAAGACCATCGCGCCCGCAGCCGCCACGGCGGCGCCGGACGAGACGCCGATGACACCGGGCTCGGCCAGCGGGTTGCCGAAGACGCCCTGCATGAGCGCGCCGGCCGCGGCGAGGGCGGCGCCGACGATCATGGCCATCGCGACCCGCGGGAACCGGATGCTCCACAGCGCGGCGTCACCGCTGGGGTGCGTGGGCATGGGGCCGGCGTCGATGCCGATCCCGTGGAGGAACGAGCCCAGCACCTCGGCGGGCGGGATCGAGAGCTGGCCCGTCCCCGCGGAGATCACGGCGAGGAACACCAGCGCGACCGAGAGCCCGGCGAAGAGGATCACCGTCGCGCTCACGCGGAAGCGCGCGGAGATCGTGGGATCGACGACCGTCATCGCAGCGACTCCGGCGCGTACATCGCCACTGCCAGCGCGTTGATCACGTCGGCGCTGCGGGGGCCGAAGCTCATGATCTGGCTGTCGGGCATCGTGATGAAGCGGCGGTTCTGGCCGGCGGGCGTGTTCGCGAGGGCGGGGTAGCGTTCGAGCAGACCGTCGACCCCGCCCGCGGAGTCCAGCCCCTTGCTCATCATCAGGATCGCGTCCGGCTGCGCGGAGACGATGCCCTCGTCGTTGAGCGGCTTCATGCCCTTCCAGCCGATCTCCTTCGAGACGTCGTACGCCCCGGTGGCCGAGATCAGCGCGTCAGCGCCCGAGCCCTGACCGAACATGTAATAGACGCCGCTCTGACCGCGGACGTACAGGAAGACGGTGCGGAGCTTGTCCTGAACGGCGGCGGGCGCCTTGTCGGCGACCGTGGCGCTGATCGCCTCGACCTCGGAGGCGGTCCGCTGCGCGAGCTGCTCGCCCACGTCGGGCACGCCGAGGGCGGTCGCGGTCTGGTCGATGAGCGTGGCGGCGTTCTCGAGGTTGCGCTTGCTGTCCACGACGACCACCGCGACGCCCGCGTCGCGCACCTGCTCGATGACGTCCCACGGCCCGAGGGACGTGTCGGTGATGATCAGATCGGGGGACAGCTCGAGGATCGCCTCGCCGTTGAGCTCGTGCCCGTTGTGCGTGACGAGCGGGAGGTCCTGGGCCTGCGTGAACTGCGTCGAGATGTCGCGTCCGACGAGGAGGTCGCCGAGGCCGAGCTCGTAGACGATCTGGCTCAGCGTGCCGTACTGGTCGAGCGCGAGCACCCGCTCGGCGGACTCCACCGTCGTACGCGTGCCCTGCGCGTCGGTGAGCGTGACCGGGAACGTCTGCTGCGGGTCCGCGGTGATCGGCTCGGGCTCCTCGGCGCCGAGGTCGACGGAGACCTCGCCGGTGAGCTCCTTCGGGGCGTCCGTGACGCTCACGTCCGCCAGCGAGGGGATCTCGGTCGCCGCAGCCGGGGTCTCGGAGCCGCTGCTCTCCTCGGGGCCACACCCCGCTGCGAGGAGCGCGAGGGCGCTCAGAAGGACGGCGACGGTGAGACGGCGGGGACGCACGGAACCTGCTCCGATCAGGGTTTATGAGGTTGACCTAACCTCGCTGGAACCTAGCATAGGCAAGCCTTGCCTCGCTAGGCCGAGCGGGGTTAAAGTGACGCAACGTCACGTTCGTCCTGACGCGGCGTCCCATTGATGATGACGGTGTGTCATATTGTTTCCGGCACTCGTCCGCAGTCCGAAGATCGCCCGTGGAGGCCCCTCGATGACCGTCACCGCCCCCCAAGAGACGACCGTTCCGAGCACCGATCTCTCCGCTCTCATGCGCGAGGGGTCGCGTGCCGAGCACACGTCGGCCGAGAACTCGACCTTCATGACCGATCTGCTGGACGGCCGGTCGTCCGTGGAGCGCTACACCGTCTTCCTGCGTCAGCTCGCCGTCGTCTACGCGGCGCTCGAGTCCGTCGGTGACGCCCTCGCGACCGACCCCGTCGGCAGCGCCGTCGTCGACGCCGCGCTGCTTCGCTCCGCGGCCATCGAGGCCGACATGGTGTTCCTCTCAGGCGACGACTGGCGCGAGATCCCCGTCGGACCGGCCGCCACGGCGTACGCGGCCCGCGTCACCGAGACCGGCGACGACCCGGTGCGCTTCCTCGCGCACCACTACACGCGCTACCTCGGCGACCTCTCTGGCGGCCAGGCGATCGGTCGGATCCTCCAGCGTGAGTACGCCATGGCCCCGGAGGGCGTGACCTTCTACGACTTCCCGCTCGTGCCGAAGCCCAAGCTGTTCAAGGACGGTTACCGCGCTCGGCTCGACGCGCTGCCCCTCGACGACGTCGCCAAGCAGCGCGTCGTGGATGAGGTGAAGGTCGCCTTCGCGCTCAATGAGGCACTGTTCGCGGAGATCGGCGCCGCGCCTTCGCTCGTCGAGTAGCCGCCCCGTCCTCGCCGGTCGAGTAGCCGCCCCCTCCCTCGCCGGTCGAGTAGCCGCGAGGAACGAGCGGAGTATCGAGACCCCTGTGTGGCGCAGCCGACACCGGGCGCCACCCACCGCCGACCGCGACGTGCCGACGGCGCGGGGTGCGAGACAATGACGGCGTGAATCGCGTCGTGATCGTCGGTGGTGGACCAGGTGGGTACGAGGCTGCGCTGGTTGCGGCGCAGCTCGGAGCGGAGGTCACCGTCGTCGAGCGCGACGGGCTCGGCGGATCGACCGTCCTCACCGACTGCGTGCCGAGCAAGACGCTCATCGCGACGTCCGACCTGATGACCGACGTCGCCGGGTCGGCAGAGCTCGGCATCACCGGGAGCGGCTCGCAGACGGTCGCGCTCAAGCAGGTCAACGATCGCGTCAAGCGGCTCGCCATCGCTCAGTCGGACGACATCCGGCGCCGCATGGAGCGTGAGAACGTCCAGGTGATCGCTGGGACGGCGAGGCTTGACGGCCCGGAGACGGTGCTCGTCGACCGCGCCGACGGCGGCTCCGAGGAGCTCCACTCCCAGATCGTGCTCCTGGCGACCGGTGCGCACCCCCGCGTCGTGGACACGGCGCAGCCTGACGGCGAGCGCATCCTGACCTGGGAGCAGGTCTACGAGCTCGACGAGCTCCCGGAGCACCTCGTCGTCGTGGGGTCGGGCGTGACTGGCGCCGAGTTCGCAGGAGCGTACAAGGCCCTCGGATGTGACGTGACGCTCGTGTCCAGCCGTGACCGGGTGCTCCCCGGCGAGGACCCGGACGCGGCGGTCGTCCTCGAGGAGGTGTTCACCCGGCGCGGGATGAACGTCCTGTCCCGCTCGCGCATGGAGTCGGTCGAGCGCAAGGGCGACACCGTCGTCGTACGCCTCACCGACGGTCGCGAGATCGAGGGATCGCACTGCCTGCTCGCCCTCGGATCCATCCCGAACAGCGCCGGTCTCGGCCTCGAGTCGGCCGGCGTGAACGTCGATGCCGGCGGCTTCATCGAGGTGGACCGGGTGTCGCGGACGTCGGCGCGCGGCGTGTACGCGGCCGGGGACTGCACCGGTGTCCTGATGCTCGCCTCGGTCGCGGCCATGCAGGGCAGGATCGCGATGGCGCACGCTCTCGGCGACGCGGTGCATCCGCTGCGGCTCCGTACGGTCGTCTCCAACGTCTTCACCGCCCCCGAGATTGCGACGGTCGGCGTGAGCCAGAAGGACATCAACGCCGGTGAGGTCGACGCAGAGTCGGTGACGCTGCGGCTGTCGGGCAACCCGCGCGCGAAGATGCAGGGCGTGCGCGACGGTTTCGTGAAGCTCTTCTGCCGTCCTGGCGGTGGCGCTGTGATCGGCGGAGTCGTGGTTGCTCCGCGTGCGTCGGAGCTGATCCACTCGGTCTCGCTCGCCGTCTCCACGGGGCTGACGACGGACCAGGTCGCGAACGCGTTCACCGTCTATCCGTCGATGAGCGGATCGGTCGCCGAGGCCGCCCGTCGCCTGCACCAGCCCCGCTGACCCGCGCCGCCCCGCCCCGTCCGCGATTCGGGCAGTTCGGTACGAATCAGGGCGCGGACTCGTACCCGAACTGCCCGAATCGGGGACGGGAGGGACGGGAGCCTACGCGAACCAGCGAGTCCACATCGCGTTGAAGTGCGGGCGCGGTCCGTCGTACCCGTTGTCGCGCAGTGCCCCGTAGACCCGCCAGACGATCGCCTTCTTGTTCGCGAGGTCGTCGTCGAGGATCACGATGATGGTCCAGCCGAGACGCTCGAGGGCTTCGCGGCGCGTCCGGTCGCGCGCGCGCTGCTTCTTGGAGCGCTCGTGCCAGGCGCCGTCGTACTCGACGATCACGCGGTACTTCCAGTAGACGAGGTCGCAGCGCGCCACGAACCGGCCGGCGGCGTCGAGGACGTCCGGATTCGGGTCGGGCTCCGGCAGGCGCGCAAACACCAGCACCAGCCGTACGAGGGTCTCCATCGGCGACTCGACGCGTTCGCGGACGTACGCGAACGCGCGCCGAGCCCGTACGACTCCGTCGATGTGGCACTGGTCGAGGTACGCCCTCAGCTCGGCGAGCGTGGTGTGGCCGGCGTGGATCAGATGATCGGCAGCCTGGACCAGCTCGGGCAGTGTCAGACGCTGGGCAGCACAGTCGACGTAGGTCCGGTCCGGTCCGGTGCACGCGATGCGGTGCCGTACGTACGCCCGCAGCCGGCCGCGGCGCCGGTGCAGCCGGATCTCGTCACGTCGGACGCGTGACTCGGTGTTCGTCGAGAAGTGGAGCGGAAAGAGCCCGCGTACCTCGAGGCCCCACAGCCGCAGTGCCGTGAGATGGCTGGCAACGGCGTCGTCGGGGAGCAGCAGCAGTGCGGCGCGCAACCACGTGAGGAGCGTTGGTTCGTCGCTGGCGAGGCAGTAGATGCCACGGAAGAGTCGCCGAAAGCGCCGCGACTTCAGGTCATGTCGGTCGAAGCCGACGGCCTCAGCGGCCGCGATCGTGAAGGGGCCTGTGGTGAGGGAACTCGGTAGCGGTCTCACCCCTCACAGGTGGCGCCTGCGACTTCGCTTCGACGGGGCGTCCCTGGCTTCTGTGGACGGTCGAGTCCTGTGGACGTGCCCGATTCGGGCAGTTCGGGTACGAATCGCGGTGCGGATTCCTACCCGAACTGCCCAAATCGGGGACGCGGCGGGACCCCGGGGACGCGGCGGGACCCCGCGGGGCGGACCGGGGCGGGGCGGCTAGCTCAGGACCAGGAGCAGGTCGCCGCCCTCGGACTGGCGCGGGCCGTCGATCACGAGCCGGGCGACGGTGCCGCCGTTGGGGGACGTGATCGACGCCTCCATCTTCATCGCCTCGATCGTCGCCACCTGCTGGCCGGGCTCGACGGTGTCGCCGACAGCGACCGACGGAGTCACGACACCGTCGAACGGCACGGCGACGTGCAGCGGGTCGGACCCGTCTGCCTTCTCAGCAGCCACGACGTCGCTTGCCACCGACCGGTCCCGCACGAGCACCGGACGGAGCTGCCCGTTGAGCGTGCAGAGGACGTTGCGCAGCCCGCGCGCGTCGGCGTCGCTGATCGCCTCGAGCCCAAGGATCAGCGTCTTGCCCTCCTCGAGCGCGACCTCGACGTCGGCGCCGGGACGCAGCCCGAACCAGAACGCCTCGGTCGGCAGCACGGACAGGTCGCCGTACTCGCCGCGCGCCTCCTCGTAGTCGCGCGTCGGTCCGGGGAACAGCAGCCGGTTCAGCGTCGGACGCGGGTCGGCCGCGAGTCCGGCGCTGTCGTCGGCCCCCAGCTGAGTCTCGCCGAACTTGACCGTACGACCCTCCAGAGCCTTCGTGCGGAACGGCTCGGGCCATCCGCCGGGCGGGTCGCCGAGCTCGCCGGCGAGGAACCCGATCACCGAGTCGGGGATGTCGAACGCCTGCGGGTTGTCGGCGAACTCGACCGGGTCCGCGCCGACCGCGACGAGGTGCAGCGCGAGGTCTCCAACCACCTTCGACGACGGCGTGACCTTGACGATGTCGCCGAGGATGTCGTTCGCAGCGGCGTACATGTCCTCGATCTGCTCGAAGCGGTCGCCCAGCCCGAGCGCGATCGCCTGCTGCCGCAGGTTGGACAGCTGACCGCCGGGGATCTCGTGCCGGTAGACGCGCCCGGTCGGCGACGGGAGCCCGGCCTCGAACGGCGCGTAGAGCTTGCGGACGGCCTCCCAGTACGGCTCGAGGTCGTTGACCGCCTGCAGCGACAGCCCCGTGGTCCGCTCGGTGTGGTCGGTGCTCGCGACGAGCGCGGACATCGGCGGCTGCGAGGTCGTGCCCGACAGCGACGCGGACGCGGTGTCGACGGCGTCCACGCCGGCATCGATCGCCGCCAGCAGCGTCGCGAGCTGCCCGCCCGCGGTGTCGTGGGTGTGCAGGTGCACCGGCACGTCGAAGCGCTCGCGCAGCGCCCGCACGAGACGCGAGGCCGCGGGTGCGCGCAGCAGGCCTGCCATGTCCTTGATCGCGAGCACGTGCGCGCCCGCGTCGATGATGCGCTCGGCGAGCCGAAGGTAGTAGTCGAGCGTGTAGATCGGCTCGTCCGGATCCATCAGGTCGCCGGTGTAGCAGAGCGCGACCTCCGCGACGGCCGACCCGGTCGCCCGGACCGCCTCGATCGCGGGCCGCATCTGCGCGACGTCGTTGAGCGCGTCGAAGATGCGGAAGACGTCGATGCCGGTCGCGGTGGCCTCGGTGACGAACGCGTCGGTGACCTCGGTCGGGTACGGCGTGTAGCCGACCGTGTTGCGACCGCGCAGCAGCATCTGGAGGCACACGTTCGGGATCGCCTCGCGCAGGTGGGCGAGGCGCTCCCACGGGTCCTCCTTGAGGAAGCGCAGCGCCACGTCGTACGTCGCGCCGCCCCACGCCTCGACCGACCACAGCTGCGGGGTCGTACGGGCGACGACGGGAGCGGCGGCGAGGAGGTCGTACGTCCGCACCCGCGTCGCGAGCAGCGACTGGTGGGCGTCGCGGAACGTCGTGTCGGTGACGGCGACCTGCGTCTGCTCGCGCAGCGTCCGGGCGAACGCCTCCGGACCGACCTCGAGCAGCTGCTGGCGTGTCCCGGCCGGCGCCGCGGCGCGGAGGTCGATCGCGGGCAGCTTCTCCCGCGGGTCGAGCACGTCGGGGGCCGTGCCGTGCGGGCGGTTGACGGTGACGTCGGCGAGGTACGACAGCAGCTTGGTGCCGCGGTCGGCCGAGGGCGGCGCGGCGAGCAGCTCCGGGTGCCGGTCGATGTAGGAGGTCGTGACGCCTCCCGCGACGAACTCCTCGTCGTTGAGAAGCGCCTGGAGGAACGTCAGGTTCGTCGTGACGCCGCGGATCCGGAACTCGGCGAGCGCCCGGCGCGCCCGCTCCACCGCTGCCTCGAAGTTGCGGCCGCGGCAGGTCAGCTTGGTGAGCAGCGAGTCGAAGTACGCACCGATCTCGGTGCCGGCGTACGTGGTGCCGCCGTCGAGGCGGACACCGGCGCCACCGGGGGAGCGGTACGTGGTGATCTTGCCGGTGTCCGGCCGGAAACCGTTGGCCGGGTCCTCGGTCGTGATCCGGCACTGCATCGCGGCACCGCGGACGGTGATGGTGTCCTGGCGCAGCCCGAGGTCGGAGAGCGTCTCGCCGGAGGCGATGCGCAGCTGCGCCTGGACCAGGTCGACGTCGGTCACCTCCTCGGTGACGGTGTGCTCGACCTGGATCCGGGGGTTCATCTCGATGAAGACGTACGACCCGTCCGGCGCGAGCAGGAACTCGACCGTCCCGGCGCACGTGTAGCCGATCGACCTCGCGAACGCGACGGCGTCGGCGCACATCCGCTCGCGGATCGCCGGATCGAGCCGGGGAGCGGGCGCGATCTCGACGACCTTCTGGTGGCGCCGCTGGACGGAACAGTCGCGCTCGAACAGGTGGACCACGTCGCCGGTCGCGTCGGCGAGGATCTGCACCTCGATGTGCCGCGGGTCGACGACGGCCTGCTCGATGAAGCACGTCGGGTCGCCGAACGCGCCCTCCGCCTCGCGCATGGCGGTCTCGACGGCCTCGCGCAGCTGCGCCGGGTCGTCGACGCGTCGCATGCCGCGACCGCCGCCACCGGCGACGGCCTTCACGAACAGCGGGTACGGGAGAGCGTCCGCCGCAGCCACCAGCTCGTCGGCATCACGGCTGGGCGGGACGGACGCCAGGACGGGTACGCCGGCGGCGCGGGCCGCCTCGATGGCGCGGGCCTTGTTGCCGGTCAGGCGCAGGACGTCCTCGGAGGGGCCGACGAACGTGATGCCGGCCTCGGCGCAGGCGCTGGCGAGCGCCGGGTTCTCGGAGAGGAAGCCGTAGCCGGGATAGACGGCGTCGGCACCCGCGCGTACGGCGGTGGCGACGATCGCCTCAGGGTCCAGGTAGGCGCGGACGGGGTGACCGACCTCGCCGATCTGGTAGGCCTCGTCGGCCTTCAGGCGGTGCTCGGAGCCGCGGTCCTCATAGGGGAACACGGCGACGGTGCGCGCGCCGAGCTCGTAGGCGGCACGGAATGCACGGATCGCGATCTCGCCACGGTTGGCGACGACGACCTTGCGGAACATGGGGGTACTCCGATCGGGAGTGCGTCAGGTCCTCATCGGCCGCCGCGACGGTGGGGCGACCGGATCTCACCGTAACGGGTGCTGGCCGGGCTTCGCCGCGAAGACCGGGACCTGAGAATCGAGCAGCAGCTTTTGAGCGACGCTGCCCATGATCAGCTTGCCGACCGGCGTGCGGTGCCGGATCCCGATGACGAGAAGGTCTGCCCCCTCGTCGGCCACCGCGTCGAGGATGAGATCGGCGGTCGCCGGGCCGACTGGCTGCCGGACGCGATGGCCGGCCGGCAGGGAGGCGTCGGCGAGGCGGTGCTGGAGCTGCTCCAGGTCGTAGCCGTGCACGAAGTCGGCGTCCTCGTCGAAGCGGGAGTGCTTCGCGACGTTGACGAGCACGAGGCGTGCATCGTGGGAACGCGCCCACGCGATGCCGTGCTCGAGGGCCGTCTCGCCGTACTGGTCGGGGGTGTACGCCACTGCGATCGTCATGCGGGCACGATGGCACATCGTCGGTGTCACGTCACCGTCGGTCTCAGGAGACGGTCAGCGGCGCGTGCGGTGCAGCTGCGTGACGAGGTCCAGCTCCAGCGAGCCGTAGCCCGTGCTCGCCCACGGCTCGACCCCGGAGTCGAAGTAGTGCACCGGCTTCCCGCCACGCACGACGTCGAGGATGTCGGGGCGACGGTGCGCCTTGAGGTCGCGGCGGCACGCGGCGCAGAGCGGGACCGTGACCTTGCCGGTCGCGGTGTCCAGCGTCGTACGCCCGTTCGCCGCGCCGTGGAGAGGGTTGAGGTAGCAGGGGGCGGTCGGCTTGTACGCCTTGCCGGCGGTCGCGGCGTCGAGGGCTGCGCTGCCGCGCTCCACCAGGACAAGGGTGCCGACCACGTCGAGCACGTCCGGCTTCGACCCCTCGCCCCGGGTCCGCTTGGCTGCGTCGTAGTGGTCGAGCGCGGCCTGCCAGGCAGCGGCGTCGCCCTGCATGTCGGTCTCGTCGATGAGCTCGCCCAGCGCCAGCAGCTCGCGGTCCGCGCGCGCGATGAGCGCGCTGTCGTGCGCGTCCCGGACCCGCTCGACGACCGACGCGGGCAGGGCGAACGCCTTCTTGCGGCCGGGGATGTCGCCGCGCTCGATCTTGTAGCGGCGCCACGTCCGTGCGAGTGCGATGGCGACGACGACGATCGCGATCGTCAGCGATCCGGCGACGATCGGACCCGTCGAGCCGCCGCCGTCGTCGTACGAGGACGACGAGGAGGTCGAGGAGGACGTCGACTCGCTCTCCTTCTCGTACTCCGTCCACTCTTCGTTGTACCGCGCCTCGGTCGTCCCGTCAGCGAGCATCTCGGTGGCGGCGACGAGCTGGTCGCCGAGGTTGGAGGGGTGCTCGTGCTCCGCGGCGAACGTCACCTTGTACGCCGCGTAGTCGTCGGTGGTCGTCTCCCACGACTTGCCCTCCAGGCGCGGCTCGCCGAAGCCGGTGTCCGTGGCGAGGTAGACCCCTGGCTGCGGGTTGTGATCGTGCACGGTGGCGAGCAGGTCCTCGGCGCGACCGCTGAACTCGTCATCGAACGCCAGCGGGTAGGCGACGACGTACGTCGGCTCCTCCGTGCGGGCGACGTTGGCCTCGATCTCTGCCACCTGGTCGGCGGTGATCTGGGAGGTCATCGACGGGTCGACGTAGACGCCGGTCTCGTCGAGCGATGCCCAGATCGCGTCGAGGTCAGCGCTCTGCGGCGTCGCCGTCATGCTTTGCTCCCTGTGACGAAGTCGCGCCAGCGCCCGGGTAGGAAGTACGAGGCGCCCGACAGTACGCGGACGACACCCACGACCAGCGTCAAGGCGAGATACCCGCCGGACACCATCAGGAGCGCGGCGAGGAAGCCGCCCCGCGGACCGCCCCAGTAGTCGGAGTCGTCGAGCGGCTCGAGCGTCGCGGCATCGACCGCGTCGATGTAGCGCATCAGCGCCGCCTCGGTCTTGCCCGCCATGTCGGGCGACACGTACGTCGAGAGATCGCCGCCGGTGGTGCGTTCGGTCCCGGACACCGACTCGCCGTCCCAGACCAGGTACGACCCGGCCTCGCCGACGCCGTCGATGAGGTACTGCGCGAGGTCCGCGTCGAGGTAGTAGCCCGCGTCACCCTTGCCGGAGAGCGCGATGAACGCGGCGGGATCCGCGGCAGCAGCGGCCGTGGCGACCCGTGCCTGCTCCTCGGGAGTGATGAGGCGCTGCAGCTCCGGCGCCACGTACAGGTGGTCGGCGACGAGGGCATCGGTGGCCGCGGCGACCCGGTCGCCGCCCGGCGGCAGCGGTGCCTCGATGTCGGCGTGCCGCGACTCGTACTCCTGGACGCCGAACATCGCGGCGCCGAAGGCGAGCCCGACGACGACGGCAGCGCCGATCCAGCGCACCAGCCACCTCAACGGTCCACCCCCGCGCGATCGGCGACGACGGCCCGCCACAGCTCATCGTCCAGAGCCCCGTAGCCGGTGCGGGCCCACACGGTGCTCTCCTCGTAGTACGGGCGGAGCTGGCGGCGCCGGACAGGCGGGAAGATGAGTGCCCGCGGGGTGCCGCCGCTCGATACCGTCTCGGAGCAGCGGCGGCAGGCGGGGACGTCGACGGCTGCTCGGCCAGGTGCGGAGACGGTGTGGAAGGCCCGCCCGTGAAGGGGATCGAAGAAGCACGGGACGTAGCGTTCGGTTCCTCCCCCCTTGCCTGCGCGGCCCAGCTCGTGGCGGCCTGCGTTGGCGAGGACCAGCGCGCCGACCGCGTCGCGCAGCTGGGTGCCGTACCGGGCCTTGTCCTCGGGCAGCGAGAGGTCCTCGAGGTCGCGGAGCACCGCCTCGGCGGCAGTCCGATAGCCGACGGCCGCGTCGGCATAGGGCGACGAGGACGCGCCGGCGAGCTCGTCGGCGAGCTTCGTCGTGGTCCGCTCCGCGCGGGCGACGAGGTCGGCGAGGTCGAGCCGCGTCGGCGTCAGGGCGGTCGCCTCGGCCGTCGACCGTTGGCGTGCCTTCCGCGACGCGGTGGCCCACAGCACCAGCCTCAGCCCAACCAGCAGGACCGAGAGCCCGACGACGGTGCCGACGACCCATCGACCGCCAGGCGTCGCCGCGTCGTACGAGCGGGGAAGCTCCTCAGGCAGCGGCGCCCACGACGCGGTCGCGATCTCCTCGAGCGCGGTGTCGTCGATGCCCCACGGCGCACCGCCTGCTGCGACCGTGGCGGCGATCTGTGCGTAGGCGACGTCGGAGAGCCCCCGGGGCCGGTTCTCGGAGTCGTAGGTCTCCCAGTCGACGTCGGGGTAGGCCAATGGCAGCATCTTCTTGTACGCGTCGTACACGGCGTTCGAGTACTGAGTCGCCTCGGGGACACCCCACGCCGCGTGCCGGGGCGGGCCGTGGGTGAGGGCGATGATGAAGATGCCGGCGCCGAGCCGGGATCGCAGCCGCACCGCCAGGTCGTTGGCGGGGTCGGACTCGCCCAGACCGCGCGGCGTGCTGCCGATGACGACGTAGATCGGCGCGTCCGAGCCGTCGATCACGTCGCGCAGGCGGTCGTGGGCTCCGGCGGCGTCACCGTTACCCATCACCTGCTCGACGATGACGGGGTCCTGCTTCAGCGCGGCCGCGACCTGGTCGACCGTGCTGTCGACGAGGACGGGTACGGGGGTGGTGTCCGCCGCGGGGAGGGCGGCCGTCGCGACGGCCGGCGACGCGGCGAGCAGCGCCAGCGAGCCGAGCACGCCCGCCAGCGCCGTACGCGCAACCATCACCGCGGCGCGTCGCCGCGCCGTACCCGCTCCCGCCAACGTCAGTCCTTGATCTCGGCGACGACCGCGCCCGCCGTGACCGTCTCGCCGGCGGTCGCCGAGAGCCCGGTGATCGTGCCGGCCTTGTGCGCGTTGAGAGGCTGCTCCATCTTCATCGCCTCGAGGACGACGACGAGGTCGCCCTCGGCGACGGTCTGGCCCTCCTCGACGGCGACCTTGACGATCGTGCCCTGCATCGGGGACACGAGCGCGTCGCCGCTGGCCGCTGCGCCCGCCTTCTTGCCGGCGGCGCGCTTCGGCTTCTTGCCGCCGCCCGCGGCCGAGGCACCCGCGACGGCGCCGAGGCCACCGGGGAGGACGACCTCGAGCCGCTTGCCGCCCACCTCGACGGTGACGGTCTCGCGCTCGGCCAGGTCGTCACCGGCGGCGGCGCCACCGGCGTACGGGGTGATGTCGTTGTCGAACTCGGTCTCGATCCAGCTGGTGTAGACGTCGAACCGCTTGCCGTCGCCGAGGTAGGCGGGGTCGTCGAGGACGCGGCGGTGGAACGGGATGACGGTCGGCATGCCGTCGACGCCGAACTCGTCGAGCGCACGGCGCGACCGCTCGATCGCCTGCTGGCGGGTGTTGCCGGTGACGATCAGCTTGGCGACGAGCGAGTCGAACGAGCCGGGGACGGTCTCGCCCTCGACGTAGCCGGAGTCGACGCGGACGCCGGGGCCGGCCGGCGGGTCCCACTTCGTCAGCGTGCCGGGGGCGGGCAGGAAGCCGCGGCCCGCGTCCTCGGCGTTGATACGGAACTCGATCGAGTGGCCGCGGATCTCCGGGTCGTCGTAGCCGAGCTCCTCGCCGGCGGCGATGCGGAACATCTCGCGGACCAGGTCGAGGCCGGTGACCTCCTCGGAGACCGGGTGCTCGACCTGCAGACGGGTGTTGACCTCGAGGAAGGAGATGGTGCCATCCTGGCCGACCAGGAACTCGCAGGTCCCGGCGCCGACGTAGCGCGCCTCGCGCAGGATCGCCTTCGACGCGGTGTAGAGGCGATCGATCTGCTCGTCGGTCAGGAACGGTGCGGGCGCCTCCTCGACCAGCTTCTGGTGGCGGCGCTGCAGCGAGCAGTCACGGGTGGAGACGACCACGACGTTGCCGTGGGCGTCGGCGAGGCACTGGGTCTCGACGTGGCGCGGCTTGTCGAGGAACTTCTCGACGAGGCACTCGCCGCGTCCGAACGCCGTGACCGCCTCGCGGACGGCGGAGTCGAACTGCTCGGGGATCTCCTCGAGCGTGCGGGCGACCTTGAGGCCGCGGCCACCGCCGCCGAAGACGGCCTTGATCGCGACCGGAAGACCGTGCTCCTTGGCGAACGCGACGATCTCGTCGGCATCGGCGACCGGGTCCTTGGTGCCCGGGGCGAGCGGGGCGTTGGCCTTCGCGGCGATGTGCTTGGCCTTCGCCTTGTCGCCGAGGGCCTCGATGGCGTGCGGCGGGGGACCGATCCAGATCAGCCCGGCGTCGATGACGGCCTGGGCGAACTCGGCGTTCTCGGCGAGGAACCCGTAGCCGGGGTGCACGCTGTCGGCACCGCTGCGCTTCGCAACATCGAGGATCTTCTCGATCGACAGGTACGTCTCGGCGGGCGTGGCACCTCCGAGCGAGAACGCCTCGTCGGCGAGGCGGACGAACAGGGCGTCGCGGTCGGCGTCGGCGTACAGCGCGACGCTACCGATCCCGGCGTCCTTGCACGCGCGGATGACACGGACGGCGATCTCACCACGGTTGGCGATGAGGACCTTGCTCAGCGGGCGGATGCCCTGGTCGTTGCTCACGGGTGCTCCTCGATGTGCCTGGGGCTGCCCGTCGAGTCTAGAGCGGGGGGTGATCGGCCCCGACGGGTGTCCGCCACCCGGCTAGGGTTCGGTGCATGAGCGCTCCCGATGCCGAGGCCAACCGGCAGGCCCAGGCGGCGTTGTACGGCGAGCCGCTCGGTGTCATCGTGCGCCGCTGCGCCGACACCCTCGGTCTGACGCAGGCCCGGGTCGCCGACACGCTCGGGATCTCGGCGCCCATGCTCTCGCAGCTGGTCAACGGTCACCGCGTCAAGATCGGCAACCCGGCCGCCGTGGCCCGGCTGCAAGCCATGTACGCCGCGGCGCAGGCGGTGGCGTCGGGGCAGGTGTCACGGGCTGAGGCCGTCGAGTCCCTCGCGTCGGAGGAGGGCGCTGCGGTGGTGACGTCGAGGACGACCGCCGACTCGGGTGCCGTGCGTGCGCTGTTCCGGGCCGAGGCGACAGCAGCCGAGTACGAGGACGCCGCTGCGCTGGTCTCCGACGTCCACCCCCGGATCGCCGCGCTGCTGCGAAGGTACGGCGCGGATGGGTGAGGTCTTCGCGGGCCGGTACGAGCTCATGGAGCCGATCGGCGCCGGTGGCATGGGCACCGTGTGGCTGGTGCACGACCGGCGCGAGGACGTCGTACGCGCCGCGAAGCTCGTACGGCAGGTCGACGCGGCGCTGCTGCTGCGGTTCGTGCGCGAGCTGAGCACCCGCGTCGAGCACCCCCACACGGTGCGCCCGCTCGGCTGGGCGGGCGAGGACGACACGGTGCTGTTCACCATGGACGTCGTCCGGGGAGGCTCGGTGCACGACCTTCTCGAGGACTTCGGCACGCTGCCGGTGCCGTGGGCAGCGTGCCTGCTCGACCAGCTGCTCGACGCGCTGGGCGCGGTGCACGGGGCCGGCATCCTGCACCGTGACGTCAAGCCCGCGAACCTGCTGCTCGAGCCGACGGGTCGTGGTCGCCCGTACCTGAGGTTGAGCGACTTCGGCGTCGCAGCGCCGCTGCACGAGCCGAGGATGACCGCGCCGGCGATGGTGCTCGGGACCCGCGGATACCGCGCACCCGAGAGCCTCGTCGGTGCCGACCTCCACCCGACCCAGGACCTGTACGGCGTCGGCGTGGTGCTCGCCGAGATGCTCTCCGGGCAGCGGCCCGAGGAGGGGTCACCCCTCGCGCCGGCCCCTCCGGCGGGGGTCGACGGCCGGCTGTGGCGACTCGCCCTCGGGTTGACCGACCCCGATCCGCGCCGCCGCCCGCAGTCCGCCGCCGACGCGCGGGGCTATCTGCGGAGCACGGGTCTGGTCCCGCCGGAAGGGGTCGCGCCCGACGACGGCGGTGCAGACATCGAGGTGTTCGTGCACGTGACGGTGCCTGGGGACGAGCCGGCCGCTGTGTCCCCGGTCGAGCCTGCGCCCGCGCCGGTCGAGCCAGCGCCCGCGCCGGTCGAGCCGGCCGCTGCTTCCCCGGTCGAGCCTGCGCCCGCGCCGGTCGAGCCCGCGGCGTCGTCCCGCCCCCGCCTCGCGGCAGCAGGCTTCGCCGCGATCGGGCTCGGCATCGCGCTCCTCGTCGTCACGGCCGTCCTGCTCCTGGGCTGAACCAGCAGCGGCGGACCCGAGACGTGTGGCTCGGATCCACCGCCGACGTGGGGCTACCAGCCGCTCGGCCCACCGCCGTTCCACGGCTGCTGCGGGGGCTGCGGAGCAGCCGGCTGCTTCGGCCTGCGGGCGAGCAGTACGGCGGCCGCGCCGCCGGCGACCAGCAGCAGACCGAACCCGCCGACACCGAGGGCGAGCCACGGGGGGCCACCGTCGGAGCTGCGGGAGGCCGCCGCCACGTCGTCGCTGCCCGGGCCGTCGGCGTCCCCGTCAGCCGGGTCGCCGCCCGCTGCGGGAGGTGCACCCACCGTGTCGGCCTCGGGCGCGACCGCGTCGCCGCCCTCGGCGTACGCCGGCTCCTCCTGGGCCTCGCCGAACACCTGCATCGTGAGGTCGTAGGTGATCACGGCGGCGTCGTTGGCGGCGTTGGTGAACCCGACGTCGATGTAGGTGTAGCCGGCGAGCGCCGAGGCCTTGACGTCCGTCTTCACGTCGGCGCGGTTCGCGTACGCCGCCGGCACGGTCATCGAACCACGGCGCCAGTGCTTGTCGTCCTCGATCCACATGTTCCCGAAGGGGATGGTCGCCCGCCAGTCCTTCGGGGCGATGGCGAACAGGTCGACGTCGGTGTCGGTCCGGGTGGGGCCGATGGTCCGGACGTCGAAGCCGCTGTGGACCCCGGCGCCGTCGTACGCCGCCTTCGGGAGGTCGGCGTCGATCTGCGCCTGGACGTTCTGGCCCCACGACAGCGGGACGGCCAGCATCTGGTGCTCGCCCGATCGGATGGTGAACCGGTACGTCCCGGGCTCGATCACGGCGGCGCTCCCGAAGCCGGTGCCGGGGACGACTCCGGCGGTCGGAGTCCCCGGCTCCATGTCCTGCCACGTCGGGACCTGGGCAGCGGGGGAGAGCTGAGCATCCGCGCCCTTGGTCAGCGGCGGCTCCTCGTACACGACGAGCTCCACAGGCGCGCCGGCGAGCGAGCTGTCGACCGAGATCTTGACGCCGAGATAGAGCTCCTCGCCGTCCTGGCACGTGGGCAGCGCGGACGACGACCAGCTGTTGACGCTTCCGCTGACCAGGTGGGCGCCGCCGATCGCGGTCTCGAAGGCTGAGCCGGTGTTGCACGACGTCGTCAGGTCGTCGCCGTCGAGCTGGAGCACGAGTCCGCTTCCGAGGCTGTCGCCGGGGGTTCGGGTCGTCGCGCCGACGTGGATCGTCGACCCGGGGATGGTGCGCGGGATCTTGTAGAAGGCCACGGTGTCCTTCGCCGGGACCTTGTCGAGCCACTGTCCGACGCCGATCTCCGGTGCGTTGTTGCGGGACGCGGTGCCTTGCACGGGCGTGCCGGTGAAGTCGAACGGGCGGAACGCCCGCGTGGAGGTGACCTCCAGGCGCTCAGTGAGGTCGGCCGCCGAGTCGGCGTCGTAGTACGTCCCGTGGCCGGCGTCGGCGATGCACCGCAGCTCTTTGCGTGTCTTGGCATCGACGGAGAGGCCGACGACGTCGATCTTGAGGTCGATGCCGTCCTGCGACAGGTCCCGCGCCACCCTGCACGGGTCGGGGTCGCAGGTGGACTCCCCGTCCGACACGAGCACGATCGTGCGCTTGCCCTCGGTGCCGAGATCCTTGCCGGCCTGCTGGAGCGCGTACCCGATCGGGGTCTCGCCGAGGGGCTTGTAGTCCCCGACCGCGCTCGTGAGCGCGTCGCGGTTGTCGGTGCCGGGCTCGACGACCTGCTGGGAGTCCGTGCAGGCGCCCTTGCCCGTGTCGACGGTCGCGCCGTACACGCGCATCCCGACGACCGCCTCGTCCGGAAGCGTCTCGACCACGTTGGTGAGGGCGGTGCGGGCGGCCGCGATCTTGGTGCCTCCGCCCTTCGCCGGCTCGGCCATCGAGCCCGAGGCGTCGAGGACGAGCTGGAGCTTCTGCGGCGCGTCGTCGCCGTCGGCTGCCGCGGGGAGAGGGATGAAGAGGAGCGCAGAGATGACCAGCGGGGCGGCGGCTGCCGCGACGACGCGGGGGAGGCGTGACGAGGAGCTCGAGAGCACGAGGGAGGTCCTTTCAGTTTGCTTTCGCAAACATCATGATTTGCGATCGCAAATGTGTCAACTCGTCCGGCTGGAGAACACCCTAGGCAGTTCGTCGCGACCGGACCGCGGCGGGACTGCGTGCTAGTGTCGAAGTACCTGCAGGTGCCGACGACGGGGTGCTGCAGGTTCTTGATTTCCGAGGGCTTCGTCCACGTCTCGACCCGGGTCGCGGGTCACGGGCGTGATGCTCTCTCCTCATGTGTAGGGCCGACGACGAGCGGGCACGTCCACCAGGGCGTCGCCTCCCGCCGACCCGCGGCCGCGGTCCTCTCGTCCGCCACCCGATCTGAGCTCGTCGCACACAGAGGGTGGTACGCATGATCTCGTTCATCTGGTCCCCGGGGAACCGGTTGCCTGCAGGCACCGGCGGTTCCGAGAACTACACCGTCGGACAGGTTCGTGAGCTGAACCGCCGTGGCGTCGCCGCGCAGGTCGTCACCATCGGCCTCGGGGTCGACGACGGGCGCGAGGGGTTCACCGACCTCCCCTTCCTGTCGCTCGCGACGCTCGCCGAGGTCGGAGGACTCGATGGGACGGTGGTGTTCGTCAACGAGCCGCACGTCGTCGCCACGAAGGAGCCAGCGTTCCTCATCCTGCACAACCCGCCGCCGATCCGTGCGCACGAGCGGGCGTTCGCGGTGGACGGGACGCGCGACCGTACGCTCATCGCGACGAGCCGGTACGCCGCCACGACGTGGGCGCGCTTCCTCGACGTCGACGTCGCGACCATCAGCGTCGTGTACCCGTTCGCGGAGCCGTGCTTCGCTGACGTGCCGCGCGTCGAGAGCGCGGACGGGACGACCCGAGTCCTGTACGCGGGACGGCTGAGTCCCGAGAAGGGGGTCTACACCCTCCTCTCGATGCTCCACATCGACGTCATCGACGCCGACACCGACCTGCTGTTCACCGCGACCGCAGCGGGCTCGGACAAGCCGCAGGGGCGGATCATCGAGCAGATGCTCGGCGTGCATCCCGGCATCTCCGTGGTGCCGAGCTGCACGACGCCGGAGTCCATGGCCGCGCTGATGGCTGCGCACGACGTGGTGGTGATGCCGTCCAACAGCCAGTACTGGCACGAGACCTTCGGCATCGTCTCCATCGAGGCCCAGCACGCCGGTTGCCGGGTGGTCGCGTCGGACGACGGCGGCCTGCCCGAGACCGACTGCGGGGGCGTGATGCTCGTCGCGCCCGACGATGCCGAGGCGCTCGCCTGGGGACTCCGGGAGGCGGTCGGGAGCGGACCTCTCCCGCCCGAGACCCGGCGGGAGGCCGGTGCGATGTTCACCGTCGCCCAGTCCGTGGACGCGCTGCTCGAGGTCTTCGCCCGGCCGCGCCCGATCTCGCCGGCCACGATCGTCCGCCAGCTCGAGGAGCTCATCGCTGCGCCAGCCGCAGAGGCGGTGCGCCCCGTGCCGCCACGCGTCGAGCCGCGAGGCTCGACGAGCGCTCCGGCGACGATGCGGACGTGAGGCGTCGAGTCCGAAGCACTCCTGGGCGCAGACGTTAACGACTGTTAACATCGCCGGTATGGCGTACAGCACTCTCTCTCCCGAGCACGAGGCCTTCCGCAAGGTCGTCCGCGACTTCGCCCAGGCCGAGGTCGCCCCGCGCGTCGCGCAGTGGGACCGCGACCATCACTTTCCGGTCGATCTCGTCGCGAAGATGGGGGAGCTCGGCCTGTTCGGGCTGACCGCGCCCGAGGAGTACGGCGGCTCGGGGGGCGACTTCACCAGCCTGTGCGTCGCGATCGAGGAGCTGGGTCGCGTCGACCAGTCGATCGGCATCACCCTCGAGGCCGCCGTCGGCCTTGGCATCAACCCCATCCTGACCTTCGGCAACGACGCGCAGAAGGCGCAGTGGCTCCCCGACCTCGTGGCCGGACAGGCCCTCGCAGGCTTCGGGCTCACCGAGCCTGGCGCGGGCTCGGACGCCGGCGCGACGGCGACCAAGGCGGTGCTCGCGGACGGCGAGTGGGTCGTCGACGGCGCTAAGCAGTTCATCACCAACTCCGGCTCGTCGATCACGTCGGTGGTGACGGTGACAGCGCGTACGGGTGTGCGGGACGGCGGCCGTCCGGAGATCTCCACGATCATGATCCCTTCGGGGACGCCGGGCTTCGTGGCCGAGGCCGCGTACGACAAGCTCGGCTGGCACATCTCCGACACCCATCCGCTGTCCTTCACCGGCTGCCGCGTGCCGGAGGAGAACCTCCTCGGTGAGCGTGGCCGCGGCTACGCTCAGTTCCTCGCGACGCTCGACGACGGCCGCATCGCCATCGCCGCGCTCGCGGTCGGGTGCATCGAGGCGTGCCTCGACCTCGCCCGCGAGTACGCGCTCGACCGGCAGACGTTCGGCGGGCCGATCGGACGCAAGCAAGGGGTCGCCTTCCAGATCGCCGACCTCGCCGTCGCCGCACGCGCGGCGCGCGCCCTGACGTACGAGGCAGCCGCGATGAAGGACGCCGGCGTCGGGGGGCAGGAGCTCAAGCAGGCGGCGTCGATCGCCAAGCTGTACGCGACCGAGCAGGCGGTGACGGCGACACGGATCGCGACCCAGGTCTTCGGTGGGTACGGCTTCATGGAGGAGTACCCGGTCGCGCGGTTCTACCGCGACGCGAAGATCCTCGAGATCGGCGAGGGGACGTCCGAGGTGCAGCGCATGCTCATCGCGCGGGGGCTCGGACTCCCGGTCGAGTAGGCGTGTGCGGGTCTGGCAGGCCTCCTCGCCTGTCAGGCCTCCTCGCCGATGTCCTCCGCCCACAGTGCCGGGCGTTCGCGCAGCATGCGCTCCATCAGCGCGACGCACTCCGGGTCGTCGACGACGTCGACGGTGGTGCCGTGGGACCGTAGCCATTCCTCGGACGCCTCGAAGGTCCGGTTCTCACCGACGACGATCCGCGGGATCTCGTACAGGAGTGCCGTGCCGGCGCACATGAAGCACGGTGACAGCGTCGTGTAGAGCGTGCTCGCGCGATAGACCGTGGCGGGGAGGCGCCCGGCGTTCTCGATGCAGTCGGTCTCGCCGTGGCGGATCGCGCTGCCCATCTGGACCCGTCGGTTGCGCCCGACCGCGAGCACCTGGCCGTCGTGAACGAGAGCGGCCCCGATCGGCACGCCGCCCTCGCTCCAGCCGATCCGCGCCTGCTCGATCGCGAGGTCGAGGAAACGCCGGTCGTCGGCCCCGTCCATGTCTGATCTCCTTGCTCCGGGTGTCCATTGTGCGGTGGTAGAACGGCCGTTGTGGCATCGTCGCGCCCAGTCTGCATCGAGCGGACGGCGACGAGCGGGAGGAGCTCGACGTGGCGGACCTGTCGATCAGGCCGGCAAGACAGCACGAGGCGACAGCGCTGATCGCGTTCTGGGAGGCGGCGGGCGAGAACGACGCGCGTCCGGTGGACACCGAGGATGCGGTCCGGCGTCTGATGGCGCGGGATGCGGAGGCTCTGGTGGTCGCCGAGCGTGCCGAGGAGATCGTCGGGTCGCTGATCGTGGGGTGGGACGGCTGGCGGTTCCACCTCTACCGGCTCGCGGTCGGCCCCGAGGCGCGTCGGAGCGGGGTGGCGCGGCGGCTCGTGGCGCATGCCCAGGAGCGCGCGCGTGAGGTCGGAGCCGGACGGATCGACGCGATGGTGCTCGAGGGAAACGCGCTCGGTGCGGCGTTCTGGGAATCGTGCGGGTTTCATGTGCAGGAGGACTGGCGCCGGTGGGTGCACCCGCTCTAGAATAGAACACATGTTCGACGACGGTTTGTTGGATGCGGTGGAGGTGGCGCTGGAGGCGTTCGCCGCCCAGCCAGCCGCGCTGGCGTCGGAGGCGCAGACGTGCGAGATGCTGCGCCGGTTGACGGCGCTCCAGGACCGTGTCGGCGGGCTGTTGCCGGGGTGGTTCGACCAGCTCCAGACCTCGGGCGCGTACGAGTCCGAGGGTGCCCCGACGGCGCCGGCGTGGGCGCGTCGCGAGCTGCGTTGGGACGTGGTGCAGACCCGGGCCGCGGTCGCGGCCGGGGCGACGATGCGGATCCTGCCGCAGGTCGGTGCCGCCTACCAGGCCGGTGAGATCCGCCGTGATCATCTGGACGCGTTCACGCTCGGGGTGAAGAAGGCCGGCGCGGAGGTGGTGGCCGCGGCCGAGGACGTGATGCTGGATGTGGCGTTGACGTGCGAGCCGGCCGAGCTGCGTGCGGTGTTGAAGGAGCTGGAGGAAGCCGTCCATCCTGAGGGGCCGGACCGGTCCTGGTTGGGTGGGATGGACAAGCATGACGTGTCGGTTACCCGGGTCGGCGACGGGTTCCATCTGCAGGGCTACCTCGACATCGTCACCGGCACCCGGTTCGAGACCTGGCTGGCCGCCGCGTCGGCGCCACGGGACGCCGACGACGAACGGACCGCAGCCCAGCGGCGGCTGGACGCGGTCGGGGACCTGACCGCGTCGGTGCTGGCGCACGGGATGCCGACCCAACGCGGGGTGCAGCCGCAGCTGAACGTGCTGGTCGAGGCCGAGTGGCTGGCCAAGGCGCCGGGGGCCGCACCGCCGCAGCTGGCCGGGTGGGGGGTGATCGGCCCGCAGCTGTTCGACTACCTGACCTGTGACGCCGACCGGACCGCGATCCTCCTCGACGGGGTCACCGGTGGTCCGACACCGCAAGCGGCGGTGTTGAACGTGGGTGGGGCGTTGCGGCTGGCGAACCGCAAGCAGCGCCGGGCGGTGCATGCCCGCCAAGGTGGCCGGTGTGCGAACCCCGGCTGTGGCGGCAGTGTGCTGGAGCTGCATCACGTGGTCTGGTGGGAACACGGCGGACCGACCGATCTGGACAACCTGGTCGGGATCTGCCCACGCTGTCACCAGAGCGTGCACGCCGGCAGGCTCACCGTCGATGCCGACGGTCAGGGCGGGTTCGTGTTCTCCCGCCACCTCGCCGGCAGCACGCTGTTCCTCGACGACGAACACCGCCAGACACGCCACCGGCTGCGGCAATGGCTACGGCGGATGCGCAACGAACGCGACACCCCGACCCACACCCGCCCGACGCCACCCGAGACAGCGCCACCCGAGACAGCACCACCCGAGACAGCACCACCGGAGACGGAGCCACCCGAGATGGCTCCGCCATGGGATGGGTCGCCCGCTGGCACACCACCGGACGCGAAGGTGCTCCCGAGTCCAGCACGCCCACTCGAGCTGGCGTGGTGGCAACCCGGTATGGCTGCCTGACCCGCACCACCGATCAGGCGGGAGCCCAGAGGTTGGTCCACCGGACGCCGAGTCCGGCCAGCATGCTGCGCACGAGCGGGAGCGAGAGTCCGACGACGTTGTGGTGGTCGCCTTCGATCCGCTCGACGAAGGCCCCACCGAGCCCGTCGATCGTGAAAGCGCCCGCGACCTGCAGCGGCTCACCGGTCTCGACGTACGCTTCGATCTCGGCATCGCTCACGTCGGCGAAGAAGACGGTCGTCGCGGCGTCCTCGCTGATCTCACGCTCGCCGATCCGGATGCAGTGGCCGGTGTGGAGGACCCCGGAGCGCCCACGCATCCGCTGCCAGCGTTCGACCGCTGTTGCGGGATCCGACGGCTTCCCGAGGACCTCACCCTCGAACGCCAGCACGGAGTCGCACCCGATGACCAGTGCCTCGTCGTCCTTCAGTCGGTGCGCGACCGCCCTCGCCTTCATGCGCGCCAGCTCTGTCGCGACCACCACCGGGTCGTCAGAGACGATCACCGACTCGTCGACACCGGAGACGACCACCTCGGGCGAGATGCCGGCCGCGCGCAGGGTCGCAAGGCGGGCGGGGGACTGGGACGCGAGGACGACACGAGAGGGCACCACGAGCGTCAGCGTAGGCGAGGCGTCACCTGTACGGCTGGTCCGTGCGCGGATCACAGTGCACGACGTCGAAACGGTCGTCGGTATGCAGCTCGTCGATCAGGGCCTGCGGGCCGCCGATCCCCGTCCACGGCAGGTCGATCTCCGTCGCGAAGCACCAGGCGCGGTCAGCCGGCCACAGCAGGTTCGGGCTGTTGATCCAGCCGTGGACCGGATGCCCGCCCCAGTGCCCTGCCTCGGCGAGCGGGCCCTCGAAGACCAGGTACGCACGTGCGGACTCACGGCCGCCGATCAGCAACCGCCTACCGCTGTCGAGCTGTTCCTCGTCCCACCGGCAGAAGTAGGCGTGGTCCGGGGTCGTCGTGTGCCGCGCGAGGACCTCGCACAAGGAGGCCAGCAGCGCCTCCCCGAGGTCACCCTCGACGTTCAGCGCCGCCTGCTCCTCGTCGTCGTCCGGATCGAGCGGATGGAGCAGCCGGACGTACGCGTCGAACCCTGGGGCGCCGAGACTCACGACGTCGAAGCCAGCGGAGTCCGCCGCAGCGAGCCAGTCGGCGGGCCCGAGGTCGGTGAGCGGACGGAGGGTCATGTCTCAGGTCTAGCCGGAGCAGGGCGGGGGGCGCCACTGCATTCGTGGCGGCTGGGCATTCGTGGCAGCGCTGCATGCGTGGCGGCACTGCATGCGTGGCGCGATCAGACGGGCCGGGCCACCGTTCAGGCGTACGGATGGACCGGGACGGTCTCGAAGCGGGCGTCAGAGTGCAGCGCGTCGATGAGCGCCTGGGTTCCACCGACGCCGAGCCGCCATTCGTCGTCCGCGTCCTCGTCGACGTCGGCGGCCACGCACCACGCGTGGTCCGCGGGCCAGAAGAGGTTGGGGATCCCCTCTCCGATGCCGCCGGGATGCCGCGGATCGGCTCCCCAGTCGCCGGCGTCCGACAGCGCTCCGCCGAACAGCAGGTAGGCGCGCTCGGGGAGTCGGCGGTCTCCGACCTTGACTCTGGGCCCGTTCAGAACGCTGGGCGGAAACGCAGCCGGGTAGCGCTCCTCTGGCAACGAGCTCAGCAGCCGCCGCGCGCGCTCCTCACGCGTCCCGCCGAGCGGGTCGGTGTCCAGCCGGGGGTCGTCCGGGTCGATCGCGTACGAGGAGCGGCCACCGTCGAGCGTGCCGTACCCGTCCCAGAGGCAGAAGTGGGCATCGTCCGGCGTCGTCGTGTGGCGCGCGAGCACCCCGCACAGCGCGCGGAGCAGCTGGTCGTCGTCATCGGTGCGGACCAGTCGAAGGTAGGCGTCGAAGCCCGGCGGTCCGAACGTCACCAGGTCGAACCACGGCGCGTCCGCCGACGTGATCCAGTCCGCCGGACCGACGTCGGACAGCGGCCGCAGGCTCATGTGCAGGCGTTCTAGCGCGGGAACGCCGACCGGCGCCACCCATTGCTGCCGTGGCTGTGGACCGGGCGTACGGCGAGGGCTGGGTCGCCCCATGCCGAGCGGCGCCGCGGTGCACCCGACGACGCGGCGGCAACAGCAGCGGCAGCTCCGCGCGCAGCGACGACCGCGACGAGGGCCGCGAGCTCCTCCGCCGTCGGGTCGCCCTTGACCACGCGGAGGAGAGGGGCGGACTCCGGGGCGGTGCCGTCGGTGCTCACAGCGGGATGTTCCCGTGCTTCTTGGGCGGCAGCGTCTCGCGCTTGCTGCGCAGCAGGCGGAGCGCCCGGACGATCTCGACACGGGTCTCGTGCGGCTGGACGACCTGGTCGACGTAGCCGCGCTCGGCCGCGATGTAGGGGTTGGCGAGCGTCTGCTCGTACTCGTCGATCAGCTCGACGCGCTTCGCCTCGGGATCATCGGCGGCCGCCAGCGTCTTGCGGTGCAGGATGTTGACCGCACCCTGGGCGCCCATCACGGCGATCTGCGCGGTCGGCCAGGCGATGTTGAGGTCGGCACCGAGGTGCTTGGAGCCCATGACGTCGTACGCGCCGCCGTACGCCTTGCGCGTGATGACGGTGACCAGCGGGACGGTCGCCTCGGCGTAGGCGTAGATGAGCTTGGCGCCACGACGGATGATGCCGGTCCACTCCTGGTCGGTGCCCGGGAGGAAGCCCGGCACGTCCACGAACGTCAGCACCGGGACGTTGAAGGCGTCGCAGGTACGGACGAAGCGGGCCGCCTTCTCCGAGGCGTCGATGTCGAGCGTGCCGGCGAACTGCATCGGCTGGTTCGCGACGATGCCGACCGAACGGCCCTCGACCCGGCCGAAGCCGATGAGGATGTTCGGCGCGAACAGCGGCTGCACCTCGAGGAACTCACCGTCGTCGACGATCGACTCGATCACCGTGTGCATGTCGTACGGCTGGTTCGGAGAGTCGGGGATCAGCGTGTCGAGCGCGAGGTCGACGTCGCTGAAGTCGAGGTCCGCACCCTCGTCGTACGAAGGAGCGTCCTCCATGTTGTTCTGGGGGAGGTACGAGAGCAGCGCCTTGACGTACTCGATCGCGTCCTCCTCGTCGGCGCCCATGTAGTGGGCGTTGCCCGACTTGGTGTTGTGCGCGCGGGCGCCGCCGAGCTCCTCCATGGTCACGTCCTCGCCGGTGACCGTCTTGATGACGTCCGGGCCGGTGATGAACATGTTGGAGGTGCCGTCGACCATGACCGTGAAGTCGGTGACCGCGGGGGAGTAGACGTGGCCGCCCGCGCAGGAGCCCATGATCAGGCTGATCTGCGGGATCACGCCGGAGGCGTGGACGTTGCGGCGGAAGATCTCGCCGTACAGGCCGAGCGAGACGACACCCTCCTGGATGCGCGCACCCGCCCCCTCGTTGATGCCGACGATCGGGGATCCGGTCTTGATCGCGAGGTCCATGATCTTGGTGATCTTCTCGCCGTAGACCTCGCCGAGCGATCCGCCGAAGACCGTGAAGTCCTGGGAGAACACGCAGACCTGGCGGCCGTCGACCGTGCCGTAGCCGGTGATGACGCCATCGCCGTACGGGCGGTTCTTCTCCAGCCCGAAGGCGGTGCTGCGGTGCCGGGCGAGCTCGTCGATCTCGACGAACGAACCCTCGTCGAACAGCATCTCGATCCGCTCGCGGGCGGTCTGGCGGCCCTTGGCGTGCTGCTTCTCGATCGCCTTCGCCGACCCGGCGTGGACGGCCTCGTCGAGACGTCGATCGAGGTCGGCGAGCTTGCCGGCCGTCGTGTGCGTGTCGATCTGCCCATTCGCCGGCGTCGCTGACTCGGGTGCCACTGCTTCACTCACGCGCTCAGGGTAACCGCACCCCTGCAACGGACCGACCGGGGTCGCAGATCGTGGGACAGTGGGCCCTATGAGCGACCAGCCTGACTCACCCCTTGTCCGACGCCCGCTCGACGCCGCTGGCTTGGAGCAGGCCCTCATCCGACCGAGCTCGTGGTGGCAGGACGTCCGTGTGACGCACGAGTCCCCGAGCACCAACGCCGAGCTGGCGGCCCTCGCCCGGGCAGGCCTGCCCGAGGGCACGCTCGTCACCACCGACCACCAGACCGCGGGGCGCGGCCGCCTCGACCGGACGTGGGAGATGCCGCGCTACTCGGCGGTGGCGGTCTCGATCCTCGTCCGTCCGCCGGTCGACGCCCAGCGATGGACGTGGCTCCCGCTGCTGACCGGTACGGCGGTGGTCGCCGCCGTCCGCCAGGCCGGCGTCGAAGCCAGGCTGAAGTGGCCGAACGACGTGGTCGTGGACGATCGCAAGCTCGCCGGCATCCTCGTCGAGCGCGTCGACACCCCCACCGGCCCGGCAGCGGTCGTCGGGTGCGGCATCAACGTGTCGGTCACACCCGAGGAGATCGGTGTCCCGAACGCCACGTCCCTCACGCACGAGGGGTCGCCGACCGCCGAGCGCACCGGCCTGGTCAGCGAGTACGCCCGCGCGTTCGAGGCCGTGTACGCCGCGTGGGTCCGCGCGGACGGCGACGCCGACCGCGGTCTGCGTGCGTCGTACGAGCACATCTGCTCCACCGTCGGGCGCGAGGTCTCGGTGGAGTTCCCGGACGGCACCCGCCTCGAAGGGACGGCCGTCGGCATCGACGCGCAGGGGCGGCTCGAGGTCTCGACGGGTGGCGAGGTGTCCGTGGTCAGCGCTGGAGACATCACCCATCTGCGCCCACGGACGTGACACCATGACCCCGTGACAGTCTCCAAGAAGCTGCTGATCGAGGACGAGCGCGAGATCCTGACGGTGCGCACGCACGTCAAGGCACTGTTCGGCTCCGTCCTCGTCCTCGTCCTCGCGGCAGGTGCCGGCGGGTACGGCGCCGCGGTCACCGACGGCGTGGTGCGCACGGTCGTGATCGTGGTGGCGCTGGTCGTCATCGTCTGGTGGGCGGTGCTGCCCTTCCTGCGGTGGTTCACCTGGACCTACACGGTCACCAACAGGCGCCTGATCGAGCAGAAGGGCCTCCTGACGAGGACCGGTCGCATCATCCCGCTGACCCGCATCAACGACGTCTCGTACGAGAAGCACCTCACGGACCGCATCCTCGGCTGCGGGACGCTCATCGTCCACGACGCGAGCGAGCAGGCAGGACTGCAGATCCGCGACGTCCCGAACGTCGAGGACGTGCACCGGCGGCTGACGACGCTCGTGTTCGAGGCGCACCACCCGGCGACGAACGACGAGCAGATCTGACGTGTCCGACGACCTCTCCCGCGCCATCCTCGGTGCGGAACCCACCTTCACCTCCGAGGAGGTCGCGGCTGCCGCCGGCGTCACCTACGAGGAGGCGCGCCGGCTGTGGCGGGCGCTCGGGTTCCCCGACGCGCTCGACGCCAAGGCCTTCGTGCCTGCGGATGTCGACGCGCTCAAGATGGTGCAGGCGGTGCTCCGCTCCGGTGCGATCGACGACGACACGGTCGTGCGGCTCACCCGGGCGCTCGGCACCACGATGTCGCGCCTCGCCGACTGGCAGGTCTCGACGCTCGCGGAGGCCCTGGAGGGACGCACTTCCGACGACGGCGGGCGCATCCCCTGGTCGACGGGCGCCGGCACGGTCGCGCAGACGATGGGGCCGGTGTTCGAGCGGCTCCTCGTCTACGCGTGGCGCCGACACCTCGCGGCGTCCGCGATCCGCGCCGAGGCGCTCGCCGCCGATGAGGAGGACGTGCTCCGGATGGTCGTCACGGTCGGGTTCGCCGATCTCGTGGCGTTCACCAAGCTGTCCAACGGCCTCGACGACGACGGCCTCGCCGACCTCGTCGAGGAGTTCGAGACACGGTGCATCGACGTCGTCACCGAGGGTGGCGGGCGTCCGATCAAGACGCTGGGGGACTCCGTCCTGTACGTCGCGGAGTCGCCGGAGGTCGCGACCGACATCGCGTTCGCGATCGTCGCGGAGATCGGCGGCGACCGGAGCCTTCCCGACGTACGCGTCGGCCTCGGCACCGGCCCTGTCATCTCGCGGCTCGGGGACGTGTACGGCCCCCCGGTGAACCTCGCCGCCCGGCTGACCGCTGTCGCTCGACGCAACCGCGTGATCATCGACGACACGACCGCTGCAGGCCTGAGCGACCGGTTCGAGACACGGGCGATGGCCCAGCGGAACCTGCGTGGCTTCGGCAACGTCGCGCCGCTCACCGTGCGCCACCGCTGGTCGTACAACGGCTGACGTGGCGCGTCAGCCCCTGCAGACGTAGACGTCCTGAGCGGCGAGCGTGCCGCGGAAGGTGCGTGCGTACGGGTTGGTCGACCGCTGCGTGTGCTTGAAGAAGTAGCGAGGGACCCGCACCGTGCCGGGGCCCGTCGGATCGTCGACCCGGTGGTAGCGAGCGACGACCTTGCGGGTCCAGCGAGCCTTCGTGGTGCCCGCGAGACACGGCGTTGCGCGCCGTGCCGTCGACGCGTACGCGTTGGTGACCGTGCTGCCGGCCGCCTTCCCTCGGTAGCCTGCGACCACCAGCGGCACCGCGCCGAGGGCGGCCGCCGGAGCGGCCGACGGGTCGCGGAGGACGGCGAACGTCAGCCCCCGGGTCCTCGCCGTACGGATCCGCCAGCGGACCTTGCCGTCCCGGACCTTCTTCGGCTTGCCCTCCCAGCCGTGGTCGGAGCCGCGGATCCAGCGGGCGGGCTGCACCGTGCATCCCTCGCACCCGGGCATCTTCAGGGTGACCAGGGTCCGCGCGGCACGCGCGCCGTGGTCCGGTGCTGCGTACGTCGTGCCGGCAGCCGGGAGGCCGGCTGCCAGCAGCGCCGCCGACAGGAGGGCAGAGGCCGTGGCCCCTGCCCTGCGTGTGCGTCGTCGGTGTCCCATCGTGTGCCCCCTCCGTGAGGTACGTCGACGGTACGCCCGACGAGGGGTCACGGCAGCGCCGTACGATGTGTCCGTGCAGAGCCCCATCGACAGCCCTGTGCTCGCGATCATCGGCGGCGGCCAGCTCGCCCGGATGATGGAGCAGTCCGCAGTCTCTCTCGCGGTGCCGGTGAGGCTCCTCGCCGAGGGCCCGGAGGTGAGCGCGGCCCAGGTCAACCCGACGACCACGGTCGGCGACTACCGCGACCTCGAGACGCTGCGTGCCGTCGCGGCCGACTGCGCCGTGGTGACCTTCGACCACGAGCACGTCCCGCCGGAGCACCTGCGGACCCTCGACGCGGAGGGTCACGCCTGCCGCCCGGGTCCGCACGCGCTCCTGTACGCCCAGGACAAGCTCGAGATGCGTGAGGTGCTCACCGGGCTCGGCGCCCCGTGCCCTCGGTGGGCGCCCGTCGCCACCCCGGCGGACCTCGATGCGTTCGCGGCGGACGGCGACGGCTACCCGGTGGTCGTGAAGACGACCCGCGGCGGCTACGACGGCAAGGGCGTGTGGGTCGTCGACGACGCCGACCAGGCCGCTGACGCCTTCGCCTCCGGCGTCCCGCTGATCGCCGAGGAGCTCGTCGCGTTCCGTCGCGAGCTCTCCGCGCTCGTCGCGCGCTCGGCGTCGGGGCAGGTCGCCGCGTACCCCGTCGTCGAGTCGCGGCAGGAGAACGGCATCTGCCGCGAGGTCATCGCCCCCGCTCCCGACCTCGCGCCGGAGCGGGCGGCCGAGGCCGAGATGCTCGCGATGAGGATCGCCGGCGAGCTGGACGTGGTCGGCATCCTCGCGGTCGAGCTGTTCGAGACCGCCGACGGCCGCATCCTGGTCAACGAGCTCGCGATGCGGCCCCACAACACCGGCCACTGGACGATGGACGGCGCCGGCACGAGCCAGTTCGAGAACCACCTCCGCGCCGTCCTCGACCTGCCGCTCGGATCGCCGCAGGCGCGCGCCCCGTACACGGTGATGGTCAACATCCTCGGCGGCGAGGTCGGCCGGCTGTACGACGCGTACCCGCACGTGATGGCCCGCGACCCCGGGCTCAAGGTGCACCTGTACGGCAAGTCGGTGAAGCCGGGGCGCAAGGTCGGGCACGTCAACGTCTACGGCGACGACCTCGACGACCTGCTGGAGCGGGCACGACACGCCGCGGCCTGGTTCGAGGGGCGGCTGGACGACGAGATCGAGGGCGAGGGAGCGACGCATGAGTGAGTCACCGCAGGTCGGCATCGTGATGGGGTCGGACTCCGACTGGCCGACGATGAAGGCCGCCGCCGAGGCCCTGGAGGAGTTCGGTGTCCCGTACGAGGCGGACGTGGTCTCGGCCCACCGGATGCCCGACGAGATGATCGCGTACGGCCGTGACGCGCGCGGTCGTGGTCTCCGCGTGATCGTCGCCGGAGCCGGGGGAGCGGCTCACCTGCCAGGCATGCTGGCGTCGGTGACGCCGCTGCCGGTGATCGGCGTCCCGGTCGCCTTGAAGTACCTCGACGGCATGGACTCGCTGCTGTCGATCGTCCAGATGCCGGCCGGGGTGCCGGTGGCGACGGTCGCGGTGGGCAACGCCCGCAACGCCGGCCTCCTCGCCGTACGCATCCTCGCAGCGTCCGACCCGGCGCTCGCCGACGCGATGGTGGCGTTTCAGGAACGCCTGGCGGACGCGGCGCGGGCCAAGGGTGCCGCCGTCAGGGGTGCCGCCACCTCCTGAGCGATGCCTTGCTGGTCGAGGCGCGCCGCCGGAGCCATCGATGTAACGGTAAGTGACAACGCGTATTGCAGTGTGATGCGCGACACAGTATTCTCCCGTCCGACGCCCCTTCCCTCGGCGCTCGGTCACCCGGCCGTGCCGGCGTCACCCCGTACGACGCTCGAGGTGACGACCCGTGAAAAAGCTCGCTCGACTCCTTGCCGTGGCGGCTGCCACGATCCTGGCGCTGACCGCCGTCCCCGGACCTGCCGACGCCGCGTGGGTCAATCCGTTCCCGCGCCCGATGCGCTTCGCTCCGCTCGGCGAGGACTCGTCGTTCCCGGCGGCCTTCGCGAGGTCGCTCATCGACGCCGACCGCAACCCGATCGGCGCCAACGTCTGGTCGTGCAAGCCGAGCAGCAAGCACCCGAACCCGGTCGTGCTGGTGCACGGCACGTGGGAGAACGCCTACAACAACTGGAACGGCCTCTCGCCGGTGCTGAAGGACCAGGGTTACTGCGTGTACGCCCTCAACTACGGCAACACGACCGGCATCCCGTTCCTCAACGGCACAGGCGACATGATCGCGAGCGCGCAGGAGATCGGGCCGTTCGTCGACCGGGTGCTTGCCAGCACCGGCGCCCAGAAGGTCGACCTGATCGGCCACTCGCAGGGCGGCGCGACGGCGCGCTTCTACGCGAACAAGATCGGCGGCGCCGCCAAGGTCGGGCAGGTCATCGCGATCGCCCCCTCGAACCACCCCACCACGCTGTCCGGGATCACCGACCTCGGCAAGACGCTGCGCCTGTTCGGGTTGGCCATGGACCTGCTCGAGCTCGTCCAGATGCCGGCCGCGCAGCAGCAGGCGGACAAGAGCCCAGCACCGCAGTCGCCGTTCTACCAGCAGCTCAACGGCGCGGGAGAGACCGTCCCCGGGATCCGCTACACCGTGATCGCGACCCAGTACGACGAGGTCGTCACGCCGTGGCGCCAGGCGTTCATTGTCGGTGGCGGATCCGCCGTCGACAACATCCACCTCCAGGACGTCTGCGGGATCGACCTCTCCGAGCACCTGTCGATCACGTACTCGAAGAACGTCGCACAGATCGTCATGAACAAGCTGGAGCCCGCCAAGCAGCACCGCGTCTGGTGCTACCCCCAGGCGCCGTTCACCGGCAACATGCAGCTGATCGGCTAGTAGAGGTTCTTCGAGTAGGCCTCGCCGTAGTACGCCTCCAGGGCCTCGAGCGTCTCGTTCGGACGCTCGAGGCGCTTGGCGATCTCGGCGCGGGTCGCGAGCACCTCGGGGTGCCACGAGCTCTGGTTCCACAGCTGCGACCGCAGGAAGGCCTTCGCGCAGTGGAAGAACACCTCGTCGATCGCGACCTCGAGCGCCAGGATCGGGCGGTGGCCCTTGACGACCAGGTCGTCGAAGTAGGGCGCGTCGGAGACGATCCGGGCGCGGCCGTTGATGCGCAGCGTGTCGCCGCGACCGGGGACCACGAACAGCAGTCCCGCGTGCGGGTTCTCGAGGACGTTGAGGAACCCGTCGACCCGCTTGTTGCCGGGGCGCTCGGGGATCGCGACGGTGGTCCGGTCGACGACGTAGCCGATCCCGCCCGGGTCGCCCTTGGGGGAGACGTCGACACGGCCGCTCGCGTCCGAGGTCGCCACGAGGCAGAACGGCGACGCACCCAGCCACGCGACGTGGTCGTCGGCGAGCTCGGGGAGGACCTTGTCGATCACCTGCTGCAGCGGGTGACCGACGACGGCTCGGAGCTGCTCCGCGGACGTGATCTCGGTGACGGAGGCGGGGGACGGGACGGTCGCGGTCATGGCACCAGCGTAGGGCCCTGCTGGTCGCCGGTTAACACTCATTAGCATGGGGGGCGTGACCAACGACCAGCCCATGAATGATCAGCCGATGTTCGGCCTCTCGGAAGAGCACCAAGCGATCCGCGAGGCCGTGCGCGCGGTGTGCGACGCCAAGGTGGCCCCGTTCGCCGCCGCGGTCGACGAGGAGGCGCGCTTCCCGCAGGAGGCGTACGACGCGCTGGTCGCGTCCGACTTCCACGCTCCGCACGTCGCCGAGCAGTACGGCGGTGCCGGCGCGGACGCGCTGGCCACCGTGCTCGTGATCGAAGAGGTCTCGCGCGCGTGCGTGTCGTCTTCGCTGATCCCGGCCGTCAACAAGCTGGGCAGCCTCCCGGTGATCCTGTCGGGCAGCGAGGAGCTCAAGGCGAAGTACCTCGCCCCCCTTGCGGCGGGCACGTCGATGTTCTCGTACGCGCTCTCCGAGCCTGACGCGGGCAGCGATGCCGGCGGTATGAAGACCCGCGCGGTCCGTGACGGCGACCACTGGGTCCTCAACGGCGTCAAGCGCTGGATCACCAACGCCGGCGAGTCCGACTTCTACACGGTGATGGCCGTGACCGATCCCGAGAAGCGGACGAAGGGCATCAGCGCGTTCGTCGTCGAGAAGTCCGACGAGGGTGTGTCCTTCGGTGCGCCGGAGAAGAAGCTCGGGATCAAGGGCTCGCCGACGCGAGAGGTCTACCTCGACAACGTCCGCATCCCGGCCGACCGCATGATCGGCGACGAGGGCACGGGCTTCGCGACCGCGATGCGCACGCTCGACCACACGCGCGTCACGATCGCTGCCCAGGCGGTCGGTGTGGCGCAGGGCGCACTCGACTACGCGATCGGCTACGTCAAGGAGCGCCAGCAGTTCGGCAAGGCGATCGCCGAGTTCCAGGGGCTGCAGTTCATGCTGGCCGACATGGGCATGAAGGTCGAGGCCGCCCGCCAGATCACGCACGCCGCCGCAGGGCGCAGCGAGCGCGGCGACAAGGACCTCACGTTCTTCGGTGCAGCCGCCAAGGCCTTCGCGTCCGACACGGCGATGCAGGTCACGACCGATGCCGTCCAGCTGCTCGGCGGCTACGGCTTCACGCGCGACTACCCGGTCGAGCGGATGATGCGCGACGCCAAGATCACCCAGATCTACGAGGGCACGAACCAGGTCCAGCGCATCGTGATGGCGCGCCAGCTCCTCGCCGGGATCCAGTCCGAGCTCTGAGCGCCGCTCGCTCCGTCCCCGATTTGTGGGATTTGGCAAGGAAACTGGGCCTGGATTCCTTGCCAAATCCCACGAATCGGGGACGGAGGACGGTTCAGGGGGTGAGGTCGTACTTGCTGTACGAGATCACGAACCGGTCGAGCCGCGCGGGCTTCGTGCCCTTCCACTGCACCTTGAACCGAAGCCGACCGTCGGCGCGGACCCAGCGCTCCGGGACTGCGACCTCGATATGCCGTCGACCGCGGGTGAGCGCGCGCCGCGAGAAGGTCTCCCCCCAGGGCGCGACCACCGCGATCGTGACGTCGCGGCGGTTGCCCCAGGCGCCCCGCAGCCTGATCCGCATCCGGCGATCCTTGATGCGGTCACGCGGTATTCGGACGGAGTGCACGGACGTCACCCGCCCGGCTCCCTGGCCTGTGGCCGTGCGCACGAATCGCATCGCGCCTTGCTTGCCACGCTGGACCCGGGCGTTCCGCTTCACCGCGGTCCGCTGCCACGACGAGCGAGCGGACGCCGCCACCGAGGCTTCGGCCGAGTCCGGGTATCCGCGGCGCAGGGTGAACGGGGCCGACACCGGCCCGTAGACGTCCTTCATCTCGACGCCCACACCGGTCATGATCGTGCGAATGAGCTCGATGCGGTACGTCCCTGCGGGTGCTGTCGTCGTGGGTCGGCCGCTACGGCGGATCGCTCCGTCCCACGCGATCACTGGCTGGTCCCAGCCCACGTCGCTCACCGGGTCCCCGAGCGGCTTGCCGTCGCTCGTGAGCACGCGGTAGCGGAAGCTAGTCAGCCGTGCCTCGTAGTAGTCGACCCGTGGACTCAGCTCCAGCACTCGTGGCACGTTCGTCGCGGCGACAGCCTGCGGGTAGAACACGGGGGTCTTCGGGGTGAGCCGGGTGATCGGTGCGGCGTTGCTGACGTAGAGCGTCTCGCTCTTGCGGACGGACTTGGTGAAGCCTTCGACGGCCGCGGTGGTCTCCACCTCGAACCGATACTCACCTGCCGCCAGCGGGCGACCCAGGCGCGCCCTCGGGTCGATCACGACGTGGATACCGACGTCGTGCCACGACGGCCCGTGTCGCGTTCGCCCTTGCCGGATCTCGTCGGCGCTGAACTCGTACGGACCGGCGACCGTGACGCCCCGCGCGGAGATGATCCGCCAGCGGGCCGTGACCGGAACGTCGCCGTCCAGCTCCACCTGGCTGGTCGCGGTCTCCCATAGCCCGTCACCGTTCTGACTCACCAGCATCGTGCTTGGGCCCCACAGCTCGAGGGCCGGCGCACGCCGTACGATCAGATAGGTCCCCGTTTTCACGCACGCCCCCTCGTTCAGCGGGTTGCACTGCTGCAGCCATACGTCAATGCGCGCACTCGAGACGCGCGTCAGGTCGATGTCGAGCAAGTCGCCATCGTGGACCGTCCGGCGGATGACGCCTCCGTCCACCGTCGCAGGGGAGCCGGCCAGGCCGCTGACGCGCAGCGAGACCTTCGGGACGACCGTCGGGTCGATCACCCATGATGCCAACCGTTGCGTGATGTCGAGGTCCGGCAGCAGTCCCCGCACGGGGATCGGCTCGCTGGCCGTGGTGCACGACTCCACACTCGCGGCCGAGCACGCCCGGACCTGGGCCGTGAAGCGGGCGTAGAGCCCGACGGTCGGCAGCGTGTCGCGGAAGACCCCGTCCTCGCCTGCGGCCACGGGCGTGCGCCGCACGACGTTCTGCGAGTTCACCAGCTCGAAGACCACGTACGGCGACTCCGACGTCGCCGTGAGCTCGGCCGTCCCGACGAGCAGCGCGTCCGGGGCCGGCGACGTCAGGACGGGCGGCGCCCAGTCCTCCGCCGCGCCCGCGGGAACCTGTCCCGCTCCAGACGCAACCAGCACGGCGGCCAGCACTCCGACGACACCTCGACGCACCACAGCGACTCCCGATCAGTCCAAGGCATCGCTGCCCACGCTCGCGGGCCTGAAACTAGCAGGGAACCAGCCGCGCGCGACAGTCTTCCGGACCTCAGCGCTGCAGGCCGTCCTTCGTGCAGACGGCCTTGGTGATCTTGTCGGTCTCGTCGGCCTTGATGTAGCCGAACAGCTCGAGCGCGCGCTCCTTGTCCCAGCGCACCGACGCATCGGCGATCGGGACCGTGCAGTTGTGCCCGGAGCCGCCCATCGCCGCTGAGAGGTTCCAGGCGAAGCGGCCCATCGAGATCGGCCCGACGTTGTCGCCGACCCGCAGCGACGCGGTCGCACCGTTGATCACGCCGGCGTAGCGGAACGGGTTGAGGAACGTGGACGGTGACTTCACCTCGCCGGCGATGGCGCCGAGCACCTCGCGCTGAGACTGGACGCGCTGCAGGTCCTGCGTCGCGTACGTGTGGCGCGACCGCGCGTAGCCGAGTGCCGTCGCGCCGTCGACCTCCTGGCACCCCTTCTTGAGGTTGATGCCGGCGTCCTTGTCCTTGATCTTGGACTTCGGGCAGATCTCCACGCCGCCGACGGCGTCGACCATGTTGACGAAGCCGCCGAACCCGATCTCGACGTAGTCGTCGATCCGGACGCCGGTGGTGTTCTCCAGTGTCTCGACGAGCAGCTTCGGGCCACCGTAGGCGTACGCGGCGTTGATCTTGGTCCTGCCGTGGCCCGGGATCGGAACGATCGAGTCCCGGGGGATCGAGACGAGCGTCGTCGGGCCGCTGCCGATGTGCATCATCATGATCGTGTCCGTACGACGGCCCTCGGCGTCACCGGTCGCGAGCTCCTTGCGCTGCTCCTTGGTGAGGCCCTCACGGCTGTCGGAGCCGACGAGGAGGTAGGTCGTGCCGGGCTGCTCGGCAGGGCGCTCGCCGTCGGGCGACGCGTCGACCTTCTCGATCTTGCCCCACGCCCAGATCGGCACGGCGATCAGGAAGACCAGCCACGCCGCGAGGAGGAGAGGCAAGAGCCTCCGGGGTCGCAGCCAACGTCGCCACCAGCCGCCGCCACCGCCCGAGCGCGAGCCAGCACCGCCGCCCGGGCCGCCGGGACGGCGTTCAAGAGGGCGCCGCTCATCAGGGCGCCGCTCATCTGGGAACTGCATGGGCGGCAGCGGAGGGGGAGGCTGCTGACCCGACTGGTACTGCCCCTGCCCGCTCGGCTGCGCCCAGGGGTCGCCGGCCGGCGCAGCACCGGGGTAGGGCTGCGACGCAGGGGGGCGGACTACTCGGGTGGCGTCGTCGTCAGGGCCGTACAGCCACTGGTAGTCGCCACCCTCGCCGCGGCGCGGATCGGGTTCAGGCATGCGTTCGAAGGTACCGGACGGCCGGTCCGGGCCAGCGGAGTCTTCGGCGCGTCGCCGCCGTACGGCCGTGGCCGCTGGTGATACTGACGGAGCGTCTCCGCGTCAGGGGGACGTCACGACGACGGCACGGGGGGTCATGTCCGACCACGCTGACGGCTACGCCCGGACGCAGGCTGATCTCGCATCGGCTCGCGTACGCTTCCGGCGTGCGTTGTCGCTGATGCTGATGACGCTGGTCGTGCCGGGTTCCGCGCAGATCGTCGCCGGCAACCGGCGGATCGGCCGGATCGCCGTCCGCGTCTGGGCGACGCTGTGGGTCGTGGTCGCGCTCGTCGTCCTCCTCGGGCTCCTCGACCGTGGCATCGTGATCTCGATCCTGACCACGCCGTGGATGCTCTGGCTGCTCCGGTTCGGTCTGATCGCACTGGCGCTGGGATGGGTCGCGCTGTTCGCCGACGCGTGGAGGCTGGGCGCTCCGCTGCGTCTCGACCGCGGCCACCGGCTGGCGCTGAGCGGCGTCACCGGCATGCTTTGCTTCGTGACCGCGGGGTTGCTGTTCGTGGCGTCGAACCTGATGGCCGTCCAGAAGGACTTCATCACCACGGTCTTCGGCAGCTCCGTCGTGCACGAGGCAGACGGCGGTCGTTACAACGTCCTGCTGCTCGGCGGTGACTCCGGCAAGGGACGCGACGGTCTGCGGCCCGACTCGATCACGCTCGCCAGCATCGACGCCGACACCGGCGACACGGTGCTGGTCGGCCTGCCGCGCAACCTCGCGGACGTGCCGTTCCCGAAGGACTTCCCGATGCACGAGGAGTTCCCGGACGGGTTCGACTGCGACGGCTGCTACCTGAACAGCGTCAACACGTGGGCCGACGACCACCCGGACCTCTTCGGGGGCAAGGGGCACGAAGGCGTCGCAGCCACCCAGGCCGCGGTCGAGGAGATCACCGGCCTCCCGGTCAGCTACCACGTGATGATCAACATGAAGGGCTTCGCGTCGCTCGTCGACGCGGTCGGCGGCGTGAAGGTGCGGGTGCGGCAGAAGACCGCGATCGGCGGCATCGGCGCGCCGATCACCGGCTGGATCCCCAAGGGGCGTCAGGTGCTCGATGGCAAGGAGGCCCTCTGGTACTCCCGCAGCCGGGTCCAGAACTCCGACTACTCGCGCATGGCACGCCAGAAGTGCGTGATGAGCGCGATGCTGCAGCAGCTCGACCCGAACACGGTGCTCCTCAAGGCCACGGGCATCGCCGAGTCGAGCAAGAAGATGCTGAGCACCGACATCCCGGCCGGCGAGCTCGACACGTTCGTCGAGCTGGCGCTGAAGGCACGCGGCGCGAAGATCTCGACGGTCTCGCTCGTGCCTCCGGCGATCAACACCGGGGATCCTGACTTCGACAAGATCCGCACGATGGTCGAGAAGGCTGTCGAGCGGTCGGAGTCCGGCCCGAAGGCACCGGCGACGACGAAGACCGCGAAGGCGCCCAAGAAGGGCGCGCAGGCCGGCTCCGACCCCGACAAGCGGCGGTCGGCGAAGGTCAACGACTCCGAGGACCTTGCGGCTGCGTGCTGACGCACGGCCCGGTGACGGCGCGCCGGTCGCGGCACGTCACCGGCGGGCGCCGACGTGTGTCAGCGGACCGTGACGCGCTCGGTGTCGGCGATCGCCGTGATGCGGTCGCGGTCGGCCTCCGGATCGACCGACCGGACCAGCACCAGCGATCCGGAGGCGTGGAGGACAGCCGGGACGACGTGCAGCAGCGGGACCGCGTCACGGTCGCCGACCAGCATCACCCGTGCCCCTGCCGGGTAGCGGTCGGCGGTCTCGGCCACGAGGTCGGCATGGGTGAGGACGTCGCCGTCCTCGCGGACGGCCGGTGAGCTGTTGCCCGGCGGGTAGTACGGGGTGAACCGGTCACCGTGCGACGGCACCTCGGCGTTGTAGTCGATGACGCCCGCCGGGAGGGGCGTGGTGAACCGCCCGCCGAGCGGGCGCAACGAGAGCGCGATGATCTCGTCGGCGTCGTCGTTCTCCGCGCTGACCGTGTCGAGCCCGTGGGGTCCGACGACGACGATGCGGTCGCCCGGCGACATGCTGACCGCGCACCCGGCGACCCAGCACGCCAGCACCCACACCACGGTCTCCCAGTGCAGCGGCAGCAGGACGTCGACGGTGGTCTCGTCATCGGTGCCGAGCGTGTCCTGGAGCATGTTTGCCGTCTTGGCGACCCAGTTGGCCGCCGTGGTGAGGCTCAGCTCGACACGCTCACCGGTCTCGAGGTCGTAGAACGTGACGACCGGTCGTGCAGCATCGGTCTGTGCGGCGCTTGCGAGCAGCTCGGCGAGTGTCACGCTGCCACTTTAACGGCCCGAGGCCACCGTGGTCCTGACCTCCACAGGGCGGTCGACCTGGTGGGCCCGCGCGGCGATCCGCAGCCGCTCGGCGACACGTCCGGCCTCGATCATCGCGTCAGCGCCGTCGTGGAGCACGGTCACGCGGAAGCCGTCGTCCGCGACCTCGACGTCCACGAGCGACGGATCGGCCGCCGCAAGGTCGCGTACCCGGGCGACGGCGTCGGCTGCCGCGCCGGGAAACCCGGTCGGGTCGTCGTCGCCGAGCGCGACCTCGACGGCGTCGCGCGCTCCCAGGCCGAACATGTCCTCGTCGTCGGGACGCAGCAGCGTCCGGGCACCCGCGCGGGCGGTGGCCCAGTGGTCGCCCACCCAGTGGCGGGGGAGCCCACGGACCACGACGAACGGCGTACGACCGGTCTTGCCGGCGACCAGCTCGGCAGCGCCGGCGATCTCGTCGGCGACCGCCCGCTCGGTGACGTGCAGCGCGTTGCCGTAGGTGTCCTGGGTGCCCGACAGCGAGTCGACGACCTTGAGGCCGGCGCTCCCGATCGCGATGTCGGTCTGCCCGCGTCGCCACGCGCGTCCAGCGGTGTCGGACAGCACGACGCCGACTTCGACACCCGCCCTCCGGCGCAGCCGTCGCCAGAGGGCGAGGGCTTCGCCGTCGGGGTCTCGCGGCAGCGTGAGGACGGTCCCGGGGACGGTGTTGCTCGCGTCGACGCCGGCCGCCGCCATCGTGAGCCCGGCAGGATTGCGGACGATGCGGGTCGGACCACGCCGGGCGACCACGCGTACGGTCTCGGCGTCGATCACGGCCTCGCGGTCCGCCGTCGAGACGAGACCGAGCGCCTTGCTGACGATCTTGCTGGTGATGACGACGACGTCGCCGTCGCGCAGCGGCTCGTCGAGGCGACCCAGCAGCAGCTGCACGAGATCGTCCCCGGCGCTCACCTCACCCAGGCCGGTCACCGGCCACAGCGTGAGGCTCATCGGGCGTCGCCGATCTCGCGTGCGAGCGCGAGGGTGTCGGCCGCCAGGGTGCGGGTGGTGGTGGGGTCGGTCATGTAGAGGGGTACGGCGCGGGCCGCGAGGCCGGCGGCCTCCAGCGCCGGCAGCTGGCTCGCGTCGGAGGTGTCGACCAGCCAGCCGTCCAGGACGCCGCCTGCCGCCCGGGCGCCGTACCGTGCCCCGACCGCGCCGGCGCTGACCTCCACACCGAGCGCGGTCAGGAGCTGGTCGGCCATGCCGCGGACCGCTCCGGTCCCGATGATGGGCGACACGCCGACGACCGGCGCCGTGGTGGCGCGGAGGGCCTCGGTGACTCCGGGGACGGCGAGGATCGGGCCGACGGACACGACCGGGTTCGAGGGCGGCACGATCACCACGTCAGCCGCCGCGATCGCCTCGACCACTCCCGGCGCGGGCTTCGCGTCGTCGATCCCGATCATCACCACGTCGTGCGCGGGGATCGCCGCGCGGTGCCGGACCCAGTACTCCTGGAAGTGGATCGCGCTGCGCTGCCCGTTGTCGTCTACGACGACGTGGGTCTCGACGCGGTCGTCGGTCATCGGGAGGAGCGTCACGCCGGGCTCCCAGCGCACGCAGAGCGCCCGCGTGACGTCGCTGAGCGCGTACCCGGCCGCGAGCATCTGCGTGCGGACGAGGTGGGTAGCGACGTCCCGGTCGCCGAGGCCGAACCACGTCGGCTGCGCGCCGTACGCGGCGAGCTCCTCCTTGACGCTCCACGTCTCGTCGGCGCGGCCCCAGCGGCGTTCGGGATCGATGCCGCCGCCGAGCGTGTACATGAGGGTGTCGAGGTCCGGGCACACCTTGAGGCCGAACAGCCAGATGTCGTCGGCCGTGTTGCCGACCACCGTGACATCGGCGCCGTCGACCTCGTCGAGGAGACCGCGGACGAACGTCGCGCCGCCGATCCCTCCGGACAGAACAGTGATCCTCATGGGCCCATTGTCCCTGCTCGCGACGATGCTCCTTCACGCCCGGGGGAGACTCGTGCACCCGTTGCTGCGTAGGGTAGGTCCGTCCGTGGGGATCCAGGGCCGCGCTCTGCCCCCGACCATGCTCGCCCCCGAACCACGAGATGGGGATCCGTGACCGACTCACTCCGCACCTACCGCGACATCTTCTCCTTCGCGCTGCTCGGCGTGGTTGCCGCGACGCTGCTCGCGACGTTCATCGCGCTGCTGGACGACCGAACGCTCGACGGGACCCTGTCGGCGGCGTGGGTCCTGGTGGTCGTCCTGGCCGTCGTGATCGCCGCGCCTCGCAAGGACGACCTGAGCCCGCACGCGCGTCTGATCACGATCGCTGCGCTCTCGATCCTCGGCGTCGGCGTCGTGCTCGGGCTGTGGGGCTTCTTCTCGATGCTCGCGACGGACCTCCTCCAGGGCAAGGCCACGCTCGCGATCGCTCAGCTCGCGACGCTCGCGCTGAACGCGCTGGCGATCTTCGCCGGCGTCCGGGTCCTCGGAGCGCTGCCCGCACCCGTCCGCCAGCAGCAGCCGTCGTGGGGCGGCCAGCAGCAGGGCCAGGGCCAGTGGGGCCAGCAGCCCGCGCAGCAGCAGGGCCAGTGGGGCCAGCAGCCCGCGCAGCAGTGGGGCGACCAGGGCAGCTGGCAGCAGGGCGCACAGCAGGCACCTCAGGCGCCGAGCCAGCAGTCCTGGCAGCCGTACGCCGCGGGTGCCGCGGGCGTCGCGGGCTACGCCGCGGCCGAGGGCGCACAGCAGGTGTCGTGGAACCAGCCTCAGCACGCAGCTCCGCAGCACGCGGCGCAGCCGACGCCGGAGCAGCAGGCGCCTCAGCAGGACCCCGCGGGCATCGAGCCTGCCGAGCAGTCGACCGCGGTCTGGACGCCGCCGGTCGAGCAGCCCGCAGCGGACCCGTGGGCAGCGCAGCAGCCCGAGCAGTCCGGCTGGGGCACCCAGCAGGACTCCGCGTGGGGCCGCGACAACGGGTGGGCCCAGCCCGCTCAGCCGACGCAGAACGCCTGGGGGCAGGAGGCGACCGAGCAGCCCACGTGGCAGCCGGCCACCGAGTACGGCTCGACCTGGTCGCAGCCGGCGCCCCAGCAGCCGTACGGCGCCGCTGAGCAGCCCGCGCCGTCCTGGGAGACTCCAGCGCCCTCCACCCGGTGGGGCGCTTCGGAGACGGAGGCAGAGCAGCCGTACGCCCGCTTCGGCAACGCCACGTTCGACCCGCCGCCCGCCGAGGCGCCGGTCGATCCTGCCGCCGGTGCGAGTGCGGGCGAGGCGGCCCCGGCCGGCGCCGAGACCGCGGAGCAGTCGGGCTCCGGCACTGACGACGACGGCGGCGACGACTCGCGTGCCACGTCCTGGTGGTCGCCAGGTAGCCCCTCCTGACGCGATCTGCATCACTCTCGTGAAGGCCCGTACCACAGGTACGGGCCTTCGCATTAGCACCATTCGGCTTGACGGATGGGTATTGACAGGCATGTAATTTCACTAGTGTCGTCCTCTTGGACGTTCCCGGTGCACGAACCAGAGGCCTTCGGGCCGCCGGATCAGGTTCCGCGAGGGGTCGCGGAGCAGCAGCGGGGACACGGGCGGCGCTGGCCACGGGGATCACGAGGGGTAGGAGGCGAGACTGATGGAAGACATCTTCCAAGCAGACGCCGAGGAGATGGGTTGGCAGGACCGCGCCTTGTGCGCGCAGACCGACCCGGAGGCATTCTTCCCGGAGAAGGGCGGCTCGACGCGTGAGGCGAAGCGGGTCTGCCTGACCTGCGACGTACGCGGCGAGTGCCTCGAGTACGCGCTCGAGAACGACGAACGCTTCGGCATCTGGGGCGGGCTGTCAGAGCGCGAACGACGAAAGCTGAAGAAGCGCGCGATCTGACCGACAGGCTGTCGGTCCAGTCCGGTACGCGGCGGTTCGGCGGGGGTGCGCGCGCACGGCGCGTACCCCGCGGAACCCGCTGGACCGGCACGGCTAGACTCGCCAACCTATGTTCGAAGGCGTCGACGAGGGCCTGGTCCCTTCCCGCGAGTGGCTAGCCTCGCCCCCCTCCGTCACGGCGGTGATCGTGTGCCGCAACGGCGCACGCTGGCTCCCGCAGGTTCTCGACTCGCTCGCATCCCTTCCGCACCTGCCGAACGCGGTCGTCGCGGTCGACGTGGCGTCCACCGACGAGACCCGCGAGATCCTCGGCCGCTACCTGCACCCGGCCTCGATCCGCACCGCACCGGCCGGCACCGGCTTCGGTGACGCCGTGCGGATCGCGCTGGACGGGGCTCCGCAGACGGAGTGGGTCTGGTTGCTCCACGACGACTCGGCACCGGGCCCCGATGCCCTGGCCCATCTCCTCGACCAGGCGACGCAGTCCGACGAGATCGGCATCGCCGGCCCGAAGCTCCGCGAGTGGCCGTCCCTCAAGCGCCTGCTCGAGGTCGGGGTCACGGTCACCGGCACCGGCTCCCGCGAGACCGGGCTCGAGCGCGGCGAGCCCGACCAGGGTCAGCACGACCGCCCGCACGACGTCCTCGCCGTGAGCACGGCCGGCATGCTCGTACGCCGTCGCGTCCTGGACGACCTCGGCGGGTTCGACCAGCAGCTCCCGCTCTTCTTCGACGACCTCGACCTCGGCTGGCGTGCCGCGCGACGCGGCTACCGGGTGCGGGTCGTCCCCGCCGCGGTGGTCTTCCACGTCGAGGCGAGCGCGACCGGTGTACGCCAGGGGTCGATCGCCCGCCGTCCCAGGCGCGATCTGCGCCGGGCGGCGACGTACACGCTCCTCGCGAACGCGAGCCGACCCGGCTTCCTCTGGCAGTCGGTCCGGCTGCTGCTCGGCTCGGTCCTCCGCACCCTCGCGCTCCTCGTCGCGAAGGCGCCACGCGAGGCGGCAGACGAGCTGGGCGGGACTCTCTCCGTCTATCTGCGGCCGGGAGCGATGTACCGCGCCCGGCGACGCCGCGCCGCGGCCTCCCGCGTCGACCAGAAGTCGGTCCGCGAACGCCTGCTGCCGTCGCCCCTGATCCCGTACCGCCACGGCCTCGACGCCGTGGGCGAGCTCGTCAACACCCTCGTCGGCCCTGCACCCGAGATGACCGGCCGTCGTGCCGCCGTCGAGGCGCGTGACGACGACGAGGACGAGCTGCCCGTCAGCGGCTCCTTCCTGTCGCGCCACCCGTGGGCGGCGACCGTCCTCATGCTGGCGCTCGTCGCGCTGGTGGCCGCCCGTTCCGTGATCGGGTCGGGCTACCTGGCGGGCGGCGCGCTCCTGCCGTCGCCGGAAAGCGCGGGCGCGTGGTGGTCGCTGTTCACCTCCGGCTCGCACGACGTGAGCATCGGCAGCGACGCCGCGGCGCCGGGATACGTGGTCCCGCTGGCGCTGCTCGGCACGCTCTTCGGCGGCAACGCCGACCTCGCTGTGTCGGTCGTGCTGCTGGCCGGCGCGGTCCTGGCCGCGCTGACCGCCCACCGTCTCGCCCGACGCCTGTTCGCCTCACCGTGGATCGCGCTGTGGTGGGGAGCGACGTACGGCGTCCTCGTGGCGACCTCGGGCGCGGTGGCGCAGGGCCGGATCGGCTCGGTCGTCGCGCTCGCCGCGGCTCCTGCGATCGTCAACTCCGCCTACCTGCTGACGACACGCCCCAGGGTCACCGACGGGCTCAGGCTCGGGCTGTGGCTGACCCTGGCGACCGCGTTCGCCCCGCTGACGTACCTCCTGACCGCGGCCCCGCTCCTGCTCGCCGGCGGCGTGCTCCTGCGACGTCGCGGCTGGCCGAGCATCGCGACGGCGCTCCTCCTCCCGTGGGCGCTCCTCGGGTCCTGGATGTGGACCCGTGCGCTGGACCCCGGCGCGTGGTGGTGGGAGGCGGGCCGTGCCGACGCCGGTGTCGGCGACCTAGACCCGCCGACCTGGCAGCTCGCCCTCGGGCACGCGGGCGGACCGGGAGCGGCGACGTACGCGACGGGAGCCCTGGTGCTTCTCGGCCTCCTCGCCCTCATGCGGACCGACCGCCGCGCCGGTGTCCTCGTCGCCTGGGCGGCCGGCCTGTGGGGTCTCGCCTGGGCGAGCCTCGGTGCGGGCGCGAGGTTCACCGACGGGATCTCGAGCGGCCCCGCGTGGGTCGGTGTCCCTGCCACGCTCTGGGTCGCGGCCCTCGCCGCGGCTGCCGGGATGGCTGCCGACGGCCTCACCGAGCGGTGGGCGGAACGCCCGCTGCGGCGTCGCGCGTACGCGATCGGGGTCGTGCTGGCGGTCGCCGGCCCGCTCCTCGCGACCGGCTGGTGGGTCGCGCGCGGCGTCGACGACCCCCTCGAGCGTGGCCCGATCACCGAGGTGCCCGCCTATCTCGCGGATCGTGCCGCCGACGGTGACTCGACGCTCGTCCTCACCGGCTCCCGCGAGGAGGGTGTGTCCCAGCAGGTGGTGTCCGGCGACGGGACGCGGCTCGGTGACGAGGCCGTGATGCCGCCACCGGAGGCGTTCCGCGACCTCGACAACGACGTACGCCGTCTGCTCGCCAACCCGTCGACCGGTGTCCTCGAGCGTCTCGGGACGTACGGCATCCAGGCGATCTACCTCCCGGCACCGGCCGACGACGCGCTCGTCGACGCGCTCGAGACCGTCCCGGGGCTCAAGCCGTCGGGCAGCCCCGAGGGCTCGCGGGCCTGGACCTTCACCACCGAGTCCGACCGCACCCCTGCGCCCGACTCGGCGCTGCGGCCGATCGCGGCGTACATCCAGCTCGGGCTGCTGCTGGTCGTCACCGTCGCCGCTGCCCCCGGACGAGCGAGGGAGGTGCGATGAGTCCCCGCACGCCGAAGCGCAAGGCCGGAGGCCGCCGCGTCAAGGAGCAGGTCGTCGAGACGACCTCGGCCGCGCTCGCCCTCGGCGCCCAGTCGGGCCGCCTGGTCGTCGGCGCCGTCGTGGTCGCAGCCCTGCTGCTGGTCGTCGGCGAGATCCGTACGGCGTCGTCCGGCGACGCGCCCGCGCCGCCGTCCGCGCAGGAGGTCGCCCAGCTCGCGTACGGCTGCCCGACGTTCAACCACACCGGGTCCGCCTCGCCCACGACGGTCGCGGTCGGCACCCTGCCTGGTGCAGCGGTCGACGGCGGGTCCCGGACGGTCGTGCGCCTGCCCGGCGCCGATCCCGTCGCCGCGCTCGCCGATGCCCCGCGCGGGACCTGGGCGACAGCCGCGGCCGGCCAGAAGACGTCGTCGGTCCTCGTGAACGTCGTGGGCGCGCAGGCGCCGGGGACGGTGGCCTACGCCGCGTCGAAGGCGACGGGTGCCGACGGCGGCGGCCTCGCGGTCGGCGCATGCCCGCGCCCGGCACCCGAGCGGTGGTTCGTCGGAGCCGGCGGCAGCACCGAGCGCAGCACGGCGCTGGTGCTCACCAACACGTCGACGTCGCCGGGCGTCGTCGACCTCACGATGTACGGCGGAGCGGGCGAGGTCGAAGGCGTCGGCGCCACAGGGATCGTCGTCGACCCGGGGACCTCGAAGACGGTCCGCCTTGCCCAGCTCACCGCCGGCGAGGCCGAGCTCGCGGTCCGCGTGGTGGTGCGTCGCGGGGCGGTTGCCGCGGCAGCCGTCGACGTCACCCGTCAGGGCGTCAGCACCCCGGCGGGCAGCGAGTTCCTCCCGAGCTCCGCGCTCCCGGCGACCGACGTGACGGTGGCCGGGGTGCCCGGCGACCAGAGCGCTCGGACACTGCTGGTCGCCAACCCGTCCGACCGGACCGCGACCGTGGCTCTGTCGATCGCCACGAAGGACGGCGCGTTCACGCCCACCGGTCTCGAGACCGTGGACATCGCACCGCAGTCGGTGACGCCCGTCCGACTCCCGGCGGACATCAGCCCGCGCGCGTACGCGGTCAGGCTCACCTCCGACGTGCCCGTGACGGCGTCGGTGCGCACGACCGTCGGCAGCGACGTCGCCTACTCGGTCGCCGCGGACGCGTGGGAGGGCACGGCTGTCGTCCCGGTCCAGATGGGACGCGCGCTCGCTCCCGGCTCGATGCGCGTGATCGTGACCCCGGGCGGCGAGGAGACGTCGAGCGTCCGGGTGACCGCGCACGCCGAGGACGGCACCGAGGTCGGCAACGCCGAGCTCGAGGCACCCGGGGGCACGACGACGACAGTGGACCCGTTCGGGGCCGGCGGCGTCGGTGTCGACGTCGACGACGTCGCGTACCTGACGCTCCAGACGAACGGCACCGTGCGTGCGGCCGCGGTCTACGGGACCGGAGGGTTCGCGGTGACGCCGCTCACCGCGGCACCGGTACGCGAGGCCGCCCCGGTCGTGAGGCCCGTAGCACCCTGACGGTCAGACCCGGGGATCGATGTCCTCGGGGTCGCAGCGCCAGAGGGTGGCGAGCTGGTCGACGAGGACGCTGAGCACCAGGTCGTCGAGGTCGCCGCGCGACTCCGCTCGGTGTTCGATCGGGTGCCGGAAGAGCACCACGCGAGGTCGTTCGTGATCAGGGACGACGGTGCCCAGTGGGACGTCGTCCCGCCAGCGGCGGGGGAGGACGGGAACGTCCTCCACCGCGATGTCGATCGTCGCGAGCTCCGCCGCGTGCTGGGGCCGCAGCCGCGCCGCCGCCCCGAGGACGGCGGTGTCGAACTGGGACCGGTGGTCCCACCCTCCCGGGACGCCGCGCGGTGACAGAGGCCCGGGGACGGCGACCGGGCCCCGGAAGCCGCGACCGCGCCGGTCCCGGCGACGTCCACCGCGAGGCGCGGGCAGCGGGTCGACGCGGGGGTTGCTCCGTCGGGCCATGGCACCGTCCTACCTCGCGCCGTAGGGTGTCGCAAGCAGCCGCGCGCCTCGTCCGGCCGCCGTCGTGCCCCGCCGACCGCCGACGGTGCGGAGCGCCGCGTCCTGGCGGCAGTGCGGGGCACGCTACTCTCAGCGATGTGAGTCCCCTGCGTCGATGCACCCGTCCGGCGTGCCTGCGCCCCGCCGTGTCGACCCTGACCTACGTCTACGCGGACAAGACGGCGGTCCTCGGCCCGCTGGCGGTGTACGCCGAGCCTCACAGCTACGACCTCTGCGAGGATCACGCACTGCGCCTGTCCGCCCCCAAGGGGTGGGAGGTGCTGCGGCTCGAGATCGACCTCGCAGCCGCCCAGGCGCCGTCGTCGGACGACCTCGAGGCGCTCGCCGACGCCGTACGCGAGGCGGCTCAGGCACCCCCACCGGTCGCGGCACCGGCGGAGCCCCACCGACGCGGCCACCTCCGCGTCCTCGGACCACAGGACTGACCAGATGGACCAGCAGACCCTCGCCGAGCGCCTCGCGGTGCTCGTCAAGTCGTACGACGTGCGCGGCGCCTCGCCGCAGGAGCTCGACACCGACGTGGCTCGGGCCGTCGGTGCGGCGTTCGCCGTCGAGACCGGTGCAGCGGCCGACCCGGCCGGTGGCGGCGGCGGTGCTGTCGTCGTCGGCCACGACATGCGCGTCACCTCACCGCAGATCGCCGAGGCGCTGGCCGAGGGGATCACGAGCACCGGCGCCGACGTGGTGTCCATCGGCCTCGCGTCCACCGACATGCTCTACTTCGCCTCCGGCGAGTGGGACCTGCCCGGGATCATGGTGACGGCCAGCCACAACCCGAGCGGCGACAACGGACTCAAGCTGTGTCGGGCCGGCGCCCGCCCCATCGGGCGCGACACCGGGCTCTCGGCGATCGCCGACCGCGCCGTCGCAGGGGTGGCACCGACGGGCAGCGCCGGTGCGGTGACCGAGCGCGACGCTCTCACCGCGTACGCGCAGCGGGTCACCGAGCTGGTCGGCGTCGAGCAGGGCGGGGCGACTCGGCGCCGCCTGAAGGTCGTCGTCGACGCCGCGAACGGGATGGGCGGCCTGATCGCCCCGGCGGTCCTCGCGCGCCTCGACGTCGAGGTCCATGGCCTCTACCTCGAGCTCGACGGCACGTTTCCCAACCACCCTGCCAACCCGCTCGACCCCGCCAACCTGGTCGACCTCCAGGCCGCTGTCCGCGAGCAGGGCGCCGACGTCGGCCTCGCCTTCGACGGCGACGCCGACCGCTGCTTCGTCGTCGACGAGCGGGGTGAGCTGGTGTCGCCGTCCGCCGTGACGGCGATGATCGCCGCGCGCGAGCTGCGCAAGCATCCCGGTGAGACGGTCCTGCACAACGTCATCACCTCGCGAGCCGTCCGCGAGGTCATCGTCGAGTCCGGCGGCACCCCCGTCCGTACGCCGGTCGGCCACTCGCTCATCAAGGCCGAGATGGCGCGCACCGGCGCCGTCTTCGGCGGAGAGCACTCGGGCCACTATTACTTCCGGGACTTCTTCCTCGCCGACTCCGGCATGCTCGCCGCCCTGCACGTGCTCGCCGCCATGACTGCCTCGGACGACCCGCTCTCGGAGATCGTCGCGGAGTTCGAGCGCTATCCGTCCTCGGGCGAGCTCAACTCGCGCGTCGCCGACGCCGCCGCCGTGACCGCGCGGGTCGCCGCCGCGTACGCCGACCAGGAGCAGGACCGGCTCGACGGGCTCACGGTCACCGCAGCAGACTGGTGGTTCAACCTGCGGAGCTCGCAGACCGAGCCGCTGCTGCGTCTCAACGTCGAGGCGGACGACGAGGAGACGATGGTGTCGGTCCGTGACGCCGTCCTGACACTCATCCACCAGGAGGAATCACCGTGAACCTCGACCCCGCGCTGCTCGACATCCTCGTGTGCCCGCAGTGCCGCGCGACCCTCGCGGTCGACGTCGACCGCGACGAGCTGGTGTGCAACATGTGCCGCCTCGCCTACCCGGTGCGCGACGACATCCCCGTGATGCTCGTCGGCGAGGCCCGGAGCCTCACGGACTGACACGGCGGCCGACGCTGTGTTCGACGACGCCCTGCTGGACGACGAGCGCGCGCTGACGCGTGCCGATGTCGTGCTCCGCGGGCTGGCCGAGTCCGGGTCACGCGTCCGCATGGGTGCGCACGAGGCAGCGGACGCGATCGCCGGCCTCGCGGGTGACGCCGACCACCGCCCTCGCGCCGTGGTCGCGGCCGGTCCGGCGGCGCGCCTGGTGCGGGCCGTGCTCGAACCCGCGTGCCCGGTGCCGTTCGTCGCCTGGTCCGGGCCGGGCCTCCCGGGGTGGGCGGGGTCGCTGGACCTCGTCGTCGTCCTCGGCGCTCCCGACGGTCCCGGCGCGCACGCCGCGGCCGTCGAAGCGATCCGGAGGGGCTGCCCGCTGCTGGTGGTCACCGTGGCGACGTCACCTCTCGCCGAGGTCGCGGCGTCGCGCTGGACGACGCTCGTCCCCACGGCGACGGCCGATCCGCTCGCCGCTGCGGTCGTGGCCATCCAGGCCCTCGCTGCTGCGGGGCTCGCCGCACCCTTCGACACCGAGGAGGTGGCCCTCGCCCTCGACGACGTGGCGATCGCGTCCTCTCCGTTCGTCGACCTCGGCACCAACCGTGCGAAGCAGCTGGCGAGCAGCATCGGCGACGACGTCCCGCTGCTGTGGGGCGGGAGCGTCCTGGCGGCACGAGCCGCCCGCCGGTGGGCCGAGGGGCTGCGGCGCGCATCGGGTCGCCCTGCGCTCGCCGCCGAGGCCGACGACATCGTCGCCGTGCTCGACGCGAGCCCGTCGCGCGATCTGTTCGCCGACCCGTTCGAAGACCCTCCGACTCCCGCGCCCGCGTCGTCGCTCATCCTGCTCGACGACCGCGTGGAGGCCCCCGCCGTACGCGTCGACCGCGGCAACGTCCTCGGTGCTGCGGCCCGTCACGGAGCCCGCCACGACGAGGTCTTCGCGGGGGAGGGCGGCGATCTGGCACGCTACGCGTCCCTCGTCGCGACCGGTGGCTACACGGCCGCGTACCTCGAGATCGGGCTCGGCCACTGAGACGTGCCTGACGCTCTCTCGCCGCGGCACTCGCGGTTCGCGGGGATGGCGCGGCTACGATGGTGCAATGGACTTTTCGGTTGCTGATTTGACCCTGGCCGACCGCGGCCGCACTGAGATCACGCTCGCCGAGCACGAGATGCCCGGCCTCATGGCGATGCGCGAGCGCTTCGGCGACAGCAAGCCGCTCGCCGGAGCCCGGATCGCGGGCTCCCTCCACATGACGGTGCAGACCGCCGTCCTCATCGAGACCCTCGTCGACCTCGGCGCCGACGTGCGCTGGGCCAGCTGCAACATCTTCTCGACGCAGGACGAGGCCGCCGCGGCCGTCGTCGTCGGACGCACCGGCACCGTGGAGGACCCGCAGGGCGTCCCGGTGTTCGCCTGGAAGGGCGAGACCCTCGCCGAGTACTGGGACCTCGCCGAGCAGATCCTCGTCTGGCCGAACGACGAGACTCCCAACATGATCCTCGACGACGGCGGCGACGCCACCCTTCTCCTCCACCTCGGTGTCGAGTACGAGAAGGCCGGCGCGGTTCCTTCCCCCGACACCACCGACAACGCCGAGCTCAAGGAGGTCCTGCGGGTCCTCGGGCGCAGCCTCGAGGTCGACCCGCAGCGCTGGACCCGCATCGGCAACAGCGTCCAGGGAGTCACCGAGGAGACGACCACCGGCGTCCTCCGCCTGTACGAGCGGTTCAAGGAGGGCAGCCTGCTCTTCCCGGCGATCAACGTCAACGACTCCGTCACCAAGTCGAAGTTCGACAACAAGTACGGCTGCCGCCACTCGCTCATCGACGGCATCAACCGCGCCACCGACGTCCTCATCGGCGGCAAGGTCGCCGTCGTCTGCGGCTACGGCGACGTCGGCAAGGGCTGCGCCGACTCGCTGCGCGGCCAGGGCGCCCGCGTGATCATCACCGAGATCGACCCGATCTGCGCGCTGCAGGCAGCCATGGACGGCTACCAGGTCGCACGCCTCGACTCGGTCATCGAGCAGGCCGACATCGTCATCACGGCGACCGGCAACAAGGACGTCGTCACCGCCGAGCAGATCGGCCGGATGAAGCACCAGGCGATCCTCGGCAACATCGGCCACTTCGACAACGAGATCGACATGGCCGGCCTCGCCGCGACGCCGGGCGTGACCACCAAGAACGTCAAGCCGCAGGTCGACCTGTGGACCGTCCCGAGCGGCAACACGGTCATCGTGCTGAGCGAGGGCCGACTGCTCAACCTTGGCAACGCGACCGGCCACCCGTCGTTCGTGATGTCGAACTCCTTCACCAACCAGGTGCTGGCGCAGATCGAGCTCTTCACGAAGAACGAGGCCTACCCGGTCGGCGTCTACACGCTGCCGAAGCACCTCGACGAGGAGGTCGCCCGCCTGCACCTCGACTCGCTGGGCGTCGAGCTCACCGAGCTCAGCGACGACCAGGCCTCCTACCTCGGCATCCCGGTGGAGGGCCCCTACAAGTCCGATCACTACCGCTACTGAGGCATCGAGCCCAGGAGACCAGGCGAGGAGATCAGGCGTGGACGGCAACGACGCTGTCAGGGAGCCGGCGGCCCGCGAGGAGCCGCCGGCGCCCGTCCGCTCCGGCGGCAAGATCCTGGTCGTCGACGACGACCGGGCGCTCGCGGAGATGCTCACGATCGTGCTGCGTGCTGAAGGCTTCGACACTGCGGTCGCCGCGACCGGCACCGCCGCGGTCGAGGTGTTCCGCAGCTACCAGCCCGACCTCGTGCTGCTCGACGTGATGCTGCCGGGCATGAACGGCATCGATGTGGCGCGGCAGATCCGTGCCGAGTCCGGTGTGCCGATCGTGATGCTGACGGCCAAGAGCGACACCGTCGACGTGGTCCTCGGGCTCGAGTCCGGTGCGGACGACTACGTCGTCAAGCCGTTCAAGCCCAAGGAGCTGATCGCCCGGGTCCGCGCGCGCACGCGGGTGCACCACCAGCCTGATCCGGAGCTGCTCACGATCTCCGACCTCGAGATCGACGTCCGCGGCCACGCGGTGCGTCGAGGGTCGCAGGAGCTGTCGCTCACCCCGCTGGAGTTCGACCTCCTCGTCTGCCTCGCCCGCAGCCCCCGCCAGGTCTTCACGCGCGAGGTGCTGCTCGAGCGGGTGTGGGGCTACCGCCATGCCGCCGACACCCGGCTCGTCAACGTGCACGTCCAACGGCTCCGCTCGAAGGTCGAGCCCGATCCTGACAACCCGACGGTCATCGTCACGGTTCGCGGGGTCGGCTACAAGGCCGGCGGCTCCTGACGACCATGGCGTGGCGCGCGCCGAGCTGGCTGCGCCGTGGACTCCTTCGCGTGCGCCAGGCGGTGCTGCCCGCCGTCTCGCTGTGGCGCAGGTCGATCCAGGCGCGGGTCGTCATCACGACGATGGCGATCAGCGCACTGGTCATCGGCGGTGTCGGCTGGCTGATGCTCCAGGGCGTCGCCGACGGCATGGTCGAGGCACGCAAGACGGTCGCGCTCTCCGAGGCGCGCGCCGGATTCTCCGCCGCGCAGCAGGCGCTGGACGTCAGCGCGATCTCCGACGCGTCGTCGGAGCCCGAGGCACTGCGCACGCTGGTCAACGACCTGGCCTCGCGCGCGGGGTCGCCTCCCTCGTACCAGGTCCTTCTCGAGGGGCCGCTGGACAACGCCGGCGACGGTGAGGCCGCTGTCGTGTCGTCGTCAGGGATCGCACCGCAGACCATCCCCGACGATCTCGCGCGTGCTGTCGCCGAGGGCGACGGAGTCGCGTACACCTACACCCGGATGCAGCTCGAGGACACTGACGAGCAACCGGCGGCGATCCTCGTGGGCGACGTCCTGCGCATGCCGGACGGCACCCAGACGTACGCGCTGTACTACGCGTTCTCGATGGCCGACCAGGAGCGCACGCTCGCGCTGGTGCGCAACTCCCTCCTGTACGCCGGGCTCGCCCTGGTGGTGCTGTCCTCGGGGGTCGCCTGGCTGGTGACGCGCCAGGTCGTCACCCCGGTGCGGCTCGCCCGGCGCATCGCCGAGCGGCTGGCCGACGGGCGTCTCGAGGAGCGCATGGTCGTCAAGGGCGAGGACGACATCGCGAGGCTCTCGATCTCGTTCAACAAGATGGCCGAGAGCCTCCAGCGCCAGATCCGTCAGCTCGAGGAGCTGTCCCGCCTGCAGCAGCGGTTCGTCTCCGACGTCTCGCACGAGCTGCGGACGCCGATCGCGACGGTGCGCATGGCGGCCGATGTCCTGTACGACAACCGCGACGCCTTCGATCCGCTCTCGCACCGGTCGGCCGAGCTCATGCAGGCCGAGCTCGACCGGTTCGAGGCGCTGTTGAGCGACCTGCTCGAGATCAGCCGCTTCGACGCCGGAGCAGCGCGCCTGGACCTCGACGGGATCGATCTCGTCGAGCTCGCGGAACGCGTCTGTGTCCAGTACTCACCGCTCGCGGCACGCCACGGTGTCGACCTCCGCGTCGTCAACCGCGACGGGCCGGCGATCGTGGAGGCGGACGTGCGCCGGATCGAGCGGATCGTCCGCAACCTGGTCGCGAACGCGATCCACTACTCGGGGTCCGACGTGGTGGAGCTGCTCGTCGCCCACGGGTCGACCAGCGCGGCGATCGCGGTCCGCGACTTCGGCGTCGGCCTCGACCCGGGGCAGTCCCAGCTGGTGTTCAACCGGTTCTGGCGTGCCGACCCGGCTCGCGAGCGCAGCCGCGGCGGCACCGGCCTCGGGCTCGCGATCGCGTTGGAGGACGCCGTGCTGCACGGCGGCTGGCTGCAGGCCTGGGGCGAGCCGGGGCTCGGTGCGCAGTTCCGTCTGACCCTGCCGCGGCACGCCGGCGACGACCCCCACCGCTCGCCGTTGCCGCTCGTGCCGGACAGCGGGTCCGCGCTCGACCGTACGGGAGGAATCCGATGACCCCGCACGTCCGACCTGCTCGTACGGCGCCCGTGCTGGCGGCGATCGCGGCCCTCGTCGCGGGCTGCGTGTCGATCCCGGACGACGGCCCGGTGCAGACCGTCGAAGGCGGACGCCCGCAGCAGGTCTCGCCGGCGCGGATCCGTCCGGCCGGTCCGGTCTCGGGCGCCTCGCCGACCGAGATCGTCAACGGCTTCCTGCAGGCGATGATGTCGTCGCCCGTCCGCTACGACATCGCGCGCCGGTTCCTGACCGACGGGGCTTCCGACGACTGGTCGCCGCGCGACTCGGTCACGATCTACTCGCAGACCTCGGTGTCCGAGGGCGACTCGCCTGCGATCGGGTCGACCGTCGACGTGGACCTGGCACGCGAGGGCGTGCTCACCGCCCAGGGCGGCTTCACGGTCCCCGAGTCCCGCGAGCAGAGCCTCGGCCTCACGCTGGTGCAGGAGGACGAGCAGTGGCGCATCGCCGACCCGCCCCAGGGCGCCCTGATCTCGCAGTCGTTCTTCGAGAGCTACTACGACGCCCAGAACCTGTACTTCTTCGACTCCACCGGACGTCAGCTCGTGGCGGCTCCCGTGCACCTGCCCGACGACGCGAACCGTGCGACGTACCTCGTCTCGTCGCTGCTGATGGGGACCGCCGGGGCGCTCGGCGGTCAGGCGAAGACCTACCTGCCGGACACGTGGGTGCTGGCGCGGCCGGTCGAGATCGACGACGACGGCGTCGCGGTCGTGCGGTTCGGAGGCTCGGACTCGGGCATCTCGCTGGAGGACCGCGAGCGGCTCTCGGCGCAGCTGGTGGCGAGCCTGAGGCAGATCCCGACCATCACGGGCGTCGAGATCCGGGTCGGCGACCGTGCGCTCTCGCTTCCCAGCACGCCGGACGTCCAGCGGCTCGACACCTGGATCCAGTACGACCCCGCAGCCGGGCGCTCGACGCAGCTGTTCGCGCTGCGTGACGGGCGCCTGTACGTCGTCGACCGCGCGACGACCAGCCCGTTCGCGGGCGCCTGGGGGACCGACCAGGTGCGGGCCGACGACTTCCGGGTGTCGCTCGACGCCGAGCGGATCGCGCTGGTCACCGACGCCCGCCGCGTCGTACGCGTGTCCCCGCTCGCGGGGGAGCCGGAGCTGGTCGTGGTACGACAGGGCACAGACCTGCTGCGCCCGAGCTGGGACGCCGAGGGGCGCCTCTGGACCGTCGACCGGACAGCGAGCGGATCCGCGCTGACGGTCGGCGCGACCGACGCACCGCCACGCGCGGTGAGCCTCGGTCTCCTCGAGAGTGCGCGGGTCGCGGCGTTCGAGCTGTCGGCGGACGGGGCACGGTTCCTGGCCATCGCCGAGCTCGACGGCCAGCCCGGGCTGTACGTCGGCGCGATCCGCTACGACGAGGAAGGCGTGCCCGTCGGGCTGGTCGACGTCGCGGAGATCCCCGTACCCGCCGAGACCGGGGTCCCGGTCTCAGCGGCGTGGCGGTCGAGCACCTCTGTCGCCGTCCTGGCCAGGGCAGCGCAGCGTGTGCCGCAGGTGTCGCTCGTCGCCATCGACTCCTCGACGCCGGTCACCGGCGCTGTACGGGTCGGGCTGTTCCCGCAGGACGGCGCGAGGCAGGTGCTCGGGGCCGGGCTGCCGGCGCCGCCGTTGTACGTGCTCGACGCGGACGGTGCGTTGTGGACGCAGACCAGCGACGGTCGGTGGAAGCAGACCGGCGACGACCCCGTCGACCTCGCCGCCTTCGCGGGCTGAGCGACCTCGCGGGCGTGGGGCTCGGCGTCCACGGCGCTGGGCCGTCCACAGCGTTGGGCCGTCCACAGCGCTGGGCCGTCCACAGCGTTGGGCCGTCCACAGCTCGGCGTCGTCCACAGCTCAGCGTCGGGCCTGCCCGCGGCGGGTCGCGCTCGGCCAGGCTGAGCCCATGCACGCACTCCGCGCAGCCCTCGCCGATCTCGTCCTCGGCGTGCGCTGCGCGGGCTGTGAGGCGCCGGGGCGCGCTCTCTGCGACACGTGCCGCTCGGAGATCGGCCACCGGGCTGCGGTGCGCATCCCCGACCCGGCGCCGTCCGCGCTGCGCCGGCCCACCCCCGTCGTGCCGATGTCGCTCACCCCGTACGCAGGCGTCGTCGTCCCGGTGCTCCACGCCTACAAGGAGGAGCCACGCACCGCGCTCGCCGCACCGCTCGGCGGGCTGCTCGCCGATGCCGTGGAGGCTGCGATCGGGCGGTGCACGGGGGAGGAGGACCCCCACGCAGCCGGTCCCGTCAGACTGGTCCCGGTGCCGTCGCGGCGCAGCGCGGTCCGCGCCCGGGGCTTCGACGCCGGTGCGGCTCTCGCTCGGTCCGCTGCCGCGGACCTGCGGCGCCGGGGGCTGCCCGCACGCGCCGCGCCCGTCCTCCGTGTCGGGCGGATCGCCGACCAGGCGGGCCTCACAGCGGCAGATCGTGCCCGGAACCTCGCCGGCGCCTACCGCCTCAGGAGGCCGCTCGGCGCCGGCCTGGTCGTGGTCACCGACGACGTGCTGACGACCGGCGCGAGCGCTGCGGAGGCCGTCCGTGTGCTCACGGAGGCGGGCTCGCGACCGGTCGCCGTCGTGACCGTCGCGGCCACGCGCCGCCGCCTCGGACGAGCCGGCGACGGGTCGGGGTCACGGTGAGAGAAGATCCGGCGTTCATGTGGAGAAATGCGTCCGTCCGGTCTACGGTCGAGACATGTGAACGTCATCCGCCGCGCTTCGGTCACCCGTCAGCGGTGGCCGACGCTCATCCGAGGAGGACTCGTGGAAGTTGTCGTCAAGGGCCGAAACTGCGAGGTCAGCCAGCGTTTTCGTGACTACGTCGACGAGAAGACGCACCGGATAGACAAGTACGACCAGCGCAAGAAGATCCAACGCGTCGAGGTCGAGCTCACGAAGGAGTACAACCCGCGTCAGAGCGGTCGCAGCGAGCGGGTGGAGATCACCCTCCGCGGCCGTGGACCGGTGGTCCGTGCCGAGGCCTGCTCCGACGACGCTCTCGCCGCGCTCGACAAGGCCGTCGACAAGCTGGAGACCCAGGTCCGCAAGGTGCAGGACCGTCGCCGTGTCCACCGCGGCAACCGCACGCCGATGTCGGTGGCCGAGTTCGCGGCCGCGGTCGACGGCACCGCCGACGCCTCCGATGCCGAGGAGCCGATCGACGCCGTCCACTACGCGGGCCCGGTCGAGGTCCGCGGCGAGGGGCCGCTCGTCGTGCGCGAGAAGACGCACGCTGCCGCTCCGATGACCCTGGACCAGGCGCTCAACGAGATGGAGATGGTCGGGCACGACTTCTATCTCTTCGTCGAGAAGGACTCCGGTCACCCGAGTGTCGTGTACCGCCGCCGCGGTTACGACTACGGCGTCATCCACATCGACCAGTCCGCCGACAGCATCGACGCAGCGGTCGGCTGAGCCGTCGCATGGCATGATCGGCTGCGATGACCTTCGTAGCCGATCATGCCGAGACGATCCGGGTCCTTCTTGTCGACGACCAGGAGCTCTTCCGGCGCGGGCTCCGCATGGTTCTCGAGGCAGATCCCGGCCTCGAGGTCGAGGAGGCCCAGGACGGGCTTTCCGCGGTCGCCCAGGCGACGGCGAGCCCACCGGACGTCGTCCTGCTCGACGTCCGCATGCCCGGGATGAACGGCCCCGAGGCCGCCGGTGCGATCAAGGAGGCCGCGCCGTCGGCCAGGATCGTGATGCTCACCGCGAGCGACGAGGAGAGCGACCTGCTCGACTCGATCCGCAACGGCGCCTCCGGCTACCTCCTCAAGGACTCCTCGGTCGACCAGGTCAGCGACGCGGTGCGCCGCGTGGCGTCCGGCCAGTCGCTGATCAGCCCCCAGGTGGCGACACGCCTGCTGGAGGAGTTCCGGGTCCTCGCCACGCGTGACGAGCCGGAGCCGCGGGGCACCAAGCTGTCCGACCGCGAGCTCGAGGTGCTGCGCCTCGTCGCGCTCGGCCACAACAACAAGGAGATCGGGCGCGCGTTGTTCATCAGCGAGAACACCGTCAAGAACCATGTCCGCAACATCCTCGAGAAGCTCCAGCTGCGGTCGCGCGTCGAGGCTGCAACGTACGCCGTCCGCGAGCGGCTGCTCGATCTGCCGTGAGCCGCCCGCAGGAGATGTCCGCGGCGGCAGCACGCCGTACGGTGCTGGCCGCCCAGGGGTTCACCGACCGTCCGCACATCCGGACCACGGCACGCTCCCTGGACCGTGCCGTCGCCCGCACCGGGGTGCTGCAGATCGACTCGGTCAACGTCTTGCAGCGGGCGCACTACCTCCCGTTGTTCAGCCGGCTCGGCCCCTACGACACTCAGCTGCTGCACCGCGCCGCGGAGCGCAGCCCGAGACGTCTCGTCGAGTACTGGGCGCACGTCGCCGCGTACATGCCCGTCGACCTGTGGCCGACGATGCAGCACCGGATGCGCCACTACCGCGACACCGGGCACGCGTGGGGTGGCCGCCAGGGTCGCCCTGACGTCGCCGATGCGCTGCTGGCCGAGGTGGAGCGCCGTGGCGCGGTGACCGCTCGCGACCTCGACTCGGCGACCGAGCGCAGCCGGGAGCAGTGGGGGTGGAACTGGTCGGAGACGAAGTTCGCCCTGGAGTACCTCTTCCTGGCCGGTGAGCTCGCGGTCGCCCGCCGCAACGGGGCGTTCGAACGCGTGTACGACCTCCCTGAGCGGGTGCTGCCTAAGGCAGTCCTCGAGGCGCCCGTGCCGACCGCTGAGGAGGCTGCCCGCGAGCTGGTACGCCGCGCGGCTGCATCGTCGGGGGTGGCGACCGAGGCGAGCCTGCGCGACTACTACCGGATGGGGGTCGCGCCGACGCGCCAGGCCGTCCACGAGCTGGTCGAGGACGGCACGCTCGAGCCGGTACGGGTGCAGGGGTGGCAGCGGCCGGCGTACAGGCACGTCGGGGCGTCCACCCCGCGATCTGTCCGTGCAGCGGCGCTGCTCAGCCCGTTCGACCCGCTGGTGTGGGAGCGCGCACGCACCGAGGACCTGTTCGGGTTCCGCTACCGCATCGAGATCTACGTCCCGGCGCACAAGCGGGTGCACGGCTACTACGTGCTCCCGTTCCTGCTGGACGAGGCGATCGTGGCCCGGGTCGATCTCAAGGCCGACCGGCCGACGCGACGGCTCCTCGTGCGGGCCGCCTGGGCCGAGCCCGGGCACGATCTCGGCCATGTCGCCGCACAGCTCGCCGTACAGCTGCGGACGATCGCGGCCTGGACCTCGCTCGACGCCGTCGAGATCGAGCCGCGGGGCGACCTGGCAGAGGAGCTGGCCGCCGCCGTCGAGGGTGTCGCTGCGGTCGTCTGAGCCCGAAATCCGGTGCACTTACGGTTGCGCCCAGCGGTCGCCTAGGATGGACAGGATTCTGCCGTCGGTCGGCACACCCTTTGTGGGGCCCGGAGACGACGGCTCGGCGAGCAAGTTCTCAGGAGTGCGTTCCGTGCCCAAGGTGATCGACAAGATCCTGCGCGTCGGCGAGGGCAAGATCCTTCGTCAGCTGCAGGCCATCGTCAAGCAGGTCAACGCTCTCGAGGACGACTTCGTCGCGATGACCGACGACGAGCTCCGCGCGATGACGGCCGAGTTCAAGGAGCGTCTGGCTGACGGCGAGACCCTCGACGACATCATGCCGGAGGCGTTCGCGACCGTCCGCGAGGCGAGCAAGCGCGTCCTCGGCCAGCGCCACTTCGACGTCCAGATCATGGGCGGCGCGGCGCTGCACCTCGGCAACATCGCCGAGATGAAGACCGGTGAGGGCAAGACGCTCGTCGCGACCCTCCCGAGCTACCTCAACGCGCTGGCCGGCAAGGGCGTGCACGTCGTCACGGTCAACGACTACCTCGCCAAGTACCACGCCGAGTGGATGGGCCGTGTCCACGGCTTCCTCGGTCTGACCACCGACGTGATCCTGCCGTCGATGACCCCGGCGCAGCGCCGCGAGGCCTACAAGGCCGACATCACGTACGCGACGAACAACGAGCTGGGCTTCGACTACCTCCGCGACAACATGGCTGACTCGATCGAGGAGTGCGTCCAGCGTGAGCACTTCTTCGCCGTGGTCGACGAGGTCGACTCGATCCTCATCGACGAGGCCCGCACGCCGCTGATCATCTCCGGCCCCACCCAGGACGAGGTGAAGTGGTACGGCGAGTTCGCCTCGATCGTCGCGCCGATGGAGGCCGACGTCGACTACGAGGTCGACGAGAAGAAGCGCACCGTCTCCGTGCTCGAGCCCGCGATCACCAAGGTCGAGGACCACCTGGGCATCGACAACCTGTACGACGCCGTCAACACGCCGCTGATCTCGTTCCTCAACAACGCGATCAAGGCGAAGGAGCTCTTCAAGCGCGACAAGGACTACGTCGTCATCGAGGGCGACGTCCTGATCGTCGATGAGCACACCGGCCGCATCCTCGATGGACGCCGCTACAACGAGGGCCTCCACCAGGCGATCGAGGCGAAGGAGGGCGTCCGTATCCGCGAGGAGTACCAGACGCTCGCCACGATCACGCTCCAGAACTACTTCCGCCTCTACGAGAAGCTCTCCGGCATGACCGGTACGGCGATGACCGAGGCCTCGGAGTTCGACAAGATCTACAAGCTCGGCGTCGTCCCGATCCCGACCAACAAGCCGATCGCCCGCGTCGACGAGCGTGACCTCGTCTACCGCACGGAGGACGCCAAGTTCGACGCGGTCGTCGAGGACATCGCCGAGCGCCACGAGCACGGTCAGCCGATCCTCGTCGGCACCACGAGCGTCGAGAAGTCCGAGCGGCTCGCCAAGCTCCTCAAGAAGCGCGGCGTTCCGCACCAGGTCCTCAACGCGAAGCAGCACGAGCGCGAGGCCGCGGTCGTCGCGGTCGCCGGTCACAAGGGCGCCGTCACGGTCGCGACCAACATGGCCGGCCGAGGCACCGACATCATGCTCGGTGGTTCCGTCGAGTTCCTCGCCGACCAGGCGCTGCGGGCCAAGGGTCTCGATCCCGTCGAGACTCCTGAGGAGTACGAGGCGGCGTGGGCCGACACGGTCGCTGAGGTCGAGAAGCAGGTCCAGGCGGACCACGACGAGGTCGTCTCGCTCGGCGGTCTCGCGGTGATCGGCACCGAGCGTCACGAGTCGCGGCGCATCGACAACCAGCTCCGCGGTCGTTCCGGCCGTCAGGGCGACCCGGGTTCGACGCGCTTCTACCTGTCGCTGCAGGACGACCTGATGCGCCTGTTCAAGGCCGACTGGGTCGACTTCATCCTCACCCGGATGAAGGTTCCCGACGACGTCCCGATCGAGAACAAGAACGTCACCAAGTCGATCGCGTCGGCGCAGTCCCAGGTCGAGGGCCAGAACTTCGAGACGCGCAAGAACATCCTCAAGTACGACGACGTGATGAGCCGTCAGCGCGAGGTCATCTACGCCGAGCGACGTCGCGTGCTCGAGGGCGCAGACCTGTCCGAGTGGGTGCGCGAGATGATCTCGGACACGGTGACCGGCTACGTCAACGGCGCGGCTCAGGGCTTCCCCGACGAGTGGGACCTGGACGCGCTGTGGACCGCGCTCAAAACGCTCTACCCGATCTCGGTCACCGTGGCCGGCCTCGAGGACGAGCACGGCGGCCGCTCCGGTCTCACCCGCGAGGCCCTCGTCGAGGCGATCACCTCCGACGCCCGCACGGCGTACGAGGCTCGCGAGGCCGAGCTGGGCGCCGAGGTGACGCGCGAGCTCGAGCGGCGCGTGGTCCTGTCGGTCGTCGACCGCAAGTGGCGCGAGCACCTCTACGAGATGGACTACCTGCGTGAGGGCATCGGGCTGCGCGCGTACAGCCAGCGCGATCCGCTCGTCGAGTACCAGCGTGAGGGGCACGAGTTCTTCACCGCGATGATGGACGCGATCAAGGAGGAGTCGGTCGGCTACCTCTTCAACGTCGACGTCCAGGTCGCGCCCGAGGAGGACGGCCAGGTCGAGGTGTCGGCCAAGGGACTGGAGGAGAACGTCCCCCAGCAGCTGACGTACAGCGGCCCGACCGAGACCGGCGAGGTCGAGGTCGAGGTCCAGGAGGACGACGACGATCCGCTCTCGCTGACCGAGAACGAGAAGGTCCGCCAGGCCAACCTCAAGTCGAAGGCGCGCCAGAAGGCGAAGCAGCAGCGGAAGTCGCGCAAGAGCAACCGCTGACGCAAGCCGCTCCCGACGCGGCACCCGCACGAAAGACCAGACATCCGGACCCGTACGCGGGCCAGATGCCTGGTCTTTCGTCGTCCGAGGCTCAGACCCAGACGAGCGCGGTGCAGATCCAGGTGGGGTCGCGACGGTCGGTGTCGTGCTCGAGCCGCGCGGCGACGGCGCGCGACCGACCCTCCCGGACGACCCTGGCGCTCACCTCGGCGACGTCGTCGCGGGGCCGACAGACGTGGACGCTGGCGACCCGTCCGGCGGCGGGTCGGTGGGGCGTGCGGGTGCGCGCGCGTGCGAGCACGGAGAGCCGGCCGTGGAGCTCTTCGTAGACGTCGGGCCGCAGGATCCGCACGAGCTGTTGGAGGGGACGGGTGCCGGCGCTGACCTCGAGGACGGCCTGGACGAAGCGGCCGGCGCGCTGCTCCAGGTCGCGTTCCGGTGGCGGGACGAGGCTCAGCCGAGCCCGGCGCGGTGGCCCCGACGGAGCGGGGTCGTCGAGCGCGACCGCGAGCGACCCCTCGACGAGGGGCAGCGCCCACTGGACGGATGGCGTCGGCTCGAGGGCGTACAGCTGGGCCTCGGCGGCGGCTGTCGCGGTGGTGGTGGGACGGGCGTTGGCGGTGGTGGTGGTGGCGGTGGCGGTGGCGGTGGCGGTCATCGGTCTCCTCCGGCTGCGTGCGGTGCGGGGTGGGTGCTGGAGCTGGGATCGGTGGCTGGTGCGGCGGTGGTGGGCGCCGCACCGGGTGGCGCGGCGGTCGGTGGTGCGGTGGGTGTGCTGGACGCCGTAGTCCGGCGCGGGGCGGGGGGCCGCAGCGTGATCCCGGCAGGGAGTGCGTCGGGGTCGCGGCCGATGGCAGCGCGGTTCACGGCGTACCAGCGGCGCCACTCGCGATTGGTGCGGCGCGTGGTGGGGCGGACGCCGGCCGTGCGGAGGGCATCCGTGGCGATGCTCCACAAGGTGTCGCCGACGCGGACCTCGTAGGAGCGGCGCTGACGGCGGGTGGACGGGTCACGGCTGGGAGAAGGAAGCCGCTCGGTTGCCGCGCCCGGCCCAGGAGCGCGGGTGCCGGGAGCGCGGGTGCCGGGAGCGCGGGTGCCGGGGGACACAGTCACGTCGTCCGCTGCTCGGACGCTCCTGCCCCTGGTGCTGACGTCTCGTGCGGGGCGGTCGGGAAGGGCGAGGCCCGCGACTGCCGAGGCGGGCGGCGCGGCAGCGACCGAGGTCGGGGTGGTGCTGCCCTCGGAACCCGTCGTTCGCGCGGTGTCCGACGCTGACGGTGCGGCTCCGGCGGGCGACGCCGCGAGCACCGCAGCTCCGGCAGCGGCAGCGATCACGGGTCGCCAGACGCGCGGGGTCAGCGTCAGGACGACCGCGGGGATCGGGCGGCGCACCGCCCGGTACGACCACGCGAGCACGCTCAGCGCCGTGAGCCAGCCGGTCGCACCGACGACCCCGAGAAGTGCAGCGTCGCGGATCACGCTGTCCAGGCGGGGCGCGTACGGGCTGGTGAGGGTCGCGATCCGCGTCAGGGCACCGGGCACGTGGGGGAGCAGCGTGACCAGCACTGCCGCCGGAATCGCAGTAGGCAGCACGGCGCCCGATCGTCGATGCATCACTCGGCCTCTCTTGATGACGTTTGCCTACGTTTGCGTACGGCTGGATACGTCGTCAAGCGTTCGTCCACAGACCCGGACGCTCGCTAGAGTGCGCCCATGCGGTGGGACGAACGCTTCGAAGCCCTCGAGACCGGCCTGGCTCTCGAGTCCGCCGGCGAGCAGCTCACCGACCGCGATCGCGAGATCGACGAGCTCGCCGTGGAGCGTGCAGCGACGGTGTCGTGGGCAGACCGGTGCCGGGGGCGGGAGGTGACCCTGCGAGTCGCGGTGCTGGGTCCGATCCGCGGCGAGCTGGCGATGGCGACTGCCGACTGGCTGCTCGTGCACCAGGACGCCTCGACCGACTGGGTCGTCGCTGTCGGGCAGGTCCTCGCCGTGACGGTCGCCGGTGGCGGGCCCGCGGCCGCCCGCCGCGAGGTCGAGCGTCGTACGACGTGGCGTCAGGCCTGGACCGAGCTCATCCGGGACCGCGACAGCGTCATGGTGATGCTGGTCGACGGGAGCACGCTGCGCGGCGTGCCGTCACGCGCGGGGAGCGACTACGTGGAGATCGCGGACGAGCTCGTGCCGTACGCGGCCGTCGTCGCCGTCAGGTGTCCGCGTTGACGTCCTCGTCGCGCGACTCCTCCGACTCGACCCACGGGTGTGCGGCGATGTGGTCTCGCGCGGCGGCGTACTGGTGGGTGATGAACTCCTCCAGCGCCTCGGCCTCCACACGCCAGACGCCGCGACCCCCGAGCCGGATGGCGGGCAAGTCGCCGCGGCGCACCAGCGCGTAGACCTGCCGCTCCGAGACGTTGAGCACGTCGGCCACGTCCGAGAGCCGCAGGAACCGGGGGGACTCGGAACCGAGGGGCATGGCTCGATCATGCCAGTCGTGGCACCCACGGCGCGGCCCTGCGTGCACGGTCTGTGGACAGAGGGTGGACGCAGTGGTCTCGCGTCGGGCATGAATAGGTGCCATGCCCACGCTCACGCGACGACCCTCGTCGCCCGCGCGCGCCGACGCCCGCCGCCTGCAGCGGCCCCGGTGGACCCATCCGCGCGCCGTCGCGGGTGCTGCGCTGGTCGCCGGCTCGATGCTCCTCGGCAGCCTGCTCGTCACCAACGTCGCCCGTACGACGGAGGTCTGGGCGGTGAGCGACGACGTCCGCGCAGGGGAGCCCGTCCGGCCCGCCGACCTCGAGCGCGTCGACGTGCGATTGACGGGTGCCGCGGCCACCGCCTACCTCGCCGAGCCCGACCCCACAGCCCTCGCCAGCCGGGTGGCGGAAGCGACCTGGGCCCACGACCTCGCTGCCGGTGAGCTCGTGCCCGTCGCTGCCCTGGCCGCGGCCTCCGATGCCTCCGGCGTCGAGGTGCCTCTGCAGGTGACCGGTACGGCGATGCCCGCGGACCTCGCGGCGGGTCACCGGGTCGACGTCTGGGTCGCCCCGGAGCCCGGCACCGCACGCGGCGGGACGGCATCCGCGCGCCGGGTGCTCCAGGACGTCGGTGTGGTCGCGGTCCACGGGGACAGCAGTGCGTTCGGTGAGAGCGGCGTCCGCAGCGTGGTCGTGCTGGTCGACGACGCCCGAGCGGGTGTCCTCCCCGACGCGCTCGCCGCGCTCGCGGACGGGCGTACGACGCTCGTACGGAGGTCGGGGGCCGCGTGAGCGTCCCGGTTCTCATCGCCGCCGGGGGCGAGCCCTGGGAGGCCGACCTGGTCGCCGCGGCCGTCGCGACCGACGGCATCGATGTCGTACGCCGTTGCGTGGACGTCGCGGACGCGGTCGCGACGGCGTCGAGCGGCTCTGTCGGCGTCGCGCTCGTGTCGGTCGGCCTGCCGGGGCTCGACGCGGATGCCGTGCGCCGCCTCGCGGGGACGGACGTCCTCGTCGTCGCCGTCGTCGGCGGCCACGAGACGGAGCAGGCCGCCCGGCAGCACGCCGGAGCCCTGGGCATCGCGTCCGTCGTCCCGTGGACGCGTCTGCGAGAGGTCCCGGCGCTCGCTCGTGCCACCCGCCGCGACGGCGGCGCCGAGCTCGACCTGAGACCGTCGTCGGCGGAGCGCGACGATGCCGCCGTGCCGGTGAGCGACCACCAGCGGGAGGGGCGGATCACGGCGGTCTGGGGACCACCGGGTGCCCCTGGCCGCAGCACCGTGGCGCGCGGTATCGCCGCCGAGCTCGCGGCGTACGGCCGACGGACGGTCCTGATCGACGCGGACGTCGACGGCGGGACGCAGGCCGCGGCGCTGGCGCTGCTGGACGAGGTGAGCGGCATCCTCGTCGCGTCCCGCGACGCAAACTCCGGCACCCTGACCCGTGAGTCGCTCACGGCCTGCCTGCGCTGGATCGGTCCCGAGCTCGGTGTCCTCACCGGGCTGCCGCGGGCCGACCGGTGGCCGAGCCTGCGCGCCGCGGCGTACGAGTCGGTGCTCGAGACCGCGCGCGAGGTCGCCGACGACGTCGTGGTCGACCTCGGGCACGCGCTCGACGACGCGGACGAGCCGGCGTACGACTCCGCCGCGCCCCGACGCGCAGCCGTCGCACGGCACACGCTCGCCGTCGCCGACCGGGTCATCGTCGTCGGCAGCCCCGATCCGGTCGGACTGTCCCGGCTCGCCCGTGCGGTGCTGGACGTCCGGTCGCGCCTGGGTATCGAGCCCGACGTGGTCATCAACCGGATGCGGCCGACCCTCGGGTGGAGCGCCCGCGAGATCGCCGATGCCGTCGAACGCTTCACGGGACTTCGACCGCTCGCGTTCCTGCCCGACGCCCCTGCAGTCATCGACCACTGCCTCGTGCACGGCTACACGACGGTCGAGGGTGCGGCCGGGTCGCCGTTTCGTACGACGTTGGTCACGCTGGTGGATCAACTGCGGGTTCAGCCCGCTTAACTGGCGTAATCTGTGGCCGTGCCCCGCCGTCTCGATGCGCTCGACGTGACGTTCCTCGACGAGGAGACCTCCACCGCGCCCCGGCAGGTGATGACGCTCGTGGTGATCGAGCCTGGTGAGCGCACGTTCGACTACGACACGCTCGTCGGCGTGGTCAACGAGCGGATCGGCCTGGTCCCGCGCTACCGGCGGCGGGTCGCGAACGTCCCCGGTGGTCTCGGTGCCCCGGTCTGGGTCGACGACGAGGACTTCGACCTCACCTACCACGTGCGGCGGTCCGCGCTCCCGTCTCCCGGCACCGACGCTGCGCTGCGAGAGCTGGTGAGCCGCCTTGTCGGCCGGCACCTCGATCTCTCGCGCCCGCTGTGGGAGGCGTACTTCATCGAAGGGCTCGAGGGCGGCCGCGTCGCCGTCCTCATCAAGTCGCACCAGGCGCTCGTCGACGGCTCCGTGACGGTGGACCTCGCCCAGGTCCTGCTCGACGAGACGCCGCACGACCGCGACGTCCCGTCGGACGGCTGGGTCCCGCGCGGCACCCCCGGAGGGCCCTCGCTCGTCGCGGGGTCGCTCTGGGACGTGGCGACGCACCCCCGCCGCGCCGCAGAGCGCCTCTCCGGCAGCATCGACCGGGTGCAGTCCGCGGTCGGCAAGGTGGTCCAGAGCCTCCCCGTCGTCGGTCCCGTCGCCGCGGACGCCTCGGGTCCGTTCTCGGCCCGGCTGAGCCCGCACCGTCGCTACGTCACCGTCCGGACGCGGCTCGACGACTACCGGCTCGTCCGGGACGCGCGCGGCGGCACCGTCAACGACGTCATCATGACCACGATCGCGGGCGGCATCCGCGGTTGGATGCTCACCCAGGCGGAGCCGGTCAGCGACAAGACGCGCCTGCGCGCGATGGTGCCGATGTCGGTCGCGGCGCCCGACGGCGTCCCCACCTCGTACGGCTCGACCGTCCGCGGTCAGCTGCTGACCCTGCCGGTCGGGGAGACCAACCCGATCGTGCGCCTGCACCAGGTGTCGTACGCCCTCAAGGCCCACAAGGAGACCGGCGTCGCCGTCGCCGCCAACACGCTCGCGGCACTGCCCGGCTTCGCGCCGACGACGTTCCACGCGGTCGGAGCCCGGGTGGCGGAGACCCAGGCCCACCACCCGTACGACATCGTGATCACCAACGTGCCCGGCCCGCAGGAGCGCATGTTCATCGCGGGGGCGCCGATCGTGGAGACCTATCCCGGCATCCCGCTGTCGCACGGCCGGACGCTGTCGATCGGCGTCACCTCGTACGCCGGGGGCGTCTACTACGGCCTGGTGACCGACCGCGCGGCCGTGCCGGAGCCGGAGGTCCTCGGGCAGTGCATCGAGGAGGCGCTGGCCGAGCTGGTGGAGGCGACCGGCCCGACGCGGGTCCGCGCGCCCCGCGGACCGGTGTCGCGCGACGCGAAGCCGCGCGGGATGGGGGCCGGCGCGTGAGCCGCGCGTACCTCGCGACCCACGGGGACGGCTTGCGCGCGCTCGGGCGCGACGGGGTGCTGCCCGCCGATGCCTACGCGTGCGTGGTCGCCGAGAGCGACGACGAGCAGGACGAGTACGACGCGATGGCCGTGGCTGGCGAGATCGCCGAGGAGCGCTGGGGCGCCGTGCTGGTGCTCGCGACCGAGACCGACGCCGACGAGGTCACCGGCACCGTCGCGCTGCGCGACGTCGAGGCGATCCACGTCGGCGACGAGCTCGCCTGGTACGCGACTCAGGAGCTCGAGACCGTCATCGCCGGCCTCGGCCCCTCCAGCTGACCATCGGGTTGGTCGCTGCGTGGTCACCGTCGAGTCGCTGATGACATCTAGAGCACCGACGCGACGGCCTCCTCGAACACCGCGGTGTGCCGGTCGACGTCCTCGTCCGTCGTCGTCGGGCTCATCAGCGCCATGTTGTGGAACGGCGTGAGCATGATGCCGCGATTGACGAGGAACACGTGCAGGTAGTCCTCGAGCGGGCCGTCGGCAGCCGCGGCCGACTCGGTGCCGTTGCGTGGGGCGGGTCGCGCAAACCGGTACTCGGCGCGTGCCCCGAGCCTGCTCACCGACCACGGCAGGTCGTGTCGCGTGATCACCGCGTCCACGCCGGCCGCGAACCGCTCGGCCCGTGCCGTCATCCCGGCGAACGCCTCGTCGGTCAGCACCTCGCCGAGCGTGGCGCGCATGGCTGCCACCGAGAGCGGGTTGCCGGCGAGCGTGCCGCCGACACCGCCCATGTCGACCAGGTCGAGGTCGGTCCGGGCGAGCGCCCGCGCCGCGAGGTCCTCCGACAGCCCGTACGCGCCGCTCGGGATCCCGCCGCCGATCGCCTTGCCGACCACGACCACGTCGGGTTCGAGGCCCCACGCTGCCGTCGCCCCGCCGGGACCGGCGGAGAAGGTGTGCGTCTCGTCGTTGATGAGCAGCGTCCCGTACGCGCGGGTGAGCTCGCGGACGCCCTCCAGGTAGCCGGGCTCGGGCAGCACGATGCCGATGTTGGTCAGAGCCGGCTCCATCAGGACCGCGGCCACGTCGCCGTGGGCCAGCTCGCGCTCGAGCATCGCGAGGTCGTTGAACTCGGCGGCCCGGCTCGTGAGCGTGACGTCCACCGGGGCGCCGACGTTGCCGGGGCGGTCGATGCCGTGCCCGTCTGAGTCGACGACGATGAGGGACTCGTCGACCGTGCCGTGGTAGCAGTACGGGTTGACCAGGATCTTCGGGCGCCCGGTGAGTGCCCGGACCAGCCGGATCGCCCAGCGGTTGGCGTCGGTGGCCGTCAGCGAGAAGCTCCAGCGTGCCGCACCGAAGCGCCGGGTCAGCTCGGCGCCGACCCACTCGGCGTCCTCGGTCGGCATCATGGTCGTGATCCCGCCGAGCTCCTCGAGCCGCCGGCGTACGGCCCGGACCGTCGGCTCGGGGGAGTGACCGGCCATGGCGCCGGTGTCGCCGAGCGCGAGGTCGAGGTACTCGTGGCCGTCGATGCAGTGCACCGTGTGTCCCTGCGCCCGGTCCAGGTAGAGCGGGAACCCCGTGGCGAGCTTGTTCATCCACGTCATCGGGACCTGACCGAAGAGGTGGGTCGCGGACGCGTACGCCGCCTGTGAGCGCGGGTGCGCAACGGCGAAGGTCTCGAGCTCGCGGGCGTACGCGTTCGCGAGCCGGTCACGGTCGATCACGCCTCGTCCCCGATTCGGGCAGTATGGGTAGGAATCACGAATCGATTCTCACCCGAACTGCCCGAATCGGGGACGGAACGCGGCCGAGGCGAGGGTCAGGCCTTGCAGAAGGGCTTCTTGCCCATCGTGCTCAGCAGACCGTTGACCACGTGGCTCTTGAACAGGCGGGCCTGCTCGTCGCCCGCCGTGTCCTGCCAGAGTGCGACCTCGTGACCGAGCGAGGTCACCCAGGACCGACCGCCGTCGTAGTACTGGCACCAGGTGACCGGGTGCTCGGCCGGGTGGCCTGGGTGGCCGTTGAAGCCCTTGCCGCCGCCCTCGAGCGTGTCGGGATCGACCCGGGCGAGGACCCGTACGCCGGTCGGGAAGGGCACGAGGTTGTAGAACTCGTCCTTCATGGTGAACCGCTTCGGCAGCTCGGCGACCGAGACGTCCCGACGGCTCGCCTTCTCGACGACGCCGTTGCGGGAGGGTCCGTGGTCGTAGAAGTTGGCACCGCCGAGGAGACCTTGGAAGTACGGCCAGTGGTACTCCGCGCCGAGGGTGTTGTGGACCGCGACGAACCCGCCGCCCGCTCGGACGTACTGCATGAGCGACGTCTGCGCCGCGTCGTCCAGGATGTCGCGGGAGTTGCTGAGGAAGACCACCGCGTCGTAGCGCAGCAGCTTGGCGGGGGAGTCGAGCTGGAGGACGTCCTCGGTCCAGTCGATGGTCAGCCCGTTCTCGGCGCCCCAACGGCGCATCGCCTGCTGGGCGACGTTCGCGTCGGTCAGGGGCGGGTTCATGCCGGTGGCCAGACGCGGGCCGAGGTGCGCGTGACGCGACACGCCCGTCGCGCTGTAGACCAGGACGCGGTCGACGCCGTCGGCGCGGAAGGCGGTCTGCCAGTCGTGGTAGCAGTCGTCGTCGGTGCCTCGGCACACGCCGTAGTCGGCCCGCGTGTCGTCGTCGACGGCCCACCGGGTCCCGCCGCGGTCGGCGACCGAGGGCCAGGCAGCGAGCACTGTGGCACCGACCAGCAGCGCGAACGCTCCGGCCAGGATCTTCCTCATCCTCATGACACTCCTTCGATCTGAGGCGTCATCGACGCGTCGTACGCCGCTCCGAGGCTTACCCCGAGAGGGGCGCAAGCGCTTGCAGAAAGCGCTTGCGTGGGAACGATCCTCCTCGAAGGCGAATGCGTCAAGAGCAGCCAAACCTGGGCGGATGCCTTGATGACACAGCGTCGTAACCTCCGCTTGACGTGACGTACGTCATAGCCATACGTTTCACGAAAGCGTTTACGGAAGCGCTTTCGGCACCCAAGGACAGCTCAATCTCGGGGAGACCTGGTTTTCGAAGCTCCGTCTCGACGACCTCGTCTCGAGCCATCCGCGAAACCCTCTGACGACACACGGATGGTGGATGGAATGACCCAACGAAGGTGGAGTCTTCTCGCAGCGGCCGCACTGGTCGCCGCGACGATGACCACAGCCACGACAGCGGCGACGGCGGCAGATCCCGTCGCGCCCGCACCCCTCACCGACCCGCTCCCGGAGCCGGTCATGGCCGACTTCGGTCTGGTGGTCGAGGAGGTCGCCCAGTTCCCGAAGTCCGAGCCGACCCCGGCCCCGACCGATCCCCGCCTGATGCGGCACGCACGCATCAACTACCTCGGCGAGCTGCCCGACGGCTCCGGGCGGCTCTACGTCCCCGACCTCAACGGCACGCTCTACCTCATGAGCGGCGGCGGCAAGCACGGCAAGCCGGGCGCGCCCACGCCGTACCTCGATCTCAAGGCGGAGGTCGGCGCCGACTTCTTCTCCGGCGCAGGCATGGGGAGCGGGTTCGGCTTCGCCACCTGGCACCCCGACTTCAAGAAGAACGGCAAGTTCTACACGGTGCACACCGAGGCCTTCGGTGCGCTCACGAACAAGACGCCAGACCTCACGCCGCAGCCGAACACCGCGTACCACGGCGTCATCATCGAGTGGACCGCCGACGACCCGAAGGCGAGCACGTTCAGCGGAACCCACCGCGAGGTGCTCCGCCTCGGCTTCGCCACGCGCATCCACGGCATCCAGCAGATCGAGTTCAACCCGACCGCCGACAAGCGCGACGAGGACTACGGCCTGCTGTACGTTGCGGCCGGGGACGGTGGCATCGGTGTCAGCACCGACGAGCCTCAGAGCCTCGCGACCCCGCAGGGCAAGCTGCTGCGCATCGATCCCGCCGGCACGAACAGCGACAACGGCAAGTACGGCATCCCGGCGAGCAACCCGTTCGTCGGCACGCCCGGTGCCATCGGCGAGATCTTCTCGTACGGCTACCGCGACCCGCACCGCTTCAGCTGGGACACGGGTGGCTCCCACCGCCTGCTCCTCGGCCACATCGGTGAGAAGGACGTGGAGGCGATCTACGACGTCAAGGCCGGGGACAACTCCGGCTGGAGCGAGCGGGAAGGGTCGTTCCTGTTCGACAAGAACGACCGCTGCAACCTCTACCCGCTCCCCGAGGGCGACGAGGCCAACGGCTACAACTACCCGGTGGCGCAGTACGACCACAACCCGCCGCCGGGATACCCGTGCGGTGCCGACGTCGGTCACGCCGTCAGCGGTGGCTTCGTGTACCGCGGCAAGGACGTCCCGAAGCTCAAGGACAAGTACCTCTTCGCGGACCTCGTCGACGGCCGCGTGATGTACACGGAGAACCGCGAGATGCGCCGCGGCAAGCCCGCTGCGCAGATCCACGAGCTCACGCTGTTCGACAAGCAGGGCAACGAGGTCACGACGCCCGTGCTGGTGGGTGACCGTCGGGTCGACCTGCGGCTCGGACGTGACGGCGACGACGAGCTCTACCTCCTGGCCAAGGCCAACGGCAAGGTCTGGAAGATCGTCGGGACCAAGAAGGTCAAGGACGAGCGCGACGTGCACCCGGCCGTGGCGCCGTACATGGTGGCCCACTACGACTTCGAGCGCCCGCGCGGCGACGTCGAGGCCGACCGTGGTGCTTCCGGCACGCCGATCTCCCTGATCAACGGCGGGTCGGACATGCGGGTCAGGGACGGGGCGTTCGCCGGGAGCAAGCGCTCGATCCAGATCCGCGAGGCTGATCCGGCTGCGGGTGAGCTGCCCTGGAAGGCGGGCATCTACGAGGACGACGCCGACGGCGTGGAGTCCCTGTCGCGGTTCAACGCCGCCAAGGGCATCACGGTGATGGGCTGGGTCAAGATGACCGGCGACGGGCCGTCGCTGAACACCAACACCCCGGACCCGAACGACCGCTACAACGCGATCGGGCTGGCCGGTGTGCTCGCCGGCAACTCCGACGGCCACGGCGTGCGTGCGCTCCTCGAGCTCATCGACGTCAACGGCGAGCTGCGGCTCGTCGCCCTCGGCCGGCGTGTCGACACCGGGGCGTCCCAGACGTTCGCGGCGTCGGAGGACTGGCGCACGCTGCTCCCGCAGGGTGAGTGGGTCCACATCGCGGCGACGTTCAACTACACGAACGGCACCATGGCCCTCTACAAGAACGGCAAGCCGATCCCGGGCTTCTACACCCGGACCGACGACCCGTGGCAGAACGCCGCTCCAGGCGAGGAGGTCACCTCGGCGACCAACCCGCGCGGCATCAAGATCGGCGGCAGCTTCCCGCAGAACGGTTCCGAGCGGAACCCCTGCAACTGCCGCATGGACAGCCTGATGTTCCTCGACAGCTCGCTGACCAAGCTGGAGGTGAACCAGCAGTTCCGCCGCGTCGAGCGGTGAGCGTACGGAGGGGGCGGCGGGCCGAGGCCCGCCGCCCCCTTCGGCGTGTCCAGGGGTGGGTCAGGCGCGTACGGGGCCGGACGAGTCGCGCACCATCAGCTCGTGCCCGGTGTGCCTGCGCCGTGGCCGGGACGACGGGTCCTTGAGCGCCATCATGAGCGCGTCCGCCCCCATCTCGGCCATCGGGAGCCTGACCGTCGTGAGGCTGGGTGCGAGGTCGGCCGCGACCGTGACGTCGTCGAACCCGACGACCGACATCTGCGAGGGGACCGCGACCCCGTGCGCGCGCAGGGTCGCCAGGGCGCCGATGGCCATCGCGTCGTTCAGCGCGATGATCGCCGTGGACCCGGGGTGCTCGGCGAGGATCCGCTCAGCGGCGTACGCCCCTCCGTCGCGCGTGAACTCGGCCTCCACGAGCGGGAGGTCGTCGATGTCGATGCCGTGGTCGGCGAGCGCGCGCTCGATGCCGGCGAGCCGGTCGACGACGGTCGTGAGGTTGACGGTCCCGGAGGCGATCGCGATCTGCCGGTGGCCGAGCCCGACGAGGTGCTCGGCGAGCGCCGCACCCGCGTCCTCGTTGTCGGGCAGCACCGCGTCGGCGCGCAGGGCGTGCCGGCCGATCACCGCGACGCGTCCGCCGGTGTCCTGGAAGGCGGCGAGCTCGCGCTTCGCGGCGGTCTCGACCTCGTCGCCGACGTACCCGGATCCCGCGACGATGATCGCGCGCACGTTGTTGGCGACGAGCGTGCGGATCTGCCTGAGCTCGTTCTCGGGGTCGCGGGCAGAGTGACAGATCTGCACCGTGATGCCGTGCTCGTAGGCCACGGAGATGACACCTGCCGCGATCTCGGAGAAGTACGGGTCGTCGATCTGGTGGACGATGAGCCCGACGATCGAGGCCGACCCGCCGGCCAGCGACCGGGCGTGCGCGTTGACCACGTAGCCGAGCTCGGCTGCGACCGCCTGGACGCGCTCGGCAACGGCCGGGCTGACACCTTCGCGCCCCGAGAGTGCGCGGGACGCGGTCGCGAGCGAGACTCCCGCTCGTTCGGCGACGTCCACCAGCCGTGGCGCGGTCCGACCTCTCGCCATCGGTTTGCCCCTCTCTTGGCCGAGCCAGTCCTGGCCGGTGCGTCGTGACGTCCGGCCTACCTCTGGCGCCTGTGACCCTTGCCACAGTCGCCGTTCCCTGTCTATCCTACGTAAGCGCTTACGAAAGCGCTTACGGCGGCCCGGACACGCGGACCTCAAATCGTAGGAGTGTCATGTCGATGAAGACAACGAGCATCATGAGGATCGGCGCCCTGCTCGGCGCCGCGTCCCTCGCCCTCACCGCATGCGGAGGCTCTGACTCCGGCTCCGGTGACGACGACGGCCCGATCACCATCGGCGTCTCCCTCCCGTTGACGGGTGACTTCGCCGAGCCCGGCAAGGGCGTCCAGCGCGGCTACGAGGCATGGGCAGCGGACGTCAACGACGCAGGCGGTCTCCTCGGCCGCAAGGTCGAGCTGAAGATCCTCGACGACCAGTCGAACGCCGACCGCGTCGTCGCCGACTACGAGTCGCTGATCGCGCAGGACGAGGTCGACCTCGTGTTCGGCCCGTTCTCGACCCGCCTGGTCGTGCCGTCGGCACGCGTGGCCGACGAGTACGGCATGTTGTTCGTCGAGCCCGCCGGTGCGGCGCCGGAGGTCTTCGAGCAGGGCTTCGGCAACCTCTTCTACGCCGCTCCCGCTGTCGCGAACGACCACTACAACTACCTCGCCGAGTGGATCGAGGCGCTTCCCGCCGATCAGCGCCCCAAGACCGCGGCGTACGCGGCGATGGACGACCCGTTCGCGATGGGCACGGCGTACGGCCTCAAGGAGAAGATGGAGGCCGCGGGTATCGAGACCGTCGTCGACGAGAAGTACCCGCCGAACACGACCGACTTCAGCAGCATCGCCGCCAAGATCGAGGCGTCGAACGCGGACATGATCGTCGGTGGCACGCAGTACCAGGACGCGGTCAACCTCATCGTCGCGCTGCAGCAGCTCGACTACCAGCCGAAGCTCGCTGCCTTCTCGACCGCCCCGACGAACCCCGAGTTCCCCGAGGCGATCGGTGACAAGACCGAGGGCATCCTCTCGCCGACCGGCTACACCGAGCAGGCCGACGTCCCGACGAACAAGGAGTTCGTCGAGAGCTACACCGAGCGCAACGGCAACCCGCCCGGCGAGGACGAGGCCAACGCCTACACGACCGGCCAGGTCGTCGCCGCCGCCGTCGAGGCTGTCGGCTGTGCCGAGCAGGGCGAGTGCCAGCAGAAGCTCATCGACTGGCTCCACGAGAACGAGGTCGACACCGTGGTCGGCCCGTTGAGCTGGGACGCCGACGGCCGTCCGCAGGGCGCCCACATGATCCAGCAGTGGGTCGGCGGCGAGATCAAGATCGTGCTCCCCGAGGACGTCAAGGAAGCCGACATCATCTACCCGAAGCCGGCCTGGTGACACGCTGATGGATGGCTCGCTCCTCTTCCAGAGCCTGGTGCTCGGCATCCTGCTGGGAGGGCTCTACGCCCTCCTGGCAGCCGGGCTCACGCTCTACTTCGGGATCATGCGGGTGGTGATGATCGCGCACTCCGCGTTCCTCATCCTCGCGGCCTATCTCGCGTGGTGGTTCCACCGCGAGACCGGGATCGACCCGCTGCTCTCCCTGTTCGTCACCGTCCCGCTGTTCTTCGCCGTCGGCGTCCTGATGCAGCGGCTGCTCGTGGCCAGGCTCCGGCCGGTCACGCTCACGATGATGTCGGTGCTGCTGACCTTCGCGATCGCTCTGACGATCGAGGGCCTGCTCGGGTTCGTCTTCTCGGGCACGCAGCGTCGCATCCAGCTCGGCTACAGCGGCGAGAGCATCGAGGTGTTCGGAGCCCACGTCGCCGTGGTCAAGCTCATCACCTTCGGGCTCGCTGCCGCCTCGCTGGCCGCGCTCTACGTGATCATGAAGTACACGAAGTTCGGCCAGTCGCTGCGCGCGACGATCCAGCACAAGGAGGCCGCGCAGCTGGTCGGAATCAAGACGGACCGGGTCGCGGGCTACGGCTTCGGGCTCGGTCTGGCCACCGCGGCGATCGGCGGCACCGCGCTGTCGCTCGACGCGACCATCTACCCGTCCCTGCACTGGCACTGGATCGGGCCTCTGATGGCGATCATCGTCGTGGGCGGGCTGGGGAGCATCCCCGGCGCCGCGATCGCCGCGATGGTGCTCGGCATCGGTCAGAGCCTGCTGCAGATCCCGATGGGGACGACGTGGGCGCAGACGATCTTCTACGTGGCGCTGTTCGCCACGTTGATGCTGCGGCCGCAGGGATTCTTCGGAGGTCGCCTTGCTCAACGCTTCTGATCGACTCAGCGTCTCCAAGGCCTTCGTCGCGAAGGTCGTCGTGTTCGCCGCGTGCGCGGCAGCACTGCTGACCTTCCCCTCCTGGGCCGCCAACCCGTACATCCTGTCGGCCGGCGTCGTCGTGCTCAGCTACGCGGTGCTCTCGACCTCGTGGAACTTCGTCGGCGGCTTCACCGGCTACATCTCGCTCGGTCACGCGGCCTTCTTCGGCCTCGGGGCGTACGGCACCGCTCTGCTGATCACCAAGCTCGACCTGTCGAGCTTCGTCGCGTGGTTCCTCGCCGGGGTCGGGGTCGCGCTCTTCGCGATCCCGGTCGGGTGGGCAGCGCTGCGGGTGCGCGGTGCGTCGTTCGTGATCGTGTCGATCGCGCTCGTGCTCATCATGCTGCTGGTGTTCCAGAGCTGGAGCGACTTCACGGGCGGCTCGAACGGCCTGGTCGTGCCCCGTCCGTTCCCGGACATGCTGCGCCCGGAGCACCACGAGACGTTCTTCTACCTGTTCGCGGCGCTCCTCGCAGTGACGCTGCTGTGCTGGTGGCTGATCGACCGCTCCCGCTTCGGCATGGGCCTCAAGGCGATCCGCGAGGACGAGGACAAGGCGGAGGCCCTCGGCATCCCGACGTACTCGTACAAGCTCGTCGTCTACGTCGTCTCGGCGTTCTTCACCGCGCTCGGCGGCGGCATGTACGCGCTGTGGTTCGGCGATCTGGACCCCGTGTTCCAGTTCTCGATCCTGATCGGCTCCTACATGGTGCTGATGGCGCTGCTCGGCGGCGTCCGTCAGCTGTACGGCCCGCTGCTCGGCGCGCTCATCGTCGGCACGGCCCTCGAGTACTTCAAGCTCGAGTTCGGCGACACGCAGTTCCACCTGGTCGCGACCGGTCTCCTGCTGGGCATCGTCGTCCTCTTCATGCCGGACGGCATCATCCCCGCCGGCATGAAGCTGGTCGACCGGTTCACCCCGGAGCGCAGCTCGATCCGGGAGATGACTGCCGCGGAGCTGCTCGAGCGCGACCAGAGCGAGTCGTCCGAGCGGGCGGGACGGCACGCGTCGACGCCCTCGGACCCAGAGCCCTCGACCACAGAGAAGGCGAAGCGATGACCCTCACCGACGCCCCTCCCCGCGAGAGCCTCGCCACGGTCTCGCTCAGCAAGTCGTTCGGCGGCGTGAAGGCCGTGGACGATGCGACCGTCACCTTCGTCGACGGGAAGGTGAACGCGCTGATCGGCCCGAACGGGTCCGGCAAGACGACGTTCTTCAACTGCGTCACGGGGATGATCAAGCCGGACTCCGGCTCGGTCTCCTACCGCGGCAACGACGTCACCGGGCGGTCTCCGCACCGGATCGCCCGGGCAGGGATCGGGCGCAGCTTCCAGCTGTGCCGGATCTTCCCGCGGATGACCGTCCTCGAGAACGTCCTGGTCGCGCACCGCACGGACGGCCTGCGCTCGCTGCTCAAGGGTGCCCGCAACGACGACGAGATCGAGCGCGCGCGGGGCTACCTGCGGCGGGTCGGCATCGACCACCTCGAGCGGTCCGAGGCGGCCGACATCTCGTACGGCCAGCAGAAGCTGCTCGAGCTCGCCGGCGTCCTCATGGCCGAGCCCGACCTGATCATGCTCGACGAGCCCGCGGGCGGCGTGAACCCGGCGCTGATCGGCCGGATCGGCACGCTCATCCGCGAGCTCAACGCCGAGGGCCGGACCTTCGTCGTCGTCGAGCACAACATGGAGATGGTGATGAGCCTCAGCGACCACGTCATCGTGTTCGACCGCGGCCGCCCGATCGCGGAAGGACCTCCGTCGGAGGTCCAGACCGATCCTCGAGTCCTGGAGGCGTATCTCGGTGTCTGAATACCTGCTCGAGCTCAACGACATCGAGGCCGGCTACGGGCGCGCAGCGCTCGTGCTGCGGGGCCTCACCGTGAAGGTGCCCGCCGGCTCGGTGGTGTGCCTCGTCGGCCCGAACGGCGCCGGCAAGTCGACGGTCCTGAAGGTGGCGAGCGGCCTGCTCACACCGCGGTCGGGGTCGATCGTCGTCGACGGCGTGGACGTCACGGGCCAGGGCCCGCAGGCGATGCTCGCCTCCGGTCTCGCCCACGTGCTCCAGGGGCACAGCGTCTTCCGTGAGATGACGGTCGAGGAGAACGTTATGCTCGGCGCCTTCACCGTGCGGGACAAGGCGAAGGTCGCGGAGCGCGTGGCGTTCGTCCAGTCGCTCTTCCCGATCGTGGGGGAGCGGTGGAAGCAGCTCGCCGGCCTGCTGTCCGGCGGGCAGCAGAAGCAGGTCGAGTTCGCCCGCTCGCTGATGGTCAGCCCCAAGGTGGTGCTGCTCGACGAGCCGTCGATGGGCCTCGACCCGAAGACGACCGCCACCGTGTTCGACCAGGTCGTCCGCATGCGCGACGCGGGGATCGCCGTGCTGCTGGTCGAGCAGAACGCCCGTCGCGCCCTCGAGACCGCCGACGTCGGCTGTGTGCTCGACCTCGGACGCGTCCACATCTCGGGTCCTGCACCCGAGCTCCTCGCCGACCCGCAGCTCGGTGCGCTCTACCTCGGTGGGCGCCCGAGCGAGCCCGCATCTACGAAGAACAGGTGAAGTCCATGGCACAGCAGAGCGTCCGGATCGTCATGAACGGCGTCACCGGTCGGATGGGGTACCGCCAGCACCTGCTCCGCTCGATCCTCGCGATCCGCGACGACGGCGGCGTGCAGCTGCCGGACGGCAGCCGTCTGCAGGTCGAGCCGGTGATCGTCGGCCGCAACGCCGACAAGCTCGCCGAGCTCGCGGCCAAGCACGACATCGCCGAGTGGACGGTCGACGTCGACGAGGCTCTCGCCGACGAGTCCGCGCCGATCTACTTCGACGCGCTCGTCACCTCGGAGCGCAAGAAGTCGCTCCTCAAGGCGATCGCGGCCGGCAAGGCGATCTACACGGAGAAGCCGATCGCCGAGACCGTCGGCGAGGGCGTCGAGATCGCGCGCGCCGCTGACGCAGCCGGTGTGATGAACGGCGTCGTCCACGACAAGCTGTACCTGCCCGGCCTGCTCAAGCTGCGCCGCCTGGTCGATGCCGGCTACTTCGGCCGCATCCTGTCGGTGCGGGGCGAGTTCGGTTACTGGGTGTTCGAGGGCGACTACCTCCCCGCCCAGCGGCCGTCGTGGAACTACCGCGCCCAGGACGGCGGCGGCATGGTCCTCGACATGTACTGCCACTGGAACTACGTGCTCGAGAACATCCTCGGCAAGGTCGAGACGGTCACGACCAAGGCGGTCACGCACATCGGCACCCGCTGGGACGAGAAGGGCGAGGAGTACGAGGCGACCGCCGACGACGCAGCGTACGGGATCTTCGAGCTCGAGGGCGGCATCGTCGCCCAGATCAACTCGTCGTGGGCCGTGCGGGTCAACCGGGACGAGCTCGTCGAGTTCCAGGTCGACGGCACGGACGGCTCCGCGGTGGCTGGCCTCTTCGGCTGCAAGGTGCAGTCGCGGGTCCGCACGCCGAAGCCGGTGTGGAACCCCGACCTGCCGACCGACCAGGTCTTCCGCGACCAGTGGTCCGAGGTGCCGGACAACCAGGAGTTCGCGAACGGCTTCCGGGCTCAGTGGGAGGAGTTCCTCCTCGACTGGCACGCCGGACGCCCGCACCGCCACGACCTCTGGTCGGGCGTGCGCGGGCTGCAGCTGGTCGACGCCGCTCTGGAGTCGTCGCGGGAGGGCCGGACGGTGAGCATCGAGGGGATCGCGTGACGACCACGCGCGGCACGATCGCGGTCCCGCGGGCCGACGGGACGTGGCAGGGCGTCGACCTGCGGGAGCCTCGCGACTGGGTCGACCACCCCGCGCCGTACCGCAGCCGTACGGTGTTCGCAGCCGCGCACGTCGTCGCCGACCCTTATCGAGAGAACGTCCCCGGCGCACCGGCGGCGATCGACTGGGAGTCGACGCTCGCGTTCCGCCGGCACCTGTTCCGGTACGGCATGGGCGTCGCCGAGGCGATGGACACCGCTCAGCGCAACATGGGCCTCGACTGGCCCGCGGTCGTCGAGCTCGTGACCCGCAGCGCGGAGCAGGCGCGCGAGGCCGGTGCGCGGATCGCCTCGGGCGCCGGAACCGACCATCGTGCCGAGCTCCGTACGCTCGCGGAGGTCACCGACGCGTACCTCGAGCAGGTCGCCGCGATCGAGGGCGCCGGGTCCCAGGTGATCGTGATGGCCTCGCGGCACCTCGCGGCGCTGGCGTCGTCGGCCGACGACTACCTGGCGGTGTACGACGCGGTCCTCGGGCAGGTCAGCGAGCCCGTGATCCTGCACTGGCTCGGCGAGGCGTTCGACCCGCACCTGGCCGGCTACTGGGGCTCGGCCGACGTCGACACGGCGACGGCCACGTTCCTCCAGCTGGTCGAGACCCACGCCGACCGCGTCGACGGCGTCAAGGTGTCGCTGCTGTCGGCCGAGCACGAGGTCGGGCTGCGCGCGGCGCTGCCGGAGGGCGTACGCCTCTACACCGGCGACGACTTCCACTACCCGGAGCTGATCCGCGGCGACGGCACGCACCACTCCGACGCACTGCTCGGAGCGTTCGCCGCCGTCGCCCCTGCGGCGTCGGCCGCGCTGGCTGCGCTCGACGAGGGCGACGTGGCGACGTACGACGCCGAGATGGCGCCGACCCTGGCGCTGTCGCGGCACGTGTTCAGCGCTCCGACGTACTACTACAAGACCGGCATCGCGTTCCTCGCGTGGCTGTCGGGCCACCAGCCCGGCTTCACGATGGTGTCCGGTCTCCAGTCGGCACGCAGCGTCGTCCACCTGTCCGAGGTGTTCGCCCTCGCCAACGAGGCACGCCTGCTCCCGGACCCCGACCTCGCGGCGCACCGGCTCGGTCTGCTCCTCGAGACCGCCGGGGCGCGACCGTGACGGCCGTGCTGGACGTGCCGAGCGGTGACGCGGCGCGCGTCGAGACGCCGCCGGTCGGGGATCCGCGCCTGGCGCGGCTCTCGCTGAACCAGCGGACGACCGCGCAGTGGTCGCTGCGCGAGGCCCTCGACGGTGCCCGCGCCGCGGGGCTGTCGTCGATCGGCCTCTGGCGCGAGCCGGTGGCCGAGGTCGGTCTGGAGACCGCGGCCCAGTGGGTTGCGGACAGCGGTCTGCGGGTGTCCTCGCTGTGCCGCGGAGGGTTCTTCACGGCCGAGGAGCCCGACGCCCGTGAGGCCGCCGACGCCGACAACCGCGCAGCGATCGACGAGTGCGTGGCGCTGGGGACCGACGTGCTCGTCCTCGTCCCCGGTGGGCTCCCCGGCGGCAGCAAGGATCTCGCCGGTGCCCGCGAACGCGCGGCAGAGGCGATCGGCCGGCTCGCGCCGTACGCAGGCGAGCGCGGCGTACGGCTCGGCATCGAGCCGATGCACCCGATCTTCGCCGCCGACCGGGGCGTCGTCTCGTCCCTGCGGCAGGCGCTCGACATCGCCGAGCAGCACCCCGCCTCACAGGTCGGCGTCGTCGTCGACACCTACCACTTGTGGTGGGAGCCGGACGTCGAGCAGCAGATCGCGCGCGCCGGCGAGCGGATCGTCGCCTACCAGGTGTGCGACTGGATCACGCCCGTCCCCGCGGACAACCTGCTGGGCCGCGGCATGATGGGCGACGGTCACGTCGACTTCCCGGCGTTCACGCGGGCGGTCGCGGCGACCGGGTACGCCGGTGACGTCGAGGTCGAGATCTTCAACGCCGACGTGTGGGCGGCGGCAGGGGAGGACGTCGTCGCGACGATGGCACGACGCTACGCCGAGCTCGTCGAGCCCTACCTGTGACACGGTTCCTCGTCGCGCCCGACAAGTTCAAGGGGTCGTTGGACGCGACCGAGGTCGCCGCGGCGATCGGACGCGGTCTGTGCGCCGCGGGTGCCGACGTCGTCGAGCTGCCGATCGCCGACGGCGGTGACGGCACGGTTGCGGCGGCGCTCGCCGCGGGTTGGACCCCCGTGCCCGTCACGGTCTCCGGGCCCACCGGCGAGCCGGTGCGGACCACGGTCGCGCGTCACGGGGACGACGCTGTGGTCGAGATGGCCGACGCGTGCGGACTCGTACGCCTGCCCGGCGCGCCTGCGCCGATGACCGCCACGTCACGCGGGCTCGGCGAGGCGATCGCCGCCGCGGTCGCCGACGGCGCGACCCGTGTCGTCGTCGGCATCGGCGGCAGCGCCTCGACCGACGGAGGTGCTGGGATGCTCACCGCGCTCGGTGCCCGTGTCCTCGACGGCGACGGCGTGCCGCTGGCCGACGGCGGTGCGGGCCTCGCCGAGGTCGCGTCGCTCGATCTGAGCGGCATCGATCTCGGCGGGACGGCACTCGTGGTGGCCTGCGACGTGGACAACCCGTTGACGGGCGAGCACGGCGCGGCTGTCGTGTACGCACCGCAGAAGGGGGCCGACCCCGCTCAGGTGGCGACGCTCGATGCCGCCCTCTCGTGCTGGGCCGACGTCGTCGCCGACGCGACCGGGCGCGACCTGCGCGACGTGCCCGGCGCCGGGGCCGCGGGCGGGGTGGGGTTCGCGGCGCTCGCCGTGCTGGGCGCCGAGACCCGTTCGGGTGCCGAGCTGGTCCTCGATCTCGTCGGGCTCGACCGGGCGCTCGACGACGTCGACGTCGCCATCACCGGTGAGGGGTCGTTCGATGCCCAGACCCTGCGAGGCAAGGGCCCTGCGGTCGTGGCCGCCCGAGCTGCCGCCCGCGGCATCCCCGTGGTCGTGGTCTGCGGCAGGACGACGCTCTCCGACGACGAGGCACGCACCGCCGGCGTCGACCACGTGTTCGCCCTCCAGCACGTCGAGCCCGATCTGGACCGGTGCGTGACCGATGCGTCCGCACTTCTCGAACGCATTGCTGCTGCCGTGACGTCGAGCGTGCTCTAGATTCGAGCCGTGGACAGCGGACCGGACGACGGCGGCAGTGAGGCTGCAAGCGTTCCCGGTGCGGGTGAGCCTTCTCGTGCCGACGACGCGGGCGACGCCGCGCGTGCGTCCGCCACCGCGTTCGATGTCGTGGTCGGAGCCGCCGACCTCACGCTGACGATCGGCGTACGCGCGGTCGTCACCGCGCGAGCCCTGCTCGGCCCCGCCGTCTCCCAGATCGCCCACCACCTCGCGTACCCGCCCCTCGTGCCGACCTCGCGCGCGCCCGGCACGCTGGTCGCGCGCCTCGGGGCCCGCGGGGCGCGGAGGCGTCGCGAGTCCGAGGACCTCGCCGTGCGCAGCGCACGCCAGGCGGTGCCGCTGATCGCCGACGCGGTGCTGGACCAGATCGACCTGACAGCCCTCGTGCTGTCGCGCGTCGACCTCCTCTCCGTCGTCTCCGTCGTCCTGGACCAGCTCGACCTCACCGAGCTCGTCACCAAGCAGGTCGCGCTGGGCGACGTCGTCCAGGCCGCCCTCGACGACCTCGACCTCACCGCGACCGTCCTCGACCGCGTCGACCTCCAGCGGATCGTCACGCACGTCCTGGATGGACTCGACCTCACCGCCCTCGTCCGTGAGCGCGTCGACCTCGACTCGCTCGCGAACCAGGTCATCGACGACGTCGACCTGCCCGAGATCATCCGCGACTCCTCCAGCGGCGTGGCCGCCGACCTCGTGGTCGAGGCACGCTCAGGAGCCGCGTCCGCCGACGAGGTCGTCGCACGCGCGGTCGACCGGGTGCTCGTGTGGCGCCGCAACCGCGAGAGGGGCGACAGGTGAGCGTCGCGCACAGCCATCCGGTCGGCCCCGGCGCGGGCCTGCAGGGCAAGCCCGCAGGTGTGGTCACGCGCACGATCGCCGGCGGGATCGACTACGCGCTCGCGGTCGTGGCGGTCGGGAGCACGTACGCGGGTCTCGCGGCGCTGAGCTTCCTCTACAACCCGGTGAGCTGGCACTGGCCGCGCTGGCCGTTCATCGTCCTGCTGGTGCTCGGTGGGGTCTACCTCGGCGGATACCTGACCGCGTGCTGGGCGACGAGCGGCAAGACGCTCGGCGGTCAGGTGATGGGCACGCGGGTGCTCGGACGGCATGGAGGACGCGTACGCCTGTGGCGGGCGGCGCTGCGTGCGCTCGTGGTCGTCGTCTTCCCGATCGGCCTGTTCTGGTCCGCCGTCAACCGCCACTCACGGTCGGTCCAGGACATCGTGACGGGCACCGAGGTCGTGTACTCCTGGCGCACCGCCGTCTGACCGGCCAGGCCCACTACTCGCCTCTGGCGAACTTGGCCCGGCCCTCCTCCGACTCCACCCGGAGCGCCTCGATGACGGCCTTCGCGACCTCGGGCTCGATCTTGCGGCCGATCAGCGGGATCTTCACCTTCACCTCGCCGTCGACGACGAGCTCGGAGCCGCCCGCAGCCGGACGGATCGCCATCGTGCCGTCCATCGTCGCCGGCTGACCCTTGATCGTCAGGCGCACCGTGCCGGACCGTGACCCGTCGGCGGCCGGCGGTCCCCACGACTCCACCTGACGCACCTCGACGGTCTCGCCGGTGATCTTCTTGATGAAGTCGGGCATGTCGGCAGGCATCGTCCGGTCGATCTGGACCTGGACCTCGTCGCCGCCGTCCTCGACGGTCACCTCGTAGGCGATCGCGTGGATCTTCTCGCACACCGCGGCGCGGAACTCGTCGTCGCGGATGATGTCGAAGACCTGGTCCGGGGTCGCGCCGGGGTAGTCGGCGATCTCGTGCAGCTTCATCCGGACATCATGGCAGTCCGCAGCGCCGACGCGGCAAAGTAGTGTTCGAGAGGTCACAACGATGTGAACCCGAAGGAGTCCGATCTTGTCCGTCGAGGAAGGCGAGCTGCCAGCAGAAGTCACCGAAGTCCTGGTGACCTCGTACTACCAGCACGTGCCATCTGACGAACGGGAGGAACGGCTGCCCGACGCACTGCGCGGCGCCGTCCTCAGCCATGCCGAGCTGGCGCGGGAGCGTCGACCGGGGGAGACGCTGCTGCGGGCCTGGGAGCCCGCCGAGGAGACCGACGGGTGGTCCGCCGGCGGGCACCTCGTGCTCCAGGTCGTCACCGACGACCGCGCGTTCCTGGTCGACTCGACCGTCGCGTACCTCGCGACCGCCGGGTTCGGCGTCGACTGGCTCGTCCATCCGCAGCTCGACGTCGAGCGCGACGGGGACGGCCGGCTGGTGTCCGCCCAGCTCGCCGGCCTCGCGGGAGGCACGACGCCCGGAGCCGGCGGCGCCAGCACGGTCCGCGAGTCCTGGATGTACCTCGAGATCGACCGCAGCGACCGCAACGACGCGGCCGAGGTGATCGTCGACGGGGTCCGCCGCGTCCTGCACGACGTGGGTCTGGTCAACGACGACTGGGGACCCATGCGGTCGCGTGCGCACGAGATCGTCGCCGAGCTGCGCTCCGACCCGCCGGTCGGGATCGGTGCCGACGAGGCGGGTGAGGCAGCCCAGCTCCTGGCCTGGCTCGCTGACGACAACTTCACGTTCGTGGGCTTCCGTGAGTACGACCTCGAGGGCGAGGTCGGCGACGAGCGGCTCCGTCCGGTGAAGGGCAGCGGGCTCGGCATCCTGCGCCACGAGCGCCCCGAGTCGGCGACGCTCAACCGTCTTCCGAAGTCGTCCCGCGAGCGGGCGCGGGAGAAGACCGTGCTGGTGATCACCAAGGCCAACTCGCGCTCGACGGTGCACCGCAGCAGCTATCTCGACTACATCGGCATCAAGACGTTCGACGCCGCAGGCAACGTCGTCGGTGAGCGCCGGTTCCTCGGGCTGCTCGCCTCCTCGGCGTACACCGGCAGCATCACCCGCATCCCGATCCTCGACCGCAAGGTCGCGCAGCTCGTCTCGACCCTCGGCTACGACGCCGACAGCCACGCGGCCAAGGAGATCCTCGACCTGCTCGAGACGTACCCGCGCGACGAGCTGTTCCAGATCCCGGTCGCGGGGCTCTCGGAGATCGCCGAGGCACTGATCCACCTCCAGGAGCGGCGCCACGTCCAGCTGTTCGTACGCCGTGACCCGTACGAGCGCTTCCTGTCGTGCCTGGTCTACCTGCCGCGCGACCTCTACACGACGGCCGTGCGCCTCAAGGTCGAGTCGATGATCGCCGAGCGGGTCGGCAACGACCCGATGATCGACTACGGGGTGTGGGTGAGCGAGTCACCGCTGGCCCGCGTGCACCTCGTGGTGCGTCCGCGCCCCGGCGAGGAGCTCGGCACCGTCACACCTGCGGAGCTCCAGGGTGAGATCGCCACCGCCGTACGCTCCTGGTCCGACGCGCTCGGTGAAGCCGTCGACGCCCGCTTCGGCCCGGCCAGCACCACCGCGACCCTCGCCGGTTTCCGGGACGCGTTCCCGGCGGGCTACAAGGAGGACGTCGCGGCCGTCGACGCGGTCGACGACGTGCTCGCCGCGCGCTCGCTGCTTGCGGGCCCGGAGGCGAGGGTCCGCCTGACCGTCGAGCCCGATCCCGCGGCCGAGGACCCGCACGCCCTGCGGCTGCGGCTCTACACCCGCGAACCCGCGGCCCTCACCGACGTGCTGCCGGTCTTCGCCTCGCACGGGGTCGACGTCCTCGACGAACGCCCGTACCGGCTCGAGACCGAGGAGCCCGTCTGGGTCTACTGGTTCCGCGCCCGCTCGCAGACCGTGACCGACGACGTGGGGCGCCGTCGGCTCACCGACGCGTTCGTCGCGTGCTGGGAGGACCGCGCCGAGGTCGACGGCTTCAACCGGCTCGTCCTCGCCGCGGGGCTCGAGTGGCGCCAGGTCGTCGTCCTCCGCGCGTACGCCCGCTACCTCCAGCAGGCCGGCACGCCGTTCAGCCTCGAGTCGTTGCAGCACGTGCTGATGTCCGAGACCGAGGTCGTCCGGCGCATCGTCGACCTGTTCGAGACGCGGTTCGACCCGTCGATCGACGATGCAGACCGCGAAGGGCTCACCGAGGCCGTCGAGGCCGACCTGCGCAAGCGGTTGGAGGCGGTCGAGGGACTGGACACGGATCGTGTCCTGCGGTCGTACCGGACCCTCGTGCGAGCGACGGCGCGCACGAGCTACTACCAGCGGGGCGCCGACGGCGGGCCACGGTCGTACATCTCGTTCAAGCTGGCACCGCGCGAGATCCCGGACCTCCCCGAGCCGCGGCCCGAGCACGAGATCTTCTGCTACTCGCCGCGGGTCGAGGGCGTCCACCTGCGCTTCGGCAGCGTCGCGCGCGGTGGGCTGCGCTGGTCCGACCGGCGCGACGACTTCCGCACGGAGGTCCTCGGCCTCGTGAAGGCCCAGATGGTCAAGAACGCGGTCATCGTGCCGGTGGGCGCGAAGGGCGGCTTCTACTGCAAGCGGCTCCCGGACCCCGGCAACCGTGAGGCCTGGATGGCGGAGGGCGTCGCGTGCTACAAGACGTTCATCTCGTCCTTGCTCGACCTCACCGACAACCGGGTGGGCGACGAGGCGGTGGCACCGCCGGACGTCGTCCGCCACGACGGCGACGACACCTACCTCGTCGTGGCCGCCGACAAGGGCACGGCGACGTTCTCCGACATCGCCAACCAGATCGCCGGCGAGTACGGCTTCTGGCTCGGCGACGCGTTCGCCTCCGGTGGGTCGGCCGGCTACGACCACAAGGCCATGGGCATCACGGCGCGGGGCGCCTGGGTGTCGGTGCAGCGGCACTTCCGCGAGATGGGCGTCGACTGCCAGACCGAGGACTTCACCTGCGTCGGCATCGGCGACATGTCTGGCGACGTGTTCGGCAACGGCATGCTGCTGTCCGAGCACATCCGCCTGGTCGCCGCCTTCGACCACCGCCACATCTTCATCGACCCCGACCCCGACGCGGCGACCTCGTACGCCGAGCGTCAGCGGCTGTTCGCTCTGCCGCGCTCGAGCTGGGCGGACTACGACCCGGGCCTGATCTCGGAGGGAGGCGGTGTCTTCCCGCGGACGGCGAAGACCATCCCGGTCAGCGACGCGATGCGGGCGACCCTCGGCATCGACGACGAGGTCACCACGCTCAGCCCGCCGGAGCTGCTGCGCGCGATCCTGAAGGCGCCGGTCGACCTGCTCTGGAACGGCGGGATCGGGACGTACGTCAAGGCGTCGTCGGAGTCGAACGCCGACGCCGGCGACAAGGCCAACAACGCTATCCGCGTCAACGGGGCCGACCTGCGCTGCAAGTGCGTCGGCGAGGGTGGCAACCTCGGGCTCACCCAGCTGGGGCGCATCGAGTACGCACTCTCGGGCGGCCGCATCGACACGGACTTCATCGACAACTCCGCCGGCGTCGACACGAGCGACCACGAGGTCAACATCAAGGTCCTGCTCAACCAGGTGATGGCACGGGGAGACCTGACCGAGGCCGAGCGCGACACCCTGCTGGCGTCGATGACCGACGAGGTCGCCCGGCTGGTGCTGGAGGACAACTACGACCAGAACGTGTCGCTCGCCGGGTCCGTGGACGCGGCCGTCAGCCTGCTCCACGCGCACGCGAGCTGGATGACGCGCCTGGAGCGAGGCGGGTACCTGGATCCGGCCCTCGAGTTCCTTCCCAACGAGAAGCAGGTGTCCGAGCGGCGCGCGGCTGGCGTGGGCATGACGGCACCGGAGCTCGCGGTCCTGCTGGCGTACACGAAGATCGTCCTCGAGGCGGAGCTGCTGGACTCCGACATCGCGGACGACCCCTACTACAAGACGCACCTCGTCCGATACTTCCCGTCGGCACTCCAACGGCCGTACCGCGCCGACATGGCCGAGCACCCGCTGCGCCGGCAGATCGTCGTGACGGCGATCGTCAACGAGATGGTGAACCGGGGCGGGATCTCCTACTTCCACCGGTTGTCGGGGGAGACCGGCATCTCGGCGGCAGACCTCGCGCGCGCTCGCTCGATCGCCGCGGAGATCTGTGGCGAGCGGGGTCTCCTGGCGCAGGTCGCGGAGCTCGACAACGTCGTGCCGGCCGATGTGCAGGAGCGGATGCGTGGCGCCGTCCAGGCGCTCGTCGAGCGCATGTCGCGGTGGTTGGTGAACCATCGGCGGTACGCCGACGTCGAGGGCAGCGTCGACTACTTCGACACGACCGTGGAGCACCTGCTGCGCAGTCTGCCCGGGTTCCTGATCGGACGGGAGCGCGACGCGTGGGAGGCGCGCACCGAGAGGCTCACCGCGGCGGGCGTCGCCCGCGAGGTCGCTGAGCAGTTCGCCGTCCTCGACCCGGCGTACGGCGCGATCGAGATGGCCGACGTCGTCCGCTCGACCGACGCCGACGTCGAGACGGTCGCGAGGGTGTTCCTGGAGCTCGGCGAGCAGCTGGGCCTGGACCGCCTCGGTCACCGTATCCAGGGCCTTCCGCGCGACGACCGGTGGCGATCGATGGCGCGGGCCGCCCTGCGCGACGACCTGCTCGGCGTGCACGGTCAGCTGGTCCGCAAGGTGCTGGCGACGACGGATGCCGAGCTCTCCCCGCACGACCGCGTCAGCGCGTGGGGGAGCTCCGAGGCGCAGGTCCTCGGGCGTGCCGAGGAGACGCTCGAGGAGATCTGGGGCGAGGACGCCCCCGACCTCGCGCGGCTCTCGGTCGGGCTCCGCGTGGTGCGGACGCTGCTGACCTGACGGCCGCCGGTCGTGGTGCTGCCTGACCGGCCTCGCTCAGCGGGGCTGGTCAGGCCCCTCGTCGTGACGGGGGCGCAGCGGGTAGACCTGCGCGTCGTCGCCGCTCTCGGTGCCGGGAGGATCGAGGAAGCTCGGGTGGGCCGGACCCTGCGTGGGGTCGTACGCGAACTCGTACGCCGTGGGGACCCCGGGCTTACGGGCCTCCCGCGAGCGACGTGCGCGCCGTTGGGCCAGTGCGTCCGTGCCGGCATCCGCGTCCGCGCCGGTCTCGACGGCGGAGGCCTCGTCGGCGTCCGACTCGAGGTCCGCCAGGGCGCCGCGGGCCGCCTCGCGCGCGACCGTCGGGGGAGCGATGGGGTCCTCGTGCTCGATGATCGGTGACAAGGCGTTGGCCTGGCCGCCGAAGGTGTCGAACCGGATCGCGGGATACTCCGCGGTCGGGAGCTCGTCCTCGTTGCGCGAGGCGGCGCCGGCCTGCGCGTACGGGGTGAAGGTCAGGCTCGGCCCGCGTGGCGGTGTCTCCGGGGCAGGCGGCAACGGCGGCAACGGCGGCGCCGGCGCTGCCGGCGCGGCAGGCGGCACCGGCGGGGCCGACGGCGTGGGCTCGGGCTCGTCGACGAACGCCGGGAGGTCCCACTGGGTCTCCTCCTGCGCGCGAGCCAGGCGGTACGCGGCTTCGACGTCGGCGATGCCGGCGAGCGGGTTGGTCCGCGTGATGGGGTCGGTGGCCCCGAGCATGGCGACGAAGCCCGACGGCGGAGCCGTCGGCCTGTCGGTGCCGGCCGAGGCCTCCGGGGGAGCGGGGGGCGGCGTCTCGGGACCCTTCACGGGTACGTCGGCGCGGCGGCGGCCGCCACCGGTCGGGGCGGGCGGCTCCTCCGCGAACGCGGATCGGGTCGGCGCCTGCTCACCCTCGCCGGCAGGCTGCTGCACGTCTGCGCCTGCGTCGTCGGTGTCATCGGCGTCGTCGTCATCGCTGCCAGAATCCGCGGCTGCAGCGGCTTCAGCGGCTTCAGCGGCTTCAGCGGTCTCCGGGGTCGACTCGTCGGTGGGTCGGTCGTCCTCGGGGACCTCGCCGCCTGTCGGCTCGGCGGTGTCGTCGTCCGTGGTCGCGACCTCGGCGTCGTGGGCCGCTGCAGGGGGATCGGACGCCGGCTCGGCGTCGTCCGCCTCCGTGCCCGCGACTGCCGGCTCGCTCTGCACCGCCTCGTCCGGCTCGAGCTCGGCCTGGGGCTCCGGCTCGGGCTCGGCCTGGGGCTCCGGCTCGAGCTCGGCCTGGGGCTCCGGCTCGGCCTCGGCCTCAGGCTCGTCCTCGGGCTCAGCTTCGTCCTCGGGCTCGGCCGGCGCTGTCTCGACAGCCTCGGCCGGAACCACCGGCGCGGCCTCAGGCTCGGCCGCGGCCGCCACCTCGTCCGTACCGTCCCAGACGTCGACGTCCAGGTCGGCCGAGTCGTGCTGTGCCTGTGCCTGTGCCGCCAGACGCTCGGCCTCGTCGGCCACCCGCGACGCCTCCGCGGACGCCCGAGCGGCGAGCGCGGCGACGAGCTCGTCCTCGTCGGGCGACAGGAGCTCGAGGCGCCGCTCGATCTCGCCGCGCAGCGACGGGTCGACCGATGCGACGAAGCGCTCGTCGAGGAAGGACGGCCGGTCCACCCCGGACGTCTGGCGCTCGTCCTCCCGCAGGAGCTTCTGCTCGAACGTCCAGAGGTCGCTGTCGGGGTCGAGGACGTCCGCGGTCTCGGGGTCGAGCATGCGTCCGTCGTCGGGATCGACGTGGCCGAGCTGGTGGGCTCGGCGCTCCTGCACGAGCGCGAAACGGTCCTTGGCGAGGTCGAGCTCGTCGCGCAGCCGGTCGATGTACGACGCCAGGGCCGCGACGATGCCCGCAGCACCGGCGACGGCCTGCTCCGTCGTGAGCTGACGCTCGAGCGCGGCCCGCGCGAGTCCTTCGAAGACCGCGGCCCCGCTCATGTTGCCCTCGACCCGCAGCTCGGCGGCGTGATAGGCGGCGGTGGCGGCGTGGACGCCCCAGTCGTCGGCGATCTGCCGGTCCTCGGACCGGTCGTGCTCGGTGAGCCGCTTGGTGGCGATCGCCGCTGCGAGCGCGTCCTCAGCCTCGGCGATCGTCGTCGAGAACGCGCGGCCGAGCGCGATGAAGAGCGCCTCCGGGTCGGCGGAGTCGTCGATCAGCGTCTCGACGTCGGCCTGCGCGAGCGCAGCGACGCGGCCGAGGACGGACTGCTTCTCAGCCATGACAGAGGTCCTCCGGTCCTTCAGGCGGTCAGCTCCGACTATCTCGCAGTCAGCTCGGGTTCACATGCGTGGGGTCGAGTACGCGGCGCAGGAACTCCTTCGTCCGCGCCTCCTGGGGGTTGCCGATGACCTCGTCGGGCGTCCCCTGCTCGACGATCACGCCGCCGTCCATGAACACGACACGGTCGGCGACCTCGCGGGCGAACGCCATCTCGTGGGTGACGACGAGCATCGTCATGCCTTCCTCGGCCAGGCGACGCATCACGGTGAGGACCTCGCCGACGAGCTCCGGGTCGAGCGCCGACGTGGGCTCGTCGAAGAGCATCAGGTTGGGCTCCATCGACAGGGCGCGCGCGATGGCGACACGCTGCTGCTGCCCTCCCGAGAGCTTCGCCGGGTAGGCGTCGTGCTTGTCGGTGAGGCCGACGCGGTCGAGGTTCTCGGCGGCGACCTTGCGCGCGTCCTTCTTGCCCCGCTTGAGCACGGTCTGCTGCGCGAGCATGCAGTTGCTGATCGCGGTGTGGTGCGGGAAGAGGTTGAAGCTCTGGAAGACCATGCCGATGTGGCGGCGGGCCGCGTCGATGTTGCCGTCGGGGTCCGTGAGGTCCTCGCCGGCCACCAGGACGGTGCCGCTGGAGGGGACCTCGAGAAGGTTCACGCAGCGCAGCAGTGTGGACTTGCCGGAGCCGGACGGTCCGATGACGCAGACGACCTCGCCCTGGGCGACCTTGAAGTCGATGCCGCGGAGGACGTGGTTGTCGCCGAACGACTTGTGGAGCTCTTTGATCTCGACGAGGTTCTCGGGCATCAGCGGGCCTTCCCGGCGGACGCTTCCATCCGGCGTACGACGACGGACAGCGGCAGCGTGATGATCAGGTACGCGGCGCCGGCGACGACCAGCGGCGTCATGTTGGCGTACTGGACGGACAGGTCGCGGCCGTACTTCGTGAGCTCGGCCTGCGTGGCAGCGAGTCCGATGATGTAGACCAGGGACGAGTCCTTGACCAGCAGGATCAGCTCGTTGGTCAGCGGCGGCAGCATCGTGCGGAAGGCCTGCGGCAGGATGACCTTGCGCATGGCCTGCCCCGAGGTCATACCGAGCGATCGTGCCGCCTCGGCCTGACCCTTGTGGACGGCCTGGATACCGCCACGGATGGTCTCCGCCATGTAGGCGCTCGCCACGATGCCGAGCGCGAGCCACACCGTGCCGTACGGGTCGTAAGGGATGCGCAGCGTCGGGAAGGCGAGCGGCATCAGCGAGAACATCAAGAAGACGATCAGCGCCGGCAGGCCGCGGAAGAACTCGATGTAGGCGGTCGCGATCCAGCGGTACGGGCCGATCTCGGAGAGACGCATGACCGCGAGGACCGTGCCGACCACGAGGCCGAAGACGAACGCGCCGGCGGTGTAGACGATCGTGTTCAGGAGTGCGCGGCCGAGCCCCTGCGTGATCGTCGTCTTGATCAGGTCGGGCTTGAAGAAGACCTCACCGATCTGCTTCCAGTCGGCGGCGAAGATCGCGATCACCACGATGGCGATCAGGACGGCGTACTGGACGGCCCGGATCCGCTGAGCCCGCTTGCGCGGGCTCAGCGGACGTCGAGCCGCCACCTTCGTGGGGGTGCTCATCGCTCTCCTGTGAGGTGGGCGGACGTACTGCGAGGGGTGACGTTACCCCTCGGCTGCTACTCGCCGAAGTACTTGGCGAAGATCTCGTCGTACGAGCCGTCTTCCTTGGACGTCGTCAGGACGCCGTTGAGACGCTCGATGAGCTTCTCGCCGTTGGCCTCCTTCACGGCGGCGAAGCCGTACTCCTCGCCCGTGTCGAACTCGGTCGCGACCTTGGTGTCGGGGTTGTCCTTGACGAAGTCGTACAGGACGCCGTTGTCGTTGATGACGGCGTCGACACGGTTCGCGAGGAGCGCGGTGGCCTCGAGCGACAGGTCGTCGAAGGCGACCGGCGTGTAGCCGTACTTGGCGGCGTTCTCGTTGGCGTAGACCTCACCGGTGGTGTCGGTCTGGACGCCGAGCTTCTTGCCCTTGAGGTCCTCGAGGCCGGCGATGCCGGAGTCGGCCTTGACGAGCAGCGCCTGCGTCGCCTCGAAGTATGGGTCGGAGATCGCGATCGCGGCCTCGCGCTCCGGGGTGATCGTCATGCCGCCCATGCCGACGTCGCACTTGCCGGCCTTGAACGCGGCACCGGAGGTGACCTGGTTCCAGTCGACGTCCACGATCTCGGTCTCGAGGCCCATGTCGTCGGCGAGCAGGCCGAGGAGGTCGGTGTCGAAGCCGACGATCTCGCCCGAGTCGTCGGGGTACTGGAAGGGCTTGTACGGCAGGTTGGTGCAGATCGTCAACGTGTCCGCCTTGACGAGCTCGATGCCGTCGACCGTCGCGGCGCTGTCGCCCCCGTCGTCGTCGCCGCCGCAGGCCGCCATCGTCACGGTGAGAGCGAGTGCCCCGGCGGCGGCCGCAGCCGCGCGTCCCAGGCTTCGTCCGGTGACCTTCATGGGTGATGCTCCTTGAGCTTGATGGATCTGAGACTGAATCTCTTGAGGATGGGATGTAACCATACGAACAACACGGAATTGTTACGGTCACAGCAGATCGTCGTCCAGGGCGTTGCGGCTGCCGGACAGGCTTCTGCACCCCCGTTCCCGGCGTCGTTCTGACATCGCCCGCCCCACAGGCCGATGATCAGGGGAACGATGATCGGCGAGGGGGTCGGATGCGGGTGCTCGTGGCTGGTGCCACCGGGTTCGTGGGCCGTCGGCTGGTGCCGGCCCTCGACCGGGCCGGGCACGACGTCGTGGCGATGACCCGGCACCCCGACACCTACGACGGACCGGGGTCCCCGGTCTACGGCGATGTCCACGACGCAGAGTCGCTCCCGCCGGCGCTCGACGGCGTCGAGGCGGCCTACTACCTGGTGCACTCGCTGGACTCCGACGACTTCGTACGCCGTGACGCCGAGGCAGCGACCGCCTTCGGTGTCGCGGCGGCCGCGTCGGGGCTGCAGCGCATCGTCTACCTGGGCGGGCTCGGCGACGACGCCGACGACCTCTCGGACCACCTGCGCAGCCGCCGCCAGGTCGAGGGCCTGCTCGGGGGTGGCGGCGTCCCCGTGACGACGCTGCGGGCGGGGATCGTCGTCGGTCACGGCGGCATCTCGTGGGAGATCACGCGCCAGCTGGTCGAGCACCTCCCCGCGATGGTGACGCCCCGCTGGGTGAGCACGCGGACGCAGCCCATCGCGGTGGACGACGTGATCCGCTACCTGGTCGGTGTGCTGACGCTGCCGGCAGGGACCGACCGGCCGTACGAGATCGGCGGCCCCGAGGTGCTCGAGTACGTCACGATGATGCGGCGCGTCGCCGCGATCGAGGGCCGCCGCCCGGTGATCGTGCCCGTGCCGCTGCTCAGTCCTGGACTGTCGGCGCGCTGGCTGTCGCTGGTGACCGACGTGGACGCACGGGCCGGCCGCTCGCTGGTGGACTCGATGGTCAACGAGGTCGTCGTCCACGACGACGCGATCCGGACCGTGGTGCCGTTCGAGCCCCTGGGGTACGACGACGCCGTACGCCGAGCACTCGCCGAGCGCGCGGAGGAGGCGGAGGTGTGAGCCGACCGCCGGCGGTGCTGGGCGCCGTACGCGAGCGCGCCCGCGGCCTCCTCCCGCGTGGCCTCGGGTACGCCGTCCCGGCACGCGAGCGCGAGCCCGACGCCGTGGTCCGGCGCCGTCGCCAGGCCGTCGGCGTCGGCTGCGTCGCGGGCGCGGGGATGCTCGGCGTCTCGCTCTCCACCGAGCCGGGCTCTCGGCAGTTCTACGGGCTCACGCTGGCGACGGCGGCGACGTGGTCCCTCGGGTCGCTCGCGTCCGGGCCGTTGCACCAGGGCTGGATCGAGATGCAGGACGGGGTACGCCGCCGGCCGGTGATGGTGCCCGTCGTGACCGGCGTCGGGGCGTTCGGGTGCTTCGTGGCCGGCGCGCTCGTGGCACGGCGGGTGCCGGTGCTCGACGACGCCGTACGACGGGTGCTGCGCTTCGCCGAGGAGGGGAGCACGCCGCTGGTGGTGCTGACCACCGTCGCGAACGGTGCCGCCGAGGAGCTGTTCTTCCGCGGGGCGCTGTACGACGCGGTGGGGGAGCGGCACCCGGTCCTGGTGTCGACCCTCGCGTACACCGCGACGACCGCAGCGTCCCGGAACCCGTCCCTCACCCTCGCCGGCGCCGTGATGGGGACGCTGTTCGGCCTGCAGCGGCGAGCGACCGGGGGGATCCAGGCACCGCTGCTCACCCATCTGACCTGGTCCGCGCTCATGCTCCGCTACCTGCCGCGGCTGTTCCGCGATCGACAGCGCTTCCGTTACTGATGAGTTCGGGTGAGACTCGGGCAAAGGGCCAGCGTGACGCCAGCGTCGCGTCGGGCCTCCGTCCCTCGGAGAGGAACCCGCCGTGCGACTCATCCGTGTCGTGGGCGCCGTCGCGAGTCTCGGGCTCACGTCGACCGCCCTCCTGGCAGCGCCTGCCACCGCCCTCGAGCGACCCGACTCCCCACCCGACCACCGATCCTTCGGCGACGCGCCGTCCGAACGCTCCCTGACCGCGAAGGCCGCCCGGTACGCCGCCAAGCACACGACGGCGGGCGACCCGCTGCCGATGCCGGCGTCGTACCCGGTCCAGCCGACGCTGAAGGTCTACCCCGAGACCGAGCCCGACGCGGCCGACACCGGCAACCTGACCGGCTACGACCAGATCGCCCCGATCCTCAACGACCTGATGGCGTCGTCGGACCGTGTGTCGACGCAGGTCGTGGGCGAGTCCACCCAGGGCCGCGAGCTCTACCTCGTGACGGTGACCGCGCCCGAGCGCCGGAGCGAGACCTCGCAGCAGACGCGGTGGCGCGACGAGATCCGCGAGGACCCGAGGTCGGCGGCCAAGGACCGCAGGCTCGCCCGTGACTACAAGACGCCGATCTGGATCAGCTCCAACATCCACGGCAACGAGTGGGAGGGCACCGACGCGGCGCTGACCTACATCGAGCAGCTCGCGACCGCGCCGTGGAGCGAGGTGCGGTCGCTGCTGAGCGAGCACCGCCTCTACTTCAGCATCACGCTCAACCCCGACGGCCGCACGATCGGGCAGCGCGCCACCGCGCTGAACCTCGACGAGAACCGCGACATGATCACCAACACGACACCGGAGTCGATCTCGTTCATCCGGACCGCCCAGGCCGTCCAGGCGCTGTACGCGGCCGACTTCCACGGCTACACCGGCGTCCTCCAGGTCGAGCCTTGCGGTCCGCCGCACGGCGACGACTACGAGTACGACCTGTTCATCCCGCACGCGTACGCGTCGTCGCTGCAGGTGGAGAAGGACGTCGTCGAGGCAGCGATCCCGGGCAACACCTACTACGACGTCACGACCGGCAACGTCGTCCCCGAGGTCACCGGCCCCGACTCCGCGCACATCAAGATCCCCTACCGCGACACCCCGTCCGGGTGGGACGACTACCCGCCGATCTTCACCGCTCAGTACGCCGCGTTCTCCGGCGCCGTCACGTCGACGGTCGAGCTGCCGAAGTCGCGGCCGAACAGCAGCAGCCAGACGCCGGCGAACGCCGTCATCAACACCGCCGTCGCGCTGCAGACGATGCAGAGCCTCGTCGACTACGTCGAGAACCACGACCAGGCGATGCTCGACGACCAGATCGAGTTCTTCCGGCGGGCGGACGTCGGTGCACCGCGTACGGCGCTGACCTCGGCGAACATCGCCGACGTCCCCGGACCGCAGGAGTGGAAGGCGGAGTGGGACGCCGCCGACGACCAGAACCCCGTGACGTACCCGCGGGCGTTCGTGATCCCGCTCGGCGACGAGCAGCGCTCCGAGGCTGATGCACGCGTGCTCGTCGCGCAGCTCCAGCGGCACGGCATCGAGGTCGAGAGGCTCGCGGGACGGGCACGTCTCGGCGGGGTCACCTATCGGGAAGGCGCGTACGTCGTCGACATGCACCAGCCGTTGCGCAACCTCGCGCACGCGCTGCTGGCACCGGGGACCGACATCTCGGCGAAGTTCCCGAGCATGTACGACATCTCGGCGTGGAGTCTCGGCTACCTGTGGGGGGCGACGGTCGAGCCCGTCGGCGTCACCGGCCAGGGCTGGCTCCCGCGGACCCGGCCGATCTCCCACCACGAGGACGGTGGCGACGTGCCGCGGCGCGGCTCGTACCTGACGTTCGAGCTCGCCGGGGTCGACGACTACCGCGCGCTGAACGCGCTGCTGGAGGACGGGGTCGCCGTCTCGGCCCTCGCCGACGGGTCGGCCGTGGTCGGGTCGGACCGGGCGTCGTACGCCGCCGCGAGCGAGGTCGCCGACGAGTTCGGGACCGACTTCGACGCCGCCACGCGGGCGGAGCTCGCCGAGCTCCGGTCGGGGACGGCGAAGGGGCTGGAGGACCTGACGATCGGCTACACCGGCACGCAGGACGACCTCCTGTCGCTCACGCAGCTGGGCTTCGACGACCTGGTCGCGCTGAACGCGGCGACGATCACCGCCGACCCGGCGGTGCTCGACGACGTGGACGTGCTGTGGCTCGGGTCGGCGCTGACGTTCAACGCCACCCAGGCGGCGGGGAGCGCCGCCGTACAGGCGTTCGTCGACGACGGCGGCAGCATCGTCGGCCGCGGCTCGGGCGCGTTCAACACGGCGCGGACGTTCGGCCTCGTGACCGGTACGGCGGTGGGGGGCAACAGCTCCGGCAACGGCATCGTCGCTGTCGACACCGCCGCTGACGGCGTGCTCGCGCCGTACGCGCAGGACTACTCCTTCATCTACCCGGCGACCTGGTTCACGGGTCTCGGCGAAGGTGTCACGGTCGAGCAGTCGTACGACGCGGAGGACCCGTTCGTCGCCGGCCACTGGCGCCGCGGTGGCGCAGGCGGCACGACGCCGAACGGCCCCGAGGACGCCGCCGGCCAGCCCGCGGTGGTGTCCGCGGAGGCGGCGTCGGGTGCGAAGGCGTTCGTCTTCGGGACGTCGATCATGTTCCGTACGCACCCGAAGGGCGGGCAGAGCCAGGCTGCACGCGGTCTGTTCTGGGCGGCACCGGAAGGAGAGGGCGTGCTGACGCCCTGATCGTCCACGTCGATCGGTCAAGGGGGCGTCGCCGTCGCGGCGACGCCCCCTAGACTCGCCGCCATGTTGCACGCCGCCGTCCTCGTCGTCGGCACGCTCGTGAGCCTGGTGCTGCTCGGTCTGGCCACGGGGTTCAGTCCGACGCTGATCGCACTGCAGGTCGCCGTGCTCGCGCGATCGCCCGGCTCGTTACGCCGTGGCCTCATCGTCGCGGGAGGCGTCGCAACAGGCGCACTCATCCTCACCCTCCTGCTGCAGGTCACCAACCCCGACGCGTGGGAGCGGCTGTTCAGCGGCCGGGTGAGGTCGCTGCTGCTGCAGCGCGCGTTCGACCTCACCGCCGGCGTCCTGTTCGTGATCGCCGGCCTGTGGGTGCTGCGGAACCGTCACGCGACGGTCGACCACACGGCCGTGCGGACGGCGTCACGCCTGCTCGACCGGCCTCGCAGCCTCTTCGGGTTCTCGGCGGCGAACACCGTCATCGGTGTGAGCGCAGCGGCGAGTGCCTATCTTGTGGTGCGGCTCGCCCGGGAGGCGAGCTCGGCGGGCATCCTGCAGGTGCTCGTCTATGTCGGGTTCGCCATGGCGGCTGCGCTGCCGTACCTGCTGATGGCCTGGGGGACCGAGCGCTTCCCGATCCTGTCGCGGGCGGTCGACCGGATGACGGGGTGGATCCGCTCCCGGAGCTGGCGCACGGTCGGCGGGGTCCTGCTCGTCGCGGTCGGCGGCCTGCTGGTCGTCGCGTCGCTGACGCGGTACTTCGGTCGCGGTTGAGGCAGCGGACCGGACCGTCAGGCGGTCTCGCCGGCCGCCCAGCGCTTGGCATCCTCGAGCCCGGCCAGGGGGAACGCGCGAGCCTGCCCCGGCCAGAGGATGCTGAAGACCTTGATCGCGGGGGCGGCCCACCGGGCGTCGGTCACGACCGCGATGCGTTCGAACGCCGTGGCGTGACGCAGGCCCAGCTTCAGGTCCTCCCAGGCGGCGTCGCCCTCGTACTCGTCGAACTCGGGACCGAGGACGTAGACGATGCGGACCTTCCCGTGCTGGGCGATCGCGTCGTCGACCAGCGGGAGGAGGACGTTCTCGTAGTCCTCCTTCTCGACGTCGTCGACCGCCTCGAGCCCGATGACGCCGACCGGCATGTCTCGCAGCACACGGATCATGGGGGTCAGTGTTGCGGTGGCCGGTCCGAGCCGTCAACGCTCGTGCACGGCCGATCGCTCGGACACGACCGCTACAGACCGCGCCAGGTCGACGTCGCCCGGCCCACGCGCTCGGACAGACCGGCCCCGACGAGCACACCGACGGCGATGGCGACGATCGAGAGCAGGGCGTTGATGAAGTCCCCGAGGCCCGCGGCGGCATCGGCGCCCACCAGCTCGGCGACACCCTGGAGGCTCAGTGCACCAGGGACGAGCAGCCAGAACGCGGGCAGGAACGTGACCGGCACGGGCGGACCGCTCCGGCGGGACTGCACGGCGTAGGCGACCGGGAGCACCACCGCACCGGCGACGAAGCTGGCGCCCAGCGCTCCGAGGAGGACCCCGGAGGCGGCCTGGGCGCCGTACGCGACATAGAGGACGACCAGTAGCCAGACCAGGGTGCGCCGAGGAGCGGACGACGCGAAGAAATGGCCCAGCCCGAACACCAGCACGCCCACCCACGGTGCCCACGCCCCGAGCGAGGTCGTCGGCGCATCGCCGGACCGCACCGGCAGGCCCGCGGCCTCGATGCCCATCGCGATGCCGACCGTGAGCAGCAGGAGCCGCTCGAGCCCGTAGATGAGGCGCGCCGAGCCCGAGATCATCGAGCCGGCCGCCAGCTCGACGGTCGCCATGGTGAGCGCCGCTCCCGGCAGCATCGTGATGAGCGAGGGGATCACGATGTCGAGCGGCCACGCGTCGAGGTAGGGTCCGGCGAGCTCGAAGGCGGCCCAGGTCACCCCGAACGCCGCCACCACCGGAAGCACCAGGGAGAGTACGAGCACGCGGTTCGCGAGCAGCTCCAGCAGCCCGACCATGACGCCGAGCGCGAAGTAGACGGGCAGCGTCGACGCCGTCGGGTTGAGCACCAGGCCCAGTCCCACGGTGAGCACGCCGGTGCCGAGCACGCGCACGACGGGCCCGAAGCGTGGTCGTGAGCGCGTGAGCGCGGTGAGCCGCTCGGCCGCGGCGCCCACCTCGATCTTGCTGTGCCGGATGTCGTCGATCAGCCGGTAGAGGTCGTCGATCTGGTCCAGGCGCAGGGGGCGGTTGCTGCCGGGCGCGAAGTCGACCCGGGTGGAGGACCCCGCGACGATGCGGACGAAGACCCCGGTCGGCAGCACGAAGAAGCTGACGCCCTTGGCCGAGTACGCGCGCGCGACGTCGTCGAGGATCAACGTCACCCGATCGGCGGCGTCGCCCGCACGGCACATCGCGACGCCGAGCAGACGCAGGAAGTCGAGCACCGCCTCGGGCGGCTGTTCGACCAGCGGCTCGGGCGGTGGTGCAGGGGACGGGAGGCGGCTGGAGGCGATCCGGCTGATCCCCGCCCACACCCGCTGGCGGGCGCCGGACAGCCGATGCGGCAGGCGCGCGGGCCGTGCGTGCGGATCTCCCTGATCGACGTCGGCCACGGTGGTCATTATTCCGGCGACGCAGCGGATCCGGCTCGCCCGAGAAGGGTGAGGTCAGCACCCGGCACGTGTCCTACGTTCGGGGTACCGGCGGGTCGACGCCGGCCCTGGACGCCGTGCAGAGGGGGAGACCGATGAGCACGACCACGCGGGTGCCGCCCGCCGCCTTCACGAACGACGACTACGCCGCACGGATGCGTCGAGCCGTCGACGACGCCGCTGCCGCGGGGCTGGACGGGCTCCTCGTCACGCCTGGACCGGAGCTGGTGTGGCTGACCGGCTACCAGCCCACGGCCATCACCGAACGCCTCACCGTCCTCGTCCTCCGCCCGGACCACGAGCCTGCGCTGCTGGTGCCGACCCTGGAGCGTCCCGACGCCGAGGCGGCCGTCGGAGCACCGACGCTCTCGATCGTCGACTGGGCCGATGGTGAGGACCCGTTCGTGAGGGCCGCCGCGCTCGTCGGTGAAGCATCGACGATGGGGATCTCCGACTCCGCCTGGGCACTCCACCTCCTCGGACTCCAGGCGGCAGTTCCGGGTTCGGCGTACCGCTCACTGACGGACGGCCTGCCGATGCTGCGGGCCGTCAAGGACGCCAACGAGCTCGCGCGGCTCGGCGCTGCGGGCGCCGCGGCGGACGCGGCGTACGAGCAGATCGTGGGCGTCCGGTTCGCGGGCCGGAAGGAGACCGACGTCGCTGCGGACCTCGCCCGCCTGCTGCGCGAGCTCGGGCACGAGCAGGTCGACTTCACGGTCGTCGGCTCCGGACCGAACGGCGCCAACCCGCACCACGAGGCCGGCGACCGGGTCATCGAGGTCGGTGACGCCGTCGTCCTCGACTTCGGTGGACTCATGGACGGGTACGGCTCGGACACGAGCCGCACCGTGAGCGTCGGTGAGCCGAGCGACGAGGTACGCGCGGTGCACGAGGTCGTACGACAGGCGCAGCAGGCTGGCGTCGACGCCGTGCGCCCGGGTGTCGCCTGCCAGGAGATCGACCGCGCGGCCCGCGCGGTGATCACGGAGGCGGGGTACGGCGACCGGTTCATCCATCGCACCGGACACGGGATCGGGACGACGACGCACGAACCGCCGTACATGATCGAGGGAGAGCAGCAGGAGCTGGTTCCCGGGATGTGCTTCTCGGTCGAGCCGGGCATCTACCTGCCCGGACGTTTCGGGGTCCGCATCGAGGACATCGTCACCGTCACCGTCACCGGCGGGCGGCGCCTCAACAACACCGCCCGCGACCTCCGGATCGTGGAGTAGGACCGGCCTCTCGGGCGGGTCCGAGTCACCCGCCGTGGGTGAGTCCGACGGAGTGTCACGCGACCCACAATGGGCTCATCGACGCTCGACACGACCGGAGGCGGACATGCGAGAGACTCATCAGCTGCGAGCGACGCCATGAGTGCGGCGGACGTCCCGATCGGCGGGTCCGCAGCCAAGGGTGCCGCCCGCGCCCGCGTCCCCGCAGCTCACTGGATCTCGTGGGTCGCGCTGGCGATGATGACCACCAGCTCCGTGGCGAGCCTGCGCGCAGCGCCGACGATGGCCGTCTACGGGCTGGCGTGCGTCTTCCTCTACCTGCTTCCGGCCGTGGTCTTCCTCCTGCCGACCTCGCTGGTCTCCGCGGAGCTCGCCTCGGGATGGTCGGGCGGCGTCTACAACTGGGTGTCCGAGGGTCTCTCGAAGCCGTTGGGATTCCTGGCGGTGTGGTGCCAGTTCGCGATGACGATCTTCTACTACCCGAGCCTGCTCGGATTCGTGGCGAGCACCCTTGCGTACGTGTTCAACCCTGCGCTGGCGAGCAGCGGCGTGTGGACCGCGGCGGTCATCATCGTCGTCTACTGGTCGGGCGTGTGGATCTCCTCGCGAGGGACCGCCGGCGTGGCGGGACTCGCGAGCGGCGGGCTCATCATCGGGACCCTGATCCCGGGCGTCGTCCTGGTCGTCCTCGGCATGGTGTTCCTCGGGCAGGGCAACACGTCGGCCGCGCCGATGACCGCGGACAACCTGCTCCCTGCGTGGGCGGGGTTGTCGAGCCTCGTGCTGATCGTCAACAACTTCCTGTCCTATTCCGGCATGGAGATGAACGCGGTCCACGTGTCGTCGCTGAGGAACCCTGCCAAGGAGTTCCCGCGGGCGATGTTCCTGGCGATGGGCCTCGTGCTCGCGATCTTCATCCTGCCGGCGCTCGCGATCAGCTGGATCGTCCCCGCTGAGGAGCTGTCGCTGACGGCCGGCGTCATGCAGGCCTTCGACGCGGTGTTCGCGAACTTCGGCTGGCAGTGGCTGACGCCGATCGTCGGGATCATGCTGGTCACCGCATCGCTCGCCGGCATGCTGACCTGGCTCGCCGGGCCCTCGAAGGGTCTGCTGCTGATCTCGCGCCAGGAGGGCTACCTGCCGCCGTTCCTCCAGCGGCTCAACAAGAACGGCGTGCAGCAGAACATCCTGGTCGTCCAGGGCATCATCACCACCGTGATCGGCCTGGCGTACGCGTTGATCCCCGACGTGTCGAGCGCCTACTGGATCTTCTCGGTGATCACCACGCAGGTCTACCTGATCATGTACCTGCTGATGTTCCTCGCGGCGATCCAGCTGCGCCGCAAGCAGCCGGACCATCCACGCGGGTATCGGGCACCGATGCTGGTGGGACTGTGCGGCGTCGGGTTCGCGGCGTCGCTGGCCGCGCTGCTGGTCGGCTTCATCCCGCCGTCGCAGTTCTCGTCCGGGAGCTCGGGCGTCTACTTCGCGATCGTCGGTGCGGGAGCGCTCGGCCTCGGCCTGCTGGTGCCGTACCTGTTCTACCGGTTCCGCAAGCCCTCCTGGAAGCAGCCTGACGTCGCGGAAGGAGCCGAGGCATGAGCACCCCTGTCGAGCCGGTCGAGACCCAGGGCAAGGGCGAGCGCACGGTCATCTACGTCGCCGTCGTCGTCATCATCGTCGTCGCTGTCGTCGTGGCGCTGTTCGTCTTCGAGTCGAACCGCGAGAGCAGACAGGCCGAGGAGAAGGCCGACGAGCTGATCGCGGCGATCGAGGACGCCGGTCGCGACGCGCCCGACCGTGACCAGATCGTGCGGGTCCTCGGCACGGACGGTGGAGCGACCTGCGAGAACCCGAACGACGCGTTGACCCGTGCCGTCCTTCTCGCGCAGCTCGCGAACGGAGCCAGCGGACCGGGAGCGCGGCCGGTGATCGCCGACAGCCGTGTGGTCCAGGGACAGCTGCTGATCATCGAGGTCTACTGCCCCGACGAGCTGGAGGAGTTCCAGCAGTTCGTCGACGACCTCGAGACCGACGACGTGGCAGGGGAGTGAGCATGGAGCTGCGTGACCGCGTCTCCGGATTCATGTCCACGGTCCGCGACGAGCTGGCCGAGCTGGTGGCGATCACGTCGGTGGCCGATCCTCGCCAGTTCCCGCCCGAGGAGTGTCAACGGGCCGCGCAGTGGGTCCTCGACAAGTTCGCGGAGGTCGGGTTCACCGACGCGCACCTCGAGGAGACCGCCGACGGCAGCATGGCGGTCGTCGGGTCGCGCCCCTGCTCGGACCCGGACGCGCCGACCGTGCTGCTGTACGCCCACTACGACGTGCAGCCGCCGCTGGACGACGCCGCCTGGCGGACACCGCCGTTCGAGCTGACCGAGGTCGACGGCCGCTGGTACGGCCGCGGAGCCGCTGACTGCAAGGGCAACATCGTCATGCACCTGACCGCGCTGCGGGCGCTCGGTGACGAGCTCGCCGTCAACCTGAAGCTGGTGGTCGAGGGGTCTGAGGAGCAGGGCACGGGCGGGCTCGAGGCGTTCGTCCCTCCGCACGCCGACCTGCTGCGGGCCGACACGATCCTGGTGTGCGACACCGGCAACGCCTCGGTCGGACACCCGGCGGCGACCGTGAGCCTCCGCGGCATGGTCAACGTCGTCGTGACGATCGACGCGCTCACCAACGAGCTCCACTCCGGGATGTTCGGCGGCCCCGCGCCCGACGCGCTGGCCGCACTGGTCGCGACCCTGGCGACGCTGCGCGACGCCGACGGGAACACGACCGTCACCGGCCTGGACAACACCCGCACGTGGTCCGGCGCGCCGTACCCGCCCGAGCAGTTCGTGAAGGACGCAGGCCTGCTCGACGGCGTCTCGCTGCTCGGCGACGGCAGCCCGTCGGACATGCTGTGGGCGCGACCCGCGATCACGATCCTGGGCATCGACTGCCCGCCGGTGGTCGGCTCGACCGCGGCGATCACGCCGCGCGCGGCGGCGCGGCTCAACCTGCGGATCCCGCCGGGGATGGCGCCGGACGACGCCGAGCGTGCCCTGGTCGACCACCTGCGCGCGGCCGCTCCGTGGGGGGTGCACGTCACCGTGGAGACCGAGGCCAAGGGCTCGCCGTTCGAGGCCGCGACCGACGGCCCGGCGTACGCGGCGATGGAGGCGGCGATGCAGGAGGCGTACGGCACGGCGATGACGCGCCTCGGGCAGGGCGGGTCGATCCCGTTGTGCAACGTGTTCGAGGAGACCTACCCGGACGCCGAGATCATCCTCATGGGGGTCGAGGAGCCGTTGTGCCTCATCCACGCGCCCAACGAGAGCGTGGACCCGAAGGAGATCGAAGCCATGGCTCTCTCCGAGGCCTTGTTCCTGCGGAGGTACGCGACCTTGCAGCGTTGATAGGCTGGCGGGACGGCTCATCGGACTCGCCTCCGAGAGCCCAGGCCCCGAGCAGAGCTTCCACCTCTTCTCGGGGCCGACCTGTCTTCTGGGGACGGCTTGAGATCCCGTTCGGCTGATCGTCCGATCTTGTCCACAGGCTGAGCCGCGGGGCTGTCGGTGTGACCCTCGTTTACGGCAGGATTCCGGTCACGATCACCGCCGTGGGGAGTCCCGTGACGACGAGCAGCCTGGCCGACGAGGTGCGCGCTGCCGTGCGCGCCCGCGGGATCGATCCGTTGCGCGACGCGGAGACGGTGCACAGGATCGCCGAGGAGGTCGCCGCGGCGCACGATCAACGGAGCCTGACGGGAGCGGTGGCGCCGTTGGCCGATCCGCAGGCGACGGTCGGTGAGCTGGTCGCAGCGGTCGCGGGCCTCGGTCCGCTCCAGCCGTACCTCGACGATCCCGACGTCGAGGAGATCTGGATCAACGAGCCGTCGCGGGTGTTCGTCGCCCGTGGCGGCCGGCACGAGCTGACCTCGGTGATCCTGGGTGCGGCGGAGGTGCGCGAGCTGGTCGAGCGCATGCTCGCGACGAGCGGGCGCCGCCTCGATCTGAGCCAGCCGTTCGTGGACGCGACGTTGCCGGGCGGCCATCGCCTGCACGTCGTGCTCGAGGGGATCTCGCGAGGGTTCGCCGCGGTGAACATCCGCAAGTTCGCTGGATGCCTCCTGCTAGAGGTCTGACCTGCGACGATGTGCGCATCATTGCTCCTCGGTCCGCACCTGGTCCGCGAAAGCGTTGGCCTCTTCGCCAGAAAGCTCGCCTCGCTCCCTGAGCGCATCGGCGATCTGGTGGAGTAGCTCGAGATTGCTGGAGCAGATTCGCTCCGCCTCAGTCATCGCCTCAAGCGCCGCCACGTCATCGACGAGGCGTTTGGCGTTGAATTCGTCGTTCGCGTACGCGCCCGTCAGTTCGAGATTCATGAGCTCGTCGGCCGCGGCGGATTCTGCGTGGGCCCAGGCCCGAGTCGCGGCAGCGCCGGCGATCTGCATGATCGCCTCCGAGTGCTTGTCGAGCCCAGTGCCCGGCACCGGATGTACCGCGCCATGGACGTCGTCCGCCCCTTCCATCGCACCTGGGCCGATCACCACGCGGTCGATCGGTCGTCCCATCGCTCCGTGAGCTACCACATGCCCTGCCTCGTGCACGTAGATGTCGCTGAAGTCGCGTGGGCTATCCATTGGATGCTCCCGTGATCCTCGTGGCTCCGAGCACGCTGTCGATCGCCGCCCGGGTCATGTCCTCGGAGTCCGGCCAGAGGTGCGAGTACGTGTCCAGCGTCTCCTTCGCCGACGCGTGACCGAGGCGAGCTTGGACGACCTTGACACTCTCGCCGTGGCGGATAAGCAGCGAGGCGTAGTAGTGCCGAAGGTCGTGGAGCCGAGTCCCGTCCGGCGCGCCGACTTCGCGTACGGCGTCGCGGAACGCCCGCGTTACGAGGTCGCGGTTCAGAATGCCGCCGCCGGGGTTCGCGAACAGCATCTGGTCGACGCCGGTCCCGTGCTCGGCCACGTGTACAGAGAGCGCTTCGACGACAACCTGGGGGAGTGGGATCGTCCGGATCCCCGAGTCGGTCTTCGGTGGGCCGAACGTGTGCGGGCGTGTCAGCAGAAGTTGCCTGTCGACGCGCAGCGAGCGCCGCAGGAAGTCGATGCGGTCGAGGGTCACGCCCGCGGCCTCACCGGGCCGCACGCCAGTACCCGCCATGAGCCGCACGATCGCGCGCCATCGGGGCGGCATAGCCTCCTCGAGCGCCAAGACGGTCTCGGTGGGCAGCGGTTCGATGACCGGCTTGTCGATGCGGGGGAGCGTGATTCGTTCGCACGGCGTACGGGCGATGAGGCGGTCGTCTACAGCTGCCCGGAACACCGAGCGCGCGTGCTGGAAGGTCACGCGGACGGTCGCTGGCGCGAGCTCGGCAGACATCGCCTGCACCCACGATTGAATGTCTGAGCGGCGGATCGACGCGATGGGGCGCTTGCCGAACGCTGGGATTGCATGCACCCGGAGCGCGGAGTCAACTGCGAGGGCCGTGTTCGTCCTGTGCATCTGCAAGTCCTGCCAAGTCCGGGCGTACGCCTCGAACGTGACCTTCCCGGCGCGGGGGTCGACGTACGAGCCGGTGAGCATCGACGTCGTGACCTCATCAAGCCAGCGCTGGGCGTCGACCTTGCGGCTGAAGTGACGGGAGTGCTCCTTGCCGGCGTCGTCGCGGTAGCGGGCGCGCCACTGGCCGTTCGGGCGCTTGGCGACACTACTCATCGTCGTGGTCCTCCCAAGTGATTCCGTCGCCGGCGATGTGGTGCGCCTCCTTGATTAGCGCAAGGTAGAGCTTTGACACGATCGTGCGGAGTTCCGAGGACAGCGCCTCCGTGGGTCCCGGGGTCACCGATGTCGGTGCCCCCCTGCCCACGAGATGTCCATGCACGTACTCGTTCAGCTCGGTGTCCCTCAGGGCAAACAGTTCGGCATTTGCCTCGAGGACCCCGGCAATGGCATGGACGAGCGCATCCTCGGCCGTATCGATACTGGCTAGTAGTTCTTGGGCCCTGCGCTGATCTAGAACCTCGACCGGCGTGAGGAGGTCTTCCATCGTCGTCTCGAAGACCCTGGTTAGAGCGACGAGTTCATCCACGGTGACCCGGCGGGGCGGATCGCCCTTCTCGATCTTGTAGATCGACGAGGCGTTGATGCTGCAACCGATGGCGGTCATGTCTTTCGATAGCGCCTCGTAGCTGAGTCCGCGGCGGTTCCGCTCGCGCTCGATGCGGCGGGCAAGGTTCGCCTCCGCGTCGATCGATCTAGCCAGATTCGGCCTAGCCATCCCGCCTCCATTCCTATACGAAACGTACCTTAGCTGGTTTGGCTTGATTCAGTCAACGTCTTCCAACAGAGTTTCACGCAGAAACGCTCCATTGCTTCTTAGGAAGGAGAGTCGGTGATGTACATGACAACAGACGAGGTTGCGAGCCTTCTCCGCACCAAGCCGAGCACTGTCAGGTACTGGCGACACGTCGGCGAGGGACCCCGGTCGTTCAAGGCAGGCCGACGGGTGCTGTATGCCCGCGGCGACGTTGACGCCTGGATCAAGGCGAAGCTCGAGCAGGCGTCCTGACGTGCCGGTGACCGGCACCGTGCGGGCCGATCTCCGCACGAACCCGCGCCGGGAGCTACGAGCGCTAAATATGGTGCCTGATGACGCGCGCCTTGAGCTCGTTGTCGACAGCCATGTCGATCCCGTCGCCGTTCACCTGCTCAGTCCTCACCTCGACCGGTTGCACGTCGACGTCCAGGGAGAAGCCACGGCGGTCCGTCGATGGATCGCGGCGCTGCGGACCGGCGACCCCCTGGCGGTGGTCTAGATGCCGAGGTTCATCACCGTGGAGATCGTCTCGAAGAGCGCCGCATACGTCAGCGGCCACGGCGCTCGCGAGCTGATCGTCGAGTGCGGCGCGAAGTCGCCGATGTGGATGCCGCGCCGGCACGCGTGGGCCACCTCGGCGAAGATCGCCAGCGACGTCTTGGCGCTGTGCGACATGCGAAACCTTCCCGTCCGCATGATCGAGGCGGTGGGCGAGTGACCGCAGCAGCGCTTAGTCCGCCTCCCGAAGAGGAACCGCTCGAGCCGACCTTCCGTCGCGTGTGGCAGCCTGTCGACCTCGACGCGGTGCTGTCGGGGCAATGGGCGCCGCCAACGCCGAGTGTCGGTCGCCGGAGCGACGGCGTAGGGCTCTTCTATGCCGGCAAGGTCCACACGCTGGCAAGCGAGTCGGAGGCCGGCAAGACCTGGCTCGCGATGTCGGCCGTCGTGGACGAGATCGCGGCCGACAATAACGTCGTCTATCTCGACTTCGAGGACGACGAGGGTGGCGTTGTCGGGCGGCTGCTCACGCTCCAGGTCGGTGCGGAGGCGATCCGTCGTCGGTTCCACTATCTGCGCCCCACCGAGGCGCTCGGGAGCGGGATTCACCTCGACGACCTCCACATGCTCCTGCGCGCCACCCGGCCGACTCTCGCGGTCCTCGATGGCGTGACCGAGGCGATGACGCTGCACGGCATGGACCCGCTCTCGAACAAGGACATCGCGACGTTCGGCCGGATTCTGCCAAGGAGGATCGCGGACGCCGGGCCGGCGGTCGTGTGCCTCGATCACGTCGTGAAGTCGGCGGAGGGACGCGGGCGCTACGCGCTCGGCGGCGTGCACAAACTCAACGCCCTGGATGGCGCCGCGTTTGTGCTCGAGAACCGCAAGCCGTTCGGCATCGGACTCACCGGACGGACGACCGTGCGCCTGGCGAAGGATCGCCCGGGTCAGCTCCGAAAGCACGGGCTTCCCGGCAAGGACGGGCTGTCGTGGTTCGCCGATCTTGTGCTCACGTCGCATGAGGAGCGTTTCGCTGAGGTCGAGGTCATCAAGCCGGCAGACGCAAGCAGCACCGAGTTCCGTCCGACGACGGTCATGCGGCGGGTGAGCGATGCGCTGGCCGAGCATGGTCCGATGTCGGCCCGGCAGATCGAGGCCGTGGTGACAGGAAAGGCGAAGACGATCCGGGATGCGATTGCGATCCTGCAGGTCGAAAAGTACATCACCACGGGCTCCCCGATTGGGTCGATCCGACCGTTCGAAGGCGGTGCGGATCGATGAGGGTGCGTCCCCGGCATTGGGACGCGCCTCCGCGTCCCTTCGTCCCAAGCGTGTCCCCCCGTGTCCCGGGGTGCGTCCCCACTGTGTCCCGCGTCCTGGGGCAGCCCGCGAGGGGGGCGTGTCCCCGTGTCCCCCCTCTTAAGGGAGGGGACACGGGGGACGCGCTCTCCGGAGCCCTCGATCCCAGGAGGGCGTGATGAGGCGCGGGCTGTCGGTCGAGTACGTCGATGGAGTCGTATGTGTCGTCATCGCTGATGTCGATGCCCTGCACGAGCTTGCGGCGATCGTTGCGCAGTCGAACTCCGCTCGGGTCTACCGCGGTGGCGACCCGCTGCGTTCGGCGGAGCCGTTCGTCTCAGCCGCCCGGGCGTGCATCGCAGTCCGAGAGCTGGTTCCGGGAAAGGAACTCGAGCCGACGTCGATCCTGCCTCCGACGGCAGTGTGGATCACAGCAGACCAGGCGGCCTCAGAGCTCGGGATCACCGCCCGCGCTGTTACGAAGCGGGCCGCAGCCGGCGGGCTCGTGGCGAAGAAGGTAGCTGGCCGCTGGTGGATCAACCTCAAGGAGACGACACGTGAAGCCGCATAGCCCGATCTACGACGCGTACCGCAAGCTCACGCGCGAAGCAGCCGACAACATCAGCCAACTGCTTCCGCGGACCGCCTCAAGCTGGCTCAAGCAGCCCGACGGAGGCCCCGCCCTGAAGCGCCCCCCGGCGATCGAGGCAGCAGCCAAGCACTGGCACGGTGTGCCGGCCAAGCTCGACCAGATCGACACGGAACTCGACACCCTTGGCAAGTACGTCGTCGGGACCTGGAGTCAGACCGAGCTCACTCAGGCCGCAAGGCTGACGCGGATCCAGATCCGTGCGGCTGAGTCTCGAGTTGCCATCGAAGGCCTGCGCGGTCAGGTCCTCGCCAGCTCACGCGCTGCTCTCGCCGCCCTGCGTGACGGCGCCTATCCGCCGCGACCTGAGCCGCAGGACGCGGCTCAGGAGGCCGCCCTCGCCGGACTCAAGGCCGACCTTCAGATGGTGCTTGCCCCGCTCACGGGATCCCAGGTGCCCGATCGGATGGTGAGCCGGCTCGAGCGTGCCATCGGCGACAGTGACGCCCTCGCCTCGTGGCTCCTTGCGTCGAGCCGCTGGCCCGAGGACTACCTCGAAAGTCGAGGTCAACTCGAGTACGCGAAGGTCTGGGGGGAGCACGTCGCCTCCGCGCTCGATCGAGTGACCCCGCCGAACCTCGCCGAGGTTCGGACGGTCTACAAGCGTGCGGCCAACGCACGGCAGGGGCTGCCGTCGTTCGAGGTCGCGTTGAACAACGCCCTCCCGCAGGTGATCACGCTCTTCGCTGACTGGCAGATGTACGGCCGGACGGCGTGACACATGCGCGAGGCCGCCAGGGGTGGGTGGGGAGGGACCCCCTGGCCCCCCACCTACCGAACCGCCGGAGAGGGCTGAAAAGAGTGCGCACGCATCGGACGCTCGTTTTCCCCTCGGTCAAGGAGGTCGGAGATGGCTGAGACACCAAAGGTTCCGAACCCACCCCCACGACTGACTCCGCGCGCTTCCGCGTTTTGGCGTGACGTCTTGGCCGTGTACGTCCTCGACCTCACGGAGATGCAGTTGCTGCGAGAGGCATGCTCACTGCTTTCGGAGATCGACGACCTTCGCGCCGCTCTCAGCAAGGTAGGCGTGACCGTCGAGGGCTCGACCGGCCAGCGTCGCGTGAATCCCGCGGTCGGCGAGATCCGACAGCACCGCCTAGCACTCGCGCGGGTTCTCAAGGCGCTCGACCTGCCAGACACGGGCGCCGACGCCGCGCGGACGGACCCGCGAGTCTCCGAGCTTGCCCGGTACGCCGCGAATCAACGTTGGAACAAGGAGGCGTGAGGATGGCTCGACTCCGTGAACCAGAACGCCCGCCGGTCACATCGCAGGCGCTCCCGAAGGCGCTGGCGGTCGGCTGCCTCGTCGAGGTCTGGGAGGCGCCACACGGGATCACCGCTGGCGCCCTCGCGGCCTTCCGTCGATTCCGTATTGCCGCGAGCCACTGGCACAACACCCATGGCGTTGCAGCCACCCACAGCTCGCCCTGGACGCTTGAGTACCTCACCTACCGCGGTCAGGCCGAGCGGTCGGGCCGTTCGGTTGAGGAGCTCGTCGCCGAGCGCCTCGGCAGGTACGGGGTGGCTGTCGCGGATATCCCAGCGCTGCGCGAGGAAGCCGAGGAGCTCGTGAGGGCGGCCGGGCCGGCGCATGACCCCAGGAGGCCCCGTTGACAGGCCGCGTGACCGTGATCGCTCAACTCGACACCCATGCCCGCCGCATCGTCGGTAAGCCGTTTGCCGACTGCACGCTCGCCGACCTCGACAGGCTGAACCGCCGACTCTTGACGGAGGCGATCGCGACCCGCGCGGCAGCCCGCGCGATCGATGTCGTCACCGAAGACCTCACCCAGCGCCTCGTCGCTGACGGCACTGCCGCCGCAGAGGCCCACGCCAACCGCAAGGAGACCGTATGACCTCGCGCTCCGTGCTCGTTCGCCTCAAGGGCGATACCGGCGACTTCGACCGGGCGCTCGCTGGTGCATCGGCGAAGGCCAAGGCGTTCGCGGGTGATCTGGACGCGTCGAGCGACCGGATGTCGAACCTCGTGCAGACCGCGCTAGCGCTCGGTCCCGCCCTGGTCCCGATCGGCGCCGCGGCCATCCCGGCACTCGCTGGGCTGACCACGCAGTTCACCGCGGCTGCCGGTGCCGCCGGCGTCGCGGTGCTGGCCTTCTCTGGTGTCGGGGACGCCCTTGAGGCGCTGAACGACTACGAGCTCGAGCCGAGTGCGGCCAACCTCGAGCAGCTGAACGAGGCCATGGCGAAGCTCGGGCCCGCTGGTCGCGACTTCGCCCGCTTCCTGCAAGAGATCCGCCCCGAGATGCAGGGCTTGCAGGACGTCGCTCAGGCGGGCCTGTTCCCCGGCCTCGAGGACGGCATCACGGCGCTGATGACCCGCGGCCCCGAGGTCGAGGGGATCATCTCCGAGATCGCCGACACGATGGGCGACCTCGCGCGCGCGGCGGGCGAGTCGCTGGCCTCGGATCGCTGGACGGAGTTCTTCGAGTACGTCCGCACCCAGGCGCGACCGACGCTCACCGACATGGGTTACGCGCTCGGCGATGTGACCGAGGGCCTGGCTGACCTGATGATGGCGGTCGATCCGCTCTCGGACGACTTCTCGTCGGGCATGCGCGACGCGGCCCGCAGTTTCCGTGAGTGGGCCGACGGCGTCTCGGAGACCGAGGGCTTCCAGGAGTTCCTGACCTACGTGCAGCGCGTCGGCCCCGAGGCGATGAGCACCCTCGGCTCGATCGGCAACGCGCTCCTGCAGGTCGTCGAGGCTGCGGCTCCGGTCGGCGAGGCGTCGCTGCCGGTCATCCGCGCGCTCGCGAACACCATTGCGGCCGTCGCTGACTCCCCCGCCGGCCCGGTCCTGATCGCGGTCGCCGCCGGCATCTCTGCCGTGTCTCGTGCGGTCGCGCTGTACAACGCCGCGCAGGGTTCCGCGCTCATGGGTCTCCTCGGCGGCGGGAAGGACGGCGCCAAGGCGGGCGCCGGCTACCGCGCTGCGGGCGCCGGGATCGCCGCTCTCGCGCTGTCGATGACCGACCTCGACGAGAAGCTCGGCGTCTCCAACACCGCCATGCTCGCGACGATGGGTCTCGTCGCCGGTCCGTGGGGTGCGGCGATCGGTGCCGGCGCAGGGCTCGCCCTCGATTTCGCCGCGAGCAACGACGACATCGCGGACTCGATCACACGCCTCAACGACGTCATCGGCAACGAGTCGACGCCGGTTCAGAGGCAGATCAAGGAGTACGAGGAGGCGCAGAAGGCCCTCGACGAATACAAGCGCGACGTCGAGGGATTCTGGTCGACCGCCTTCACCTTCAAGGGGCAGAAGAACGCGTGGGAGGACACGTTCGGGCGCTCCGACGTCGAGGAGATGCAGGCCGAGCTCGACAAGCTCGAGAAGAAGCTCACCAAGGCCAAGGGCCAGACCGGTGTTGACGCCCAAGCGAAGATCGCCGCCGAGCAGACAGCCGACGCCTTCGACATGCTCGGCGACTCCGCATCGTCGGCTGCCGACCAGGCGCAGGGCCTCGCGGACGCGCTGTACGCCGTGATCGACCCGTCGCTCGAGGCCGACAAGGCCGCACTCGCAGCCAAGGAAGGGTGGGCCGGACTGGTCGACACCCTCGCCAAGACGAAGGGCGCATACAGCGACACGTCCAAGGCGGGCCTCGAGTCACAGATCGCGCTCAAGGAGCAGGCGAAGGCGACCATCGAGGCTGCCACGTCGCAGTTCGCCCTCGACGGCAACACGCAGAAGCTCACAAGGTCGCTGGTCGCCTCGCGTGACCGCCTCGTCGAGGTGGGCGCTGCGGCAGGCATTCCGCTGCCGAAGATGCGCGCGCTGGCTGACGAGATGTTCAACGTCCCCGACCTCGTCGAGACGACTGTCCGGCAGAACGGCGCCGAGGGTGCTCGGAGCCGCGTCGAGGCGCTGCGCAAGGCGTACAACCTGACGCCGAAGCAACTCCGGACGCTGGTGTCGGAGGCGGGCGCGAACCCGACCAAGGCGAAGGTCGCGGACCTGGCGAAGCAGTACAAGCTGACGCCGAAGCAGGTCACCACGATCATCTCCGCGCAGGATCAGGCGACCCCGACCATCCGCACGGTGACCTCAGCGCTCGCGAGCATCCCGCAGACCGTCACGTCGACCATCGTGGTCCGTCGCAGCGGTCCCGGTGGCGGCGGCGGCATGACGTCGAACGCTGACGGATCGGTGACGGACTACTACGCCAACGGCGGCATGCGCGAGAACCATGTTGCGCAGATCGCTCCCGCCGGCGCGTGGCGCGTCTGGGCCGAACCGGAGACGGGTGGCGAGGCGTACATCCCGCTCGCCGCGTCCAAGCGTGACCGGTCGATCGACATCTGGACCGAGACGGGCCGACGTCTCGGGATGCTCGAGTCGTACGCCAACGGTGACGTTCGCGATGCACTGCAGGGCTTCAAGATCAACCCGCGCATGGACCGCTCGAGCATCCGCTCGGAGGTCCGCGAACTCCTGCGCGGTCTCGATGACGCCGTGGGCCGCAACTCGCGCCTGTTCAAGGCTGCCGACCGGCTCGGCGATCGTCTCGACCGCAACGCGAAGGCGCTCGACAAGAACCGTGAGCGGCTCGAGCGGGTCACCAGCGCACGGGCCGACCTGATCGGCGACGTGCGCGGGAACCTGACTCACGACCCGTTCGGTGGCGGCCTGTCGGACTTCCGTACGCAGACCGACGCCGACCGCAACGACGCAACCGCCTTCCGACGCGCACTCGCGACGGCCCGTGGCAAGGGTCTCGACGGCACGCTGTTCCGCGACCTCGCAGCGAAGGGCAACCTTGCGCTCGTCCAGGAGTTCGCCGGGCTGTCGAGGGGCCAGATCGAGCGCGAAGAGGTCCGATACCGAGGTGCTCAGTCGGCGATCAACAGCGCCGCGACCTTCGCCGGCAACGCCACGTACGGCAAGGAGATTGCCCGCCTGAACCGCACGCAGGACCGCCTCGAGAAGAGCATCACGCGCCTCGACAAGAAGGTCGACCAGTTGCCGCGCGCGGTGAAGCAGGGCTCGAAGGAGGGCTCGAAGGAGGGCGCCGAGGCCGGCACCCGTGACGGCCAGAAGAACCAGGCGCAGAAGGCGAGAGGGCGGCGAGGATGACGGACTACCCGATCCTGCGGTTCGTTGCAGATTTGGCGACGCTGACCCGAACGATCGGCTTTACTTCACTATCGGAGGGGCTCCGAGACGCGAAGGAAGAAGAAGGCATGGCCACCCACGGCTATCTGATCTACACGGTGCGAGCGCACGAGTACCGAGACCCCGACACGGCGATCCCGCTGCGCTCACTCCCCGACGACGGGGCTGACCTGTTCGAGGAGTTCTGCAAGGCGGCGCTTACGCGGATGGACGCGGGTCTTGAGGCAGACGACGAGCGGTCAAGGGCGTTCGAGCTCTTCAGTGCCGATCGCCTTGACGACGGCGCCTTGTGGGTCGCTGCGGAGTCTGGCGGCTACGGCTCGCAAGGGAACACCACCAACGTGGACAGCGGCGACAAGCGGCCGTTCAGCGAGCGCGACGCAACGATGACGCCCAAGCGAGCGATGTTCTGGCTGCCGCCAGACTCCGACATGGGTCTCCTCTTCTGCGAGCGGGTGTCCGGATCACACATCCGTTACCAACTCGAGCGGACCATCACGCGCCCGGCAAGCAAGCCCTTCAAGGTGTCGGTCAAGATCGCCCCCTTCGCCGACCACGAAGCGTGGCGCCGATACGTCGACAGCGCCGAGGTGCTCACTGTGTCCGCGGTCTACCGACCGACCACGATCGAGGACGAGGTCGCCGGCGGTCGGGTCCGAAAAGCGGGTGAACTCAAAATGACTCTCAATGGCGGTGCCGCTCGCAATGTCTTCGGCGGATTCCGGGACTACCTCTCGAGGAGGTGGGGAGCGGAGGAGGGCGGGCCAAGGGCAGTCGAGATCGGCACCGCGGTCCCCACGGTGCCAGACAGCCTTCGACCCGCGAGCGCGGATGACTTCGACCGCCAGCGCATCGAGGCCGCCTTGAAGGGCGAGGAGGGTCAGCGCACGGTCGTCATCGAACGCGACCAGCCGCCAGCCTTCGTCTACCAGACGGAGTACCTTGGCGATGCGGACCTGCTCGGGCTCTGGCAGGAGGAGACCCGTCGGCTCGAGGCAATCTATGGCGAAAACGTCTTACCCGGTTGGCATCCTGCGGTGTGAGTGAACGACGGCTAGCGAGGTGGGTGGAGTCGATGCTGAAGCTCCCAGGGATCGATCGGCTCGGACTCTTCGAGCTCGTGAGCGATCATCAGCAGACCCTCTACAAGCTGGACGAAGACCGAAATCGCCGACCACGCCGGGCAGACCGTGTCGTCCTTTGGGGCTGCCCGATTGGGGTCGCCGCGCTCTCCTTCCTTCTCGGGTGGCAGCTTCAGTCTGTCGGGCCGCTTCTCAACGGAATCGCCATCCTGACCGGCGGTCTCTTCGGGCTTCTGGTGATGATCTTCGGCCTGCAGTCCCTGAGTACGGCTCGCCCTGGCACGAAGCGGGCAACCGCGGCCCTGGTCGCTGAGACTCGCGCGAACGTCGCGTACGCGACCGCGCTCTCGCTGTTGCTGGTGACCGCTCTCATGCTGACGGATGCCTTTTCCGAGCCGAGCCGAGACGGCTACTCGCCGTTGGCGACGGCGATCGTCCTCGCGTTGCTTCTACACCTCGGCCTAGTGCTGTTGATGGTGCTCAACCGGATCCGGCTCGCTTACTCGAGGCTCTGAGTAGCGGCCAACCGAACCAGGACGACCCCCCTAGGACCGTACTGGCCTGTCATCCTCGCTCAGCGGATATGTGTCGATCGCCTCCGCCGCTGCCTCGACCTGACTCCGCGCTTTCTGCCACCGTGCCTGGATCTTCGGGTCGACATCGTCCATGTCGCAGTCGAAGTCACTGACGCAGTCCGACCACAGGCGGTTGGCCTTGGTGTAGTGGTTCAGCGCTGTCTCAAGCTTGACCCCGACCGCCGTGAGGCAACTTCCGTCAAGCGTGGCCGCTTCCTTGAGTGCCTGGTCGTAGGAGACGTGGATGTCGCCGACCTCGGTCCCGTAGTCAGGTAGGCGCAGCCCGACGCTGAGGCGTGACCCGAGCTCTTCGAGGGTCGTCAGGAGGTCGCCGAACACCTCAGAGCATGCCCGCCTCGACGCCGTGGTCGCCTCGGCGAGTTCCTCGACGTACGGGTCTGTGGTCGGCAAGGTCTCGGTCGGCGACGGCCTCGGTGGTGTCGACTCCGCCTCTTTCGGTTCCGTTCCTCCGCAGGCTGTGACTACCACCAGCGCTGCCACCACCCCGAGCAATGCCTTCACCTCGACCAACCTCCAAGAGCGTGTTGAGCGGCTGTCAACCAGTGTTACGAGACGCAGGGCCAGGCGTCGGAGGTTTGTCTCGACCCATATGTGAACGCTGACGAGCCGCACTCGCTACGATCCCCGTCCATGAACGTTGACCTTGCAGTCGCCGCGATTGCCGGCGCAGCGGCGCTGCTCGCCTCCCTGCTGCGCGAGATCGGGATAGGAGGGCCGCGCCGAACGATTGAACGCGACCTCGCGATTGCCGAGCGGATGCCGACCGATTCCCCCATCCGCGCCAAGCTGCTCGAGAGCATCGAGCACCGCGTTGACCAGATCATCCCTAACGCCGACGCGTCGCGCGACGTTTACGGAGCGTGGCTGGCGGCGTCATTGTGCGGCTTCTTTGCCGCAGTCGCGTGGCGGACGGCAACGTGGGGATCGTGGTGGTGGATCGCGGCCGCATTCGCGATCGCACTGGCGCTCACGTTCGTTGGCCTCATGATCCATTCGATCCGTCAAGTGCCGCGAGACGCCAAGGGAAACCCAATCGAAGGCGCAAAGGCCGAGGCGAGCGAGTAGGTGCTCGTGATGCAACTGTTTCACAGGACAGATGAAGGCGGTCGGAAAGGCATAGAGCAGGCTGGCTTCGCGCGTTCGCACAGCCTCGACTGTCCGGAGGCGAGCTGGTTCCTCGCCGACCGCAGCCTGCCTGCGCCATACGGTGCGCGCGGTTGGTGGGTCGTCGTGGAGATGCCAGCGGGCGTTGCAGCGGACTATTGCTGGGAGGACGACCACGACCTCTACTGCATCCCGTGGGATGTCGTTAACGCGTACAAGCCGTTCACGTTCGAACAGGAGCGGTAATCCGGCGCGAAAGTCTGAGGAGGGGGCCGGTGCCGCACGCGGCACCGGCCCCCTCGCCCGTCAGGCGTCGATCTGCACCGAACTCATGCGAGCGCGAACTCGTCCTCGAGGTACATCGCGACCGCCAGCCGACGCTCGTCGAACGTGAGATCGTCGTCGACGAAGAGGATCCGCTCCCGCACACACATAAGCGTCTCCTCCGCGAGGTCGCGGACCTCGCGCACCCTGATGCCCAGCATGATCAACGGCTCGAACGGCTCCATCACGAGACCTGCGTTGCGGCGAGATCCGCCTCGATCTGCTCGAGAGCTACGGCAGCAGCGACCAGCTCAGCGGCGAACTCCCGGGCTTCCTGCGTGCTGCCCGTGAACCCTCCTGAGCCCAGGTCGGCGGCGACGTGCAGTCGTGGCTGCACGCACTCGTCCTCGCGGACGTAGACGTTCTCCGCGATCTCGAGCTCGTGCCAGCCCGGCGCCTCTCCGAACGACGGGTCCGGGTGCCCCGTGCACCATCCCACGGCGTACGGGCACTGGATCGTCGAACGAGCAGCGGCGCTCATCGGGCACCTGCCGCGTCCACGATCGCCGACGTCAGCGACGCACGTTCCCACGGGAAGAGGTCGCGCTCCCCACGCTCGATACGGGCGATGGTCGACGCCGACATCGAGCACTGCTCTGCGACGGCTGAGAGCGAAAGTTCAGCGGCGGTGCGGATGGTGCGAAGTGCGGCGCCCGCGGTCCCAGCCGGCGCTACGGTTGTTGAACGGTTCATGGGAATTCTCGCTTTCCTGTGGGTCGAGGCCTCGAGCCGGAGTCACTGCTCCGCTCGGGGCCGTTCTGTGTGGGCAGTCTTGCCCGTGCCGCAGACACTCTTCAGTCCGCAGATAGTCCGCAGGACGTCCGAGAACGTCCAACGAGTGCCAACGCCTGCAAACGTTGTTTGTGCAGGTCAGAGGCGGGTTCGGGGAATCGCCACAGGTCAGCGGGGGTGCCCGCGCTGAACATCCGCAAGTTCGTGACCCGCTTCCGCGGTCTCGCCGACCTGGTTGCCGCGGACACGATGACCGAGCACGCCGCGGCGTTCCTGCGGGCGAGCGTCGTGTCGGGGCACAACGTCGTCGTCTCCGGGGGCACGCAGTGCGGCAAGACGACGCTGCTCAACGCCTTGGCGGCCGAGGTCCCCGGCACCGAGCGCGTCGTGTCGGCCGAGGAGGTATTCGAGCTGCGCTTCGCCCACCCCGACTGGGTGGCGCTCCAGACGCGCCAGTCCGGGCTGGAGGGCACCGGCGAGATCCGGCTCCGCACGCTGGTCAAGGAGGCCCTGCGGATGCGCCCGTCGAGGCTCGTGATCGGTGAGGTCCGCGCGGAGGAGTGCTTCGACCTCCTGCTGGCGCTCAACGCCGGCATCCCGGGCATGGCGACGCTGCACGCGTCGTCGGCACGGCAGGCGCTCGTCAAGATGTGCACGCTGCCGCTGCTGGCCGGCGAGAACATCTCCGCGCGGTTCGTCGTGCCCACCGTCGCGACCTGCGTCGACCACGTCGTGCACCTGGGCATCGACGCGCACGGACGCCGTACGGTCCGCGAGATCGCTGCGGTGAGCGGACGGGTCGAGAACGACGTGATCGAGACCGAGACGCTGTTCGAGCGCCGCGACGGTGTCCTGGTGCGGGCGAGCGGCACCCCCGCGCGGTCGGAGCGGTTCACACAGGCCGGCATCGATCTCGGCGCGCTCCTGAGGGCCGAGGCGTGACCGGCTCCGTGGTCGGTCTCGGCGTCGGCATCGGGCTCCTGCTGATCTGGTCCGGGTTGACCTCGTCGACGCACGGGGACACCGCGCCCGCCCAGCGAAGGAGCCGGCTCGACGAGCTCTTGGCGCGGGCTGGCGCGGACGGTGCCACGTCGCGCGGCGTCCTCGCGGTGTGCGCGGTCTGCGGAGTCCTCGGACTCCTCGTCGCGCTCGTCGTCACAGCGACGCCGACGGTGGCGCTCGTCGCGGGCGCCGCAGCCGCGTACGCCCCGATCGCGGCCGTCCGCGGACGCGCGCGCCGCGTCACCGAGGAGCGGGCCGCAGCCTGGCCGGAGGCGGTCGACCACCTCGCCTCCGCCGTACGCGCCGGCATGTCGCTGCCCGAGGCCCTTGCCGGCCTCGGCGAGCGCGGGCCAGAGCCTCTGCGTCCCGCGTTCGCCGCCTTCGCCCGCGACTACCAGGTGAGTGGGCGATTCTCCGAGTGCCTCGACGCCCTCAAGGCGCGGTTGGCCGACCCGGTCGGCGACCGGGTGGTCGAGGCGCTGCGGCTCGCACGCGATGTCGGCGGCGGTGATCTCGGCCGCATGCTCCGCACCCTGTCGGCGTTCCTGCGCGACGACCTCCGGACCCGCGGCGAGCTCGTCGCTCGTCAGGCGTGGACGGTCAACGGGGCGCGTCTCGCCGTGTCGGCGCCGTGGATCGTTCTCGCGCTGATGTCGCTCCAGCGGGACGCGATCTCCCAGTTCGGATCCGGCACCGGTCTGGTGCTGCTCGTCGGTGGCGCGGTCGCGTGCCTCCTCGCGTACCAGCTGATGCTCCTCATCGGGCGGCTTCCCCGCGAGCCCCGGGTGCTGCGATGACGGCCACGATGATCGGGGCCGTGCTCGCTGCCGGGGTCGCGCTCGGCCTCCTCGAGCTGTGGCACGTGGGGCGCCTGCGGCGTCGCCCGAGCCTGGTCAGCCGCATCTCCCCGTACGTCAGCGACCCCGGAGCCGGATCGGCTGCGACGCCCGACGGCGTACGCCCGTGGGCCGCCGGGCACGCGGTCTTCGGCCCGTCGCTGCGCCGAGCCGCCGGAGTCGTCGAACGCGTCGTGGGCGGCAGCGCCTCCGTACGCCGCCGGTTGCGGCGCTGCGCGTCGGAGCAGTCCGTCGAGGAGTTCCGCACCAGTCAGGTGATCTGGGGCGTGACGTCCTTCGGCGCCGTCGCGGTGCTCCTCACGACGTGGGGGCTCCTGTCGGACGTGTCACCGCTCGCCGGGCTGGTCCTCTGCGCGGTTGCCGGTGTCAGCGGCGTTCTGGCGCGCGACCTGGCGCTCACCCAGGCGGTCCAGAGGCACGAGGAACGCCTCACCAGGGAGTTCCCCACGCTCGCCGACCTGCTCGCGCTCGCCGTCGCCGCGGGGGAGGGCCCGGTCTCGGCCCTCGAACGCGTTGCCGACGTCAGCAACGGCGCTATGTCCGCCGAGCTCCGCACGGTCGTGGGCGACGTCCGTACGGGGCGCCCGCTGACCGTCGCGCTCGACGACCTGTCCGCACGGACCGGCGTCGCAGCGGTCGCTCGCTTCGCCGAGGCGCTGGCCGTCGCCGTCGACCGCGGGACGCCCCTGGTCGAGGTCCTGCACGCGCAGGCGGCCGACGTCCGGGAGGCCGGTCGCCGCGAGCTCGTCGAGTCCGGCGCTCGCCGCGAGGTGCTCATGCTCGTCCCGGTCGTCTTCCTCGTCCTCCCCGTCACGGTCCTCTTCGCCTTCTATCCCGGACTGGTCGGGCTATCCCTCACCTCCCCCTGAACCCAAGGAGCGCCCATGCGCCTACACCGCACCCGCCGAGCGCCACGCGCAGACGCCCGCGCCCGACGGCCTCGCGACGAACGCGGCGACGTCCCCGGCTGGGTCATGATCACGGTCATGTCGGCCGGGCTCGTGGCGGGTCTCACCGCGGTCGCCGGCCCCCAGCTCAAGGCGATGCTCGAGGCGGCGTTGACCTCCGTCTCGGGATGAGGGCGGGCCGTCCTGCGACGCGTGCTTGCCGCCGCGGAGCGGGCAGGGGATCGGAGGACGCCGGGTCGGCGGTGGCTGAGTTCTGCCTCGTGATGGTGGTGCTGGTGCCGCTGGTTCTCGCGATCGTCCAGCTCGCTCTGGTCCTCCACGTCCGCAACACCATCACCGCCGCGGCGGCCGACGGTGCCCGCGCGGCCTCGCGCGACGGCGCCACTCTCGACCTCGGTGCGCAGCGCGCGCGTGAGCAGATCTCGCGGGCACTCTCGCCTCGGTACGCCCGCGACGTCGTCGCCGAGCGCGCCGCAGCAGGCGGCCAGTCGCTCGTGGTCGTCCGCGTGCGGACGACGGTGCCCGCACTGGGGTTGTTCGGCGCGACCGTGGAGGTCGACGCCACCGGACGTGCAGTCCTGGAGGCCGGATGACCCGATTGCTCGGGGACCGGGGCGACCGCGGGTCCGCCATCGTGGAGATGACGTGGCTCGCACTGCTGCTCCTCGTCCCGCTCGTGTACGTGGTGCTCGCCGTGTTCGAGGTCCAACGGTCGGCGTACGGCGTGAGCGCGGCTGGACGCGCAGCCGGGCGCGCGTTCTCTCAGGCGCCTGATCCGGCCACGGGTCGCGAGCGCGCAGCGCGTGCCGCGCAGCTCGTCCTCGAGGACCACCGGATCGACGACGCGGCAACCGACGTGGACATCCGTTGCACCGGGGGACCGTGCCTGAGTCCTGGATCCTCGGTCGTGGTCACCGTGACGACGCGTGCGCACCTCCCGTTCGTCCCCGACGTCCTCGGAGGGGCGCGGCCGTCGGTGCACCTCGACAGCACGCACACCGAGCCGTACGGCCGCTTCCGTGAGGACCGCTCGTGATCTGGGCAGGCTCGCGACGACCACGACGTGGCGAGCGCGGCCAGGTGACCGTCATGCTGATCGGGTTCTTCGTGGTGGTCGGCCTGGTGGTGGCCGTGGCGGTGAACGCGTCCGCCGCGTACCTCGGGCAGCGCCGGCTGGCAGATCTCGCCGACGGCGCAGCGATTGCTGCGAGCGAGGCGGCGGATCGCGCCAGCCTGTACGCGGCGGGCGAGACGGTCGGCCTGGATGCCGGCGCAGCGACCAGCGCAGTCGAGGACTACCTGACAGCCACGGGCTCGCTCGAGCGCCACGATGGTCTCGCGTGGGACGTCGAGCAGGTCGGTGGTTCTGTACGCGTCCGGCTCAGCGGGCGCGTACGCATGCCGCTGGTCCCACCAGGGTGGGACCAGACCGCGGCCGTCACAGCAGAAGCGGTCGTCCAGCTGAGGATCCGATGAGGCGGCCTCGCCGGCGGTCGCGGGTCATCGCTCCAGGTCAGAGCAGGTTTTCACACAGATGGGGACCCCCCTGTTGAGGTGCTTGGGGGACCGTGTAATGTTCTTCTTGTTGCCGGGGACGGCGGCGGGCAAGGCCGAGAGGCCGGGCGCGCGGCCCTGGTGACCACCTCCCCCAAGATTGCCTCTCTGGTTCTGCATGTGTGGAGCCGCTGATGGCGCTGCGGGGTGCACACGATGCCCGGTTTCGGGGATCGGTGGTGTGCCTGGTAGGTTTGGGGGTCGCGCCTTGGTCTGATGCCTCGTGTTTGGGGTTGAGGGTTTTGTGTGTCTGATGTTTGAGAACTCAACAGTGTGCTAAAAGTCGACGAGATAATCAGTATGGCTTTTTTGGGGTCATGATTCCGTGACAAATTATTTGTCAGCAAATAGTTAGTCCGGGTTCAAATGTTTGATGTTGTGGCTCAGCCTTTGGTTGGGTTTTCGACGGAGAGTTTGATCCTGGCTCAGGACG
>NZ_WJYO01000005.1 GCF_010994095.1 Mumia xiangluensis
ACCGGCGGTGGGGGCGTGGGCTGAGTCGCGGGTTCGGTGGTCGAGGCGCGGAGGGATCGAGACCGGGTCTCGATCCTTCGCTGGCGCTTCGGCCTCGACCAGCGGTGGGGGCGTGGGCTGAGTCGCGGGGTTCGGTGGTCGAGGCGCGGAGCGATCGAGACCGGGTCTCGATCCTCCGCTAGCGCTTCGGCCTCGACCAGCGGTGGGGGCGGGGTTGGCGCTTCGGCCTCGACCAGCGGTGGGGGCGTGGTTGGCGCTTCGGCCTCGACCAGCGGTGGGGGCGGGGGCTGAGTCGCGGGGTTCGGTGGTCGAGGCGCGGAGCGATCGAGACCGGGTCTCGATCCTCCGCTAGCGCTCCGGCCTCGACCAGCGAAGGGGGCGGGGTTGGCGCTTCGGCCTCGACCAGCGGTGGGGGCGTGGTTGGCGCTTCGGCCTCGACCAGCGGTGGGGGCGACGCTAGCGCTTCGGCCTCGACCAGCGGAGGGGGCGGGGCTGGCGCTCCGGCCTCGACCAGCGGAGGAGGCTAGCGCAGCACGGTCAGCACGTGCGCGACTTCAGCATCGCCGCCGAGTCGCACGTAGTTGTCCTCGCCCCAGTCGAACACCTGCCCTGTGAGCTCGTCGCGTACGGCGAAGCGTTCGCCCCAGCCGATCCCGAGCGCCGGCAGGTCGAGGTGCACGGTCGTCTCGTGCGCGACGTGCGGCTCGAGGTTCGCGACGACGATCACGGCGTCGTCCCGGTGTTCGGTCAGGTGTCGCCGCGAGTAGCAGAGCACCTGGTCGGCGTCGTTCTCGTGGACGCGCAGCCGGTGCAGCTGCTGGAGGGCGGGGTGCTCGCGACGGATCTCGTTGAGCCGTGCGATGAACGGGGCGATCGAGTGCTCGACGTCGAAGTCGCGGTGCCGCACCTCGTATTTCTCGGAGTCGAGGTACTCCTCGCTGCCAGGGCGCAGCGGTGTGTGCTCGAGGATCTCGAACCCGGAGTACATGCCCCAGGTCGGCGTGCCGGTGGCGGCGAGCACGGCGCGCAGCCGGAACATCGCAGGATCCCCGGCCTGCAGGTGCGTCGGGAGGATGTCGGGTGTGTTCACCCAGAACGCGGACCGCATCACGTGCGCCTTGCGGCCGGACACCTCCTCCAGGTACGAGGAGAGCTCGTCCTTGGTCTCGCGCCAGGTGAAGTACGTGTAGGACTGGTGGAACCCGACGGTGCCGAGCGCGCGCATCATCGCGGGGCGCGTGAACGCCTCGGCGAGGAACAGGACGTCCGGGTCGGTCCGGCGCACCTCGGCGAGCAACCGCTCCCAGAAGGGCACGGGCTTCGTGTGCGGGTTGTCGACGCGGAAGATCCGGATCCCGCGGTCCATCCAGTGCCGGACGACGCGCAGCACCTCCGCGTACAGGCCCTCGGGGTCGTTGTCGAAGTTCAGCGGATAGATGTCCTGGTACTTCTTGGGTGGGTTCTCGGCGTACGCGATCGTGCCGTCGGCGCGGGTCGTGAACCACTCGGGGTGGGCAGCGACCCACGGGTGGTCCGGGGCGCACTGGAGTGCGAGGTCCAGCGCGACCTCCATGCCCCGGTCGCGGGTCGCGGCCACGAACGCGGCGAGGTCGTCGTCCGTGCCGAGCTCGGGGTGGATCGCGTCGTGCCCGCCCTCGGCGGCGCCGATCGCCCACGGGGACCCGGGGTCGCCCGGCTCGGGGTGCAGCGAGTTGTTGCGGCCCTTGCGGTTCACCCGTCCGATCGGGTGGATCGGCGGCAGGTAGACGACGTCGAACCCCATCGCCGCGACCCGGTCGAGCTGGTCGATCGCGCCGCGCAGCCCGCCGTACGAGCGGGGGAACAGCTCGTACCAGGCGCCGCTCAGCGCCCGCTCGCGGTCGGCGAAGACGGGGTACGCCTGGGTGCTCTCGAGCAGGTCGCGCACCGGGTAGCGGCTCATGATCTCGAGCACGTCGGGCGCCGTCGCGGCATCGAGCCGTGCGGCCGCGTCGACGCGCCGGTCGCGCAATGCCTTGGCGGCGGCGCGCAGCGTCGTGCGCTCGGCCGTGCGACCACGGGGGAGGGCGGTCGCTGCACGCTCGAGCAGCAGGGCGCCCTCGATCGGCATCAGCTCGGTGTCGACGTCGGCGGCGACCTTGACCGGAGCGTCGTGCAGCCAGGTGCCGAACGGGTCGGACCACGTCTCGATGCGGTACGACCATGCCCCGACCGCGTCGAGGGTGACCCACACCTCGTGGTGGTCGTTGTCCAGGTGGGGGAGCGGGATCCAGGCACGCTCGCGCCGGTCGGGACCGGTCAGGACGACTCCCGCGCCGAGCGCGTCGTGCCCTTCGCGGAAGATGCGCGCCCGGATCGGGAACGGCTCGCCCACCGCAGCCTTGGCGGCGTACGCACCGTGCTCGACGACTGGGCACACGTCCATCACCGGGATACGCAGCATGCGCGCCACGCTATCCGAACGGGCGCCGTGCCTCAGGACGCCTCCAGCAGCACGACGAGGCTGTGCGCGGCGACCCGCACCGACGCGCCGGAGTCGTACGCCCCGTCGTGCCCGAGGTCGGCTGTGTCGAGCGCGACGGCGTACTTCCACGGCCACGGGCCGTCCGGCAGCATCCAGTCGACCGGCTCGTCGCCTGAGTTGAGGAGCACGACCGCGCACGAGGCGCCCTCGCCCGCCGCCAACCCGTCGAGCGAGGCTCCGTCGAGCGCCATGCCGATCGTGCGCAGCCCGTCGTCGTGCCAGTCGCCGTCGGCCCACGGACGCCCGTCGGGGTGCAGCCAGCGGAGGTCTTCGCGGCCGTTCTCCGCGGACACTGCGCCGGTGTAGAACCGCGTCGGCCGCAGCACGGGATGCTCGGCCCGCAGCGCCGTCGCCCGCGCGACGACCTCGCGGAGGTGCTCCCAGCCGACCTCGGCGATCGGAGGCAGCCAGGTGAGAGGCGAGTCGTGGCAGTACGCGTTGTTGTTGCCGTGCTGCGTCTGGCCGAGCTCGTCGCCGGCCCTGAGCATCGGCACGCCGGCGGCGAGCAGCGTCGTCGCGACGAGGTTGGCGGCCTGGCGTCGGCGCAGCCCCAGCACGTCGACGTCGTCGGTCTCGCCCTCGACGCCGCAGTTCCAGGAGCGGTTGCCGGAATGTCCGTCGCGGTTGTCCTCACCATTGGCTTCGTTGTGCTTGTCGTCGTACGAGACGAGGTCGCGCAGCGTGAACCCGTCGTGAGCGGTGACGAAGTTCACCGACGCCTGCGGGGGGCGTCCGCTCGGCTCGAACGTCGCCGACGAGCCCGCCAGCCGCATCGCGATGCCGGCGACGCCGCCACCGTGGCCGCGCCAGAAGTCGCGCACGTCGTCGCGGAACGTGTCGTTCCACTCGCTCCAGCCCTGCGGGTAGCCGCCGACGAGGTAGCCGTCCATGCTCGCGTCCCACGGCTCGGCGATCAGCTTGACGCCTCGCAGCACGGGGTCACGGCTGATCGTCTCGATCACCGACCGCGCGACGTCGACGCGGCCGCGCCCGGTGCGTGCGAGCGCGGACGTCAGGTCGAAGCGGAACCCGTCGACGTGCATCTCGCGCACCCAGTAGCGCAGCGACTCGATGATCAGCGCGGACGCCGGGGCCGAGTCGGCGCGCAGCGTGTTGCCGCAGCCGGTGACGTCGAAGTAGTGCCCCTGGGCGTGCCGGTAGTAGCCGGTGTCGTCCAGCGCCCGCAGGTGGATCCGCGGGCCGCCCTCGCCACCCTCGGCGGTGTGGTTGTAGACGACGTCGAGGATCACCTCGAGGCCCCGCGCGTGCAGGGCGCGCACCATCTCCTTGAACTCGCTGACCGGGTCGTCGGTCGCCGCGTACGGGGCGTGCGGGGCGAGGTAGGCGACGCTGTTGTAGCCCCAGTAGTTGACGAGGCCGCGGTCGGCGACCGTCGGCTCGGTGACGAAGTGGTGCACGGGCAGCAGCTCGACCGCGGTCACCCCGAGGTCGGCGAGGCGGTCGAGGACGGCGGGGTGCGCCAGCCCGGCGTACGTGCCGCGGATCTCCTCGGGGACGTCCGGGTGCTGCATCGTCAGGCCGCGCACGTGCGCCTCGTACACGACCGTGCGGTCCCACGGCGTCCGTGGTGGCTCGTCCCCGGACCAGTCGAACGCCGGGTCGGCGACGTACGAGCGCAGCCGGGACGTGTTGCCCTCGAGTCCGCCGACGACGTGCTTCGCGTACGGGTCGAGCACCCGCACCCCGTCGACCTCGAGCGCATACTCCTGGCCCGGGCCGATCCCGCGGACCTCCACGTGCCAGATCGAGCCGGTCCGGGACTCGAGCTCGTACGTCCCGACGCCGGGAAGCACCAGTCGCACCCGCCGGGCACGGGGCGCGTGGACGGCGAAGTTGGTGCCGGACACGACGGGTTGCGACCCGAGGGGGTACGGGGTGCCCGGTGCGCTGGGGTGGCGCTCGTACGCCCAGGTCTCGACCATCCCTCCATCATGGGGCACCGGGCCGACGTGCCAAGCCTGCGGTGTGTGGCGTTCGCTACCCTCGGACCACGCGTACGTCGACAGCACGACTGTCACGACGCCCGCACAGACCGAGGCTTCACGCCCGAAGGAAGGCAGCACTCATGGGTGAGTTCGTCAGGCTCGAGGTAGCCGACGGCGTCGGGACGATCCGTCTGGACCGTCCGAAGATGAACGCGATCGGCCTGCAGCTCCAGACCGAGCTCGCCGAGTGCGCCGCGGAGGCGACTGAGCGTGCCGACGTGGCCGCCGTCGTCGTGTACGGCGGAGAGCGCGTCTTCGCCGCCGGCGCGGACATCAAGGAGATGTCCGACCTCACCTATCGCGAGATGAACGTCCGTGGCCAGGCGCTCCAGACCGCGTTCAACGCCGTCGCCGCGATCCCGAAGCCGACGGTCTCGGCGATCACCGGGTACGCCCTCGGCGGCGGTTGCGAGCTCGCGATGTGCACCGACCTCCGCTTCGCGGCCGACAACGCCAAGCTCGGGCAGCCCGAGGTCCTCCTCGGCATCATCCCGGGCGCCGGCGGCACGCAGCGCCTCCCGCGCCTCGTCGGCCCGGCCAAGGCGAAGGACATCATGTTCACCGGCCGCATGGTCGACGCCGCCGAGGCGCTCGAGATCGGCCTCGTCGACCGGCTCTTCCCGGCGGAGTCGGTGTACGACGAGGCGCTCGCGTGGGCACGGCAGTTCGTCGGCGCCGCCTCCCTCGCGCTGCGCGGCATCAAGGAGGCCACCGACCGTGGCCTCGAGGTCGACCTCGCGACCGGGCTCGAGATCGAGCGTCACGTGTTCTCGGCGCTGTTCGCGACCGAGGACCAGAAGGCCGGCATGCGGTCGTTCATCGAGAACGGGCCTGGCAAGGCCACCTTCGAGGGGAAGTAGCACCATGACCACCGACGCCGCCCCCAACCCGCACGCGTCTGCGGACCAGGTCGAGGCCGCCTGGCACGACACCAAGCTCGCACAGGTCCTGTACCACGACTGGGAAGCCCAGACGTACGACGAGAAGTGGTCGATCTCGTTCGACGAGCGCTGCATCTCCTACGCCCGCGACCGGTTCGTCGCCGTCGCAGGCGAGAGCGGCTGGCCGTACGGTCGCAGCCTCGAGATCGGCGCCGGCACCGGCTTCTTCACGCTCAACCTGATGCTCGCCGGCGTGATCGACAAGGGCACGGTCACCGACATCTCGCCGGGGATGGTCGAGGTCGCCAAGCGCAACGCCGACGGTCTCGGCTTCGCGCTCGACGGGCAGGCTGCGGACGCGGAGGAGCTGCCGTTCCCCGACGAGTCGTTCGACCTCGTCATCGGCCACGCGGTGATCCACCACATCCCCGACGTCGAGAAGGCGTTCCGCGAGATGCTGCGCGTGCTGCGTCCCGGCGGCCGCATCGTCATCTGCGGCGAGCCGACCGCGCGCGGTGACTTCGTGGCACGTCGCCTGTCGCGCCTGACCTGGTGGGCGACCACCAACGCGACGAAGCTCGGTCCGCTGCGCGAGTGGTCGCGACCGGCCGAGGAGCTCGACGAGTCGTCACGGGCGGCTGCGCTCGAGGCGGTCGTCGACCTGCACACATTCGAGCCTTCGGCGCTCGAGCGTCTCGTGCTGCGCGCCGGCGGCGTGAACGTCCGTACGGCGACCGAGGAGCTGACGGCGTCCTGGTTCGGCTGGCCGGTCCGGACGTTCGAGGCGGCGGTTCCCGAGGAGAAGCTGGGGCTGCGCTGGCGCATGTTCGCGTACAAGTCGTGGCTGCGGCTGTCCGCGCTCGACAAGGCGCTGAGCCCGGTGGTGCCCAAGGGTCTCTACTACAACGTCTCGGTGGCGGCGACCAAGCCGTGACCGCACCCCGCCAGGCGCGGTTCCTGACGCTGGACTCGCTGCGGTGGGTGCGCCGCCATCGGGCCTGGACCTGGTACCACGTCGTCCGCTACTGGCGGTTCTGGCGGTTCAAGCGCCGCCACCCGGACGTCGTCACGGAGGGCTTCGTATTCCTCGGCCGCGGCGTCGTGATCGAGACGAAGCCGCCGTACGGCCGGGTGGTCCTGGGCAGGTTCGTGCACCTGGGCGACCGTACGGCGCTGCGCGCCCACAACGGCACGCTGCGGCTCGGTGACAAGGTCGTCATGGGGTCCGACAACACCGTCAACGCGCACCTCGACATCGAGATCGGTGCGGCGACGATCGTGTCGGACTGGACCTACATCTGCGACTTCGACCACGTGACGCTCGACCTGGCGAAGCCGATCAAGGACCAGGGGCTGGTGGTCTCGCCGGTCCGTATCGGCCCTCACTCGTGGATCGGCGTGAAGGCGACCGTCCTCCGCGGGACGCGGACCGGACGTGGCGTCGTCCTCGCCGCCCACACCGTGGCCCGCGGCGAGTATCCCGACTTCGCGATCGTCGCCGGGCTGCCCGGCCGCGTGGTCAAGAGCCGTCGCGACGACCTGGAGGACTGGGTGGAGCTCCAGCGCTACACCGCCGAGGTCGCGGGCGAGCAGGCGGAGGCGCGCAGGGAGAGCTGACCCACTTTCGCTGGTCGAGCCCTTCGATATGCGCTCGTTCCTCGCGCTACTCAGGACAAGTAGCCCGGAGCGCTGGCGGACGGTGTATCGAGGCCCGTTCTGCCCTCAGCGAAGACGCTGTCGCGCGACCGCCCGGCCGTCGTAGCCTCGGGCCATGGGAGACGTCGTACGCCTCGGCCCCCGCCCGGCCGCGCCGGCCCCGCGCGCGACCGAGCCGGAGCCCCTGTGGCGGGAGGTCGTCGGTCGACGCCTGCGGGCCGCGCGCCTCGCGAGCGGCAAGCGCCTCGTCGACACCGCGGCCGCCGCGGGCATCTCTCCGCAGTACCTCTCGGAGGTCGAGCGCGGACGCAAGGAGCCGTCGAGCGAGATCCTCGCCGCCGTGTCGGGCGCCCTCGGCCTCACGCTGCTCGACCTCACGGAGCATGTCAGCGGCGACCTCCGCCGTACGGCTTCGACGTCCGTCCCGCGGGGTCCGCAGGCGCTCGCGCGAGCCATCTGACCGCTCCCTCCTGACGACGCGTCACTGCTGCGACGGCGCCATCACCGCGTCGACGAGTCCGTACGCCCGCGCCGCCTCCGCGGAGAAGACCCGGTCGCGGTCGGTGTCGTGCCGCAGTGTTGCGACGGCCTGGCCGGTGTGCGCGGAAAGGATCGCTTCCATCTCGTTGCGCACCCGGACCACCTCGTCGGCCTGGAGGATGAGGTCCGGGACGGCGCCCTGTCCGCGCACCGCCGGCTGGTGCAGCACGAAGCGGGCGTGCGGGAGCGCCGCGCGCCGGCCGGGCTCGCCACCCGCGACGAGAACGGCGCCGGCCGCGATCGCCTGACCGACGCAGAACGTGGCGATGGGCGAGCGGACGTGCTGCATCGTGTCGTACACGGCCAGCATCGCCGTCTCGTCGCCGCCCTCGCAGTTCACGTACAGGTTGATCTCGGCGTCCGGGTTGTCCGCCTCGAGGTGCAGCAGCTGGGCGATGAGCGCGTTGGCGACGCCGGCGTCGATGGCGGTGCCGAGATAGACGATGCGCTCGGTGAGCAGGTGCGAGTAGACGTCCATGATCCGCTCGCCGCGCGGGTGGTTCGCGATGACGTTCGGGATCGCGTAGGTGCTGCTCATCGCGCGCCTCCGATCCCGACCGTGCGACGCCGGTTCGGCATCACCTGGTCGAAGGTGTCGACCACGTGGTCGACGAACCCGTACGCCTTCGCCTCCGCGGCGGTGTACCAGCGGTCGTGCAGCGAGTCCTCGAAGATCCGCTCGACCGGTTGCCCGGTGTCGTCGGCGATCAGAGCGAGAACCGTGTCGCGGGTGTGGCGGAGGTCGTCGGCCTGGACCTCGATCTCGACGGCCGTGCCGCCGATGCCCGCGGAGCCCTGGTGCATGAGGATCCGCGAGTGAGGCAGCGCGAACCGTTTGCCCGGTGTCCCCGCCGAGAGCAGGAACTGGCCCGCGCTGCACGCGATGCCGAGCGCGAGCGTCGAGACGTCGCACGGGACGAGTCGTAGGACGTCGCGCAGCGCGAGCATCGCCGGGACCGAGCCGCCGGGGGAGTGGATCCAGAGGGCGACGTCGGCGGCCGGGTCGTCGGCAGCGAGCGAGAGGAGCTGGGTGGCGAGGAGGGTGCCGTTGTCGTCGTCGAGGACGCCGTCGAGGACGAGGATCCGTCGCCCGAGCAGCTGCTGCCGGCTGATGGTGTCGAAGAGCGGTGGTGCGTTGTCGTGTGCCATGCCTCCACCGTGCGTCCGTGAAGGCTGCGCGATCCAGTGGATCAGCCCGGGGCGGATCTGCCCCTGGTTGATCCGCTGACAGCAGCGGCGTGGCGCGGGGTCAGACCCGCGCCGTCACCACCAGGTCGAGGGACTCTGCCAGGTCGGCGGCTTCCCCCTCGCGCACGTCGAAGTCGTCGGTCGACACCGAGCGGACGACGTCGGCGACGGTCGTCGGCCAGAGCTCGTACGGGCCGGCGATCTGCGCGTCGACCAGCGAGCCGTGCTCCACCTCCCAGTCCGCGAGCCGTGCGCCGTGGTGCAGACCGGCCAGCGTCGTGACCGTCGCGTGCGCGGCGACGAGGTCGCGCAGCTGTTCGGGCTCGAGCTCCTTGGGGTGGTAGATGTTCCCCGGCGGGAACGTCAGCGTGTTGGGCGTGCTGATCACGAGCGTGCCGCCTGGCCGCAGCACGCGGGCGCACTCGGCGACGAAGGCGTCCTGGTTCCACAGGTGCTCGATCGTCTGCAGGCTCACGACGACGTCGAACGACGCGTCGGCGTACGGCAGGGCGACGAGGTTGCCGCGCACCACGCGGACGTCGGGGTACGCCGTACGGACGTGGCCGGTGGCGTACGCGTCGTAGTCCAGCGCGACCAGCGACGCCGCGTCCTGCTGAAGCAGGTCGGCCCCGTAGCCCTCGCCGCAGCCCGCCTCGAGCACCGCTCGTCCACGCACTACGTCACGAAGGGACTCGTACACGACCTCGTGGCGACGGAACCAGTAGTTCTCGTGCCAGATGCCCGGCACCGTCCGCTCGCCGGTGATGATCATCTGCGGCGGCGTGCTGCCCTCGTCGCTGCTCACGCCCCGAAGCGTAGGTCCACGAGCAAGGGATCACGAGCCAGGGGTCAAGCGCCGGGGTCGCGGACCGCGCGGTCGGCGGTGCCGGAGACGAGGGACGCGATCACGATGACGATCAGGACTCCGACGGCGGCGCTCGCGACCTGCTCCTCGAGCTCGGCGTCGATGGTGAACGGCAGGACGCCGACGATGACGGTCACGAGCGTCATGATCCAGCCGAAGAAGAGCCGCGGCCGCGGGGTCGTCAGCAGCAGCAGGTGCATCAGCGCCGTGGCGAGGAGGGCGGCGCCGAACGCCAGGGCGGCGTACGGGATCGTCGAGGCGACGTCCCACCTGCCGCCGCCGGACGGCACGAGGACGGCGATGTCGAAGACACCCCGGCAGACGAGGAGGCCGACGACGGCGGCAAGACCTGCCACGACGGCGGTCGCGACACCGCCTGCCCAGAGCCTGCCGGCGTTGACCGACAGTCCGCTGGGGGTGTTGGACTCGGGTACAGGGTCGGGCTGGCCCATCGGGGGTTGCTGGTACGACATCACGCCTCCTGGCATGCCGGGTGCCCGTCACGCTACCGCGCCAGGGCCCCCGGTGGGGGTCGCCGCGGCTGGCTCGTCCGGTATGACCGGTTGTCCGTAGAACGGACCAGGCGGAAGGGCGTCTCGGAGCGTGCCCTACCCTCAGGGAGTGTGACGGCGAAGCCGTGTGACCCACGCCACCCGTCGCGATCTCGTCAGCGAGGTTACCTGTCGGTAACGTGGCGGTAGCGGGATCGTCCACGGTCCCGGCACACTCGCAGCCGCCCTCGGCTGCCGCGACGCGCGTCCCGTGCGAGCGCCGTGTACGGAAGTCGATTCCACAGGAGGGCCCGAGAAGGCCATGAACATCGTCGTCTGTGTGAAGTACGTACCGGACGCTACGGCGGACCGGTCCTTTGACTCGTCGGACAGCACCGTTGACCGTGAAGGCGTCGACGGACTGCTCTCCGAGCTCGACGAGTACGCCGTCGAGCAGGCCCTGCTGGCCGCCGAGGACGGCGATGGCGAGGTGACCGTGCTGACGGTCGGCCCGGCCGACGCTGCCGACGCCGTCCGCAAGGCCCTCCAGATGGGTGCCGACAAGGGCGTCCACGTCGAGGACGACGACATCGCCGGCTCCGACGCCGTCGCGACGTCGCTCATCCTCGCCAAGGCCCTGGGCACCCTCGAGTACGACCTCGTGTTCTTCGGCATGAGCTCGACCGACGGCACCATGGGCGTCGTCCCGACCATGGTCGCCGAGCGCCTCGGCCTTCCGGCCGTGACCTACGGCTCGGAGATCACCGTCGACGGCTCCACCGTGACCGTGCGCCGTGACGGCGACGTCGCCACCGAGACCATCACCGCCACCGCGCCTGCGGTCGTGTCGGTGACCGACCAGTCCGGCGAGCCGCGCTACCCGTCCTTCAAGGGCATCATGGCGGCCAAGAAGAAGCCGGTGGAGGACCTCACCCTGTCCGACCTCGGCATCGATGCGTCCGAGGTCGGTCTCGGCGCAGCCTGGACCAAGGTCCTCTCGTTCGCGCCGCGCCCGCCGCGCAGCGCCGGCGAGATCGTCACCGACGAGGGAGACGGCGGCACCAAGCTCGCCGAGTTCCTCGCGTCGAAGAAGTTCGTCTGAGGAGCAACGACTGATGAGTGAGATTTTCGTTCTCGTCGACCACGTCGACGGCACCGTCCGCAAGACCACCGGTGAGCTCCTGACGCTCGCCCGTCGTCTCGGCACCCCGTCGGCCGTGTTCATCGGCTCCGGCGCCGACTCGGCGCAGGCCTACCTCGCCAAGTTCGGCGCGGAGAAGGTCTATGTCCTCGACGCCCCCGAGCTCACCGAGTACCTCGTCGCCCCCAAGGCCGAGGCGCTCGCCGAGCTCGTCTCCAGCAAGCAGCCCGGCGCGGTGCTGATCTCGTCCTCTGCCGAGGGCAAGGAGATCGCCGGCCGTCTCGCGATCAAGACCGAGTCCGGTCTGATCACCGACGCGGTCGACGTGCGTGCGGGTGGCGACGGCGTGGAGACCACGCAGTCCGTCTTCGCCGGCAACTTCACCGTCGAGGCGACTGTCACCAAGGGCACTCCGATCGTCGCGGTCAAGCCGAACTCCGCCGCTCCCGAGGAGTCGCCGGCCGCCGGTGCCCTCGAGCCGGTCTCGGTCACGATCTCCGACGCCGCCAAGACGGCGAAGATCACCGACTCCAAGCCGCGTGCGGCCACGGGTCGTCCGGAGCTGACCGAGGCAGCGATCGTGGTCTCGGGTGGCCGTGGCACCGGTGGCGACTTCTCGCAGGTCGAGGCGTTCGCCGACTCGCTCGGTGCGGCCGTGGGCGCCTCGCGCGCCGCGGTCGACTCCGGCTGGTACCCGCACAGCTTCCAGGTCGGCCAGACCGGCAAGACGGTCTCGCCGCAGCTGTACGTCGCCAACGGCATCTCCGGGGCGATCCAGCACCGCGCCGGCATGCAGACCTCCAAGACGATCGTCGCCGTCAACAAGGACGAGGAGGCGCCCATCTTCGAGCTGGTCGACTTCGGCGTCGTCGGTGACCTCAAGGAGGTCCTCCCGCAGGCGACCGACGAGGTCAACAAGCGCAAGGGCTGATCTGTCTGCAGCCTGCTCGACGCCGTACGGCCCTCACGGGCCTCCCTGCGGCGCAAAGCCGCCACGTCTCCCGCGAGGGGGGCGTGGCGGTTCGGCGTTCCTGCCGGGATTCCCGGACCTCCGGGATGCCGCCCGCCCCCGCGTGGTGTCCGGTTTGAGACGGTCTGATAGAACTCTGTCACGATCACAGGGCCTCGTGGTTGTAACACTTCGGTAAGTGTCTGCGCCCTTCCCTGTTCTGGTCGATGATCCCGAGCAACCATGGGTCCGCGGAAGTATTTCTGCGAGTTCCCAACACAATCAGGAGGATTCCCATGCGACTCTCCCGGCGTACTCGCCTTGGAGGCGTGGCGCTGCTCGCCGCGATCGGACTGACACTGTCCGCGTGCGGCGGCGGCGGGGGAGATGATGACAACGAGTCGAGCTCCTCGACCGATGCCGTCATCACCGCTCGTACCACCGAGCCTCAGAACCCGCTGGTTCCGCAGGCCACCAACGAGGTCGGCGGCGGCAACGTCATCGATCTGCTCTACGCGGGTCTCATCACCTACAAGGACGATGGGTCGCAGGAGCTCGAGGTCGCGGAGTCGATCACGTCCGACGACAACCTGACCTGGACCGTCAAGCTCAAGGACTGGACGTTCAGCGACGGCACGCCGGTCACGGCGAAGTCCTTCGTCGACGCGTGGAACTACGGCGCGCTGAGCACGAACGCGCAGAACGCCTCGTACTTCTACTACCCGATCAAGGGTTACGAGGCTGTCCAGGAGGAGAACCCGACCGTCAAGACGATGGAGGGTCTGAAGGTCGTCGACGACAAGACCTTCACCATCGAGCTGAACCAGCCCGAGTCGGACTTCCCGCTGCGCCTCGGCTACTCGGCCTACTACCCGCTGCCGGAGTCGGCCTACGCCGACATGAAGGCCTACGGTGAGGCCCCGGTCGGCAACGGCCCGTACAAGCTCGACGCGTGGGAGCACAACAAGGAGCTGCGCCTCGTCCCGAACGGGGAGTATGACGGCGCTCGCAAGCCCCAGAACGGCGGCGTGACCTTCGTGGTCTACACCGACACCGACGCGGCTTACACCGATGTTCAGGCCGGCAACCTCGACGTCCTGGACACCGTCCCGGACAGCGCGCTGCAGACCTTCCAGGACGACGACTCGGTCCAGGCGATCACCGCTCCGGGCTCCGTCCTCGGTGCGTTCCAGTTCCCGAGCGACCTGCCGGGCTTCACCGGTGAGGCCGGCGCTCTGCGTCGCAAGGCCGTCTCGATGGCCCTCAACCGCGAAGAGCTGACCGAGAAGCTGTTCTTCGGCACCCGCACCCCGGCGAGCGACTTCAGCGCGCCGCCGATGCCGGGCTGGACCGACGAGATCCCGGGCAACGAGGTCCTCGAGTTCAACGCCGACGAGGCCAAGAAGCTCTGGGCCGAGGCCGAGGCCATCGAGCCGTGGGGCGACAAGAAGCTCCTGATCGCGACGAACACCGACGGTGCCGGCAACAAGGCCTCCGTCGACGCGATGTCGAACCAGATCAAGAACACCCTGGGCATCGACGCCGAGCCGAAGTACTACGCCACGTTCGACGAGTTCCTCGACGACCGTGACAACAACAAGACCGGTGCGCTGTTCCGCGCCGGCTGGCAGCCGGACTACCCGTCGATCTCGAACTACCTCGGCCCGATCTACGGCACCGGAGCGGCTTCGAACGACGGCAACTACTCCAACCCGGAGTTCGACGCCGCGCTGACCAAGGCTGCGGGCGCGACGTCCGACGAGGACCGTTACCAGGACTTCGTCGACGCGCAGGCGATCCTCATGGAGGACATGCCGGGTCTGCCGATGTGGTACACCGACGGGACGGGCGCCGCTGCAACGGGCGTCGAGAACGTCAAGTTCAACTGGCAGGGCGTGCCGATCTACCAGAACATCACCAAGTAGGTCGCACACCACCGCATGCAGGGCACGCGGGGTCAGCGCCGTCACGGCGCTGCCCCCGCGTGGCCCTGCGCGGGTCAACGGCACCCGACCGGTGCCCGAGGCCTGATACCTTTTAACCATCCCGTAGGAGGCCACTGATGTGGTGGTATGCCGCGCGGCGCATCTTGCAGACGATCCCCGTCATCCTCGGGTCGACGCTGCTCATCTACGCGCTCGTCTTCCTTCGTCCGGGTGACCCGATTCGTGCGATCTTCGGCGACAAGCCCGTCTCCGACTCCGTCATCGAACAGGTCCGGGCCCAGTACAACTTCGACCAGCCGTTCCTCCTCCAGTGGTTGCTCTTCCTCAAGGGCGCGATCACCTTGGACTTCGGCCAGTCGTTCACCGGTCGCGACGTGAGCGACCTGGTGGCCGAGGCGTTCCCGGTGACCATCAAGCTCGCTCTCATGGCCCTCGTGATCGAGGCCGTCCTCGGCATCGTCGCCGGCACGATCGCCGGCCTCCGCAAGGGCAAGCTCTTCGACTCGACGATGCTCGTCACGTCGCTGCTCGTGATCGCGGTCCCGATCTTCGTCTTCGGCTTCGTCATGCAGCTGATCTTCGGTGTGAAGCTGGGGTGGTTCCCCCCGACGGTGGGCGGCAACACCTCCTTCTACAACCTGTTGCTACCAGCGATCGTCCTCGCCCTGGTGTCCTTCGCCTACATCGTGCGGCTGACACGGACCTCGGTCGCGGGCAACCTCACCGCGGACCACGTCCGGACGGCGCGCGCCAAGGGCCTGTCCGAAGGCGTGGTCGTGCGACGGCACGTGCTGCGCAACTCGCTCATCCCGACCGTGACCTTCCTCGGCGCCGATCTCGGTGCCCTCATGGCGGGCGCGATCGTGACGGAGGGCATCTTCAACATCCCGGGGATCGGCAACCTCGCGTTCAACGCGATCAAGCGCGGCGAGACGCCGACCATCGTCTCGGTGGTGACGATCATGGTGCTCGTCTACGTGCTCACCTCGCTGATCGTCGACCTGCTGTACGCCTGGCTCGACCCAAGGATCCGTTATGCCTAAGCCCACGCTCCCGGGGCAGGAGCGCTACGTCGCCCCGATCGACGAGACGCCGCTCGCGGCGGTCGACTCCGTCCAGGTGGACGAGGCGCCGGCCAGCCAGTGGAAAGAGGCGTGGAAGCAGCTCCGCAAGAACCCGATGTTCTGGGTGTCCTCCGTGCTGCTCACGATCCTCACGATCATCATCATCGCGCCCGGCCTGTTCACCAACGCCGACCCGCGCTTCTGCGAGCTCAGCAACAGCCTGGGCCCCGCCGAGGCCGGCCACCCGTTCGGCTTCGACAAGCAAGGGTGCGACGTCTGGGCTCGGACGCTCTACGGAGCGCGAGCCTCGGTCGCCGTCGGCGTGCTGACGACGCTGGTCGTGGCGCTCCTCGGCGGTCTCACCGGCGCCCTCGCGGGCTTCAAGGGGGGTCTGTCCGACACGTTCATCTCCCGTGTCAGCGACATCTTCTTCGCTATCCCGCTGCTGCTGGCCGCGATCGTCTGCCTCTCGGCCGTCAACAACTGGTTCCCCGACCGTGGCTTCTGGGGCGGCGTGCTCGCGGTCGTCGCGGCGCTGGGACTCTTCGGCTGGCCGCAGATCACCCGCATCATGCGCGGGTCGGTCCTCGAGGTGAAGAACTACGAGTTCGTCGACGCGGCGCGAGCGATCGGTGCGAGCAACCAGCGCAACCTGTGGCGCCACATCGTCCCGAACGCGATCTCGCCGGTGATCGTGACGTCGACGGTCTCGCTCGGTATCTTCATCGTCGCCGAGGCGACGCTCTCGTTCCTCGGACTGGGGCTGCCGTTCTCGGTCGTCTCCTGGGGCAACGACATCAGCTCGGCGCAGGAGCTCGTTCGTTCGGGCACCTCGCTCAACGTGATGTTCGTCCCGGTCACCGCGCTCGTCCTCACCGTGCTCAGCTTCATCCTGCTCGGTGACTCCGTCCGCGATGCCCTGGACCCGAAGGCGAGGAAGCGATGAGCCTGCAGCCCCTCCTCGAGGTCCGTGACCTCGACGTCTCCTTCTACTCCGACAAGAAGGCCATCCCCGCCGTGCGCGGCGCGAACCTGACCGTCTACCCGGGTCAGACCGTTGCCATCGTCGGCGAGTCGGGGTCAGGCAAGTCGACGACCGCGCACGCGATCATCGGCCTGCTCCCCGGCACCGGCAAGATCGTCGGCGGCGAGATCATCTTCGACGGCAAGGACATCGCGCACTCGAGCAAGAAGGGCTTCCAAGCCCTGCGCGGTGACCAGATCGGCCTGGTCCCGCAGGACCCGATGACCAACCTGAACCCGCTCTGGCGGGTCGGGGACCAGATCAAGGAAGCACTGGTCGCCAACGACATCGCCAAGGGCAGCGATGCCGACCGTCGGGTGCTCGCCCTCCTCGAGGAGGCCGGTCTCGGCGATGTCGAGCGCCGTGCACGCCAGTACCCGCACGAGTTCTCCGGCGGTATGCGGCAGCGTGCCCTCATCGCGATGGGTCTGGCGGCGCGTCCGAAGCTCCTCATCGCCGACGAGCCCACCTCGGCGCTCGACGTGACGGTGCAGAAGCAGATCCTCGACCACCTCGACGGGCTCACCGACGAGCTCGGCACGGCGGTCCTGCTCATCACGCACGACCTCGGCCTCGCTGCCGAGCGTGCCGACCACATCGTCGTGATGTACCGAGGCTCGATCGTGGAGTCGGGTCCGGCGCTCGAGATCCTCAAGAACCCCGAGCACCCGTACACGAGGCGGCTCGTCTCGTCGGCCCCGTCGATCGCGTCCCAGCGGCTCTCGTCGGTCAAGGCGCGCGAAGAGGTCCGTCAGCAGGCGGTGCAGACCGCAGGCGAGATCGCGGCCGAGATCGCCACCGCAGAGGGTGTCGTCGGCAAGGGCGAGAACGAGATCATCGTCGTCGACGGCCTGACGAAGGTCTTCATGCTGCCGGGCGACCGGCCGTGGCGGAAGACCGAGCTCCGCGCTGTCGACGACGTCAGCTTCTCGCTGCGTCGCGGCACCACGACAGCCATCGTGGGCGAGTCCGGCTCGGGCAAGTCGACGGTTGCGCGGATGGTTCTCGGGCTCCTCAAGCCGACGGCCGGCACGGTCCTGTTCGACGGGTACGACACCGCGCAGCTGAAGGGGAAGCGCCAGATGGCGCTGCGTCGGCAGATGCAGCCGGTGTTCCAGAACCCGTACGCCTCGCTCGACCCGATGTACTCGATCTACAAGTCCATCGAGGAGCCGCTCGAGACGCACAAGATCGGTTCGGCGAAGGAGCGCGAGGCCAAGGTTCGCGACCTGCTCGACAAGGTGTCGCTGCCGACCTCCTTGATGCGCCGCTACCCCAACGAGCTGTCCGGTGGTCAGCGTCAGCGTGTCGCGATCGCGCGTGCTCTGGCGCTCGAGCCGGAGGTCGTGGTCCTCGACGAGGCCGTGTCCGCGCTCGACGTGCTGGTCCAGGCTCAGATCCTGGAGCTGCTCAACGACCTTCAGGCCGAGATGGGTCTGAGCTACCTGTTCATCACGCACGACCTCGCGGTGGTCCGCCAGATCGCCGACGACGTCCTCGTGATGCAGAACGGCAAGGTCGTGGAGGCTGCGAGCGTCAACGAGGTGTTCGACAACCCGGGCGAGAGCTACACGCGCAGGCTGCTCGACGCGATCCCAGGACGGGATCTGCTCACGACCGCCTGAGCGGAGCGACTGCCTCTGGGCGCCCCAGTCGTCACCCGGTTTCCTCCGGGTCGAGGGCTGGGGCGCCTCCGTCTCACGGGCTGACCTCGAGTTGACTGCTTCGAACATGTGTTCGAACATGGAGGAGTGACGCTTCTCGACCAGCTGGCCGCTCAAGTACGCGCGATGGAGGGTCCCACCCAGGTGCGGGACCACCTCCCCGCGCTGCCTGCACTGGCACAGGTGGTGCCCGGCGGGCTGCTGCGCGGCGCCGCGTACGAAGTCAACGGATCCCTCGCGCTGGCCCTGGCCGTGGCGGCTGGACCCTCCTCGAAGGGCGCCTGGTGCGCGGTGGTGGGCGTGCCCGAGATCGGGGCGGAGGCAGCGGAGGCGTTCGGCGTCGCGCTCGACCGTACGATCCTGGTCCCTGCACCCGGCGAGCACTGGCCGCACGTGGTCAGCACCCTTGCGGACGTCACGGACGTGATCGTCGTACGCCCGCCGGCGAGCGTCCGTGACGTCGAGGCACAGCGGATCGTGGCTCGGCTCCGCCAGCATGCGACCACCCTGCTTGCCCTGACTCCGGACGCCGGGGCGTGGCCGCGTCCTGCGGGGCGCCTCGAGGTCACCGAGAGCTCCTGGACAGGACTGGGAGCGGGGCACGGGCACCTGGGGCGGCGCCAGATCACCGTCACCGCGACCGGCCGGTGGGGGCGTCCGCACCGCACCCGCCTCTGGCTGGACGCGGGCGTCGAGCCGGCCGCTCCGTCGGACACGCTCGCTCCGGTCGCTTCGTCGGACACGCTCGCTCCGGTCGCTTCGTCGGACACGCTCGCTCCGGCCTTCCCGGCGGAGACTGTCCCCGCCCTCGATCTGGTCAGGGTGGCGAGCTGATGGCACGCACGCTCGTGGTGTGGTGCCCCGACTGGCCGGTCCGAGCCGTCCGGCACAGCGGCGTCGGCATCGATCTCCCGCAAGGGGCGCCGGTCGCCCTGTTCGAGCATGGCGAGGTGCGGGCCTGCTCGGCGTCGGCGCGACGCGACGGCGTACGCCGTGGGCAGCGGATGCGTGACGCGCAGGCGCGGTGCCCCGAGCTGGTGACGCTCGACTACGACCCAGGGCTCGACGTGCGGGCGTTCGAGCCGATCGTCGCGGCGATCGAGGAGATCGCGCCCGGGGTGCAGCCGCTGCGGCCCGGCACCTGCGCCGTACGCGTGGCGGGGCCGGGGCGCTACTTCGGGGGTGAGCAGCACGCCGCGGCCGTGCTCGCCGAGCGCCTCGTGGAGCACGGTGTCGACGACGTCCGTCTCGGCATCGCCGACGCGGTGTTCGCCGCGGAGCAGGCTGCGCGGCAGGCAGTCGTCCAGGACAGCGTGGTGGTGCCTCCGGGGGAGTCGGCTGCCTTCCTTGCCGACCTACCGGTGGGAGTCCTCGAACGCCCGGCGCTGGTGAGTCTGCTGCAACGGCTCGGACTGCGGACCCTCGGCGCGTTCGCTGCCCTGCGCCCGGCTGACGTCCTGACCCGGTTCGGTCCGGACGGCGCGCTGGCTCACCGGCTGGCCAGGGGTGTCGATGACCGGCCGTTCGCCGCGCGTCGGCCTCCGTCCGACCTCGAACGCGAGGTGACGTTCGAGCCTCCGCTGGAGGACGCCGAGGCGGTCGCGTTCAGCGTCCGTCGGACTGCTGAGGCGTTCGTCGCCGGTCTCGCCGAGCGACAGCTGGTCTGCACCAGCGTCTGGGTGGAGGTGCAGACCGACCGGGGGGAGACCACCGAGCGGCAGTGGCTGCACCCGCGCTGGTTCGATGCCGGTGATCTCGTCGACCGGGTCCGCTGGCAGCTGCAGGCGAGACCAGGAGCAGGTGGTGTCGTGTCTGCGGTGTCCGCACCGGTCAGCGGGGTGAAGCTGGTGCCTGCCGACGTCGCTCCGGTGAGCGACCATGCCGAAGGGCTGTGGGGGAGCGGGCCGGACGCCCGAGTCCACCGGGCGGCATCGAAGGTGCAGAGCATCCTCGGTCGCGAGGCCGTCGTGTCGGCCGTCGTCGGGGGTGGTCGTGGGCCTGCTGACCGTCGGACGCTGGTGCCGTGGGGCGATCCGCTCGTTCCAGAGCGGGCGGTGGCGCCGCCGTGGCCGGGTGGCCTGCCGGCGCCTGCTCCGGCGACGGTGTACGACCCGCCGCGGCCGGCGCGTGTGGTCGGGGCGTCGGGGCAGCCGGTCATGGTGAGCGACCGCGGGATGGTGACGGCGGCGCCGGCGCAGTTCGGGTCGATGGGACTTGATACGGCGCAGACGCTCCAGCCTGTCGCGGCGTGGGCGGGTCCGTGGCCGGTCGACGAGCGGTGGTGGGACACCGAGCAGGCGGTGCGTGCGGCGCGTTTCCAGGTGGTCGGCGTCGACGGGAGCGCCTGGCTGCTCCGGGTGAGCGACGGCGTCTGGTGCGTGGAAGCCAGGTATGACTGATGGGCGGAGCCGACTGATGGGTTTCAACAATCCGGACATGCCATGGTCGGAGCTGGAGCGCCGGCTGTCGGGCAGGCTCCTCCCGCACGAGCGCACCGAGGCCGAGCTGGACGGCGGCGACGGGCCGGGGCTGTCACGCAAGCGCGGCCCGTACACGCCGTCGACCGACGTCGAGGCACAGCCTGACGAGCCGTTCGTCCCGTACGCGGAGCTGCACGCCCACTCCGACTTCAGCTTCCTCGACGGTGGGAGCAGCCCGGAGGCGATGGTGGAGGAGGCGGTGCGGCTCCGGTTGGCGGCGTTGGCGCTGACCGACCACGACGGCTTCTACGGGGTCGTGCGCATGGCAGAGGCTGCTGCGATGCACGGGATGCCGACGGTGTTCGGGGCGGAGCTGTCGCTGGGGCTGTCAGGACCGCAGAACGGAGCCGCCGACCCCGAGGGCACTCACCTGCTCGTCCTGGCGCGCGGTCAGGAGGGTTATCACCGGCTCGCGGGTGCGCTCACCGCTGCTCACCTCGCCGGGGGCGAGAAGGGACGCCCGGCGTACGACGTCGACGCCCTCACCGATCGGCTCGGGGGACATGCGGTGGTGCTGACCGGCTGCCGCAAGGGTGCGGTGCGGCAGGCGCTGGTCGGTCCGACGGGGACGGAGGTCGACGACGCCGCCGCCGAGAAGGAGGTGCTGTGGCTCGTCGAGCGGTTCGGGGAGGACAACGTCCTGGTGGAGCTGACCGATCTCGGCGACCCGTACGACTCGGTCCGCAACGATGCGCTCGCCGCCGTCGCGTCGCGCCTCGGCCTGCCTGTCGTGGCGACCGGCAACGTGCACGCGGCGACACCTGCCGACCGGCGGCTCGCGGGTGCGGTGGCCGCAGTCCGGGCTCGGCGCAGCCTGGACGCGATGGACGGCTGGCTGCCCGCGGCGGGACCGCCGTACCTGCGTTCCGGCGCCGAGATGGCACGCCTGTTCGCCCGTTACCCGGGTGCGGTCGAGCGGACCGTGGACGTCGCGGCCGACCTCGCGTTCGAGCTGCGCCGGGCCAAGCCGCGGCTGCCCAAGCAGAAGGTCCCCGACGGGCACACTCCGATGACGTGGCTGCGTGAGCTGGTCCGCAAGGGCGCGGCGCGGGTCTACGCGGACGCGCCGACGTCGACGTACGAGCGGCTGGAGCGCGAGCTCGCGGTGATCGAGGAGCTGGACTTCCCGGGCTACTTCCTGATCGTCCACGACATCGTCGCGTACGCGAAGTCGCGCGGGATCCTCTGCCAGGGCCGAGGCTCTGCCGCGAACTCCGCGGTCTGCTACGCCCTGGGGATCACCGCGGTCGACTCGGTGAAGTTCGACCTGCCGTTCGAGCGGTTCCTGTCGGCGACCCGCGACGAGGAGCCGGACATCGACGTGGACTTCGACTCGGATCGGCGCGAGGAGGTGATCCAGTGGGTGTACGAGCAGTACGGACGCCACAATGCCGCGCAGGTCGCCAACGTCATCTCGTACCGGCCGAAGTCCGCCGTCCGTGACATGGCCAAGGCCCTCGGCTACTCCCAGGGGCAGCAGGACGCCTGGTCCAAGCAGATCGACCGCTGGAGCAGCCTGCCGCGTGACGAGGCGACCGAGGACGTGCCTGAGCCGGTTCTCGATCTGGCCGAGCAGCTCCTCAAGGCGCCGCGCCACCTCGGGATCCACTCCGGTGGCATGGTGCTCACCGACCGGCCGGTGGGGGAGGTGTGCCCGATCGAGCACGCCCGCATGGAGAACCGCACCGTCCTCCAGTGGGACAAGGACGACTGCGCATGGATGGGGCTGGTCAAGTTCGACCTGCTCGGGCTCGGCATGCTCGGCGCGATCCAGCACACGTTCGACATCGTCGCCGAGCACATCGGCGAGCGGTGGGACCTGGCGTCGATCCCGAAGGAGGAGGCCGGCGTCTACGACCAGCTGTGCCGCGGTGACTCGGTCGGGGTGTTCCAGGTGGAGAGTCGTGCCCAGATCGGGACGCTGCCGCGCCTGAAGCCGCGACGCTTCTACGACCTGGTGTGCGAGATCGCGCTGATCCGGCCCGGCCCGATCCAGGGCGGCGCGGTGCACCCGTTCATCCGCCGCCGGACGGGCGTCGAGGAGATCACCTACCTGCACCCGGCGCTGAAGCCGGTCCTGGAGCGGACCCTCGGTGTGCCGCTGTTCCAGGAGCAGCTGATGCAGATCGCGATGCAGATCGGCGGCTGCACCGGTGATGAGGCCGACCTGCTGCGACGTGCGATGGGGTCGAAGCGCGGGGTGGAGAAGATCGAGCGGTTGCGCTCGACCTTGTACGCCGGGATGGCCGCGCACGGCATCACCGGTGACCTGGCCGACGAGATCTATCTGCGGATCGAGGCGTTCGCGAGCTTCGGGTTCGCCGAGTCGCACTCGATCAGCTTCGCGCTGATCGTGTACGCGAGCACGTGGCTGCGGCTGCACTATCCAGGGGCGTTCCTCGCCGGGCTGCTGCGGGCGCAGCCGATGGGGTTCTACTCGCCGGCGAGCCTGGTCTCCGACGCACGACGTCATGGAGTGGAGGTGCTGCGCCCGGACGTGAACCGCTCGGGGGTAGGCGCCGATCTCGAGCGTGCGGGTTCCCCGCTGGGAGAGCGTGCGGGTTCCCCGCTGGTTGAGCAAGCGGCTTCCCCGCTGGTTGAGCGTGCGGCTTCCCCGCTGGTTGGGCGTGCGGCTTCCCCGCTGGTTGAGCGAGCGAAGCGAGTCGAAACCCTCCCCACCGGCCATGACGCCTGCTTGGAGCAGGACCAGCCGCCTGTCGGCGACTTCGATGCGAGCATCCCGTTCGATCACGCGTGGCACCGGCGCGACGGACGGTTCGTCGTACGACTTGGGCTGGCCGCGGTGACCTCGGTGGGCGAGGACGCCGCGGAGCGGATCGTCGCCGAACGCGCACACGGACCGTATGCGTCGATGACCGACCTCACCCGGCGCGTCGCCCTGACTCCAGCGCAGGTGGAGGCGCTGGCGACCGCAGGGGCGTTCGAGGGGTTCGGCCTGTCACGGCGCCAGGCGCTGTGGGCTGCAGGCCCCGCTGCGCAGGAGAGCCCGGACCAGCTCGAAGGAACGGCCGTGCTCGGCGATGCTCCGACGTTGCCAGGGATGAGCGAAGCAGAGACCACCATGGCGGACCTCTGGGCCACGGCGATCGCGCCCGACAGCCACCCGATGGACCACGTCCGGGAGGCGATGGGCGCACGCGGTGTGCTGCGTGTGTCGGATCTTGCTGCCGTGGAGCCAGGTCGCCGGATCGAGGCCGCAGGCCTGGTGACTCACCGGCAGCGCCCGGCGACAGCGGGTGGCGTCACCTTCCTGAACCTCGAGGACGAGACGGGCATGCTCAACGTGATCTGCACGGCGGGGCTGTGGTCGCGCTACCGACGGATCGCCCGTGACTCGAGCGCCTTGGTGGTCCGCGGGATCGTCGAACGACGCGACGGTGCGATCAACCTGCATGCCGACAGGTTGGAACGCCTGCCCATCACGATGCGGACGACTTCGCGTGACTTTCAGTGAGTGCGGGGTCTCGGACAGGTTCGTGCTGCGCCGGGCGCGAGGCCGTAGTGCACCCGGGGAGCGAGGCTGTGCCGCACCCCGGGGAGCGAGGCCGTGCCGCACCCCGGGGAGCGAGGCCGCGCTCATTGGCGGAGGCGACCGATGAGGTGTCGGAGCTGCTGCTCGGCGACGGACACCGGCTGCCGATGCGCGTGCGTGGGACGGGCCTTCACGACCTCGTCCGTAGTGGAGCGTGAGGGGGTTCGCGAGACGACGGCCTCGGGTCCTCGGACCCCGCCCGGACGCGAGCGGTGCCCGGTGTAGCTGTGACCTGTCGGCGTACGCCACGTGACGCGGTCCACCGTGCCGCTGCCGGCGTCGACAGTCGCGCTGACACCCCACCCACGCATCTCCTTGAGGAGGTTGTCGGTCTGGCAGAGGCCATCGCCGTTGTCGGCCGTGCTCGTCCCGCCCCGGGCGTGCGCGTGGACATGGTCGATGTCGCGGACGCCGCAGTCGCACGCAGGACGCAGACATGTGTCGTCGGCCGCACGGATCAGGCGGGCGATCGCCGCCGGGAAGGTCCGACGGCGGCTGTCGATAGACGTGAGGCGCTCGCCGCCCGGCGTCGTGAACAGCCGTCGGACCCAGGCGAGATCGCGAGACGCAGCCTCTGCGGCGATGCGTCGAGCGAGTCCAGCAGGGATGGGACCGTAGTCCTCGAGCACCGCCGGTGTGTCCTCCTGGCCGAACAACACCTCGGGTCGCATGAGGAGACCGATCTCGGCGCTGGGCGGCGTCGAGGCAGCGCCGGTCGTGTCGCCACACGCCTCGTGGTCGCCGTGGCGCAGGACGCGCAGCGCCCGGTCGCACGTGATCTGCCGGTGCGTCCGTCCGTCAGCCGCGCCCGACGCCTGGTCGGACAACGCCTGGCGGGTGAGGCGTCGCCATGCTGCAACCACCTCATCGGCCGGGCCGTACACGCGCAGTGTCGCCATCGCGTCGGCGTCACGTCGCAACCCGACAGATCGTCCGGCCCGGGCACGCTCTGCTCGGGCCTCGGCGCCGTGTGGATCCAACGCCAGCGCGAGACGCCGGGCCTCCGCGCCCGCCTGCCGGACGGTGAGCTCGGGGAGGAAGTCACCGAGCGCCGCGTCAAGTCGGCGCCGATCCACCGAGGGGAGCGCGGCCGACTCGCGACAGACCGCGGCCGCCACGGGCGTACTGATGATGCCGTCGGCGAGAAGCTCGCGGGTGCGCGGATGGTCGACGAGGGCGCGTGCGAGCTCGTGACTGTGCTGGGCCGCGCCACTCGACACCCTGCGCGCCATCGAGACCTCGGCCCGGACCGACCGCTCGACCGCACGAGCAGCACGATCGACAGCGACGGGATCGACCTGGTCGACGGGAGGATGAGTTGAGCGCCGCCGCGCATCGAGCTCGGCGATCGCCTCCAGCTGCACCGCATCGAGCATGTGCCGGATGCGCTCGCACGCTGCAACGATCTCAACCTCCTGAGCCCCCGCTGCGAGGTCGTCGGCAGACGCCGAAGCGATCCTCGCGTGCATGTCGCCGATGACCAGGCCGACCCGCGAGCGCAGGTCGTCCAACGACGTCGGGGGCGTGGAATCGAACATGTGATCGATGATATCGATGGGCGCTGACAGGAGGAGATGAGTCGTTCGGTGGTGTGGGTCATGGGCCGGGACGGGTGCCTGTGGAAACTCGTTCGCGCGGCGATGCGGGCGTCGGCATACTGGCGGTCCCGCGGGATCAGGAGGTCGACGGTCGTCACTGCTCGACACCTCCGAGTCGTACCCCGCGGGGACCGTCTTCGGAACGGTTCCAGGTGGCAAGGCTGCTGCGGTGGCCGGGGTTCGAGTCCCCACTCCGCGTACGGACCAGCGCGCCTCGGCGGGAAGGGTGCGGCAGGCCATGCGAGACCGGTGTCTCCCGTCGGCCGGACCCTGGTCCGTACGCGGACCGCAGCGAGCACGACCGCCAGAGCACGACCGCCAGGGCACGACCGCCAGAGCGCGACCGCGGATACACCAAGAACACACGAGAGGAGTGACACGACATGATCACTGTGAAGCCGTACGAGCGGGTGCTGCACTACCGCCGCGGAGCCTTCGAGCAGGTGCTCCAGCCGGGCCGCCACCGCGTGCGGGGCTTCGGCAACCAGCTGGTCCGCATCGGCGTGCGCTCCGAACTCCTTGCGGTGGCCGCGCAGTCGGTGCCCACCAGCGACGGTGTGACCGTGAAGGCAACCGGTTCGATGGTCTGGCGCGTCGACGATCCGAGGCAGTGGCACGAGGCGAGCGCGTATCCCGCCGACCTCCTGCACGACGCTCTCAAGGAGGCCGTCCGGGCGCGTGTCGCGAGGTTCACCGTCGACGAGCTCACGGCGGGGATTCCGGCCGACGACGCCGCCGGTGCGCCCGCTGCCCTCGTTGAGCGGGCGGGCGCGCTCGGTGTCGCCGTCGAACGGTTCGACGTGCGTGACGTGATTGCGCCGGCCGGCATCCGTCGGGCGCGGGAGGCCCTGGTCGAGGTGCGGGCGCAGGCGCTCGCCGACCTCGAGGAGGCGCGGGCGCAGACGGCCGTGCTGCGGCACCTCGCCAACGTGGCCGGTGTCCTCGAGGATCACCCCGCGCTCGCGACGCTGAGGCTGGCTGAGACGGCGGCGAGCGCCGGCGGCACCGTGGTCATCGAACGCCCGCGGGCCTGATCCGCACGCTCCTCCGGTTCTGCTCCCCGTGACCGAATTGGGGGCAGAACCGGAGGATCTCCCGGGATACCGCTCTCGGTCAGAAGAACGTCTGGCACACTAGGGCACGTGTCCAAGATCACAAAGGGTTCCGGCGCTGCTGCGGCCCCGCTCCCGTACGCCGTCATCGGCGCCGGCCCGTCCGGCCTCGCCGCGACCCGTGCCCTGACCCGCCGCGGCATCGCCGTCTCGGGGTACGAGCTGAACGCTGACGTCGGAGGCCTGTGGGACATCGACGGTCCGCGCAGCACGATGTACGAGTCGGCGCACCTCATCTCGTCCAAGACGACGACGCAGTTCTCCGAGATGCCGATGGGTGACGACGTCGCCGACTACCCGAGCCATCGCGAGCTGAAGAAGTACTTCCACGCGTACGCCGACCGGTTCGGGCTGCGGGAGCACTACCGGTTCGAGACCGAGGTCACGCGGGTCGAGCCGCACCCGGACGGGGGATGGGTGGTGTGGTCTCGATCGCTTCGCGCCTCGACCGGCGGGGAGGGGGAGGCCTGGACCGGCGGGGACGGGGAGGCCTCGACCGGCGGGGCGTCGGGCTCCGAGATCGGCGGGGACGGCGAGCGTACGGAGCGGGTCGCCGGCGTGATCATCGCCAACGGCACCCTGTCGGAGCCGAACATCCCGCTGCTCAAGGGCGACTTCGACGGCGAGATCTTCCACACGAGCGCCTACAAGTCGGCCACCGTCTTCGCCGGCAAGCGCGTCCTCATCATCGGCGCCGGCAACTCCGGCTGCGACATCGCCGTCGACGCGGTCCACCACGCCGAGTCCGTCGACATGAGCGTGCGGCGCGGCTACTACTTCGTCCCCAAGTACTTGTTCGGCAAGCCCGCCGACACCCTCAACCAGGGCAAGCCGCTGCCGCCGCGCATCAAGCAGGCGATCGACAGCCGCGTCCTCAAGCTGTTCACCGGCGACCCGGTCAAGCTCGGCTTCCCGAAGCCGGGCTACAAGATCTACGAGTCCCACCCGATCGTGAACTCGCTGATCCTGCACCACCTCGGCCACGGCGACCTGAGCATCCGGCCCGACGTCGATCACGTCGACGGGTCGACGGTCTTCTTCCGCGGCGGTGGGAGCGGTAGCGGAGACGGGCAGAGCCGGGACGTCACCAGCCGCGACTACGACACGATCGTGCTCGCCACCGGCTACACGCTGCACTACCCGTTCATCGACCCTGCGCTGCTGCAGTGGAACGGGTGGTCGCCGCAGCTGTACCTGAACATCTTCAGCCCGCAGCGTGACGATCTCTTCGTGATGGGCATGGTCGAGGCATCGGGGCTCGGCTGGCAGGGCCGCTACGAGCAGGCGGAGCTGATCGCGTCGTACCTCGAGGCAAAGACAGAACGCCCTGCCGACGCCGCTGCGTTCACCGCGAAGACGCGCGGGCCGCTGCCGGACCTGACAGGCGGATACCACTACCTCGGGCTGGAGCGCATGAGCTACTACGTGAACAAGGACGCCTACCGTACGGCGGTGCGCGCCGCGATCGAGGAGCTCTCGTGATCACAGCCTCCGACGTCGACGCCATCACCATCTCGTTCAACGAGAGCTCGCTGACGCTCCTCAAGATCGTCCTCGGCGCCATCCTTTTCGGCGTCGCCCTGGACACGCGGTTGGAGGACTTCCGCGCCGCCGTCCGCAAGCCGGTCGCGATGGCGGTGGGGATCGGCGGCCAGTTCCTGCTGCTGCCCGCGATCACCTTCTGTCTGACCCTGGTGCTCGGGGTCCGCGGGTCGATCGCTCTCGGCATGATTCTCGTGGCCTGCTGCCCGCCCGGCAACGTCTCCAACATCCTCACCCACCGGGCGCGCGGCGACGTCGCCCTGTCCGTGTCGATGACGTCGGTCGGCAACGTGCTGGCGATCTTCCTGATGCCGCTGAACTTCGCCTTCTGGGGCGGCCTCCACCCGACCGGCCAGGACTTCCTCACCGACATCGAGGTCGGGCCCTGGGCGATGCTGAGCGAGGTCCTCCTCGTCATCGGCATCCCGTTCGTGCTCGGCCTCACCGTCGCGCGCCTGTGGCCGAACGTCGCCGCCCGCTCGCACGGTCTCGTGAGCCGGGTCGCGTCGCTGGCCCTCGGCGCGATCATCATCGTCGGGATCACCGGCAACTGGGACGTCTTCGTCAACTACATCGGCGTCGTCCTGATCGCGGTGTTCCTCCACGACGCGCTGGCACTGCTGCTCGGCTACTCGATCGCCCGCGGCGCGCGCCTGTCCGACCGAAGCACGCGCGCGATGACGTTCGAGGTCGGGATCCGCAACGCAGGCTTCGGGTTGCTGCTCGTCTTCGAGTTCTTCGACGGCCTCGGCGGCATGGCGCTGGTCGCTGCCTGGTGGGGGATCTGGGACATCATCGCGGGCTTGTTCGTCGCCACCCTCTGGGCGCGGCGACCCGTGCGGGACGAGAAGGTCGAGGTCCCGGCATGAGCGCCGACGCCCGCCGTACGCCGGACGGCCGCGGCACGCCGGACGACGGCCGTACGCCTGACGACAGCGGTACGGCGTCCGCCGGGCGCCGCGTCCTGGTGACGGGCGGCTCGGGCTTCCTGGGTTCCTCGGTGGTCCCGGGCCTCGTCGCCGACCCGGGGATCGCCCTGGTCGTCAGCGGCGACATCCGGGATCCCGGTGAGCACGTCCGCTCATCCGCCCCGGACCATGCCGTCTACGTGTCGCTCGACGTCACCGACGCCGACGCGGTGTCGCGCACCGTCGCCGAGCACAGGATCGACACGATCGTGCATCTCGCATCGATCGTGAACCCGCCGCCGGGCATGACCGACGAGGTCGCGTACAAGGTCGACGTCGAGGGCACCTGCCACGTGCTCGCCGCGGCGCTCACCCACGGCGTACGACGCCTGATCGTGTCGTCCAGCGGAGCGGCGTACGGCTACCACGCCGACAACCCCGCGTGGATCACCGAGGACCAGCCCGCACGAGGCAACGACGCGTTCGCGTACAGCCGTCACAAGCGACTCGTCGAGGAGATGCTCGCCGTTGCCCGCCACGAGCATCCCGGGCTCGAGCAGACGGTGCTGCGGATCGGCACGATCCTGGGGGACCGGGTCGACAACCAGATCACCGACCTGTTCCGCAAGAAGCGTCTGCTGAAGATCGCGGGGTCTGACTCGCCGTTCGTGTTCGTGTGGGACACCGACCTCACCGAGATCGTGGTTCGCGCCGTGACCTCGGACGTCACCGGCATCTTCAACGTCGCCGGCGACGGCGCCCTGACGATCGACGAGATCGCCGCGCGACTCGGGCGCGGGACGCTGCCGATCCCGGAGATCGTCCTTCGTACGGCGCTGGCCGTGGCGAAGCCGCTGGGGCTGACGCAGTACGGGCCGGAGCAGACGAAGTTCCTCCAGTACCGGCCCGTTCTCGACAACACCCGGCTCACCACGGTGTTCGGCTACGAGCCGGCGTACACGTCCGCGCAGGCCTTCGACGCGTGGCGGGCCGCGCAGGGCCTCTGACGCGTCGTGCGTGGCTCGTCGTCCGGTGAGGCTCGTCGTACGGTGAAGCATGGCGCAGCGGCGCGCGGTGAAATCGGTGAGGGGCTCCGAGGAGTCTCTGGTCGCGGCGACGGGTGAGTCGTACGACATGTGGTTCGCGCGCCTGGACGAGCTCGGTGCCGCGGCGGGGACGGACGGCCCGACGTGGTCGCACACGCGGATCGCCGCGTGCCTGGTCGACCTGGGCGTCGACGGCTGGTGGGCACAGCACCTGGCGGTCGCCTACGAGCAGGCGCGCGGGCTGCGGTCCCCAGGGCAGCGTGCCGACGGGACGTTCAGCGCGAGCGTGTCGCGGACGCTCGACCTCGAGGTTCCGGCCGCCGTCGCACGGGTGGTGCCCGCGGTCGCCGATGCCCTTGCGCTCGCGCCGCCGGAGCTGAACCCCGCGGCCAAGAACCCGAGCGGACGGTTCCGGCTGGACGACGGCACGATCATCGTCATCGGCTTCAGCCCGCGCGGGGAGGGCCGGAGCGTGGTGTCGCTCGAGCACGCGCGGCTCGGCGCCGACGCCGACCTCGACGCCGTGAAGGCACGGCTCCGCGAGCTGCTGAAGGGTGTCGACACCCCGACCGCTTAGGGCGCTCAGCCGCCGGTGCCGCCGCCGGCCTCCAACAGCTCCAGCGTGTAGCCGTCCGGGTCCTTCGCCAAACCCACGACGGCGTCGTCGAGCGCGGCCTGCGGTGCCGGCTCCAGGACGATCGACCCGCCCGCTGCCTCGATGGCGCGTGCGGTCGCCGTCGGATCAGGCACGTAGAAGACGAGCTTCACGGGGTTGTCCTGGTAGTCGCGCTCGCGGCCGTCCGTGTAGTGCATCAGCACGACCGCCGCGCCCCGCGTCATGTCGTCGAACCCGAGGACGATCTCGTCCATGTAGCCCGGGATCTCGAACGCCCTCAGCTCGACCATGCCGAATGCCGATCGGTAGAACTGCGACGACGCCCTGAGGTCGGCCACACCGATGCCGGCCGCACCCACGCTCGTACGGTCGGTCGCGTCCGCGGTGGCAGCCTCCGTGACGGCGGTCGGTGAGGGCGTGCGCGCTCCGGCCGGGTCGTCATCCGAGCCTGCACAGGCGACGCTGACCGACAGGACAGCCGCCACGAGCGCCAGCCGCGCAGACCGTCTGTGCTCCACGGTGCATGCCTCCCGCATCGATGCCGCGTCGTCCGGTGCACCGTCCCACGCGGGTCAGCGCCGGAGGTAGTGAGACGGCATCTCATCTCGGCATGCCGACGCCGGCCGGCCTACAGCGTCGCGGCGGGCCCCACGACATGGTCGACGACGCCGCGGACGAACCCCACGAGATCGTCCTGCTCGGGCATCACGAAGACCTCGCTGAAACCCAGCTCGGCGTACGCCGCGAGCGTCTCCGTGAACGACCCGTCGAACGGCACCGGACCGTTCCACAGGATCGTCTTGCGGATCTCGTCGTACGGCCGTCCGACGTCCTCGCAGTGCTCACGCAGGACGGCCAGCTTGTGCGCGACGCCGTCCGTCCCGTAGCCCGGCTGCGCGAACACGTTGCACGCGTCGGCGTACTGCGCGACGAGCCGCAGCGTCTTGCGCTCGCCCCCGCCGCCGACCATCACCGGCAGCGGGCCGATCGGCTTCGGCGAGCAGAGCGTCTCCTCGAGCTGGTAGAAGCGCCCCGCGTACGGCCCGTCGTCCTCGCCGAACATCTGGGCGACGATCTGCAGCGTCTCCTCGAGCCGCGCGAGCCGTTCGCCGGCCGACCACAGCGGGACCCCGAGGCCGCGCTGCTCGCGCTCGTACCAGCCGGCGCCGATACCGAGCGTGGCTCGGCCGCCGCTGAGGACGTCGAGCGACGCGACGATCTTCGCGAGCAGGCCGGGGTGCCGGTACGGGACGCCGGTGACCAGCACCTGGAGCCCGACGCGCTCGGTGCGTCCGGCCAGGAAGCCGAGCGTCGTGTACGCCTCCAGCATCGGGTCCTGGGCACCGCCGGCGTAGTGCTCCATCTGGAAGAAGTGGTCCATCACCGACAGCGACCGGATCCCGCCCCCGTCCGCGAGCGCACCGACCTCGGCGTACGTCGGCGCGACTGCTGCTGCACCCCCGATCACGTCGAAGCGGGGGAGGTGGACCGAGACGTCCACGCTCAGGCCGCCGCGTCCAGCTCGGCGACGGTGTCCGCGTCGAGCGTGAGGTCGGCCGCGGCCATGTTCTCCTCGAGGTGCGCGACCGAGCCCGTGCCCGGGATCGGCAGCATCACCGGCGAGGTCTGCAGGAGCCACGCGAGCGCGACCTGCGCGGGCGTCGCGTCGTACCGCTTCGCGGCGCTGCCGACCGGCCCGTCCGGCGCGGTGAGGTCGCCGGCGTCGACCGGCGCCCACGGGATGAAACCGATGCCGTGCTCGGTGCAGTAGTCGAGCACGTCGGCCGACGAGCGGTCGACGAGGTTGTAGCGGTTCTGCACCGTCACCACGGGCACGTACTGCTGTGCCTCCTCGATGTCGGCGACGCTGACCTGCGACAGCCCGATCGCGCGGACCTTGCCGTCCTCGCGCAGCTGCGCGAGGGTCTCGAACTGCTCCTCGCGGGGAGTCCGGCCGTCGATGCGGTGCAGCTGGAGGAGGTCGAGCACGTCGGTGCGCAGGTAGCGCCGGCTCATCTCGACCTGCTGCTGGAGGTACTCGCGGCGCCCGAGTGGCCACCACTCGTCCGGCCCGGTGCGGACCAGGCCGGCCTTCGTCGCGATCTTCACGCCGTCCGCGTACGGCGCCAGCGCTTCGCCGATGATCTGCTCGCTGACGTCGGGCCCGTACGAGTCGGCCGTGTCGATGAAGTCGACGCCCAGCTCGACGGCCCGGCGCAGCACCGATCGGGCGACCTCCCGGTCGGCGGGCTCGCCCCAGATCCCAGGGCCCGTGATCCGCATCGCGCCGAACCCGAGCCGGTTCACGGCGCCCACTCCGTCGATCGTGAAGGTGCTGTCGTGCGTGGGGGACTTGCTCATGTCACTCCTCGGTGGGTGCGTCGTCGGCGGCGAGCGTCTCGTAGTACGCCCGTCCCGCAGGGTAGTAGTCCTCCCAAGCAGGCTCGTGCTCGCCGGCGACGCGGGCGGCCAGGACTCCGGCGAGGAAGTCGCCCCGCGGCCCGCGTTCACCGAGGTCGGCGAGGTCGACCCCGTGGACGACGAGCTGGAGGTCGGTGCTGTCCTCGTCGCGGACCCGCAGCCAGCCGTCGACCACGGTGCCGCTGTCCAGGCGCACGGTCAGGTGGTCCGGCTCGTCCTCGCTGACCACCGTCACCTCGATGCTGCCGAGGGGTGTGCCTCCGGTGAGCGTCTGCCACACATCGTCGCGTCCACGGGGCAGGACGCGGGTGTAGACGAGGTCCCGGTGCTCGTCGTGCAGACGCACGCGACCCGTCGGCAGGTGCTTCATCCCTCCAGCCTGGCAGGCGGCGCGCGCACGCACACATCAGGAGGGCGACTACGCTTGGTTGCGTCATGAGTCTCATCTCCGCCCCGATCACCTACCTCGACCATGCGGCGACCACGCCGATGGTCCCCGAGGCGATCGCAGCGATGAACGCGACGATGCTCGAGGGCGGCAACCCGTCGTCCCTGCACGCCTCCGGTCGGCGGGCTCGCCGACGCGTCGAGGAGGCCCGCGAGCTCGTCGCCCAGCGGGTCGGGGCGCGTCCCAGCGAGATCGTCTTCATGTCGGGTGGGACCGAGGCCGACAACCTGGCGGTGAAGGGCCTCTACTGGGCGCGCCACCACGCCGATCCTGCCCGTCGCCGCATCCTCGCCTCGGCCGTCGAGCACCACGCGCTGCTCGACCCGCTGACGTGGCTCGAGAAGGCGGAGGGGGCGGTCGCCGACCTGATCGAGGTCGATGCGTCGTGCCGCCTCGACGTCGACGCGCTCCGCGCGGCGCTCGAGCGCGATCCGTCCGACGTCGCGCTGATCAGCTGCATGTGGGCCAACAACGAGGTCGGCACGGTCCAGCCGCTCTCCGAGGTCGTGGCGCTCGCCGCCGAGCACGGGATCCCCGTCCACAGCGATGCCGTGCAGGCGCTCGGCCACGCGCCGGTCGACTTCGCCGACAGCGGTCTGGACGCGATGACGCTGTCGTCCCACAAGCTCGGGGGGCCGACCGGCGTCGGCGCCCTCGTCGTACGCCGTGAGCTCGACGCGGTGCCCCTGCTGCACGGAGGCGGGCAGGAGCGGGACCTGCGCTCCGGCACCCTCAATACCGCGGCGATCACCGCGTTCGCTGCCGCGGTCGACGTCGCGGTGACCCGGCGGGACGAGGAGTCGAGGCGGCTCGAGGCGCTGCGGGAGCGACTGGTCGCAGGCGTCCGTACGGCGGTGCCGGACGCGGTCGTCAACGGTGCCGGTGAGCCTGGTCCCACCCACCGGCTGCCGCACGTCGCGCACGTGACGTTCCCGGGGTGCGAGGGTGACTCGCTGCTCATGCTGCTCGACGCGCAGGGGATCGAGTGCTCGACGGGCTCGGCCTGCTCGGCCGGCGTGCCGCAGGCGAGCCACGTGCTCATCGCGATGGGGATGGACGAGCTCGCCGCACGCGGGTCGCTGCGCTTCAGCCTCGGCTGGACCAGCACCGAGGCCGACGTCGACCGGCTCCTCGCCGCGCTCCCGTCGGTGCACGAGCGTGCCCGGGCTGCAGCCAAGGCGGGGCGACGCTGATGCGTGTCCTCGCCGCCATGTCCGGGGGAGTGGACTCCGCCGTCGCCGCCGCGCGCGCCAAGGATGCCGGCCACGACGTGACCGGTGTCCACCTGGCGCTGTCGCGCAACCCGCAGTCGTACCGCACGGGCGCCCGAGGCTGCTGCTCGATCGAGGACAGCAACGACGCGCGCCGCGCCGCCGACGTGATCGGCATCCCGTTCTACGTGTGGGACATGAGCGACGAGTTCCACGCGGAGGTCGTCGAGGACTTCGTCGCCGAGTACACCGCCGGTCGCACCCCCAACCCGTGCCTGCGCTGCAACGAGAAGATCAAGTTCGCCGCGGTGCTCGACCGGGCGCTCGCGCTCGGCTTCGACGCCGTCGTCACCGGTCACTACGCCCGCCTGGAAGCCGCCGCTGACGGGACGGTTGCCATGCACCGTGCCGCCGACCACGCCAAGGACCAGTCGTACGTCCTCGGCGTCCTCACCGCTGACCAGATCGCGCACTCGCTGTTCCCGCTCGGCACCGACACCAAGGACCAGGTGCGCCTCGAGGCGGAGCGCCGCGGGCTCCAGGTCGCGAACAAGCCCGACAGCCACGACATCTGCTTCGTCGCCGACGGGGACACCCCGGGTTGGCTGCACGACAAGCTCGGCACGAAGCCCGGCGTCATCGTCGACGAGGCGGGCGAGGTGCTGCGCGAGCACGAGGGTGCGTTCGCGTTCACGATCGGGCAGCGCCGCGGGCTCCGGCTCGGGCGCCCCGCCGCTGACGGCAAGCCACGTTTCGTCCTCGACATCGAGCCGGTGTCGGGGACCGTCACGGTCGGCCCGCACGCGCACCTCGCGGTCGACGCGCTGGAGGGCATCCGCCCGCTGTGGTGCGGGACGCCGCCGGACGGAGAGATCACCTGCACGGTGCAGCTGCGGGCGCACGGCGACGAGCACCGCGCGACGGCGCGGATCGAGCGGCGTGAGGACGGCGACCGGGTCCTCGTCACCCTGCACGACCCCGCGCACGGGATCGCGCCGGGCCAGGCCGTGGTGCTGTACGACGGCACCCGCGTGGTCGGTTCGGCGACGATCGCCGCCACGAGCCGCGTCGAGGCCTCCACGCCTGTCGTGCACGCATGAGGGCGACCGGTGTCGGGTCGATGCCCGGAGACGACTTCCGCGGTGTCGTCCGGTTCGTCGTCGACGAGCTGAGCCTGCCTTTCCTGCCCGAGCTGCCCGCACGCGGTGACGGCGCCGGCATGGTCGGGAGGGCCGTCGCGCTCCTCGACGGGCTCGGCGCGGACCTCCAGCCCGCCGGGTGGCGCCTCACCGACCGTGCCGGCCTCGACCAGCGGCGCGCGCGCTCGCTCCTGTCGCACGACCTCGACGTGCTCGAGGAGGAGACCCAGGGCCTGGAGGGCGACCTCAAGATCCAGGTCACCGGACCCTGGACGCTGGTGGCTGCCATGGAGCGGCCCCGCGGAGACCGGGTGCTGTCGGACCACGGCGCCCGCCGGGAGGTCGCTCAGTCGCTGGCCTCAGGCGTTGCCGCGCACGTCGACGAGGTACGCCGCCGGGTGCCGGGCGCCTCGATCGTCGTGCAGGTCGACGAACCCGGGTTGCGGGCGGTCCTCGACGGGCAGATCCCGACCGCGAGCGGGATCGGCCGACACCGCCGTGTGCACGACCCGGATGCGGACGCGTCGCTGCGCGAGGTCACCACCGCCGTACGCGCCGCAGGTGCTCGACCCGTGGTCCACAGCTGTTCTGCGGACGTCCCCGTCACGCTGCTGTCCGGAGCAGGTTTCGAGGCGATCTCGTTCGACCTCGGGCTCGTCCGCCGCGCCCAGTACGACACGTACGCCGCCGTCCTGGAGGCCGGCGTCGACCTGTGGCCGGGGGCCACCGCCGAGGACCCGACCGCGCTGCGCCGGACGATCGACCGGTTCTTCGGCGACCTGGGCTTCGGTGAGGACGCCTGGTTCCCCCGCGCGGTGCTGTCGACCTCCTGCGGACTGGCCGGTGAGAGCCCGGCGGACGCCCGTGCTGTGCTGCGCCGTGGCGCGGAGGCGACACGCCTCTGATCCTGTCCCGAGTCGCGCCGCGACACAGGTCACGTACCCTGCCTGGGGAGTGCGAAGTGCCAAAGGGGGCAGGATGAAGACATCTCGGACAAAGACCGCGCTTGCCGTCCTGCCCACGATCGCGGTCGGTCTCGTGATCGCGCCCGTCGTCGCCTGGAACCAGACCGTGACGGTCGGTACGACGCCTGACCCGACCGCGTACGCCCTCGCGTCGTACGCGGTGGAGGCCGAAGAACCGAGCACCAAGCCTCCCGTCGAGGGTGCGCTCGCGCCTGACGGGACACCCGCCCCCGCGCCCGAGGAGGAGGTCGCGACCGCCGTCGACACGCCGGTGATCCCGACCGAGGACTTCCGCGTCGCCGGCGTGACCTGGGACCGCGGCTCGGTCGACGGTCAGGTCGTCGCCTACGTCCGCACGCGCGAGGACAGCGGCTGGACCGACTGGTACCGGCTGGAGGACACCACCGACGACGGCCCGGACCCCGGGACCCGCGAGGCAGCGAACGCGCGGGCCGGTACGGCGCCGTTGATCGTCGGCAGCTCCGACGCCGTCGAGGTCACGGTCGCCACGCCTGACGGCGTCGTCCCCGACGACGTGCAGGTCGACCTGCTCGACCTCGGGACGACGACGACCAAGCACGTCGAGCCGCTCGCCGCCGCCAGCGCCGCGACACCGATGCCGTCGATCAAGTCACGCGCCGCGTGGGGCGCCGACGAACGCATCCGCGACAAGGCCGCGCCGGACTACGGGAAGGTGCAGGGCGCCGTGGTCCACCACACGGCCGGCTCCAACTCGTACTCGAAGGCCGAGGTCCCCTCGGTGATCCGGGCGATCTACGCGTACCACGTGAAGGCGCTCAAGTGGCGCGACATCGGCTACAACGTCGTCGTCGACAAGTGGGGGCAGGCCTGGGAGGGGCGCTGGGGCGGTCTCACCCGCAACGTCGTCGGCGCCCACGCCCTCAACAACAACTCGACGACCTTCGGGATCTCGGTGCTCGGCAACTTCGAGTCGGCCGCGGCGTCGTCCGCCGTGGTCGAGACCGTCTCGCGCGTCATCGCCTGGAATTTCTCGCTCAACCACGTCGTCCCCACCGGCACCCGGACCTTCACCACGAACACCGGCAAGAAGGTCACCCGGACCAAGATCGTCGGGCACCGCGACGTCGGTCAGACCGCCTGCCCGGGACGGAACCTGTACGCCAAGATGCCGACGATCCGCACCCGCGTCGGCTCGCTCATGAAGAACGCCGGCATCACGCCCTCGATCGCCGTGTCAGCCGCGCCGCTGGCGTACACCGTCGGTGGCGACCGCGTCGACGCTGCCATCACCGTCACCGCCGCAGGACGCGTGCCGACGGGTACGGTCCAGGTCGTCGACACCGACCGCGGCGACGTGCTCGGCGAGGCCGCGCTGGACGCCGCCGGGAAGGCGTCGATCAAGCTCCCGAAGCTCATGTACGCCGGCACGCGCCGGCTCGCGGTCCTCTACAGCGGCGACGTCGCCGTCGCTTGGCGCCAGGGGGCGCCGTTCTCGGTGGCGGTCACGAAGGCCAGGACCTCCACCGTCGCCACGTACGACGCCACGTCCGTCACCTCCGGAGACCAGGTGACCGCGCGTGTGACGGTCGCAGGCGCGAACGTCGTCCCGCGCGGCACCGTCAGCATCCTGTCCGGCGCGACGCTGCTCGGCCGCGCCACGGTCTCGCAGGTCGGTGACCAGTCGGCTGCCGCGACCGTCCGGCTCCGGCGCGACCTGGCCGGCAAGACGCACAGCCTCGTCGCCCGCTACGACGGGCACTACGCGATCGCCAGCTCGTCCGCACCGGGCGCCAGGCTCGTCGTCGCGAAGGCGGCCAGCGCCCTCTCGGCCGGCTTCGTCGCCCCGCCGCGATGGCGCGACTGGCCGGTCCTGCGGGTCCGTGCCACCGCCCCCGGCCAGGCCCCGACCGGCACCGTCGTCGTCCGGGAGAACGGCGTGGTCGTCGGCTCTCGTGCGTTGTCGCGTGGCTACGCCGACGTCCGCCTGACCCAGAACCGCAGCAAGCGCCGTACGCTCACGATCTCCTACGCCGGCTCGGCCAACCTGCGGCCCGCCGCGACGATCTCGCGGTCGTCCCGGATCTACCGGGCGAAGCTGCGGGTCACCCGCAAGCTGAGCGCGAAGAAGGTCAAGCGGGGCAAGAAGGTGTGGCTCCGCGTGCGCGCGACGGCGCCCGGCTACAGCCGCATCACCGGGACGGTCTCGGTGTACCGGGGCAGCCGCATGATCCGCTCGGCCCAGCTGACGAAGAAGCTCAGCGGCCGCGTCTCGATCCGGATCCCGACCGGCACGAAGGGCACCCGCAAGCTCCGCGTACGGATCAGCCCGCGTGGATACGTCTACCCGTACCGCTCGAAGACGCTGACGCTCAAGGTGCGTTGACGGCGACGCCGACGGAGAGGGCAGCGAAGAACTTCGGCGCACCCTCCTCGTAGAAGACGTCGACCTCGGCGATCTCGAACCCTGCGCCGGCGATGCTGTCGACGATCTCGCGGGTGAGGTGGCATCCGCCGGCGACCCGCTTCTGGACCGGTTCCAGCCGGCGTTGCCAGCGGCGTACGGACTCGTCCGGGGCGAGACCGTGCTCGGCGAAGTGGAGCGTGCCGCCCGGACGCAGCACCCGCCGGAGCTCGGCGAGCGCGGCGTCGAGGTCGGGAATCGTGCACATCGTCCAGGTGCTCAGCGCGGCGTCCACCGAGTCGTCCTCCAGCGGCAACGACTCACCGACGAGGCCGACACGCCGGATCGGGACCGTCGACGCCTCCATCCGGGGCCTCGCCATCCGCCAGGCCAGGTCGGCCGGTTCGACGGCGGCGACCGAGCGGACCGCCGGCGGGTAGAAGCGGGTGTTGAGGCCGCTGCCGAACCCGATCTCGACGACGTCGCCCGACAGCCCCGCGCACGCGCGCTCGCGGGTGGCGTCGGTCTGCCGCGCGCCGCAGACCACGTCGACGATGCGCGGGACCACGTGCTCGCCGTACCAGCCCATGGGTGCCTCCTCCGGCCCCATTCTCGTCCTCACCCTGTCCGTGTCCAGGGGTAGATTGTCGCCCGTGCCCAGTCATGACGAGCCACTCTCTGACCAGTCGAGCCCTGAGCAGCCGCGCTCAGACGACTCCATCGAGAGCCCACCCGACGAGGCCGCTGCCCGCGGACGGCACGCCGAGCTGAGCGAGGTCATCGAGCAGGCCCGCACCCGCTACTTCGTCGACGACACCCCGACGATCTCCGACGCCGAGTACGACCGCCACATGGTCGAGCTGCGCGAGCTCGAGGACGCGTTCCCCCAGCTGCGCACCCCCGACTCGCCGACGCAGACCGTCGGCGGCACCGTCTCCGAGGCGTTCTCGGCCGTGCGTCATCGCCGCCGCATGGAGAGCCTCGACAACTGTTTCTCGTTCGACGAGCTCGCCGCGTGGGGGGCGCGCGTCGAGAAGGAGGCCGGCGCCGAGTCCGACTTCCTGGTCGAGCTCAAGGTCGACGGACTGGCGATCAACCTCACGTACGAGGCGGGGCGCCTGGTGCGTGCCGCGACGCGCGGTGACGGCACGGTCGGCGAGGACGTCACCGCCAACGTCCGCACCATCGAGGGCATCCCGCACCGGCTGACACCGTCCGACCAGTTCCCGACGCCGGCGCTGCTCGAGGTCCGGGGCGAGATCTACTTCCCGACGAAGGCGTTCGAGGAGTTCAACGCCGCCTGGAGCGAGGCCGGCAACACCCCGCTCTCCAACCCGCGCAACGCCGCGGCCGGGTCGCTGCGCCAGAAGGACCCGCGGGTCACGGCGAGCCGCCCGCTGCGGATGGTCTGCCACGGCATCGGTGACCGCGAGGGCTACGTCCCGGAGCGGCAGTCCGAAGCCTACGAAGCCCTCAAGGCCTGGGGTCTGCCGACCAGCGACCGTGTCCGGGTGCTGCCCACGATGGGCAAGGTCGAGGAGTTCATCACCTACTACGGCGAGCACCGTCACGACGTCGAGCACGACATCGACGGCATCGTCGTCAAGGTCGACCAGATCTCGCTCCAGCGGGCGCTCGGGTCGACCTCGCGCGCGCCGCGCTGGGCGATCGCCTTCAAGTACCCGCCCGAGGAGGTCAACACGGTCCTCCTCGACATCCGGGTCAACGTGGGCCGCACGGGCCGGGTCACCCCGTACGGCGTCATGCAGCCGGTCCTCGTCTCCGGCTCCACCGTGGAGATGGCCACCCTGCACAACGCGTCGGAGGTCGCCCGCAAGAACGTCCGCCCCGGTGACACCGTGGTCCTCCGCAAGGCGGGAGACGTCATCCCGGAGATCGTCGGGCCGGTGCTCGCGCTGCGCCCCGACGACGCCGAGGCGTGGGTCATGCCGACGCAGTGCCCGTCGTGCGGCACCACGCTCGCGCCGTCCAAGGAGGGCGACGCCGACCTCCGCTGCCCCAACACGCGCTCGTGCCCGGCACAGCTGCGCGAGCGCCTCTTCCACGTCGGGAGCCGAGGTGCGCTCGACATCGAGGTCCTCGGCTACGAAGCCGCCAGCGCGCTGCTCGACGCGGAGGTCCTCGCCGACGAGGGGGGCCTGTTCGCGCTCGGCGACGACGACCTGCTCCAGGTCCCGCTGTTCACCCGCGCCGCCAAGAAGGCCGAGAAGGAGGCCGGTGCCGGAGATCGCGTGATCTCCGCGAACGGCCGTCGCTTCCTCGACAACCTCGGCAAGGCCAAGGAGCAGCCGCTGTGGCGCGTGCTCGTCGCGCTGTCGATCCGGCACGTCGGACCGACGGCCGCGCGTGCGCTGGCCTCCGAGCTCGGGAGCGTCGAGGCGATCCGTGCTGCCGACCTCGAGTCGCTGGCCGCGGTGGAGGGCGTCGGCCCCACGATCGCGGCGTCGGTGGTCGAGTGGTTCGCGGTCGACTGGCACCGTGACATCGTCGAGCAGTGGGCCGCATCCGGGGTCCGGATGGCTGACGAGCGCGACGAGTCGATCGAGCGGACGCTCGAGGGCCTCACCCTCGTCGTCACGGGGTCGTTGCAGGGCTTCACCCGCGACGAGGCCCGAGAGGCGATCCTCGCCCGAGGCGGCAAGGCCTCGGGGTCGGTCTCCAAGAAGACGAGCTATGTCGTGGTCGGCGAGGCAGCCGGCTCGAAGGCCGCCAAGGCAGAGGAGCTCGGCGTGCCCGTCCTGGACGAGGACGGGTTTGCCGAGCTCCTGCGCGACGGACCACCCGCCGGCGCTGACGAGCCGGGCGCCGACGAGTAGGCCTGGTCGAGCAGCGGCGTCACGGCCTGCGGCGCCCCTGCTCGACCAGGCGGACGGATCAGCGCTTGACGACCTTCACGACGACCGTGCGCTTCGATGCCTTGAGCGTCTTGCTCCCGGAGTACACGACGCGGAGCTTGTGCTTGCCCGCCTTCAGCGCCTTCTTGCGCACCGTCAGGGTCGCGCGGCCGTCGCGGAGCACCTTGGTGCCGAGGAGCCGCTTCCCCTTGTAGACCCGCACCGTGCCGGTGGCGCCGGCCGACGGGCGTACGCGCACCTTGACCTTGCCTGCCTTGCCCCAGACGACCTTCTTCGCGGAGGCGTTGATCGCCGACGCCTTCAGGGTCGCCTTGACGGCCGGGGCCGGGGCCGGAGCAGGCGCAGGCGCCGGTGCTGGGCTGGCGGCTCCCGAGATCGGTCCGACCATGAGGTCGAGCGTGTTGCCCTCACCACCCATGAGCGTGTTGAGCGCCCAGCTGCTGAGCGGGATCCAGAGGAACGTCGGGCACCCGCTGATCTTGGGGATCGTGAAGGTGGCCTTCATCGGAAGGGCCTCGGTCAGACTGAAAGGCTTGGTGCTGGTCAGCGTCGTCGTGATGACGTCGGTCTTGCAGTCCGGGCCGCCGAGGTTGAGCTTGTCGGCAAGCGGCAGGTCGCTGCGCACCTCGGGCAGGGCGATCCGGAAGCTGGTCTCCGCCGTGACGATGCCGCCCTCGATCGTCCGTGCCTTGGTCTTGCCGACGGGCTCGAGGACCACGGTCGACGTGGTGTCGCCGAGCACGGGGATGTTGAGGGCGCGGACCTTCGCCGTGATCGGCGGGATGAGCATGTCGCCCTCGATCAAGGGGTCGCGCAGGAGATCGAGGTCGCCGACGAGCTTCGCGCCGGCGGGCATGGTGAGGACGGCGCCCCCGGCGAGGGGGTTGGCGAGCGACGTCGTGCCTGTGATCGGCAGGACGACCTGGGTGCCGGCGCTCGCGGCGGAGGCGCCGCCGAGTCCGGTGGTCACGAGTGCGGCGGCCGCGAGGGCGGCGACGACTGGTCTGCGCATCGGGGTTCCCTCCCAAGAACGAGTGCGAACGCGAGGTTACTGCCGGGTTGCACGAGTTGTCACCGGGTTGACACGAGCCCGGTGACATGCAGCGGACCGCCGTGGTCCACCATGAAGCCCCCTGATCCGGAGTACGCCCATGCCTGACACCGACCTCACACCTCGCCGATCGAGGCTGGTCATCACCCTGGCCGTCGCAGTCGCGACGGTCGTCGCCCTGACGGCGGCCGTGGTCGGCTCCGTGCTCGTCGGCGCAGCAGCCAGCTGGGTGCGCGATCCGGCAGGCGACGGCGTGAACGTGGATGCGCCGATGTCGTACGACAGCGTCACCACCCTGTGGAACTCCCTCCAGGAGGATCCGTGGTGGTGCTACGAGCCGGTGGCCACGGAGGTCGTCCGCTGCCACTGGCTCGTCCCCGGTGATGTGCCGGAGCGGGCGACGCTCCGCATCGACATGGCCGACGGTGGAGAGCGCGTGGCGCGGGTGACGCTCGACGCTGGCGAGGCGCCGGCCGATGTCCGTGAGGCCGCCGCCCGCCAGGTCGGGAACGCGCTGCTCGACAACCAGGGCGACACGGTCGCGGCGGCAGTCGTCGCTGGGCGCTCGCTCGGCGTGGCGGAGCTCGGGGTGCCCGTGCACATCGAGCCGACCGAGGATGGCTTCGAGCTGCGAGACCCGGCGTACGAGGGCCTGCACCACGACGCACCTGCGCCGCCCTCGGCGGCGAAGGTCACCGAGACCCTGCGGGAGCGCGAGTTCGCGTGCGACCCCGACGGGGCGGACTGCCGCAAGAGCGACGGCTATGTCGAGTTCCGCGTCGTCACCGACGGTGAAGGTGCCTCTGCGCGCTGGACCGTACAGGCCCGCGAGCGCGACGGGTTCGGGAACGACCCCAGCGAGCTCACGACCGAGCTCAGCGGCATCCTCCTCGTCCTCGGGTTGGTGGACGACGAGGGGTTCTCGTTCGTCGAGAGCGCCGAGGACGGCGAGGTCGGCGACCTCGCTGGCGTACGCCTCGAGGTCGGTCTCGACCCGGGCACCGCCGAGGTGCTCCCGGTCGCCTCGGTGACGGCGATCCCGCTCCGCTGAGGGGTCCGCCGGGGCGTGAACCACCGTCCTCCATAATGAAGCGCCACGCTTCCCCGGAGGACCTGATGTCGCACCCGCACGGCCCGCAGCCGCCCGTCCCGCCGCAGGGACCTCCGCCCGGACAGGGACCGTACGGGCCGCCGCCCGGACAAGGGCCGTACGGCGGGCCGCCGCAGGGGCCTCCTCCGGGTTGGGCACCCCCGCCGCAGCAGGGACCGCCGCCGGGTTGGGCGCCTCCGACGCAGCAGGGGCCTCCTCCGGGTTGGGCGCCTCCGCCGCAGCAGGGACCGCCTCCGCCGGGATGGGCACCGCAGCAGAACGGCCCGCAGTCGAACCCCGCGTACGGCCCGACCGGCCCGACCGGCCCGACCGGCCCCGGCGGCGGGAACCGCGGCCGTACCCTCGCGCTGGTGATCGGCGGTGTCGTCGTCGTCCTCGCACTGGTGGTCGCGATGGTCGTCGTCGGGCTGCGGATGACCGGTGACGATGGTGGGAGCGACGAACCCGACGCAGCGGACTCCTCGGAGGCGGCCGACACCCCCGACTCCGACACCCCCGACTCCGACGGCGCCGACGCGGGGCTCACCGCCGACGGAGTCGCCCTCCTGACGAAGTCGCTCGGGGAGCAGGAGAACTGGACCTGCTACAACACCGTGGAGGGCGTCCTTGCGCGGTGCCACTATTTCGTCGCGGGTGAGAGCGCACAGCGTGCGTCCCTGCGCATCGACCTCGCCGACGGCGCTGTCACGCACGTCACCTTCGCCGCCTACCTCGTGGACGATCCCGCGCCCGTGACCGCCGTCGCGGCCGAGGCCGTCGGCGAGACGCTGTTCGACGGAGCAGGTCGCGAGCTCGCCGACGCCGTCGCGGCGGAGGAGGGACTCGGCCCGGACGAGCTCGACGTCGACGCATCGTTCACGTCCTACGGCGACGGCTTCCAGATCCAGCGCACCGACGCGAGCGGGCAACCGCCCGCGCCGCCGTCGCCCGCCGACATCGCGACGATGAAGCCCAAGCTCGCCGCCGCCGGCTACACCTGCACGCCGACCGACGCGACCTCGCTCTCCTGCGAGCTCACGGACGGCCGCGTCACGGTGCGGGTGATCGGGATCGACCACGCGGAGTCGGCGGCCTGGAACGTGGCCGTCACCGGCGCGTCGTACGACGCCCCGCTCGACGAGGCGTCGGTGCGCCAGCGGCTCGGTGCCGAGCTGGTGAAGCTCGGGCTGACCGACGACGCCGGAGCGACGTTCGTCGGTGCGTCCACCGACCGGCAGTTCGGGGACTTCGCCGGGCTCCAGGTCGAGATGACGGTGTACGAGGGTGGTGCCGACGCGCACATCGCGGCGATGGTCACCCAGGTGCGGTGACCGCGGACGCACAGCACCCGGGACCGACGGCCTAGGATGGATCGGTAACCCCACCCACGCTCGAAGGGACTTTCCGTTGTCCGACGGGATCTCGCGTGCCGACGTCGCCCACCTCGCGAACCTCGCACGCATCGACCTCTCCGACGCCGAGCTCGACCGGTTGACGCCTGAGCTCACGGTCATCCTCGAGTCGGTCGCCCAGGTCGCCGCAATCGCGTCCGCCGACGTGCCGCCGACCTCCCACGCCGTGCCGCTCTCCAACGTGTTCCGCGAGGACGTCGTCACGCCCGGGCTCACCCCGGAGCAGGCGCTCGCCGGTGCGCCGGCAGTCGAGCAGCAGCGCTTCGCGGTGCCGCGGATCCTCGGGGAGGACGCATGAGCACGATCCGCCTGAGCGCCGCCGAGATCGCTGAGAAGCTGGCCGCGGGCGAGGTCTCGTCCGCCGAGGTCACGCAGGACCACCTCGACCGGATCGCCGCCGTCGACGGCGACGTCAACGCCTTCCTCGCGCTCGACGGGGAGGGGGCACTCGAGACCGCACGCGACGTCGACGCACGCCGCGCCGCGGGGGAGACCCTCCACCCGCTCGCCGGTGTGCCGATCGCCGTGAAGGACGTCGTCGCGACCGAGGGCATCGTCACCACGGCGGGGTCGCGGATCCTCGAGGGCTGGGTGCCGCCGTACGACGCGTTCCTGACCCGCCGCCTCCGCGCCGCGGGCCTCCCGATCCTCGGCAAGACCAACATGGACGAGTTCGCGATGGGGTCGTCGACGGAGCACTCCGCCTACGGCCCGACCCACAACCCGTGGGACCTCGACCGCATCCCCGGCGGTTCGGGGGGTGGCTCGGCCGCAGCGGTCGGAGCGTACGAGGCTCCGCTCGCGATCGGCACCGACACCGGCGGCTCGATCCGCCAGCCTGCGGCCGTCACCGGCACGGTCGGCGTGAAGCCGACGTACGGCGGGGTGTCCCGCTACGGCCTGATCGCTCTGGCCTCGTCGCTGGACCAGGCCGGTCCCGTCACCCGCTCCGTGCTCGACGCAGCGCTGCTGCACGAGCTGATCGGCGGCCACGACCCGCTCGACTCGACCAGCATCGACGCGCCGGTGCCGCCCGTCGTCGAGGCCGCCCGCCGGGCCGACGTGTCCGGGCTGCGCATCGGCATCGTGCGCGAGCTCGGCGGTGAGGGCTACCAGGCAGGTGTGCGCGCACGCTTCGACGAGGCCGTCACGCTGCTCACCAAGGCCGGCGCCGAGATCGTCGAGGTCTCGTGCCCCAGCTTCGAGTACGCCCTGTCGACGTACTACCTGATCCTGCCGGCCGAGGCGAGCAGCAATCTCGCGAAGTTCGACGCGATGCGCTACGGCCTGCGGGTCGGACCGCACGGCGTCGCCGACCCGAGCGCCGAGCAGGTGATGGCAGCAACGCGTGAGGCGGGCTTCGGCGACGAGGTCAAGCGCCGCATCATCATCGGCACGTACGCCCTGTCGAGCGGCTACTACGACGCCTACTACGGGTCCGCGCAGAAGGTCCGGACGCTCATCGCCCAGGACTTCGCCCGGGCGTTCGAGCAGGTCGACGTGCTGATCTCCCCGACGTCGCCGACCACGGCGTTCCGGCTGGGCAGCAAGCTCGACGACCCGATGTCGATGTACCTCCAGGACGTCGCGACCATCCCCGCGAACCTCGCCGGTATCCCCGGCCTGTCGCTCCCGGTCGGCGTGGCCGAGGAGGACGGGCTCCCTGTCGGGCTCCAGGTGCTGGCTCCCGCGATGGCCGACGACCGCCTCTACAACGTGGGCGCCGCGCTGGAGCGCCTGCTGCTCGAGCAGTGGGGCGCGCCCCTGCTGTCGAAGGCGCCCGAGCTTGCCACGAAGGAGGCAACCAAGTGACCGCCACGCGCACCGAGCTGGTCCCGTTCGACGCGGCGCTCGAGACGTACGACCCGGCGATGGGCCTCGAGGTCCACGTCGAGCTCAACACGGCGTCCAAGATGTTCTGCGGCTGCTCCACGGTCTTCGGCGCCGAGCCCAACACGCAGGTGTGCCCCACGTGCCTCGGCCTGCCGGGCGCGCTGCCGGTCGTCAACGGCAAGGCCGTCGAGTCGGCGATCCGCATCGGCCTGGCACTCAACTGCTCGATCGCGCCGTGGTCGCGGTTCGCCCGGAAGAACTACTTCTACCCGGACATGCCGAAGAACTTCCAGACGTCGCAGTACGACGAGCCGATCGCGTACGACGGCTGGACCGAGGTGACCGTCGAGACCGACGAGGGCCCGCGGGTCTTCCGGATCGACATCGAGCGCGCCCACATGGAGGAGGACACCGGCAAGTCGCTGCACGTCGGCGGCTCGACCGGACGCATCCACGGGGCCGACCACTCGCTGGTCGACTACAACCGTGCGGGCATCCCGCTGATCGAGGTCGTCACCAAGCCGATCCTCGGCGCCGGCAAGTACGCCCCGTTGGTGGCCCGCGCGTACGTCGCGTCGTTGCGCGAGCTCGTCAAGGCGCTCGACGTCTCCGACGCCCGCATGGAGCAGGGCTCGATGCGCTGCGACGTCAACCTGTCCCTCGCCCCGTCCGGCAGCGACGTCCTCGGCACCCGGTCGGAGACCAAGAACGTCAACTCGCTGCGTTCGGTCGAGCGGGCGGTGCGCTACGAGGTCGAGCGTCACGCCGGCATCCTGGACGCAGGCCAGAAGGTCGTCCAGGAGACGCGTCACTGGCACGAGGACACCGGCGTCACGACGTCGGGTCGCGAGAAGTCGGACGCCGAGGACTACCGCTACTTCCCCGAGCCTGACCTCGTTCCGGTCGCGCCTTCGGACGCGTGGGTCGAGGAGCTGCGTGCCACCCTTCCCGAGCCGCCGGCCGAGCGCCGCGCGCGCCTGCAGGCGGAGTGGGGCTACTCCGACCTGGAGATGCGCGACGTCGTCGGTGCGGGCGCGATCGACCTGATCGAGGCCACGATCTCCGCCGGCGCGACGCCGACCGCCGCGCGCAAGTGGTGGCTCGGCGATCTCGCCCGTCGCGCGAACGACACCGCGACGCCGATCGACGAGCTCGGCGTCACGCCGACGCAGGTCGCCGAGGTGCAGGCGCTGGTCGACGCGAAGCGGATCAACGACAAGCTCGCCCGCCAGGTCTTCGACGGCCTCGTTGCGGGTGAGGGCACGCCGGAGGAGATCGTGGCCGCGCGCGGGCTCGAGGTGGTCTCCGACGACGGTGCGCTCGCTGCGGCCGTCGACCGGGCCATCGAGGCCAACCCGGACGTCGCCGACAAGATCCGCGACGGCAAGGTGGCCGCCGCCGGTGCTCTGATCGGCGCGGTGATGAAGGACATGCGGGGGCAGGCCGATGCAGGCCGCGTCCGAGAGCTGATCATCGAGAAGCTCTCCTGAGCCCTTCCCCGGGTCACGGTCCGGTGCCGCTGGGTCACTGATTGGCGTTCCCGGGTCATTCACAGTGACCCGGGGACGCTGGAAGTGATCCCGCGAGGTTTAGACGATCGAGATGCCGATCGCGATCCCGCCGACGACGGCCAGCACCGCGACGACCGCGGTCAGCGCGCTCGTCATGGTCACGCTCGCGGCCCGTACGGCAGGAGTACGGCGCCCGAGCACGTTCACGCTGCCTGGTAGGCGCGACTTCCACTGCTGACGGGATCGCACTGACGGGTCGACGTCATACCCGCACTGTTGTGCGATCGCCATCAGCTGATCGTCGCGCCACACGTCGGTGTCGACACGGAGCACGCGGCGGTTGTCAGCGTCGACGATGATGAGCACCGGCGGCCCGCGCCTCCCGAACGAGCCGACGAGACCGCGTGTCTGCGCGACCTCGGCGACGACCCGCCACCCGGTGAACCGCGTGTACTGGAGCCGGCCGTCGACCACCTCGATCCGCGTTGTCCGGATCGTCAGGGCGGCGAGGGCGAGCGTGAACGCCCACACCGCGGCGACGCCGCCGAGCACGCTTACCAGCCCTTCCGACGCCGAGAACGGATCCAGTGCCCTCAGTGCGGCGACCAGCGCGATGGCGAACATCCGGCCATGGGCCCGGTTCCAGCATGTGCGGGCATCAGCCCGGAGGAGGAGCCGCTCCGGTCCGGATGGGTCGTGAGGCGGGTCCGACGGATCATCATGCACGGGCGAGATGATATAGAGTTCGGCCCAGCGGTCGCACCTGGGGCGCGCGTCCGCGGCCTTGCGACGAGGTAGCCTGCCTCAGTCGAGCAGTGCGAGCAGCTCGGCGTGGACCTCGTCCGGGTGCTCCAGCGCGACGAAGTGCGACGCGTTCAGCCGGACGTACCGTGCTCCCGGGATCCTCTCGGCGGCGCTGCGCATCTGCCGTGCGCCGGCGAGCACGTCCCACCGTCCGGCGACGAACGTCACGGGTTGGGTCACTCGCGACAGGCTCACGCGCTCGTGGCGGGACGCGTGGACAGCGAGGTGCATGTACCAGCGCCAGTCGACGTCGAGGAACGCCTGCACCGTCGCGGCCGCGGCAGTGCGGTCCGCGCGCGGGAGCATGAGGCCGCTGTGGCGGATGACGTCGGCCAGGTACGGCAGGTGGCGAAGGCGCTGGACCACCGGGGTGAGGACGGGGCCGGCGATCCCCACCGAGCGTGCGGCGGACACCGTCGCCGTACGCGCGATCGGCCCCGGAACGCGGGCCGGTCCGAGCATCGTCGCGAACGTGTCTCCAGGGACGCCCGCGACGGCGAGCACGGCGTCGACCTTCTCGGGTGAGCGTACGGCGAGCTCGAACGCGAGATTGACTCCGAGGGACCACCCGACGAGCGTCGCGCGGTCCAGCCCGGCCGCCTGCATGACCGCGTGCGCGTCCTCGAGGTGTGCGTCGACGTCGACACGCCGCGGATCGCCCGGACGCGCAGACCCGCCGATGCCGCGGTGGAACCACGAGACGACCCGCGCGCCGCAGTCGGGACGCAGCAGGGCGGGCCACGCGTACGGGCTGGTGCCGAGGCCGTTGCAGAGGAGCACCGGCGGGCCGTCTGCGTCGTTGGTCCAGGCGCGGATCCGCGTGCCGTCGCTGCTGATCACGTCGAAGTAGCGCACGACGGGACGTGAGGAGGTGGAGGACTTCACTGTGACATTGTCGCTGGCACAGTGAAGGTGTCAACGACGGCCCCTCATCTCGGCGTGCGATGCGGGCCCTAGGCTTCCCGTCATGACCGTGGTCCTCGCTCCCTTCGCCGCCGACGAGCTCACCCCGCCCGACGGGCTCACCGTGGTGCGGTTCTCCGGATCTGCTGAGGACCTGCCACCGGACGAGGTGCTGGAGCAGGTCGAGCTCTGGGTGCTGCCGTACTCGCTGGCGTTCCCGCTCGGCGAGCTCGCGGCACGGATGCCGAGGCTGCGGGTGATCCAGGCGCAGTCCGCCGGCACCGACGGCATCGTCGCGCAGGTGCCCGACGGGGTCGTGCTCTGCAACGCGCGCGGGGTTCACGACGCCGCGACCGCCGAGCTGGGTGTCGGGCTCATCATCGCGTCGCTGCGCGGCATCCCGTCCTTCGTCCGAGCGCAGGACGAGGGGCGGTGGGCGGCGTGGCAGTGGTGGCCCGCGTTGGCGGACCGGAGGGTCATGATCCTCGGATACGGCAGCATCGGCGAGGCGCTCGAGCGGCGGCTCGCCGGGTTCGAGACCGAGATCGTCCGGGTCGCGAGCCGTCCGCGCGACGGTGTGCACGGCGTCGCTGAGCTGCCCGACCTGCTGCCGGAGGTCGACGTGGTCGTCGTCCTCACGCCGCTCACCGACGCGACGCGGCACCTGGTCGGCACGGACTTCCTCGCCGCGATGAAGGATCACGCGCTTCTCGTGAACCTCGCCCGCGGGCCGGTCGTCGACACCGCCGCGCTGCTGGTCGAGCTGCAGTCCGGCCGGCTCCGTGCAGCGCTGGACGTCACCGATCCCGAGCCCTTGCCCGACGGTCACCCGCTGTTCAGTGCTCCGAACACGCTGATCACCCCGCACGTCGCAGGCGGCACCTCGGCGATGCGTCCGCGCGTCGTCGCTCTCGTGCGCGACCAGCTGCGCCGCTTCGTCGCCGGTGAGGACCTCGCCAACCGCGTGTCACGCTGACGGTCGCATCGCCCACCGGATCGTCCGGGTCGCCACCGCTCCCGCCGGCCGCAGGGCCACGGTCTCGGCGACCGGGAGCCAGGGCAGCCGTAGTGGCGTTCGCGCCCAGCGGGGGAGCAGCCCGACCGCGGCGCCCGCCAGCGCCGCGTACCCGGGACGGAGCGGCCAGTCGACGGGCGGCGTGAGAAGCAGGAACCGGGCAGTCCTCCGAGCCGCCTCGGTCGAGGCGAGCTCGGGCTGGTACGCCGCGAGCCGGGCGGCGAGACCGGCGGTGTCCGTCGGCGGGTCCTCCGCACCCAGTGCCACGGCCACCTCGGCGGCCTGCGCCACGTAGATGTCGCGCTCGTGCGTGCTCAGCGGTCGCACGCCGTACCGGTCGTGCGCCCGGAGGAAGCTGTCGACCTCGGCGACGTGGACCCAGGTGAGCAGGTGCGGGTCGTCGGCGGCGTACGGGCGCCCGTCCGGCGCCGTGCCGTGGACGCGCCCGTGGATCGCGCGGACGATCCGGACGGCCCGTTCGGCAGTCTCGACCGTCCCGAAGGTCGTCTCGGCGATGAATCCGCTGGTGCGCTGGAGGCGTCCCCACGGATCACCGCGGTAGCCGGAGTGCTGGTCGACCGCCGCCATCGCGAGCGGGTGCAACGACTGCAGGAGCAGCGCGCGGATCCCGCCGACGAACATCGACGCGTCGCCGTGCACCCGCTGGATCGGGTCGTCGGGCCCGAACCTGCGCCGGCCGTCAGCGCCGTGGATGCGTTCGCGGCGTCCAGCACCGTCGTCACCGGCCACGCGCGCGAACAGCACCTCTCCGAGCCGTTCGCGCACCCCCATGGTGCGAGCCTAGACCCGCCCGAGGGAGTTCACGGCAGAGGTGACGGCGGAGGCGAACCGCTCGGCCGCACCGTCGACGTACGGGAGGAACAGCGACGGCTCGGTGAGCTCGAGCTCGATGACCTGCGGTGCACCGTCGGGGCCTGCGACGAGGTCGACCCTGGCATAGAGGAGATCCAGCCCACCGCCCAGCGCCTCGCCTGCAGCCCGCAGCGCCCGGCGGGCGACGTCGACCTGAGCGTCGGAGGCGGTCGTCGGGGTGATCTTCTCGCGGGAGTCGCGGTCGTCCCGGATGCCCTCGCCCGGCGCGAGCATCGCTCCCTTGACGACAGCGTGGGACAGCTCGCCACCCACGAACAGCACCGCCGTCTCGCCGTGGGCGTCGACCGAGTCGACGTACGGCTGCAGCATCGCTGTCCGCCCGCTCTCGACCAGCGCCCGGCTGTGCGTGAGCGCGTCGTCGGTGTCGGTCCACCGCGCGGTGTCGCGCGATCCCGCGGAGACCGCCGGCTTCACGACCCACTCGGTCGCGTCGGCATCTACGCCCCAGGCCTCGGCGTGCTTCGCGAGCGTGTCCTGGTCGGTGACGTCCCAGGCGGTCGGGATGACCGGGCAGCCGAGGCGGGCGAGATCACGGAGGTAGGTCTTGTGGGTGTTCCAGGCGATGACGTCCGACCGGTTGCGCAGGCGCGGGACGCGGCGGGTCCACGCGAGGAACTCGTCGTGGTGGTCGGTGTAGTCCCAGGTCGTGCGGATGACCGTGAGCGCGAAGTCGTGCCAGTCCACGGCGTCGTCGTCCCACACCTCGACGGTGACGTCGTGCCCGAGGTTGCCCACTGCGCGGCGCAGGAGGTCGAGCTCGGAGTCGTCCACGTACGAGGCGGAGCTGGCGAGGGCGATTCGGGCCACGGGGTTCCCTTCGGTGGACGACGGCCGCTTCGACCGTACGCGACGCCGGATCACCCCTCGTCCGCGGCTCCACGCTCGCGGACGTCGGCCGCGACCGCGGACTCGTTCGCGAAGTAGGCGAGGCCCCAGTCGGCGACGGTCGCGGGCGAGCGCAGGCGGGGGTCGTCGCCGAGCATCTCGCGTACGGCGCGGAGGTCGGCGGTGCGTTGCTCGAGCTGCGCGATGTAGGTGTCGAGCCACCGCTGGACGTGCTCGGGGCCGACCATGTGGGCGAACATCAGTCGCAGCGCGACCGGGTGCTTCAGCACGGGGAACGCCGGCTCGGACGTCTCGAGCCAGGCCAGCAGCGCCGTACGCCCGGAGTCGCTGAGGGCGTAGCGCCGGGTGTTGCGTCGGCCGTTGGGTGCGTCCGTGGTGTCGACGAGGCCGAGGCGGGCGAGTCGGGCGAGCTCCGTGTAGACCTGGCTGGTCGCGGGGGAGACCCAGTAGTAGCGCATGGTGAGGTCGCAGCGCTGCTTCAGCTCGTAGCCGGTGAGGCCTTCCGGGGCGTCGGCCGGGTCGAGCGCGAGGAGGCCGAGAAGCGCGTACGAGGTCGTTGACAGGTCCGCCGTCATGTCCCTAGCGTAGCCAGTATTCCAGTTAGGAAGATTCCGCTTCAGGGATTATCGGATCGGGGAACGCCATGGACGCGATGCTGCTCATCGGGACGCGCAAGGGCCTGTGGATCGGCCGCTCGACCGACCGCACGTCGTGGAAGCTCACCGGTCCGATCTTTCCGATGACGGCCGTCTACTCGGCCTGCATCGACACGCGTGGGTCCTCGCCCCGGCTTCTCGTCGGCACCATGAGCGAGCACTGGGGTCCGCAGGTGAGCTGGTCCGACGACCTCGGCGAGACGTGGTCGGAGAAGCAGGGCGGTGGCATCCGCTTCCCGGAGGACGCCGGCGCCGCGGTCGAGCAGGTGTGGCAGCTGACCCCGGGGTCACGTCCCGACGAGGTGTGGGCAGGGACGCAGCCGTCGGCGCTGTTCCGCTCCACCGACCGCGGCGAGACCTTCGAGCTCGTCCGCCCGCTGTGGGACCACCCCCACCGCCCGAACTGGGACGCGGGCTACGGCGGTCAGGCGATCCACACGATCGTGCCGCACCCCACGGACCTCGAGCGCGTGACCGTCGCGATGTCGACCGGTGGCGTCTATCGCACCGAGGACGGCGGTGCCAGCTGGGCGCCGCACAACGTCGGCATCAAGGCGTACTTCTTCCCCGATCCGTGGCCCGAGTACGGCCAGTGCGTCCACAAGGTCGCGGCACACCCGGACCGGCCCGAGCAGATGTACGCCCAGAACCACCACGGCGTCTACCGGTCCGACGACGGCGGAGACAGCTGGACGTCGATCGCCGACGGGCTGCCGAGCGACTTCGGCTTCCCGATCGTCGTGCACCCCGCGAACCCGGACACGGTGTACGTGTTCCCGCTGGTCGCGGACTCCGACCGGATGCCCCCGGGTGCCCAGCCGCGGGTCTGGCGCTCCGACGACGCCGGACGGACCTGGCGCGACCTCGGCAAGGGTCTGCCCGACCCGTACTACGCCGCCGTCATGCGGGACGCGTTCCGCGCCGACGACGCCACGGCGTACGGGCAGCCCGCAGGGCTCTACCTCGGCGGCCGCGACGGCAGCGTCTTCGCGAGCGCGGACGAGGGGGAGACGTGGGACGAGGTGGCGACGCACCTCCCGGACGTCATGTGCGTCCGGGCTGCCATGGTGGGCTGACGTACATCAAGGCTCAATGCTTGACTTCTCGTACTCAGTGATGCAGCCTTGATTACAGGGAATCAGCCCTGAGGCCTTGATCGGGGGCGACGTCATGTACGTGATGACGCTCGACCAGCGACGCAGCCGCAGCGAGCCGGACGCCGTGCCGGAGCTGCTCACCGCCTTCGCCGCGCTCGTCGAGCCCGTCCGCGCGTTCGAGCGCACGGCCGGCGACGAGGTGCAGGGCCTGCTCGACGATCCCGAGCAGGTCACCGAGCTCACGGCGTACGCGCTGCGCGACGGCCGCTGGTGGATCGGGATCGGAGCCGGTGTCGTCGACGGGCCGCTGCCCGAGACGACCCGTGCCGGGCGCGGCGCCGCGTACGTCCACGCCCGAGAAGCCGTCGAGCGCGCGAAGGCCGAGCCCCAGCCCGTCTGCGTCCGAGCCGACGAGCGGCAGTCGGCCGACGACGCGGAGGCTGCGCTGTGGCTCTTGTCGAGCCTGCTGGCCCGCCGGACGGACGCCGGCTGGGAGGCCGTCGACGCGATGGCGAGCGGCGGCACCCAGCGCGCGGCGGCTGCCGACCTCAAGATCACCGCGCAGGCGATCAGCGGCCGGCTCGCCGTCGCAGGATGGACGGAGGAGCGTCGAGGTCGTACGCTCGCGGCGCACCTGCTGGCCGCCTGCGATCCCGAGCAGAAGGCCATCCCGAGCTGAAGGCGTGGAGATGACGACGTACGTCCTGGTGATCGCGGCCGCGTGCCTCGCCCTCGTCGGATCCGCGTTCGCGCGCAGCGACATCGCTCAGCGCATCGTCGGCGCGATCCTCGCAGTCGCTCTCGCGTTCTGCGTCGTCGCGACGATCTTCGAGGATCCGGTGACCGGGATGCAGCACGACGTCCTCGTCCTCTTCGCGCTCGTGCTCGCCGTCGCCGGCGGCGGCATCGTCACGAGCGCGGCGTTCGAGACGATCGACTCGTCCCGCACCGAGGACACCTACGGCCGTACGGTGACCGCTGCTGCCGCGGTCCTGCGCGGAGGCGCGTGGGTCGGGGCGCTCGAGCGGCTCGCGGTGTTCGGGGCACTCGCCGCACGCTGGCCCGAGGGAGTTGCCATCGTCCTCGCGGTCAAGGGGCTCGGTCGCTACCCGGAGCTCAAGATCCAGGGCAGCTCCGGCGCCGCCGAGCGCTTCATCATCGGCACGATGATCAGCGTCATCTGGGCCGTGGCGTGCGTCTACGTGGTGTTCGCCCCGTACATCGTCCCTGCGCGCTGAGTGGTGCGACGAGGCCGGGGCCTGCTCGGGCTGGCAGGTCCGGCGCCCCACGTACAGGCGCCGGACCCGTCCGTCACGCTGCGCCGAGCGAGCGCCAGTAGGCGTTCAGGGCGCCGTTGGTCTTGACGAACCACACGATGGGGCCGACCAGGATGATGCTTCCCGGGAAGTACCACAGGCCCGTCGCGCCGCCGACCGGCTTGCGCTGGCCGCGACGCTCGTACAGGCCGCCGACCTCGCTCGACGTGATGTAGGCCAGCACGAACGGCACGAAGATCGCGAGCAGGAGGGCGACGCCGCCGTCGACCCCGGTGCCGCTGTGGCGCTTGAGCTCGCTGTGGGTCTTGTACCACCACACCCAGGTGTAGATGCCGAACGTCACGACCGTCAGCAGGATGCAGACGCCGGTGGAGCGGATAGAGCCGGTCGGGCCGGTCGGGGCGAACTGGGTCGGGGCGGTCTGGCCGAACTGGGTCTGGGCGGCCGGGAAGCCGGCGGGGACGGCGCCCGCGGAGACGCCTCCGGCGGCGGTCGGGGGAGCGGGCGGGTACGCGTTCTGGGCAGGCTGGTCGTTCACTGTCGTCCTTCGTCGAGCTTCATGGTCGGACGGAGCATAGGGTCGAGCAGGGGGCGCGGGGGAGGGTTTTCCGCAGTGCGGGTTCTCGCGGAGTGGTCCCTGCCGTACGACGCGGCCGGCGCGGTCGTAATCTTGCACGCATGGCGTCCGAGACCCCCGACATCAAGCCCCGCAGCCGCGACGTGACCGATGGCCTGGAGAGCACCGCCTCGCGCGGCATGCTCCGTGCCGTCGGCATGGGCGACGACGACTGGGAGAAGCCCCAGATCGGCGTCGCGTCGAGCTGGAACGAGATCACGCCCTGCAACCTGTCGCTCGACCGGCTGTCGGACGCGGTGAAGAACGGCGTGCACGGCGCCGGCGGCTACCCGCTCGAGTTCGGGACGATCTCGGTCTCCGACGGCATCTCGATGGGCCACGAGGGCATGCACTACTCGCTGGTGTCGCGCGAGGTCATCGCCGACTCGGTGGAGACGGTGATGATGGCCGAGCGGCTCGACGGCTCGGTCCTGCTCGCCGGCTGCGACAAGAGCCTCCCGGGCATGCTGATGGCCGCTGCCCGGCTCGACCTGTCGAGCGTCTTCCTGTACGCGGGCTCCACGATGCCCGGCCAGGTCGACGGCAAGGACGTGACGATCATCGACGCCTTCGAGGCTGTCGGCGCATGCGTCAAGGGCCTGATCACGCGCGACGAGGTCGACCGCATCGAGCGTGCGATCTGTCCGGGAGAGGGCGCCTGCGGCGGCATGTACACCGCCAACACCATGGCCTCGGTCGCCGAGGCGCTCGGCATGTCGCTGCCCGGCTCGGCCGCGCCTCCGGCCGTCGACAGCCGACGTGACGGTTTCGCCCGCCGCTCCGGCGAGGCGGTCGTCAACCTGCTCCGCGAGGGCATCACCGCGCGCCAGATCATGACGAAGCCTGCCTTCGAGAACGCGATCGCGGTCGTCATGGCTCTCGGTGGCTCGACCAACGCGGTGCTCCACCTGCTCGCGATCGCGCGCGAGGCCGAGGTCGACCTGACGCTCGACGACTTCGTCCGCATCGGCGAGAAGGTTCCGCACCTCGGTGACCTCAAGCCGTTCGGTCGCTACGTCATGACCGACGTCGACAAGGTCGGCGGCATCCCGGTCATCATGAAGGCGCTTCTCGACGCAGGTCTGATGAACGGCGACACCCTCACCGTCACGGGCAAGACGATGGCAGAGAACCTCGACGCGCTGGTCAAGACCGCGGTCGACGGGGACGTCATCCGCAAGCTCGACAACCCGATCCACGCGACCGGTGGCCTCACGATCCTCGAGGGCACGCTGGCTCCGAAGGGCGCGGTCGTCAAGAGCGCGGGCTTCGACGAGTCGGTCTTCACCGGCACCGCGCGAGTCTTCGACGGCGAGCGTGCGGCGATGGACGCACTGGAGGACGGGACGGTCGTCGCCGGCGACGTCGTCGTCATCCGCTACGAGGGTCCGAAGGGCGGCCCGGGGATGCGCGAGATGCTCGCGATCACCGGTGCCATCAAGGGTGCGGGCCTCGGCAAGGACGTGCTGCTGCTGACCGACGGCCGATTCTCCGGCGGGACGACGGGCCTCTGCGTCGGGCACGTCGCGCCCGAGGCGGTCGACGGCGGTCCCATCGCGTTCGTGCGAGACGGCGACCCGATCACCCTCGACGTCGCCAACCGCCGCCTCGACGTCGAGATCGATCCCGAGGACCTCGAGCAGCGCAAGGTCGGCTGGCAGCCGAAGCTGCCGGTGGTGCCGCCGCGGGGCGTGCTCGCGAAGTACGCGAAGCTCGTCGGGTCTGCGGCCGACGGCGCCGTCCTCGGCTGACTTGTACGACGAAGCGTCGCGACGATGCGATTCGACCGTGCGCGGTTGGATCGCATCGTCGGCGGGGTTTGCGCCGCGATATGGGACGGCGGTCTCAGAATATGAGACTGGCTGGACCCTGGCTTGACCCCCGCCAGCGCGTCGCGCAGTCTTGACTCGTGCGCAACATTCTTCTCGTACGTCACTGACGCGCGACCGGCAGTCCGGTCCCGCGTCACCCCTCGAATGCCCAAGCGGGCCGAGGGGTTTTTTCTTGTACAGCACAACCCGGGCAGCCGCCCGACCCGAACGATCCGGCACCGCAGCCGGTCAGCATGAAGGGACAGTGATGAGCGAGCAGATCACGGGGGCCCAGAGCCTCGTCCGGTCGCTGGAGCACGCCGGCGTCGAGGTCGTGTTCGGCATTCCGGGCGGCGCGATCCTTCCGGCGTACGACCCGTTGATGGACTCCCAGAAGATCCGCCACATCCTCGTCCGTCACGAGCAGGGCGCCGGGCACGCCGCCCAGGGCTACGCGGTCGCGAGCGGGCGGGTCGGCGTGTGCATGGCAACCTCGGGCCCCGGTGCGACGAACCTCGTCACCGCGATCGCCGACGCCTACATGGACTCGGTCCCGATGGTCGCCGTCACCGGCCAGGTCGCCAGCAGGGCGATCGGCACGGACGCCTTCCAAGAGGCCGACATCCGCGGCATCACGATGCCGATCACCAAGCACAGCTACCTCGTGACCGATCCGGCGGAGATCCCCCGCGCCGTCGCCGAGGCCTTCCACATCGCCGCGACCGGCCGCCCCGGTCCGGTCCTCGTCGACGTCTCGAAGGACGCCCTCCAGGCGATGACCACGTTCTCGTGGCCGACCGACGTGCAGCTGCCGGGCTACCGCCCGACGACCAAGCCGCACGGCAAGCAGGTCCGCGAGGCCGCCCGCCTGATCGCCGAGTCGCAGCGGCCCGTCCTGTACGTCGGTGGCGGCGTCGTCAAGGCCAATGCGTCGACCGAGCTGCGGGTGCTCGCCGAGATGACGGGGATCCCGCTCGTGACCACGCTGATGGCACGCGGCGCGTTCCCGGACAGCCACGACCTGCACCTGGGCATGCCGGGGATGCACGGCACGGTTGCCGCGGTGGCCGCGCTCCAGAAGAGCGACCTCCTGATCTCGCTCGGCGCCCGCTTCGACGACCGGGTGACCGGTGAGCTCTCGTCGTTCGCGCCCGGCGCCAAGGTGATCCACGCCGACATCGACCCAGCCGAGATCTCCAAGAACCGTACGGCCGACGTGCCGATCGTCGGCGACTGCCGCGAGGTCATCGCTGACCTCGTGGTGGCGCTCCAGGCGCTCTACGCGCAGCAGCCCGGTGACGCCGACCGCCCGGACCACTCGGCGTGGCGCGAGCAGATGCAGGCGCTGCGGTCGCGCTACCCGCTCGGCTACGACGAGCCCGAGGACGGCACGCTGTCCCCGCAGCGCGTCATCCAGCGCATCAGCGAGGTCGCCGGACCCGACGCCACCTACACCGCCGGTGTCGGCCAGCACCAGATGTGGGCCGCGAACTTCATCCAGCACGAGCGTCCCGCCCGCTGGATCAACTCCGGCGGCATGGGCACGATGGGGTTCTCGGTCCCGGCGGCGATGGGGGCCCAGGTCGCCCGTGCCGGCGAGGTCGTGTGGGCGATCGACGGCGACGGCTGCTTCCAGATGACCAACCAGGAGCTCGCCACCTGTGCTCTGGAGGGCATCCCGATCAAGGTCGCCGTCATCAACAACTCGTCGCTCGGCATGGTCCGCCAATGGCAGACCCTGTTCTACGAGGGTCGCTACTCCAACACCGACCTGCAGACCGGCTCCGACGCGGCGCGCATCCCGGACTTCGTGAAGCTCGCCGACGCCTACGGCTGCGTCGGCCTGAGGTGCGAGCGTGTCGAGGACCTGGACGACGTGATCGCGAAGGCGATGTCGATCACCGACGTCCCGGTGGTCATCGACTTCGTGGTGCACCGCGACGCCATGGTGTGGCCGATGGTCCCCGCCGGCACCAGCAACGACATGATCCAGATCGCGCGCGACATGGCGCCCGACTTCGGTGACGAGGAGCTCTAGGTGGCCGCCAGCGAGCCACGCAGGATGCCCGAGCGAAAGGCACAGCACTCATGACGAAGCACACCCTGTCCGTCCTGGTCGAGAACACCCCCGGTGTCCTCGCGCGGGTCGCCAGCCTGTTCATGCGGCGCGGCTTCAACATCGAGTCGCTCGCGGTCGGCGAGACCGAGATCCCCGAGATCTCGCGGATGACGATCGTCGTGAACGTCGACGAGCTGCCCCTCGAGCAGGTCACCAAGCAGCTCAACAAGCTCGTCAACGTCCTCAAGATCGTCGAGCTCGAGCCGGCTCACGCCGTCGAGCGCGAGCTGATGCTCATCAAGGTGCGCGCCGACGCTCAGACCCGCGGCCAGGTCCTCGAGACCGTCCAGCTCTTCCGAGCGAAGGTCGTCGACGTCGCCGTCGATGCGGTCACGATCGAGGCCACCGGCGACCCGGGCAAGCTCGCGGCGATGCTGCGGGTCCTCGAGCCGTTCGGGATCCGCGAGATCGCCCAGTCCGGTCGTGTCGCGATCGGCCGCGGCGGTCGTTCGATCACCGACCGCACCCTCCGTACCGTCCCCGGATCTTCCACCCAGTCCGCCTGAGCGTACGGTCGTACACGGCCGCACCTCTTGCAAAACGGCACCACACCGGTGCCACTCGGCACCACGAGAAGGAGTAACCCCGTGCCTGAGCTGTTCTATGACGACGACGCCGACCTGAGCGTCATCCAGGGCCGCAGCGTGGCCGTCCTCGGCTACGGCAGCCAGGGCCACGCCCACGCGCTGTCGCTGCGCGACTCCGGCGTCGACGTCCGCGTCGGCCTGCCCGAGGGCTCGAAGAGCCGCGTCAAGGCCGAGAACGAGGGCCTTCGCGTGCTCACCCCGGCCGAGGCGTGCGCCGAGGCCGACGTCATCGTCGTCCTCGCTCCGGACCCGGCGCAGCGCTCGCTGTACGCCGAGGCGATCGAGCCGAACCTGAACGACGGCGACACGCTGATCTTCGGCCACGGCTTCAACATCCGCTACGGCTACGTGAAGCCGCCGGCCGGTGTCGACGTGGGCATGATCGCCCCCAAGGGCCCGGGTCACCTGGTCCGTCGCGAGTACGTCGAGGGTCGCGGTGTGCCGGTGCTCGTCGCCGTCGAGCAGGACGCGACCGGCAACGCCTGGCCGCTCGTCCTCTCGTACGCGAAGGCGATCGGTGGCCTGCGCGCCGGCGGCATCAAGACGACCTTCACCGAGGAGACCGAGACGGATCTCTTCGGCGAGCAGGCCGTCCTCTGCGGTGGCGTCTCGGCGCTCGTCCAGGCCGGTTTCGAGACCCTGACCGAGGCCGGCTACCAGCCCGAGGTCGCCTACTTCGAGTGCCTGCACGAGCTGAAGCTGATCGTCGACCTCATGTACGAGGGCGGCATCGCCAAGCAGCGCTGGTCGGTCTCCGACACCGCCGAGTACGGCGACTACGTCTCCGGCCCGCGGGTCGTCGACGCGCGCGTCAAGGAGAACATGCAGGCTGTCCTCAACGACATCCAGAACGGCGCGTTCGCCGAGCGCTTCATCGCCGACCAGGATGCCGGCGCGCCGGAGTTCAAGAAGCTCCGTGCCGAGGGCGAGCAGCACCCGATCGAGGAGACCGGTCGCGAGCTGCGCAAGCTCATGGCGTGGGTCAAGAGCTCGGACGACGACTACACCGAGGGCACGGCAGCACGCTGACCCTCGCACGACCCGACCGGCGGTGAGTCCGGTCCCACGATGCTTCGGCACGGTGGGACCAGGCTCACCGCCGTCGGCGTTCTACGGCGTACGGCGGTGGCGGCGGCTCACCGCCGTCGGCGTTCTACGGCGTACGGCGGTGGCTCAGGGCGCCTCGTCCCGCTTGCGCGGGGGGCGCGGGATCTCTCCGGGATAGACGAGCCGGGCGAGCCACCGGCGGGACGCGAGGTAGACCTCGCGAGCACCGCCTCGGCGGTAGGCGCGGCGGACGCGGCGAGCGCGGTGCATGGCGTACTCCTCGGGGGATGGAGCCGGGCCGGGTCCCCGCACCGTACCGGTCCCACGAGGGTCCCCGAAAGGCTTGACTTCGCTCTGTTATCGTCTCCAGCAACTGCACGGCCGGGGTGCCCACGAGGCTGAGAACACACCCGACGAACCTGATCCGGGTCATACCGGCGAGAGGGAGCCTGATGCTCGATCCACAGACTGCTGTCCACGTCCACGACCGGCTGCGGTCCAGCGGCCCGCTGGTGCAGGTCATCACGAACTACGTCTCGATGGACATCGCCGCCAACCTGCTCAACGCAGCGGGCGCGTCCCCGGCGATGGTCCACGACGCACGCGAGGCCGGTGAGTTCGCGGGGATCGCGCAGGCGGTCGTCGCCAACATCGGCACGCTGTCGCCGCCGTGGGTCGACGGGATGCTCGCCGCGGTCGAGGTCGCGAGCGCTGCCGGCAAGCCGTGGGTCCTGGACCCGGTCGCTGTCGGTGCCACCGCCTACCGTCGCGAGACGGCGGCGCTGCTCGTGGAGCACCGTCCGACCGTCATCCGCGGCAACGCGAGCGAGATCCTCTCGATCGCGACGTCGACCGGCGCCGGGCGCGGGGTCGACGCCGATGCGGACACGGCAGACGTTCGCGCGGACGCCGAGGCGCTCGCCTCGAAGCTCGACACGGTCGTCGCCATGACCGGTGTGGTCGACGTCGTGACCGACGGCACGCGTACGGCGCACGTCATCGGGGGTGACGACCGCGCGCCCATGATCACCGCGCTGGGCTGCTCGGCGAGCGCCCTCGTCGCCGCGTGCTGCGCGGTCCACGACGACGCGTTCGAGGCGTCGACGGCCGCACTCGCGATCCTCACCGCCGCCATCGAGCAGGCGGGCGCGCTCGCCGAGGGGCCGGGCTCGCTGCGGTGGCGCCTGATGGACGCGCTCTCGACGCTTCCGTCGTCGGCCGTCGCCGACGTCGTCGCGCGCCGATGACCGCAGGCCCCGGCGTGGGCGCCGACGCCGCAGGTCGCCCCGACCTCCGGCTCTACCTCGTCACGGGCGACGTGCCTGCAGGTGCGGACCTCGCGGACGTGGTCTCTGCCGCCGTCGAGGGGGGAGTGACGACCCTTCAGCTGCGCGACAAGTCCGGCACGCGCGACGATGTGATCCGCGTCGGCACGCGCCTCGTCGAGCGGCTCGCCGGCACCGGGGTCACGTTCATCGTCAACGACGACGTGGACGCCGCCCGAGCGATCCCCGGCGCCGGTCTGCACGTCGGTCCGGACGACCTCCACCCGGCCGACGCACGTTCCTCGCTCGGCGACGCCGCGGTGATCGGCTGGTCGATCCACGACGTCGCGCAGCTGGACGACGCGGCGGCGCTGGAGGCCTGCGACTACCTGGCGGTGAGCCCCGTGTGGCCGACACCGACGAAGCCCGACACCACCACGCCCTGGGGACTCGACGGCGTACGCCGTCTGCGCGACGCGGTGCCCGCACGGCTCCCGCTGGTCGCGATCGGCGGCATCACCGCGGCCAACGCGGCGTCGGTCGTCGGGGCCGGCGCGGATGGAGTGTGCGTCGTGTCCGCGATCTGCTCGGCGGCCGATCCGCAGGCGGCCGCCCACACGCTCCGCGCTCAGGTGGACGCGGCGCTCGGACGCGCACCAGGATGGTCGCCATGACCGATGTCCCTGTGATGCTGTCGATCGCCGGCTCGGACCCCTCCGGCGGCGCCGGGATCCAGGCCGACCTCAAGACGGCGACGGCGCTCGGAGCGTACGGCGCTGCTGTCATCACCGCGCTCACGGTGCAGAACACGCTCGGGGTGACCGGCATCCACGCCGTCCCGCCGGACTTCGTCGCTGCCCAGATCCGGTCGGTCCTCGACGACCTCGACGTCGGCGCCGTGAAGATCGGCATGCTCGGGACCGCGGACGCCGTGGTCGAGGTGGCGGTCGCGCTCGGGTCGGCGGACGTGCCGATCGTCCTCGACCCGGTGATGGTCGCGACGTCCGGCGACCGCCTCGTGCCGCCGGACGCGGTGGACGCGATCCGTACGATGCTGCTCCCGCTCGCGACGGTCGTCACCCCGAACGTCCCCGAGGCGGCGGTGCTCGTCGGCGCCGATCCTGCGAAGGACGTCGACGGGCTCGCGGAGGCGGCGTACGCGCTCCGCGGCATCGGTGCTTCGGCTGCGCTGGTGAAGGGCGGGCACCTCGGCGGCGACCTCAGCGTGGACGTGCTCGCCGACGCCGACGGCGTACGCACGTACGAGGCGCCGCGCGTCGCCACCGCCAACACGCACGGCACTGGCTGCACGCTCTCGTCGGCGATCGCCGCGGGCCTCGCGCTCGGGCTCCCGCTGCGCGACGCGGTCGCAGACGCGAAGGACTACCTCACGGGCGCCCTGCGCGGCGGCGCCGACCAGCACCTCGGGCACGGCAGCGGCCCGGTCGACCACCTCTGGAGACAGCGATCATGAAGGAATGCCGGTGACGAGCTTCTCGGAGGCAGCGTGGACGCACGTCGGCGACTGGTACGACGCGATCCTCGCCCACCCGTTCGTGACGGGACTGGCTGAGGGGACCCTCCCGCAGGAGGTGTTCGCCCGGTACCTCCTGGACGACGCCCACTACCTCGCCCAGTACGCGAGCACGCTCGCGATGCTGTCGGCGCGGGCCGGCGACCCGGCGCTGGCCGCAGAGCTCGCTCGCGCCGCTGCGGAGTCGGTCGAGGCCGAGCGGCTGCTGCACCAGGGCTTCCTCGGCCCGCTCGGGATCGATCCCGACGCCCCGGACGTCGCCGAGCCGACGCCGACCTGCCGGGCGTACGTCGGCACTCTCCTCGCCGATGCGGCGTACGCGCCCGTCGAGGTCGGGATCGCCGGCGTCCTGCCGTGCTTCCGCGTCTATCTCGAGGTCGGGCGTGCGATCGCCGCCCAGGCCGACGACCCTGCACACCCGTTCCGGACCTGGATCGACACGTACTCCGATCCCGCGTTCGACGCGGCCGTCACCCGGATGGAGACCTGGGTCGACCGCCTCGCCGACGAGGCCACGGAGGCGCGGCGCGACGCGATGCTGGAAGCGTACGCACGAGCGACGCGGTTCGAGTGGATGTTCTGGGACGCCTCGTGGCGCGGGGAGACCTGGCCGAAGCCCTGAGCGCTCGGCCCTGTCCACGCTGCGCGAGCGGCCCTGTCCGTGCGTCGGTGTCTCAGCGTCCACCGCGTCGCGGCTGGTGGACGCTGAGGCGCCGACGGGTGGCGTCGTTCGTCAGCGGCAGCCGAAGTGCTCTCGGGAGGTGACGGCGCTGCCGCCGGCGTCGATCTCGTCGGCGACCTGCCGCACGATGTCTGCGTACGCGCCCTCGGCGTCCATCGGCTTCAGCAGCGGCCAGTCACGTGCTCCGACGATCGCCCTTGTCGCCGTACGCCGAGCTGTCGCGTCGTCGTCGGACTCGGCGCGCTCCAGGGCACCGAGCCACCCGCACACCACCGCGTCGAGGATGTGGACGCTCGTCTGGTAGCGGTCGTTCGTCCCGGGGACGTCCAGGTCCTCCCGAGCGAGGCCAGGCGGGAGCGGTACGCCGGTGAGGAGTTCGTCGACCACCTGCGTCGTCTTCTCCGGGGTGACGATCTCCGGCGGCATGGCGGCGAGCCAGTCCTCGACCGATGCCGCCCGGATCGTCCGCAGGACGGCGACGATCTCGGCACGATCGCGCCATCCGCCGATGCCGGTCCGGATCTCGGCGAACGTGTTGCCCGACGGCCGGAGCATCACGGCGATGTCGTGGGACGAGTACTGGAACTCGCTCCCGTCCTGGCCGTCGATCGAGAACGGTCGCGGCGCCGAGACATCGCGACGGTCGACGAGGTATCCGTCGTACTGGTCGGCTGCGTACCAGTTGAACTCGAGCTGGCGCTTGCCCTTCTTGAACACGACGGTTCCTTCGTCCTCGGCGAATCCGTACACATTGGTCGCCCGCCAGCCGGGCTCGCCGATCAGCAGCCTCGGGTTGCGGCGCGCGGCGTCGACGACCGCCGACGCGTAGCGGATCGGAGCCTCGATCGTCGTCGGACCCGACGTCTCTGCGGACGGAGCGCGGTCGCGCGCGGTGTCGTCTGCACCGCTTCCGTCGGGCGGGGTGTCGCGCCAGGACGGGACGACCAGGGCGGCGACGAGCACCGCGAACGCAGCGGCGCCCAAGGTCAACGAGAGTCGTCGACGCACTGGTCGCCGTGCGGGGGTGGGCACCGGCACGGGGGGTGGGTCTTGCGGGGGCGTGGACACGATCTCCTCCAAGAGGTAGCGCTCAGCCCCGTGCAGGTCACCCACGAGTCCAGGCGCGCCGGGGTCGGCGGCTCGCAGCATGCGGGTGAGGTTGTCGTCGGTCATCGTCCCTCCTCGGGGCTGAGCTTCATGCGGATGCCCCTTTCATGTCCGGGTGCCACCACTTCGTCACCGGGCGATCCGTCGCCGAGCACGTCACGTAGCCGCCGTCGGGCCCGCAGGAGCCGAGTCCTCGCAGCGCTCGTACGGATGCCGAGGACCTCGGCGATCTCACGAGGTTCAAGGCCTTCCCATGCCGACAGCATGAGGAGCTCGCGGTCGGTGTCGCCCAGTCGTTGCAGCGCTTCGCGTACGACGGTCTGCGCGGTGACCTCTGTCGCGTGGTCGGGCACGACTCTCACCGACAGGTCCTCCCGGAGGCGCTCGCCGAGTCGTGCGCGGCGGCGCGCGCCTCGCTCGGCGTTCGCACGGACGTGGCGCGCCACCACGTACAGCCACAGCCGGCTCTCCTCTCCGGGCGTCAGCTCGTCGAGCCGGCGCCAGGCGACCAGGAACGTGTCGGCGACGAGGTCTGCCGCGTCGTCGGGATGGCGTGTGCGGCGCACGGCGTAGGCGAGCAGCGCGTCGAAGTGGGCGGTGTACAGCGCGCGGAAACGCTCCTCGCGATGCCGTTCTGGAGTCGTCACGTGGGAATCATGTCCGGCAACCGGCCGATCGTGACAGACCTGAGGTGCTGCGTATCGACACGTGACCGGACCCGCGCCGCACGGGAAGGCGCGGGCCTGCCCGGTCAGGCCGTGAGGGCCGGGCGGCGCCGCGTCGACGGTGGCGCGGCACGGCCTGCGACGACGGCATCCCATGCGAGCGCGAGACGGTCCACACCGTCCGCGAGGTGCTCGGCGCTGCGGGCGTAGGGCAGGCGCAGCGACGTCTCGCCTCCGCCGTCGGCGAAGAAGCGCGGTCCGGCGGTCAGGAGCAGGTCGTGCGCCTCCGCGGCGACCACGAGGCGGCTCGAGGCGCGTGCGGGCAGCCGGACCCACAGCGACAGGCCACCCACCGGCGCGTTGAGCCCCCAGTCCGGGAGCCGCTCTCGCAGGGCGACGACGAGCTCGTCGCGGCGTGCGCGGAGGCGCTCACGCCGTCCGTCGAGCACCTCGCGGCGGACGCGCAGCAGCTCGGCGACCGCCAGCTGCTCGAGGATCGGCGTGCCGATGTCGACGGTCTCGCGTGCTGCGACCAGGCGGGGTACGACCGCGTGCGGGGCGCGGATCCAGCCGATCCGCAGGCCGCCCCAGAACGTCTTGCTCGCCGACCCCAGCGTGATCGCGCCCGGGTGGTGCGCGGCGAGGGGGACCGGCATCGCCTGCTCGTCGACGTCGAGGCACAGCTCGGCCATCGTCTCGTCGACGATGGGCGTCGTCGTCGAGCGGCGCAGGATCGAGGCGACGTCGTGACGGGTCACGTCGTCCATCAGCGTGCCGGTCGGGTTCTGGAAGTCGGGGATGAGGTACGCCCAGGCGACCGGCGCAGCGCGGACGGAGGCGGCGAGCGCGTCGAGGTCCAGACGGTGGCCGTCGTGCGGGACGCCGAGCACGCGGAGACCGCTGCGGCGCAGAGCGTCGATCGCGTTCGGGTACGTCGGGCTCTCGACCGCGACCCGCTCACCGCGTGCGGCCAGGGTGCGGGCGAGGAGCGTGAGCGCGGACTGGGCCCCGGACGTGATGATGATCTGGTCGGGGTCGGTGGGAAGCCCGCGCTCGAGGTAGCGCTGCGCGACCAGCTCCCGCAGGACCGGCACGCCGGTGGTCTCGTACCCCGTCTCGTTGAGGTACTCGGGGAGCTGCTCCAGCGCGCGGCCGTACGCGAGCCCGACGCCCGGCGCGGCGTGCCCCGCGGCGATGGTCCATCCGACCATCGTCGACCCGGGAGCGGGCATGAACGGCGGACGGCTGCCGCGGGGGAGTGCGACGACGCTGCCGGAGCCGCGGCGCGAGACGAGCAGCCCGGCGTCGCGCAGCGTCGCGTACGCGCGAGTGACGGTCGTACGGCTGACCGGCAGCGCGGCGGTGAGGTCTCGTTCGCTGGGGAGGCGCGTGCCGGCAGGGATGCGCCCGTCGAGGACCAGGAGCCGGATCAGGTCCGCGAGCTCCCGGTAGCCCGGCGGATCGTCAGCCGAGACGTCGACCAGCGCGCGGAGTCGATCGGCAGACAGGACGGAAGTCGGGGCCATGTAGGCCACTATTCCACGATTGGCTATCGAAACGTAGTCCAATCGGCGGCAAACTAGGCTGTATGGCTCGCCCCGCATACACCCCTGTGTCTGTCTCTCCGGTCGCTCAGCTGCGGACCGGTCGACTCGTACGCCGCCTCCCGCAGCTCGTCTTCGGGCTCATGCTCTACGGATGGTCGATGGCGTTGATGGTCGAGGCCGGCCTCGGGCTCGATCCCTGGGACGTGTTCCACGAGGGGCTGACCAAGTACCTCCCGCTGACGTTCGGCCAGATCACCATGGTCGTCGGTGCGGTCGTGCTCATCCTCTGGATTCCGCTGCGGCAGTGGCCGGGGGTCGGGACGGTGCTGAACGTGCTGCTGATCGGTATCGCGGTGGACCAGGGGATCGCGCTGTTCGAGCAGCCGGACTCGCTGGTGCTGCGCGCGGTGATGCTGGTGTCGGGCGTCGTGCTCAACGGGCTCGCCGGCGCCCTGTACATCGGCGCGCACCTGGGCCCCGGGCCGCGCGACGGGCTCTTCCTCGGCCTCGTCCGGCGCACCGGCTACAGCGTCCGTCTGATGCGGACCTCGGTGGAGATCACCGTGCTCGCGCTCGGCTGGCTGCTCGGCGGCACCGTGGGTGTCGGGACCGTCCTGTACGCGTTGGCCATCGGCCCGATCGTGCAGGCATTCCTCCCGCTCGTCCAGGTGCGGCTGCCCGAGGCGGCGGCAGCGCCCGAGCCTGCGCCGGCCCCCTAGACACGTTGGTGCGTGGGTCGTCACCGTGCGGGGGTCGGTGACTACCCACGCACCAACGCGCGCGGTTGACTCAGACCCGCGTCGCGAGGATCACGGACGCGTCGGGCGCGACCATCACCTCGACGGCGACGAAGCGCTCGTCGGTGAGCCACTGCTCGCGCACCACGTCCACGCGGCCCTCGTAGATCGGGGGCCACGTGTACGACGGGGTGAAGTCGTCGAGCACCGCGATGCCCCCGTGCTCCATGAGGTCGGCGACGAGGTCGACGCTGCGCTTGACGTCGCGGACGTCCACGAACAGCAGCGAGAACGGGGCGTACCTCTCGAGCGCGCTCCAGTCTCCCGAGGTGACCTCGACCGAGGGCGTGTCCGAGAAGAGGTCCTGAACGGCTTCGGCGAGCTTCGGGTCGAGCTCGGCGCTGACGATGCGCGCGCCCTCGGCGACGCCGCTGGAGAGCCACGCGGAACCGACCCCGCACCCGGTCCCGAGCTCGGCCAGGGTGCCGGTGCGGGAGGCGGCGAGCGTCGCCAGGAGGCGGCCCGTCTCGTGGCGGGTCGCCGTGATGAAGCCGCGGCGCCGTGAGAGGTCGAGGGCTCGCGAGACGAGGGGCGGAACTTCGGTGGGGGCGCTCACGGCTCGAGTCTGTCACACCGCCACAGTCCGGACGTCGGTCTCAATCAGCGAGATCGATTGTCGAACCGGTAGCGCGATGCGGAATCGCGACGTACGGTCGACCCATCATGCGGATTAACGTCGTATTCCTCGACTGCCGCGGCGAGGCCTCTTAGGCCGACACCTCGCCGCGGAGCTTGGCGTTGGCCGACGACCCGCAGCGAGGATCCCGCACCGCACTTCTTCCTCCCGTCCGGAGACTCGGTCCGCCCGGTTCCACGGCTCGCCACAGGCATCCGTGAAGCAACCGATTCAAAGGACTGGACCGATGTACGAGATGAACTACTCCGAGTGGGGCCCGAGCCGCCACTGGAACGAGGACAGCCGCGACGAGGGGCCTCGCAACCCCATCCAGACAGCGCTGGACCTGCGCGACAACGGCGGCCCTCGACCGGACGACAACTGACGTCTCGACTCGCTTCGCCCGCTCGTCCGGGCGGCGTCGCGAATCCACCATCCGAGATCCCAGTATCAGATGCTGGGACGCCGTGAGTAGAGTACGAGCCATGACACGAAGCTTCTCCCTGGCCGTGATCCCTGGAGACGGGATCGGTCCCGAGGTCGTCGCCGAGGCGACCCGCGTCCTCGACGAGGTCGCACGCATCCACGACGTGACGTTCGAGCAGACGCCGTACGTCCTGGGTGCCGAGCACTACATCGAGACGGGAGAGGTCCTTCCCGACGCGACGCTGGCCGAGATCCGCGGCCACGACGCGATCCTTCTCGGAGCGATCGGCGGCAAGCCGGGCGATCCCCGCCTCCCCGCCGGACTCCTGGAGCGCAACCTCCTGCTGCGGCTGCGCTTCCAGCTCGACCACTACGTGAACCTGCGCCCCACCAAGACGTACCCGCAGGTCAACTCCCCGCTGCGTGATGCCGAGGGTGTCGACTTCGTGGTCGTCCGCGAGGGCACCGAAGGCCCGTACGTCGGCAACGGCGGTCGGCTGCGTGCCGACACACCGCACGAGGTCGCGACCGAGGTCAGCCTCAACACGGCCTTCGGCGTCGAGCGGGTCGTCCGCGACGCGTTCGCCCGCGCGCAGGCGCGTCGCAAGAAGCTCACCCTCGTCCACAAGACGAACGTCCTCGTCCACTCGGGTGCCGTCTGGTCGCGCATCGTCGACGCTGTCGCGCCGGAGTTCCCCGAGGTCACCGTCGACTACCTCCACGTCGACGCTGCCACGATCTTCCTGGTCACCGACCCGGCGCGGTTCGACGTGATCGTCACCGACAACCTGTTCGGCGACATCCTCACCGACCTCGCCGGCGCCATCTCCGGGGGCATCGGTCTGGCCGCGAGCGGCAACATCAACCCCGACCGTACGGCGCCGAGCATGTTCGAGCCCGTCCACGGCTCCGCGCCCGACATCGCCGGCCAGGGCATCGCAGACCCCACCGCCGCGATCGGCTCGGTCGCGCTGCTCCTCGAGCACCTCGGGCTGCCTGAGGCCGCCGCGCAGATCGACCGCGCGATCGCCGCCGACATCACTGCCCGCACGGGGCAGCGCACCACCAAGGAGGTGGGGGAGGCCATCGCGGCGCGCGTGGCCGGTGACGTAGGCGGGGCATGACTCAACCCCCCTCGTCTCCGTCCGAAAGGTCAAGTACCGTGCCCCTCATGACCACCTCTACCGACGCCTTCTCCTACGCGTTGGAGCCCAGCCCCGCTCCGGTCTCCGACGAGCGCCGCGCAGAGATCCTCGCCAACCCCGGCTTCGGGGTCCACTTCACCGACCACATGTTCACGTCGGAGTGGACGCCCGAGACAGGCTGGGCCGACCCGACGGTGAAGCCGTACGGTCCGCTCATGCTGGATCCGGCCACCGCGGTCCTGCACTACGCACAGGAGATCTTCGAGGGGCTGAAGGCGTACGCCCACGCCGACGGCTCGATCTGGACCTTCCGCCCCGACGCGAACGCCGCCCGTTTCCAGCGCTCCGCTCACCGCCTCGCGCTGCCGGAGCTGCCGGAGGACTGGTTCATCGGCTCGATCGACGCCCTGGTCACCACCGACCGGTCGTGGGTGCCGACCGGTGGTGAGACCAGCCTCTACCTGCGCCCCTTCATGTACGCGTCGGAGGCGTTCCTCGGTGTGCGCCCGAGCAAGCACGTCACCTACTGCGTGATCGCCTCGCCGGCGGGCGCCTACTTCGCCGGTGGCATGAAGCCGGTCAACATCTGGCTGTCCCGCGAGTACGCCCGCGCCGGCTCCGGCGGCACGGGTGCCGCGAAGTGCGGGGGCAACTACGCCTCCAGCCTCCTGCCGCAGCAGATCGCCGCCGAGCACGGCTGCGACCAGGTGGTCTTCCTCGACTCCGAGGAGCACCAGTGGATCGAAGAGCTCGGCGGCATGAACCTCTACTTCGTGCACGACGACGGCACGATCGTGACGCCGGCGAGCGACTCGATCCTCGAAGGCATCACGCGCGACGCGATCGGCACCATCGCCGGCGACCTCGGCTACAAGGTCGAGCAGCGGCGCTTCGGCATCGACGAGTGGATCGACGGAGTCGCCAGCGGCCACGTCACCGAGGTCTTCGCCTGCGGGACGGCTGCGGTCGTGACGCAGGTCGGTGCGCTGCGGTGGCCCGACGGTGAGGCCGTGACCGACGTCGATGGCGCCGGGTCGGTGACGATGGCGATCCGCGAGGCCCTGATCGACGTCCAGTACGGCCGTGCGGAGGACAAGCACGGCTGGATGCACCGCATCGCGTGACGCCCGCGGGGGCGTGACGCGTACGAGGCGCGGCCGCAGGGGCGTGACGCCCGCAGAGGTGTCCGTACGGCGCTCCCGTACGGCGGGTCGGCTCAGCTCCCGACGGTGACGACGACCTTCCCGCGGTTGTGGCCCGCCATCAGGCGCGCGAACGCAGCGGGAGCGGACGCGAGACCGACGTGGCGCTCCTCGTGCAGCGTGAGGGTGCCGTCGGCGATCAGCGCGGCGACCTCCTCGTGCTGGGCGCCTGCGAGGTCGCCGTGGTCGTACACGACCATGCCGTGCACCACCGCGCGCGCCATCATGACCGCGCCGACCGGGAGCATGGTGGGCGGGCCGTCGTTGTACTGGTCCATCAACCCGCACAGCGACACCCGTGCGCCGGGGGCGAGCAGACTGACGGCGGTGTGCAGCGTCGGCATGTCGCCCATGTGCAGGTAGCCGTCGATGCCGTCGGGACACGCCGCCGCCAGCGCCGCCTCCCAGCGGTCACGGCCACGGACCACGGCGGCCGCATAGCCGAGTCGCTGTGTCGCGTCCGCGGCCTTGTCGTCGTCGCCGACGATCGCGACGGTCCGTGCCCCGCGGTGCCGGAGCATGGCTCCGGCGACCGAGCCGACGCCGCCGGTGGCGGAGCCGACGACGACGGTCTCGCCCGGCCGCGGAACGAGCTGGCGGACGACGGCGGCGTACGCGGTGAGACCGGGCATCCCGAACGCCCCGAGCGCGGCCGAGGCGGGGATGCCCTCGGGTACACGCACGGGTGTGGCCGCCTTGGCCGGGATGACGGCCTCCGCGCGCCAGCCCGTCTCGGCGAGGACGAGGGTGCCGTCGGGTACGTCGGCGGCGCGCGACGCGACGACGCGACCGATCGCGCGACCCGGGACGACGTCGCCGATCGCCAGAGGGGCATCGCCGAGGTGACGACCGGCGAGGGTCGACCGCAGGTAGGGGTCGAGCGAGAGGTCGAGCACGGCGACGCGGACGTCGCCGTCGGCGAGCTCAGGCACCTCCACCTCGGCGAGGCCGAGGTCGTCGGGCTGGGGGAGCCCGCTCGGACGACGGCGGATCACGATGGCGGGGACGCGTGGCTGGGCGTTCATCGAGGGAGGGTCTCTTTCGCGTCGACAAGGGTGACGGCCATAATGGAACACCATTCCATCTCACGCGTCGGCGGGTCGACACCGTTCGGCGCACCGCGTCGGAAGGAGCGTCGGTGCCCCGCTCTGGCTCCCGCCTGTACGGTCCGCTCGTCTCGACCGGCGACCTCTCCGAACAGCGACGTCTCTTCGCCGCCCTCGGGATGGAGGTCCGCGGCGAAACTGTGCTTCAGCCCGGAGACGCCGAGGCGCTGCTCGGAGCAGGAGCGGGCGAGACGATGCTGCTCGCGCTGCAGACACCGGGAGTCGTCGCCGGGGCCGTCGTGTGCCGGTACGCCGAGCCGTCGGACCAGACGGTCCGCGACCTGGCGGCACCGCTGGACCGCGACGCCTTCAAGGTCGTGGACTTCCACGCGCCGGATCTCGTCGCCGCAGCCGCGGACGCCGCCGCAGCCGGGTTCGACGTGTCGACGCCGGACGGCGAGTACGACATGGCGGGCACCGGGCTGCGCGAGGCGCACATCCGAGGCGCGGACGGGCTGACGGTCGCACTGCTCGGGGGTGCGCCCGGCGCGCTCGACCCGTACGTGAGCGTGACCGACCGCGCCGTCAGCGAGGTGCTCGGCATCACCGCGCCCGTGACCGACGTCGAGGCGGCCGAGTCGTTCTACGCCGACGTCTTCGGGTGGAAGGTGGTGCACGAGTACGCGGTCGACGGTGCCTCCGTCGAGAACCTGGTCGGGGCCGGGACGCGCGTGCGGATGGCCGGACGCTGCATCGGGACGGCCGCCGACGAGCCGTACGTCGGTCTGGTCACCTACGAGGTCGAGGCCGGCGGCGCAGTCGGCAGCTCGCGGCTCGGGCGTACGGTGCCGCCGTACCGCGGGCTGCTCGGTGGGGTGGTCGTCACCGACGACCTCGACGGCGTCCGCGCTCGCGCGGCGACCGCTGCCGGGGACGCGGTGGCGTTGACTCTCGCACCGTTCGGCGCTGCGCGCGCCGCCGTCGTACGCCCGCCGTCCGGGATCCCGCACCTCGTCGTCGAGCCGGGGAAGGATTCGGCATGAGCGCCGCAGACGCGTACGACGTGGTCGTGGTGGGCGCGGGCACGGCCGGCATCCCGTGCGCGGTGAATGCCGCCGATGCCGGCGCCCGCGTGCTGCTCGTCGAGAAGGACTCCCGCATCGGCGGGACGCTCCACGTCAGCGGCGGGCACCTGGCCGCAGCCGGGACCCGTCGCCAGCGCGAGCGCGGCATCGAGGACTCGCCGCAGGCGCACCGTGCCGACATCGCCCGCATCAGCCACGGGACGGCACGCGACGACCTCGTCGACCTCCTCGTGGCCGAAGCCGCGACGACGATCGACTGGCTCGACGAGCGCGGGTTCGCCTTCGCGCCGGAGACACCGCGCATCGTGTACGGCCACGAGCCCTACACGACGGCGCGCACGTACTACGGCACGGACGAGGGCCTGTCCGTGCTCGAGGTGCTCCGCCCCGAGCTGGAGCGGGCGTGCGCCGAGCGCGACCTGACACTGTGGACGAACGCGCCGGTGACCGAGCTGCTGACCGGCGCCGACGGGACAGTCACGGGCATCAGCGTCTACCGGGACGGCCGCGAGACGACCGTCCGTGCGGACGCGGTCGTGCTCGCCACCGGCGGGTACGGAGCCGATCCCGACCTGTTCCTGGAGCTCGAGGGCGCACCGCTCGTCTCGGCAACCTCCCGCACCGCGACCGGCGACGGCCTGCACCTCGGCAGGTCGGTCGGCGCGCGTCTCCAGGGCGCGGGGAGCTCGCTGCCGACGTTCGGCGGGCTTCCCGACCCGCGGACGCCCGGCCGCGCGAACTGGTCCGACCGGCAGCGGCTGACCAGCGAGCGTCCGCCGTGGGAGATCTACGTGGACCGTGCCGGCAGCCGGTGGGTCGCCGAGGACGAGGACTCCATCGACGTGAAGGAGCGGGCACTCGCCGAGGTGACCGACCGTACCTTCTGGACGGTGTTCGACGACGCCGCGCTCACCCAGGCGACCGGGACGATGCGGCAGATGGTCGTCGGCCACGAGCCCGACGCCGTACGCGCGATGATGAACACCCGACCTGGCGTGCACTGCGCCGGGACGCTCGCCGGGCTCGCGGAGCTGGCCGGTATCGACGCGCCGGGCCTCGAGCGGACGGTCTCCGCGTACAACGGCGCCGTGGAGGCCGGCAGCGACCCCGCGTTCGGCCGGACGTTCCTGCCTGCGCCGATCGCCACGGCGCCGTTCTACGCGATCCGTAACCACGCGATCACGCTCGTGACGTTCCAGGGGCTGGACGTCGACGGCTCGTTCGCCGTACGCGACGAGGCGGGCCGGGCGATCACCGGACTCTACGCCGTCGGCGAGGTGATCGGTGCGGGAGCGACGAGCGGGAACAGCTTCTGCTCCGGCATGCTCGTCACCCCCGCCCTCACCTTCGGGCGCCTCCTCGGCGCCGCGCTCGGCACCGCAGCCAGGAAGGGCACCGCAGCCAGTGAGAGCGCGGAGGTCAGGGAGCGAACAGCGCCGTAGCCGGGTCGTCGTGCAACGTGACGGCGAGGCGGTCGGCGTCGGCGTCGTACGCGAGCGTGACGTCGATGCTGCGGGTCAGCGTCGGGTCGTCGCCGCCGGCGGACGCATCGCCGTACCCACGGGCGACGTCGCGCAGCGTGACCGTCGCCGGCCCGACCGGATCGTTGTCCGGCCACTCCTCGATCACGCGCTGGGCGATCCCCGTCAGCACCGCGTCGACCATCGGCAGCGCGGCGTCGCCCGTGTCGGCGACGTACAGCTCGGGAAGCCCGAAGCGTGCCAGACCGTGGGTCGCGGTGGTCGTCTCTTCGGGCCGCTCCAGCACGAACCACTCGCCGGCCCGCAGGACGTCGGGGTGCGGCCCCTGCGGACCGAGGAGGCGTGGCACCGCGGCGTCGACGACGACACCGACGTGCTCGGCCGCGAGCGCACGTGCTGCCGCCTGCGTCTGCCGCTGCAGCGTGAGCGCGTCGCTCAGGTCGCCCTCCGCCGACACCGCCGTCGCGTAGGTCAGAGACTCGGCGAAGCGTACGGCCTTGGGGCTCGACCCCCGAGCCAGCAGCAGGCTCGGCGGAGGCACCGGGGGAGCGGGCAGGTCGGACTCGATCGGCTCGTCGGTGAGGACGACGTACAGGGCGGCGACCGTGCGGGGCACCGGGACCGGGCGGGTCACGGGTTGGTCGGGTCCGCGCCGACCTGCACCACGAGCTTGCCGAAGTTCGTGCCGCGCAGCATGCCGAGGAATGCCTCGGGCGCCTTCTCGAGGCCGTCGACGACATCCTCGCGGTAGCGGACGCGGCCGTCGGCGATCCAACCCGCCATGTCATCCTGGAACTGGCGGTAGTGAGCCTTCACGAACTCGCGCTGGATGAAGCCGCGGACGGTGAGGCTGCGCGTGAGGATGCGGCTCAGCAGCGCGGGTGAGCGGTCCGGGCCGTCCGGGAGCCTGGTGGCGTTGTACTGGGAGATCAGGCCGCACAGCGGGATGCGGCCGAACTCGTTCATCCGGGGGAGGACCGCGTCGAAGACGGCGCCGCCGACGTTCTCGAAGTAGACGTCGATGCCCTCGGGCGTGGCCGCCGCCAGCTCGTCGACGAAGTCGGGGGAGCGGTGGTCGAGCGCGACGTCGAAGCCGAGCTCGTCCTTCACGTAGGCGACCTTCTCCGGGCCCCCGGCGATGCCGACGGCGCGGGCGCCCTTGATCTGCGCGATCTGCCCGACCGCGGAGCCGACCGGACCGGCAGCTGCCGCGACGACGACCGTCTCGGTCGGCTGAGGACGCCCGATCTCGAGCAGACCGGCGTACGCGGTGAAGCCAGGCATGCCGAGGACGCCGAGGGCCGTCGACAAGGGAGCGCGCGTCGGGTCCAAGCGGCGCACCGCCTTCGCGTGCACCACGGCGTACTCCTGCCACCCGGTAAGGGCGAGGACGACGTCGCCGACCGCGACGAGATCGCTGTTGGACGCCACCACCTCCGAGACGGTGCCGCCGGTCATCACACCGCCGACGGGGACGGGGGCGTCGTACGACTCGGCGTCCGACATGCGGCCACGCATGTAGGGGTCGAGGGACAGGTAGATGGTCCTCAGCAGGACCTCGTCCGGTCCGGGCTCCGGGACGGCGGTGCGCTCGAGGGTGAAGTTGTCGGGCGTCGGCTCGCCGTGCGGCCGGCTCGCCAGGAGGACGCTCAGGTGGGTCGTGGGGGCCGGGGCTGCGGTGGAAGTCATGGTCGGGCCAGTCTAAGGTGGGCGTATGCACCGCGTGACCGACGTCATCATTAGTCAGCGCGTCTGACCCACCTCCCGGGTCCGACGCGCCAGCCTCTCGTATCCCCGAGGGGCATTTTTTATGTCCGGGAGGACCCGACGCCGCACCCGAGCAGGAGATGACGATGACGACCGATCCGACCTTCCACGTGTACGACACCACGCTGCGCGACGGCGCGCAGCAGGAGGGGCTGAACCTCTCCGTCGCCGACAAGCTGGTGATCTCGCGCCACCTCGACGACCTCGGCGTCGGCTACATCGAGGGCGGCTGGCCGGGCTCCAACCCGAAGGACACCGAGTTCTTCGCCCGCGCCCGTACCGAGCTGACGCTGAAGCACGCGACCCTGGCGGCGTTCGGGGCCACGCGGCGGGCCGGCTCGAACGCCGCCGACGACCCGCTCGTCGCCGCGCTGCGCGACTCCGGGGCGTCGGTCGTCACCCTGGTCGCGAAGAGCCACGACCGCCACGTCGAGCTGGCGCTGCGGACCACGCTGGAGGAGAACCTCGCGATGGTCCGTGACACCGTCGAGTACCTGCGCGAGCACGGGCAGCGCGTGTTCGTGGACTGCGAGCACTTCTTCGACGGCTATCGCCGCAACCGTGACTACGCGCTCGACGTCGTCCGTACGGCCGCCGAGGCCGGAGCCGAGGTCGTCATCCTGTGCGACACCAACGGCGGGATGCTTCCGCACTGGGTCGGCGAGATCGTCGCCGACGTCGCCGCCTCCACCGGCGCACGCCTCGGCATCCACGCGCACAACGACACCGGCTGCGCGGTCGCCAACTCCGTCGCCGCCGTCCAGGCCGGTGCGACGCACCTTCAGGGATGCATCAACGGGTACGGCGAGCGCACCGGCAACGCCGACCTGATCGCCTGCGTCGCGAACCTCGAGCTGAAGCTGGGCCAGAAGGTGATGCCGACGGGCGCGCTGCGCGAGGCCAGCCGCATCGCGCACGCCGTCGCGGAGGTCACGAACTACCCGCCCGCCGCGCGGCAGCCGTACACCGGTGTCTCGGCCTTCGCGCACAAGGCCGGCCTGCACGCCAGCGCCATCCGGGTCGATCCCGACCTCTACCAGCACATCGATCCCGAGCTGGTCGGCAACGACATGCGGCTGCTCGTCTCCGAGATGGCGGGGCGGGCCACGATCGAGCTCAAGGGCAAGGAGCTCGGGTTCGACCTGAGCGGCGACGCCGAGACCCTCGCGCTGGTGACCGACGTGGTCAAGGAGCGCGAGCAGGCGGGCTACACGTTCGAGGCCGCCGACGCCTCGTTCGAGCTGCTGCTCGCCGAGATGGTCGAGGGCGAGCGGCCGTCGTACTTCGACGTCCAGTCGTGGCGTGTCATCACCGAGTCGAGCCAGGCCGCGGGCGAGGAAGCCCAGTCGGAGGCCACGCTGAAGATCGTGGCCGGAGGGCAGCGCTATGTCGTGACCGGTGAGGGCAACGGCCCGGTCTCGGCGCTCGACCACGCGCTTCGCCAGGCGATCGAGCGGGCGTTCCCGGACGTCGAGACCTTCGGCCTGAACGACTACCGGGTGCGGATCCTCAACGAGTCCGGCGGCACCGACGCCCGCATCAGAGTCATGATCGGCACGACCGACGGCGTCGACACGTGGACCACGGTCGGCGTCGGGCACAACATCGTCGAGGCGTCGTGGGAGGCGCTGCTCGACGCGTTCACCTACGGCCTCCGCCGCCACCGCCCCTGATGACGAAGGACTCGACATCCCCGTCGCCCGAGCGACGGGAATGTCGAGTCCTTCGTAGGGTCGAGGGGTACGTCACCAGTTGGTGGCGCCCCTGGGGAGCTTCTTGCCCGGAGGCCGGTAGAGGTACGAGACTCCGCCGGTCGAGTCCTGCCAGACCTTCTCGAAGTTCTCACGGGTGTAGACGTTGCGGACCGCGTCGTTGCTGCTCGACGCAGGGTCGTTGAGGATCGGGTCGCCGTCGGCGGTGAAGCCGATGATGACCATGAGGTGGCCGTCGGTGTCGTACCCCGCCTCGGGCATCTCCTCGAGGTCCCACGACAGCGAGGTGATCACCGGGATGCCGGCCGCGACCAGCTTCTCGGCCTCGGCGAGCGAGCGGAGACGAGTGACGAACGTGTCGAGCCCGAACGTGTGCGCGTACGCGGCGTTGAAGGGCCAGTTGCCGGCACCTTCGTACGTGTAGTCCCACGTCTTGATTGCCGCGTAGTCGACCTGCGGGTCACCGTTGGGAGCGACGATGTCGCGCAGCTCGCGCTGCGGCACCTCGTACTTCTTGCCCCAGTAGTACTGCACCATCGTCGTGGACGTGGGGGAGCACCAGACCTGACCGCCGCCGCCGAACTCCGGGTACTCGCCCTTGTGGATGTTCTGCGAGAACCGGGGGACGGCGAGCTCGACGTGGCGGCCGAGGGTGAACTCGCTGGTGACGCCGTCGTCGCCGGAGAGCAGCTCGTTGGTCATCGTCGTGACGCCGTCGAGCCGCGGGCTCTTGCGGGTGCCCTCGGGCCGGAGGAGCGTCACGCGGGTCTGGTACGCGACCGGCTCGTGCCCGGTGCGTGCCGAGAAGGTGTCGGTCCAGATGTTCGCGTTGGCGTCGCCCTGTCCGTCGAGCGACGTGCGGTGGATGTCGCCGGCGGCGAAGTCGTCGCCCGAGGCCCAGCGGCCCATCACGTACCACTTCGTCCAGGTCCCGTCGGCGAGCTTGCCGCGGAACGTGGTCTCGACGAACGTGCCGGTCGGCGTGCGTGCGTTCCACGACGTGATCGACTCGTCGATGGCGTAGCCCGGCGTCACGACCGGCGACGTCCAGCGGCCGTACGTGTACGACTTCTCCGTCCCGTCGCCGAACGGATCGGTGTACGTGGTGGTGCGCTTCGACAGCGGACTGATCACCAGGCTCCCGTCGAGCGCCGGGACGACGCCCTCCCACGAGCCGTGCGCGAAGTCGAGCAGGTTGTCCCAGTGCTTCACGCTGATGGCGGGTCCGGGCGGAGCGACGTCCTCCGCGGCTGAGGCGGTCGAGACCGGGGATGAGGCGACCGCGACGATGGAAAGACTTGCGATACCTATCAAGATCTGACGGAACATGCTGCTCCTCGGGCTAGTGGCTGCGAAGATCCTCTCGCACGGCCAGCCTGTCAGGGAACAGCACGTCTCGCCCCTCGGGAACACTCGTCATTGTGTCGAGGGTTGGTCGGTGAGATGCGTTACCTATCTGTCTCAGGCAGGTTGCAGCCTCGCTGTCGTCAGGTCGCCCGGCGCGCCCGACGTGCCCGACGTGCCCGGCGCGCCCGACGTGCCCGACGTGCCGGGCGTGACCGGCCGGGTTCGCGGACGACGGGTGCTCCGCGACCGACGCTGCTGCCGCTCGTGCCGCTCGAGGGCGCCGATCGGGTCCCGGTACAACGGGCCCAGCGCGATCGCCGTCGCCGCCGCAGCCTGCACCTCCGCGCCGAAGCGCGACAGCGTGATGGGCACCGGCCCGAGCCCGGTCGTACGGCGGAACGCCTCCAGCACGACCGACGCGGCCGGCGGGTAGGCGGTGAACGCCTGCCCTGCCAGGACGACCCGGTTCGGGTCGAGGAGGTCGCGCACGACGCCGACGGCACGGCCGAGGTGGTCGGCTCGCTCGATGAGCAGGGCGTGGGCGTCGGCGTCGCCGGCGAGCGCCGCGGCGTGGACGAGCTCGACGTCGGGCCGCGAGACGATCCCGGCGGCGTGCGCCGCCGGGCCGATCGCCGCGACGGTGGCGCCGAGGCACCCGCGGGCGCCGCACGCGCACGGTGTGTCGGAGAGGGTCGGAAGGTGGGTGACGCTCCCCGTACGCCGCCCGCCGGACGGCACCACGCCGTCGTGGATGGTCGCCACCCCGACCGTCTCGCGTGCGTAGACGTAGGCGGTCGTGCCCTGCGCGTGGTCCGGCGAGGACAGCAGGTCGGCGGCGGCGACGGCGGCGACGTGGTCGGCGGTCGCGGTGGGAAGGTCTGTGACATCGCGAAGGGTGCGTCCGGCGGTGATGGGCGACCGGTCGATCGCCTCCCACGGGGCGACCACCGCGGCGGTCACGAGCCGTCGGTCGCCGATGCCCGCGTCCAGGCCAAGGAGTCGCCTGCCGGCGGCGACGACGAGCTCACGGTCGTCGCCGCGGGTCGGCAGGTGGGCGATCGCGAGGACCCGACCCCGCAGGTCGGACACCGCCACCGTGGTGACGAGCCGGCCGATGTGCACCGCTGCCGCGGACAGGCGCCGGTCGTCGACCTCGACCGGGATGGTCGGCCGTCCGACGTGTCCGGCGCGGGTGCAGTCGGGACGTTCCTGGAGCAGGCCGTGCTGGACCAGCGACGTGACCTGGCGGCCGATGGTCGCGGCGCTCAGTCCGGTGTGCTCGGCGATCTGGTCGCGAAAGGCCACGCCGTGGCGAAGCACCGTGCGGAGCACGATCCCGGCGGTCGAGCTGTCCTGCGCGAACGTGTTCACGAGCCCTCGTTTCGTCGTGTCGGCATCTGCAGCAAATAGATAAAGTCAAGTAACTAGGACGACATTAGCCGGTCAACCCGCGTCTTCGCTGCTTTCTCGCCCTCTGGGACGACGAGTCGGTTGAAGTCAGGCTGACCGCAAACCTTCGCTCCTGGCCCGCTCACCGTCACCGTGGTGTGAGGACGCCACCCGACCAGGAAGGCCGCACGTCATGACCTCGACCCTCAGCGACCCCGCGCCCGCGGACCCCGCGGTCGGGTCACGGAGCCCGCGACACGAGCGCATCGCGGTCCACCGGATCGGCGGACGCATCGGCGCACGCATCGAGGGAGTGCAGCTCTCGGGTGCCCTCGACGCGCAGACGGTCGCCGAGATCCGGACGGCGCTGCTGCGTCACAAGGTCGTGTTCTTCCGTGGTCAGGACCACCTCGACGACGAGCAGCAGATCGCGTTCGCCGGGCTGCTCGGCCCGCTCACCAGTGCACACCCGACCATCAGCACCGGCTCGTCCCGCGTGCTCACGATCAAGACCCGCAACGGCCAGGCCGCCAACTCGTGGCACACCGACGTGTCGTTCGTCGACAAGGTCCCGGCGATCAGCGTCCTCCGTGGTGTCGAGGTGACCGAGTACGGCGGCACGACCTCGTGGGCCAACACCGTCACCGCGTACGAGGCCCTGCCCGAGCCGCTGCGGGTGCTGGCCGACCGGCTGTGGGCGGTGCACAGCAACCTGTACGACTACGCGGCGATGAACGAGCTGGGTGACGCGGACCCGGACGACCCGGAGGTCGCCGAGTACCGCAAGCAGTTCGGCCGCATCCCGTTCGAGACCGAGCACCCGGTGGTGCGCGTCCACCCGGAGACCGGCGAGCGTGCACTGCTCCTCGGGCAGTTCTTCCAGAGGTTCGTCGGCCTTAACACCTATGAGTCCCACGAGATCTTCGAGCTCCTCCAGACCCGCATCACCAAGCTCGAGAACACGGTCCGCTGGACGTGGGCGCCGGGTGACGTCGCCATCTGGGACAACCGCGCCACGCAGCACTACGCCGTCGCCGACTTCGACGACCAGCCGCGCGAGGTACGGCGCGTGACCGTCGCCGGCGACGTGCCGGTGAGCATCGACGGCCGCACCAGCGTCGTACGCTCCGGGAGCTCGGCGGACTTCGTCGACATCGACTCGCTGATCAGCTGATCACGCATCGCTGATCGGTGGCCCGACGCGCGGGTGGAGGGCAGACGGCGGCCCTCCACCCGCGCAACCTTCAACCGAACGACAGGACGTGCTCGTAGTCGGCGAGCAGCCGCGCCCGCAGGACCGCCGCCCGCTCGGCGTGCGCGCGCTGCAGGCGGACGTACTCCGCCTTGCCGTCGGCCGTCTCGATCCGCACCGGCTCGTAGCCGAGCCCGCTCAGGTCGTACGGCGCCGCGCGCATGTCGAGCTCGCGGACGTCGCGCGCCAGCGCGAAGCAGTCGAGCAGCAGGTCGGAGTCGCCGTACGGAGCCAGCTTGCTCGCCCACTTGTAGAGGTCCATGTTGGCGTGCAGGCAGCCCGGCTGCTCGAGCGTCCGCTGGGTCGCACGCGTCGGGGTGAGCGAGTTCAGCGGTGCGGCGGGGGGAGTGAAGAACCGGTACGCGTCGATGTGCGTGCAGCGGAGCTGGTGCGCCTCGACCACCGCGTCCGTGCCGCCCGCGCCGAGCCGCAGCGGCCAGTCGTGCCGCACCTCGCCCGGCGGCTGCCGATAGACCATCGCCCACTCGTGCAGCCCGAAGCAGTCCGTACGAGCGGGTCGCGTGGCCGTCATCGTGAGGAGTCCACGGATCCACTCCATGCCCTCGCGGCGGCCGGCGAGACGGTTGAGATCGGCGCCGACACCCGCGGCGTACGTCGTGTACGCCCCCAGCGCCGCGTAGTCCGACGCGTCACCGCCGAGCAGCACCCCCGCGCCCGGGTGCCAGCGCGACAGACGCGCGGGTGAGTAGCCGTAGTACTCGAACAGGAAGTCGTCGACGGGATGCTTCTCGCCCCGCGCCCGTCGCTCGCGACGTCCGGCGACGAACGGCTCTGCGCGCTCGGAGTGGCGTACGGCGCGCTCGCGCCAGTCGTCCTCGTCGAGCGTCACCCACACTGGTCGCAGGTCCCGAAGAGCTCGAGGGTGTGCGCCATCTGCCGGAACCCGTGCTCGGCGCCGACCTGCTCGACCCACCGTTCGAGAGCCGGGCCCTGCACCTCGACCGTGCGACCGCACTCGCGGCACACCAGGTGGTGGTGATGGTTGTCGGTGATGCAGCGCCGGTAGAGGACCTCGCCCTCGTCGTTTCGCAGCTGGTCCACCTCCGCGGCGTCGGCCAGCGCCTGCAGGTTGCGGTAGACGGTCGACAGCCCCACCGACTCGCCGCGGTCGCGCAGCGCGTCGTGGATCTCCCGCGCGCTCGCGAAGCGGTCGAGGTCGTCCATCACAGCGGCGACGGCGCGCCGCTGGCGGGTCGTACGGATCGGGGTCTCGGTCATGCTGCCTCCTCCACCGGGTCGTTCGTGCTGGACAGGCGCCGTCGCGTCGATCGGACGAGGTGCCCGACCGGGGCGAGCGCCAGGAAGATCCCCAGCGCCACGATGACGATCGTCGGTCCGGGCTGGGTGTCGATCTCGTAGCTGCCGAGCACGCCGGCGAGCGCGGCGAACGTGCCGATACCCATCGCGAGGACGAACGTGCCTCGGAAGCTGCGGGTCAGCTGCTGCGCAGCGGCGACCGGGACGACCATCAACGCGGACACCAGCAGGAGGCCGACGGTCCGCATGGAGACGGTCACGGTCACGGCGGCGAGGACGGCGATGAGGATGCCGTACGCCTGGACCGGCACGCCGGAGACGCGGGCGTGCTCCTCGTCCTGGCACACCGCGAACAGCTGCGGCGACAGTCCCACGGACAGCAGCAGCACGACGGCGCCGAGCACCGCCACGATGACCAGGTCGCTTGGTGAGACGCTCAGGATCGAGCCGAACAGATAGCTGTTGAGCTGCGCGGCGGAGCCTCCCGCAAGGTTGACGAGCAGGACACCGCCCGCGATGCCGCCGTAGAACAGCAGCGCCAGCGCCACGTCACCGCTGGTGCGTCCATAGGTCCGCAGCAGCTCGATCGCGACCGCGCCGAGGATGCTGACGACGACCGCGGTCACCAGCGGCTGGGTGCCGGTGAGGAGACCGGCGGCGACCCCGGTCAGAGCGATGTGGCCGATGCCGTCGCCGAGGAGCGCGAGGCGGCGCTGCACCAGGTACGTGCCGATGGCGGGCGCGGTCAGACCGGTGACGATCGCGGCCACGAGTGCCCGCTGCATGAAGTCGTAGGTGAGGATGTCGTTCATGCGCCCCACGCCCCCGTCCCGTCGATCCCGACGTGCGGGCCTGGCTCGACCAGGTGCGGGTGATGCTGGTTGTGGGGTTCGGAGGCTGCCGCGAGGTCGCCGCCGGTGCACGGGCCGTCGTACGAGACCTTCCCGGAGCGCAGCACGACCGCCCGGTCGATCATCGGCTCGAACGGGCCGAGCTCGTGGGCGACCATGAAGATCGCGCGGCCCTCTCCGAGGAGCCGCCCGAACAGCTCCGCCAGCGCGACCTGACTGCGGGCATCGACCCCGGCCGTCGGCTCGTCGAGCACGAGCAGGTCTGGCCGCGACGCGAGCCCGCGAGCGAGCATCACGCGCTGCTGCTGTCCGCCCGAGAGCTCGGCCGCCGGCTGCGTGGCGTAATCCTCGAGGTCGACCAGCGCGATCGCCTCCGCCACGGCGCTCCGGTCATCCCGCGACGAGCGCCCCGCGTGCGGACGGCGGGACAGGCGGCCGCTCATGACCACCTCGCGCACGGTCGACGGGACGCCGGCGGCGGCCGTCGAGCGTTGCGGGACGTAGCCGATGCGCTGGCGGTCGCGGAACCGCCGCAGCGGTGTCCCGAACAGGCGCACCTGGCCGGCGGCGATCGGGATCACGCCCATCGCCGCCCGCATCAGCGTCGTCTTGCCGGAGCCGTTGCTCCCGAGCAGCACCACGAACTCCGACGGGTGGACCGCCAGCGAGACACCGCGCACGACCTCGCGCCCGCCGAGGGCGACGTGGACGTCGTCGACCACGAGCGGGTCGGCGCCGGTGGAGCGGGCGCTGGCTGATCGGGTGCTGGCTGAACGGGTCATGGGCAGTCGTTAGCCTTCTGGAGTGCGGCGAGGTTCTGGCGCATGAGCGTCAGGTAGGTCTCGTCGCTGGTGTCGTCGGTGAGGCCCTCGATGGGGGAGAGTACGGCAGTGGTCACGCCGGCCTCACGGGCGATCGTCTCTGCCGTGCGCGGGCTGCTGAGCTCCTCGGTGAACACGGTGGTGATGCCCTCGGTCTCCACAAGTCCCGTGATCTCGGCGAGCTGCTGGGTCGACGGCTCCGTGTTGGGGTCGATGCCGGCGATCGGGATCTGCTCGAGGTCGTAGGCGTCGGCGAGGTAGCCGAAGGCGGCGTGGCTCGTGACGAAGCTGCGGATGCGGCACTGGGCGAGGCCGGTGTCGAAATCCTTGTCGAGGGCGGTGAGCTCGGCGTCGAGGGCGTCGGCGTTCTTGCGGTACTCGGCGGCGTTGTCCGGGTCGAGAGTGGAGAGCCGGTCGGCGACGGCGTCGGAGACCATCAGCATGCGCTCGGGGTCGAGCCAGACGTGCGGATCGATCCCACCGTGGTCGTGCCCGTGGTCGTCCTCGCCCTCCTCGTGGTCGTGGTCGGCGTGCTCCTCGGTGTGGCCGTCGGCCGAGCTCTCGAGGAGCGGCACGACGTCGGCGAGGTCGAGGACCGCGTCGTCGGCGAGGTCGGACTGGTTGATCGCGTCGTCGACCTGCGGCTGGAAGCCGTCGAGCGTGACGACGAGGTCCGCGTCCACGATGGAGCCGAGCTGCTGTGCCGTCAGCTCGACGTCGTGGGGCTCGACGCCGGGCTGGGTGAGGTTGTCCACGCTCACCATGGTGCCCCCGATCTGCTCCGCGACGTACGCGAAGGGGTACGCGCCAGCGACGACGGAGAGGCGGTCGTCGGAGTCGCCCGAGCCGTCGGACCCGCACGCGACCAGGGTCAGGAGGAGCGGGGCGAGGGCGGCGGCAGCGAGCGTACGGCGCCGGTGCGAGACGGAGGAGGGCATGACGGCCACATTATTGCGTTTGAGAACCATTCTCAAACTCGGGTCGCGTGACGCCGCTCTCTCCGACCGATCAGCCGAGTACGGCGGTCAGGAACCGGCCCACGAGCAGCGCGACCAGGATCCCGACGACCAGCACGCGGATCCTGGCGAGGCCGGACGTCTGGTCGGGGGAGCGCTGCGCGAGCCACACCACGAACGCGACGAGGACCGCGAGTGCCGGGATGCCGATCCACGCCGGCGCCGCCAGGCCGGCGACGAGCAGCAGCGCCCCCAGGAGCGGGATCACCAGCCGCGCCCGACGCGACGCCTGCAGACGGTCGTACGAGTCGCTCATGGCCGTCATCCTGCCCTACGGATCTGCGGGCGACTAGGCTGCGCGCGTGCTCGTCATCACGCGATTCCGCGTCCCGCCCGCGGCGAACGACGACTTCACGGCCGACCTGCGAGCCGTCGTCGACGCACTCGCCGCACGCCCCGGCCTCGTCGACTCCTACGTCGGCCGCAACCTCGACGAGCCGACCCTGTGGACGCTCACCACCCGGTGGCAGAGCGTCGGCGCCTACCGGCGCGCACTCTCGGCGTACGACGTCAAGCTCGCCACTGCTCGCCCGTACGCCTTCGCGCTCGAGGAGCCGAGCGCGTACACGGACACGTTTGACGATGTGGTCGCCGACGATGTGGTCGACGACACGAACCCGTCCCCCGGCGCGCCGCGACGGGGGAATAGGTGAACCACGAGACGGATTGGCCGACGACATGAGCCTCAAGAGCATCGACCTCGGAGACGGGCTGCACGTCAGCCCGCAGGGATTCGGCGGCATGGCGCTGACCGCCGTCTACGGCGGCGCAGACCCCGACACCGCGCTCGCGACGCTGGAGCATGCGCTCGACCTCGGCGTCACCTTCGTCGACACCGCGGACGTGTACGGCAACGGCACCAACGAGGAGCTCATCGCCCGCCTCCTCGCGGGCCGGCGCGACGAGGTCCAGATCGCGACGAAGTTCGGCGTCTCCGGCAACATCCGCACCGGCGAGAAGGAGGTCCGCGGCGACGCCGCGTACGTCCGCGCCTGCATCGACGCCTCGTTGACGCGGCTCGGGACGGATGTCGTCGACCTCTACTACATGCACCGCATCGACACCCGCGTCGAGATCGAGGAGACCGTCGGCGCGATGGCCGAGCTGGTCGCCGCCGGCAAGGTGCGTCACCTCGGTCTGTCGGAGGTGACGGCCACCGAGCTGCGCCGTGCGCACGCCGTGCACCCGATCGCCGCGGTGCAGAGCGAGTGGTCGATCTGGAGCCGAGACGTGGAGGCGCATGTCGTCCCGACCGCTGCCGAGCTGGGAGTCGGCTTCGTCGCCTACTCACCGCTCGGGCGCGGGTTCCTCGCCGGAGCGGCGACGGCCGACCTGCCCGCCGGGGACATGCGGCACACCTTCCCGCGGTTCGACGCCGACAACCAGCAGGCCAACCAGGTCGTCGTCGACACCGTGCGCGCGGTCGCCGCCCGCCTCGACGTGACACCGGCTCAGGTCGCCCTGGCCTGGGTCTACGAGCAGGGTCGCCGCGCGGGTCTGCCGGTCGTTCCCATCCCGGGGACGCGCCGCGCCCAGCGGGTCGACGAGAACGTCGCGGCTCTCGCCGTCTCGCTGGACGCCGAGGCCCTGGCGGCGCTGGACGCGGTCTCCGACGCCGTGGCGGGCGCGCGGTCCGCGGACCCGACCTGGGTGTCCTCGGGACGCGAGTAGGCGAGGGGCTGCCTCGACCAACGGCTGCGGTCAGGCGCACGCGGCCCTCGGGTAGCCTGGACCCGCCAACTCGGGCGCGGACGCCACGGCGTCCGCTGATGCCCGCCGACACCCAGCCGGAAACGGAGCACTCCTGTGCCTGCCTCTGCGATCGACAACGTCGTCAGCCTCTCCAAGCGCCGCGGGTTCGTGTTCCCGTCCGGCGAGATCTACGGAGGCACGCGCTCCGCGTGGGACTACGGTCCGCTGGGCGTCGAGCTCAAGGAGAACATCAAGCGTCAGTGGTGGCGCTCGATGGTGCAGAGCCGTGACGACATCGTCGGCCTCGACTCGTCGGTGATCCTGCCGCGCGCGGTCTGGGAGGCGTCCGGCCACGTCGACGTGTTCACCGACCCGCTGATCGAGTGCCAGCACTGCCACAAGCGGTTCCGTGAGGACCACCTCCAGGAGGCGTACGCCGAGAAGAAGGGCCTCGACAACCCCGACGACGTCCCGATGACCGACGTCGCGTGCCCGAACTGCGGCACCCGGGGCCAGTGGACCGAGCCGCGCCAGTTCTCCGGCCTGCTCAAGACGTTCCTCGGCCCGGTCGACTCTGAGGAGGGCATGCACTACCTCCGTCCGGAGACCGCGCAGGGCATCTTCGTGAACTTCGCTCTCGTGATGGCTGCCGCGCGCAAGAAGCCGCCGTTCGGCATCGCGCAGATGGGCAAGTCGTTCCGCAACGAGATCACGCCCGGCAACTTCATCTTCCGGACGCGCGAGTTCGAGCAGATGGAGATGGAGTTCTTCGTCAAGCCCGGCTCGGACGAGGAGTGGCACCAGTACTGGATCGACGAGCGCATGTCCTGGTACACGAAGCTCGGCGTCTCCGCCGACAACCTGCGCCTCTACGAGCACCCGGCCGAGAAGCTCTCCCACTACTCCAAGCGCACCGTCGACATCGAGTACCGGTTCCGCTTCGCCGGCTCCGAGTGGGGCGAGCTCGAGGGCATCGCGAACCGCACCGACTTCGACCTCGGCACGCACTCGAAGCACTCGGGCAACGATCTCTCGTACTTCGACCAGGAGCTCGGCGAGCGCTGGACCCCGTACGTCATCGAGCCCGCAGCCGGCGTGAACCGGTCGATGATGGCGTTCCTCGTCGATGCCTACCGTGAGGACGAGGCGCCCAACGCCAAGGGCGGCGTCGACAAGCGCACCCTGCTGGCGCTCGACCCGCGCCTGTCGCCGGTCAAGGCCGCGGTGCTGCCGCTGTCGCGCAACGAGCGGCTGAGCCCGGCGGCACGGGACCTCGCCGCGGAGCTGCGCCAGAGCTGGAGCGTCGACTTCGACGACGCCGGCGCGATCGGCCGTCGCTACCGCCGTCAGGACGAGATCGGCACACCGTTCTGCATCACGGTCGACTTCGACACCCTTGACGACAACGCGGTGACGATCCGCGAGCGCGACACGATGGCGCAGGAGCGGGTCTCACTGGACCAGGTCCCCGCCTACCTCGCTGCGCGCCTGATCGGCGCATGACCCGCAGTCGAGCGGCAGTCACGGCACCTCGTACGCCCTGGCGGGCGGCGGCGGTCGCGGTGACCGTCGCGGCGGGCCTGGTGCTCGCCGGGTGCAGCGGCGACGACGAACCCGAGGCGAAGACGACGGCCGAGGCGACCTCGGCGGTGGAGCTCCCGGAGGGCGTGACGCTGACCGAGGCCGGCTCGGAGATCGCGATGGGGCAGCCGGCGACCGTCGGATACCCGGTCGGCGAGGCGGCGAGCGCCATCACGGTCACGGTCACGTCGGTGAAGCCCGGCCGGATCTCGGACCTGTCGGGCTACGTGCTCGACAAGGCCTCGGCTGCATCCACGCCGTACTACGCCACCGTGTCGGTCCGCAACGACGGTCCCGACCCGCTCGGCGGGGCCGCGGTTCCGGTCTTCGGGTTCGACTCGACTCCTGCGTTCTTCCCTCCGACGACGTTCGCCGGCGAGAAGTACGCGAAGTGCCCGGGCGGTGCCCTGCCCAAGTCCTTCGCGGCGGGGGCGACCTGGCAGGGGTGCTTCGTCCTCCTCGTCCCGCAGGGCGCGAAGCTCACGTCGGTCCAGGTGCGGACCTCCGATCTCGCGACGCCGGTGTCCTGGCCCGTCGCGTGACCCGCGGGCCGGGGGCCGATCCGCGCTGGCATGCTTAGGGCATGCGCGAGGTGATGCAGTCCACGAAGCTGTCCGACGTCCTGTACGACATCAGGGGCCCGGTGCTGGACGAGGCCAAGCGTCTCGAGGACGAGGGCCACCGCATCCTCAAGCTCAACATCGGCAACCCGGCACCGTTCGGCTTCGACGCGCCCGACGAGATCCTCGTCGACATCATCGCGAACCTCCACCAGGCCCAGGGATACAGCGACTCCAAGGGCCTGATGCCGGCCCGTCGCGCCATCGTGCAGCACTACGAGGAGCGGATCCCCGGCGTCGACGTCGAGGACGTCTACATCGGCAACGGTGTCTCGGAGCTCATCGTGATGGCGATGCAGGCGCTGCTCGACGACGGCGACGAGGTTCTCGTGCCGATGCCGGACTACCCGCTGTGGACAGCGGCGGTCAGCCTCGCTGGAGGGACGGCCGTCCACTACCGGTGCGACGAGGCGTCCGACTGGAACCCCGACATCGACGACCTCCGGGCGAAGGTCACCGACCGCACCAAGGCCGTCGTCGTGATCAACCCGAACAACCCGACCGGCGCCGTCTACGCTCCGGAGGTCCTGGAGCAGATCGCGCAGCTCGCCCGCGAGCGCGAGCTGATCGTCTACGCCGACGAGATCTACGACAAGATCCTGTACGACGACGCGCAGCACACCCTGATGGCGTCGGTCGCCGACGACGTCCTGTGCGTGACCTTCAACGGTCTCTCCAAGGCGTACCGTGTGGCGGGATTCCGCAGCGGATGGATGATGCTGACGGGCCCGAAGCACCACGCGCACAGCTACATCGAGGGCCTCAACATGCTCGCGAACATGCGGCTGTGCCCCAACGTGCCGTCGCAGTACGCGATCGCGACCGCCCTCGGCGGACGCCAGTCGATCAACGACCTGATCCTGCCCGGCGGTCGCCTGCTCGAGCAGCGCGACCGGGCGTACGAGCTGCTGACGGCGATCCCCGGCGTCAGCGTGGTCAAGCCGAAGGGGGCGCTCTACATGTTCCCGCGGCTCGATCCTGAGGTGTACCCGATCGCCGACGACGAGAAGTTCGCCTACGAGCTGCTGCGCGAGCAGAAGCTGCTCGTCGTGCAGGGGACCGGGTTCAACTGGCCGACGCCGGACCACTTCCGGCTCGTCACGCTGCCCCGGGTGGAGGATCTCGAGGACGCCATCGGCCGGATCGCGCACTTCCTGGAGACGTACGCCGCCTGAGGCCGCCCGCCCCGTCCCCGATTCGTGGGATTTGGCAAGGAATTGCGGCCCTGATTCCTTGCGCAGTCCCACAGATCGGGGACGGGACGGCGCTTGCTCGTGCCTGAGAGAATGGACGCCATGCTCACCGCTCCCGCACGACCGCTGCGCCTCGGCAGCCTCGAGGTCGCGACGCCGGTCGTGCTCGCGCCGATGGCGGGGGTCACCAACGCGGCGTTCCGGCAGCTCTGCGCCGAGCAGGGTGCGGGCCTGTACGTCTGCGAGATGATCACGTCCCGCGGCATCGTCGAGGGCGACCCCATCAGCCTGCGGATGCTGAGCTTCGCCGAGGCCGAGACAGTGCGGTCGGTGCAGCTGTACGGCATCGATCCCGTCTACATCGGCAAGGCCGTCCGGATCCTGTGCGACGAGTACGGCGTCGGCCACGTCGACCTGAACTTCGGCTGCCCGGTACCCAAGATCACCCGCAAGGGCGGGGGTGCGGCGCTGCCGTGGAAGGCGACGCTGCTCGGCGAGATCCTGACCGAGGCCGTCAGCGCCGCGAAGCCGTACGACGTCCCGGTGACGATGAAGACCCGCAAGGGCATCGACGACGACCACCTGACCTACCTCGACGCGGGCCGCATCGCGCAGGACGCCGGGTGTGCCGCGATCGCGCTGCACGGGCGTACGGCGGCCCAGCACTACTCGGGCACCGCTGACTGGGACTCGATCGCGACCCTGAAGCAGGCCGTCGACATCCCGGTCCTCGGCAACGGCGACATCTGGGAGGCGTCCGACGCGATCGCCATGGTCGAGAAGACCGGCGTCGACGGCGTCGTCGTCGGGCGAGGCTGCCTCGGTCGGCCGTGGCTCTTCCGGGACCTGGCGGCAGCGTTCGCCGGCGACGACGCGATCGCGCTCCCGACGCTCGGCGAGGTCGCCGGGTGGATGCGCCGGCACGTCGAGCTGCTGGCCGCGGACATGGGTGAGGAGCGCGGCTGCATCGAGTTCCGCAAGCACGTCGCCTGGTACCTCAAGGGCTTCCGCGCCGGAGGTCGCATGCGGCACGCCCTCGCCACGATCAGCTCGCTCGCCGACCTCGACACGCTGCTCGCCGACCTGGACCACGACGAGCCGTACCCGGTCGGCGAGCTCGGCACCCCCCGCGGGCGGCAGGGGAGCCCGAAGCGCGTCGCGCTGCCCGACGGCTGGCTGTCGTCGCGCGAGGTCACCCGCATCGACCCGGCCGCCGAGGACGCTACATCCGGAGGCTGAGCCCGCCTGCATCGGGGACGGAACCCACCGGGACGCCTGCCTTGACGACGGTCCGCGGGCGCGACCGGTCCCAGAGCACCTCGACGTCGTCGATCGGGTCGGCGGCCAGCACGATGAGGTCGGCGGGAGTCCCGACCGCGAGACGACCGAGCTCCGGACGCCCGAACAGCGCCGCGTTGACGGTCGTGATCGAGCAGAGCAGCTCCGCAGGGGTCTGCACCTCGGCCTGGAGCTGCAGCCCGCGCAGCTGGTCGTCCTCGAGGTCACCCATCAGATCGCTGCCGAACCCGACCGGGACGCCCGCGGCGGTTGCCAGAGCGATCGCCTGCCGTCCCGAGTCGAGAACCTCGGCGTTCTTGGCACGTCCTGTCGCCGACAGCCCGACCTCGTCGGCGCGGCGCGCCATGGAGTCGTACGTGACGAGCGTGGGCACGAGGTAGGCACCGTGCTCGGCCATCGCCTGCGCCGCGGCGTCGTCGATGAGGTTGCCGTGCTCGATCGAACGGACACCGTGGGTCACCGAGTGGATGACGGCCTCGCTCGAGTAGGCGTGCGCGGCGACGTAGCTGCCACGCCGCGTCGCCTCGTCGACGACGGCGGCGACCTCCTCGGCGGAGTACTGCGGGATGCGGATCGGGTCGACCGGCGACACGACTCCGCCCGACGTCATGATCTTGATGACGTGGGCTCCCTGCTGGAAGCGGCGACGCACAGCGCGGCGGAGATCGTCGACGCCGTCCACGATCTCGTTCATGTGTCCCTCGTGGAAGCACACGTCCAGGTCCGCGGGACGGGGATCACCGTGGCCGCCGGTCTGGCTGAGGGCGGGCCCGCTGTAGAGGTAGCGCGGTGCCGGCACCAGCTGCTGGTCGAGCGCCTGAGCGAGCCCGGCGTCGCCGCCGGCCACGTCGCGGACCGTGGTGAACCCACGGGCGAGACAGGCGCCCAGGCGCCTCGTCGCGTTGATGGCGACGAAGCTCATCGCGCGGCGCTCGAGCTCGAGGCCGCCCATGCAGGTGCTGTACGCGTGGAAGTGCGCGTCGAGGAATCCTGGTACGACGGTGCCGCCGCCGCAGTCGAGCACCGGCGCGTCGGTGGGACCGACGTCGCCGATCTCGCTGATCATGCCGTCCTCGACCAGGAGGTCGCCCTCGACGACGGTGCCGCCCTCGGGGTCACGGAAGCGCCCGTCGCGCAGGACGAGAGAGGTGCTCCGGTCGTACGCCATCCCTGCATCGTACGGGGCCACGTCCCGAGGACGAGGCAGCGGCGAGCGGAGCGGTCAGCCTTCGCCGAGCGCCTCTCGTGCCTGCCGTGCCAGGGCCAGCTGCGTGGTCGCGAGACCGCGTACGTCCGTCGCGTCGAGCGAGCGCGCGTGTGCTGCGACCGGCCCGTCCGGCGTGTGGACCTCGATGTCGGCGACCCCACGCAGGCGCTGCAGCGGACCCTGCTTGATCGCCACGGACTGCGTCTTCGCGTGCGGGAGCACATCGGTGCGGTGCATGATCCAGCCCGACTCGGCGACGAACCCGTGGGCGTCCGAGCCCGCGGCGCGGAAACGCCACCCGACCGGCGCGAACAGCCACGACCTTCCTGGTGCGCGCACGCGAGGGACGCGAGCGTGGTCGACGTCGGCGAACAGCTCGCCGATCACCATCCGGACCTCGCCCGGCGTCGCGACCGGGACGAGCGTCGCACTGCCCGAGTCGTCGGAGTCGTTGGACCCGCCGGCGACGGTGACCTCGGCGCGCTCGAGCCGAAGCGGCCGCCACAACGCGGCCTGTCGGACGACGACCGCCTGCACCCGGTCGTACGGGACGGTCTGCGAGATCCGCGACAGCAGCCCGCGCGTGACGTGCAGGCCGGTGGGTGCCCGCCGCAGCGTGAAGTCCCACTGGGCGATGACCCTCGACATGATCACCTGGCCGGCCCACAGGAGCAGCGGCACCACGCCGAACACGATCACGCCCGGGAACACGACACCTCCGACGACCAGCGCCGTCAGGAATGCGGCCGGGACGAGGAACTCCGCCGACGCGACCGTGGAGACCACCAGCCGGGTCGGGGGCACGACGAGGATCGGCGGCGTCTGGTCGAGGTGCCAGGCTCCCGGCACCGGCACCGGCACCGGCGCGGCGCCGGCCTCGGTCGGGTCGGCCGCCACGGGGCCACTCCCTGCGGGGGGCGCGGCGAACTCCCGCACCGCCTGGGACCCCGCCTCGTACGCGCGTTGGAGCAGGATCGCGCGCAGGCGGTCGGCCTCGCTGTGGCGGAGGTACTGGAGGGAGACCCGTGAGTCGTCGCCGCCGGCCAGCTCGATGCGCAGCTCGCAGAGGCGGAAGACGCGGGCGGCGAACGGCTCGGCGATGTCGACGGACTGGATCCGCTCGTACGGCGCTCGCCGCGACGTGCGCGTCAGGATGCCGCGTTCGATGCGGATCTCGCGTCCGTCGATGAAGTAGCGGGTGAACCGCCACGAGAGGTAGCCGAACGCGACACCGAGGAGCGCAGCCGCACCGACGATCGCCAGGCCGATCCACAGCATCGACAGCAGACTGCGGCTCTCGCCGCCCTCGACGACGTCGCGCCCGAACGCGACCAGGCCGGCAGCGACCCAGATCCACACCCGGACGAGCGCGCTCGCCGGGTGCGTCCGCTCGCCGACCGCCTCCGGGGCGCCCGAGGACGGGAGCGGTGCCTGCTCAGATCCCGGAGCCACGAGTCTTCCCGAGCTCGGTGAGGCGGTCGCGCAGACGGGTGGCCTCGTCGGCCGGGACCCCGGGGATGACGGCCGAGGTCTGCGAGCTGGCGGTGTGCAGCGAGACGGTGGCGATGCCGTACGACCGCTCGAGCGGCCCTGCGGCCACGTCGACGTACTGGACACGTCCGTACGGGACCGCGACGATCTGCCGCCACGCGACGCCGTGGCGGATCCACAGGTCCTCGGCGTTCTCGGCGTAGCCCCACGCCGCCTGGTTGCGTGCGGACCACAGCCAGCCCCAGACGATCACGACGGTGGCGGCGAACACGATCAGCGCCACCAGCCACCACCACTGGAGGACGAGAGCGACCACGGCGGCGACGACGATCGCGATGACGAGCGTCCAGACGACGAACAGCAGCCGGTGCAGCGTACGGAGCTTGGTCGAGACCGGGTGCCAGGACTCGGCGGGTGGTGCGAAGAGGGGGTCCACAGGTCCGACCCTACCGAGGGTCGTCGCCCGCTCCTGCCGAGGCGAAGGACGACGCGGTGACGGGCGCAGGTCGCTCACCCGCGGGTGGGTCGTCCCCGGCGGGAGCCGTCGGTGCACGCAGGGATCCGTACCGTTCCATCCGCTGCCACCGCAGCCGCACGCCGGCGAGCGACGTCCACACCGACTGGATGACGACGAGGTACATCAGCTGGCGGTAGACGACCTGCTGGAGCGCGAGCGTCCACAGCGGCGCGAGACGCTCGCCGTCGAGGCGGAACGCGTACACGCTCGTCGCCAGCTGCAGCCCCAGGAACGCGAGCCACAGGCCGATCACACGGGGCGGGTCGAGGAAGATCAGCCCGTAGATCGCGAACACGTCGACGACCGGTGCGAGCAGCGGGAGCAGCACCTGGAAGAGCATCAGGTACGTGAGGCCGCGGCGGCCGAAACGGCCGGCGCGGCCGCCCTGGGTGTAGGCGCCGCGGTGCTTCCACATCGCCTGCAGGGTGCCGTAGCACCAGCGGTAGCGCTGCCGCCACAACGCCCCGAGGGTCGCGGGAGCCTCGGTCCAGGCACGGGCCTCCTCCTGGTAGACGACGCGCCACCCGTCGCGCAGCAGCGCCATCGTGAGGTCGGTGTCCTCGGCCAGCGTCGCGTCGCTGACCCCGCCGACGGCGACCAGCGCGGAACGACGGAACGCGCCGATCGCACCAGGCACGGTCGGCATGCACTCGGCGAGATCGAACAGGCGGCGGTCGAGGTTGAACCCGACGACGTACTCGATGTGCTGCCAGCGACCGAGGAGGCCGCCCCGGTTGGCGACCTTGGCGTTCCCCGAGACGGCCCCGATCTCGGGGTCACGGAACGGGAGCACCAGGTGGCGGATCGTGGCCGGCTCGAAGACCGTGTCGCCGTCGACCATCACGATGATCTCGTGCGACGCGGCGGCGATGCCGGTGTTGAGCGCGGCGGGCTTGCCGGCGTTCGGCTGACGGATGAGCCGCACCCCGGGCAGGGCCATCCGTTCGACGACGGCAGCCGTGTCGTCGGTCGAGCCGTCGTCCACGACGATGACCTCGACCGCGACGTCGGAGGCCACCAGCGAGCGTACGGCGGCCTCGATGCCTGCACTCTCGTTGAACGCAGGCACGACCACCGTGACCGGCGGGCACTCGGCGGGCGTCGGGACAGGCCCCCAGCGGTCCACGCTGCGGCGACGGTGACGCCGAGCGGCCACCACCAGGAGGAGCGAGCGCCCGACCGCAAGGACTCCGGCGGCGAGGAGCGCCACGCTGAGGATGCGGAGGATCCACGTGCTGGCCCCGAACGCGAACAGGAGCGCGCGGCCCTGCCACGTCTGGACCGGAGAGGCTGCGCCAGCGGTGCCGGTGAGGCCGGTGGTCTCGCCGACACTGCCGACCGTGACCCCGTCGGTCTTCAGCTGCGGGAGCAGCTCGTCGAGCGCAGCCACGGTCTGGCTGCGGTCGCCGCCGGCGTCGTGCAGCAGGAGGACCTCGCCGGCGTCGCCCTCGGGCGTCGAGTTCGCGACGATCGCGTCGACGCCTGGACGGCGCCAGTCCTGGCTGTCGAGCGTGGAGAGTACGGCGACATAGCCGTCCCCGGACACCTCGCGGAGCACCGCCCACTGGCCGTCGTCGACGGCGTCGTTCGTCGACGAGTACGGGGGGCGCAGCAGCGCGCTCGTCGTCCCGGTGGCTCCGTTGAGGACCAGCTGTGACTCCCGCAGCTCGAGACTGCGCCGCCACGCCGGCACCGCGTCCAGCTCGGCGTGCGAGAAGGTGTGCATCCCGATCTCGTGGCCTTCGTCGAGGATGCGACGGGTCAGTCGAGGATGGTCGGCCACCTGGGTGCCGACGACGAAGAAGGTGGCGTGGACGCCGTGCTCCTTCAGCACGTCGAGGATCTCGGGCGTCCAGCGGGGGTCCGGGCCGTCGTCGAACGTCAGCGCGACCGACCTCGGGCCGGGCGACAGCGTACGGACCGTGTCGCCGCGCGCGTCGACGACCGGACCGCCTTCCACGACCTCGGCCGGCACACCGTCCGACGAGCCGGAGCCGGTCACCGCTCCGTCCGGGGTCGACCCGAACATGTGGCGCGCGTACCCCTGCACGAGCAGAGCCGCTGCCAGGGTCGGCAGCAGGACCGCGAGGAGCACCCAGTGCGCGCGCGGCCGGATGTCGCGCACCGTGCGGTGGCGGGGCGTGCCGGAGGTCATGTCAGGGGGTGGCCGTGGCCTTGGCCTTGCCGGGCGCCGTCGACGACGAGCCGCGCTCCTCGGCCGGCTTCTTGTGCTCCGCCTGGGCCTCGTCGCTGTTCCCCGGCGACGTGGGCCGGCCGGGGGTCGGCGAGGGAGCAGACGTCGTGGGTGCCGGCGTGGTCGGGGCCGGTGCCGTCACCTGCTCCGTGGGCGACGGCGTGGACGGGCGGTCGTCGGACCCGTCATCGCTCGACCCGTCGTCGTTCGACCCGTCGTCGTTCGAGCTGGACGGGTCATCGCTCGCGGGATCGTCGTTCGTCGTGCCGTTCGAAGGAGCCGCCGAGTCCGTGTCGCCGTCGCCCGCGGAGGTGCCGCGGTCGGGCTCGGGGGAGCGGGGCTGCGCAGGCTGTGCCGCCTCCGGGACCGTCGGCGGCAGGAGCGCCGACGGGAGCGTCGGGCCGCCGAGGACGCTGCTGCCGAGCGCGATCACGTACGCCGCAGCCGGGAGGGCGACGATCAGGGCCCAGCGGCGAGCGCGGCCGGCTCGTCGGCCGGACGCGTCGACGAACACCGGCTCGGAGGCCGGGCCGTGCGGGGCGGGGGGCGGGGTCACAGCGGCCGAATCTATCAGCGGCGGCAAGACCCTCGGAAGCGTCGCGTGCCCGATGGTCCATAACGGTTCGGGCAGACCCATGGACGGATATGTCTTCCTCGGCAACAATAGGCGCAGGCCCGGCCCCGGGTCGTCTCCACTTCACTCGGATCGTGCGGCACGTTCCTGCCGCTGAAGGGATGTAGTACGCCATGGCATCAGTCAGTTTCCAGAAGGCAACCCGCGTCTTCGCCGGCCAGGAGCGCCCGGCAGTCGACCAGCTCGAGCTCGAGGTCGCGGACGGTGAGTTCCTCGTCCTCGTCGGCCCGTCGGGCTGCGGCAAGTCCACCTCCCTGCGCATGCTCGCAGGGCTCGAGGACGTCGACGCCGGTCGGATCCTCATCGGTGACCGCGACGTCACCGACCTCCCCCCGAAGTCCCGCGACATCGCGATGGTCTTCCAGAACTACGCGCTCTACCCGCACATGTCCGTGGGCGAGAACATGGGCTTCGCGCTCAAGATCGCGGGCACTTCGAAGTCCGAGATCAAGCAGCGCGTGGCCGAGGCCGCCGAGATGCTCGGTCTCACCGAGTACCTCGACCGCAAGCCGAAGGCGCTCTCCGGCGGTCAGCGTCAGCGCGTCGCCATGGGTCGCGCGATCGTCCGCTCGCCGCAGGTCTTCCTCATGGACGAGCCGCTCTCGAACCTCGACGCCAAGCTCCGTGTCCAGACCCGTGCGCAGATCGCGCAGCTGCAGCGGCGCCTCGGCACCACGACGGTCTACGTCACCCACGACCAGGTCGAGGCCATGACGCTCGGTGACCGGGTCGCAGTGATGAAGGACGGCGTGCTCCAGCAGATCGACACCCCGCGCGCGACGTACGACAGGCCGAACAACGTGTTCGTCGCGGGCTTCCTCGGCTCGCCTGCCATGAACCTCTTCGACGTCGACGTCACCGAGGGTGGCGTGAAGGTCGGCGACACGGTCGTGCCGATCTCGCGCGAGGTGCTCTCGCAGACCGACGCGTCGGTCGTCACGCTCGGCGTCCGCCCGGAGGACATGGCGCTCGGCGACCACGGCATCGCGACCGTCGTCGACGTCGTCGAGGAGCTCGGCTCGGACGCGTTCGCGTACGGCCACATGAAGCACGGCGGTCTGGATCAGGCGCTGGTCAGCCGCGTCAACTGGCGGACCCCGCCGCGCATCGGTGAGGTCGTCCACCTGACCGTCGACCCGGAGCGCCTGCACGTGTTCTCGAAGGAGACCGGGCTGCGTCTCGGCTGACGCCCGCATACATCGCCCTCCGGCGGCGCCAGGGCCGACCCCTCCGCGCTGTCGAGCAAACCGACCGAATCCCTCATTGGATTCGGTCGGTTTGCTTTAACCGGCGCGGGCGGGCGCCCGCGGAGCGAGGCAGCGCGGTTGTGCGCGACTGTCATTGCAAGAATGCGCCGGTGGGCTATTGGACGACGGGCATCTCCGGGAACGCGGCGGGCCGCGCGCTACTGGTCGAGGTCACCAGCATGCCGAAGCGCAAGCAACTCAAGCCGCACTTGCGCGACGCCATGGCCCCGCTGCTGGAGCGCGGCGCGAGCGCGACCGGTGATGAACGCGACCGTGCTGTGGCGGCAGCCGTCCTCGCGAGCACCACACGCGGTGGCACGTACGGCGTCGACGAGCTCGATGACGTCTGCGGCTGCGGTTGGCCGCGCAGCTGGACGGCAGGTGACGGCACGCTCCGCCGGGCACGCGCGGTCATCGCTGCCGTCATCGAGGCAGGCGAGCGGCCGGACGATGCTGAGCTGCGCGACTTGCTCGCGGACATCGACGCGGAGTTCGTCAGGTTGCCGGAACCAGGCGACTTCACCACGTCCACGACTCGGGACGGGAGTCTGCTGGCACACCTCGCAGAGCGCTGGCCGACTTCTGACGAGCTGACGGCAATCGTCGATGCGTCGATGCACCTGGCCCTCACGCCACCACGCGGCGCGGAGAACCTGGACCCGTTGCTTCCGCTCGCCGCCCACCTACGGTGGCTGTCGCTGGGCGAGACCGCGATCGACCTTCGCGCGCTCGGATCGTTCACCGAGCTCCGAGAGCTGAGGATGCTGGGCGCGCGTCCCCGCCACAACGTCGACCTCTCCGGTCTCGCCGCGCTGCACACGCTGCACAGTCGGGCACCACACGCCGTATCGGGCCTCGTGCTGCCGTCGTTGCGCTGCCTGTTCGTCGCCGCGGTCGATGACGAGATGCTGAGCCGGGTCACGGGTCACCTGAGGGTCTTCCGTGCTGACCTGTCGCGGCGGTTGACGCGGATCCCGTCATCGCCGGCCTTCGCGAGCATGGAAGAGCTGACGCTCAACTCGGTGGGACCGTTCGATCTTTCGTCGCTGGCCGGTCACAAAACGCTGCGGGTGATTCAGCTTCTTCACTCCCCGAGCGTGGTCGGTGTCGAGGCACTGGCCACGATCCGGACGCTCGAGGAGGTGGTCATCGTCGCCGATGCGATCGGCGGCTGGGAAGCCCTTCTCGACTCCGACATCGCCATGCTCCACCTCGGCTCGCCATCGTTGCCGAACAGGCCGGCGCAGCTCATCCCATCGTCGCGTCGCGATGCGTGGAGTCTCCGACGATCGGTCCGCAGCTGATCGCGCCGCACAGCGCGACGGGCCAGAGCGAGGACAGGCGCTCCGGAGGCCCCGAGCGGCCGGTCAGAAGCCCTGCCACTCCGGCTTGTGGGCGAGGGCGTGGCGGTAGTAGTCGGCGAACTCGAGCTCGGACGCCGCCGCCTCGTCCACGAACACCGTGGCGTGCTGGTGCCACTGCAGGATCGACGCCGGGCAGCGTGCCGAGAGCGGGCCCTCGACCGCGGCAGCGACCGCCTCCGCCTTCGCGGTCCCCGTCGCGACCATGACGAGGTGGCGAGCGGTGCCGATCGTGCCGAGACCCTGCGTCAGGACGTGCCGCGGCACCTCGTCGACCGACCCGAAGAACCGTGCGTTGTCGTCACGCGTCTGCTGCGTCAACGTCTTCGGCCGGGTCCGCGACGACAGCGACGACATCGGTTCGTTGAAGCCGATGTGCCCGTCGGTGCCGATCCCGAGCAGCTGCACGTGCACGCCGCCGGCCGCGCCGATCGCCGCGTCGTAGCGCGCGCACTCGGCGGGAAGGTCGGCCGCGCCCCCGTCGGGGGAGTGGACGTCGGCCGGATCGATGTCGACGTGTTCGGTGAGCTCGCGGCGGATCACCGCGGCGTACGACTCGGGGTGCCCCGCGGGGAGGCCGACGTACTCGTCGAGCAGGAACGCGGTCGTACCGGCGAACGAGAGCCCGTCCTCCCGGTGCCGGCGGATGAGCTCCTGGTACGCGACGAGGGGAGACGATCCCGTCGCCAGCCCGATCACCGGGGCTGGCCCGCGCAGCACCGCCGCGAACACGTCGGCGACGTGCCGCCCGATCTCCTCGGCGGACTCGCAGATCACGACCTCCACGTCGACGTTCCTTCCGTGCTCGTTGTCTCGTCTGCAGGCTGCGTCGCAGCCGGCTCGTGCGTGCCTGTCGTCGCCAGCTCGGCCGCCCCGAGAGCAGCGGCCGGGTAGTCGACCGGGAGCGCGACGATGCGCTCCCGCAGGCGCAGGCTCGCCACGAACGGCGAGACTGCCTCGTCGGAGTCCAGCTGCGCGAACAGCGGCTCCATGATGCGCTCCCCGAGTCGCATCACGCCGCCTGTGAGCACCACCCGCGCCGGGTCGACGCTGAGTGCCACGATGCGGATCGCCTCGCACAGCCAGTGCACGAACGTCTCACGGATCGCGATCGCGCGTTCGTCGCCGGCGTCGGCGGCATCGAACACGGCGACCGGCTGCGGGCCTGGACCGACGTACGGCCACTGGCGTGCCAGCCCACGCCCCGACGCGTACAGCTCGATGCAGCCGTGCTGCCCGCAGGTGCACCGCGGCCCGTCGGCGACGACGGACAGGTGACCGACCTCGCCGACCACGCCGTACGCTCCGCGGCGCAGTCGCCCGTCGAGCACGAAGCCTGCGGCGAGCCCGGTGCCCACCGACAGGAGCGCGACGTCCTCGCGCTCTCCCTGCGACCGCAGCCACGTCGCGACACCGCGGGCGGCGGCGTTCACGTCGTTGTTCACGGTGACCGGGACACCGAGGGCGCTGGCGAGCGCCCCACGGAGGTCGAGCGGCTCGGTGATGTCGAGATTGACCGCGTTGGTGAGGATCCCGTCGGCGTCGACGGCGCCGGGGATGCCAGCACCGACCGCGACGATCTCGGTCGTGGCCGGGAGGGCGTCGACGAGGCGCTTCACGACCTCGAGCGTCGTCGCGACGACGCCGGCCGGACCGAGGACGGTGGGCGTGCGGACGTCGGCCAGCACCTCGTCAGGGCGTACGGCGTCGGCCGCGATGCCGTGGACCTTCGTGCCGCCGATGTCGAGTCCGATCCTGACGGCGCTCATCGTCCTTCTCCGGTGGGTCCGGGCGTCGCGCCGGAAGCGGGTGCTGATGCGGCCAGGATGGCCTCGCCGACCGCGCGTGACGGGGGGAGCGCCGAACCCCAGCCCCGGACGACGTGGGGGAGGGCCTCCACCTCCGGCGACGGCCAGCCGAGCTCGACGAGCAGCGTGTCCGGGCGAGCCGCGACGAGCGCGGTGAGCCAGTCCCAGGCTCGCGGGTCCGCGGCGGCAGCGCGTGCGACCACGACGACGGGACCGTCGTGGCCGACGAGCTCGTCGATCACCGGCGCGTCGTCGGTGACTGTCAGGACCGTCGCGCCGGGCAGCCCCAGCTCGCCCCAGGCCGCGTCGCCGACGGCCATGTTCGAGCCGGTGTCGAGCCGCACGACGAGCGGTGTGCCGGCCGGGAGCGTGTCGATCGCGTCGACGGCCTCAGCAGCCGCGCGCCGGCCGGCGACGAGGCCCGCCTCGACCACCGACGGGTCCGCGGGGACCTGTCCGGTCGCGTAGGTCGCCGCGAGGGCGTCGACGCGGCCGGCTGCGTCGTGGAGGCGCGCGGCGGAGAGCGTCCCGTCCTCGACGGCTGCGACGACCGCCTCGACCACGTCGAGGATGTCGTCGGCGCCGCGTCCACGCAGCGAAGGACCGATGCACAGCAGGTCGGCGCCGGCAGCGAGCGAGGCGACCGCGGCGGCCGGGATGCCGATCGTGGCACTCGCTCCCGCCATGTCGAGGGCGTCGGTGACGATGACGCCGTCGAACCCGAGCTCGTCGCGCAGCAGCCCGGTCAGGATGGCCGGGCTGAGCGTCGCCGGGAGGAACGGGTCGAGCGCGCTCAGGACGATGTGCGAGGTCATGATCGTCGCCGCACCTGCCTCGATCGCGGCGACGAACGGGACCAGCTCACGCGTACGGAGCGTGTCGAGGTCGGCGTCGACCCGGGGGAGCGCGAGGTGCGAGTCGGCTGCTGTGTCGCCGTGACCCGGGAAGTGCTTGACGCACGCGGCGACACCCTGGCCCTGCAGACCCCGCACCCACGCAGCGGTGTGCCGGGCGACGAGAGCCGTGTCGGCGCCGAAGCTCCGGGTGCCGATGACGGGGTTGCGGGGGTTCGAGTTGATGTCGGCGTCGGGCGCGAGATCAAGCCAGATCCCCGCCGACTTCAGCTCGGCGCCGATCGCGGCGGCGACTGCCGTGGTCGTCGCGAGGTCGTCGGCGCGGCCGAGGACGGCGTTGCCCGGGTACGGACTGCCCGTCGCGTAGTCGAGCCGCGTCACGTCGCCGCCCTCCTCGTCGAGCGTGAGGACGAGCGACGGCGCAGCCAGGCTCAGCGCCTGAGCGAGCGCGACGACGTCGGCGGGGTCAGCGGTCAGGTTGTTGCCGTACAGGCAGATCCCGCCGAGGCCGTCCTCCACCAGGCCCGGGAGCCAGGCTGGCACCTCGGTGCCCTCGAACGCACCGAGGACGACCCGGTGCGCGCTGCGTCGCACGGCGACGTCGGCCGTCATCCCTTGACCGCCCCCGACACCATGCCGCTGGTCATCTTGCTCTGGACGAACATGAACAGCCCGATGACGGGGATCGCGACCAGCGTCGCTCCCGCCATCACGGCCGGCCAGTCGATGGCCTGGTTGGACACCGTGGTCATGCCCTGCAGCCACAGCGGGATCGTCCGGTTCGACGGGTCCATCACGACCGTGGCGAGGGTGATCTCGTTCCAGCACTGCAGGAAGCCGTACACGCCCGAGGCCACCAGGCCCGGAGCGAGCAGCGGGAAGGTGATCGTGAAGAACGCCCGGAACCGGCTGCAGCCGTCGACCATCGCTGCCTCCTCGAGCTCTGCCGGGACGCCCGCGACGAAGCCCCGCAGCATCCAGATCGTGAACGGCAGGATCATCGCCAGGTAGAGAAGTGTCAAGCCCGCGACCGTGTTGAACAGGCCCCATCCCGACAGCATCTTGTACTGGGAGATGAACAGCGCCTCGGCCGGGATCATCTGCACGATGAGGATGACGACGATGAACGCGGTCTTGCCGCGGATGCGGAACCGCGAGATCGCCAGCGCCGCGAGGAACGCGAACACCAGACCCGCTCCGACCGCGAGCAGCGTGACCGTCAGGCTGAGCTGCATGGCGTCCCAGAAGGACGCGTCCGCCACGCGCCCGTACGCGTCGGGGCTGGTGTCGCCGCCGAACGGGAGCCACGCGGGCTCGGGGGAGCGGAGCCGCCCGAGGGTCTGGAACGAGCTGTTGACCATCCAGTAGACGGGGAAAGCCCACACGGCGGCGATCACGATCGCCAGCGTGCTCAGCAGCGTACGACCGGGGCGACGGCGCGTACGGGTGGTGGTCGTCGTCATGATGCGCGCTCCTCACGCAGCAGGGAGCGGACGTAGCCGAAGGTCAGGCCGAGCGTGAGCAGCAGCATCACCATGGCGACCGCGGACGCGACGCCGTACTCGCTCTGGGCGATGCCGAGCTGGTACAGGTACGTGCCGAGCAGGTTCGTCTCGCTGACGGTGCCGCCGGCTCCCTGGAGGTACTTGATCTGGGCGAACACCCGCAGGTCCCACACGATCTGGAGAAGCATCACGATCGAGAGGACGGGGCGGATGGTCGGGACGATGATGTGACGGAACCGCTGCGTGCGCGACGCGCCGTCGAGCTGTGCCGCCTCGAGGGTCTCCTCGGGCACCTGGGTCAGCGCCGCGTACAGGCTGAAGGCCACGAACGGCACGCTCATCCAGACGACGATGACGCCGGCGACCAGGAAGAAGGTCCACGGGTTCGCGAGCCAGGAGTAGCCCTCCATGCCCTCGAAGCCGATCTTGACGAGCAGCCAGTTCACGACGCCGTAGCGCGTGTCGAACAGCCAGTTCCAGACCGTCAGGCTCGCGATGAGCGGCGTCGCCCAGGCAGCGAGCATCGAGACCTGCAGGATCAGCCGCGCCACGGTGGAGATCGAGCGCATCAGCAGCGCGACACCCATGCCGATCACCAGCGTCAGCGACGCGGCGGCGAAGCAGAACACGACCGATCGGGCGATCACCGCCCAGGTCGTCGGGTCGCTGAGGATCTCGACGTAGTTGTCGAACCCGATCCAGCCCGGGTCGGCCGTGCCGAACTGCTGCGCGAGGCCGAACTCCTGGAACGACATCGCGACCTGCCGGACCAGCGGGTAGCCGAGGCCGAGGAGCAGGGTGGCGAGGGCCGGGACGAGCAGGAGGTACGGCGCGGGGCGCCGCCGGCGGTTCCGCACCGGTGGAGGCGCGGTCGCAGGGACCCCGGGGGGCGCTTCGGTGTCTGTCATCGCCTGAGCCATCGTCTGCCTGTCGTGTGGAAGGGGATGCGGAGCCCGTCGCGCCGGGGGAAGGTCGCGACGGGCTCCGCACGCCTGTGTTGCGTCCGGGACGGGTCCCGGGCCTTGCGTGTCGAGCCTCGACTACTTGTTCAGGATCTCGGCGAGCTTGGCGTCGTAGTCGGCGGCCGTCTTCGCGATGTCGGCGCCGCCGGCGATCTTGCCGAAGAACTCCTCCATGACCTGGCTGGTCTCGACCTCGGTCCAGTTCGGCGAGGTCGGGGTCAGCTTCGAGTTCGAGGCCGCGTCGACCGCGGACTTCGCGAACTCGTCCTCACCCATCTTGGCGGTGAACTCCGGGTTGGCCGGGCCGAGGCCGTTCTCTGCCAGCAGCGACTGGTACTCGTCGCTGTAGATGAGCTGGAGCAGCGCGAATGCCTCGTCCTGGTTCTTGGACTTCGCCGAGATGCCGATGTTCGAGCCGCCGGCGAACACCGGAGCCGCAGCGCCGTCGTTGCCCGGCAGCGCGAAGCCGCCGAGGTCGGCAGCCATCTCCTCGGGGACGCTCCAGCGCGCCCAGCCCGGAGCCATGAACGCCGCGGCCTCGCCGTTGTTGAAGGGGACCCACGCCTCGGCGTCGAGGCCGTCCTTCGGAGCGGCGCTGGCGTTGTCGGAGAGGTTCTTCCAGGCCTCGAGGCCCTTGACGCTCTCGGCCGAGGACAGCTTGCCGACCCAGGAGTCACCCTCCTGGACGGCGATGTCGCCACCGTTGGCGAAGATCCACGAGATGCCGTTGCGCCAGTCCTGGCCGGGCACCCAGAAGCCGGAGTAGTTCTTGTCGCCCGACTTCTTCTTCAGCTCCACGACCGCGGTGTTGAACGCGTCGAGGGTCGTCGGGAGGGCGATGCCGGCGTCGGCGAACGCCTTCTTGCTGTAGAAGACGTAGCGCGAGCCCCAGTAGTAGGGAACGGCGAACTGCTTGCCGTCGTACGCGCCCGCCTCGACGAAGCTCTCCGGGCCGATGTCGTCACCGAGCTCGCCGACCTTGTCGGTGAGATCCGTGAAGGCGCCCACCGAGGTGAACGTCGGCGACTGCGTGTTGCCGACCTCGAAGACGTCCGGCGTCTGGTTCTCGTCGCTCAGGGCGGTCTGCAGGCGCGGGACGAGCTGACCCCAGTCGATGTGCTCGATCTTGAGGTCGGTGCCCTCGTTGTCTGCCTCGTACTCCTTCTCGAGCCACTTCGTCAGTGCCTCGGGGGTGTCGGTCTCGCCGGCGAGCCAGAGCTTGATGACCTTGTCGCCCGACGCGGAGTCGTCGGAGTCCGAGCTGCCGCAGGCGGTCAGCGCGAGAGCCGAGGCCACGCCCAGCACCGCAAGGCGGGTGAGATTCTTCATGGTTGCTTCCTTCGGGGGTGAGGGCTCCACGGGGGCGGGAGGCCTACTGGGGGTGAGGAGAGGGTGTGATGGCAGTCGTTGGAGACATCGGCGTCAGACCACCCCTAGCTGGGTGAAGCGGACGTGCGCCGCCGCACCCGTGAGAACGACGTCGCGTGCCAGCGATGCCATCCGCACGTCGAGATGCTCAGCGACGACCGGCATGCTCCGCTCGGCCACCGCGGCACGGACGGCCCCCAGGAGGGGACCGTCGAGCAGCTCGGCGGGGCCGTAGAGCACGACATCGGTGATGCCGAGCGTGGTGACGATGGGTGCGAGGACCGCGCCCAGCGTCGTGCCGACCGCCTCCAGCTCGGAGGCGACGGCGTCGGGGGTGACCGCGGCGAGGCGGTCACGCAGGTGAGGGACGGCCAGCACCGTCTCGAGGCAGCCGCGGTTCCCGCAGGCGCACGGAGCGCCGCCCGGCTCGACGACGACGTGGCCGATCTCGCCCGCCGACAGCAGGGGGCCGCCCAGCATCGCGCCGTCCATGAGGATGCCGCCGCCGACGCCGTGCCCGATCGCGACGAGCATCAGGCCGTCGGGGTTGCCGGCGCCGAAGGTGCACTCGGCGAGCGCGGCGATGTTGGCGTCGTTGGAGATCGAGACCGGCAGCCCGACGCGCGCGCCGACCGCTTCGGCGAGCGGCAGCTCGTACCAGCCGAGGTTGGGCGCCTGGCGGACGACTCCCTTGTCGTCCACGACGCCGGGAGTGCCGATGCCGACGCCGAGGACCGGGCGCTCGGACGTGGCGACGAGACGCTGGACGAGGGCGACGACGAGGTCCACGGCGGCGTCACCGCGTGCCGACCCGAGCTCGACGGCGTCCCGGGTGACGATCTCGCCGTGCAGGTCGATGAGGGCGCCCTGCAGGACGGTGTCGTCCGACAGGTCGAGGGCGACGATGAGGACGGCGTCGTGGACCAGACCGAGCAGCGTCGCCGGCTTGCCCGGGCGCGCACCCGGCTTGGTCCCGAGCTCGGCGACGAGGCCGTCCGCCAGCAGCTCCGCCACGAGGTCGGACACCGTCACCCGGGTCAGCGAGGTGGCGCGAGCGAGGTCGGCGCGGCTGAGGGGCCCGGTGTCGGCGAGGCACTGGAGGAGGAGCGAGAGGTGGTGGCGGCGGGTGTCCGCGGGCAGCATCTTCTCCGACGACCGGCGCGCAGAACGCGGGCGCAGCGGCGTCGTGCCGCGTGCGTCGCCGGGGTCTGTCGTACGTCCGATCACGTTGTTAGTTCACCCTACTAACAAACATCGGTCAAGCCTCGTTAGCCATTCGTTACCTGATGGCGGCCGACAGCGGCGGCCAGGCCGGCGTACGCCCGAGATTGACCCGGTTGGGGGACGGTGCGACACTGGGAGACGGCGGATTCCGTCCCATCCTCACCTTGTCGTCCTGACATCTTGGATGCGGAGGATGCGCCCATCCCAATCACTCCCGATGAGAAGGACTCCGATGGCCAAGGCTCTCCTCGGCTACGTGGCGACGCCGAACGTCCACCAGGCCCGCGAGGCTCAGCTCCGCCGACGCATCGCCGATCTGGAAGCAGAGGTGATCCGGCTCAAGCACGAGAACGACGAGCTGGTTGCCTCGCCCGGGCTCGCACCCGTGGACCTCTCGACCGCTGACCTGCTCGAGCCCGCGACATCCTGACCTGACCGGCCTGACCCGGCCTCGGTCGTTCTGGGCCCGACACACACCCCCGCCTGCCCGGGCGTGGCGCGTCGTCCGACCCGCGTCGGTCGCCTACGCTGAGAGCGGCATCCTTCCCCGCTGCCTGCAGTCCCGCCGACGTGGCGTTTCTGCCTCGGCGCCATCGTCCTCACCGGGACACAGTCTGAGACAGCTCGTCTTGAGCCGAATGCGTGAAGGAGCACTGGCTTGCACCTCAAGAGCCTGACGCTGCGTGGGTTCAAGTCCTTCGCCTCTGCCACCCACCTCCAGCTCGAGCCCGGCATCACCTGCGTGGTCGGTCCCAACGGCTCCGGCAAGTCCAACGTCGTCGACGCCCTCGCCTGGGTGATGGGCGAGCAGGGCGCCAAGTCGCTGCGCGGCGGCAAGATGGAGGACGTCATCTTCGCCGGTACGTCCGGCCGCGCGCCGCTCGGCCGAGCCGAGGTCGTCCTCACCATCGACAACTCCGACGGCGCCCTCCCGATCGACTACGCCGAGGTGACGATCTCGCGGACGATGTTCCGCAACGGCGGCTCCGAGTACGCCATCAACGGCAGCTCGTGCCGGCTCCTCGACGTCCAGGAGCTCCTCAGCGACTCCGGTATCGGCCGCGAGATGCACGTCATCGTCGGCCAGGGCCAGCTCGACTCGGTGCTGCAGGCGTCGCCCGAGGACCGCCGTGGCTTCATCGAGGAGGCCGCAGGCGTCCTGAAGCACCGCAAGCGCAAGGAGAAGGCGCTCCGCAAGCTGGACGCCACCGAGGGCAACCTGACCCGGCTCCAGGACCTGCTCGCCGAGATCCGCCGCCAGCTCAAGCCGCTCGGACGCCAGGCCGAGGTCGCTCGCAAGGCCGCCGTCGTCCAGGCGGACGTGCGCGACGCCCGCGCCCGGTTGCTCGCCGACGACGTCCTCCGCTCCCGCGAGCAGCTGCAGACCGAGCTCGCCGACGAGGAGGCGCTGCGGCTCAAGCGCTCCGCGGTCGAGGGCGCGGTCCACCAGAAGCGTACCGAGGAGGCCGCCCTCGAGGACGCGCTGCGCTCCGACGCCCCGCGACTGCAGGAGGCGCAGGACACCTGGTACGGCCTCAACAGCATGCGCGAGCGCGTCCAGGGCACCGCCGGGCTCGCCGCGGAGCGGGTCCGCAACGCCGCCGCGCTCCCGCCCGACGACCGCCGCGGGCGGGACCCGGAGGAGCTCGAGGAGGAGGCGACGCGCTTCGAGGCACAGGAGAAGGCGATCACCGAGGAGGTGACCGCCGCGGAGAAGGGCCTCCAGGACGTGATCGCGGCACGCAAGGGCGCCGAGGAGGCGTACCAGGCCGAGGAGCGCAGGCTCGCCGACCTCCTGCGCGCCGCGTCCGACCGTCGTGAAGGCCTCGCACGCCTGACCGGGCAGGTCAACACCCTCCGTACGCGCGTGCTCGCCGCGGAGGAGGAGATCGGCCGCCTCGAGGAGAACCGCCTCCTCGCGGAGCAGCGTGCCGAGCGCGCCCAGCACGAGTTCACCGGCGCCGAGACCCAGGTCGCCGGCCTGGACTCGGGCGAGACCGGCGTGGCCGCGGAGATCGACGCCGCCGAGGCCGCGCTCGAGGACGCGAGCGACCGGCTCGCGAAGACCACCGACGCCGTCCACGCCGCCGACCGCGAGCGCGCCGGGCTCGAGGCTCGCAAGGAAGCGCTCGAGATGGGTCTGGCGCGCAAGGACGGCGCCGGAGCCGTGCTCGGCGCCTCAGAACGCCTCGGGGGAGTGCTCGGGTCCGTCGCCGCCGTGGTCACGGTCGACGCCGGGTACGAGACCGCGATCGCCGCCGCCCTCGGGCCCGCGGCCGACGCCGTCGCCGTCGACACCCTCGCCACCGCCATCGGTGCGGTCGAGTCCCTGAAGGCATCCGAGGACGGCCGGGCAGGTCTGCTCGTCGGGTCCGCGGCCGCGCTGGAGCGTGGTGGATGGCCGTCGCTCCCGCCGGGGACGACGTACGCCGTCGACGTCGTCGCCGCACCCGAGGGCGTGATGGCGGCCCTGGAGCGGATGCTCGACAGGGTCGCCGTCGTCGCGAGCATCGCCGACGCGCGCGCCCTCATCGAGCGTGACCCCGCCCTCGTCGCGGTGACGCGGGAGGGTGACCTCGTGGGCGGTCATTACGTCGCCGGCGGGTCGCAGGACGTCCCCAGCCTCATCGAGGTCCAGGCGGCCGTCGACCAGGCCGCCGAGAAGCTGCGTGCCCTCGCGGTGCGCCGCGAGGAGCTCGGCGCCGAGGTCCTCGAGCTCAAGGAGCAGCGTGCCGAGGCCAAGCAGCGACTCGACGTCGCGGTCGCCGAGCGCCGCGCGGCAGAGGCCAAGACCAACGCGCTCACCGAGAAGCTGGCCCAGCTCGGGTCGACGGTGAAGGCCGCCAAGGACGAGGGCACCCGGCTCGCGGCGGCGATCACCGCTGCGCAGAAGGCACGCGACGACGCGGCCACCGGACTGACCGAGCTCGAGAAGCGGCTGACCGACGCCGAGAACGCACCCGAGGACGAGCCCGACACCAGCGGCCTCGAGGGGCTCGCCGAGGCTGCCCGTACGCGGCGCGCCGAGGAGACCGACGCGCGCCTTGCGCTGCGTACGAGCGAGGAGCGGGCGCGGGCGATCTCCGGCCGCGCCGCGGGACTGCGTCGCCGCGCGACCGAGGAGCGGACGGCGCGCGAACGCGACCGCGTACGCCGCGAGCGGCTGCGGCGCGAGGGTGCTGCCGCGCGTGCGGTGGGAGAGACCGCGCAGGTCGTCCTCGAGCACCTGGCCGTCTCGCTGTCCGCCGCGAAGAAGGCCCGCGACGAGATCACCGCGGCCCGGGCCGAGCGCGAGCAGCAGCTTGCCGACGTACGCCGTGCGCTGCGCGACCTGTCCGTCGAGCTCTCGCGGCTGACCGACTCGGTGCACCGCGACGAGGTGGCGCGCGCCGAGCAGCGGCTGCGGATCGAGGCTCTGGAGCAGCGTGCGCTGGAGGAGATCGGCGTCGAGGCCGACTCGCTCGTCGCCGAGTACGGGCCGGAGGTGCTGGTGCCCGTGCCGCGCCCCGTCGACGCGCCCGAGGATGAGCCCGATCCCGACCCCGTCCCGTACGTCCGTGCCGAGCAGGAGAAGCGTCTTCGCACCGCCGAGAAGGCGCTCGCCCTGCTCGGGCGCGTCAACCCGTTGGCGCTCGAGGAGTTCTCGGCGCTCGAGGAGCGGCACAAGTTCCTGTCCGAGCAGCTCGAGGACCTGCGCAAGACCCGCAAGGACCTGCTCGAGATCGTCGACGAGGTCGACAAGCGCGTCGAGGAGGTGTTCACGAGTGCGTGGAAGGACGTGTCGCGCGAGTTCGAAGGCGTCTTCTCGCGGCTGTTCCCCGGCGGCGAAGGACGCCTGATCCTCACCGACCCGTCGTCGATGCTCACGACGGGCATCGAGGTCGAGGCGCGCCCGCCCGGCAAGAAGGTCAAGCGGCTGTCGCTGCTGTCCGGCGGCGAGCGGTCGTTGGTGGCGGTCGCGTTCCTGGTGTCGCTGTTCAAGGCACGGCCCAGCCCGTTCTACATCCTCGACGAGGTCGAGGCCGCACTCGACGACACGAACCTCGGGCGGCTGCTGGAGATCTACGAGGAGCTGCGCGAGAACAGCCAGCTCATCGTGATCACCCACCAGAAGCGCACGATGGAGGTCGCCGACGCCCTGTACGGCGTGTCGATGCGCGGCGACGGCGTGTCCGCGGTCATCAGCCAGCGCATCCGCGAGGCCGAGCCGGCCTAGGTATCGTCCGGCGCGTGAGGCTGGGGCGAAGCCACGCTTCCTAGGACGAAGCCACACCTACAACGTGCGCTTCGTCCTAGCAGCGGTGGCTTCGTCGGCGCCCAGACCCTGCTCGCTATCCTCACGACGTGAGTGCCGATTCCCGTGAGACCACCAGCCCCACCCGTGACGACTTCCCGGTCATGCGCCGGATCACGACGCGCTGGTCCGACGAGGACGTGTACGGCCACGTGAACAACGTGACGTACTACTCGTACTTCGACACCGCCGTCAACGGCTACCTCATCGACGCGACCGGCACGGACATCCGCCGCCTCGACGCGATCGGCCTCGTGGTGGAGACGAGCTGCCGGTTCAAGCGCGAGCTCGGGTTCCCCGATGACGTCGAGGTGGGGCTCGCGGTGGAGAAGCTCGGGAACTCCTCGATCGTGTACGAGATCGGCCTGTTCCAGGGCGCGTCGCCGGAGCCCGCCGCGATCGGGCGGTTCGTCCACGTCTACGTGACACGCGAGAGCCGCGAGGTGACCCCGGTGCCGGACGCGATCCGTACGGCGGTTGCGCCGCTCGTGCGCGCCTGACCCCACCCCGCGGCAGTTCGCCGTGACAGCCGGCCGCCGTCGGCGGTCCTCAGGCGGTCGGGCGCTCGTACACGATCTCGAGGCCGTCCTCCTCGTCCCACTGCTCGCCGACCTCGACGAACCCGTACGGCAGGACGAGGTTGCGCGATGCCGCATTGTCCGGTGCGATCGTCACCCGGACGACGCGCACCGCAGGGTCGGCGTCGGCTCGCGCGAGAAGCACCTCGAACGCTGCCCGCGCATATCCGCGCCGGCGGACCTCCGGGTCGACCGCGTAGCCGATCTCGACCATGCCGTCGTCGTCCGGCGGCCCGTGGAATCCGGCCCGCCCCACGGCACGTCTGCTGTCCTCGTCCCACACCGCACCGGTGATCCACGCAGCGCTCGGGGGATCGTCGATCACCTGCTGGGCGCGGATCCGCCACACCCCGAGGAAGTCCTCGCCGACGAACGCGTCGGACAGCGGCACAGGCGCCGTGGCGTTCGCTGCGTCGAGGTCGCCCTCGGCGAGCGCGCGGAGGGTCTCGGGGGAGAGGTGGATGATGCGGACGCGGGGGAGGGGCACCACGCGATCGTACGAGTGTCGACCCCGAGGTTCAGAGCCGTTTTCGGATCGGCCGGCTCCGCAGGTATGCGGCGACGTCCTCCCAGCGGTCGTCGGCGTTGGAGAACTCGACGTGGTCGCGTGCGCGGCGCAGCCAGTCGAGCGTGCTCGGCCGAAGATCGGTCAGCGCATGGTCGAGATCGGCGGCTCCGAGCGGTGCCTCGTCGCCGGTGTCGAGCGCGCGGTCGATCGCGCGGTCTGCGGCGCGCTCGACGACGGCACGCAGGTCGGCTCCGGAGAAGAAGTCCGTCCGCGCGACGACGCGATCGATCGCGCGAGCGTCCGTGTGCACGTCGCGGAGCAGGCGCCGGAGGATCACCGCGCGTGCGTCGGCGTCAGGTGGCGTGATGAACACATGCCGATCGAACCGGCCGGGGCGGACCAGGGCCGTGTCGACGTCCCACGGCTCGTTGGAGGCGCCGAGCACCAGGATGTCGGTGGTGTCGCTGCCGACCCCGTCCATCGCCTGAAGGAGGACATTGGTGAGACGGCGTGCCGAGTCGCCCTCCGCCCGGTGGCGCTTGTACGCCAGGGCGTCCAGCTCGTCGATGAACACGACGCAGGGCGCGAGCGCTCGCGCATGGGCGAACACCTCGGCGAGATTCGTCTCCGAGGCGCCGAAATACGGCGACACGATGTCCTCGATCCGGATCGGCACGAACGGCAGACCGCACTCTCCGGCCACTGCCCGCGCCACGAGGGTCTTGCCGCATCCCGGCGGGCCGTAGAGCATCACCCCGCCACCGCCTCGCCGGCCGTACTTCGCGTAGAGGTCGGGCCGCACGTACGGCATGACGATCATGCGGTGCAGAACCTTCTTCAGGTGGTCGAGGCCACCGACGTCGCTGAACCGGACCGTCTCCGCTGCCTGGGCGATCGGGGCATCGGAGGTGGCGAGCGCTGTCGTGATGCGCAACTCCAGGTCTGCCAGCCCTTCGACCTCACCGCCGTTTCGCGCGACCTCGAGGCAGCCGCGCGCCACTCCCAGGCGCCCGAGCGCAAGCGCGAGGTCGGCGACCGCCAGGGCATCGTGGGCAGGGAGCGCGTGCGTCGCGAGCAGACGCTCGTACAGATCGAGCGCTGCGTCGCCCTCACCGTCTGCCCGCAGCGCTTCGGCGAGCAGGAGCAGCAGAGTCTCGTTGTCCGGGCTCGCCTCGAGTGCGGCACGCAGACCGTCGATGCGCGAGCGACCGGGCGTGGTCACCGCATCCTCCGCTTCACCCACGCCGTCAGGAGGGGAGGGAGCACCCAGCTGTACGCCACGAAGGCGATCCACAAAATCGTCGCCGTGATCCACACCGGCTCGGGGGCCGTCGCTCGGATCAGCCGGAGGGTGATCAGGGCGGCGAGCCAGATCTGCCACCAGGCGAAGCGGCTCACCAGCCTCAACGGCCACATCGCAGGGAGCATCGCGACTGCGGACTGTCGTGCGGCGAGCGCCAGAGTCTGGTCGCCGACCCTGCTCGCTGCCGCGCGACGGACGCTGCGTGCCGCTGTGTCGTGATCGCCGAGCTTCGAGGCCGCAACGGCGTCAAGCACCAGGGCACGGGTGTCTTCCGGGTCCTCAGCGAGGACGCGGCGGGCGCTGGCCTGGACCCGCGGCCAGTTCTTCGCCTGCGCCGCGATCTCAGCGTCCAGGAGGTGGACCGTCGGATCCTCCGGCGCGATCTCGCGTGCTCGGCGCAGCAGGGAGCGTGCCTCGGACTCGCGATGTGCGAAGGCGAGGAAGGTGCCGTACTGGGTCACCACCCCGACAGCCTCCGGCAGCTGCTCCTGCGCGATGCGGTAGTGGCGCTCGGCCTCCTCAGCGTGCTTGAGTGCGTCGGACGCCTGCGCCGCGTAGAAGTGCAGAAGGCCGTTGCCGGGCGCGATCTCCAGCCCGCGGCGGGCGGCAGCCAGCCCGTCCTCGGGGCGACCGAGTCGCAACAGGGCTAGAGCACGCAGACCGAACGCGTACGGCGGGTCGAGCTCCAGGGCGGTCTCATCCAGGGAGTCGAGGCACCGCTGAGGATTCCCGACGTCCAACCAGTGCTGCGCGATCGTCAGGGCGTCACTCGTGCTCGTCATGGCGGGATCGTAGTGACCTATGTCGCATGCGGGACGAGCGGGCCTGCTCGACGTGAGGAGTGACGCACGTCATGCTCGGGGACCGCTTCCCGAAGACGCGGTTGAGCCGCGGGTGTGAAAGCCTTGGGGAAGTCCGTTTTGGCCAGATCTTGGGGGTTGTGCCACATGTCGCCGGCAGTCGTCATCGTGCCCGTCATGCTCATCATCGTCATCGCGGCGATGCTGCTCGTCGTGGTGCTCGCGTTCCCGTACCGGGGTCGTCGGGTGCCCGCCGCGATGTGGGGTTCGGAACGGATCGACAAGGCCCTCGGCGCATTCGCGGAGCAGGTCGGGATCCAGCCGGACCCGGACGTCGCCGCGCCGGGGACCGTGAGTCGCGAGCGCGTCAGCTCAGGGTCGTCCACGCCGAGCTGATCCAGGGCACCGCCAAGGTGAACGTCGGCCCGAGCACGACGACCGCCGCCAGCACGTAGCACGCGGCACCCTCGATCGCTCCGTGCCGAAGTCCGTCGTCGGCGGTCGTGCTCTCGAGCCGGTCGATGCGGCGCACGAGCGTGCTGGTGGCGCCGAGCGCGCCCGCCGGCGCAGGGCGAGAGCCGAGCTTGACGAGCGCACGGGCCAGTGGCGTCGTCCCCGTACGGCGCCGCGCGTGGTCGTCGGCGAGGAGCTCGACCAGCACCCGGGTGCTGACCAGGGCGGCGTCGCTGCGCAGGGCGCGGGGAAAGGCCCGGTGCAGCGCCGTGAAGGTGTCGACGACGAGGTCGTGCCGGGCGCGCAGGTGGGCGCTCTCGTGCGCGAGGACCGCGTCGAGCTCCTCCGGTGACAGCGAGTCGAGGGCCCCGCGAGAGACGACGACACGCGCGTCGAGGCCGGGCACGCAGTAGGCGAGCGGCTCGTTCGCGTCGAGGATGCGGACCGAACGGCGTGCGGCGTCGCGCGCCCCGACGAGATCCACCATCGCGCGGTGCCGGCGACGGGCCGCGCGCACCTCGACGGCGACGCTCAGCAGCGACCACGTGAGCCGCACGACGACCACGACGGTGAGGGCGAAGAACGCGACGTGCAGCGCCACGCGCCAGGCTGCCGGATCCGGGTTCGGGACACCTTCGTGGACGACCAGCCACAGCGACGCCGACAGACCCGCGCCGACGACGGCGAGGATGGCCGCGAGCGCGAGCGCCTGCCAGAGCGCGATCGCGGCCCGGGGCGCGCGGTACGGCCAGTCCATCCGCGCCAGCAGGGCCGGGACCGGCTGTGCGAGCGCCAGCCCGATCAGCCCGAGGAGGAGCGGGGTGGTCATGGCTCGCGCGCCTCGATGCGCGCGAGGGCTTCGCGGAGGGCGCGGGCGTCGTCGTCGCTGGCGGTCTCGGCGAAGTGCACGAGCGCCGCGGTCCGGTCGTCGCCTGCTGAGGCCAGCACCTCGTTCAGCAACGTCACCGTCAGCTCGTCGCGGCCGAGCGTGGGGGCGTACGTGAAGGCGCGGCCGCTGCGCTCGCGGACGACCACGTCCTTGCGGGCCAGCCGGTCGAGGATCGTGGTGACGGTCGTGTAGGCGAGGTCACGCCGCGGGGTGAGCCGGTCGAGGACCTCGCGGCCGGTCAGAGGGGTGGGGGACTCCCAGAGGAGGTCCATCACCTCGCGTTCGAGCTCGCCGAGTCGTGCCATGCCACCAAGGGTACGGGGTGCTACGACGCTGTGTCGTACCCCACCTCTCGAACTACGACGCGGCGTAGTAGATTTCTCCTACAGAGCGTCGTAGACGGTCGGGTGAACACAGCTCGTCAGGGTTGTCACACCGAGTCGCCGCCCACGGTCTCTCGTACTAGCGTGACGAGCACTTCGAGCCATGAGGGGCACCATGGAAGCACTCGAGATCGCACGGTGGCAGTTCGGCATCACCACCGTGTACCACTTCTTCTTCGTCCCGATCACGATCGGGCTGTCGTTCCTCGTGGCGGGCCTCGAGCTCGCCTGGGTGCGCACGCGCAACGAGAAGTGGCTCCGTCTGACCAAGTTCTTCGGCAAGGTCTTCCTCATCAACTTCGCGATGGGGATCGTGACCGGCATCGTCCAGGAGTTCCAGTTCGGGATGAACTGGTCCGACTACTCCCGCTTCGTCGGCGACATCTTCGGGGCGCCCCTCGCGATCGAGGGTCTGCTGGCCTTCTTCCTCGAGTCGACGTTCCTCGGCCTGTGGATCTTCGGGTGGGACAAGCTCTCGCCGGCGATCCACAACGCCTGCATGTGGATCGCCGCGTTCGGCACGGCGTTGTCGGCGTACTTCATCCTCGCCGCCAACTCCTTCATGCAGAACCCGGTCGGCTACACCTACAACGCGGAGCGGGGCCGCGCGGAGCTGGAGAGCTTCGCCGACGTCCTGACCAACAAGGTCGTCCTCATCACGCTCCCGCACACGCTGTTCGGCGCCTTCATGGTCGCCGGCGGGCTCGTCGCGGCGATCTCGATGTGGTGGCTGATCCGGCGCAAGCCGGTCGACGCCGACGCGTTCCGCTCCTCGCTGCGGCTCGGCGCCGTGACCCTGATCGTCGCCGGACTCGGCACGGTCGTGACCGGAGACATCCAGGGCAAGGTCATGACCGAGGTGCAGCCGATGAAGATGGCGGCAGCCGAGGCCCTGTACGAGACGCAGCAGCCCGCGCCGTTCTCGATCCTCACCGTGGGCCCGCTCGACGGATCCGAGCCGTTGTTCCAGCTCGAGGTCCCGCACCTCCTGTCGTACCTCGCGACCGGCACCTGGGACGGCGAGGTGCAGGGCATCAACAACCTCCAGGCCGAGTACGAGGAGACCTTCGGTCCGGGCAACTACAAGCCGTACATCCCGGTCACGTACTGGTCGTTCCGGGCGATGATCACCTGCGGCATGCTCGCGATGGTCATCGGTGCGTGGATGCTGTGGTCGACCCGGAAGGGCCGCGTCCCGCGGGGCGACCGGAGATGGCCGGTCTGGCTCGCGGTCGCCGCGACCCTGCTCCCGCTCTTCGCGAACTCCTTCGGCTGGATCTTCACCGAGATGGGCCGCCAGCCGTGGCTGGTGTTCGGGCTGATGCGCACGGAGGCAGGAGTCTCTCCGAACGTCGGCGCAGGCACGGTGCTGACCTCGCTGATCGTCTTCACCCTCCTGTACGGCGTCCTGGCCGTGATCGAGGTCAAGCTGCTGCTCAAGGCGATCAAGGCAGGCCTGCCGGACGTGGATCCGGACAACGAGACCGGCAAGCAACCCGACGACCGCCCGATGGCGTTCGCGTACTGAGAGGAGACGAGTCATGGAGCTCACCACCGTCTGGTTCTGCGTCGTCGCGTTCCTCTTCATCGGCTACTTCGTGCTCGAGGGGTTCGACTTCGGCGTCGGCATGCTGCTGCCGTTCCTGGCCAAGAACGACCGCGAGCGGCGGACGATGATCAACACCATCGGGCCGCTGTGGGACGGCAACGAGGTCTGGCTGATCGTGGCCGGCGCGAGCATCTTCGCCGCGTTCCCGGAGTGGTACGCGACGTTGTTCAGCGGGTTCTACCTGCCGCTGCTGCTGATCCTGGTCGCGCTGATCGTGCGGGGTGTCGCCTTCGAGTACAGGCACCAGCGCGACGACGCCGCCTGGAAGAAGCGCTGGGACGCCGCGATCATCGTCGGCTCGTTCGTGCCCGCCCTGCTGTGGGGCGTCGCGTTCGGCAACATCGTCCGCGGCGTGGAGATCGACGCCGACAAGAACTACGTCGGCACGTTTTTCGACCTCCTCAACCCGTACGCGCTGCTGGCGGGACTGGTCACCCTCACGCTCTTCCTCACCCACGGCGCGAACTTCCTCGCGCTCAAGACCCGCGGCATCATCCACGAGCGGGCCCGCGACGCGTCGCTGCGCGTGGGGCTCGTCGCGGCCGTGCTGGCCGTCGCGTTCCTGCTGTGGACGTGCCTCGACCAGGACCAGGGCTGGGTGTGGGTCCTCTCCGGCCTCGCTGCGCTCACGTTCGTGGGCGGCCTGATCGCCGCCTGGGCGCGTCGCGACGGCTGGGCCTTCGTCGGCACGATGGCGGCGATCGGCTTCGCGGTCACGGCGCTGTTCGTGGGGCTGTTCCCCGACGTCATGCCGTCCACGCTCGACGCGGCGTACAGCCTGACGACCGAGAACGCCGCCTCGACGGACAAGACGCTGGGCATCATGAGCTGGGTCGCGCTCATCTTCGTGCCGATCGTCATCGGCTACCAGGCGTGGAGCTACTGGGTGTTTCGCAAGCGGATCAGCGTCGAGTCCATCCCCGAGGCCGTGCACGCATGACACCTGTCGCCTCCGCCCGTGGCCCGATCGATCCGCGACTCGTACGGCGCTCGCGGGCGGTGCGCGCGTACCTGGTCGTCAGCATCGTCCTCGCCACGCTCGTCGCCGGGCTCGTGGTGGCTCAGGCGTGGCTGATCGCGTCGGTCGTGTCGGACGGCTTCGAGGGGAGCGGCGTGACCGAGGCGGTGACGACCGCGCTCGTCGCCCTCGCCGCGGTGGTCGCCGGGCGAGCGCTGCTCGGCTGGCTCCACACGGTCGTCTCGGCACGGGCGGCCGTCCAGGTGAAGCAGCAGCTGCGCAGCGAGGTCGTCGCGCAGCTGCTGGGCGGCTCGCCGGGCAGCACGGCGTCGGGCTCGGGCACGGCGTCGGTCTCGAGCGCAGTGTCCTCCTCGAGCGCGGTCGTGACGCTGCTGGGGCCGGGGCTGGACAAGCTCGACCCGTACTTCGCGAAGTACCTGCCGCAGCTGGTGCTGGCGCTCACCGTCCCCGCCGTCGTCGTCGTGTCCGTGTTCGTCGCGGACCCGCTGTCCGGAGTGACGATCGCGGTGACGCTGCCGTTGGTCGTCGTGTTCATGGTGCTCGTCGGCTACGTGACGCGCGACCGTACGGAGCGCCGCTGGCGCGCCCTGGTCCGGCTGTCGCACCACTTCTCCGACGTCCTCGACGGGCTGGTCGTGCTGAAGGTCTTCGGGCGCTCGCGCAACCAGACGAAGGGCATCGCCGAGGTCGGGGAGCGCAACCGCCGCGAGACGATGGGGGCACTGCGGCTGGCGTTCTTGTCGTCGTTCGTGCTGGAGCTGGTCGCGTCGATCTCGGTCGCGCTGGTCGCGGTCTCGATCGGGCTGCGGCTCGTCGAGGGCCACATGACGCTCATGACGGGACTGTTCGTGCTCGTCCTCGCCCCCGACGCGTACCTGCCGCTGCGCCAGGTCGGTGCCCACTTCCACGACTCGGCGGAGGGGCGTGCGGTCGCGGACGACGTGTACGCGATCCTCGACGCTCCCGCTGGTCGAGCGAGCCGCTTTCCCGCTGGTCGAGCGAGCGGCTTTCCCGCTGGTCGAGCGAGCGGAGCGAGTCGAGACCACCCCACCCTCGCCGGAGCCACCATCACCCTCGAGGAGGTCTCCGTCTCCTATCCGGGCCGTACGACCCCCGCTCTCGCCGCGACGTCGCTGACCCTCGCCCCCGGGCAGGTCACCGCGCTCACCGGTCCTTCGGGATGCGGCAAGAGCACCCTCGTCGACGTGCTGATGGGATTCGTTGCCCCGACCACCGGGCGCGTCGTCGTGCGCACGGCGGACGGCACGACGTACGACCTCGCGGACCTCGACCTCACGGCCTGGCGCGCGGAGCTCGCGTGGGTCCCTCAGGTCCCGGGCGTGCTCGCAGGCACCGTGGCCGGCAACGTCCGCCTCGGCGCGCCGGACGCCTCGGACCGGGACGTCCTCGCCGCGTTGAGGGACGCGGGCGCGCCGGACCTGCACCCGTGGCGCGACGTCCACGAGGGCGGCGCCAACCTGTCCGCGGGCGAGCGGCGGCGGCTCGCGGTCGCCCGAGCGCTGCTCCGCGTACGCCGCGGCGGCGCTGCCGTGATGCTGCTCGACGAGCCGACCGCGGGGCTGGACCCGACGAGCGAGCAGCAAGTACGCCGTGCGCTGCGGGACGCGCGCGTGACCGTGCTCGTGGTGGCCCACCGCCGCGCGCTCGTCGCCGACGCGGACGCCGTCGTGCCCCTCCCCGCGCCGCTGGTGGTGGTCTCGTGACCACCGCACGCAAGCGCCTCCTCGTCGGCGGACTCTTCGGAGTGCTGGCCAGCCTCGCCTCGATCGGGCTCCTGCTGGTCTCGGCGTGGCTGATCTCGCGCGCGGCGCAGCAGCCACCCGTCCTCTACCTGATGGTCGCCATCGTCGGTGTCCGCGCACTCGGGATCGGCCGTGCGGCCCTGCGCTACGTCGAGCGTCTGCTGACCCACGACGGCGCGCTTCGCGTCGGCACCGACCTCCGGATCGCCGTCTACTCCCGGCTCGAGCGCCTTTCGCCGGCCACTCTCGCGGCGGGACGCCGGGGGGAGCGGATCGCGCGCATCGCGTCCGACGTCGAGGCGCTCCAGGACCGCCTCGTCCGCGTGACCGTGCCTCGTGCGATCACGGCGGTGTCCGCGGCCGTCGTCGTCGGGCTGGTTCTCGCCGTGTTCCCGCTGGGCGGTGTCGTCCTCGCGGTGAGCGTCGCTGTCGCGTGGATCGGTGTCGTCCTCGCCGTACGGATCGGCGGTACGCGGGCGAGCGCCGCGACCGCCGAGCTGCGCGGCCGGCTCGCTGCGGAGGTGTCGGAGGCGGTGCTGTCGTCGCGCGACCTCGTTGCGTACGGCGCGGGCGAGGCAGCAGCCGGCGATCTCGCCCGGACGGGCGCCGCGCTCGCGGCGGCCGAGCGCCGCACAGCGTTCCTGGACGGCCTCGGCATCCTCGTCGTACGGCTGTGCCTCGGTGCCGCGACCTGCGTGATCGCGGTGGCCGGGGTCGCCGCGGTCGCGGACGGCACTCTGGGACCGGTGCTGCTGGCCGTTGTCGTGCTCGCGCCCGTCGCACTCGCCGAGCCCCTCGAGGGTCTGAGTGCGGTCGAGCAGCAGGATCAGCGATCGGCGGCCTCGCGCCGCCGCGTGGACGAGCTCGTCACGGCTGACGGCGACGTCGTGGACCCGGCCGTCCCAGCCCCCGACCCGGCCGGCTTCGAGCTGCGCCTCCGCGACGTGGCCCTTGGCTGGGGGGAGGGGCCCGCCCTCGTACGGGGTTTGGACCTGGACCTCCCCGAGGGCGCGGTGGTCGCGGTCGCCGGGCCGAGCGGTTCAGGGAAGTCCACGCTCGCCGCAGTCCTCCTCCGGCTCGCGGCACCGCAAGCGGGCACGATCACGCTCGGGGGCACGCCGATCGACGCGCTGACCGGCGAGCAGGTCCGCCGAGTCGTGGCCACGCTGCGCCAGGACGAGCACGTGTTCGACACGACGATCCGCGAGAACCTCCGGATCGCCGACCCTGACGCCGACGACGTGACGCTGCACGCTGCCCTCGCCGGCGCCGGCCTCGCGGCGTTCGTCGCCGGGCTGCCGGACGGGCTCGACACCGAGGTCGGTGAGAACGGCAGCCGCCTGTCCGGAGGGGAGCGGCAGCGGCTCGGGCTGGCGCGGCTGCTGCTCGGCCAGCACCGCGTCCTGATCCTGGACGAGCCGACCGAGCACCTCGACGCCGCCACGGCCGAGGCGCTCCTGAGGGACCTCGTCGAGCTCGCGCCGTACCGGTCGATCCTCCTGGTCAGCCACGACGAGCGCGCCCTCGCGGCCGCGTCGACCGTCGTTCGCCTCGATGGGGCGACTAGGATCGTGGATCGTGTCTGACACCACGCTCTTCCTCTTCGTCGCCCTGGTCGTCGCCATCCTCGTGATCGGCGTCGCCGTGGCCCTCGTCATCGGCTCCCGAGGCAGGGCGCTGCCCCCTGCCGACACGGTCGATCGGCGGCTCGACGACCTCCGGGAGCATCCCGAGGCCGAGCCGACCCCGACCGGAGACGGGCTCGAGCCCGCGCTGCCCGAGCCCGGTGAGATCGACGAGGCCGACACCGACAACGTCGAGCCTCCGGCCGAGGGCGACCTGGCCGTGGACGACGTCACGACCGCTCCCGAGGTCGAGCAGCCCGCTCCGACCGCGGGCCGCCTGGTCCGCCTCCGCGAGCGCCTCTCACGGTCTCAGTCGTCGCTCGGCAAGGGCCTCCTGGCCCTGCTCGGCCGCGACCGGCTCGACGAGGACACCTGGGAGGAGATCGAGGACACCCTCCTTGCCGCCGACGTCGGTGTGACGCCGACCCAGGAGCTCGTCGAGACGCTCCGCACCCGGATCAAGGTCGAGGGCGTCGTCGAGCCCGACCGCGCCAAAGCCATCCTGCGCGAGGAGCTCATCGCGCAGATCGACCCGTCGTACGACCGCTCGATCGCAGCGACCGGCGCGGAGGGCGCGCCCGGTGTCGTCCTGGTCGTCGGCGTCAACGGCACCGGCAAGACGACCACGGTCGGCCGGTTGGCCCGCGTGCTCGTCGCCGACGGGGACACGGTCCTGCTCGGCGCAGCCGACACGTTCCGCGCCGCCGCTGCCGACCAGCTCCAGACCTGGGGCGAGCGCGTCGGGGTCCCGACCGTACGTGGCCCCGAGGGCGGCGACCCGGCCTCGATCGCGTTCGACGCGGTGAAGACCGGCAAGGAGGGCGGCTACGACACCGTTGTCGTCGACACCGCTGGCCGGCTGCACACCAAGGCCGGCCTCATGGACGAGCTCGGCAAGGTCAAGCGCGTCATCGAGAAGCAGGCACCCGTCACCGAGGTGCTGCTGGTCATCGACGCGACCACCGGCCAGAACGGACTGACACAGGCGCGCGTGTTCGCCGAGGTCGTCGACGTCACGGGCATCGTGCTCACCAAGCTCGACGGGACGGCCAAGGGCGGCATCGTCATCGCCGTCCAGCGCGAGCTCGGCGTCCCGGTGAAGCTCGTGGGGCTCGGCGAGGGTGCGGACGACCTGGCGCCGTTCGACCCCGAGGGCTTCGTGGACGCACTGCTGGCCTGACCGACGGAGGAGGGGGCGATGGTGGACGAGTGCGCGGGAGTCGTCGACTGGCGGACGACGGGGCTGTGGATGCCCGAGGGGGAGACGTCCGACGACGTCCTCGCATCGAGCGGGGCGTCCCTGTTCGACGGCACGTTCACCTGGCCGGTCATGGTGCTGCGCCGGACCGCGCTCGAGCGCAACGTGGCGACCATGGCGGCGTACTGTGCCCGGCACGGCCTCGCCTTCGCGCCGCACGGCAAGACCACGATGGCTCCGGTGCTGTTCGACGCCCAGCTCGCGGCCGGCGCGTGGGGGATCACCGTGGCGACGGCCAACCAGCTGCTCGCCGCACGGCGCATGGGAGTGCGGCGCATCCTCGTCGCCAACGAGCTGCTCGACACCGGCGTGCTCACCTGGCTCGCTCGCGAGCTCGACACCGATCCTGATCTCGAGGTCCTCTTCTACGTCGACTCCGTGCAGGGCATCGCCGCCGCCGGCTCCGCGTACGCCGCCGCCGGAGGGGTGCGTCCGCTCTCCGTCCTCGTGGAGGTCGGGCACGACGGTGGCCGGACGGGCGTACGGACGGTGGCCGGCGCTGTCGACCTCGCTCGGCGCGTCACCGAGACCTCCGGCGTCCGGCTCGCTGGTGCGGCGGGCTACGAAGGCGGGCTGACGTCCGTCGAGGAAGCACGGTCCTTCCTCGAGACACTCCGTGAGGCGACCTCCCAGATGCCCTTCGACACCGGCACGCGGCCGATCGTGTCCGCCGGCGGCAGCGCATACTTCGACGTGGTCGTCGACGTCCTCACCCACGGGTGGCCCGGCCCCCGGCCAGAGGTGGTGCTGCGGAGCGGGGCGTACGTCTCGCACGACGACGGGGTCTACCGCACGAAGACGCCGTTCAACCGCGTCCCGGACGAGGGCGGCCTCGACGCCGCTCTGGAGGTGTGGGCCCAGGTGACGTCGACGCCGGAGCCCGGGCTCGCGATCGTCGGGCTCGGCAAGCGCGAGGCGCCGTACGACGAAGGGCTCGCCGTCCCTCGAGGCGTACGGCGTGCAGGCTCGACGGTGGTCGAGCCCGCCCCGGAGGGCCTCGTGCTCGCCCGCATCAACGACCACCACGGCTATCTCGACGTGCCGGCGGACATGGAGCCGCTCATTCCCGGCGACCTTGTCTCCTTCGGGATCTCGCACCCGTGCACGGCCTTCGACCGGTGGCGCGTGATCGCGGTGCTGGAGGACGACGACACCGTGTCCGGCATCGTCCGCACCTACTTCTGAGGGCCTCGGACCCCGAGCGGGGAGGTTCTGAGCGCCGAGGCGGCCGCGATGTGGATACGTTGCGTCTATGAACACTCGTGAACCTGTCAGCACCGAGAACGCACCTCGCCCCGCCGGCGCCTACAACCAGGCGATCGTGGCAGGAGGGTTCGTGTACACCGCCGGGTTCGGCCCGCACGACCCCGCGACCGGCGAGCTCCCCTCGGGGATCGAGGCCCAGACGGTCCAGACGATCAAGAACCTCGAGGCCGCGCTCGTCGCCGCGGGGAGCGGGCTCGACCTGCTGGTGAAGACCACGGTGCACCTGGCCGATCTCGCGGACTGGGCGGCGTTCGACGTCGCGTACGGTGCAGCGCTGCCGACGCCGCACCCCGTCCGTACGACGGTCGGGTCGCAGCTGTCCGGCATCCTCGTCGAGATCGACGGCGTCGCCCTGCTGAGGTCCTGATGGCCAGGATCCCGCTGCCCGAACCGACCCGGACGTCGCGGATCGTGGCGGTGCTGCGGGCACGCCGCGGCGAGCACGTCGTCTCCGCAGCGGAGACCCTCGCCGAGAACGGGGTCGTCAGCGTGGAGGTGACGCTGGGGACGCCGGGCGCGCTGGAGGCGGTCGAGACACTGCGTGAACGGCTCCCGCGCGGCTGCGACGTGGGCGTCGGCACGGTGCTGACGCGCGACGACGCCCTGCGCGCGGCCGATGTCGGGGTCGACTACGCCATCACCCCGACGGTGGTGCCGGAGGTCGTCGAGACCTTCCGCGACGCCGGGGTGCCAGTGATCCCCGGAGCGCTGACGCCGACCGAGATCAGCCTGGCCTGGGAGCTCGGCGCGAGCGCCGTCAAGGTGTTCCCCGCCTCCCTGGTGGGTGTCTCCTACGTCGGCCAGCTGCAGGGTCCGCTGCCGCACGTCGCGCTGATCCCCTCCGGCGGGGTTGCGATCGCCGACGCCCGGTCGTGGCTGGACGCCGGCTGCGTGGCGGTGAGCCTGGGTGGTCCGCTGCTCGGGGACGCGCTCGACGGCGGCGACCTCGAGGCACTCGGCGCACGCGCCCGTACGCTCGTCTCCGCGGTGTCGACCGCTGCAGCGTACGAGGAGCGGATCCGTGCCTGAGGGCGTCGTCACGCTCGGGGAGTCGATGGGGTTGCTCGTCACGCGCGGCGCAGGTCCCCTCGCGCGCGGCGCACAGCTGACCCTGAGCGTGGCGGGCGCCGAGAGCAACGTCGCGGTCGCCCTGGCTCGGCTCGGCGTCCCGGTGACGTGGATCGGCCGGCTCGGCACCGACGCGGTCGGCGACGTGGTGCGACGCGAGCTCGGTGCCGAGGGTGTGGACCTTGCCGTCGTCCGCGACCCGGACGCACCCACCGGCCTCCTGATCAAGGAGCGCCGGTCAGCGACGTCGACCCGGGTCCACTACCACCGGTCGGGGAGCGCCGGGTCGCGGCTGGAGCCAGCGGACGTCCCGGTCGACGCCGTCGCCGGAGCCGGCATCCTGCACGTCACGGGCATCACGCCTGCACTGTCGGCGACGGCCGCGTCCGCCGTCGAGCGCGCTGTCGACGTGGCGAAGGCGGCCGGCGTGCTCATCTCGTTCGACGTCAACCACCGCAGCAAGCTGTGGGGGAGCAAGGCGGCTGCCGCAGCGCTCGCCCCGCTGCTCGCACGCAGCGACGTCGTGTTCGCCGGCCTCGACGAGGCCGCCCTCTTCGTCGACGTGGACCCCGACGCAGACCCGGCGGAGACAGCACGCGCGCTGGCGCGCCTCGGGCCTGCCCAGGCCGTCGTGAAGCTGGGGTCGCGGGGGTGCGTCGCGGTCGTGGACGACGCGGTGCACCGCCAGGAGGCGATGAGCGTCCACGTCGTCGACCCGGTCGGCGCGGGCGACGCCTTCGTCGGCGGCTACCTCGCGGGACTGGTCGCCGGCGACGAGCCTGCGGCACGGCTCGAGCTCGCGGTGACCCTCGGCGCGTACGCCTGCACGGTCGACGGCGACTGGGAGGGCCTCCCGTTCCGCGCCGACCTGGCCGCCGCGACCGACCCGGAGCACGTCGACCGATGACGGTGCTGCTGCGCGGCGGGACCGTCATCGACGGCACGGGGGCTCCGCCGCAGCGCGCCGACGTCCTGGTCGCCGCAGGCCGGATCGCCGCCGTCGGCCCCGCGCTCGCGGCGCCCGTCGGCTGCGTGGTCGAGGACGTGCAGGGTCGAGAGATCGTCCCTGGCTTCGTCGACACGCACGCTCACGACGACCTCGCGATCCTCGACGACCAGGGCTGTGTGCCGAAGCTGCGGCAGGGCGTGACGACCGTCGTCGTCGGCAACTGCGGGCACGGCTGCGCCCCGACGACACCCGGGTCCGGCCTCGGGGAGATGTTCGCGCCGGTGCTCGGAGGCGAGCGTACGGACCTGTCGTTCGACTCGGTCCGCGCCTACGCCGAGACGGTCGCCGCCGCACCGCGGACGGTCAACGCCGCGGTCCTCGCCGCGCACGCTGCCCTCCGGGTCGCGGCGATGGGGCCCGAGGCGCGCGCAGCGAGCGCCCGCGAGGTCGACGCCATGTGCGGGCAGCTCCACGACGCGATGGAGGCGGGAGCGGCGGGGTTGTCGCTCGGGCTGCTCTACGCGCCCGGCAACGCGGCCGGTCGCTCCGAGCTGGAGGAGCTGGCGCGAGTCGTCGCCGCCCACGACGGCGTGCTCGCCGCCCACGTCCGCAACGAGGGCGACCACGTGCTCGCCTCGATCGACGAGGTGGTGGCGCTGGGAGCGGAGACGGGCTGCGCGATCCATCTCAGCCACCTCAAGGTGACGGGTCCACGCAACGCCGGGTCGATGCCGAGGATCCTGGACCGCCTCGACGCGCACCGGGCCTCGGGGATCGACGTCACGGCAGACGTCTACCCGTACGCCGCGGGGAGCACCACCACCTCGACCCTGCTCCCGTCCTGGGCGCTCCGCGACGGCATGGCCTCGGTACGGCGCGCCGTCCGCGATCCCGGGGCCCACCGCCGGCTCGCCGCCGAGCTTGCTCGTCCCTGGGAGGGGGCCGGGCTCGAGAACACGCTGCTCGCGATCGGCCCGTCCAACGCCCTGCTCGCCGGGTTCTCGAGCTCGTCGAGCTCCGCGTACGAGGGACGCACGCTGGCCGAGATCGCCGCCGCGCGGGAACAGGACCCGTACGCGTGCCTGGTCGACCTGCTCGCGGAGGAGGGCGGGTCGTTGACCGCCGTCCTGTTCCACACCGATCCCGAGGGCGTCGGCCAGGCACTCTCGTGGCCGCACAGCATGGTCGGGTCCGACGGGCTCCCGAACCGCAGCGGCTACGTCCACCCGCGCCTGTACGGGACGTTCGTCCGCGTCCTGACCGAGTACGCCGGGGCGTCAGGCCCGCTCTCGCGCGCGGAGGCGGTGCACAGGATGACGGGCCTGTCGGCGCGGCGGTTCGGGCTCCGCGGGCGAGGCACGGTCGAGCCGGGAAGCGTCGCCGACCTCGTGGTGCTCGATCCCGTGGCGCTCGAGGACCGCGCCACCTTCGCCGAGCCGCGCCGCCACCCGGGAGGCGTCGAGCGCGTCCTCGTCGGGGGCGAGGTGGCGTGGCGTCTGGGCCAGGACGTGCCCGAGAGCCGCGGCACGTACGTCCCGACCCTCTCCTAACCGCGAGTCACTCTTTCCCCCTCGCGAGTCACTCTTTGCCCTTCGCGAGTCACGCTTTGGCCTTCGCGAGTCACCCGGCCATCCGTCCGTGCGGAGACGGGGACTCGCGAACCGGGGACGGGGACTCGCGAGGCGGGGACGGGGACTCGCGAGGCGGGGACGGTGACTCGCGACGGGGTCAGCGGGCTCCGGACAGGAACGCCTTCAGCAGCGGCCCGGCCGTCTGCGAGCCCGACTCACCCGTCTCCACGAACACCGCCACGGCGAGATCACCGTCCGTGGCGACCATCCAGGTGTGCGTCTTGACGGGAGAGCCGTACTCGGCGGTGCCCGTCTTCGCGCCGATCGACCCGCCCAGCCCCGCGAGGCCGCGCCCGCTGCCGTTCGTGACGACCCGGCGCATGAGCGTACGGAGCTGGCGGGCCTCGGCGGCCGTCAACGAGGAGTCGACCGTGGGGGCAGCGACGTCGGGCAGCAGGTTCGGGACGACCGTACGGCCTGCAGCGACCGAGGCTGCCACGGTGGCGATGGTGAACGGCGATGCCAGGACCTTGCCCTGGCCGATCATCGACGCGGCGTGCTCGGTCGTCGGCGCCTCGGTGGGGACCGAGCCGAAGTACGACGGGAACCCGAGGTCCTGGTCGACACCCATCCCCAGCGAGGCTGCGGCGGATGCGAGATCGCCCTGGCCGACCTTGTCCCGCAACCCGATCATCGCGGTGTTGCACGACTGGGCGAACGCCTCGGCGAACGGGATGCGTCCGAGCGCGCTGCTCGGGTAGTCGTCGTAGTTCTTGAACGACTTGCCGTCGACCACCACGGTGGCCGGGCACGGGGTCGTCGTCGACGGCTTCACGCCGGCGCGGAGGGCGGCCAGCGCGGTCACGATCTTGAACGTCGAGCCAGGGGCGTACTGCCCGGTCGTCGCGATCGCCTGACCGTCGGCGCCGGGACCGGTCGCTGCAGCGAGCAGGGCACCGTCCGACGGACGGATCGCGACGATCGCGCTCGCCGGCCGGGTCTTCGCCAGGACCCGCTCGCCGAGCGTCTGCAAGGCCGGGTCGAGCGTGGTCTTCAACGGCTCGCCAGGCACCGGCGCCGCCTCGAACACCGGGGTCGCCTTGAGGTCGGGGGAGGGGTTCGCCGGATCCTCGGCGGCGTCGCTGACGAGCTCGACGACGTAGCCGTCACGCCCGCGCAACGTCTCGTCGTACCGCCGCTGCAGGCCGGAGAGGCCGGTCTGCGCGCCGGCGGTGAGGCGACCCTCGCTGTCGTCGATCAGCTCCTTCGTCGCGTCGCCGACGGTCCCGAGGATGCCGGCGGCGAACGTGCGCGACGGCGCCAGGGGAAGCTCGTCGGAGATCACCCGCGCGCCGGCGACCGCTTCGACGTCACCCAGCGCGGGAGCGTCCGCGGTCCGCAGGACGAGCGCCTCGACGAACGCCTTCGGACCAGCGGCGGCCACCTTCTTGGCGTACGCGTCGCCGTCGATGTCGACCTTCTGAGCGATGACGCGGGCCGAGTCCTGCTGCCGAGCCGGCTCGACGGCGGCCTTGTCGAGGCCGATCCGCAGCACCGCGCGCTCGGTCACCAGCGCCGTACCGTCGCCGCCCATGATGTCGCCGCGCAGCGGCGCGACCGTCTTCACCCGTAGCCGCTGTCCCTCGGCGAGGTCGGGCGCGACGATCGACGGCGCCCAGGTGACCGTCCAGTCGTCCTCCGACCGGGTCAGCTCGGCCTCCGTCTGGTACTCCCAGGCGACCTCGGGGCCGAGCTTCCACGTGTACGCGAGAGTGGCGGTCGCCTTCTCGGAGTCGTCGTCCTCGGCCACTTCTTTCACGGTCACGGCGGGCTTGATCCCGTCGAGCCCGCCGGTGATCCGTGCGAGGTCCTCGGTGGCCTGCTGGCCGTCGACGGCGACGTCGGACAGGTCGAGCTGGGAGAGACCCTCGGCGAGGCGCTCCGCCTCCGGATCGGCGGACGGCGTGCTGCTGCACGAGGTGAGCGCGCCCGCGGTCAGCAGGGCGGTCAGCGCAAGTGCGGCCGGGCGGGTCAGCGACGTCGAGCGGGCGGGGGAAGCCATTGCCCCATCCTCACCCGGGCCGGGGTTCAGCGTCGAACCGCACAGCTTCGCGGCCACGGCAACCGGGGAAATCTCGACGTAACAAAACCGGGGGAAGTGTCACCTCGACGAAACAGACCGTCGCTCGCTCCGAAACGAAGGTCCGCGAATCTCAACGTCAACGAAGCCGTCACCGGACACCGTGGTTCGAGCGCCGGCATGTCTCAGTTACCTAACCCTGGAGGTTCCATGGACACCGGCCACGCAGCCTGGATCCTGACTTCCGCGTCGCTCGTGCTTCTGATGACGCCGGCCCTGGCGCTCTTCTACGGCGGGATGACGCGTACCAAGTCCATCCTCAACATGATGATGATGTCGTTCAGCGCCATGGGCGTTGTCATGGTCGTCTACGTGCTGTGGGGCTGGTCGATGTCCTACGGCTCTGAGGACGTCGGACAGCTGTTCGCGAACCCGTTCGAGCTCTTCGGGCTCGACGGCGTCGAGGGCACCGGCTACATCTCGGTCGCGTTCCAGGCGACGTTCGCCATCATCACCGCTGCGCTGATCAGCGGTGCTCTGGCCGAGCGCGTGAAGTTCTCGTCGTGGCTGGTCTTCCTGCCGCTGTGGGTGACGCTCGCCTACTTCCCGCTGGCGCACATGGTCTGGGGCGGCGGCTTCCTCTCCGGCAGCGCCGACGGCCTCGCCGCGATGATCTTCGGCACCACCGACGGGGCCGCCACGGTCGCCCCGATCGACTACGCCGGCGGCACGGTCGTCCACATCAACGCCGGTGTCGCTGCGCTGATCCTGGTCCTGCTGATCGGCAAGCGTCGCGGCTTCGGCAAGGAGCCGACCCGCCCGGGCAACCTCCCGCTGACGATGCTCGGCGCCGGCCTCCTGTGGTTCGGCTGGTTCGGCTTCAACGTCGGCTCGTACGTCGATGCGACCGGCGTCGAGCCGATCTCCTCCGGCGCTGACGGCTTCATCGAGAACTCGATCGCCTACGCCACCGCGTTCTCCGGTGAGACGGGCCTCGTCTGGGTCAACACCGCGGTCGCCGCCTCCGCTGCGATCCTCGGCTGGCTCGTCGTCGAGAAGATCCGCGACGGCAAGGCCACCTCGCTGGGTGCCGCTTCGGGCATCGTCGCCGGTCTCGTCGCGATCACCCCCGCTTGCGGCGCGCTCAGCCCGGTCGGTTCGATCATCCTCGGCCTTGTCGCCGGTGCCCTCTGCGCCCTGGCGGTCGGCCTCAAGTTCAAGCTCGGCTACGACGACTCGCTCGACGTCGTGGGCGTCCACCTGGTCGGCGGCATCGTCGGCACCCTGGGCATCGGCTTCCTCGCGGTCAACGGCGGCCTCTTCTACGGCGACGGCATCAAGCTCTTCGTCGTCCAGCTCTCGATCGCCGCGTTCGCGATCCTGTGGTCGGCCGTCTTCACGCTGATCATCGGCCTCGCGATCAAGGCCGTCATGGGTTGGCGCGTCGCCGAGGAGGACGAGGTCGAGGGCATCGACCTCGTCGAGCACGGCGAGTCCGCGTACGACCTCGCGCCGGCTTCCGGCGTCGCCCGCCCGGCCGTGGCCGCTACGCTGACCACCACCCCTGAAGGAGCCAAGGCATGAAGCTCGTGACCGCGGTCATCAAGCCGCACAAGTGGGAAGAGGTCCGCGAGGCCCTCGAGACCTTCGGCATCACCGGCATGACCGTCACGGAGGCCAGCGGCTACGGCCGTCAGAAGGGCCACACCGAGGTCTACCGCGGCGCCGAGTACGACGTCTCGCTGGTCCCGAAGATCCGCGTCGAGATCGTGACCGAGGACGAGGACGTCAAGGACGTCGTCGACGTGGTCGTCAAGGCCGCTGCCACCGGCAAGATCGGTGACGGCAAGGTCTGGGTCGTCCCCGTCGAGTCCGTGGTCCGGGTCCGCACCGGTGAGAAGGACGAGGCGGCGCTCTGACCGAGGAGCTCAGCGATCGGCGCCGGTCCAGGGCAGACGCCCTGGACCGGCGCCTTCGTGACTGCTTCACCAAGGCCGTGTCCGATCTGCCCGAGGCAGGCGGACGCGGCCTCGCGCTCGTCGCCGTCGGGGGGTACGGGCGTCGGGAGATGTCGCCGTTCAGCGACGTCGACGTCGTCCTGGTCCACGCCGACGACGCCCCGGCCGAGCTCGTTGCGGGAGTGGCGGAGCAGATCTGGTACCCGCTGTGGGACGACGGCGTCGCCCTCGACCACGCCGTACGCAGCAATGCCGAGATGCTCGCGACGGCCGCCGACGACGTACGCGCGGCCCTCGGGATGCTCGACGCACGAGCGGTCGCGGGGGACGTGGCCGCCGTGACGGCGCTGCGGTCGGAGGTCCTGGCGGCCTGGCGCCGTACAGCCCGGCACCGTCTGCCGGAGCTCGAGCGGTCCGTCCACGACCGCGTGGAGCGAGCGGGGTGGATCGCCCAGTCGGCGATCATGGATCTCAAGGAGTCTGGGGGAGGGCTGCGCGACGGCACCGTGATGCGCGCCCTTGTCGCGAGCTGGCTGGTCGACGTCCCTCACCGCGAGCTCGAGGCGCTGCGCGCGGCGATGCTCGACGTCCGAGACGTCCTCCACGACGTCGCGGGGCGCCCCACCGACCGGCTGACGCCCGAGCTCGTGGTCGAGGTCGCGGCCGCGATGGGGTTCGCCCCTGACCAGCTCGACCTGCACGTTCGCGACCTCGGGCGCCGTACCGCGCATCTCGCGACCACGACGTGGCGGAGGGTCGACGCCGTGCTTGTGGACCGTCCCCGGAGCCGTTCCGCGCCGGGCCCGCGCCTCGACCCGGTAGCCCCGGGCGTCGCCGTGCTCGGCGATGAGATCGTCCTCACCGGGTCGCCGGACCCCGAGGACGACCCGCTGGTCGCCCTGCGCGCGGTCGGCGAGGCCGTACGCCGTGGTCTGCCGCTGTCGTCGGCATCTGCCGTGCGCCTCGCGCGGGGCGCCGTGCCGCCCGAACCCTGGTCCGCGGAGGCGCAGCGGCTCCTCGTCGAGGTGCTGACGGCGGGACCCGGGCTCGTCCCCGTGTGGGAGGACATCGATCTGGCGGGCCTCGTCGACCGGTGGCTCCCCGAGTGGGCGCCGATCCGGCTGCGGGGGTCGTCGTCGCCCGTGCACCGCTTCACCATCGACCGTCACAGCGTCGAGGCCGTCATCGTGGCGACCGGCCTCATGCGGACCGTCGCTCGCCCCGACCTGCTGGCCGTCGCTGCCCTGCTGCATGACATCGGCAAGGGTCGTGACGGCGACCACAGCGAGGTCGGTGCCCCGATCGCACGGGACGTCGCCGTCCGCTGGGGCTTCGACCCGGCCGACGCGGACACGGTCGCCGACCTGGTCCGCTGGCACCTCCTGCTCCCGACCGTCGCCACCCGGCGCGACATCGAGGATCCCGACACGGCGGCCCGGGTCGCCGCGCTCGTCGGTGACGTCGACCGGCTCGACCTGCTGGCCGCCCTCACCGAGTCCGACGCGCGGGCCACCAGCCCTGCGGCCTGGTCGGCATGGCGCTCGGGACTGGTCCGCGGTCTCGTCGCGAAGGTCGGCGCAGTCCTCGGAGACGAGACCGCCCTGGACGACCCGTCGTACGCAGGCTGGCCCGCGGCGCTCCCGCCCCCGTCGTCGACGCTGCCGAGCGAGCCGTTCACGCTCGACGTCGCAGCCCATCACGACGGGTCGCTCGTGCAGATCGCCGCAGCCGACCGCGACGGCCTTCTGGCCGACCTCGCGGGCGCGCTCAGCGTGGCTGGTCAGCAGATCCGGTCCGCCCGCCTGGTCGAGGGCGGCGGCGTCGCGACGAGCCTCTGGGAGGTCGCGGACCCTGACGTGGACCCGGGACGCCTTCGACGCCGGATCAGCCAGGTCCTCAGCGGTGCCCTGTCCCTCGAGGACCGGCTGACGCTGAGCGCGGATGCGTCTGCGGGCCGCCCGCAGGTGATGCTGCACCACGACTCGTCGACCTCGGCAGCGGTGGTCGAGGTCCGTGCGCAGGACCAGCGCGGGCTCGTGTGGGCCGTCGCGCGGACGATCAGCCGTGAGGGATACAGCATCCGCTCCGCCCACCTGTCGACCTTCGGGCCGCAGGCGCGGGACGTGTTCTACGTGGTCGGCGCTGGCGGCGCGCTCTCCCCGGAGCAGGCCGACGGGCTCGTCGCCCGCTTGCGAGCACTCCCGCTCTGAGCCTGCGCGGCGGCAGCGTCGTACGGCGTGGCGGTGAGTGTGGTCCCACGGCGGCGCCGTACGGCGTGGCGGTGAGTGTGGTCCTAGGGCGTGAGTGCCGGGTGGGACCAGGCTCACCGCGCGCTCGGCCGGGTGGGACCAGGCTTACCGCGCGCGGGGGAGGGAGGTGTCGCGTGCCGCCTGCGGGGCCGGGGCTACCGGCGAGCCGTTAGGCTGGAACGCGCACCGCCGCACGTCCGCGGCGGTCACGACACCTGTGAGGAACGGCTGTCTTGTTCGACACACTCCAGAACCGCCTGCAGAGCACTTTCCGCAACCTTCGCGGCAAGGGCAAGCTGTCCGAGGCCGACATCGATGCCACCGCGCGCGAGATCCGCGTGGCGCTCCTCGAGGCCGACGTCGCGCTGCCCGTGGTCAAGGAGTTCGTGGCCCGCGTCAAGGAGCGCGCCCGCGGCGCCGAGGTCAGCCAGGCGCTGAACCCCGCCCAGCAGGTCATCAAGATCGTCAACGAGGAGCTCGTCGCGATCCTGGGTGGCGAGACGCGTCGCCTCCGCCTCGCGAAGAACCCGCCGACGGTCATCATGCTCGCGGGCCTCCAGGGTGCCGGCAAGACGACCCTCGCGGGCAAGCTCGGCCTGTTCCTCAAGGGCCAGGGCCACTCGCCGCTGCTGGTCGCCGCGGACCTCCAGCGCCCCAACGCCGTCAACCAGCTCCAGGTGGTGAGCGAGCGTGCAGGTGTGGACGTGTACGCCCCCCAGCCCGGCAACGGCGTCGGTGACCCGGTCCAGGTGGCGAAGGACGCGGTCGCCGAGGCCCGCCGTACCCTGCACGACGTCGTCGTCATCGACACCGCCGGCCGGCTCGGCATCGACGCGGAGCTGATGAAGCAGGCGACCGACATCCGCGACGCCACCAGCCCCGACGAGGTCCTGTTCGTCGTCGACGCGATGATCGGCCAGGACGCGGTCCGGACCGCCGAGGCGTTCCTCGAGGGCGTCGACTTCACCGGCGTCGTCCTCTCCAAGCTCGACGGCGACGCCCGAGGCGGCGCCGCGCTCTCGATCGCCCAGATGACCGGTCGTCCGGTGATGTTCGCCTCCAACGGCGAGAAGCTCACCGACTTCGACGTCTTCCACCCGGACCGGATGGCCTCGCGCATCCTCGATCTCGGCGACATGATGACGCTGATCGAGCAGGCCGAGAAGGCGTTCGACGCCGAGCAGGCGCAGAAGGCCGCCGAGAAGCTCGCCGGCAAGACCGGTGACTTCACCCTCGAAGACTTCATGGAGCAGATGCAGGCCGTCCGCAAGATGGGCTCGCTCTCCAAGATCCTCGGCATGCTGCCGGGTGCGGGTCAGATCAAGGACCAGCTCGCGAACTTCGACGAGCGCGAGATCGACAAGATCCAGGCGATCATCCAGTCGATGACGCCCACCGAGCGCAAGAACCCGAAGCTGATCGACGGCTCCCGCCGCAAGCGCATCTCGCAGGGCTCTGGCACGCAGGTCAGCGATGTCAACCAGCTGGTCGACCGCTTCTTCGAGGCGCGCAAGATGATGCAGCAGATGGCCAAGGGCGGCGGCATCCCCGGGATGCCCGGCATGCCGGGGATGCCCGGCATGGGCGGCAAGCGTGCTGGTGCGCGCCAGCAGGCGCAGAAGGGCAAGGCCAAGGGGCGCCGCGTCTCCGGCAACCCCGCGAAGCGTGCCGCGGCTGCGCAGGCCGAGCCGGCAGCCCCGAAGCAGGACGGCGCAGCGGCGTTCGGCTTCGGCGGGACCCCGAAGGGCGACGACATCGAGATCCCCAAGGAGATCCGGGACCTCTTCTAGGCCGCCGCCACGGGCGGCGCGGCGCCGGTCAGGCCGGGAACCACCCGGCACGCCCGATCTGCGCAGGCGCCTGCGCGAGCCCGAGCTCGCCGGCGAGCCACGTGCCGGTCGCGGCGATCAGCGCCGGGTCGGCTCCTGTCGCATACCCCGAGCGGTGCAGCAGGTAGAGCAGGTCCTCGGTCGCGATGTTGCCGGTCGCCCCGGGCGCGAACGGGCAGCCGCCGACCCCGCCCGTGGACGCGTCGAGCACGGTGACGCCGGACTCGATCGCGGCGAGCGCGTTCGCGTAGCCGGTGTTGCGCGTGTTGTGGAAGTGCGCTCGCAGGCGTACGTCGGGGGCCAGGGCCTTGACGCCGGTGACGAGCTCACGCACCTGGGCCGGGACGCCCACGCCGATCGTGTCCGCCAGTGCGATCTCGTCCGGGGCATCCGCCAGGACGCCCTCGACGACCTCGAGGACCCGCTCGCTCGGGACCTCGCCGTCGAACGGGCACCCGAACGATGCGGCGACGACGACGGACGTGCCGAGACCGGCGGCGCGCGCGACCGGCGCGATGGCGTGCCACGCCTCGATCTGCGCGGCGGTGCCGACACCCTGGTTGCGGAGCGCGAGGCCCTCGGAGGCGACGACGACGACCGTCACCTCGTCGCAGCCGGCGTCGATCGCGCGGTCGAGGCCGCGCCGGTTCAGCACGAGGCCGATCGATGTCAGACGGGGGTCGTCGCGGACCTGGGCCATCAGGTCCTCGGCGTCGGCCATCTGGGGGACGCGGTCCGGGCGCGCGAACGCGGTGACCTCGAGGCGACGGAGTCCGGCATCGAGGCTGCGCCGTACGAGATCGGCCTTGACCTCGGTCGGGAGGATCTTCTTCTCGTTCTGCAGGCCGTCGCGCGGGGCTACTTCGACGATCTCGATGTCGGGCACGGGTCGATCCTTTCAGAAAGCACAGTCTTTCGACGTCCCTAGAGGACCAGACTCTATCTGATATACGATCACTGCATGCCTCAGGATCAACCGACCGGCCCCCTCGCCGGAGTACGCGTCATCGAAGCCGGTCAGCTGCTCGCCGGTCCCTTCGCCGGCCAGCTGATGGGCGACCTCGGTGCCGACGTCGTCAAGGTCGAGCCGCCGGGTGTCGGCGACCCGATGCGCCAGTGGGGTCGCGAGAAGCCGCACGGCCACTCGCTGTGGTGGCCGATCGTGGCACGCAACAAGCGTTCGGTGACCCTCAACCTCCGCGAGGAGGCCGGCCAGGAGCTCTTCCTCCGCCTCGTCGAGCACGCCGACGTCGTCGTCGAGAACTTCCGCCCGGGCACGCTCGAGCGCTGGAACCTCGGCTACGAGCGCCTCAAGGAGCGCAACCCCGGCATCATCCTGGTCCGCGTCAGCGGCTACGGCCAGACCGGCCCGTACTCCGAGCGCGCCGGCTACGGCTCGATCGGCGAGGCCATGGGCGGTCTTCGCTACATCACGGGCGAGCCCGACCGTCCGCCGTCGCGGACCGGCCTCTCGATCGGCGACTCGCTCGCCGCCACGCACGCGACTGTCGGCACCCTTGCCGCGCTCCTGCACCGGGAGCGTACGGGGGAGGGGCAGATCGTCGACAGTGCGATCTACGAGGCCGTGCTGGCGATGACCGAGAGCCTCGTGACCGAGTGGGACGTCGCCGGCTACCAGCGTGAGCGCACGGGGCCGATCCTCCCGAACGTCGCCCCGAGCAACGTCTACCCGACGGCCGACGGGCACACGATCCTCATCGCGGCCAACCAGGACTCGGTCTTCGGGCGCCTCGCCGACCTGATGGGGGAGCCCGAGTGGAAGCAGCTCCCTTCGTACGCGACCCACGGTGCGCGCGGCGCGAACCAGGAGGAGCTCGACCAGCGGATCGCCGACTGGACCGCCAAGCACGACGCGGATGCGCTGCTCCAGCTCCTCCACGAGGGTGGGGTGCCCGCCGGCCGGATCTACCGCGCCGAGGACATGCTCGAGGACCCGCACTACGAGGCGCGCGAGGCGATCGTCCGCGTCCCGCACGAGGCCTTCGGCACCCTCGCGATGCCCAATGTCGTCCCGCGCCTGTCGGGCACGCCCGGCTCGGTCCGCTGGGTCGGCCCGAAGCTCGGTGAGCACAACGACGAGGTGTACGGCGGGTTGCTCGGCCTCGGTGCCGACGAGATCGCCGAGCTGTCCGGTGCGGGCGTGATCTGATGTCGCGCGACGAGGACTCTCGCGACGAGGACTACGTCGCCGCGGGGTTCCGCGGCAAGGTCGGCTACGGCTCGCGCCCTGCCGTGCTCGTGATCGACGTGGTCCAGGCGTACCTCGACCCGGACTCCCCGCTGTCCGACGCCGGCGGCCGGTTCGAGAGCGCCCGCAAGGCGGCGGGCCAGCTCGTCGACGCCGCACGCGCGGCCGGCCACCCCGTGGTCTTCACTTGCGTGCGCTTCCAGCCGGGCATGGCCGATGCCGGCCTGTTCGGAGCGAAGGTGCCCGCCCTGGCCGCCTTCGTCGACGGGGCTCCCGGCGGTGATTTCCCGCCCGAGCCCGCGCCGGCTCCCGGCGAGGTCGTCGTCACCAAGCAGTACGCGTCGGCGTTCTTCGGGACGTCGCTCGCGTCGACCCTGCGCACCATGGGGGTCGACTCCGTCCTCGTGACGGGGTTCTCGACCAGCGGGTGCGTCCGGGCGTCCGCGACCGACGCACTGCAGCACGGCTTCAAGCCGATCGTCGTCGCCGAGGCGTGCGGAGACCGCGACGCGGTCACCCACGACCACAACCTGTTTGACCTCGATGCGAAGTACGCCGACGTCGTGTCCCTCGACGACGCGCTCGACCACCTCGTCACCACCCCCGCTGAAGGAGTCCGACCGTGACCGTGACCGACCTGTACGACGATGCGCTCGCCTGGAACAGCTTCTCGCCCGCCGGGGCCGACGTGCCGGCGGAGATGGTGATGCTGCGCAGCGCGACGGACAGCAACTCGCGCACCGTGCTCGTCCGCTTCCCCGCCGGATGGAGCCGAGCCAAGACCGGCTACCAGCCCGCGGGCGAGGAGATGCTCGTGCTGTCGGGCGCGCTGACGATGAGCGGGCACACGGGTACGCCCGGGCACCTGCTGGTCGTCGAGCCGAAGGCCACCCGCGCCGACACGGCGACCACCGGCGAGACGCGTGCGCTCGTGTGGTTCTCCGGTGCGCCGGGCGGCTGGACCGAGGACGTGCTGGACGAGGCGGAGGCCGGGTCGATCTCCGTCCTGCCGGTCGGTGCTGAGCTGCGGCGCGAGCCGAGCGACGCCCTCCCCGGCCTCGTCGAGGTGCTCGAGGACGCCGCCGGGCGGACGTTCGAGAACGACGTCGACCTCGTGTGGCTCGCGACGGGCCAGTGGGCCCACGTCGCGGCCGGTGACGCTGCGCCCGAGGTGAGCGGCGAGGTCGTGGTCCGCCACTGGATCTGATCGATCCCACGAACGCGACGCCGTTGCTCGGCCGATAACCCCCGGGGTTGAGCAGCGGCGTCGTTCCATGTCTGCGTGCAGGAGGCACGGACAGACAGACACGGGCAGACAGCTGCGCGCAGGCGGTGCTTCAGTTGGGACGAGGTGACCCGGGTCTGTGCACGCGGACCCGGGCCACCTCGGGTCAGTCGCGCGCCAGCGCCCTGTCGGCGTCCTCGTCGTAGGACGAGGAGATCGCACGCAGGACCAGCACGCTCGCGAACAGCGGGGGCAGGAGTCCCAGGAACGCGAGGTTGATCGAGCCTGTGGTGTCGGAGACGATGCCGATGATCAGGGGCCCCAGGGCGCCGCCCAGCGTCGTCAGGAACTGCAGGAGCGCGAACCCGATGCCGCGCTGCGTCGCTGGGACCACGTCGGCGGAGGCTGCGGTGAGGTTGGGGATGGCGCCGGCGAAGCCCACGCAGGCGATGGCGACGAGCGTGAGGCGGATCCCCAGGCCCGGCAGCAGCACGACCCCGGTGATGGCGACGGCGCCGAGGAACAGGAAGCCGAGGCTCACGCGCACACGCCAGCCCGCGCGTACGCGGTGGTACTTGTCGCCGAGTCGGCTGCCGATGATGATGCCGATCACGATGCCGGTCCCACCGACACCGCCGGCCAGGCCCGAGGCGGCCGCGGCGTCGAGGTCCTCGGTGCGCTCGAGCAGGGTGGGCAGCCAGTAGAAGAGGCCGCCGAGCCCGAGGTAGAGGAGGCAGAGGCTGATGATGACGCCGCGCAGCGTCGGGATGCGCAGGAGCGCGCGCGCCTCGCTGGTCACCGACTGACGCGGGGCGTCGGTCGCGGCAGTCGCCTCGACCTCCGCGACGCCTGCGCGCAGGCGGTCGATCCGGTCGCCGACGCCGCGGACGGGTTCGCGCAGCGTGAAGGCGAGCACGGCGATGAGGAGGCCCGGGACGGCGATGATGAAGAACACCGACCGCCAGTCGAACGCCTCGGCGACCGCGCCGCCGAGGGCGACGCCGACCGGGAGGCCGATGTAGTAGCCGGCGCGCTCCATGCCGTACGCCTTGCCGCGCGCCGAGCCGGGGTAGTAGTCGGCGAGCAGGCTGGAGGCCGGCGGGTTGTAGAGCTGACCCGCGGCGCCGAGGAGGATCCGGGTGATGAAGAAGAGGGCGAACGTCGTGGCGAGACCGCTCATGATCGAGCAGGCGGCCCAGGCGAGCACGACCAGACCGATGATGGTCGAGCGCCGGCCGGTGTCGGCGAGCCGGCCCGCGGGCAGGAGCAGGACGACGCCGGCGATCGCCGCAGCCGTCGGGATCGCCCCGGCCCAGGTGTCGCTGAAGCCGAAGTGGTCCTGGATCGCAGGGAGCGCACCGGCGACGAGGTTGACCTCGACACGGTCGATGAAGGCGACGAGCGCGACCACGATCGCTGCCCACCAGCCGAACGGCACCGGCTTCGCGAGGTCCACCTCGACTGGACCGCGACCCGCGAACGCGACCAGGGACGCGGTCGCTGGGACGGTCGGGGAATCGCCGTCCGATCCGGGCGTCCGGTCATCGACGGGGGAGTCCGACATGTCTGGGTGCCTCTCGTCGTGGATCATGATGGGGTAAGTGTAGGAGAAAATCGTAGAAGAATATATGGTTTGGCCATGACCGTCGTTCGAGTAGCCGCTGTCCAGTTCGCCGCGTCCGAGGACGTCGAGCAGAACCTCGCCACCGCTCTGCGCCTCACCGAGGAGGCCGCGTCCCAGGGCGCGCAGGTCGTCGTGCTCCCTGAGTTCGGCAACCACGTCTCCTGGTACGCCGACCGCGCGCACGCCCGGCGGATGGCGGTGACGCTCGACGGCCCGTTCGTCTCCGCCCTCGCCGCCAAGGCCGCCGAGCGGGGCATCTACCTGATGGCCAACTGCACGCTGGCGCGTGAGGACGGCCGCACCACGGGCAGCAACATCCTCATCGGTCCGGACGGCTCCATCCTCGCCACGACCGACAAGCAGGTGCTGATGGGGAGCGAGCGCGACCACATCGACCCCGCCGTCGAGGCGTCCCCGGTGATCGAGACGCCGCTCGGCCGCATGGGCCTCTACTCCTGCATGGACGGCGTCATCTACGAGACGCCGCGGATGCTGGCCGTCGACGGTGCCCAGATCCTCCTGAACAGCATCAACTCCTTCGCGCTCGACGAGGCCACACTCCACGTCCCGGTGCGCGCGGTCGAGAACAAGGTGTGGGTGGTCGCTGCCAACAAGGTCGGCCCCCTCGTCCCCGAGCACAGCATCGAGGCCGTCGCCCAGGCGGTCGGCGTTCCGGTCGACCTGCTGCACGGTGCGGGCGAGAGCCAGATCGTCGCGCCGGACGGCACCGTCGTCGCGATCGCCCCTCGCACCGGCGAGGCCGTCGTCGTCGCCGACATCGAGGTCGATGCGGCCGACGACAAGCGCCGTACGGACGGGACCGACGTGATGGCCTCGCGCCGTCCCGAGCTGTACGGCCCGATCGTCGAGGCACCCCGCGGACGTACGGCGCCGGCCGGCGCCGCGGAGCTCGTGACCGCCGTCATTTCGCCCGCCGACGACGACGTCCTCGGGCTGCTCCGTGACGCCGTCGCCGCAGGCGCGCGGCTGGTCGTGCTCCCCGAGCTGGCGGCCTGGGTCGACGGCGTCGTCGACCCGGTGGGCCCGCGCTTCACGGAGGAGGCCGTCGTCGAGGCGCTCGCCGGCACGGACGCGATCGCCGTGACCTCCGTGCGTGACGACGACCAGCACGTCGGCCTCGTCCTCGACGCTCGCGGCGAGGTCGCGCGTCAGCCGCAGCTGCACACGAGTGCCCGTCACGCCGACTGGGCGACCCGGCTCGGCGACGATCTCGTCGTGGTCGAGCGCGACTTCGGCCGCCTCGCGGTCGTGGTCGGCGATGACGCGCTGTACCCCGAGACGTTCCGCCTCGCCGCGCTGAAGGACGCTGACGTGGTCGCCGTCCCGTTCACCGTCGCGGGTGCCCACGACATCGATCTGATGCTCCTCGAGCGCGCCGCCGAGAACCGCCTCAACGTGGCGGTCGCGAGCCGCCGGACCGACCACGGCGCCGGCGCGGTCATCCCGCTCTCCGGCGACTTCACCCTCTGGAGCGAGTGGGACGGACCCTTCGTCGGGATCATCAGCCGCCCCGAGCCCCTCGTGGCGACCGAGTCCGTGACCCTCGCGACGGTGCGCCCCGAGTGCGCCACCAACCGCTTCGTCAGCCGCGGGACCGACGTGGTCGACGGGCGCCCCTGGGCCCTCGCCGACTCGCTCGTCCGCGCGGCGACCCCGCAGCACGCCTCGGCCTGACAGACCGAGCGAACGAAAGGAACACCATGCACGTCCCAGACGGATTCCTCGACGCGCCGACGTCGGTGGCCACCGGCGCGATCGCCGTCGGTGCGCTCGCCTACGCCATGAAGCGCGCGCGCCACGAGCAGCCCGACGACCGCACCGCGCCGCTCGCCGGCCTGGTCGCGACCTTCATCTTCGCTGCGCAGATGGTGAACTTCCCGGTCGGTGCCGGCACCAGCGGCCACCTGCTCGGCGGTGCGCTGGCTGCCGTGCTCGTCGGGCCGGCGACCGCCGCGATGTGCGTGTCGGTCGTCCTGGTCGTGCAGGCGCTGCTGTTCGCCGACGGTGGCGTGACGGCGCTCGGCACCAACATCACGCTGATGGCCGTCGTGGGTGTCGGCGCCGGCTGGCTCGCGTTCCTCGCCGCGCGCGCCGTGCTCCCCAAGCGGCTGCCGTCGGTGCCGGTTGCCGCTGCCTTCGGTGCCTTCGTCTCGGTCCCCGTGGCCTCGCTCGCGTTCGTCGGCCTGTACGCCGTCGGCGGGCAGGCGCCGATCCCGCTGGACACCCTGACCGCCGCGATGGTCGGCTGGCACTCGCTGATCGGCATCGGCGAGGCCGTCATCACCGGCCTGGTGGTCAGCGCGGTCATCGCCCTACGACCCGACCTCGTGTACGGCGCTCGCGACGTGGTCGCGACCACTCCGCTGGAGATCCGCGAAGGAGCAGTCCTGTGACGACGTCCGCAGCCCCGACACCAACCCGTCGCGTCTCGACGAAGGTGTTCGTGATCGTGATGATCGCGTTCGCCGCGATTACCGCCGGGATCGTCAGCTTCTACGCGTCGGGCAGCCCCGACGGCCTCGAGCACGTCGCTGGGACGCAGGGCTTCCTCGACTCGGCGACCGAGCACCGCTTCGCCGACTGGCCGCTCGCCGACTACGCGGTGGCGGGCATCGACAACGCGCGCCTGTCCGGCGGCCTCGCCGGACTGGTCGGGTGCGCGGCCGTCCTCCTCCTGGCGATGGGGATCGGGCGCATGCTGCGCCGTCCGGCCCAGGCTGAGACGACCCAGTCCTGACATGGCCGACGGCAGCCACGGGCACACGCTGTACTTCCACACGCACTCCGCCGTCCACCGAGCCGCTCCGCACCACAAGGTCGCAGCGCTCGTCGGCTTCGTGCTCGTGGTCGTCGCGACGCCGCGCGAGTGGGTCGCCGCCTTCGCGGCGTACCTCGCCGTGCTCGTGGTCGTCATCGCCGTCGCTCACGTCCCGTTCGGCTACATCGCCCGACGGATGGTGGTCGAGCTCCCCTTCGTCGTCTTCGCCGTGCTGATGCCGTTCGTCGCCGTCGGCCCGCGTATCGAGGTGGCGGGGCTGTCGCTCTCGCAGGCCGGCCTGTGGGCGGCCTGGGGCCTGCTCGTCAAGGGCACGATCAGCGTGATCGCCTCGCTCACGCTCGCCGCGACGACGGAGCCGCACCAGCTCCCCGGCGCCCTTGCCCGGCTGCGTGTGCCGGCGCAGCTGGTGCAGATCGTGACGTTCATGGTCCGCTACCTCGACGTCGTGTCGTCGGAGATGCGGCGGATGCGGATCGCGCGCGAGTCGCGCGGCTTCCAGGCGCGCTCGCTCTCGTCCTGGTGGGTGCAGGCGCGCGCCGTGGGCGCGCTGTTCGTCCGCGCGTACGATCGGGGCGAGCGTGTGCACCTGGCCATGCTCGCGCGCGGCTACGAAGGGGAGGGGCGGCGGTGAGCACCACGACGCAGCCGGGCCCCGCGCTCCAGGTCGAGGGTCTCGCGTACGCGTATCCCGACGGACGTCAGGTCCTGTACGGCGTCGACCTGACCGTCGCACGCGGCGAGCGGGTCGCGCTGCTGGGCCCGAACGGAGCCGGCAAGACGACGCTCGCCCTGCACCTCAACGGGATCCTCACCGCCGGGGCCGGCACGGTCACCGTTGCCGGCATGCCGGTGGGCAAGAAGCATCTGCGCGACATCCGGCGCCGGGTCGGCATCGTGTTCCAGGATCCCGACGACCAGCTCTTCATGGCGACGGTCCGCGACGACGTCGCCTTCGGGCCGGCCAACTACGGCGTGCGGGGGGAGGAGCTCGAACGCTGCGTCGTCGAGGCGCTCGAGCTGGTCGGGATGCTCGACGCGATCGACCAGGCCCCGCACCACCTCTCGCTCGGCCAGCGCCGGCGAGTGGCGCTCGCGACCGTGCTGGCGATGCGGCCGGAGGTGCTCGTGCTCGACGAGCCCTCCACGTTCCTCGACCCCGCGGCGCGACGAGAGCTGGTCGAGACGCTCGACGGGCTCGACGTCACGCTGCTGATGGTCACGCACGACCTTCCGTACGCGCTTCAGCTCTGCGAGCGGGCGGTCATCCTGTCCGACGGCGTGATCGCCGCCGACGGACCCACGGTCGACGTGCTCACCGACTCCGCGCTCATGGCACGGCACCGGCTCGAGCTGCCGTTCGGGTTCGACCCGCGCGCAGCCATGGCCGCGCGTCGCTGAGCTGCCGGGCCGGGCTGACGGGCGAGGACGACGGGCTGCTCGCCCACCCCGTCAGGCGCTCGCCGAGACCTCGCGCCGCTCGAGCGCGGCCATCAGCGACTTCTCGCTGCCGTTGAGGTGGTCGATCCAGGCCTTCTTGAACTCCGGGCCCTTGCGGTCGCGCGCCAGCTCGAGGAGCAGGCGGTGCTCGTCGATCCGCTGCTCCTTGGTCTCCGGAGCGTGGTCGAGGTCGGCCATCGTGATGTGCAGGTAGCGGTCGGCCGAGTGCCACAGCAGGTCGAGCACGTTCTTGTCGGCCGCACCCATCACGTCCGCCAGCAGCGTGGCGTGGAAGTGGTGGTGCGCCGCTGCCAGCGCCGCCGGCTCGCGCTCGATGGCGACGTACTCCTCGAGTGCCTCCTCGGCCTCGGCGAGCCGCTCGTCGGTCATCTGGCGTGCGGCGCGGACGGCGAGGTCTCCCTCGATCAGCCGCCGGAGCCGGTAGATGTCGGTGAGGTCGTCGGCGCTCAGTGCCGCGACGAGCGCGGAGCGGCCGGGGCGGAGGCTGACGATGCCCTCGCTCTCGAGCCGGCGCAACGCCTCCCGGACGGGGATGTGGCTGACGTCGTACAGCTCGCACAGCTCCACGATGGACACCGAGGTGCCCGGCTGGATCTCGCCCGTCAGGATCGACGCCCGGAGCTCGCTCGTCACGCGGTCGACGAGCGACACGTGGGCGATCGGTCGACTGGTCCGGCTGCTGCCTCGTCGGGCCATGCTGTGCTCCTGCTGCTGACGGATGGGTCCGGTCAAATCGTAGATCATCGCGATTCTGACAGCAGGTAGCCACGAGAAGCGAGTTTCCCCTTGCCAGATGGCATAGTCGATATTGTATATTCTTTCCATCCGGTAGGTAGGAGGTGTCTCGTGGTCGAAGCAGCGACGTTCCGTGACGTGCTGTCCCAATGGCCCAGTGGGGTCACTGTCGTGACGACCGTCGTCGACGGGAGGCGCCATGGGATGACTGCCAGCTCGTTCTCGAGCGTCAGTCTTGATCCGCCGCTGATCTCGATCTGTCTTGACCGCAAGCTCTTCAGCCACGGGCTGATCGAGTCGACCGGCTTCTTCGGCGTCAGCGTGCTCGCGAAGGACCAGGCCGAGGTGGCCCGCCGGTTCGCGGGTCAGACCGGCGAGGTGGACCGTTTCGCAGGCGAGACCTGGTCCACGGCCGAGACGGGCGCGCCCCTGCTCGACTCGAGCCTCGGCTGGCTCGACTGCCGCGTCGTCCACGCCCACCCGGGCGGCGACCACACGATCTTCGTCGGCGAGGTCCTCGCCGGCCACGCGGCCCGCCGCACGGCACCGCTGCTGTTCCACTCCCGCGGCTGGGGCCAGTTCGCCGACGTCCTCCCCGACGTGGCGACGCTGGCCGACAGCCGACTCGTGGGTTCGCTCACCGGCCACGGCGCCGACGGCGAGTGGATCCGCCGTACGGAGCAGCGGGTCCGCGCCACGGGTGTCCGCACCCGCGTCCTGGACCTCTCGCTCCCGACCGGCTCGTCGCTGACCCCGCCCTCGTTGGGTCGAAACGGGGCGATGCTCACCGACGCGCGCCAGTGCACCGCGATGGTGGCGTCGGCCGACCAGGCCCGCGAGGCCGTCGACCGCGGCGTCGGCGTCATCGAGCTCGGAGCGGACGCCCGTGACGGCAACGGCCTCGAGCGGGCGGCCGAGCTGATCCAGGCCGCCGGCAACCTCGACACCGACGGGCGCGTCGTCATCCTGCGGGACGCCTTCACCATGGCCGACCGCGACGCACTCCTGTGGGCGGTCGAGACCCTGATCGAGGCGGGTGCCACCGAGATCTGCCTCGACGACACGCGGGGCGCTGCCACTCCGTTGGAGGTCCGCGCCACGCTCCAGGACGCCGTCGGCATCGCCCGACCCGTCCCGCTGCGTGTCCGCCTCCACGACAACGACCGCCTGGGCCTCGTCAAGGCGCTGACGGCCCTCAAGAGCGGTGTGCACCACTTCGACACCACGCTCGGCGGGCTCGACGGCGCAGTCGCGACCGAGGACCTCGTACGCCTCTTGGGCACGTTGGACGTCGACACCCCCGTCGACGCCGTCGCCCTCGGGAGGCTCGCCGACCGGGTCCGGGAGCATCTCGGCACCTCCGGCGAGATCCCAGCCCTCCGCACCAACGGGGTCGCCGCGCCGGCGACCCCGCCCCAGCCAACCCCACTGCCCACACCGTAGGAGCCGCGCCATGTCGGCCACGCTGACCGCTGAGTACCTCTTCCCCGACCTGACGCCGGACGAGCGCGAGCGCGCTGCCCGGGTGGAGTCGATCCTCCCCACGATCCGCGACGCCGCCGCTGACGCCGACGCGCGCGGCGAGCTGCCGCCCGGCCACATCAAGCTGCTCGCCGACGCGGGCCTGCTCGGCCTCGTCGTGCCGCGCGAGTACGGCGGCCTCGGCGGCGGTCTGCGCGACCTCGTCGCGACCACGTACGCGCTGGGCACCGTGTGCGGCTCGACCGCCCTCGCCTACTTCTTCCACTGCTCGGCTTCCTCGCGCGGGCTCCTGCCGCTCGCGGCGATCGAGGAGGGCCTGTTCGCCGACGACGAGGTCGACGAGGTCCGCACCTTCGCTGAGCGTGTCCTTTTCATGATGGGCCGCGACAAGCTGTGCCTCGCCAACTTCGCGAGCGAGTCGGCGAAGGCGAGCAACGCCAACGTCCTCATCTCGACGACCGCCACCAGGACCGAGGGCGGCTGGCTGCTCGACGGCGAGAAGTCGTTCGGATGCCTCTCCGGCACCGCCGACTTCTACCTGGTCACCGCGCGCCGCGCCGACATCGACGGCGTCGAGGGCCTCAGCCTGTTCCTCGTCTCGCGCGACCAGGAGGGCGTCCGCCCCCGCCACCAGTGGCAGGGCCTCGGCATGCGCGCCTCCGACAACAACGGCCTGGTCATGGAGAGCGCGTTCGTCCCCGACGACCACGCCCTCGTCGTGCCCGGTGGCTTCGCCCGCTCCACGCAGATGTCGCGCGGCTCGTGGGTCGGCAACCAGGTGGCGATCACCGCCATCTACGCCGGCATCGCCCGCGGTGCGTGGGAGTACGCGTTCGAGCGGACTATGAAGGCGAAGTTCGCCGACACCGGCAAGCCGATCGCGTCGAGCCCCATGCACCAGGTCTTCATCGGCCGCGGCCAGGAGCGCCTCACCGACGTGCACCTGTGGCTGCGCCGCCAGACCGACCTTGAGGCCGCCGAGGTCCCGATCCTCCCGAAGGCGCAGGTCGTGCAGAGCTGGAAGCTCGCCAAGGGCACCATCTGCGACGGCGCGTTCGACGTCGCCACGATCGCCATGAAGATGTGCGGCACGTCGGGTGCCCTGATGGACAACGTCATCGGCCGCGCGATGCGCGACACCGCCATGGGTCTCGTGCAGGCGTTCCCGTCGGAGCGGGGTCAGCTCGACCTCGCACGCATGCTGGTCGAAGATGAGTCATGGGTTGGACTCACGACACCGGCAGCGGCGGCAGCGGCCGCAGCGGCGGCGAAGGCATGACGAGCACCTCGACGGACGCTCCGTCCGTGACACCGGCGCTCCCGCAGATCGTCCAGATCGTGGCGGGGGAGCAGCAGGTCCCCGCGGAGACGCTCGAGCTCGTCCTCGAGGACCCGTTCCGCGGCGAGACGCTGGCCGCAGCCGCGGCGAGCGACGCCGCGTCGGTGGAGCGCGCGCTGGCTGCGGCCGACGAGGCGTACGTCGGCGGGACCTGGTCGGGTCTCGCCCCGGAGGCTCGCGCCGACATCCTCGACCGGATCGGCGCGGCCCTCGAGCCGCAGCTCGGTGAGCTCGCTGCGCTCGAGTCGTTCGCGACCGGTGTGCCCGTGCGGCAGACCTCGGTCGTCGGCGTGATCGTGCCGGGCGCGTTCCACCTCGCCGCACAGATGCTGCGGTCGGGTGCGCTGCTCGACGAGGTCGAGGGAGCTGACGGCGCGTCCGTCGAGGTGCACCACCTTCCGCTCGGCCCTGCCCTGTGCCTGGTCCCGTGGAACGCCCCTGCCCCGATGGCGGCGCACAAGGTCGCCAGCGCGCTCGCAGCCGGCTGCCCGACGATCCTGAAGCCGAGCGAGTACGCCCCGTACGCGACGACGGTGCTCGGTCAGACCGTCGCCGCGGTGCTCGCCGAGGCCGGTGCCCACCCGGGAGTCTTCCAGCTCCTGCAGGGCGGTCCGGGCGTCGGCGGCACGCTGGTCAACGACCCGCGCATCCGTGCGGTGTCGTTCACCGGCGGTCACGTCGGAGGCAGCGCCATCGCGGCGGCCTGTGCCGCCTCGTACACCGCGCTCCAGCTCGAGCTCGGCGGCAACAACGCCCTGGTCGTGCTCGACGACGCCGACCCTGAGGACGCTGCGCGCGCCGCCGTGGACCTCCTGACGACCCTCAACGGCCAGTGGTGCCGCGCGCTCGGTCGGCTGGTCCTGCCGGAGAGCCTCGCGGACGACGTCCTCGAGCGCGTCGTCGGACGCCTGGCCGAGCTGCGGACGGGCGACCCGCTCGACCAGGAGACCGACCTGGGTCCGATCGTGCACTCGGTCCACCTCGCCCGGCTGCGTGCCGAGCTCGACCGGCTCGCCGCGGCCGGCGGACGGGCGTACGCGTCGACGACGGTTCCCGAGGACGGCACGTTCCTGGCCCCCACCCTGGTCCGCGGCGTGGACTCCAAGGACGCCGTCGACGAGATCTTCGGCCCGGTCGCCACGGTGCACACCTACGAGACCGACGACGAGGCCGTGGCCCTCGCCAACGGCACCCCGTACGGTCTCGAGGGCTACGTCTTCGGTGGCGACACCGATCGTGCGCTCGCGGTCGCACGGCGGGTCCGCGCAGGCGAGGTCAAGGTGAACGGCTCGTCGATCATGAGCCTCCACCTGATGACGCCGCGTCCTGCCTGGGGCATCTCCGGCATGGGCGACGAGGGCACCCTCGAGACGATCCGCTTCTTCACCGGCGCACGCGTCGTCGGCGTCGAGGGCAGCTTCGCGCTGCACGGACGATGAGCGTGAGCGCGGCCGGGTCGGCCCCGCAACGGCTGCGCGCGCTGCTCGCCGGTGACGACGTCGTCCACCTCCCCGGGGTGTACGACGCCGTCACGGCGCGGCTCGCCGTACGCGCGGGGGCTCAGGCCGCATGCCTGTCGGGGGCCGTTGCGTCCGCCGTCGGGCTCGGCCTGCCCGACCTGGGGTTCGTGCACGGCAGCCAGATCGCCGACCGGGCCCGCCAGGTGGTTCCGTCGCTGGACGGCGTGCCGTTGCTGGCCGACGCCGACACCGGCTACGGCAACGCGCTGCAGGCACGCCGTACGGTGCTCGACTACGCGGCCGCCGGGATCGCCGGGCTGCACCTCGAGGACCAGGTGTCGCCCAAGCGGTGCGGCCACATGAGCGGCAAGGCCGTCGTCGACCCCGCTGAAGCGGCGTCGCGCGTCCGTGCTGTGGTCGAGGCCGGTTCGGACCTCGTCGTCGTCGCCCGGACCGACGCCCTGTCGGTCGAAGGCGTCGACTCCGTCATCGAGCGGGCCCGTGCCTTCGTCGAGGTGGGCGCCGACGCCGTCTTCGTCGAGGGCGCCGGACTCGCCGACCTCGCGCGGGTGCGCGCGGCCCTCGGCGAGGGCGTGCCCTTCCTCGCCAACCGTTCCGAGGCGGGCGGGGCGGTGAGCGACGGACCGAGCGATGCGGAGTACGCCGCTCTCGGTGTCCGGCTCGTGATCCACCCCGTCTCCGCGATGCTTGCAGCAGCAGCCGCGGTCAAGGACGTCTACTCCACCATCATGCGCGACGGCCACGCCGGCACGACCCCTCGGATGAGCTGGGACGAGCTCACCGAGCTGCTCGGTCTCGGCGACCAGCTGTCGCTCGAACAACGCTATGCAGAGGCGGTGAGCGCACCATGAGCGCCCGAGTCGTCGTCGCCGGAGCTGGGCCCGTCGGGCTCACCGCCGCGCTGACCCTTGCCCGCGACGGCCACGCCGTCACCGTGCTCGAGGCGGGGGACACCCTCGCGTCGGAGTCACGAGCGAGCACCTACCACCCCCCGTCGCTCGAGATGCTCGCCGAGCTCGGCGTCCTCGACGACCTGCTGGAGCGTGGGATCGTCTCGACCCGCTTCCAGTACCGCGACCGGCGGACCGGACCGATCGCCGAGCTCGACCTCGGGTCGCTCGCGGACGACACCCCGTACCCGTTCCGCGTCCAGTGCGAGCAGAGCAAGCTGACGCCGATCCTGCTGGACCGCCTCCAGACGTACGCCGACGCCGAGGTCGTCTTCGGCGAGCCCGTCACCGGAGTCGAGCAGGGCGAGGACGGCGTCCGCGTCACGACGTCGACCGGCCGGTCCTGGACCGCGGACTGGGTCGTCGGCGCCGACGGTGCGAGCTCAGCGGTGCGCAAGTCAATCGGTGCGGAGTTCGAGGGGATGACCTACCCCGAGCGCTTCCTCGTCGTCTCCACGCACGAGGACCTCGCGACGGTCCTGCCCGGGATCGCCGACGTGAACTACGTCTACGACCCCGAGGAGTGGCTCGTCCTCCTGCGGACGCCCGAGCACTGGCGCATCCTGTTCCCGACCGACCCGGACTCCCCGGACGAGGCCGAGACCGCGCCCGAGCGCGTCCAGGCACGGCTCGCCGAGGTCGCGGACCTCGGTCGCCCGTGGGACCTGCTGCACTCGTCGCTCTACCGCGTGCACCAGCGCGTCGCCGACCGCTTCCGCGTCGGACAGGTCGTGCTCGTCGGCGATGCCGCCCACGTGAACAACCCGCTCGGCGGGATGGGCATGAACAGCGGCCTGCACGACGCGGTGCTGACTGCGGGTGCGCTCGCGGACCTGCTCGCCGGACGCGCCGGCCTCGACGAGCTCGACACGGTGCTCGCCGCGCGCCGCGACGTCGCCCGCTCGTACGTCAAGACGGTGACGCACGACAACTGGAAGCAGCTGCGCGAGGACGACGAGGAGGTCCGCGCCGCGCACCACGCCGAGCTCCGGGCGCTCGCCGCCGACCCCGTCGCCGCGCGCGCGTACCTCCGCCGGACGTCGATGATCGACTCGCTGCGCCCGCTGGAGGCCGAGGCGACCCGCTCGTGACCGTGACGGCGACCGGCATCAGCCGGGAGAACCCCGCCCGGGTCGACGAGCTGGTGGGCACCTGTGCGGTCGCCGACGTCGCTGTCGTCGATGCCGTCGTCGGCCGCGCCCGCGAGGCGCAGCGGGCGTGGTCCGCGGTGCCGGTCGCCGAGCGCGCCGACGCGCTGCGTACGGCGGCCGACCGGATCGAGCCCGAGCTGGACGCCATCGCCGAGCTGATGGCACGCGAGACCGGCAAGCCCCTCGCGGACTGCCGCGGCGAGTCCGGTTTCGCCGTGGCCGTCCTGCGGTGGGCCGCCGAGCGCGCCACGGCGCTCCTCGTCGACCGGGAGATCGACGACGCTCAGGGGCGGCTGCTCCTGCGCCACCGTCCGTACGGGGTGGTCGCGGCGATCACGCCGTGGAACGCCCCGGTGATCCTCGCGGTGCTCAAGGTGGGCCCGGCACTGGTCGCCGGCAACGCCGTCGTCGTCAAGCCGTCGCCGCTGGCGCCGTTCGCGGTCGCCCGCTTCCTCGGCCTGGTCGCCGAGGTCCTGCCCCCGGGGCTCGTCGATGTCGTCCAGGGTGATGCCGAGACCGCTACGGCTCTCGTCGGGCACCCTGGCGTCGACCGTGTCGCCTTCACCGGGGGCGACGTCGCTGGTCGGGCTATCGCCGGCCTCGCCGGACGCTCGCTGACCCCGACGCTGCTGGAGCTCGGCGGCAACGACCCGGCGATCCTGCTGGACGACGTCGCGCTGGACGATGCCGCTGCGGAGCGCCTGGTGATGGCGTCGTTCGCCACCAGCGGCCAGGTGTGCATGGCGCTGAAGCGGCTGTACGTCCACCGGTCTCGCCTGGACGAGGTGGTGGACGCGCTGCGCGCCGCCGCCGACCGCGTGCTGCGGGTCGGCGACCCGCTGCACGCCGGCGTCACGATGGGGCCGGTCGTGAGCGCAGCGTCTGCCGAGCGCGTGCGCGGGCTCGCGGAGGACGCTCGCGGCCGCGGTGCCGACGTGCTGCCGATCGGCACGACCGACCCCGGTACGCCGCTGGAGCGCGGCTACTTCGTCTCTCCGACGCTGGTGCTCGGCGTGCCCGACGCAGCGCCTGTCGTCGCGACGGAGCAGTTCGGGCCGATTCTTCCGGTGCTGGCGTTCGACTCCGAGGACGACGCGATCGCCCGCGCCAACGCGGGCGACCTCGGTCTCGGGGCCTCGGTGTGGTCTGCCGACGAGGACCGGGCCTTCGCCCTCTCCACGCGCCTCGACGCCGGGTTCACGTTCGTCAACACGCACAACCGCACCGGCATCTCGCTGCGGGCGCCGTTCGGCGGTGTGAAGCGCTCGGGCTGGGGGCGGGAGTACGGCGACGAGGGGATGCTCGAGCACGTGCAGACCTGCGTCGTCCACGCGCCTGCGGCCTTCCGAGACGGTGGCGCCGGGCTCGGTGCGGCCGCCTACCCGTCCTGACCTGCGCACACCTCCTGACCTGCGGGATCAAGATTCGGTCACGGGGTCCGGAGACTGACGTCGTCGGGCTCCGAACCGGGTGAAGATTCTGCAGGGGAAGACCTGTCGCCGTCGCTATAGATCATATATAGTTTGCTGCATTGTGAGCCACACCGCACGACCCTGAATGGAGTCCCCCCCGTGAGCCAGAGCTTGAAGTTTGTCCAGGAGCACCTCGACGAGTCGGGACCGACGGACGTCACCGAGACGTTCCAGACCTGGCTCGCCCTCGTCGAGCGCCTGAAGCAGAAGGTCGCCGACCGCTTCGAGCTCGAGCGCGACCCGTCGACCGAGATCCTCGAGGACTTCGGCGGAGAGACGGGCGCCAAGGGTCGCGTCCGCGGCTACGCCGGCCCCGAGATCGACTGGATGGTCCACTCGCACATGGAGAACGCCGCCGCCGGCTTCTGCAACGTGCACCTGACGATCTGGCTCGGCCCGCAGATCAAGGTCCCGCACTTCGGCATGGCCCTCGGATGCTTCCCGCAGGGCTGGTTCTTCCTCGACTCGGTGCCGCGCAGCTACCTCGTGACCGACACGGACTCGTTCGACCGCTACTACGAGCCGGTCAACGCCCGCTGGGAGGAGCTCCAGAGCAACAGCCTCCTCGAGCCCTTCGTCAGCCGGTCGGCCTTCGTGCGCGCAGGCCTCTCGCCGACCGCGTTCTGCCACATGGCGCCCGCCGGCGAGGAGATGACCCAGCTGGTGACCGAGGTCGCCGAGGAGCACCTCGACCGCTGGCTCGGCTGGGTCGACGCTGCGGAGGCCGTCCCGGTGGCCGAGCGCGCCGCGCTGAGCGCCGACGACGAGGCGATCCGCCGCAACATCGCCGAGCGCGACCCCGCCAACGTCATGGGCGACCGCTACTTCGGTGCTGAGACCACCCAGCGCCTCGTCCGCGCCCTGTGGGGCGGCGACCGCAAGCTCCCGCGGGCGCTCGAGCACGAGGCACACCCCGGCCGATGACCGACCCTGCCCTCGACCGAGCTGTGCTCGTCCGCGCTGTGCGGACCGCCGTGCGCGTCCCCAGTGCAGACGCGCCGTACGACACCGCGCACGTCACGGTCCGCTACCCCGCGCTGCCGGCGCAGAACACCGTCGAGCGGATGAGCGGACGCCTGCAGGCCGATGCGACCGGCGCCCCGTACCCCGTCGCGGTGCTGCTGTCCGGGATCAACGTGGGCGCCGACGCGTACGCCTGGCTCGCCGTACGCCTCGTGGAGGCGGGCTTCGTCGCTGTCACGTACGACTGGGTCGGGGAGCTCTTCCCCGCGACGGAGCAGACGCCCGCGGACCACGGGCTCACCCCGGGCGTCGACATCGGCGCCGTCGGTCCTGACACCTACGGCACCCGTCCCACGACGCCCGCGCTGCGTCCGGTGCTGGACGCCGTCGCGGCGCTGGGGGAGGACGGCCCGCTCGCGGGCATGATCGACACGGGCGCGGTCGCCCTGTTCGGCCACTCGGCCGGCGGCACGGTCGCGCTCCAGTCGGCGCGGCCGGCGTGGTTCCCCGAGATCCGGGCCGTCGCCACGTACGCCGCGCACACGATGGCGTCGCAGATGCTCGGTCACCCTCCGAGCACCCTGCTTCCCGCGCCCGTCGAGGTGCCGGTCCTTCTTGCGGCCGGCACCTCCGACGGCGTCGTCGCGGCGAGCGCCGTCCGTTACGGCGAGGACCCGGCAGCGACCGATCGCGACCCGATCACCGCCACCTGGTCGCAGGCCGTGCCGGCGACCACCGAGGCCTGGCTGGTCCACCTGGACGGGGCGACGCACATGCTGGCCGCGCACCCGCAGGACCCCAGCACGGCACGCGGCTTCCTCGAGGGTCCGCCGACCGGCGACGCCGACGCCCAGCGCGATGCGCTCGCCACCACCATCTGCACGTTCTTCGCCGCGCACGTGCGCGGCGACGCCGCAGCCAAGGACGCCCTGGAGCTGCTCGCGGAGCAGCCCCGCTCGGAAATCGCCGAGATCCGGCGACGCTAGGAGGAGATCCACGATGTTCAAGAACTTCTGGTACGCCGTCGAGTTCAGCGAAGACCTCGTCGTAGGCGAGCCCAAGAAGGTGAAGCTGCTCGGACAGCAGCTCGTCATCTACCGCAAGAACAGCGACAAGTCGGTCGTCGCGATGTCGGACCTGTGCGTGCACCGTGGTGCCGCGCTGTCCAGCGGCGAGGTCAAGGACGACTGCATCGTCTGTCCGTACCACGGCTGGGAGTACGAGCCCGACGGCTCGGTCCGCAAGATCCCGGCGCACCCCGACAAGGGCATCCCGCGCAAGGCGCGCATCGACTCCTACCCGGTCCAGGAGAAGTACCGCTTCATCTGGATCTACATGGGCGACCTGCCCGAGGCGGAGCGCCCGCCGCTCCCGGACTGGTCGGCGATCGACGACACCGAGACCTATCGCGCGGTCACCGGCAGCTTCCTGTGGAAGTCGAACTACGAGCGCATCCTCGAGAACGGCGTCGACGTCGCACACACGCCGTTCGTGCACGGCGGCGTCTTCGGCAACAAGGAGAAGCCCGAGGTCCCCGAGTTCGAGGTGGAGGAGACCGAGTGGAGCTGCAAGGTCTCGGTCAAGCTCAACCCGCCCAACTCCAAGGGCATCTGGGGTCTGCTCAACCCCAACAAGACCAAGGACCTGATGAAGCGCCCGCAGGTGCCGGTCTCCACCACCTGGTGGCTGCCCAACATGATCCTGCTCGAGGTCGACACCCCGATGGGTGCGCTCAAGATCTTCGACGTGAACATCCCGATCGACGAGGAGACCACGCTGGTCAAGTTCGTCGCGCTGCGGACGTTCTTCAAGGGCAAGTGGGCCGACCGTGACGCCCGTCGCCGCGTCTTCAAGGTGCTGTACGAGGACGAGGCCGTCGTCAACGGTGTCCGCCCCGAGCTGCTGCCGTTCGACCTGTCGGCGGAGCTGCACGTCAAGAGCGACTACAACGCGGTGCTCTACCGCCGCCGGCGCCAGGAGCTCATCGACAAGGGCTGGTCGGTCGAGGGCAACACGATCGTCGGCGAGGGCCCGGCCCGCGTCGAGGCTCGCGTGATCCCCTCACCGATCCGCAAGGAGGTTCCCGAGCTCGCCTCGGCGTGGAACTTCAAGGAGGTCCGCAGCAAGGAGCTCCTCGGCAAGCAGGCCGCCCGCGAGGAGCGCGGCGACGTGCCCCGCACCGACACCACCGAGACCCAGCGTGAGGAAGGCATCCGCGCATGAGCACGACAGAGTCCGAGGCTTCCGTGAGCCTGCCGAGCGGTCTGTGCCACCGCACGTGGGAGCGCATCGTCGCAGAGCGGGGCCTGGTCGAGGTCCACGGCGAGGACGGCGGGTCGTTCCGCACGCTCACGTCGCCGATGACCCCCGCGCCGGTCGGTGAGGTCCGGGTCTTCGTCCCGTCGGACGACACCGAGCCTGTCGCCAAGGTGGTCTACGTGGGCCTCGCCGTCGAGATGATCGGTCTCGACAGCCACATGGTCTTCGCGTTCACCCGCGAGGGTCTGCCCATCCCGCACTTCACGCTCGACTCGGTCCACGGGCAGGGCTCGTACGCCTTCCACCTCGACCTGATCCCACGCGCAGACCTGGGCACCCACCTCACGTACCTCGACTGGGCCCACGACCCGCTGACGGAGACGTACGAGGAGGTCGAGACGTGGGCAGGCCTGACGAAGGCCGCGATCGGCCCGCGACAGAACGCGGTTATGTCGCCGTGGATGCTCGTGCACCGCGCCGACGCCGACGCGTTCGTCTCGATCGAGAGCGCCGTCACCACCTACCTCGAGCACTGGTTCTCCCTGCTTGACGCGCCGGTGCCGGCCGAAGTCGTGGCGGACGTGGCCGACACGGACCTGCCGGCCCGTGACGCCCGCAACCGCGCCAACATCTTCAGCCCCGACGTCGACAAGGTGTGGGCTCAGGTCGCCCGTCTGGTCGGCGACGACGCGGCCGAGGACGTCCGTCTCCAGCTGCTCGACAACGAGGTGTCCCGATGACTGTGGAGCAGGCCGCATCGATGGGCGATACCGAGGTGACTGCTGAGACCGCTGCTGAGGATGTCAGCGAGTGGCAGCAGCGCATCGAGGGGGAGTGGCACGGTCGTCCTTCGCTCTTCGACGCCGAGGGCAACCACGTCGGCTACGAGCACGTGGTGCGGGCCAGCGTCGTCGAGGACGGCGTGTCGCGCTACTGGATGCGCACGAGCCTCGAGGGCAGCGGACCGCTCCGCAACCGCTTCGAGCTCGGCGCGAACTTCGACTTCGGCATCGTCGACTCCGACCAGAACCGTGTCTACTGCGGTCCCGACTTCTACGGGACAGGCCAGCCGTACGGCTACTTCGTCGAGGCGAACTACTACTCGCCGGGCTGGCAGGCCGACCTCCGCACCTGGAACCAGGTCCTGCCGGACGGCGTGACGCAGGTCTACTCCTCGGTGCTGCACGACGGCTGGGCGGTCTGCGCGGTCTTCAACGGCGTCTACAAGCGCACGTTCGACCACGAGACCAACCCGGAGACGCAGGCGTTCGTCGACCAGTGGATCGCCTCCGAGACGAGGCTCGGCTCGACCCCGCAGGTCCTGCCGACCAAGGAGGCGGGCGCCTGGACCGGCACCCTCTCCGTCGAGGACGCCGAGACGCAGACCACCGTCGGCCAGACCGAGGTCCGCATCGACCACGAGCCGCAGTCGCTGCTGCGCGCCAAGCAGAAGGTCACGTGGCAGGGCGCGCTCGACCGCTCGTACGAGCTGGAGCGCTACCGCGACGGTGCTCGGGTCCAGTACGACGGCCCGGACGTGTTCGGCAACGCCATCTCGTACGGCCGGGCGCTGTTCACCAGCCAGCACCTGATGGGCCGCGACGCCCGCGGCGTCGAGAAGATCCGTGGGCGCGAGGTCCTGCTGGACCCGAAGACCCGTGACCTCGCCGTCGTCTGGCAGCTGCTCAGCGGCGAGCGTACGACCCACTTCGTCCACGGGCTGCTCACCTGGGAGCCGAGCGCGTGAGCGACGGCAGGGTCGTCGTCGTGACCGGCGGGACCCGGGGCATCGGCCTCGGGCTCGCCCGGGAGCTGCTCGCGCGCGGCTGCCGCGTCGTCGTCTGCGGCCGGTCGAGTGCGACCGTCGAGTCGGCGGTCGCCGAGCTCGCGGCGCTGGCGCCGGCGGGCCCCGACAGCGTCGCCGGGCAGGTCGCCGACGTCACCGACCGAGCGTCGCTGGCCGCCCTGCGCGATCTCGCCGTCGCCCGCTTCGGCCAGGTCGACGTCTGGATCAACAACGCCGGCATGTCGGCGCCTCGCCGCCCGCTGCCCGAGGTCCCGGCGGACGTCGCCGAGGCGGTGGTCCGGACCAACGTCCTCGGCGTCATGCACGGCTGCGCGGTCGCCATGGAGGCGATGGGCTCGCAGGCCGACGGTGGCTGGATCTGGAACATGGAGGGCTTCGGCTCCGGCGGCCAGATGCAGCCGGGCATGACGACGTACGGCGCCACCAAGCGCGGCGTCACCTACCTCACGGAATCGCTCGTCAAGGAGCTGAAGGGGTCGCCGGTCAAGGTCGGCTTCCTGTCTCCGGGCATCGTCGCCACCGACCTGCTGCTCGACGACTACGACGGTCAGCCGGAGGAGTTCGAGCGCGCGCGCAAGATCTTCAACATCCTCGGCGACCGTGTCGAGACCGTCACCCCGTGGTTGGCCGACGGCATCCTCGGCGCACGCAAGCACGGCGCCAAGGTTGCGTGGCTGACCACCCCGAAGGCGATGGGTCGTTTCCTCACCGCCGGATTCCGCAAACGCGACATCTTCACGCCCGAGCCCGAGAAGGCGGCCGTCTGATGGCAATCGATCCCTGCACCGAGTACGGTCTCGCGCTCGCCGTCGAGGACTTCGTCCCGGTGGTCCTTGCGGGGACCGGTCTCATCGTCCTCGCCAACGCGCTCGGCAAGTCGCTCCCCGCCGTCCGTGCGGGGGCGCTGTTCGGCGGCATCGTCGTCATGCTCGGCGGGCTCGGCAAGGCGGTCTGGAAGCTGCTCGTGGCCGGCCCCTGCGTCGAGATCCCGATCCTGGAGCAGATGCTGTTCCCGTGCCTCGCGGTCGGCTTCTCCGCTCTCGCGTGGGCGCTCGCGAGCGTGTACGTCGGCAAGGTCGTCTCCTGGCTGCCCTTCGCCCTCGTGCCGTTCGTCGGCGCCTGCATCTCAGGCGCTGCGCGCAACCTGACCCCCATGCTCGCGATCGCCGCTCTCGCGGCTGTCGCCGTCGGGGCGATCGCCTCGATGCTCGCGGCGCGGCACGGCGACCAGGTCAGTCGCGTGCTGTTCATCGTCTACATCGTGGGCACGCTCGTGCTCCCGCCGCTGGCGGCTCGTCCCCACCAGACCGAGGCGGTCCAGTGGGCCGAGCAGCTCACGAACACCGGCGTGCAGCTCTGCTTCCTCATCGGTGCGCTCCGTCTCCGCGGACGCCTCCCGCGCGCCGATCGTCCCTCCGTCCCCGAAGGAGCCTCCATCTCATGACCGACCGTCTCGGCTACCGCCGCAAGTTCGGCGTGATCGCCCCGAGCACCAACACCATCGTCCAGCCCGAGTTCGACATGATGCGGGTCCCGGGCGTCACGTCGCACTACGGTCGGATCCTGATCCGCGACGGGCGGATCGCCGACGACGAGGGCATGCAGAACCTGCTCGTCCAGATCCGCGCCGCGATGGCCGACTGCGTCGAGGGCATCATGACCATGGAGCCCGACTACATGGTCATGGGCATGAGCGCCGAGACGTTCTGGGACGGCGTCGAGGGCAACCGCCAGTTCGTCCAGCAGATCAAGGACCTCTCCGGCGGTCTCGGTGTCGCCACGGGTGCGGAGGCCTGCGAGCGGGCCCTGCAGCTCTTCGGCGCCAAGAAGATCGGCATCGTCACGCCGTACACCCCGATCGGCGACGAGAACGTCCGCAAGTTCTTCACCGAGCTTGGTTTCGAGGTCGGCAAGATCAAGGGCTTCAGCTGCGAGAGCGCCGTCGCGATCGCGCACGTCAGCGAGCAGCAGCTGCGTGAGGCGATCATCGAGGTGGACGGACCCGACGTCGACGCGATCGTCCAGTGCGGCACGAACCTCTGCATGACCGAGCTCGCCGACGAGGCCGAGCGCTGGCTGGGCAAGCCGGTGATCGCGATCAACGCAGCCACGTGGTGGATGGCGCTGCGCGAGAACGGCATCGAGGAGAAGATCTACGGCTTCGGTTCGCTCCTGCGGGACCACTGAGCCGCGGTCCCACCGACGAGAGCCGCCGCCGACCCACGGGTCGGCGGCGGCTCCTTTGTCACCGGGAAGATTCTCAGGTTACGAACAAGGAACTTTGTCCGAATCTTCAGGACAGTGTTCCGCGTCACAAGATACTGTTCCACCACCCCCGGACTCGTGGGACGCACCAGCACGCGCGTAGCCGTCGCTGTGGCGTCCCTCGAGCCTCAGCCGACGGCGCTCGATGTCGTCGGCTCGGGTTCGAGGGTGATCTGGTCGAACGGCAGCAGCGGTTCGATCTCGGGAAAGACCACGAGGAACAAGATGGCGACGACACCCAGGAAGAGGGCGCCGGCCAGCACCAGCTTGACTGCGGTGGGGCCGGGCAGGACCCGCCAGAGTGCTGCGTACACGTCAGACCTCCGAGCCGATGACTGTCTCGGTCAGGTGACCGTGGACGATGAGGCGCTCGCTCGAACCCCAGCGAGGGTTGCACGTCACGAGCGTGATGCGGGCCTTGCGCGAGGCCTTGTCCGGCTTGCCGGGCACCGGGAGCAGCACCCCCACGTCGGACGGGGTCACGATCTCCGTGGTGTCGACGACGTAGGTGTACGTGACGCCGATGGACTCGACGACGATCTCGTCCCCGGGCGCCATCCGATCGAGGTGAGCGAACGGCTCCCCGTGGGTCGCGCGGTGGCCGGCCACCGCGAAGTTGCCGATCTGGCCGGGCAGCGCGGTCTCCGGGAAGTGGCCGGGGCCGCGGTTGAGCTGCTCGTCGGACACGCCCTCGACGACGACCCAGGACCAGTCGTCGCCGAGTCGGGGGATGCGCATGACCGCCATGGCGTCGCCGGGGGGCACGGCCAAGGGCTCCGGTGTCGCAGTCGTGCCGGGCGCCGGGGCATCAGCCGACTGGGCCTGGCTCTTGAAGTCGTCCCGCAGCTCGACCTGTGCGGCCGCGGTCTGCACGTCGCTCCAGACCACCACGTAGGCGGCGAAGAGCAGGACGACGACACCGCCGGTGACGAGCAGCTCGGCAGCCGTGCGCGCGAACGCTCGGGCTACCACGGCGGACTGGTTCATTCAAATCCTCTCGGATATATCATTGACAATATCGGCTGTGTGGCACAGCCTATCTCTACTTGTACTCCCGATGAGTGCAATGCAGTGGACAGGACTGCGTTTGAGGTCGGGCCCCTCGGGGCCCCCTACCCGAAGAAGGAGAGCGGGTAGATGATTTCGAAGAACCGTGCCGTCGCCCTGCTGGCTGGTGCCAGCATGCTCGCGACGACAGCAGTCGTCCTCGGAGCCGGATCCGCATCTGCGGTCACACCCACCGGCGGATGTTGGGTCTACTCACCCCCGAGTGGAGCCGGCATCGAGGACACCACGCCGGCGAGCAACACGTCGTCGTCGCTCGCACCATGGAGCGAAGGCGCTGTCGACTACACCCTCACGACCAGTGGGGGCACCACCGTCGGCAGTACGCGTGATTTCTCGCTCGTTTTCGACAAGGGTCCGAAGAACGGTGGACCGCCGGCCAGTGGCACGGCGTACTACTACTTCTCGGTCAACGGCAACAACCTGCCGGCGATCACGAAGGCGTTCTCGGCCGGCGGTGGAGCGGTCATCCCGGGTGACACCATCACGGGATCGTTCGCCATCACCGCCGCAGGCAGCACGACCGTCAAGCTCCGCAAGGTGATCTACGACATCCCGACGTTCCTCACCCGCGTGAACTGCAACGGTCAGAGCACCGGCGTTGCGAACGGTGTCAACCCGGCTACGACGCCGATCGACACCAACATCAGCGCCAACTTCTCCGCTGTCGGACCCACCGCGACCATCACGGGCATCAGCAACCAGGTGGTGAACACCGCCGCCCGCAAGAACGACGTGATCAGCTTCAGCGTCACGAACTTCGCAGGCGCCGGCACCGGCACCGCCGAGCTCTGCAACACCAGCGGCTCCAGCTGTGACGCAGGCTCGTCGTCCGTCACCATCTCCGCAGGCGGCACCGGCACCGGCACTCTCCCCGTGCCCGCCACGCCGACCGCGGGTGCACGCACCCTGAAGGTCACCTCGGGCTCCGAGGTCAGCCTGACCCCGGTGACGATCCTGGGCAACCCGACCGTCGCGACCAATGTGGTCGGTGGCGGCGCGGGCACGATCGTGACCGTCTCGGGAACCAACTGGGATCCCAACCAGTCCGTCAACGTCAGCAGCACCCAGAGCGGTCCTCCGTTCCCGCCGCCGGCGACGTCGGATCCCGCAGTGACGGCCACGGCCGACTCCGCGGGCAACTTCTCGCAGTCGTTCACCGTGAACGATCCTGCGACGGCGTTCATCGGCGCGAGCCGTACGCACGTCGCCGGTCCGCCGCCGGTCGTCATCTTCGCCTCGCAGGCGTTCACCTTCTCGGGTGACTCCTGCACGGCAAAGGCCGGCCTCGCAACGACCGGAAGCTGCTCGCTGCTCGAGACGGTCGACCTGACCGTCGTCGCCGGCGACCTGAAGATGTCGAAGGTGGCGGGCAACGTCACCATGTCGGGCATCCAGCTCAACGGCACCGACCAGACCTCCACCGGCAACCTCCAGGACGTCACGGTGAAGGACTACCGCGGCGGCACGCTGGGTTGGTCGCTCGTTGGTCGCTTCTCGGGCCTCAACGGCCCGGCGAAGCCGTCCGGCGGCAACTTCACCATCCCGTCGAGCTCGCTCTCGTGGACGCCGAGCTGTGTCGCAGCCGCCAACAGTGACGACACCGTCACCGCTGGCGCAGCGGGCGCGTTCGGCGATGCGGCGACCGACCTGCCGCTCTGCTCGGTCTCGACGGCCGGTCTGGGCGCAAACGGCACCAGCGGCGGCGACACCGTCGCCGACGCCGGTCTGTCGCTCGCTGTCGGTTCCAGCCAGGCGGCCGGTGCCTACACCGGTCTCCTCACGCTGACGCTGTCGTAAGCCTCGGGCCTACGTCACGTCATCTGTCATGACACGCAACACCTCGCAGTAACGGTCCGGGTGGGCGCCGCAGCAGCGGCGTCCACCCGTTCCGGCCGTTCCGATCCCCTCCGACCGGGAGTGCTACCGATGACCCTCGCGACGCGCCTCGCGCGATCTCTCATCGCCCTTGTCCTGCTGACCCTGGCGACGGCCCTCGTGCCGTCGCCTGCGCATGCCGCCGACAACGGCGCGTGGTCGGTCACTCCCACCCCTGCCGACTCGTCCTCGCCGACACCGCGCAGCTACTTCGTCCTCGAGGGAGCGCCCGGCACCACGCTGACGGACAAGGTCCGCATCCGAAACTTCACCAAGAAGCCGCTGACCTTCTCGATCTACGGCGCCGACGGCTACAACACCGAGCAGGGCGGCTTCTTCGCGCTCCGCGGCCTCGACCAGCCCCAGACCGATGTCGGCGCCTGGATCAAGGTCCCGGTGCAGACCGTCAAGGTCGTCGGCCGGACCCAGGTCGACGTGCCGATCACCATCCAGATCCCCGCGAACGCGACTCCCGGTGACCACGTCGGCGGACTCGTTGCCCTCAACGGCTCGGTCGAGGGCACGACCGAGTCCGGCGGCATCGACGTCGGCATCAAGCGTGCGGTCGCTTCGCGCCTCTACCTCCGGGTCGCAGGCCCGACCATGCCCGCCCTCAAGGTCACCGACGTGGAGCTCGAGCACGATCGCGGCATCTTCCCCTGGTCCGGTGAGGGCAAGGGCACCGTGTCCTACACCGTCAAGAACACCGGCAACCTGCGCCTGTCGCCCGCTGCCACCATCACGCTCACCGGTCTGTTCGGGCGCGACCTGTCCTCGGTGGAGACCGGTCAGATCGTCGACCTGCTCCCGGGCGCGACCGTGAAGCTCACGGAGGAGGTCACGGGCGTCGGCGCCGTGGACCGCATCACCACGAAGGTCACGATGGCGACGCCCGAGGGCACGACGGACTCCGAGTCGACCACGCAGTGGGTGGTCCCCTGGGTCCTGACGGTGCTGACGATCCTGCTCGTGATCGGTGCCACGTGGTGGTGGCTGCGTCGGCGTGCCGCCAAGCGCAAGGCCTTCGCGGCCGTCTCGTCCGCTCCGAAGATCACGATCGCGGCCGGCCGGTGAGGGCGGGCAAGAGTGCTGCCGTCGTCGCGCTGATCGCGCTGCTCGGCGTCTACGTGGGGGCATGGTCGTCCGCGGCCGCTGTCCCCGCCGCCGACGCGAAGCCCGGGCTCTCGGCCACCGTCACGCCCGGCGAGGGCAGGCCGGGCGCCAACGTCGAGGTGAAGGGCGCCGGATGGCCGCCGCTCACCCAGGTCCAGGCCGTCGTCTGCGGCGACCTCGCCATCGGCGGGTCGGGGGCGTGCGACCAGAGTGCCGCCGCGCTGGCGGTGTCGAACGTGGACGGCGAGCTCGACATCGATCTCGTCGTCGGCAACCCGCCGCGGCCGTGCCCGTGCGTGGTCCGGGTGGCCTCGTACACGGGCCCGGCGCTCGCGGTCGACGCGCCGTTCGTCGTCACCGGGCACGCCGTCGGCACGCCGCCGTCGGTGGTGACGCCCCAGCCCGACCTCGTGGTGACCGACGTGCGCCTGGTGGGCGGAGGCGGTCTGGCCGGGCTCTTCGGCGCGGCTCCGGCTCGCAAGCTGGTCGTGGAGGTCGAGAACCAGGGCACGGCGCCCGCCTACAACCCCGAGATCCTGATCGGCGTGGGGCGTTCGGACCTCCAGAAGCCGGACGTCGCGCTGACCCGTGACATCACCGTCCTGCCGCTGCAGAGCACGACGATCGAGTCCAAGATCGAGCTGCCGTTCGCAGCGTTCGGGACCTACCACGTCGTCGGTTCGATCGGGGAGGGCCCGAGCGGGACGCAGTTCGAGACGACCTGGGGTGCGTACCCGTGGGGTCTGGTCGCGATCAACCTCCTGGCGCTGCTGCTGCTGGCCTGGGCGGTCCGGCGGCGGATCGCGGCGAGGAAGGCGCGCCCTCAGCTCGCCGAGGCGGAGAAGGCGGCGCTGGCCTCGCCGTACCCGCTGCCCGACGTCGTCTACGTGGATGCGCTGGGCGGCTTCCTCGTGAGCCCGAAGGCCGTCGGCCGCTCGGGCTTGATCAAGCGACTCGACGGCCGCCTGGAGCAGCGCGACCTCGAGACCCTGCTCCACGACCCCGCAGCCGCCGGGGTCATCGCGACCGCCGGCGCCGCTGCCGGTGCACGCGGCGGCTCCTCGGGCGACGGCGCGTCGGTGGTCGACCTCTTGGCGCTGGAGTCGTGGCTGCGGCGCAGGCACCCCGGCGCTGCACCCGAGCACAACGGTGGGGGAGACGGCTCGCCGACGGCACCCGACTCGGTGGTCGACGTCGATGCCGTCGACACATGGCTGGATCGGCGCGACAAACGATCTTCACAGTCCACCTAATATCGTATATTCTAGCGGCCACATCCCCCCGGGACGGAGAACGCATGCGGCACCTGACCCCCCTCCAACGCTTCGCGGACCAGTCGTTGGTGATCCGCGCGACGATCGCGCTGGCCTGCTTCGCCCTCGCGCTCGCGGGGTGCGGCAGCGTGATGCCGGGCAGCGTGGTCGGTGACGCCGGTGGGGGAGCCGTGGTGATGACCGGGCTGGGCCCCGGCGTCGACGACGACACGGTCAAGGTGGTCTTCGTCGGCGTCGACCTCGACGCCGTCAAGGCGGTCACGGGGTTCAAGACAGCCAGCGCCGGAGATCCGGAGAAGCAGGTCGAGGCGCTGGAGGCCTGGGTCAACGCCAACGGCGGGGTCGGCGGACGCAAGCTCGACGCGGTCTTCCGGCTCTACGACGCCCAGAACGACTCGGCGGCCGCCGAGGAGTCGCTGTGCAAGGGGATCGTGCAGGACGACAAGGCATTCGCCGTCGTGCTGACCGGTCAGTTCCAGGAGAACGCCCGCCCCTGCTACGCGCAGGCGCAGACCCTCGTCCTGGACGCGACCCTGGTCGCCACCGACGACGCGACCTACAAGGAGCTGGCGCCGTACCTGTGGTCGCCGAGCTACCCGTCGTACGACAGCTTCGTCCGGGCGTTCGTCAAGACGCTGTCGGAGCAGGCGTTCTTCGAGGGCCGCAACGAGGTCGGTGTCGTCGCCGCCGACAACGCGATCAACCGCGCCACCATGGAGGATCTCGCGATCCCGCTGCTGAAGGACGCCGGCGTCAAGGCCGAGGTCGTCTGGATCGACTCCACCAGCCAGAGCAGCCTCATGGTGGGCACCGGCGAGGGCGCCGTGACCTTCCGCTCGAAGGGCATCGACCGCGTCATGTTCCTCGGTGGCGCCCGCATGGCGTCGCTCTTCGCCACCCAGGCCGAGAGCAAGGAGTTCAAGGCTCGCTACGCGATCTCGACCTTCGACAACCCCACGTTCTTCATCAACAACCCGGACCTGCTGTCGCCCTCGATCATGAAGGGGATGGTCGGCGTCGGCTTCGCGCCGTCGCAGGAGGTCGCCGACGACCAGCTCGCCTTCCCGGGCACGGACGCCGAGCAGAAGTGCGCCGACATCTACGCCGAGGCCGGCATCGCCTTCGAGTCTCGCGAGGCTGCGCGCGTCGCCATGCCGTACTGCGACGCCGCACTGCTCCTCCAGGCCGGTTCGACCGGCCTGACCGACAACTTCAACGCCGGCGCGTGGGGCGCGGCGGTCGAGAAGCTCGGGTCCGCCTTCGTCCCGGCGACGGGCTTCACCGGGTCCCTCGGCCCGGGCAGGCACGCGGCGTCGGGCGCCTACCGGGTCCTGAAGTTCGACGACGCGTGCGGCTGCTTCGTGTACGAGGGAGGCGACGTTGATTTCCCGACGTCGTGATGCTGGGCTCGGCATCCTCGCCCCCCGGCCCGGAGGAGCGGCGCTGACGGTCGAGGGCGTTCAGTGCTCGTACGGCCAGGTCCAGGTCCTCTTCGACACCAGCCTCGTGGTCGAGCAGGGCGAGATGGTCGCGCTGCTCGGCCCGAACGGCGTCGGCAAGAGCACCACGCTGAAGGTGATCGCGGGTCTGCTGAAGCCCGACGCAGGCATCGTCCGCCTCGGCGGCGTCGACGTGACCGCGGCGCCCACGCGCGAACGGATCGCGCGAGGTCTCGGTCAGGTCGTCGGCCAGGCCACGTTCAGCTCGCTGACGGTCACCGAGAACCTCCGCATGCACGCGTACACGATCGACGACCGTGCGTGGGCCCAGGAGGCCGTCGACGCTGCTCTTGCGATCTTCCCGCGCCTGTACGCCCGCCGAGACCAGCCGGCGTCGACCCTGTCGGGCGGCGAGCGGCAGATGCTCGCCCTCGCCAAGGCGATCGTGCAGGATCCCCGCATCCTCGTCGTCGACGAGTTCTCCCTCGGTCTCGCCCCGGTCGTCGTCGGAGGCCTGATCGAGCTGGTCCGACGCCTGAACGAGCGAGGCACGGCGGTGCTCCTCGTCGAGCAGTCCGTCAACGTCGCGCTGTCGCTCGTCGATCGCGCCTACTTCATGGAGAAGGGCCAGATCGTCGCCTGCGAGTCTGCCGCCGATCTCGCCGCCGATCCCGACCGCGTCCGCGACCTGATGCTGGGCGGACACACCACGGAGGTAGCCCAGTGAGCGCCGCGGACACCATCCTCGCGATCGACGTGATGGGCTTCCAGATCGGCATCGACCGCCTGATCATCGGCGCTTTCACCGGTCTCACGTACGGCCTGCTCGCCGTCGGCCTGGTGCTCGTCTACCGCTCGAGCAAGTTCGTGAACTTCGCGCACGGCGCGATCGGTGCCTTCGGCGCCTCGGTGCTCGGGCTCCTGGTCGCGGACTGGGGCGCCCCGTACTACATCGCGCTCCCGGTCGCGATCGCCGTCGCCGCCGCGCTCGCAGGCGGCATCGAGGTCGTCGTCGTCCGACGGCTCGCCGGCCGACCCAGCCTGATCGGCATGATCGCGACGCTCGGTCTGTCGCAGTTCATCCTCATCATGGCGCTGCTCATCAACAGCGACGGCGTCAGCGGGTTCACCTTCCCGAAGCCTCCGTTCCTTCCCTCGTTCACGCTCGGCACCACGCCGGTGGGCCCGCCGTACCTCGCCATGCTCATCCTGGCGCCGGCGGTGCTCGTCGGACTGTCGTGGTTCATGCGGCACACCCGATCCGGCCTCGCGATCCGCGCAGCCGCCGATGCTCCCGACACGGCTGCGCTGGAGGGCATCCGTGCCCACCGCATGGCCTCGTACGCCTGGGCGATCGCCGGCGGTATCGCCGCGCTGTCCGCGATCCTGGTGACGCCGACCACGGCCGGCGCGTCCTTGGACAGCCTCGGCCCCGACCTCCTCCTCATGGGTCTGGCCGGTGCGGTGATCGCGCGGATGTCGTCCATCCCGATCGCCTTCGGTGCGTCGATCGCGATCGGGATCCTCGAGCAGATCCTGCTCTCGAACCCCGACACCCGGGGCCTGGTGCCCGTCGTCGTGGGTCTGGTCATCGTCGTCGCGCTGCTGCGCCAGCCGACGCTCGGCCGCGCAGACACCGAACGAGGCGGCTGGCGCCGGGTCGGCTCCGAGCCGGTGCCGGCCGCGTACGCCTCGGTCCGCGGCATCCTCGTCACCCGCATCGTCATCGTCGGCGGCTCGGTGCTCATCGCGATCTCGCTGGCCTACCTGGTCAGCAACGAGACGGCCGCCATCCTGACCAGCGTTGCCGGCTTCGCGCTGGTCGGCCTGAGCGTCGGCCTGATCACCGGTGTCGCGGGCCAGCTGTCGCTCGGCCAGTTCGCGTACGCCGGGATCGGCGCCGCAGCGTCGGCGCACCTCGTGGAGAAGACGGACAACTTCGTCCTCGGCATCACCGGTGGTGTCCTGGTTGCGGCTGTCGTCTCGGCCCTCGTCGGGATCCCGGCGCTTCGTCTCAAGGGGCTCGCGCTCGCCGTGTCGACGCTCGCGTTCGCCCTGGCGACCACGGCTTGGGTGCTTCGCCTCGACATCTTCCTCGGCGACGGCGTCGCCCCCGCGAAGCCCACCTGGTGGGGCTACTCCATGGATCTGGCGCGCGACTACTACCTCTTCGCGATCCTGATGCTCGCGCTCGGTGTCTTCGTCTGCGCCAACCTCTGGCGCAGCGGCTTCGGGCGCTCGCTGCACGCGCTGCGCGACAACGAGGACGCCGCCCGCGCGTTCACCGTGCCGCGGACGGTCCGCAAGCTGCAGCTGTACGCCGTCTCCGGGGCTGTCGCCGGCCTCGGCGGCATCGTGATCGGGCACGGGCAGACGACGCTGACCGTCAACTCGTTCCCGGCATCGGCCAGCATCGACGTCGTCGCCCTGACCGTCGTCGGCGGCCTCGGCCTCGTCATCGGCCCGCTGATCGGCACGCTCATCATCATCGGGATCCCGAGCATGATCGTGCTCGGCATCCCGGGCGAGGCGGCCCTGGCCATCGGCTGGCTGCTCGTCGTCATCCTGCTGCCGGACGGCCTGGGCGGCGTCGGCATGAAGCTGCGCGACCGCTGGTACGACTGGCTGGCCGCGCGCGCAGGCGTCGACGTCGCCGTCGCACGCGCCGAACCCGACGTCACGCAGCGCTCCCCGCTCCAGCGCTCGGCCGAGCTCACCGGGCTGTTCGCCCCCGACGCCGAGGACCTCGCGGCGGGTCCGGATGCTCCTCCGCTCCTCGTCGTGAGCGACATCAGCCGCCACTTCGGCGGCGTGGTCGCCGTCGACCACGTGGATCTCCAGGTCTCGCCAGGCGAGATCGTCGGTGTGATCGGACCGAACGGCGCCGGCAAGACGACGCTGTTCGAGATCATCGCCGGTTTCACCGCGCCGGACACGGGGTCGATCACGTTCGCCGATCGCGACGTGACGACCGCGACGCCCGAGCGTCGTGCGAACGCCGGTCTGGTCCGGTCGTTCCAGGACGCGGCGCTGTTCCCGACGATGACCGTTCGGGAGACCGTGATGGTGGCAGGCGAGCGCACCCGCCCCAGCCGCCTTGTGGTGGCGGCGCTCGGCAGCCCGTACCAGGACCGGCTGAAGGCCAAGCGCGCTGACGAGCTGATCGAGCGGATGGGTCTGGGACCGTTCGCCAACCGTACGATCTCCGAGCTCTCCACCGGCACCCGCCGCGTGGTCGAGCTGACGTGCCTCCTGGCGCTCGAGCCACGGGTGCTGCTCCTCGACGAGCCGTCGGCCGGCATCGCCCAGAACGAGTGCGATGCGCTGGGCGACCTGCTGCTCGACGTCCGGCGCGAGCTGGGCACGGCGATGGTCGTGATCGAGCACGACCTTCCGCTGCTGAGCCGCCTGTCCGACCGGATGGTCGCGATGAACCTCGGACGCCTGGTGGCCTCGGGCACGCCCGACGAGGTCCGCAACCACCCCGAGGTCGTCAGCTCGTACCTCGGCTCCGACCACGCCGCGATCGAGCGGTCCGGCTCGCACCTCGCTCCCGTCCCCACGATTCCGGCAGGGACCCCATGAACTCACGACCCGCACCTCCGCACGCTCGCCCACCCCACCACCGCACCCGGAGAACGATGCAGATGACCCCCACGCTCCCGACCGCCGTCCGCGGACTGGCCGTAGCCCTGGCACTAGGTCTGGTGATGCTGATCGGCGCCCCGGGTGCCTCCGCGGCGCCGAAGACCGTCGTCAGCGAGACCACCGGGCTCAAGGACGGACAGACGATCACCGTGTCCGGCTCAGGCTTCGCCCCGAACCTCAAGGCGCTCGCCGTCGGCCAGTGCAAGACCGGCTACAAGGGTCCGGTCGACTGCAACCTGCCTGCGGGTGCGACGTTCGTCCCCACCGATGCCAACGGCAAGTTCAAGGCCGTCAAGCTCGTGCTGAAGGAGAAGTTCGGCTCGGTCGACTGCACCAAGGACCAGTGCGTGATCGGCTCGGGGCCGCTGCCGACCGACAACTCTCCGGAAGTGGTCGCTGCCAACACGGTGGACGTGAAGCTGACGTTCGGCGCCGTGGCCGCAGCTCCTGCACCGACCACGGCGGCTCCGGCTCCCACCACCGCAGCGCCGACCGTGGCGCCCGCGACCACGACCGCTGACGACCTGCCCAAGACCGGCGGCATGGACAGCCTGCCCGTGCTGCTCCTGGCCGGCTCGGCGCTCGTCCTGCCCGGTCTGGCGCTGCTCGTCGGCACGCCGTCGCGCCGTCGCCGCGGAGCCCAGGCATGAGGGCGCGGTCCGGGGTGCTGACGGTCGCGCGGGTCCTCGGGGCCGCGGTCCTGGCCTCGGCGTCGCTGGCCGTCGCTGCCGGTCCGGCGACGGCCGTCGCGCCGTCGGGTGGCTGCTGGGTCTGGTGGGACGCCGGCGGGCAGACCGGGAGCACGTCGACCTCGCTCGCGCCCTGGTCGGACGGTCAGTCGGACCACTCGATCACGTTCGACGACCTGGAGCCCAACCCCGGCCAGCGCGTCACCATCAAGTACACCTTCGACAAGGGCCCCAAGAACGGTGGCCCGGCCGCGTCGGTCAGCGGCGAGTTCCGATTCTCGGTCAACGGCAAGATCGTGAAGGCGACGAAGAACTTCGGCGAGGTCGCCGGCGCATCCGCGATGCCTGGAGCCACGGTCACGACGACGTTCGTGGCGGAGGAGGGCGACAACGTCGTGACCTTCGAGGGCGTCACCTACACGGCGAGCATCGGCGGCATCAAGATCGACTGCAACGGCCAGTCCAGCGGCTCGGCCACCGTCAACCCGTGGAAGTCGCCGAAGCCCACCAACGTGACCGCGACCGTGGTCGCGTCGGGGGAGACCGTCGAGCCCGAGCCGGAGCCGACGACGGCGCCGACGTCGGCGCCGCCGACCACCACCGCGCCGACGACCGCGGCGCCTACCACGGCGGCACCGGCGCCGAAGTCCGGCGCAGCTGCCAAGGGCAAGGCGACGTTCGCCTGCACGCTGGAGCCGCTCGGCACCAAGTTCGACTACCCGGCCACCATCTCGATCTCCGGGTACCGGGCCGCCGAGGGCGATCCGATCAGCCTGACGAGCAAGATGAGCGACCTTCCTGGCATCGCGCCGCTCCCGATCGACGGGACGATGAACGTCACCCTGACCGCTGATGTCGGCGGGAAGAAGGTCACGCTCAAGGGTGGTGCCGGGGTCAAGGCCGCACCCAAGGCTCCGGTGGCGATCCCGCCGATGAAGAGCAGCCTGAACTCGAGCGAGTCGGAGATCCCGATCACCGTCACGGCGTTCACGTTCGACTTCCCGGACATGAAGATCACGGCGAACTGCACCGCCGATGCGGAGCTCTCCAAGCTCGTCGTCGGAGACGAGGCGCCCCCGGAGGACGGCGGTGACGGTGGCGACGGCGGTGGCGACGGCGGCGGTGGCACTGCCGGCGACCAGCTCCCCCAGACCGGTGGCACCGACGCGCTCCCCGTGATCGCGCTCGTGGCCAGTGCGCTGCTCCTGGCGGGCGCAGCCGGCCTCGTGCTCGTCCCCGGTCGACGCCGAACGGTGTCCGGCGGCTAGACGCCCCTGACGCCCCACGAACGGCGGGCTCCCTGCGTACCTGTCAACGCCAGGGAGCCCGCCTCTTCATGTCCGCAGAAGGACGTGCGGAGTAGACGAAGGACATGTGGAGACAGCGAAGGGCCCCGACGGTTCGACCGTCGGGGCCCTTCGCCTACCGCGAGGAGTGGTGTCAGACCTGCTCGAGCAGGGGGTGGGCGACGTACGACGTGCGCGCGACGAAGCCTGCGTCGGCGAGTCGCTCGACCGAGATCGGCGCGGACGGTGCGGCGATCTCAGCGCGGTACGTGAGACCGGGCAGGCCCTGGCTCGCCCCGATCACGTCGAAGATCTCGCCGTTGCGCGGCGGGAGCTCCGGGTGCGTGAGGTTGAAGAGCCCGACGGTCGCGTTCTCGACGGCGAAGACGATCGCGTCCGCGGCATCCTCCACCGACAACCGGTAGAAGAGGGCGTCGGCACCGAACGGCACTGATCCACCGAGGTACTGGTGGGCCATCGCGACCTTGGTCTCGATCGGCGGGTCGTCGGCGCCGAAGATGTCGCCGCAGCGGAACACGGTCGCGCGATCGCCCGCCGAGTCCAGGTAGGTCGCCTCCATCGCGAGGAAGCGGCTCGGGCTGGGATCGTCCGAGTCCGTGACCGGCGAGTCCTCGGTGACGACGTCGAGGTGGTTGCTCGCGTTGCCGTAGACCGACAGCGACGACAGGGCGACCAGGTGCGGCGTCCCCGGGGCGGACGTGACGCTCTCGGCCGTCGCGACGAGGATCTCGTGGTACGTGGCGGCTCGGTCCTCGGGCGTCATGGCGTGCGCCGCGGACGGGCCGGCAGTCACGACGACCGCGTCGGCGGCGGCGACCTGCGCATGCACGGCCTCGCGATCCGAGCCGCGGAGCACCACGACCTCGTCGAACAACGGGTTCAGGGCGTCCACCTTCGCCGGCGTGGTCGTGGTGCCGGTGACATGGTGGCCTCGCTCGCGCAGGGTCTTCGCGGCAGCGGAGCCCACGAGTCCGGCGCCGATCACGAGGACCCTCATGCGTCGCCGCGCATCTGGCCCAACCCGGCCCGCACCGCCACCAGCTCCTCGACGCGCTCGGCACCGAGGAACTTCTTGGAGAGCTCGTTCATCGGGTCGAGGGTGTAGCCGTACGTGCGCAGGAGGTGGTCGCGCTTGCGGAGCTCCGCACGCTCCTCCGGCGGCACGGGGGTGGCGTTCTGGACCCACGACAGCCAGGTCTCCACGCGCTCCTCCACGGCCTTGCGGAGGGTGTCCACGATGTCGGCGTCGGCGCTGGCGGCGACGTAGGAGTTGCCCACCGGCGAGAGGAAGGCGCGCATGTAGGTGCCGTGGCTGACGGACCAGGTGAAACGGTCGTCGCTGCGCAGCGAGAGCCAGGAGGAGTTCTCGGGCTCGTAGTACTTGTCGAGGTACGCGATGTCGGTGGTGATGTCGCGGCGTGCCACGAGATCGCTGAAGTGGAAGATGTTGGGGATGGTGCCGAACACGATCACCAGGTGAGGCACGTCGATGTGGGGGCCGAGCCACACCTGGAGGTTCATGTCGAGGATCGAGGCGCTGCGGTTGCCGATCCACGAGTGGACGAGCCACTCGACGCCGTTGTCGGGGTCGCCCGCGAAGGTGTTGAGAGAGCCCTCGTACGAGCCGTCCGGGGTGCTCCACGCCTCGAGGTCCGCGCTGCTGGCGTGCGGCTCGACGTCGAGCACCTCGGTGATGCGCTCCTTGGCGGCGGTGAGGATGTCCCAGAACGCCTGCCAGAGCTCGCGAACGTCGACGTCGGGGGCTTCGGCGAGGAACTCGGGGATGGTCTTGGTCTGCGAGCTGCTGGTTGTCATGAAAGAAGTGTAAAGATATATGATCTACGCGTCGAGAGTTTGAAGCAATGCAGAGGAGGACTCATGATCGTCGTCGTGAGCCAGGCATGGACCAAGCCGGGCGAAGAGCACGCCCAGGCCTACATCGAGCTCTCCGAGAAGTTCGGGGTCCTGTTCCGTGACCACCCCGGATTCCGCGGCCGCCGCCTGATCCGTGGCGTCGAGGACCGGACGCACTTCACCCACCTGCGCTTCTTCGACAGCGTCGAGGACTACGACGCGTGCACCCAGGCGCCTGACTACAGCGACCACCTCGTCGCGATGTACGAGCACCTTCAGCCGTACGACTCCTACCCGCGGGAGTTCATGGAGGTCGTCCTCGACGAGCCGGACCCCCGGTGACCGTTTTCCTGCTCGTCCACGGCGCGTTCCGGGGCGGGTGGTCCTGGCGCAGGGTTCGCCCGTACCTCATCGACGCCGGGCACGACGTCTACGCCCCGAGCCTCTCGGGGGCCGGCGAGCGGGCGGCGGTCCCTGTGGCCGGGCTGTCGACGTGGGTCGACGACGTCGTCGGCCTGATCGAGACCGAGGACCTTCACGACGTGGTGCTCGTCGGTCACAGCCAGGGGAGCCTCGTCGCGCGCGCCGTCGCCGATGCCGTGCCGCACCGGATCCGCCACCTCGTGCACGTCGACGGCGCCGTCCCCGACGTGGGGGAGCGGGCGGTCGACCTGACCCCGGGCGCTGCCGGTCTTCCGCCTCGCGACACGCTCATCCCGTCGCGGGCGCCGGTCGTCGGCGGGGACCTCGACGCGGAGACCGTCGCCTGGATGGCGCCGCGGTTGACGCCGACGCCCTTCGCGCCGTCTCTCGACCCGCGTCCCGGACCCGCCGCCGAGGTGCCGGAGACCTATGTGTTCTGCGCCCGCACACCCGCGGGCTATCCCTCTGAGACGACGCGCGCCCGGCTCGACGAGCGAGGGACGCCGTACGCGCTGATCGACGCCGGCCACGACGCCCCGCTCACGGCACCCGCGCTCGTCGCGGCGTCCCTCATGCAGATCTGACTCGTGCAGATCTGGCTCGTGCAGATCTGACTCGTGCCGGTCTGGCTCGTGCCGGTCTGGCTCGTGCCGGTCTGGCTCACGCAGGTACGGGCACGTCCCGCTTGACGACCTTGCCCGCGGCGTTGCGGGGGAGGGCCTCGATCGTCGACCAGCGCCGCGGCACCTTGAACCCAGCGAGCCGCTCCCTGCAGTGCGCCTCGAGCGCCGCGACGTCGAGCTCGGCGCCGGCGGCGAGGACGACGATCGCGGCGACCTCCTCGCCCCACTGCTCCGACGGTGCGCCGAGCACGCAGGCATCGACGACGTCGGGGTGCGTGACGAGGACGTCCTCGATCTCGCGCGGGTATACGTTGATGCCCCCCGACACGATCATGTCGCTCACGCGCCCGACGATGTGGACGTAGCCCTCGTCGTCGAGGCGCACCAGGTCGCCGCAGGTGACGAACCCGTCGTCGGTCGTGCACGCCGCGGTGGCCTCAGGGTTCTTGAAGTAGCCCCGCATGAGGTACGGCGAGCGGCTGAAGAGCTCCCCGGTGCCGCCGTTGCCCACGATCGTGCCGTCTGCGCCGACGACGCGGATCTCGGTCATGTACCAGGGCTGGCCGACCGAGCCGGGCTTGCGCGCCATGTCGACCGGGCGGAGGTTCGTGATGATGCCGCTCTCGGTGGAGCCGTACAGCTCGTGGACGGCGCGACCGGGGAACGTGTCCATCACCCACTGCTTGAGCTCCCACGGGAGTGCGGCAGCGTTGAAGTAGAGCGTGTCCAGGGAGCTGAGGTCACGGGACGCGATCGCCTCGGCACCGAGGGCCCGCAGCATCTGGGCGTGCGCCGGCACCAGGAAGACCGACTGGACCCCGTGGCGCTCGACCAGGTCGAGCATCGCCTCGGGGGACCACTTCGGCAGCATCACGACGGTGCCGCCGGTGAAGACCGGCGCGTACCCGAAGGCGAAGCCCGCCCCGTGGTACATCGGTGCGACGGCAAGGGATACGCGCCCGTTGCCCAGGCCCCACTCGGCTGCCGACTGGTAGAAGGTCAGGGTGCGCGAGCGGTGGCTGATCATGACGCCCTTGGGCTGTCCGGTCGTCCCCGACGTGTACGCGATGCAGAACGGCTCGGACTCGTCGACGACCCGCTCGGGCGCTGCGGGCGACGCGGCGGCGAGCGCGGCCTCGTAGTCGAGGGCAGCGTCGGCGCCGTCGATCGCGACCACCGGGATCCCGAGGTCGGCAGCCGCCTCGCTGACGAGCCCGATCAGCGCGGCCTCCACGACGACCGCACGAGCCTCGGCGTGCTCGAGGATGAAGCGCGCCTCGCCGGGGGTGTAACGGGGGTTGACCGGGATCATCGTCATCGCTGCCATCGCGATGCCGCAGGCGATCTCGGGGTGCTCGAGGCGGTTGCCGACGCACACCGCGACGTGCGCTCCGGCAGGGAGGTCGAGGTCGATGAGCGCGTTGGCCCACCGGGCGGCGCGGTCACCGAGCTCGCGGTAGGTCAGGGAGCGGTCGCCGTCGATGACGGCCGTCGCGTCGGGGGTGGCGCGCGCGAACTCGCGGACACCGTTCGCGATGTTCAGGGGAGCGCCGAAAGCTGTCAATGTCACGGTGAGCACCTCGTACGTTGGTCTAGGTTGGAACAGTGTTCCGTGTTAGGTAGTCTCACGTCCACGAAACGACGTGGACCGAGCGACGGCGAGTCCGATCCGCGCGGCGGGTCGGACGTGTCTTGCAACTGCTGCGGACTTCGTGAGAGAACAGTTCCGCCCGGGTCGGGGGATTCCGACCCGTTTGACGATGCACAAGGAGCCGCCCGATGCCGCCGAGGACGAAGCCGGAGAACGGCGCCGCCACGAGCAACAGCGCGACGATCGCGACCGTAGAACGCGCGGCCGACATCCTGCTGCTCTTCGCGGACACTCCGGGACCCGACCTCGGGGTGACGGAGATCGCCGACGCGCTCGACCTGTCCAAGGCGGCCGTCCACCGCGTCCTCGCGTCGCTGCGCAGCCGCGGCCTGGTCGACCTCGACGAGCGCTCGCGCCGCTACTCGCTCGGGGTCGCCGCGATGCGCCTCGGTCTCACCTACCTCGACCGGATCGACGTCCGGCGCGTGGGGCGTCCCTTCCTCGAGGACCTGTCGGCGCGCACCGACGAGACCGCCACGCTGTCGGTGCTGCTGGGCGACCACAGCCGGATCTACGTCGACCAGGTGACGCCCGACCGCGAGGTCATCATGACGGTCACCATCGGCGAGCCGTACCCGCTGTACGCCGGTGCGTCCTCGCGCGCGTTCCTCGCCTTCCTGCCGGACGCGGAGATCGAGGAGTACCTCGAGGACACGCCGCTCGACGCCGTCACGTCGAGCACGGTCGTGGACGCCGACGCTCTCCGCCAGGACCTCGAGGTGGTCCGCCGGCAGGGGTGGGCGCACTCGCACGGCGAGCGTCTGGACGGAGCGGCGTCCGTCGCCGCCCCGGTGCGGGGCAGCGACGGACGTCCGGTCGCCGTCCTCAGCGTCTGCGGTCCGGCCGAACGCTTCGAGCGCGAGGTCGAGGCGTGCCGGTCGGCGCTCCTCGAGACCGCTGGCGTCCTGTCCCGCCGCTTCGGCTGGGCCGGCTGACCGGCGCACGATCAGGCGCTCGGCCGCGCCAGGTAGCGCCCGCCGCTGGTCGCCGTGACGACACCGTCGGTCAGCACCTGGCGTCCGCGGACGAACGTGTCGGTGACCTTCGCGGTGAGCTCGGCTCCCTCGAACGGCGTGTACTCCTGGGTCGACTCCGAGTCCTCGGCCCGCACCGTCCACGTGTGGTCCATGTCGACGAGGGCGATGTCGGCGTCGGCCCCGACCCGGATCGCGCCCTTGGTCGCGCCCAGGCCGTAGCGCTCAGCCGGGTTCGTGGCCGTCAGACGAGCGATGCGGTCGAGCCCGAGCCCGCGCTTGCGGCCCTCGGTGATCATCCCGGCCAGCAGGTACTCGGCGCCGCCGAACCCGGACTTCGCCAGGAAGACGTCGTCGCGGTCCTCACCGAACTTCTGCTCGTCACGGCAGCAGGCGTGATCGCTCACGACCCAGTCGATGCGCCCCGCGAGCACGTGCTCCCACAGGGCCTCGACGTCCTCGCGCGGACGCAGCGGCGGGTTGACCTTGCCGCCGACGCCGTGCGCGGTGTCGCAGTCGGCGAGCAGGTGGCCCACGGTCACCTCGCGGCGGAAGTCGACGTGCGGGAAGGCCTCGGCCATCCGGATCGCGGCGTCGACGGCCTTGCGTGAGGTGAGGTGGAGCAGGTTGATCGTCGGCAGGCCGGTCTCGTGCGCGAGGTACGACGCGATCGTGACCGCGAGGCCCTCCGAGTGCGGCGGCCGCGACGCGCTGTAGGCGGGAAGACCCGAGAGCGAGCCGTCCTCCTCCACCAGCTTCGTGTACGCGCTCATGATCTCGGCGGTCTCGCAATGCAGCGAGAGCGAGATCTGGTCGGCCATCTCGGGGAACTGCTCACGCGCCGCCTGGACGCCGCGCATGACGAACTCGAAATGAGCCAGGTCGTAGCGCTCGCCCTCCGGCGTCATCAGGAACGCGCGCTGGTCCTCCGAGCGCCCGTGCAGGCCGTGGCTGCCGTAGAACATGAAGATCTTGAACGAGGTGACGCCGTGCTCCTTGACGAGCGCGGGGATCTCGTCGATGTGGCCCTTCGACATCGGCGCCAGGTGGAACGCGTAGTCGACGATCGAGCGGCCCTCGGTGGCGGCGAGCACCTCGGGGAAGAAGTCGGCGTACGAGCCGCCCTTGTTGAGGTAGTACTGGCCGGTCCGCATGTAGTTGAGGGCGGTCGTGACACCCCCCTGCGCGCAGGCGCGGCTCTCGGTCGCGGTGTCCTCCGGCAGCGGGTTGTAGATGCCCCAGTGCTGGTGCGCGTCGACGACGCCGGGGAACGCCGTACGGCCTGACGCGTCGACCAGGTCGACCCCGGGCTCGACCGGCAGGTCGGGGGCGAGCACGGCGATCTTGCCGTCGCGGATCCCGATGTCCAGCTGCAGCGTCAGGTCGGATCCGTCGACGACGACGTCGGCGTTCTTGATGATCAGGTCGAGATCGCTCATGCGAGGTCCTTGTCTGTGGTTGCGGCCGGCACGGGGGTGGCCTGGAAGGTGGTGAGTCTCGACATCAGGGAGGTGATGTCGCTGCTCGCGTCCAGCGTGAGGACGTCGCGGCGCACGTCCTCGGCGGTGTCCGGCGACACCCGACCGGCGACGTTGTCACGGAACTTGAGGGCGAGCTCGTCGTCGGTGAGCGGTCGCTCGGGGCCGCCGCGGTTGGCGAGGACCTCTTCCACGACCACCTCGCCGTCGGTGGTCGTCACGGTCACGACCGCGGGGAACTGGTGCGGGTAGATCGCGTCGCAGCGCTCGTCTGGGACGACGTCGACGAGCGCCATGAGGGCACGTCGGCGGGGTTCCTGGGCGAGGGCGTCGGTGAAGTCGTCGAGCCCCACCCCGAGCCCGCCGCCACCGAGCAGCCCGGCGACGACCGCGTACGGCCCGCTGAACTGCGCCTGGTAGCCGGTCTGCGGGGCGCGCTTCGTCTCCAGCGGTGCTCCGATCGTCCGGATGACGGCGGTGGGGGCGCCGATGGTGATCGACGCGACGTCCTCGGCCCGCAGGCCACGGGCACGCAGGGCGAGGCCCGCGTCGATCGAGGTGTGGGTGAAGTGGTTGGCGGGGTACGGCTTGAAGAAGATGCCGGGGACCGCCCACTCCTTGCCAAGGCCCTCGGTGATGGCCGCGGGGAAGAACCGGCCGTGCAGCCATGCCTCGAAGAAGCCGAAGCGCCCCTCGAGCACGGTGGGCGGCCCGGTGAACCCGCGGCGTACGAGCTGGGCCGCGGTGACTCCCGCCTGCGCGGCGAGTCCGCAGTGCAGACGCTTGACCGTGCCGCCGGTGCGGTTGGCCTCGATGATGCCGGAGGCCATCGAGGCGGTCAGTCCGAGCGCGTCGAGGATGCCGTTCTCGTCGGCGCCGTACAGGATCGACGCCGCGACCGCGCTGCCCATCGCGCCGGTGATCGAGGTCGCGTGCTGGCCGTGCTCGAAGAACACGGAGTTGCCGAGCTCCTGGTCGTAGCCGGCCATGCCGAGGCGCACCGCGACCTCGAGGCCGACGGCCACGGCGCGGACCGTGAGCTCGCCGTCCGCACCCGCGTGCTCGGCCGCGGCGAGCGCCGCCGGGACGACGCTGGCGCTGGGGTGCAGCACCGACGGCAGGTGGGTGTCGTCGTAGTCGAGGGAGTGCGCCAGGACTCCGTTGGCGAGCGCGGCCTGCGCCGCCGTGACGCGCTGCGGCACGCCGACGATGGAAGCCTGCTCGTGCCCACCCTGGTCGAGCACGTGGTCGATGATCGCGGCGCTCGTCTCGAGGCGGTGCGAGGCGACGCACAGGCCGAGGACGTCGAGCACGCGCTGGCGTGTGCTGGCGGCGACGTCGTCGGGTACGCCGTCGCGCGCCGCGTCGACGGCGAACCGTGCGAGCTGCGCGCCGAGGGTGTCCGGGGCCGTTGCGTCACTCACCGCCGATCACCGCCAGCGGGCGCACCGGAGAACCGGTGGCGCCGAAGAAGGGGAGCGGGGAGAGAACGAACACGAAGGAGTGGATGCCCGTCGCCGCCAGCTGCTCGAGGTCCATGGCCTCGACGATGTAGATGCCGTTCTCGACGAGCAGCACCCGGTGTGCGGGCAGGGTCGCGTGGCCGGCGCCCGGCGGGAGGCACTCGAACGCGATGGTGTCGGCGCCGGTCGCGTGGATGCCCCGGTCGGCCAGCCACTGCGCCCCGGCAGCGCCGATGCCCGGCACCCCCGAGTCGTGACCGACGTAGTCGGCCTTGGCCCCCTCGTCGAAGTGCTGCCCCCACCCGCTCCGTACGAGGACGACGTCGCCCGCGCCGATCTCGCTGCCCTGACGCGACGCGGTCAGCTCGAGGTCGGCGACGGTGATCTCGTAGCCGGGGTCGAGCCGGCTGACGCCGAGCGCGGACGGGACGTCGAGGATGACTCCCGGGCGCACCATCGGCTCGATCGTGTGCGCGCCGAGGCGGGCGTACCGTCCGCCCTCGAGCGCATCGGCCACGTCGAGGCCGCCGTACAGCTTGCCGTCGTGCGAGACGTGCGCGAGTGCGTCGATGTGCGTGCCGACGTGGGTGCCCATCGAGATCATGTCGTTCGCGGCGGAGCCGCCGTCGACGCGCACCATGTCTCCGTGGCGGCGGGGGAGCGAGTGCCAGTACGCCGGGTGGTTCGGCGACTGCGGCATCCCGACGGTGAGCGGGCGGCCGAGGTCCACCACGCGCACACCGGCGCGGACGGCGTCGAGCAGCGACGCGGTGGTGGTGGAAGGAGAGGTAGTCATGGTTCCTCGAGATCTCGTCAGCGGACGACGTTGCGGGTACGGAGGTCGTGCAAGGTGGCGGTGTCGACACCGAGGTCGGCGAGCAGGCCGTCGGTGTCGGACCCGAGGTCCCGCCCGGTGAAGCGGACGCGGCCCGGCGTCTCCGACATCCGCCACATCACGTTGTGCTGGAGGACGGTGCCGAGGTCGGGGTCGTCGACCTCGACGAGCATCTCGGTCTCACGCACGTGCGGGTCCTCGACGAGGTCCTTCGCCGAGTAGACGGGAGCGACGGCGGCGCCGGCGTCGGTGAAGGCCGCGACCACCTCGTCGCGGGTGCGCTCCCCGATCCATCCACCGACGTAGCCGTCGAGCAGGTCGGCGTGGAGAGCGCGGCTGTGTCCCGCCGCGAACCAGGGCTCGTCGATGACCTCGGGGTGCCCGACGAGGGTCAGGACGCGCTCGGCGATCGCCTGGGCGCTGGTGGAGATCGCGACCCAGTGGCCGTCCTTCGTCGCGTACGTGTTGCGCGGCGCGTTGTTGTGCGAGCGGTTGCCGTGGCGGGTGCCGACCGTGCCGAGCTGCTGGTAGACGGTCGGGCCGGGGCCGACGGCCGCCATGATCGGCTCGAGCAGGCTCATGTCGATCACCTGGCCCTGGCCGCCGTTGTGCTCGCGGGCCAGCAGCGCCATCGAGACGGCCGACGAGGCGGCGATGCCGCAGATCGAGTCGGCGAGGCCGAACGCCGGGAGGGTCGGGGGCCCGTCGGGCTGGCCGGTCAGGTGCGCGAACCCGCTCATCGCCTCGGCGAGGGTGCCGAAGCCGGCGCGGGAGGCGTACGGCCCCTGCTGGCCGAAGCCGGTGATGCGGACGATGACGAGCGCGGGGTTGATCTCGTGCAGCCGTTCGGGGGACAGGCCCCAGCGTTCGAGCGTGCCCGGACGGAAGTTCTCGACGATCACGTCGGCGGTCGCGGCGAGCCGGGCGAAGAGCTCGGCGCCCTCGGGGGCGGACAGGCTGAGGCCGATCGTGCGCTTGTTGCGGGAGATCTCCTTCCACCACAGCGGCGTGCCGTCCTTGCTCTCGCCGTGGCCGCGCATGCTGTCGCCGGCCGTGGGGTGCTCGATCTTGATCACCTCGGCGCCGAAGTCTCCGAGGATCTGGCAGCACAGCGGCCCGGCGAGGATCGTGGACGCGTCGATCACGCGCATGCCGGTGAGGGGTCCGTCGCTCAGGGGGCCCGTCGCGTGGTGCGGGTCGGGGGCGGGACCGGAGGGGTCGTGTTCCATTGTGCGAAACGCCATTCCAGAATCGTAAGCGGGAGTGGTGCTCCGGTCAACGAGCGGCCCCGGGTCGCGTTGACGCGACCCGGAAGGCGAGGTTAGCGTGCAGCGAAACATCGTTCCAGTTCTCGGAGTCGCCACGTGATCGCTCGTTCGTACCTGTACGTCCCCGGCAACGCCCCCGACAAGCTCGCTAAGGTGCTGAGCCGGGGTGCCGATGCCGTGATCGTCGACCTCGAGGACGCCGTCCCGTGGCCCGCGAAGGCCGCTGCTCGCGACGGCGTGGCCTCGTGGCTCCGGTCGCTCGACGGCGACACGGCGGGTGTCGAGGTGTGGGTGCGGGTCAACCCCGGCGCCCTCGGCGTGACCGACGTCGACGCCGTGGTGGCGCCCGGGATCACCGGCGTGATGGTCGCGAAGACCGAGTCGCGTGCCGAGATCGAGGCGATCGACGCGGCGCTCGGCAAGGCCGAGGCGCGCGAAGGGCTCGACGCCGGCTCGGTCGGTGTGGTCCCGCTGCTGGAGTCGGCCGCGTCGCTGCTCGACGCGAGGGCGATCGCCGGCGCTCCCCGCGTCGTACGCCTGCAGGTCGGAGAGGCCGACCTTGCCGCCGACCTCGGCTTCGGCGACGGCACCGACGACGCCGACTGGGCTCCGATCCGCACGCAGGTGGTGCTGGTCAGCGCCGCCGCCGGGATCAGTGCGCCGGTCGCTCCCGTCTCCACCGACTTCCGCGACCTTGACCGGTTCGCTGCGGGCACCCGCGCCCTCGCGCGGCGCGGGTACGTCGGTCGGGCGTGCATCCACCCGGCGCAGGTCGCCGTCGCCAACGAGGTGTTCACGCCGAGCGCCGAGACGCTCGCGCAGGCTCGCGCCCTGGTCGCCGTCTTCGACGAGGCCGTCGCCGCCGGATCCGGTGTGATCATCGGTCCGGACGGCCGCATGGTCGACGAGGCCGTCGTGCGACGCGCTCGCAGCGTGATCGCCCTGGCGCGCTGACGCCACAGCTGAGCTGGCGCGGTCCTGAGGTGTCACCAGATGGCACCCCAGGACCGCGTTGACGTCCTGAGTCATCTCCCGATGACGGTCTCGCCGGACACGAGCGACTTGGCGACGACCGTGCGGAGGATGTCGTTGGTGCCCTCGCCGATGCTCATGAGGATCGCGTCGCGGTAGAGGCGCTCGACCTCGAACTCGGTGGAGTACCCGTAGCCGCCGTGGACCTTCATCGCGTCGATGGCTGCCTGGAGGGCGACCTCGGAGCAGAAGATCTTGGCCATGCCCGTGGCGCCGTCGGCACGGCCGGTGCGGACCGCGTCGGCGGCCCAGTACGCCATGAGGCGGGCTGCCTGGACCTGCGTGCCGAGCTCGCCGAGCTTGAGCTGGATGGCCTGGAAGTCGGCGATCGGCTTGCCGAAGGCCTTGCGCTGCTGCGCGTAAGCGAGCGCCTCGTCGTGCGCGCGCTGCGCGATGCCGACCGAGCGTGCGGCGATGTTGACGCGGCCCCACTCGAGCGCGGACAGGACCTGCTGCATGCCTCGGCCCTCGACGCCGCCGACGAGCTGGCTGACCGGCACGTGCACGTCGTCGAGCAGGATCTCGCAGGACTCGGTGCCCTTGTAGCCGAGCTTGGGGATGTCCTTGGTGACGGTGAACCCCGGGGTGTCCGACTCGATGAGCAGGACGCTCATGCCCTTGTGTGCAGGGGAGGCGGTGGGGTCGGTCTTGACGAGCACCGGGAGCGGGGACGCGTACCGGGCGTTGGTGATCCACATCTTGGAACCGTTGACGACGTAGTACGGCTCGCCTCCGTCGTCGGGCGTGACCAGGCGTGCCGTCGTGCGGATGCCCTGCAGGTCGGTGCCGGCGTCGGCCTCCGTGAGACCGATACCGGTACGGCGCTTGCCGGTGGCGAGGTCGGGGAGGTAGCGGGACTTCTGGTCGTCGGTGCCGTGCATCGCGATCAGGCGGCAGGCCAGCGAGTGGCTGCCCAGGATGCCGGCGATGCCCATCCAGCCGCGGGCGATCTCCTCGAAGACGAGGGCGAACGAGACGGGGTCGAGGTCCAGGCCGCCGTACTCCTCGGGGACCGTGATGCCGAAGAGCCCCATGTCGGCCATCCCGGCGACGATCTCGGTCGGGTAGCGGCCGGACTGCTCCCAGTCACGCGCGACCGGCACGATCTCCCTGTCGACGAACTGGCGGAGCAGCGCCTTGAACTCGCGCTGGTCCTCGTCGAGCTCGAACTTCATCAGGACTCCTTGGTGGGGTCGGCGGGGTCGGGGCGGAACGAGGGGAGCGCGCGGCCGTCGGGGAGGTCGGTCCAGACGACGACGACCGGGTCACCGATCGTCCAGGCCTCCGGGTCGTCGCGGCCGTCAAGACGGGTCAGCACGATCGGCCCTGCGGTGAGGCGGACCCGGGCCACGGCGTACGGCACGGCGACGTCGGCACGAGGCGCACGGTGGATGACGGTGAAGCTGTCGACCCTGCCGGTGCCGGCGGTCTCGGGCTGGGTGAGTGATTCGGTCGACGAGCAGCGCGTGCAGACCGCCCGAGGCGGGTGCTGGCGGTGGCCGCAGGCCGTGCACTCCTGCACGGTGAGGCGGTGCGCGCGGGTCGCCTCCCAGTACGGGGTGCTGACCTCGTCGGCGGGCGGCACCTCGCCCGGGACCCACATCGGTTCGGCGGTCATCGGTCGACCCCCAGGACGACGGTGGCATGGGTGGACAGGATCCCGCCGGTGCCGTGGGCGACCGCGACCTGCGCGTCCGGCACCTGGCGGTCGCCGCACTCGCCGCGCAGCTGCCGGACGGCCTCGACGAGGAGGAGGACGCCGAACTGGCCCGGGTGGCAGTACGAGAGGCCACCGCCGCTGGTGTTGAGCGGTAGCGCGCCGCCCGGACGGATGCGTCCGTCGGCGATGAAGTCGAGGACCTCGCCCTCGCCGCAGAACCCCAGCGCCTCGACGCTGAGCGCGGCGGTGATCGTGAAGGAGTCGTAGACCTCGAGGACGTCCACGTCGGCCGGGGTGATTCCGGCACGAGCGAAGGCGTCGGCGCCGGAGCCGACCGCGCCCGGGCGCGTGAGGTCGTCGACAGCGGTGAAGGACGTGTTGGTGGTGCGCTCGCCGTACCCGAGCACCTGGACGGGCTTCTGCCGCAGGTCGCGGGCGCGCTCGAGCGAGGTCAGCACGACGGCGCCGCCCCCGTCGGTGACCAGGCAGCAGTCGGCCGCGGTCAGCGGCGAGGAGATCATCGTCGAGCCGACCACGTCCTCGACCGACAGCGGTCCCTTGCCGTAGCGGAACGCCTTCGGGTTCAGCAGCGCCCACTCCCGCGCGGCCACCGCGACCTCCGCGAGCTGCTCGCGCGTGCCGCCGTAGCGGTGCAGGTACGAGCGCGCGGCCATCGCGTAGTAGGACAGCGGGTAGAGCATGTCGTACGGCTCTTCGAACTGGGCCTCGGGGATCCACGGCTCGTGGACGCCGCCGAGCTTGCGCGAGCGTGCCGAGCGCTGGTTGGAGGCGAACGAGATCACCACCACCTCGCACTGCCCGGCCTCGATCGCCTGGGCAGCGCGGGCGACGAACATCTCGAACGCCGATCCGCCGGCGAAGGTCGAGTCGGTCCACCTCGGCTCGATCCCGAAATAGTCGGCCAGCTGCGTCGCAGAGAACCGTGACACCGTCGTGGTCGCGATCCCGTCGACGTCGGCGAGCGTGAGACCGGCGTCAGCAAGCGCGCGCGTGACCGCCTGGGTCTGCAGCCCCAGGATCGACAGCCCCGTGACGCCGAGGTCGCACTCGGCAGCACCGACGATCGCGACGCCGGGGCTCATGCGCACCCACCTGCGCTGGTCGAGTGGCCCGGAGTGTGTCGCCTCCCGCTGGTCGAGTGGCCCGGAGTGTGTCGCCTCTCGTTGGTCGAGTGGCCCGGAGCGCTAGCGAAGGGCGTATCGAGACCCGGGTCTCGATACGCCTCGCCCAGGGGCTCGGCTACTCGACCGGCGGGGGTGGGTCGGGGCTCGGCTACTCGACCACCGGGGGTGGGACGGGGCTCGGCTACTCGACCACCGGGGGTGGGTCGGGGTTCGGCTACTCGACCACCGGGGGTGGGACGGGGCTCGGCTACTCGACCGGCGGGGGTGGGTCGGGGTTCGGCTACTCGACCGGCGGGGGTGGGGGCGACAGGGCTCATGCGCTGGTGCCGTCCGCGCTGCCGAGGAGCACCTCGGCGGAGGCCGGGGCCACGGCCGTACGGGACGGGGTGCCGTCGTCGCCTACGACGTCGACGCGCAGGTCGACGACGACGCGGTCAGGGGACGCCTCGGTCACCGTGCCGGTGCAGCGGATCGTCTCTCCGGCGAAGACGAGGTTGCGGTAGGAGAAGTCGATCGTCCGCACGAACGAGTCGGGCCCGAGCCAGTCCTGGAGGGCCTCGACCAGGTACGCGCCGAACACCTGGCCGTCCACGACCGGACCCGGCAGCTTCTTGGCGGCGACGTACGCGGGGTCGTAGTGCAGCTGGTGCCAGTCCCAGGTCGCACCGGCGTACGCGACCATGTCGGTCAGCGTGATGGTGCGCTCCAGCGGTGCGACCGCGTCGCCGACCGTGACCGCTGCGATGTCGGCGCTCATGCGGCACCTCCGGGAGCGGTAGCGAGACTGACGAAGATGATCGTCTCCTCGTTCTCGGCGAGCAGCTCGCCGTCCTGGTTGGTGTAGGTCGCCTTCGAGCCGATGACGAGCATGTCGGCCCCGGAGCGGTTCTGCTTCTCCGTCGCGCTGGTGATCTCCCACGTCGCCGTCACCACGTCGTCGGGGCGGATCCGGCGCGCGAACACGTAGCGGTTGCCGCCCCGCACCTGCCGCGTCCCCGGCAGGTCGAGGCCCCAGGTGTGGCCTGCGTAGCCTTCGGCGTCGGCCGGCAGCCCGGCGTACTGGTTGGTCTCGCAGACCAGGGTCGGGGGCAGCGTGACCCCGGCGAGGCCGTGCGCCTGCGCGAACGCGGCGTCGGTGTAGAGCGGGTTGGCGTCACCGACCGCGAGCGCGAAGTAGCGGCCGGCGGCCGCACCCATCGGCTCGGGCGCCGTGTAGACGCGCTGCGCGCCCACCAGCGCGCGCACCTCGTCGGTCAGCAGTCCCACGTCAGGCCTCCTGGGCGGGGTAGAGCGCGGTCGGGAACACCTCGAGCAGGAACTCCGGGCGCAGCAGGTCGGCGCACATCGCGCCGGTCGACGCCGGCCACGGGGGGCTCAGCAGCCGCTCGCGGACCTCGTGGACGACACCGTAGCGAGGAAGCTCGCTCGCGACGCAGTACTCGACGGTGCTGAGCAGGTGCTCCGGCCCGAGACCGGCGTAGGTCAGCAGGTGGAGGATCGCCTCGTACGTGACCTCGGCCTGCGCCCGCAGGTCGCCCGGGTGCAGAGCCTCCTGGGTCTCCATGTCGAGTGCCGCGAAGCCGGACATGAAGAGTGTGCGGCCGGCCTTCACGCCGGGGGCGTATGTCAGCGTGTCGTAGCGCGACCAGCCCGGGTTGACGAGCTCGAGCGGGTGCCGCGAGGCGGTCACGTCGATCGCGACCAGCTGGTCCGGGTGGTGCAGCCGGCTCATGAGGATGCCGCCCGCGCCGGGGTAGACGCCCGCTCCGCCGAGCAGCTCCTTACGGACGCGGTGGGTCTTGCGGTAGACCTCGCGCGTGCCCGGAGTCGAGTAGTCGAACGTCGTGACCGCCGCGTCGATCGACAGCCCGGCCTTGCGGAGCAGGACGTCGGCCTGCTCGAGGCAGTAGCGGTACTGGGCGACGAAGTCACCGGGCGCCACGATGTCGCCGTTCGCGTCGATCGGGACCATCGTCGGCAGGTGCACGGTGCCGTCGTGACCCTCGGTGACCGGCGACGCCGTCCACTCGCCCGCGCGGCGTGCCTCGCTCGCGAGGAGCATCGTGCCGCCGCCGGCCGAGGCCTTCAGCTCGACCTCGAGCAGCGCCGCCGAGCGTACGAGCCGCTCGACGACCACCGTCGTGACCGTGGGCTCGTGGTCGCCGAAGACCTCGCGGCGGACCGCGGCGGCCTCCTCGTACGACGCCAGCCCCGCGATCGTCACGCTCTCGGTCACGTGGGTGACGTCGGTCAGCGACAGGCCTGCGCCCTCGACGATCGTGAGCACCTTGCGGTACGCGGTGCGGGCCTGCTCGGTCATCGAACCGGACACGGTCATCTTGCCGACCGTCTCGTCCAGCGCGGCCGAGGTGTGCCCCGAGGTCCACGCGTGCCCTCCCTCAGCCAGGCCGAGGGAGAACGTGAAGCCGTCGTACGGGAACCAGGTGAACGCGGCCGGTGTGATCGCGGTCGTCATGCGAGTGCCTCCGAGGGGGTCGGGTCGGTCGAGGCCGCGCGTGCGGCGAGGGTGATCAGGTCGTCCAGGCCGGCCGCGTCGGCCAGTGAGGCGACGGCGTCGGCGAGGGGTACGGCGAGCGGGCCGACGTTGCCCGTGAGCTTCGCCAGCAGGGCGTCCTGAGATAGGGGAGCGGTGCCACCGCCGGGGCTGCGGTCGACGTGGCCGCGGATCCGCGTGCCGTCGTGGAGCACCAGCTCGACCTCGCCGGGAGCGTCGGCCGCCACGGACGACGGCGCGGCGACCACGTCCCACGACACCGCCGCCGCGAGCGCGCTGACGTCGGGGCGGGCGAGCGCACGCTCGTCGTAGGTGTCGGTGCCGACCCGGCCGTCGAGGATCATCGCCGCGACGCTCCACGGGAGCGAGAACTTGGCAGCGTACGGGCTGGCCGGCCGCGTGAGGTCACGGTCGGTCGCACACACGACCGACGCCGAGTCGGGGTGGACCTGGGCGTGGACGGCGGCGACGTCGGACGGTGCGGCACCGGAGCGTACGAGGGCGTCCTGGGCGGCTGCCATCGTCGCGTGCGCGAGCTGGCAGGTCGGCCACGGCTTGATGCCGATCGCCCCGGTCTCCCAGACCTCGCCGAGCCCGGTGAGGATCGAGCCGGCGTCGAAGGGCCCGGTCGCCAGCGCGTCGTACACGCCGTGAGGGCCGTCGAAGACCGTGACCGGGCCGGTGGCGCCTGCGGCGGCGAGCCGCGCGGCGATGATCCCCGCCTGCGAGGCGAAGCCCGGGTGGAGCTGCTTGGTGCTGGCGCCGGTCCCGAGGAACGCGAGCAACCCGCCGGCCTGGCTGCCCGCGATGCCGAGGGCGTTCGTGGTCGTCGCCGCGTCCAGGCCCATCAGGCGTGCCGCGACGGCGGCCGAGGAGAACACCCCGGCCACCATCGTCGCGTGCAGCCCACCACGGTGGAACCCGTGGGGAGCCGCGGCAGCCACCCGGCACGCCACCTCGTACCCGACGACCGCGGCCGTCAGGACCTCGCGACCGGACGCGCCGGTCTGCTCACCGACGGCGAACACCGCGGGGAGCACGACTGCCGTCGCGTGGACCAGGCCACCGGCATGCGTGTCGTCGAAGTCGAGGGCGTGGACGAGCGTCCCGGTGGCCAGCGCGGCTGCGGCGGCACCGACCCGAGTATCGGTGCCGACGATCGTGGCCTCCGCAGGGCCGCCGAGCCCGGTCGCGACCGTCACCGCCGGCGCCGCGGCGCCGAGTCGCGCGGCGGCCACCGCCGTACCGAGGCCGTCGAGCAGATGGCGGCACGCGGCGGCGTCGACCGACGCCGGAACCTCCAGGTCGCCGGTCGCCCAGGCGGCGAGGTCGGACGCGATCATCGGATCAGCCTTCCGTGGACTCCGCCGCGGCGCCGAACGCACCGGCCGCCTGCAGCTTCGCGATCTCCGCGTCGTCGTAGCCGATGATCTCGCGGACGACGTGGTCGAAGTCCTCGTTGCGTCGCGGCGCACGGCGGTACGTCGGTGCGTCGGCGCCGACGCGGACGGGCGAGGCGACCTGCCGGACCGTCCCGTAGCGCGGGTGCTCGGTCTCGACGACGAGGTTGCGGGCGATCGTGTGTTCCTCGCGCAGAGCCTGCGGGACGTCGTTGATCGGGCCGCACGGGATCGATGCTGGGTACAGGACCGACAGCCACTCGTCGACCGTGCGCTGAAGGAAGATCCCCTCCAGCTGGGCGAGGAGCTCAGCGCTGCCCTGCTGGCGCCCCGAGAACGTCGCGTACGGAGACTCCTGCTCGGCCCACTCGGGGTGGCCGACCACCACGGCGAGGCGTGCCCAGAACTTCTCCTTGGCGCAGCCGACCACGAGCCAGCCGTCGGACGCCTCGAACGCCTGGAACGGGACCAGGGACGGGTGCGCGGAGTGGCGGGTGCGCTCCGGCGTGAACCCGGCGTTGAGGTGCCAGGTTGCGGGGTAGGTCAGCATCGACAGCGCGGTGTCGTACAGGCTGACGTCGCAGTCCATGCCGACCCCGTCCCTGCGGGCGGCGTGCAGGCCGGCGAGCAGGGAGATCGCGGCGACGTAGCCGCCGGAGAAGTCGACCAGCGACAGCCCGGACTTCGTCGGTGGCCCGTCCGGCTCGCCGGTCAGGTCCATCCAGCCGGCCAGGCCCTGCAGGATGTAGTCGTAGCCCGGCTCCTTCTGACGCGGCCCGGTCATCCCGAAGCCCGTCAGCGAGCAGCAGACGATCGCCGGGTTGAGGTGCTTGAGGTCGTCGTAGGTGATGCCGATCTTCTTCGGCACGTCTCCACGCAGGTTCGAGTAGACGACGTCCGAGCGCGTCACCAGGTCCTCGAAGACTGCCCGCCCCTCGGGCGACGACAGGTCGAGCGACAGGCTTCGCTTGTTGCGGTTGAACGTCTCGAAGAAGAGCGAGTCCTCGTCCTCGAAGTACGGCGGCACGTAGCGACCGACGTCGCCGCCGACCCGTGGGTCCTCGATCTTGATGACCTCGGCCCCCAGGTCGGCGAGGTGCACGCTGCCGAACGGGCCGGCGCCGTACTGCTCGACGGCGATGATGCGGACGTCCTCGAGCGGCTTCATGCGGTGCCTCCGGTGAGCTCGGCGATGAGCGTGATGATCTCGTCCTGGGCGGCACGGGTCTCGTCGGCCGAGATGCCGTGCGTCGGTGGGCTGAGCTTGACGGCGTCGGCGAGACCGTCGTACGCCGCGAGCTGGGTGGCGACGCGGGCGCGGTCGCCGTTGAGGGTGAGCGCGTCGACCATCTCCGGGTCGACCGACTCCGCCAGGTAGTCGGCGCCGCGCCCCTCCCGGAACGCGTCGACGACCCTCTGCTGCTGGTCGGCGAGGCCGTGGAACGCGAAGAACTCGGCGTACGTCCGCACGCTGGCGTAGAAGCCCACGGTGCCGGCGACGCGCCGGGTCGCGGTCGCGGCGTCGTCCGCGACCGAGCAGCAGGCCGACACGACGACCTCGACGTCGCCGCGGGATCGCCCGGCGGCGTCGATGCCTGCCTGCAGCTCCGGGAGGATCTGCTTCTCCAGGTAGCTCGGCGAGCACAGCTCGTGGCTGATCCAGCCGTCGCCGATGCGCCCGGCGAGCCGCGTCATCGCCGGGCCCATGGCCGCGACGTACACCGGGATGTCACGGCGCGGGGGAGCGTACGGGCGCTCGTAACCGCGGATGCGCATCGGCTCGAACTCGCCCTCGGCCTCGATGGTCTCGCCGGTCGTCGACTTCTCCCAGAAGAGGCGGACGTTGCGCACGACCTCGCGGAAGTGACCGACCGGCTTGCCCCATCGGGCGTTGTGCCAGTCCTCGTTGAGCCGTTGCACGCCCGTCCCGAGGCCGAGCACGAAGCGTCCGCCCGACAGCTCGTCGAGGTCGAGCGCCTCGAGCGCGGTGACCATCGGGCTGCGGGTGAAGGCCAGCGCGATCGCCGTACCGACCTGCGCGGTCGACGTCGCGCCGATCAGTGCCGCAGCGCTGACCGTGGCGCTGCGGTGCAGCTCCGGCACCCACAGCACCTCCGCACCGGCGGCCTCCGCACGACGCGCCGCGTCGGCGAGCTCGGCGAGGGTCTCGCCCCACGGCGCGTAGGTGATGCGCACGTCACACGCCTTCGGCGGTCAGCGGGCGCTTGCCCTCGGGGAACGTGCCCTCGACCTGCTCGGCGCCGCGACGGTAGACGTAGAAGGTCCGCTTGAACGAGCACACCTCGTCACCGTGCTGGTTGAGCGTGCGGGTGCGGACCGTGACGATGCCCGCGTGCGGACGGCTGCCCGACTCACGCTTCTCCAGCACCAGCGACTCGCTGAACAGCGTGTCGCCCGCGAAGACCGGGTGCGTCATCCGGATCTCGTCCCACCCGAGGTTGGCGAACGCGTTCTGGGTGATGTCGGTGACGCTCTGCCCGACCGCGATCGCCACGGTCAGCGTCGAGACCACCAGGGGCTTCTCGAACTCCGACTTCTTGGCGTACTCGGTGTTGAAGTGCATCTGGTTGGTGTTCATCGTGAGCAGCGAGAACCACGTGTTGTCGGTCTCGGAGACCGTGCGCCCGAGCGGGTGCTGGTAGACGTCGCCGATCTCGAAGTCCTCGAAGAACCGGCCGGTCCACCCAAGCTTTCTGGTCATCTCTCTCCTTGTCGGTTTCTCTCAGAAGGCGGTCGAGCCGGGCTTGATGACGCCGAGGACGGCGGCCAGCAGCACGAAGCCCCAGATGGCGAACACGTACGGCTCGCACCCGCGCAACGACGAGCGGAGGTCTCGCTCGACCTCCGGCGTGGATCCGGTCGCCATCAGACGACCGAACGCCGGACCGAACGAGCGCAGCTTCCAGCGGATGAGGACGCCGCACAGGATGCACAGCGCGTAGGCGGCGAGCTTGGCGCCCAGCCACTTCGGGTTCGTGTCGACGCCGAACGGCTCGGCGACGACCATCGTGTAGGCGCCGATCCCGAGCAGGGTGGCGCCCAACCCGTAGCGGACGACGAGGTCGAGCCGCGCGATGGTGTGGCCGAAGCGGGTCGCGGTGCCGCGGAAGTAGTCATACACCGCGATCGCGAGCCAGATCAGCGACGCCACCCACACGAGTGCCAGCAGCGGCCCGTTGACGAAGAACTCGTCACCGAGCGGACCCCAGGCCATGAGCGTGATCCCGCTCGGCAGGAAGAGCACCAGACAGATCCGCGGCGCCAGGTCGACGCCGTGCATGATCTTGAGCGCCGTCCCCCGGGTCTGCGGCGACAGGTCCTCGCGCAGGATGAAGCGGCTCGAGTAGAAGACGCCGAGATCACCGCCCAGCCAGTACGCGAACAGCACGATGTGCAGCAGGATCGCGAGGCTGTAGCCGTTGAACCCGTGGACGGCCTCGACGGCGGCGAGGGTCTCGCTCACATCCCGTCCCCGTCCCAGCGACCGCGCGAGCGGCTACGGACCGGCATCGAGGACAGGATCGGTGCGGGGATCGGGTCGCCGGCCTTCCACGCACGGCCGGCGCCCCAGTTGTGGGCGTTGTCGTCCGTACGCTCGTCGGCGTGCTCGGTCGCCTTGCCGGCCCAGCCCCAGTCGAGGTTGATGACCTCGCGTGCCGGCTCGGCGTGCTCGTGGTCATGGCCGTGCTCGTGGTCGTGGCCGTGCTCGTGATCGTGGCTGTGGTCGTGGCTGTGGTCGTGGTCGTGGTCGTGGTCGTGGTCGTGGCTGTGCTCGTGACCGCCGTGGCCGCCCTGGAGGTTGTACGCGTCGAGGGCCTTCGCGATCGCGATGGCGCCGCGGTCGACGGTCCCCTGGTGAGTGATGGGGGTGTTGTCCTGGCCCTGGTCGATCTGGAACTGCCACGAGGCCTTCAGCTGACGCATGTCCTCGTCGGTGCGCCACGGCTGGGCCATGTCGAACGTCGAGTGCGCCCAGCGGACCGGCGGGTGCGGCTCCTCCTGCAGACCCTCGGGCCCGTAGTTGACGCCGTCGCCGCCCCAGCGCACCCACTCGTTCTGGGTGTACCAGTTGGCGAGCTCGCCGTCCGAGCGCAGCAGCCAGGTGGCGCCGCCCTCCATCGTGGTGAAGTGGCCGTGCTTCACGCGCGCGGGGCGGAAGAAGTAGGTGCCGAGGTCCAGGGTGCCGAAGTTGTACTCCATGTGGCCCTGGGTCGTGTAGGCCTCCTCGTAGCAGGGGTGGTGGGCGAGACGGTGGTCCGCCCAGCCTTCCTGCGCGTGGACCAGGCGGGTGTAGAAGCCGGTCTCCGGGTCGACGTGGAGGTACTTGATGAAGAGGCCGGGCATCGGGCCCGGGTTGGGGACGGAGTCCCAGGTCATCGCCTCGGAGTCGATGACGATGACCTCCTCGCGGGAGTCGGTCCAACGCTGCGCACCGGCCAGCGAGTCGACGGGGTCGAAGCCGGCATCGCCGTACTCGCGGTAGTGGAGGATCTTGGTGCCCTCGGCGATCCGGAGGTAGTCGTTCGGGACGCCCTTCGGGGCGTACACGTAGCCGCCCTTGCCGATCTTGCGGCCGCCGTAGTCGATCTCGCCCTCGAGGACGTAGTACTCGGTGTTGGCGTGGTGGATGCCCGGGCCGCGGCCCCAGTCGGTGTGGAAGTCGACGCGGAGCGACGAGGATCCGTCCTCCTCGTCCACGGACAGCCTGCGCTCGCTGGCGCGGCCCTCGCCGCCGGGCAGCTCGGCGCCGTGCCAGACGTAGTCGTCTTCCTGAATGAGCTCGACGTGGGGTCGCACGATTCCTCCTCGATGGATATCGGATACGAAAATATACGATATCTGCTTCCGCCGGATGAAGATAGGGCCACTTCCTTCGGCAGCGGCTGGAGAGCGGCGCCCTGATCGGCGCGACATGTCGGGTCGTGCCACCCTCGCAGGAGGGAGAAGGGACACCGATGAGCCGACTGACGTTGCCGCCGCTCGTGGTGGTCATGGGGATCTCCGGGGTCGGCAAGTCCGAGATCGGGCACGACCTCGCCGAGCGGTTCGACATCGCGTACGAGGACGGCGACGCCTTCCACTCCGAGGCCAACATCGCGAAGATGTCCGCCGGGACGCCGCTGACCGACGAGGACCGCTGGCCCTGGCTGGAGTCGATCGGTGCGTGGCTGCACGCCCACGACGACTCCGGGGGAGTGGTGAGCTGCTCGGCGTTGCGGCGCGTCTACCGGGACGTCCTGGTCGCGGCGGCTCCGCGGACGACGTTCCTGCACCTCACGGGTGACCACGACCTCATCCGGCAGCGGATGGAGCACCGCGACCACTTCATGCCGGTCTCGCTGCTCCAGTCCCAGGAGGACACGCTCGAGCAGCTCGAGCCCGACGAGAACGGCGAGGTCCTCGACATCACGCCCTCGCCCGGCGAGATCGTCGACGCGTTCCTCGAGCGCACCGAGATCCCGGACGAGCAGGAGGGCTCCCGATGACCGACCCGGCAGGACTGTTCGGACTGCTCGGCACCGCCGACGAGGTGACTCCCGCGGCGGGTACTGCGCAGCTCGTGATCGCGGCGCTGGCCGGCATCGCGCTGATCGTGCTGCTGATCGTCTGGCTGAAGGTCCACCCGTTCCTGGCGTTGACTCTGGGCTCGCTCGCTGTCGGTGCCATCGCGACGATGCCGATGAAGGACACGCTCCTGAGCTTCACGACAGGCGTCGGTACGACCGTGGCGGGCGTCGGCGTGCTGATCGCCCTCGGCGCCATGTTCGGCAAGCTCCTCGCCGACTCCGGGGGAGCGGACCAGATCGTCGACACCATCGTCGGGAGGTCCAGCACCCGGATGCTGCCCTGGGCGATGGCGGCGATCGGCGCGATCATCGGCCTGCCGATGTTCTTCGAGATCGGCCTCGTCCTCCTGATGCCGGTCATCTACCTGGTGGCCAAGCGCTCCGGTCTCTCGCTGATCGCGGTCGGCCTGCCCACGCTCGCGGGTCTGTCGGCGATGCACGGGTTCGTCCCTCCGCACCCCGGCCCGCTCGCTGCGATCGACGTCCTGAACGCCGAGGTCGGCATCACCCTCGGGCTCGGCATCATCGTCGCGATCCCGACCATCGTCGTCGCGGGCCCGCTGTTCACGCGGTTCGCCTCGAAGTGGGTCGACGTCCACGCCGACTCCGCGGCGTTCGAGGCGACCCGCGACACCGAGGGCCGGCGCCCGTCCTTCGGCATCACGCTCGCGACGGTGCTGCTGCCGGTCGTGCTGATGATGGCGAAGGCGGTTGCGGACCTGATCCTCGACGAGGACGGTCTGTCGTTCGCGTTCATGGACTTCGTCGGTGAGCCGCTGATCGCCCTGCTGCTCGCGGTGATCGTCGCGATGTTCACGCTCGGCGTCGGCTCGGGGATGGGGCGGGACGAGCTGAGCGCCAGCATCAGCGCCTCCCTTCCGCCGATCGCGGGGATCGTCCTGATCGTCGGCGCTGGCGGCGGGTTCAAGACCGTGCTGGTCGACACCGGGATCGGTGAGGTGATCGCCGACTTCGTCACCGACTCGGGAGTCTCGGTCGTCCTGGTGGCGTGGCTGGTGGCCGTGCTGATCCGGCTCGCCACCGGCTCGGCGACCGTCGCGACGATCACGGCAGCGGGCATCATGGTCCCGCTCGCGGAAGGGATGTCCCAGGGCGAGGTGTCGCTGCTCGTGCTGGCGATCGGCGCGGGCTCGGTGTTCTTCTCCCACGTCAACGACGCCGGCTTCTGGCTGATCAAGGAGTACTTCGGGATGTCGGTCGGCCAGACCATCAAGTCGTGGTCGCTGATGGAGACCGTGCTGTCGGTCTCCGGCCTGGTGTTCGTGCTGCTCATGCACCTGGTGATCTGACGCGGCGTTCGCCCTCGGCGTACGCGGCCCAAAATGAGTGTGTCGGGCAACCACCCCACAGGTAACGTCGACCCGTGCTCTGGACCCTTGCGCGGACCTACCTGCGTCCCTATCGAGGCGCGATCTCGGTCGTCATCGTCTTCCAGCTGATCTCGACGCTGGCCACCCTCTACCTTCCCGGCCTGAACGCCGACATCATCGACGAGGGCATCGTCAACGGGGACACGGACTACATCCTGCGCGTCGGCGGAGTCATGCTGCTCGTCACCTGCCTCCAGGCCGTGTGCTCGATCATCGCCGTCTACTACGGCGCCCGTACGTCGATGGCGTTCGGCCGCGACCTGCGTGCGGCGGTCTTCGCGAAGGTCGAGACGTTCGCCGCGGCCGAGGTCACGCGGTTCGGGCCCCCGACGCTCATCACGCGCAGCACCAACGACGTCCAGCAGATCCAGCTGATCGCGTTCATGGTCTTCGTGATCCTGGTCGCCGCGCCGATCATGTGCGTCGGTGGCATCGTGATGGCGCTGCGGCAGGACGTCGGCCTGTCCTGGCTGATCGCCGTCGTGATCCCGGTGCTGGCGGTCTCCGTCGGCTTCATTATCTCCCGCATGCGCCCGTACTTCCGGCAGATGCAGGACAAGATCGACGCCATCAACCGGGTGCTGCGCGAGCAGATCATGGGCATCCAGGTGATCCGCGCCTTCGTGAAGGGCGACTTCGAGCGCAACCGGTTCGAGGTCGCCAACCACGAGTACCGCGACGTCGCCATCAAGGCGGGCCAGTGGATGTCGCTGATGTTCCCGACCGTCATGCTCGTGATGAACGCCTCCAGCGTCGCCGTCCTCTGGTTCGGCGGGCACCGCGTCGGCGACGGGACCCTCGAGGTCGGGACGCTCACCGCGTACCTGACGTATCTCGTGCAGATCCTGATGTCGGTCATGATGGCGACCTTCATGTTCGTGATGCTGCCCCGCGCCGAGGTCTCCGCCGAGCGCATCCAGGAGGTCCTCGACGTCGAGCCGAGCGTGCTCACCGCACCCGGTGCCGTCGCGGAGCCGGTTCGCGCCGGGCGTGTCGATCTCGAGGGTGTGTCGTTCAGCTACCCGGACGCCGAGGAGCCGGTCCTCTGCGACGTCGACCTGGTCGCGAGACCGGGGGAGACCACCGCGATCATCGGCTCGACCGGCAGCGGCAAGTCCACCCTCCTCAACCTCATCCCGCGCCTGTTCGACGCCACGTCGGGCCGCGTGCTGGTCGACGGCGTCGACGTCCGGGACCGTGCGCTCCCGCAGGTGTGGGGCGCGATGGGGCTCGTACCCCAGAAGGCGTTCCTGTTCTCCGGCACGGTTGCCACGAACCTCCGGATGGGCGATCCCGAGGCGACCGACGACCAGCTCTGGGAGGCCCTCGAGATCGCGCAGGCGCGTGACTTCGTCGAGGCGATGCCCGAGGGGCTCGACGCCCCGATCGCGCAGGGCGGCACCAACGTGTCCGGCGGCCAGCGCCAGCGCCTCGCGATCGCGCGCGCGGTCGTGAACCGCCCGCTCGTCTACCTCTTCGACGACTCGTTCTCCGCGCTCGACTTCGCCACCGACGTCGCGCTGCGGCGGGCCTTGCGCCCGGTCACGGCCGAGGCCGCGGTGATCGTGGTGGCCCAGCGCGTCAGCACCATCCGCGACGCGGACCGCATCGTCGTCCTCGACGACGGCCGCGTCGTCGGGACGGGGACGCACTCCGACCTGATGGACACGTGCGAGACGTACCGCGAGATCGTTCTTTCTCAGCTGACCGAGCAGGAGGCGGCATGAGCGGCCGCGGCCCTGGCCCGATGATGGGCATGGCGGCGCCCCAGCGGGCGAAGTCCTTCAAGGCGTCCGTCCGCCGTCTGATGGGGACGCTGGTCCGCGACCGGACGAGCGTGGCGGCGATCCTCGTGCTCGCCGTCATCGGCGTCGGTCTCAGCGTGATCGGTCCCCGGGTCCTCGGGCACGCCACCGACATCGTGTTCGAGGGCTTCGTCGCGAGCCAGCTCCCGCCCGGCGAGTCCAAGGCGGAGGCGGTCGCCGGACTGCGGGCCCAGGGCGAGGACCGCGTCGCCGACATGGTCGCCGCGATGGACCTCCAGCCCGGCCAGGGCATCGACTTCAACGCCCTCGGGTGGGTCCTGCTCGGCGTCCTCGGGCTGTACGTCCTGTCGTCGCTGTTCATGTGGCTGCAGGGGATCCTGACCACGCGGCTGGTCCAGCGGACGGTCGCGGACATGCGCAGCGAGGTCGAGGACAAGATCGGCCGGCTCCCGCTGTCGTACTTCGACTCCCGTTCCCGCGGCGAGATCCTGTCCCGGGTCACCAACGACCTCGACAACATCGCGCAGTCGCTCCAGCAGACGATCAGCCAGCTCCTCGTCTCGCTGCTGACGGTGATCGGGGTCCTGGTGATGATGGTGACGATCTCACCGCTGCTGACCCTGGTCGCGCTGATCACGATCCCGATCGCCGTCGCCATCACGGGTGCTGTCGCGAAGCGGTCGCAGCCGCAATTCGTCGCGCAGTGGGCAGCGACGGGGCAGCTCAACGGTCACATCGAGGAGAACTTCACCGCGCACGAGGTCGTCAAGGTCTTCGGTCGCCAGGAGAAGGCCCGCGCCGACTTCGACGCCGCCAACGCGGACGTGTACGACGCGGGGTTCCGGGCGCAGTTCGTCTCCGGGATCATCCAGCCGGTGATGATGTTCGTCTCGAACGTCAACTACGTGGCGGTGGCGGTGATCGGCGCGGTCCGCGTCGGGACGGGCGCGATCTCGGTCGGCGACGTCCAGGCGTTCATCCAGTACTCCCGCCAGTTCACCCAACCCCTCACGCAGGTCGCGTCGATGATCAACCTGCTCCAGTCCGGGGTCGCGTCCGCCGAGCGCGTCTTCGAGCTGCTGGACGAGACCGAGGAGATCCCGGATCCGCCGGACGCGCTCGCCCCGGCGATCGTGCGCGGACGGGTCGCGTTCGAGGACGTGTCGTTCTCGTACGACCCCGACAAGCCGCTGATCGAGCACCTCGACCTCGTCGCGGAGCCCGGGCAGACCGTCGCCATCGTCGGCCCCACGGGGGCGGGCAAGACGACGCTCACGAACCTCGCCCTGCGCTTCTACGACGTCGACGAGGGCCGGATCACCCTCGACGGGGTCGACGTGCGTGCGATGGACCGCGACGTGCTGCGCGACAACTTCGGGGTCGTGCTGCAGGACGCGTGGGTCTTCCGCGGCACCATCCGCGAGAACATCGCCTACGGTGCCGACGGAGCGTCGGAGGAGCAGATCGTCGCCGCGGCTCAGGCGGCGTACGTGGACCACTTCGTCCGTACGCTGCCCGATGGGTACGACACGGTGATCGACGACGACGGCGGCAACCTCAGCGCGGGCCAGCGCCAGCTGCTGACGATCGCGCGCGCGTTCCTCGCGGATCCGTCGATCCTCGTCCTCGACGAGGCGACCAGCTCCGTCGACACGCGGACGGAGGCACTGGTCCAGAAGGCGATGGCCGAGCTCCGCGCCGGTCGTACGAGCTTCGTCATCGCCCACCGGCTCTCCACCATCCGCGACGCCAGCCGCATCGTGGTGATGGAGAGCGGCCGGATCGTGGAGCAGGGCACCCACGACGGCCTGATCGCCGCCGACGGCGCGTACGCGCGGCTGTACCAGGCGCAGTTCGCCGGCGCCGGGGTCTGAGCCCGCCGCCGCCCCGCGTCGGTGCCCCAGCGTCCACCGCGCCGGCGTCGGTGGACGCTGAGCCACCGCCGTACGGCGTCGGTGGACGCTGAGCCACCGCCGTACGACGAGCTCAGCCGGCCGAAGACACGTCGGCCGGGACGTGGTCGCCGTGCCCGAGCGCCGTGAGGCGGGCGCGCAGGCGCTCGGCCGCCTCGTCGAGCGCCTCCGGCGACGGGTCCGGGTCGACGGCGGCGAAGCTGAAGTCGTCGAGGCCCCACACCGGCCACACGTGGACGTGCAGGTGCGGGACCTCGAAGCCGGCGACCATCGTGCCGACCCGCGGGCTGTCCCACTCCGCCTGCTGGGCGGCGCCGATCCGCTTGGCGACCGCGGTCAGCCGCGCCAGGAGGGCGTCGTCGGCGTCGATCCAGTGGTCGATCTCGGCGCGGGGGACGACCAGCGTGTGGCCCGGCCGGATCGGCCCGATGCTGAGGAACGCGACCACCTCGTCGTCCGCCCAGACGAAGCGACCCGGGATCTCGCCGGCGATGATCTTCGTGAAGAGCGTGCTCATGGACCAGAGTCTGCCGTACGCCGCCGCGCCCGCCGACTCGCGCTGACCAGCGCGAGTTGGAGGCCTTCAGCACGGTCTGGCACAATGGGATGTCGATTCCGTCTCGCGTCCGAACCCTCTCATTCGTTCGCGTCCGGATCCGCGATCAGGTGGCCCGTTCCCCACACGGTGCCCGCTGGATCACCACACCACGTTCATTGAGGAGACACCACACCCGTGGCCGTCAAGATTCGCCTGAAGCGGATGGGCAAGATCCGCACGCCGTTCTACCGAGTTGTCGTCGCCGACGCACGCACCAAGCGTGACGGTCGCGTCATCGAGGAGATCGGCACCTACAACCCCAAGGCCGAGCCGTCGATCATCAAGATCGACTCCGAGCGCGCCCAGTACTGGCTCGGCGTCGGCGCCCAGCCCAGCGAGGCCGTCACCGCGCTGCTGAAGCTCACCGGTGACTACCAGGCATCGAAGGGCGAGAAGGCCGAGTCGACCGTCAAGGTCGCCGAGCCGAAGCGCGACAAGGCCGAGCTCTTCAACGAGGCGCTCAAGGCCGTCCACAACGCGCCCGCCACCGAGGCCGTCACCAAGAAGGCCCCGGCCAAGAAGGCCGCCAAGGCCGAGGAGCCGGCTGCCGACGAGTCGGCCGAGGCGCCCGCGTCCACGGAGGCCTGAGCACCGTGATGGTCGCCGAAGTCATCGAGCACCTGGTCGGCGGCATCGTCGACCACCCCGACGACGTCGACGTCAACGCGAAGCAGCTGCGACGGGGTCTGCTCTTCGAGGTCCGGGTCCACCCCGACGACCTCGGCAAGGTGATCGGGCGCCAGGGCCGTACGGCTTCGGCCATCCGTACCGTCGCCGGCGCGATCGCCGGCAAGGGCGGGGCCCGCATCGACTTCGTCGACGTCGACCGGCGTCGCTGAGCCGGTGGAGATCGTCGTCGGCCGAATCGGCCGGGCGCACGGGATCCGCGGCGAGGTCAGCATCGACCTGATGACCGACGAGCCCGAGAGGCGTTTCGCCTCGGGCTCGTCGGTCGTCGTCGTTCCGAAGGATCCGAGCTCCGCCGGCGCAGGCTCTGCCACGTCGGCGCGCGGCCGCGCCACGCTCACCATCCGAGCCACTCGTCCCCACCAGGGGCGCCTCCTCGTCACCTTCGCCGAGGTCCCCGACCGCACGGCCGCGGAGGCCCTGCGCGGGTCCCGGATCGTCGTCGACGTCGACCCCGCGGATCGACCCGACGATCCCGAGGAGTTCTACGACCACCAGCTCGAGGGACTGAAGGTCGTGTCAGACGGGGTCGAGCGCGGCACGGTCCGCGCGGTGCTCCACCTTCCCGTCCAGGACGTCCTGGCGGTCGAGCGTGTCGACGGCACCGAGGTCCTCGTGCCGTTCGTGTCCGCTCTGGTCCCCGAGGTCGACCTCGCCGCCGGCCTCGTGCACGTCGCCGACGTTGCCGGCCTGCTCGACCCGGAGCAGGCCGAGGACGCCGGGCCGACCTGATGCGCATCGACGTCGTCACGATCTTCCCCGACTACCTCGCGCCGATGGCGCTGTCCCTGCCGGGCAAGGCACGGCAGCGCGGTCTCCTCGACCTGCGCGTGCACGACCTGAGGGAGTACACCTACGACCGCCACCGCACGGTCGACGACACCCCGTACGGCGGTGGTGCCGGCATGGTCATGCGTCCGGAGCCCTGGGGCGAGGCTCTCGACGGGCTGCTCGCCGCCGGGAGCGCCGGGGACGCACCCGCTGCGACACCGCGGCTTCTCGTGCCGACACCGTCGGGTCGCCGGTTCTCGCAGGCCGACGCAGCACGTCTCGCCGGTGAGCCGTGGCTGGCGTTCGCGTGCGGCCGCTACGAGGGCATCGACCAGCGCGTCATCGACTGGGCGTCCGAGCGGATGCCCGTCGAGGAGGTGTCGCTGGGCGACTTCGTCCTCAACGGCGGAGAGGTTGCCGCGCTCGCGGTGATCGAGGCGGTGATCAGGCTTCTTCCCGGATTCATGGGCAACCCGGAGTCGCTGGCGGAGGAGTCCCACGGCGCCGACGGCCTCCTCGAGTACCCCGTCTACACCAAGCCCGCCCTCTGGCGCGACCACGAGGTCCCGCCGATCCTGCTCTCCGGCGACCACGGCCGGATCGCTGCCTGGCGGCGTCAGCAGGCGGTCGAGCGTACGACGCAGCGTCGGCCCGACCTGCTCGCCGACGGCGACTGACGCCTACCTCAGGATGGACGTGAGTCCGGGGTCGGCCGAGGGATCGGCCGCTCCCGTCGTACGCGCAGCGGGTGCGGGCTCGACCTCGGGCGTCTCCACGATCAACCCGCGCCGGTAGGCCAGCTGGAGCGCGGCGACGCGGTCGCTCACGCCGAGCTTGCGGTAGACGTTCTCGAGGTGCTTGTGCACCGTGCGGGCCGAGATCCCGAGGCTGCGGCCGATCGACTCCGCCGTACGGCTCTCCGCGAGCATCGCGACGATCGTGCGCTCGCGCGGGGTGAGGCCGATGTCCTCGAGGGTCGGCCCGGTCTGCACGGGCACGGCCTCCCGCAGGAGCAGGTGCCGGTCGAGCCCGCGGATCAGGGGAAGTGTCGCGCTCGCCCGCAGCGGCGCCCAGTGCGGGAACGCGTCGTCGCGGACCAGGACGTACGCCTCCAGGCCCGTCTGTGCGTCGTTGCGCAGCGGGAGGACGAGCTGGTGCAGCCCCACGCCGACCGAGTGCATCAGGCTGACCAGGGGAGTGGGGAGCGATCGCGCGCTCTCACCGGGTCGGAGCAGGACCTCGGGATCGAGCGACCGCGTGGACCGGTAGTGCGCGACGAGCGGGTGCGACTCGATGATCGTCCGCTGGCCGTACGGCCAGCGCTGCGTGTCGAACGCGATGTCGCGCGGGAAGGTCTGCAGTGTGATGGTGTCGGTGGACGCCGCGATGACGACGCGGGCGCCGCCGTCGGCGCCGAAGTCGGAGAGGAGCTGGTCGGTCAGGCACTGCCGGGCCGCACCGACGTCGTCGAGCGCGAGCAGGTCGGCTGCGACGTCGATCCACCCTGCGGAGTCCGCCATCGCGTCCCTGTTCTCTCGAGGTCCTGACGGCGAGCGTACCGAAGCACGCGCGGCAGCAGTGCATTTCGTGAGACGGCACGCCCGCGGATTCCCCGGGTGGTCCCGGACGAGCCCCATGAGACACCTCGGGCTCGCGTGTCACGGCCAGGTCCGGTGCGTACGTACGACTACGTATTCAGCGCGACGGTGCCGCGGATCTAGCCTCAGGTGTGGGTCCAGCACCGTGCCGACGCCGTCTGCGGGGGTGAAGTCGTCGGGACGGTGCTGGACCCCGATTGCCGATTAACGGCGGCGTGGCCCGGTATGGCAGACTAGGACGTCGGTGCTGGACTCTGCTGCCACAGGGGCCTCGAGTCGTCTGACGCGTCATCGACGCGTCGCAGCACCGCTCCGAGCATTCACCCCGCACTGTTCGTGGGTGACCTGTGGCACCGACGAGGAAGAGATGAGATGACCAACGTAGTCGATGCCGTCGCGAGCCAGTCGCTCCGTGACGACGTGCCCGAGTTCCGCGCCGGTGACACCCTCAAGGTTCACGTCAAGGTGATCGAGGGCAACCGCTCCCGCGTCCAGGTGTTCCAGGGTGTCGCACTGCGCATCCAGGGGTCGGGCGTCGGCCGCACCTTCACCGTCCGCAAGGTCAGCTTCGGTGTCGGTGTCGAGCGCACCTTCCCGCTGCACACCCCGATCATCGAGAAGATCGAGGTCATGACGCGCGGCGACGTGCGCCGCGCCAAGCTGTACTACCTCCGCAACCTGCGCGGCAAGGCCGCCAAGATCAAGGAGAAGCGCGAGGTCTGAGCAGTCTCGGGGGGGAGACTGTGACGACGCGTGACGGCGGGCCGGAACACGGCCGCGCCGACGAACCACCGGGCACGCACCGGGCACCTCGTACGACGGGGGGCCCGGTGCGTCCTCGTCTGCAGGCGCCTGCCCGCGGCAAGCGGGCGATCCCGCTGTGGATGGAGGTCGTCGCCCTCCTGATGGTGGCCCTCGTGCTGTCGTTGCTCGTGAAGTCGCTCTTCCTCCAGACGTTCTACGTGCCGTCGGAGTCGATGGAGCCGACGCTGACCGGTCACGCGCAGGGCGCCAAGGACCGGATCGTCGTCCAGAAGGTGTCCTACTGGGGTCGCGACCCGAACCGCGGCGAGGTCGTCGTCTTCGAGGACCCGGGCGGCTGGCTCCGCGCCGGCGAGGTCCAGGAGTCGAGCAACGCCGCCCAGAAGCTGCTGTCGTCCGCCGGGTTGTTCCCGTCGGGCGGCCACCTGGTGAAGCGCGTGATCGGCGTGGGCGGCGACACCGTGAAGTGCTGCGACACGTCCGGCCGGATCGAGGTCAACGGCGTCGCGATCGAAGAGCCGTACGTCAAGGACGAGGCCGCCACCGCCAGGTCGCCGTTCTCGGTGGTGGTTCCTGAGGGCTACCTGTGGGTGATGGGTGACAACCGCGGCAACTCCGCCGACTCCCGAGCCCACATCGACGGCGCCGGAGGGGGCTTCGTGCCGACCGGCAACGTCGTCGGCAAGGTGGCCTTCGTGGTGTGGCCGTGGAAGGACCGCGCGGTGCTGCACGACCCGCAGTCGTTCTCGTCGCTCGACTGATTCCTGCGGTCTCTGCCGCGCGCGTCGGGGGTGTGGGAGGCGGGGCTAGGCTGTCTGCGTGACGTCCCACGAGCCGGCCGCGAGCGCCGCACAACGCCCTTCGAGCAAGAAGCGCAAAGCGCTCCCGCTGTGGCAGGAGACGATCCTGCTGGTCGTGATCGCCCTCGTGCTCGCGCTGGTCGTCAAGACGTTCCTGGTGCAGGCGTTCTGGATCCCCTCGGGCTCGATGGAGAACACGCTGCAGGTCGACGACCGGATCCTCGTCCAGAAGGTCTCCTACTGGACCGGCGAGCCGGAGCGCGGCGACGTCGTCGTGTTCGACGACCCGGGTGACTGGCTCGGCGCGACGGCCGAGCAGGAGCTCGGCCCGCTGCAACAGGTGCTGTCGGTGTTCGGTCTCTACCCGGCCGGCGGGCACCTCGTGAAGCGCGTGATCGGTGTCGGTGGAGACCACGTCGTGTGCTGCGACGCCGAGGGACGCCTGGAGATCAACGGCACCTCGGTCGACGAGCCGTACCTCAAGGACCCGAACGCCGACGCGAGCAGTCAGCGGTTCGATGTCCGGGTGCCGGAGGGACGCCTGTGGTTGATGGGGGACAACCGCGACAACTCGGCGGACTCTCGGGCGCACCTCGGATCCCCGGGCGGAGGTTTCGTGAACGTCGACGCCGTCCTCGGCAAGTCGTGGGTCACCGTCTGGCCGTTCGACCGGATGGGTTCGGGCGGCTCGGACAACGCTCCGTTCGCCGCGGTCCCCGATCCCGACTGAGGCTGGACCTACCGTGGTAGGCAACGGACCGGATCGGAGCGTGGGATGAGCCCGGTGGCACCACCGACCTTGCGGATCGCTCGCCAGCTGCTGCGGGGCGGGCTGAGCTCTCTCGCGTGCAGCGACGAGGTCGGGCGCGGAGCACTCTGCGGCCCCGTCACGGTGGCCATGGTGCTGATCACCGAGACCACGAAGACGGCTCCGCAAGGGGTTCGCGACAGCAAGCTGCTGACCCCCGAGGCACGCCGCAGGCTCGTCCCGAGGATCCAGCGGTGGGCCCCGTCGTACGGCGTGGGGCACGCAAGCCCCGGCGAGATCGACGAGTTCGGCATCATCGCCGCGCTGCGCCTGGCGGGCCACCGTGCGATGGCTCAGCTGTCGGCGCCGCCGGACACCGTCCTGCTCGACGGCAACCACGACTACCTGACGGTGCCCGAGCAGCCCGCGATGTTCGGGCCGCCGGTGATCGTCGACCGGGTGCCGCCGGTCGTGACGATGATCAAGGCCGACATGCGGTGCGCCGCCGTCGCCGCTGCGAGCATCCTCGCGAAGACGGCCCGGGACGAGATCATGGTCGGCCTCGCCGACCAGCATCCTGAGTACGGGTGGGCCGACAACAAGGGCTACGCGGCTCCCGAGCACATCGCTGCGCTGGCGGCGCTCGGTCCGACACCGCACCACCGGGTCTCCTGGCGGCTCCCGGGGCGGGACGAGCTCCCTGCCGACGCCGATCCCGACCTCGCCGACGTCGCCCTGCTCGACCTCTGAGCCCGGGCGCGCTGCAGCAGACCCGTGCGTGCGCGGTGAGACACGGTAGTTTCGCAGGTGCGGGACCTATCGAGGGAGAACGATGAGCGCAGAGGATCTCGAACGCTACGAGGCGGAGATGGAGCTCGCGCTGTACCGCGAGTACCGCGACGTCGTCGGCATCTTCACCTACGTCGTGGAGACGGATCGGCGCTTCTACCTGTGCAACGCCGTCGACGTGAAGGTGCGGTCCGAGACCGGCGACGCCTACTTCGAGGTCACGATGACCGACGCCTGGGTGTGGGACATCTACCGGCCGGCCAGGTTCGCCAAGAACGTCAAGGTGCTCACCTTCAAGGACGTCAACGTCGAGGAGCTGGCAACCAGCGACTTCGAGCCCCCGAAGGCCTGACGCCCGACCTCGTCCCCAGGCACGCCCGCGCCGCCGCCGTCCACAGATCGCCGATCGCCTTCGTTCGCATGCTCCGCGAGGACCCACCTTGTACGCGGAGGTGGAAGCGATGGGTTCGACGTACGACCAACGGCGTGCTGTCGGCGAGCACGGCGAGAACGTGGCCGCCGACTATCTGCAGGCCAAGGGCATGCAGGTGCTCGCCCGCAACTGGCGGTGCCGCTGGGGTGAGATCGACATCGTCGCCCAGGACGGCGACACTCTCGTCTTCTGCGAGGTGAAGACGCGGCGGACCACCGCTTACGGCACGCCGCTCGAGGCGATCACGCCCGACAAGGCCGCGCGGCTGCGACGGCTCGCCGGCGCCTACCTGGCCGACCACGACCGCTGCGCCTCCCGGATCCGCATCGACGCGGTGGCCGTGCTTCTCCCACCGCGCGGCGCGGCGGCGGTCACCCACCTCGCGGGGGTGTCGTGATGGGTCTCGGGCGCACCATGTCGGTGTCCCTGGAAGGCATGCGAGGGCGGTTGGTCGACATCGAGGTGGATGTCAGCGCCGGCCTGCCCAAGACGACGCTCGTCGGGCTTCCTGACGCCTCGCTGGCGGAGGCACGCGACCGCTGCCGGGCAGCGATCGTCAACAGCAGGTTCCCTTGGCCGGACCGCAAGGTGACCATCAATCTCTCACCGGCCTGGCTTCCGAAGTCCGGCGCTCACTTCGACCTCGGCATCGCCCTTGCCGTGCTGGCGAGCGAGGGCCACGTGCCGCAGGACCGGATCGCGGGGGCAGCCGTGCTCGGCGAGCTGGGGCTCGACGGCCGGCTGCGAGCGGTCGCCGGGGTGCTTCCCGCGACCGTCGCCGCCGTGGCCGCCGGCTGCGAGGTGGTGATCGTCCCGGAGCCCAACGCCGCGGAGGCCGCGATCGTCGACGGCGCGCGGATCATCGGGGTGCGCTCGCTCCGGCAGGCGGCAGCGCTCCTGCGCGGGGAGGACCCGCCCCACGAGCCGCCCGTCGAGCCTCTCGTGCCCGGCGTCGATCCTCGGCCAGGGCGGCTCGAGGGCCTCGACATGAGTGACGTCGCTGGCCAGCACGAGGCCCGAGGAGCGGTCGTGGTGGCGGCGGCCGGGGCGCACCACCTCGCCCTCACGGGCCCGCCCGGTGTCGGCAAGACGATGCTGGCGCAACGGCTCCCCGCGCTGCTTCCCGACCTCGACCACCAGCAGTCGATGGAGACGAGCGCCGTGTACTCGATCGCGGGGGCCCTCTCGCCCGACGCGCCCCAGCTGCGGCGACCGCCGTTCGTCGACCCGCACCACACCGCGTCCGCGGCCGCCCTGGTCGGCGGCGGCACCCGCGTCGTACGCCCGGGGGCGATGTCGCTCGCACATCACGGTGTGCTCTTCCTCGACGAGGCTCCCGAGTTCCGTCGCGACGTCCTCGAGGCGCTGCGGCAGCCGCTGGAGAGCGGCTGCGTCACGGTGGCGCGGGCCGCGCAGACAGCCGAGTTCCCCGCGCGGTTCCTGCTCGTCCTCGCGTCGAACCCCTGCCCGTGTGGGAGCCGGTCCGGCACCGGCTCGGGCTGCACCTGCACGGCCGTGGTCAAGCGCCGGTACGGCGAGCGGCTGTCCGCGCCGATCCTCGACCGCGTCGACCTCCAACGGTCGGTCGGGCCTGTCTCGGCGCGAGACACGGGCGTGAACGCTGTCCCGCCGATCGCGACCTCCGTCCTCGCCGAGCGGGTCGCGCAGGCGCGTGAGCGGCAACGACGCAGGCTCGCCGGGACACCGTGGCGGACGAACGCCGAGGTCCCTGGCGCCTACCTGCGGCGCAGCCTGCCGACCCCGCCACGGCTGGTCCGCACCGTCGACCGGCTAGTGCGCGACGGCAAGGTCAACGCGCGCACCGCCGACCGCCTGCTCCGCGTGGCGTGGACGATCACGGACCTGAGGGAGCAGCGTGAGCCCGACCTCGACGCGCTCGACCTTGCGACGGTGCTCCGACGGGATCTGGCATTGGCGGCCAACCAGCTGGACGGGATCTCCGCATGACCGGCAAGGACGCACGCGAGGAGGGCCTCCCGGGTGGTGAGGAGACGGTGACGAGCACGACGAGCCGGGCGCGGCGGGAGGAGCGACGAGCGCGTCTCACGCTCAGCCTGGTCGCCGAGCCGGGCGATCCGCGCCTGGCTGTCGCGCTCGACGGTCGCGCGCCGGTCGACCTGGTGCGCGCGGTGATCGACGGCGAGCCCGACGTGCCGGAGGGGTGGCGCGCCCGGGCTGCCGGCGTCGACGCTCGCCTGCAGGCCGCGGTCTCTGCGGCCCACGCGTGCGGCGCGCGCTGGGTGTGTCCAGGTGACGCCGCTTGGCCGGCCCCGCTCGACGACCTCGATCTGGTCGGCACGGTCGCCGGTGTCGCGGGTCGACCGCTGGGCCTCTGGGTCCGCGGCAAGGGTCAGCTCGACGCTCGGACCGCGAGATCGGTTGCCGTGGTCGGAGCCCGTGACGCCACCACCTACGGGTGCGACGTCGCAGGAGACCTCGCCGCAGACCTCGTCGACGGCGGCGCCACTGTCGTCAGCGGAGCCGCGTTCGGCATCGACGCGGCCGCGCACCGGGGCGCGCTCGCACTCGCCGGGACGACCGTCGCCGTGCTCGCGTGCGGTGTCGATGTCGACTATCCGCGCGCTCACGCCGGGCTTCTGCACAGCATTGCCGAGACAGGCCTCGTCGTCAGCGAGCACCCACCCGGGTCGACCCCCACCCGCGGACGCTTCCTCACCCGCAACCGGGTGATCGCGGCTCTCGCGCAGGGCACAGTCGTGGTGGAGGCGGCCCGGCGCAGCGGAGCGCTCAACACCCTGGGCTGGGCGAACGAGCTCGGTCGGCTCACGATGGCCGTGCCAGGACCGGTGACCAACCAGTCAGCGGTCGGGGTCCATCAGGCGATCCGGCAAGGGCGCGCCGTCCTCGTCACGAACGGTGCCGAGGTCCTCGAGGACGTGGACGACCTCGGAGAGCGCGACGCGACGCCGCCGCCGGCCCCGGCGACCGCCTGGGACGCGCTGCCACCGTCGTCGCGGGCGGTCATCGAGGTCCTGCCGGCAGCCGGGCCGCGGACAACCGCCGAGATCATCTGGCACTGCGGTCTGCGATCCGACGACGTGGAGGCGGCGCTGGTGGACCTGGAGGCCGAGGGCTTCGTACGAGCGTCGGCTCAGGGCTGGCACCTCCTCCGCCGCGCGGACCTGTCCGCGCGTGCCGACGGCGGGGGCGCTCGGGGCACGGACGGCGAGCCCCGTTGATGGCGCGACGATCCCTCGTCAGACTCGGGGGCATGGCATCCCCCGAGCACAGCGTCGCGTGGGCTGACGCGCTCGACGCCTACGCGAGGCACCTGCGGTCCGAGCGCGGCCTGAGCGAGCACACCGTTCGTGCGTACGCGGGCGATCTCGACCTTCTCGCCACGCATGCCGAGGCGCTCGGAGTGGCAGATCCCGCGCAGCTCGAGCTCAGAGTCCTGCGCAGCTTCCTCGCCGGTCAGCAGGTCCGGGGGAGGGCTCGCAGCACGCTCGCTCGCCGGGCCGCCGCGGTGCGCCGCTTCACCGCGTGGCTCGTCCGGACCAAGCGGGCGGACCAGGACCCCGGTGCGATGCTCGCCAATCCTCGTCGCCACCGGGAGCTCCCGGGCGTGCTCCGCCAGGATGAGGTCCGCACCCTCCTCGACGCCGCGCTGTCGTTCGCGACCGCCGCCGACTCCGGAGACGACTCGACAGCCGCCGTCGTCGCGGTGCGCGACGTGGCGATCCTCGAGCTCCTGTACGCGACCGGCATCCGCGTCGGCGAGCTGTGCGGCCTCGACGTCGACGACGTCGACCGGGTGCGCAACGTCGTCCGGGTCGTGGGCAAGGGCGACAAGGAGCGCAGCGTCCCGTTCGGGCGGCCCGCCGCCGAGGCGCTCGACCGGTGGGTCGCAAGCCGCCGCGCCCTGGTCGTCCAGGTGAGCGGGCCAGCCCTGTTCCTGGGGCAGCGCGGCGGGCGCGTCGACCCACGCACGGTGCGCCGGATGGTGCACTCCCGACTCGGGGAGGTCGATGGCGCGCCCGACCTCGGACCCCACGGCCTCCGGCACACCGCTGCGACCCACCTGCTCGAGGGCGGTGCCGATCTCCGCAGCGTCCAGGAGCTGCTCGGCCACGCGTCGCTGGCAACGACCCAGCTCTACACCCACGTCAGCTCCGAGCGCCTCCGCAGCGCCTACGCGCAGGCCCACCCGCGCGCCTAGCGACCGCGCAGGCTCGTCCCGCGTCGGGTCCGACCGGCGCGACGAAGTAGGCTCTGTCTACGGAGCGCCTGACCTCAGCGCGGACCGCCACCGCGTGGCGCGTCCCCTCCCGTGCCGTCGCACGGCTGAAGGACATGACCCCCAGCACGCCGAACCATCCTGGGAAGCGGGATGGTCGAACGCAGGAACGGAGCCTCGGAGTTGGACTCGAAGGTCATCTACACGCTTACGGACGAGGCGCCGCTGCTCGCGACGTACTCGTTCCTCCCGATCATCTCCGCGTACGCCGGCACCGCCGGTGTGACCGTGGAGAGCCGGGACATCTCGCTCGCGGGCCGCATCCTGGCGCAGTTCCCGGACCGGCTGTCGTCCGATCAGCAGGTCGGAGACGCGCTGGCTGAGCTCGGCGAGCTCGCGAAGCAGCCTGAGGCCAACATCATCAAGCTGCCGAACATCAGTGCGTCCGTCCCGCAGCTCAAGGCGGCGATCAAGGAGCTTCAGGCCCAGGGCTTCGCGATCCCCGACTACCCGGACGACCCGTCGACCGACGACGAGCGCGACGTCCGCGCCCGCTACGACAAGGTCAAGGGCAGCGCCGTGAACCCGGTCCTGCGCGAGGGCAACTCCGACCGCCGCGCGCCGGCGTCGGTGAAGAGCTACGCCCGCAAGCACCCGCACTCGATGGGCGCGTGGTCGGCCGACTCGAAGACCAACGTCGCTCACATGGATGCCGACGACTTCCGCTCCAGCGAGAAGTCCGCCGTGATCGCCAAGGACGGCGCCCTGCGCATCGAGCACGTCGCCGCCGACGGGACGACCACCGTCCTGCGCGACGAGGTGCCGGTGCTCGCCGGCGAGGTCGTCGACGCGACCGCGATGAACGTCGCCGCGCTGCGCGACTTCCTCACCGAGCAGATCGCGCGCGCCAAGGCCGAGGGTGTCCTGTTCTCGGTCCACCTGAAGGCCACGATGATGAAGGTCTCCGACCCGATCATCTTCGGTCACGTCGTCCAGGCCTTCTTCCCGCAGCTGTTCGCCGAGCACGGCGAGGCGCTCGCCGCTGCGGGCCTCAGCCCGAACAACGGCCTCGGCAGCATCGTCGGCGGTCTCGACGCGCTCCCGGCCGACGTCCGTGACGCGGTCGCTGCGGCGATCAACGAGGGCATCGCCGACGGCCCGGCGCTCGCGATGGTCGACTCCGACCGCGGCATCACCAACCTGCACGTGCCGAGCGACGTCATCGTCGACGCGTCGATGCCGGCCATGATCCGCACCTCCGGCCACATGTGGGGGCCGGACGGTGTCGAGGCCGACACGCTGGCCGTCATCCCGGACAGCAGCTACGCGGGCATCTACCAGGTCGTCATCGACGACTGCCGCGCCCACGGCGCGTACGACCCGACGACGATGGGCTCCGTCCCGAACGTCGGGCTCATGGCGCAGGCCGCCGAGGAGTACGGCAGCCACGACAAGACGTTCGAGATCGCGTCGGCGGGCACCGTCCGCGTCGTCGACAACGACGGCGCCGTGGTCTTCGAGCACGTCGTGTCGCAGGGCGACATCTGGCGCATGTGCCAGACCAAGGACGTCCCGATCCGCGACTGGGTCAAGCTGGCCGTCACGCGTGCCCGTGCGACGGGCTCGCCGGCCGTGTTCTGGCTCGACGAGGCGCGCGCGCACGACCGCAACCTGATCGCCAAGGTCCAGGCCTACCTGCCCGAGCACGACACCGACGGTCTCCAGATCGAGATCATGTCTCCGGTCGAGGCGACGGCCTTCTCTCTCGAGCGCATCCGCAAGGGCGAGGACACGATCTCGGTGACCGGCAACGTGCTCCGCGACTACCTGACGGACCTCTTCCCGATCCTCGAGCTCGGCACCAGCGCCAAGATGCTGTCGGTGGTCCCGCTGATCAACGGCGGCGGCCTGTTCGAGACCGGCGCCGGCGGCTCCGCGCCGAAGCACGTGCAGCAGCTCGTGAAGGAGAACTACCTCCGCTGGGACAGCCTCGGCGAGTTCCTCGCCCTGGCGGTCAGCTTCGAGCACCTCGCGCAGGTCACGGGCAACGCGAAGGCCCAGGTCCTCGCTGACACCCTCGACCGGGCGACGGGCACGTTCCTCAACGAGAACAAGTCGCCCAGCCGTCGGGTCGGCGGGATCGACAACCGCGGCAGCCACTTCTTCCTCGCGCTCTACTGGGCGCAGGAGCTGGCAAGCCAGACCGACGACGCCGAGCTCGCGGCGGCGTTCGCTCCGCTGGCGGAGACGCTGTCGGACAACGCCGAGACGATCACCGCCGAGCTCATCGGCGTGCAGGGCTCGCCCGCGGAGATCGGGGGCTACTACCGCCCCGACGACGCGCTGGCCTCGCAGGTCATGCGTCCCTCCAAGACGCTGAACGACGCGCTCGCGACGCTGGGCTGACGCCCGTAGACCGAGCCGGGACCCGCCGAGGATCACCTCGGCGGGTCCCGTCGTCTCTGGAGCCTGCCCCTCACAGCATCAGCATCGGGTCGATCGGACGCCCGTGCTCCAGTGCCATCCAGTGGAGGTGGCAGCCGGTCGAGAGGCCGGTCGACCCGACCGTCCCGACCACGGATCCGGCACCGACGACGGCGCCCGTCGGGACTGAGGCGGCGGCGAGGTGGTTGTAGCTGGTCACGAGGCCGCCACCGTGCTCCACGACCACGCGGTTGCCGTACGCGGGGACGTACGTCACGGCGACCACGCGGCCCGCCGCTGCCGAGCCGACGGGAGTCCCGCACGCGGCGGCAAGGTCGGTGCCGTCGTGGAGACGCAGCTCGCCGGTGATCGGGTGGATCCGCATCCCGAACGGTGAGCTGATCGGAGCGTCGACCGGCACCACGAAGCCGTCGGGCCCGACCGGCTCGATGGTCTGCGGCGGCGCGGGCGGCGGACCGTACGGGGTCACGAGTCGCACGGCTGCTGCCCGGTCGAGCAGCTCGACGGGGTCGGCGTACGCGGTGCCGTGGCGTCGGCCGAGGTGGAGGCACGCCCGCGGCAGGCAGTGCCCGCCGGCGAGCAGGAGCCGGCCGAGCACGTCGCCGGCCGCGACGCGCGTGCCGGCCACCACGTCAGCCGCGACCGGCTGGTACGTGGAGCGCACCGAGCCGTGGTCGACGCTTACGATCTCGACACCCGCAACGCGGCCGGCGAAGGCGACGACGCCGTCGTCCACCACGCGCACCACGGCGCCGGCAGGCGCGTCGAGGTCGATCCCGCGGTGACCGGCGGCGTACGGGTTGGGCGGCGCTTCGAAGGGCCGGACGACGGCTGGTCGCGGGTCGAGCGGCCACCACCAGCGCTGGTCGTCGGGGACGGGGCCGCTCAGGGACAGCGTCGCGATCAGCAGCGCGACGAGAGGCAGTGAACTCACGTGAGGATGCAATCGCGCCCAGCAGGACTAGCGTAGGGACAAGTTGACCAACTGGGGACAAACACGTCGAGCGTTGGCCTGTGGACGAACTCAGGCGGGCGCTCCGGGGGAGTGGGAGAACCCGATGCGAGTGATCGTTCCTGCCCTGGTGATGGCTGCGGCCACGCTCGTGGCTCCCGCGGCCCCGAGCAGCTCCGCGACCACGACCCGAGCGGCGCCGCCGGCATCCACGGTCGCGACGACCACGTCCGCGGCGACGAAGGCCGCCTCCGTCCCGCCCGGGCCACGTCGTTACGAGCGACGGGTCGTCCGGCACACCAACCGCGTACGGCGTGCGCACCACCTGCGGGCGTTGAGTCGCAGCACCTGCCTCGACCGGTACGCGCAGCGTTCGGCCAACCGGATCGCGCGCTCGGGGCGCCTCACCCACCAGGACCTGACGCCCGTGCTCAGCAGGTGCGGCGGCTGGAAGGTGGGCGAGAACATCGCGTACGGCTACCGCTGGCCGCTGTGGGTCGTGCGGGCCTGGATGGACTCGCCGGGACACCGTGCGAACATCCTCGAGCCCCGCTACCGCCGGATCGGTGTCGGAGTCCGCGCCGACGGCAGGGGAACGGTCTGGGTCAGCCAGGTCTTCGCGTACCGTCGCTGACCGGCGGCCGCCGGCCACCTGCCTGGGACCGACGGGACGCCTCCGGTTGCACCGGGGTGCGATTTCCCCCCGCTGGGAGGCGTGGCCTAGACTTGGTGGAGCACCTCGACCGTCCTCTGGTCCGATCACCGGGTCCAACGGCGTGACGGGTGACTTCGCGCGCTCTTCGCCCAGCACCGCTGGGATGCGCGGCCCTGGTCCTCTCCGTACGGCGAGGCGGTCCGCGCACGGGCGCCAGGGTGTCGGCGCCGCCGGCACGTCAACCAGGATCGGGCGCACCCGTGCGCCCATGAAGAAAGAGGAACGCCATGGCCGTCGTGTCCATGCGCCAGCTGCTCGAGAGCGGTGTCCACTTCGGGCACCAGACCCGCCGCTGGAACCCCAAGATGAAGCGCTTCATCCTCACCGAGCGCAACGGCATCTACATCATCGACCTGCAGCAGTCGCTGGCCTACATCGACCGCGCGTACGACTTCGTCAAGACGACCGTCGCCCGTGGCGGCACGATCCTCTTCGTCGGCACGAAGCGCCAGGCGCAGGAGGCCATCACCGAGCAGGCGACCCGCGTCGGCATGCCGTACGTGAACCACCGCTGGCTGGGCGGCATGCTCACCAACTTCTCGACCGTCCACGAGCGGATCAAGCGCCTCAAGGAGCTCGACGAGGTCGACTTCGACGACGTCGCCGGCTCCGGCCGCACCAAGAAGGAGCTCCTGCAGCTCAAGCGCGAGCACGACAAGCTCGACCGCACCCTGGGTGGCATCCGCGACATGACCCGTACGCCGTCGGCGCTCTGGGTCATCGACACCAAGAAGGAGCACCTGGCGGTCGACGAGGCCAAGAAGCTGGGCATCCCGGTCGTCGCGATCCTCGACACCAACTGCGACCCCGACGACGTCGACTACCCGATCCCGGGCAACGACGACGCGATCCGCTCGGTCACGCTCCTCACCCGCGTCGTCGCTGACGCGGTGGGCGAGGGCCTGATCTCGCGCGGCGCCGGCAAGGAGACCGAGGCCGCCGAGGCCGAGGGCACCGTCGCCGCCGGCGAGCCGCTCGCCGAGTGGGAGCGCGAGCTCGCCGAGGGCACCGACGCCGCCACGACCGAGGCCGCCGAGGCCGAGGTCCAGTCGTCGGCCAGCGCCGACGACACGGTCGCCGAGGTTGCCGAGGAGACCGCCGCTGCCGAGGAGAACCTCGCCGAGACGGGCTCGACCGAAGAGAAGCCCGCCGACGCCTGATCGACCCCGGCGGGTCTGTCCCACCACTTCGGCCAGCCGGGTCGGCCCCACGTGGGGCCGGCCCGGCGGCTAGCACCAACGGCCGATCCACCGGCCACGGACGAACGACGAGAGAGATACAGATGGCAATCTCTGCAGCAGAGGTGAAGAAGCTCCGCGACGCGACCGGCGCGGGCATGATGGACGCCAAGAAGGCCCTCACCGAGGCCGACGGCGACTTCGACAAGGCCGTGGAGATCCTCCGGGTCCACGGCCAGGCCAAGGCCGACAAGCGTGGCGCCGAGCGTCAGGCCACCGCCGGCCTCGTCGCCGCGTCGGGCAACGCGATCGTCGAGCTGAACGCCGAGACCGACTTCGTCGCGAAGAACGAGCAGTTCGTCGCGATGGCCGAGGAGTTCGCAGCCCTCGCCGACCGGACCAACCCGGCCTCGGCCGAGGAGTTCGCCGCGACCGACGCTGGTGACGGCAAGACGGTCGCCGAGAAGATCTCGGCGCTCGCCGCGATCATCGGCGAGAAGCTCGAGCTCGGCCGCGTCCAGGTCCTCGAGGGCAAGGGTCGTGTCGCGACCTACCTGCACCGTCGTGCGAGCGACCTTCCGCCGGCCGTCGGCGTCCTCATCGAGTTCGAGGGCGACGGCGAGGAGGAGATCGCACGCAGCGTGGCCATGCAGGTTGCCGCGATGCGCCCCCGCTACCTGACCCGCGACGAGGTCCCGGCCGACGTCGTGGCCAAGGAGCGCGAGATCGCCGAGGCCGCTGCCCGCGAGGAGGGCAAGCCCGAGCAGGCGATCAGCAAGATCGTCGAGGGCAAGGTCAACGCGTTCTACAAGGACTTCGTCCTGCTCGACCAGCCCTCGGTCACCGAGCAGAAGAAGTCCGTGAAGCAGGTCCTCGACGAGGCCGGCCTCACGGTCACCCGCTTCGCTCACATCGAGATCGGCGGCTGACAGCCTCGGCTGTGAGGCCGCTCGACAGTGGGACTAGCCTGACGACGACGCGCGATACGGAGGCCGGTGTGGTGGACCAGAACAAGACAGTCGACCCGCCGGCCTTCGCCGTGTTCAGGGCAAGCTCGGCGTCCGGGGCGGGATCGGAGCCGGCCGAAGAGCGTCGCCGTGTGCTCCTCAAGCTGTCCGGCGAGGCGTTCGGCGGCGGCAGCCTCGGCGTCGACCCGGACGTCGTCAACACGATCGCCCGGCAGATCGCCGAGGGCGTCGCCGCCGGCGTGGAGATCGCCATCGTCATCGGTGGCGGCAACTTCTTCCGCGGAGCCGAGCTCCAGCAGCGCGGCATGGACCGTGCACGCGCTGACTACATGGGGATGCTCGGCATCGTCATGAACTGCCTCGCTCTCCAGGACTTCCTGGAGAAGCAGGAGATCGACACCCGTGTGCAGACCGCCATCACGATGGGGCAGGTCGCCGAGCCGTACATCCCGCGGCGCGCGATCCGCCACCTCGAGAAGGGGCGCGTCGTGATCTTCGGTGCAGGCGCAGGCATGCCGTACTTCTCGACCGACACGGTCTCCGCGCAGCGCGCGCTGGAGGTCCGTGCGGACGAGGTCCTGATGGGCAAGAACGGGGTCGACGGCGTGTACACCGCCGACCCGAACAAGGATTCAAGCGCCACCAAGATCGACTCCATCTCCTACGCCGAGGCCTTGCAGCGTGGGCTGCGCGTCGCCGACGCGACGGCGTTCGCGCTGCTGATGGAGAACAGGCTGCCGATGCGCGTCTTCGGGATCGAGGGAGAGGGCAACATCTCCTCGGTCCTGAGAGGTGAGAAGATCGGCACGCTGGTCTACGCAGACTGACCGACCAGAGACCGCAGACGAAGGAGCAGGCCAGTGATTGACGAGACCCTGCGCGACGCAGACTCCAAGATGGAGAAGGCCGTCGAGCACGCGCGCGAGGAGTTCGCCGCGATCCGCACCGGGCGCGCGCACCCCGCGATGTTCGCGAAGATCACGGCCGACTACTACGGCACGCCGACCCCGATCCAGCAGCTCGCCGGGTTCCAGATCCCCGAGCCGCGGGTCGTCATCGTGAGCCCGTACGACCTTGGTGCCAAGAGCGCCATCGAGAAGGCGATCCGCGACTCCGACCTCGGTGTCAACCCGACCGATGACGGCAAGGTCCTGCGTCTCGTCCTGCCGCAGCTCACCGAGGAGCGCCGCAAGGAGTACATCAAGCTCGCCAAGTCCAAGGCCGAGGAGGGCCGCGTCGCGGTCCGCAACATCCGTCGCACCGCGAAGCAGGCGATGGACAAGGCCGAGAAGGACGGCGAGGTCAGCAAGGACGACGTGACCGGTGCCGAGAAGCGCCTCGACGGCCTCACCAAGAAGCACGTCGACCACATCGACGAGCTCGTCAAGAACAAGGAGCAGGAGCTGCTCGAGGTCTGATGAGCGCTCCTGATGTCCCCGCAGCGCCCCGGCAGCGCGGCGGTCGCAACCTTCCGGCCGCCATCGCCGTCGGAGTCGGCCTCGGCGCCGCCGTCGTCGTCTCGTTGTTCTTCGTCAAGGCCCTGTTCGTCGTGGTCGTCCTCGCGGCGGCCGGCGTCGCGATCTGGGAGCTGACCGGCGCACTCGCGAAGGCCGGCATCGCGATCCCGCTGCCGCCGCTGATGGCGGGTGGGTTGGCGACGCTCGCCACGGTCTACTTCGGTGGCACCGAGGCGATCGCGATCGGCACGGCTCTCACCGTGCTCGGCATCTTCGTCTACCGGATGCCCCGCGGCGCGGACGGCTTCGTACGCGATGCGTCTGCGGCGGTCTTCGTCTTCGCCTACGTTCCGGTGCTCGGCTCGTTCGTCGTGCTGATGGCGGCCGAGGGCGACGGCGCGAAGCGGATCGTCACGTTCATCGTGGTCACGATCGCCTCCGACATCTTCGGGTACGCCGCTGGCTACAAGCTGGGCAAGCACCCGATGGCGCCCACCATCAGTCCCAAGAAGTCGTGGGAGGGGTTCGGCGGATCGGTGGTCGGCTGCGTGCTCGCGGGCGTGCTGCTGGTGACCTTCCTGCTGGACGGCCGGTGGTGGGTTGGCGTCGTCCTCGGCCTGGTCGCGGTGGCGATGGCGACCCTGGGCGACCTGTCCGAGTCGATGATCAAGCGCGACGTCGGCATCAAGGACATGAGCGACCTTCTGCCGGGCCACGGTGGCCTGATGGACCGACTCGACTCGCTGCTCGCGGTTGCCCCGGTCTGCTGGATCGTCCTGCACTTCCTCGTGCCGGTGTCCTGACGCGCACCGCGCGGCGGCGGTTGGCGTGGGATGGGAGGATGGTCCTGACATGTCGCACGTGAATCCGAACCCGCTCCCGCTCGTCTTCGAACAGCCCAAGGGGCGGGGCAAGCCGCCGCGCCACCTGGCCGACCTCGACCTCGCTGCCCGCAAGGAGGCGGTCGAGGCGATCGGCCTCCCCGGCTACCGTGCGAAGCAGCTCTCGACGCACTACTTCACGCGGCTGGTGTCCGACCCCGCGGAGATGACGGATCTGCCCGCAGGCATCCGCGACCAGCTCGTCGAGGGCCTGATGCCGCACCTGATCACGCCGGTCAAGACGCAGACGGCCGACCGGGGGACGACCCGCAAGACGCTGTGGAAGCTGTTCGACGGCGCGCTCGTCGAGTCGGTGCTCATGCGCTACCCGGACCGCGCGACGATCTGTGTCTCGAGCCAGGCCGGCTGTGGCATGGCGTGCCCGTTCTGCGCAACAGGGCAAGGCGGCCTGCAGCGCAACATGTCGACCGGCGAGATCATCGAGCAGGTCGTCGACGGGGCCCGGGCGATGGCGCGGGGCGAGATCCCCGGCGGACCCGGCCGGCTGTCGAACGTCGTCTTCATGGGCATGGGCGAGCCGATGGCCAACTACAACGCCGTCATCGGCGCCGTACGCCGGATGGTCGACGACGGACCCGAGGGCCTCGGGATGTCCGCCCGCAACATCACGGTCAGCACGGTCGGCCTCGTCCCCCGGATCAAGCAGCTGACGGGCGAGGGCATCCCCGTCACGCTGGCTCTCTCGCTGCACGCTCCGGACGACGAGCTGCGCGACGACCTCGTGCCGATCAACACGCGGTTCAAGGTCGAGGAGGCTGTCGAGGCCGCATGGGAGTACGCCCGTACGACCAAGCGCCGCGTCTCCATCGAGTACGCGATGATCAAGGACATCAACGACCAGGCGTGGCGCGCCGACATGCTCGGTGACCTGCTCCGGTCGTACGGCGACTGGGGCTGGGTCCACGTGAACCTGATCCCGCTCAACCCGACGCCAGGCTCGATCTGGACCGCCTCGGACCCGGCGGACGAGCGCGAGTTCGTCCGGCGGCTCGAGGCCAAGGGCATCCCGACGACGGTGCGCGACACCCGTGGTCAGGAGATCGACGGCGCGTGCGGCCAGCTCGCGGCGGCCGATGCCTGAACTGCCCGTCGCAGCACCGGGTGCGGCACTGCTCGCCACCGATCTCGACGGGACGCTCCTGCGGACGGACGGCACCCTGTCCGCCCGGACCCGGGAGGCGATCGCGTCCGCCGAGGCGGCCGGCGTGCCGACGGTGTTCGTGACGGCTCGTCCGCCGCGCTGGCTCGACGACCTCGCCGATGCCGTAGGCGACGCGACCGGGGGAGTGGCGCTCAGCGCGAACGGCGCCTTCGTGTACCACGTGGCCAGCCGCACGGTCACCGAGGTGGGGACGATGTCGCCCGATGTGCTGCTCGAGCTCGGCGAGGTGCTGCGGGCGGCGATCCCGGGCATCGCGTTCGCGGTCGAGCGGGCGGACGGGATGCGGCGCGAGGAGCGGTTCGCCTACGTCCGCGAGAGTCCCACGGCCGACGACCTCGACGACTGGGCCCAGATCGCGGGTCGACCCGCCGGCAAGCTGCTCGCGAAGCTCGACGGCCACGACCCGGAGGTCTTCCACCAGCGCGTGGCCGCGGCGCTCGAGGGTCGCGCCGAGCTGGGCTTCTCGGGTGCGGTCGGGCTCGCGGAGATCACGGCGCGCGGCGTCACCAAGGCCTCGGGCCTCGCGCGGTGGTCGGCGCAGCACGGCTTCGCCCAGGAGGCGGTGTGGGCGGTCGGCGACATGCCGAACGACCTCCCGATGCTGCGCTGGGCCGGCCGTTCGTTCGCGGTGGCCAACGCTCACACCGAGGTGCTGGCGAGCGTGCACGAGGTGGTGCCGACGAACGACGAGGACGGGGTGGCTGCCATCCTGGACCGGATCTGCCAGGAGCGCGGCGACCGACCTCTCGACGGACGTCCCCTCCGCTCACCTTCCTTCGACGGACAGGAGCATCCGTGATCGACGTGACCCGTGACGGCGACGTGACCACCGTGGAGCTGCGACGCCCGGAGCGTCGCAATGCTCTCGACCTCGACACCTGTACGGCGCTGCGCGAGGCGGTCGTCGCGGCGGGGTCCGACGGGACCCGCGCGCTGGTGGTGACGGGCGAGGGCACGAGCTTCTGTGCGGGAGCGGACCTGACCGGCGTGTACGGCGACGCCTTCATCGAGGCGCTGTACGGGATGCTGCAGACCCTGACCGCGGCCGAGATCCCGATCATCGCCGCTGTCAACGGCCCTGCGATCGGCGCCGGCACCCAGCTGGCCCTCGCCTGCGACCTCCGCGTCGCTGCACCCACGGCTCGGTTCGGCGTCCCGACCGTCCGCAACGGCATGGCCGTTGACGCCTGGACCATCCGGACGCTCGCTGCCGTGGCCGGTGCCGGGACCGCGAAGGCCCTGATGCTCGGTGGCGACCTGATCGACGCCGACACCGCGTACGCCCGTGGGCTCGCCGACCGGCTCGGCGACCGGGATGCGGCGGTCGCGTGGGCGCACGAGATCGCCACGTTCGCGCCGCTCACCCTGGCGTTCAACAAGCTCGTCCTCAACTCCGACCCGTCCGACGCCGCCGCCGACGCCAGGATCGCGAAGGGCTTCGACGCGTGCTGGAGCAGCGACGACGTGCGCGAGGCCGCGACCGCACGCGCGGAGAAGCGTGCTCCGGTGTTCCGGGGGCGTTGATGGCTCCGGTGCTGGTCTTCGACGGCGACTGCGCGTTCTGCTCGAGCGCGGCGCGATGGGCGCAGCGTTGGGCCCCGTCGCGTCGTGCCGACGTCGTGGCGTGGCAGCACGCCGATCTCGATGCGCTCGGTCTGACCGCGGACGAGTGCAGCGCCGTGCTCCGGTGGGTCGACGGTGATCGGCGCAGCGCCGGGCCGGCGGCGATCGCCGACTACCTCCGTACGGCTCGGACCCCGTGGCCGGTGGTCGGCGCCGTCCTCGGGACGCGGCTGGTGACCGCGGCGGCCTGGCCGGTGTACCGGTGGGTGGCCGCGCACCGCCACCAGCTCCCGGGCGGCACCCCGCAGTGCGCCATGCCCGCAGCTGCGGCCCCCGGCCGTCCCTCGAACGGAGCCGACCGATGAGCGGTCCGACCTGGTTCACCCGGCCCGGCGAGGACACACCCGGGCGGTTGAACCTCGCGTACGACGCCCTCGACCGCCAGGTCGTCGCCGGACGTGCCGACGAGCCGGCGCTCCGGGCCGCCGCGGACGACCTGTCGTACGCGGTGCTGCTCGAGCGGGTGGCGGCGTTCGGCGGGCTGCTGGGTGCGCTGGGCGTCCGGGTGGGCCACGCCGTCGCGGTGCCGGCAGCAGTCTCGGTGGAGACCGCCGTGGCCGTGCTCGCTGCCGCGCGGATCGGCGCCACGGTGTGGATCGGCGGTGAGGTCGCCGACGTCGTACGCCGCAGCGACGCGGGCCTGGTCGTTGCCGACGGCCCGCAGATGGCGGACGTGGTCGCCGCGCTCGAGACCCTCGACCCCGTACCGCCCCGCGCGGTCGTCGTCGTGCGGGCGGGGGAGTGGGCGATCGACGAGACTCGTGACGTCGCCTGGGAGCCGGCGCTCAAGGCCGGAGCGACCGATCCTGCAACCGTCGTACCCGTTGATGCCGGGGCCCCGCTCGTCACGACGCCCGCCGAGGACGCGTACGCCGTGCACACCCACGCGGAGCTGGCCGCCGATGCGGGCGCCGGTGTGCCCGACGGGCCGGTTGAGGTGCCGCTGGCCGCGACCTGGACGGCCGCGCTCGTCGGCGACCTCCTCACCGGCTTGCAGACCGGGCGCAGCGTCGTCCTGCGCGACTGACGCGGGCTACACGCCCCAGGCGTAGGTCTGCTTGCGCAGCCGGAGGTAGACGAACGTCTCCGTCGTCGTCACCTCGGGGATCGAGCGGATCTTGCTGGTGATGAGCTCGAGCAGGTCGTCGTCGCTCTCGCAGACGATCTCCGCCAGCATGTCGAAGCGGCCGGTCGTGATGACGAGGTAGTCGATCTCGGGGATCCCCGCGAGCTTCTCGGCGACCGCGACGATGTCGCCGTTGACGCTGATGCCGATCATCGCCTGGCGGGCGAACCCGAGCTCGAGCGGATCGGTCACGGCGACGATCTGGATGACGCCGGCGTCCGTGAGCTTCTGGACGCGTTGGCGCACCGCAGCCTCGGACAGGCCGACCGTCTTGCCGATCGCCGCGTACGACCGACGGCCGTTGACCTGCAGCTCCGCGATGATGCTCCGCGACACGTCGTCGAGAGTGACGCCGTTGGTGCCCTTGCGCTCGGTCATGCGCTCATCCTGCCCGACCGGGGGTGCACCTGCCGAATGGATCCCCAAATGTCTCATCCGAAGCGGTTTCGTGCGCAGTTGCGGAGCGAAACCCTTTGAATTCGTTGCAGGGCCGTAAACATCCCACGGAATCCCTTGTCAGGGAGTAGTTTCGCGTGTGACGATCCCAGCCAGGTCTTGCGGCGCGCCGGTGCCGTGCGGCACCCCGGACGAAAAGAGGTCGGACACGGTGTTGAGGCAATCGTGGTGAGGCAGATGAGTCGCCGGACGCTGCTCCGAGGTGCGGGAGGAGCGGCCTTCCTCCTGGGCAGTGCCGCTGTGCTGCCGCTCTTCGGCACGCCCGACCGGCGACAGGATCCTGCGGCGTGCGCTGCGACGGACCGCAGCTCCGACGGTCGGCTGATCGTCTCCAACTGGCCCGAGTACATCGACCAGCCCGAGGACGGCTACGTCACGACGATGGCCGAGTTCGAGAAGGAGACCGGCATCACGGTCAGCTACACCGCTGACGTCAACGACAACAACGAGTTCTTCGCGAAGGTCGTGAACCAGCTCGGAGCATGCGAGCCGGTCAACCGTGACATGTTCATGCTCACCGACTGGGCCGCGGCGCGGATGATCCAGATGGGCTGGATCCAGCCGCTCGACCCGGCCAACGTCCCGAACCTCCACAACAACCTGATCTCGTCGCTGCGTGACCTGTCGTGGGACCCGGAGCGCGGCTACTCCGCTCCGTGGCAGGCCGGCCTCACCGGCATCGCGTACAACAAGGCGAAGGTCAAGGAGGTCCGCTCGTTCGACGAGCTCCTGAACCGCTCCGACCTCAAGGGCCGCGTCACTCTGCTCACCGAGATGCGCGACACCATGGGCTTCATGCTCCTGAAGAACGGAGCCGACCCCGCCGACTTCACCGACGACCAGTGGGGTGTCGCGATGGACGACCTCCGCAAGTCCTCCGACGCGGGGCAGATCCGCGCGTTCACCGGCAACGAGTACGTGCAGGACCTGGCGGCGGGCAACATCCTGGCCTGCGAGGCGTGGTCCGGCGACGTGCTGGCGGCAGGCGATCCGAACATCGAGTTCGTGGTCCCCGAGGAGGGGCTCATGATCTGGGCCGACAACATGCTGATCCCGAACCAGGCGGAGCACCACGCGAACGCCGAGAAGTGGATCGACTACTACTTCCGGCCGGACGTCGCCGCGAAGCTCGCCGCGTACGTCAACTACATCTGCCCGGTCCAGGGGGCCCAGGCGGAGATGGAGAAGATCGACCCCGAGCTCGCCGCGGACCCGCTGATCTTCCCCGACGACGAGACCCTCGCCAAGACCAACTCGTTCATGGCACTCGAGGAGTTCCAGATGCGTGAGTACGAAGGAGATTTTGCCGATGTCACTGGTGGCTGACCACGACTCGACCACGCAGGACCCGACGAGCGCCGGGCGGGACCTGGAGCTGCGCGCGGTCACCAAGTCGTACGGCGCGTTCACGGCGGTCAGGTCGCTCGACCTGGTCGTCCCACAGGGCTCGTTCTTCGCCCTGCTGGGCCCGTCCGGGTGCGGCAAGACCACGACCCTGCGGATGGTCGCCGGGCTCGACACGCCGACCGCAGGCACGATCTCGCTGGGCGACCGCGAGATCACCTACGACAAGCCGTACAAGCGGCCGGTCAACACGGTGTTCCAGAACTACGCGCTGTTCCCGCACCTCGACATCTCCGAGAACGTCGCGTTCGGGCTCAAGCGGCGTGGGGTGAAGGAGACCAAGAAGGCGGTCGCCGAGATGCTCGCGCTCGTGGAGCTCGAGAGCCAGGGGAGCAAGAAGCCCTACCAGCTGTCCGGCGGCCAGCAGCAGCGCGTCGCGCTGGCGCGTGCCCTGATCAACAACCCCGAGGTGCTGCTGCTCGACGAGCCCCTCGGCGCGCTCGACCTCAAGCTGCGCCGCGGGATGCAGATCGAGCTCAAGCGCATCCAGACCGAGGTCGGCCTCACCTTCGTCCACGTCACCCACGACCAGGAGGAGGCCATGACGATGGCCGACACGGTCGCGGTCATGAACGCCGGCGTGATCGAGCAGATGGGCGCCCCGTCTGAGCTGTACGACAACCCGGCGACGACCTTCGTCGCGAACTTCCTCGGGCAGTCGAACCTGCTCGCGGGCGACATCCTCGGCCCCGACGGCGACGTCGTGAAGGTCTCGGTGCAGGGCACCACGGTGTCGATCCCGATCGAGCGCTGCCACTCCGAGGGCGGCAAGGGCTGGGTCGGCGTACGCCCGGAGAAGGTCATGATCGCCGAGGTCGGCGGGGAGATCGACGCTCCCGGCAACCGCTTCGAGGGCGGGGTGGTGACCGACGTGAGCTTCGTCGGCGTCTCCACCCAGTACCTCGTACGCATGCCGTGGGGGCAGGAGCTGATGGTGTTCGAGCAGAACACCGGGCGTCGTCCGATCCTCGCGGTCGGCACTCCCGTCGACCTGTCGTGGCGTCCCGAGTACGCGTTCCTCCTCGATGCGAGCCAGGACGCCAAGGCGGGCGTCGAGGACGGGGACGACTGATGGCGCGGACCCGGCGCAGGGCCCGGTTCACGGGCTACTGGCTGATGCTGCCGTCGGCCCTGTGGCTGGCGCTGTTCTTCCTCGTCCCCTTCTACTCGCTGATCGCGATGAGCCTGTACGACCCGGAGGGCTCGTCGCTCACCGGCTACGACATGACGTGGCACTTCGCGAACTACGTCGACGTCGTCCAGGCTTACTGGCGGCCGCTGCTGCGCTCGTTCTGGTACGCCGCGCTCGCCACACTCGGCTGCCTGCTGCTCGGCTATGTGCTCGCGTACGCGATCGCGTTCAAGGCGGGCCGCTGGAAGAACCTCATGCTGGTGCTCGTCATCGCGCCGTTCTTCACCAGCTTCCTGATCCGGACGCTGTCGTGGAAGCTGATCCTCGCCGACGACGGCTGGATCGTGAACACGCTGCAGGCGGTCGGCATCCTCGGCCCCGACGGACGTCTCCTCGCGACCTCGTTCGCGGTCGTGATGGGACTGACGTACAACTTCCTGCCGTTCATGGTCCTGCCGCTCTTCGCGAGCCTCGACAAGATCGACCACCGGCTGATCGAGGCCGCCGGCGACCTGTACGCGTCCCCGGCGCGCGGGTTCTTCAAGGTGACCCTGCCGCTGTCCATGCCGGGTGTCGTGGCGGGCACACTGCTGACGTTCATCCCGGCGGCGGGCGACTACATCAACTCGGAGCTCCTGGGCAGCCCCAACCAGCGGATGATCGGCAACGTCATCCAGAACCTCTTCACCAACCAGGGCGACTACGCCGCCGCGGGTGCCCTGTCGATGACACTGATGATCATCATCACGATCGGCGTCGTCCTCTACATCCGGCGCGCAGGGACGGAGGACCTCGTATGAGCCCGCTCCAGAAGGTCGGTCGCTGGATCGGCGAGCACCTCGTGCTCGCGCTGGGTCTGCTCGTGCTGATCTACATGTTCGTGCCGATCGCGATCGTGGCGCTGATGAGCTTCAACGATCCGTCGTCGCGCAACGTCTACAAGTTCGACGGGTTCACGCTGCACAACTGGCTCAACCCGTGCGAGCCGTCGGGCATGTGCGCGTCGGTGGTCCGCAGCGTGGAGATCGGCCTCCTGGCGACGCTGGTGGCGACGATCCTCGGCACGCTGGCGGCGTTCGCGCTCGTCCGGCACCGCTTCGCCGGTCGCGGACCCCTCAACACGCTGATCATCCTGCCGATGGCGGCGCCCGAGATCGTGCTGGGCTCGTCCATGCTGGCGCTGTTCGTGTCGGCCGGGTTCGGCGGCAAGCTCGGGTTCGTGACGATCTTCATCGCGCACGTGACCTTCTGCCTGTCGTTCGTGATCATCACGGTGCGGGCGCGTCTGTCCGGGCTCGACGACAACCTCGAGCAGGCGGCGATGGATCTCTATGCCACAGAGAACCAGACGTTCTGGCGGGTCACGTTCCCGCTGGTCTTCCCGGGCATCCTCGGTGCGGCTCTGCTGAGCTTCTCGTTGTCGTTCGACGACTTCATCATCACGAACCTCAACGCCGGCCAGACGGTGACCTTCCCGATGTACGTGTGGGGAGTCGCGCAGCGCGGCATCCCGATGCAGGTCAACGTGATCGGGACGGCGATGTTCGTGATCGCGGTGACGATCGTGCTCGGCAGCGAGATCACGCGGCGCCGCAGGGCCAAGGCAGCCGCCTAGCCACCGCCGTACGACGGGCTCCGCCTCGTCTCGCCTGACCCGAGGGCCGTTTGCCACGCTCCCACCGCAAATGCCCGCCATGCACCGCAAACTTCCGGTGCATGGCGGGCATTTGCGGTGGGAGCGTGGCAAACGGAGGCCGCCGCCCCCGGGGTACCTGGGGACGGCGGCCTTCGGCGTACGGGTCAGAGTAGGTTCTGGCCCTCGGTGATCACCGAGCGCAGGATCCGCTCCATCTCGTCGAAGTGCTCCTGGTCGCAGATCAGCGGGGGAGCGAGCTGCACGACCGGGTCGCCACGGTCGTCGGCGCGGCAGTAGAGGCCCGCGTCGTACAGCGCCTTGGACAGGAACCCGCGGAGCAGGCGCTCAGACTCGTCCTCGTCGAAGGTCTCCTTGGTCGCCTTGTCCTTGACCAGCTCGATCCCGTAGAAGTAGCCGTCGCCACGGACGTCGCCGACGATGTCGAGGTCGAGCAGCTTCTCGAGCGTCGAACGGAAGCCGTCCTGGTTCGCTCGGACGTTCTCGTTGATGCCCTCGCGCTCGAAGATGTCGAGGTTCGTCATCGCGACCGCCGTCGAGACCGGGTGGCCGCCGAAGGTGTAGCCGTGCAGGAACGACTCGTGGCCCTTGAGGAACGGCTCCATCAGGCGGTCGGAGGCGATCATGGCGCCGAGCGGCGCGTAGCCGGACGTGAGGCCCTTGGCGCAGGTGATGATGTCCGGCTGGTAGCCGTAGCGCACGGCACCGAACATCTCGCCGAGCCGGCCGAAGGCACAGATGACCTCGTCGGAGACCAGCAGCACGTCGTACTCGTCGCAGATCTCACGGACCCGCTGGAAGTATCCGGGCGGAGGCGGGAAGCAGCCGCCGGCGTTCTGCACCGGCTCGAGGAACACCGCCGCGACGGTGTCCGGGCCCTCGAACTCGATCGCCTCGGCGATGCGGTCGGCGGCCCAGCGGCCGAACGCCTCCGGGTCGTCGCCGTGCTCGGGGGCGCGGTAGATGTTGGTGTTCGGGACGCGGAAGGTGCTCGGCACGAGCGGCTCGAACGGCGCCTTCATGTCCGGGATGCCGGTGATCGACAGGGCGCCCTGCGGGGTGCCGTGGTAGGCGATGTTGCGGCTGATGACCTTGTGCTTGGTGGGCTTGCCGGTCAGCTTGAAGTACTGCTTGGCGAGCTTCCAGGCGCTCTCGACGGCCTCACCTCCACCGGTGGTGAAGAAGACGCGGTTGAGGTCGCCCGGCGCGTACGAGGCGACGCGCTCGGCCAGCTGGACGGCCGGCGGGTGGGCGTACGACCACAGGGGCATGAACGCCAGCTCGCGGGCCTGCTTCGCGGCGGCCTCGGCGAGCTCCTCACGGCCGTGGCCGACCTGCACGACGAACAGGCCGGCGAGTCCGTCCAGGTAGCGCTTGCCTGCGGTGTCGAAGAGATATGCGCCCTCCCCCTTCGCGATCACGGGCACGTCCGAGGTCTCGTACGTGCTGTGGCGCGTGAAGTGCATCCAGAGGTGGTCCTTGGCAGCGCGCTGAAGGTGCGCGTCGTCCCACTGTTCGCTCATGACATCGAGTATCGCCCAGGATTGGCATTCGGGCAAAGGTTTACGTTGGTTGAAGGCCGTAACAGATACGAAATCCGCATCATTTGGCGCTGCTCGCCGTGCGATCCATTGTGGGGCTCCAGCAGTTGTGCCAGATTGAGGGCATGACCGAAACCATCGCGAACTTCGTCAACGGCCAGAAGGTGGCGGCGCGCGACGGCGCCACGTACGACGTGATCGACCCGACGACCGGACAGGTCTACGCGCAGGCGCCGATGTCGCGCGAGGCCGACGTCGACGCGGCGATGACTGCCGCGCAGGACGCCTTCGACAACGGGTGGCGCGACACGACCCCGCGCGAGCGGCAGGCAGCGCTCATCAAGCTCAACCAGGCGCTCGCCGACCGTGCGGACGACATCGTCGCCGCCGAGGTCAAGGACACCGGGAAGCCGCGCGGCCTCACCGTCAGCGAGGAGCTGCCGATGGTCGACGACGCGCTCACGTTCTTCGCCGGCGCGGCGCGGGTCCTCGAGGGCCGGGCAGCGGGGGAGTACATGGCCGGCCACACCTCGATGATCCGCCGCGAGCCGATCGGTGTCGTCGCGCAGGTGACCCCCTGGAACTACCCGCTTCTGATGGGCATCTGGAAGATCGCGCCCGCGCTCGCAGCGGGCAACACCATCGTCATCAAGCCCAGCGACACCACGCCGGCGTCGACGGCGCTCCTCGCCGAGATCGCGGCCGACATCCTGCCGCCCGGCGTCCTCAACGTCGTGTGCGGAGACCGCGACACCGGACGCGCGCTCATCGCGCACAAGACTCCGGCGATGGTCGCGATCACGGGTTCCGTCCGCGCCGGCATGGAGGTCGCGCGCTCGGCCTCGGACGACGTCAAGCGCGTCCACCTCGAGCTCGGCGGCAAGGCGCCGGTGGTGGTGTTCGACGACGCGGACATCGCGGCCGCCGCCGAGGCGATCGCCGTCGGTGGCTACTTCAACGCCGGCCAGGACTGTACGGCGGCGACGCGCGTGCTCGCGGCGCCCGGGGCGTACGCGGACTTCGTCGACGCCCTCACGGAGCAGGCGAAGGGCACCCGTACGGGCCTGCCCGACGACGAGGACGTCCTCTTCGGCTCGCTCAACAGCGCCGACCAGCTCGCGCGCGTCTCCGGCTTCGTCGACCGCCTCCCCGACCACGCCAAGGTGTCGGCGGGCGGGTCACGGCCCGGCGGAGACCTCGCCGACGGGTACTACTTCGAGCCGACCGTGCTGAGCGACCTGCGTCAGGACGACGAGGCGATCCAGAACGAGATCTTCGGGCCGGTGATCACGGTGCAGCCGTTCACCGACGAGGACGAGGCCGTGCGCTGGGCGAACGGCGTGCCGTACGGGCTCGCGTCGTCGGTCTGGACCAAGGACCACGGCCGCGCGATGCGGATGGCGAAGCGCCTCGACTTCGGGTGCGTGTGGATCAACACGCACATCCCGCTGGTGGCCGAGATGCCGCACGGAGGCTTCAAGCACTCCGGGTACGGCAAGGACCTGTCGATGTACGGGCTCGAGGACTACACGCGCGTGAAGCACGTGATGAGCAACATCGAGGCTTAGGGGTTTCGACTCGCTGCGCTCGCTCAACCAGCGGGAGGAGCGCTCGCTCAACCAGCGGAGCCTCGCGCAGCGAGTCGGAGCCTGCTCACACCAGCCCGGCGTCGTGGGCGGCGATCGCGACCTGGACGCGGTTCGAGGCGTCGAGCTTGGTCAGGATGCGCGACACGTGCGCCTTCACTGTGGCGATGCTCATGTGCAGCGTCGTCGCGATCTCGGCGTTCGACATACCGCGCCCGACCGCCACCGCGACCTCGAGCTCCCGCTCGCTGAGCACGGCGAGCCGGGCACGGGCGTCCCCGTCCCCGTCACCGGAGTCGCGGACCCGCCGGATCAGCTGCTCGGTGACGCTCGGCGACAGCATCGGCTCGCCCGCCGCGACCTTGCGGACGGCGTCGACGAGAACGTCGGGCGGGGTGTCCTTGAGCAGGAAGCCGCTCGCCCCGTGTCTCAGCGCCCGCAGCACGTAGTCGTCGGCGTCGAACGTCGTCAGCACCACGACCTGCGGCGCCGCCGGGAGGCGCTGCAGCTCGGCGGTCGCCGAGAGCCCGTCCATCCGCGGCATCCGGATGTCCATGAGGACGACGTCGACCGCCGTCGTACGGAGCACGCTGAGCGCCTCGGCACCGTCACCCGCCTCGGCCACGACAGCGATGTCGTCCGCGCCGCCGAGGATCAGCCGGAGGCCGGCGCGGACGAGCGCGTCGTCGTCGACGAGCGCGACCCGGATCATGTCGGCCACGGTAGCGCCAAGGTCAGCACGAACTCGTCAGCGCTGACGCGGTGGCTCAGCGTGCCGCCGACCAGCCCGGCACGCTCCGACAGCCCGACGAGCCCCAGGCCGGAGGTCGGGAGCGCCTGCCTCGTGGTGCCGACCCGCAGGGGGTTGCGCGCCTCGATGACGATGCCGTCGCCCGACTCACCACGCAGCGTCACCGAGACCATCGTGTCGGGCGCGTGCTTGTGCGCGTTGGTGAGGGCCTCCTGCACGACGCGGTACGCCGTGCGGCCCATCCGCTCCGGCGGTCCGTGCGGCGTCAGCTCGTCGGTGAGCGCCACCCGCATCCCGGCCGAGCGTGCGCCGTTGACGAGGTCGGGAAGGTCCCGCCAGGACGGCTGAGGTCGGTCGGCGGTGTCCAGCTCTGCGCCGCGCAGGATGCCGAGCACCTCGCGCAGGTCGGTGAGTGCCAGGTGGGCGTTGTCGCGGATGACCTCGGCGGCGGAGCGTACGTCGTCGGCGGGGAGGTTCGTGCGGTACGCGAGCGCTCCCGCATGCATCGCCACCATCGAGATGCGGTGGGCGAGCACGTCGTGCATCTCGCGGGCGATCCGGGCACGCTCGGCGATCCGGGCCTGCGCGACACGGCCGGCCTGCTCGGCCTCGGCGACACGGGCGCGCTCGCGCAAGGTGTAGAGGAGCTCGCGCCGCGACCCGATGTACATGCCGACGGCGAACAGCGTGACCATCATCAGGAGGCTGAGGGCGAGAACGATCTGCCACTCGTCGTCGCGCAACGTGGGGTCGATGAAGACGACGACCGTGGTCTGGACCAGCACGAGCGAGCCGACCCCGATGATCTCGGGCCAGCGTCGACGCGTGGCCAGCGAGACCCCGGCCAGCGCGGCGGGGCCGGCGGCCGTGAACGAGACCGCGGCGATCGCTGTCGTGAGCGCGGCCACCGCGACCGGCCACCGCCGTCGCTGCGTGACGAGCCCCAGGGCGAGGAGGCCGCCGGCCAGGTCCAGCCAGAACCACAACGGCGCGTGCTGCGCCTGCCACTCGGCGACCCCAGCCAGCCAGACGACGGCGCCGATGAGGACCACCGCGGCATAGCGCCAGAGCTGGCTCGGCCAGCGCAGCGGCGGTTGGTACGCCGCGGGGTCCACCTGGTTCACGGGATCCAGCCTAGGCAGTCGGCCACCTGCGGCGTACCGGCCGTTGGTCCACGGCCCGTCGACCTGCCCCCTACTTTCGGCTAGCCAGGACCAGCCCATAGGCCGATGCCTACGACCTGGTGCGGCGCGATGCTGGTGACATGATCCAGGTCCAGAACCTTTCCAAGAGGTACGGCGACCACCTCGCGGTGGACGACATCACCTTCACGTGTCGCCCTGGCACCGTCACGGGCTTCCTCGGCCCGAACGGCGCCGGCAAGTCCACGACGCTGCGGATGCTCACCAGCCTGACCATCCCGACGTCCGGCTCCGCCACGATCGGCGGGCACCGCTACAGCGACATCCCGAACCCGGGCGCCCAGATCGGCGTCCTCCTCGACGCCTCCGCCCAGCACAACGGCCGCACCGGCCGCGAGGTCCTCACCATCGCCGCACAGACGATGGGACTCGACCGCAAGCGCGTCGACGAGATGCTCGACCTCGTCGGGCTGTCGCCGAAGGAGGCCAAGCGCCGGGTCGGCAACTACTCGCTCGGCATGCGGCAGCGCCTCGGCATCGCGTCGTCGTTGCTCGCCGACCCGCAGGTGCTGATCCTCGACGAGCCGGCGAACGGTCTCGACCCGGCCGGCATCCACTGGATGCGGCAGCTGCTGCGCCACTACGCCGACCGTGGGGGCACGGTCCTTCTCTCGTCGCATCTGCTGCACGAGATCGAGGTCATCGCCGACGAGATCATCGTCATCGGCAACGGTCAGATCGTGGCTCAGGGGAGCAAGGATGAGCTGCTCGCGGGTGCGGGCACCTTCGTCCGTGCGCTGGAGCCGGACGAGCTCGCGCGTGCCCTCTCGGTCGCCGGCATCCACGTGACTCCGGCGACGGCCGACGGCTTCAGCACCGACGCCGATCCCGCCGACGTCGGCAAGGCGGCCGCCGCTGCCGGCGTCGCGCTCGTCGAGCTGCGGCCCGGCGACCGCGCCGGCCTCGAGGACCTGTTCCTCCAGCTCACCGCGGGCAACCAGCGTGACGCGCTCGCTCCCGCTCCCGCCCCGGGCTTCGGTCCGGCCGTCCAGCAAGGAGGCCAGGCATGACCGCCGTCGCCCCGGAGGTCGGCATCGACCTCAACCGTCCCCGCGTCCCGTTCACCCGGCTCGTCGGGGTCGAGCTGCGCAAGCTCGCCGACACCCGCGCCGGCAAGTGGCTGCTGGGCGCGATCGCCGCGATCAGCGTGCTGGTCATGGTGATCATGCTGTGGGTGGTCCTCGCCAACGACATCTCCGTGTCGTTCAAGGACTTCCTCATCGCCATGAGCGTCCCCATGGGGGTCCTGCTGCCGGTGCTGGGCGTGCTGTCGGTGACCAGCGAGTGGTCGCAGCGCACCGCCCTCGTCACGTTCACGCTCGAGCCCCACCGAGGTCGCGTGCTTGCGGCCAAGGTCGCCGTCGGCCTCGTCGTCGCCCTGTTCGCCGTGATCGTGGCGGCGATCGCGGCAGCGTTCGGCAACGTCATCGCCGGCGCCGCGTCGGACGCGACCGTCTGGAACGTCAACCTCCTCGAGCTTCTCGGCTTCTACGCGATGCAGGCGCTCGGGATCCTGATGGGCCTCACGTTCGGTGCGCTGCTGCTCAGCTCGCCGGCCGCGATCGTCGTCTACTTCGCCTGGGCCTTCGTCATCCCGACGATCTTCCAGGTCGCAGCGGCGTTCATCGGCTGGTTCGAGGACCTGCTCCCGTGGATCGACTTCGCCACCGCTCAGACGCCGTTGTTCGACGGCGGCTGGACCGGTGAGAAGTGGGCCCAGCTGCTCGTGTCCGGCACGATCTGGCTGATCATCCCGTTCATCATCGGCGCGCGCCGCGTCCTGCGGAGCGAGATCAAGTAGCCCGCGGCCACCCGCACTGCCCACGACGACGTCGCGGCGGTCGTACCTGAGACACTGATCCCATGGTGCAACCCCGCGACGTCGTCGTGCTCGGATCGACCGGTTCGATCGGGACGCAGGCGCTCGACATCGTCGCCGCCAACCCGGACCGCTTCCGGGTCGTCGGCATCGCGGCTGGCGGGAGCGACCCCGTCCTCATCGCGCAGCAGGCGATCGCGCACGAGGTCGAGGTCGTCGCCGTCGCGAAGGCGACGGCGGCTCAGGACGTCCAGCTCGCCCTGTACGCCGAGGCGCAGCGCCGCGGATATGCCGAGGGCCAGTTCCGCCTCCCGCGGATCCTCGCCGGCCCCCGCGCGGCCACCGAGCTGGCCGGCACGTCGTGCGACGTGGTCCTCAACGGCATTACCGGCGCCGTCGGTCTCGGGCCCACCATCGCCGCGCTCGAGGCCGGGACGACGCTCGCGCTGGCCAACAAGGAGTCACTCATCATCGGCGGCCCCGTCGTCACGGCGCTGGCGCGGCCTGGCCAGATCGTGCCGGTCGACTCCGAGCACTCGGCGATCGCGCAGGCGCTTCGCGGCGGCACCGCCGCCGAGGTCCGCCGGCTCGTCCTGACGGCGAGCGGCGGCCCGTTCCGGGGGCGTACGCGGTCCGAGCTCGGCGACGTGACCCCCGAGCAGGCCCTGGCGCACCCCAACTTCGCGATGGGCCCGGTGATCACGGTCAACTCGGCGACCCTGGTCAACAAGGGTCTCGAGGTGATCGAGGCGCACCTGCTCTTCGACGTGCCGATGGACCGGGTCGACGTGGTGGTCCACCCGCAGCAGATGATCCACTCGATGGTCGAGTTCGTCGACGGCTCCACGCTCGCCCAGGCGTCGCTGCCGTCGATGCTGATCCCGATCGCGCTCGGCATGGGCTGGCCCGACCGCGTCCCCGACGCCGGCCCGGGCTGCGACTGGACCCAGGCGTCCTCGTGGGACTTCGCGCCCCTCGACGACGAGGCGTTCCCCGCCGTGCGCCTGGCGCGCCAGGCAGGCGCGTTCGGCCGTACGGCCCCCGCGGTCTACAACGCCGCCAACGAGGAGTGCGTCGCGGCGTTCCTCGACGGGAACCTTCCGTTCCTCGCGATCGTCGACACCGTGGGCGCGGTGCTGGCCGAGCACCTCACCGACCCCGGCGTACGCTCGGCCTCAAGCCCCTTGACCGCCGATGACGTCCTCGCGGCGGACGCTGCGGCGCGCGAGCGGGCGCGGGAGCTGATGGCGGGCGAGGCCCGGACTGCACAGGAGGCACGATGAGCGCGACACCGTGGCTGTACGCCCTCGGTGCCGTCGTGCTGCTGCTCGGGCTCGCGGTCTCCATCGCGCTGCACGAGGTCGGCCACATGTACCCCGCCAAGAAGTTCGGCGCGAAGGTCACCCAGTACTTCGTCGGCTTCGGTCGCACGCTGTGGTCCACGCGCCGCGGTGAGACCGAGTACGGCATCAAGGCGTTCCCGCTGGGCGGCTTCGTCAAGATCCAGGGCATGCTCCCGCCGAACCCGGGCGACGAGCCCGGCGTCGTCCGCAAGTCCAACACCGGCATGCTGACACAGCTGGCCTTCGACGCGCGCTCAGCCGAGTACGAGCACGTGGCGCCGGAGGACGAGCCTCGCCTGTTCTACCGGCTGGCGTGGTGGAAGAAGGCGATCGTGATGGCGGGCGGTCCCGTCGTCAACCTGGTCATCGCGTTCGTCCTCTTCGCTGCGGTCTTCCTGACGATCGGCGCGAGCACCGCCACCACCACCGTGGACTCCGTCTCCGACTGCGCGATCCCGTCGAGCGAGGCCGGCCGTACGTGCACGGACGAGGACCCCGTCGCACCCGCGAAGCAGGCCGGTCTCGAGCCGGGCGACACGATCACCTCCTTCAACGGGGACGAGATCAGCAGCTGGGACGAGCTGACCCGCGCCATCCGCGCCAACGGCGACGCTCCTGCGACCATCGGCTACGAGCGGGACGGGACGGCCCAGACGGTCACCGTCAACACGTCGGTGCTCGCCCGCACGTCGTTGGACGATCCCGACAAGACGGAGAACGTCGGCTTCCTGGGCGTCGGCCCCACGCAGGTGTACGAGCGCCAGGACCTCCTCTTCGTCGCCTCGACGATGGGCGACATGACCGTCCAGACGGTCAAGGCGATCGGCTCGCTGCCCGAGAAGATGGTCGAGGTGACCAAGGCAGCCTTCGGTGCCGAGCGCGGCCAGGACACGCCGATGAGCCCGGTCGGCGCGAGCCGCGTCGCCGGTGAGATCACCTCCAGCGAGCTCACCACAGTGACCGACAAGGTCTACAGCGTCACGCTGATGCTGGCGAGCCTCAACCTGTTCGTCGGTCTCTTCAACCTGATCCCGCTGCTCCCGCTGGACGGCGGCCACATCGCCGGCGCCCTGTGGGAAGGCATCCGCAACGGCTGGGCCCGCCTGCGCCGCCGGCCGATCCCCGGCCCGGTCGACGTGGCGACCATGCTGCCCGTCGCGTACGCCGTGGGTGCCGTCCTCTTGGTGATGGGCGTCATCCTGGTCTATGTCGACATCGTGAACCCCGTACGCCTCACCTGAGGCCCGTCGCAACCCACCCGAGGAGAGTCGTACCCGCATGGACGTCAACCTGGGAATGCCGGCCGCTCCGCCGCCGGTGCTCCGGCCCCGCCGACCCAGCCGCAAGATCAAGGTCGGCAAGGTCGAGGTGGGTGGAGACGCGCCGGTCTCGGTGCAGTCGATGACGACGACGCCTACGGTCGACGTCAACGCGACCCTCCAGCAGATCGCCGAGCTCACGGCGGCGGGCTGCGACATCGTCCGTGTCGCCTGCCCGAGCCAGGACGACGCCGAGGCCCTCCCCGACATCGCGCGCAAGTCGCAGATCCCGGTGATCGCCGACATCCACTTCCAGCCGAAGTACGTCTTCGCCGCGATCGAGGCCGGCTGCGCCGCCGTACGCGTCAACCCGGGCAACATCCGCAAGTTCGACGACCAGGTCAAGGAGATCGCGCAGGCCGCGAAGGACCACGGCACGTCGATCCGGATCGGCGTCAACGCGGGCTCGCTCGACAAGCGGCTGCTCGAGAAGTACGGCAAGCCCACCCCGGAGGCCCTCGTCGAGTCGGCCGTGTGGGAGGCGTCGCTGTTCGAGGAGCACGGTTTCCACGACTTCAAGATCTCGGTCAAGCACAACGACCCCGTCGTGATGGTCCGCGCCTACGAGCTCCTGGCCGAGAAGGGTGACTGGCCGCTGCACCTCGGCGTCACCGAGGCAGGACCTGCGTTCCAGGGCACCATCAAGTCAGCGACGGCGTTCGGGGCGCTGCTGAGCCAGGGGATCGGCGACACGATCCGGGTCTCGCTGTCCGCGCCGCCGGTCGAGGAGGTCAAGGTCGGCATCCAGATCCTGCAGTCGCTGAACCTCCGCCCGCGCAAGCTCGAGATCGTGTCGTGCCCGTCGTGCGGACGCGCCCAGGTCGACGTCTACACGCTGGCCGAGGAGGTCACCGCCGGGCTCGAGGGCATGGAGGTTCCCCTGCGCGTCGCCGTCATGGGCTGCGTCGTGAACGGTCCGGGCGAGGCCCGGGAGGCCGATCTCGGCGTCGCGTCCGGCAACGGCAAGGGTCAGATCTTCGTCAAGGGCGAGGTCATCAAGACTGTGCCGGAGTCGAAGATCGTCGAGACCCTCATCGAAGAGGCCATGCGGATCGCCGAGGACATGGAGCCGGTCGAGGGCGCAGCGCCGTCGGTCGCCGTCTCCTAGGGCTCCGGCTCGCGGGGTTTCGACTCGCTGCGCTCGCTCAACCAGCGGGCGGCGCGCGGGGTTTCGACTCGCTGCGCTCGCTCAACCAGCGGGCGGCGCGCGGGGTTTCGACTCGCTGCGCTCGCTCAACCAGCGGGGCGGCGCGGGGGGTTTCGACTCGCTGCGCTCGCTCAGCCAGCGGGGCGGCGCGGGGGGTTTCGACTCGCTGCGCTCGCTCGACCAGCGGTGCGGCGCGGGGGGTTTCGACTCGCTGCGCTCGCTCAGCCAGCGGGGCGGCGCGGGGGGTTTCGACTCGCTGCGCTCGCTCAACCAGCGGCGCGGGCTCGCGGGGTTTCGACTCGCTGCGCTCGCTCGACCAGCGGTGCGGCGCGGGGGGTTTCGACTCGAGCGGTGCGGGCTACTCGCCGACCGTGTCGGCGGCGATCTCGGTGACGATGTCGAGGTGACCGACGTGCCTCGCGTACTCCTGCAGAAGGTGCAGCAGGATCCACGCGAGGTTCGGCGGGTCCTTCTCGAACCGGCCACCGGTCCCGGCCACGTCCAGCAGGTCCGCCTGCGCGACGATCGCGCGTGACCGCTCGGCCTGCGCTAGGAACCGCTCGCGCAGCACCGCGTACGTCTCGGCGTCCGCGACGTACCACTCCTCGGTGCCGTGGAGCGAGTCTCCCCACGGGTCGGAGACCTGCTCCGCGAGGAAACCCCACACCAGCCACCGGCGCTCGACGTACGTCAGGTGCTTGAGGAGCCCGAGCGGGGTCCACCGTGACGGGACCTGGCTCACCGCCCGCTGGTCGTCGGGTGTCGCGTCGAGCGTGCGGAGCAGCGCGTCGCGGAGGTGGTCGAGCTGACCTGCGAGCAGGGCCTGCGGGTCGCGGAGCTCTGTCGGGGGTTCTCCGAGGGGCTGGACGGTCATGCGGCCGAGCGTACGTCGGCGGTCGGCCCGTGGCTCTCGTCGACCCGTACGGATAGGCTCGACCCCAGCGACTCGGAGGAGGCCCGGTGCTCAGCACGACGACAGGCGTCCGCGTCCTGCGCGAGGGTGACCTGCCTGCGCTGCAGGTCCTGATCGACCGGGACCCGATCGTCAACCTGTTCGTCGATCATCGCGCTGCCAGCACCCGCCTGTCGCCGCGCTGGCTCGGCGGCGAGATCTGGGGCTACTTCGAGGACGACGCGCTGGTGTCGGCCTGCCACGTCGCCGCCAACATGGTGCCGGTGGAGGCGACTGCCGAGGCGGTGGCCGCGTTCGCCGAGCGGGCGAGGCTCACCGGACGCCTGTCCTCGTCGATCGTCGGCCCGCGTGCCGCTGCGGTCGGACTCTGGGAGCGCGTCCAGGAGGCGTGGGGGCCGGCACGCTCGCTCCGCCTGAACCAGCCGTTCCTCCAGACGGCCGACGCGCCTCTCGTGACGCCCGATCCGCGGTTGCGCGCTGTGCTCATCGACGAGGTCGACGTCCTCTATCCCGCAAGCGTCGCGATGTTCGAGGAGGAGGTCGGCGAGAGTCCCGAGCTCCCCGGCCGCAACAGCTATCGCGCACGGGTCACGCAGCTCGTCGCCCGCGGCTGGGCGTACGCGATCATCGAGGACGGCGAGGTCCTGTTCAAGGCCGAGGTCGGCTCGGCGTCGGCGAAGGGATGCCAGATCCAGGGCGTGTACGTCGCGCCGCAGCACCGCGGCAAGGGCCTCGGCACCGCCGGGATGGCGGCGGTCGTCGAGCGCGTTCGCCGCGAGGTCGCACCGGTCGTCTCCCTGTACGTGAACGACTACAACCATGTGGCTCGGGCCGTCTACGAACGCGTCGGATTCGTCCAGACCGAGACCTTCGCATCGGTCCTGTTTTGATGAGTACAGCCAGATGAGTACGGTCGCGCTCCGCCGGACGCTGATCGGGCTCGTGACGGCCGCGGCGCTCGGCGCCGGCTTCGTCGTCTCGCCGGCCGATGCCGCCGTACGCCGTCTCGACGACCCTCGCGGCGACGCGCTGGCCGCGCTCGACATCTCCGCGGTGAGCATCCGCAACGCGAGGTCGGTCGTCACGGTGACGCTCCGGGTCCCGCGGCTCGAGCGGCGAAGGGTCGGTGGCATCACGGTCTTCGTCCGGCGGAAGGTCGCGGGCCGACCGGAGTACGCCGCCTCGAAGGTACGCCGCGGGGACCGCTGGCGGACCACGTGGCAGGAGTTCGGGGCCAGCAGGCTGCCGTGCAGCGGTCTGCGCGTACGCCTGCGCGAGCGGCGCGTCGTCGTCTCGATCCCGCAACGCTGCCTGGGACACAACCGTTCGGCCGTCCGGATCCAGGCGTCCCTCTTCACCCGCGCGTACCTGCGCGGCAACGTCCCGGACGAGGTCGTCCTCAACCCGACGCCGGGCCCGACGCTCCCCATCGACGGGGTGCCGTCGGTCCGCGGGACGCGCATGACACCCTGGGTCGCACACCGCTGACGATGGAGGACCCATGGCCCGACCTGCACGTGACGTGACCGCCCTCGCGGTCCTGCTCGGAGCCGCCGGCGTCACCCACTTCGTACGCCCGCGGCCGTACGAGCGGATCGTCCCGAAGGCGCTGCCCGCCAAGCGCGAGCTCGTGTACGCGAGCGGTGTGGCCGAGCTCGTGTGTGCCGTCGGTCTGGTGCACCCGAGGACACGGAAGGCGGCGGGATACCTCTCGACCGCGCTGCTCGTCGCGGTCTTCCCGGCGAACATCCAGATGGCCGTCGACGTGACGCGGAGCCGACGCGCCTCGGCCGCTTTCAAGGCCGGCACGATCGCGCGGCTCCCGATGCAGCTGCCGCTCATCCGTACAGCGTGGAAGGCGACCCGCGAGGTCGGTTAGGCTTCGGCCACCCGCCCCGACCCCCGAGGGCGACCCCCGCAGGAGCACCCCCATGATCCGTACCCTCCGGACCGTTGCCATCGGCGCCGCGGCTGCCGCGCTCGTCGTCGGCATGACGGCATCACCGGCCGCCGCGAAGACCCGCACCTTCACGGACAAGCGCACCGACGCCGTCGCGGCGCTCGACATCACCAAGGTGAAGGTCAAGAACAAGAAGCACGCCGTGGTCGTCCGCATGACGGTCCCGGACTTCGACAAGTCGAAGCTCGGCAGCGTCATGCTGAGCATCCGCACGAAGTCGAAGGGCCGACCGACCTTCATGGTCACCAAGGCGCGCATCGAGGGAGCCGGTTGGATGCCGCCGATGTTCCTCGATCCGACCTCGGAGGACATCATCGTCGCGTGCAAGGGCGACCGCGTCACCTTCGGCGCGAAGTCCGTCACCGTCCGCGTGCCGCAGCGCTGCCTCGGGGCCAACCGCAAGGCCGTCCGGGTCCAGCCGGTGCTGATGGGCCGCGACCCCGAGCTCGAGATGCTGGAGGAGCTGCCCGAGCCCGGACCGGACGCCCCGCTCGACGCATACCCGACTTTTAGCGCGCGCATGTCGCCCTGGGTCGGATACCGGTGAGCCGCGCCCTTCGGGGTCTCGTCGTCGGCGCTGCCGCCGCGGCGCTCGTCGTCGGCGGAGCCGCGTCGCCGGCATCGGCCAAGACCCGCAGCTTCGAGGACGCTCGCGGCGACGCCCAGGCTGCCCTCGACATCACCAGGGTGAAGGTCACGAACAAAAAGCGTGCTGTGGTCGTGAGGGTCACGGTTCCCGGCCTGCAGCGCTCGAAGCTGGGCTTCGTCGGAGTCGCCATCCGGACGAAGGCCAAGGGCCGTCCCGAGTACTCCGCCCTCAAGATGCACTGGGACGCCGTCGGATGGATGCCTCTGATGCTGTCCGACGACACTGGCGAGGACGTTCCCTGCAAGGGTGACCGGATCCGGTTCGGCCAGCGCACGATCACCGTGCGCGTCCCGCAGCGCTGCCTCGGTGACAACGTGAAGGCCGTACGCGTCGGCGCGGCGATCGCCGCTCGGGACTGGTTGGAGCACGAGGAGACGGAGCCCGAGCCTGGCCCCGATGCCTGGGGCGATGCCTACCCGAAGATCACCGGCGACGGACTGTCGCCGTGGGTGCGCTACCGATGAGGCGTGCAGTGCTGGCGGTCGTGGTCGGCGCTGTCGCCACCGTGCTGGTCGCAGGCGCGTCGGCGTCACCTGCCGCGGCCAAGACCCGTACGTTCAGGGACCAGGCCGGCGACGCACTGCCGGCCCTCGACGTCACCAAGGTCAAGGTCCGCAACACGAAGCACGCTGTGGTCGTCCGCGCGACGATCCCCGACTTCAGGAGGCGGACCGCTGACGTGGTCAGCGTCGCCGTCCGTACCCAGGCCCCCGGGCGCCCGCTCTTCGTCGCCCAGAAGGTGCGACACCCCTCAGGGTGGGCGCCCGTCGAGCTGCTCGCGGGTGGCATGGAGGCGGTCGCCTGCAAGGGCGACCGCGTGCGCTTCGCCGCCCGCTCGGTGACGGTCCGCATCCCGCAGCGCTGTCTGGAGGGCAACCACAGCTCGGTGCGCATCGGCTTCGGTGTCGGTGGCCCGGGCTCGCAGGGGCTGGGACTGGACGAGCTCGAGAACCCCGGCCCGGATCTTGCCGTCGACGCCTATCCGAGCCTCGTCGTCGACAAGCTCTCGCCGTGGGTGCGCTACCGATGAGGCGCGCGAGGAGTGCTCTCGTGGGAGCAGCCGTCACTGCGCTCGCCGTGACCGCCGCGGCAGCGCCTGCTGCTGCCGCCTCGCCGGCAGGCCACGTCACCGAGGTCGACGTCACCGACAAGCCGCACTCCGTCGTCGTACGCCTCTCGGTCCCCGACCTCGACCGGGCCGCGCTGGACCGGGTCGCGGTCGAGCTGAAGCCTCGCGGACGCCAGACGACCTTCACAGTCGGCCGCTTCCGGTTCGACGGCCGCTGGGGCCGTGTCGTGCTCGTCCAGGACGACCTCGGGGCCGTCGTCCGCTGCCGGGGCGATCGCGTGCGGGTGCGTGCGCACCGCATCGTGGTGCGCGTCCCGAAGCGGTGCCTGGGCGAGCGGGTACGAGCCGTCCGCGTCCGCGAGGCGCAGGTCGGCTACCGCTGAGCCGGCCCGTGGCCGGCCGTTAGGCTGGGCACCGCACTCTCGTGCAGCAGATCCGTCCCCGAACCAGGAGTACGCCCGTGGTCACCCGCATGTCTCGTCTCTTCCTCCGCACGCTTCGCGAGGACCCGGCGGACGCGGAGGTCCCGTCGCACCGGCTGCTGGTCCGCGCCGGCTACGTCCGCCGCGCCGCCCCCGGCATCTACTCGTGGCTGCCGCTGGGCCTGCGGGTGCTGCGCAAGATCGAGACGATCGTCCGCGAGGAGATGGACCGGATGGGCGCGCAGGAGGTGTCCTTCCCCGCCCTGCTGCCGAAGGAGCCGTACGAGGCGACCGGCCGCTGGGTGGAGTACGGCGACAACCTGTTTCGGCTTCAGGACCGCCGCGGCACCGACATGCTGCTCGGGCCCACGCACGAGGAGATGTTCACGCTCCTCGTCAAGGACCTGTACTCGTCCTACAAGGACCTTCCGCTGTCGATCTACCAGATCCAGACGAAGTACCGGGACGAGGCGCGCCCCCGTGCTGGGCTCCTGCGCGGGCGCGAGTTCGTGATGAAGGACTCCTACTCGTTCGACGTGACCGACGACGGCCTGCGCCGTTCGTACGCCGACCACCGCGAGGCCTACATCCGGATCTTCGACCGGCTCGGTCTCGACTACGTGATCGTGCAGGCCGTCTCCGGCGCCATGGGCGGGTCCGCGAGCGAGGAGTTCCTCGCGACCGCGACCAACGGCGAGGACACCTACGTACGCTCGCCCGGCGGCTACGCGGCCAACGTCGAGGCGGTCACCACCGTCGCGCCGGCCCCGCTGGACGACGCCGCGATCGCCGCGCTGCCGGCCGCGCACGTCGAGGACACGCCCGACACCCCGACGATCGAGTCGCTGGTCGCGCTGGCCAACGAGCGGTTCCCGCGCGCCGATCGCCCGTGGACGGCTGCCGACACCCTCAAGAACGTCGTGGTGTGGGTGCGTCAGCCCGACGGCTCTCGCGAGGTCCTGGTGGTCGGCATCCCTGGCGACCGCGAGCTCGACCTCAAGCGGCTCGAGGCGCAGCTGGCACCCGGCGAGATCGACGCATTCGAGGACGCCGACTTCGCGAAGCACCCGGCGCTCGTGCGGGGCTACATCGGACCGGAGGCGCTGGGGGAGGAGTCGGAGTCCGGTATCCGCTTCCTCACCGACCCGCGGGTCGTCGCCGGCACCGCCTGGCTCACCGGCGCCAACCAGCCCGGCAAGCACGTGTTCGACCTGGTGTGCGGGCGCGACTTCACCGCTGACGGCACCGTCGAGGCTGCCGAGGTGCGTCCCGGCGACCCGGCCCCGGACGGCTCCGGGCCGCTGGAGCTCGCCCGCGGCATCGAGATGGGCCACATCTTCCAGCTCGGCCGCAAGTACGCCGAGGCGCTCGGCCTGCAGGTGCTGGACGAGAACGGCAAGCTCGTCACCGTCACGATGGGCTCGTACGGCGTCGGCGTCTCGCGCGCCGTCGCTGCCATCGTCGAGAACAGCCACGACGAGGCCGGCATCGTCTGGCCCGCGGAGGTGGCGCCGTACGACGTCCACCTGGTGGCCACCGGCAAGGACGCGGAGATCTTCGACGCTGCGGCGAGCCTGGCCGAAGAGCTCGAGGCCGCCGGTGTCGAGGTCCTCTACGACGACCGCCCGAAGGTGTCGCCCGGCGTGAAGTTCAAGGACGCCGAGCTGATCGGAGTCCCGACCATCGTGGTCGTGGGCCGCGGTCTCGCCGAAGGCGTCGTGGAGGTCAAGGACCGCTTGACCGGTGTGCGCGAGAACGTCCCGCTCGACGACGTCGTGGCGCAGCTCGCCGCACGCTGACCCGTACGCGCTCCGGCTCGCCCGCGTCCGCGCCCTCGCACCCTCACGGAGCGCGTCAGAAGATGACGAGGGGGTTGACCCGGTCGAGCTGGAGCATGTCCGCGAAGGTGCCGTCCCTGCGCACGGTGCCGGCACGCTCGCGGCCAACGACCTCGAACCCGCACGCCAGCGCCACGTCCAGCGAGGCCTGGTTGCCCTCGTCGATGCGGACGTACGCCCGCAGCGCGCCGAGTCCGCCGAGGTCGCGCGGCGTGAACGCGTGCTCGACCATGAGCTCGAGCGCGTCGCGGGCGTAGCCGTGCCCGCGCGCATCGGGGTGCAGCCAGTAGCCGATCTCGACGCCGACGTCCGAGCGGTGGGGGACGCCGACGGCACCGAGCAGCACGTCGGTCACGGAGTCCACGAGCGCCCACGCGAACGACGTCCCGTCCGCTGCCGCGTCCAGCGTCGACAGGCGGAAGGTCTCGGCGTCGCTCAGCGCGTACGGCGAGGGGAACGAGGGCATCCAGCGCTGGACGGCCCCGTCGTTGCCGCCCTCGACGACGCGGACATCGTCGGTGACGTCCAGCGGGCGGGCCGAGACGCGCTCGCCGCGAAGGTTCGGCAGCGACCACCAGAGCGTCTGCGGCTCGCGGGCGCTGTCGCGGTACAGCGTGCCGACCCATCCGTCACGGTAGACGCCCCGCTCGACCAGCCAGTGGCGTACGGTGCCGCCGAACGTGAATCCGCACCGCCACGCGAGCTTGCGAGACGCCCAGTTGCCCTGGTCGGCCCACCAGATCACGGTCTGGAGCCCGAGCGTGTCGAAGCCGTGATCGAGGAGGAGTCGGAGCGCCGCCTCCATCACGCCCTGCCCACGGAACGCGGGGTGGGCGACGAACCCGACCTCGGCACGGCTCATCCCCGCGTCGCGGAGCGTGACGGTCCCGGCGTAGCGCGGCCGCCCGTCGGGGCCCTGCGCCTGCACGGCGAACGCGTGCTCGGTGCCGTCCCTCCATCCGTCGGGCACCATCTCGGTGACGAAGCCGGTGCCCATGGCGATGTCGTAGCCGAGCGGGATCGTCGTCCATCGCAGCGTCACGATGTCGCGGCACTGCACGACGAGGTCGTCGACGTCGTCCAGGCGGTGGGGACGCAGGCTGACCCGTCCGTCGGTCAGCACCGGCACGTCGTCAGGGAAGCGGGCGGCCTCGAAGGGCATGACGTCACTCCGTCCCAGGAAGAGCGCTCGGGTCGCCGCCCCACGCCAGCAGGGCGGTTGCGGAGTCGCTCGTCGCGTCGACCGCGTACGTGCGCGCCGCGCCGGAGGTCACCCCGACCACGGCCAGCCAGCTGCTGACGAGCCCGGACTCGGTCTCCTGCGCGAGTCGCCGCACGTCGGCGGTAGTGGCGACCGCGCCCGTGTCGTACGCCGGGGCAGGCTCGACCGGCGTCTGCTCGTCCCGCGTCAGCAGGGCGATCAGGTCGTCGCGCCGCTTGCGGTGGACCGCGTACGACGACGTCGCCTGGCGCTGGATCGCGGAACCGGGTTCGACCCTGCCGGCCACGAACCCGTACGCGTACACGGCGCCGTGCTCCCCGGCGAGGGCGTTCTGCAGAGCGTCGGTGGGATCGACCTCGACCGCTGTCGGATCCTCGTCGTGGGTCCTCATGCGGCGGCCCTCGTCGTTCGGAGGACGACCGCGTCCTGGGCGTAGCCGGCGCTCAGCGACGCCAGCAGGCGCGCGACGCCCTGGTCGGTCGCGGCGCCGCAGTCCTCGCGGCGCGCGGCCTGAGCCTCCTGGCTGCGCGTCGCCAGCGCGCGCACTGCGGCGGCGGGGCGTGCGGGGACGGGCGTGGGGGAGGCCGACGTCGGCGAGGTGCCTGCCGACGGGGGAGTGGCCGTCGGATCGCCCACCGCACGGTCGAGCTCCGCGAGGCGCTCCTCCGCACGTGCGACCAACGGCGCGAGAGCCGTCGCGAGCGCGGCGTGCGTGGCCGCCGTCGTGCGTACGGCGTCCAGCAGGTCCGCCTGCTGCTGACGCGCGTCCGCGAGCAGGCCGTGGTCGGGGTGGACCTCCGGATCCGGCGTCGACGGCGTCCGGTCCAGCCACGAGCAGCCGGAGACGGCGACGAGCGTCAGGAGCCCGCCTCCGACCAGCAGCCGACGACGGTCGACGCCGAGCGGGCGGTGCTGCGGTCCGGGTCTCACGGAGCGAACCTATCGGAGGGTCGTACGGCGCCGCGGCTGTGCCGTCGCTGCGCGCTCCGCACCAGCCCCTAGAATGGGACGTGGTCGATCCAGCACCACCGCGGCGCAGCACGCCCGCGGCACAACAGAAGACGGAGGCGCGCCCCATGGCTACGACACCGGTCCCCGACAGCCTCCAAGCGTTGTTGGACGACATCGTCCGGTCCCACGGAATGGACCTGGACGCCGTCGAGCTCACGAACGGCCGCATCCTCCGTGTCGTGCTCGACGCCGAGGGCGGCCTGAACCTCGACGACATCGCCGACGTGACGCGTGCCGTGTCCACCGCGCTGGACAGCGACGACTCGCTCGGCCCCGACCCGTACACGCTCGAGGTGGGCTCGCGCGGCACCAGCCGCCCGCTGACGCTGCCGCGGCACTGGTCGCGCAATGCCGGCCGGCTCGCGAAGGTGACGCCGGTCGACGGCCAGACCTTCACCGGCCGCATCGTGTCGGCTGACGATGCGGGGGCGGTGCTGCGCACCGAGACTGGGGAACGAACCGTCACGTACGCGGACGTGAAGAAGGCGAAGATCGAGCCCGAGCTCAATCGGAAGGACGTCTGATGGACATCGACATGGCTGTGCTCCGCACGCTGGAGCACGAGAAGGACCTGCCGCTGGAGGTCGTCGTGACGGCGATCGAGCAGGCTCTGCTCGTCGCGTACCACCGGACCCCGGGCGCCCGCAGCAACTCCCGCGTCGAGCTCGACCGCAAGTCCGGGCACGTGGTCGTCTGGGCCCGGGACCGCGTCGAGAACGAGACGGGCGGCTTCACGCTGACCGAGGAGTTCGACGACACCCCGAGCGACTTCGGCCGGATCGCCGCCACCACGGCGAAGCAGATCATCCTGCAGCGTCTGCGCGACGCCGAGGACGAGCAGCGCTTCGGCGAGTTCTCGGCGCGCGAGGGCGACATCGTCTCCGGCGTCATCCAGCAGGGACGCGAGCCGGGCGACGTGCTCGTCGACCTCGGACGCGTCGAGGCCCTGCTGCCGATGGCGGAGCGGGTGCCGGGAGAGTCGTACGTCCACGGCGACCGCATCAAGGCGTTCGTGACGAGCGTCCGCCGCGGTCCGCGCGGCCTGCAGGTCCAGGTCTCCCGGACCCATCCCAACCTCGTCAAGAAGCTGTTCGCGCTGGAGGTTCCCGAGATCGCCGACGGCACCGTCGAGATCTCCGGCATCGCCCGGGAGGCGGGACACCGCACCAAGATCGCGGTCCGCTCGACGCAGCCGGGCGTCAACGCCAAGGGGGCGTCGATCGGACCGATGGGTCAGCGCGTCCGCAACGTCATGTCGGAGCTGCACGGCGAGAAGATCGACATCGTCGACTACTCCGAGGACCCGGCGGACTACATCGCGCACGCATTGTCGCCCGCGCAGGTGACGTCCGTCACGGTCGTCGACGCCGACGCGAAGGCGGCGCGGGTCGTCGTGCCGGACTTCCAGCTGTCGCTCGCGATCGGCAAGGAGGGCCAGAACGCCCGTCTTGCCGCACGCCTGACCGGATGGCGCATCGACATCCGACCCGACACCGAGGTCGTCGAGGGCGCGAGCGGCGCCTGATCCAGCGCTGCGGGACGGCCCGGACGACAGTCCCAGGGCCGACCCGCTAGACTGAACGACGGTGAATCACTCGTCTCCGTCCGGTGGTGCGTCTTCCGACGCAGTCCCGGAGATCCCGGTCCGTGTGCGGCCTGTCCGTACCTGCATCGGGTGTCGAGCTCGAGTCGACAAATCCGATCTGGTTCGTGTCGTGGCGATCCACGGTGAGGCGATCACAGTCGTCACACCCGATCTCCTCGGCTCGGCGCCGGGACGCGGGGCGCATCTGCACCTCGATCTCGCGTGCCTCGAACGAGCGAAGCAGCGCAAGGCGTTCGCGCGGGCCCTCCGGGTGGAGGGACCTCTCGACACCGAGCAGGTCGACGCTCTCGTCCGAGAATCAACCAGCAAGACGCAGCCGGCGCCGCCCACGGGCGGCGCATAGACAGAAGTGGAGCACACGCTCATGAGCACTCGATGAGTTCCGTTCGATGAGCATGCACATCAACTAGCGGTTTGCGCCCTTCCGGGCTCGGACCGCCCTTGAAGGAGAGAAGTGGCAAAGGTCCGAGTCCATGAGCTCGCTAAAGAGCTCGGAGTCACCAGCAAGGACGTCCTTTCGGCGTTGAACGACATGGGCGAGTACGTCCGTTCGGCCTCGTCGACCGTCGAGGCGCCGGTCATCCGTCGCCTCGAAGAGAAGTACGGCGACCAGTTCCGCGCCCAGGGCGCGAAGAAGACATCCAAGAAGGCAGCGGCCGCCAAGTCGGCGCCCGCCGCCAGCTCCGCCGCACCTGCGGCAGAGTCCACCCCCGCGACCGGTGGAGCCCCGCTCCCCGGCCCGCGCAAGAAGGCAGAGGCGCCTGCCGCACCGGCAGCGCCCGCCGCACCGGCGGCTCCGGTCGAGCCCGAGGCTCCGGTCGCTCCGGCGGCCGAGGCGCCTGCCGCTCCGGCGGCTCCGGTCGAGCCCGAGGCCCCTGCCGCGGCGGCTGCTCCAGCAGCTCCGAAGCCCGGCGGTCCTCGTCCGGCACCACGTCCGGCCCCGCGCCCCGAGACTCCGGCCGCACGGTCGGACGCCGCTCGTCCCGGCGCACCGGCAGCTCGTCCGGGCGCAGGCCGTCCCGGCCCGCGTCCTGGCGGTTCGGGCGGTGCTGGCGGTGGCCGTTCCGGTGGTCCCCGTCCGGGCAACAACCCGTTCTCCTCGACGCAGGGCATGCAGCGCCCGGGTCGAGACGGCGGCCCGCGTGACAGCGGCCCGCGCGAGGGCGCGCCCCGCGAGGGTGCCCGTGAGGGCGGTGCGCCCCGTCCGGGCATGCCGCCCCGTCCGCCGGCCTCCCGCGACGGTGCACCCGCACCGCGTCCGGGCATGCCGCGTCCTAACCCGGCGATGATGCCCAAGCAGAGCTCGATCGGTCCGTCGCGCGGCGGTCCCGGCGGCGGCCGTGGTCGCGGTGGCGCCCCGGCTGGTGCCGGACGCCCCGGCGGCGGTGGCGGCGGCGGAGGCCGTCCTGGTGCAGGCGGTCCCGGTGGTGGCGGCGGTGGCCCTCGTCCCGGCGGCTTCGCCGGCGGCGGCGGTCGTCCCGGCCCCGGTCGCGCAGGCCGTGGCGGCACGCAGGGCGCGTTCGGTCGCGCCGGTGGGCCCGTCCGTCGTGGACGCAAGAGCAAGCGCGCGAAGCGTCAGGAATTCGACCAGATGCAGGCGCCGGCGGTCGGGGGTGTCCGTGTCCGCAAGGGTGACGGGCAGACCATCCGCCTGTCGCGTGGCGCGTCGCTGACCGACTTCGCCGAGAAGATCGGCGCCGACGCGGCGTCGCTCGTCCAGATCCTGTTCGCCCTCGGCGAGCTGGTGACCGCGACCCAGTCGGTGAACGACGAGATCCTGCAGATCCTCGGCGAGGAGCTGAACTACGACGTTCAGGTCGTCTCGCCCGAGGACGAGGACCGTGAGCTGCTCGAGTCGTTCCAGATCGCGTTCGGCAACGACGAAGGCGACGACGAAGACCTCGCCGCGCGTCCGCCGGTGGTCACCGTCATGGGTCACGTCGACCACGGCAAGACCAAGCTGCTCGACGCCATCCGCTCGGCCAACGTGGTCGACAAGGAGGCCGGCGGCATCACCCAGCACATCGGTGCCTACCAGGTGGCGACGGACGTGGACGGCGCCGAGCGCCGCATCACCTTCATCGACACGCCGGGTCACGAGGCGTTCACCGCCATGCGTGCCCGTGGTGCTCAGGCGACGGACATCGCGGTGCTGGTGGTCGCGGCCGACGACGGCGTCATGCCGCAGACGGTCGAGGCCCTCAACCACGCGAAGGCCGCCGGCGTGCCGATCGTGGTCGCCGTCAACAAGATCGACAAGCCCGACTCCGACCCGACGAAGGTCCGCGGCCAGCTCACCGAGTACGGCCTGGTTCCCGAGGAGTACGGCGGCGACACGATGTTCGTCGACGTCTCCGCGAAGTCGCAGCTGAACATCGACGGCCTGCTCGAGTCCATCGTGCTGACCGCCGACGCGTCGCTCGACCTGCGCGCCAACCCGAACCAGTCGGCCGAGGGTATCGCGATCGAGGCCCACCTCGACCGTGGCCGCGGCCCCGTGGCGACGGTCCTGGTCCAGCGAGGCACGCTCCGCGTGGGCGACTCGATGGTCGCCGGTCCGGCTCACGGTCGCGTCCGCGCCATGCTCGACGAGCACGGCGACAACGTGGAGCAGGCAGACCCGTCGCGTCCCGTCCTGGTGCTCGGCCTCACCGCCGTACCCGGCGCCGGCGACAACTTCATGGTGGTCTCCGACGACCGGATGGCCCGGCAGATCGCCGAGAAGCGGGAGGCGCGCGAGCGCAACGCCGCTCTCGCGCAGCGTGCCGGCCGCCGTACGCTCGAGGACTTCATGCAGCACATGGAGAAGGGCGAGACCGACGAGCTGCTCCTCATCCTCAAGGGTGACGGTTCCGGTTCGGTCGAGGCGCTCGAGGACGCACTCAGCAAGATCGACGTCGGCGAGGACGTCGCGCTGCGGGTCATCGACCGCGGTGTCGGTGCGATCACCGAGACCAACGTGATGCTGGCGGCCGCGTCGAACGCCGTGATCATCGGCTTCAACGTGCGTCCGCAGGGCAAGGCGACCGAGGTCGCCGACCGCGAGGGTGTCGACATCCGCTACTACTCGGTCATCTACCAGGCGATCGACGAGATCGAGGCGGCCCTCAAGGGCATGCTCAAGCCGGAGTTCGAGGAGGCCCAGCTCGGCCGTGCGGAGATCCGCGAGATCTTCCGCTCGTCGAAGATCGGCAACATCGCCGGCTGCATGGTCACCTCGGGCACGATCAAGCGGAACTCCAAGGCGCGGCTGCTCCGCGACGGCGCGGTTGTCGCGGACAACCTCGACATCGCGAGCCTGAAGCGCGAGCGCGACGACGCCTCCGAGGTCCGCGAGGGCTTCGAGTGCGGCCTCACGCTCAAGGGGTTCAACGACATCAAGATCGGCGACATCGTCGAGACGTTCGAGATGCGGGAGATTCCGCGGAGCTGAGACCGCACGGTCAAGGCTCAAGCCGTACGGTCGTGGTCTGAGGCCGTAGAACGCGGCTGAGTGCTCGGAAACAGCATGAGGTGGTGGGGTGTCGTACCAGTCGGTGCGGCACCCCGCCGCTCTTTCGAGAAGGAGTTCTGATGGGAAGCATGCGCGTCAACAAGGTGGCCGACCGCGTGAAGGTCGTCGTCGCCGAGATGCTCGACCGCCGGATCAAGGACCCGCGCCTGGGTTTCGTGACGGTGACCGACGTCCGCGTCACGGGTGACACGCAGCACGCGACCGTCTTCTACACCGTGATGGGCGACGCCGAGGAGCTCGACGCGACCGCGGACGCGCTCGAGAGCGCCAAGGGGCTCATCCGGTCCGAGGTCGGCAAGCAGCTCGGGATGCGGCACACGCCGTCCCTCGAGTTCGTGCGCGACGCCGTGCCGGAGAACGCACGCCAGATCGAGGACCTGCTGAACCGTGCTCGCGAGCGCGATGCGCGGGTCGCCGCGAAGGCTGCCGGCGCCGAGTACGCCGGTGGGGCCGACCCGTACAAGTCCAAGGCCGACGACGCCGACGACCTCGACGAGATGGACGATTCCGACGAGTCCGCTGACGGCGGCTCCCGGGCGTGAGCACGGCCGACGCGCCCACCGGGATCGTCGTCGTCGACAAGCCGGCAGGCTGGACGTCGCACGACGTGGTCGGGCGGATGCGACGCCTCGCAGGGACCCGCAAGGTCGGGCACGCCGGGACGCTGGACCCGATGGCGACCGGCATCCTCGTCCTCGGCCTGGGCCGGGCCACGCGCCTGCTCGGGCATGTCGCCGGTCACGACAAGGACTACGAGGCGACGATCCGGCTCGGGGCCACCACGGTGACCGACGACGCCGAGGGCGACGTGCTCACCACGAGCGACGCGTCCGGAGTCGACCTGGACGCCGTCCGTACGGCGACGCTCCCGCTGATCGGCGAGATCGACCAGGTGCCCTCTGCCGTGTCGGCGATCAAGGTCGACGGTCGCCGTGCCTATGCGCGTGTCAGGGACGGCGAGGACGTCACCCTCCCGGCGCGCCGCGTGACGGTCGAGCGCTTCGACGTCTTCGACCTGAGGTCCGGACCGGACGGCACCGTCGACGTCGACGCCCGTGTCACCTGCTCCAGCGGCACCTACGTCCGGGCGCTCGCCCGTGACGTCGGCGCCGCGCTCGGCGTGGGAGGCCACCTCGCCGCGCTGCGCCGTACCCGGGTCGGCGGCTTCACCCTCGACGCCGCCCGCACGCTCGACCAGCTCGCCGAGGAGCTCGCGGTGATCTCCCTCGAGGATGCCGCTCGCGCCGCCTTCCCGTCCGTCGACCTCGACGCGGACGCCGCGAAGATCGTGCGGCACGGTCGCGCGCTCGCGTCGTACGATCTCGGGGCGCCTGGCCCGGTCGCCCTGTTCGACCCCGACGGGACGTTCCTCGCCCTGTACGACCAGCAGGGCGCCGACGCGCGGTCGGTGGCCGTGTTCGTAGGCTGACGCGGGCCGCGCCCCCTACGCTGTCAGCCATGGCGACGATCCTGAACCTGGTGCTGTGGTTCGTCGCGATCTGGTTCATCCTGATCGTGCTCGTCGCCGCGGTGCTCATGATCGTCGACGCCCGACGCAAGCGGCGCGCCGGCGACACCGACGAGGTGAGCTTCCCTCGGCTGCCCCCGATCTCGGAGAAGCTCGGCGACTCGAGGATCACGCTCTACACCTACGGACGTGACCTCTTCGACGCCATGCTCGCCGAGATTCGCGGCGCGCAGCACGAGGTCCACCTCGAGTCCTACATCTGGAAGGACGACGAGCTCGGCCAGCGCTTCAAGCGTGAGGTGATCGCCGCCGCCGAGCGCGGAGTGAAGGTGCACGTCATCTACGACGTCTTCGCGAACCTGGTCGTCAAGAGCTCGTTCAAGCGGTTCCCGAGGTCGGTCCAGGTGATGCGGCACCCGTGGTTCACGCCGTGGATCTTCCTGCTGCGGATCCGCAAGACCGGCCGTGACCACCGCAAGATCCTGGTGGTCGACCGGAAGGTGGGCTTCGTCGGCGGCTACAACATCGGGTCCGACTACGCGACGAAGTGGCGGGACACCCACATGCGGGTCGAGGGGCCGCTGACCTGGGAGCTCAACAATGCGTTCGTCGACTTCTGGAACGCCCACCGCAAGGGTGCGCAGCCGGAGCTGGTCGACACCGGCGACATCGAGTGGGAGCCGCGGTTCAAGGCGCACCGCAACGCCCCGATCCACCTGTCGTTCCCGATCCGCAACATGTACCTCGACGCGATCGACCGGGCGAGCGTACGCGTGTGGATCACCCAGGCCTACTTCATCCCGGACCTCGACATCCTCGCCGCGCTCCTGCGGGCGGCGGGGCGCGGCGTCGACGTCCGGGTGATCGTGCCGGAGATCTCCAACCACGTGCTCTGCGACTGGTTGTCGCGCGGCTTCTACTCGCAGCTCCTCCGCGGTGGCGTGAAGATCCTGCTCTTCCAAGGCGCGATGGTGCACGCGAAGACGGCGACGATCGACGGGCGCTGGTCGACGATCGGCACCGCGAACATCGACCGGCTGAGCCTCACCGGCAACTACGAGGTGAACGCCGAGGTCATCGACGAGGGGGTGGCGGCGATGATGGACCGGATCTTCGAGAACGACTGCACCGCGACCCGCGAGCTGACGCTCGAGGAGTGGTCCAGCCGCCGCCACCGGGCCCGCTTCAGCGAGGCCGTGCTCGTCCCGCTCCGCCCCCTCCTGTAGGGCCCTGCGGCGCCGATCGGCGGGTGAACGGAGGGTGAACGCACCGTGAGAGCGCTCTCACGGTCGACTCACACGGGTCTCACCGTGCCTCGACATCGTCTGTGGTGTCAGGAAGCACGCAGACCGGCGTCCTCGCCGGCAGAGATCACGAGGGGAACACCATGAGCAGCACGTTCATCCGGACCGGCGTCGCCGCCCTGGGCGCGACGATCGCCCTGGGAGGTGTCGCATGGGGTGCGTCGTCGATGTCGACGGCGAGCGCCGAGACGCCGGCCGTCACCAAGAGGATCGACGGCAACGACGCCCTGGTGCTGGTCGCCGACGACGACGATGACGACGACGGCGCGCGCAAGGCAGACGACACGAACACGCGCAGCAAGGCGAGCCGGTCGAGGGTCAGCCGGGGCACCCTGCACAGCCGCAACTCCGGCCGCAGCCGCGACCGTACGAACAGCCGCAAGACGAAGGTGAGCCGCGACCGCGATCGCAGCCGCGCGGACAAGACCAGGGACTGGACCCGCGACGGTGGAGACCGCACGCGTGACCGCTCCGCCAACCGGACCAACGACCGCAGCAAGAACGACACCCGCTGGCGTCGGGGCTGACGAGCAGGGGAGCCGGGCGTCCCGCTACGCCCGGCTCCCCGGAGCACCCCGTCACGCCGACCATCCCGTACGACCGTCGAAGTAGGGACACCATGACCGAAAAGCTCGCCTCCTGGGAGCTCGCCCGCGGCGACTCGCTCACCGACGACCTCATCGCCATGCGCCTCCTCGGAGGAGGCAACGCGTACGAGGCCTACCTCTGCTTCGACGAGGTCCTGCACGCACCCGTGGTCGTCAAGGTGGTCCGTCCGGACCAGGTCGACGACGAGGTGACGCTGCGTGGGCTGGAGCGCGAGGCGCAGATGCTCGACGAGCTGGCGCACCCCGCCGTGGTGCGCAAGTTCGGCCTCGACCTCGACGGTCCTCGGCCCCACCTGATCCTCGAGAACATCGACGGGCCGCGACTCTCGAGCCTGGTGCGCAAGCACGGTGCGCTCCCGGTCCAGCAGCTTCTGCCGCTGGGGCTCGAGCTCGCGTCGGCGCTTCACTACCTCCGCGTCCGCGACGTCGTCCACCTCGACGTCAAGCCGAGCAACGTCATCATGGGATCGCCCGCGAAGCTCATCGATCTCAGCATCGCCCGCCGCACCGAGGCTGCCCAGGAGCTCACGTACGTCGTCGGCACAGACGAGTTCATGGCACCGGAGCAGGCCGACCCGCAGGGGTACGGCGCGCCCGGGCCCGCCAGCGACGTGTGGGGCCTCGGCGCCACGCTCTACCTCGCGACCAGCGGCTACGCGCCGTACGCGATCGGCGAGGAGGACGATCCGCTCGAGGTCCGCTACCCCCAGCTGGTGAGCCGGCCGCGGCCCATGCCGTACTTCGTGCCCGTCGAGGTTGCCGAGCTGGTCTACCGCTGCATGGCGCCGGCGCCGCAGGACCGCCCGGAGCCGGCCGAGGTCGCGGGTCTGATCGAGCCGCTCATGGAGGCCATGCCGAAGGCGCGCCTGGCAGGCTTCAAGATCGCCGCCACCGGCTGACCGCGGGCCCGCTCAGGCGCCGAACCGGTAGCCGACCCCGCGCACCGTGCGGATCAGGTCGGCCCCGAGCTTCTTGCGCAGGTAGCCGACGTAGACGTCGACGACGTTGGAGCCGGGGTCGAAGTCGTACCCCCAGACCTGCGACAGCAGCTGCTCGCGTGACAGCGCGTGGTCGGGGTTGCGGAGGAACACCTCCGCGAGGGTGAACTCGCGAGAGGACAGCTCGACCTCGGTGCCGCGGACGCTCGCGACCCGCCGACGCAGGTCCAGGCGTACGCCGGCAACCTCGAGCACGTCGTCGCTGGGCCCGCCGGCGTGGACGGCCCGCAGCCGCAGTCGGACACGGGCGACCAGCTCGTCGAAGCGGAACGGCTTGCTCATGTAGTCCGCGGCACCACCCTCCAGCGCGGCGACGGTGTCGGTCACCGAGTCGCGTGCCGTCAGCACGATCACCGGGAGCGCCGGTCGCTCGGCCGCGAGCCGGTCCAGGATCGAGAAGCCGTCGAGCAGGGGGAGTCCGATGTCGAGGACGACGAGGTCGAAGTCGCCGGTCAGCGCGTAGTCCTGGCCGGTGATCCCGTCGGCCACGATCGTCACCGTGTAGCCCTCGGCGCGCAGGCCCTTGGCGACGAAGGACGCGATCCGGTCCTCGTCCTCGATCACCAGGATGCTGCTCATCGTTCTCCTTCGGGGCTGACGGTGCTGGTTCGGGTGGCGGGCAGAGTCAGGCGGAACGTCGCTCCCTCGCCCGGTCGGTGCGGGTCGAGCGACACGGTGCCGCCATGGGCGTCGGCGATGGCCGACACGATCGACAGGCCCAGCCCGAACCCCTCACCTCGCGGTGCGCTGCCGCGGCGGAAGCGTTCGAAGAGCACCTCACGGTCGGCCGGGCTCACGCCGGGGCCGCTGTCGCGCACCCACAGCGTGGTGCCCTCGTCGTCCACGGCGCAGCCGACGGCGATCGTGTCGCCGTCGGCCGTGTGGCGCACGGCGTTCTCGGCGAGCTGGAGGACGGCCTGCGTCGTACGGCGGGGGTCGAGGTGCACGACCGCGCCCTCCGGGGGTGCGGCGTCGAGGATCCACGCGCGCGGTCCGAGCGCGCGGCACTTGTCGAGGATCCCGGTGACGAGGGCGACGGCGTCGACGGGCTCGGGCTGGACGAAGTCGGGCCGCCGCGCCTTCGCCAGGACCAGCAGGTCGTCGACGAGGAGGCTCATCCGGTCGACCTCGTCCAGCAGCAGTGTGCGCGTGGACGCGACCTCGTCGGGGTCTCCGACGTCCAGCAGCTCGAGGTGGCCGCGCAGGACCGTGAGCGGGGTCCGCAGCTCGTGGCCGGCGTCGTCGAGCAGCTCGCGCTGCGACGCGAACGCCTGGTCGAGGCGCTCCAGCATCTCGTTGAGGGTCTCGGTCAGGGCCGTGAGGTCGTCGCTGCCGGTGACGGGGATCCGACGGCTGAGCTCGCCGCCGTCGGTGATCCGGGCGGCCGTCGCCTGGAGGGTCCGGACCGGCCGCAGGAGCCGTCCCGCGATCAGCCATGCGACGAGGGTGATGACCAGCCACGAGCCGAGTGCGACGGCGACGTAGGTGAGGAGCATGCTGCGGATCTCCGCCCGCTGGGCGGTGACGTTCCAGGCGACGACGAAGGCCGCGTGCTTCTCCTCCGGCCCCAGCACGGGGCGTACGGCGACGACGTGACGACCTGACGTGGTCTCGACCACCGTGCTGCCCCCCTCGGCGCGGAGCCGGTCGACGGCGCTGACGAAGTCGGGGGAGGAGAACAGCGACGAGTCACGTCGCCCGAGGAAGCGCCGGTCACCGTTGCTGGAGAACGCGATGATCCGCTCGTGCGCGTTCGGCTGGTTGCGGGTCATGAACGTCGTCAGGAGCCGGTCCGGGTCGGCGAACGGCGCGTTCGTCGCGGGGTCGACGCCGCGCTCCTGCAGGGTCTGGAACTCGCGCAGCTCCTGGGTGATCTGCTCCCGGACGTGGTCGTCGACGCGGCGCAGCTCGACGAAGTACGCGGCGAGGCCGGCGCACAGCAGGGCCACGCCCGTCAGCAGCGCCACCACACCCGTGATGCGCTGGCGTACGGAGAAGGCGGTCCGGGTGCTCAGTCGTCGTCCCCGTCATCGTCGGCCCCGTCGTCGTCATCGCCGTCGTCGTCGTCGAGGTCCCGTGGCGTCGGCGCCTGCTGCTGGAAGTCGTCGTCGTTGTCGTCGCCGCGGTCGTCAGCGCCGCCGTCGTCGTCGCGGTCGGTCTTCGGCGGCGCCGTGGGCGAAGGCGTCGGGGTCGGAGGAGGGGTGGTCGTCGTCGGGGGCGCCGACGGGGCGATGCGCAGCGGCTGGGTCTCGCCCGGCGCGGGCGCCGACGAGCCGAGTCCGGCGAACGCCGCCGTTGCTCCGACGACGGCGACGAGGACGCCGAGGAGGGCGAGCGCGATCTTCGTCGAGAGCGTCATGTCCCCAGCATTCTCCCGCAGGGCCAAGAGAACATGAAGTCCGGATGAGAGAACTCTCATGGAGCGGGGGAGCGACCGACGGCGCGGACGTCGTCCGTGGCACAGTTGCCCTGTGAACGTGTGGCGAGCGATCGACGGAGCGCAGGTAGGCGCCCGCAGCGCACCGAGCGTGGCGACCATCGGCGTCTTCGACGGCGTCCACGCCGGGCATCGTCGCGTGCTGGCGCGGGCGAAGAACCTCGCTGCGGAGACCGGGGCACGCCCGCTCCCCGTCGTGGCGGTCACGTTCGACCCTCACCCGACCGCCGTGTTCGCGCCGGACCGCGCGCCGTTGATGCTGACGACGGTCGAGCAGCGGATCGACCTGCTGCGCGCCGCCGGGGCCGACGAGGTCCGCGTGCTGGCGTTCTCGGCGGAGATGGCCCGGTGGACCCCCGAGGAGTTCGTCGACCGCATCCTCGTCGGCGAGCTCCGCGCGGCAGGCGTCGTCGTCGGCGCGAACTTCACCTACGGCAGCCGGGCTGCGGGCGACGCCAGCACGCTCGTCGCGAGCGGGTCGGAGCACGGTTTCGTGGCGGAGGGGCTGGGCCTCGACGGCCGCGACGACGTCGTCTACTCGTCGACGTACGTGCGTGGCCTCGTGGCCGAGGGCGACGTCGCCGAGGCGGCACACGTCCTCCAGCGCCCGCACAGCATCCGCGGCGTCGTCGTCGAGGGCGACAAGCGCGGTCGCGAGATGGGTTTCCCCACCGCCAACGTCCTCCCGCCGTACGGCATGGCGGTGCCGGCGGACGGCGTGTACGCAGGCTGGCTGCGGCGGTGCGACGGCGGCGACCCTCTGCCGGCGGCGATCAGCGTCGGCAGCAACCCGACGTTCGACGGGGTCCAGCGCCGCGTCGAGTCGTACGCGCTCGATCGCGACGACCTCGAGCTGTACGGCGTCGAGGTCGAGGTCTCGTTCGTGTCCCGCATCCGCGGCCAGGTTCGGTTCGAGGGCATGGAGGCGCTCGTGCAACGCATGCGGCACGACGTCGTCGAGGTCCGCGAGGCCCTCAGCGCCACGCACTGAGGGCGGGCTCCGGGTCAGTGGTGGTGGCGAGGCGTCGGTGACGCTTCGTCGGACGCGTCCGGCGTGTCCGACCCTCGTCCTGCCGGCACCACGACGAACTGCCCCATCGCGCCGGCGTCCTCGTGCCGCAGCAGGTGGCAGTGGAACATGTACGGCGTGTCCGCCGCCTCGTCGGTGCCGGCCGGGAGGTCGAAGCGCAGCGCGACGCGGACCTGCTTTCCCGGGCGAACGCTGACGGTGTCCTTCCAGCCGCGCTGGTCGGGCGACGGCTCCTCTCCGTCGACGTCGAGCACCTGGAACTGCACGTCGTGCACGTGGAAGTTGTGCGGGCTGCCGTCTCGGGCCGACAGCTCCCAGATCTCGGTCGTTCCCGCCTCGACCTGGGCGTCGATGCGGCTCATGTCCATCTCGAGCCCGTTGATCGCCTGCGAGCTCACCGCGAACGCGCGGGTCCGTACGGCGTCGTCGGGATCGACGTCAGGCGCGGGTGCGAGTCGACGGGGGAGCGGTGCTGAGGGGGTGAGCCGGTCGGCGGCGCGCAGCTCGAGGACGTCGAGGTGGTCGTCGTCGCCGGCGAGCCGGTTCGAGTCCGCGACCCGCTCAGGCAGCGGCGCGCTGCGCAGGACGGTGCGTTCGCCCGGCTCCATGGTCACGACGATCTCGGCGCGCTCGCCGGGCGTGAGGACGATCTCCTCGAGCTGGGACGGCTGCTCGACGAGACCGCCATCGGTGCCGACGAGGGCGAAGGAGCGCCGGTCGGAGAACGTGAACGTGAACGTCCGCGCGCTGGAAGCGTTGAGCAGGCGGTAGCGGGTGCGTTCGGCCGTCACCTCGTCGTACGGCCCGGGTGTGCCGTTGACGAGGATCGTGTCCCCGAGCAGCCCGACGGGGCTGAGGAACGACCCGTTCTCGTCGAGACGTCCGTCGTCCTCGAGCTGGACGTCCTGCACGATCAGCGGGACGTCGTCGACGCCGTAGGTGTGGGGGAGCGCGGGTCCGTCGTCTGTCGAGGTGGTGCCGGGCGACCCGGCGTCGTCGAGGACGAACATCCCCGCCAGCCCGCGTCGTACGTGTGCAGCGGTCTCGCCGTGCGGGTGCGGGTGGTACCAGAGGGTGGCCGCGGGCTGGTCGATCGTCCAGTGCGGCTTCCACGTCGTGCCCGGTGCGATGGCCTGGTGGGGGCCACCGTCCATCGCCGGCGGCAGGTGCATGCCGTGCCAGTGCACGGTGCTGGTCTCACCGACGTCGTTGGTGACCTCGACGCGGACCTTCTCGCCCCGGGTCGCCCGGAGCGTGGGACCCAGGAAGTCGCCGTCGAACCCCCACGTCGGGGTCGGGCGCGGCGCCCCGAAGTCGGACTCGCCCTCCTGCATGCGCAGGGCGAACACGCGGGTGCCGTCGGCCTCGACCCGCGACTCCGCGAGCGGGGGCACGGCCAGCGGACGGTCGAAGTCCACCGTGCCCACCGTGTCGACCTTGGCGTTCAGGAGCGAGACCGCGATGAACACGGCGAATCCTCCGACCGCGAGCACCGCGAGGGACACGACGCCGCCGAGGACGATCAGCACGCCACGGCGCCGACGACGGCGCGGCGGCGGGGCGTACGGGGCGTACGGGCTGGGTTCGGATGGCGTCACGCGAACCAGCCTTGCCGGGGAGCACGACCGATTCCAAGGGTGACGCGGTGAAGTCAGGGATGGTTCCGGGCAGACCCTGACAGGGATCTGCGGGGGCCTCAGTCGCGGTCGAAGTCGTCGTCCAGGGCGACCTCCCACGCCTGGTCGATCTGGTCGGCCTCGGCCGCCTCGGCGAACGGATCCACCTCGTCGACGTCGATCCGCGGCGTAGGATCGAGGTCCGGATCAGGCGTGAGGCGCTCGTCGGCCGGGTCGTCGTCGAGCGGGGCCTCGGTGTCGTACGCCTCGGTCTCGAAGGGATCGGTCTCGAACGTGGACATGTGGCTCACCTCCGTGATCGCCTTCCTTCGATGGTGACCTCGGGGACCGGGCAGCGCAAGAGCGCCGGGGTGACCGATTAGGGATGGCTTCACGCCGCTGATATCCTGGTCGCTGCCGTCAGAACGGCCACGGATCCAGAGTGCCCGGGTGAACATGCCCCGGCGCGCCGTGCAACGACCAGAAGGAGACCGCGTGAGCGCGACCAAGACCTACACCCCGGCCGAGATCAAGGATGTCGACCGCAAGGACATCATCGCCGAGTTCGCCACGACCGAGGGCGACACCGGTTCTCCGGAGGTCCAGGTGGCCCTCCTCACGGCGCGCATCGCGCACCTGACGGAGCACCTCAAGACGCACAAGCACGACCACCACAGCCGGCGCGGCCTGCTCCTGATGGTCGGTCAGCGTCGTCGCCTCCTGAACTACCTCCAGAAGAACGACATCACCCGCTACCGCAGCCTCATCGAGCGCCTCGGTCTGCGCCGATGAGCTGAGCGACGAGCGGCCCCTCCGCCACGGACGGGCCGCTCGTCGCATGCACGGGGCGTCCAGGCTCGGGCAGACTGGGCAGGGACACCCCCGACTGACAACTTCACATCGCACCACCAGCAGACGGAGCAGCGCACGGGGCGACGCTCGGTCCTCGGTAGTGGTCCTCGGATGGCCCGCACGCAACCGCGTGCCGCAGCACTTCGCGGACCTCGATCGAAGACCGGCGCCCACCGGGGCCGATGGCGCACCCAGACGGTGTGCACACCCGCTCGCGTGACTGCTCCGCGAGACGCACGCGCCGGACGCGCGTGAGAAAGGGATACCCATGACGGGACCCGAGATCCACTCCACGACTGCCGTGATCGACAACGGTCGCTTCGGCAAGCGGGAGATCCGCTTCGAGACCGGTGTGCTGGCCCGCCAGGCCGCCGGCTCCGTGACCGCCTTCCTCGACGACGACACGATGCTGCTGTCGGCGACGACGGCCGGCAAGCACCCCAAGGACCACTTCGACTTCTTCCCGCTGACGGTCGACGTCGAGGAGCGCATGTACGCCGCGGGACGCATCCCCGGCTCGTTCTTCCGCCGCGAGGGCCGCCCGAGCGAGGACGCGATCCTCACCTGCCGCCTGATCGACCGCCCGCTGCGCCCGACCTTCAAGAAGGGCCTGCGCAACGAGGTCCAGGTCGTCATCACGGTGATGGCGCTCAACCCCGACGTCGCCTACGACGTCCTCGCGATCAACGCCGCCTCGGCGTCGACGCAGATCTCGGGGCTGCCGTTCTCCGGTCCGATCGGTGGCGTCCGCGTGGCGCTCATCGACGGCCAGTGGGTGGCCTTCCCGAAGCACTCCGAGCTTGAGAACGCGGTGTTCGACATGGTCGTCGCCGGCCGGATCGCAGGCGACGACGTCGCGATCATGATGGTCGAGGCCGAGTCGACCGAGGTGACCTGGGACCTCGTCCGCGGCGGCGCCACCGCGCCGACCGAAGAGGTCGTGGCCGAGGGCCTCGAGGCTGCGAAGCCGTTCATCCGCACCCTGTGCGAGGCGCAGGCCGCGCTCGCCGCGTCGGCTGCCAAGCCGGTGCAGGAGTTCCCGGTCTTCCTGGACTACGAGGACGACGTGTACGCCGCGGTCGAGGCCGCTGCTGCCGAGGACATCCGTGCGGCGCTGACCATCGCGGGCAAGGCGGAGCGCGAGGACAAGCTCGACGCGATCAAGGCCGACGTGCTCGACAAGCTCGGCGAGGAGTTCGCGGGCCGCGAGAAGGAGATCGGCGCGGCTGTCCGCTCGGTCACCAAGCAGCTCGTCCGCCAGCGCGTCCTGACCGACAAGATCCGCATCGACGGCCGCGGCCTCGCCGACATCCGTACGCTCCACGCCGAGGTCAGCGCCATCCCGCGCGTCCACGGCTCGGCGCTGTTCGAGCGCGGCGAGACCCAGATCCTGGGTGTCACGACGCTCAACATGCTGACGATGGAGCAGAAGCTCGACACGCTGTCGCCGGAGCGCAGCCGTCGCTACCTGCACAACTACAACTTCCCGCCGTACTCGACCGGTGAGACCGGCCGCGTCGGCTCGCCGAAGCGTCGCGAGATCGGCCACGGCGCGCTCGCGGGCCGCGCGCTCATGCCGGTGCTGCCGACGCGCGAGGAGTTCCCGTACGCGATCCGCCAGGTCTCCGAGGCGCTGAGCTCGAACGGCTCCACCTCGATGGGCTCGGTCTGCGCGTCGACGATGTCGCTGCTCAACGCCGGCGTGCCGCTGCGCGCACCGGTCGCGGGCATCGCGATGGGCCTGATCTCGGGTGAGGTCGACGGCTCGACCGAGTACGTGACGCTGACCGACATCCTCGGCGCCGAGGATGCCTTCGGCGACATGGACTTCAAGGTCGCCGGCACGCGCGAGTTCGTCACCGCGCTGCAGCTCGACACCAAGCTCGACGGCATCCCGGCGTCGGTCCTCGGAGGCGCGCTGACCCAGGCGCGCGACGCCCGGTTCGCGATCCTCGACGTGATGAACGAGGCCATCGCCGAGCCCGACGAGATGTCGCTCTACGCGCCGCGGATCATCACGATCCGGATCCCGGTCGACAAGATCGGCGAGGTCATCGGCCCCAAGGGCAAGGTCATCAACCAGATCCAGGACGACACGGGCGCGCAGATCACGCTCGAGGACGACGGGACCGTCTACGTCGGCGCGGAGTCGGGCGAGGCTGCCGAGGCAGCACGTGCGGCGATCAACGCGATCGCCAACCCGACGATGCCCGAGGTCGGCGAGCGCTACCTCGGCACGGTCGTCAAGACGACGAACTTCGGTGCGTTCGTCTCGCTGATGCCCGGCAAGGACGGCCTGCTGCACATCAGCAAGCTCCGCGACCTCAACGACGGCAAGCGCGTCGAGAACGTCGAGGACGTCGTCAAGGTCGGCCAGAAGGTCATGGTCGCGATCGCCGAGATCGACGACCGCGGCAAGCTGTCGCTGATCCCCGCCGTCGAGGAGTCCGCCTCCTCCGACGAGGCACCCGCCGAGGGTGCCGACGAGGCCAAGGCCGACAGCGCTTCGTGACCGTCCCGCTCGACCCGGCGCAGCCCCCGGGCACCACACGCACCCTCCTCACCGACGGAGGTCTGGTTCGACGCACCGTCCTCGAGGGCGGGCTGCGTGTGGTGACCGAGGCGATGCCGGGCGTGCGGACGGCAACGATCGGCATCTGGGTGGGGGTCGGATCTCGCGACGAGACCCCCACCCTGTCCGGTGCCTCGCACTTCCTCGAGCACCTGCTGTTCAAGGGGACGCCGAAGCGCTCGGCGCTCGAGATCTCGGCCGCGCTCGACGCGGTCGGTGGTGAGATGAACGCCTTCACGGGCAAGGAGTACACGTGCTACCACGCACGAGTGCTCGACGACGACCTGCCGCTGGCGGTCGACGTCCTCGCCGACATGGTCACCGACTCGGTGATCACCGCGGACGATGTCGAGGCCGAGCGTGACGTCATCCTCGAAGAGATCGCGATGAACGAGGACGATCCCGACGACGTCGTCCACAGTCTCGCGACGTCGCTCGCCTGGGGAGACACCCCGCTCGGTCGCCCGGTCGCCGGCGACCCCCTCACGATCCGTGGCCTGTCGCGAGCCCAGATCCTCCGCTACTACCGCCGTCGGTACGTGCCGTCGTCGATCGTCGTGTCCGTCGCCGGCAACGTCGACCACGATCGAGTCGTCGCCCAGGTCGCCACGGCGTTCGAGTCGGCGCTCACGGCCGCGGGCGACGCCAGCCCCGCGGCGGCCCGCAAGGCCGGTGGGCGCAGCATGCGCTTCCGCCGTGCGCGGGGGCTCGTCACCCGCCCGACCGAGCAGGCGAACGTCGTCGCCGCGCTCCCCGGCATCGCCCGCAGCGACGAGCGGCGTCACACGCTCGGTGTGCTCAACGCCGTTCTCGGCGGCGGCATGTCGTCGCGCCTCTTCCAGGAGATCCGCGAGAAGCGCGGCCTCGCGTACTCCGTCTACTCGTTCGGCGCGAACTACGCGGACGCCGGGATGCTCGGCGTCTACGCGGGCTGCGCGCCCGGCAAGCTCGGCGACGTCCTCAAGGTCGTCGGCGACGAGCTCGGTGCCTTCGCCGACCACGGCCCGACCGAGGACGAGCTCGAGCGCGGCAAGGGCCAGCTCAAGGGCAGCGTCGTCCTCGGACTCGAGGACCCGGCGTCACGGATGTCCCGGATCGCCAAGGCCGACCTCCTCAACGGAGAGATCGCCGGTCTCGACGAGATGCTCGCTCGCATCGACGCCGTCACGCTCGACGACGCCCGTGAGGTTGCCCAGATGTTCGCCGGCAAGCCCGCGCTCGCGGTTGTCGGCCCGTTCGAGTCGCTCGACTCCATCGACGCCTGACGTCACCGCGGCGTGACTGCGGCGACGACCCGCCCGTCGGCGAGCTCGGTCCGGCTGTCGACGAGGTCCAGCGTGTCGAGGTCGTGAGTGACGAGCACGGTCGCGACCTGCTGCTCGTGCGTCAGCCGTGCCAGGAGTCGTACGACCTCGCGGCTGCGGGCGGAGTCGAGCGCCGAGGTGGGCTCGTCGACGAGCAGCAGAGCGGGATCGTTGACGAGGGCGCGGGCGATCGCGACGCGCTGACGCTGTCCTCCTGACAGCTGGTGCGGTCGCCGTGCGGTCTCGCGCTCGAGCCCGACGGCTGCGAGCAGGTCGCGGCACCTCTCGTCGGTCACCTGCCGGCGGTTGCCCGCGACACGCGCCGCCAGCTGCAGCTGCTCCAGCGCGGTCAGGGAGCCGAGGAGGTTCGCCTGCTGGAAGACGAACCCGATCCGGTTACGCCGCACCTCTGCGTCCTCCCGGCGCGAGCGCCCCGTCAGCTCGTCGCCGTCCAGACGCACCACGCCGCTGTCAGGGCGCTGCAGGAGCCCGGCGACGGCGAGCAGGCTCGACTTCCCGGATCCCGACGCCCCGGTGACGGCACGGACCTCTCCTGCCCGGACCGCGAGCGACACCCGGTCGAGCGCGACGAGCGTCCGGTCCCCGTCGGGGTAGGTCAGCGTGACGTCGTCGAGGATGAGCCTGGTCATCGGGAACCTCCGAGGGCGGTGAGGGGATCGACGTTGACGACGCGACGCAGGGCGGCTGCGGCACCGGCCAGCCCGAGCACGACGAGCAGGAGCAGCGGGCCGAGCGTGGTCGAGGCGTCGACGACGAAGGGGACCTTCGACGACACCGCGAGCCCGGCCGCGGCGCCGACGAGCGCGCCGGTCCCGGCGCCGACCACGAGGACGATCGCGGCCTGGGCGAGCGCGTCGCGGAGCAGGTAGGTGGTCCGGGCACCGATCGCCTTGAGCACGGCGAGGTCGGCGGTGCGCTGGATCGTCCACACCGTGAAGAACGCGCCGACCACGAGGGCGCTCACAGCGAGAAGGAGTCCGCGGATCAGCGTGAGCGACCCGTTCTCGGCGGCGTACGAGCCGACCGCGGCGCGCGCGTCGGTGCGGGTGAGGATCTCGAGCCCGTCCGGTGCTTCAGCAGGGTCGAAGGTGTCGTCCGTCGCGAGGGCGACGGCTGTCGCGTCCTTCCCGCCGCTGCCGGGGAGCGACTGCCAGACGTCGAGGGGAACCCAGACGGCAGGCAGGTGGTTGAGCAGGTCGCCGTCGACGGTTGCAGCGACCCGCAGCGTCGATCCGCCGATCGGGACGGACTCGCCGACCTCGAGGCCCAGAGACCGGTCGGCGACGAGCGTCTCCGGTGCGAGGGTGTGGGGAGCGAGGGCGCTCCCGGGCTCTGCGCCGAGCACGGCGACGGCGTCCTCGTCGATCCGATCGGTGGTCACCCCCCACGCGTCGGCCTCGAGCACGCCAGGTGTGCGGGCGAGGTCGTCGACGTCGCGGGTGGTCACGGTGCTGGTGGCGAACCCGTCCTGACCTGGCGCGGCGGACAGGGCGACCCGGTATGAGGGGAGGCGGTCGAGCGCTCCCACGCTCTGGGCGGCGAGCCCGGCGGTCAGCCCGGACAGGATCACGACGAGCAGGCTGAGCAGCGCGATCACGGCTGCCATCAGCGTGAAGCGTCCACGGGCGCTGCGCAGCTCGCGGAGGGCGAGGAACACGGTCACTCCTTCGATCGGGGGTGCTTCCAGCCTGTCTTCGGCTCGGGCGCCGGACATCGCCCGTGGGCAGGGTCGTGGGTGGTCCCTGAGGACGGCCGCCGAATCCATCGAACGATGGATCGGCCCGCCATCACGGGAGATCGGGCGCGGTGACGGGCTACCGTGGCCGTGACGATGACCGACGTGGACGCCGCCGTCCGGCGAGACGGCTCCGACGAGACAGCCGTGCTGCGCACCATGCAGCTCGGTCAGCACGCGTTGTTCGTCGCGCTCCTCGCGATCGGCGCGGTCCGTGCGGGTGACGTGGTGTCCGTCGGCGGGGCTGTGCTGCTCGGGGGCTGGTACGCGAGCGGGTTCGCGGCGGTGCGCCGACGGCCCGACTCGTGGCGTGCCCGGGTGTGGCTCGGCGGCCTCGTCCTCGGGTGGTTGCTCCTGGTCCTCTGGTCGGCGGAGTTCGCCTGGGTCGCCTTCGCGATCTTCTTCATCTGCGTCCATGTCCTTCCCGTGGTCCCGGCGGTCGCGGTGGTCGTCGTGATGACGGGCGCTGTCGTTGCGACCCAGCTGGCGCAGGACGACGGCAACGTCGTCGCGCGCGTGCTCGGACCGTGCATCGGGGCGGCGGTCGCGGTCGGGATGGGTCTGCTGTACGAGAGGCTCGTCGCGCAGGACGCGCGGCGTCGCGCGCTCGTCGCTGCCCTCGTCGGTGCGCGCGACGACCTGATCGCCGCCCAGGACGCCCTCGTCGCCGCGCAGCGGGAGGCGGGAGCGGAGGCCGAGCGGGCGAGGCTCGCGCGCGACATCCACGACACCCTCGCCCAGGGCTTCTCGTCGATCGTCCTGCTGTCCCGAGCCGGCCTGACCGGGGCGGAGGATCCGCGCGCGGTGCTCGGCCGCATCGAGCGCACCGCGGCCGACAACCTCGACGAGGCGCGCCGGGTCGTCCACGCGCTCGCGCCCCTCGACCTCGACGGAGGTGTGCCGCTCACGGGCGCGTTGGCGCGGCTCATCGACCGCGTCACCGACCCGGGTGCGCCTGTCACCGGGCTGACGGTCGACGGGACCCCGCGGCCCACGCCGACGGCGTACGACGTTGCGCTGCTGCGCCTCGCACAGGGCGCGCTGGCGAACGCGCGCCAGCACGCGCAGGCGTCGAGGGTGCAGGTGACGCTGACCTATGCCGACGACGCCGTCCGACTGGACGTCGTGGACGACGGGGTGGGATTCGATCGAGAGCTGGTCTCGGCGGGGCGGGCGCGGTCCGGGTACGGGCTGCGCGCGATGCAGGAGCGCCTTGAGGAGCTCGGTGGAGCGGTCGAGGTCGAGACCGCGCCGGGGCGGGGGACGGCTGTCGCAGCGACGCTCCCGCTGGTGGCGCCGGCGGCCGACACCCTCGGGCCGGCTGGTCAGGAGCAGACATGACCCCCGTGGACGCCGTGCTCGTGGACGACCATCCGGTGGTCCGCGCGGGGCTTCGGGCGCTGCTGGGCGCGAGCGGCGCGGTGCGGGTGGTCGGGGAGGCGTCGTCCGGGGAGGAGGCGCTCGAGGTCGTCGCGCGCACGGGGCCGCAGGTCGTGCTGATGGACCTGCGGCTCGGCGCCGGCATGGACGGGGTCGCGACGACGTCCGCGCTGCGACGTCGTGCGGATCCGCCGTACGTGCTCGTCCTGACCACCTACGACACCGACGCGGACATCCTCAGGGCGGTCGAGTCCGGTGCGGCCGGCTACCTCCTGAAGGACACACCACCCGACCAGCTCGTCCAGGCGGTGGTCCAGGCCGCTGCCGGGGAGACCGTGCTGGCACCGGTCGTCCAGCAGCGGCTGGTGGACCGCCTCAAGAACCCGACGGTCGAGCTGTCGGCCCGTGAGCTCGAGGTGCTGGCGAAGGTCGCGGACGGGCTGTCGAACCGCGAGGTCGCGCGAGCGCTGTTCATCAGCGAGGCCACGGTGAAGTCGCACCTCGTCCACGTGTTCGGCAAGCTCGGCGTCGACAGCCGGACGGCGGCAGTTGCGGCGGCGCGCGAGGCCGGCCTGCTGCCCTGAGCTACCAGTGGCGAAGGCGCGCCGGCGAGACCTTGACCGGTGCGGAGTAGGACTCCGCGAACGACTCGGGCGTGAAGCCGAGACCGGAGATCTGCTGGGCGTACTTCTGCACGTACGCGTCCCACACCGCCGACGGCATCGTGTCCTCGACCGTCCCTGTGCCGTTGATGACGACGACGGCGCCACCCGTACGGTCGCTGTTGAGGTTGAGCGCGACGTGCGGGTTCGCGGCGAGATGGTCGATCTTGGCCGCCTCCGGCTGGCTTCGGATCCAGACCTGCCCGTCGGCCCACACGCACCACACGGGTGTGGGCGTGGGCTCACCGGAGGCGTTCACCGTGGTCAACCAGATCACGTCGTCGCCGTTGAGCCGGTCGACCACGGCTGAAGGGATCGTCGTCGGGTCGAGCGTCATGGTTCCCCCTGGTCTCGCCGGCCGGCGCCGGCGTCTCGTCTCGACCGTAGCGCGCGAGTCTGGCCCCGGTCCTCAACAAATTGAACGACCACGGGCGTACGGACGTGGTGACCGGCACCCGCGCACGGGGGCGTGCGGGTGCGGTCACCGCCCGGGCACGGTTCGATGAGGGCATGCAGCAGATCACCGACGAGCCCCCCGTCTGGGCGACGCCCGTCGACGAGGTGCTCGCGCGCCTGGACACCTCTCGCGACGGACTGACCGGCGAGCAGGCACGCCAACGGCTCGCCGAGGTCGGCCCCAACCGGCTTCCGCCGCCCGAGCCGACCCCGTGGTGGAAGCGGGTGCTGGCTCAGTTCCAGGACACGCTGATCTACATCTTGCTGGCCTCCGCGGCGGCGATGGCCGTTCTCGGCGACTGGCTGGACTTCACGGTGATCCTCGCGGTGGCGGTCATCAACGCCGTGATCGGCCTGATCCAGGAGGGTCGTGCGGAGAAGGCGCTCGCGGGGATCCGTTCCATGCTCAGCGTGCAGGCCGACGTCCGCCGTGACGGCGGCTGGGAGCGGCTGGACGCCGACGAGCTCGTCCCCGGCGACGTCGTACGCCTGCGCGGCGGTGACAAGGTGCCGGCGGACCTGCGCCTGGTCGCGGCGTCCAACCTGCAGGCCGAGGAGTCGGCCCTGACGGGGGAGTCGGTGCCGTCGAGCAAGGACGCGGAGGTCGTCGCGTCGGAGGCGGGCGTCGGCGACCGATCGGACATGGTCTTCTCCGGCACGCTCATCACGCAGGGCAGCGCCCGGGGCGTGGTCACGGCGACCGGTCAGGGCACCGAGGTCGGGAAGATCCAGACCCTCGTCGACGAGGTCGAGCCGCTCGAGACGCCGTTGAGCCGCCAGCTCGACGCCTTCGGCAAGGCGCTCGCGCTCCTGATCGCCGTGCTGGCGGTCGTGATGGTCGTGGTCGGGCGCGTCGTCCACGACTTCGAGGGCGCCGAGCTGGTCGCGGCGACGATCGGGTTCGCGGTCGCCGCGGTGCCCGAGGGTCTGCCGGCGCTGGTGACGATCATCTTGGCGCTCGGCGTCCAGCAGATGGCGCGCGAGCGAGCCATCACCCGGAAGCTGCCCGCGGTCGAGGCACTGGGCTCGGTGACGACGATCTGCTCGGACAAGACCGGCACTCTCACCAAGAACGAGATGACGGCACGCACCGTGGTGACGCGGGCGGCGTCGTACGAGGTGACCGGCATCGGCTACGCCCCCGAGGGGGAGGTCCGGCGCGAGGACCGGGCCCTGACGGTCGCCGACCGCGACGACCTGGCCGCGCTCGTGACCGTGATGGCGCGCTGCAACGACGCGGTCGTACGGCGCGGCGAGGACGATCAGTGGGTGCTCGTCGGCGTCCCGACCGACGGCGCCCTGCGGACGCTCGGCCTCAAGGGTGGGTTCGACGCGCAGGGGTGGGACCGGCTCGACGTGCTGCCGTTCGACTCGCAGACGAAGTACATGGCGACTCTCGACAGCGATCCCGACGGTGTGGTGATGCTGCTCGTGAAGGGCGCGCCCGACCGTGTCCTCGACCGCTGCGCACGGCAGCGCTCGGCCGACGGCGGCACCGAAGCCCTCGACCGCCCCTGGTGGGAGCAGCACATCGACGCCCTCGGCGCCCAGGGCCTGAGGGTGCTGGCCGCAGCCGTCGGACCGCCGCCGGCTGAGGACCGGGTGACGGACGCCGACGTGAGCGAGGGGCTGGAGATCGTCGGGCTCGTCGGCATCGTGGACCCGCCGCGCCCGGAGGCTGTCGACGCCATCGCGCAGTGCCGCCGCGCAGGGATCCGCGTCAAGATGATCACCGGCGACCACGCCGGCACCGCGCTCGCGATCGGCAAGGAGATGGGCATCGTCCGCGGCGATGGCATCGGGGTCCTCACCGGGGCCGAGCTCGAGGAGATGAGCACCGAGCAGCTCCGTGCGGTCGTCCGCGACGTCGACGTCTACGCGAGGACCAGCCCGGAGCACAAGATCCGCATCGTCTCGGCGCTCCAGCACCACCGGGAGGTGGTCGCGATGACCGGGGACGGTGTGAACGACGCGCCGGCGCTCACGCAGGCCGACGTCGGCGTCGCCATGGGGATCAAGGGCACGGAGGCGACCAAGGAGGCGGCCGACGTCGTGCTCGCGGACGACAACTTCGCGACGATCGAGCGAGCGGTCGAGGAGGGCCGGCGGATCTACGACAACGTCCGCAAGTCGGTGCTCTTCCTGCTCCCCACCAACGGCGCGCAGGCGCTCGTGATGCTGGTCGCCGTGGTGTTCGGGATGACACTGCCCCTGGAGCCCGTGCAGGTGCTCTGGATCAACATGGTCACCGCCATCACTCTCTCCCTCGCCCTCGCGTACGAGCAGGCGGAGCCGGGGATCATGGACCGCGCGCCGCGCGACCCGAGGTCGTCGGTCGTCGATCTCGCGTACGGGTGGCGGATCATCGTCGTCTCCGTCCTCATCGGTGGTGCGACCCTGCTGGTGTTCACCACGACGTACGACTCGGGCCTGAGCCTCGAGGAGGCGCGCACCGCGACCGTGACGATGCTCGCGCTCGGCCAGCTCGCGTACCTGTTCAACAGCCGCTACCTCGACCGCTCGAGCCTCACTCTCGCGGTGCTCCGTGGCAACAAGGTCGTCTGGATCGCGTCGGCGGCGATGGTGCTGTCGCAGATCGGGTTCGTCTACCTGCCCTTCATGAACACGTGGTTCGGCTCGGCGCCCGTCGGGCTGGACATCTGGGGATACACCGCGGCACTCGCGGTCGCGGTCTTCCTGCTGGTCGAGGTGGGCAAGGCGGTGGACCGGCGGCGTGGGACGCATGGTGAGATCAGGGCATGACTCCGACGTACGACGACGCCGTCGCGCTGGACCGCGCAGATCCGCTCGCCCCCTTCCGGTCCGAGTTCCTCATGACGGACGACCCGGTCGCGTATCTCGACGGCAACTCGCTCGGACGGCCGCCGTTGCGCACCCTCGAGCGGGTCGAGCAGACCCTGCGCCACGCCTGGGGGGAGCGGCTGATCCGCAGCTGGGAGGAGGGGTGGCTCGACCTGCCGGAGCAGGTCGGTGACCGACTCGCCACGGCGTGCCTCGGTGCTGCCGCGGGGCAGACCGTCGTCGCGGAGTCGACGTCGGTGAACATCTTCAAGCTGCTGCACGCCGGCTGCAGCCTGCGCCCGGACCGGGACGAGATCGTCGCGACCGACAGCGACTTCCCGACCGATCGCTACCTCGTGGACTCCGTCGCTGCTGCGCGCGGGCTGACGGTGCGCTGGGTGAGGCCCGACCTCGTCGAGGGCGTCACCGAGGCCGCGCTGCGCGAGGTCCTGTCGGAGCGTACGGCGCTGGTGCTGCTGAGCCACGTCGACTACCGCTCGGGCGCGATGCTCGACGTCGGAGCGGTCACGGCGCTCGTCCACGAGTTCGACGCGCTCGCCGCCTGGGACCTGTGCCACTCCGCAGGCGTCGTCCCGCTGGCGCTCGACGCCGACGACGTGGACCTCGCCGTCGGCTGCACGTACAAGTACCTCAACGCCGGCCCTGGCGCCCCCGCGTTCCTGTACGTCGCCGAGCGGCACCTCGGGTCCGTACGGCAGCCGATCACCGGATGGTGGAGCAGCGCGGACCGGTTCGCGATGGGCCCGACGTACGAGCCAGACCCGTCGATCCGAGCGATGCTGTCGGGGACCGCGTACGTTCCGGGCATCGTCGCCGTGGACGCGTCCGTGTCGCTGGTGGCGGAGGCCGGCATCGAGGCGATCCGCGCGAAGGCGGTTGCTCTGACCGACCTGTGCGTCGAGCTGGTCGACGCCTGGCTCGCGCCGTACGGGTTCGTCGTCGCGTCCCCGCGCGACTCGGCACGCCGTGGCGGCCACGTCACGATCCAGGGCCCGCGAGCACGGGAGGTCGCCGACGCGATGTACGAGGCGCAGGTGATCCCCGACTTCCGCAACCCCGACATGATCCGGCTCGGGTTGTCGCCGCTCACCACCTCGTACGCCGAGCTGTGGCGGGCCCTCGACGTCACGCGGCGGATCGTCGACGCGATCTGACCGTGACCTCGATGGCGTAGGCTCGAGTCACCGGCTCGACGTGCCCCCCGCAGCGCGCCGCCGGTCGACGGAGAGCTGGTGTCCGATGAGCGACCACCCCGACCCTGCCCCCACGACGACGGGGCGCACGCGACGTCCCACCCGTGATCTCAGCACGATGGGGCAGAGCGACGTGCGGCCCGAGCGCCCGCGCATCATCGCCTGGTGCCCGGGGGCGGGCACGCCCAGTGCCCCGATCCTCGCCGCGCTGCGGGCCGAGGGGTTCGACGTCTGGATCGGCTCGCGACGAGAGCCGGCCGGCAACTTCGAGGTCTCGTTCCTGGCCGCGGACGCGGAGCGGGTGCGCGCGATCATCGCCGCCGTCGACCCCGCAGCGACGCCGTTGACGGTCGGCCGCTGAGTCACCGTGGCGGCGGGTGACCCGCTGCACGGCCCCGTCGCGACGCCCACCGAGCAGACGAGAGCCCCCGCCTCCCGGAGGAGACGAGGGCTCTCGCGGATGCGTCCGTGACGGACGCGGATGTCAGAGCGGCCGGATGTTGGCGGCCTGCAGGCCCTTGGGGCCCTGCTCGACGTCGAACTCGACCTTCTGGTTCTCCTCGAGCGAACGGAAGCCGGTGGCCGCGATCGCGCTGAAGTGCGCGAACACGTCCTCGCCGCCGCCGTCGGGTGCGATGAAGCCGAATCCCTTGTCGGCGTTGAACCACTTCACGGTGCCAGTAGCCATGTCTGTCTCCCTCAGGTTGTGCGCACGCGACTTTCGCGAGCGACTGGTGTCGCGAGCACATCAACCTGGGAAAGCACCAGGACGCTCGAAAACGAGCTGCCTGATCGATTCTGCGGCTTGAGGCCGTGCAACTGATTCGACCGTACCACCCGCCGCCCGCCCGCACGCGTCGCCGATCCGGGTGTCGGAGAGCTGCGAGGTGCCTAGCCGCGGGCGCTGGCCGCCGGGTGCAGACGGACCAGACGAGCGGTGCTGCTCTCGTCCAGCTCGGCCAGGGCGTCGCGGGACTTGATGAAGTCCGAGAACGACTTGTACCCGAGCGACTTCTCGTTGAACGACGGGTCCATCCGCTTGATCTGGCTCTTGACCGCCGAGCTGTGCAGCCACTCGGCGTCGTCCTTCTCGTGGCCCAGCCGCAGTGCGCGCTCGAGCAGGCGGGTGGCGACGTCCTGCGGGTCCTCGGGCTCGGGCTCGGGGGGCTCGTGCCCGGGCTCGGCGAAGACGGGGATCGTGGCCTTGGCGCGGCGGGTCGACTGCTTCGCCGGGGCGGGAGCGTCGTCGGGGTCGGCGGTGGCGTCGTCGTCCGGCACCGGCTCGGCGGCCTTCGCCGCGCGCTTCCGGGTGGTCTTCGCAGGCTTGTCCGCGGCCTTCTCCGCCAGCGGCGGTGGCGGCTCGACGCCGGGGAGCGCGTCGTAGGTGACCATCTCGTCGCACGCCGCAGCCAGGCTCTTGCTCGTCGATCCGGCGACGCCGACGCCGACGACGTACCGTCCGAGCCGCTTGCAGCGCTGCGCCAACGCGATGTAGTCGGAGTCGCCGGCGACGATCACCACGTGGGTCAGGTCCGGGAGGCGGAACATGTCCTCGACCGCGTCCACGGCCAGGCGGATGTCGGCGCCGTTCTTGCCGTACGCCGCCGCGGGGAACAGCTGGACGAGGTCGACGGCCCGGCTGACGAGCTGCCCGCGGTAGTCGGCGTTGACCGGCGCCGACCAGTCGGCGTACGCGCGGGTGAGCACGAGGGTGCCGAACGAGGAGGCGAAGTCGATGACGGCGCCGACGTCGACGGTGGCTCGCGCGACCTTGTCGGCGTACTCGGGGTCGGCGGCGCGGTCGGCCGTCTCGAACGCGCGAGACTTGTCGCGCTGGAACGAGTGTCGGCCGTTCACCTGGTCGTACCGCGAGATCACGATGTTGTCGAAGTCGATGTAGACGGCGACGCGGGTGTCACCTGGCTCTGCCATGCATGCTCTTTCCGATCGGGGAGGTGTGCGCTCCTGCCAGTCTGCCGGACCGGGCGCGAGCGTGGGTGGGATGATCGGGCGCATGAGCGAGTTGAAGGTCGGCGTGCTGGGTGCCCGGGGGCGCATGGGTTCGGAGTCGGTGCGGGCGATCGAGGCCGCCGAAGGGTTGTCCCTGGTGGCCGCGCTCGACGCGGACGACGCGCTCGAGGGGCTGGTCGACGCGGGCGCGGAGGTCGTCGTCGACTTCACCAACCCCGCTGCCGTGATGGACAACCTGCGCTTCTGCGTCACGCACGGGATCCACGCCGTCGTCGGGACGTCGGGGTTCGACGACGCCCGGATCGACGAGGTCCGCACGATCGCGGCGGAGTCACCCGAGGTCGGGGTGCTGATCGTCCCCAACTTCTCGATCGGGGCGGTGCTGATGATGCGGTTCGCGCAGATCGCTGCGCCGTACTTCGAGTCCGTCGAGATCGTCGAGCTCCACCACCCGGGCAAGGTCGACGCGCCGTCCGGCACGGCGACCCGTACGGCGGAGCTGATCGCCGAGGCGCGGCGGGAGGCGGGCACGGGGCCGAGCCCCGACGCCACCACGTCGGACCCGCTGGGCGCGCGCGGCGCGGTGTTGGATGGCGTCCACGTCCACGCCGTACGGTCGCGGGGTCTCGTCGCGCACCAGGAGGTGCTGTTCGGCGACGTCGGCGAGACGCTCACCATCCGGCACGACTCGGTGCACCGGGAGTCGTTCATGCCGGGTGTCGTCGCCGGGGTGCGCGGTGTCGGCAGCCGCCCGGGCGTGACGGTCGGCCTCGACGCCGTGCTCGGCCTCGCGTAGCAGCGCCGTACGCCTGCCCGCGCCCGCGCCGTACGCGCCGCCCGTCCCTGACACCGCCCGCCCCTGACGCCCCGGCGGTCCCTGACGCCCCGGCGGTCCCTGACGCCCCGGCGGTGAGTGTGGTCCCAGGCGGCGGTGCTCGGGTGGGACCAGGCTCACCGCGTGCGGGGTGGTGCGGGTGGTTCGAGTGCGGAGGTGAGTGTGGTCCCAGGCGGCGGTGCCTGGGTGGGATCAGGCTCACCGCGTGCGGGGTGGTGCGGGTGGTTCGAGTGCGGAGGTGAGTGTGGTCCCAGGCGGCGGTGCTCGGGTGGGACCAGGCTCACCGCGTGCGGGGTGGTGCGGGTGGGTGCGGCGCGCAGGGTGGTGCAGGGCGTGCGCGTCAGAGGAGGCGGACCAGGGCTGCGGCGAGCGCTGCGGCCCCCACCACCACGAGGAACGGCGCACGTGCGACCAGCAGCACGACGGCCACCCCGACTCCGACCACGCGGGCGTCGACGGCGAGCGCCTGGCCCGTCGCGAACACCTGTACGGCGACCAGCGCGCCCAGCAGGCCGACCGGGATCAGAGCGGCGATCCGCACGGTCAGCGGGTGCTCGAGCACCCGGTCGGGAACCGACAACCCGGCCAGCTTCAGCCCGTAGCAGGCGATCGAGGCACCGATCACGCCCCACCAGATCACGACTCGGTCTCCTTGTCGCCTGCACCGCTCGGGTCGGGCGGGTCGTCAGGGTGGTGTCCGTGCCCGTGGTGGTGCGGCTCGGCAGGGTGCTCGAGCGAGTCGGTGATCTCCGCCTCCGACTCTCGTCGCGTCAGCCAGAGCCCGACCACGACCGCGACCGCACCACCGATGATGATCGGCGCACCCGCCGGGGTGAGCGGGACGGCGCCGATCGCGACCAGCGCACCGATCGCCGCGACGACGCGCTGCGGCCAGGCCGTCAGCCGGGGCCACAGCAGTGCGAGGAAAGCGGCGCCGACGGCGGCGTCCAGTCCGTACGTCCGGGGGTCGCCGAGGGCGTTGCCGGCGAGCGCGCCGACGAACGTCATGAGGTTCCAGAGGACGAAGATCGACGTGCCGGTCACGTAGAAGCCGATGCGGGCGTGCCGGTCGGACTCCCGCGCCACCCCCATCGCGGTCGACTCGTCGATGACCAGGTGGGCCGCGAGGAGGCGACGCCATCCGTGCACGCGCAGGCGGGGCGCCATGCCGAGCCCGTAGAACATGTTGCGGCTGCCCAGCAGGAACGCGGTCACACCGCCGGTCAGCGGGTTGCCGCCGGACGCGACGACGCCCGCGAACGCGAACTGCGACGCCCCGCTGAACATCAGCAGGGACAGCACGCAGGTCTGCGCCACCGTCAGCCCGGACGCCGTCCCGATCGCGCCGAACGAGATGCCGTACGCGCCAGTGGCGAGGCCGACCCCCAGCGAGTCGACCACGATGCTGCGATCGGTCGGCTCGGTCACCTCAGGCGACATGCTTGGCGTGCCAGTCGAGGAGCGGGGTCAGCGCACGCCAGTCGGCGGCGACACGCGTCGCGAGCGTGGGCGTGCTCATCCAGTCCGGAGTGCCGTACCACCGCATGAGGGTGAGCGTGTTGTGACGGAGAAGGTCGATCCGCGGGTGGTCCGCGGACCAGCCCCGTGGCTGCGTCTTGACGGTGTCGCCGCCGACCTCGAAGCCGCCGCGCTCGGCGCCGTCCAGGATCCGCTGGAGCGCCGCGCCCTTCCGTGCGTCGTCGACCGCCTGGCGGAACCGGTGCTTGCGCTCGGGGCTCGCCTCGTACCAGCCGGCTCCGACACGGATGCCGGACGCGTCGATCTGGACGTAGTAGCCGGTCGACGGCGCAGTGCCGACGAACGCGCCCTGGTGGGTCTTGTACGGCGTCTTGTCGGCGGCGAACCGGACGTCACGGTACGGACGGAACACCTTCGCGGCGCCGAACTCGTCTGCGAGCGCGTCGGTGAGCGCCAGCATCGGGCGGCGTACGAGGGCCTCGTAGTCGTCCTTGTGCGCCGTCCAGTACGACTTGGAGTTGTCGTCCTCGAGGTCCTCGTAGAAGTCGGCCGCGGCCACCGTGAAGCCGATCGGCCCGTGGCCCGGGCTGGGATGAGCCTCAGCCATCGTCACCCACCAGCGTCGTGTGCAGCCGCACCTGCTTCAGCCGCACGGAGCCGTCGCCGACGGGGTCGACCTCGCGGTGAGCGCCATCCGCCTCCCAGCCCGTGCTGGCGACGAAGGCCCGCAGAGCGTCGTCGCGGGCGTCGAGCCACATGGTGGCCCGCGTGAACCGGTCGGCCCGAAGGGTGTCGGCGGCGGCCTGCAGCAGCCGCGAGCCGTGCCCCGTACGGCGGTGCTGCGGCGCCACGGTCAGCTCGCTGATCTCGCCGTCGACGATCGGGTCGGCGTCGTCGTCGGGGGAGGGGGAGGTGACCGCGAAGCCCCGGACCGTGCTGTGCTCCAGCGCCACCAGCACGCGGTTGCGGGCGTCGCCGGGCTTGTCGAGCGACGCGACCCACTTCGCGGCGAAGAGCTCGGGAACGATCTGCGCGAGGATCTCGGGCGGGAGGACGTCGGCGTAGCGGGCTCGCCAGGCGGCGGCCTGGAGGTCGGCGATGGCGTCGGCGTCGGCGCTCCACGCGACCCGGACGCTGGTGTCGGCAGTGGTCACGTCCTCGATTCTGTCAGGTGGGTGTCGTAGCGTTGCCACGTGCGCGCCTACCTCGACCTCGTCCAGCGGATCCTCGACGACGGCGTCCGCAAGGACGACCGCACCGGCACCGGCACGCTGAGCGTGTTCGGCCACCAGATGCGGTTCGACCTGCGCGAGGGCTTCCCGCTTGTCACCACCAAGAAGGTCCACGTGCGCTCCGTCGTGGCGGAGCTCCTCTGGTTCATCGCCGGCAGCACCAACACCGCCTACCTCAAGGAGCACGGCGTCTCGATCTGGGACGAGTGGGCCGACGAGCAGGGCGAGCTGGGGCCGATCTACGGCTACCAGTGGCGCTCGTGGCCGACTCCCGACGGTCGGCACGTCGACCAGCTCCAGGGCGTCGTCGACGCGATCATCGGCGACCCCGACTCCCGGCGCCACATCGTGAGCGCCTGGAACGTCTCCGACATCCCAGACATGGCGCTCGCGCCGTGCCACACGATGTTCCAGTTCTACGTCGCCCCTGGGGTCGACGGCGGGCCCGGGCGCCTGTCGTGCCAGCTCTACCAGCGCTCTGGAGACGTCTTCCTGGGGGTGCCGTTCAACATCGCCTCGTACGCCCTGCTGACGCACATGGTCGCCCAGGTGACGGGCCTCGAGGTCGGCGACTTCGTGCACACCCTCGGTGACGCCCACCTCTACACGAACCACCTCGACCAGGCCCGCGAGCAGCTCGCTCGTACGCCGCGGCCACTCCCGCAGCTCGAGCTCGACCCGGGGGTGACCTCGATCGACGGCTTCACGCTCGACTCGGTCAAGATCACCGGGTACGACCCGCATCCCGCGATCAAGGCACCGATCGCGATCTGATGCCCGACGACCTCGAGCCCGGCCGTGGTGCCCCCCGCACGACCGGCGGCCACCGCGCACGCATCACCCTCGTGGCCGCAGTCGGCTCCAACGGCGTGATCGGCCGCGACGGCGACCTCCCGTGGCCGCCCACGGGTGATCTCGCGCAGTTCAAGGCCCTGACGACGGGTCACGTCCTCGTCATGGGACGCACGACGTACGACTCGATCGGGCGGCCGCTGCCGCACCGCATCTCGGTCGTGGTGACCCGGCGGACGGGCTGGCAGGGACCTGACGAGGTCGTGGTCAGTCACGACGTCGACGGTGCGCTCGACCTCGCGTCGGAGCTCGATCCCGAGGTCTTCGTGATCGGCGGTGCGCAGATCTACGCCCAGACGCTGACGCGTGCCGACCGGCTCGTGCTGACCCACGTGGACCTTGCGCCCGAGGGGGACGTGTGGTTCCCCGAGGTCGACTGGAGCCAGTGGCGCGAGGTCGATGCCGTGCCCTACGACGGCTACCGCATCGCGACGTACGACCGCATCCGTTCCCGCGACTGAGCGGTGTGAAGGCCGGGATCGCGATGTGATCCAGATCACATGAGACATTCGTGTGAGGGGTGTAACACCCGGCGGACGACGAACGATGTAACCCGTGTCCCGGTCCTGTCCGGGCCCCCGAACGGACAGGACCGGGATCTTCCATGTCCGGCTCCGGGCGCTGCGCCACCCGTGTGTGGCGGCCGAACCCCCGCGGCACGCAAGCGGTAGCGTGGACTCCATGACCTCACCGCTCGCAACACCGGCGGCGCCGTTCGGCCGGGTGCTGACCGCCATGGTGACGCCCTTCACGACCGACGGCGACCTCGATCTCGACGCCGCGGCGAAGCTGGCGACCCACCTTGTCGACGAAGGCTCCGACGGCATCGTCGTCAGCGGTACGACGGGCGAGTCACCGACCACCAACCCCGACGAGGACGGGCGGCTCCTCGCCGCGGTGCTCGAGGCCGTCGGTGGACGCGCCTCGGTGGTGGCGGGCGTCGGCAACAACGACACGCAGGCCTCCGCACGTCTGGCGCGGCAGGCTGCGGCCGAGGGCGCGCACGGGATGCTCCTGGTCTCGCCGTACTACAACAAGCCCCCGCAGGCGGGCCTCGTCCGCCACTTCACGACCGTCGCCGACGCGGGCGGTGGCGTGCCGGTCATGCTGTACGACATCCCTGGCCGAGCAGTGGTCCGGATCGCCCCCGAGACGTACGAGACGATCGCCCAGCACGAGGCGGTCGTCGCCGTGAAGGACGCCGTCGGCGACCTCGCCTCCGGCTCACGCCTCATGCGGGAGACCGGTCTGGCGTGGTACTCGGGCGACGACCCGCTCAACCTCGCCTGGCTCGCGTACGGCGCCGCCGGCGTCGTCTCGGTCGTCAGCCACGTCGCGGCCGCGCAGTACGCGTCGATGGTGCAGGCCGTCGACGAGGGCCGCATCCGCGACGCCCGGGCGATCAACGACGAGCTCCTCGACGTCGTCGGCGCGATCATGTCGCCGACCTCGCAAGGAGCCATCATGGCGAAGGCAGCGATGCAGCTGCTCGGCATCATCGACAACCGAACCACGCGATCCCCGTACGTGGACGCGACCGACGAGCAGGTGGCCGGACTGGCACGCGTGCTGCGTGACGCCGCCCTGCTGAAGGACTGATACATGAGCCATCCGCACCCCGAGCTCGGCGCACCCCCGGAGCTTCCCACCGACGGACTCCGCGTCATCGCCCTCGGCGGCCTCGGCGAGATCGGTCGCAACATGACCGTCTTCGAGCACGCCGGCAAGCTCCTCATCGTGGACTGCGGTGTCCTCTTCCCCGAGGACCACCAGCCCGGTGTCGACCTGATCCTCCCCGACTTCGCGCCGATCCGGGACCGGCTCGACGACATCGTCGCGATCGTGCTGACGCACGGTCACGAGGATCACATCGGCGGCGTCCCGTACCTCCTCCGCGAGCGTGGCAACATCCCGCTCGTCGGGTCCAAGCTGACGCTCGCGCTGGTCGACTCCAAGCTGCGCGAGCACCGGCTGAAGGACGTCCCCAAGTACGTCGTCGCCGAGGACGAGACCCTCGCGCTCGCGCCGTTCGACCTCGAGTTCGTGGCGGTCAACCACTCGATCCCCGATGCGCTCGCCGTGGCGATCCGCACCGAGGCCGGCCTGGTGATCCACACCGGCGACTTCAAGATGGACCAGCTGCCCCTCGACGGCCGGATCACCGACCTGCGAGCGTTCGCGCGGCTCGGCGAGGAGGGTGTGGACCTGTTCCTCACCGACTCGACCAACGCCGACGTCCCGGGCTTCACGACCACCGAGCGGGAGATCGCGCCGGTGCTGGACCGCGTGTTCGCGCAGAGCCAGAAGCGGATCATCACCGCCTGCTTCGCCTCGCACATGCACCGTGTGCAGCAGATCATCGACGCGGCGGTGAAGCACGGTCGCAAGGTCGCCTACATCGGGCGCTCGATGGTCCGCAACATGCAGATCGCCCGCGAGCTCGGCTACCTGCACGTGCCGGACGGTGTGGTTGTCGACGGCCGCAAGATCTCCGAGTACCGTCCCGAGGAGCTCGTGCTCGTCTCGACCGGGTCTCAGGGCGAGCCGATGGCCGCGCTGTCGCGGATCGCCGCGAACTCGCACGACTCCGTCCGCATCGAGCCCGGCGACACCGTCGTGCTGGCGAGCTCGCTGATCCCGGGCAACGAGAACGCCGTCTACCGCGTGATCGACGGACTGACGCGCCTCGGCGCCAACGTCGTCCACAAGGGCAACGCGCTCGTGCACGTGTCCGGTCACGCGTCTGCCGGCGAGCTGCTGTACTGCTACAACATCGTGAAGCCGAGCAACGTCATGCCCGTGCACGGCGAGACCCGGCACCTGCACGCCAACGCCAAGCTCGCCCGCGCCACGGGCGTCGAGGCTGATCGCGTCGTCATCGCCGAGGACGGGTTCGTCGTGGACCTGGTCGACGGTCGCGCGCGTGTCACCGGCAAGGTCGACTGCGGCTACGTGTACGTCGACGGCTCGTCGGTCGGCGACATCACGGAGTCGGAGCTCAAGGACCGCCGGATCCTCGGCGACGAGGGCTTCATCTCGGTCATCGTCGTCATCGACTCGCAGACCGGCAAGCTGGTCAGCGGGCCCGAGATCCAGGCCCGCGGCTTCGCCGAGGACGACTCGGTGTTCGGTGAGATCAAGCCGCAGATCGAGCAGGCGCTCGCGAACGCGGTCGGCGACGGCACGTACGACACGCACCAGCTGCAGCAGGTCATCCGCCGTACGGTCGGTCGCTGGGTATCCGGCGCGCACCGCCGGCGCCCGATGATCGTGCCCGTCGTCCTGGAGGCGTAGCCGCTCCGGTGGTCGAGCAGGGCGAGCCCTGCTCGACCAGCCGGGCCTCACCCGGGCCTCACACGGGGCTCGGGCGGCGTGTGCGTGAACAGTTACGGTCACGCCACGCCCAGGGCAGTCAACGGGTAACACCGCGTTCCTAACGTCGACTCCACGATCCCGGCACCAGGCCGGGGCTCTCCAAGGAGTCGTCATGGCGCTCTCGACTGCCGGCGAACAGCCGGGCACCACGACAACCACCGCCGCGCAGCGTCGCCGGACCGGACGATGGATCGACCAGTGGGACCCGGAGGACACGGAGTTCTGGGAGCAGGAGGGGCGCCCGGTCGCCCGCCGCAACCTGATCGTCTCGATCTTCGTCGAGCACCTCGGATTCACCGTCTGGATGCTGTGGAGCATCGTGGCGGTCAACCTGAACAATGCCGGCTTCTCGCTGTCAGACTCCCAGCTGCTGTGGCTGGTGGCGGTGCCCAGCCTGGTCGGCGCGACGATGCGCCTCCCGTACACGTTCGCGGTCGGGCTCTTCGGAGGCCGCAACTGGACGATCGTGTCGGCCCTCCTGCTGCTCGTCCCGTGCTTCGGGCTCATGTGGGCCGTCCAGCACCCGGACATCCCGTTCTGGGCGCTGCTGACCGTGGCGGCGACCGCGGGCCTCGGCGGCGGCAACTTCGCGTCGTCGATGACGAACATCTCGTACTTCTACCCGGAACGCGAGAAGGGCTGGGCGCTGGGCCTCAACGCCGCCGGCGGGAACATCGGCGTGGCCGTCGTTCAGGCGCCGTTCGTCGTGACCGCGGTGATCACGGCCGGAGGATCCCTCGTCCTGTGGCGCGCCGGCTTCATGTGGGTGCCGCTGATCCTGCTGGCCGCGTACCTCGCGTGGAGGCTGATGGACAATCTCGGTACGGCGCAGGCGGACTTCTCGACGTCGGCGGCAGCCGCGAAGCGTCCGCACACCTGGGTGATGTCGTTCCTCTACATCGGCACGTTCGGCTCCTTCATGGGGTACGCCGCCGCGTTCCCGCTGCTCATCAAGATGGAGTTCGCCGGCGTGAACCCGGCGTCGTACGCCTTCCTCGGGGCGCTCGTCGGCTCCCTGGCCCGCCCGTTCGGCGGTAGGTGGGCCGACAGGGTCGGTGGTGCGCGGGTCACGGCGGCGTGCTTCGTCGTGATGGGGCTGGGCGTCGGTCTGGCGGTCCTCGCGCTCCGTGCCGAGTGGTTCGCCGGCTTCCTCGGCTCGTTCCTGCTGCTCTTCGTCGCGACCGGCATCAGCAACGGCTCCACGTACCGGATGATCCCGTCGATCTTCCGCGAGACCGCCGGTGAGGGCGAGGAGGAGCTGCTGCGCTCCAAGCGTGAGGCTGCGGCGGCGATCGGGATCATCGCGGCGGTCGGCGCGTTCGGTGGCTTCTGCGTCCCGCGGATCTACGCGACGGCGGCCGAGCGCTCCGGCTCGATCGAGCCGGCGATGCTGGTCTACATCGGGGTGTACGCCGTGATGCTCGCGGTCACGTGGTTCTTCTACCTTCGCCCGAGCGCACCGATGGCGAAGGCGCGAGTGTGACCGACACGCACTGCCCGTACTGCGCCCTGCAGTGCGCGATGCGGCTGGCTCCCGGGGCAGACGGCGACCTCGCCGCCTCGCCCCGGGAGTTCCCGACGAACCGGGGCGGCATGTGCCAGAAGGGCTGGACGAGTGCCGACCTGCTGCGTACGGCCGACCGGATCACAGCGCCGCTGCGACGCGATCCCGACGGGCGTTTCGTCGAGGTCTCGTGGGACGACGCGCTCGACGAGATCGCCGCCCGCGTGAGCAAACTCCAGGACGCCCACGGTCGAGACACGGTCGCCGTCTTCGGCGGGGGCGGGCTGACCAACGAGAAGGCGTACCTGCTCGGCAAGTTCGCCCGGACCGTCCTGCGCACCCGCTTCATCGACTACAACGGACGGTTCTGCATGTCGTCCGCGGCAGCGGCGGGCAACCGGGCGTTCGGGATCGACCGCGGGATGCCGTTCCCGCTGACCGACCTCGGGGGAGCCGACGCCGTGCTCCTGCTCGGCAGCAACCTCGCCGACACGATGCCGCCGGCGGTGCAGCACCTCGGCGGCGTACGCGAGAGGGGTGGGCTCGTGGTCGTCGACCCGCGGCGCAGCGCGACGGCGCGGCTGTGCGACGACGGCGCGGGGGAGCACCTCCCACTGGTGCCGGGCACCGACCTCACGCTGCTGCTCGGGCTCACGCACATCGTGCTCGCCGAGGGTCTGGCCGACGCCGACTTCCTCGTTGAGCGCACGAACGGCCTCGACGACGTACGCCGCAGCGTCGCAGCCTGGTGGCCGGAGCGGGTCGCGTCCGTGACGGGCATCGACGAGGGTCGTCTCCGCCGGATCGCGCGGCAGCTCGCGGCAGCATCCCCGTCGCGCGGCGGCGCCGGCGCGTACGTCCTCACCGGACGCGGGGCCGAGCAGCACGTCGACGGTACGGACACGGTGACCGCCGCCATCAACCTCGCGCTGTGCCTGGGCCTGCCGGGCCGGGTGGGCAGCGGGTACGGCTGCATCACCGGCCAGGGCAACGGTCAGGGTGGTCGGGAGCACGGACAGAAGTCGGACCAGCTGCCGGGCTACCGGATGATCGACGACCCGTCGGCGCGCGAGCACGTCGCCGCCGTGTGGGGCGTGGAGCCGGACTCCCTCCCCGGCAAGGGCGTGCCTGCCGTGGACCTGCTCATGCGCCTCGGTACCGACGACGGCCCGAGGGCATTGTTCGTCCACGGCTCGAACCTCGTCGTGAGCGCGCCCGACGCGCGGACCGTCACCGAGCGGCTCGCGTCCCTCGACCTGCTGGTCGTCTGCGACTTCGTACCCTCGGAGACCGCGCTCCTCGCCGACTTCATCCTCCCCACGACGCAGTGGGCCGAGGAGGAGGGCACGATGACGAGCCTCGAGGGCCGTGTGATCCGCCGGCGCGCCGCGGTGACGCCGCCTGCCGGGGTCCGCAGCGAGCTGGACATCCTTGCCGGCCTCGGCGCGCGACTCGGTGCGGCCGTCGCCTTGCCGACGGACCCGCGCGAGGTCTTCGACGAGCTGCGACGCGCCTCTGCCGGCGGGAGGGCCGACTACGCCGGCATCTCGTACGCCCGCCTCGACGCGGGCGAGGCGCTGTACTGGCCGTGCCCCACGGAGGAGCACGCAGGGACGCCGCGGCTGTTCGCAGAGGGGTTCGCCCACGGTGACGGCCGCGCCCGCATGGTCGCGGTCAGCCCGCGCGGCCGCGACGACGACCTGACCCGTGAGTCGCCGATCTTCCTGGTCACCGGACGCGTGCTCCAGCACTACCAGTCCGGTGCCCAGACCCGGCGCGTCCGTCGCCTCAACGACGCGGCGCCCGCGGCGTACGTCGAGCTCCACCCGCAGCTCGCCGCCCGCCTCGGCATCGAGGGCGTCGAGGAGGTCCGGGTGACGTCGAGCCGCGGATCGATGGTCGCGCAGGCGCGGATCAGCGCCGACATCCGACCGGACACGGTCTTCGCGCCGTTCCACTTCGCCGGGCTCGCCCGGATCAACAGCGTCACCAACGCCGCCACCGACCCGATCTCGGGGATGCCCGAGTTCAAGGTCTGCGCGGTGGCGGTCGAGGCAGTCGGACCGACAGGGCCGTCGGTGCACCCCGAGCTCGAGGAGGTCGCACGATGACACGTCAGCCACGCAGGACCCGCGTCGTGGTGGTCGGAGCCGGCATGGTCGGCATCCGGTTCGCCGAAGAGGTGGCCCGCGCCGATCGCGAGGGCCGGTTCGAGGTGCTGGTGCTGGGGGAGGAGGCGTACGAGCCGTACAACCGGATCCTCCTCACCGAGCTTGTCGCCGGGCGCGCCGACCTCGCGAGCCTCGCGCTGGCTCGTCCGGACGGAGTCACGGTCCGGCTCGCCGCGCGGGTCCAGGAGATCGACCGCGAGGCCCGTACCGTCCAGGTCGACGGTGAGGCGATCCCGTACGACCACCTGGTGCTGGCGACCGGGGCGCAGGCGCGGGTGCTTCGCGTCCCCGGCCTCGACGGCGACCCCGGTGACCCGCTCCCCGGCGGCGTGTTCGTGCTGCGCTCGGTCGACGACGCGCGGGGGATCACCGCCGCGGCGCTCAACGCGAAGCGGGCGGTCGTCGTCGGGGGCGGGCCGCTCGGCGTCGAGGCGGCCTGCGGGATGCGGCTGAGGGGTGTCGCTGTCGACGTGATCTCGTTCGCGGGCCACCTCCTCGACCGCGACCTCGACCCCGAGCCTGGCCGGCTCCTCGCGGCGGCCGTCGGCGACCTCGGCGTCACCTTCCACGGCAACGCGGCACTCGCAGGGGTCACCCACAGCGACGGGCACGTCGACGGTGTCGGCCTCGACGACGGTCGTACGCTCGCCGCCGACCTGGTCGTCCTCGCCGCCGGCGCGGTGCCGGAGACCGCGCTCGCGGCTGCGGCCGGCCTGGAGGTGGCGCACGGCATCGTCGTCGGCGACGACCTCGCCACCACCGTCGATCCCGCGGTCTTCGCGATCGGCGACTGCGCCCAGACGCCGTCCGGGGTCTCCGGGCTGGTCGCGCCGGGGTGGGAGCAGGCCCGAGCGCTGGCGCAGCGGCTCGTCCACGGCGAGATCGGCGAACCCGTCCCGGTTGTGCTCGCTGGCGCGGCCATGCGCCTGAAGGCGGCAGGCGTGAGCCTGGTCTCGATGGGGCGCAAGGCGTCGAACGCCGACGGGGCACGGGTCCTGACGATGAGCGACCCGTACGCCCGCCGCTACGTCGAGGTCGTCCTCGACGGCGACGAGCTGGTCGGGATGACCTGCCTCGGGGCCGCCGAGCTGTCCTCGACGCTCAGCGTCCAGTTCGGGCGGCCCGGCGTCGTACCCCTTGACCCGCTCCAGCTCCTCGCGCCGAGCGCCGGCCAGGCCGACGCGGCGGCGGGCTCTCCGACCACGATGCCGGGCAGCACGACGGTGTGCCGCTGCAACGGCGTGACCAAGCGCGATCTCGTCAAGGCGTGGGAGGGCGGCGCGTGCTCGGTCGACGCGCTCGCGACCACCACCCGCGCCACCACGGGCTGCGGTGGGTGCACGTCCCTCGTCCGCGGCATCTGCGACTGGCTGCAGACGTCGGACCCCGATGACGGGGTTTCGACTCGCTCCGCTCGCTCAACCAGCGGGGACGGTGTCTCACAGGTCGAGGTGCTCGACCGTGAGCCGGTTGTGAAGGGTGCGTAACCCCATGAACCAGGACCCGAAACACCCTCTTCCTAACGTCTCGGACATGGATACCGAGACTGCTCGCAAGAGGCTCGTCGTGATCGGCGCCGGCATGGTCGCGCACCGGCTCGTGGAGGCCCTCGTCGAGCGCGGCGCGACCGACGAGTGGACCATCGACGTCTTCGGCGAGGAGTCGCGTCCTCCGTACGACCGGGTGGCGCTCACCTCGTTCTTCTCCGACCGCGACCCCGACGACCTCGTCCTCGGTGACGGCTCGCTGTGGACGGTCGACGGGGTGCGTCTTCACCGCGGTGTCCAGGCGACGGGGATCGATCGTGAGGCGCGGACCGTCAGCGCCCGCGGGCGGACCTATCCGTACGACGCGCTCGTGCTCGCCACGGGGTCGTACGCGATGGTGCCGCCGATCGACGGCAAGGACACGCCCGGCTGCTTCGTCTACCGGACCGTCGACGACGTGGCCGAGCTGAGGGCGTACGTCAACGAGCTCGCTGCCCGGCTCGACCGGCCTGTCCGCGGCGCGGTCGTGGGCGGCGGGCTGCTCGGGCTCGAGGCCGCAGGCGCGCTGCAGGCCCTCGGCGCCGAGTCCACGGTGATCGAGTTCGCGCCGTGGCTGATGCCGATGCAGGTCGACGAGGCCGGCGGGCGCACGCTGCGCCGGATCATCGAGCAGCTCGGCGTGCAGGTGCGTACGGCGACCGCCACCGCGAAGGTCCGTCCCAACCGGCGCGGGACCGTCGGATCGATGGAGTTCGCTGACGGTGGCGGCAGCATCGACGTGGACGTCGTCGTGTTCGCGACCGGCGTGCGTCCCCGCGACGAGCTCGCCCGCGAGATCGGCCTGAGCATCGGCGAGCGCGGGGGCGTGGCCTGCGACGACGCGTGCATCACCGACGACCCGTCCATCTACGCGATCGGCGAGGTCGCGCACATCGCCGGCCGCACCTGGGGGCTCGTCGGACCGGGCTACACGATGGCCGAGGTCGTCGCGGACCGGCTCCTCGGCGGCGACGCCACGTTCACCAGCGGTGACCTCTCGACCAAGCTCAAGCTGCTCGGGGTCGACGTCGCGAGCTTCGGCGACGCGTTCGCCGGCACCGAGGGGAGCCTCGAGGTCGTGTACGCCGACCCGGTCGGTGGCGTCTACAAGAAGCTGGTGATGTCCGACGACGCCAAGACGCTGCTCGGCGGCATCCTCGTCGGCGACGCGGAGGCGTACGCATCCCTGCGGCCGATGGTCGGCAGCGAGCTCGGATCCGACCCGACCGCATGGCTCGTCCCGGACGGTGTGACACCGATCGGGGGCGTGTCCCTTCCCGACGAGGCGTCGGTGTGCTCCTGCAACAACGTCACCGCTGGGGCGATCCGGTGCGCGGTGCGCGGCGAGGGAACCGCCGAGCCCTGCCACGACCTGGGCTCGGTCAAGGGCTGCACGAAGGCCGGTACGAGCTGCGGCTCGTGCCTCCCGCTCGTCAAGAAGCTGCTCGACGAAGAGCTCACCGCGGCGGGCATCGAGACCTCGAACGCGCTGTGCGAGCACTTCGCGACCAGCCGCGCGCAGCTGTTCGACATCGTGCGCGTCACCGGCATCCGGACGTTCTCCGAGCTGGTCGCGACGCACGGGACCGGACGCGGCTGCGACATCTGCCGGCCCGTGGTGGCGTCGATCCTCGCGTCGCTCGAGACCGGGCACGTGCTCGACGGCGAGGCTGCGGCGCTCCAGGACACCAACGACCACGTCATGGCCAACATGCAGAAGGACGGCACCTACTCCGTCGTTCCCCGCATCCCTGGCGGCGAGGTCACGCCCGAGGGGCTGATCGCGATCGGGCAGGTCGCGGCCGACTTCGGGCTGTACACGAAGATCACCGGCGGGCAGCGGATCGACCTGTTCGGCGCCCGCATCGACCAGCTGCCCGCCATCTGGAAGCAGCTGATCGACGCCGGCTTCGAGTCCGGGCACGCGTACGGCAAGTCGCTGCGGACCGTGAAGTCGTGCGTCGGCTCGACGTGGTGCCGCTACGGCGTGCAGGACTCGGTGGGCCTCGCGATCGCGCTGGAGCTGCGCTACCGCGGGCTGCGGTCGCCGCACAAGATCAAGCTGGGCGTCTCCGGGTGTGCTCGCGAGTGCGCCGAGGCCCGGGGCAAGGACGTTGGCGTGATCGCCACCGACAAGGGCTGGAACGTCTATGTCGGGGGCAACGGCGGCTTCACCCCGCGGCACGCCCAGCTGTTCGCCGAGGACCTCACCACCGAGGAGCTGGTCGCGGTGATCGACCGCTTCCTGCTCTACTACGTCCGCACCGCCGACAGGCTTCAAAGGACCGCGGCCTGGCTCGAGACGATCGAGGGCGGGATCGATCACGTACGATCTGTGGTGATCGACGACAGTCTCGGCATCGTGGCCGACCTCGATGCAGCGATGGCGGTGCACGTCGACAAGTACGAGGACGAGTGGGCAGCGACGCTCGCAGACCCTGACAAGCTGAAGAAGTTCACGAGCTTCGTCAACAGTCCTGACACCCCCGACCCGGACCTGGTCTACGTCGACGAACGCGGTCAGCGCCGACCCGCCACCCCGCAGGAGCGGGCGACGTTGATCGCCGGGACGACGCTGGAGGTCCGATCGTGATCCCCTCGCAAGAGCTCGAATGGGTGCGCGTCTGCGCGCTCGACGCCCTGACTCCCGACCGTGGGGCCGCCGCTCTGGTGCACGGCCGCCAGGTCGCGCTGTTCCGGCTCTCCGGTGACGAGGGCGTGCACGCCCTCGGGCACCGCGACCCGTACTCCGGCGCCAACGTGATCGCGCGCGGCCTGGTCGGCAGCGTCGGTGACGTGGCTGTCGTGGCGTCGCCCCTGCACAAGCAGCGCTTCCGCTTCGACGACGGGAGCGCGGTCGAGGATCCGGGCGTCCGCGTCGGCGTGTGGGGGACCCGCGTGGTCGACGGCTTCGTCGAGGTCACGACCGTTCCCGTCGTCGAGCCGGAGCCGCCGGTCCAGGCGCCCGCCTCGCTGGTCGAGGCCGTGGCGGCGCCGTGACCCCGCTCGGCCCGGTGCTCGCCGGGACCGCGATCCTCGTGACGGCCCAGCGCCGCGCCGACGACCTGGCGCTCGCGCTGGGCCGGCGCGGTGCGGTGGTGTCCGTGGCGTCCGCGCTGGGCGTGGAGTCGCACATCGACGAGGAGACGCTGCTCGCGCACACCCGTCGGCTCGTCGCGGAGTCCGCCGACGTCGTCGTCGTGACGACCGGCATCGGCTTCCGTTCGTGGCTGGACACCGCTGAGGCAGCAGGGCTCGGCGAGGCGCTGGTGGAAGCGCTGACCCGGACGCGCCTGGTCGCTCGCGGTCCCAAGGCGCGAGGTGCCCTTCAGGCTGCGGGGCTCGTGCCGGACTGGGTGGCGGAGTCCGAGACGTCCGCCGAGATCGCCGACTTCCTGTGCACCGACGGCGTCGAGGGCTTGCGGATCGTGGTCCAGCACCACGGCGCCGGCGACGACGGGCTCGAGGACAAGCTGCGCGCCGCCGGTGGACATCCGGTGGGTCTTGTCGTCTATCGGTGGGGGCCGCCGCCCGATCCCGAAGCGGTCCGCGCCTCGGTGCGCGATGCCGCGGCGGGGGCGTACGACGCGGTGGTCTTCACGTCCGCTCCCGGCTCGGCGGCGTGGCTGAACACCGCCCGTGACGAGGGCGTGCTCGCCGAGATCGTCGAGCTCACCGAGGCCGGCCTCCTCACCGTCGCCGCCGTCGGCCCGGTGACCGCGGAGCCGCTGCGGAACGCGGGGATCCTGCCGCTGGTCCCGGACCGCGGACGCCTCGGCTCACTGGTCCGCACGCTGATCATGGAGCTCGGCGACGACCACGAGGCCGTACGCACGCCCGCGGGAGCGTTGCGCGTGAGGGCCAGTGCCGTCACCCTCGACCACGAGGTGGTGGCGGTGTCGCCGAGCGGGCTCGCCGTGCTGCGTGCCCTGACCGCCGTACCCGGAGCGGTCGTGTCGCGCGAGGCGTTGCTGCGCGTGCTTCCCGGGTGCTCGACCGACCCGCACACCGCGGAGGTCGCAGTCGCGCGGCTGCGTGACTCGTTCCGAGGACGGGCGGTCGTCGAGACCGTCGTCAAGCGTGGGTACCGCATCAACCTCGACCACGGGAGCCCGGCATGACGACGTTGGTGGCGTGCAGCCACGGCACCCGCGACGCGGCCGGCCAGGCGGCGATCGCACGACTCGTCGACGCGGTGACCCGTGCCCTTCCGGGGCTCGCCGTCGCACCGACGTACGTGGACGTGCAGCAGCCGCAGGTCGCGGAGGTGGTGGGGGAGACCGGGGGACCGACCGTCGTCGTGCCGCTGCTGCTGTCGTCCGGGTACCACGTCCACGTCGACATCGCGTCCGCGGTCGCGGGGCGCGACGAGGTGGTGGCGGCGCCTGCGCTCGGCCCGGACCCGGTGCTGGCCGGGCTGCTCGTCAAGCGGCTCCGCCAGGTGGGGCTGCGGTCGACGGACAAGGTCGTGCTCGCCGCCGCCGGGTCGTCGGACCCGCAGGCGCGCCGTGATACCGAGCGGGCGGCGGCACTGCTCGCGACGGCGCTCGGCCGTCCGGTCGCGCTCGGGCACGTCGGTGGACCTCAGCGTCACGTTGCTGAGGTCGTCGAACAGCTCGGCCGAGACCGTACCTCCGGGCGCACCGTGGTCTCCCCGTACCTGCTCGCGCCCGGTTGGTTCCGCGACCGCCTCGACGGAGTCGGAGCGGACCTCGTGAGCGCGCCGCTGCTGGATGGGGGTGAGCCCGACGCGAGGCTCACAGGACTCGTCGTGCGCCGATTCCTCGACGCCCGCGGCAGGGCGTACGCGCAGGCGGCGTAGCGATGAGTGCGGTCCATAGGTGTCACCAGCTGGCAGCCATGGACCGCGTTGACCGCTCCGTGTGGTTTGACGCGGCGGTTCCGTCGTGCGGCGAACCGCGCTGACCCCTAACGTCACCCCTGAAGGCGCGACCAGGGGAGTTCGGATGAGTACGACCGAGGCTGCGACACCCTCGACGATCAACAAGCTGACCCTTCCGACACTCACCGCGATGGTGGTCGGCGGCATGGTGGGCGCGGGAGTGTTCTCGCTCCCGGCGCGCTTCGGGGTCGCGACCGGCATCCTCGGGTCGCTGATCGCCTGGGCGATCGCCGGCACCGGCATGCTCATGCTCGCGTTCGTGTTCCAGAACCTCGCCAACCGCAAGCCCGACCTGGACTCGGGCGTCTTCATCTACGCCAAGGCGGGATTCGGCGACTACGCGGGCTTCAACTCGGCGATCGGGTTCTGGGCGAGCGCCGTCGCGGGCAACACGTTCTACTGGGTCTTCATCACCGCCACCCTCGGCGCGTTCTTCGAGGGCTTCGGCGACGGCGACACGGTGCTGGCGGTGGCCCTCGGCACGGCGGGTGTGTGGTTCTTCCACACGCTGATCTCCCGAGGGGTCCGCGACGCGGCGGTCATCAACCGGATCGTCACCGTCTTCAAGATCCTCCCGATCATCGTGTTCATCATCGTGCTGTTCCTGAACTTCGACGCCGACGTGTTCGCCGACAACTGGACCGCCTACGGGTACGGCGACCTCGGCAACCTCGACGAGCAGGTTCGCAACACGATGATCATCACCACCTTCGTGTTCATCGGCATCGAGGGCGCGAGCGTGTACTCGCGCTACGCCAAGAAGCGCTCCGACGTCGGGCGCGCGACCGTGCTCGGGTTCCTCAGCGTGCTGTCGCTGTTCGCGCTCGTCACGCTCTCGAGCTACTCGGTGGTGCCGCAGCCGGAGCTCGCCGACACCCGGCAGCCGTCGATGGTCGGCGTCTTCGAGTCGGTCGTGGGGGACTGGGGCGAGATCTTCATCAGCGTCGCCGTCATCGTGTCCGTCCTCGGCGCCTACCTGGCGTGGACCCTGATGGCGGCCGAGGTCATGTTCATCCCGGCCCGCAACGACGACTTCCCCCGCTTCCTCGGCCAGGAGAACTCCAAGGGCACCCCGATCACCGCGCTCGTCGTGACCTCGCTCGGCGTCCAGGCCCTGCTCGCACTCACCCTCGTCATCGAGGACGCGCTCAACTTCATGCTCGACCTGAGCACCAGCCTCGCGCTGCTGCCGTACTTCCTCGCCGCCGCGTACGCCCTCAAGCTCGGCCTCACGGGGGAGTCGTACGAGGGCGAGTCGTCGCGGGTCCGGCGCAAGGAGACGATCATCGCCGGCGTCGCGACGGCGTACACGCTCTTCCTCTTCGACGCCGCCGGACTGGAGTTCCTCATCCTGTCGGCGCTGATCCTCGCGCCCGCCACGGTTCTCTACGTGAAGGCGCGCACCGAGAACGGCCGTCGTCTCTTCACCCCGACCGAGGTCGCGCTGTTCGTCGTCATCGTCGTCGCGGCGGTCGGCGGCGCCATCGCGCTGTGGACCGGCCGCATCACCCTCTGACCTCCAAGAAAGGCTGCTGAGCAATGAGCGACAACGTCTCCGCCTCGTACGGCGTCCACTCCGAGGTCGGACGGCTGCGCAAGGTCCTCGTCTGCCGGCCCGGGCTGGCGCACCGCCGACTGACCCCGACCAACGCCGACGACCTCCTGTTCGACGACGTGATGTGGGTGGAGAACGCGCAGCGCGACCACGCGGACTTCGTCAACAAGCTCACCAACCGCGGCGTCGAGGTGGTCGAGCTGCACGACCTGCTCGCGCAGACCGTCGCCATCCCCGAGGCACGCGAGTGGCTCCTCGACCGCAAGATCGTGCCGAACGAGGTCGGCCTCGGGCTCCTCGACGGCACTCGCGAGTATCTCGAGTCGCTCGACCCGGCGCCGCTGGCGGAGCTGCTGATCGGCGGGATGGCGACCGTCGACCTCCCGGAGGACTTCCGCACCCCGTACGTCGCGATGGCGAGGGAGTCGACCGGCGTCCAGGAGTACCTGATGCCGCCGCTGCCGAACACGCTCTACACGCGCGACACGACCTGCTGGCTGTACGGGGGAGTGACGCTGAACCCGCTCTACTGGCCGGCCCGGCACGACGAGACCCTGCTGATGAAGGCGATCTACTCGTACCACCCGGACTTCGTCGGCTCGACCGTGTGGTGGGGCGACCCCGAGCAGGACTGGGGGCAGGCGACGTTCGAGGGCGGCGACATCATGCCGGTCGGCGACGGTGTCGTCCTCATGGGCATGAGCGAGCGCACGTCGCGACAGGCGATCACCCAGGTGGCGCAGGCGCTGTTCGCGCAGGGTGCCGCCGAACGCGTCGTCGTCGCGGGCATGCCGAAGCTGCGGGCTGCGATGCACCTCGACACGGTGTTCACGTTCGCCGACCGCGACATCGTGACGCTGTACCCGCGGATCATGGACGGCGTCCACACGTTCTCGCTCTACCCGAGCGACCAGGCTCCGGGTGTCGAGGTCGTCGACGAGGGGGAGGGGCGGTTCGTCGAGGTCGTCGCCGAGTCGCTGGGGCTGCCGGAGCTGCGGGTGATCGAGACCGGTGGCGACGTCTACGCGTCGGAGCGCCAGCAGTGGGACTCCGGCAACAACGCCGTCGCGCTCGAGCCGGGCGTCGTGTTCACCTACGACCGCAACACCGAGACGAACGCCCTCCTGCGCAAGGCGGGGGTCGAGGTGATCACGATCGTCGGTGCCGAGCTGGGTCGTGGCCGCGGCGGCGGGCACTGCATGACGTGCCCGATCGTCCGGGAACCCGTGGACTTCTGACGCTCCTCGCCGCGTGGCGGTGCCTCAGCGTCCACCGGCGCGCGTGCGGTGGACGCTGAGGCACCGCCGGGCGGAGGTGCTGGACGCTGAGGCACCGCCGGGCGGAGGTGCTGGACGCTGAGGCACCGGCGAACTGGGCCGAGCGCCCGGCGTGGGCTACCGAGGATCGGCGCGGCACGCCCTTAGGCTCGCCATCATGGCGAGCCGTACGTCTTCCCCACCGCGAGGGTCGTCTAAGAAGAACTCGCGGTCGTCCGGCGGCCAGGACCGACGTCCGCAGCAGCAGCGCGGCCGCGGCTCGACGAAACGTCGACCGCCCGCACCGCCGCCGAGGACCGGCCCTGGCCCGTTCACCCGTGCCTTCACGGCGCTCGGCCGCGGGATCGCCGCGATCTGGATGGGCATCGCCCGCATGCTGGGCGCGATCGTCCGCAGCATCGGGACGGCCGCGCGCGACCTCGACCCGGAGCACCGCCGCGACGGCATCGGTCTCGCACTCATCGGTCTCGGCGTGGTCGTCGTCGGTGCTGTCTGGTTCCAGGTCGACAGCCCCGTCACCCACGCGGTCGCCGAGGCAGTCTCCAACAGCGTCGGGCTCCTCGCCTGGACCGTGCCGCTCGCCCTGTTCGTCGCGGGCGCTCGCACGATGCGCAACCCCGAGGCCAACGGGCCGCTCGGCCGCCAGGTCATCGGGTGGGCCGCGCTGGCCGGGGGCGTCCTCGGCATCGTCTCCATCGCCAACGGCATCCCGAAGCCGTCCGACGCCGGCGGCGAAGGCATCCGAGACGCCGGCGGCGCGATCGGGTTCGGCGTCTCCAAGCTGCTCGACGACCTCCTGCGCACCCCGTACGTCACGGTGCCGCTGCTCGTCCTGCTCGCGTTCTTCGGGCTGCTCGTGATCACGGGCACCCCGGTCTACCGCATCCCGGACCGCATCCGCGGCGCGCGCGACCTGATCATCGGCACCCGGAACCACGAGCCGCTCGACGACCAGGCACCCGAGGAGCCAGCCACCCGCAAGCGTGGCCCGCGCGGCGGCACCGGCAGCGACGTCCCGTACGACAACCCGCTCGTGGTCGGGCCCGACGAGGAGCCCACCGTCGATACCGGGGCGCGCAAGGGCAAGCTCAAGAAGGCCGCGCCCGACGAGGACACCGTCGGCGTCGACGTGCCCGCGGCCGACGCGGCGCGCGCCGACGAGCCCGTCGAGCTGCCTCCGATGACGCCTCTGCCGGCCCGTGCCGAGCAGCTCGCGCTGTCGGGCGACATCGTCTACACGCTGCCGGCCGACAAGATGCTCCGCGAAGGCACTCCGCACAAGGCGCGCACCGCGGCGTCGGACGCGGTCGTCGCCCGGCTCACGACGGTGCTCGAGGAGTTCGGCGTCGACGCCGAGGTCACGGGTTACACCCGCGGCCCGACGGTCACCCGGTACGAGATCGAGCTCGGCCAGGGCGTCAAGGTCGAGAAGATCACCGCCCTCGCCAAGAACATCTCGTACGCCGTCGCCTCCAACGAGGTCCGGATCCTGTCGCCGATCCCCGGCAAGTCGGCGATCGGCATCGAGATCCCCAACACCGACAAGGAGACCGTCTCGCTGGGCGACGTCCTGCGGTCCAACCGGGCCCGCAGCGACCACCACCCGATGGTCGTCGGGCTCGGCAAGGACGTCGAGGGCGGGTTCGTGGTCGCCAACATGGCGAAGATGCCCCACCTGCTGGTCGCCGGTGCGACCGGCTCGGGCAAGTCGAGCTTCATCAACTCGATGATCTCGTCGGTGCTGATGCGAGCGACGCCCGACGAGGTCCGGATGATCCTCGTCGACCCGAAGCGCGTCGAGCTCACCGCGTACGAGGGCATCCCGCACCTCATCACCCAGATCATCACGAACCCCAAGAAGGCCGCCGAGGCGCTCCAGTGGGTCGTGCGCGAGATGGACCTCCGCTACGACGACCTGGCCAACTTCGGGTTCCGGCACATCGACGACTTCAACAAGGCGGTCCAGGCCGGGACGGTGAAGGTGCCGCCGGGCAGCGAACGCGTCCTTGCCCCGTACCCGTACCTCCTCGTCGTCGTCGACGAGCTCGCCGACCTCATGATGGTGGCGCCGCGCGACGTCGAGGACTCGATCGTCCGCATCACCCAGCTCGCGCGTGCCGCCGGGATCCACCTGGTGCTCGCGACCCAGCGCCCCAGCGTCGACGTCGTCACCGGCCTGATCAAGGCCAACGTGCCCAGCCGACTGGCGTTCGCGACGTCGTCGCTCGCCGACAGCCGCGTGATCCTCGACCAGCCGGGCGCCGAGAAGCTGGTCGGCGGCGGTGACGGCCTGTTCCTCCCGATGGGGGCGAACAAGGCGCTGCGCATGCAGGGCGCCTGGATCACCGAGAAGGAGATCCACGAGGTCGTCCAGCACTGCAAGGAACAGCTGCAGCCGGTCTACCGCGAGGACGTCACCGCGCCGCAGGCCACCAAGCGTGAGATCGACGACGACATCGGCGACGACCTCGAGCTCGTCCTGCAGGCCGTCGAGCTCGTCGTCAACACCCAGTTCGGCTCGACGTCGATGCTCCAGCGCAAGCTGCGCGTCGGCTTCGCGAAGGCCGGGCGGCTCATGGACATCCTCGAGTCCCGCGGTGTCGTGGGACCGAGCGAGGGCTCGAAGGCGCGCGACGTGCTGATCAAGCCCGACGACCTGGACGAGGTACTGGAGACCCTGCGAGGGGAGTGACATGACGGATCGGCTGGACACGGATCGAAGCGCCGCGGATCGACCAGACGCGCCCGGTGCGGCGACGCTGCGTGACGAGGTCCTCGAAGTACGCCGCAGCGCGGGGGCGCTGGCGCTGGTCGCCGCGGGCGCGGGCGCTCTGGCGGTCCTGTACGCCGTGCGCGCCCTCGACGGTTCAGCCGTCCTGTGGCCCGTCGTGCTCGTCCTCCTCGTGCTGGCAGCGCTCGCCGGGCGTGGCTGGTGGGACGGACGCAGCCCCCTGCTCGTCGCCGACAACCTCGGTGTCCGGTTCCGCCACGGGCGCGACTGGCGAGGCCTGCCCTGGGAGGCGGTCGACCACGTCCTCGTCGACGAACCGAGCGGGATCCTCCGCGACGGCGCGCTCGAGGTGGTCGCCACGGACGGCACGGCGTACGTCGTACCGCTCGGCCTGGCGGTCCGGGCGAGCCATGAGGACCTGGCGCAGACCTTCGCCGCCCTGTCGGGCGACGACCGAGTGGTCGTCCGGCGGCAGCCGGAGGGCGACGCCACAGTGACGCCGGCCGAGCCATCCGCCGAGCCGTCCGAGCCCTCCCCGCCCTCCGCGCCGCTCGAGGCCTCCTCCGCGCCGCCCGCGCCGACCTCCGCTCCGCCCGCGCCGACCTCCGCGCCGCTCGAGGCCTCCTCCCCGCTGGTCGAGGCGCGAAGCGATCGAGACCCGACCTCACCCGACAGCAGCGGTGTCCCCGTCTCCGCCCCAGCCCGCATCGACCTCGGTCTGGTCCAGAGCGCCGGCACCTCGGCGCTCGCGCCCGGGTTCAAGGTCGTGACCGCCCTGCGCGCCAGCCGCGGCCGACCCGAGCTCGTGATCGACCGGCCGATCGAGGTCACGCCCGCGCCGACGACGAAGGCGGCGCCTGCCGAGCCGGACGAGGAGCCCGTCGACGCTTCCCCGGAGACCGCGGCCGACCCCGCGACGCTGGGAGCGATGCTCCGCCAGTCCCGCGAACGCGTCGGCGTCACGATCGACGACCTGGCAGCGCGTACCCGGATCCGTCCCCACGTCATCGAGGCTCTGGAGGACGACGACACGAGTGCGTGCGGAGGCGACTTCTACGCGCGCGGTCATCTGCGGGCGATCGCACGCGTCGTCGGAGCCGATCCCGACCCCTGGATCAGCGCGTACGACGCGTCGTACGCTCAGGCACCGATCCCGGCTCGCGCCGTGTTCGAGGCCGAGCGCTCCACCGGTGCACGCACGATCCGCGTCGCCCACGGCGGCCGCAGCTGGGTGGCGCTGACCGTCGTCGTCCTGGTCCTGGCGATCATCTGGGGGATCGGGCAGGTGGTGGTGGGGGGCGAGGACGGTACGGCGCCGGCGACCGTGCCGACGGAGGCTGCGCCAGCGCCGGCCGACCCGTCCGCGCTCGCGGGCCTCGGCGCTCCCACGACGAACCACCTCGTGGTCCGCGGCAAGGAGAAGAAGCCGACGAAGGTCACCGTCACCGACTCGCGCGGAACCACGATCTGGTCGGGCGACCTGGCGAAGGGCGAGTTCCGGCGCGTCAGCGTCGTCGGCCCCGCAACAGTGACCGCCGGGCGCGGAGATGCCGCCACCGTCGCCGTGAACGGGGACAAAGCACGCCGTCTCGGCGACGACTCAGGGAAGGCCCGCACCACAGTCGGTGATTCTTGAGGGTGGCGATAGGCTGGACGACGGTCCGCGGAGAGGGGCACCGCCCGACCAGATCCCCTTGACCGGCCCGAGGAGACACGATGAACGCAGGTCACCCGAACACCGGCCAGGCCAGTGGCGCTACGACGCCCGCGAGCGGCGAGGCTCCCAGCAACTACAACATCGCCAACGCACTGACCGTCCTCCGGATCGCGTTCGTCCCCCTGTTCGGCTGGCTCCTGCTCATCGACGGCGGCGGCGACACGACCCTGCGCCTGGCGGCGTGGGCCGTCTTCGTGGTCGCGATGGCGACCGACCGCATCGACGGCAACCTCGCTCGCAGTCGGGGCCTGATCACCGACTTCGGCAAGATCGCCGACCCGATCGCCGACAAGGCGCTCACGGGCATGGCGTTCGTCGGGCTCTCGATCATCGGTGCCCTCCCGTGGTGGGTGACGATCGTGGTGCTGGTCCGCGAGTGGGGCATCACGGTCATGCGGTTCGCGGTGATCCGCTACGGCGTCATGCCGGCGTCTCGCGGTGGCAAGCTCAAGACGGTGCTGCAGGCCGTCGCGCTCGGTGCGTACATCTTCCCGATCGAGGCGCTGCTGCCCGACTGGATGATGTGGATCGCCTACCTCTCGATGGGCGCCGCGGTGCTCGTCACGGTCGTGACCGGCTTCGACTACGTCGCCCAGGCGGTCCGGATGGTCCGCGAGGCCAAGAGTTCGACACCTGCCACCGATGCAGGCGCCGGGCAGCACCCGTTGAGCTGACCGGTGACCGGTTCCGCGGATCCGAGCCGCATCGTCGCTGCTCTGCGTGACCGGGGGGAGTCGGTCGCCGTGGCGGAGTCGCTGACCGGTGGCGCGGTGTGTGCCCGGCTCGTGGACGTTCCGGGCGCGTCAGACGTCGTCCGTGGTGGTGTCGTCGCGTACGCGACCGAGCTGAAGGCGACCCTTCTCGGGGTCGACGAGCTGCTGCTCGCAGCCCACGGTGCGGTGGACCCCGATGTCGCTGCGGCGATGGCTGTGGGCGTACGCACCCGGCTGGGCGCGGCGTACGGGCTCGCGACCACCGGCGTCGCCGGACCAGGGCCGGCCGAGGGCAAGCCGGCGGGCACCGTGTACGTCGCCGTCGCCGATTCAGAGGGCGCCGAGTCGCGGCTGCTGACCCTCGACGGAGACCGGGCCTCGATCCGTGCCAGTACTGTTGACGGAGTCCTGGAGCTGCTCGCCGAGCGCCTCCGGACGCGGTGATCGTTGCTGCGCTCTGACCGCATTCCGGCGGTCCGTTGCCGTTCTGGCTCCTGGTGCGCCTAGAGTGGTGGGAAGAACGCGGCTCGACGAGGAGTTGTACTACATCCGAGAGCGGAGGTGTGAGATGACGGTGCTTCGACGTCTGATCGGAGAGGTCCTGCGTGCCCGACGGATGGCCAAGGGCATGACGCTGCGCGACGTCTCCGCCGCTGCCCGTGTCTCGTTGGGCTACATCTCCGAGGTCGAGCGTGGTCAGAAGGAGCCCAGCTCGGAGCTTCTCGCCGCGCTCTGCGACGCCCTCGACGTGCCGATGTCGCAGGTTCTGCGTGATGTGAGTGCTCTCCTCGAGATCCAGGAGCAGTCGACGATCGACGCCTCGATCGCGCTCACGCCGGCTCCTGACTCGGTCGGCGTCTGAGCTTGTCGCAGCCGGCACAGCTGGCGTCGGCGCGCCTTCGGTACGACCGACTCCAGGCAGCTGACGCCGACGACGTCCTCGCCGTCTACGGTGACCCGGCGACCTGGCGGCACCTGCCGGCGGGCCGGTACGCGAGCCGTGACCGCGCAGCAGCGATGATCGATCGATCCGAGGCGAGCTGGGAGACCGCCGGTCTGGGGGACTGGGCCGTACGCTCCACAGCCGACCTCGGCTCGCTCCCGTCGGGCACCTTCCTCGGCACCGTCGGCATGACCTGGACCGACCTCGGAGACGGGCTCTCAGCCTGGAACCTCGGCTACCGCTTCACGCCTGCGAGCTGGGGTCTCGGTGTGGCGACGGAAGCAGCCCGTACGGCGCTGGCAGCAGTCGCGGCCAGCGGCAGTGAGGATCCGGTGACGGCGCGGGCTCTGACCGCCAATCCGGCGTCGATCCGCGTCCTGGGCCGCGTCGGCCTCACCCTCGCGTGGCGCGGTGCGACCGCAACGGTGGACGGCTCGGCCCATCCCGCCCCGGCAACGCTGCCGGCGACGGTCACGACCGAACGCGTCGTGTACGCGGACCGGCCGCTGCCGCCAGACCTGCTCGCGGCGCTGGTCGCCCTCGGCTGAGGGCCACGCCTCGTCATCCGTGCGCCGGCTGGCAGCGCGGGCACCAGTAGGTGACGCGCTCGTCGACGTCTCGGGACTGCGTCACGACCGGCGCTCGCCGCTCCACGCGCGTGCCGCACCGCCGACACGGCTCGCCGCCCCGGCCGTACACCCAGGTGCGCTCGCCGCGGCGGCGTACGCCGGTGGTGACGATCTCGGCGAAGTCGCGGTTGACGAGCAGCATCCGGCGCGCGGTCCGGATCGTGCGGGCAGGGTCGGGGTCGTCGGCGACCTGCGAGTCCGGGTGGAGTCCGTGCACGAACATGATCTCGTTGCGGTAGACGTTGCCGATCCCCGCGAGGTTGGCCTGGTCGAGCAGCGCGTCGGCGAGCCGGCGCCCGGGGTCGGCCGTCAGCCGCCGCAGCGCCTCAGCCGCATCGAAGTCGGGATCGAGGAGATCGGGTCCGAGGCGTGCCACGACGGCTTCCTCGTCGGCGCGGCTCAGGACCTCGACGACGCCGAGGGCGAAACCGACGGCCTGGATCTGCTCGGTCTCGAGGACGATGCGCGCCTCGTGCGCCGGGCGGGTCCAGCGTGCACCGAGGTCGTACACCAGCCACGCACCCTCCATCTTGAGGTGCGTGTGGATGCTGACGTCCTCGCCGACGTGGGCGAAGAGGTGCTTGCCGCGGCTCACCACCTCGTGCACGGTCTCGCCAGCGAGATCGACGGTCGCGAACGCGGGCACGCGGAAGTCGCTGCGCACCAGGGTCCTGCCCCCGAGAGCACGGTCGAGACGTCGCGCGGTGCGCCAGACGGCGTCGCCCTCGGGCACGGTCAGCCCCGGATGCGCAGGCCGCGCGGTGTCGCGTGGAACCCTGCCTGCGCGAGAGCGTCGCCGAGAGCGGTGCCGAGCACGGCCTCGCCGTCGGCCTTCTCGACCGTCAGCCGGCCGAGGGCGCCATCGCGTACGGCGGTGGCGAGTGCGTCGATCGCCGGCTGGAGCCGCGCCGCGCCCTCCGGGTCGTCGAGGTCGTCGAACGTGAGCAGCGTGCGGCCGCCACGCTCGACGTACAGGGAGAGGGCCCCGTCGACGAGGACGACGAGCGCGCCGGCCTTGCGCCCCGGGCGGTGGCCGCCCGCCGTGACGGGCCAGCCGAGCGCGGCGCCGTACGGGTTGGCAGGGTCGGTCGCGGCGAGCGTGACGGCGCGGCGCTCGGGGTCGGAGCCGGGCTCGAGCGAGTAGGAGCGGAGGCGGTCGACCGCGCCGGCCGTCGCGAACTGGGCGGCCCCGAGCCCGTCGACGAAGTAGCCGCGTCGTGCGCGCCCGGCCTCCTCGAATCCGCTGAGCACCTTGTAGACGGCAGCGAACCCGCCGGTCACGCCCTCGCTCACGGCCGTGCCGCGGGTGACGAGACCGTGGCGCTCCAGGAGCTGCTCGGCGGTCGCGTGCGCACGGACGGTCGGGTTGTCCTCGGGCCGCGGCACGAGCGCCCACCGGCCGCCGACGGTCGGCGGGCCCGTACGAGTGGGCATCGAGGGACGCGCGAACGAGGGGGCGCGGCGGCCACGGATGCGCGGCGCGCCGCGCGCGGGGCGGTGCGCCGTCCGGCCGGCGCCGACGAGGGTGCGTAGCGGTGCGAGCGTGTCGTTGGTGAGGTATCCGGCCCACACCAGGTCCCACAGGGCATCGGCGAGCTCGGTGTCCGGGACCGTCGGTGCGTCGCTGCCGGTCGCGACGGCGTCCGCGAGCTGGCGGAAGAAGTAGGCGCCGCCGGACTGGACCACGCCCAGCACGGCCTCCTGGAGGGCGGTGAGCTCGAGCTCGGAGGGCGGCGCGAGGGTCAGGGGGGCGGTGTCGGCGAGGTGAAGCGAGACCCAGCCGTCGTTGCCGGGGAGCGAACCGACCGCCGACCACACGACCTCGCCCGCGGCGGTGAGCTCGTCGAGCATCGCGGGGGAGTAGTCGAGGACGCGGGACCGGAGCACCAGCGGCTCCAGCGCGGACGCGGGAACGGATGCTCCAGCGAGCTGCTCGACCACCGTGACGAGACCGTCGACCCCGCGCAGCCTGCCGCCCACGTGCTGCCAGGCGGGGAGGAAGCGTCCGAGCGTCTCCGGCGAGACCGGCTCGACCTCCTTGCGGAGCGCGGCCAGCGACCGGCGGCGCAGCCGGCGGAGCACCTCAGCGTCGCACCACTCGGAGCCGCCCGCGCCGGGCGTGAACTCGCCCTCGGTGACGCGACCCTGACCTGCGAGCCTGCGCAGCGTCTCCGAGACCACCGCGACGCCGAGCCCGAAGCGCGCGGCGACGTCACCGGCGACGAACGGGGCGTGCGTACGGGCGAAGCGGGCGACGAGGTCGCCGAGCGGGTCCTCCACAGGAGCGACGAACGCGTCGGGGACGCCCATCGGCACCGGCACACCGAGCGCGTCGCGCAGGCGCCCCGCGTCCTCGACCGCCACCCACCACTGCGCGTCGGCGAAGCTCACGCGCAGCACGCGCCGCGTCTCGGCCAGCTCGACCAGCCACGCACCGGACTCCGCCGGCTCGGTGCAGCGCTCGGCGACCTCGTCGGACGTGAGCGGCCCGAGGAGCCGGAGCAGGTCTGCGACACCCTCGACGCCCCGGGCCCGGCGGTCGGGGTCCAGCCGCTGGAGCTCTGCCTCGGTCTGGGCGATCACGGCGGCGTCGAGAAGGTCGCGCAGCTCGGCGCGTCCCAGCAGCTCCGACAGCAGCGACGAGTCGAGCGAGAGCGCGGCCGCTCGGCGCTCTGCGAGCGGGCTGTCGCCCTCGTAGAGGAATGCCGCGACGTAGCCGAAGAGCAGCGACTTCGCGAACGGCGACGGCTCCTGCGTCTGCACGTCGACGACCCGCAGCCGGCGACTCTCCAGGTCGCGCATCATCTGCACCAGCGAGGGGACGTCGTACACGTCCTGGAGGACCTCGCGGACCGTCTCGAGGACGATCGGGAAGGTCGGATAACGGCGGGCGACCTCGAGCAGCTGCGCCGCGCGCTGACGCTGCTGCCAGAGCGGGCTGCGACGGCCGGGGTCGCGGCGGGGGAGCAGCAACGCCCGCGCTGCACACTCGCGGAACCGGGCGGCGAACAGCGCGGACCCGCCGACCTCCTCGGTGACCAGGTCCTCGATCTCCTCGGGCGTGAACGCGAACAGCTCTCCGCCCGGAGGCTCGGCGTCGGTCTCCGGCAGGCGTACGACGATGCCGTCGTCGCTGGCCATGCTCGCGGAGTCGAGGCCGTAGCGCTCTCGCACGCGAGCGCCGACAGCCAGCGCCCACGGCGCGTGCACGGCGAGCCCGAGCGGCGAGTGGAGGACGAGGCGCCAGTCGCCGAGCTCGTCGCGGAACCGCTCGACCACCAGGAGGGTGTCGTCGGGCACCCGCCCGGTGGCGGCCCGCTGCTCGTCGACGAGGGCGAAGAGGTTGTCGATCGCGTACGGGTCGAGGCCGGCCGCCTCGCACCGTGCGCGGGCCTCGTCGCGGTCACCGGTGGCCATCGCGCGGGTGAACGCCCCCAGGGCCCGGCCGAGCTCGATCGGGCGCCCGGGGTTGTCGCCCCGCCAGAACGGCAGGCGGCCCGGCTGGCCGTACGCGGGTGACACGAGCACCCGGTCGTGCGTGATGTCCTCGATCCGCCAGCTCGTCGCCCCGAGCGCGAAGACGTCGCCGACGCGCGACTCGTACACCATCTCCTCGTCGAGCTCCCCGACCCGGGCGCTCCCGCGGGCGGTGGACTCGGCACCGACGAGATAGACGCCGAAGAGGCCGCGGTCGGGGATCGTCCCGCCGGACGTCACAGCGAGCCGCTGCGCGCCCGGGCGGCCGGTGATCGTGTTGGCCACGCGGTCCCAGACGATGCGCGGCCGCAGCTCGGCGAACTCGTCGGACGGGTAGCGCCCGGCGAGGAGGTCGAGCGTGGCGTCGTAGGCGGAGCGGGGGAGCGTGGCGTACGGCGCGGCGCGGCGGACGGTCTCGTACAGGACGTCGACGTCCCACGCCTCCAGCGCACAGCCGGCCACGACCTGCTGGGCGAGGACGTCGAGGGGGTTCGTGGGGACCTTCAGCTCCTCGATCGCGCCGCTGACCATCCGCTCGATCGTCACCGTCGCCTCGAGGAGATCGGTGCGGTGCTTCGGGAAGACGACCCCGCGCGAGACCTCGCCGACCTGGTGGCCGGCGCGGCCCACACGCTGCAGCCCGCTCGCGACCGACGGCGGTGACTCGACCTGGACGACGAGGTCGACGGCGCCCATGTCGATGCCGAGCTCCAGGCTCGACGTCGCGACCACGCACGGCAGCCTGCCGGACTTGAGGTCGTCCTCGATCAGGGCCCGCTGCTCCTTGCTGACGGAGCCGTGGTGTGCCCTCGCGAGGAGGGGCGACACCCCGGCGGCGGTGCCGGACTGGCCGGGCGTCGCGGCCGCGGGAGAGCCGGTGTCGGGGAGCTCGACGCCGAGGCGTCCCGCGTGGATCTCGTTGAGCCGTGCCGTCAGCCGCTCGGCGAGCCGGCGCGAGTTGGCGAAGACGATCGAGGAGCGGGCCGCCTCGACGAGGTCGACGACACGCTCCTCGACGTGCGGCCAGATGGATGCCTGGTCCCGCGGGTCCGGGTCGTCGTCGCCACCGTCGGAGCCACGCGTCGGGAGGGCCGTCATGTCCTCGACCGGCACCACGACCGAGAGGTCCCAGCGCTTCTCCGACTCCGGCGCCACGACACGGACCGGGGCGGCGCCGCCGAGGAACCGCGCGACCTCGGCGTGCGGGCGTACGGTCGCCGACAGGCCGATGCGCTGCGCTGGTCGCTCGAGGAGCGCGTCCAGGCGCTCCAGGCTGAGGGCGAGGTGCGCGCCGCGCTTGGTGCCGGCGACCGCGTGCACCTCGTCGACGATCACGGCCTCGACGCCGCGCAGGGACTCGCGCGCTGCTGAGGTCAGGACGAGGAAGAGCGACTCGGGGGTGGTGATGAGGATGTCGGGCGGGCGTGTCGACAAGGCCCGGCGCTCGGCTGGCGTCGTGTCACCGGAGCGCACCCCGACCGTCACGTCGCGGGGCGGCTCGGACTCGCCCGACGCGGCGAGGCGCTTCGCGGTCTGCGTGATGCCGACCAGGGGGGAGCGGAGGTTGCGCTCGACGTCCACGGCGAGCGCCTTGAGCGGGGACACGTAGAGGACGCGCGTCCGGCGTTTGGCGTCGTCGGGCTCGGGACCGGTGGTGAGGCGGTCGAGCGCCCACAGGAAGGCCGACAGCGTCTTGCCGGAGCCGGTCGGCGCGACGACGAGAGCATGGTGGCCGTCAGCGATCGCGTCCCACGCCCCGACCTGGGCGGTCGTCGGCGCAGGGAAGGCACCCCGGAACCACGCGGCGGTAGCGGGGGAGAAGCGGTCGAGCACGTCGGGCACCCGTCCATCCTGCCTCGCGGCACCGACAGTTGCGGGCGGAGGCCTTCAGCCTCGCTTGACCGACGTCCGGATGCGGTGCCACAGGGGGTCCGCCTCGCTGAGGCCCGACACGATCCGGAGCACGCCACCCATCTGGCCCAGCCCGCACAGCAGGGCGAGGACGCCGACGGCCGCAGCAGCGAGCGTCACCGTGCTGGTGCCGGTGACCACGTCTCGGACGGCGACGGAGATGCACGCCACGGCGAGCAGCAGCGCGAGCGTGCTGGTCGTCACCCGGACGAAGATGCGTGCCTCGACGTTCACGGTCCGCGCCCCGAGCCAGCCGGCAGCGGTCCGTGTCCGGCCACTGACCTCGTACGGGAGACGTGTCCACGCCGCGGCGGCCCGGGTGAGCCGCCGTCCGCTGCGCCACAGCAGGGCCAGGACCGAAGTCCCGGCCAGCCCGATCCCGCCCGCGACCAGCACGGCGACCACGTCGACCAGGTGGACGCCGACGTCGAGCGCGTACGCGGTGGAGGCGATGCCGAGGGCGGTGAACAGTCCGAGGATCGCCACGACGAAGGCGAAAAGCCCCAGCGACCAGCGCGACCAGCGCTCGTAGTCGTCACGCAGCTGCGCCGCGGCGCGATCAGCGTCCGCCGGCGACGGCGAAGCGACGTCCAGCCAGGGCAGCGACTCGGGGCGGATCAGGCGGAAGGGCATCGCCGACACGGTAGACCACGCTCCGGGTCGCGATCCCTGCCGGACCGCGGTGCGGCGGCCGCCGTTAACGACAAGACAATCGTCGGCGCACCTCCCTAGGCTCGAACAGTGAGCCAACCGATGATCGAGGCGCAGGCACTGCGCAAGGCGTACGGCGACTTCGAGGCCGTCAAGGGCATCGACGTGAGTGTCGAGCGCGGCGAGGCGTTCGGGTTCCTCGGGCCCAACGGCGCAGGCAAGTCGTCGACGATGCGCATGGTCGCCGCGGTGTCGCCGCTGACCGGCGGGAGCCTGCGGATCCTCGGCCTCGACCCGGAGTCCGACGGCCCGGCGATCCGCGCCCGGATCGGCGTCTGCCCGCAGGAGGACTCGCTCGACGGCGACCTGACCGTCCGCGACAACCTCGTCGTCTACGCGCGCTACTTCGGGATCGGGCGTCGCGATGCCGCCCGCAAGGCCGACGAGCTGCTCGAGTTCGTGAAGCTGACCGAGAAGGCTCACGGCATGGTCGAGGACCTGTCGGGCGGCATGAAGCGACGACTGACGATCGCACGCTCGCTCGTCAACGAGCCAGAGCTCCTGCTGCTCGACGAGCCGACCACCGGGCTCGACCCGCAGGCGCGCCACGTGGTGTGGGACCAGCTCCACCGCCTCAAGCAGACCGGGGTCACGATCGTCCTCACCACGCACTACATGGACGAGGCCGAGCAGCTGTGCGACCGGCTGGTCGTGATGGACGGCGGCCTGATCGCGGCGGAGGGGTCACCGCTGTCGCTGATCGCGCGCTACTCGACGCGCGAGGTCGTCGAGCTCCGCATGGGCGTCGGCGAGAACGAAGCCGCGGCCGAGCGCGTCGAGGACCTCGCCGAGCGCGTCGAGGTTCTCCCGGACCGCGTGCTGCTCTACGTCGCCGACGGCGAGAAGGTCGTCGAGGAGGCGATGGCGCGCGGGCTCGAACCCCGGAGCACGCTCGTACGCCGCTCGTCCCTGGAGGACGTGTTCCTCCGGCTGACCGGACGGTCGCTGGACGCATGAGCACCGGCACGCAGTCGCCGACAGGCGTCCGAACGCCCGCAGGCGCGCCGACGGTCTGGCAGGCGCTGGCCCGCCAGGCGCCGTACTACGCGACGGTGCTCCGCCGTACGTGGCGCGGCTCGGCCTTCTCGTACTCCGTCCTTCCCGCGCTCACGCTGGCCTCCCTCGGGCTCGGGCTCGGGACCTTCGTCGACGACGGCGGCGCCGGCTCCACCGGCGAGGGCACCGCAGCGCTCGGCGGACTCTCGTACCTCGCCTTCATCGCCCCGGGCATGGTCGCGGTGACGGCGGTGATGGGCGCTGCCGGCGAGAGCACGTTCCCGGTCTACGCGGGGTTCACCTGGACCAAGATCTACTACGCGATGCGCGCGACCTCGCTGCGGGTGCGCGACCTCGTCAACGGGGCCACCGCGTACGTGGCGGTCCGGGTGCTGATCGCGGTGGTCCTGCTCTCCGTGGTGGTCGCGCTGTTCGGCACGATCAGCAGCGTGCTCGGCGGGTTCGCGCTGGTCGGCGCCGCGCTTCTCGTCGGGGTCGCCCACACGACACCGGTCATCGCGTACGCGGGGTGGGCGAAGGAGGACACGGCGCTCGGGCTGGTGTTCCGGCTCGGCATCATCCCGATGACGCTGTTCTCCGGCGCCTACTTCCCGGTGGACCAGCTCCCTGCTGCCGTGGAGGCCCTCGCCAAGGTCCTCCCGGTGTGGCACGGCGTCGAGCTCTGCCGGATGGCCACGACCGGTGAGGTCACGTCCGCGGCGTGGGTCCACGTCGGCTACCTGGTGCTGGTCACCGCCGTCGGCTGGGTGCTGGCGCAGCGGCAGTTCGCCCGTCGGCTGGGGAGGATCTGATGGCGTCCTCGACGGTTCTCCGGGGCACGTCGCGCGGCGCGGCCCACCCCACCGCCTACCCGCTCCTGGAGCGTCACGTCCGCGTCTACAAGCGCGCGCCGGCGGCCTTCGCGTCGGGATTCCTCGAGCCGCTCTTCTACCTGCTGTCGATCGGTGTGGGGGTCGCCGCGCTGGTCGGCGAGGTCACGCTCGACGACGGGCGCACGATCAGCTACACGGCCTTCCTCGCCCCGGCGATGCTCGCGACGCAGGCGATGAACGGCGCCCTCTTCGACGCGACGTACGGGTTCTTCTTCCGGCTCAAGTACGAGAAGCTGTACGACGCGGTGCTCGCGACGCCGTTGCGGCCGGTCGATGCCGCGGTCGGCGAGGTCCTGTGGGCGACCGTCCGCGGCGCCGCGTACGCTGCCGCGTTCGTCGTGATCATGGCGGCGCTCGGACTGACCTCGTCGTGGTGGACGCTGCTGGCGCTGCCGGCCGCGCTTCTGATCGCGTTCGGCTTCGCGGCTGCCGGACTGGCGCTCACGACGTGGATGCGCTCGTGGCAGGACTTCGAGTTCATCCAGGTCGCGATCATGCCGATGTTCTTGTTCTCGGCGACCTTCTACCCGCTGTCGGCCTACCCCGACTGGATGCAGACCATCGTGACCGTGACGCCGCTCTACCAGGCCGTCGACCTCGTGCGTTCGCTCACGACCGGCGCGGTCGGACCCGAGCTGCTCGTGCCGATCACATACTTCGCCGTGATGGGCGCGTTGGGGCTGCGGGTGGCGGGTCGCCGGGTGGGGGTGCTGATCCTGCGTTGATCGGCGACGCCGGGCTACCTCTCGAAGAGGCGTGCCCCGAACCAGTCGTGCCGCGGCCGCCAGCCGTGGTTGCGCAGCACCGTGAAGACCGGCACCTTGGCGTCGGCGGGCTGGATGTGTGCGACGCCGTCCCAGGAGGTGCGCCGAGCATCGCCACCGCCGACGACGACCTGGCCGTCGGCGCCCTCGGAGATCGTGAGGGACTGCTGGAGCGCGGTCTTGCCCTTCTTCCAGCTCCATGCGCCGCGGGCGGAGACACCGTCGGCGCCGACGGTGGTGCGGGTCGACGCCGTCGCGGAGTGCTCGGTGAACCGGTAGTGCGCGGTCGACGGGTCGAGGGTCAGGTCCATCCGCCAGGCGTAGGCGACGCTCCCCTTGACGAAGAGGCTCTGCCAGCGCACCTCCTCGGACTTCCACCGGACCTCGACGTCCACGCCGTCGGGCGAGCGGCTGGCGGTGATCGCGTAGGGCAGCTCGTCGCCGTTGATACCGACGAGATCCCCGACGACGCGGTCGACGGCCGACGGGGCATCCGGGGTGGCGATCGGTGCTGCCGGCACCTGCGCCTTCTTTCGTGCCGCCACCACCCGCAGGCCGCGCCGCAGCGTCCACAGGGCGCGCGCGACGAGCGTCACGAACGCGATGACGACGAGCACGACGCCGAGGGCGGTCTGGTCGGCGATGAACGCCGTGAAGGCCGCCGCCACGAGGGCGTACGCGAGGATGACGACTGCCTTCCTGCTGATGACGGCGAAGCGCTCCTCCGGAGTCGGAGACCCACCCGTGCTCATGCCTGCTCGCTCTCGCTCTCGCGGTCGTCGTGACGGTGCGGCAAGCGTGCCACGTCGTCGGTGTCAGCCGGCGAGCACCTCGGCGACGACCTTCTGAAGGTCGTCGCGGCGTGACTGGAGGCCGAGCAGCTCGCCGCAGTCGGTCATGGTGTCGCGGAAGAGGGCGCCGTTGGCGACGACCTGGGCGTCGATGTGCCCGAACACCTCGAGCGCCGTCGTCCCGTACAACCGCGCCCACGACCGCATGAACGCCCACGACGCCTCGTCGGGAACCTCCTGGCCGGTCTTCTCGGTGAGCGCGTCGCCGAGGTCCGCCTCGTCCGGGGGAGGGACCGTCCCGGCCTCCGGGTAGCCCTCGCGCTCCCAGACCTCCATGACGAGTCCGCCGAAGAAGCTGCCGAAGCGGTGGGCCGCGGCGGCGCAGTCGGCGCCGAGCACGGCGGGGGAGGGCTGCGGGGTGGACGGGGGTTCGCCGTGCAGGTCGGCGGGGAGGTCGGCCGTCTTCACCATGCTCGTGATCGGGTTGGCGAACGTCAGCCCGAACTCTTCGCGGTGCGCCAGCGACCACTGCCGGAAGGCAGCCGCGCCGGCGACGAGCTGCGCGGCGGGGTCTCCGGCGTACGGCGCCGCCGTGGCCTCGAGCGTCTCGAGCAGGTCGTCGTACACGCGGGCTGCGACGCGCAGCGTCAGGTCCTCGAGGCTGCTGACGTAGCGGTAGAGCGCGGGTGCGGTCATGCCCATCCCGTTGGCGACGGCGCGCAGCGAGATCTCGTGGGTCTCGACGAGCTGGGAGCGGGCGGTGCGCACGATCTCGTCGAGAGTCGCCAGGCGCTGCTGGTCGCGCCGCGTCGGCTTCTCGGTGGCCTGCTCGCCCTGCGTCGTCATGGTCCCTACCTTGACAGGCCCGGACGTGGATGTCCCGGACCCCTTGACATCGGTTATCACTGTTCAGCATAGTAAACACCGTTAGCGGTGAACAGTGTTAACACCTGTGAACGGCATTCACTCACATGACGGGGGAAGAACGATGGAACGCTGGGGACGCTTCGTCGCACGACGCGCACGATGGGTGCTCTCGCTGGGGCTGCTGGTCGTCCTGGCTGCCGGGGCGTACGGGACGGGTGTCTTCGGCGCCCTGAGCGACGGAGGCTTCGACGACCCGGGCAGCGAGTCGTACGCTGCCTCGCAGCTCATCGAGGACAACGTCGGCCGGCACGGCGCGGACGTGATCGCGGTGTACGAGAGCAAGGACATGACCGTCGACGACGCGCCGTTCCGCGCCGCTGTCGCCGAGGTCGTCGCAGGGCTGCCGGCCGATGCGGTGGAGCACGTCGTCGCCTACGGCCCGCCCGGCACCGAGTCGCTGGTCTCCGCCGACCGGCACGCCACGAGCGTCGTGATCACGCTCGCCGGCGACGGCCAGGACGCCCAGATGGAGGCGTACGACGAGGTGCGGCCGACGCTCGACACCGCGGCCGTCGAGGACGGGACCGTCGACGTCGACGTGGCAGGGCAGTGGGCGGTCTTCGACGACGTCAACACCAACGTGTCCGAGGACATCGCGCGCGCCGAGATGCTGTCGATGCCTCTTGTGCTGCTGCTGAGCCTGGTGGTGTTCGGGTCCGTGGTCGCTGCCCTCATGCCGGTCGGTATCGGGGTCGTCGCCGTGCTCGGAGCCCTGGCCGTGGTGAGGCTGCTCACCACCGTCACCGACGTGTCGGTGTTCGCGATCAACATCATCACGCTGCTCGGTCTCGGGCTCGCGATCGACTACGCGCTGTTCGTGGTGAGCAGGTTCCGTGACGAGCTGGCCGTCCGCGGCGACGACCGCGACAGCGTCCGCGAGGCCGTCGCGGCCACGATGCGGACCGCAGGCCGTACGGTCCTCTTCTCCGGCATCACCGTCGCCGTCGCGCTCTCCGCGATGCTCGTCTTCCCGCAGTCGTTCCTGCGATCCATGGCGTACGGCGGGGTGGCGGCCGTGCTCGTCGCCATGGTGGCGGCGCTGACCGTCCTCCCGGCGACGCTCGCGGTTCTCGGCCGCCGCATCGAGGCCGGCGCGATGCCGTGGCGGCGCCGTGCCCGTCGTCCGTCCCAGGGATGGGCGCGGTTCGCGCACGCCGTGATGGCACGTCCGGTCGTGAGCCTGGTGCTCGTCACCGGCGTCCTGCTCGGGCTGGCCAGCCCGTTCCTCAACGTCGCGTGGGGCGGGGTCGACCACCGGGTCCTGCCGGCGGACGCGCCGTCGCGGGTGGCGACCGAGAAGCTCGAGTCCGACTTCGGGGGAGCGACGTCGCAGGCCGAGGTGTTCCTCGCGACCGAGGACGAGGCGGACGTCGCCTCGTACGTGGCCGCCCTGAGCAACGTCGACGGTGTGACCCAGGTGCAGCCGGTCGCGAGCACCAGCGACGGGGCGGGCTCGGCGGCCGACGGGGGTGCCGCCGAGCCCGGCACGTTGATCGACGTGGTGTGGGACGGGTCCGCCCAGAGCGGGGAGTCGCGAGACCTGGTGCGCGACCTGCGCGCCGTGGACGCACCCGCCGACGCCTACATCGGGGGCACCTCGGCGGAGACGGTCGACATGCTCGACACGATCGCCGACCGGTTGCCGCTGATGGTCGGGCTGATCGTGGTGGCGATGCTGGTCCTGCTGTTCGTCGCCTTCGGCTCGGTCGTGCTGCCGATCAAGGCGGTGCTCGTCAACATCGTCTCGATCACCGCCGCATTCGGCGTCGTGACCTGGATCTTCGCCGACGGACACCTCGAGGGCCTGCTCGGGTTCACCTCGCTCGGCTACCTCGACGGGACGCAGCCGATCCTGATGTTCGCGATCCTCTTCGGGCTGTCCATGGACTACGAGGTGTTCCTGCTGTCGCGGATCCGTGAGCAGTGGGACGCTACGGGCGACAACGAGGTCGCGGTCGCCACCGGGGTCCAGAAGACCGGGCGCATCATCACGAGCGCCGCACTGCTGCTGGCCGTCGTGATCGGTGCGTTCGCGACGTCGGGGATCGTCTTCATGAAGATGCTCGGCGTCGGGATGCTCGTCGCGCTGCTCCTCGACGCCACGCTGGTCCGACTGGTGATGGTGCCGTCGACGATGAAGCTGCTCGGCCGCTGGAACTGGTGGGCGCCGGGGCCGATGCGCCGGTGGTGGGAGCGGTACGGCGTGCGCGAGGGCGCCTCTGAGCCGGCTGCCGTCGTCAGCGGCGACGGTGCCGAGGGCGGCGACGAGGAGCGCTCCCGCATACTGGCCCGGTGAGGCACAGCGAGCTCTGGGAGCGCATGGACCAGCACCTCGGCGCGGGATACGCGCCGGTGTGGGCCGATCAGCAGGTCCTGAGCGAGCTCGACGGCCGCACGGTCTCCGAGGCGCTGGACGCCGGAGAGGCCCCGAAGACGGTGTGGCGCGCGGTGTGGGAGGCGCTCGACCTGCCGCAGTCCGAGCGCTGACGCGGCGGCGCTCATGCTGGCAGACTCGCCAGCATGAGCGCCGTACAGTCCACGCCCGAGGTCGCCGTCATCGGCGGGACCGGCTTCTACACCTTCCTCGACGACGTCCGTGAGGTCGAGGTCGACACCCCGTACGGCCCGCCGTCCGCGCCCGTCGCGGTCGGCACGGTGCCGACGGAGGACGGTCCCCGGGCGGTGGCGTTCCTCCCGCGGCACGGGCAGGGCCACCGCTTCCCGGCACACTCCGTCCCGTACCGCGCCAACCTGTGGGCGCTGCGGAGCCTCGGCGTACGCCAGGTGCTGGCGCCGTGCGCGGTCGGCGGGCTGCAGCCCGAGCTCGGCCCCGGGACGCTCGTGGTCCCGGACCAGCTGGTCGACCGGACGACCACGCGCACGCAGACCTACTACGACCACGGCGCAGTGCACGTCTCGTTCGCCGACCCGTACTGCCCCCGCCTGCGCTCGGCACTGATCGACGGTGCACCCGGCGAGGCCGTCGACGGCGGCACGCTCGTCGTCATCGACGGGCCACGGTTCTCGACCCGTGCAGAGTCGCAGTGGTACTCCCGCGAGGGTTGGTCAGTGATCGGCATGACCGGTCACCCGGAGGCGATCCTCGCCCGCGAGCTCGCGCTCTGCTACGCCACGGTCGCCCTCGTGACCGACCTCGACGCCGGCGTGGAGGCGGCCGAGGCCGTCAGCCACCAGGAGGTGCTGCGCGTGTTCGCCGAGCACCTCGGCGGGCTCCGCGACGCGCTGCGGGACGTCGTCGGCACCCTCGGCACCGACCGCGCCTGCGACTGCCCGCACGCGCTCGACGGTCTTGACCTGCCGTTCGCGCTGCCGTAGGGAGCACCCGCGCGCAAACAGCGCCCGAGCGGCCCGCTCCCGCCGCTACGCTCGCCGCTCATGACGACGTCTTCGAAGTCGATCGCGCTCGCGGCCGTGGCGACCGTGGTTGCGGCGCTCCTCGCGGTGGTGCCTGCGGGTCCCGCAGCTGCGGACCCCCTCCCCACCACGGACCTCCCACGGTGCGGGTCTCCCGGCGCGGGCCGGCCCTGCCTCGGAGCCGTCACGCGCAACGGGGTCGTCGTCCCGGTGGGGGACCCGACGTGGCAGATCTCGGCGAAACGGGCCGAGATCGAGGGCGCACACGTGCTCATGCTGCACGCGCTTCGCGCAGGGAGCTTCGACCTCGGTGCCCCGGCGCTCGCCGACCGGTGGACGGTGACGCTCGAGACCGGCGCGATCGTGCCACGGTCTGTCGCGGGGTACGCCCGCGATGCAGTGGTGAGCCGGAGCGTGACCGGCACGGGTCACCGCATCACGGTGTCGCTGCGGCCGGTCACGATCTCCGGCCAGTGCGACATGTCCGCCTGGCCGTGGAGGTGCCCGGAGTGGGCTGCCGACCCCGACCCGATCGACAACCACGAGTGGGACGCGGCCTGGTCGCTGGACCTGTCGGACTTCGGCCAGTGGACCGACCCGGTGCAACGGGCGGCCGCGTACGGGATGGACTTCTTCACCAACGCCGCCGCTGCCAGCATGCCTCCCGCCGTGGTCGTCGACCCGAGCACCGGCGCCGACATGCTGCGCATCGACCTCGCCAACCGCCACTACCGGGAGGACGGCGTGACAGTGGTGCGGGGGCGCACCGAGCTGAGCATCCCGCACGCGTTCCTGCGGGCGGCGTACGGAGTCCCTGACCCGGCGACGCTGACTCCGGCCGGCGTGACGGTCAGCGGCGCCGCCGGCGCGACGACCACGGTGGCGCACGTCGGCGGCCGGTTGCGGATCGTGATCGACGGCATGACGTTCTCGCACCGACGCCTGTTCGTGCGGCGCGGGACGATCACGCCGACACGCCCGACGAAGGTGAGGGCAGCGCGTACGACGTCGCGCAAGGCCGTCGTGCGCTTCCGGAAGGCGACGGCCCGTGGAGCGGCGGTGCGAGGCTACCGGGTCACCTGCAAGGCGACCCGTGGTGCACACGTGCGTCGCGCCAAGGTCGGGCCGGCCAAGCGCCGCGTCGTCGTGACCAGGCTCAAGCCGGGTCGCGCGTACTCGTGTCGCGTGGTCGCCCTCTCCAAGGCCGGGACGGGCGCACCCAGCAAGGCGGTCAGGGTCAAGGCGCGCCGCTGACGGGTGCTCGGAGTTCCAATTGTCGGCAGTCGGCCGCGTGCTCGCGCGGCAGAGGGGTACCTGACAGTACGTGCGACAAGGCACGAGCCCCCTGACGACCGAAGGAACGACATGGATCTCAAGCAGCTCGCCAAAGAGACCTTCGACCGGATCGTGAATGGTCTTGCCAGTGCCGACGAGCCCCCGATCCCCGGCGCGCCGGGCCCGGAGCCCGTGAGCCTCGACGAGCCGACCGAGCCGCGCGAGCCGTTGCCGCCCAAGCGCGACCAGAGCGCGCCGGCCACCCGCACCGCCACCGGCGTGGAGACCGGTGCGCCGGTGAGCGCCCGGGCGCAGAAGGAGACCTACCTGACGACCTCGAGCGGGGTACGGCTTCGCGACACCGACCACTCGCTCAAGGCCGGAGAGCGCGGCCCGACGCTGCTCCAGGACCACCACCTCCGCGAGAAGATCACCCACTTCGACCACGAGCGCATCCCGGAGCGCGTCGTTCACGCACGGGGCGCCGGTGCGCACGGCGTGTTCGTCGGCTACGGCACCGCGGACCCGGTCTGCCGGGCGGCGTTCCTGCGCGAGGGCGCCGAGACGCCGACCTTCGTCCGCTTCTCGACCGTCCTGGGGTCGCGCGGCTCGGCGGACACCGTGCGGGACACCCGCGGATTCGCGACCAAGTTCTACACCGACGACGGCAACTTCGACCTCGTCGGCAACAACATCCCGGTGTTCTTCATCCAGGACGGCATCAAGTTCCCCGACGTCATCCACGCCGGAAAGCCGCACCCGGACCGCGAGATCCCACAGGCGCAGAGCGCTCACGACACGTTCTGGGACTTCGTGTCCCTGCACACCGAGGCGCAGCACCACACGATGTGGAACATGTCCGACCGGGGGATCCCGCGGTCCTACCGGATGATGGAGGGGTTCGGCGTCCACACGTTCCGCGTCGAGAATGCGGCGGGGGAGACCTCCCTGGTGAAGTTCCACTGGAAGCCGCAGCTCGGCGTCCACTCCGTGACCTGGGAGGAGGCACAGCTGATCAGCGGGGTCGACCCGGACTTCCACCGCCGCGACCTGTACGACGCGATCGAGGCGGGCGCCTACCCCGCGTGGGAGCTGGGTCTGCAGGTCTTCCCGGACAACCCGGAGCAGATGTTCGAGGGCATCGACCTGCTCGACCCGACGAAGATGGTGCCGGAAGAGCTGGCGCCGGTGCAGCCAGTGGGCCTGATGGTGCTCACCGCGAACCCGACCAACTTCTTCGCGGAGGTCGAGCAGATCGCCTTCCACGTGGGCCATCTCGTACCCGGGATCGACGCCACCGACGACCCGCTGGTCCAGGCGCGCCTCTTCTCCTACGTCGACACGCAGCTGACCAGGCTCGGTGGCCCGAACTTCAACCAGCTGCCCGTCAACCGGCCGCACACCGAGGTCAACGACATGCTCCGCGACGGCTTCCACCAGCACGCGGTGCACGCCGGCGTGGCGCCGTACCGTCCGAACTCGCTCGACGGCGGGTGCCCGTTCCACGCCGGTGCCGACGTCGACGGATCCTTCGAGCACCTCGCCGTACGGGTCGCCGAAGGCACGAAGGTACGCGCGCAACCCGCGTCGTACGACGACCACTTCAGCCAGGCGAGGCTGTTCTGGCTGAGCATGTCGGGAGTGGAGCAGGAGCACATCGTCCGTGCGTACACCTTCGAGCTGGGCAAGTGCTACGAGCAGGTGATCAAGGAGCGCCAGCTCCAGTGCCTCGCGAACATCGACCCCGTGCTCTGCGAGGAGGTCGCCACGGGCCTCGGCCTGCCGGTGCCGGCGCCGACGATCGCGCTGGTCGATCCCGAGCCCAGCCCTGCCTTGTCGCAGGTCGGCGAGGCGTGGCCGCCCGACGGTCGTACGGTCGGCATCGTCGTCGATCCTGACGGGGACCTCTCCGATGTGGAGGACGTCCGTACGGCGGTCTTGGCGGCGGGGATGGTGCCGCTCGTGATCGCCCCGCACGGTGGGACGGTGGGTGAGGGCATCACCGTGCAGCGCACGTTCGCGACTGCTCGGTCGGTGGAGTTCGACGTCCTCCTGGTCGCCGGGTGCCCGGTCCCGGCGCCGGACGCGCTCCCGCTGCGCGACGCGAAGGCCGGCGCAGCAGACGCGACCGAGCTCGACCCGCGGGTGGTGCTGTTGATCGAGGAGTGCTTCCGGCACGCCAAGGTCATCGGTGCCTGGGACGACGGTGGTGCCGCCCTCGACGCCGCTGGTTGCAGCGGTGGCCTCGGGATCGTCCGCGGCGATGACGGTGCCGCGGTGCTCGCTCAGGTGCAGGAGGAGATGGCGCTGCACCGGGTGTGGGACCGGTTCGGTGGGGATCCCGTCTCTTCGTGACCCTCCTCGACGCATTCCTACGACACGCGGCGTGTCGGTAGTCGCATCGAACACGTGTTCGGACTAGTGTCATCCCCAGGTCGACGGACGGGCCCGGTTTCCCCAGCACCTCGCGCCACGCGCACGAAGTGTCGGTGCCGGTCCCTACCGTCGTAGACGACCGGCGGACACAAGAGATGTGAAGGGACCACGCTGATGGCTGCTGACCCGGGCAAGGGCGCACCGAAGGACCGCGACAAGGCACTCGACGCCGCGATGGCGCAGATCGAGCGTTCGCACGGCAAGGGATCGGTGATGCGCCTCGGTGAGCGCGGCAAGATCCCGATCGAGGTCATCCCCACCGGGGCGACCTCGCTGGACATCGCTCTCGGCATCGGCGGGCTCCCGCGTGGCCGCATCGTCGAGATCTACGGGCCGGAGTCCTCCGGCAAGACGACGGTCGCCCTGCACGCGGTGGCCAACGCCCAGCGCGCCGGCGGCATCGCGGCGTTCATCGACGCCGAGCACGCGCTGGACCCTGAGTACGCGAAGGCCCTCGGCGTCGACACCGACGCGCTCCTCGTGTCGCAGCCGGACTCCGGTGAGCAGGCGCTGGAGATCGCCGACATGCTGATCCGGTCGGGCGCGCTCGACATCATCGTCATCGACTCCGTCGCGGCGCTCGTGCCCCGCGCCGAGATCGAGGGCGAGATGGGCGACAGCCACGTCGGTCTGCAGGCGCGCCTCATGAGCCAGGCGCTGCGCAAGCTCACCGGTGCGCTCCACGGCGCAGGCACGACCGCGATCTTCATCAACCAGCTCCGCGAGAAGATCGGCGTCATGTTCGGCTCGCCGGAGACCACGACCGGCGGCAAGGCGCTCAAGTTCTACGCCTCGGTCCGTCTCGACGTCCGCCGCATCGAGACGCTCAAGGACGGCACCGACATGGTCGGCAACCGCACCCGCTGCAAGGTCGTCAAGAACAAGATGGCCCCGCCGTTCAAGCAGGCCGAGTTCGACATCATGTACGGCCAGGGCATCAGCCGCGAGGGCAGCCTCCTCGACGTCGGCGTCGATGCGGGCTTCGTCCGCAAGGCCGGCGCCTGGTACACGTACGAGGGCGACCAGCTCGGCCAGGGCAAGGAGAACGCCCGCAACTTCCTGCGCGACAACCCCGACCTCGCCAACGAGCTCGAGAAGCGCATCATGGAGCACCTCGGCATCGGTGCCGCGGTCGACGAGCCGGCTGAGCCTGCGGTGACGCCCGCGGCTGCTGGAGCGGCCAAGGGCGCCAAGGCCGAGAAGGCCACGGTCGACTTCTGAGGATGGCTCGCACGCAGCGCTCGGGATCCTGGCGACGCCGGGATCCCGAGCCCGACGCGGAGCGCGACCTCGGTCCGGAGCCGGACCACGAGGCCGTTGCCCGCAAGATCCTCCTCGACCGTCTGGCCGAGCAGCCTCGCTCACGCGCCGAGCTCGCAGCTCAGCTCGCCCGCCGCAACGTTCCTGACGAGATCGCCGAGCAGATGCTCGACCGGTTCGAAGCGGTAGGTCTCGTCGATGACGAGGAGTTCGCGCAGCTCTGGGTGCGTTCCCGGCAGCAGACGCGCGGCCTCGCCGGTCGCGCCCTCGCACTCGAGCTCCGTCGCAAGGGCATCGACGACGAGATCGTGCGCGACACGATCGACACCATCGACCCGGAGTCGGAGGAGGCGGCGGCTCGGGCCGTCGTCCGCAAGAAGCTGCGGGCGATGCGCAACGTCGACGAGCAGGTGAAGATCCGCCGGCTCGTCGGCGCGCTGGGACGCAAGGGATACGGGCCGGGCCTTGCCTACCGGATCGTCCGCGAGGAGGTCGGCGCCGCCGAGGATCCGTTCGACGCGGACGACTGGGACGACGACGCCTGACGCCCTCGTCCCACGCGTGCCAGCATGGGGGAGTGCACGGAGTCCTCGCCGGTGTCTCGTGCCTGCTCCTCCTGAGTGCGTGCAGCGGGAGCGGGCCTCAGGGTGAGCCGACCTCGGCCGGGCCGGCCCCGGCGACGTCCGCGGAGAGCGCTACGAGCGGCGGCGCTCCGACGAGCGGCGGCGCTCCAGGGTCCGTCGCACCCGAGGACACAGCAACGCCGGGTGAGCCCGGCACCGGTGCTCCCGCGACCGACCCGCCGAAGCCCGAGGCTCCGGCCGCCGACGTCGTCGCAATGCGGGCTGCCGTACGCCACCTCGCGGGCGTGATCGGACCGCGCCTGGCCACGGCACCGGCGTATGGCGAGGCCGCGGCGTGGTTCGGCGACGAGATGCGCGGCTTGGGCTACACCGTGTCGCAGGAGGCGTTCCGTGTCCCGGGTGGGGACTCGTGGGGAGTGCCCGTTCGCGCCGGACGGTCGATGAACGTGATCGCGGATCCGCCGGAATTCGACCCGTCTCGCCCACACCTCGTCGTCGGCGCGCATCTGGACACGGTGGCCGTGTCGCCGGGGGCTGAGGACAACGCGTCGGGAGTCGCGGTGGTCCGGGAGCTGGGGCGGTTGGCGGCGTCGTACGGGACGCGGTTGCCGGTGCGCTTCATTGCGTTCGGCGCGGAGGAGCCACGTGGTCCGGGCGACGACCTTCACCACTTCGGCTCGCAGCACCGGGTGGCGGAGATGTCAGCTGCCGAGCGCCGGGCGCTCCGGGCCATGGTGTCGCTCGACCGGGTCGGCGTACGCGGCTCGTCGGTGCCAGTGTGCGACGGCGGCACGAGCGACGGGCAGGTGGTCCGCGAGCTGGTCGCGGCCGCCGGCGGGATCCCCACGACGACATGCGAGAACCGCGCCAGCGACCACTGGTCGTACGAGAAGGCGGACGTTCCTGCGGCGCGGCTGGGGAGCATCCCGTACGCGGGCTACCACTCCGCGGCCGATCGGCCTCGCGTCGTCGATGATCGGCAGCTCCGCTGGGTCGCCACCGTCACCTGGCGCTGGCTGCAGCAGCCCCCGCTTCGTCCCCGATTTGTGGACTTTGACAAGGAATCAGGCGCCCGATTCTTTGTCAAAGTCCACAAGTCGGGGACGGGGCGGGTCAGGGAATCGCGTACGGGCCCCGGCTGGTCTCCCACGCAGTGGCGAGGACGCGTTGGGCTCGACCTGCCCGCGCCGGTCGTGGCGTGAAGCGGTCGTCGATCACGTACGGGACCAGTCGCGCGGCCTTCACCACGCCGTCCCACAGCACGAGTTCCAGTACGGCCCCCTCCCGCGTCCGTTGCTGGAAGTCCATGTCGAAGACGAAGTTGCCGAGCGAGTGCACGACGAGCGTGTCCCCGACCTGCTCGAGCCCCTGCAGCCAGTGCGGGTGGCCGCCGACCACGACATCGGCTCCGGCTCGGGCGACGACCCGCGCCACCCGACGCTGGGACGCCTCCGGCACGTTCGTGTACTGCGTGCCCCAGTGCGTCATCACCACCACCGTGTCGACCTCCGCGGCGAGCTCCCGCACCTGCTGCTCGAGCCGCGCCAACCGTGCTTCGTCCATCGGGCCCGTGCGCGGAGGCATGTCGAGCCGGTTCGTCCCCGGCGTCGAGGCGGAAGCCGCCGGTGTCTCCCCGATGGAGTCCACCGCGATGAACCCGACCGTCGTGTCGCCGCGGGTCACGACGAGCGGGCGCTCGGCCTCCGCGCGGTCGAGCCCTGCGCCGACGTACGGCAGCCCACCGGCGCGCAGGCGCGCGAACGTGTCGCGCATCGCTCGTGGGCCGAAGTCGCCCAGGTGGTTGTTCGCGAGTCCGATGACGTCGAAGCCTGCGGCGCGCAGCCCGCGCCTCACCGACGGGTCAGCACCGAACGAGTCACCGCCCTGTGTCGGCGAGCCGCGCTGCGAGAGCGTCGACTCGAGATTGCCGACGGCGATGTCGGCACCAGCAAGACGTTCGGCGAACCCACGGAACACTGCGGTCGGGTCACCGACTCTGTCTAGGTACGCACCGACCCGGCGGCCGAGCATGATGTCGCCGGTGATCGCGAGCGTCACGATGTCCGGCTCAGGCACAGGTGCGGCGGAGCGCAGCGGATACGCCGCCGGGTTGCGCATGGGGTCGATGCTGCCCACCCGGACGGCGCGGACCGTCTCGTCGACGGCCGCCGCGGGCACGTACCCGATCAGATCAGGGTCGCGTCCCACACGTGCGATGACTGCCTGGGCATCGGCGAGGCGTTCGGCGGACGGGACGTCGGAGCGGTCGGTGACCAGGCGCAGCCCGGACAGCGATCCCGACCCGAGGAGCCGTACGGCGCCGTCTGTCGAGAGGACCCGCAAGGGGGAGTGGTGGTGGGTGACGAGGACGCGAGCGGTCTCGTCGGCCGGGGTCTCGGCAGGCTCGACGGGCGCTGACGGCTCGGTCGACGGCGAGGCCGCAGGCGAGGTCGGCTCGCCCGGCGAGGCGGGGTCGGCCGGCGAGGACGGAGACGTGCAGCCGGCGAGGAGGATGCCGGCGGCAAGAAGGAGCGCGGTGCGTCCCATCTCTTGAGGTTAGACGCGACCCGGGCGCAGGCACGCGGTTAGCCTCTGGCCATGACGATGAGGGGAGACGACTCGATCGCGTTCCGCCTGATGCGCGAGGACGATCTCGGGCTGCTCGTCGCGTGGCGCCACGAGCCGCACGTCCTGACGTGGTTTCGCGACCCACCGGTCGATGTCGCGGACGCACGAGCGCGGTACGGCGCACGCTTGCGAGGCGGCGATCCGACCCGGATGTGGGTGGTCGAGGTCGACGGCCGACTGGTCGGCTCGCTCCAGGACTACCCGGTCGACTCCGACGACGACCTGGCCGTGCGCGTGCAGCTGCCCGGTGCTGTCGGGTTCGACTACCTGATCGGCGATCCGAGCGAGGTCGGGCGCGGGCTCGGCACGCGGATGCTGGCCGCGTACCTTCGCGACGTCGTACTCCCCGCGCATCCCGACGCGCCGTGGTTCGTGGCCTGTCCCGACGCTCGGAACGCGGCGTCGCTGCGGGTGCTCGACAAGCTCGGGTTCGAGCAGCGGCAGTGGATCCAGATGCCGGGGGAGGAGTACGCCGAGATCGTGTGCCGGGCTTCTCGAGATCACCTCGAGACCACGGTTACCCATGAGTAACAAACCTGCTAGTGTCCCGTCCATGAACCAGACGCTCGCCCTGTACAAGCGCATCTCGGCCCTGCCACTGGGCGACCGGCTCTTCGGTCTCGCCTTCTCGCTCAAGGCTCCCTACTTCCGTACGGTGCGCCCGCGGGTCCGCGAGATGCGTCCGCACCGGGCCGAGCTCGTCCTCCCCAAGCGGTGGGGCGTCCAGAACCACATCGGCACCGTGCACGCGATCGCGGTCTGCAACGGCCTCGAGGCCGCGATGGGGCTGCTCGCCGAGGCGACCGTCCCGAAGGGCTACCGCTGGCTCCCGAAGGGCATGGACGTCGCCTACCTCGCGAAGTCGACCAGCGACCTCGTCTGTGTCGCGGAGACCACCGAGGCCGACTGGGCCAACGCGCCGGAGGTCGACGTCACGGTCCATGCGACGCGCGACGACGGCACTCGCGTGGTCGAAGGTGTCATCCACCTGTGGGTCACGCCCGTTCCCAGCCGCTGATCGGGGTTTCGACTCGCTTCGCTCGCTCAACCAGCGGAGGGTACGACGCTTGCCCGCAGCGGAGGGTACGACGCTTGCCCGCGGCGGAGGGTACGACGCTTGCCCGCGGCGGAGGGTACGACGCTTGCCCGCGGCGGAGGATGCGACGCTTGCCCGCGGCGGAGGATGCGACGCTCAACCACCGGAGGATGCGACGCTTGCCGCAGCAGAGGATGCGACACTTGCCCGCGTGACCAGCACTGTGCCCGTGACCAGCGACGCCAACGCCTACTGCACCCTATCCGTACGCCGCGTCGGCGGCAGCCGCGACGTGCACGACTACGCACGGATCCTCGGGGTGCGCGACGGCTTCCTCTTCCTCGAGGACGGCATGCTCACCGATCGCTCGGGCAACGGCATCCGTACGGCGCAGGTGCACGCGATCCCGCTGGCTGAGATCGCCGCCGTCGACGTGGAGACCCACGCCGACGACGACGAGAACAGCGAGACCACCATCGGGCTGGAGTCGGCGGGGATGCTCAACTTCGACGGCAGCGTCTACGTGCGCTGAGGGAGCGACCGGACTAGTACACGCCGCCGCCCTGTCCGCTGTGTGTCGTCCGGACACGCTCGGCCGAGATCTCCTCCTCGGTCTCGCCGAGGACACCGACAGCAGTGAGGTTCAACTTGTGCCCGCCACTGAACTTCTTCTGCGCCCAGCGTGCGAGCACCTCGAGGATCAGGTTCACGACGAGGTAGAGCATCAGCAGCACGAGTGTCGCCGGAAGCTGGTTCTGGAACGTTAGCCAGATGCTCTTCATCTCCGTGGTGAGTCCCGGGGCGAGGATCGTGTAGCCGAGCGACGTGTCTTTCAGCGCGACGATGCACTGACTGATGATCGACGGCAACATGATCTTGACCGCTTGGGGGAGCAGGACCGACGTCATCACCTGGTACTTGCGCATACCGAGTGCGTACGCCGCCTCAGACTGCCCCTTCGGAAGCGCGTTGATGCCAGCGCGGAAGACCTCGGCGAGCACCGATCCGTTGTAGAGCACGAGGCCGATGACCAGTGACTGGAACGACTTGTCGAGCTGCAGCCCATTCAGTGTCCAGATGAAGATGATGAGCATCAGCAGCGGCACGGCACGGAAGAACTCGACAACCAGCCAGGACGGCCATCGGATCCACGCATGCTCCGAGAGCTTGCCGATGCCGAAGATCACGCCGAAGACAACCGCGCCCGCGATCGCGAAGGCCGCGGCCTTCAAGGTCTCGAGGAGCGCGCGTCCGATCAGCTCCATGTAGGTCGGTGTGACGAACGGCTCCCACAGATCGCCCTCCAGCTGGCCGTTCTGGTTCAGCAGCCGGATTGTCCAGAAGATCCCGACGAGCACCAGCAGCACTGTGACGATGCCGACGATGCGATTGACGAAGCGTGCGCGTGGCCCCGGGTTGTCATACAGGACGGTGCTCATCGCTCTGCCCTCCAGCGGCGCTCGAGCATGGCAGCGCCGAACGAGATGAACTCGACGATCACGATGTAGCAGATGGCGATCGCGACGAAGATGATGATGCGGTCGGTGGCGTACTCGTTGAGTAGCTGCTTCGACCGGAAGGTGAGTTCGAGGCTGCCGAACGCCATCGCGATCGAGGTGTTCTTCGTAAGGGCGATCAAGACGCTTGCCAGCGGCGGGACCACGTTGCGAAACGCCTGGGGGAGCACGACTTGCGTCATGGTCTGCCCGAACCCGAAGCCGAGCGAGCGGGCCGCTTCGGCCTGCCCTAAGGGGATGCCGTTGATTCCCGACCGGAGGCTCTCGGCGACGAAGGCCGCGGTGTAGAGCCCCATGGTGCTGACAGTCTTGATGAAGATGTCGTTGTTGAACGTGATCCCGATCTGCGGGAGGCCGAAGAACGTGATCAGCAACAGGACCAGGAGCGGCGAGTTGCGGAAGATCGTCACGTAGACGGCTGCAATGCTTCGCAGCACCGGCACGGGACTGACGCGGAAGACGGCGATGATCGTGCCGACGATCAAGGCGATCACCGCGCTTGCGGCGAGAAGTCGAAGGGTCCATCCGAATCCAGAGAGGATGAGGTCCCAGTTCTCGGTCAAGGCATCCACGTGCACCTCCTCACAGGGGTCGTAGTTGAACAGGCCCGTCAGACGGGGCCGACCCGTAGGCCGACCCCGTCAGTGGTGATGGGTCAGGGGCAGGGATCGACCGTCGGCTGGTCCGGCGTGTCGATGCCGGACTTGCCGAGCGTGTCGTCGAATGCGGCCTCCCAGTCGCCGTCCTCGAACGCGCCCTCGAGCGTGTCGTTGATGAACTCGCAGAGCTCGGCCGAGTCCTTGTTGTAGCCGATGCCGTAGCGCTCCTCGGAGAACGGATCGCCCACGACCTTCGTCGTGCCCGGGTCCTGCGCCGCGTAGCCCGCAAGGATCGCGCCGTCGGTGGTGACGGCATCCACCGAGCCGGTCTTGAGCTGATCGACGCACTGCGAGTAGGTGTCGAAGCCGGCCGGGGTTGCGCCGTACTTCTCCTCGACGGTGGCGATCGACGTCGAGCCAGTCACCGAGCAGACCTTCTTGCCCGCGAGGTCGTCCGGGCCGTTGATGTCAGTGTTCGACTCCTGCACGAGCAACTGCTGGCCCGTGACGTAGTAAGGCCCAGCCTGGCCGACAACCTGGCGACGCTCGTCGGTGATCGAGTACGAGGCGATCACGAAGTCGACGGTGCTGTTCTGGAGGAACGGCTCGCGGTTGTCGGAGATGGTCTCGACCCACTCGATCTTGTCGGGTGCGATGCCGAGCTTCGCGGCGAGGATCTGGCCCATGTTCGGGTCGAAGCCCTCGGGAGCGTCCGCCCCGGCGGCCTTGAAGCCGATGCCAGGCTGATCGAACTTCACGCCGATCTTGACGGTGCCCGCCTCGGCGATCTCCTTCATCCGGGTGCCGTCGTCGAACTCGTCGGCGGCGTTCTCCACGACCTCGGGGCTGAAGCCGCCGCCGCCGCCGTCGCCGTCACCGCCGTCGTCGTCGCTGCCCGCATCGCCACATCCGGCGAGCGCGAGGGCTGCCGCCGCGGCGACGACAGCGATCTTGGTCCTTCGGATCTTCATGACTTCTCCCTTTGCCTTCACGAGCGCCGCGGGTGCGGCTCCGCCATCGGTTTGGATCGGTGCTGCGTTCGGTGGTGCAGAGGTGGTGCGAGGGGTCAGTGCTTGAGGATCTTCGCGAGGAAGTCCTTCGCACGGTCGGTCTCAGGGTGGTCGAAGAACTCCTGGGGAGTGTTCTCCTCGAGGATCTGGCCGTCGGACATGAAGACGACGCGGTCCGCAGCCGTACGGGCGAAGCCCATCTCGTGGGTGACGACGACCATCGTCATGCCGGCCTTGGCCAGCGCGACCATCGTGTCGAGCACCTCCTTGATCATCTCGGGATCGAGCGCGGAGGTCGGCTCGTCGAAGAGCATGACCTTCGGGTCCATCGCGAGTGCTCGGGCGATCGCCACGCGCTGCTGCTGCCCGCCCGACAGCTGGGCAGGGTACTTGTTGGCCTGCGAGTCGACGCCGACGCGCTTGAGCAGCTCCATCGCGCGCTTCTCGGCGTCGGCCTTCGACTTCTTGCGGACCTTGATCGGCCCGAGCATGACGTTCTCGAGGACGGTCTTGTGCGCGAAGAGGTTGAACGACTGGAACACCATGCCGACGTCGGCACGCAGCTGGGCAAGTTTGCGGCCCTCCTCGGGAAGGAGGGCGCCGTCGATCGCGATGGTGCCCTGGTCGATCGGCTCGAGCCGGTTGATCGCTCTGCAGAGCGTCGACTTGCCCGAACCGGACGGGCCGATGACGACCACGACCTCGCCCGGCTTGACGTGGAGGTTGATGTCCTTGAGGACGTGCAGCTCGCCGAACCACTTCTGGACATCGTCCATGGCGACCATCGTGGCGGCGGTGGCGGTCGAGCTGCCCGAGCCTGTCGGCGCAGGCGTGACCGAGTCGTACGAGTCATCCGACATGTGAAAAAACCTAAGGGGAACGACACTCCGGTGCTAGCCAGGCACGCACTCGCCCGGGGGTTGTTGTCAGAACGTGACCGCGCGATTGGTTGCGGCCCAGAAGGCTCCGGTGTCGGTATCGGGCCTCGCTGACCCCGGTGTGTGGGATGTTTCCGGCACCAGAACCGAGGTTCCGCCACAAGCACGGGCTTGGTGGCTCGAACCCCACCCGAATTGGAGGACACGTGGAACGCCACATCTCAGTCCGAATAGCAGTCATGCTGGCAGCGGTCGTAGGTCTCCTCGCGCTGCCGTTCCGGGCGGAAGCCGCCCCGGCATGGGAGGTCAACTACGCCGTCAAGCAGGATTCGAGCGAAAGCCCAACGTTGGCGAGATGCGCCTTGGGTTTGAGTGCATGGCACGGGGGCCTCAACGAATGGGAGGCACACGCGACGGCGTGCTTCATCCTTGCTGGTGATTACATGGCCGTGGCGGACGGTAAGGCCGACGGGCACGCTGTCGTGATGAAATGGGAATTTCGCCCCAGTGAGGGAGCGGCGGTATCGCGCCGAGGGATCTGCATCTATACCGGCGGCAGCAAGGTCCCCTACAGGACCGGGACCTGTAACAAGGACCTTCCGGAGAAGGGGCTTTTGCGGATCTCAGCAGGAATCCGCATGGTCTCGGGGTCGGAAAGTCTTTCTGACATGCGCTTCGGGAACCAGGTCTGCCTGGCGCTCAACGGTTCCTCCGCCATTGGATTCAACGGCGAAGGGTGCGACTTGATCTGGTCCGGCCAGTACCCGTGGCCATGGAGCTGACGACTCCCGCTGGCCGTCGTCCGCGCGCTTGATTTCGCAGTTGCGCCAGTCATGCTCCTCGGTGATCGGAGCCTCCTCCGGTCGCCGGGGGGCACGACCTGGCGCACCCCGAGCGTGTCGGCCGTCAGACGTGGCCTTGGTCGGTGATCCGCCACGGATCGTCGGGGGACGACCGTACGAGGAGGTATCCCCAGTCGTTCGCGCCTTCAGGCATGGACCCGTCGCTCCCGAACGCCCGCCAGTCGAGTGTGAAGGTGACGTCCACCCAGGCGACCTGGTCCCCGGGGTCGTGGCCCGAGTCTGCCGGAGACTCCAGGGAGTGGTCCTGGATCTCGATGCTGTCCAACGGGGCGACGTCGCCGCACCACGACGGCTCACCACCGTCGGCCGTCTCGGTCGCCCACAGCGCGGCTGCGGTGTCGCAGTCCCTAGCGTCGAGCGCGTCGAGGAACGCGGCGACGACCTGCTCGGGTGTGGCGTCGTCGGGCGGCACGGCGACGTCGGCGGTCTGGCGGCCGGCGAACGCGTAGGTCGCGGCGGCGACGAGGACGAGCGCGATGACGCCGGAAAGGACCACCGCAGTTCGGCGGATGCGAGGCACGACGCATTCTTGCGCAGTCCCGTCGCTCCCGGATGTGGATCACGGCGGGTGGAGGGGAGGCGGCGGTCGGGGTAGTCGTGAGAACTTGGCAGCGCCGGCCCTGGGGATCGGGTCCGACCGATCGACAGGGGAGTGCATGAGCGAGATCCGTGACATCGACGCGGTGGTCTTCGACGTCCTCGGGACGCTGGTCGACGAACCCAGCGGCCTCCGTACGGGGATCAGCGAGGCGGTGCCCGAGGCGGACGCGGCGGCCGTCGAGGAGCTGCTCGGTGTCTGGCAGGACCACGTGGAGCACGCGCAGCAGCGCATCACGGACGGCCTCCGCCCGTACGCGAGCACCGCGATCGTCGACGGTGAGGCAGCTCGACGTGTGGCCGACCGTGCCGGGCTCACCGACCCTTCGGCCATCGCGCGATTGGCGACAGCGAGTCAGCGCCTGCCCGCGTGGCCCGACTCCGTCGCCGGCCTCGACCGACTCTCCCGGCACCTCCCCGTGATCGGACTCTCCAACGCGAGCCGTACCGCGCTCCTGCGGCTCAACGCTCACGCGGGACTCCGGTGGCACCAGGCGCTGTCCGCCGAGGCGGTCGACGCGTACAAACCCGCCCGAGAGGTCTACCAGCTCGCCATCGACACCGCCGGATGTCCGCCGGAGCGCATCCTCATGGTGGCCGCGCACGCCTGGGATCTCAGGGGAGCGCAGGCGACCGGCATGCGTACGGCGTACGTCCGCCGCCCGGTCGGCGACCCGCCGTCCAGCGCGGATGTCTTCGACGGGCAGTTCGACGGGCTCGACGGTCTCATCGCCGCGCTCACGACGAGCGAGTGACACGGATTCACGCCGTCCAACCCGCCCCGTACCCTGGGAGGGCTATGACGAAGACGACTGTGCCGAAGACGTACGAAGTGCGCACCTACGGCTGCCAGATGAACGTGCACGACTCCGAGCGCCTGTCGGGCCTGCTCGAGGACGCCGGCTATGTCGCCGCACCGGCCAAGACCGAGAAGCCCGCCGACGTGGTCGTGTTCAACACGTGCGCCGTCCGCGAGAACGCCGACAACCGCCTGTACGGCACGCTCGGCCACATCGCCAGCATCAAGCGCGAGAATCCCGGCATGCAGATCGCCGTCGGCGGCTGCCTCGCCCAGAAGGACCGCGACACGATCACCAAGCGCGCCCCGTACGTCGACGTCGTCTTCGGCACCCACAACATCGGCTCCCTGCCAGCCCTGCTCGACCGCGCGCGGGTGCAGGAGGAGAGCCAGGTCGAGATCCTCGAGTCGCTCGAGGTGTTCCCGTCGACCCTCCCGACCAAGCGCGAGTCGGCGTTCGCCGCCTGGGTCTCCATCAGCGTCGGCTGCAACAACACCTGCACGTTCTGCATCGTCCCGAGCCTGCGCGGCAAGGAGAAGGACCGCCGCCCCGGCGAGATCCTCGCCGAGATCGAGGCGCTGGTCGCCGAGGGCGTCGTCGAGGTCACGCTGCTCGGCCAGAACGTCAACTCGTACGGCGTCGAGTTCGGCGACAAGTACGCGTTCGGCAAGCTCCTAAGGGCGTGCGGGGAGATCGAGGGGCTGGAGCGGGTCCGGTTCACCTCGCCGCACCCGGCCGCGTTCTCCGACGACGTCATCGCCGCCATGGCCGAGACGCCGAACGTGATGCCCCAGCTGCACATGCCGCTGCAGTCCGGGTCCGATCGCGTGCTGAAGGCGATGCGCCGGTCGTACCGCAAGGACCGCTACCTCGGCATCATCGACCGCGTCCGCGTCGCGATGCCTGACGCCGCGATCACGACCGACATCATCATCGGCTTCCCCGGCGAGACCGAGGAGGACTTCCTCGAGACGATGGACGTCGTACGCCAGGCGCGCTTCACGTCGGCGTACACCTTCCAGTACTCACCCCGCCCCGGCACGCCTGCGGCCACGTACGACGAGCAGCTGCCGAAGGCGGTCGTCCAGGACCGGTACGACCGCCTGGTCGCGCTCGTCAACCAGATCGCGTGGGACGAGAACCAGGCCCTCGTCGGCTCCACGGTCGAGCTCCTCGTCGCCGACGGCCGCGGTGGCAAGAAGGACGAGGCCACGCACCGCCTCACCGGACGTGCGCGCGACAACCGCCTCGTGCACTTCGCGCGCCCTGAGGGCATCGACGTCCGCCCCGGCGACATGGTCACGACCGTGGTCACCACGGCCGCGCCGCACCACCTGATGGCCGACGGCCAGCCGCTCGCGGTCCGGCGTACGCGCGCGGGCGACGCGTGGGAGGTACGCAACGCCGCGCCCGCGCCGGTCGGGGTGGGGCTCGGCATGCCGAGCGTCGGAGCGCCGGCGCCGCTCCCGGTCACCGACGGGCCCGCCTGCGCCTGCTGAGGGGGTGCTACGTGGGGCTGATCATCCCGTGCTGGGCTGCCCAGACGACGGCCTCGGTGCGGCCACGGACGCCGAGTGCCTGGTAGATCGCCGCGCAGTGATGCATCGTCGTCTTCTCGGCGATGAACAGCCGCGCCGAGATCTCCTTGTTGGAGAGCCCGGTCGCGAGGAGCAGCAGCACCTCCATCTGCCGCTCGGTGAGAGGGTCGGCTGAGTGGAGTCGGTGCTGAGGAGCCTTCCGCTCCCGTCCGGGTGCAGCGAGCGCGGAGAGCGCGATCTGGACTGCGTTCTCGAGCATGAGGTGCGAGCCGGCTGCCGTGGCGGCACCTGCCTCGGGGCCAAGCTCGGCGCGGCAGCGTTCCATCGTCGAGGCGTGCCGTTCAGCGCGCTCCCGCGAGGAGTTCGCGATGACGACGCTGCGGAACGGCTCGACGGCCGCGTCGAGCATGAGCGCAAGCTCTGGTTCCCCGGCGGCCGCAGCAACTTCAGAGGCGGCGACCAACGCGTACCCGACGAGCGTGGGCGTGCCTGAGCCACGAACCAGCGTGAGCGCCTCGATCAGGGACTCCCGGGCGGAGTCGAGCTCCCCGGCATCGAGCGCCTCGAGTGCGATGATCGGCGGCAGTGCCAGCTCGTACCAGGGCAGCTCGATCTCCCGTGCGAGCACGAGGTCCTCCGCGGTCGAGCGCAGGCCCACCCCGAGCTCTGGGTGGCTCAGCGCCATCGGGCGCAGGATCGCTCCGCCCGCGACGAGGGCCGCACCGTAGCCCGTACGTTTCGCGCGGGCGTACGCGCTAGTGGCCAGAGCGATCGCCTGCTCGTCATCGCCGGCGAGCCGGTTGCCGGCAGCGGCGAGGAGCTCGAAGCGCGCGATCCAGTGGTCGTTGCCCGTCCGCATCGCCAGCGGGAGCCCCTCCGACACGGCCCGCATGACGCCGGGGAAGTCGCCGGTGAGCGGGCTGGTCAGCGCTCGCGAGCTGTGCGCCTCCAGGACCGCGTTGTCGTCGGTCACCGCACGGCCGGAGTCCTCCGCCTCGTCGAGGAGTGCCTTGATGCGGGGGGCGACCGTCGGATCGCCGGCGTGGAAGAGCATGAGGGCATGGAGCGCCGTCAGCCGTGACCGGGCGCCGGTACGGAGATCGGCGGCCTCGCGCAGCACGTCGCCCAGCAGTCGTTGGTGAGAGTGGTGGTAGCCCGCGTGCGCCCACCGCAATGCCGCCGCAAGGGTGATGTCGACAGCATCGGCGACCGCGCCGAGCGCGAGTGCCGTGCGGGCACCCTGGACGAGAGTCTCGGTGGCCGCGCCGATCTCCTTGAGGGTTGCGGCCTCGTCGAGCGTGGTCGCTTCGACGACCTTGTCCCGTGCCCAACGACCGAGCCACGCGACGTAGGCCGCGACGGCTTCGTCGTGCTCGTCATGGGCGCGCAGCTCGGCGAGGGCGAAGGCGCGGATCGAGGACGGAAGGGCGTACCGGGCGGGAGCGGTGCCGCGGACCAGGTCGGCGAGGTGGTAGTCGACCAGTGCGGACAGCTCGTCGATCGCTGTCTCGCCGTCGGAGTCCGCGAGAGCCTCGACGTCCTCGATGGTCACGGTCGTCGGAGCCACGGAGATGCGTCGCAACAGCCGCTGCTGCGACGAGGTCAGGCGGTCGTAGGTCCACGCGATCGCGCTGTGCAGGCCGCGATGGCGTTCGGCGACGTCGACCCGGCGGCTCGCGAGGACGTCCAGCGGGCGGTCCTGGAAGAGGCGCAGCAGCTCGGCGGCGGGAAGCGCAGCACTGCGTGCCGCTGCCAGCTCGATCGCGAGCGGCAGACCCTCGAGGGCATCGCACAACGTCGCGACCGACTCGGGATCGTCCAGCGTGAACCTGCTGTCGATCGCGGCGGCACGCGCGGCGTACAGGTCCACGCAGGCGTCGGCGGGCAGCGGTCGCACGACCAGCACCTTCTCGGCATCCAACCGGGTCGAGGTCTGGCTGGTGGCGAGCACCGACAGCGCGGGGACGTGGTCGAGCAGGCGAGCGATGTCGGCCGTGGCAGGCAGCACGTGCTCCAGGTTGTCGAGCACTAGGAGCCCGCCCGTGTCGCCGATGCGCGCCACGATCGCCTCGGTGAGGTCCGTCCGGGGAAGCCCCACCACATCGAGGGCGACTGCTATCTCGAGGAGCACGCGCTCCGGCGCGACGACCTCGGCCAGGTGGACGACGGCGACGGTCCCGCCGGGATCCTCGGCGAGGGTGTCGGCGACTCGGTACGCGAGATGCGTCTTGCCGACCCCCGCGCGCCCGGTCAGCGTGACCAGCCGCGTGCCCGCACGCACGAGGGCGACGACGGCGTCGACGTCATCGTCGCGGCCGAAGCTGGTCGCCGCCTGCGGGTTGCGCGCCCGGTGCGCCTTCACACCCGAATCCAACCATCGCCGTCTGTCCGGCATAGGTGATTTGCCCGATGCACCTCCGTCGTGCGCAGACCTAGCGTGGCCGCAGGCAGCAGTCTGTCGAGGGAAACTGAGGTCGGGCCATGTCACGTCGACGCTTCTGCGGCTTGGCCGCAATCGGCCTTCTCGCGCCACTTCTGACGATCCCCCTGGCGACCACCCAGCCCGCGACCGCGGCGCCGCTTCCGCCCGGCGTGCAGGTGCCTGCGGACACGAACCCGGCGATCGCGGGGACCCAGGTCAAGGCGAGCATCCCCACGCAGCCCACCTTCCAGCTCACCGCCGGGAACAACAACTGGCGCGTCTCCAACTCCTCGCTCGGCACGGTGGCCTACGGCTACGGCCACGAGGAGCTCGCCGCGACGTCGACCCTGCAGACGACGGCACGCATGCCCGACTACTACGCCTCGTGGGCGTACGGAGAATCGACGCCGTCGCGCGTGCTCCTCGATTCGGCCGTCGTGGCGGCTGACCCGGCGCGTGGCCGCTCCGCGTCGTGGACGGTCTCCCGCTACTCGGACGGCTCGGTCGACGTGAAGAGCATCGGGCAGAGCCCACCGCTTCGCTTCACGCTGGGCCCCCGCAACGGAGTGACCTTCGTCGGCGGCGTGGTCACGACGGACGGCGGCGGGAACGCGCCGACGATCGCCCTGGTCACCGGCGCCGGCACAATCGTCAGGTTCCTGGGCCGGGCAGGGTCGTTGCAGGCGATCGCGGGCGCCCTCAACATCGGCAAGGCTGCGGTCGCCGCCGTGCCCCGCAGCTACAGCAACCCGGCGCGCAGCCCGATCTCCGTACGGGTTGCAGGCGCCGCGCCCGAGTATCACGTGAACGACCACTACGACGCCTTGAGGCCGAACACCCAGCTGATGGTGCTCGCCGCCGACGGCGACCTGGTTCCTTTCACCGTCGGAAGCACGGAGTCGACAAACGGATTCACAGGTGTAAGGCAGTTCCCCGCGCTGTCGACGTTGTCGGCGCAGACCCCGACGTTGAAAGTTTCCGGGCCGCCGCCGGCGAGCACGGCCCTGCTCGACTTCGACTGGAGCTGCGTCACGACCACCGACAGTGTGGACGCATCGGACAACCCCATGGGAACGTACGCCAGCGCTGCCGTGTCGCTCGGCTGCAAGCCCGGCATCCCCCGGACGGGTGTCGACCTGCTCTCGTTGGGACGGATCTCGGTCGCGGTCGCCGACCGCTCCGTGACGCCGGGCATCGTCAGGGTCTACACGGCCGGCGACTACGACGACGACGCCGACGGCAACGGGGTCTGGAACACCACGGCCGAGGTCCGCGCCGAGACTGGCTGCACGGCGGACGCGGGCTCAATCACCCCGGGCAGCTTCGACCTTCGCACCGTCTCGGGCGTGACGCACCTGGCGTGCGTCTTCAAGGAAGGCGTCAACTCGTCCGGCCTGAAGGTGGCGAACTACAGCTTCCCGACGAGCGGATCGGCGCAGCAGGGGAGCGGACCCAACTGGCCTGCACGGGCCTCGGGGATCACCACCGAGCAGCTGAACAACACCCTCGTCAACGTCGAGCCGGACACCAGCGACCCGGGCCCCGGTGTCCCCGTCCCCGACTCGGGGATGAAGCGGACGTACTACTACCCGGTGAACTACCAGGTGCCGTTCTCGCCGACGATCCAGCTGCAGTTCCCGTGCGCTGAGCTGCTCAGCCAGAAGCTCGGCGAAGGACAGGCGGTCGACGACTGCGACATCTCCACGGGCTACACCCCGGGCGCGAAGGACGGCGCCGGGAGGACTCAGATCGAGCCGCCGACGAACTGGATGAGCTACACGATCGCCGGATACGCGATGACGGGCGTGCGCAGGCAGCTGGTCGTGATGACCGCTCCGGCGACCGTGGCCCCGGCGGACCGGACGAAGCGCGCGACCGGCACACCGCCTGCCATCCCCGAGGACTACACGGTCGACAATCTCAGCACCTTCGCCCCCGTGTCGATCTACTACGCCGACGACCTCACTCGCCTCAGCACCGGCCAGGACGTCGACGTCGACACCTTCAGGCGCTACACGGCCGACACCAGTCAGCCGGTCTTCCTGTCCCAGGTTCCGCAGCCGTCGTCGTACGAGGTCGAGCTGACCGTCGACACCGAGAACTGGGAGCACAAGACCGATCCGACCGGCTTCCCGGTCGCGGTGCTGCAGGCACCGCCGCACGTCGGCGGCCTCGGTCAGGACACGCTCTTCACTCCGGCGATGCAGCTGAGGTACGAACAGGAGGAGGAGAAGTCGACGAGCGCCGCCTTCAGCCAGGGCTGGCACCAGAGCGTCTCGGTGGCTGCCGGCTCGAGCTTCACCGCGGTGAAGGTCAAGGGCTCCATCGAGCAGGAGACCCACGGCGAGTACGAGGCCGAGCGGGAGCTGGGCAAGTCGGTGGGCGTCAGCAAGTCGGTCGGCTTCGGCGGCGCCTTCGACGACACCACCGTCGTCCTGCGCGCGTTCGACGTCTACCGCTTCCCCGGCAGGGTCACCAAGGATCCGACCGGCCTCGCGCTCGGCGCGTCGGTGCCGTATGACGTGCTCCGTACGGATGCTGCAGGCAACGGCCTCGTGAAGCAGGTGAACAAGAAGCTCGGCGACCTCGCCGAGGAGCACCCGCAGATCTACGGCGAGCGAGGCATCTTCCGCAACTCCATCGATCGGATGCTCAACGGCTACGCGATCGGCGACCCGAGCACCTACTTCCAAGGCGGCACCGCGAGTCCCGCGAGCATCCTGCAGCGGAACGGGGGGCCGTGCAAGGGAGGCTATGAAGGCATCGGCCAACCTGACACCTACTTCAAGGCGCTCAACGTGGTCCGGCGGGAAAATCCGTTCCTCTCCGACCCGCCCGCGGCGCCGTCCGGGCCGAGCGTCCTGGTGAGCGAGCCGCTGTCCGTCGAGACGGGCGACGACCTCGCCACGACGATCGACCTCGGCAAGTCGATCGGCTCGAGCTCGTCACTGAGCACCTCGAGCTCGTTCGGGTTCGGCATCACCGTCGGCGCGAGCTTCGAGTTCGAGGCCGGCCTCGACATCGAGGTGGAGGCCAAGGCAGGCTTCGACCTCGGCTGGAGCACCGGCCGAGGCACGTCGACCAGCATGACTCAGGAGACCAGCTTCCAGGTCATCAACACCAACATCCCGTTCAAGGCGTCCGAGGTCGGCAGCTGGATCAGCAACGAGGGTTACAACTACCAGATGTTCGCCTGCAAGGCGCCGCTCGGCTCGTCGCCTGTCGGCAACGACGTCTGGCTGATGGGCTACCTCACCGACAGCTACTCCCCGACCGCGACCGGGGGGATCGCGGACCTGTCCGATGTGACGGCGGTGTCCCCGAGGAGCGGTGCTCCGGTCGCCTCGATCCCCGGTGGCGACACGTCGGGGTGGGAGAGCGGGGAGAGCCAGGGCACGGCCAGGATCTGCGACAACGCCGACCCGGATCAGATCCAGCTGAAGTGGTCGCAGGACGAAGGCACCGTGAAGCAGTACGCGGTTCAGGTCGAGGACATCACCTCCGGCCCGTACAACGGACGGAAACGGACCTACACGATGCCCGCCGGCTTCAGCTGGGCGACCCCGCAGGCATCCATCGCCGAAGCGAGCCGACCCTCGTGCGTGGCGATCCCTGCCTCCGAGCTGATCCATGGCCACAACTACCAGTGGAACGTCACCGTCGACGGGTTCGTCCTCAACAAGGTCAACCTGACCAACGCCGCCACCGGCAATCCCGAGTGGGCGAAGTTCAATGCCCGTGCCACGCCTGCGAACGCCCAGCTGACCTTGCGCACGCCGCGAGTCAACTCGGATGGTTCGCTACAGGTCGACATCATCGACCCCGAGGGTTTCGGCACCCTCCGGCACGACGTCACGGTCTTCGACGCAACCGGCGCGAAGCTGCTCGACACCGTGCTGGGCGGAGGGGCCTCGGTGCGCACCGCGCGGCTCGGAGTGGGGGAGTACGTCGTGCGCGTCCGGGCCCACAACGGCAGCCGCGACAGCCAGGGACGCCTGATCTACAGCCCGGAGGTCACGGCTCGGGTCCGCGTGCCGGGGTTCCAGATCACGGTGCCTCCGACGATGCTCCGACCGTCCAAGGCGGGTGCGCCTTTCACGGCCAGGCCAGGAATCGTCACTCCGCTCCCGTCCTCGACGAGCTACCAGTGGTTCCGTGACGGCAAGCCGATCGCGGGCGCCACGAGGTCGGCCTATCGACCAGTCGTCGCCGACTTCGGCCGCGCGCTCAGTGTGGGGGTGATCTACCGCCGCAGCGGCTACGTCACGAAGACGCTCATCACCAAGGGCGTGAAGGTCCCGCTGGGTTCGTTCACGATCGCGAAGAAGCCGCGGATTGCCGGTGCCGCGAAGGTCGGCAAGAAGCTGAAGGTGAAGCCAGCGGTGATCGTGCCACGGCCGTCGCGGGTCACCTACCAGTGGCTGCGCAACGGGAAGGCGATCAAGCGAGCCACAGCCGCGACGTACCAGGTGGCGAAGGCCGACCGGCGGAAGAAGATCAGCGTGCAGGTGACGTACCGCCGCTCGGGCTACCTGTCGAAGACCGTCACCACCAGGCCGGTCAAGGTGCGGAGGTGAGAGTACTCAGGGCCTGGGGTCTCCGGCGGGCGGTTCGCCGTCGAGCTTGTCGATGCCGTCCTTCGCAGCGTCGACACCCTTCTGGATGTGCGTGTCGTACTTGCCGCCGGTCTTGTCGCTGGCGATGTCGGCAGCCTTGTCGATGCCTCCGGCGATCTTGTCGCCGTGCTCGCGGGCAAGATCCTGCACCTTGTCCTTGTGCCCCTTGAACTTGTCGAACAGTCCCATGGTTCCCCCGTGCGTCGTCTGACGTGACGTGGCCAAACTATGCGGTCACGCGGACACGTGCGAGGTCAGCGTCATGATCGCGGGCACAGCGCCGCGCAGGTAGGCCTCGATGACGGCCTCCTCCTGCGGTACGGCGGGCTGCGGGAGGTCGCGCAGCGAGAACCAGCGCTGGTCGGCCGACTTCTCCGGCTCGACGATCCGCGGCTCCCCGTCCCAATCGCGCGCGATCCAGAAGAAGTCCACGCGCTGCTCGACCGCCGGCCCGCCCTCGACCCAGCGGTGGAGGGTCGTCAGGGGCTCGAGGGAGGCCGGGTCGATCGTCACCCCGACCTCCTCGGACGCCTCGCGGGCGGCGGCCGTACGCGCCGACTCGTCCGCGTCGACGTGTCCGGCGACGAGTGCCCAGTGACCGTCCCTGTAGCCCGTGTTCTGGCGCAGGTGCATCAGCACCTCTTCCTCACCGAGCGCGCCGCGGAGGAGCAGGACGTACGAGGCGGGGACGAGAGTGTGGCTCATGGCGAGCACTCTAGGACGGCGGGTTCGCCGCGCTAGTGCGCCGGGGTCAGGAGCCGGTACGCCCGGAACACCTCGTTCTCGATCGGCAGCACCTCGATGTCGGCGAAACCCGCCTCCTGCGCATATGCCCGCAGGACCTCGGGTCGCATCACCGTCCCCGTGGCACGGGTCGGCTGGTGCGACATGCCGTCGGGAAGGCACACCAGCACTGAGTAGCCGTACATCAGCTGCTCCACCGGGTCGCCCGACCCGGTGAACGTCTCCGGAACGCGCTCGTCGACCACGACGACCCACCCGTCGGGCTCGGCCATCGACCGCATCGTCGCGAGCACCGAGACCGGGTCGGGCATGTCGTGGACGCACTCGAAGGCCGTCACCAGGCCGTACCCGTGGGCGTCGTCCACCGTCGCGGCATCGACGCACCGGAACGTCGTACGGTCCGCGACGCCGTGGTCGGCGGCGTTCACGTGCGCCGCCGCGACCGAGTCGGGATCGAGGTCGAAGCCGTCGACGGTGCTGGCGGGGTAGCCGGACGCGATGCCGATCGACGACCACCCGTCGCCGCAGCCCACGTCCGCGACGCGTGTCCCCTCGGTCAGGCGTTCGTGCAGGGCAGGGACGGCGGGGAGCCACACCTCGGGGAGCGACGTCAGGAACAGGGCACGGTTGGCGTCGGCCTGGCCGCGCCGCATCCGAGGACCGTACGAGGCCCAGCCGACGCCACCGCCCGTGCGGTACGCGGTCTCCAGCGCGTCCAGCTGGGCCCCGGCCGCGGCCAGGACCTGCGTGAGCGGGGTGAGGTACGACTCGAGCGAGCGGTCGCAGAGCACGGCGCGCTGGGCGTCGTTCACGCCGTACTGGCGGCTTTCACCGCTGTCGGCCGGTCGGGCGACGTCGACGAGGCCCGCGACGGCCTGCTGCTCGAGCCACTCGCGGGCGTACCGTGCGTCGATCTCCGCGTGCCGCGACAGCTCCTCAGCGGTGAGCGGACCGTGCTCGGCCAGGGCGTCGTACAGGCCGAGCCGGTCGCCGAGCGCGATCGTGAGGCAGTCCATCGCGCCGAGGACGGACGAAAAGATCCGTTCCGCGAAGGCGTCGGTGCTGGTGTTCGTGAGGTCCTCCATGGCTCAGGGTCCGCCGCGGGAGGGTCGCGGTCAACGCACTTTGCTCAGGGCGCCGGGGGAGTAGTGGGGGGCTCGCCCGGCCCCGTGCCCTTGTCGAGCTTGTGGATCTGCTGCTTCGCGGCGGCGTGGGCCTTGTCGATCTTGTCGTCGTACTTGCCCTTGCTCAGCTCTTTCGCCTTGTCGCGGACCTTCTCGAGCGCGTCGTCGATCTTGTCGCCGTTCTCGGTGACGAGAACGCTCGCGCGCTCCTTCAGCTCGTGGGCCATGTCCTCGGTCGAGTCCTTGACCTTGTCAAAGACCTCGTCGAACTTCTTCGGGTCGAACGCGGCCATGCGACGCTCCTTCTGACCTCTTGGGTCGTTGTCCGCTGTGCTGGGTGTTCTCGAATCTACGTCAGAATGGACGCCGTGAACCAACCTGTCGTCGCCGTCGTCGGCCCCACCGCTGCCGGCAAGTCGGACCTGGCGGTGGCCCTCGCGCAACGGATCGGCGGGGAGATCGTCAACGTCGACGCCTACCAGATCTATCGCGGCATGGACGTGGGTACGGCGAAGCTGCCCGAGGACGAGCGCGGGGGAGTGCCGCATCACCTGCTGGATGTCCTCGACGTGTCCGACTCGGCGACGGTCGCGGAGTTCCAGGGGTGGGCCCGCGCGGCGATCGACGACATCCGCGGGCGCGACGCCGTACCCGTGCTGGTCGGCGGATCAGCACTGTACGTGCGGGCGGTCGTCGACGCGTTCGAGTTCCCCGGGACCGATCCCGAGGTCCGGTCGCGGCTCGAGGAGGAGCTGCGGACCCTGGGCCCGGAGGCGTTGCACCGGCGTCTCGCCGAGCAGGACCCGCAGGCGGCTGCGTCGATCCTGGTGTCGAACGGCCGCCGGATCGTGCGGGCGCTCGAGGTCGTCGAGATCACCGGCCGCCCGTTCGCGGCGTCGCTGCCGGCGCACACGGCGTTCTACGACGACGTACGGATGATCGGCGTCGACGTCCCGCGCGACGTGCTCGACGACCGGATCACGCGCAGGGTCGACCGCATGTGGGAGGCCGGGCTGGTGGACGAGGTGCGCGCACTCGGCAGCGGGCTCGCCACGAGCCGGACCGCGAGCCGTGCTCTCGGATACTCCCAGGTGCTCGCGTTCCTCGCCGGCACGATGTCGGAGGACGAGGCGAAGGACGCGACCGTGCGCGGCACGCGGAAGTTCGCGCGCCGACAGGACTCGTGGTTCCGGAAGGACCCGCGGATCGTGTGGTTGCCGTACGACGCGCCGGACCTGGTCGAGCAGGCCGTGGAGGTCTCGCTCACTCGAGGTTGCGGCGCAGGCGGGTGAGCGCGACGGCGTACCCGAGCCGGATCCCCGGTGCAGCCACGCGCCACAGCAGACCGGCTATCGGTCCGCCCGGGACGCGGACCCGCTCCTCCCAGCCGAAGACCGTACGCCCGCCGTCTGCCGGCGTGCACGTGAAGACGCCGGTGCCTGACACGACGCTGCCGGTGTGCGCGACCTCGCAGAGATGAGGTGGTTCGGATCGCACGACGTGCATGACGTCGTCGAATCCGATCGGCCCGATACCCGTCCGCGCGATCATCTCGTCGCCCACGACGCGTACGGAGGTTGCCGGGATCCACTCCCGCTGGCGCTCCCAGTCGGTGACGTAGTCCCACACGACGGCCGGCGGCGCACCGATCACGACCTCGCCGGTGACGACCCCGAGCTCGGGCGTCGCGACTGCTGGGCGGGAGGTCATCGCGGTCAGCGCTCCAACATCAGCGGAGCGTCTCGTCGGAGCGCCACCCGGCGTAGCCGAGCACGATCAGGCGCATCTGCCGGCGCGCCTCGGTCTCGATCTGCTCCAGCACCTCGGGCCGGTCGGGCGACTCGATGATCTGCTCGGCGGTGGAGACCATGATGTTGACGAACAGCCGTGACGCCGTCAGGACGTCCTCGCTGCGCCATGTCTCGAGGTGCGGGAAGGTCCGCAGGTCGACGGCGAGCTCGCTGACGTACAGGCGGAGCTCGTCGCGGATCCGGCGGCGGACGGCGGGCACACCACCGAATCGCTCGCGCGCGACGAACGCGAAGTGCGACCTGTGCGACCGCACCTGGATCGCGATGATCGCGGCGGATGCGGCGATCACGTCCTTGTACGTCCGGGGGTCCTGGCGAGCCTCGCGCAGCATGCCCCGCAGCGTGTCGAACGACTGGTCGACCAGCGCGAGCCCGAGCTCCTCCATGCTGGCGAAGTGGCGGTAGAACGCGGTCGGGACCACCCCGGCGCGGCGCGTCACCTGCCGGAGGCTGATGCCGGCGAACCCGTGCTCGTCGGTGAGCTCGAGCGCCGCATCCAGCAGAGCCTGGCGGGTGCGCTCCTTCTGCTCGTGGCGCGACAGGCCGTCGTCCGTTGCCGTGGGGTCGGCGGTCTCCGCCGTGTCGCGCTCGTGCACTCGCGCACCATACCGCTGGTGGCTCACGTCAGGACGACCTGACGGGCCGCGTGGAGAACGATCCGGTCGACCGTGTCGTCGTTCACGCCGACGTCGTCTGCCAGGAGGAGGAGGCGGAGGCCGACCGCCAGCGCGAGCACGAACGTGCTGACGTCGTCGATCGAGAGATCCGTCCTGAGCCGGCCGGCTCGCTTGAACCACCCGAGGACGATCCGCAGGTCGGTTCGTACGTCTCCGTACTCGCGGCCGAGAGTGGTCTGGTTCCACACGTCCTCGGCCGGTCCGAGCGCCGACGCGTGTCGCACCAGCCATGCCACGAGTGCGGCGCGGTCGGTCTCCTTCAATGGCACGATCGCGCGCACGAACGCGAGGAGCGCCTCCTCCGCGGGCGCGTCCGGTTCGATCGCTGAGACGTCGAGACGCCAGTCGTCGACCAGCGCGCGCGCCAGAGTCTCGTGGAGCTCGGCCTGGGTCGGGAAGTGGTGGCGCAGGGTGCCCACGGCGACCTCGGCCCGCGCGGCGACCGCGCGGACGGTGACAGCCTTCCAACCGCGCTCGTACGCGAGCTGGCGCGCCGCCTGAAGGATCGCGGGGCGGACTCCAGACATCGGTGCCTCCCGGGGCGGATTCTGGGAGACGGGTTCGTTCCCAGATCGTGGTACGGCGTACGCGTACAACGTACGGTTTTCCGGGACAAGGTCCCGAGCCTTCTCCACAGGGCCCGCTGGCCGCCCGCGTAGACTTGTGGAGTGACGAGCTTCGCGTGGCTGAAGGGCCACGGCACCGAGAACGACTTCGTGCTCCTCCCAGATCCGGACGGGACGGTGCACGGCGCGCTCGCCCCCGCCTTCGTGGCCGCGCTGTGCGACCGGCGCCGCGGGATCGGCGCCGACGGGGTGCTGCGGGTCGTGCGTTCGACGCATGACGGCCCCGCCGAGTGGTTCATGGACTACCGCAATGCTGACGGCTCGATCGCCGAGATGTGCGGCAACGGCGTACGCGTCTTCGCCCGCTACCTCGCCGATGAGGGGCTCGTGGACACGTCGAGCCCGGTCCCCGTGGCCACTCGTGACGGGATCAAGGTCGTGACGTACGTGCCTGCCTCGTCGGACGAGCCAGTCGAGACCATCGCGATAGACATGGGCGTCCCGGCACTGCTGGGGGAGTCCAAGGTCGTCGTCGAGGGCCGGTCGTACGCCGCTCGCCACGTCGACGTCGGCAACCCGCACGCGGTGGCGTTCGTGGACGACCTGGCCGATGCAGGCACGCTGCTGGTCGAGCCCCAGTACGACGCCGAGGTCTATCCGGCCGGTGTCAACATCGAGTTCGTCGAGCGCCGCGGGCCTCGGCACGTCGCTATGCGCGTCCACGAGCGCGGTGCGGGGGAGACACGCTCCTGCGGGACCGGATCCGTCGCGGTCGCCCTGGCGGCTGCGGAAGCCGACGGCGTCGACCCCTCCGAAGGCGACGTCACCTATCGCGTCGACGTGCTCGGCGGCACGCTCCACATCACCCGGCGCGCCGACGGCCACGCCGTCCTGGCAGGTCCTGCCGAGATAATTGCTCGCGGTGACATGACATGGCTGGGATGATCGACGGCACCGCCGACGTTGCAAGGATCAGATGACTGCGCACAACGAACCCACGTACGAGACCGACCCGTCCACCCTGGTCGACGAGGTCGACCCCTTCGCGCCGGTCGCCCCGCCGGTCGACGAGGTCGACTCCGCCCCGCCGGTCGACGAGGTCGACTCCGCCCCGCCGGTCGAGGCGCGAAGCGATCGAGACCTGACCGATCGAGACCTGACCGACCAGGACCGCGACGGCGACCAGCTGGACCTCGCCGAGCGCAACTCGCTCCGCCGTGTCGCGGGGCTGTCGACCGAGCTCGAGGACATCAGCGAGGTCGAGTACCGCCAGCTGCGCCTCGAGCGCGTCGTGCTCGTCGGCGTCTGGACCGAAGGGTCCGCGACCGACGCGGAGAACTCGCTCGCCGAGCTGAAGGCACTGGCCGAGACTGCCGGTTCCGAGGTGCTCGACGGCCTGATCCAGCGCCGGCAGCGCCCCGACCCCGCGACGTACATCGGCCGCGGCAAGGTCGAGGAGCTCGCCGAGATCGTCCAGGCGACCGGCGCCGACACCGTCATCTGCGACGGTGAGCTCGCTCCGAGCCAGCTCCGCAACCTGGAGGACCGCACCAAGGTCAAGGTCGTCGACCGTACGGCGCTGATCCTCGACATCTTCGCCCAGCACGCGAAGTCCCGCGAGGGTCGCGCCCAGGTCGAGCTGGCGCAGCTTCAGTACATGAAGCAGCGCCTGCGCGGATGGGGCGGCAACCTGTCGCGCCAGGCCGGCGGCCGGGTCGGTGGCGACGGCGGTGGCATCGGCTCGCGTGGTCCTGGTGAGACCAAGATCGAGACCGACCGGCGCCGGATCAACGACCGGATCGCCAAGCTGCGTCGTGAGCTCAAGGACATGCGGCGGACCCGCGAGACCAAGCGGGCGAACCGTCAGCGCAACCGGGTGCCCGCCGTCGTCATCGCCGGCTACACCAACGCAGGCAAGTCCAGCCTCCTCAACCGGCTCACGCGGGCCGGGGTCCTGGTCGAGGACGCGTTGTTCGCGACGCTGGATCCGACCACCCGGCGCACGGAGACCTCCGACGGCCGCGAATACACGCTGTCGGACACGGTCGGGTTCGTCCGTCACCTCCCGCACCAGCTGATCGAGGCGTTCCGCTCGACGCTGGAGGAGGTCGCCGACGCCGACCTGGTGCTCCACGTCGTCGACGGCTCGCACCCCGATCCTGAGGGGCAGATCAACGCGGTCCGCGAGGTCTTCGCGGACATCGACGCGCTGGGCGTTCCCGAGATCATCGTCGTCAACAAGGCCGACGCTGCTGATCCGCTGGTGCTGTCGCGGCTGCTCGCACGTGAGCCGCACGCCGTCGTCGTGTCCGCACGGACCGGCGAGGGGATCGACGAGCTGCTCGGTGCCGTCGAGGCCGACCTGCCCATGCCGGCGGTCAAGATCGACGTCGTCCTCCCGTACTCGCGGGGTGATCTGCTCAACCAGATCCACCTCCACGGCGAGATCGACACGCTCGAGCACACGCCGGACGGCACGCACGTGATCGCCCGCGTGCACGACGGCCTCGCCGGCGCCCTCGCGCAGTACGCCTGACGCCCGCCCCGCTGGTCGAGGCGCCCCTGCCCCGCTGGTCGAGGCGCGAAGCGATCGAGACCCAGGTCTCGATCCTCCGCTGGCGCTCCGGCCTCGACAAGCGACGTCTGGCGCTCGCGACGGCTGGCGCTCCCGACGTCTGGCGCTCAGGGCATACAAAAGACCGTGCGCCGGGCGCCGCGTCCCCTCCAGGAACGGCACCCGGCGCACGGCCGGCTTCGCAGGGAGCTGCCCCGACTCAGTCGCTCGGGATGCCCGACTCCGGCGGGGTGTTCGCCGAATCCGTGAACTCCTCGATCTCGGCGTCGCCGACGTCGGTCTTGAGGACCGGCGTCTTGTCAGCGGTGGTGCCGTCGGCCTGGAGCTGGACGACCTTCATGCCGCCGATGCCGGCGTGACGGTCCTCCGAGTAGCGGAACGGCACGTAGTTCGGGCCGGTGAAGTCTCCGCCGTCCTGCTCGAACGTGTCGACGATCGACTCGCGCGACATGTCCTCGCCGGACTTCATCATCGCCTCGACGATCGTGTAGGCCTCGGCCATGCCGTACACCTTGTAGTTGGTCAGCGGCGAGCCGTCTCCGTACTCGTCCCAGACCTTCTGCCACAGCTGGATCCACGGGTCGTCGGCTTCGGTCGACTGCGGCATGTACGCGGTGGTGTACAGGCCGGTGAGCGGGCTGCTGCCCTTGACCGCACCCTCGGAGAACTTCTCCAGCAGCGAGCCGACGAGCCCGGCGTCGGACCCGACGTTGGAGACCAGCCACTCGGGCTTGTAGTTCAGCTTCAGTGACACGAGCTGCGACAGCGCCGTGTAGGAGGGGACGTTGAAGCCGACGACGACGTCGGCGCCGGACTTCTGGAGCTCGGCGATCTGCGGGCCGATGTCGGTGTTGCCGGGGACGTACGTGACCTCGGCGACGATCTGGTCCTCGACGTACTGCTTGAGGCCCTTCGCGCCGTCCTCACCGAGCTCGTCGTCCTGGCCGAAGATGCCGACCTTGGCGTCGGGCATGTTCTCGGCGATGTACTGGCCGAGGATCTTGCCCTCCGACTCGTAGTCGGGCTGCCAGCCGAACGTCATCGGCAGCTCCTCGGGGTTGTCCCAGAGGATCGAGCCGGACGAGACCGTCAGGTCGGGGACGCCCTCGGAGTTGAGGAAGTTCGTCACGGCCTGGTGGGTCGGCGTGCCGAGGCCGCCGACGATCGCGAAGACCTCGTCCTTGAGGACGAGCTCGTTGACGACCTCGGTCGTCTTGGCCGGGTTGTAGCCGTCGTCCTTCGCGATGAACTCGATCTCGCGATCGTGGACGCCGCCGTTGGCGTTGACGAAGTCGTAGTACGCCTTGTGGCCGAGCGGGATCTCGCTGTAGCCGGGCGCTGCCACACCCGTCAGCGGGAAGTGGCCGCCGATCTTGATGGATTCGTCAGTGATGCCGGGATCGCTCCCGCCACCGCCGTCGCCGTCACCGCCGCCGCACGCGGCGACGACCAGAGCGGAGGCTGCCAGTGCGGCCCCGAGTGCGAGCCGGCGACTCCTGCGCGCCGGCGTGGGCTGATGAGCCATGGATCTCATCCCTTCTTGGTGGGTGTTGCGGTGAGTTGACGACGGGCGCGCCTACGGCGCCATGCCATCGAGAGGGTCCCCATCACGCCACCAGGTGCGAGCAGCATGACGAGGACGAGGACGATCCCGTAGATCAGCGGTGACATCTGCGCCGCCTGGGTGTCGGACAGTTTGGCGTCGGTCGAGAGGTCGGTCACCAACGGGGGAAGGAAGACCAGCACCGCGGAGCCGATGAAGGCGCCGGTGATGCTGCCGAGACCGCCGATGACCACGGCGGTCAGCAGCGAGAGGGACAGGACGAGCGTGAAGACGGTGGGCGCCGCGAGGCGGACGACCATCGCCATGACGGCGCCGGCGAGCCCGGCGTACGCGGCACTGATGACGAACGCCTGCACCCGCGTACGGCCGAGGTTGATGCCGGCGATCTCCGCGGCGACCTCCTGGTCGCGGACGGCACGCCAGTGGCGACCGATCTTGGAGCGACCGAGGTTGAGGGCGAAGAACAGGGCGATCACGAGGCAGAACAGCCCGAGGTACGCGACGTACTTCGACGACGTCGCGAACTCGCCCGACACCGCGTCGATGAACGAGACGAACCACTCCGGGGGACGCGGCGAGATGACGGTCAGCCCGGCCTCGCCGTTGAAGGTGCCCTTGAAGTAGAGCGCCACGCTGGGCAGCGCCACCGCGAACGCGAGGGTCGCGCCGGCGAGGTACGGGCCGTGGAGCCGGGCGGCGCCGATGCCGACGACGAACCCGACCAGCGAGGTCATGACGATCGCGGCCAGCGCGATCACCGGGAAGGGCAGCGGGCTGTCGGTGTCGAGCATGAGCGCGGTCGTGTACGCGCCGACCGCCATCAGGGCGCCGTGGCCGAGGGAGATCTGACCGTTCAGGCCGGTCAGGGCCGTGAGGCCGATCGCGGCGATCGTGAAGTAGGTCAGCGACGACAGCTGCGTGTTGGTGTACGCGTCGGTGGACTCGAGCAGGAGGACGCCGACGACGAGGACACCCAAGGACACCAGCAGGCTGCGTACGAGGTTGAGGCCGAGCAGTCGCTGCATCGCCGAAGGACCGGCCGGTGGGGCGGGTACGGCGGTGGTGATGTCGGTCGACATCAGACCCTCCTTGCCTGGGTGCTGGAGAAGAGACCGCCGGGCTTGAGCAGCAGCACGGCGATGAGGACGACGAAGGCGCCGATCGTGACCAGGCCCGGGGCGAGGTAGCCCGAGACCAGCGAGTTCACGATGCCGAGGATGAGTCCGCCGACGACCGCACCGATCGGGCTGTCGAGCCCGCCGATCACGGCGGCGATGAACCCGAAGGCGATGAGCGACTCCATGTAGCTCGGGTAGATGAACGACCCGGTCGCGACGAGGATGCCGGCGACCGAGCCGACCAGGCCGGCGAGCGCCCAGCCGAAGGTCAGCAGGTGCGAGACCCGCACGCCGAGGATCCGGGAGACCTCGCCGTCGAACGCCGCGGCACGCATCGTGAGGCCGAGCTGGGTCTTCTGGAAGAGCAGCGTGAGACCGACCACGACGACGCCGACGGTGCAGATGACGAAGATGCTCGTCGGCGTGAGCGCGAGGTTGAGGTCGCCGACCTGGAAGCCCTGCACCCCCACCGGCGACGAGAACGACTTGTAGTCGGAGCCGAACAGGATCGCCGCGAGCGCCTGGATGGCGACGTACAGACCGAGGGTCGCGATGACGATGTTGAGCTCCATGCCGCCCTCGAGGGGACGGATCACGACGCGCTCGAGGACCGCGCCGATGATGAAGCCCGCGGCGAGCGCGCCGAGGAAGGCCACCCAGTAGGGGAAGTCGTTGTTCATCAGGGTCAGCGCGATGTAGGTGGTGAACATGGCCTGCGAGCCCTGCGCGAAGTTGACGATGCGCGTCGAGCGGAAGATCAGCACCAGCGCCAGTGCGAAGGCCGCGATGACGATGCCTTGGGTGATCCCGTTGAGCAGGACGTTGATGAAGTGCTGCACGGTGTCCTCCTCAGAACCCGAGGTACGAGTGGCGCAGGGTGGCGTCGTTCTGGAGGACCTCGGCGGACTCGGTCACGACGACCTTGCCGAGGTTCAGGACGACACCTGTGTGCGCGATGGACAGGGCGCTGCGGGCGTTCTGCTCGACGAGGAGCACGGTGAGCCCGGAGTCGTTCACGAGCGCGCGGACCAGGTTGAAGATCTGCGCGACGATCCGGGGGGCCAGACCGAGCGACGGCTCGTCGAGGAGCAGCAGGGTCGGCCGGGCCAGGAGCGCCCGTGCGATCACCAGCATCTGCCGCTCGCCACCCGACAGGGTGTGTGCCTGCGCGTTGCGACGGTCGCCGAGCACTGGGAACAGCTGGTAGGCGTCGTCGAGCGTACGGACCGGGGCGGGCGTGTCGGTCGGACGCTTGGCCGCCCCGCGCATGCCGAGGCGGAGGTTCTCCTCGATGGTGAGCTCGGCGATCACGCCGCGCCCTTCCGGGACGTGCGCCATGCCGCGGTGGACCATCGACTCGGTCGGCTTGCCGGTGATGTCGGTCCCGTCGAGCGTGATCGTGCCGGCGGTCGGCTTCACGAGGCCCGAGACGGTCCGCAGGAGGGACGTCTTGCCGGCGCCGTTCGCACCGAGGACCGCCGTGATCTGACCGGTCTCGACGGCGACGTCGACGGAGTCGAGCGCCTTCACGGGGCCGTACGTCGTGGTGAGGTTCTTGATCTCGAGCACGCTCATGCCCCCTTCGTCGTGGTGCCGTGCGACTCGAGGACCGCGGTGTCGATCTCCTCGCCGGCGGACACCTCGGCGCCCAGGTAGGCCGCGATGACCTTCGGGTCGTCACGCACCTCGGCGGGTGTGCCCCGGGCGATGACCTGGCCGAAGTCGAGGACCGTGATCTGGTCGCAGATCCGCATGACCAGGTCCATGTGGTGCTCGACGATGAGCACGGACATGCGCGACGTCAGCTGCTGGACGAGGTCCCCCAGCTCGTCCATCTCGCCCTCGGACAGTCCGGCGGCGGGCTCGTCGAGCAGCAGCAGCCGCGGCTCCGAGACGAGAGCACGCGCGAGCGCGACCTTCTTCTGGTCGGGGTAGGGCAGCATCCCGGGGTAGCGGGGTGCGAGGTGTGCGGCGCCGAGGTCCGAGAGCGTCTGCATCGCTCGCTCTTGCAGGGCCTGCTCGTCGCGCCGGGCGCGGGGGAGCCCGAACGCGGCCGAGACGAAGCCGCTGGTCGATCGGACCCCGGCGCCCGTCATCACGTTCTCCAGGGCGCTCATGCCGGGGAAGAGCCCGACGCCCTGGAGAGTGCGTGCGATGCCGAGGCCGGCGAGGTCGTGGGCGTGGAGATTGTTGAGCTCGCGCTCGTCCCAGGTGAGGCTGCCGGCGTTGGGCTTGACGAAGCCGCAGCACACGTTGAACAGGGTCGTCTTGCCGGCGCCGTTGGGTCCGATGACGCCGTGGACCTGGCCGGGCTCGACGGCCAGGCTGACGTCGTCGAGGGCGACGAGGCCGCCGAATCGTACGGTGACGCCCTGCGCGAGGTAGCGGCTCGCAGGCCGTCCTGGGTCGTGCGGTCTTGGCTCGCCACCCGAGGGGGAGGGCTGAGGATCGGGCTCGATGGGAGGGGTCACGCGAGTCCTTCCGGATTGTCGTGTAGCCGGGCTGTGTGATCCCGGCCACATGGCAGCGTTGCCCGCCGAACGCTACCGATCTCTGGCAGGTAAGCAAGCGCTTAGTCGCTGAGGGCGTCGAATCGTTACCGGAGCGTGACGCGGGCGGAGGGGCAATTCCTTGTTTGCCGTCAGGACAGTTGCTAGCCGCGACTAAATGCGCGTACGGTGCCGCCGCGCGGAGGGTGCCCGACACCCTGTGGGTCGCAAGCACCGAGGGCGGCCGGCGGTCGCTAGGCTTCGGCGGTGACCTCGTCGATCTCGGACCAGCCTGACGTGAGCGCCGACGCCTCCCGGGTCGAGCGCGTACGCGCCGTGCTGCACGCCGCGGTCGGAGCGGTCGGCGGACTCGAACGCCCAGGTCAGGTGCAGATGGCGGAAGCGGTGTCGGAGGCATTCGCCACCGGCGAGCACCTCCTCGTCCAGGCGGGGACGGGCACCGGCAAGTCGCTCGGCTACCTCGTGCCGAGCCTGCTTCACGACCGACGCGTGGTCGTGGCGACAGCCACGCTCAACCTCCAGCACCAGCTCGTCGAGCGCGACATCCCGGCGTTGCTCGAGGGGGCCGTCACGGTGCTCGGCCGCAAGCCGCACGCCGCCGTCGTGAAGGGTCGGGGCAACTACGCCTGCCTGCACCGCATCCGCGAGGGTGCCCCCGACGAGCAGGGAGTGCTGATCGAGGCCCCGTCCGGCTCGCTCGGCGAAGAGGTCGTGACGCTCCGCGCGTGGGCGGAGGAGGAGTCCGACCGCGGTGGCATCGGCGACCGCGACTCCGCGCCCTCGCACACCGAGCGCGCCTGGCGGCAGGTGAGCGTCCACGCCCGGGAGTGCCTGGGGGCGACGCGCTGCCCGTACGCCGCCGAGTGCTTCGCCGAGGCGGCGAAGGACCACGCTGCCGACGCGGACCTGGTCGTCACGAACCACGCACTCCTCGCGATCGACGCGATCGACGGGGTCCCGATGCTCCCGGAGTACGACACCGTGGTCGTCGACGAGGCCCACGAGCTCGTTGCGCGGGTCACCCAGGCCTCGACCGCCGAGCTGGCGCCGCCGATGGTGGAGCGGGCGGCACGGCGTGCGCGCACCTTCGTCCGGGGGCGCGAGGCCGACGACCTCGAGGACGCCTCCGACGCGCTGCGCGATGCGCTCGAGGCGACCGGTCCCGGCCGGATCGGCTCCCCGTCCGACCAGCTCGCCGACGCGCTCTCGCTCGTCCGCGACGCCGCCCGCGACTGCCACTCGGCGATGCCGAAGGAGCCGAAGGAGTCCGGGGACGGCGACGCCGCACGGCAGCAGGCGAAGGCGATGGTCGACGACGTCCGCAAGGTGGCCGAGCGCATGGCTGCCGCGTCCGAGGCGGACGTGCTGTGGCTCGCCGAGCGCGACGGCTCGCGCGGCGGCAACGAGCTCCGGATCGCGCCGATCGACGTCGCCCTGACCCTCCGGGACAAGCTGTTCGGCGAGAACACGGTCGTCATGACGAGTGCCACGCTGAAGCTCGGCGGTGGGTTCGACCCGGTCGCGCGGACCGTCGGGCTGTGGGCGTCGGACAAGGTCGAGGGTTCCGACGCGGGTGCCGGCGCGGGTGCGAGCGGCGGCGGGGGCGCGCGCGACAGCGAGGCTGGACCGGACGCCGACGGCGACGGTGGTTTCGCCTGGCGGGCGATCGACGTCGGCTCGCCGTTCGACTACGCGAAGCAGGGCATGCTGTACGTCGCACGCCACCTGCCACCGCCGGGGCGCGACGGAATGAGCGACGCGACGACCACCGAGATCGTCGACCTCGTACGCGCGGCCGGCGGGCGCACCTTGGGGCTGTTCTCGTCGCGCCGCGGAGCCGAGGCGGCTACGGAGGCGGTCCGCGAGCGGATGCCGGAGCTCGAGGTGCTCTGTCAGGGCGACGCGCAGCTGCCGGAGCTGGCGCGCCGGTTCGTCGAGGATCCGCGGACGTGCCTGTTCGGGACGCTGAGCCTGTGGCAGGGCGTCGACCTGCCGGGGGACACGTGCCAGCTGGTGATCATCGACCGCATCCCGTTCCCGCGGCCTGACGACCCGTTGATGAGTGCCCGTCAGCGGCTGGTCGAGCGCAACGGCGGCAACGGCTTCATGCAGGTGGCGGCGACGCACGCCGCGCTGCTGCTCGCTCAGGGCGCGGGTCGGCTGATCCGTCGCGCCGACGACCGTGGGGTCGTCGCGGTGCTGGACTCGCGGTTGGCGACGGCGCGGTACGGCGGGTTCCTGGCGTCCTCGATGCCGCCGATGTGGCGCACGGTCGACCGCGCAGTCGCGCTGTCGGCACTTCAGCGGTTGGATGCCGCTGCGTCCTGACCGGCCGCCTGCTTCCCGTAGGCACCCGGGACGCGAGAGGGCGCGGGACCGAGGGGATCCCGCGCCCACGCACACGACGCGCGGGGTCAGACGCGCCGCATGACCGTGGTGACCTTGCCGAGGATCGTGGCATCGGTGCCGTCGATGGGCTCGTACGCCGGGTTGTGCGGCAGCAGCCAGATCTTGCCGTCCTTGCGCTGGAGGGTCTTGACCGTCGCCTCGCCGTCGATCAGGGCGGCGACGATCTCGCCGTTCTCGGCGGTCGGCTGCTGACGGATGACCACGTAGTCGCCGTCGCAGATCGCGGCCTCCACCATCGAGTCTCCGCGCACCTCGAGCATGAAGAGCGTGCCGTCGCCGACCAGCGTGCGGGGGAGCGGCATGACCTCCTCGACACGCTCCTCGGCGAGGATCGGCCCGCCGGCGGCGATGCGGCCGACCATCGGGACGTACGCGGGGGCAGGTCGTGCGTCACCCGCGCCGGTGTCGTCGAACCCGAAGTCGAGCGCGTCGCCGATCGAGCGGCGGGCGGCGAGCACGTCCGGAAGGAAGACCTCGATCGCGCGCGGACGGTTGGGATCGCGGCGCACGAAGCCGTTGCGCTCGAGGACCTTGAGCTGGTGGGCAACAGAGGAGACGCTGGCCAGACCGACCGCGGCGCCGATCTCGCGCATGCTCGGCGGATAGCCGCGCTGCTCGATCGACTCGCGGATGATCTCGAGGACTCGGCGCTGGCGCGGTGTCAGGCCACTCGCGTCCGGCGGTCCGTCGGGGAGCTCGGAAACCTCGGCTTTGGTCATGGGCCTGACATTAGACCTCGCGAGCGACACGATCAAACATATGTTCGATCCGCGTGTCGGACGCGACGCGTCGAAAGAATGTTCGAACGGGTCCTTCAAAAGTGTCAGCGGATGTGGTTATGTTCGTACGCATGTTCGATCGAACGCGTGTTCGGCTCAGGCTCCGGCTCCACGAGCTGATCGCAACCCTCGCTTCGGTCGGGCAGGCCCCACGAGTCCGAGACACGGAGGACACGATGAGCACCGTCCGCACCACGCTTGATGGCACGACCCTTGACCGCGCCGCGCACAACCGCACGGCTCACGACCGCAGGGCCCACGACCGCAGGGTGGTCGTGCTCGACACGCCGCTCATGCGCGCTGTCGAGCGACACCCTGCCGGGCGTGCACTCGTCGACGGACCCCGTACGGCGCCGCGACAGACCGCATCGCAGCGGCCCGCGGCGTCCCGCACGGCACCTGCGCGGCCCGCGGCGCGACCGACCTACCGGTTGACCCGACGCGGCCGGATCGCAGTCTTCGTCGCGGCGCTGCTGGCCGTGGGCGGGCTGACGGTCGGCCTCGGGACGCAGGTGATCGCGACCTCCGATGCCGGCGACCCGGTGCCGAGCCGTGCCGTCGAGGTGCAGCCCGGACAGACCGTGTGGGACCTTGCGCGCTCTGCGAACCCCGGCGGCGACATCCGCGAGACCGTGCACGACATCGCCGAGCTCAACGCGCTCGAGACCGCGGGTCAGGTGGCGGCGGGTTCGACGATCTACATCCCGCTCTACTGAGCCGGACGCCGTGCTCGGTTCCGCGTCGCCGAGCAGGCTGTCCAGAGGCGCGCTCGCCTCAGCGGCGTCGCCTCAGGGGGACGTCGCCCCACCCTCGACGATGCGTCGCATCCACGTGCCGACCGCCGCCATGTCGGAGAGGACGCCGTCCCGCACGGATGCGTCGGCCCCGTCGTCCCACTCGGCCACCACCGCGTACGCGAGAGTGCGAGCTGGTCCGGACACCAGCCCGACGTCGCCGCGCACGGTGGAGATGGTGCCCGTCTTGTTCCACAGGACGATGCCGCGGTCCGGTTCGGAGTGGGCGAGCGGGTCAAGGCCGAACGCGCTCGCGACCATCGACAGATCGGTGTTCGCGGCCAGCCATCCCGTGACCTGCTCACTGACGGCTTCCGACACGACCTCGCGGCGGTGCAGTCGGGCGCACAGGCCGGCGAGGTCGCCGGCGCATCCGACGGAGAGCGTCGGCGGGTGCGAGGGGCCGCGGTCGTCTCGGACGCGGTCGAGCAGCCGACTGCGTGACATCCCGATCCGCGTGGCAGTCTCCGTCACCGCGTCGATGCCGACCCTGCGCAGGAGCACGTTCGTCGCGAGGTTGTCGCTGAGGGCACCGACCAGCGCGCACACGTCGACGACAGGCAAGGCGTCCGTCGCCAGGAGGTGCCACAGTCCTGAGTCGGCGACCCAGTCCTCCTCGGTACGCAGCAGCGGCTCCGCCGCGTCCAGCGATCCGTCGGCGATCTGACGTGCGGCCTCCACGAGCAGCACGAGCTTGCCGATGCTCGCCGTCCGCAGCACGAGGTCGGGTTCGACGGATGCGAGCACGACGTCGGCGTCCACGTCACGCACCTCGATGGTCCAGCGCACGTCGTCGCGCAGCCGGGGGAGCGGCGCGGTCATGCGTCGGCGCCCGGCGACGTCGTACGGTCGGCGTGGCCGAGGTCCCGGTCGGGGTCGATCCGGTCGCGGACGCGGCGCTTGAGCTCGGCGGCGTCCGGGAACCCGCCGTCCGTCTTCCGGTCCCAGACGACCTCGTCGTCGACGGTGATCCGGAAGACTCCACCGGTCGTGGGCACCAGGGTGACCGCGCCGAGCTCGGTGCCGAACGTGCTCAGCAGCTCCTGGGCCATCCATCCGGCCCGCAGCAGCCACTGGCACATCGTGCAGTAGGTGATCTGGACGTGGGGGAGGGCGGGGGTCATCCGAAGGCCTTCCGGAGGCTCGACAGGAACGCTTCCACGTCGTCGGCCGTCGTGTCCCACGAGCACATCCAGCGGGACTCGACCAGGTCGGGGTGCACGCCCGGGCGCCAGTCGTAGAACCGGTGCTCGGCGCGTACGGCGTCGGCGACCGAGCGCGGCAGCGTCGGGAACACGACGTTGGCCTGCGTCGGGCGCTCGACGTGCAGCAGCGGCGCGCCGGAGTCGTGGACGCGGCCGTCGGCTGCGAGCTCCGCGGCGAGAGCGTCGACCCCGGAGCGCAGCTGCGCGGCGCGGGCGTTGGAGGCCGTCGCGTTGTGCAGCCAGAGGTCGTGCTCCGGGTCGAGGAGCGCGGCGAGCTGCGCGGAGACGTACCGCATCTTGGAGGCGAGCTGCATCGACGTCTTGCGCATGAACTCGAGCCCGGTGACCGCGTCGGGCGAGAGGACGACGACCGCTTCGCCGAGCAGGATGCCGTTCTTGGTGCCGCCGAACGAGACAGCATCGATGCCCAGCTCGGTCGTGAGGGCACCGAGTCCGACGCCGAGGTACGCCGCTGCGTTCGCGATGCGGGAGCCGTCGATGTGGACGCGCATACCGTACGCGTGCGCGGCATCGGCGATCTGGCGGATCTCGTCGAGCGAGTAGACCGTGCCGAGCTCGGTCGACTGCGTCAGCGACACCGCGAGCGCCTGAGCGCGGTGCGGGTCGCCGAGGTTCGCGGCGTACCGGTCGAGGGCGGCCGTCGTCAGCTTGCCGTCCGGTGCGTCGACCGGGAGCAGCTTGATGCCGGCGACTCGCTCAGGGGCGGCGTTCTCGTCGGTGTTCAGGTGGGCGACGTCACTGACGATCGCCGATCCCCAGCGGGGAAGCAGCGCGCCGAGGGAGACGACGTTGGCGCCGGTGCCGTTGAACACCGGGTACGCCTGGGCCTGGTCGCCGAAGTGGTGCCGTACGACCTCGCCGAGGTGCGCGGTCCAGCGGTCGTCGCCATACGAGACGGCATGCCCGGTGTTGGCCGCGGCCACGGCGTCGAGGATCGCCGGATGGGCGGGGGCGTAGTTGTCGGATGCGAATGCTGCCACGCCCGCCAGCCTATTCGGCGGGCGGGCGGACAGGCTGCGGCGGCAGCGGTCAGGCAGTGTCGTCAGGCTGCGACGTCACGAGTCGGCGAGCAGCTTGTCGAGGCGGACGAACCCCTCCTCCATGCCGCCCTCCATCCCGGACTGCACCATGCCGTCACGGTCCTCGACGGACGCGAACGCGCTGGTGACGTCGATGCGCGTCGTGCCGTTGCCGAGGTCGGTGAAGCGGAGCGTCTCCAGGGAGACGTGGCCGGGCACGCCCTCGTACTCGAAGGTGCGCGTGATGCCGTTCTCCACCGACGGGTCGCCGTGGTAGACGCCACGGAAGCCGTGCGTGTTGCCGTCGTCGTCGCGCTGGGTCCAGCGCCAGCGGCCGCCGTCGCGGACCTCGTTGATGGGGACCTCGGTCTTGTAGATGTCAGGACCGAGCCACTTCTTCTGCCACTCGTCGTCGACGTTGGCGTGGAAGAGCCGCTCGGGCGTGGTGGCGAAGGTGCGGCTGATCTCGATGGTGCTCGTGCCGGGTGTTGCGGTGACCTTGAGGTCGGACATGGTTCCCCCTCGGGAGCTCGGTGATCGGGTCAGGACGGGTCGGGTGGACCGGACGGGTCGATGTCTGCGAGCAGAGCGTCGAGCCGGGCGTAGCTGGCCTCCCAGTACGCGCGGTAGTCCGCGAGCCAGTCGGTGGCTTCCCTCAGGGCTCCGGCCTCGAGGTGGCTGAGCCGCATCGTGCCCTGCTGCGAGCGGGACACGAGCCCCGCGCGCTCGAGGACCTTGAGGTGTCGTGACACCGCCGGCTGCGACATCGCGAAGAGGCCGGTGAGCTCGTTGACGCTGGCGTCGCCCTGGGCCAGCCTGGCCAGGATCGCGCGCCTCGTCGGGTCCGCGAGGGCCCCGAACACGAGATCGAGCTCGTCGTCCGTCATCGTCCATAACCAATCTATTGTATAACGTGATGGTTCTAGAGTGCAGCGGATCTCCGGCGCTGTCAACCCCGCGTGGCGAACGCGCTCGTACGGCGTTCTCGTGCCAGACAAATCGGACAAGCCGTGACCCCCGGCGCGCGCACGGTTGAGTCCGAAGGGGGAGATTTCCATGAAGAGAACCATTCGCGCCGTAGGCACCGTTGCCGTGAGCGCACTTGTTGCCGGCGTCCTCGTCGGAGCGCCGCCGGCGTCCGCCGACGATGTCGATGTGGCACCTGCACGCAAGATCACGGGTGCAACCACGAGTCCGTTCGGCCTCGCGAAAGACGCTGCCGGTCGCATCTACGTATCGAACTTCAGTCAGAACAATGTCGTCGTCTATGCAGCGGGGGCCAACGGCGCCGCTGCACCCACCCGCACGATGAACAGCGGGGTCAACAGTCCTCGTGGTGTGGACGTGGACTCGAACGGGTTCACGTACGTAGCCAACGGCAACGGTCTGGTCTCGGTGTTCGCACCGACCGCCGACCTCGGCGATCCGCCGGTGAAGACCTTCGGGACGGGCGCGGGTGCCGCACTCGGCCTCGACGTCGGTCCGACGGGAAGCATCTTCGTCCGGAAGTCGACGACGGTGAACGTCTACTCTCCGGCCGCGGCAGGCAACCCTGCCCCGACCACCCGCCAGATCACGGGCCTGCCGAACGGCAACGGGGTCCATGTCGCGCAGAACGGTACGACCTGGGCTGACGCCGGCGCGGCACTGCGGGCGTACGCACCGAACGCCAACGGGGCTGCGATCCCGCTGAGGACGATCTCCGGCGCCAAGACCGGGCTCACCGCTCCGGTCGTCGGCCTGGGGACGGACGCCGCGGGCCGCATCTACGCGACGAACTTCAACGTCGTCAGCACCGCGGTCGTGTTCGCTGCCGACGCGCAGGACAACGTCGCTCCGCTGAAGGTGCTGGGTGGTCCGGCGTCCCAGCTGAACGACCCGTCCCACATCGCCGTGTCCGGCAGTGGCCGCCTGACGGTGGCGAACTTCGGGGCCCAGTCGGTCCTGGAGTTCGCGACGCTGTTCGTCAAGGCGCCCAGCAAGCCGCGGGCGCTGAAGGTGAAGGGCAAGAAGCGGGCGAAGAAGCGCACCATCACCTGGAAGGCGCCGGCTGACAACGGCGGCGCGCAGATCACGGGCTACCGGCTGGTGATCAAGAAGGGCAGCAAGGTCCTGGTCAAGAAGAACTTCGGTCCTGGGAAGCGGTCGTTCAAGGTCAAGCGCGCCAAGCTGCGCAACGGCAAGAACGTCGTCTTCATCAAGGCGAAGAACAGCCAGGGGTTCGGCAAGAACGCGAAGAAGGCGTTCCGGGTCCGCAAGTAAGGGCGTACGGCTCGGGTCGTACGAGATCGGTCGGGGTCGGCTCTCGGGAGCCGGCCCCGACTCGTGCGCTGACCGTGCAAAGTACGCCCGTTGCAGCACTGGGCTACGGCACCGTGGACGGCAGGGGGTACTGCCATGAACCGAACGATCCACGCGATCGGCCTGCTCGCCTCCGCTGCGCTCGTCGGGGGCACGCTCGTTGCCGCGACGCCTGCGTCCGCGGACAACGTCAACGTCGCACCGGTCCGGCGAGTGACTGGGCTCTCGACACCCGAAGGCATCGCGCGTGACGCCGCGGGCAACGTGTACGTCGCAGACCTGTCCTCGAACAGCGTGAAGGTCTACGCGCCGAACGCGAACGGCGCTGCCGCACCACTGCGTACCCTCGTCGGCACGCCGGGGCTCGTGTCGCCGTACGGGCTGGACATCGACGCTAACGGGTACCTGTTCGTCGGGTGCTCTGACGGCACGGTCCGTGTGTTCGCACCCGGGGCGAAGGACGCCGATCCGCCGGTGCAGACGATCCCGACCGGCGCCGGCGACGTCCGCGGGATCGACGTGTCCGCGACCGACCAGCTGTACGTCCGCAAGCCGAGCGAGATCAAGGTCTACGGGCCGACGGGTGCGATCCAACGGACCGTCACCGGCGTTCCGTCGGGATATCCGATCGCCGTCGCGTCCGACGGTGTCACCTGGACGGGAGGCGCCGGACGTCTGCTGGCGTACGGGCCGCAGGCGAACGGGGCAGCCGCGCCGCTGCGCGACGTGCAGGGAAGCAACACGGGGATTCCGGCCGGAAACTATCCGGAGGGGCTGGCGTTCGACCGGCAGGGGCGCCTCTACGCGACGGTCTATCCGGCTGACGTGCTGCTGGTGTTCAGCGGGCAGGTCAACGGCAACGTCGCTCCGCTGCGGACCCTCTCGGGGGTCGCGGCCCAGCTCACCGGTCCCACGGGCATCACGGTCGGACGGGACAATCGCATCTTCGTCTCGCTCGCACAGGGGTCGGACGCGTGGGCCGAGTACAGGGCGCTGTTCGCACCGCCTGCGCCGCCGAAGCCGGCGGTGAAGGTGCCGGGCAAGCCGCGGGCGCTGAAGGTCGCGGGTGCGCGGGCGGCGAAGAAGCGGACGATCCGTTGGCGGGTGCCGGCGAGCAACGGCGGCGTGAAGATCACCGGGTATCGGCTGGTGATCAAGAAGGGCAGCCGGACGCTGCTGGTGAAGAACCTCGCGGCCGGGAAGCGGTCGTACAAGGTCAAGCGCGCCAAGCTGCGCAACGGCAAGCACGTCGTCCTCGTCAAGGCGAAGAACAGCAAGGGGTACGGGAAGAACGCGAAGAAGGCGTTCAGAGTTCGCAAGTAGGCCGAGCCTTCGCGCCGAACACAGCGTGGTGCAAAAAGAGGTGCAATGCACCCATCGAGGGAGAAACATGGCCGGGATGACGAACAGAGCACTGAACAGGACCAGGACCATGCGCCATCTCGCCGGCGCCATCGCCGTCACCTGTACCGCTCTGGTCGGAGGGGCGCTCGTCGCCGTGCCGGCCGCTGCGGCTGGTGCGGCAGACCCGGTCGAGGTGCGACCTGAACGCACCGTGCGGCCTGCTGGGGTCCAGAATCCGCAGCACATCCATCTCACCTCGTCGGGGCGCCTGTTCGTCCTCCACGACAAGCGCGCCCAGGTTCTGGTGTACGGCGCCAATGCCCGTCGTACGTCTCGACCGATCTACCGCATCGCGGGCCGTCGCACGGGGCTCGCACGCCCCACCGGCATCGCCCGCGACGCAGACGGTCGCCTGTACGTCGGCAGCGGTTCACGCGTCCTCGTGTTCGGCAAGAAAGCGCGCGGCAACGTGCGACCGATCCGTGTCCTCCGCCTCGGCATGAAGCTCGGGACAGCAGCGATGCCCGGCACGGTCAGAGTGCACGGCAACAAGCTGCTGGTCGTCGGAACCGACGGGGTGAAGGTGTTCCGCCGGACCGCGAAGGGCGCAGCGACCCCACTGCAGCATCTCCGGGGCGACAAGACCGGCCTCCAGCATGCCGTGGACGTCAACCTGAATGTCGACGGCCGGATCTGGGCCGCGTTCCCCGACGGGGAGCGCGCGAGGGTGTTCGCACCGGGGGCTACCGGGAACGCCACGCCTGAGCTGTCGCCACCGGCGTTCGACCCGCAGAAGATCGCCTTCGACCGTGCTGGCCGTGTGTATCTCGCCGCGTACGACGGGGAGGTCCGAGTGCTGCCAGCCGACGCCCGCGCGTATCTCGCCCCCCTGTTCCTGCTCGGCTACCGATGGGGCGCCACCCCCGGCGGCCTCTCGGTGAGCAGCACCGGCAAGGTGGCGGCGGGCGACCTCCGCAGTGTGCGCATCTATCCGAGGCTCCTGCCCGTGACACGGCCGTGGGCGGTGCGGTCTGCATCCGTGTCCGGGGCCTCGACAGCTGCGCGGCGTGTGGTCCGGTGGCGGGCGCCTGCAGCCGATGGCGGCGCCGCGGTCACCAGGTTCCAGATCGTCGTCAAGCGCGGTGACCGTGTGGTGCGTGTCGTCCGGCTGAAGGCGGGCCGCAGGTCGTACGCACTGACGCGGCGCGGCCTACCGGCGGGCACGGTGACCATCCTCGTCAAGGCGCGCAACCGCAAGGGGTACGGTCCCGCAGTGTCCGTGCCGATCACTGTCGTGAAGTAGGAACCCCGCACTGAAGGTGCCGGGCGAGCTGGACGCTGCTGGTGAAGAATCTCGCGGCCGGCAAGCGGTCGTACAAGGTCAAGCGTGCCAAGGTGCGCAAGCAAGGGGTACGGCGCCGCCAACAAGAAGGCGTTCAGGGTGCGGAAGCCCTAGGCTCCCGTTCGTGGACACCGATTCGCGCAAGCGCCGTACGCCGCGGCAGGACCGGTACGGGTTGCTGCTCGTCCTGCTCTCCGTCGTGCTCCTGCTCGTGCCGATCGACGTCACTGCGCTACGTCCGCTCGTGACCGCACTGCTCGGCGCTGTGCTGCTCTTCGCGCAGCGGACGTCGGGAGCACGGCGCAGCGTGATCGGCGTCTCGGCCGTCCTCGTCGCGATCTCGGTCGTGACGTCCGCCGCCGCGCAGGTGGCGGAAGCGGATGCGGCCGCCCTCGTCTACTCGGGCATCGTCATCGTGCTGTGCCTCGCGACGATCGCGACGATCGGGGCGCACCTGATCCGGGACCCGGCGCTCGACGTGCACATCGTGCTCGGGGTGATCGCTGTCTTCGTGCTGCTGGGGATCGCGTTCGCCGGGGCGTACTCGATGCTCGGTGTGTGGGGCAACGGATTCTTCGCCGAGGCGGACGGGAGCCACGACGCCGTCGACTACTTCTACTTCAGCTTCATCACCATCACGACGACCGGCTACGGAGACCTCACGCCTGCGGGTGACGTGGGCAAGATGGTCGCGGCGTTCGAGGCGCTGATCGGCCAGGTGTATCTCGTGACGGTGGTCTCGCTCGCGGTCTCGGGCGTGACGCGTCGGCGTACGAAGGGCGACTGACCGCTATCCGGTGAGGACGGGTACGGCTTCGTGGGTGGTGAGCGTCTCGCTGAGGCCGTCGGTGGTGATCGTCTCGTCGAGGGTCTGGGCGGGGCCGTCGTCGACGGAGTAGGTGATGGTGAAGGTGACGTCGACGCTCGGGTGGTGGGTCTTGCCGGCACGGGTGTAGCGGTGGGTGATGTCCAACGCGGGGTAGGGGCGGCCGGGGCCGGACGTGGTCTGCCTGGTGCCGTCGCCGTGGCGCCAGGTGTAGCGGGTCGCCTCCGCGGTGATGTGGACGCTCTGGCCGAGGATCGTGACCGTGCGGTCGAACGTGGGGCGAGTCGTCGAGAAGACTGTGTCGAGGTTCACCAGCGTGCGGCCGGCGGGCTGGAGGCTGAGCGTCGCCTTCGGTAGCGGGAGGCGCCGCACCTCCCGTAGGACGTCCCCGGCCGTCACGGTCGGGACCGACGCCTCGGGGTCGCCGCCACGACACTCTGAGCGCACGACGGTCCATGTGCCTCCCGGCGGCCGCGAGTACAACATCCACATCGCCTCGCCAGGCGGGCAGTTGTAGGTCCGGTTGCACGTCGTGTCCGTCCCTGTCTCCTGCGTGCACATTGGCCGCCAGGCGTATTCAGTGGACGAGCTGGTTGGAGCGTCGCCAGACGACGGAGGTGCATTACCGGGAATGTCTTCTTGGCCGTGGGTATAGACCGAGTCACTACCGTCGTCTTCGTTCACGTCGATATCGGGCGCAGTGAGAAACACGGCAACGGTAAGTGCGAGTGCAGTGATCACGATCGCTCGCTGTCCTGGTTCGATAGCAGCAGAACCCTCCAGCCATCGCCCGCAGATCGCACGCGAATGAGGTGCTTGCGCCGTTGGGCCTTAACGACGTAGAAGGGGCCGTCGGATACCTTGCGGTAGCGATAGCGTGGGCTATCCACGTCAACAAGGACCGCGAAATAGTCGCGCTCGGCCACGGACGCGGTGACGGTCGGGCTCCACGGTAGGTCTTCGTAGTAGCCGCCGGCCTGATGGATTGCTGAGTAGTTCTCTGCGAGTTCCGCGCAGCCTCGGCATTCCGGATCGGTGACGTCCGTCAAGACTGAAACATCGCCGGTCACGGCCGAGTAGCGCTGGGCGGCGTACCAGTACTCGACGAAGGCTGCGGCGCCCTCCGCACCCCAGTCGGATGCCTCGGGTGGGATCGTCGGGGGAGCGAGCGTGGGCGTGGGCGACGGCGATGCGCTCGGCGTACCGGTGGTTGTCGGTTCTCCATCGGCGGGATCGCCCCCAGAGCACGCGGCGACGGCGAGCAGGACCAGTCCGGCGAGGGCCGCCCGGGCGTACGTCATGGCGAGAAACGTAGTGCCACTGCGGTTCACGACGGAAGGGTCGGGAGCGGGGTTGTGGATAGGGCGGCGCCACGGACTCTGGTACGGCGTACGCGTACGCCGTACCACGATCCCCGACGCTGTCCCCGACTCCTGGTTGACTCTCCTCATGGCGCACCCGGTGATGTACAGCGACGACGACCCCGGCCTGGCGGAGCTTCGCGCGATCTGCCTCGCGTTCCCCGGAGCGGAAGAGCGCGTCTCGCACGGGCGCCCGACGTTTCGGTGCGGCAAGATCTTCGCCGCGTTCGGGGGTTCCGAGAAGCTGAGCCCCGGCGACCACCGGCGTGTCGGTAGCGCCTTGATCGTCAAGATCGACGAGTCGGAGATGCAGGCGATCGACGATGATCCGCGGTTCTTCGTGCCGGCGTACTACGGACCGTTCGGGTGGCGCGCCCTCGACCTTGCGGACGCCGGTGTGGACTGGGACGAGGTCGGCGAGCTGGTCGACGCCTCGTACCGGCTGATCGCACCCAAGCGCCGCCTCGCCGAGCTCGAGGCCCGGCCCTAGCCGTCGCTGGTCGAGGCGCGAAGCGATCGAGACCAACCCTCACCACCTACGCTTCTGAGGTGACCACCGACGACGTCATCTCGCGCCTTGCGACGACCGATCCCGCCGCGTTCACGACGACCGACGTCGTGGTGTGGGCGTTCGCCGTCGCCGCCGCGGTCGCGATGGTGGTCGACCCGCAGTGGCGCCGTACGAGCGTGGTCGTGACCGTCGCGCACGAGCTCGGGCACGCACTTGGCGGAGTGTTCGCGGGGCGAAAGCTGACGGCGCTGCGCGTGCGGCTCGACGCGTCCGGCGTCACCCACACGCGCGGCAAGTCGAGCGGGTTCGGGATGGTGGTGTGCGCGTGGGCGGGATACCCGGCACCGGCGGTCGCGGGACTGATCGCGGTGCTCGTCGCCGTACAGGGCTGGGCGGCGCCAGCGCTGTTCGTCCTCGCGATCGTGTTTGCGGTGTGCCTGCTGTGGGCGCGCTCCGCGTTCACCGTGCTCGTGCTGCTCGCGTGCGTCGCCGCGTCGGCCGCGTTGTGGTGGTGGGGGAGCGAGGTGGTTCAGAGCGGTACGGCGGTCGGCGTCGGCGCGTTCCTCGTGCTCGGCGGGTTCCGGGCGGTCATCGACACGTGGCGCAGCCGCCAGTGGCATCGAAGCCGCGGCGAGTCCGACGCGGTCGCGCTCGAGACCCTGACGCGTGTGCCGGCGTCGGTGTGGCTCGGGTCGTTCTGGCTCGCGACAGCCGCGTGCGCCGGGGGAGCGGTGTGGATGCTCTGGGCGACCGCGGTGCGCGCGCTGGCTTAGTGGCTACAACGTGCCCTCGAAGCTGGTGGCATTGACGAGGGTGAAGGGCGAATGCCAGGAGACGAACCCCGTACGGACCGTTGCATCGTCGGCCTCGTCGAGGACCGGCTGCGCATCATCCATGCCAGGTACGTCGACACCGTAGAAGTGAGCGCGCTGAGCGACGATGCCAAGGCCGCCGTTGCCCAGCAAGCTAAGGTCGATCGCCCATCTGTGCCCGGACGTGTGGGGCCGCGACCCCATAACCGGCCACACCGTTGGTACAGAACTTGGCTCACCCGAGTTCCACTCGAAGTTCTCAACACCGACGGCGACGAGAACGGCGGTGTTTCCTTCGCGCAATTGCAGCCCGCCCTTGAAATCGAACAGAGCGCCGATGGTCTTTCGCATCGCGTCGAACCGGACGTCAAGCAGCTGGCCCTCAACGAGTGCGTCCTCTAGAACGAGAGGGTCCATCTCGGGATTGGGCGCGAGCGACGGCGGGCGCACGTCGGGTCGTACGAGATTCTCGAGCGCGGAGGTGACGGAGATTCCTACTGCAAAGGGATGTGCCACAGCGGGTCCTTCTTCGAGATCGTTTCGCCGGTGATGGGATTGACGGCTTGCTTGCCACGCATGTAGACGACATAGCCGTTTGGGTAGGTGTGCTTTCCGCTAGCAGTTGGATCCATGATGCGGATCTCGTCGACACCCTTGTCGAGCTCGGGAGTGCCGGGTGGGATCTTGTAGCGCATCCCCTTGCCGTTCTCAGCCAGTTCTCCGACCACGCCCTTCGGCACGCCGGGCAGCTTGACGTTGCCGACCTTGACGACTTCCGGAGGATTCTTGCGCAGATGGTCGGCTCGGCGCGCTGCGGCTTCGGCGGCGCTCTTCGTGTCCTTGGCGTCGTCCAGCTCGTCGAGGGCCTTCAGCGCCTTCTTGATCTTCAGCGCTTTGAGCGGTCCGACGAGGGCGGCGAGCTCGAGCACGCACTCGGGGATGTTGGCGTCATCGCCGATGCAGACTCGTGGATCGCCAAGAAGCAGCGTCAGCGCGGTGACCGCTGGATCGTCACCGCCGCGCGTGGGCCGCGGCGCGGCAGGCGGCGCGTATTGCGACGGCACCGGCCCGAGGGATCCGAGCGCCCTCCACCCGTCCGCGGACGGCCCCTGATCGAGCAGCGACGCGAGCTTGCGGGCGGTGCCGTCCAGCGCCGCCTCGAGATGCGCGTGCTTCGCGTGCAGCCGCGCGACCGTCGCGGCGCGCGCAGACGCCAGTGCGGCGTCGTACGCCGGATAGGCGGCGGGATCGGCAGCCTCACCCGACCGCGGCTCGGGCACCCCGAACCCTCGCGCCGTCGCGATCGCGAACTCCTCGTTGAGCACCGCGCAGCCACCGTCGTACAGGGCGACGGCGAGCGCCCACGCGTGCAGCACCGACGACGCGAAGGTGCCGGCCTCGTGGAGCCCGTCGCCGATCGCTGCGGGCGGTGACGCGAGTGCGTCGATGAGCTCGGGCAGGCTGCCAGCAGTGACGGTACGCGCGCGGCGTACCCCTGCCGCTGCCTCGCGAGCCACCTCTCGCACCTCGCCGGAACGAGCAGTCAGCGTCTCGGCTGACCGTACGACGTCCTCCGGCCGCGCCGGGTAGTCCGTGAACAGAACCGTCATCCCACCTCCTCGTCACAGCGAAGGTAGTGGCGCGAACGGCCCCGCCGCTGCCGCCGATCAGCCGCCTGTGGACAACTCCCAAACACCGCTCGAGCAGGGCACCGACAGACGCATCTCCGCAGGTCAGAGCACAAATTCGGTATGCGCAGAACGGGTGTAAATGGGATGGATCGGGGCATTCTGGACGTTGTACTGAAGACACCTGAAGGAGGTGCGCCATGGCCCAATCCCGTTCTCACATCGGCCCTCGCCTGCGACACACCGGCACCGAGCCGAAGACTGCGCTCAGTGCGTACGGATTGCGGCTGGCGCTGGCACTCGGCGGGCTCGTCGTCTTCGCGGCGATCGCACTCTGGGTCCTCCTGACGCCAGGCATGACCGCGGCGGCGTCCGTGCTCGGGGTGGTCGCCGCAGCCATCGCGCTGCTTGCTGCGGTCGACGTCGTGATGATCGTCCGCGGGATGCGGCACGAGCATCCCGTAGATCCCCGCCACCGCAGCTGATCAGTGATGGTCGAGGCGACGCCCCCCGCGCTGGTCGAGGCGACGTCCCCCCGCTGGTCGAGGCGACGTCCCCCGCTGGTCGAGGCGACGAAGTCGATCGAGACCCCCGACACGCCGTGTCGCGGCCCGAAAACAGCCTCTGACCTGCGACGACAGAAATGTCAGTCCGAGAGGTGAAGATAAGTTGCATGGCTTGGGGCAGGCGCGTACGGTTGCCACTACATCTAGTACTTACACGGATGTAGTTATCCACATCTAGTCCACACGGGGCGTGGGCGAACCCACAGGAATCACCGGGTTCTCCACATTCAGTCCACAGGGTTTCGACTCGCAAGCTCGCTCAACCAGCGAAACTCGCTCAACCAGCGGAGGAGGGGAAACGGATGCACTGCCCGTACTGCCGGCACACCGACACCCGGGTCCTCGACAGCCGCGTCGCCGACGACGGGGGAGCGATCCGCCGGCGCCGGAGCTGCACCGAGTGCAACAAGCGCTTCACGACCGTCGAGCAGATCCAGCTCACGGTCTGCAAGCGCTCTGGCGCGACGGAGCCGTTCTCGCGGGACAAGGCCGTGAGTGGCGTCCGCAAGGCATGCAAGGGACGCCCGGTGGACGAGGACGATCTCGCGCGACTCGGCCAGCAGGTTGAGCACGCGCTGCGGGCGGCCGGGGGAGCGGAGGTGAGCTCGCACGAGGTGGGGCTCGCCGTCCTCGAGCCGCTGAAGGCGCTGGACAAGGTCGCGTACCTGCGATTCGCCAGCGTCTACAAGAACTTCACCGACGTGGCGGACTTCGCCGACGAGATCGCAGTGCTCATGGCGGCTGACGCCGACTGCGAGCTCGTCAAGGAGATCGACCGCGCCTAGCACGACACGACAGCGGGTTTCGACTCGCTTCGCTCGCTCAACCAGCGGGGGAAGCTCGCTCAACCAGCGAGCAGGTTTTTTCGGGGAACGACACGGGGAGAAGGGGCACAGCAGATGACGGAGACGGTCAGCGGACCGAGCGGGGCTGCGCGGGGGCGCAAGACGACGAAGCGCGCCGGTGGCAAGGGCCTGACGATCGATCGGGTCTACACCACCGAGGGTGTGCACCCGTATGACGGCGTGACGTGGGAGCGTCGCGATGTCGTGCAGACCAACTGGAAGACCGGTGCCACGGTCTTCGAGCAGCGCGGGGTGGAGTTCCCCGACTTCTGGAGCGTCAACGCGTCGACGATCGTCACCACGAAGTACTTCCGTGGCGCCGTCGGCACCGACCAGCGTGAGCAGTCGCTCAAGCAGCTCCTCGACCGCGTCGTCCTGACGTACGTGAAGGCCGGCAAGGACAACGGCTACTTCGCGACCGACGCCGACGCCGAGCTCTTCGAGCACGAGCTCACCTACATGCTTCTCCACCAGGTCTTCAGCTTCAACAGCCCGGTCTGGTTCAACGTCGGCACGTCGAGCCCGCAGCAGGTCAGCGCCTGTTTCATCCTCGCGGTCGACGACTCGATGGACTCGATCCTCAACTGGTACAAGGAAGAGGGTCTGATCTTCAAGGGCGGCTCGGGCGCCGGCCTCAACCTGTCCCGCATCCGCTCGAGCAAGGAGCTGCTGCACTCCTCGGGCGGTACGGCGTCGGGTCCCGTGTCGTTCATGCGCGGCGCCGACGCGTCCGCGGGGACGATCAAGTCGGGCGGCGCGACGCGTCGCGCGGCCAAGATGGTCGTGCTCGACGTCGACCACCCCGACATCGAGGAGTTCGTGCAGACGAAGGCACGCGAGGAGGACAAGATCCGCGTCCTCCGTGACGCCGGCTTCGACATGGACCTCGGCGGGCACGACATCTCGTCCGTCCAGTACCAGAACGCCAACAACTCGGTCCGCGTGACCGACGAGTTCATGCAGGCGGTCGAGGAGGGGGCTGCGTTCGGGCTGCGTGCTCGTACGACGGGCGAGGTCATCGAGACCATCGACGCCAAGAAGCTCTTCAAGGACATCGCGCAGGCCGCGTGGGAGTGTGCGGACCCGGGCATCCAGTACGACTCGACGATCAACGACTGGCACACCACGCCGGAGACGGGTCGCATCACGGCCTCGAACCCGTGCTCGGAGTACATGCACCTCGACAACTCGTCGTGCAACCTGGCTTCGCTCAACCTGCTGAAGTTCCTCCAGGACGACGGCTCGTTCGACGTCGAGCGCTTCGTGAAGTCCGTCGAGCTGATCATCACCGCGATGGACATCTCGATCACGTTCGCCGACTTCCCGACCGAGGCGATCGGTGACACGACGCGCAAGTTCCGTCAGCTCGGCATCGGTTACGCCAACCTCGGCGCGCTGCTCATGGCGTCGGGTCTCGCGTACGACTCCGACGGCGGCCGCGCGCTCGCTGCCGCGATCACCTCGCTGATGACGGGCACCTCGTACCGTCGCTCGGCGGAGCTCGCAGGCATCGTCGGCCCGTACGAGGGCTTCCAGCAGAACGCCGAGCCGCACGCTCGCGTGATGCGCAAGCACCAGGCCGCCAACGACGCGGTCCGCACGATGCACGCGATGGACATCGCCGTGCACCGTGAGGCCACGAAGCAGTGGGCCAAGGGCATCGAGATCGGTACGAAGCAGGGCTGGCGCAACGCGCAGGCGTCGGTGCTGGCTCCGACCGGCACGATCGGCTTCATGATGGACTGCGACACGACCGGCATCGAGCCGGACTTCTCGCTGGTCAAGTTCAAGAAGCTCGTCGGCGGCGGATCGATGCAGATCGTCAACCAGACGATCCCGGTCGCGCTGAAGAAGCTCGGCTACACCAACGAGACGATCGAGGCGATCGTCGAGTACATCGCAGAGCACGGTCACGTCATCGACGCGCCGGGCCTCAAGACCGAGCACTACGAGGTCTTCGACTGCGCGATGGGGGAGCGGTCCATCAAGCCGATGGGCCACGTCCGGATGATGGCCGCGGCTCAGCCGTTCCTGTCGGGCGCGATCTCGAAGACGGTCAACATGCCGGAGACGGCGACCGTCGAGGAGATCGGCGACATCTACTTCCAGGGTTGGAAGCTCGGCCTGAAGGCGCTCGCGGTCTACCGCGACAACTGCAAGGTCGGCCAGCCCCTGAGCACCGGCAAGGGCGAGAACAAGGGCGTCGACTCGAATGTTGCTGGTCGAGGCGACGAAGTCGATCGAGACCCGGTCGAAACCGTCAAGACCGTCATCGTCGAGAAGCCCATCCGCAAGCGTCTCCCCAAGACGCGCCCGTCGCTGACGACGTCGTTCACGGTCGGCGGTGCCGAGGGCTACATGACCTCGGGCTCCTACCCGGACGACGGCCTCGGCGAGGTGTTCCTCAAGCTCGGCAAGCAGGGCTCGACGCTCGCCGGCGTGATGGACGCGTTCTCGATCGCGGTGTCGATCGGACTCCAGTACGGCGTGCCGCTCGAGACCTACGTCCAGAAGTTCACCAACCTCAAGTTCGAGCCGGCCGGTCTGACCGACGACCCGGATGTGCGGATGGCGCAGTCGATCATGGACTACATCTTCCGCAGGCTCGCGCTGGACTACCTCCCGTTCGAGGTGCGCTCGCAGATGGGCATCCACTCGGCCGACGAGCGCCAGCGCCAGCTCGACACCGGGAGTTACGCGCCGGTCGAGGAGGAAGTCTCGGAGTCGGAGAGCCTGAAGTCGAGCCAGCCGCCGGTTGAGCGAGCGGAGCGAGTCGAAACCAACGCCGTCGCCGAGCTCGAGCGCGAGGCCCAAGTAGACGCCGCCGACGCGGAGATCGTCGCCGAGGCCGCACGACCGGCACCGAAGCAGGCGCACACCAGCGCGGAGCTGTTGCAGGTCATCTCCGGGACCGAGGTCGACGCACCGCTGTGCTTCACCTGCGGGACGAAGATGCGGCCGGCTGGCTCGTGCCACGTGTGCGAAGGCTGCGGAGCGACGAGCGGTTGCAGCTGATACTGACTGACTGAGTGGGGCGGTCCCGATTGGGACCGCCCCTTCTCACGTTCTGGCGCTGGGCTGGTCCGACAACCCACGTCCGCCAACAAGAGCGCCGGTGAGTCGTCTTCCAGAGGGATTGTCGGATAACATGGCGGCCGCGTCGAGTGCCGGTGGCAGGCAGTGCCAAGCATCGAGGCGTCAGACCGAAGGAGCACGACGATGATGGCGTCGTATCCTTCGCCCTCTCATGACTGAGGGCGACAAGACCAGGATCATCGCCTGGAGCAACGAACTCAGAGTTGTACACGAGCGGCTCCGAGAAGCACTTCACGTGACGCTGGACGCCGCGATATCGGGCGACGCGACAGTGGCAGCCACACGCGACCTCCTGCTCTTTGCCACGGCTTCTGCACGGCACTGACTGACCACCACGAGGGTGAGGACCAGCAGGTGTTCCCCGCCATCGCTGCCACCCACCCAGAGCTGGCGCCGACACTGCTGAAGTTGGAACAGGACCATGGGATGATCGCCCACCTCCTCGCGATGCTGCAGGTTGCTGCCGAGAAGGGCCTGCCTCCGAACACGCTCGAAAGTCATCTGGACGTGATCGCCGCGATCATGGAGTCCCACTTCCGGTACGAGGAACGCGAGCTCCTCGCCGTCCTCGACACCGTGCGCTGAGAGATCCCGTCGAACGACCGGGAAAGAAGGTGCTTGGACTGCCCAATACGGGTCTGTCAGAAATTCTGTGTAAGTGGCTCGGCGTGTCGAGCCAGAGACCAGTTACACCGTTCATCTGACAGACCCCCACCAGGGTCCTCCCAAATGTGTCCCGCGTTTGCCTGAGCAGCCATGCTAGGCGGCACGCACTCCGAGGCCGGGGGCTTTCGGCGGGTTCGCGGCCTTCGTCGGAAGGAGAACTGCGAGATCGCCCGCGCGAACCGCGGAAGTCCGCCACAATTCTGAGGTGGCTCAATATCAACCCGCTGCTTCCAAGGCCGTCGCGACAGCGCGCATGTACCGCATCGCTAACGAGCCGGTCGAGCCGCTCGGTCCAGGGAGTAAAGAGAAGCGCTCAGCGCTCGAAGCTCTAGGCCGTGCGGTTGGCGCAGATGTCGCCTCCATACGAGGGAAGGTCGAAACGGGGCGCGCCCTCGCTAGCCATCTCGGTGTGGCGTGGGACGAGCGCGCGTACTCAGCCGGTGACACGATCACGTTGGTCGGTTTGAACCGGCTCCTGGAGGGGGCGGTACGCCGCTTGTCGCCAACGCGTGGGCCTCGGATGGTGGAGGTTCTGATGCAAGCCCCTCCCGCGCCTCGGTCGGTGGACGTCGAAGGAGAAGCGATGAGTGAGGATCAGGACGAGCAGCAGCGAGAGGACCTGCAGCGCAGCGTCGCGAAGGCCATCGCCGAGCTCAGTTCGACTGAGCGGACGGAGACGCCCCAGGGGGTCGCCGTCACGACGCCGGACATTGAGGCCGCCGACGTCCGTTTTGACGACGGCTCGTGGCGCGGGTCGGTAGGGGCTGTGCAGGGTTGGTTGCAACTCCCAGGCGACCTCGACCCGTCGAGTCCAGAGAAATTCGACGCCTCGCTCGCGGATGCGCTCGGCACCCCCTCGCGAGCGACCGAGGCCGACTTGCTTGCCGCGTTAGCCGAGCGCCTTGACCGCGCCACGGAGTTGAGAGAGCGGTTCCTCGACACGATGGAGGGGGTTTCTGAGGGCGATGCGACCCTCGAGACCGCCACGCGCGCATGGGTGACCGCGTGGGACGAGTCGGTCGAGGAGTCCGAGGAGTACGAGTCCGCGAGCACCGGTCCGATCCGCGCGGAGGCCGACACATGGCCGATCCAGCAGTTCGGTCAGTTCGCCGCCGACGGAGAGATCGACCTGGCTCCGTCCTACCAGCGTGCGGATGTCTGGCCGACGACGGACGCGCAGATGCTCATCGAGTCGGTCCTTAGAGGGATTCCGCTGCCGTCGATCATCATTCTCCAGCGCCTCGAGAACGGCCGGGTCATCTACGAGGTCGTCGACGGCAAGCAGCGGCTCACCTCCATCCTGCGCTTTATCGGCGCGCACCCGATCGCGCTCGAGACGATCGAGAAGAAGAAGGACGAGTGGGGCGAGCCGTATTTGCGCACGATCTTCACCGAGGACTATCCGGCCTTCAAGAAGCTATGGCGCAAGTACGAGATGGAGAACCTCACGGCCCAGACTGAACGCAAGAACTATTTCCCCTTTCCTCTCCGCAAGGGTGACGTCAAGGCACTGAGCGGCGAGCTCGAGCCGCTTCGTGGGAAGTACTACTCGGAGATCCGCAGCAAGACCATCACGGTGGTCGGAGACCCGCGTCCCGTGAAGTTCGTCTTCGAGCAAGCGGCGACTTACAAGATCCCGGTCATCACCTATAAGGACGCGACCGACGAGCAAATACATGAGGTGTTCAGCCTGTACAACAAGCAGGGCAAGCACCTGAACGCCGAAGAGATCCGCAACGCGCTCTATCACCACCTCGACCTCATGCGGGCGCTTCTCGTCACCGCCGGCGACGCCGACGACGTCGAGGTCGTCGCGCCGTTCCTCGCTGCGTACGACGACGAGTGGTCGTCGACCGGAGAGACCCTCACCAAGTCGTACGGGTTCGGAAAGGCGGGCTACAAGCGCACGAAGCTCCTCTCGTGGATCGCATCCGTCCTCCTCTTCGACGGCGGCCGGCCCGAGAGCCGGTCGACGGCGGGCTGGATCGACTCGTTCCTGAGGCGAGTCTCGGAGGACCGGCACGACGTGCTGAGAGATGACGAGACCGTCGCGGCGGCGATGATCCTCTTGCGTCGCGGCCTCGACGCGCACGCCGGCCTCGATCCCGATGTGTGGGTGCCCTTCCGGAACGCGACCGGCCAGAAGTGGCAAGAGCTCCAGCTCGTGGCGAGCCTCATCGCCTTCTGCGCCGCCTACCTGATTCTCGACGACGAGCTCGAAGAGGTTGCAGAGGACGCTTCGGAAACGATCCGTGAACGCTCCGCAGGGTGGAGGAGGCCGGAGAAGACGCAGTCGAGGGAGCAGTGGAGATTCATCGCCATGGTGGTGGAGAACCTGCTGGAGATTCTCGGCGTCGACGGCGTCGAGGCAGACCGGGCGCTGCGCGAACGCTTCGGTAGTTCGGGGCTCGGGACGCTCTTGGGGCTGAACACCGTCGATGTCTGAGCCTGGTGCCGCTCGCTTCGGGACGACTGCTGTCGAGCGCGCGTCCACGGGCGACCGGGTGACGTGGTGGGACGCCTACAACCAGAGTCTCCGAGCGTCAGGTCTCGGTGAGGAGAGCAGGCGCGCCGTCGCCGACGACGCCGACTTCATCGTCGACACGGGCATCTTCGGTGCGGGGTCGCCCGGCGACGACGGTTGGCCCGAGAGCCGCGAGCGTGTCGGTCTCGTTATGGGTGCGGTCCAGTCCGGCAAGACAGCGTCGATGATGGCGGTCGCTGCCAAGGCCATGGACGCTGGGGTCGACGCCGTCGTAGTGCTCGCAGGGACTCGTTCGGCGCTCTGGCTGCAGACCTTCGAACGGCTGGTCTCCCAGCTCGATGCGCTGCCCGATGGCAGCAAGCGACGAGTTCTCGTTCCGTCACGGCGGTCGATGGATTCGGACGCGGGGATCGACCTGTCGATGGTCTACGGCGTGAGCCGGCAGCAGGCGCGTCGCGCCGTCGCGAAGTCGAGGCCTTTCATCGCGGTCGTGATGAAGAATGTCGCGCACCTGCAACGCGCTGCGCAGATGCTGCACGAGACCGTCTATCCCGCCGCCGCACGTCGTACCCGACCCTTTCACCTGCTCGTCATCGATGACGAGGCAGACGACTCGTCGGTGATGGACACCGGCACGGAGGATGTCGAGCACGTCCTCGAGCAGCGCCAGGTGCCCCGTCGGATCGTAGACCTGTGGGAAGCGAGGCGGCGACCCGGTGAGACGGCGAGCCCTCACCTGTACGCGACGTACATCGCCTACACGGCCACGCCCCAGGCGAACTTTCTGCAGAACCCCGACAACCCGCTCGCACCACGCGACTTCGTCGTCGGTCTGCGCACGCCGGGTGCCGAAGGGAGTGTTGAGGTCCGCAGCCCTTCGTACCGGGTGAGCGACGGGCTCGACGGGTGGTACACCGGCGGAGACATCTTCTACCGGAGGTTCGCGGCGGCAAGGCTCTGTGTGACGGTCGACGACCTCCCGCCAGACGCAGCGACGACAGAGGCCATCCGTGCGTTCCTCGTCGCGAGCGCCGTTCGCCTCATGCGCGAGCCCGACCGCAAGGGCCCACGCACGAGCCGTACCGTCCGGGGGGTGTCCAGCCGAGAGGTCACCGACGCCGTCGCAAGGCCAGCCTCGATGCTCATCCACCCAGGGGCTGGGAAGGACGAGCACTTCGAGGTAGCCGACGAAGTACTCGCCTGGTCGCGGGGCGGGACGGAACCGCCCGACGACGGTGCCCGGACCCTGGGCAGCGTCGGCATCGCCGCCGACATGGATCTGTCGCCGGAGCGATGGCTCCGGTGGCTTCGGTCGTACGGCGAGTCGTCGGAGTTCGTCGCCGCGGCGGCCGACCCGTACCTGCTGCGCAGGATCCCCGAGGACGGCGAGTGGGACGAGGTCCGACGGCTCATCCTCGAAGAGATCGTCCCCGGCACGACCGTGGCAGTCATCAACAGCGACGAGCGTGCCGACGACCGCCCCAACTTCTCGCCGATCCGATCTGACGACGGGTGGGTGGCCCCGCCCAACCTGTCGACGATCTTCGTCTCGGGAAACGTCATGTCACGCGGCCTGACGCTCGAGGGGTTGCTGACGACGCTGTTCAGCCGGTCCAGCGATCAGCCGCTCGCCGACACCCAGATGCAGATGCAGCGGTGGTTCGGGTACCGCGGCCCGTACATCGACTTGTGCAGGGTCTTCGTCTCCCAAGAGCAGCTGGCGCTGTTCGCGCAGTACGACGAGAACGACGAGGCACTTCGGACCCAGATCCTTGAGGCGATGGCGTCCGATCCCGATCGCGCCCCGGACGTCACGGTCCTCCAGGGCCACTCGTTCAGGGCGACGGGAAAGATTGCGGGCGCGAAGGCGGTCCAGCTGTGGCCCGGGCCGCGCCCCTTCGTACGGCACATGAACCCGGTCGGCGGGGACCGGGCGAACCTGGAGCTCGTCGGCGCGCTGCGCGCGGAGCCTATGCACAAGGTAGACGCGTCGAAGGTGCCCCGCGGATTCCTTCTCGAGCGGACGTTAGACCTCGCCGCCGCCGCAGATCTGCTGGACCGACTGCGCTACGCCGACCACGCGAGAGTGAGTGATGACGAACGACGCTGGGCAACGGCAGAGAGTCACGCAAAAATGTCGTCCGGCGACTTTCTGAGCCCTCTCTATCGGGCGCCTGACAGCGACGACATCGCAGATATCGATCCTTCTCCGTACGACATCGCTGCGTACCTGAGGCTTTGGGCGGCAGCGCTCGACCGCCGAGTTCCTGGGATGATGTCGACGGACGATCCCCCCGTCTCCTGGCGGTTGCTCGACCTCGACCGTCGCGCGGAACAGCAGCCGCGGTTCCGGATCGGCATCCGCACGGGAACAGGGGAGCCGTTGACGGGCGGACCACTCGCGGGACTCAGGCCGATGCGGCGGGAACTTCTCGCAGGCACCAACGACCTTGTCGCGACGTGGGGTTCGAGGAACCGTACGGGTGGTGTCATCCGGGGCGACGAGCTCTTCGACTACGAGATGCTCGGCGAGCCGTCCCACCTGACCACGGCCGAGGCCCGGGCGCCGGGCAGCGACGGACTGATCCTGTTCCACGTCATCGATCGCGGAGGTGGCCAGGCGACGATCGCCGTGGGTGTCGCCATTCCCGTCGGCGGTCCCGACCACGTGCAGGCACGGAGAAGCACCGATGAGTGACACCAGCGCGGAGTTCGCGCCACCGGCATCGTTCGAGTGGCTGCGCGACGAGATCGCCGATCTCGAGCGGAGCCGTGACGCCGCGAGCCGGGAGCTGCTCTGGGCCGACGAGGGCCACCGCCTCGCCGTCTCACGTGACCCGCGCGGGGCTGTCGAGCTGTTCCTCCCGGGGCCGCCTCTCGAGCCTGTGCTCCCGCAGGTGAGCGCGAAGCTCGACCACGACGCCTGGACGACCAAGGGCGGCGAGCCGCTCGCGGCTTCGCGCATCGTCCTGCCCGATGCCCCACACTTCGACGCCGTCGCTGCGTTCCTCGCCGCCGAGCTGCTCGAGCGCGGACTCGTCGACGATCGGGAGGGGGCCTTTCGGGCCACGGAGCCAATCATCGCGCTCGCGATCTCCCGCGCCGAGATCCAGAACCAGGTGCTCCTCGGGCTTGTCGGGGAGCTCGTCGCGCTCCTCGCGCTCGTCCGCGCGGCACCGTCCGCCGCCGCGGCCGAGATCGTCGGCGGGTGGGCCGGCAGCTTCCGGTCGAACCGTGACCTCCAGGTTCGGACGGTCGGGGTCGAGGTCAAGACCACGACCGGCGCGGCGTCCCACCACCACATCCAGAGCCCGTTGCAAGTGACGCTCGGCCACGCCCGCGACGGCCAGCCGGAGACGGCGCTCTACCTCCTGAGCTTGGGCATCCGATGGCAGCCGTCGGGTAGCGGCGCAGGCATGACGCTGCCCGAGCTCGTCGAGGACCTGCTGGCTCGCCTGCCCTCGGAGGACGGTGAGGATCTTCTGGCCCGGATCAAGCAGTACGGGGGCGACGCCGCCACCGGCTACGACCACGCCCGTGACCGCCTGCGGAGCAGGTATCGCCATCCGTTCCGCCTGACGTTCGAGCGCCTCTACGACGTCGTCGGCGACGATCTCAGGCTGCCTCAAGTGAGCGACTTCGACAGCATGAGCGCCGTCGACGCCGCAACGGTCAGCTTCGAGGTCAACCTCCCGCCCCAAGTCAGGGGTGATCGGAATCCGGTGGTCGGGTTGCCGGATATCTCACGTACGGTGCTCGCCGAGTCAGCGGTCGGGGTGCGCCAGGCGTGAGAGCTGCGTCGCAGGCGGCGGGTCGTACCGGGATTGGTCTGACGCATCAAGTAGTGTCCTCGAACATGAGCTCGAACGACCCTGCCTTCACGTTCGTCGATCTCTTTGCCGGAATCGGGGGCTTCGCCGCTGCGCTGAAGGCATTCGGTGGCGCCTCGGTGTACTCGGTCGAGATCGACCGCGTCGCCGCCAAGGTCTACGAGCAGAACTGGGGCCACTCGCCTCTGGGGGACATCACTGTCGACGCGAACGACACCGCAATGAACGTGCCGGAGCATCACATCCTCACTGCGGGCTTCCCGTGCCAGCCCTTCTCGAAGTCCGGTGCGCAGCGTGGCATGGACGAGACACGCGGGACCCTGTTCTGGAACATCCTCAAGATCATCGAGGCTCACCACCCGCCGGTAGTCGTGCTCGAAAACGTCCGCAATCTCGCCGGGCCACGGCACCGGCACGAGTGGCAGGTCATCATCGAGCAGCTCCGTGCGCAGGGCTACCACGTCGCTGACGAGCCGGCGGTGTTCTCACCCCATCTGCTGCCGCGCCAGCGCGGTGGACGCCCGCACGTCCGTGAGCGCGTCTTCATCACCGCGACCCACGACCCGGACGGCTTAGGTGAGGTCGACCCGCTTCCGGCGGTGCGCAACGAGTCGCTCCGCGGGGGAGAGGAGTGGGACCTCGAGGTCGACCTCCCGCTCGAGCCAGACCATCAGGCCGAATGCTGCGAGCTCTCCGACGAGGAGATCCGCTGGATCGATGCCTGGGACGACTGGGTACGGATGATGTGGAGGCTGCGCCGGGAAGAGGCTGGGCGGACGAGCGAGCCGATGCGGCGTCTCCCCGGCTTTCCGGTCTGGTCGGACGCCTGGGTCCACGTTGATGCGCTCGAGATCCTCGACGGAACGCCAAGCTGGAAGGAGAACTTCCTGCGGAAGAACGCGGACCTCTACACCGCCCACGCGAGCGACTTCGACGCCTGGCGCGACCGTCACGGAGTTCGCGACTTCCCCGCGTCCCGGCGCAAGTTCGAGTGGCAGGCCCAGTCGGCGCAGACCCTGTGGGAGTGCGTGATGCAGATGCGGCCGTCGGGCATCCGGGCGAAGCGGGCGACGCATCTCCCGGCGTTGGTCGCGATCACGCAGACCTCGATCATCGGTCCGAGACGCAGGCGGCTGTCGCCTCGAGAGGCGGCACGCCTTCAGGGGCTCCCGGACAACTTCCTGTTCGACGGTCAGCGAGCGGCATCGACGTACCGCCAGCTGGGCAACGGCGTCAACGTCGGGGTGGTGTGGCACGTGCTGCGTGAGCATGTCAGGCGTGACGAGCCGATCCTGAAGCGGACCGCAGCTGGCCGACGGGTGATTGATGCCGTCCTCGCGCCAGAGGTCCTCGGTCCCGACCACGCGTTGGAGCGCGTGGTGGAGGAGTCCCAGAGGCGGGCCGGCTAGAGCGCACTGAGGGTCGCCAGCACGGTGTCGGCGGCGGACGCTGGCGGCTCGTGCTCCCAGAATCGGAGGACGGTCCAGCCTTTCTCTTCGAGGAGCCGTGTGGTGTCGGCATCGCGGCGCTGGTTGGCCCCTAGCTTGGTACTCCACCAGCCGCTGTTGCTCGTCGGTGACGTCCCGTGAATGGGGCAGTTGTGCCAGAAGCAGCCGTCGACGAACACAGCGAGTCGCATGCGGGTGAACGCGATGTCGATGCTCCGGCGACGGTTCCCCGGGACGGGAAACGCGACCCGGTAGCGGAGGCCGCGGGCGTGGAGCTCCCGCCGCAGCGAGAGCTCGGGCTTGGTGTCCTGCCGGAGCGCGCGCGACATTCGCGCGGACACCGCCGCGCTGCTGGCTCCTGGGTGCGCGGGAACGTGGAAGGGGTTCTCTTCGCCCATGCTGGCTCCCGTTCGGCGGAACAAGGCATTCGTTGCGGTCTCGTGAGGCCGAGCGATTGCCTCGGCTCCAGGCTGACAATCCTATGCAGCGTTGCGTTGCGTGTGCTGCGTGCCAGTTTCGCTATCCTCACCACCATCAGTCCGCAACGGCCCGACAGGCGCGTCGATGACAAGCCTCCACCCGTGCGGGAAGTGCTCATGCCTTCCTGGGGTTTGTCGTGCCGTTGTTTCGGGGTTCGGTGGCGCACTTGCGCGCCCAGATCGAGGGCGGCTCGCTGGTGCCGACGTTGGTCGAGCAGTACCGCCACCAGCTTGGTCGTTCCGCGCCGCCGGCAGAGGTTCGGTCCTGGGAGCGAAGTCTGGCGGTGCTCGCGACCGACCTCGCCGACGCCGGGCTCGATCAGGTCGAGGCGCTCGTCGAGTACCAGCTCCCGCTGACGAGCAAGCGCGCCGACGTAGTTCTCTGCGGGACACATCCACGCACCGGCGCGGCGTCGTACGTGATCGTCGAGCTCAAGCAGTGGACGCGTGCTCACCTGATCGAGGACGCGATCGACGTCGTCGAGCTCGACGGCTCAGGTGAGCGGCTTCACCCGGTCGAACAGGTCCGCCGCTACTGCACTCACCTCGGCGACTTCGCTGCGGTTCTCGCGAACAACGACGATCAGCTGGCTGGCGTGGCATACCTTCACAACGCCACCGACGCCGACATCGCCGAGCTCTGGGAGCTCCCGCAGACTGAGCACGGGCGGATGTACACCGGCCAGCGACGTGGTGCGTTTTTGGACTACCTCCGTACGCGGCTCTCGCCTGCGTCGGGCTCCGCCGCAGCCGACGACCTCCTGAGCTCCGCCGTACGACCGAGCAAGCAGCTGATGGCGCTCGCCGCCGAGGAGGTGCAGCGGCGTGAGCAGTTCGTCCTCCTCGACGAGCAGCAGGTCGCGTACTCGCTCGTGCTCCGCGCCGTCGAGCGAGCGTACGCGCGCAATACCAAGGAGGTGCTGGTCATCTCCGGAGGTCCCGGCTCCGGCAAGAGCGTGATCGCCCTTTCGCTCCTCGGTGAGCTGTCGCGACGGGGGATGACTGCGCTCCATGCGACTGGCTCGAGCGCGTTCACTCAGACGCTCCGCCGGGTCGCCGGCGCGCGGGCGCCGCGGGTGAAGGGGATGTTCAAGTACTTCAACCAGTTTGTCACCGCTCAGCGCAACGGGATCGACGTCTTGATCTGCGACGAGGCGCACCGACTTCGTGAGACCTCGGCGAACCGCTATACAAAGGCGACCGAGCGTACGGGCAAGCCTCAGGTCGAGGAGCTCATCGATGCTGCGCGGGTCCCCGTGTTCCTGCTGGACGAGCACCAGGTTGTCCGCCCCGGCGAGATCGGCACGGTCGACGACATCGAAGCGGCGGCTACGCGGCTCGGGCTGCAGACGAGGGTCGTCGATCTCGACGGCCAGTTTCGTTGCGGCGGGAGTCGGGCGTACGAGCACTGGGTTCTGCGGCTGCTCGGGCTCGAGCCCGGCGGTCCGGTCGAGTGGGAGGGCGACGAGGCATTCGCGCTCGACCTCGCAGAGGCGCCGAGTCCGATGGAGGAGCATCTTCGTTCTCTTCTCGCGGGTGGGTACGGAGCGCGAATGGCGGCTGGCTACTGCTGGCGGTGGAGCGATCCGATCAAGGGCGGCGGCCTCGAGCCCGATGTACAGATCGGCGACTGGCAGAAGCCGTGGAACAACAAGAAGCAGACGTCGCACGCAGGCGCGCCGGGGACGCCCTTCTGGGCGACCGATCCCGCCGGGTTCGACCAGGTTGGTTGCATCTACACCGCGCAGGGCTTCGAGTACGACTACTCCGGCGTGATCATGGGGCCCGACCTCGTGTGGCGAACCGATCGCTGGGTGGCGCAGCCCGATGCCAGCCACGACACGGCGGTCAAGCGTGGGTCGTACGGCGAGTTCGATCGGGCGATCCGCAACGCGTACAAGGTCCTGCTGACGCGCGGGATGCGGGGCACGATCGTGTACTCGTCCGATCCCGAGACGCAGGCGTTATTGGACTCACTCATCCCGGCACAGGCGTGAGAGGCTGGCGGTTATGTCAGACCTGACGGCGTTGCGGGATGCGATGCGCGAGTTCACGGCGGAGCGTGGCTGGGAGCGGTTTCATGATCCGAAGTCGCTGATCGTCGCGCTTGTCGGGGAGGTCGGGGAACTGTGCGAGCTGTTTCAGTGGCTGCCGTCTGGTGAAGCCGCCGCGCTCGCCGGCGAGGAGCCGTTGAGGACGCGGGCGGGAGAGGAGATGGCGGACGTGCTGCTCTATCTCGTACGACTTGCGGACGTGCTCGGGGTCGACCTTGCGGCTGCGGCCGAGCGGAAGATGCGGCTGAACGCGGAGAAGCATCGCGCGTAGTCAGCGCAGCCAGCTGCAGGCCTTGTTGTGCCTGCGGAGGAGCCCGGTGTCGGGTCCAAGCTGCTCGACCACCACAGCGATCTCGCGATTGTTGAGCTGGGCGTACTCGCCGCCGATCGCGGGGGCGACGCGGACCTGACGAGTCGGGAGGACTGTGAGTCGGTGGAGATCGAAGAGCGTGTGGACGTCCGACCGGAGCAGCAGGCCGTTGCGAGCGTCGTTGGTGTGTTGGCCGCGGTACGGGGTGATGTGGGCGGCCTCGAGCACGTCAGTGACCCGCGTGCCAGTGATGGCGCACGCTCCGCCGTACGCGTCGAGGAGCTGCCGGCGGAACGCGCTCTGGCCGCGGCGGGCGGCGATCGCGCGGGTCTGCCAGGCGCGTGTGTCGAGGTTGGCCGGGATGTCGAGCTCGGAGAGTGGCGGGGTGTCGTCGCCGTGCCCCTCACCGGTGAAGTAGACAATCAGGTCGCTGACTCCCATGTCGGTCTTCACGGTGATGAAGCCGTTGCTCGCTAGCGCGCCTGAGCCGATCGTGGACTGCATGTCGGTCCACCTCGTTACGACCGGCTCGTCCGGTTCGGACACGAGCTCCATGCCGAACTTGTACTCGTAGGGCTTCACGCGATGATCCGGCCAGGGAAGCTTGTCGGTGGACGAGACTGGTGAAGCATCGGTCGTCGCGCGTGCGTACGCGATGAGGCCGGTGCCGCCCGACATCCAGAAGAAGAGGTCGTCGCCCGCGCGAACCGGGCGTCGAGCCCGAGTTGCCCAGATGCCGTTGTCTCTACCGAGTCTCCAGTTCTCAGGGACTTTGCTGCCCACGGTGATGACGTGACCTGCCAAGGCGGCGATCCTCTCGAGATCGCTACGGGTGGAGGTTGCGCCGGAGGGAACCTGTCGGGCCGAAGCTCGTGCTGTGTGTGATGGGGAGCCTAATGCAGGCTGTCGGCAACGCTCGAATGTTGCCTAAAGGCAGGGATCACGTAGGGCCTTCGGCGTCCCAGACCCGCGCGTAGAAGTCAGAGACGAGCGACCAGATCCGCATTAGGCCATCCTCGACAGACGCTATCTCGTCGGCGTGCTCTCCGATGACGACGAACTCGTGCGGGATGAGGCGACCGGCGGTGTCTCGCCGACCCTCGGGATCTGGGAACCGCAGCGCCACGGAGGTGCCAACGCGGTGACAAAGCGCCGGTTCGTCGTTGTGGCCGGCAAATGCCCGGTCATATTCCGCGAGTGGATCGGCCAAACCACCGTCCAGGAGAAATCGAAACCCCCACGTGCGACCCCGAGTGGCCCAGAGGAGCCATCCGTTGCTGTCCTTGGCGAGATTCACTTGAGGCTCCGGATGAACAGCTTGTCCGTAACGGCCTGGTCGAGGTCCAACCTGAACTGGGTAAGCATTGCCGTGAGGTAGTCGCGCTTCTCACGCGCGGCTGAATTGATCTCACGCAATTGTGTCTCGCTCAGCTTGACCGCGGCGACTAGTGCAGGCAGAGCGACCTTGGCGAGCGGACCGACCTTCGGAACCTTGGCCACCAACTTGTCAACCTGCAGGAACCTCCCACCCAGGAGAGCGACAGCCAAGACCTCGGCTCCGTCGGCCAAGGAGTCGAGCACCCTCCGCGGGATCTCCATGCGCTCGCTCCACTGGACTCGCCGCTCGAGTGGAAGCACGGAAGCTACAGGAAGGATCAGATCGAGTCCCACCTGCTGAGTCACGTTAATCTCCACGGGCGCGGAGTCGGCGGGAGATAGCTCGAACTTGGCCGAGGATAAGAGCATGAAGTCCTCGCCAATAGACAGCGCGCCGGGGGTCTCAAGCACGCCCTGAATCGCCTCACGCAGCCTGTCGACGTCATCGTTCGCCTTGCGGATCACGAGGTCACGGAACGTCTGGACAGTCCAATCGGGGAGGAGGTCCGCTTTCGAGAGCGCCAAAATCCAGATGCGGGGGAATTCTGTAAGACGAGCTTCGTCGGCCAAAAGATCTTCCTTCAGCCGTAGTACGCCTTGCCGAAAGTTCGTGAGGAGCAACGTCAGGTACCGCTCCTCATGCCCCTCGTAGTCCAAGAGCTTCTGGCCATCGACCAAGAACAGGGCGACGTCGGAGCGCAACAGCGATCTAAAGGTGTCGATGCGTCGATTCGCCTCCTCATCGGTCGAAGGCGATTCCTCGAACCATTCGCCCGGATAGTCGTGCCAGGCAAGCCGCAGCGTATCGAACGCTCGCTTCTTCGAAGCTGGGTTGTCGCCACTCTTGAGCTTCACTGAGAAGTAGTAGGTCGTGGATTCGAATCGAGTGGCAAGCGGTGCTTTGGTGTCATCCCTCATGCCGAGGTAGTTCTGAAGGAGCCGGTTGCCTTGACCTGTGTCTTCAGCCACCAGGTCCCAGAGATCGTTCGATTTCGCGCCCGCCTGTGCAGGACCGTAGAACGAGGAGACCAAGACGGTCTTACCCGAGCCACTCTCGCCGAATACTGCGATGTGCTGCTCCCGGACCCTGGGGTATTTGGCCATGGCGGGAACGTACCTCATCCATTCAGTGCGAGCGGGCGATCCGCCGAGCAGCCAGTCGAGTCCCGGTAGAGGGGTAGGGCAGCGCGGTCGCCGAGGTGGTCCAGGCAGCGGCAGCCTCGACGCCCGCGGAGTCGGGCAGCGACAGTTGCGCGATCGGCTGCAGTCGCTCGGTCGTACCGTCGGGCGCGGTCGTCCCCCGCCGCCAGCGACCTCAGGGCGACGACGTCCGCTGTCCGCTTCTTGAGCTGCACGTCCACCTGGCGTGCGCGGTGCGCCGTCGACCTCCGCCATCGCAGTACCGAGCGCCTTCGTCGACCCGACTAGCTGTACCCGGCCATCAGGTTGGTGGCAGTCGGCTGATCGGCGGCTTGCCTCCGAGTGCGCCAGCGCGTCGTACAGCTTGCTCGGTTCCTCGTTGAGGATCTGGCCGAGCTCCCCGTATGACAGGAGGGGCCGGAAGTTCTCCATCGGCGGCTTCGCCCTAGCGCATGACCTCCTTGGCGCCGTGCGTCATGCTAACGTCATGACGTGGCGATGCTTCAGCTCAAACGGCTTCCGGACGACCTCCATGCCGCACTGCGCGAGCGTGCCGAGGCCGAGGATCTGTCGATGAGCGATTTCGTCATCCGCTTGCTGCGGGCTGAGCTCGCGGTCCCGTCACGCCGCGCGTGGCTCGACGACGTCGCCAGCCACCGGCCCGAGGAGCCGCTCGGGCTCGACATCGAGCAGGTGATGGACGACGTACGTGAGTCCGAGCGGTGATCGTCCTCGACGCGAGCGCCGTGGTCGATCTGCTTGCTGGTACGACGCGCGCGCCGCAGGTTGAGCGCCGACTCGCGAAGGACGATATGTGGGTGGCGCCGGAACTGCTGGTGGTCGAGGTGGTCTCCGCGCTCGCGCGGTTGGAACGCGGACGCGACCTGTCGCCGCGAGTCGCACGCCAGGCGATGGACGACTTTGCCACGATGCCGATCCGGCTCCTCGGGAATCAACCCCTCGCGGCGGCTGCGTGGCTATGGCGGACGTCGACCCGGGCTGCCGACGCGTTCTACCTCGCGTGCGCAGCCGCTGTCGGCGCCCCGCTGGTGACGACGGACGGCCGTCTCGCTCGCGGTGCGCCGGACGGTGCGCAGGTCGAGGTCATCGGCTGACCGACGACGCTCGCGATGGTTCCTGCGATGACACAGAGGTGTTGATACATATCGCGGACAAAACGCCAGCGCTCCCCCTAGCGTCGAAGAGAGAGCGGCTACGGAAGGACGACCGATGGAAGCCATCAACACCGCTGGCCTGAGGTTCATGATCGATGCGCCGGTTGTCCATCCGGCTCCCCTCGCCGCTCTCACCGCCGAGGCATGGGTGCGCCCAGCAGGCCTCGACCAGGTCAACGGCGCGTACCCGCTCGCCGTGACGCTCGCTGCCTGGCCCAGCGTGGCAGTCGGAGTCAGGGCTACAGCGCAGGGAACAGCTCGCTGGACCCTGTTCGTCGGCGACATCAACACCGCCACGCCGGTCAGCGCCGCTGAGACAGCCTTCGACGGCACCGGCCATGGCCCCGGGCACGGGTTCAACACAGGCGTCGAGCTGCCGATGAGCGAACGATGGGTCAGGGTGTCGATTGGCGTGGACAGCGGCGTGGTGGAGGTATTCCTCGACGCCGACCTCAAGATCCGAGTCCCCACAGGCATCGCCACCTCCGGGATGAACGTCACCGGCGTCATGTTCTGCTCGACGTACGGCACGGGCTTCACTGCTACGTGCGATTTCGCCGGCGGCCGGTTCTGGTCCCATCGGCTGACCCAGGCCGAAGTCAGCTGGTCGGCGAACACCCCACAGCTGGCCGACTACGACTCTGCCCCGGCCGAATGGACGGTGGATCAACCTGAGCCGTGGATCAACCGATGCGGCCCCGCAGCAACCCAGCCGGTCTCCATCCTGCCCAACGGGAACATCGGCCCGCTGGTGACCACCGCCGACAGCCTCGGACCGATCCCTCAGATCTTCGACACGACGCCACCCGGTCAGTCCACGCAGCCACCGCCTTCCACCGACGAGCCTGATGTGCCAGATGGAGACCAGGACCGGCTCTTCATCTCCCACACCTTGCCCGACAACGTCGTCCACACCGGCCGCCGTGTCGTCGAGCTCGCTGTTCTCCCCGCCGATCACGCGCCGGCGCCGGCACCGGGTCCGCCGCACACCTCCAGGGGTGTCGCACCGCGATCCACGACGCCAGGCAGCGGACAGCCCTTGGCTGCACCGCTGGGCTCACCACCTCTGAACGACCTTCGGATGCGGTCCATCACGACGAGCGACGACTACCAGCCGCCCGCGCGGACGACGCAGACCGAGCAGGACCTCGAGGCGGCGATCCGTACGGGGCAGTCCATCGGGTATCTCGCGCCGACGTCGTTCCCCCTCATGGCGGGATCGATCGACGCAGTCTCGATGGAGGGGGTCAAGCAGGCTCTGAAGGGTGTCGACGCGCATCTCCTCGCTGCGGCGATGGCCAGTTCCGGCAGCCAGCTCATCGTCTATCCGACAGCGGAGGGCACCTACTTGTGGAGGCTGGTCCCGAAGCGGACCGCAACTGCTCCACGCCCGAGGCTGTTGTTCATCGAGACCTACACCCTGACCAGCTTCCTCGGCCGGTACGGCGCAGGTCGGACCCTGAAGACCCTCACGCTCCTGCCGGGGGAGAAGGTCCGCATGCAGGTCCGCAGCTACCACCGCATGTCGCACACCTCAGCCCGGGCCTCGTCGGTCCTCGACTCGTCCAGCCATGAGGCGGAGTCGGAGTTCGAACGCCTGGCGATGCAGGAGGACTCGACGACCAGCGACATCGCCTCCAGCTTCGAGTACCACGCCGACATCGAAGCGCGCGGTGACGCAACGTGGGGCTGGGGGAGCGCAAGCGTCGACGTGTCCGGCGGCATCAAGGGCAACAGCGCGGCGGACCGAGAGACGTTCGCCAAGTCGACCAGCAACGCCCTCGAGAAGCACACCTCACGGGCATCCGCGGCACGCGAGGTGTCCGTCACCACCGCAGACGAGGTCGCGGAAGAGTCGTGGGAGGAGGCGGACAACGAACGCGTCCTGGAGAACATCAACCTCTCCCGAACCCTCAACTACGTGTTCCGGCAGATGAACCAGGAGTACGTCACGGTCCTCCACCTGACCGACGTGAAGGTCGCCTACTTCGACGGCCTGCGGGAGTCTCGCGACGAAGTCCCCCTGCACCAGGCCGAGATCCTCATCGACCGCCACGCCGCCAAGCTCGATCCTGTGAGTGCACGCGCCGAGCTCAGGCGCGAGATCGAGACGCTCCGCGCGATGAGCGCGTCCGCCGGCGACCTTATTGCCACCCGCACGATCCAGGCGCCCGAAACTGACGACCCGGCCCACGTCCACTACCGCGTCGACACCAACTACACGAGCACCGTGACCGTCGACGACCAGCCGACGCCGTTCACGGTCCCCGGCGTCGTCCTGTCCACGAGCCGCACCGTCATGCGGACCGACGGTGTTCTGGTCGACGCATTCACCGGACAGGGCAACGCGCTCGACAGCTACTCGACAACCCTTCAGGAACAAGAAGCACGTCGAGTCACCCTCGAGAACGACCAGGCCGAGGCCATGACGGCGCTCCTCACCAGAGCCGCCGCGGCAGGTGCGGACGAGCTCACGGGCTACGCCCAGGTGATCGAAGCAGCCGCGATGCTGCGCCACGGCATGGCTCCGCTCGTCGCGCCATCACCTCTGGCGGTCCCCCCTCTATCGCTCGACGGCAAACCGTCCCCGGTATCCCCATGAGGCCGATCGACCGTCCGCAGCAGACGGTCAAGCGCTACCCAGGGATGAGCTACGCCGTGTACGGGCAGACGCTCGTCAAGACGTTCGGCGCCTATTGCATCGCCTGCGAGGCGCCGCTTCCGTCCGGGGTTCAGGTCGAGCACCGGTTGGCGCAACAAGATGGCCGAAACGCGACGGCGATGAAGTACGACACCTTCGAGCTTCAGTACCTCGTCGCGTGCGGTGCCTGCAACAGTCGAAAGTCGGCGAAGGTGGCGACCCTTGCCGACCTCGGAAAGTACCTGTGGCCCGACGCCATCAACACCTTCACTGCCTTCCAGTTCGCCAGCAACGGAGCAGTCCTCGCGTACGCCGACCTCGATGCCTTCCGTCAGGACCTCTTCCCAAACAGCAACGTCCGCCTCGTCGTCGACCAAGCGCTGGCGAAGAGTCTCGAGGATGGTTCGCTGGGCTCTCGCGCCCAGGCGACGATCAACCTCTGGGGCTTCAACAGCATGGACGTCGGGGCCTTCCGGACCGAAGTCGCCGCGGACATGCGGATGGCCACACGCAAGAGCGCATACGCGGCCGCTGAAGCAGTGGTCACCGAGGTGCCGGCGATAGCGGGCACCAGTCCGGCACTGCCTGCCGCGGTCGCGTACGCCATCATCGGAACCGGCTACTGGACGATCTGGCTGCAGCGCTTCCTCCGGCATGGTCGCACCGACCTTGTCCAGCGGATGTTCACCGACGCCAGGCTCAAGGAGAGTTTTCCCAGCGCAGCCGACTGTGTCTCGTTCACCGGGGACACCCTCACGCTGAAGCCGCACGCCGAACCCAAAGCCATCGAGAATTTCCAGGATCAGGCATGGGTCAGCTCGCGAGACTACGTCGAGATGCTCGGGTACGAAGCAGCAGGCAAACGAACGTACACAGGACCGTGTCCCAGGATCGGTGGCCGCGGTGGGCCTAAGAAGCGAGGCCGCGACAGCGATGACGACTCCGGCAGCGACGACGACTCGGGCAGCGATGACGACTCCGGGCTCACCCAGCCGAGCCGGAAGCGGGCCCGCCGACCGGACGAGTCATCGTCTGCAAGCTCCTCCCCAGAGGTTTCCTTCGCTGACGACTCCTCCGACGACGACATGGATGTCAGCGCGCCGGTGTTGACGTCATCGCCTGCGACCACCCATGTCGCGCTCAGCAACAGCAGGGCCGTGCGCCGCTCGGACCGCCTCACCAAGCACTGACCGACCCGGCCACCTCGCTCGCCGCCGGCGACGACGTGTTCGTCTACAAGAGCTGGCTCAGGCGTGATCGTGTGATATCGCATATCGCGCTTGCGCGAAGTTGCGCTAGCGGCGATAGTTCTTGTCATGGCTGTGACCTCCGCCACAGAGCAGATCACCCCTGACGGCGTCCTCACCCGCATGCGCCTCCTCCTCCCGGACCTCCCTGACTCCACCCGCCACACCGCCCAGCGGATCCTCGACGACCCGCGCTCCGCCGTCGCCGGCACGATCAACGACCTCGCCGCCAGTGCTGGCACCTCCACGGGCGCTGTCTCCCGCCTCTGCCGGGCACTCGGCCTCGACGGCTACCCGGCACTCCGGGTCAGCGTCATCACCGAGGCGGCCGCGACGGCGTACGGGAGCTGGAACGCCGACATCAGCCGCGAGATCGGCCCCAACGACTCGCTCGCCGACGTCGCCCGCACGCTGGAGGCCGTCCAGGCCCGCGCCGTACACACCACTCTCGCCGGCCTCGACCTCGACGCCGTCGCCGCGGCGGCGGCAGCGATCAGCGGCGCGACCCGCGTCAACGTGTACGCCGTCAGTGGCAGTGGCGTGATGGCGCGCGAGCTCGAGCTCCGGCTGAGCCGCATCGGTGTCGCGTGCTGGACGTACGCCGACGTCCACGACGGGCTCGTCGCCGCCGCGCAGCTCACCGACCGCGACGTCGCGATTGCCGTCTCGTACTCCGGCGAGACCGACGAGACCCTCGACATGCTCGCCACCGCACGCGAGCACGGCGCGCGCACCGTCGCGATCACCGCCGGGCCGCGCTCGCGCCTCGCCCAGCTCGCCGACCACCTCCTCGTCACCGTCGCCGAGGAGACCACGTTCCAGGACGGCCCGCTCGCGTCCCGGCACTCCGAGCTTGCCGTCGTCGAGATGCTCTACCTCGCCGTCGGCCAGCACGACTACGACCGCACCGTCCAGCTCTTGTCCGTGACCGAGCGCGCCGTACGACCGCGCCGACCCGAACGCCGTACCCGCTCCACCCGCACGAACTCACGCTGACCCACGCACGCAGCACAACCCGACAGCTCACCCGCTGACCCCTGGAGGAACCATGACCCCGGAATCCGACCAGCCCCACGGCCTCAGCCGCCGATCCATCCTCCAGATCGGAGGAGCGCTCGCCGCGGCCGGCGTCGTCAACCCGTTCGGAGCAGGAACGGCGAGCGCCGCAACCACCCCCGCCAGCGCCGCAACCGCGGCCGCCGCGACGGGCACCGCCGCCGCAGTAACCGGCACCACGGGCGGCCCCCTCATGAACAACGGCAAGTTCCCGATCGGCCTCTTCTGGCCGCCACCACCCACCGAGACCACCGTCGAGCGCTACCGCGAGATCGCAGAGGCCGGGTTCGGCTACGTCCACGGCGGCAACTACTCGAACTCCGACGTCCAGATCTCCACCCACATGCTCCGCGTCGCCGACGAGGCCGGTGTCCAGGTGCTCGTCGAGGACCCGGACGTCAAGTGGCTCCTCAAGAACATGAACGTGGGTGACTCGTCCAAACCGAACACCATCAGCGAGGACGAGCTGCGCCAGCGGATCACCGCGGCGGTCAACCGGTACGCCCCGTCGTGGCGCGCGGTCGGCGGTCGGCTGCACATCTCGAGCGGCACGGGAGAGGGCTCGATCGGCTGGGTGGCGGACGGCGCTGCCTGGAAGGACTACACGTTCGCCTTCGACACCGAGCCACTGCGCACGGGCGTCGGCGGGTACGCGCAGGCCGGCTGGGCCTTCCGCATCCAGGACGAGCGCAACGCGTACGTCTGGCTCCTCTCGACCCAGGGCTCCGACGGCAAGGCGGTGCTCAAGAAGGCCGTGTTCGTCAACGGTGCACCGACCGTCACGCAGGTCTCGCTGCCGTATCAGCTCGAGGTCGGCAAGAACTACCACGTCGAGACGACACTGAGCGGCTCGACGTTCACCACCCGGATCGACGGCGTCCTGGTCGACACGACGACGAACACGACGTTCGCCACGGGCTCGGCCGGCTTCCGCGAGGCCGGGCCCGAGTCGGCGTACTTCGACAACGTCGTCGTCACTGGCTCCGGCGGAGCGACGCTGTTCGAGGAGGACTTCGACGGCGGGCTCGAGGCGTGGCGACTGCCCGCGGGATCCGGGTACGGCGCGTTCGCCGGCCTGCACCTGTACGACGAGCCGGGCGTCCCCCAGCTCCCGCTGATGGCGAAGGCTGTCGCGATGGCGAACGAGGCGTACCCGGACGCGCTGTCGTACGTGAACATGCTGCCTGGGTTCGGTGCCGGGTACGAGCAGGCCGCGCGCGACATCGACTCGCCGGTGCTCTCGTTCGACCGCTACCCGATCCTGGCCAGCGGCGAGGACCTCGGCTACTTCCAGAACTGGGCCGAGGTGCGTGCTGCGGCGCTCAAGCACGGCCGCGACTCGTGGGTCTACATCCAGAGCGTCGGCTACGCGAACCACGCGATCCCGACCAAGGCCGACATCCTGTGGCAGATCTCGATCAGCCTCGCGTACGGGTGCAAGGGCATCCAGTACTTCACCTACTGGACTCCCGACCCGGCCCGCGGTGAGGCGTTCACGACCGGGCTGATCACGGTCGAGGGGAAGCGTACGGCGCTGTACCGCTACTCCAAGGACATCAACACGAAGTTCCTCGCGCCTCTCGGCAAGCAGATGCTCGGCCTCACGTCGACCGCGGTGCAGGCCGCGGGGATCGCGAGTCCGCCGGCCGGGCTCGCCCCGTTCGCCGCGGACGCGCTGGTGTCGGCGGTCAGCGGTGACCCGGTCGTGCTCGGCCGGTTCACCGACGGCGATGGCACGCTCCACACGCTGGTCGCGAACTACTCGCGCCACGAGCGGGCCCGCGTACGCCTGACGCTGCCCGCGGGCGCCGACGCGTACGTGCCCGACGAGGACCGCTGGGTGAGCGCCGGTGACGGCCACCTGAACCTGAAGGCGGGGGAGTCGGTGCTGCTCCGGGCGCGGTAACCCCTGAGCCGCGTGTCCGGACCGCTAGGTGCCGGCCGCGACCGAACGTGCGCGGTGGCGGCGTACGGCGGCGCGGTTGGCGCAGCGGACCGAGCAGTAGCGCTGGCGGCCGTTGCGGGTGACGTCGACGACGACGTTCGTGCACGGATCGCCAGGGTCGGTGCCGGCCTCGCAGCGGCTCAGCCGGTGCATGCCGCGTGTGGTCAGGTGCAGTGCTGTGCCGACGCTGATGACGGCCCGGAGGACGTGGGGGAGGGCGTCGTTGTCGTCGCGGTAGTGCAGGTGCCAGCCCTCGCCGTTGTGGTCGGTGAGCCGCGGGTACGCCGCGACCGTGGCCATCTGTGCGTTGAGCAGCCGCGCGCGTGCGGTGGGGTCGGTGGCGTCGACGATCGCCAGCCAGTCGTCGATGACACGCCGGGTGTCTTCGTGATCGTCGGGACCCACGGGGAAGGTCATCGTCATGCCCAGCTCGCGGGCCCGTGCGGCGATACCGTCGCGATCGTCAGGCCAGTCGTTGGCGAGTGAGGCGGCCAGCAGCACCGCATACTCGCCGTAAGGGTTGAGATGCATAAGACCATTACAGCACCGTTGTCCTCATGAGTACATGCCACCGCACAGCTTCCACGTCTCATGAGCAGGTCAGCACCCACGAGCACGGCTGGCATACCGAGTCCCGTCACGCGACGTCCGAGGGGACGGTCCACTACGTGCGTTGCTCCGAGTGCGGCGCGCGGCGGGTCGACCTCCAACGTCACCCGGCCGAGCCGCCGGTCGCAGCGAGTCGTGAGGTCGTCTGACAGGTGACGGCAACCTCACACGCTCGTCGCGGACTACACGCGCGTCGTCGTGTCAGCCGCGGACGCGAACCTTCACGACCTTCGACACCGACCCGGTCTCGGTGCTCGACGACGGCGTCCGCAGGCGGAAGGACATCGTGCCCTTCTTCTTCGCCTTCACCCGGAACGCCGTACGCCCGTTGTAGTTGGTGTACTCGGCGGCCTTGACGTTGCGCCACGTCCCCTTGACCTTCTGCTGCAGCCGCACGCGCGTCGTGGTGAGGGCGTAGTAGCCACGCGGCCGCTCGACCTTGCTCGTGCCGGTGAGCCGGACGACCTTCCCGACCCGTGTCTTCTTCGGCTTCGCGGCCAGCGCCGACGTCGTACGAGGCTGCCGCATCGTGAACGAGCTCGTCGGGATCGCGTACGTCGTCGCGTTGTAGTCGGCGTCGTACGCCGTGATGGTGCCGCGGATCTTGTACGTTCCCGGGCGGGATACGCCGCCGCAGAAGAAGACCGACGAGGCACCGGACGCCGCGTCGACGCCCGACATCAGGAAGTCGCCCCCGGCGCTGCGGCCGTCGGGGGCGATGACGTCGAGGTCGAGCGTCCAGTCCTCCGCGCCGGCGGCAGCGCCGACCGAGTACGAGACACGGTGGTCGAAGCAGTCGTCCCACAGGACGCCTGAGGCTGCGCGGGCGCTGCCAGTGGTGGCGGCGGTGCTCGGTCCGGCCGCCACGAGGACGAGGCCGGAGGCGATGGCGGTGGATGCAGCGACGGCGACGGCGCGCTTCATGAGGGCTCCTCGAGCAAGGGTTGTGGCTGTTTCGGTAGAGAGACGCTCGAAATCGGCCATCATGACGCGAGCAGGAGCCGCGACTACAGCGTGTGCGTCAGCTGCTCGCGCACACCGGCATACCGCAGCCCGCCGAACGCGCGAAGCGCAGCATCGAGGTCGCGGACGATGGGGATGTTCTCGCCCGTCGTGAACGTCGGCGCGGGGACGCGGATGCGTGCCGGCATCCGCCGCACGCCGCTGGCGGCGGGCTGCAGGACGATCGCGATCGTCGCCCGCGTACGGAGGCGCTTCGGCTCCAGCGTCGTCACGAACAGCTCGCGCCGCAGCGACACCTCCACGGCGACGTGCTCGAGGTCGCTCCATGCCCACGCGGCAGGTGCGAGACGGTTGCTCACGATCCCGTCCGGACCGACCGTGATCTCGGCCCGCCCGCCGCGCACCGTCCCGATGATCGCCGACAGTCCGAGACCGCCGAAGAACACCACGAACACGGCCAGCAGGCCGAACGCGAGCCACTCCTCCTTCAGCTTGTGGCGTTGTACGACGCCGGTGACCGCGAGCCCGACGGCGACGGCGAGCATCCCGCCACCGACCGCCACCGCCGTACGACGGCTGGGGGAGAGGTGACGGTGCAGCGGTCCGTGCGCCGGCGTCCAGGACCCCACGGGTGGTTGCGCAGACACAGCCTCAGCCCTTGCGTACGTCGGCGAGCCGATCGGTCGAGGCCCGCATCAGGTCCTGGAACGACTCCGCCGACGGGCCGCCGAGCCCCTCGGCGCTGACGGAGACGACGTCGTTGCCGATCCGCGCGAACCCGAACGTGATCTCCACCGGGAGGCCGGTCGGCTGCTGCGTCCCGGTGAGGCGGACGTTGATCTGGGCGTCGACGTCGTCGGAGGCTGCGGCGTCGTCGGAGTCGAGGGTCCCCGTGATCCCGGACCCGTTGTCGGCGGTGACCTCGAAGTCCGAGCACGACGCGAGCGCCTCGCTGGTCTCGTCGAAGGCTGCGACGACGGCGTCGTCCGCGTACGAGGTTGCCGCGCTGGTGATCGTGAGGACGCTTGCCCGGTCGAAGCTGGCCTCCGCCGTCGGCGCCTCGTCGGCGCCGTCGAGCTGGAGATCGGTTCCGAGGTCGAGCCCCTCGAGGCACTCGGCATCGTTGAGGCTGGCGCGGGCGCTGTCATCCTCGCCGCCGGCGCTGCTCGCCGGCACGGCGACGAACCCAGCGGGCAGGTCGTCCAGCGTCACGAGCACGCTCTCGAGCTGGTCCTGCGTCAACGTCGACGTGGCCTCTGACGAACCGCCGCCGCACCCGGCGAGGACCACCGGCAGGACCAGGACAGGGAGCAGAGCACGGGCGGACCCGCTACGTCGCCAATTCATCACGCGGCGACAGTAGCGGACCGCCCGTTCACTGCTACACCGCGACCGACGAGCGACGCGCCTTCAGCACGCCGTCCACGATCTCCCACACGGTCACGATCACGACGCCGACGGTGATCCACTGCAGCACGTCGTCCACCGTCGCCGCGCTCCACCCCAGGTGCTCGACCAGCTCCGGGTTCAGGAAGTCCCCGCTCGCCAGCACCGGCAGCGTCACCGCCGCGAAGGCGATCGCGAGCGCGGCGTTCACCGCGGCCGCTGTCCACGTCCAGCCCCCGTAGTGCACCCACAGCGTGAACCCGACCTCGATCGCGATCAGCACCAGCACCACCGGGATCCACCACGACCACAGGTCCGGGTCGAGCACCGCGATGCTGTCGCCGTCCGAGGTGATCGGCGAGCTGGCCTGCTGCCAGATCAGCAGCAGCGCCATCACCCCGAGGAACACCAGGCTCGCGATCGTGTCTCCCCACGACTGCCCTGCCTTCGTCCCGGCGGGCAGCTTGTCGACGGTCCACGGGTCGGCGTCCTCCTTCTCGAGCGCGCCCGTCCAGTCGAGGACGGCGAAGACGGCCGTCACCCAGAACGACACCTGGACGGCCGCCATGAACGCCACTCCGAGGGACCCGATCAGCGCCTGGATCACGTCGCCGCCGTCGGTGAGCTCGCCGATGAGGTTCCCCGCCGCAGCGATCGGCGGGACGATCGCGAGCAGCAGCACGAGCAGGCGAAGCCACATCATGAACACGCGCGGACCGATCAACCGCGGCTCGCGGCCCGTGTACTCGACGGCGACACGCAGCGGGTCGCCCATCTCCTCGAGCACCTCGCGCTCGGCCGCGGGGGAGTCACCCCTCGCGGCGACCGTGTCGGCGATGCGCTCGCGCAGCTCGGCCTCGACGTCACCCCGTGTCCCTCCGGGCAGCCATCGCGTGGCGGCGTGGACGTAGCGGTCGGTGAGTGTGGCGGTCATCGGTTCCCTCCGTCGGTGAAGCGCGTGAGTGCGGTGTCGAGTTCGTTCCATTCGGCGACGAGCGTCTCGGCGAGTCGTACGCCGTCGCTGCTGGTGCGGTAGAACTTCCGCGGCCGAGCCTCGTCGGTGTTCCACTCGCTGGTGAGCAGGCCCTGCTTCTCCAGGCGGCGCAGCAGGGGATAGAGCGTGTTCGCGTCCACCGCGATGCCGGCCTCGTCGAGCGACTCGAGCAGGCCGTAGCCGTAGCCGGGCTCGCGCAGAGACAGCAGGCACGCGAGCACCACGGTGCCGCGGCGCAGCTCCTGCACGTGCTGTCGAGAGAGTTCGTCGTACATGACTGACACGATACTGTGCGACGCACACTATAAGCAAGTCGCACATCAATGCGCGTCGTCTGCCGTCACGGGGACACGTGAGCGACACCGCGCACGACGAGGGGCCGACCGCCTCCCGGCAGCCGGCCCCTCGCCGTGTCACATCACCGACGTCACCGCCGGACCCTGATCGTCACCACCTTCTTGGCTGACGCTACGTCGTCGTTGCCGAGGTACGACACCGTCACCTTCTTCGCCCCGCGCGTCAGCCGCGGCAGCGTCACCGAGCCCTTCCCGCTGGCGTTGACGCGGACGGCGAAGGTCTGCTTGCCGACCTTCACCAGCGCCGTACCGTTCGCCTTCACACCCGGCACCTTCACCGTGAGGGCGACCTTCGCCCGCTTGCGGGTCGTGACCGTCTTCGGCGTCACCTTGACGCTCAGCGCCGTCTTCGCCTTCGTGACCCGCAGGACGACCGGCGCGGAGCTGGCCCCGCCGACGTCGCCCGACCCGGCGTACCGAGCCGTCACCACCCGCGCGCCAGCGGTCGCGAACGCGCCGAGCCGCACACTCGTACGCCCCTGGCTGTCGAGCGTGCCCGTGCCGACCTTGCGGCCGTCCACGAGCACGTCGACCTTGCCCTTGCCGGCCGACGTCGCGCCGTCCTGCGTCACCGTCACCCCCACCGAGGCGACAGCGCCCGACTTGCCAGCGGCGATGCTGGTCGGCTTGACGGCGAGAGACACCGCAGCAGTCGGTACGCCGGGGGCTGCCGTGACCTTCAACGCCACTGGCGCGGACGTGCTCCCCGCGAGCTCGGCGCTGCCACCGTACGACGCCGTCACGAGGTGGTTGCCCGCCGCCGCGATCGCCGGCAGCGCGATGTCCGCGCGGCCTTCGTCGTCGATCTCCGCCGAGCCGGACGCCTCGCCGTCGATGGAGACCGTCACGACACCCTCAGGCTTCGGCTGGTCACCCGGACCCGGTGCCGTGACCTGCACCGACGCCGTGACGCCGGTCTGGCCCGCGACGACCGTGGTCTTGTCCAGCGTCACGGCCGTGGCCGACGCCGGCAGCGGCGGCTCGTACCCGACCGTGGCGATCCACGACCGGTAGTTGCCGTCGGTGCCCGGCACGAAGTGACGCTCGACGTTGCCGCGGCTGTCGATCGCGATCCAGCGGACCTCCGCACCCTCGTCGACCTTGATCCGCTCGCCGCCGTCACGCAGGCCGGCGAACCCGTACGCGGTCGAGCTCAGGTTCGGCACGGTCCCGTCGGTCGTGTAGTAGATCGCGGCCGGCTCGTTGGTGCTGAACTCGACGTTGACCTTGCCCTCGACCGAGCTCGGGCTGACCGTGATCTCCGAGACCGGCGTCACGTCGTCGAGGTCGTACTCACGCGCCAGGCGCGCCATCTCGACCAGACCGTTCGCGAACTCCATCGCCTCCTGGTGCGCGCCGGCACCCGTCGGCGTGGTCGCCTCGAACGCCGGCTGGAACGTCGTGCCGACCTCGAAGTCCCACGCGTGCAGCCCGTACTTGTACCAGAGCATGTCGCCGGAGTTGCCCGCCGCCGAGTAGAGCGTGTCGACGACACGACCCGTACGCGCGGGGGTGACCGTCATGCCGCGGTACCGCTTGATCGCGGTGAGGATGCGCGACGACGACGCCTGGAACATCTCCTCCTGCTCCATCGTCGGCTCCGGTGCCGTGACCCGGCCCTCGGACTTGTACGACGCCGGCGACCACATGAAGTAGTTCCCCGAGCTGTGGACGTTCATCGACCACTTGATGTTCGGGTTGTTCGCGACCACCCAGTCGACGTTGCGCGACTCCGGCTCGCTCAGCTCCGACGGACCCGCGTACGTGCCGCTGGTGCAGGAGTCGCTCGCGCCGGAGTAGCCGTCGAACAGGCTGTACTCGTCGTAGTTGCGGTTGACGTCGACGCCCCACGAGTTGCGCGAGTTCGCGTCCATGCTGCCGGTCTGCGGGCAGTGGTTGACCATGTTCTTGCGCTGCGACGCGAAGTCGTAGAACGAGTAGTGGCCGCCGTCGGGGTTGACCGACGGGAGCACCCAGATCTCCAGGTTGTCGACGAGATCCTTGGTCGCCGGGTGCGACGCGTAGTTGCGCAGCAGCCGCTCGGCCGTCTCCAGCGTCACCAGCGGCGGCACCCACTCGCGCGCGTGCTCCTGGGCGTAGAAGAACACGCCCGGCTTCGAGCCGTCGCGGTGCTTGCCGATCTTGATCGCGTACACCTGCTGCGGGCCGCGCGTCACCTTCGCCGGAGCGAGCAACCCGTCGGTCAGCGTGGTTGCCGCCGTCGCCGGCACCACACCCGCACCGGCGTCGCCGCGGTAGGTGTAGACGTTCACCAGCGCGCTCGCCTCGGGGTGCGCGTTGACCGCGGCCGCGACCTGTGCTGCGGTGCTCGTCGCCGCGCCCGCCGAGTCCGTCGCGGAGGTGACCGTGATCGCCTTGCCGGCGACCGCGACGGACAGCGCCTGGTCGGCCGCGGTCGGGTGCACGACCGTCACCGTGATGCCGTTGCCGCCCTCGGACCCGTATGCCTTGGAGTCGATCGCGATCCTGCGCGGGTTGTCCGCTGCGCTGGCGCCCGCCGGGATGACCGCCTGCGCGGCACGCCGGTAGCCGTTCGTCTGGTGCGGCAGCTCGACGATCTCGGCCAGGTTCGGGAACTGCGTCGCCAGCTGCTTGATCCGGTCGTACAGGTCGGTCGGGTCCATGTAGGACCGGATGAAGTCCTCCTGGTAGCCCTCACCCTTGAACGGGTCGTTCTCGTCACCGGTGGGCAGCCAGTCCTTGACCTTCGCGATCGCCACGTCGCCGCTCGGGCTGACGACGCGGACCCGGTCCGGCCGGGTCGTCACCGCCTGCGCGCCGCTCGTCGGGCTCGCTCCCCGGTGGTACAGGTACACGCCGGAGTCGACGAAGCGGGTGATCGTCTGCGTGCCTCCGCTGCCGAACTCCGTGCCCGCACCGCTGTCACGCTCGACCGTCAGCGCGGCCGTCTCGGCCTGGCCGTTCGCGTACCGTGCCTCCACCGACAGCACCGGGATGCCGAACGACGTGAAGTACTGCGCGCGGGTGATCTTGACGTCCGACACGTCCGGATCGGTCGCGTCGTCGGCGAACTCCTCGTTGGCCGTCACCGCGGCCGCGACCGTCGCGTCGCGCTCAGCCAGCGCCGCCTCGGTGTCGTCCTGCGTGTACAGGGTCTCGCCGGTGGAGAAGCCGGCCTTCTTCAGTGCCTTCACCTCGTTGGGTGTGACGACCGCGTGGACCTCGAGGCCGTCGGGCGTCTGCTCGACCCCGTGGTCGAGGTCGACGCCGGTCGCGACCAGCCGGTCGAGCTCGTCGGCGCCCGGGACCTCGATCTCGACGACCGACGGGATCTCGTCGGGGAGGCGTTCGAGGGTGACCGTGCTCGAGGACGCGGAGTCGGTCGGGTCGGCGAACGCCGCAGGACCGGTCGTGCTGGCGAGGATCAGGCCGGGGACCGTGACCACGAGGGCGACGGCCGCCACCTTCCTGCGCAGGGGAGAGGATCTCTGCATGAGGGACACACCTTTTTCTTGAGGTGAGGAAAAGCGGATGGAGCACACCGTAAGGTGAAATGCGTCACACCGCTTGAGTGGCGCGCGCAGGTCAGTCGGGCAGCCCGAAGCTGAACGTCGAGTACCGGCCGGCGTCGCGCAGGTCTCGCGCGTCGAGAGCAGCCGCGAGGTCCGGGTCGATCGTCGCCCCATCGGTCCCGCCGCTGGTGGTGCGGCCGACCGCGTCACCCGCGAACAGCCGCGCCAGCACGTCGTACAGGGTCGGCAGGACGTCGTCGATGTGCCGGTCGTACGCGTCGATCACGAGCCACGCGTCATCGATGGCGCCGATGAGTGCGAGGGTTCGCTGGAGGCTGTAGCCCTCGAACTGGATCTCGTCGAGCAGACCGCGGGGTGTGAGCTCGAAGGTGAGGTCGACGCACGCGGTCGACATCTGCTGATACTCCGGGTCCTGTGCCTGAGGCAGATACGGAAACCGCTCGGCGATCTGGAAGAAGGCCGCACAGTAGAGGGCGCTGTCGTGGCCGCCCTGAGCCGCCAAGAATCCAGCCTCGACGAGGAGTGGGTCCAACCGGTCGGCCAGCCGTCGTGACGCGTCGCCTCCTGTCATCGCACCAGCGTGCCAGCGGCGCCGTGCGACCGTCGCGCGAGTTTTCGGCCGACGGCGTGGAGGCCTTCGCGGCGTTAAGGTCCCGTCATGAGCGCCGCAGCGAAACAGCCGAAGCTCACCACCAAGGCGTACGACGCCGAGCTGGCGCGCCTGCAGGTCGAGCTGGTCAAGCTTCAGGAGTGGGTACGCCACACCGGAGCCCGCATCGTGATCCTCTTCGAGGGCCGGGACGCGGCCGGCAAGGGCGGGACGATCAAACGCGTCTCCGAGAACCTCAACCCTCGCGTCGCCCGGATCGCGGCGCTGCCGTCGCCGACCGAGCGCGACAAGACGCAGTGGTACTTCCAGCGTTACGTCGCGCACCTGCCGGCAGCGGGGGAGATCGTGCTGTTCGACCGCTCCTGGTACAACCGTGCGGGCGTCGAGCACGTGATGGGCTACTGCACGCCGGAGCAGTACGCGCTCTTCATGCGCCAGGCGCCCGCGTTCGAGCAGATGCTCATCGACGACGGGATCCAGCTGCGCAAGTACTGGTTCTCCGTCTCCGACGAGGAGCAGCTCAAGCGGTTCCGGTCGCGCGCCGACGACCCGATCCGGCGCTGGAAGCTCAGCCCGACGGACATCGAGTCGGTGAACCGGTGGGAGGACTACTCGCGGGCCAAGGACGAGATGATGGCCTACACCGACACGCCGGCGAGCCCTTGGTTCGTCGTCGAGTCGGACAGCAAGAAGCGTGCGCGGCTCAACATGATCGCCCACCTTCTCTCGACCGTGCCGTACGCCGACGTCGAGCCGCCGCGCATCGACATCCCCGATCGGCCGGCACCCTCGGGGTCGTATGAACGCCCACCGCGCGACAACTCGAACTACGTGCCGGACCACGTGGCCGAGCTGCTCGCCGGGAGCTAGGACACCCCGTCGGCACGGTAGACGGTCTCGAAGCGTGGAGCCGCATCCTTCGGTCTCGCGTGCTCGAGGATGCGGGCGATCCCGGTGCCGGGCCGATACAGGAGCAGGTGGTCGAGCTTGCCGGCGCTGGCTCCGTCGAACGCGATGATCTGATCGTCGATGGAGGTCAGCTCGTAGCCGCCGAGGCCCGGATCGTGATCGCCCTGCGTGTAGACCGCCCGGAACTCGAGGGTGCCGTCGCTGTTCGGGCCGTCGCACTTCACGATGAAGAGGATGCCCTTGTACGAGGGACTCGTGCCGGGGCGATACATCACGAGATGGTCGAGCTTGCCAGAGCCGTCGAAGTCGAACGCGATCACCTGGTCGGTGGTCTCCGACAGGTCGAAGCCGCCGATCCCGCTTCTCCCGATGTAGACCGGCGTGAACGCGAGACCGCCCGACGCCTTCACCCCGTCGTACTTCAGGACAAAGGCGATGCCCTTGCCTGGCCGATAGCAGAGCAGGTGGTCGAGCTTGCCCGTGCCGGCGGCATCGAAGGCGATGATCCGATCGCGGCCCGAGGTCAGGTCGAAGCCGCCGATGCCGGAGCCGCCCTGGGGCTGCTGATAGAGCGCCGTGAAGTGCAGGGGTTCGGCTCCGTCCACGCTGTCGCGTCGGACGACGTAGATGGCGCCCTTGCCGGGCCTGTACAGCACCAGGTGGTCGAGCTTGCCGGTGCTCTCGAGGTCGTACGCGATCAGCTGGTCGCTGGTGGACGACAGGTCGAAGCCGGCGATGCCGTTGGTCCCCGCATAGACGGTCTTGTAGATGGGGGTGCCGTCGGCCTGGTCGCTGGCGTGCTTCAGGATCTGCGCGATGCCGGTGCCTGGCCGGTAGCAGAGCAGGTGATCGAGCTGGCCTGCGCTGGCGCCGTCGAACGCGATGATCTGGTCCTCGTACTCGGTCAGATCGAAGCTGCCGATGCCTTGTCCGCCCTGCGGCTGTTGGTAGAGCGCCGTGAACCGACCATTGCCGTCGGGCCCCTTGCCGTCCTGCTTGACCAGGTAGAACGCACCCTTGCCGGGCCGGTACAGCGCAAGGTGGTCGAGCTTGCCGGTGCCGCCGAAGTCGAGCGCGAACACCCGATCTGCCTTCGTCGTCAGGTCAAAGCCGCCGACTCCTGCGATGGCGAGGCGCACGTTCATCTTCTCCAGCACCCGCTTGATCGGAGTGATGGTCCCTCCGCCTCCGCCTCCGCCGAAGAGCAGTCCGACAACCCGGTCGTGCTCGTCGACGACCACCGATCCGGAGTCTCCCGCTCCCGCGAAGGTCATGGTGGGGGAGACGCCCGCGATGGTGACCTGGTGGTTGAACGTGACCTCGCCCACGCCGTTCCCGTACTTGATCGTGACGGTCTTGTCGACGCCGTCGACCTCTCCATAGGTCAACCCGGTCGTACGACCCCGCTTGCGGACCTTGAGGCGCAGCGGCGCGTCGGCGGTGCCCGTGAGGACTCCGACCTCCTGCACCTCGCACACGAAACCCGAGAGCAAGCCGTCGAGGCGGGCGACCGCGGCGTCGACGTCGCCGCCGAGCAGCGCCCGCTTGACGGTGGCGATGGGGCGATACGTGATCGGGTTGTCGTTGACGCTCGGCTGGTCGATCTGCTTGGAGTGTCCGCCATCCCGCCAGCCTTCGTTGACGCACAGCACGTGATAGTTGCTCAGCACCATGCCGTCGCCGGTCTCGTTGTCGACGACGATCGCGCCCAGCGTCCCCGAGTAGAAGCTGTTGACGAAGGCGCTCGGGCCGATGCTGATGCCGCCCTTCAGCGGGCTGTACGAGCCCAGGTCCGCCAGCGGCTCGTAGCGTCCCTCGATGACGTCCGTCGGGATGCCGTCGATCTCGGCGGGGATGCGCTCCTCCTCGGGCACATCACGCTTCTCCGCGACGTGGACCCGGATCACGATCTCGTCGGTGCGTTCGCCGTCGACGTACTTGAAGCCGATGTCGACCGCGGTGACACCGGGCCTGCTCAGGAGCTCGTCCTCGGCGGCTCGCTTGACGGGCAGGATCTCTTGCACACGGTCGGTCACGACGTCTCCCCAAGGGTCGTTTGTACCAGTGGATGTCCCGAGAGGCTGTCAGCGTGGCACATGCGACAGGATCTGGCGCGCCGCACTAGGCTCGACGCCCATGAGCATCACGGTGCGGCCGGCCACGTCGTACGAGGACGTCGCGACCATGGTCGGGCCGAAGCGCCCGGATGCCAACGTGTGCTGGTGCCTCAGCTATCGCCTCACGACGTCGAAGGAGAACCGCGAGCTCGTCGGCCCTGAGCGCGGTGAGCGCGTGCGGGAGCTCGTCCGCCAGGACCCGCCGCCGGGTGTCCTCGCGTACGACGGTGACGAGGTCGTCGGATGGGCGGCGGTGCACCCGCGTGCCGACACGAGCTTCGCCCGCAACCGCAGGATCCCGCACGTCGACGATCTCGACGTGTGGTCGCTGTGGTGCGTGCGGGTGCGGCCGGGACATCGCGGGCAGGGCATCGTGCAGCCGCTCATCGAAGGTGCCGTGGACTTCGCGCGTTCACACGGCGCGCCCGCGATCGAGGCGTACCCGGTCGACAACCGCGGCGCCAAGGTCGACCTGACGATGGCGTACGTCGGCACGCTCGCGATGTTCGAGCGCGCGGGCTTCGAGAAGGTGGCAGACACGGACTCGGTCCTGAACCGCTTCCCACGGGTCCTCGTGCGCCGGGATCTGTGAGGCCGCGTCACTCCCCGGCGATCCGTGCCGCCTGCGTGGCGAGCTGGGCGACCGCATCGTCGCCGACCGCGTCGTTGACCTCGACCACGCCGACACGCGTGCCGACGTTGAACACGACGTAGCCCCCGGCGACCTGATCGGAGTCGAAGGCCGGGAAGTACCAGACCATGTGGTGCGGCTCGGACGACACGAGGACCGGGTCGCCGTACCCGAAGTCGCCACCCTGGATCGCGTCGCACTCCTCGACCAGCGTCACGATCGAGTCCGCGGCCTCGGCGGCGAGCTCCGGGCTGTCGGTCTCCGCGAGCTGCTCGGTGACGTGCCTGTCACCACCCCCGACGAGCCGCCCGTCGATGCGTGTCACGTCGTCGGCGACGACGTCGCCCATCTGGAGGTCGCCCGTGCACGGACCGAGAACCAGCCACGGAACCCGCTTCTTGCGCGTGAAGTGGTGCCCGGTGATGTCGAAGTAGACGGGGGTGCTGACGAGGTTCTTCGCGCTGAGTCCCTCGGCTGTGCTCGTTGATGCTGCAGTCGGCGTGGTCGGTGCGGTCGGCGCGGACGATGTCGGGCTCGCCGTCGAGGGCCCGTCAGCGTGCGACCCCGTGTCGTTGCTGACCTGGACGACGGCGACCGCGCCGCCGAAGCCGGTGAGAGCCGCTGTGGCGCCCGCGATGATCGCGTGGTCGAGCCTCATGGTCGTTCCTCCTGCCGGTGAGGTGCTGCGTGCACCCGTTCACTCCTTCTGATGCACGCGCCCGCGCTTTCGTTGGCGGCCACAGCAGGAAACTTCACGACGTCGCGCGGAGCGCCGCCCGCATGAAGGTGCGAGCCGCGTGGATGCGGTCGCGTACGGTGCCGACGGACGTGCCCGTGATCTCGGCGATCTCGGCGTACGGCAGCGAGCCGAGGTCGCGCAGCACGAACGCCTCCACGACCTGCGGCTTGCTCCGCTCGAGCTGGTCGAGCGCCTCCATGAGGTCCAGCCGCGTCCCCGCGATCACACTCGTCGTCCGCGGGTCAGCGGCCTCGGGCAGGTCCGGTACGCCGCTGTCGCTCGCGCGTCGACGCAGCCGCCGGTAGGTCATCCGCGCGCTGTTGGAGGCGATGACTGTCACCCAGCCCTCGAACGACCCCGTCCCCGTGTAGCCCGTGATGTTCTGTGCGATCGCGACGAGCGCGTCCTGCGTTGCGTCCTCGGCGTCTTCGGTGTGAGGGAGGAAGCGGGAGCAGCGTCGTACGACTGCGGGCCGGACGATCGCGAGCAGCTCCTCGAGCGCGTCGGCGTCACCTGAGCGAGCCCGCGCGACCAGGTCGTCCGGCGCCCAGCCGGGGGAGAGGGAGCTCATGGGCCACTATCTTGGCCCCATGAAGCGGCTCGGGCGCTACCGCCTCGTGCGTGTTCTCGGCTCCGGCGCGTTCGCCACGGTGTGGCTCGGCGAGGATCCCGACCTCGAGACCGAGGTGGCGGTGAAGGTGCTGGCCGACAACTGGGCGACCAACGCCGACGTACGCGAGCGGTTCCTGGCCGAGGCACGCCTGCTGCGTCGGGTGGACGACCCGCGCGTCGTCCGGGTGTTCGACATCGGTGTGAGCGAGGACGACCGGCCGTTCTTCGTGATGGAGCACGTCCGTGGTGGCACGCTCGCCGACCGGATGGGCGGCCTGAGCACGGGGGAGTCCCTCGCGTACGGCGCCGCCACGGCACGCGCGCTGCACGTGCTCCACGAGGCCGGGGTCGTCCACCGCGACGTGAAGCCGAGCAACCTGCTCGTCGACGATCGTACGACGCCTCCGCGCCTCGTCGTCTCGGACCTGGGCAGCGCCAAGGTGCTTGCCGAGGCATCCGGTCTCACGGTCACGACCGGCACCCCGCTCTACATGGCGCCGGAGCAGGTCCACCAGAGCGACGGGTTCGATGCCCGCGCTGACGTCTATGCGGTCGCCGCGGTCACGTACCACCTGCTCGCCGGGCGTCCCGCGTTCGGCGACACCAGCCCGGCAGCGGTGCTGGCCCGTCGTGCCGGCACCCGACCGGCACCGTTGGCGGCCTCCCTCGGCCAACCCGCGGCGCTGGACCGGCTGATGCTGCGCGCGCTGAGCTGGGATCCGAGCAAGCGTCCCGCGACCGCCGCACAGCTTGCGAACGAGCTCGAGCGGTTGGCAGACGACCAGCCGGCGAGCGTACGGCGGGAGGTCTCGCCGCTGCTCGTGCTGGTGATCTGCGTCGGGCTCTTCTTGAGCCTGTTCACGATCACGTACTTCGCACTTCGCTAGCCCGTCGACTCAATACGATATATGATCTGCGCCATGGCCTACAGCACGATCACCAACCTCGACGCAGCCTCCGCCCAGCAGCACAGCCGCGAGCTGCGCGCGCGCCTGCTCTCCAGCGCCTCCACCACGTACGCGACCGGTCCGACCGGCAGCGGCAACGGCGAGCGGGTCCTGGTGCTCGGCGGCACCGGCTACATCGGCCGGGCACTGGTGCCGGAGCTGGCCAAGCGCGGATACAAGCCTGCGGTGCTGGCGCGCGACGCGGCCGTCAAGGACGATGCCGTGTTCGCCGACGCGGAGATCGTGGTCGGCGACCCGACACGCGCGGCGGACGTCGAGAACGCCGTGGCGCTGGCCCCGACGGCGGTGGTCATCTCCCTGCTCAGCGGGCGCCGCCCCAACGACGCCGACGAGTGCAAGGCCGTCGACTACGACGCCGTCATCAACGGCATCCGTTCGGCCGTCGCGCACGACGTCCAGCAGTTCATCCACATCAGCGACTTCGGCGCATACCGGCCCGAGCTGATCCCGCAGGTCTATAAGCTGCAGGTCGAGGGTGAGCTCATCGGCCAGCACCACGGCGCGCTGCCGTGGACGATCATCCGGCCGACCGCGTACTACCCGTACCTCTCGATGACGTTCGGCGACGTCAAGAACGGCCTGCCGTACCGCATCTTCGACCACGGCGAGTACAACGTGGTCAACCCGATCGCACGCGAGGACCTCGCCGAGTTCATCACCAACCAGGTGCTGTCGGCCGACGCGTTCGGTCGCGTCCTGCCCGTCGGTGGTCCGTGGGTCCCCGAGAACGTCGTCACCCTCAAGGACGCCGGCCAGATGATGTTCGACATCACGGGCCGCGAGCCGCAGTGGGACGTCGTGCCGATGGCCACGTGGGACAAGAAGATCGCCCGCCTCGTCCGCATCGGCAAGCTCAGCAAGAAGGTCGCGCCGGTCGCCTACTACCTCGAGGCCGCGAAGTACTGGTCGGTCGTCGACCACGTCGCACCCGCGTACGGCACGCGCACGCTGGCCGGGTTCATGGACAAGCTCAAGGACCGGGAGTTCCCGACGGGCAGCTTCCGTGACCGCATGAAGAACGGCACCGCCGTGATGCCGACCGACATCTGAGTCACCGCAAGGCCGGTCGGCCTCACGCTCGGCGGCTGCGCAGGTGGTCGCCGAGGTGCCCGACGTAGACCTTGCCGGTCGGCCCACTGGTGTCGTCGTAGAAGTACATGCGTGGGTTCGGACGCCCGCCGCCGAGCTGGATCCGGATGTGCGTCCCGTAGAACGCGCGTCCTTCGGAGGCGACCTCCACGGGCACCGCGAACGTCCGGATGCCTCGCAGCTCGCGGTCTCGCTGGGTGTACGAGGTCTCGCCGGTGGCGACGTGCCTCTCGCTGAGGAGCTCGTGGGGGCGGTCGGCCACGTACGTGCGCAGGTTCGCGGCACGGGTCCGGCCGTCCGCCTTCGCTGCGGCGTACTGGTCGAGGATCGCGAGCGCCGCCCAGGTCCGTCGTCGCCATCGTGCGGCCTTCGGATAGCCGTCCAGGGCGCCGGCGCGGTCGGCGAGATCGTCGGCGAGCACGACGTGGGTCAGCTCGTCGCCCGCCGCTGACAGCAGCTCGGCGAAGGTCGCGAACTCCCGATCGGCGATGGGTGGCTGCGGGTCGGGCTCAGGCCGTGGCACGACGGCCGGCGCTGCCGCCGCCTTCTCCGCCGGCGGTCGTACGCCGTCGCTCGGGGCTCGAGACCCCGCACTCCGCTCGTGCTCCAGCTCGCGGATGCGGCGCCGCGCCTTGCGGAGATCGCCCTCGAGCGCGGCGATCCGGCCACGCTCGCGGCCCAGCTCTGCGACCAGCGCGACGTCGGCCGCGGACTCGGCTTCGGCGTCCTGGTCGACCCCCGGCGCAGCCCCATGGGCGGCGAGCGCCTCCTGGATGATCGTGCCCACCTCGCGGGCGGCCGTGGCGACGGTCAGCGCTGCGGCGCGAGGGTTGGTCCGACCGGGCGTGAACGTGACGATCGGGCGTGCCGTCCTCTCCGCTGCCGTGGCGGCGACGACGGCGGACCCCGGACGAGGGAGCGTGAGCCCGCGCGGCCCCACCACGGCCTGAACGGCGTCGCGGACGCGGTCGGGGATCACCAGCACGGGGATGACCGAGCGGGCCGCCGAGGGGACCAGTGCTCGCGCGGCCGCGACGACGGGCGAGGCCGTGTCCTCGGCGCACACGAGCACGGCCAACGACGGCAGGTCGGCGTTCCACCAGCGTTCGATCACCGACACGGGGCCGCCGACGAGATCGATCACCGCGACCGGGTCGGTGAGCGGCTGGCCGAAGACGGTACGGAGCTCCTCTGGCGGCAGGCCGGTCGCCGTGAGCACGTCCTGGCCGAGGGGTCCGGCCTGCATCGGCGCGGTCCCGACGAAGACCGCCCGCGGGTCGGGAGGTCGCTGTCCCGCCTCGAGGGGCGAGGGGATCGCCAGCGCGCGATGGGAGTCGTCGATCTGAACGCGTGCGACGGACTCGATGTGGCTGCCGCCGACCCGAGCCCGGACGTGGCTCACGACGATGTCGTCGCCGGGCTTGCGAACCAGGCTCTGATCGCGGTAGGCGTCCCAGACACGGGCAGGCACGAGAACGACACCACCGCCGAACCGGTGCATCGGTCGTCACCGCCTTTCCCAGGGGAGCGACTACCCTCGCACGTCGCGAGGGTCGCGCGGAGCGGTTGTCCACAGTCACTCCGAGACTTCCACTCACCCTGATCAGGAGTCTCCCGGCACCCGGTGGATGTCGTTAGCCTCGAACGGCTTGCGACCGTCACCGAGCTCACCAGGCGAAAGGCACTCCGTACCCTCATGCCCACCACCGAGGCACCCGAGCACGCCACCGACCCGTCCCGCCGCGCCGTCCTGCGGGGCATCGCCGCATCCGCACTCACCCTGACCGTCGCGCCGATGCCGCGGGGCGACGCCGACCCAACATCATCGTCGTCTCGATCGACGACCTCGGGTGGGACGAGCTCGGCTGCTACGGCAACACCTTCAACGAGACGCCCCACATCGACCGGCTCGCACGCGAGGGCCTGCAGCTCGACACCGCGTACGCCGCCGCGCCGCTGTGCTCGCCGACCCGCGCCGCGCTCATCACCGGTCAGTACCCGGCCCGCACGGGGATCACCGACTTCCTCCGCGGCGAGCCGGCACCCAGCGACAAGCACCTCTCGCCTGACATCCGGACCGTCCCCGACGTGCTCGGACCGTACGGCTACACGACGGGGCTGATCGGGAAGTGGCACCTGACCGAGCGCTACTCCGGCGACTACCGCAGCCGCCCCGGCAACCCGTACGCGCACGGGTTCGACGAGGTCATCGCGTCGGAGCAGAAGTACATCGGCGACGGTGACTACTTCCACCCGTACTTCTTCATGCCGGACCTGCCGGCGCGCGAGCCCGACGAGTACCTCACGGACCGGCTGGCGCAGGAGACCGTCGACTTCATCGGCCGCCACCGTGACGAGCCCTTCTTCCTCCACGTCTCGAACTACGCGGTCCACACGAGGCTGGACGCGAAACCTGATCTCGTGGCGAAGTACGCGGCGAAGCCGGGCGCCGGCGACTCACCGAACCGTCCCGTGCTCGCGGCGATGCTCGAGAGCGTCGACGACCAGGTCGGCCGGATCGCGGCGACGCTCGTCGAGCTCGGCATCGCTCGCGACACCCTGCTGCTCGTGACGTCGGACAACGGCGGCCCGTACCGCGACGCCAACAGGCCGCTGCGCGGAGGCAAGGGCGAGCTGTACGAAGGCGGGATCCGCGTCCCGCTGATCGCGTCGTGGCCAGGCACGATCCGTCCGGGCCGCCGGGACGCGACGCCGACGAGCACGATCGACATCCTGCCGACGGCACTCGATCTGGCGGGTGGACGTCTGCGGGGCAACGACTTCGACGGCGTGAGCATCGCGCCGATCCTCACCGGACGCGGCCGCGTCCATCGCGACTCGTTGTTCTGGGTCTACCCGCACTTCATCGGCAGCACGCATCCGCACGCGGCCGTACGCCGCGGCCGCTACAAGCTCGTCCAGTACCTCCGTGACGGGCGTACCGAGCTGTACGACCTCGCTCGCGACCCGGGCGAGACCACCGACATCTCCGCGGAGGAGGTCGTCACCGAGCGCATCCTGCGGGCGCACCTGCGCGCCCACCTGGCCGACGTCGACGTGCTCCCGCCGCCGCCCTCGCGTGCGGCCTACCCGCACCGCGAGCTCGAGGAGACCTTCGACGGCGACCTCTCGCGCTGGGAGACCCTGCCGGTCGGGGCCGCCTTCGGCGAGGTAGCCGTGCGGGACGGGCAGCTCGCGGTCACCGCCGCGCGGATGACGCATCTCGTCTTCCGCTCCGACGTGGCACCGAGCTCCGACGAGGTGGCCGTCGTCCTCGACACGGGCACCTTCGCCGAGTCCGGGAGCCAGGACACCGTCTTCGTCGGGCTCGCGAAGGACGCCGGCAACTACCTGCTGTTCCGCTACCACAACGGTCTCCACCGGGTCGGTTGGGACCTGCGCATCGACGGCGCGCTGATCACCGCCGGTGGCGAGCCACTGGGGAACCTCGACGGCTCGGTCGATCTCACCGGTCCTGCCGCTCGGTACGCGTTCGTGCTCCGCGGCACGTCGGCGACCGCCTACGCCGACCAGGGGAGCGGGTGGGAGTTCCTCTACTCCGTCGACGTCGGCGGAGCGGTCGACCTCGCCGACCCGGCCGTACGCGCGTCGTACCGGTACGCGGCGAGCGTCCGGCTCGACGACGGCACGATCACGCTCGACGGGATCACGGCTCACCGCGCACGGCCTTTTAGACCACATTAAGGCAATAAAGTGGTGTAAGATGCCAGGATGGACCACGGAGACGGCGGTTTCGCGATCGGGTGGGAGTCCCACCCGTGGGAGCGCGAGCCCGATCGCGCCGCTTCTCGACGTCAGCGCCTGTCCGCTCGCGGCCCGTACGAGGCAGCCGTCCCGGCCCGCATCGCCGAGGTCTCCGTGCAGGTCGGCGCCGAGCTCCAGGCAGAGGCCGAGGACGCGGTCCGCGAGATCACGCGCTTCGACGCGGAGGTCGGCGGCCTCGCCGGCCGACGCGCTGACGCCGAAGAATCCGCTGCCGAGCTGGCTCCGCTGGCCTCGGTGCTGCTGCGGACCGAGTCCGCGTCCTCGTCGGAGATCGAGGGTGTCACCGCGGGAGCTCGAGCGTTGGCCATGGCGGCGATCGCCGCGAGGTCCGGCCCGAACGCCCAGCTCGTCACGGCGAACGTCGCCGCGATGCAGCGTGCGGTCGCGCTGGCCGACGACATCAGCGTCGGCTCGATCCTCGCGGCCCACGAGGCGCTGCTGATCGGTCACGAGTACGCCGCACCCGGTCGCCTCCGCGATCAGCAGGTCTGGATCGGGAGCAACGCCCTCAGCCCGCACACCGCGTCGTTCGTCCCGCCCCACCACTCGCGGGTGGCGGCAGATCTCGACGACCTGATCGCCTTCGTCAAGCGGGCGGACCTGCCTGTCCTGGTGCACGTGGCCATCGCGCACGCTCAGTTCGAGACGATCCACCCGTTCAACGACGGGAACGGGCGTGTCGGGCGCACCCTCGTCCACGCGATGCTGCGTCGCTCCGACGTCACGCGGCGGTTGACGGTGCCGGTGTCGGCCGGTCTGCTGACGGACACGTCCGGATACTTCCGCGCGCTGACGGACTATCGCGCCGGCAACGTCGAGCCGATCGTCCGACAGTTCGCCGACGCATCGTTCCGTGCCGTCGGCAACGGGAGACAGCTGGTCGAGGACCTCGACCGGATCTACGACGCGTGGCTCGAGCGGCTCGGGTCCCGTCGAGGCTCGGCTGCTCGACGCCTCCTGCCGTCCCTGCTGAATCAACCGGCAGTCGACGTCGCCTATGTCGAGAACACCGTCGGCGTCGCGCTCTCCGCTGCCCAGCGCGCGGTCGAGCAGCTGGAGGATGCCGGGATCCTGTCGCGCTCAGGCGATGGCCGACGAAACCGGGTGTGGATCGCGCCGGAGGTCATCGACGCGCTGGACCGGTTCGCCGAGCGCGTGGGCCGTCGCGGCTGGTGAGTGCCGATCGGGGGCGAGCTGAGATGGCTCGCCCCCGATGGCAGGTCGTACGACTCCGGCTCAGCCTGCGGACTGGGCGACCGCGCTGCGCGACTTCTCGACGAGTGCCGACACCTCCGGCAGCACCGCCGTACGGACGTCGACGGCCTTCGGCAGGAGTCCGTTCGCGAACAGCAGGTCGGCGGCGTGCTGCTGCTCGTCCAGGAAGGTGTCGTCGACCGGGTTGAGGCCGAACGGACGGTGCGCGAGCGCGTGCTCCCAGGCCTCGACGCTGGCCGGCTGCCCGTGCGCCTGCGCGTCGGCGACGAAGAACTCGGCAGCCTCGCGGGGGTCGGCGACGATCCGCGCGTCGGACTCCTGCAGCGCGTCGATCACGGCGGCGAGCTCGTCGGTGCGCTCGACCGCGAAGTCGCGCCGCGTGAACCACAGCGACGGGTGGCTGAACAGTCCGTCGGTCTCGACGAGCGTCGTCACCTCGGTCTCCTGCTCGACGCGCGAGAGCTCCGGGTACGACCCGGTCCAGGCGTCGATCGCACCGGCGAGGAAGAGGTCGGCGGCGTCACCGCCCACGTCCACCGGCTCGACGTCGTCCCAGCCCAGACCGACCTGCTCGAGCGCGAACAGGAGCAGCGTCGTCTGCCACGAGCCGTGCCCGATGCCGATCTTCTTGCCGCGCAGGTCGGCGACGGTCGAGATGCCGGAGCCGGCCTTCGCGACCAGCCGGCCGTTCTCGACCCGCGGCTGCGAGATGCCGATGTAGACGAGGTCGTGCCCCTGGCCGAGGCCGGTGATCGGAGGCGTGAAGCCCGTCCCGATCACGTCGTAGCCCTCCTCGGTGAACAGGTGGTCGGCGTGGACGGTCGGCAGCCCCTCGCGGACGCCGGGCTTCGGGCCCGACGGCAGCTCGCGCAGGTCGACCCAGGTCACGTCGTCGAGCTTCTGCTCCAGGAGGTTGCGGTGGCGCAGGACGAACAGCGAGTTGTTGTGCGGGAAGAATCCGACGCGGGTGGTCATGAGGCGCTCCTGAGGGTTGAGGTGAGGGAGTTCGTGCGGTCGAAGGTGACGCGGGGGAGGACTTCGCTGCCGATCCGGTACGCCTCCTCGAGATGGGGGACCGCGGCGAGGATGAAGGCGTCGGTGCCGAGGGCGACGAGCTCGTCGAGGCGCTGGGCGACCTGGTCGTAGCTGCCGACGAGCCCGAAGACCGGTCCGCCGCGGAGCAGGTGGAACCCTGCCCACACGTTCGGCTCGACCTCGAGGTCGCGAGGACCGGTGACCGGTTGCTTGATGAAGCCACGCGCGCGGGCAGCGCCGACGGAGTCACCCGTCGCGTCGAACGACAGCTTCGACGTGTCGATCGCCGGCCACGCGCGCTCGATCTCGGCCCACGCCTCCTCCTCGGTGGGACGGGCGAGGATCTCGACGCGCAGCGCGAACCGCGGCGTACGGCCGTAGGCGGCGCTCTCCTCACGCACCTGGCGGAACTTGTCGGGGAGCGCGCTGAACGGCTCGAGCCATGACAGGTAGTAGTCGGCGTGCTTGCCGGCCGTCTCGATCGCCGCCGGAGACGAGCCCGAGAAGTAGACCTCGGGCACGGGCTGCGCGGCGAGCTCCGACGGGAGGTGCGCACCACGGACGTCGAAGAAGCGGCCGTCCAGGTCGTACGGCTCGGTGCCCCACGCTCCCTTGAGCGCGTCGAGGAACTCGGCCGTCCGGGCGTACCGGTCGTCGTGTGCGACAGTGTCACCCCACCACGTCTGCTGCGGGCCGCCGCCTCCGGTGATCACGTTGTACGTGAGGCGGCCGCCGGTGGCGCGCTGCAGGCTCGCCGACAGCCTCGCCGCGTGCACGGGATCGAGGAACCCTGGCTGGTAGGCGACCATGAACCGGAACGTGCGCGTCTCCCGCGCCAGCAGGGCCGCGGTCGTGAACGGGTCGTCGGTGAACGGGAAGCTCGGCAGCAGCCCGCCGACGAACCCTGCGGACTCGGCGGCCTTCGCGACGTCGGCCATGTGGTCGACGTACGTGTAGCCGTCGTCGCGCCCGCCACGCCGGCCCGGGGTGATGCTCCCGGGCTCGTGCGGTGCCCAGTCGCCTCGCGTCTGCGCGTGGGGTCGGCGGACCGAGGGCTGGTCGCCGTGGGTGCCGATGCGCCAGTAGACGTCGACCATCAGCGGACTCCTGTCGTCTCGAGGTCAGGTGTGCTGGTGCTGCTTGAGGCAGGTCGTACGAGGGGGAGGAGGTGCTCGCCGATCCGGTACGTCTCCTCGACCCGGGGACGGACGTCGAGGATCACCGTCCCGACGCCCTGGCTCGCCAGGCGTGCGAGCTCGTCGGCAACCTGTGCGTACGAGCCGACGAGCCCGCCCGGCGAGGAGTGCCCGCGGGTCGCGAACCCGTCCCACCAGGACGCCCCCGAGGGGAGTGGTACGAGGTCAGGGCTCGCGCCGGTCTCCGCGGCGAGCTCGCCCAGGGCCTCGCCGACGGTCTCGCGGACGAGCAGCGACAGACGGATGCCGAGCTCGACCGCCCGTCCGAGGGCGCGCGCCTGCTCCTGCAGCGCGGGCCCGCGCTCGGCCACCTCGTGCGCCGTCGTGAACACGTGGACGTCGCCGTGCTTGGCGGACAGCCGGAGGGCGTCGTCGTCGCTGCCGGTGAGATGAACACGCGGGAACGGCAGGCCGGCGAGCGCCTCGCGGAAGCCGCCGCCCTTCACCTGGTAGTACGTCCCCTCGAGATCGAACGTCTCGTGGTTCCACACACCGCGGCTGATCGTGAGGAACTCGTCGGCCCGGGCGTACCAGCTCGCCGCGTCGGTGCTCGACGGCCGCCGCTGCGACGGGGTCGCCGCAGTCACGAGCGGCGCCCAGTCGAGACGCCCGGCGGTGAACCGCTGGTACGAGGCGGCGACCTTCGCCGCGTACACCGGGTTGAACGCGGCGACGTGGAACTCGTGCAGCGCGTGCACCCAGCGGGTGTGGCGGAGCGCGTCGCCGACCAGGACCGTCGACTCCTCGCCACCCAGGTCGTACGGGGCGACGACGCCGTCGAGGCCGGCGACCTCCGCCGCGCGGAAGGCGTGCGCGCGCTCCTCAGACGGCGGGAGGTGGCCCCAGTCGCGCTCATCGCGGGTGGCGAGCGTCGTCCAGACTCGGAGGCTCATCGGACCGACGCTCCGTCCTGCTGCTCGGCGACCTGGCGTGCTGCCTCGGCGAGCGGCTCGTGCGCGGCCCAGGACGCGACGTCCACCCGCGACGCGAGGAAGCCGTGGTCGTGCAGGAAGCGCTGCTGCTGGTCGAGCAGTGCGAGACGCTCGCCGTCGAGGGTCGGGGTGAGCGAGAGGTGGACGTCCTCGCCGTACGCGGCGATGACGCCGTCGGCACCGGAGCCGACCTCGCGGCCGAGGATGGCGCGCAGCTCGTCGACGTGCGTCGCTGCCCAGCGCGAGGCGCGGAGGGTCTCGACCAGGAACTGGACGACGATCTCGGGGCGTTCCGCGAGGAGGTCCTCGTGGACCGTGATGGGCCGGGGCGTGCCGTTGTTGACGCGTGACGACCGCTCCGCCGTGGCGTCGAGGTCGATCGCGACGACCGCGCCGAGCTCACGTGCCTGCTCTGCAGAGCGCGCGCCCTTCACATAGACGGCGTCGACGAGGCCGTCGGCGAGCTGCGTCAGCCCGGGCCACGGCGCCGCAGCCGACGGGTCGTTGCCCGGTGCACGCTCGACGCGTGACTCGACCTCGACGATGTCGACGTCGTCCAGGGTCAGGTCGGCGAGCGCGAGCGCGTTGACGAAGCCGTGCAGCGCCATGGCCCGCGGGAAGCTGGTCGCGCGCGAGCCGGCCCAGCCCGGGATCGCGACCCGGCGCCCACGCAGGTCTGCGGGACTGGTGATGCCGGCGTCGGGGCGCGTCAGGATCGACTGCCACTCGTCGATCCAGGTGAGGCCGATCAGCCGGGTCGGGGCGCCTTCGGAGCGCGCGACGAGCGCCGGCACGTTGCCGCCCTCACGGAAGAGGCCGACGAGCTGGTGGTCGAAGTGGTGCCGCGCGATCTCCGGCGGAGCGTCCTGGAGGACGCCGACGGACAGACCGGCAGGGGTGAAGGCCTCGTCGAGCCACCCGAGGTTGTACGCGAGGCCGCTCGCGGTCGGGACGGGGCACCGCGTGTACCAGAGCTGGTTCACGTCGGTCCGTTCGGAGACGCTGGTCATGGGTTCTCCTTCGTGGGGTTGGGGTCGATGCCGAGCTCGCCGAGGAGGCGCTCGCGGAGGTCCACGACGCGCGGGTCCGTGATGGTGCGGGGATGCTCGACGTCGATGCGGACGTCGATCGCCACCGATCCGGAGCGCAGCATCACGATCCGGTCCGCGAGCCGGATGGCTTCGTCGATGTCGTGGGTGACGAGCAGGATCGCGGGCCGGTGGCGCTCGCGGAGCCGGTCGAGCAGGTCGTGCATCCGCAGGCGGGTCAGCGCGTCGAGCGCCGCGAACGGCTCGTCGAGGAGCAGCAGCTGCGGGTCGCGTACGAGCGCCCTCGCCAGCGCCACACGCTGAGCCTCGCCTCCGGAGAGCGTCGCCGGCCATGAGCGGGCGTGCCGCTCGAGTCCGACCTCGGTCAGCGCGGCGAGTGCGGCGCTCTTGTTGCCCTTCGTACGACGCTGGCCGAGGAGGACGTTGCGCAGCACCCGGTGCGCCGGGACGAGTCGAGGCTCCTGGTAGACCGTCGTGACCCGGGGCGGGACCAGGATCTCGCCCGCGTCCGGCTTCTCGAAACCGTTGAGCAGGCGCAGCAGCGTCGTCTTCCCTGTGCCGCTCGGGCCGAGTACGGCCACGAACTCGCCGGGCGCGATCGTCAGGTCGATGGCGTCGAGGACGCGGGTGTCTCCGTACGCCTTGCTGACGGCGGTCAGTCGTGCGGCGGCTCGGCCGGTCGTGGCGGACGGCGTCGTACGGGTGGTGGTGGGCGCGCTCATCGTGCGGCCACCCCCGATCGCCACGGCATCGCGAGGCGCTCGACGACGCGGATCCCGAGATCGATGAGGACGCCGATCACCGCGTACAGGACGATGCAGAGCACCATGTAGTCGTTGCGGAAGTACTGCTGGGACAGCGACACGAGGTAACCGATCCCTGTCGTGGTCCCGATCTGCTCGGCAGCGATCAAGCCCGTGAGGCTGACCGAGAGGCAGATCCGCAGCGCCATGAGGATGTTGGGGAGCGCTGAGGGCAGGATCACCTGAGCGACCAGGCGTGCACCCGACAAGCCGTACCCCCGTGCGGCCTCGACCACCTTGCGATCCACGCCGCGGACACCGAGGTAGGTGTAGGCGTACATCGGCGCCACGGCGGACACCGCGATGAGCACGATCTTGAAGCCCTCGCCGACACCGAACCACGAGAGCAGCAGCGGCACGAGCGCGAGGAACGGGACCGCGCGATACATCTGCATCGTCGGGTCGATGAGGTCCTCACCCAGTGCGGAGATCCCGGACAGGATGCCGAGGACCAGACCGACTGCGACGCCGAGCGTCACCCCGATCGCCGCGCGCCGCCCGGACGCGGCCAGGAAGTCGGTGAGCTGTCCGCTCTCCCACAGCTCCTCGGCCGCCTGCACGACCGACCCGGGCGACGAGAGGATCTGGGGATCGAGCCAGCCTGCGCTGCTCGCGACCTGCCACACGGTGAGCAGCGCGATCGGCACGGCGAAGCGCAGCGTCACCGACAGTGTGCGGCTGCGCTTGCGGCTCCCGAGGAACCGTGGACGGGCGAGCGTCACGGCGGTCCTGTCCGCATCGGCCGGTTCGCCGGCGTCGGCGCGGTCGGTACGAGGCGTCGCATCCAGAGCGGCCGTCATGATCCGAGCTGCACAGCCGCGTCGGAGGACTTCACAGCCTTGCTGATGAACTGGTGCGCGAGGAAGTAGTCCGCGACGACCTGGATCTTCTCCAGGTCCTTGTCCTCGACCGGGGGGAACGGCAGGCTGTAGCGCTCGACCTCGATGTCGCGTTCCAGAGCGTCCCCGGAGGTGGCGGTCGGCCCGGAGTCGGTGAACACGTTCTGGAACTTCGCGGGATCGGCGGTCGCCTCCTTCTGAAGCTCGGCGAGCGTGTCCGTGACGATCTTCAGAGCCTCGGGGTTCTCGTCGACGAGCTCCTGGCGCGCTGCGAGGATCGTGAGGTCGTTGTCCTCGACGTCGTTGTTGGTCACGATCGTCTTGGCTCCGGCTGCGACAGCAGTGGGGTAGCCGCGCACGATCGCCCACCAGGCGTCGACCTTGCCGGACTGGAACGCGCCGGCCGCCTGCACCGGGTTCAGATAGACCTTCTCGACCTCGTCGTGACCGATGCCCGCCTTGTCGAGGGCCAGCCCGAGGAGGTACTCGCCGCGACCGCCCTTGTTCACGGCGACCTTCTTGCCGACGAGCTGGTCGACCGAGGTGACCGAGCTGTCCTTGGGGACGACGAGGCCGTCGCCGACGGGGGCCTTCGGGTCCGTCGTACGGTCGGCGACCGCGAAGATCTTGAGGTCGTTGCTGGTGGAGAGGTAGCCGATGGCGGGGGAGATGGCGCCCTCGAGGAGGGTCACGTCACCGGACCGGACGGCGTCGATCGTGGCGGTGAACGATCCGTACGAGCCGCCCCACTCCACCCGCGCGTCCGCAGCCTCGAGCTTCTCGTCGAGGACGCCGGTCTTCTTGGCGTACGCGAGAAGACCGGCGTTGCCCGGGTCGACGAGCTTGATCACGGTCTGGTCGTCCGACCCGGCGTTCGCGTCTCCGCCGGCGCAGGCCGTGGTCGTCGCAGCAGTGGTGGCGAGAGCGACGGCGGCGGCGAGGTGCCGGAGGCGGAGACGTGGCGAACGGTTTGACATGGCTGCTCCTGGGTGGGCTTTCAGCGGGTCGATCGACCCACGTGAGATGAGTATGTCCATCAACTAGATAGTCATTTACTCATGATCAATTATCGAGACGGGAAGGCGAGGGTTCAGGTCCTGATGAATGGAACGGTCGACGCCTGAGGGCGTCGGCTACCGCGGGTCGATGACCGGGTGGCGGGCGCCGGTGTTGGCGTCGAGCTGGAGCAGCAGGCGGCGGAGCGTACGGAGGTCGTCGGCTCCGATCCCCGTCGCGAGGCGCTCCTCGACGGCGTTGACCGCGGCGTCCGCGGCGTCCCGTCTCTCGAGGCCCGCAGCGGTGATCGAGACGAGGCGGCGCCGGCCGTCCTCGGGGTCACGCGTGCGTTCGACGAGGCCGAGCATTTCCAGCTTCTTGGTGACGAACACGAGGTAGTTCGGGTCCATGTCGAGCAGCTCGCCGAGGCGCTGCTGTGCCAGCTCGCCGTGCTGGCGGAGGACGAGGAGGGCGGCGGCCTCGCGGGGGAGCAGGTCGAGCGGCGCGAGGGCCTCGGTGATCCAGGTCTGGGCGACGCGGCCGATGTGCGACAGCAGGAAGCCGGGACTGCTGAAGCGCGCCTCGGACGTCATGGTCGGGCGGCGGTCAGTCCTGCTGACGGGCATGGTCACCTCGAGTGGGATCGTCGACGCGAGAGGCGCGCAGATCGTCATGATCGCATGACGATATGCGGCGATGACGCAGAACGACCGCCAACCTCCGATCACGGCGAGGTTGGCGGTCGGTGACTGGCTCGGGTCGTTCAGACCTTCGACTTCCGATAGCCGGCGGCAACGGCCGCGCCCTCAGTTCGGAAGCACTCTTCGGGCTTCGTGCGATCGTAGAAGCTCTGCTCCGGCATGTGGTAGATCATGCTGTCGCCGTTGCCCTTGATGGGAGCCCAGGAGGGACAGTCCCACGTAGAGATCGGATCGGTCCGGTTGGGTCGCTGACCAGCCTTGACCTTCAACTTCTGCGACTTGACCCGCGTCTTCACGGTGGAGTACTCGCGTACACCGTCGACGACAGTCCAGCGCTGGAACTTGACCCGGGTCTTGACGCGGTACGTACCCGGATTCAAGCGAACCTTGGCGCGGTTGCGCGTGATGACCTTCTTGCCGCGCTTGACCGTCAGAGTCTTGGAGAGCACCTTCACCTGGCCGCGGACTCGGACCACCGGCTTGACGAGAGCCTTGCCTTCGTACGGCGCGGTCTTGGTCTTGATCTTCTTGATCTTCACAAGCGGCCGCGGCGCGGCCTCGGCGGGACCTGCCGTGGTTGCCACGAGTCCGAGCGCAACCACGATGGCGACGAGGACTGCGATGGACCTCCGCGTCGCCAGCGTCTCGACGGTGAATGAACGATTCACAGAACTACTCCTGAGGGTGTGCCCTTGCGATCACCCGAGACGCGGGCCTGGCCTCATCGGTCGGGTCAACGACCCCCAACCATCTTGGCCTCGCCAGCGCCGAGCTCTCAGCGAATCGAGAAAACTTCCTGCTGTGTGCGGGCCTCAGGTCTTGGGTGGTGTCGTCACGGCAACGGCGACGCTGTTCACCACGGTCGCCGCGACCGTGCGGGTGACAGCTTCAGCGGCCGCGCCTGCTCCCCAGTTCCCGTTCTCGAGCTCCTTGGCGCGGGCAATGACGGGCGAGGTCCACGGGATCTCGCGGTCGAGCTGCGGAAGCGCTCCAGTCGCGGAGATCAGCGCCGTCAGCGCCGCGACTCGTGCGGTCGGTTCATCGCCGTCGACGAGAACCTGCCGCACCGCCGAGATCAGCGCTGAGCGGCTCCCGGTTCCACCGTCCTCGAGGATCGTTGAGGTGAAGAGGCCGAGAGTCTTTCGGCGTCGCCGGCGGATGTCGCCGCGGGCGACGAGTCGGTCGAGCACTGGCTGGCGAAGACTCGGGCCGACCGCTGCCAGGACGGTCTGAACGCCACGGGGCTTGCTGGCGAGGTAGTCCCAGGTCGAGCGGAGGATGTCGTCCTGCGGTGGAGCCTCGCTGACCGCCTCGAGCCGGAGGGTCCCCAGCTTCCCAGGCGTGGCGGTGACGTGGCCGCCTAGCGAGAGGTCCGCGAGGACCGCGCCGGCGAGGGGATAGAAGAGCGTGCCCTCGCCCGCGATGGTCCCCGAGTCAGGTTGGAACAGCAGCAGCATGAGGTCTTCGGCGATGGTCGGACGCGTGCGCTGATCGTCGGGGCTCACCCTGCCAGTCTGCCGGGACCCTGCTCCCGAGGCAGGACGCCCCTGGTGAGGCGGTTTCGGCGAGCGTTCACCTGACCGCCGCCGAGCCGACACCGCACCTCCACCCACCATCGAGAGCCTCCTCGAGGGTGCGCGTCCGCGCGCCCGACAACTTGAGAGAGGTGCCCCTCGTGAGACACGACCGCAGACTCGCGGTGATGATCGTCGCCGGAGCAGCCATGGCGGTGACCGCCGGCCTCGTTCCCGCAGCGGCGAACGCACAGCCAGCGCCGTACCCGACGCCGGACCCGGCGTTCGCGCCGGCTGCGGAGCCTGGTGATCCGAACGCTTCGCCGATCCTCATCTCCGAGGTCACGAACGGTGGCGCCGGAGTCGACTCCAACGCCGACCGGGTGAGCACCGACGACTTCATCGAGATCGGCAACTTCGGAACCGAGCCGGTCGACGTCTCCGACTGGCGGATCCTGCGGTGCGGTCAGACCGGCGACGGGTACGGCCCGCAGAAGGTCGTCCCGGCAGGCACCGTCCTCCAGCCGGGGGAGAAGTACACCGTCGGCAGCGCCACCAGCACGCACAAGGACGTGGTGAAGCGCGACGCCGACTACGACACGACTGGCTCGACGCTCCACAGCTTCGGGTTCGGCGCCTACCTCGAGGACCCGGCGCACCATGTCATCGACCGCGTCGGCTTCTACGCCGACAGCGTCGACAGCGACTGCAAGAACCCCGTCTCGTTGCAGCGGTCGCTCGACCACCGCCTCAGCCAGAGCCACCAGCGCATCGCCAACAACACCGGCGACCCCGAGCAGGACTGGGCGGTCGCGACCCGTACGCCGGACGACGCCAACGCCGCCGCGCCGAGCCCGACACGGGTGGCCGACACGCAGATCCGCATCAGCGAGCTCGCGAACGGCAACGCGACGAGCGATGCGAACCAGTACGTCGAGCTCACCAACTACGGCACCTCCGACGTCGACGTGTCGGGCTGGCGGCTCTTCCGCTGCGGCGAGAACAGCACCTCGTACGTCCAGCACCGCGGGCTGCCTGCCGGCACCACGATCCCGGCCGGCGGCAGCTTCCTCTTCGCCCACGCCTCGGCGCAGCTCGGGAACGACGTCACGCCGAACGCGACGTACACGACGGGGATGCACTGGCGCGACTACGGCGCGATGGTCGTGACCCCCGACGAGGCGATCGTCGACCGCGTCGGCGTGTACGCCGACCGCAACAGCATCTGCAACGCAGGCACCGGCGTGAAGGTCAAACCGAACAACCTGCAGAACGAGTCCCTGCACCGCGTGGCCGACACCGGCGACAACGCGACGGACTTCTTCCTCGCCGCCGAGCGCACTCCCGGTAAGGCGTCCGAGCGCAACGAGCTGAGCGCGACGCCCGCGTTCCAGCGCGGCGACCTCCGCTTCAGCGAGATCGTCGGCGCCGGGCCCGGCGGGAGCAGCGACGAGTTCGTCGAGCTCGCCAACTTCGGCACCACCGATCGCTCCCTCGCCGGCTACTCGCTCATCCGCTGCGAGGGCACCGGCAAGGGCAACGCGGGCACGCAGGTCGCCGACCTCGGCGACGTCACGCTGGCGCCCGGTCAGACGTACGTCGCCGCCGCGGCCGCCGCACCCGCCGAGCTCCGCGCGAAGGCCGCCGCGACGTACGCGACGGGCCTCAACGAGACCGACGGGTACGGCATGTGGCTGCGTGCGCCCGACGGCTCGATGGCCGACGCGGTCGGCGTCTACCACACGGTGACCTACAGTCCGTGCGTCATCGGCTCCGAGCTGCGCAACGAGACGAAGAACGACAAGGGCGAGTCCTACCAGCGTGCGCGCACGACCGGCGACAACGAGGAGGACTTCGTCAAGACGGCCGACCGTACGCCCGGCGTCCTGGCCGACGTCGAGTGGGTGGATCCTGCCAAGCCGCTCGCCGGTGAGACCGATCCGGTGACGATCGAGACGCCGCGCGCACCGGGAACGCCGGTGACCGAGGGCAAGAAGACGCGCACCGGCTACCGCGCGACCGTCACGACCGAGGACGCCGATGGTGGCAAGCAGTCCGTCGATCTGCGCACGTCGATCGCGCTCGAGACCGACGGCACGCGGATCTTCGCCGGATCGACCCAGCGCAGGATCCCGAAGTCGCTCACGATCACCGGCGAGCGTCGCGTCGAGACCGCGCCCGCCCTCGAGACGACGGCCACCCGCGACACGTACCCGTTCCAGCGGTACGCCGTGCCGGTCACGGAGGTGCCCGCCGAGGGGCTGGAGTTCACCTGGAGCGGCTCGACGCGTGAGCGCAACGAGATCCAGATGTACGCGTGGAACGGGGCGGAGTGGACGCTGGTCTCGGCCGGCAACCCGTCCGCCGACGGCGACCTCACGCTGGTCGGAACGATCGCGGCTGATCAGGTCGTCGACGGCACCGCCAACGTCCTCGTCATCGACGGCCCGCGCTCCGAGGGCGGAGCCGTCGACGCGATCGGAGTGACGGACCAGAAGTTCCTGGATCCGGAGGACTACGACCTTGCGCTCAACCACATGACGGACACGCAGTTCCTCTCCGAGGGGTTTCGCGGCGTCTTCCGGCGCATGGTCACGTGGGTGATCCAGAACGCCGAGGCGCGCAAGATCGCGTACTCGACCAACGGCGGCGACATCATCGAGAACTGGATCGGCGGCAACGCCGACCCGGTGCGTGCCGACAAGGAGTTCGCGTTCGCGCGCGACGTGCACCAGCTGCTCAACGACGCCGACATCCCCAACGGCGTCCTGCCTGGCAACCACGACAACCTGTGGGGCCGCAACAACGACCGCTTCAACCAGTTCCTCGGGACGGACATGTACGAGGCCGAGAGCTGGTTCGGTGCGTCGTGGAAGAAGGGCGACAACAGCGCGCACTACGACTTCTTCGAGGCGAACGGGATCGACTTCGTCGCGCTGTCGCTGCCGTACCGACCCAGCCAGGAGCAGATCGACTGGGCGCGCGAGGTCGCGGCGGCGTACCCGAGCCGCAACGTCGTGCTGGTGACCCACAGCTATCTCGACACGGAGAAGAACATCGAGAACCGCGACAACCGCTACACCGCTCGCGGGGAGGACATCTGGCGCGACCTGGTGGCGCCGAGCGACAACATCTTCCTCGTGCTCGGCGGGCACTACCACGGCGTGGCGACGAAGTACGGCGACCCGGTGACAGGGGAGCAGGTCGACGCCATCGACCTCGCCGCCGACACGGTGGCCGTGCGCAACGTCGGCGAGACCGGTCGTACGGTCGTGCAGATGCTGGCCGACTACCAGGGGTACCGCTCCACGCAGCCGGCCGGTCGCGCCGACACGCTCGACCGCGACACCGGCTTCCAGCGACTGCTGCAGTTCGACGTCGACGCCGAGCTGATGGCGGTCAACGCATACTCGCCGACGCTGGAGTCCTTCGAGGCCTACAAGTACGACGAGCCGGGCATGCGCGGCACGCCGGCGAACGACTACCAGGACGGCCGCTACAAGGCGGTCGACGACGAGTTCGTCGCGAAGGTCGATCTGCTCGTGCGCAAGAAGCTGGCCACGGCGCAGTGGGGCGTGACGACGGCGTCCACGTCGGCAGGTACGGCGGAAGTCGCGGCCGGCAGCTCGGCGACGTTCGCGCTGGGTACGCCGATGGTGGGCACGTCCTGGTACGCGACGGTCACCGACGACAGCGAGCGGACGGTCACCTCGACACCGCTCGAGGTCGACTCGGCGGCAGAGCCCGGTGCGGCAGCGACCGCAACGACGCTGCAGGCGGCGCCGGCGCGGCAGGTGTACGGCGCTGTGGCGGCCAAGCGGGTCCAGCTCACCGCCTCGGTCAAGGATCAGGAGACGTCGGACCCGGTGGCGGGTCGCGTCGTGTTCCGGTCCGGCACGCGCGAGGTCGGTCGGGCGGCGGTGACCGCCACCGGTCAGGCGACGCTGAGGCTCCCCGCGAACCTCGCCGTGGGCGCGCACACGCTGACGGCGGAGTACGTGCCCGCGGACGCGGCGGCGTACGCTGCATCGATCTCGATGCCGGTGCGGGCGACCGTCGTGAAGGCGACCGCGACCGCGCAGGCGCGGCTCGTGAAGCCGACGGTGACGCGCAAGCAGCGGGCGAAGGTCGCCGTGACAGTCCGGACGAACGGTCCGGTGGCCTCGGGTCCGGTGCGCGTGACCGTACGGCGTGCCGGGTGGACGCGGGTCGTCAACGCCACCGTGCGGAACGGTGCGGTGACGGTGCGGCTGCCGAAGCTGCCGAAGGGCCGCTACAAGGTCGCGGTCGCCTACCGCGGCACGGCAGGCATCTCCGCGGACGCGGCGCCGACCCGTACGCTGCGCGTGCGGTGACCCACGCAGGGTGATGCGCCGCGCGGCCCGTCCCAGGGATCGCACCTGGGGCGGGCCGCGCCGACGCCGATCGTCAGCCTCGCTTGTAGACCTTCGACACCCGCGGCTTGCCGCCCGACCACGCGAGCTTGCCGACGTACAGGTACTTCGGGCCCTCGCCGCGCACGCTCTTGGGGCGGTGGCCGTTCCAGAAGAAGTTCCAGGTGCCCTTCTTCAGCCCGACGACCGCCTGCGCGTTGCCGCGGCCCCACGTGCGGGTGCCCTTCGGGAACCCGAGGGTGCGGGTGGACTTCGGGAAGGCCTTCCAGAGCTGCTTGCTCTGGCGGTAGCGCGTCCAGTACTGGTCACGCGTGCCGTACCAGCCCCACGACGTGAACAGCGTGAACTTCCCGGCGCGGTAGATCAGCGACGGGTTCTCCTCGATGTACTTGTGGCGCACGCTCGTGAGCTGGATGCTGGCCCCGTTCTTGTGGACCGGGTTCGCGAGAACCTTGGTCGGGTCGTCCGGGTTCAGCCGGAGCATCCGGATCGTCGTGTGCCACATGGTGCGGCCGCTCTGCTTGTAGGCGTGCGACGTCTTGTAGGTCAGCACGGTCTGGCCCTTCACGACGGAAGGGGTCGCGTCGATCAGGCTGGTGCTGCGCTCGTTCTTGACCGCGTCCTTGGGCTTTGTCCCGCTGCCCTTGTAGCAGGCGATCGGGCGCGCGTCCGGCACGAACGGCCCGAGCGGACTCGTGGAGGTCCCGGTGCCGATGCAGCGCGGCGCACTGGAGCTGCCACGGACGGGTGCGGCGTAGTAGACGACCCACGTGCCGTTGCGGCCACGGATCAGCGACGGTGCCCAGACGCTGCGGCTCTGCTTCGCTCCGGCCGGGGCCGTGGCCCACTTCGGAGCCTTCGTGAGGAGCGGGCGGTCCTTCGCGATCTTCCACGGGCCGTTGGGCTTCGAGGCGCTCGCAGCCGCGCCCTTCGCGGCCCAGTCGGTGGTGTGCAGCATGACGTAGCCGTTGCCCACCTTGGCGATCCCCGGGTTCGCCCACTTCTTGAGGATCGGCGGGTCCGGCGGCGCGGCGTGCGCGGCCGGTACGACGAGGGTGGCGGCGGCAGCGAGGGCGACGGTCAACGCGCCCACCGATGCGATTCGAGCTCTGGTCCGTGACATCGCTGTCCCTTCCGAGAGGCCTGAGAGGTGATGGCTCCGAGCAGCGTACGGGCGTGAGGGTTCAGCTGCCGATGGCGAACGCGTCGTTTGAATGCGCCGGCCGCCCCTGCAACGGTGGGGGGACTGTTCACGACGAAAGGAGAGCCCATGCTCACCCTCACCGAGAACGCCACCGAGGTCGTCACGGCGCTGGTCGCCGACCGGATCGACACCGCAGACGCCGGACTGCGGATCAGCGGTCCGACGGACGGCAGCTTCGCCGTCGCCGCCGTCCCCGTGGGAGAACCCGGGGACCAGGTGGTCGAGAGCGGCGGTGCCAAGGTCTACATCGAAGGCGCCACGTCCGAGCTCCTGGACGACAAGGTCCTGGACGCTCAGGTGACCCCCGAGGGTGGGGTCCAGTTCGCGCTCGGCCAGCAGCCGGGCTAGTCACTGACCTCGTACGGGGCAGGGCCGGCATCGGCCCTGCCCCGTGTGCGGTGGCCGTAACCGGTCACCTGTGTTGTCCGCGTCACATCGCGTGTGGTTACGTTCCCTCGTTGAATCGTTCCAATACCGAGGAGAACCGTGACGCCCCCCTCGTCCGACCCCCGACCACGTGACCCCCGCCGTGTCGCCGCGGCTCTCACCGTGGCGGCTGCACTGATGCTCCCGGCGCTGAACGCGGCCCCCGCCGTCGGCACCAGCTCCTCCCAGTCCTCGGCCAAGGTCACGCTCGCCGACCTCGAGGTCGAGAAGAAGAGTGCACCGATCGGCATCGACCTGGAGAAGCCCCGGTTCAGCTGGGGGATCCGCACCGACCGCCGCGACGTCACCCAGACCTCGTACCGGATCCGTGTCGCGACGAACGAGCGCGATCTCACCGGCAACAAGGCGACCTGGGACAGCGGCGTCGTGAAGTCGGCGGAGTCGGCCAACGTCGCGTACGACGGTCCACGGCTCGCCGCCGCGACCCACTACGTGTGGCGCGTCGACGTCGTCACGACTGCAGGCAAGGCGAGTGCATCGAGCGAGCTGCGCACCGGGCTGCTCGACGAGGACGACTGGGCCGGCAGCGCATGGATCGGCAACGCCCGCACCGACGACGCTGCCAGCCTCGACATGTCCGGCGCCTCGTGGATCTGGTCGTCCGACGCGACCACCGGCGGTGCACCGGGAGAGCCGCGCGCGTTCCGGCGAGCCTGGGACGCACCCGAGGGCAAGACCGCGACGTCGGCGGAGGTCCTCATCACCGCCGACGACTCGTTCCGTGTCTGGTTGAACGGCGAGCTGCTGGGCGAGACCCAGGGCGCCGAGAACGAGTGGCAGCAGTCGCACCTGTACAAGGCGGCGCTGAAGCCGGACCGCAACGTCATCGCCGTCCGCACGACCAACGGTGCCGGCTCACCCGGCGGCCTCCTCGCCAAGGTGCGGACAACCTGGTCCGACGGCACCACCTCCGTGGCGACGACCGATGCCACCTGGAAGGTCAGCAAGCTGATTCCTGCCGGCTTCGAGGCTCCGGGCTTCGACGACTCGGCGTGGGAGACGGCCAAGGTCCTGGCGCCGTACGGCAGCGGGCAGTGGGGCAACGGCGTCCGCCCGCCCAAGGGCAAGACGGCTCCTGCTCCCCTGCTCCGCAAGGAGTTCTCCGTCGGCAAGAACCTCGACGCCGCCACCCTGTACGTCGCTGCCGGCGGATACGCCGACGTCACCCTGAACGGCGCGCCGATCAGCAAGGACGTGCTGTCGCCCGGTTTCACCGACTACGACGACCGTGCGCAGTACGTCGGCACCGACCTCACCGACCAGCTCGAGGCCGGCAAGAACGCTCTCGGCATGGAGCTCGGCCGCGGCTTCTACGGCATGACCGGAGGCAACGTCTGGCGCTGGGAGTCGCCGCCGTGGCACGACGAGCCCGTCGCCCGTGCGGTGCTGCATCTCGAGTACGCCGACGGCACGACCCAGGACGTCGTGACCGACGACTCGTGGACGATCCACGACGGCCCGACGGTCTTCGACGACCTGTACGCCGGAGAGACGTACGACGCGCGGCTCGAGCAGGACGGCTTCGACACGGTCGGGTTCGACGCCTCCACCTGGACGCCGGCGAGCGAGGTCGCCGGCCCGAAGGGCGAGCTGGTCAACCAGCGCCAGCAGCCGATCCGCGTGACGGAGTCGCTTCCGGCCGAGGAGATCACCGAGCCTGCCGACGGCGTCTACGTCGTGAAGTTCCCGCGCGTCCTCGCGGGCTGGGTCGAGCTCGGTGTGAAGGGACCCGCTGGGACGACCGTCAAGGCTCAGTACGGCGAGAAGCTCAAGTCCGACGGTCGCCCGAACTTCTCCAACAACGGCGGGTTCCAGTCCGGCTTCCAGACCGACCGGTTCATCCTGGCCGGCACCGGGGAGAAGGAGTCGTGGGAGTCGAAGTTCTCGTACAAGGGCTTCCAGTACCTCGAGGTCACCGGCTGGCCCGGTGACGCGGCGCCCCCGCCGAGCGCGTTCACGGCGAAGGCGGTCCACACCGATGCAGCCGAGACCGGTTCGTTCGAGAGCTCCGAGCCGGTGATGAACGACGTGCACCGTGCCGTCGTCGACACGCTCAAGAACAACATCCACGGCATCCCGACCGACACGCCGATGTTCGAGAAGAACGGCTGGACGGGAGACGCGGCCGTCGGCGCCGAGATGTTCATGATGAACCTCGACGTCCACGAGCTGTTCGCCAAGTGGGTCACGGATATGAACGACACACGCGACGCCGAGGGCGCGCCGCTCGTGATCGCCCCGAGCTCCGGCAACTGGGGATCGTGGGGCGTCGCTCCGCCGTGGCACTCCGCGTACGTGATGATCCCGTGGTGGCTCTACCAGTACGGCGGTGACTCGCGCACGCTCCGCCAGACGTACGACGGGATGAAGACGTACGTCGACCTCGAGTTCAACCGTTCCGACAAGGGCCTGGTCACGAACCCGCGCCTCGGTGACTGGGTCAGCCCCGAGGCGAGCCCGGCCGGCGGCAACGCTCCGGAGGACGTCCGCGTCTCCGGCACGGCGTACCTGTACGCGATGCTCACGTCGATGGAGCAGTCGGCGCAGTTCCTCGGCAAGGACGCCGACGCGGCGGCGTTCGCGCAGAACGCGGCCGTCGTCAAGAAGACCTTCAACGAGCGCTTCCTCGACGCTGGTGCCGGCTACTACCGGGGCAGCGGCGACCGCGGCTACCGCCAGACCCACAACGTCCTGGCGCTCGCGTTCGGGCTCACTCCGGACGACAAGACGGCCGACGCGGTCGCGGCGAGCATCGTCGCCGACGTCAAGGCGAAGGGCATGCACCTCAACACGGGTGTGCTCGGCACGAAGTATCTGCTGCCGGTGCTCACCGACCACGGCTACGCCGACGTCGCGTTCCAGCTCGCCACCCAGACGTCGTACCCCAGCTGGGGCTACATGACGGAGAACGGCGGCACGAGCATGTGGGAGCACTGGGCCCTGGAGGCGCGCTCGCGCGGCCACTACTTCCTCGGCACCGTCGACGACTGGTTCTACCACGACGTCGCGGGTATCAGCCCGTCGCAGAAGACGGGCTACCGCAACATCAGCATCGCGCCCGAGGTCACCGACACGATGCAGTGGGCGAAGGCGTCAACCAAGACGCCGTACGGCCAGGTCTCCAGCAGCTGGCGCCGCAGCGGCAATCGGCTGACGCTGGACGTCGACGTCCCGGTCGGCTCGACCGCGACCGTCCGTGTCCCCGCCGCGAACGCCGGTGCCGTCACCGAGGGCGGCCGTCCGGTCGCCGGCGCGGACGGTGTGCACGACGTCGCGTACGACGACGGCGACGTGGTCGTCGAGATCGGCTCCGGCGCGTACAGCTTCGTCTCGGACCGCCAGGCCGGGCTCGTCGGGGCGGCCTCCGAGCGCATCGGCGCACTTCGGACCGCGGCCGGTGACGTCGAGGGAGGCCGTACTGCGGTCAAGACACTGATCCGGGTGGCAGTGGCCGGCGCCGACGTGGCGACCGACCGGGCACTCGACCACGCGCAGCAGGATCGCGACGCGAAGGCGGCCGACGCGCTGCTCGTGGCGCAGCACGCGCTGCAGACGATCGACGGCCTCGTCGCGGTCGCTGGACTCTCGGACGCCGACGAGGCGACGCTGCTTGAGGCGGCCAAGGCGGCGCGCGGGTCGGTCTCGACCGCGGTGGCCGACCTGGTGGGGCTCACGTTCACGGCGTCGGGACCGACCGACGCCGTACGACCTGGTGACGAGGTCGCCGTCGCGGTGACGGCCAAGAATGCCGGAGCGCGACAGGTTCGCAACGTCACCGGCGTCGCGGTCGACCTTCCCGAGGGGTGGAAGGCCGGACCGGCGGCCTCGCTCGCCAAGGCGCTCGACGCGGGGGAGGAGAAGAGCGGTGAGTCGACCCTGACGGTCGGCGAGACGCAGCTCCCGGGCACGGAGTCGGCCGCAGTACAGGTGGGGTTCGAGATCTCGGGGGCCCGCTTCGCGGTCCGGCGGGGGTACGAGCTGACGGTGGCGTCGCAGGTCGCGCTCGACCAGGCGGCCGTCACCCCGGACGAGGTACGCCCAGGGGCAGACGTCTCCCTGTCGGCGCGGGTCAGCAACCTCGGCCGCACGGACCTCGTGGGTGCCGTCAAGGTTGTCGTGCCGGAGGGATGGGCAGCGCCCGATCCCGTGCCGGTCACGCTCGTGGGCGGCGAGTCGCGCGAGGTCTCCGTCTCGGTGGCAGTGCCGCGAGACACCGACCGTGCGCGTGCGGCAAAGACGCTCCAGGCGCAGTTCGTCCGAGGCGGCGACACGCTCGCGGACACGCGTGCGGGTGTCACGGTGGTGATCGATCCGTCGGTCGCCGACGCGCTCGACCACGTCGACCTCGGCGACGCTGCCTCGGAGCAGGCACACGGGCTCACGGCGTCGAGCTCGTCGGGGACGAGCAGGGAGGCCGGCGTCACACGCCGCTACGCGGGCCACCTCACCCCGTTCTCGCACTTCGAGTTCGACCTCGCGGTGACACCGGGTAAGGCGTTCGTGCTCCGTGCCGTCGAGACGTACGACAAGGCGCAGACCAAGCGCTACAAGGTGTACGTCGACGGCACGGAGGTGCTCCTGCGCACGCACGTGCGCACCGCCGGCGCAGGGACCGAGACGTACGAGGTCGTCGTACCGGCCGAGCTGGCGGCCGCCGACGGGACCGTGCGCGTGACGTTCGAGAACCAGGACGACTCGGCGTTCTACGACCCGTCGATCGCCGACGTCTGGACCCGCCCGCTCGGGTAGGCCCGCAATTCGTGCGCCGGTCGTCGGGCGATCCTCGACGGCCGGCGCGCGCCGCTGCCTCGGACCGATAGGTTTCCCGCCATGGAGAACGCCGGGCACGTGATCGCGCTGAACCATGTCGGCATCAGCGTCGCTGACCTCGCGGCGGCGCGCCGCTTCTGGGTCGACGGGCTGTCGGCTCGCGAGCATGGCGCCTTCGGGTGGCCCACCGGCACGGCGCCGGCAGATGAGTCGCTCGCGACCCAGGGCACCGCCGCGGAGGTGGTGCTGCTCCGTACGGACGCCGCGTTCATGGAGCTGTTCGCGTTCTCGTCACCCACGCCTGCGACGCGAGCTGCCGGGACTCCTGGGGTGAAGGGGCTGGTGTGGGCGTCGGCAGACCCTGACGCCTCCTACGCTCGCGCGGTCGAGGCGGGTGGTACGCCGCTGGCGGAGCGCCGCGTGACCTGTCCCGACGGCACTCCGGTGACGCTCGTCGAGGCCGACGGGCCGACCGGGCTCATCGGCGTCCTCGTGCAGGTGGTCGATGCGGACGCGAACCCGTTGCCACCGGTCCCAGGGCCGGTGGCCGTCGAGGTGCGCGGCGGGGCTGATGCCGACCCCGCACGCCCGGTCGACCTCGGCGTGAACCACCTGTGCCTCGACGTCGACGGAATCGACACCGTACGCGGGAGCATCCCCGGCATGTCCTGGCACCACGACGTCACTGAGTCGAGCGGTGGGATCGCGGCGGTCTGCTACGGCACCACCGGGGACGGCGTGCTCGTGGAGCTGCTGGAGTCACGCACGCCGGAGGCGTTCCTCTCCCGCACGCGCCTCACCCACCCGGGGTAGCCGGCTTCGGCTCGGCAGCCTTGTCCGCGGCACCGCCGAGTCGGGTGAGGATGCCGAGCAGCCAGGGCTCCGAGAACCCTCCGACGAACGCGTAGACGATGCGACTCGTGGCCTGGCGCATCGCCTCGGGGGAGTCGGAACCGGGCAGGATGATGACCGACGACGCCAGCAGCGCATAGACGAAGAGCCCGACCGCGAAGCCGACGGCCGGCTGGACCCACCACCAGGTCTGGAAGAAGAGCGCGTCGCGCAGCCGCCGCGAGTCGCGGATGCTCCGCGCGCCGGCGAGCGTGCCGCCGATCGCGCCGGCGAGGCCGCACAGGAGGACGACACCGTCGTCGTCTCCGACGACCACCGCGACCACGGTGCCGACGACCACGAGGGTCGTCAGCGCGAACCCGGCGTTACGGAGGTAGCGAGCGCGCAGCGACTGCCGGGCGCGTGCACGCCCCCGTGCCCGCTGGTGCTCGATGTGCGAGCCGAGGAGCCAGTCGCGCTTGTCCGCGTCCGGGAGCTGCTTCGGTGCCCGGGGCTCGGTCACTCGGCTCACGGCGTCGGCGACGGCGGCGGTGCTCGCCGTGCAGATCCAGAGCGTCTGCAGCTCGTCGACGAGGGCCCACGCCTGTTCCTCGGACGGCGGGTTCTTGGGCGTCGCCGTGGTCAGCCAGGCGTGCTCGCGTCGGATCGCGCCGATCCGGGTGTCGCGCAAGGTCGGATCCGATCCGACACCCGCCAGGCTCGACAGCGCCGTGAGCCGATCGAGGGCCCGCTCGAGGACCTTGCGCACCTCAGGATGAGCGCGTGACGTCCGTGCGGCCGGCTTGCGCTCGAGCAGACCGATCACCGAGCGCATCATCAGCTCGAGGTCGCTGGAGGTCGGCGGAGGGCTCGGCGGGACGGACTGCTGCGTCACGGTCGACCGCCTCCTCCGGAAGCCCGGCGGCCGCGCGGCGACCGGCCTTCTCATGCTCCCGCAGCGGCGGGCCAGCGGCGCGGGTGTTGCACGCTCAGCCGGGTGTCCTCGCGTGTCGGTCGATGAGCTGCTTGAGAAAGCGCTCGACCACAGAGCTGGGGTGGGCGGGCGCGTCCGGGGCCGGGTCGGCGGGCGCCGCGGCCTCGTCGAGGCGGCGCTCGGCCGCGACGATCCGACCTGACGGGAGCCGCCAGGCCCAGTCGCGCTCGTCGCGATCGGGTCGGTCGCGGGCGACGGGCGTGAGGTATCCGTGCGACTTCAGCTGGTGATGGCGTCGGCACAGCGGCCAGAGGTTGCTCCCCGAGGTCGTGCCTCGTGGCCAGGGGACGCGGTGGTCGATATCGCAGCGTTCTGCCTGCGCGGTGCAGCCGGGCGCCTGACAGACGCCGTCTCGTAGGCGCACCGCACGTGCGAGAAGGTCCGGCGCGAACCGGCCCAGGTAGGTGTGGTCCAGCATCCGGCCGGCAGAGGTGGTGAGGATGCGGTGCCAGAACAGGTTGTCGCTCGCCCGGTCGGCGAGGAGGTCACGCACGTCCTGCGCGGGGATCACCCACGCGCCGTCCGACGACACGACCGGTTCGTCCGTCGCGCCGGCCAGCGCCTCGGCGGTCATCACGACCGCCACGTCGACCGCCGGGCGTCCGGAGGGGGACTGGTCTGCAGTCGCCGCCGGGCCGGTCGCCCACGCGACGAGCAGGTCGGCGCGCTTCTGCGCGAGCGTCCGCTCGTCACGTCCCTCCTGCGGCTCGGCCCCGTCGGCGCTGTCGCTGGGCTCGGCCCCGTCGGCGCTGTCGCACAGGCGGCCGGCCTCCCGGCGCAGGCGGGCGTCGATCGTCGCGGCCTGCAGCGTCGGCAGCAGGGCCCACAGCTCGGACATGCCGTCGTCCCCGTGCCGGACCGCGACCTGTCGGTCGTCACGGCCGCGCCGGGCTCGCTCGGCGTGCGCCTCGGGCTCGGCTCGTGCGACGAACCGGCGCAGCCACGCCCGCAGCTCGCTCGCGGTGTGCGACTGCGCGTAGGCGACGGCCTTCGCGCCCAGGCGCTCGGCCGCCGCGTCGCCGTCCAGCCGACCGAGCGCTTCGGCGACCAGGTGGACTCGGTAGCCGTCGACCAGCCCGGCCCGGTGCGCGGCCCACACCGACGGCAGCCGGTCCCGCACGTCACGCACCTCGCGCAGTCGAGACTGCAGCTGTCCCTCCGACAGACCGGCCGCCACAGCGATCTCCATCCGCAGGGCGCGGACATGAAGCTGCCGCTGCAGCGCCGACTCCATCGCCGCAGCCTCACGTTGGCCAGCCTCGTCCGCAGCCAGCAACGCCGCCGACTCCGCCGCCTCAGCCGCAGCACGACACCGGGCCACCTCACGGAGGTGACCCGGATCGAGCTCGCCGACCAACGCCATACGACCACGCTACGGGCGACCACCGACACCCCAGAACTGCCGTGCAGACCGCGGTGCCGCCCACTACGACGACGCCTGCGCCTGCGCCTACGACTGCGCCTGCCAGCGGCGTGCCGCCACGAGCTCCATCACGAGCGTCTCGCTGAGCAGGCGTACGTCGTCGTCCTCGTCGCCGCGGTAGCGCACCGTCGTCGTCGCGGTCGGCAGGTCTTCGCCGACCGACACGATCGTCGTTCCGCGGGGATCGGTCCACTCGCGGACACCGTCGAGCCAGCGCGACCCGCCGAAGAGCACGAGCCGGTAGTCGGTGTTCTTCGTCAGATACACGTCGACGTGCGCCCAGTCGCCGGTCTCGCACCCGACAGCGGCGAGGCGCGGCCCCTCGCGGAGCATCAGCGCCGACTGCTGGGCCGAGCTGAACCGACGCGCCGGCGCCGCCAGGTGCGTGCCGTCCGGTCCGAGCGCCGCCGCTGTGACCGACGGCAACCACGACGCCTCGCGCTCGAGCAGGTCGGCGGAGGCCTCGGCGGCGGCGCGGACCAGCGCCACCGGCATCGGCCGACCGGTCAGCCCAGCCTCCAGCGCGAGCAGCAGTGCGAGCGTGTGCTGGTACGACCGGCACGCGACGCCACCGTGCTCGGGCCCGGCGAGCATCGGGACGACGACGTCTGCGCGCTCGGCGAGTGCGGAGCCGTCGGTGTTCGTCATCCCGACGACCCGTGCACCGGTGTCGCCGATGCGGTCGAGGGCGTCGAGCGTCTCCCGCGAGCCACCGGACGCTGACACGGCGACCACGGTCGTACCCGGTCCTGTCCGGGGGAGGAGGTCGCTGCTGGCGAGCTCGGCGACCGCCCGGATCCCTCGTGCCCGCAGTCGCGCCGCCGCCACGCTCGACGCGTAGTGGGACGACCCCATCCCGAGGAAGACGAGGTCGGCGGTGCCGGCATCGAGTCCGACCGGTGCCCAGGGGGCGTCGGCCTCCAGCGCCGCAGCGAGCTCGGCCAGGCGGTCGGGCTTCTCGGCGAGGTCAGCGGCGAACGCGTCGGGATTCATCGGTCGGACCCTTCCGTCGGGGATTCGTAGCGGTCGCGCACGGCACGGTCCGGCACGTAGCGCCAGTGAGGCAGGTGCCGGCCCGCGTACACGTACTCGCGGCACACCTGCCGCATCCGCAGCGGCGCGAGCAGCGCCTCGTCGAGCAGCGCGGCGCGACCGGCCGCAGCGAGCGTCGCACGGTATGACGCCAGGAAGGCGCCGACCACCGCCGTACGCCAGGTCTGGACGGCGTCGGCGTCGACACCGGGGGTGCGGTGCAGCACCACGTACGCGACGTGGTCGAGGCTCTGCGCCATGCCGGCCACGTCGACGGCCGCGGGCTGCGGCGCGAGGCGTTCCGCAGGTGTGGCGACGGGATTGCCGTCGAAGTCGGTGACCCGGTACGACGCGTCCGCGCCGCGCAGGACCTGGCCGACGTGGAGGTCTCCGTGGATCGGGATCAGGGGAGTGCCCGCAGCGTCGGCGAGGGCGCCGAGCTCCTCCCGGAGCGCGTCCGCGTGGGACTCGAGGCGGACGAGCTCGTCGCCGTCCATGAGCGCGAGAGCGTCGTCGAGCCCGGCGGTGGCCTCGTCGCGCCAGGCCACGGCGCGCTCGGGGTCGGCGACCGGGGGCACGGCGTCGGCGAGCCCGAGGTGCATCGCGGCGACGATCCTGCCGAGGGTCTCGCCGGGCGCTGTCGCGGTCGTGTGGAGCGACGCGGCACCGGACGCGTACGCCCGGGCGTACGCGACTGCCCACTCCCAGCCGTCGCGGGCGTCGCGGACGAGCTCGGTCACCATCGCCACGAGCGCGAGCGGCCCGCCGGGCGCGGTCTCCCACTGCACCATGCCCCACGGCGTCGGCATCGCCTCGAACCCCGCGTCGACGAGCCGCGAGACGCGTGCGGGAGCCGGGTCGTCCCCGTCGCTCACACGCACGACCCACTTCACGACAGCGCCGCCACCGGGCCCGTGGACGATCACGGACTCGTTGGACTGGTCGACGTCGATGGCGCGCTCACTGTCGACGGGGGCGTGCTGCCAGGTGGTGAGGGTGAAGGGGTGGTCTCGATCGCTTCGCGCCTCGACCAGCGGGGGGAGGGGCGCCTCGACCAGCGGGGGGAGGGGCGCCTCGACCAGCGGGGGGAGGGGCGCCTCGACCAGCGGGGGGAGGGGCGCCTCGACCAGCGAGAGGTGGGACACCAGCGCGAGTGCTGCGCCGTCACCCGGCAGCGCCCGCCGTACGCGGTCGCCGTCACGCACCAGCGGCGCGGCGAACCGGCGTCCGTCGGCGTCCTCGACCACCGCCAACGTCACCGCCGGCGACAGCGGCGTCGACGCGACGAGCGTGAGCGGGCCGCGGACCCTGCCTGCCTCCGCTGCGTGTCGTGCAGGGAGGACGTCGGCGGGATCCGCGGCTCGTACGGCGTCGGCGAGTGCGTCGATGTCAGGCCCCCACGTGCTCCAGGCCGACCTTCTCGATCAGGTCGGCGCCCTTGCGCAGCCCGTCGCGCTTGCGGACGGCCTCCCCGATCTCGGCCACCCGCGCGCGCAGCGCCGTGTCGGTGAGCAGCGTCTCGACCGCGTCGACGAGCTCGGCGTCGCCGAACCCGTACGTGTCGAGCCGGATGCCGTAGCCGAGCTCGTGCACGCGCTGCGCGTTGTCGTACTGGTCCCAGAACAGCGGCAGCACGATCATCGGCTTGCCGAAGTGCAGCGACTCCGTCGTGGTGTTGTTGCCGCCGTGGGTGATGACGAGGTCGACCTGCGGGATGACCTTCGTCTGCGGCACCATCTGCGCACCGACCATCGTGTCGGGCAGGGTCAGCTCGTCGGCGCGCGGGCCCTTGCTCACGATGAACCGGTGGCGCGTCGTGCCGAGGACGTCGACGAGACGCTGCATGAGACCCAGGTCGGCGCCGCCGAGCGAGCCCAGCGACAGGTAGATCAGCGCGGAGTCGTCGGGACGGTCGGCGACCTCCGGCGGCACGACGTAGTCCTCGTCGGTCTCACGCACGCTGGAGTCGATGCGCGCCCAGGTCTCGTCGAGCGGCCGCACGTCGTGGTAGTCGGCCTCCTCGGGGAACACGTACAGGTTCAGGGTGTCGGAGCTGTGGATGAACTCCAGCTCGGGCAGCGGGGGAGCGCCCTGCTCCTGCACCCAGCTGTTGTACGCGTCCCACATCTCGCGGTGGGTCTCGTCGAAACGCTTCGTGTACGCGTCCCAGCCGTCGCGGTCGGCGACGGGATAGCCCGCGAAGAGCGGCGGCAGGTCGTCGCTGCCGCGCACCTCCAGCGGGTTGCACGACACGATGCGGACGTACGGCGCCCCGGAGGTCATCAGGGCGGGGAAGGTGACGACGTTGTCCTCGACGATGACGTCGGGCCGGTGCTCGGCGATGATCGCGCGCAGCTGCGGCTCGCAGTAGACGGCGCCGTCGATGAGCGCCTGGTACGTCGGGGCGACGAACGACTCGAGCTGCTCGATCGTCGGCTTGCGGAACTCCGGGGCCGTCTCTGCGATGAAGTCGGTCCAGAACTTGCCCGCGTCCTCCTCCACGGCGCCCTCGGCCGGCTCGGCGAGATCGACGAGCGCCTCCACGAACCCGAGCGGCTCGAGCTTGCCCTTCCACGACGCCTCGGCCGCGAAGACGACCTTGTGCCCTCGCTTGAGAAGGATGTCGCCCAGGCCGACGCACTGGTTCGTCGGTCCGTACGCCGACTCCGGCATGAACAGGATCGTCAGAGGTCGGTCAGTCATGGGTGGGTGTCCCTTCGTCAAGAGCAGCCTTGGTGATGAGCGGGTGCCCGGTGGCGAGACGGGCGTAGTCGAGCAGCAGCTCGCAGGCGACCTCGTGGTCGATCGTCGGGTGACCGGCCATCATGCGGTAGCCGTACGCGTCCTCGAGCGCGACGAGGTTGCGTCCGATGGTCAGCGACTCCTGGCGGAGGTCGAACGTGCCGCGGGCAGCACCGGTCTCGAGGATCACCTGGTACATCGCGACCTGGCGGTCGTACAGCGACGTCAGCAGCGTCCCGTAGATCGGGTGCCGCCGTGCGGCGCCGCCGAGCTCGCAGAACAACCTGACCGCGTCGTCGTCGGCGTCGGTGGGGAGGCCGGAGCGGATCGTGCTGACGAGCTTCTCGGCCGGATCGTCGATCTTCGCGATCATCTGCATGCGCTCGTCGTAGAACCGCTCGGTGCCGGCGCGGTTGGCCTCGAGGATCAGCGACTGGACGTCGGGGTAGTGGTAGAGCACCGCTCCTGACGTGAGGCCCGCCTGCTTGGCGATCTCGGTCAGCTTGACGTCGGCGCCGTGGGCGATGACGGCCTTCTGGGTCGCACTGATCAGCGCCGCGCGCCGGTCCTTCTGGCCCTGGGTCTTCGCCATCGGACCCCCTTCCCGTCGATGCGCCGCAAGGTGCGCGTGGTGATTGTCCGACAGCCTCGCACTGTTCGTCAGAAATTTGAAGACTTCTTCAGTGACGAATGTGTTTCGTCCATTTATCTTGTGTTTCGGGTCTTGTCAGATCCTCAACGGGGATGCAAATGTGGGTCCACCCGCACCATGCGGGTCACTCTTTCGCACACCTGGAGCCACCATGAAGGCACTCGCGTTCACCGGCCGCCGCCCGCTGGCCGCCGCGGCGTCGCTCGTCCTCGCCGCCGCACTCGTCGCGTGCGGCGGGTCCGACGGGGACGACTCCGCATCCGACCTCGATCCCGATGCGGACCTCAGCAAGCAGTCGATCGTCGTGTCCAACTGGGCTGACTACATGCCCGAGGACGTCGCCGAGAAGTTCGAGGAGGCGACAGGTGCCTCCATGGAGGTGACCAACCACGCCACCAACGAGGAGCTCATGGCGAAGCTGACGGCGGGGTCGGACTCCGGCATCGACGTCGCGTTCGTCTCCGGCCAGTTCGCCCAGGCGCTCGCCGAGCAGGGCCTCGTCGAGCCGATCCACGCCGACCTCGTCCCGAACATGGACAACCTCGCCGAAGGCGTGCAGAACCTCTCGTACGACGAGGGCAACAAGAACTCCGTCCCGTACACGTGGGGCACCACCGGCATCTGCTATCGCGCCGACCTCGTCGACGAGGCGCCGACCAGCTGGAACGACCTGCTCGAGCCTGCCGACGAGTACAAGGGCAAGGTCACCATGATGGCCACCGACCGCTGGCTGATGCTTCCGGCACAGAAGGCCCTCGGCTTCTCGGCGAACACGACCGACGAGGACGAGATGGCGCAGGTCAAGGACAAGCTCGTCGCCGCCAAGAAGAACCTGCTCGCCTACGACGACACCACGTTCTACGAGCGGCTCATCTCCGGCGAGGCCGTGATGGTCGAGGCGTGGGACGGCTGGTGCAACTACGGCACCGCCGAGAACGAGAACATCAAGTTCGTCGTCCCGGACGAGGGCAGCGACCTCTGGGTCGACACGATGGTCGTCCTCAAGACCTCGAAGAACAAGGAGGCGGCGCACGCCTTCATCAACTACCTCCTCGAGCCGGAGAACGGCGCGTGGGCGGCGGAGAACATCCTCTACAACGTCCCGAACCAGAAGGCGATGGACATGCTTCCGGCCGATCTGAAGGCGCAGTACCCGCCGCTGCAGGTCACCGCGGAGCAGCTGCTCGAGGGTGAGTCGCTCACGGACCTCGGCGAGGCAGCCACGATGTACACGCAGCTGGTCACCGAGATCACGTCGAGCTAGTGACCGACCTGATCAGCAGCACTCCCACCGGGAGGGGCGCCGTTGAGCGCTCCTCCCGGTGGGAGCGTGCTGCGCTCCTCGTCCCAGGGCTCGGCTACGTGTCCGCCTTCATGGCGGTGCCGGTCCTGCTCGTGCTCAGCTACGTGTTCTTCCAGCGGGGCCGGTTCGGCGGTGTCGTCTACGAGTTCACGTGGGACAACTTCGCGCGCGCGTTCTCCCCGACGTACAGGGCCGTGCTCGTCGACTCGCTGGTCATCGCCGGCGCGGCGACCGTGCTCGCGCTGCTGATCGGGTATCCGGTCGCGTACGCCATCGCGATGCTGCCCGACCGCCTGCGCACCATCGCGCTGGTGCTGGTCGTGATCCCGTTCTGGACGAACTTCCTCGTCCGCACCTACGCCTGGATCGTGCTGCTCAGCAACGAGGGCCTGGTCAACCGGTCGCTCGAGCGGATCGGCGTCATCGAGGACCCGCTCACGCTGCTCTACACGCGGGGCGCCGTCGTCGTCGGGCTCGTCTACGCGTACCTGCCGCTGATGATCCTGCCGCTCTACGCGTCGATCTCGAAGCTCGACCCCGAGCTCCGCGAGGCGGCGACGAATCTCGGCGCGAGCAGGTTCAAGGCCTTCCGCACCGTCACGTGGCCGCTCACCCTGCCGGGTGTGCTGACGGGCTGCATCTTCGTGTTCGTGCCGAGCCTCGGCAACTTCATCGTCCCCGAGCTGCTCGGCGGCGGGAAGTTCGTGATGGTCGGCAACGTCGTCCGCGACCAGTTCCTCAAGGCTCGTGACTGGCCGTTCGGGGCCACGCTGGCGCTGGTGCTCATCGTCGTGCTCGTCGCGCTGTTCTTCGTGCAGTCCCGGGTGAGCCGACGCCTCTCGACAGGAGGGCCGTCATGAGGTCCCTCGGATGGCTGCGCCTGCCGCTCGCGCTGTGCATGCTCTTCCTCTACCTCCCGATCGCCGTCCTCGTCGTGATGTCGTTCAACGGCGGTCGGTCGGCGTTCACGATGGACGGTCTCAGCCTCCGCTGGTACACGAAGCTCGCCGGCAACGGCGACCTGCTCACCGCGCTCGGCAACAGCCTGCTCGTCGCGACCGGCGCCACGCTGATCGCCGTGGTCCTCGGGACGACGCTCGCTGTCGGACTCGCCCGCTACACCCGCTCGTCGACCCTCGACGCGTACGCGATGGCGCCGGCGATCATGCCCGACCTCGTGCTCGCGATCGGGCTGCTCGCGTTCTACTCGCTGATCTCGATGACGCTCGGGCTGTTCTCCGTGATGCTGGCGCACGCGGTCTTCGGCATGGCGTTCGTCGTCGCTGTCGTACGCGCCCGGCTCGTCCAGGCGGACCCGGCGCTGGAGGAGGCGTCGCGCGACCTCGGTGCCGGCGCGCTGACGACGTTCCGTCGCGTGACCCTGCCGACCATCGCCCCGGCGGTGATCGCGGGAGCGCTGCTGACGTTCACGCTCTCGCTCGACGAGTTCGTCATCGCGTTCTTCACGAACGGCCCGACCACCCCGACCCTGCCGATCTCGATCTACTCGATGGTCCGCTTCGGCGTGACGCCCGAGATCAACGCCCTCGCCACCGTGCTGCTGCTCGTCAGCTTCACGGTAGTGATCGCGTCCGCCCGACTGAGCCGACGTACGGAGGCCCTCGATGAGTGACACCCACGTGACCACCCCCGACGTCGAACAGACGACAGGCGCCATGGAGCCGTTGGTCGACATCCGCCACGTGTCCCGGCGCTTCGGCGCCGTCACTGCGCTGGACGACGTGAGCCTCACCATCGCCGAGAACGAGTTCTTCGCGCTGCTCGGCCCGTCGGGCTGCGGCAAGACGACGCTGCTGCGGGCGATCGCCGGGTTCGAGCGCCCCGACAGCGGCGAGATGCTGCTCGGCGGCCAGGACCTCGTGGCGCTCCCGCCGCACCGGCGACCGCTCAACCTGATGTTCCAGTCGTACGCCCTGTTCCCGCACATGACGGTCGAGGCGAACGTGTCGTACGGCCTGGAGCAGGAGAAGCTGCCGAAGCAGGAGATCCGCCAGCGCGTCGGCGAGGTCCTGGAGACCGTCGGCCTCTCGACGACGGCGAAGCGAAGGCCGCACCAGCTCTCGGGAGGCCAACGCCAGCGGGTCGCGCTCGCTCGTGCGGTCGTGAAGCGGCCCAAGCTGCTCCTGCTCGACGAACCGCTCTCGGCGCTGGACCGCAAGGTGCGCTCGCAGATGCAGCTGGAGCTGAAGCGCCTCCAGCAGGAGGTCGGCATCACCTTCGTCGTCGTGACCCACGACCAGGAGGAGGCGATGTCGATGGCCGACCGCCTCGCCGTCCTGGCGCACGGCCGCGTGCAGCAGGTGGCGACGCCGGTCGAGACCTACCGGCGGCCCGCCAACCTTTTCGTCGCCGACTTCATCGGTGACAGCAACCGGTTCGCCGGCCGTGTGGTCGACGGCGGTCTGCACGTCCCCGACGTCGGGCTCCTGCCTGGACACCCGGTCGGTGACGTGACAGGCGACGCCCACCTCGTCGTACGCCCCGAGGAGACCCGCCTCGGAGCGCCCGGCGCCGGCCTGATGGAGGGCCAGGTCGTCGAGACCCAGTTCTTCGGCGGCGTCTCCACGGTCGCCGTCGACGTGCCTGGCCACGCCGACCCTGTGCTGTGCGCGGTCAGCGGCGTCTCGACCGTCGAGCGCGGCGCGACCGTCTCGCTCCACTGGACGGCCGACGCCGCCGTCGTGGTCGGGGGAAGCCTGTGACGCGAGCCGACGCCGCGATCGACAGGCTCGTCGCCGAAGCGAGGCCCGTCCCGTATTGGACCGATCGCACCCCGCCCTCGCAGGACACCGATCGCCTCCCCGGGCCGGCGCGCGCCGACCTCACCATCGTCGGCGGCGGATTCACTGGCCTGTGGACGGCGATCCTCGCCAAGGAGGAGGACCCGTCGCGCGACGTGGTCGTCCTGGAGGGCGGCGAGGTCGGGTGCGGCGCGTCCGGCCGCAACGGCGGGTTCGTGTCGGACTCGCTGACGCACGGGCTCGCGCACGGGACGGCGAACTGGCCGGACGAGCTCGGCGACCTGGTCCGGCTCGGCCGCGAGAACGTCGCGGAGATCGCCGCGTTCCTCGACCGCGAAGGCGTCGATGCCGGGCTGCGGCTGTGCGGCAAGACCGTCGTCGCGACCCGCCCTCACGAGGTCGAGGCGCTCGCACGGTCGTACGAGGTGCACCGCGAGCACGGCGAGGACGTGTCGCTGCTGTCCGCCGACGACGTACGCCGTGACGTCGACTCGCCTACGTACCTCGCGGGCATGCGGGTCCGCAGCGGTGGCGGTCTGGTCGACCCCGGTCGGCTCGTCGCCGGGCTCCTCGAGGTGGCGCGCGGCCGCGGCGTCCGTGTCCACGAGCGCTCCGCCGTGACGGGCATCGAGCGCCGCGGCAATGCCATGGCGGTGGCCACGGAGCACGGTGAGGTCCTCAGCCGCCAGGTGGTGGTCGCGACGAACGCGTTCCCGCCGCTGCTGCGTCGCATCCGTGCCTACACGATCCCGGTGTGGGACCACGTGATCGTCACCGACCCGCTCTCGCCGGCCCAGCTGGCCGCGATCGGGTGGTCCGAGAACCAAGGCCTGACCGACTCCGGCAACCAGTTCCACTACTACCGCCGTACGCCGGACGACCGGATCCTCTTCGGCGGCTACGACGCGATCTACTACTACGGTGCCAAGACCGACGCGTCGCTCGCGCAGCGCGACTCGTCCCACCGGCTCCTGGTCAAGCACCTGACCGCGACGTTCCCCACGCTCGAGGGCATCGGGATCAGTCACCGCTGGGCGGGGATCATCGACACGTCGACGCGGTTCACGCCGGTGTTCGGGACCGCGTACGCCGGCCGGCTCGCCTACGCGGTCGGCTACACCGGGCTCGGCGTCGCGTCGTCGCGCTTCGGGGCGCAGGTCGCGCTCGACCTGCTCGGCCGACGCCGTACCAAGCGCACGCGTCTGGCCGCTGTCACCGCGCGGGCCGTCCCGTTCCCGCCCGAGCCGCTGCGCTACCCGATCGTCCAGGCGACGCGGCACCAGCTCGCACGGGAGGACACGACGGGGCGTCGGCCGGCGATGCTGCGCGTGCTCGACCGGTTCGGAGTGGGGTTCAACAGCTGATGGAGGAGAAGACGATGGAGCACGGAATGTTCGTCGACGGCGCGACCCGAGCGGGCGCCGGCGCCGAGATCACGCTGACCGACCCTGCGACGGGAGAGACGACCGTACGCTTCCGGCAGGCCTCAGCCGCCGACGTGGACGACGCCGTCGCCTCGGCGAAGGCGGCCTTCGGCGGGTGGTCACGCCGTACGGCGGGGGAGCGCGCTCGCATCCTGCTGCGGCTCGCCGACCTCCTCGACGACCACGCCGCCGCGCTGACGAAGCTCGAGGTCGCCGACTCCGGCAAGCCCACGGCGGTCTTCGCCGACGGTGAGCTGCCGTTCGCGACGGACAACCTGCGCTTCTTCGCCGGGTCGGCGCGGTCGCTGGAGGGGAGCGGCGCCGGTGTGCTCAGCGAGGGCCACACGTCGATGCTCATCCGGCGCCCGGTCGGCGTCGTCGGTGCCATCGCCCCGTGGAACTTCCCGCTCGTGATGGCGATCTGGAAGATCGGACCCGCCCTCGCCGCCGGCAACACGATGGTGCTCAAGCCAGCGCCGACCACCCCGCGCAGCACGGTGCTCCTGGCCGAGCTCGCCGCCGCGGCCGGGCTGCCCGCCGGAGTCCTCAACGTGGTGACCGGGGGTGCCGACGTCGGCGAGGCGCTCGTGGAGCACCCCGACGTCGCGATGGTGTCGATCACCGGTTCCAGCCGCGCCGGTCGAGCGGTCATGGGAGCGGCGGCTCCTCGCACGAAGCGCGTCCACCTCGAGCTCGGCGGGAAGGCGCCGGCACTCGTCTTCGCCGACGCCGACGTCTCCGCCGTGGCGCAGGGCCTCGCGATGGCCGCGACGTACAACTCCGGACAGGACTGCACGGCCGCGACCCGCGTCTACGTGGAGCGGTCGGCGTACGACGCGGTCGTCGAGGCGATCGCCGAGAAGATGTCCAGCATCCGCGTCGGCGACCCGCGCGACGCGGCCACCGACATCGGTCCGCTCGTGTCGCGTGAGCACCGCGACCGCGTCCACGGCTTCGTCGAGCGTGCGCTCGCGGCCGGGGCGAAGGCTGCGTGCGGAGGCGTCGTACCCGAGGGTGTCGGCGCCTACTACCCGCCGACGCTCGTCACCGGTGCCGACCAGCGGTCCGAGATCGTCCAGGACGAGGTGTTCGGCCCGGTCCTCGTCGCGCTGCCCTTCGACACCGAGGAGGAGGCGATCTCCCTCGCGAACGACAGCGCGTACGGGCTCGCGTCGTCGGTGTGGACCTCCGACGTCGCCCGCGCGCTGCGCGTGACGCACTCGATCGAGGCCGGGGTCACCTGGATCAACGACCACCTTCCGATCGCCTCGGAGGCACCGCACGGCGGGGTGAAGGGGAGCGGGTTCGGCAAGGACATGAGCCACGAAGCCGTCCTCGAATACACGGTGACGCACCACGTGATGGTGAAGCACGCGGTCGTCGAGGCGCACGACTCGTTCCGCCCGGCGTAAACCCTCGCGTACGAATTGTTTTTGTCCGAGCACGCGCATAATCCAATTTCTGAAGAACGGATCAATCGCAAACAAATAGAGTGTCCACCTCGTGCCAGCCTGCGCGCATTTTCCTGGCTGGCGTCCCGGCATGCCTGCAATTTCAAGGATTTCCGGCACTGGAAACTATTTGAAGATTCCTTCAGGAAATGTCTTGACGGCAATCTCGGCACCTCTGAAGATTGCTGATCAAAGGCGCCAGAAGTCGCCGCCGCTCAAATTCTGCATCGTGTTGTGAAAAGCGATTCTCGGCTGAACCGGAGCGGTCTTGCACCTGGAGGAGGACAGCACGGTGAATGAGGTCACACGAAGGAGTCTGCTGCTCGGAGCAGCAGCGGTCGCCCGCGCGACCGCGACTGCAGGCTCGGCTCCTGGGACGTCGTCGTGGTCGGCGCGGGCGCGGCGGGGCTCGGTGCAGCCCGGCGGCTCGCCGACAACGGGCTGAAGGTCGTCGTCCTGGAGGCGCGCAACCGCATCGGCGGACGCATGTTCACCGACCGCTCCTCGATGGGGATCCCGATCGAGCGCGGCGCGGAGCTCATCCACGGCGGCCCGCACGCGTCGACGTGGAAGTACGTCCAGGAGGCGAACATCCGGACGGCGATGTTCACGGACAACTACGTCCGCCTCGACGAGACCCAGCCGTGGCACAACCCGGAGTCGCTCATGGCGTACTCCTTCCCGAAGGGGATGCCGGCTGGGCTGGCGGTCTACGACACCGAGCCGCTCCCGACGCCGGACCCCGGCGAGATGGCCGAGCACTACCTCGTCCACAAGATCGGGATCACCGACGAGAACTGGCCGACCGCCGTGCACTTCCTCGCGGTCGACAGCGAACCGCTCTACAACATGGCGGCGACGTCGATCCTGGACACGCTGGCGGACTGCATCCACTACACGCTGCACCCCGACGAGCTCCCCGAGCCGGAGGTCCTGAACCCGAACGACCCCGAGCACGACGACGGCGACTACCGCGTGATCGGTGGGTACGACCAGGTGCTGCGAGCGGTCGCCCGTCCGGTGGACGTCCTGCTGAACACCGTCGTCAAGCACGTCGAGTACACCGCGAACGGCGTCGTGATGCAGACCTCTCGCGGAGCCATCAAGAGCGCCCGGGCGCTGATCGCCGTGCCTGCCGGAGTCCTCAAGCGGGACATGATCGTGTTCGACCCCGTGCTGCCGGCAGACAAGCTCGCCCTGATCGACCAGTTCCAGTACCGGCCGATCTTCAAGTGCCTTCTCGAGTTCGACCACAAGGTGCTGACGATCAACGGCAAGGACTTCGGGTACGCCGAGCCGCTCCGAGGGAACCCGAAGACGCTCTGGAACGCGTCGATCGGTGCGCCCCGCTACAAGGGCCAGGTCATCACCGGGTGGGTGACGGGCGCCGCCGCGGCCGAGCTCCTGCAGCTGTCGCAGCGGGATCGCTACCGTGCGACCCTCGACGTCGTACGCAAGGCGGTGGGTGACAACGGTCTGAAGTACAAGAACGCCGTCATGCACGACTGGGCGCAGGACCCCTTCGCGTGGGGAGCGTACGGCCGGGGTGTCGGCAGCCAGATCTACAAGCCGGTCGACGGCGTCATCTACTGGGCCGGCATCCAGACGAGCAGCATCCACGCGTCGTACAACTCGGGCGTCGCGCAGGCGGACCTGCTCCTCGCGAACCCCCCGGTGCGCGGCTGGTCGCAGCGAGGCAGGGGCCAGGCCGCCGCGCACTGACCTGCGAGCCGGGTCCCGCCGAGCTCCGGTGAGGCGGGACCCGGCTCGTATCGGTTGTCCTCGGGTTGCGGCCGTCCTCGAGGTTCAGGATCATCGCGAGCAGGGAGACAATCCCTGGCACAAAAGGTTCCTCACCCCTGGAGGTCGACCGTGTTCCGATCACTGCGCCACATCCTCGCCGCCCTCGCCGTCCTGCTCGCCACGACCGTGTCGGGGGTGGTGGGCACGGCGGCGCCTGCCTCCGCCGACGCCTGCTTCACCTGGAGCCGCACCCTGTCGCAGGGCGCGACCGGCGCCGATGTCCGCCAGCTCCAGATCCGCGTGTCCGGATATCCCGGGTACGGCGCCGTGCTGGGGCTCGACAGCAGCTTCGGCCCCGCGACGAAGGCCGCGGTCACCCGCTTCCAGCAGGCGTACGGCCTCACCGCGGACGGCATCGCCGGCCCACAGACGTACGCGAAGCTGTATGCCTTGCAGGACGACGACTGCACGCCGGTCAACTTCACGTACGCCGAGCTCAACCGGTGCAACAGCACCTGGGCGGGGGGAGCGGTGTCAGCCGCGACGGCCAAGGCGAACGCGCTCGTCACCATGTGGAAGCTCCAGGCGCTCCGGCACGCGCTGGGTGACCGCCCGCTCGGCGTCAACAGCGGGTTCCGCAGCTACTCCTGCAACAGCGCCGTCGGAGGCGCGTCGAACAGCAGACACCTGTACGGCGACGCCGCCGACCTCGCCGCCGGGTCGCAGGGCTTCTGCACGATCGCGAGGCAGGCGCGCAACCACGGCTTCACGCAGATCCTCGGTCCCGGTTACCCCGACCACAACGACCACGTCCACCTGGCGACGCCGGCATCGCGTCACTGGTCCGCCCCCACCTGCGGGATCTGAGGGCGCCGCCGCAACGGTGCTCGACCGACGCGCATCCCTTGCGCCGCAGGGGATGCGCGTCAAAGGGGACCCCCCTGTTGAGGTGCTTGGGGGACCGTGTAATGTTCTTCTTGTTGCCGGGGACGGCGGCGGGCAAGGCCGGTCTGGTCGGGTTCGCGGTCCTGTGGCACTCCTCCTCTCTGAAGACTGCCGGTGGCTCTGTTTGGGTCGCTTTGGGTGGTGCTGTAGGTTTGGGGGTCGCGCCTTGGTCTGATGCCTCGTGTTTGGGGTTGAGGGTTTTGTGTGTCTGATGTTTGAGAACTCAACAGTGTGCTAAAAGTCGACGAGATAATCAGTATGGCCTTTTTGGGGTCATGATTCCGTGACAAATTATTTGTCAGCAAATAGTTAGTCCGGGTTCAAATGTTTGATGTTGTGGCTCAGCCTTTGGTTGGGTTTTCGACGGAGAGTTTGATCCTGGCTCAGGACG
>NZ_WJYO01000006.1 GCF_010994095.1 Mumia xiangluensis
CCGTAGGGTTACGGCGGCCATGGCGAAGGGGAAACACCCGGTAACATTCCGAACCCGGAAGTTAAGCCCTTCAGCGCCGATGGTACTGCACGGGAGACTGTGTGGGAGAGTAGGACGCCGCCGGACATACTTTTAAGGCCGAAGGCCGTCACCACCAGGTGACGGCCTTCGGTCATTTCGTCATTCCCAGAACGATTCCGCGTCGTCGCTCAGACCATTCTGTCGACCCAAAAAGAATCGACACCTGCGTCGTCGGGCTCAGGCCCAGGAACGCATGACCATCCCGACCCGCGGCTTCGGCCGGAACCACGACGACTTGTGCGGGAGAAGCCTTCCGGTCGTGGCGGCACGGGTGATCGTGGCGATGGTCGGCGTGGACAGGAGCAGTGCGACACCCCCGCCTTCGGCCACGGTGCGGGCCGCGGCACGCAGGTCCGGCTCGTACGACACCGCGTCCGACTCGAGGCCGTGGTGCGGGGTGAACACGTCCTCGACCCAGCACGGCGCGCACTCGTAGGGGTCGACGCCGAGGAACCGGACGCCGTCGGTGAGGACGCATCGCGACTCGCCCTCGCTCACGAAGCGCGCTGCGGCGTCGACGCCGCTGAGGTCCACGGCCGGCAGAGGCAGTCCCTTGACCGCCTCGTCGAGGTCGAGCGAGCCGACGACGCGGTGGATCGGGCCGACGGCGAGCGCGGGCGGATCGAAGACGAGGGTCAGCGCGAGCCTGCCCTCGCGCTCGTACGACGTGCGCCAGGCGGCGTACCGGTGGTGACCGTCGGCGATGACCAGCGGCTGGCCGTCGAGATGCGCCCGGATGCGTGCGACGGAGCTCGCTGACGTGATCGCCCAGATCTCGTCCGTACGGTCGCCGTCGACCGCGACGCGGTCAGCGGGCCGGTCGAGCTCGTCCATGATCAGCGGGGCCACGGGATCGCCGGTCGTGTAGGCGGTGATCGGCTCCCACTGGGCCCGCGTCGCCTCGGCGAGACGGGCTTGGCGGATCGCGTACGAGGCGATCACGTCCTCGTGCGGGCGGAGATGACCGGCGTCGAGGTCGACCAGCGCGACGACGCCGACCGACGCACTCCCCTCGAGAGTGAGGCGGTACGCGTAGAAGGCCGGCTCCGCGTCGGTCGTCAGCACCCCGTCCGCGAACCACGCCCGAGCGGTCTCGGCAGCGCGCGCCGGAGCGTCGTCGCGGAACGCGGGCTCGAGAAGCCGCAGGACGTGGTGCTCGGGAAGCGTCGACGGGAGGTTGGCCCAGCCGACCGACGGCACGTAGGTGCGGGCCGAGACGGCAGGCGTACCGCCGTCGAAACCCACAGCCCGGAAGGGCACGATCGCGCCGTTGTCCACCGGTGCATCGTAGGCCAGGTCTCCGGGCCCTACGCTGGTCGTGATGCCTGACCACGCGACCGACCCCCACGCTTCCATGTCCTCGTCCCCCTTCGACGCGCGTCGCCGCGCGGTCTCGCGCCTCGAGGCCAGCAGCGGTCCGCTGAGGGACGGCTACGACGTGGCGATGCTCGATCTCGACGGTGTGGTCTATCGGGGCGAGGACGCCATCGATCACGTCGCGGAGGCACTCGATGCCGCGATCGCCGCCGGCGTGAGGCTCGCCTACGTCACCAACAACGCCGCACGCACCCCCGACGCCGTCGTCGCGAAGCTCCGCGGGCTCGGCATGCCGACCGACGACGACTCGGTCGTGACGTCGGCGCAGGCCGCGGGGCGGCTCGTCGCCGGGCTCGTCGGCCCCGGCGCGCGCGTGCTGGTCGTGGGAGGCGCGGGGCTGGTGCACGCCGTCGAGGAGCACGGTCTCCGACCGGTCGAGTCCGCCGAGGACGACCCCGATGCGGTCGTGCAGGGTTTCTCCCCGGACCTCGGCTGGGCGCAGCTGGCCGAGGGGTCGTACGCCGTCGCGCGCGGCATCCCCTGGGTGGCGAGCAACACCGACGGCTCGATCCCCACGGCCCGCGGGTTCGCGCCGGGGAACGGCACTCTCGTGGCCGCGATCGCGACCGCGACGGGGCGCGAGCCGCGAGTGGCCGGCAAGCCGTACCCGCCGCTGTTCGACGAGACCGTGCTCCGCGTCGGCGGGTCGCAGCCGCTCGTGGTCGGCGACCGGCTGGACACCGACATCGAGGGCGCCAACAACGTGGGCGCTGACAGCCTCCTCGTCCTGACCGGGGTGACCGACCTCGACGCCCTGGTCGCCGCCGCACCGCCCACGCGGCCGACGTACGTCGCGCCCGACCTGCGTGCGCTCGCCTGGCCGCACCCGGCGGTCGAGGTCGGGCCGGAGGCGGCCCGCTGCGGTCGCCACTCGGTCCTGGCGGTCGACGGGGCCGTCGTCGCCGACGGCGCAGGGGTGGGTGCTGACGACCACCAGGGTGCCGTCGAGGTGCTGCGAGCGGCGGTCGCGCTGGCCTGGCACCGCCGCGACCACGTGTCGGGGGAGTCGACGCGACGCCTCGACCTCGGGGCGATCCGTGCCGCGCTGGAGCCGTGGGGAGTGCGATGATCGACCCGGTGACACGAAGGAGTGCCAGATGACCGAACCCGTGCCCGAGCAGCCGGCCCCGAGGCCTCCGGTCCCCGGCCCGCCGCGCCCGCGCCCACCGGTCGCGCCGCCCGCACCGGCGGCAGCGGGGGACCCGGCGGGCGAGGACATCGCTGCCGACCCTCGGGTCGAGGCGGTCCTGTCCGACCTCGAGCGGCTCGCGGAGCTCCCGGTGTCGGAGCACCTCGCGGTCTACGAGCAGGTCCACGCCAAGCTGCGGGAGGTCCTCCAGTCGGCCGGCCAGGATCGCCCGAGCGTCTCGTGAGCCGTCGGATCCGTCTCGACGCCGAGCTCGTACGCCGAGGGCTCGCGCGGTCGCGCGAGCAGGCGGCTGCGCTGATCGCCGCGGGCCGAGTCACCGTGGACGGCGCCAGGGCGGCCAAGCCCGCGACGCAGATCACGACCGACCAGGCCGTGGTGGTGCGCGACGCCGAGAAGGACCCCGGCTACGCGTCGCGCGGCGCGTACAAGCTGCTCGGGGCGTTGGAGGCGTTCGAACCGCACGGACTGAGCGTCGCCGGGCGGCGGTGCCTCGACGCCGGAGCATCGACCGGCGGGTTCACCGACGTCCTCCTGCGCCGCGGCGTGAGTGAGGTCGTCGCCGTCGACGTCGGCTACGGGCAGCTCGTCTGGGCCCTGCAGCAGGATCCTCGTGTCTCCGTCCACGACCGGACGAACGTGCGCGAGCTCGAGCTCGAGACCATCGGCGGTCCGGTCGACCTCGTCGTGTCGGACCTGTCCTTCATCTCGCTCACCCTCGTGATGCCGGCGCTCGCCCGGGTCTGCGACGCCGCCGGCGACATGGTCCTGATGGTCAAGCCGCAGTTCGAGGTCGGCAAGGACCGGGTCGGCAAGAAGGGCGTCGTACGCGACCCAGAGCTGCACGTCGAAGCCGTCCTCGGGGTCTGCCGCGCTGCCGAGCAGGTCGGATGGGGGACGCGCGCGGTCGCCGCGAGCCCGTTGCCCGGACCGACCGGCAACGTCGAGTACTTTGGGTGGTTCCGGCAGGATGCCCCTGCGGTCGCCGAGGACGCTGTCCGCACGGCCGTCGCCGAGGGGCCGTTGGGATCACCGAGCGGACGGGAGCACCAGTGAGCACCGCTGCATCATCGCCGAGCAACCGACGGCGCGTGCTGATCCTCGCCCACACCGGACGCGACGAGGCCAGCAAGATCGCCGCCGAGTTCGCCCGCGCGATCGTGGCCGAGGGCCTCGCCGTGCGCGTGGTCGAGGAGGATGCGCCGGCCCTCGAGCGCTGGGGACTCCCCGAGGCGGAGGTCGTGGCCGTCGACCCGTGCGCCGGCGAGGGCTGCGAGATCGCCGTCGTGTTCGGTGGCGACGGCACCCTGCTCCGGGCCGCCGAGCTCGTCCGTGAGTGCGGCACACCGCTGGTCGGTGTCAACCTCGGACACGTCGGTTTCCTCGCCGAGGCCGACGTCGACGACCTCGACCACACGGTGCGCCGGGTCGTCGACCGCGAGTACACGGTCGAGGAGCGGATGACCGTCGACGCGCGTGTCTTCGTCGACGACCAGGAGGTCGCCCGGAGCTGGGCCCTCAACGAGGCCGCGGTCGAGAAGGCGTCGCGTGAGCGGATGCTCGAGGTCGTGGTGGCCATCGACGACCGTCCCGTCTCGCGGTGGGGGTGCGACGGCATCGTCTGCGCGACGCCGACCGGCTCGACCGCCTACAACTTCAGCGCCGGCGGGCCCGTGGTCTGGCCCGAGGTCCAGGCACTGCTGATGGTGCCGATCAGCGCGCACGCCCTCTTCGCCCGCCCGATGGTGGTGTCGCCGACGTCGCTGCTGGCGATCCAGGTCATCCCCGACGCACCGGCCTCGGGAGTCCTGTGGTGCGACGGTCGCAGGACGTACGACCTGCCGCCGGGCGCGCGCGTCGAGGTGCGGCAGGGCGAGAAGCACATCCGGCTCGCACGTCTGCACCAGGCGCCGTTCACCGATCGGCTCGTCCGCAAGTTCGATCTGCCGGTCACCGGCTGGCGTGGCGCGGCGGCACAGCGCATGAGCGAAGGCCGCGACCGCCGCCCCGATGATTCCGCCGAGCGCTCCGCCGATCGGTCCGCTGACCGTCCCGAGGAGGGCTGATCTCCGTGTGGCACGAGATCCGGCTGTCATCGCTGGGCGTGATCGCCGACGCCGAGCTCGAGCTCGGCCCGGGCCTGACCGTCCTCACCGGCGAGACCGGTGCGGGCAAGACGATGGTCGTGACCGCGCTGGGCCTGCTTCGGGGCGCTCGCGCCGACGCAGGGCTCGTACGCCACGGCGCCGACCGCCTGCGGGTGGAGGCCACCGTGGACGTCGGCGCGTTGCCGGAGGTCAAGGTCCTCCTCGACGAGACGCCGGCCGAGACCGACGGGGACGACCTGGTGCTCGCACGCACGATCGGCAAGGACGGGCGGTCCCGCGCCTACCTCGGCGGAGCCTCGGTCCCGGCCGGGATGCTCGCGCGCCTGAGCGAGCAGCTGGTCGCCGTCCACGGGCAGTCCGACCAGCACCGCCTGCTGCAGGCCGGTGCGCAGCGCGCCGCGCTCGACCGGTTCGGTGATCTCACGGCGGCACTGGCGACGTACCGTCCGGGCTACGCGCGCCTGATCGAGAGCCGGCGAGAGCTCGAGGAGCTCACGTCGGCGAGCCAGGAGCGCGCCCGTGAGCTGGATGTGCTGGTGTTCGGGCTCGACGAGATCGCCGAGGTCGCTCCCGAGGAGGGCGAGGACGACGCGCTCAGGGTCGAGGAGAGCAGGCTCGCCCACGCCGAGTCCTTGGCTCTCGCGGCGGCCGAGGCCCACGGCCTCCTCTCCGACACCGACGACGCCGCGGACGTGCTCGACCTCCTGGGCCGCGCCGGCAGCGTCCTCGACGGCGTTCGCGAGCACGATCCCGCGCTCGACGCACAGGCGCGTCGGCTCGACGAGATCCGGTTCACCGTCAGCGACGTGGCGGCGGAGCTGGCGTCGTACGCCGACGGGGTGGAGGTCGATCCTGCACGCCTCGCGGCGGTCTCGGAGCGCAGGGCGGCGCTGGCGGGACTCACCCGCAAGTACGGGCCGGAGCTGTCCGACGTCCTCGCCTGGGCCGAGGACGCGCGCAGACGTGCGACCGCTCTGCAGGGCGACGACGGCCGGATCGCCGAGCTGACCGAGGAGATCGCCCGTCTCGAGGCCGACCTGCTGGCGCAGGCGGCGGACATCACCGCGCGTCGCCGCGAGTCCGCCGTACGCCTGGCGGCGGAGGTCGGCACGGAGCTCGAGGCCCTGGCGATGCCGCACGCTCGCATCGACGTGGCGGTGCGCGCACCCGAGGCCCCCGAACCCTCCGACCTCGGACCGGACGGCATCGACACGGTCGAGCTCCTGCTCGCGGCCAACGCCGGTGCAGCACCGCGTCCTCTCGCCAAGGGAGCCAGCGGCGGCGAGCTCTCGCGGGTGATGCTCGCGCTCGAGGTGGTCCTCGCGGACAAGGCGAGCGTCCCGACGTTCGTCTTCGACGAGGTCGACGCCGGCATCGGTGGTCGCGCGGCCATCGAGGTCGGTCGACGCCTCGCGCGACTCGCGTCGGGCGCGCAGGTGCTGGTCGTGACGCACCTGCCGCAGGTCGCCGCGTTCGGCGACCGGCACTACCACGTGCTGAAGTCCGACGACGGCACCGTGACGACCAGTGGCGTCGCCCTCCTGGACGACGACGCACGTGTCGCGGAGCTGTCGCGCATGCTCGCCGGGCTCGAGGGATCCGCGACCGCCGAGGCGCACGCGCGGGAGCTGGTGGCGCTCGCTGCGGAGGACCGCGCCCTGCGGTGAGGCCGTGGGCCAGGTCAGCGGGACGGTGAACCCGCGCCGACCTGACACGCCGAGCCCGTCGCGGGTCCGAGGATCGTCGCTACCGCGGTGGCAGCATGGCGACGGTGAGCCTGCTTAACCTGCGCCGTACCCCCCGCGACACCGACCTCGATGTCGCGGGACCTGCGCGCGTCGTCCGCAACCCGCACGACGTGAGACGAGTCCGGGCCGGCGACATCGCCGTCGTGGATCTCCCGGACCTGGACCGAGCCACCGCCGAGCTGATCTGCGAGCGTCGTGCCGTCGCTGTCGTGAACGTCGCCGCGTCGAGCAGCGGTCGCTATCCCAACCTCGGGCCGCAGGTGCTGGTGCAGGCCGGCATCCCGCTCATCGACGGCGTCGGGACCGACGTGCTCTCCGTCCTGAAGGACGGGGACAGGGTCGGGCTCGACGGCGCCTCGCTCGTGCGCGGTGACACCCCGGTCGCGGAGGGCGTGCTGGTCGACGAGGCCCGCGTCGACGAGATGCTCGTGCGTGGACGCACCGGCATGTCCGTGCAGCTGGAGACGCTGACCGCGAACAGCGGCGAGTACCTGCGCCGCGAGCACGCCCTCCTCCTGGAAGGCGTCGGCATCCCCGAGCTCGCGACCAGCATCGACGGTCGCGAGGTCGTCGTCGTCCTGCCGGGAGCGGATGCGCGTAGCGAGCTGAAGGGGATGAAGCGCTACCTCAAGGAGCGCAAGCCCGTCCTGATCGGTGTCGACGCAGGCGCTGACGCGCTGATGGTCGAGGGCTACGAGCCGTCGGTGGTGGTCGGCGACATCGCCCAGATGAGCGACCGGACCCTGCGCGCCGCCGGCGAGATCGTCGTCACGACGTCACGACGTCACGTCGAGTCCGAGGAGCGGCTCGAACGCCTGCAACGAACCTCGGTCGACTTCCCCGGAGCAGCGGGCTCCGAGGAGTCGGCCCTGCTGCTCGCCGACGCCCGCGGAGCTCGCGTCGTCGTCACCGTGGGGGGCTTCGGCACGCTCGAGGAGTTCTTGGACTCTGCGCGATCCGGCGGCGCGACGCGCTACCTCACCCGCTTGCGGCTCGGAGCGAAGCTCGTCGACGCGAAGGCGATGGCCGGGCTGCACAGGCCACGGTTCACGTGGCTCCAGGTGCTGCTCGTCCTCCTGGTCGCCGTGGTCGCCCTCGGCGCCGCGATCGCGACGACGCCGGTGGGCTCCGACTGGTTCGAGTCGGCGAGCGACTGGATCTCCGCGCGGACGCAGGAGATCCGAGGTTGATGCCCACACGCTCCGCCCTCGTCGTCACGGGCGCTCTGGTGATGGCCCTGGCCGGCGGGATCGCGCTCGGTGCAGGGGTCCTCGACGGTGCCGAGCCCGAGCCGGCCTCCGCCGCGCGGGTCGCGCCGCAGGAGACGCCCGCGGACACCGCCGCGCGTGCGGTCGCCGACGCGTACCGAGCGGGCCTCGGCGAGACCCCGCTCGCCGGGACGCTCACCGGCTCGTCGGTGTCCGTCGTCACGCTGCCCGGCGCGGACACCACCACCGTCGACCGGGTCACCGCCACGTTGACGTCCGCCGGTGCCACCGTCGTGGGCACGCTCGCGCTCACCGACCGCATGGTCGACCCTGCCGACCGCCAGTTCGTCGTCGGCGTCGCCGAGCAGTCGCTCGCGGACGTCAAGGACACGCCGACCGACGGTCTCGGCAACTACGAGATCGTCGGGGCGGCCCTGGGTCGCGCGATCGCGGCCAAGGAGACCACGCCGCCCGACGCCCCCGCACAGACGGTCGTGTCGGCGCTCGGCGAGGCCGGGCTCCTCACGACCGAGAAGGCCCCGGCGTCGCGAGCACAGCTCACGGTCGTGGTGACCGGGGAGGACGGCGACTACAGCGGGGGACGCGGCGAGCTCGTGGCGACCCTCGCGGCCGGGATCGATGCGGCAGGAGTCGGCACCGTGGTCGCGGGGCCGGTCGGCTCCGGCAGTGCGGAGGGCGCGGTGGAGGCCGTCCGCGCGTCGGCAGCCGCGGAGACGGTCACGACCGTCGACGTCGTCGACGTCCCCTTCGGCGACATCGTGCTGGTGACGGCGCTGCAGAAGGAGCGCGCCGGCACAGCAGGGCACTACGGTACGGCGGGCGCCGCCGACGGCGCGGTGCCGCCCGCCGCGTAGACCGGCCCACGGGTCACGCGCGGCGGCGTGCGATGCCCGCCCACGTCGTACGCGACGTGGCGCAGGTCGCACGGCAGGTCCCGCGTGGCGGCTCGCGTGGTTGCCAGGCCTTGATAGGGTGAAATCCCGTGAACATGTGCGGCTCTCCGCCTGTGTTCCAGCGGCGTGCCGATCGAACCCGACGACATGCCGACCGACACGATCACGGGAGTTCTCTTGGCAAACTCGGCGCCCACCAAGCACGTCTTCGTCACCGGCGGCGTGGCTTCCTCTCTCGGCAAGGGACTCACGGCGTCGAGCCTGGGCCGTCTCCTGAAGTCCCGCGGCCTGCGGGTCACGATGCAGAAGCTCGACCCCTACCTGAACGTCGACCCGGGCACCATGAACCCGTTCCAGCACGGTGAGGTGTTCGTCACGAACGACGGGGCCGAGACGGACCTCGACATCGGCCACTACGAGCGGTTCCTCGACGAGGATCTCGTCGGGCGCGCCAACGTCACCACCGGCCAGGTCTACTCCGACGTCATCGCCCGCGAGCGACGCGGCGACTACCTCGGCGACACCGTGCAGGTCATCCCGCACATCACGAACGAGATCAAGGACCGGATGCTCTCGATGGGCGGTCCCAGCATCGACGTCGTGATCCACGAGATCGGCGGCACGGTCGGCGACATCGAGTCGCAGCCGTTCCTCGAGTCCGCGCGCCAGGTGCGCCACGAGATCGGTCGCGGCAACTGCTTCTTCCTGCACGTGTCGCTCGTCCCGTACATCGGGCCGTCCGGAGAGCTCAAGACGAAGCCGACGCAGCACTCGGTCGCCGCCCTGCGCTCGATCGGCATCCAGCCCGACGCGATCGTGTGCCGCTCGGACCGCGAGATCCCGGCCGGGGTCAAGCGCAAGATCTCGCTGATGTGCGACGTCGACGCCGAGGCCGTCGTCACGGCCGCCGACGCGCCGTCGATCTACGACATCCCGAAGGTCCTGCACTCCGAGGGCCTCGACGCCTACGTCGTACGCCGTCTCGACCTGCCGTTCCGCGACGTCGACTGGACGCAGTGGGACCAGCTCCTCCGTCGGGCCCACGAGCCGGAGGAGGAGGTCACGGTCGCCCTCGTCGGCAAGTACGTCGACCTGCCCGACGCGTACCTCTCCGTCGTCGAGGCCCTGCGCGCCGGCGGCTTCGCCAACGACGCGAAGGTCCACGTCAAGTGGGTCCCGTCCGACGAGTGCGCCACCCCCGCCGGGGCGCAGCAGTGGCTCGGCGACGTCGACGCGGTGTGCGTGCCGGGCGGCTTCGGCATCCGCGGCATCGAGGGCAAGCTCGGTGCGCTGACCTGGACCCGCGAGCACCAGGTCCCCACGCTGGGGCTGTGCCTCGGTCTGCAGTGCATGGTGATCGAGTACGCCCGCGAGCTCGGTGACATCCCCGACGCGAGCTCGACCGAGTTCGATCCCGCGACCGAGCACCCGGTCATCGCGACGATGGCCGAGCAGGAGGCGTACGTCGAGGGTGCCGGTGACCTCGGCGGCACGATGCGGCTCGGCCTCTACACGGCACGGCTGTCCGCGGGCTCGATCGCTGCGGAGGCGTACGGCTCGACCGAGGTCGAGGAGCGCCACCGGCACCGCTACGAGGTCAACAACGGCTACCGCGACGCACTCGAGAAGGCCGGGCTCGTGTTCTCGGGTGTCTCGCCGGACAACCACCTGGTCGAGTTCGTCGAGCTGCCGCGCGAGGTGCACCCGTACTACGTCGGCACGCAGGCGCACCCGGAGCTGCGCTCCCGCCCGACGCGCCCGCACCCGCTGTTCGCCGGGCTGATCGGCGCCGCGCTCGACCGCCAGCGCGAGATGCGGCTGCCGGTCGACGACTCCGGGCTGCGCCGCCACACGGCCGACACGCCCGCGTGAGCGGCTCGGAGCCGTCCTCCCCGGAGCACCTCCAGCACCGGCGGAGCCCGCACCCGACGCTGCCCGGACACGTCGTCGCCGCCGGCGAGCGCGTGGCGGACCGACCCGAGTCGTGGCCGGTCCGCGGCAGCAGCACGCCGTACGCGTCGCCGTTCATCGACGTGGTGGTCGACGAGGTGGAGATGCCGCACGGCGGCACCATGCGGCGTACGACCGTCCGGCACGACGCCGCGGTCGGCGTGGTCGTCCTCGACGACGACGGCAGGGTGCTGCTGCTCGAGCAGTACCGGCACCCCGTCGGCGCCCGCCTGGTCGAGCTGCCCGCCGGGCTGCTGGACATCGCGGGGGAGCCCGCGCAGGACGCCGCCGCACGCGAGCTCGCCGAGGAGGCCGACCTCGTCGCCTCCCGGTGGGACCCACTGGTGAGCCTGCGGTCGTCGCCCGGGTTCACCGATGAGCGGGTGGAGGTCTTCCTGGCGCGCGGGCTGTCGGCGGTCGCGGCCGACGCGCGTACCGACCGGGAGGACGAGGAGGCCGACATGGCGGCGGTCTGGGTGCCGCTGGAGGACGCGGTGGCGGCCGTCCTGGACGGCCGGATCACCAACTCGCTGGCGGTCGCGGGGCTGCTTGCGTGTCATATCCGCGCGAACGAGGGCACATCGGCCTAGGATCGACAGCGTGTTGGTCGGCGTCCCGCGCGAGGTCAAGGTCCACGAGTACCGCGTGGCGATCACCCCGGCAGGCGTGCGCGAGCTCCGCGAGGCAGGCCACAGGGTGGTCGTCGAGACTGGCGCGGGTGCGGGTTCGTCGATCTCGGACGACGAGTTCGTCCGCGCAGGGGCCGACATCCTGCCCGGGGCCGACGAGGTCTGGGCCGCGGCGGACCTTCTGCTGAAGGTCAAGGAACCGATCCCCGAGGAGTACGCACGCCTCCGGCGCGACCAGGTGCTCTTCACGTACCTCCACCTCGCCGCATCGCGCGAATGCACGGACGCGCTGGTCCGATCGGGAACGACCGCGATCGCGTACGAGACCGTCCAGACCGCTGACCGAGCGCTGCCCCTGCTCGCTCCGATGAGCGAGGTCGCCGGACGCCTCGCGTCGCAGGTCGGCGCGTACCACCTGCTCGCGCCCGAGGGTCGCGGCGTCCTGATGGGCGGCGTCCCCGGCGTGCACCCCGCCGACGTGGTCGTTCTCGGCGGGGGAGTGTCGGGCCGCAACGCTGCAGTGATCGCGCTCGGGATGGGCGCACGTGTCTCGCTCTTCGACATCAACATCGGACGGCTGCGCCAGCTCGACAACGAGTTCGGTGGGCGGCTGCAGACGGTGGCCTCGAACCGCTACCAGATCGAGGGCGCGGTGGCGCAGGCCGACCTCGTGATCGGCGCCGTCCTCGTCCCAGGCGCGAAGGCGCCTCACCTGGTCAGCCACGAGATGGTGGCGACCATGCGACCGGGCAGCGTGCTCGTCGACATCGCGATCGACCAGGGCGGCTGCTTCGAGGACTCTCGCCCGACCACCCACGACGCCCCGACGTTCGTCGTCGAGCAGTCGGTGTTCTACTGCGTCGCCAACATGCCGGGTGCCGTGCCGCACACCTCGACGTACGCGCTGACGAACGTGACCCTCCCGTACGTCCTCGCGCTTGCGGAGCACGGGTGGGAGGAGGCGCTGCGGCGTGACCCGGCCCTCGCGGCTGGGCTCAACGTCCACGCGGGCGACGTCACCAACGAGGGCGTCGCCGACGCGCACGGGCTGCCCTACGTCTCACCAGGCGAGGTCGTGGGGCTGACGTGAGCGCAGCGGGCCACGGCGCGGTCGGCCGGCTCGTCGAGGACTATCTCAGCCACCTCGGGGTCGAGCGCGGTCTGGCCGCGAACACGCTGACGTCGTACCGCAGGGATCTGCGCCGGTACGCGGCGTACCTCGACGCGCGAGGGATCGAGACGCTCGGCGACGTGACCGAGAGCGACGTCTCCGACTTCCTGGCCGCGTTGCGCGAGGGCGACGAGGACCATCCGCCCCTGAGCGCGCCCAGTGCGGCACGGACCATCGTGTCGGCGCGGGGCCTGCACCGGTTCGCGTTGCGCGAGGGCGTCGTCGAGCACGACGTGTCCGCGGAGGTGAAGCCACCGACGCCGCCGCGACGTCTGCCGAAGGCGCTCGCGGTCGACCAGATCGAGGCCCTCCTCGACGCCGCGGGCTCGGCCGGCACGCCGCTCGCCGTACGGGACCGGGCGCTGCTCGAGGTGCTCTACGGGACCGGTGCCCGGATCTCCGAGGCGGTCGGTCTCGACGTCGACGACCTCGACCTCGAGACCGGTGAGGTGCTGCTGCGCGGCAAGGGCGGCAAGCAGCGGGTGGTGCCGGTCGGGCGCTACGCGCAGGAGGCGCTCCGCGCGTACCTCGACACCGTACGCCCCGCGCTGACGAGCGCTCGCACGACCGGGGGAGCGGTGTTCCTGAACTCGCGTGGCGGCCGGCTGTCGCGGCAGAGCGCGTGGGCTGTGCTCGCGAAGGCGGCTGACCGTGCCGGGATCTCGGTGGACGTGTCGCCGCACACGCTCAGGCACTCGTACGCGACGCACCTCCTCGACGGCGGCGCCGACGTGCGTGTCGTCCAGGAGCTGCTCGGCCACGCGTCGGTGACCACGACCCAGGTCTACACGCTGGTGACGATCGACAAGCTCCGCGAGGTGTACGCCACTGCGCACCCCCGCGCCCTCGCGTGAGCCACCCGCCCCCTCCCGTCCCCGATTTGTGGGATTGCGCAAGGAATCAGGGCAACAATTCCTTGCGGAATCCCACAAATCGGGGACGGAGGGGGACACTCCGCGCGGCGTCGAGGTGGAGACTTGTCGACTTGGTACAGTCCAGACAGCCCAACGCACGGGACAGCCCAGCACGGGACAGCAGAGCAACCGGATCGAGAACGTATGAACCACCACAGCGATCTGCTCGGCGAACTCGGACCATCGGCCCGCGCCGAGATCGGCCCGACCGGACGCCCGATGCCGACCTTCCCTCCGGTCCGGCCTCCGAGCGGGGGACCCGCGTACGTCATCGCTCTCTGCAACCAGAAGGGCGGCGTCGGCAAGACGACCACCACGATCAACCTCGGCGCCGCGCTCGCCGAGGCCGGCCGCCGTGTGCTGCTCGTCGACTTCGACCCGCAGGCGTCGATGACCGTCGGTCTCGGTTTCCCGGCGCACGACCTCGACGCGACGGTCTACCACCTGCTCATGCACGACGACGTCGAGGTGTCGGACGTCCTCCTGAAGACGCGCACCGCGAACCTCCACCTGCTCCCGGCGAGCATCGACCTGTCCGGCGCCGAGATGCACCTCGTCCACGAGGTGGGGCGCGAGCAGACCCTCGCCCGGATGCTGCGGCCGGTGCTCAACGACTACGACGTGATCCTCATCGACTGCCAGCCGTCCCTCGGCCTGCTCGCGGTCAACGCCCTGACGGCGTGCGACGGGGTCCTGATCCCGCTCGAGTGCGAGTACTTCGCGCTCCGCGGCGTCGCCCTGCTCAAGGAGACCATCGAGAAGGTCCGCCAGCGGACCAACTTCGACCTGGAGATCATCGGGCTGCTCGGCACCATGTACGACAGCCGCACGCTGCACAGCCGCGAGGTGCTCCAGACCCTCGTCGACGGGTGGGGCGACAAGGTCTTCCACACGGTGATCCGCCGTACGGTGAAGTTCTCCGACGCCACGGTGGCGGGGGAGCCGATCACCGACTTCGCGCCCGACTCCAAGGGCGCCGACGCCTATCGCCAACTTGCTCGGGAGGTGCTCGTCCGGTGCCCCGGCGTGTGAGACTGCCTGGCGCTGACGAGCTGTTCCGACCGACCACCCTCCCCGAAGCACCGGCCTCGGAGGCCGCGCCCCAGGAGAGCGGGGACGCCGCGCCAGAGGCCAAGCCCAGCGGTCGCGTCAAGCACGACAGCAAGGTCACCGTCTACATGACGTCCGACGAGCTCCTCGACCTCGAGCACGCCCGGCTCGAGCTGCGGCGCGACCTCGGCCAGAGCCTGGACCGCGGCCGGCTGATCCGCGAGGCCGTCGCGATGGCGCTGGCCGAGTACGCCGAGAACGGCGCCGGTGGCGAGCTCGCACGACGTCTCGGAGCATCGTGACGGAGCCGGTCACCGGCAGCGAGAGCAACGTCGAGGGTGGTTTCGTCGTCCACCTCGACGCGTACGAGGGCCCGTTCGACCTGCTCCTCCAGCTGATCGCGAAGCACAAGCTCGACATCACCGAGATCGCGCTGTCGAAGGTCACGGTCGAGTTCATCGCTCACCTCAAGGCGATGGGCCCGGAGGGTGACCTGGAGCAGACCACGGAGTTCCTGCTCGTCGCGTCGACGCTGCTCGACCTCAAGGCCGCGCGGCTGCTGCCGCAGACCGACGTCGAGGACGAGGAGGACCTGGCGCTGCTCGAGGCACGCGACCTGCTGTTCGCGCGCCTCCTCCAGTACCGCGCGTTCAAGCTGGTCGCGGCGCGGATGAAGGAGCGCCTCGCGGACGAGTCCACCCGGTTCCCACGGGCGGTGGCGCTCGAGCCTCGCTTCGCGACGTTGCTGCCCGAGGTGCTGATCGCCGTCGGTCCCGAGGAGCTTGCGCTGCTCGCGGCGAAGGCGATGGAGCCCAAGGTGCCGCAGATCCTCTCGTTGACCCACCTCCACGCGCCGCAGGTGAGCGTGCGCGACCAGGCGGTGGTGGTGGTCGAGCGGTTGCGGCGGGGTTCGTCGATGACCTTCCGCTCGCTCGTCGCGGACGCGCCCGACACGTTGACGAAGGTCGCGCGCTTCCTGGCCCTGCTCGAGCTCTTCCGGGAGGGCGTGGTGGCGTTCGACCAGGCGGCCCCGCTCGCCGAGCTCACCATCCGGTGGACGGGTGGCGAGGACGAGGACGTGGAGGTCAGCGCCGAGTTCGACGAGGACCAGCTGGTGGGAGCGGACACGACGGACGACAGGCCCGACGAGACGGAGAGTGGCGATGAGCGACAGTGACCTGACGGGCGATGCACCCGAGACGACGACGGACCCGTCGGCGGACGCAGAGGTGTCGTACCCCCTCCGTCCGGCGCTCGAGGCGATCCTGATGGTCGCCGACCAGCCGTTGGACCACCTGCTCCTCGCCTCCGCCGTGGCGCACCCGCCGGCGCAGGTCGAGATCGCGCTCGTCGAGCTCGCCCGGTCGTACGACGACGAGGACCGCGGGTTCGAGCTGCGTCAGGTCGCCGGCGGCTGGCGCTTCTACACACGGTCGGAGTACGCCGGGGCCGTCGAGCGCTTCGTGCTGGAAGGCCAGCAGGCGCGTCTGACCCAGGCCGCGCTGGAGACGATGGCGGTCGTCGCGTACCGGCAGCCGGTGTCCCGCGCGCGCGTGTCGGCGATCCGCGGCGTCAACGTCGACGGCGTCATGCGCACCCTCGTGACCCGCGGGCTCGTCGCCGAGGCGGGCACGGACGTGGAGACCGGGGCCGTCCTGTACGCGACCACGCCGTACTTCCTGGAGCGCATGGGGCTGTCGAGCCTCGACGACCTGCCGGATCTTGCCCCGTTCCTCCCGGACATGGACGACGTGGACGATCCTGAGGTGGTGGCGGCGCCGGAGCCGGCAGCGCCCGAGCCGTCCGAGCCGTCCGAGCCGGCGTCGGCCGACGACGTACAGGCGGCCGACCCCACGGCCGACCCCACGGCCGATGCCCCGGCAGACCGAGCACCCGACGAGGAGCAGGCATGAGCGACCACCCCGACGGCATCCGTCTTCAGAAGGTGCTCGCCCAGGCAGGGCTCGGCTCGCGGCGAGCGTGCGAGGACCTGATGGAGCGCGGGCGCGTCACCGTCGACGGCGAGGTGGTGACGCAGATGGGTCTGCGCGTGCACCCGGAGACCGCCGTCATCCACGTGGACGGCAAGCGCATCCCGCCCGCCTCGGACCACGCGTACCTGGTCCTCAACAAGCCGCGCGGCGTCGTCTCCTCGATGAGCGACGAGCGGGGGAGGCGCGACCTCACCGAGTACGTCGCCGGTCGACCCGAGCGGCTCTTCCACGTCGGCCGCCTCGACACCGACACCAGCGGACTGCTGCTGCTCACCAACGACGGGGAGTTCGCCAACCGGATGGCGCACCCGTCGTTCGAGATCACCAAGACGTACGTCGCCGAGGTGGAGGGCACGGTCTCCCGTGGCCTCGGCCGCCAGCTGCGCGACGGCATCGAGCTCGACGACGGACCGGTGTCGGTCGACCGCTTCGCCGTCAAGCAGACCTCGGACGACCGGAGCATCGTCGAGCTCGACATCCACCTCGGCCGCAACCGCATCGTGCGCCGGATGCTGGACGCCGTCGGCCACCCCGTCGTACGCCTCACCAGGACCGCGTTCGGCGGCGTCCACCTCGGCGGGATGAAGCCCGGCGAGCTGCGTGAGCTCACGTCCGCCGAGCTCGGGGTGCTGTTGGATAGCGTGAAGCTGTGAGCACCACCCCCCGGCCCACGGCGATCCCCGGCCCCGTCCTCGTGATCGGGTGCGGGCTCGTCGGCACGTCCGTGGCGCTCGCCCTCACCCGGGCCGGCGCCACCGTCCACCTGCGCGACGTCCTCCCGCAGAACGCGCGTACGGCGGAGATGCTCGGCGCAGGCACGCTCGCGACACCGGCGACGGTCGCCCTGGCAGTCGTCGCCGTGCCGCCCGACTACGTCGCGGAGGTGGTCGCGGACACGCTGGACGAGTGGCCGGACGCGGTCGTGACGGACGTGGCCAGCGTGAAGCACCCGCCGCTGCAGGCCCTGTCCGACGCCGGGACGCCCGGGCTCGAGCGGTACGTCGGCAGCCACCCGATGGCGGGCAGCGAACGCTCGGGCCCGACCGCTGCGTCCGAGACGCTGTTCGAGGGCCGCGCGTGGGCCGTCACGCCGCACGCGACGGCATCGCCGGAGGCCGTCGAGCTCGTCCGCGAGCTCGGGCGTACGACCGGGGCGACGCTGGTCGAGATGCCGACGGACGAGCACGACTTCGCCGTCGCGCGGGTCTCGCACCTGCCGCAGGTGATGTCCGTCCTGACCGCGGCACGCCTGCACGGCGGGCCCGCCGACCACCTCGCCCTCGCCGGGCAGGGGCTTCGGGACGTGACCCGCATCGCGGCCAGCGACCCCGGGCTGTGGCGCCAGATCCTGCACGCGAACCGCCTCCCGCTCGTCGAGCTCCTGAGGGACGTCCGTGACGACCTCGACGAGCTCCTCGACGGCATCGAGCGCACCCATGTCATCGAGGAGGTCCTCGATCGCGGGGTGTCCGGAACCCGCCTGATCCCGGGCAAGCACGGCGAGGAAGCCGCCCCGCAGCTGGCCGTCGTCTTCGTCCAGGTGCCCGACCGACCGGGTGAGCTGGGCCGCCTTTTCCGCGATACGGGAGAATCGGGTGTGAACATCGAAGATCTGCGTATCGATCACGACCTCGGCCGCCCTGTCGGCATCGCCGAGATCGCCGTACGCCCCGAGCGCGCCGAGGACCTCACCTCCGCGCTCACCGAACGCGGCTGGACCACCTACGTGTGAGAACGCCGCCCAGTGAAGAAGGTTCCAGCTCTGTGAGAAAGGTCGGCTCCGTGCCTCCTGTCGTCATCGCCCTCGACGGCCCGTCAGGGTCCGGCAAGTCGAGCACGGCCCGTGGTGTCGCGAGCCGCCTCGGTCTCGCGTACCTCGACACCGGGGCGATGTACCGCGCCATGACCTGGGCCGTCCTGGAGCGCGGTGTGGACGTCGAGGATGCCGACGCCGTCGCTGCGGCTGCTGCCGAGGTCGTCATCGAGTCTGGTACGGACCCGCAGGCCCCGACGATCACCGCCGACGGCGTCGACGTCGCCGGACCGATCCGCGAGCAGGCCGTCACCGACGCCGTCAGCCAGGTCAGCCGCGTCCCAGCAGTGCGCGAGCGCCTCGTCGCGCTCCAACGGCTCACCATCGCCGAGCACGCGGACGGGATCGTCCTCGAGGGGCGTGACATCGGCACCGTCGTCGCGCCGGACGCTCCCCTGAAGCTCTACCTCGTCGCCGACACCGCCGCCCGCGCTGCCCGCCGAGCGGCTGAGCAGGGGCAGGACGAGGCCGCCCACGTCGAGGCGACCGCAGCCTCGCTGCAGCGTCGCGACGCGATCGACTCGTCCCGTACGACGTCCCCGCTCGCCAAGGCCGACGACGCGGTCGAGCTCGACACCACCCACCTCACGCTCGACGAGGTGGTCGACGAGGTCGTACGCCTCGCCGTCAAGGCCGTACCCGATCTCGGAGGACCCGCATCATGACCGAACCCGTCACCGAGCCCGGCAGCGTACGCCTGCCCGTCCTCGCCGTCGTCGGACGACCCAACGTCGGCAAGTCCACCCTCGTCAACCGCATCCTCGGACGCCGCGAGGCCGTCGTGCAGGACGTGCCCGGCGTGACTCGCGACCGTGTGTCGTACGAGGCGGAGTGGAACGGACGCGAGTTCACCGTCGTCGACACCGGCGGCTGGGATCCCGACGCGAAGGGCCTGGCCGAGCGGATCGCCGCGCAGGCCGAGGTCGCCGTCGCCGCCGCGGACGCCGTGCTGTTCGTCGTCGACGCGACGGTGGGCATCACCGACGCCGACGAGGAGGTCGTGAAGGTCCTGCGACGCTCGGGCAACCCGGTCGTCCTGGTCGCGAACAAGGTCGACGACGAGCGCGGCGAGCTCGAGGCCGCGTCGCTGTGGAACCTCGGACTCGGGGAGCCGTTCCCGGTGTCGGCGCTGCACGGCCGCGGAGCCGGCGACCTGCTCGACATCATTCTCGACGTGCTCCCCGAGGCCCCGCTCGAGACCGACGAGGAGGACGAGGGGCCGCACCGCATCGCTCTGGTCGGCAAGCCCAACGCCGGCAAGTCGAGCCTGCTCAACAAGCTCGCCGGAGCGGAGCGTGTCGTCGTGGACAGCGTCGCCGGCACGACCGTGGATCCTGTCGACGAGCTCGTCGAGTTCGGCGGTGACGTCTGGCGGTTCATCGACACCGCGGGGATCCGTCGACGGGTGAAGGAGGCGTCCGGGCACGAGTACTACGCGAGCCTTCGTACGGCTGCCGCCATCGAGCGTGCCGAGGTCGCGGTCGTCGTCCTCGACTCCAGCGAGTCGATCTCGGAGCAGGACCTGCGGATCATCCGCCAGGTCGAGGAGGCCGGCCGCGCGCTGGTCATCGCGTTCAACAAGTGGGACCTCGTCGACGACGAGCGCCGCTACTACCTCGACCGCGAGATCACCCGCGAGCTCGTCCAGGTGCAGTGGGCTCCGCGGGTCAACATCACCGCGCTCACGGGCTGGCACGTCGACCGGATCGTCCGCGCGCTCAACACCGCCCTCGACGGCTGGTACACGCGGGTCCCGACCGGGCTCCTCAACTCCTTCCTCGGCCGGCTCGTCGCCGAGCACCCGCACCCGGTGCGCAGCGGCAAGCAGCCGAAGATCATGTTCGGGACGCAGGCCAGCGTCGCTCCGCCGACGTTCGTGCTGTTCACGTCGGGCAAGCTCGAGGACCAGTACCTGCGGTTCGTCGAGCGCCGCCTGCGCGAGGAGTTCGGCTTCGAGGGCTCGCCGATCCACCTGACGCAGCGCGTGCGCGAGAAGCGCAAGCGCCGCTGACGCCGTACGCACGACGGACTCGACATTCCCGCTGCGCGAGCAGCAGGAATGTCGAGTCCGTCGTCGTTCGGTGACGTCAGCGCGTGGTGCGGACGGTCACGGTGTGCGTACCGCCGCCGACGCCGTCGACGTAGAGGCGTTCACCGGTACGCCGGACCTCGAACCCGCCGTACGCCTTGCCGGAGGCTGAGTTCCAGACCAGCTTGCCGTCGAGCTTGACGAGCACGTGCTTGCCGTCGACCGGGACGCCGACCGAGCCCTGTGTGCCCTCCGGTGTCGTGAAGTCGATCGTCAGGTCCTTGCCCTCGTCGGTCCAGGACACGTCGATCGGACCCTCGGCGGTGACCAGACGTCCTTCGGCGTGCTCGAGACCGGCGATGTGAGGATCGACCTCCCAGCGAGCGCCGCCCTCGGTGGGCTGGATGCCGAGGACCTGCTCGGTCAGCGCGCGGGTGGGACCGGTCGACCAGCCATGGGCGTACGACTGGTACGAGCTGACGACCTCGCCGGACTCGCGCAGCGACTCCCAGAAGGTGCTCTGCGGGCCCTGCGGGCTCTCGAGCATCCAGCCCCACTGCCGCTCCATCAGGTCGACGGCCGCCTCCTGGGCCTCCGGGTCGCCGGCGGCGAGCTGGGCCTGCAGCTCGAAGGAGCCGAACAGCAGCTGGAGGTCGTCGTCGCGCTCGGGGGTACGGGCACCTCGCTCGACCCAGTTGGTGGTCCGCAGCTGCTCCATCGCCCGGTCGGCGCGCGCCTCGTCGAGCAGGCCCCACCACACAGCGAGGGAGTTCGCGCTCTGCGGGTGGACGTCGCGACGGTCGGGGTACCAGGCGAGCGCGCCGGCCTCGTCGTCCCACAGGTAGGTGTCGATCGCCTTCGCGACCGTGTCGGCCTCAGCGCGGAGCTCGGCGGCGAGAGCAGCGTCGCCCACGCGCTCGGCCAGCGTCGCGCCCGTCCCGAGCAACCGCCAGTACATGACGTTCGCCATCGACTCCTCGCCGTCGGGGATCCGCGACTCGTGAGTGGTGTCGTTGGTCTCGTCGATGAACAGCAGTCCTCGGTCGCTGGTCTTCGCGCGGATGTAGTCGAGACCGGCGGTGTACTCCGGCCACACCTGCTCGACCCAGTCGAGATCGCCGGTGTTCTCGTAGTTCTCGGCCGTCGCCAGCAGAGTCCACATGTGGTACGTGTCCGACCGGTAGAAGCTCAGCTCCGGCCCTGCGTACGGCAGCTCGCCCGTGGACTTCTGGTTCGCGTAGGCGGTCATGATCGAGTTGCGGACCGACGTCGTGTCACCGGTCGACACGAACGCCGTGCCCTGCGAGATGCCGAGGTCGCCCGGCCAGACCGTACGGTCCCGCTTCGCGCCGTCGACGAGGATCGAGGAGCCGACTCCGGTCACCGCGCTGTTGTCCCACAGCGCGCCGGGGGCCGGCCAGCTGCGTCCGGTCGTCGGGTCGATGGTGTTGATCTGGGTCGTGTACGCACCGGCGTACCAGAGCCGGTTGAGGAGGTCCGACGACGAGTAGAAGTGGTTCTGGTAGTCGCGCAGGTCCTCCATCAGCGGGGCCGCGGTGTAGTCCACGACGACGTCGTCGATCGCCACCGAGGCCGCGTCGTCGACGAAGAGCGTCACGTAGCGGAACGCGCCGCGCAGGAGCTCCTTGGGCGCGGACCACGATCCGTCGGCCTGGGCGTCCACCCAGATGGTGCCGTCGCGGCCGCGAGGACCTCCGGTCGACGCCTCGGACTCGCGACCGACGTACTTGGTGGTCTCGGAGAACGCGATGCCGACCCGGGCGGGGGAGCCCGTGACCGCGCCGAAGTCGAGGTTGAGGAGGCCGGCGATGTTCACCCCGAAGTCCAAGGTGACCTGTGAGCCCTGCCCCAGGACCAGGGCACCGTCGCCGAACGCGCCCTCGGCGTTCTGGACGGCGCCGGTGGAGGCGTACACGTCGTCGGCGCGGACGGTCCGCGACTCAGGGGCGAGGATGTACTTCTCCCAGGGCTGCGCGATGGTGGTGTCACGCTCGGGAGCGGAGGCGGCCGGCGAGCTCAGGCAGAGCGCGAGGGTCGAGGCCGCGAGCGCGGCGACCGCGAGCGTGGTCCGGCGGCGGGGACGTGGTGATGGGGAATGCATGGTGCCTTCCGGTCAGGCGGCGCCGGTGCCCCTGCGGATGTGCGGGGCTGGCGGCGTCGATGGGTGGTCGTCCGGATGAAACGTTTCATTCAGCAGCCACCGTATAAGTGATGTCCGTCACGAAGAAGAGGTGTGTCCGGATGCGGCCAGGAAGGGCAGAACTGCGTCGAGCCATGCCCGCGGCGCCGTGGCGTGGATGAGGTGGCCGACAGGGATCGTGATGCGACGGGCATCGGGGACCCGGCTGACGAGCTCGTCGATGGTCTCGTCCGGAACGTGACTGGTGGGTCCTCCGGCGAGCACGAGCGTCGGCGCCTCGATGCGTGCGAGCGCGTCGCGCCAGCGCGGATCGGGCGAGTCGATCTGGCGCCGTACGGCCAGGACCATGTCCCAGTCGAAGAGCAGCGGGCCGGGCGGCCGCTGGGGGGTGCTCGGCGTCCGTCGTCGTAGCGCGCCGACGTCCTCGAGCACGAGCCGACGCACGCGGTCCGGGTAGGACGAGGCGACGTGGCAGGCGACCGCCCCACCCCACGAGTGGCCGACGAGGTCGACCTGCTGCCAGCCGCGCTCGTCGAGGAGCGCGGCGACGTCGTCGCGCATCTGCGCGAACGTGTACGGCGGTTCCCAGGCGGCCTCACCATGGCCGCGGAGATCGACGGCGAGGACCTCACGGCCGTCGGCGAGTGCCGGCACGACGCCGTCCCAGTCCGCGCGCGTCTCACCCAGCGCCGGCAGCAGGACGATCGGGACGGCCATGACCCGACCGTACGCCGAGCGGCGTCATCGGCGGCGTACGAGGTAGACCGTCGCGCCGACGGCGAGGACGGCGACCCCCATGAGCACCGACGCGAGCGGGAGCGCGAGGGCGAGCACGAGGCAGCCCGCGAGTCCGAACCAGGCGAGGGCCGGGGGCGGACGGCGGTCGTCCGCGCCGAGCGTCAGCGCCGACGCGTTGGCGATCGCGTAGTAGACCAGCACCCCGAACGACGAGAAGCCGATCGATCCGCGCAGGTCGGACGCGACGGCGAGCACCGCGACCACAGCCCCGACCCCGATGGTCGCGTGGTGCGGGACCCTGGCACGCGGGTGCACCGCTGAAAGCGTGCGCGGAAGGTGTCCGTCGCGGGACATCGCGAGGACGGTGCGGGAGATGCCGAGGACCAGGGCGAGGAGCGAGCCCGCCGCTGCGACGCAGGCGGTCACGCGCACCGCCGGGACGAGGGCGGGAGCACCAGCCGCCGCGACCGCGGCGGCGACGGGGTCTGTGGACGCGGCCAGTCCGTCGGCGCCGAGGACCGCGAGCGCGGCGTAGGCGACGGCGGCGTAGGTGACGACCGCGATGCCGAGCGCGAGAGGGACCGCGCGCCCGAGGGTGCGGACAGGGTCCCGCACCTCCTCGCCGAGGGTCGCGATGCGGGCGAAGCCGGCGAACGCGAAGAACAGCAGACCGGCACCCTGGAGGACACCGGCCGCGGTCACGCCCTCGAGCCTCAGGGTGCCGGCGTCCGCAGACCCGCTGGCGAGACACACGACCACCACGACGACGAGTACGAGGAGGACCACGCCGACGACGACCTGAGCGACCGCCGACGACCGCTGCACGCCGAGGGCGTCCACGACCGTGACCGCGACGACGACGGCCACCGCGACCGCGCGGGAGTGCTCCGGCCACGCGTACGCACCGACGGTGAGCGCCATCGCCGCGCACGAGGCGGTCTTCCCGACGACGAACGCCCAGCCTGCGAGGTATCCCCAGAACGGGCCGAGGCGCTCCCGGCCGTACACGTACGTGCCGCCGGACGCGGGATAGCGCATGGCGAGGTGCGCGGACGACGTGGCGTTGGCGTACGCGACCGCCGCGGCGAGCGCGAGAGACACCAGGAGAGCCTCGCCAGCGGCCTCGGCGGCGGGGGAGAGCGCCGCGAAGATGCCGGCGCCGACCATCGCGGCGAGGCCGATGCCGACGGCGTCGCGGACGCCGAGCCTGCGCTCGAGCCGTGCATCCTCCACGGCCTCATCCGACCACATCGAACGGGCATGGCGGTGACTGTCGCGTGAACGGCGACTGCTAGGGTTGCTTCGCGGGTTCGGAGGCGGTTTCTCCGAGCTTCGGGCTGTGGCGCAGCTTGGTAGCGCACTTGACTGGGGGTCAAGGGGTCGCAGGTTCAAATCCTGTCAGCCCGACCGAAGACCGGCTCTGATCTGCGGAAGCGAGATCAGAGCCGGTTCTGCGTTAACCGAGCCGGGAACTCTTGTATAGGTTCCCCTGAACCTGGGTACGAACCGCCCGGAACGAACGTGCCCGGAGTCAGGAGAACGTGAGCATATGCGTGACGTGCAGCGGCAGGTGCCCCTTGCTCCCGTCCCAGAGTCCATCGGGATCGCCCGCTCGACGGTGCGGGCCGTGGTGGCCGGTATGGACGTGCGCGTGGCTGGTGATGTCGAGCTCTTGACCTCGGAGCTGGTGACCAACGCGATCCGGCACGGCGGCTCTCAGATCGACCTGGAAGTGGTCCTCGCGGCGAACTGCCTGACCGTGACCGTTCACGACGACGGCGAGGCGCTTCCGCAGGTCGGCGACCGCGAGGTCCCGATGGAGGCCGTCTCGGGTCGCGGGCTGCAGCTGGTCGCGCAGGTCGCCGACTCGTGGGGCGTCGCGCAGGTACCGGACCGCGCCGGCAAGAGAGTGTGGTTCACGATGGCTGTCGATGACGCGCGGAGCCCGGGCCCCACGCCACTGGAAAGCGCACGAACGACGTGAGGCACCGAGGTGGTTTGATGGTCGACCACGCGCCTGAACTGCTGCCCCGTACCCCCACCCCCCACCACGACTAGGAAGCGAACCGTGACCCCCTTCGAAGCATTCCGTCACGCCGGTCAGGACGGTCGGACGACCCTCGTCGTCCGCGGTGAACTCGATCTGGCGACTGCGCACCACGTCGTGACTCGAGCGAAAGAGTGGGCCGCGGAGGTTCCTGCGGACACGGGTCCGCAGGGGTCGATCCAGCTTGATCTCTCCGGAGTCACGTTCCTCGACTCCACCGGTCTCGGTGCGCTGATCGAGACTCGGTCCATCGCACTCGCGGCCGGACGCGCGGTCGAGCTCTGCGCGGCGTCCGCTGCGGTGGAGCGCGTGCTGGCTCTGGCAGGACTCACGTCGCTCTTCGCCGAGCCGGCCGGCGGCCAGGAGTGACGAACACCGGCCCGAAGGGTCTCCCTGAGGGCGCTTCCGCGGACGTGTCCTGGCCGCCGAACTCGACCGTGATCACGGTCCCGGCACATCCCGACTTCGTGGCCTCGATCCGGTCGGTCGCGAGGTCCGCAGCCGTGCTGGCCGACCTGTCGTTGGACGACGTCGAGGAGCTCCAGATCGGAGTCGACGAGGCGGCAGCCCTCCTGCTGCCGCTGGTCGACACCGAGGGCACGTGGCTACGGGCCCGGTTCGAGATCGACCCCGGCGGCGTCGTCATCACGCTCGACCTCGTCGCCCGTGACGGGGCCCGGCTGGACCGTTCCGGGCTCGCCTGGATGATGCTGACCGCCATCGACCCGGATGTCGCCGTGACCGAGGACGGCGCCTTCGTCGCGATCACGATCGTCCGCCGGCGGACGACCACCTGACGTGCCCCAGACCGACGACGGTCCGACTGGACCGCGCGACGAGACTGACGCACTCTTCGACGCGCTCTCCGCCCTGCCGAGCACCTCCGACGACGAGCGTGCCGCTCTGCGGACGCGACTGATCGAGCTCAACGTGTCGCTGGTACGGCAGGTCGCGCGGAGATACGCGTCGTGGAACTTCCCGCTGGACGATGCCGTCCAGATCGGGTCCGTCGGCCTGATCAAGGCGGTCGACTCCTTCGATCCGACGCTCGGACATGCGTTCTCGTCGTACGCAGTCCCCAAGATCGTGGGCGAGATTCGACACTTTCTCCGCGACTCGAACTGGATCGTCCGTGTGCCACGGCGGGCCCAGGAGCTGCAGGGCGCCGTCGCCAAGGCGCGCGACGACCTCACGCACGAGCTCGGCCGTAGTCCCGCCATCTCCGAGATCGCGGAACGCCTTGGCGCCTCGCCGGAGGACGTCGTCGGGGCGGTCGAGAGCTTCCGGCTCCGTTCGGCGAACTCGCTCGACTCCGTCAACCCCGATGGGGCGCCGGACCTCGCCATCGAAGCGGCGATCAGCGTCGAGGAGCGCGGATTCGCCCACACCGAGAACTCGCTCGACCTGAAGGCCGCCCTCGAGCGGCTCACCGACGACGAGCGACACCTGCTCGTACGCCGTTTCGACGAGGAGATGTCGCAGAGCCAGATCGCAGCGGAGCTCGGGGTGTCCCAGGTCCAGGTGTCACGGCTGCTTCGACGCACGCTCGAACGCCTGCGCGGTCACATGGGCGAGTGAGTCCCGCGAGTCCTTCTCCGGGGTGAGACCCGCCGGCGCCGGCTCGAATCAGCGTCCGGGCAGCCGCACGACGGTGACGAAGAACTCGTCGATCTGACGGACCGCGGCGATGAACTGGTCCAGATCGACCGGCTTGGTCACATAGGCGTTGGCATGGAGCTTGTAGCTGCGCAGGATGTCCTCCTCGGCCGAGGACGTCGTGAGCACGACCACCGGGATCACGGAAAGCTCCGCGTCGGACTTGATGACCTGCAGGACCTCCCGACCGTCGTACTTGGGCAGGTTGAGGTCGAGCAGGATCAGGTCCGGCCGCGGCGCCGCCGTGTGCGCGCCGCGACGGTACAGGAAGTCGAGCGCTTCCTCGCCGTCACGCACCACGTGGAGCGTGTTGGCGATCTTGTTGTCCTCGAACGCCTCCCGCGTCATCAGCTCGTCGCCGGCGTCGTCCTCGACAAGCAGGACCTCGATCGGCTTCGCTGCGGCGTTCATGGGTGACTTCCTTCGCTGCCGGTGAGGGCTGTGGGGGTCGCGGACGCGGTGGCGCTCGCGAGGGCTTCGGCGTGTGCGCGAGCGGAGCTCGCACGGCGGGGGAGAGTGAAGCAGATCCGGGCGCCGTCGACGTGCTCGGTGTCGACCCAGATCCGACCGCCGTGGTGGTCGACGATCTTCTTGCACAGTGACAAGCCGATCCCGGTGCCCGCATAGGCCTCGCGGCTGTGCAGGCGCTGGAAGATGACGAACACCTTCTCGGCGAACTCCGGCGGGATGCCGATGCCGTTGTCGGTGACGGTGACCAGCAGAGAACCGCTGTCGTCGTGCTCCGGTGCGGGGACGCACGTGATGGTGATGACGGGCGCTCGGTCGGGTGCTCGGAACTTGACGGCGTTGGCGAGGAGGTTCTGCCACAGCATCGTCAGCAGGGTGGGGTCGCCGTCGATGGTCGGCAGCACCGCGGGCCGCTCCACCCGAGCATGCGCCTCCTCCAACGCGGTCGCGAGATTGGCGACAGCCTCGTCGAGCGCGCTGTCGAGGGCGACCTGTTCAGTCTGGTCGTTGAGGCGGCCGACGCGGGAGAACGTGAGCAGGTCGGTGATGAGCACCTGCATCCGCTTGGCGCCATCGACGGCGAAGTCGATGTACTGCTTGCCGCGTTCGTCGAGGCTGTCGGCGTACCGTTTCTCCAGCAGCTGGCAGAACGAGGCAACCTTGCGTAGCGGCTCCTGGAGATCGTGCGAGGCGACGTAGGCGAACTGCTCGAGCTCGGCGTTCGATCGGCGCAGGTCGGCGGCCTGGGCGTCGAGCTCTGCTGACTGCGCCTGGAGGAGCCGTTCCTGGGCGAGGGAGGCGTCGAGCGCCTCGACGATCCGGTGTCGCATCAGCTCGACGTCGTTGGCCACAGCACGGATGTCGCTCGGCCCGTTCTGGGAGATGGTGTGGCTGAAGTCTCCGTCCGCGATCGTCCGCGAGGACGACTGGAGAATGGCGAGGGGGCGAGTCACCAGCATGCGGACCAGCAGCGTCATCAACGCTCCCGCCACGAAGAAGGCGCAGATCAGGGTGACGAAGACCCAGGTCTGCAGATCGCGGGCATCGTCGAGGTTCTGCTTGCTGGTGTTGCGCGTCGCGAGCAGATTCGCGTTCTGCTCGTCGAACATGGTCCGGAGCTCGTCGAAGGCCACCTTCGCCTGTCGCGAGACCGCCGGATCGAACGCCTGCGCGCCACCGGCCCCGACGGTGGCCATCATCGGCTCGGCGTAGTCGCGCCGCCACGTCTCCGCCGCGTCCTGGATCCGGTCGAGATCGCTCGTGACCGTGGGATCGTCGGGCAGCAGGCGTCGGAGCGCTGCCGCCGCGTCCTGTTCTGTCTCCATACCCTCGGTGTAAGGCCTGGAGAACTCGGGATCGGCGGTGAGAACGTAGCCGCGGGCTCCGGTCTCCTGATCGAGGAGCGCTTTCTGAAAGCGGTACGCCTCGGACCGCGCGGGCTGGATCTGGTCGATGAGCTGGTCCGAGGCCGATGCTGTGCGCCCGAGCAGCTGCGCTCCGACGACGGTGCCGACGGCGACGAGGAGCACCATGATCGCCAGCACGACGAAGAACCAGCCCTGGACCGTCACCCGGGCCATGGCGGAGTAGACCCAGCGCCGTGCGCGGCGCGCCCTGGTGGTCATCGGTCCTGCCTCCATGTCACGTGCAGAACGGCGACGTCGTCGTCGAGTCCGCCGAATCCCTCGGCCAGCCCCTGCGCGTGCCCGATCAGCTCGTCCACGAACGACGCGCCGGGCAGGCTACCGAGAGCCCGTGCGGCGGCGAGCAGGCGCTCCTCGCCGAGTCGCGCGCCGCTGGCGGCGATGCGGCCCTCGAACAGCCCGTCGGTGAACAGGACCAGCGCCCCACGCTCGGGCAGAGCGAGCTCATAGCGAGGCCAGTCTGCATCGGGAAGGATGCCCAGTGCCGGCCCACCGGGAACCTCCAGCCACGCGACGTCGCTTCCGGAGCGCACCATCACGCCGGGGTGGCCGGCGCGGACGATGAAGGCCGTCCGGCGGTCGGCGAGCAGCGAGACGCAGGTCAGCGTCGCGAAGGTGTGGTCCTGGGCGCGCTCGGCAGCAAGGATCTGGTCGAGCCGACGCAGTCGCTCGGTGCCCGAGATACCGCTGAGCACCAGGGTGCGCCACGCGATCCGGAGCGCGACGCCGAGCGCCGCCTCGTCGGGGCCGTGCCCTGACACGTCACCGATGAGCACCTCCACCGTCCCGTCGGGGAGCTGGACGACGTCGTAGAAGTCACCGCCGAGCAGCGACTGCGCTCGCCCGGGGTGATATCGGGCGACGATCTCGGGTGCGTCGATCCCCTCGAGAAGCGGTGTGGGCAGGAGTCCACGCTCCAGGCGGGCATTCTCCTCGGCGCGCAGCTGACTGGCTTGCAGCGCGGCAGCCGACTGCTCCGTCTGCGTGCGTTGGACGGCGTACCGGATCGCGCGACCGAGCCACTCCGGGTCGACCCGCCCCTTGACGAGGTAGTCCTGCGCCCCGGCGGCCACCGCGGCCAGACCGGACTCCTCCTCCGCGAGCCCGGTGAGCACGACAACGGCGGTGCCACCGGTCCATTCCCGGAGGGCCTCCAGGGCGTCGAGCCCGTGTGCGTCGGGAAGGTGCAGGTCGAGGAGCACGCAGTCGACCGGCTCGGACTGGAGCGCTGCCATGGCCTCCTCGATCGACCGCGCCCACCGCAGAGACATCCGCGGGCGGCAGTCGGCGACCAGCTCCTCGACGAGCAGCGCGTCGCCCGGATCGTCCTCGACGAGGAGCACGACAGGCTCGCGGCGATCGTGGAGGAGGCCGCCGAGCGCCGAGCGGGTCACCAGCCCGAGGTCTCGGCCGCCGGGGGACTCCGGCGTGGAGGTTTCTTGCACTCTGTTAGCACCGTTCTGCGCCGGATCCGACATCCGCGCAGTCAACACGGCTGTGGAGTCACGATACACAGCGCGCGAAGCAGGAGGGGGCACGGTCCGTCGGCAGGCTCGTCGGCAGACGCTCACGCCTCGAGGTCTGCGAGCGCCTCCTCGAGAGTGGGATGGACTCGCAACGCCTGCAGGAGGCCGGTGAGAGCGAGCAGGCGGTGTGCAGGGCCGTCTTTCGGGCAGACGAGGATGAACGGCGTCCGCAGCACCCACGCCTTCTTGTGAGCGCGGACCAGGAGGCCGAGACCGATGGAGTCGATGAACTCGAGTGCGGAGAGGTCGACGACGAGCGCTGGCACACCCTCGACCAGGAACTCGTCCAGCGCGATTCGCGCCGGCGCGAGGGACAGCAGCTCCAGCTCTCCGCGATACGTCACGACGATGGCCCCGGGGCGCTGTTCGGTCGTGATGGAGAACGAGGACTCGTCGAGCTCGCCCTGCGGGATGGTGCCGGTCATCTGTTGTCTCCGCTTCGTCATGTGAGCGCCCGTGCGGGTGCCCTAACCTCTGCCACCCACTGAGGTGGCGCGATGGTTGTACCCGCAATCGCCTCGCCTAGACCGCTTGGAGCCGGATTTGTTCACGCTCGGGTTCGTCGGCCTGCTCGAGCGGGGGCGCAGCGGGCAGCGTCCGCGTCGGCCACTGGACGGCTACGACCGCCGACAGCACGAGCAGCCCGCCGAGCCACTGGACCACGCTGAGCGTCTCGCCGAACACCAGCGCGGCGGCTCCGACGGTGACGACGGGTTCGAGGATCGAGAGGATCGCCGCCATCGACGGACCGACGCGAGCCATCCCGGCGAAGAAGAAGAGGATCCCGCCGACGGTGCTCACGAGGGCGATCGCCGCGAGCCACAGCCATCCCGCGGGCGCGATGTCGAGATCGGTGCCTCCGCGTACGGCGCCGGTGACCAGGAACGTCCCGGTGGCGCCTGTGCACACCAGCGCGGCAAGGGCGAGCGGCGGAACGTCGCCGGTGACGCGGTCGCCGACGAGGATGTAGACGGTGTACGTGACCCCGGCGCCGAGGCCGAGGAGCACCCCGAGCAGGTCGAGGTGTCCCGACGTCGCGCCGCCGAGCACCAGCCCGATCCCCGCCAGAGCGGTGACGAGCGCGAAGACCCGGCGCGCGGAGGCGCGTTCACGTCGTAGCGCCACAGCTCCGACCATGACGAGCACCGGATACACGTAGAGGAGCAGGGCGACCAGCGAGGCGTCGATCCGGGTGAGGGCTGAGAAGTACAGGCCCGACTGCAGGGCGTAGCCGAACACACCCATGCCCAGACCGGTCAGCACGGCACGGCGCGGGAGGCCGCGAAGCGCCCCGCGCGCCAGGGCGACAGGCACCAGCACCGCGGCCGCCAACCCGAAACGGACCAGCAGGAGCGCGTCGACGGTCACGCCGGACTCGTACGCGAGCTTGCCGAAGACAGCCATCGCGCCGAAGGCGGTGGCGGAGAGCATGCAGAAGAGGCGACCCACCCGTCCATCGTCGGGTCAGGGAACCGTTCACGTCTATCACGACTTCTCGCACATCATCGTGTAGGTATTCTGAACAGATGCTGGATCTACACCGCCTGCGCCTCCTCCGCGAGGTGGACAGCCGTGGCACGGTGCACGCCGCCGCGCGTGCGCTCGGATACACACCGAGCGCTATCTCGCAGCAGCTCGCCGTGCTCGAGCGGGAGGCGGGGACCCCGCTCCTGGAACGGATCGGGCGCAACGTCCGCCTCACCGAGGCCGGGCAGGTCCTCGTGGAGCACGCGACCCGCCTCCTCGACGGCATGGAGGCCGCCGAGGCCGAGCTCGCGATGGTCGCCGCCGGACGCGCTGCCGGGGTCGTACGGATCGCGTCGTTCCAGTCGGCGTTCCTGAGCGTCGTGGCACCGGCGATCCGGTCGCTGGCCACCAGCCATCCCGCCGTCCGGGTCGAGGCGACCGAGCTCGAGGTCGAGCAGGCGGCACCCGCGCTACGCCTGCACCAGCTGGATGTCGTCGTCGGGGACGAGTACGACGGCCAGCCCCGCGCCGTCCACGCGGACCTCGAGCGCGAGCACCTGCTCCGCGAGGACATCTACGTCCTGCTGCCGCTCGACCATCCGGCGGCGGCGGTGGACCCGGTGCCGGTGGCGCGGTTGTCCGACATCGCGTGGGCGGCGTGCCAACCGGGCACCGGGCACCGTGAGATGCAGGTGCGGGTCTGCCGCGAGCTCGGCGGGTTCGAGCCGGACCTGCGCTACAGCTCCGACGACTTCCTGATCCTGCTGGAGCTGGTCAGAACCGCGGGTGCCGCGGCGCTCCTGCCTGATCTGGTGCTCCACCACGGGGCCCCCGGAGTCGCCGTACGCCGTCCCGCTGAGGGCCTGGTCGGCCGCGAGGTGTTCATGCTCACCCGACGGAGTCGTACGGCGGCGGTCGCTGCGGTCGCCGACGCGCTGCGTGACGCAGCCGCCGCCGCTGGGCGCGAGACCAGCCAGCCGCTCCCGTAGCCGATGTCAACCGGTGACGTCCTCGCCGCGGAAGCGGATCACCGCCTGCGTCCGGTTCTTCACCTGGAGCTTCGCCAAGATGGCGCTGACGTGGTTGCGAACCGTGACCGGCGAGATCACCAGCGACGCCGCGATCTCGGCATTGGTCATCCCACGAGCCACGCACTCGAGGACCTCACGCTCGCGGCCGGAGAGCTCGGGCAGGTCTACCTCGTGGGGAGCGAGGAGCCGGGCTGCCAGCCCGGGACCGAGCACCGCGTGGCCGTCCGCCACCGCACGCACGGCGTTGACGAGACGGTCGGCGGAACCCCCTTGACCAGGTATCCGTCGGCGCCGGCGCGGATGCACGCCAGAACCGTGGCGTCCTCCTCGGCGAGGGTCAGGACAAGGACCCGTGCTCCTAGGCCGAGCAGGTCCGGGAGCGCCGTCGCACCGTCCACGACCGGCATCGCGAGATCGAGGAGGACGACGTCGGGCTTGTGCCTTCGCGCCTGCGAGAGCGCCTCGCGACCGTCGCTCGCCTCGCCCACGACCGCGATCCCTTCGGCGCGGGCGAGCTCGAACACGACGCCCTCACGGAACCAGGGATGGTCGTCCACCACGAGCACCCGGATCATCGCGGCGCCACCGACGAGTCCCCGTCGGGGAGCACGGCGACGACGGTGAGGCCGCCGCCGGGTGTCGGACACAGCGCGAGGGTGCCACCGAGCTCAGCCGCCCGCTGACGCATCGAGGTGAGCCCGGTGCCCGCCTCGGTGCCCGACATCCCGGGCCCGGTGTCGCTCACCTCCAGGACCAACCCGTCGACCTCGTGACGGAGAACCACGTCGACCTGCTCGCTACCGGCGTGCCGTCGGGCATTCAGGATCGCCTCGCACGCGATCCGGTACGCCGCCACCTCGACCGCAGCGGACAGCAGGGCGGGTCGGTCGCCGGTGACCTGCACCCGGACTCCGAGCGACCGGCCGGCATCGACGAGGGCACCGATGAAGCCGAGCTCGTCGAGCGCCGGTGGTCGCAGGTCCCGGCTGATCCTGCGGGTCCGTTCCAGTGCGGTCCGGGCCTCTGCCTCGAGGCGCTGGAGCCGCGTGCTTGCCAGGTCGGAATCGGTGGCGACGAGGGCTGGCAACGATCCGAGCTGCATCGCGAGCCCCGCAAGAATCGGGCCCAGGTCGTCGTGGAGCTCCTGGCGAAGGCGCGCGCGTTCGTCCTCGCGGCTCGCCACCAACGTCTGGCGCGCCGCTGCCAGGTCGGCTGCCATGCACATCACCCGAGCCGCCCTGGCGCCGTGCTCCGCGAGGTCGTGGACCAGCTCGCGCTCGCTCGTCCGCAGCGATCGCCCGGGCGCGAGCCCCACGGACAGGCTTCCCGCGTCTCCTTCGCCGCCGTCCAGCACGACGACCTCGGCGGGGGTGGCCGGCGTGGGCGGCCGGCCGTCGAGCACGGTGCTGCCCCGGAACTCGACGACCACCCACCGCGCACGGACCGACAACCGCACCGTGTGCGCGAGGCCCTGGAGGAGCCCGTCGAGATCGTCCGACGTCGCCACTGACGCGCTGAGGCGACGGAGCGCGCGCTGCGGCTCCGAGCCGTCGCCGTACATCGCCCTGCTCAGCATCCGCTGGAGGAGCGATCGGGCGGGCAGCAGCGCCAACGCGACGCCAGCGGTCAGGAGCGCCGTCAGCTGCTCCGACGCTCCGACCGCGGTCGACGCAGCGACGAGAGACGCGTAGGCCACGAGAAGCGTCACGGTGAGGAGGCTGTAGACCACGGCGTGCGAGACGACGACCTGGACGTGGTCGACCCTGCCGCGCAGCACCGCTGCCACGATCGATCCGGTGAGAATCAGCGCACCGGCGAGGTGGAACCACTCAGCGGCAGCGGGCCACACCAGGTCGGGAACCGTCAGCATCAGGACGAAGACCACGACCCCGGCCAGAATGCTCACCGCTGGTGCCCGCTCCTGCGGGACTCTGAGGCGGTGGACGACAGCCGGGAGGCCGAGCACGAAGGGGACGACGAGGACAGGCTCGAGGGCCTCGAAGGCAGTGGCCCAGGTCTCGGGCAACACGCCGATCGGGTTCTCGAGGCTGCCGCTCGACGGGCTCCCGACGGTCGCGGAACCGCTGACCAGGCACCAGCCGGCGATCACGAGCAGCTGGGCGGCGACCACCGTCGCGACGAGCGGTCGCCAGCGCACCGACGGCAGCCGTCCGTCAGGGAGGAGCACCACGAGCAGGAACGTCGCAGGGACGATCACGGCGCTGCCGCGATCCACCCACCACGCGGCCCACGGTGCGCCCCATCCACCGCCCGCCGAGAGCCAGGCGAGGGCCAGAGCGGTCCCACCGAACGCGACGCCGACAAGCACCATCAGCCACCCGACAGGGTTACGAGGCAGTCGGGCGGCGATGAGGCCTCCGGGAGGCCCGAACACCATCGCGAAGGCCACCGCACCGGAGGCGACCGTCTCGCCCGCACCGATGACGACGGCGAGCGCCGCCGAGGCGACCGACGTCGCGGCGAGCGACCATGCGACCCACGAGGGTCGGCGACGCATGGCGGGAGCGGTGCGTGCTCTCACGGTCCCAGTATCACCGGAGCGGGTCGGCAGGCAGCGCGGATTGACCGAGCCACTCCCGCTGAGGCATCCGTGCCACGGCCACCCCGAGCCACACGAGCGCGACGAGGAGGAGCACATGCGGTTCGACGATCCCGATCGGTGAGAGGGCGAAGTCCCAGACGAGGAAGACGATCAGGAGGACGGCCGGAACCTTGGGGAGCCCAGCCCGCCAGCAGGCGACGGCGAGCAGGAGCACGCCGAAGAACGAACCGACCAGGTGAGGCACGAGCGATCCAGCCACCATGCCCCAGTCCTTCAGGTAGCCGTCCTCGACCAGGGTGACGGCAGCGTCGACGCCGAGCACGTCCGGCACGACGACATGAGCGACGTACGTCCCTGCCAGGACGTTGCCGAAGCCCCACATCCCGAGGACGGTGAGAACGGTCGCGACGGCGGTGAGCCGGGGCGCGCGCCATCGCGTGATCTGTGCGAGGCCGAGGAGGCCGAGCAGGAGGCAGACGCTCGAGAGCATCACGCCGAACCACACCGCCTGGTAGACGGCGTGGTGCTCGAGTCCCCAGACGAGCAGCTCGCGCCGCTCCGGGTCGCCGGCGAGGAGATGGTCGGCGTACTGGAGACCGCCGTTGAGAAGACCGCCCAGGATCAGGCAGGTCGCGACTCCGAGCTGGATCGCTCGGGACAGGGGCGGGACGGGGCGTACGGTCCCTACGGTGGAGAGCGTGGTGTCGGTCATGACACGAGGATCGATGCGCGAGCCGCGCCCGCGCATGGTGCAGATGTCCCAACCGGGGCGGGAAAGATCGACGTCCCTGCGGCCGGCGACGTCAGGTCGTGACGACGGTGCCCTCGAGCTGAGGCGCCGTCGTCCGGAGCTTCCCGCGACGCCAGGCGGTGTGGATCGCGAGCGCGGCGACGACGCACCCCAGCAGCCCGAGCGTGAGATCGCCCAAGGTGTCCGTGTAGGCGCTGCGGCGCTCGGTGGACTCGCTGATGAAGGCGAAGTACTCGGCGAGCTCCCACCCGATCGCGGCGGTCGCACCGAAGGCGAGAGCCCGCTCGAGCGTTGCGCCGAGGCCCGCGCTGCGCGGCAGCGTCAGGAGGATCACCGCAGCCGCGAGGAGGCCGGTGTTCATGAAGTGCATCCAGTCGTCGAACCACACGACGGTGTCGTACAGGTCGATGCGGTTGCCCAGGATGTCCGTGAAGCAGGTGATCGTGATGAGAAGGTCCGCGAGCCACGGGAAGGACGCGCGCTCGCGCCACCACACGTGCCACACCACCGGGACCGTGAACGCGAGCGCCGGGTAGGCGACGGCGCGTGCCACGGCGCCCTTGCCCTCGAGGTTGCCGAGCTCAGGGAACGCGAGCGCGGTGCCGAGCATCAGCACCAGCAGGGCCTTGCCTGCGATGTCGAGACGTCGCACGAGCGCGGGGGCAGGATGCCGGACAGCGGCGACGTCGGTCATGCGCACACGCTAACGGAGGGGTCGGGGCTCTCCGTTCACCCGGTCTGGCCGGAGTCCTTCATCGCACCCCAGCCGTGCCACCGGTCGACCTCGATCCAGGCGCTCACCCGGGCACGGTCACGGTTCGTGTACGCGTGCCCGGTGTAGTGGGTCGAGAGCCGGTCGATGTCGGCGAGCCCGTCGTCGTCGTACAGCTCGACGACCCGGCCGATCACCGTCAGGTGCGTCGACCAGCCGTCCTCCGCGAGAGCGGTGAGGCTGACGCGCGGGTCACGGCGGAGGTGCGCGAGGCGTACGCGTCCTTCGTCCATGTTGACCAGCACGCGGCCGTCGTCCCAGAGGTACCAGGTGGCTGCGGTGACCGGTGAGCCGTCCTTGCGCAGGGTGGCGATGACGGCAGGGTTCGGCCGTCGCAGCATGGTGACGGCCTCGTCCGGCAGCGGTGGCTTCGACACGGGGACTCCTTCGCTCGAGGGCGGCGGTCACCCGTCACGCTACTGCGCCCACGTCGGGATCGCCTCGCGCCGCGAACCGCGGGAAAGAGTCCTGCGGCGAGGGTCCCCAGGGCATACGTTCTCTCCGAGGACCTCGCGTCCGCCGAAGGGAGCACCCGTGAGCGACGAACCACCACCCCCGTACGCACTCACTGCCGAGGAGGCCGTCGCCGCCGGTGGGTCGGACGCCTCCACAGGCCTCACCGCCGCCGAGGCAGCAGCCCGGCTCGCGTCGTACGGGCCCAACCAGATCGCTGCCGAGAAACCACCGACCGCCTGGGCGATCGCGGCGCTCCAGCTCCGCGACCCGATGAACATCATGCTCGTCGCGGTCGCCGTCGTCAGCCTGGTCATCGGCGAGGTCTCGACCGGTGTCGTCGTCGCCTTCCTGATCCTCCTCAACGTCGTGCTCGGGACCCGCCAGGAGCTGACCGCGCGGGCGAGCGTCGACGCCCTGGCGAAGATCCAGGTCCCGCAGGCACGCGTGGTCCGCGACGGCGAGCAGCGGCTCGTGCCCGCGACCGAGGTGGTCCCCGGAGACGTGCTGCAGGTCGAGGCCGGCGACATCGTCGCCGCCGACGGCCGCATCCTCCGGTCCGCGACGCTCGAGGCGCAGGAGGCGGCGCTGACCGGCGAGAGCGCGCCGATCCCGAAGGATGCGCACGCGCTGCCGTCGGCCGAGGTGCCGCTGGGGGACCGCACGAACATGCTCTTCCAGAACACGTCGGTGACCCGCGGGACCGGGGCGCTCGTGGTGACCGCCACGGGCATGCAGACGCAGATGGGCCAGATCGCGACGATGCTGACCTCGGTGACCCGCAGCCGGTCGCCGCTGCAGAAGGAGCTCGACGCGCTGACGAAGGTGCTCGGCCTCGTCGCCTGGGGGGCGGTGGCGATCATCGTGGTCGTCGGTCTCCTCCGCGGCATCCCGGGGAAGGACCTCCTGCTGCTGGGGACGGCGATGGCGATCTCCGCGATCCCGACCGGCATGCCCGCCTTCGTGTCGGGCCTGCTGTCGCTCGGAGCGAAGCAGCTCGCGGAGGCGAAGGCGGTCGTGAAGAACCTCACCGACGTCGAGACCCTCGGCGCCACCAGCGCGATCAACACCGACAAGACCGGCACCCTCACGCTCAACCAGATGATGGTGTCGATGCTGTACGCGTCCGGCGAGTGGTTCACCGTCGAGGGCGAGGGCTACCGCAAGACGGGAGAGATCCGTGCCGTCGCCGGTGCGCCGGCCCCGGACTTCACCAGGCTCGGGCTGGGTCTCGTCCTGGACAGCGACGCCGTGGTCGGCGACGACCAGACGGTGATCGGAGACCCGACCGAGGCGGCACTCGTCGTCCTCGCCGCGAAGCTGGGGATCGACGCCGAGGAGACCCGGCGTGCGTACCCGCGGCTGGCCGAGGTCCCGTTCGACTCCGACTACAAGTTCATGGCGACGTTCCACCGCGTCCACGTCGACGGCGCCGAGCACGTGATGGCGCTCGTGAAAGGTGGGCCGGACGTCGTCCTCGCCCGATGCAGCAGCGCCGGCGGGCCGCTGAGCAGATCGGTCGTCCCCATCGCGGAGGCGGAGGCGGGGATCGACGCCGCGAACGAGCGGATGGGCGAGAAGGGGCTGCGCGTCCTCGCGTTCGCCGCAAGGATCATCGACGATGCCGACCTGCAGCGGATGACCGACGACCCGATGTCGCTCGTGACGGATCTGGGCTTCGTGGCGCTCGCCGGCATCATCGACCCGCTGCGCGCCGAGGCCAAGGACGCCGTACGCGTCGCGCTGACCGCCGGCATCGACGTACGCATGATCACCGGCGACCACGCCGTGACCGCACGGGCGATCGGCGAGGATCTCGGCCTAGGCGCCGGAGCGATCAGCGGTACGGAGCTCCAGGCGATGACCGACACCGAGCTGAAGGAGCGCCTCCCGCAGCTGCACGTCTTCGGGCGCGTGACCCCGGAGGACAAGCTGCGGCTCGCCCGCGCGATGCAGGAGGAGGGCCTCATCGTCGCGATGACCGGCGACGCGGTGAACGACGCCGCCGCCCTCAAGCAGGCCGACATCGGCGTGGCGATGGGTAGCGGCAGCGAGGTCACGAAGCAGGCCGGGCGGATGATCCTCACCGACGACAACTTCGGCACGCTCGTCCATGCCGTCGAGATCGGGCGGCGCGCGTACGACAAGGTGGTCGCCTACGTGCGGTTCCAGATGACCCAGCTGCTCGGGCTCGTCCTCCTGTTCCTTGCCGCGACCGTGTTCGACATCAACGACGGCGTCGCCATGCAGCCGACCATGGTGCTGTTCCTGCTGTTCTTCGCGACCGCCGTCGGTGTCGTCGTGATCGCGGTCGACCCGGGCGATCCCGACGTGATGCACCGCCCACCACGCGACCCCGCGCTGACGATCTCCAACCGCAAGGCTGTGATCCAGTGGCTCGTGTACGCCGCTGCGCTGTTCGTCGCCGGACTCATTCCTCTCGTCGCCGGCCCCGACGAGCCGCGTACGGACGCCGCGTCGGTGTCGATGACGATGACGTTCGTCGTGATGGGTCTCGGGACGGCCTTCAACGCGGTCGTGAACCGGCGCGACCCGGCGAGCGGCCTCGAGCCGCCGGTCCTGAAGGCTGTGGGCATCGCGTCCGTGACGTTCGTGGCGGTGCTGCTCGCGACCGAGCTGCCGACCTTGCGCGAGGGCCTGGGGACGACGCCGCTGACGCCGAGGGAGTGGCTCGTCTGCTTCGGTCTCGCTGCGCTGCTCCCGCTGGTCGTCGAGGTCGGCAAGCTCGTACGACGTCGGCGTGAGGGCCCGTCCTCGCTCCTCGCGGCGGACGCGGCGGTGGCTCCGGAGCGGGCTCAGTCCGCGGTGGTGAGCGGGTCGCGCTGATGGCCAAGCCCACCATCGTGACCGTCGACGACGACGAGAGCGTGTCCACCGCGATCGCTCGCGACCTGCGGACCCGATACGGCGACGACTACCGCGTCGTGCGGGCGACGTCGGGAGCCGGAGGTCTCGACGTCCTGCGCCGGCTCGCGCGCCGTGGTCAGCCGGTCGCGCTTGTCGCCGCCGACGAGCGGATGCCCGGAATGACAGGCATCCAGATGCTCTCGCAGGTGCGTGAGTACGCGCCGACCGCGAAGCTGCTGCTGCTCACCGCATACGCCGACATGGACGCCGCGATCGCCGGGATCAACGACATCGGGCTCGACCAGTTCCTCCTGAAACCATGGGACCCACCCCAGGAACGGCTCTATCCGGCGGTCGACGAGCTCCTCGACGACTGGCTGCGCGCCAACCCCGACCACACGAGCGACATCCGCGTGGTCGGGCACCGGTGGTCGGACCGCACGCACGACATCAAGACCTTCCTCGCGCGCAACCACATCCCGTACCACTGGTACGACGTCGAGGACGACGCCGACGAGGCCGCCCGGCTGCTCGGGCTGGGCGGCGCGGCGGTCGCCGACGTGCCGGTCGTCCTGACGCCGGAGGGCGTGACGCTGCGCTCGCCGTCGACGTACGACCTGGCGACAGCGCTCGGCCTTCGCACCCAGGCGGAGCAGCCCGTGTACGACCTCGCGATCGTCGGTGCCGGTCCGGCAGGTCTGGCGGCCGCCGTGTACGCGGCGTCCGAGGGACTCAGCACCGTCGTCATCGAGGGCGAGGCGCCTGGCGGACAGGCGGGTCAGAGCGCGGCGATCGAGAACTACCTCGGGTTCCCGCGCGGCCTGACCGGCGGGGATCTCGCGCAGCGCGCCATCGCCCAGGTGGGCCGCTTCGGTGCCGAGCTCGTGGTGGCGCGCGACGTCGTCGGCCTCGAGCGCCGCGGACCTGTGCGCGCGCTGACGCTCGCGGGCGGCGGTTCCGTCGAGGCGCGCGCGATCGTCGTCGCGACCGGCATGTCGTACCGGCTCCTGCCCGCGAAGGGCGTCCCGGACCTCACCGGGAGGGGTCTCTACTACGGCGTCGGGGCAGGGGAGGCGTCGCAGTGCGAGGGCGATGTCGTGCACGTCGTCGGTGCCGCCAACTCCGCGGGCCAGGCGGTGCTCAACCTCGCCCGGTACGCGAAACGGGTGGTCGTCCTGGCGCGCGGCACATCGCTCGACGACTCGATGTCGCGCTACCTCGTCGAGCGGATCGAGGCCGCACCGAACGTCGAGGTCCGGTATCGCGCCGAGGTGCTCGAGGTGAAAGGAGAGGGCCACGTCGAGTCGCTCGTCATCGGCGACCGCGACACCGGGGACCGCGAGGTGGTGGCGAGCAGCTGGCTGTTCGTGTTCATCGGCGCCACGCCGCACACCGACTGGCTCGGCGGCGAGGTCGTCCGCGACGACGAGGGCTATCTGCTGACGGGGCGATGGTTGCAGCGCGACGAGGAGTCACGCGGGTGGCCGCTCGCCCGTGCCCCGTACGCACTCGAGACCAGCGTCCCAGGCGTGTTCGCCGCCGGCGACGCGCGCCACGACTCGATGAAGCGGGTCGCCTCGGCGGTCGGCGAGGGCGCGATGGCCGTCGCGCTCGTGCACCGCTACCTGGCGGCGACGTGATCACCGTCGATGACCTGCGCGCCCTCCCGTTGTTCGACGGGATGCGCGACGACCAGCTGGCCGACCTCGTCGCCGTCGGTGAGGAGGTCGCGATCGAGCCCGGCGCGGAGCTCTTCCACGAGGGCGACGATGCCGACGCCTGGTGGCTGCTCATCGACGGCGCGCTCGATCTCCTGCGCCACGTGGGGCGGGAGGACACCGTTGTACGCCAGATGGACCAGCCCGGGCAGTGGGCGGGCGGGTTCCGGGCGTGGGACGAGCACGGCCGCTACCTCGCCTCCGGACGTGGGGCGCGGCCCGGACGGCTCCTGCGGGTGCCGGCTCCGGCGCTGCGGGACCTGTCCCAGGAGTGGTTCCCGTTCGCGGTGCGCCTCATCGAAGGCCTGTACAGCACCGCCCGGAGCATCGAGTCGACCGTCAGGCAGCGCGAGTCGCTCGTCACGCTCGGCACGCTCGCAGCGGGGCTCGCCCACGAGATCAACAATCCCGCGGCTGCCGCCGTACGCGCCGTCGACGCCCTCGAGACGTCCGCCTCGAACGTCCTCGCCTCGGTCGGTGGGCTCGCCGACCAGCAGGTCTCCTCCCAGGACGTCGCCACCCTCGAGGCGCTGCGACGGGAGATCACACCCCTCGGGGCGGGTGCTGACCCGATCGACCTCGCCGACACCGAGGAGGCGCTCACCGACTGGCTCGAGGCGCACGACGTCGAGCGGAGATGGCGGCTCGCGACGACGCTGGCTGCTGCGGGCGCCGACGTCGCGTGGTGCGAGCGGGTCGCGGGATCCGTGGCGCCGTCCGCACTCGGGCCCGGCATCGCCTGGCTCGCGGCCACCGCCGAGACGGCTCAGCTGCTGAACGAGGTGAAGGTCGCGACGGGTCGTGTCTCTGCTCTGGTCAAGGCGGTGAAGTCCTACTCGCAGGTCGACCGCGGCGAGACGCGAGCGATCGACGTCACCGAGGGCATCGAGAGCAGCCTGCTCGTGCTCGGTCACCAGCTGCGCGCCGGCGTCGTCGTGACACGGGACTTCGCGGCCGACCTCCCGACGATCGAGGCGAACGCCGGCGAGCTCAACCAGGTCTGGACGAACCTCGTCGACAACGCCGTCGATGCGATGGACGGCGCCGGGAGTCTGCGGATCTCCACCCGCGCCACGGACGACGGCGGCGTCGAGGTGGCGGTCGCGGACTCGGGACCGGGCGCACCGGAGGCGGTGCTCGCGCGGGCCTTCGACGCGTTCTACACGACGAAGGACGTCGGCAAGGGGACCGGCCTCGGCCTCGACATCGCGCGGCGGATCGTGGAGGAGCGCCACCGGGGGACGATCGCGCTGGTGCGCGAGGGCGACGAGACGGTGGCACGGGTGACCCTGCCGCCACGGTGACGCGGCCTCGACCGCTTCGCGCCTCGACCTTCGAGGGCGGGGCGGAGTCAGCGCGGAGTCAGGTCGGCGGGTGAGGCCAGGCGTCCGGCGACGGCGGTCGCCGCCGCGACGAGCGGCGACACGAGGTGGGTGCGCCCGCCCTTGCCCTGCCGGCCCTCGAAGTTGCGGTTGGACGTCGAGGCGCTGCGCTCCCCGGGGGCGAGCCGGTCGGCGTTGAGCCCCTGGCACATCGAGCAGCCCGCGCCACGCCACTCGCCACCCGCCGCGGTGAACACCCGGTCGAGCCCCTCCGCCTCCGCCTCCAGCCGGATGCGGGTGGAGCCGGGGACCACGAGGAGGCGGGTCCCGTCGGCGACCCGGCGCCCGTCCAGGACGGCGGCCGCGGCGCGCAGGTCCTCGAGCCGGCCGTTGGTGCACGAGCCCACGAACACCGTGTCGATCACGATGTCCCTCAACGGCGTGCCCGCTGCCAGGCCCATGTAGTCGAGCGCGCGAGCGGCAGCCGCCTGCGCGGCGGCGTCGGCGAAGTCGCCGGGGGAGGGCACGACGGACCCGAGGGGTACGCCGTGCGCGGGGTTGGTGCCCCACGTGACGAAGGGCGTCAGCTCGGAGGCGTCCACGACGATCTCGCGGTCGAAGACTGCCCCGTCGTCGGTCCTGAGCGTCCGCCAGTAGGCGAGCGCCGACGCCCACGCCTCGCCGCTCGGGGCCTCGGGACGACCGCGGAGGTAGGCGAACGTGGTCTCGTCGGGGGCGATCATCCCCGCCTTCGCGCCCCACTCGATCGACATGTTGCACAGCGTCATCCGCGCCTCCATCGAGAGCGCCTCGACGACCGGGCCCCGGTACTCGACGACGTAGCCCTGCCCGCCGCCGGTGCCGGTGCGGGCGATGAGACCGAGGGCGAGGTCCTTCGCGGTGACCCCCGGCGGCAGTGCACCAGTCACGGTCACGGCCATCGTCCGCGGGCGGGCCTGGGGCACGGTCTGAGTGGCCAGCACGTGCTCGACCTCGCTCGTGCCGATGCCGAAGGCGAGCGCCCCGAACGCGCCGTGGGTCGAGGTGTGGGAGTCGCCGCAGACGATCGTCATGCCCGGCTGGGAGAGTCCGAGCTGGGGGCCGACGACGTGCACGATGCCCTGCTCGACGTCGCCCATCGGGTGGAGGCGTACGCCGAAGTCGGCGCAGTTGCGGCGCAGGGTCTCGACCTGCGTCCGTGACAGCAGGTCGGCGATGGGCTTGTCGAGGTCGTGCGTCGGGACGTTGTGGTCCTCCGTGGCCAGCGTCAGGTCGGGACGTCGGACCGGCCGTCCTGCGAGCCGCAGGCCCTCGAACGCCTGCGGGGACGTGACCTCGTGGAGGAGGTGGAGATCGACGTAGAGCAGGTCGGGCTCCTCGCCCTCGCCGCGTCGTACGACGTGCTCGTCCCACAGCTTCTCGCTCAAGGTCATCGCCACGGACGCGAGAATATACGATCCGTCGCGAGCGGTTGTCAGACGAGCTTCGGGAAAGACAGCAGGATCCCGCTGAGGATGATGCATCCCACGATGCCGAGGCCGAGGAGTGCCCACTGGCTGCGCGGATCGCGCATCCGTCCGGAGAGAGCTCCGAAGAAGAGCACGACCGCGAACGCGATCGTCATCATCGTGTAGTTGTCGCCACGCTGGTTGTTGCGCAGCGCCTCGCGGAACTTCGCGTCAGCACGACCGTCGGCCGCTGCGGACTCGGTGGCCTCCGGGATCACGTACCCGGGCATCTCGAACGGGCTGGCGGGCGCCGACGGGTCCTGGAGCGGCCGGCTCGCCAGCCACTCCGGGAACACCGTCGCGAGCGGCTCGGGAAAGCGCTCCTGCAGGAAGGCGGTGAGCGTCTGGTCGTCGTCCTGGTAGGCCGCGAGCCACTGCGTGAACAGGCCGACCTGGATGGTCTGGCGGCGGTTGGCGTCCGCATCCAGGCGGGCGGCCTCGATCCGAGCCGACGACGCCTGGCTGAACGAGATCGACATCGCGCCGCCCCACTTGCTCGCCTGGAAGCCGGTCCACGCGGTGAGGATGGCGGTGACGGAGAGGAGGAGCACGGTGACGAGCTCACGCCAGTCGGTGCGATCGTGCGTCGCTGCCCTCGCATCCATGCTCGGAGTATGTCCGAGCCTCACGCCGTCCGCTGGCCCACGGCGTCGTCGAGCCAGCGGCGGAGCTCCGTCGCCAGCGCCACCGGAGCGTCGAGCTGGATGAGGTGCCCGGCGTCCGGGACGACGGTCACCGTGCTCCCGGGGATCGCCGCGTGGAGCCGCTCCGCGCGGTCGGGCGGGATCCAGGTGTCCTCGGCTCCCCACACGATGTGCGTCGGGGCTGCAACGTCGCCCAGGAGCGGCTCGAGGTCGGCCGTGAAGCGCTCGTCGGCCTGGGCGATCTGGCGGTAGAACGCGGCCTGGCCGATGGGACCGAGCCAGGGGTCGGTGAGCATCGCCAGCGCTTCCGGCGTCAGTCCGACCTGACTGGCGGTCGCGACGTACGCCTCGAGCGCTCCACGGTGGACGGCCGCAGGCAGCTGGGCGAACACGTCGGCGTGCTCCTTGACCAGTCGGAAGAAGGGCGAGCCCCACGGGCGCAGCGCCACGACGTCGACCAGGCAGAGGGACCCGTACGGCACGCCGTGCAGGAGGTGCCCGCGCAGCGCCACGGCGCCCCCGAAGTCGTGCGCGACGACGTGCGGGCGGTTCGAGGCTCCAGTGCTGGAGCAGCGCGGCGAAGACCTCGCCCTGAACGCCGAGGTCGACGGCGTGCCCGGCGTCCTTCGACGATGCGCCGTAGCCCGGCATGTCCCACAGGTGCACCGTGAAGTCGGCCGCGAGCGCGTCGGCGTACGGCCGCCAGAGCGACGAGGACCAAGGCGTCCCGTGGCACATCACCACCGGCGGTCCGCTTCCGGCAGTACGCCAGGCGATCCGCCGTCCCTGCCACGAGAACTCTCCGTCGCGTCTCATTCCTCGAGTCTGTCAAGCGCGTGCGCCGCGCGCGCGTACCTCCCGCTGATCCGACGGAACGCGGCCGCCAGCTCGGGAGGCCCGTCGACGGTGAAGTCGGCGTCGAGCAGGCCGATCCACAGGGCGAGCTGGTCAGGGGAGTCCGATCCCACGTGCGCGACGCAGCGCGTCGCGTCGACCTCCTCGACGATCACCGCCGGGGGCACCCGGGCGATGATGTCCGCCGCGGGTGCGTCGACGTACGCACGTGCCCTGACCTGCCAGGTCGCCGTGCCGACCGAGCGCTCGACGAAGCCGATCAGATCGCCCTCGGGCTCGTCGCGGGGGACGAAACGTGGCCCGTTGGGGGTGCGGAGACGCATCCTGTCGACCCGGAACGTCCGCCACGCGTGCCGCTCGACGTCCCATGCGGCGAGGTACCAGCGGCCGCGGGTGTGCACCAGCCGGTGCGGCTCGGCCGTACGGCGGGTGGAGGTGCCGTCACCCGCCTCGTAGCTGAACCGCACACCCTCGCGGCAGCGGACGGCGTCGGCGATGGCGGTGAGCCGCTCGACCGGGACGGCGGAGCACTCCGTCGGCATCGCCACCGTGGCAGCGACGAGGTCCTCGAGGCGGTGGCGCAGCGGAGCGGGAAGGGACTGCTCGAGCTTGACGAGTGCGCGCAGCGCCGTCTCCTCGAACCCGGCGACGCCGGCAGCCGCCGTCCGCAGCCCGATCGCGACCGCGAGCGCCTCCTCGTCGTCGAGCAGCAGCGGCGGGATCGCGGCGCCGTGACCGAGGCGGTAGCCGCCCGCGACGCCCGGCGCTGCCTCCACGGGATAGCCGAGGCTGCGCAGCCTCCCGACGTCGCTGCGGATCGTGCGGGTGCTGACCTCGAGCCGCTCGGCCAGCGCGGGGCCGTTCCAGTCACGCTGCGACTGCAGCAGGGACAGGAGGCGGAGCAGGCGTGCCGACGTCGAGAGCACCCCACCATCCTGCCTCGGATCGCGGAAGCAAGCCTTCCGCAAGGCCTCCTACGGTCGCGACATGGACGACAACACAGCAATCCGGCCGTACCGTCTCGACATCCCGCAGAGCGACCTCGACGACCTCCACGACAGGCTGAGGCGTACGCGGTGGCCCGACTTCTCGGCGGGCTCCGACTGGAGCAGGGGAGTGCCGCCCGACTACCTCCACGGGCTCGCCGACTACTGGCTCGACGGCTTTGACTGGCGGGCCCAGGAGGCCCGGCTCAACGAGATCCCGCAGTTCGTCACGACCGTCGACGGGCAGGACGTGCACTTCTTCCACGTGCGCGCGGCCGAGCCCGGCGCGATGCCGCTGGTGCTGACGCACGGCTGGCCGAGCTCCTCTGTCGAGTTCCTCCAAGTGATCGGCCCGCTGACCGACCCCAAGGCCTCGGGCGGCGAGTCCGCGGACGCGTTCGACGTCGTCGTGCCGACGCTGCCCGGCTACGGCTTGTCCACACCGTTCCACGCGGGGTGGGGCAACCTCTTCCAGGTCGCGCAGGCGTGGACGGAGCTCATGCGGCGCCTCGGCTACGACCGCTACGGCCTGCAGGCGACCGATGCTGGCGCCGGCGTCGCCGGGATGGTCGCGATGGTCGCTCCCCAGCAGGTCATCGGCATGCACCTGACCGGCACGGCCGCGGGGACGCCGTTCGGGCCACCCCTGGACCCCGACGACTTCGAGGGTGAGGACCGCGACCGCATCGTACGGTTCAACGAGTACCGCGACGACGGTCTCGGCTACTTCCAGCTGCAGGCGACGCGGCCGCAGACGATCGCGTACGCGTTGACCGACTCGCCCGTGGGCCAGCTCGCGTGGATCGTCGAGAAGTTCCACGAGTGGACCGATCCCGCCGTGGAGCTGCCCGACGAGGCCGTCGACCGTGACCAACTCCTCACGAACGTGTCGTTGAGCTGGTTCCGGCAGGCGGGTGCCACGTCGGCGCACGGCACCTACGAGGGCATCCAGGCGTGGAAGCAGATGATGGCGCAGGCCGGGGACTCGGGTCACGGATCCGAGGGGTGGGAGTCGCCCGAGGCGCCGCCCACCGGGTACGCGGTGTTCGCGGCAGACACCACGGTGCGCTCGCTCGCCGACCCGGCAGGGGAGATCGCGCACTGGTCGAACTTCGACCGCGGCGGACACTTCCCCGCGATGGAGGTGCCGGACCTGTGGGTCGACGACGTCCGGGAGTTCTACCGGCCGTTGCGCTGAGGACACGTCACGAGGGTGCGCGCCCGCGTGCTGCCCACGCGCTGGCCCTGAGGGTGAACGGTGCGTCCGGGAGCCGCGCGCGACAGCGTTCGCGCACCGCGGCGACGCCCGCGGGGTCACGACCCGCGACGTACGCTCCTGCAGGTCCCACGCCGAGGGTGAACGGCTCCCACCACTCCTCGAACGTCGAGAACGGCACTGCGACCGTGAGGACCGACGTCTCGGGGTCGGTGAAGCCGGCCTGAGCGAACAGCTCGGCGAGGTGGCCCTCGCGGCTGCCCGCGAGACCGGACTCGTCCGGGGCATGTGGGTCGACGTCGTGCACGGCGCTCCAGAACGGCGAGAGCGGACCGGTCCCGCCCTCGTGGTCCCACACGCACGCGGCCACCCACGCGTACGGCGCCGCAACCCGCCGCATCTCGCGCAGGCCCTCGACCGGGTCGGCCATGAAGTGGACGACGAGCTGGGCGAGGACCGCGTCGAAGGTGCCGTCGGGGAACGGGAGGTTCTCCGCGGAGGCGCGTCGCACGTCGACCTCGGGAAGCCGCGCGCGGACGGCCGCGATGAACGGCGCCGACGGGTCCACGGCGGCGACCGACGCCGCTCCGACGACCGCCGCGAGCCGGGAGGTGAGCGCGCCCGGTCCGCATCCGACGTCCAGCGCCCGCCGACCTCTCTCGAGGTCGGCGAGCCGGACGAACTCGTCGGCGAGCGGCTCGGAGAACCGGCCCATGAACCGCTGGTACGACGTGGCAGCGACGTCGAACGACATGGTCCGCAATCTACGACGTGTGCTGTGCCGTTGCCTCGGTCCTTGCCTGCGTCCTTGCCGCCAGGATCTCGAGGTAGTGCGGGTTGGACATGATCCCGAGGATGTTGCCGAACGGGTCGACCACGGACGCCGTCACGAACCCGGAGTCGTCGCCCTGCTCGGTGACCGGGAGGTGGAGCGTGGCGCCGAGGGCGAGAAGCCGGTCGAGCGAGGCCTGCAGGTCGTCGACGTGCCAGTAGGCGACGACGCCGCCCGGCTGGTCAGGACGGTCGGCGGGGGCGTACCGGCTGTCGATGATCCCGAGCTCGTGCTCGTAGTCGCCGATCCGGAACTCGACGTACGCCGGGGTGCCCTCGGCGGGAAAGGCGTAGTACGCGTCGATGCCGAGAACCTCGGCGTACCAGGATCGCGCGGCGGTGAGGTCGTCGGCGTAGAAGCTGAGGGTGGTCAGTCCGCGAAGCATGTCGTGTTCCTCTCGTGGGGTTGGTGAGATCCATCATTCCCTTCAAAGTGCTCACCAACTGATCACTTTCTTTGCGAGACTCGGGACATGCGCGCAGACCGGCTCGTCGCCACCCTCCTGCTCATGCAGTCACGCGGGCGTGTCACGGCCGCCGAGCTCGCCGGTGAGCTCGAGGTCTCGGTCGCGACGGCGCGGCGAGACCTCGAGGCGCTGTCGGCAGCAGGCGTGCCGGTCTATCCGCAGCCCGGACGCAACGGCGGTTGGTCGCTGGTCGGAGGCGCACGCACCGACCTCTCCGGCCTGACCTCGACCGAGGCTCGCGCGCTGTTCCTGCTCGCCGGGCCGGCGGCGGCGAGGACACCTGAGCTGCGGTCGGCGCTGCGCAAGCTCGTCCGTGCCCTTCCTCAGACCTTCCGGTCCGAGGCTGAGGCCGCGGCAGAGGCGGTGCACGTCGACGCGACGCCGTGGGGCGGCGCCGACCGTCCGCGGCCGCCACTGGTCGACGAGATCCAGGACGCTGTCGTACGCCGACGTCGGGTGAGGCTGTCGTACGCGGGACGCACCGGGACGAGCGAGCGGCTCGTCGATCCGTGGGGCCTCGTCGACAAGGACGACCGCTGGTACCTGATCGCGGGGACGGAGGCCGGGCGGCGGACCTTCCGCGTGGACCGTGTGCGCGCGGTCGAGATCACCGAGGAGCCGTTCGATCGCCCGGACGACCTGGCGCTGGAGACGGCGTGGGCGGAGGTCGTCGACACGATGGAGCAGCGGCGTTCGCCGGTCTCGGCGGTGGTGCTCGCGGACGCACGGTTCGTACCGATCCTGCGCGACCACTTCGGGCGGCACTGCACCCCCGAGCCGTCCAGCGGCTCCGACGGTGTGGTGCGGGTGCGGGTCGCGGCTCACACGGCGGTCTCGGTCGCCGAGCAGCTCGCGGGTTGGGGGGCACGCGTGCGCGTGGTCGAGGGCGACGCCGTACGCGCCGAGCTAACGCGGATCGGTGCCGAGCTGGTCGCGCAGTACGAAGTGTGACCTCGCGTGGCGCCGCCCACACCGGCCACCCCGCGGAATGCACGCCGGCGGCGGTCGGTTTGGACCGGTATGAGAGCTGTTGCGTACGAGAAGTTCGGGAACGCCGACGTCCTGGAGGTCCGCGACCTCCCCGAGCCGCACATCGGCCCTGACACGGTGGTCGTGAGGGTCGTCGCCGCCGGGGTCAACCCGGTCGACTACAAGATCCGCGAGGGCTACCTGCAGGGGCTGATCGACGTCGACTTCCCGGTGGTCCCCGGCTGGGACGTCGCCGGTGTGGTCGAGAAGGCCGGGCTCGACACGCCCGAGCTGGAGGTCGGTGACGAGGTCTTCGCGTACGCCCGCAAGGACGTGGTCGGCGGAGGGACGCTCGCCGAGTACGTCGCGGTCCCCGTGCGGACCGCTGCCAAGAAACCGGAATCGGTGTCGTTCGAGCAGGCAGCGGCGGTCCCGCTGGCCGGGCTGACGGCGCTCCAGACCGTCCGGCGCTCCGGACTCGACGAGGGGTCGACCGTCCTGGTGCACGCCGCCGCCGGTGGCGTCGGCTCGTTCGCCGTCCAGCTCGCCGTGCATGCCGGTGCCCGCGTGGTCGGCACCGCCTCCGAGGGCAACCACGACTACGTACGCTCGCTCGGCGCCGAGGCGGTGGAGTACGACGACGGCCTCGTCGAGCGTGCGCTGCGCGTCGCGCCGGACGGGTTCGACGTGATCCTCGACTACGTCGGCGGCGACGCGATCGACACGGCCGCAGCGCTGCTGAAGCCCGGCGGCAGGATCGTCTCCATCACCGACCCACGCGCTCGTTCGGAGCTCGGAGGCGACTACGCGTGGGTCCGTCCCGACGCCGCCGATCTGGCCGAGCTCGCGCGGCTGGTCGACGACGGCGTCCTGCGGGTCGAGGTCGCGGAGGTGTTCGACCTCGAGCACGCCGCCGACGCGTACCGCGCCGTCGAGACCGGCCACACGCGCGGCAAGGTCGTGGTGAGGGTCGGCTGATCGTCCGGCTCGACGCGCCGGGGTGAGCACGCGGTGGCGTAGGTTGCTGGGATGCGACGTGCGTACGCCCCGCTCCTCGTGAGCGCGCTGGTGCTGCTGTCCGCGTGCGCGTCCTCGACCGTCGACGGCACGGACTCCGAGGGCTCTGACTCCCCGAGCGTGACGGTGCCGAGCGCGGCCGTCCCGAGCGCAGCCACTCCGCCCGCCTCGACGACGGCACCGACGACGGCGCCGTCCGCCGTGGATGCGTCGGTGCTGCGCGTCCGCGCGACACAGCGGCCGACGACGCGCTCGTGCGGACCGGAGGACGTGACGCTCTCGCTCACCCCGATCGAGGCGGCACTCGGGCACCGCTACTCCCGGGTGTCGCTCCGCAACGTCTCGGCCGCGCCCTGCACGGTCGAGGGCTATCCCGGTGTCGGCGGTCGCGGCGAGAGCGGCGACCCGCTCGCCTTCAGGGCGGAGCAGCAGCAACGTACGGGGGAGCCCACCCAGGTCGCTGTGGTCTCGTTGCGGCCGGCGGGGGAGGCGTACGCGAACGTCGAGTGGGGCGGTGCGCTCGCCGGCGCGGAGACCGAGCGGATCACGGGCCTCGCCCTTCAGCTCGCGCGAGGGCAGCGGCCGGTCGTGGCGGGGACCACCGAGTCCCTCGACATCGGGAACGGTACCCGCGTGCGCGTCGGGCCGTGGGAAGCAGGGTCCGCGACGGCGCGTGCAGCGGCGTGCAAGGTCGGGCCGCGCCGTACGCCGTCAGGGGTGAAGCGGTTCTGGACGAAGGACAAGCGCTGCTACACCTCGGTCTGGTTCGCCGGCGCTCACCGGCGGATGATCCCGTACGGATGCACGCGCGCGCCTTGGTACGCGCCCTCGTCGCGCTGCACGGGCGGCAGGGGGTTCCACCACGGGCTCGACATCGACATGCCGAGGCGCACCCCTGTCTACGCGGGGGTGTCCGGCCGGATCGTCACGCGGGGGATCGGCACGGCGTACGGCAGCCGGGCGGTGATCATCAGGTCCCGCGGCCGTGACGTCCTCGTCGGTCACCTGCGCTCGCGGGCCGTGAAGCACGGGGACCGCGTCCGCAAGGGTGACCTGATCGGTCGGAGCGGAGCTCGCGGGGCGCCGGACGGACCTCACCTGCACCTGGAGGTGCGACCGGCACGCGGGTCGTACCGGTCTGCCGTCAACCCGCGTCGCGTGGCGGGGCTCCAGGTCGTCTGACCGTCGGCGTGCGGCGCGATCGAGAGCCGTTCACTCCCCGGCGCCCTCGTGCGGGTCCCTGGTCACACCACCGGCGACCAGGTGCAGGCCGACACCGACGAGGAGAAGCCCGGCGCCGTACAGCCACACCTCCCACGACTGCTGCGTGAGGAGGAGGACGCACGACAGCACACCGAGGACCGGGACGAAGGTCCAGACGCGGAAGTGCTCGTGCCCCACCTCGTCTCGCCGAAGCACCAGCACCGCAACGTTGGTGCTGATGAAGACGAGCAGGAGGAGCAGCACAACCGTCTCGGCCAGCGTGCCGAGGTCACCGACGAGGGTGAGTCCCATCGCGACGAGCGTCGTGGCGAGGATCGCCGCCCACGGCGTACGGCGGTTCGGCAGGACCGCTCCGAGCGCTGCCGGCAGCAGGCCTCGTTCCGCCATCCCGTACGTCAGGCGGCTCGCCATGATCATCGTCAGCAAGGCGCCGTTCGCGACCGCCACGAGCGCGATCGCGCTGAAGAGCTCGTCGGGGATGCCCAGGTCGGTCGCCTCGACCACGGCCGTCAGCGGGCCGGACGAGGCGGCGAGCTCCGAAGGCGGCAGCGCGATCGCGCTCGCGACGCCCACGGCGACGTACACGAGGCCGGCGACGACGAGTGCACCGAAGAGCGCCCGCGGATAGACACGCGAAGGGTCACGGATCTCCTCGGCGATGTTCGCCGACGTCTCGAAGCCGACGAAGGAGTAGTACGCGATGATCGCCGCGCTCAGCGTCACCGTGACCGGGGTCGCGCCGTCGGGAAACTCGAGCACCCGTTCTGCGTCGCCCCTGCCGTCGCCGACCATGATGGCGACGGCGACCACCACGAGGACCAGGCCACTCACCTCGATCACGGTCATCACCAGGTTGGTGCCCATGGACTCACGGATGCCGCGGGCGTTCAGCGCGGCCACGACCGCGAGAAAGACGATCGCGGCGAGCGTCGTCGGCACGTCGGCGAAGGTGCCGAGGTAGTCACCCGAGAAGGCGAGCGCGAGCCCTGCGGCGCTGGTCACACCCGCGGCCAGCATGCAGAACCCGACGAGGAACGCGAGCAATGGAGACCCGAAGGCCCGCTCTGCGTAGATCGCCGCACCGCCCGCTCGGGGGTACTTGGTCACCAGCTCTGCGTACGACCCGGCCGTCAGAAGAGCGAGCAGGAGAGCGACAAGGAGCGGCAGCCACACCACCCCTCCCACGTCTCCCGCGAGCACCCCGATGAGGGCGTAGATCCCTGCTCCGAGGACGTCGCCGAGGATGAAGGCGAACAGGAGCGGCCCCGTGATCCGGCGGTCGAGCCGTGTCTCGCTCGAGGTGAGATCGGTCGCGCTATCGGTGGAGGCCATCTTTCGACCCTGGCAGAGCGCTGCCTCGAGCGCCGACAGCCGTGGCAGCGAACGGGGACGCGTCAGCGCGCGAACGGGCCGCTCAGGACCGCCCACTGAAGAAGCATGATGGTCTTGGCGTCGACGACGTCGTGTCCGATCCGCGCGATCGCGTCATCGATCCCGAGCTCGACGACCTCGATGTCCTCGCCCTCCTCGGCGATGCCGGCGCTGGTCCCCGCCCAGCGGTCGCCCTCGTACGGGGCGGCGAAGAAGTGCAGCTTCTCGGTGACTGAGCCGGGGCTCATGTAGACGTCGAACACGTGCGTCACCTCGCCGACCTCCACGCCGGTCTCCTCGGCGGCCTCGCGCCGGATGGCGGTCTTGGGGTCGTCCTCGTCGAGGAGGCCGGCGGCGGCCTCGAGGAGCATCCCGTCGGGGTGCCCGTTGACGTAGACGGGGTAGCGGAACTGCCGTGTCAGGAGGACGGTACGGCGCTCCAGGTCGTACAGGAGGATCGTCGCGCCGTTCCCGCGGTCGTACGTCTCTCGGCGCTCTGTCGTGACCGTTCCATCCGGACGCCGCCGGTCGTACGTGGTCGCGCGCAGCACGAACCAGTCGCTGGCGAGCAGCTCGACCTCGCGGACGGAGATGTCGGGGTTGCCGTCGAGGTCGAGTCCGGTCAGGTGCAGGCCCGTACGTCCCCGACGGTCCGGCGTGTCAGCTCCTGCGATCATCTGCGTCGCCTCGTTCGTGGCCGTCTGCGGCGCGACCCGGATGCGTCGATGCTGGCCTCATGCAGCGTGACACGGCCGGCGGAGGCGACCGCATCCGCCCCGGCGACTTCGTCGAGGACTTCGCGGGGGCCGACCTGGACCCGACGGTCTGGATCGCCAGCTACCTGCCGGCGTGGAGCTCCCGTGCTGCGGCCGCGGCGACGTACGCGGTGGCCGACGGCGCGCTGACGCTGTCGATCCCGCCGGCGCACCCGCTGTGGTGCCCCGACCTGCACGACGGCCCGCTCCGTGTCTCGGCGGTGCAGTCGGGGAGCTGGTCGGGCCCGGTCGGGAGCACGCGCGGTCAGCAGCCGTTCCGCGAGGGACTCGTTGTCCGGGAGGCGCAGCCGACGCTGGCCGGGTTCACTCCCACGTACGGGGTGGTCGAGGTGACCTGCCGTGCGGAGATCGGTCCGCGCTCGATGTTCTCCGCGTGGATGGTCGGCGTCGAGGACGAGCCTGAGCGGTGCGGCGAGATCTGCCTGGTCGAGGTGTTCGGAGACGCGGTGACCGTGGGAGAGGACGGGCGACCCGTGGTCGCGTACGGCGCCGGGATCCACGCGTTCCGCGACCCTGCGCTCGTCGAGGAGTTCCGGACGGAGCCGGTCGCGCTCGACGTCGCGCAGAGTCACACGTACGGGGTCGACTGGCGGCCCGGTGCCGTCGACTTCCTCCTCGACGGCGCTGTGGCGAGGACGGTCGCCCAGGCTCCTGCCTACCCGATGCAGCTGATCCTCGGGGTGTTCGACTTTCCTGATCGAGCGAGCGCGGGGGAGCGCGAGGGCCGGCTCCCGACACCGACGGCGCGGCTGGTGGTCGAGCGGGTTGTCGGACGCCTGTACGAGGATGGGCGGTGATGGACACCGTGAACCCGCTCGAGCAGCTGACCCTGGACGACCTGCGCACCCGGACGAGCGCGAAGTGGCGGGTCTACCCGCCTGACGTGCTTCCTTCGTTCGTGGCGGAGATGGACGTGCCCCTCGCGGAGCCCGTCGTGCGCGCGGTGACCGACGCCGTACGCCGTGGCGACACGGGGTATCCGAGCGGGACCGGGTACGCCGAGGCGCTCGCCGCCTTCGCGTCGAAGCGGTGGACCTGGGACGGGATCACGGTCGCCCGGACGGCGATGGTGGCGGACGTCATGACGGGACTGACGGAGGTGGTCAGGCTCGTGACAGAGCCGGGATCCCCGGTGGTCGTGAGTCCGCCCGTGTACCCGCCGTTCTACGGATTCATGGCCGCGGCGGACCGCGATGTGGTGGAGGCCCCGCTGGGCGCCGACGCGCGGCTCGACCTCGAGACCCTGGGCGACGCGTTCGAGCGCGCGGCCGCGTCCGGCCGACCCGCTGCGTACCTGCTGTGCAACCCGCACAACCCGACGGGCGTCGCCCACACGCCCGCCGAGCTGGCGGGCGTCGCCCGGCTGGCGCGCGCCTTCGGGGTCCGGGTGGTGGCGGACGAGATCCATGCCCCGGTCGTGCTGGACGGATCGAGCTTCACCCCGTACCTGTCGGTCGACGGAGCGGAGGACGCCTTCTCGGTGATGTCCGCCTCGAAGGCCTGGAACCTCGCGGGGATGAAGGCAGCCATCGTGCTCGCGGGCGAGTCGGCGGAGAGTGACCTCGCACGGATGCCGGAAGTCGTCGCGCACGGTGCGAGCCACCTGGGCGTCGTCGCGCACACCGCGGCGCTGCGCGAGGGTGCGGAGTGGCTCGACGCCGTGCTCGCGGGGCTGGCGGTCAACCGCGACCACCTTGCGGCGGAGCTGACGGCGCGGCTGCCGGAGGTCGGGTTCCGAGCACCGGAGGCGACCTACCTGGCGTGGTTGGACTGCCGCGGTCTCGGGCTCGGGGACGACCCCGCCGAGGTGTTCCTGGAACGCGGGCGGGTGGCGCTCGGGTCGGGCCTGCCGTTCGGGGCCGGGGGCGCCGGGCACGTCCGCGTCACCACGGCGACCTCGCGAGCCGTCTTGTCGGACATCGTGGAGCGGATGGCGACGGCGGTGGCCTAGCCACGACTCGCCCACAGGGTCGGGGGAGGCGATGTCGTCCACAGGGCAGGTCACGGGTCGGGCGAGATGTCGGACGGGTGCGAGACCCTGGACACATGTTCGATTCGGGCATCATCGATGATCTTCGCGAGGCGTTCGACGCCGTCGCGTCGATGCCTGTCGGGCTGGCCGACGCCGCTCAGACGCGTGCCGTGATCAGAGACCTGCAAGCGATGTCTGACCGCATCGAAGGGCTCCGGGCGACCTATCTGCACCACATGGACGAGACTGGCGCGTACGCAGACGAGGGCGCGTCGTCGACGCTGGCCTGGGCGCGTCGCGAGCTCCGGCTGAACGACGCCACCACGAGGCGGCTCAGAGCGGCCGGACACACGATGCGGGTTCTTCCGGGAGTCGGCGAGGCGATGCTCGCAGGAGACGTGCGTCTGGACCACGTCGCCCACTTCACGAGCGGCCTCCGCCGGATCGACCCAGCAGTCTTCGCCGACGCGACGGACGCCATCCTGCTTCCGCTGGCGAAGCAGGCCGCTCCGAGTGACCTTGCCTCGGCCATCGACCGGCTCGACGAGGTGACGCACCCGGAGAAGCTCGACGAGGCGTGGAAGCGCGGGATGGACAAGCGGGACGTGCAGGTGAACCGCGCCGGCGACGGATACCACCTCGCCGGGTTCGTCGACATCACGCTCGGCGCGAAGCTCAGGGCGTTCCTGGTGGCCGCGTCGGCGCCGCGAGGTCCCGGCGGTTGTGAGGAGGTCGGGGACGGTGCCAATGGTGGTGATGGTGCCGGTGGTGGTGGTAGTGCCGGTGGTGGTGGTGGTGGTGCCGGTGCTGTTGGTGCCGCGGTGAAGGACGACCGGACGCCGGCGCAGCGTCGTGCCGATGCGCTGCACGACCTCGTGGACGCCGTCATGGTCGACGGGCTCCCCGGCGAGGGCGGCGTGCGACCGCAGCTTCACGTGACCGCCGACGCCGAGTGGCTCGTACGCCAGCCGGGAGCGGCGCCTCCGGCCCTCGACGGGTTCGGTGTCGTCGGCCCCGAGCTGTACGGCCTGCTCGCCTGCGGTGCAGACCGCACACCGGTGCTGACCAGCGGGACGACCGACGGGCCGACGCCCTATGCGTCTGTCCTCAACGTGGGCCGGACCCGCCGACTTGCGACGCGCGCGCAGCGGGTGGCCGCGCGCGTGCGCCAAGGTGGTCACTGCGCCAACCCCGGCTGCGGCAACACGCATCTCGAGCTCCACCACGTCGCGTGGTGGAAGCGTGACGGCGGACCGACCGACCTCGACAACCTGGCCGGCCTCTGCCGCACGTGCCACATGGCGGTGCATGCCGGACAGCTGCACGTCGAGGCGGACGGACACGGTGGGTTCGTCTTCCGTCGAGCCTTCGGCACCCCGCGCGCAGTGATCGAGGACCGGGAGCGGCTGCATCGGACCCGTCTGCGTGACTACCTGCGCGACCTGAGCGCCGCGCGGGACGGCTCGCCGGTCAGAGTCCGCGAGCAGCGTGCTGACGGGCCCTCGAATGCGGCCCGGCACGTAGGCGCGGCGTCGCCACAAGGCAGCCTCGAGCGCCATCGCGACCGCCACACGATGACTCCCCGGACGTGACCCGCCGGGCCGCCCACTCGGTGCGTCCTCGCCGTGAGCGCGCTGATCGCGGGTCAGACCGCGATCGACAGGGCGAGGAGCCCGACAGCCAGGAGCGGCATGGTTCCTTGAGCGACGGCCGCGCGCAGTCGTTCTGGCGAGCGCGCGACGAGCACCACGGCGGCGGCGAGCATCGATCCGCAGCCCGCGAAGACGAGCGCACGGCCCGCGTCGGTCTGGTCCGTGGCAAGCAGCACGAGGCCGACGACGGTCACGACGGCGAGGAACAGGTTGTAGAAGCCCTGGTTGTACGCCATCTCCCGCGTGGCGGCAGCCTCGTCGGCTGTCATCTGAAACGTGCGACGGGTGCTGGGGTGCTCCCACCGCAGCGACTCCATGACGAAGATCCAGACGTGGAGCACGGCGGCGAGGGCAGCGAAGACGGCGGCGAGAACGGTCATGCCTGCATGATCCGCCCTCCTGGACGCTCAGCCGGGGATGGTTGCCGTGTCGATGACGAACCTGTAGCGGACGTCCGACGCGACGACGCGCTCATACGCCTTGTCGACGTCGTCTGCCGTGATCGTCTCGATCTCCGCGCCGATGCCGTGCTGAGCGCAGAAGTCGAGCATCTCCTGGGTCTCGCGGATGCCTCCGATGTTGGACCCGGCGAGGCGGCGGCGACCGCCGATCAGGGAGAACGCGTGGAACGACTGCTTGTTCTCAGGGGCGCCGACGAAGACCATCGTGCCGTCGAGCTTGAGAGTGCGGAGATAGGCATCGACCGGGAGGTCGGCGGACACCGTGTTGATGATGAGGTCGAACGCGCCCCGCAGGCGGCGCAGCGTGTCCCGGTCCCCGGTCTCGTAGTGGTCAGCGCCGAAGCGGAGACCGTCGTCCTTCTTCGAGAGCGTGTGGCTGATGACCGTGACCTCGGCGCCGAGCGCATGCGCGATCTTCACGCCGAGGTGGCCGAGCCCGCCCATGCCGACGACGGCGACCTTCGTGCCGGGCCCGGCGCCCCAGTGCTTGAGCGGCGAGTACGTGGTGATCCCGGCGCACAGCAGGGGAGCGGCGACGTCGAGCGAGATGCCCTCCGGGATCCCCAGGACGTAGTTCTCGTCGACGACGATCTGCGTCGAGTATCCGCCGTACGTCACGGAGCCGTCGGCGTACCGGCCGTTGTACGTCTGCACGTTGCCGCGGCTGCAGAACTGCTCCTCGCCCGCGACACACGCCTCGCACTCTCGGCACGAGTCGACGAAGCAGCCCACGCCGACGCGGTCGCCCACGCGGTAGCGCGTCACGCCAGGTCCCACCGCGGCTACGACGCCCGCGATCTCGTGGCCGGGAACCATCGGGAAGATGGCGGTGCCCCACTCCTCGCGTGCCTGGTGGATGTCGGAGTGGCAGATGCCCGCGTAGGCGATGTCGATGAGCACGTCGTGCTCGCCGATCTCGCGCCTCTCGACGGTGGCGCGCTCGAACGCAGCCCCGGCGGATGCGGTGACCAGGGCAGGGACGGTGATGCTCATCGGCTCTCCTCGACGGCGCGGGTGGGGACTCGGCGAGTCTTTCAGACCGGTGGTCGCGCGTCCGAGGGCCTATCGCCTTCGGCCCACCTCGGCACCCGCCAGCCACGCCGGTAGATCCTCGGGAGCACTCGGCTCCGGATCGGTGATCCGGGTGGCGAGCCCGTCGGGGTGGAGCATCGCCGGCCACGGGTCTGCGAGCGCGGCGATCACGGCGTCCTCGTCGAGCCCTGCGCGCACCATCGCGGCGATCTCCCGGGCGTTGATCGCGAGCGGCAGCTCGCCGTTGCCGAGGTCTGTCCCGTAGAGGACGCGGCCGCCGGCGGCGTGGAAGCGCGCCAGGTTGTCGATGGCGACCTGCTGGGACTCCACGTCGTCGCGGTGGATGTCGAGGGTCGTGATCCAGCGCTGGCCGCGTGAGACCGCCTCACGGACGAGGGTGTCGTCGAGCCGCTCGGACCAGGGCGTGTGCGCGAGGACGTCGACGCCCGCGCCGATCGCGAGCTCGGCGGTGCCCGACCCTTCGACGTGCGCGACGACGGGGACTCCTCGCTCGCCCGCTGCATGCACGAGGGCGCCGAGCGTCGGTCCGTCGGGCACGGGCCCGGCCTCGCGGTTGAGGGTCACCTTGATCGCGGAGGCGCCGAAGGAGACCTGTTCGTCGATCGCGTCCGCGGCCTCGGCGGGGGAGCGGACCTCTCGAACCGCGCCGTCGGGGCACCATGCGCGATCACTCGGGTAGCCGCCCGGCGCCGTGAGGAAGGCGCCGACGAAACGGACGTACGGGGCGCCCTGGTCGCCAGCCCCGGTCGCCTCCCGCGCCATCGCCGCGACGACCGCTGCGTTCCCGCCGAGGTCGACCACCCCCGCCAGACCTCCGCCGCGCAGACGCAGGCTGTCGATGAGCTGGAGGTGCACGTGATGGTCGACGAACGGGGGGAGCCAGACCGCCACGTCAGCTGCCGATCTCGGTCCGGACCGCGAAGAGCTCCGGGAAGAAGGTCAGGTCGAGCGCGCGCTGGAGGAACGGAACCCCGCTCGAGCCTCCGGTGCCGCGCTTGGTGCCGATGATGCGCGACACCGTCTTGAGGTGACGGAACCGCCAGAGCTGGAAGTTGTCCTCGAGGTCGACGAGCTCTTCGCACGTCTCGTACGCCGCCCAGTTCGCGTCGGCGTCGGCGTAGATCGCCGTGAGCACGGGGACGAGGTCGGAGCGGAACGTCCATGCCTTCGTGACGTCGCGCTCGAGGATCTCAGCGGGTACGGGGTAGCCGGCACGGGCGAGGTAGCGGAGGAACTCGTCGTACAGGCTGGGCGCGTCCAGCACCGCGCGCAGGATCTCGCGGTGCGCTGGCTCGGCGTCGAAGACCGCGAGCATGGCGGCGTTCTTGTTGCCCAGCACGAACTCGACCGCACGGTACTGGTACGACTGGAAGCCGCTGGCGTTGCCGAGGACACCGCGGAACTCGGCGTACTCCGTCGGGGTCAGCGTGGCGAGGACCGACCACTGCTCGGCGAGCGTCCGCTGCACGTGCTTCACGCGCGCGATGCGCTTGAGCGCTGGGCCGAGCTCGTCGTCGCGCAGGTGCTGGCACGCGCTCTCGAGCTCGTGCAGGACCAGCTTGAGCCACAGCTCGGTGGTCTGGTGCTGGACGATGAAGAGCAGCTCGTCGTGGTGCTCGGGGCGGCTGATCGGCCGCTGCGCCGACAGCAGCGTGTCGAGGTCGAGGTACCCGCCGTAGCTCATCCGGTCGTGGAAGTCGGTGACGACGCCGGCCTCGACCGCGCGGGTGTTGTCGCGCACGCCCTGCTGTCGTTCTGGGGTGCCGGCTTCTGCGGGATCTGACTCTGGGTGGCTCGACTCTGGGTGGCTCACCCCATCACGGTAGCGATGTGACGGGCGCCACGGTTCACCCTCGACGCAGGTGCGCTAACTTAGGCAAGCCAAACCTAATTTCTCGAACTCGCGCACACTGTCCGACGTCGTAGGACCGCCACAGGAGTCCGCATGAACCTATCGCCCTTGCTGACCAACAGCACCGCCGACGAGTACGCCCGGACGGTGCACGCCGTGGTCGAACGGATCGCCGGCCAGGTCCGTGACTGCGACGCGCCCTTCTCCGGGACCGCGCGGGAGGTCCTCGAGCGCAAGGTCACGAGCGTCGACCTCGACGGCTCGCCGATCGGCACCGACCGTGCCCTCGACGAGGTCGACGCCTTGTTCGTGCAGGACGCCGTGTGGTTCCACCACCCCGCGTACGCCGCACACCTCAACTGCCCCGTCGCCATCCCGGCCGTCGCCGCGGAGGCCGTCCTCGCCGCGGTCAACACCTCGGTCGACACCTACGACCAGTCGACCGTCGGCACGTACATGGAGCGTCACCTGATCGGCTGGACCGCTCGCCGGATCGGTTTCGACGGGGGCGCGGGCGTGTTCACCTCCGGCGGGACCCAGTCGAACCTCCACGCTCTCTTCCTCGCCCGCGAGCACGCCCTGTCAGTCCACGGGTCCGGGGTCCTCGCGGCGGCCGAGCGCAGCACGCTGCAGCAGCGGATGCTCGTCCTCGCGACGGAGCACAGCCATTTCAGCGTCCAGAAGTCGGCCCTGCTCCTCGGGCTCGGCGAAGGCGCCGTCATCTGCGTGCCGACCGACCGGGACGGGCGGATGGACGCGGACGCTCTCCGGCTGACGCTGGACGTCATCGAACGGACGGGACGCATCGCGATGGCGGTGGTCGCCACCGCAGGCACGACCGACCGGGGATGCATCGATCCGCTCCGAGGCGTCGCGGACGCGTGCGACAGCGCCAGGACCTGGATGCACGTCGACGCCGCGTACGGGGGTGGCCTCCTCGTGTCGCCGACCCGCCGCCACCTCCTCGACGGCATCGAGCGTGCGCACTCCGTGACGGTCGACTTCCACAAGAGCTTCTTCCAGCCCGTCTCGTCGAGTGCGATCCTCGTCCGAGAAGCAGCGGACCTGGCACGTTCGGGGTGGCACGCCGACTACCTGAACCCCGACGACGCCGACGAGCCGAACCAGGTCGACACCTCGCTCCAGACCACCCGGCGCTTCGACGCCCTCAAGCTCTGGACGACGCTGCGGGCCCTGGGCGCCGATCGGATCGGAGCGATGTTCGACCGCGTGCTCGACCTGACGGTCCAGGTCCACCGCATCGTGGAGGACGCCCCGGACCTGCACCTTCTCGCGCGGACGGACCTCAGCACCGTCCTGTTCCGCTACCAGCACGGAGGCATGTCCGACCTGGAGGCGGACCGCCTGGTGCCGGTGATCCGCGCCGCCATGCTGGCGTCCGGTCGGGCCCTGGTCGCGAAGACGGTGGTCGACGGCCGGCCGTGCCTCAAGCTCACTCTCCTCAACCCGGACACTACGGCGGAAGACGTGCGCGGCGTCCTGGCGATCGTGAGGGCGACAGGGGAGCGGGGTCTCGACTCCCTGCGTTCGCTCGACCTGGCGGAGGATCGCGCGCTCCTCGCGAGCGGGGCGGTGGCGCGATGACGTACGACATCGTCGGCATCGGCATCGGGCCGTTCAACCTCGGCCTCGCCTGCCTCACAGACCCGCTCGCCGACCTCGAGGCGGTGTTCCTCGACGAGTCACCCGGGTTCCGCTGGCACCCGGGGATGATGATCGAGGGCGCGACGATCCAGGTCCCGTTCCTCGCCGACCTCGTGACCATGGCGGACCCGACCTCCCGCTTCTCCTTCCTGAGCTTCCTGAAGGCCAGCGGCCGCCTCTACCCGTTCTACATCCGGGAGAGCTTCTACCCTCTGCGGGCGGAGTACGACGCGTACTGCCGGTGGGCGGCGGACCAGCTCACGTCGCTGCGGTGGGGGCGGCGGGTCGTGGCGGTCGAGCACGACCCCGGCGGCGACACGTACGTCGTGCGCGCGCGGCTCGGTGACGGGACCGTCGAGGCGTACCGGGCAAGGCACGTCATCCTCGGCACCGGCACGCGACCGACGCTCCCGAGTGCTGCGCGGGACCTCGAAGGACCGTGGCTGCACAGCGCCGACTACCTCACGCACCGTGACGCGCTGCGCTGCGCAGGCTCCGTGACGATCGTGGGGAGCGGTCAGTCCGCGGCGGAGATCTACCGTGACCTCCTCGAGGATGCGGACGACCACACGTACCGGCTCGACTGGATCACTCGATCGCCGCGCTTCTTCCCGATGGAGTACACGAAGCTGACGCTCGAGATGACGTCGCCGGAGTACACCGACCACTTCCACGCGCTGCCGCTCGAGCTGCGGCAGCTCCTCGGACGCGAGCAGCGCGGTCTCTACAAGGGGATCAGCGGCGACCTGGTCGACGACATCTACGACACGCTCTACCGCAAGAGCGTCGCAGGCCCGGTGCCGACGACGCTGCTCACGGACACCGCCCTCGTCGACGCGCGGTGGGAGGGAGGCGAGTTCGTCCTGACGCTGCGGCACGAACAGCTCGGCGAGGAGCACACACGGCGGACCGACCGCCTGGTCCTGGCCACCGGGTACGCCGCCACGGTCCCGGACTTCCTCGACCCGGTGCGCCACCGGCTCGCGTTCGACGAGCTCGGTCGGCTCGCGGTCGGCCGCGACTACTCGGTCGACGGGGGACACCGGCGCGTCTTCGTCCAGAACGGTGAGGAGCACACGCACGGGCTCACCGCACCCGACCTGGGGTTCGGCGCCTGGCGCAGCTCCACGATCCTCTCCGCGATCGCGGGACGCGAGGTGTATCCGATCGAGCACCGCATCGCGTTCCAGGAGTTCGGGGTGCCGGCCGGCGCCACGACGATCGCGGCCCAGGCCCGGTCCCAGGCCCGATCACGAGCGAGTGTTCGATGAACGCGCGTCACCACACCGCGGTCAGCGGCATCGGGCAGATCTCGCTCGAGCCCGTGGAGCCCGCTCGCGACGCAGCCGTGGTCCACCGGTGGCTCCGCGATCCGCACGCCGAGTTCTGGCGGATGGGCGGTCTCGATGTCGGCGCGGTGGAGGAGTACCTCTCCGGCATCGCCGCTGACCCGCACCAGGACTCGTGGCTGGGCAGGATCGACGGTCGCCCGACCTTCCTCGCCGAGACGTACGATCCGGCGCACGTCCTGCTCGTCGGAGTCCACAAGCCCGAGCCCGGTGACCTCGGGATGCATCTGCTCGTCTCGCCGCCAGGCGACCGTCCTCGCAGCGGACTGACAGGCGCGGTGATGGCGGCGGTGATGCGGTGGTGCTTCGACGCCCTCGGCGCCGCACGGGTCGTCGTGGAGCCGGACGTGCGCAACGCAGCCATCGGCCGCAAGAACGCCGACGCCGGGTTCCGGGTGGTCCGCGACGTCGTGCTCGGCGACAAGGTCGCTCGCCTGTCGACGTGCACCCGGGACGAGTTCGCCCGCAGCATCCTCGGAGGTCCACGATGAGCCACGACGCCCCCCACCTGCAGCCGCACACGATGGAGAACGCGCAACGCCACCTCGTCGCGAAGGCGCTGTCGGAGTTCGCGCACGAGCGGCTGCTCGCCCCTGTGCCGGTCCCGTCCCCGGCCCCCGGTGCCGACGCGGGCGGCGCGGACGCGGACGCGTACGAGGTGCCGCTCGTCGGCGGATCGGTCGTCTACCGGTTCTGCGCGTGGCGGCTCGCGCTCGAGCACTGGGTCGTCGACGAGGGCAGCCTGACCCGGACGGTCGACGGCGAGCCACGGGCGCTCGACGCGGCAGAACTGGTGAGGGAGCTGCAGCCACTGCTGGACATCCCCGACACGCTCCTCGCCACCTACCTCGAGGAGGTGGCGGCGACGCTCGCCGCCGCGGCGTACAAGAAGCACCAGGGCGGTCCGACGGCGACCGAGCTGCTCCACGCGGACTTCCAGGACGTCGAGTCGGCCATGACCGAGGGGCACCCCGGGTTCGTCGCCAACAACGGGCGGATCGGGTTCGGGCTCGACGCCTACCGCCGGTACGCCCCCGAGGTCGGGCGCCCCTTCGCGCTGTTCTGGCTCGCCGCGCGCAAGGACGTCACGCACCTCGCGCTCGGTGCCGGACTCGACGAGACGACGCTGTACGAGGGTGAACTCGACGTCTCGGAGCGGGCACGATTCGTCGACCGGCTGCTCGACCTCGGTCTCGACCCTGCTTCGTACCGGTTCCTGCCCGTCCACCCGTGGCAGTGGGACACACGGATCTCCGTCACCTTCGCGCCCGACGTCGCCCGTCGCGACCTGGTCCCGCTCGGTCCCGGCGCCGACGCCTACCAGGCCCAGCAGTCCATCCGGACGATGTTCAACCGGTCACGGCCCGACCGTCACTACGTGAAGACGGCGCTCGCGATCCAGAACATGGGCTTCCTGCGCGGTCTCTCGCCGGCGTACATGCGCGCGACGCCGGCCATCAACGACTGGGTCGCAGACCTCGTCTCCACCGACGCGACGCTCGCCGAGTGCGGGTTCTCGGTGCTGCGAGAGCGGGCGTCCATCGGCTACACAGGCGACGTCTACCACCGGACACCGACGCCGTCCGCGCACCGCAAGATGGTCGCGGCGCTCTGGCGGGAGAGCCCGGTCACGCGGGTCGCCCCTGGGGAGCGTCTCGCGACGATGGCGTCGTTGCTGCACCGCGACGACGACGGGCGGGCCTACGCGACCGCGCTGGTGCGAGCGTCAGGGCTGAGCGCGCAGGAGTGGGTGGGCGCGTACCTGGACGCCTATCTCCGTCCCGTCGTGCACTGCCTGCTCGCGCACGATCTCGCCTTCATGCCGCACGGCGAGAACGTCATCCTCGTCCTCGCGGACCACGTGCCGCGCCGGGCGATCATGAAGGACATCGGGGAGGAGGTCGTCCTGCTGCGCGAGCGCGCCGTGCCGGAGGGCGTCGCTCGGATCGTCCAGCCGGTCGACGACGCCGAGAAGGCGCTGGCCGTCTTCACCGACGTGTTCGACGGGGTGCTGCGGCACCTCGCGGGGATCCTGCACGTCGACGGCGTGCTCCGCGAGGACGCGTTCTGGACCGTCGTCGCCGACTGCGTAGGCCGCCACGCAGCCGACCACCCCGATCTGGACCCGCGGGTCGACCTGAGGGCCGACCGGTTCGCGCACTCGTGCCTGAACCGGCTCCAGCTGCGCAACACTCTCCAGATGGTCGACCTCTCCAGCCAGTCGGGCTCGCTCATCTACGCCGGTACGCTCGCCAACCCGATCGCACGGACCGCGATCCGGGTGCCGGCATGACGGCGCGCCTGTTCCGTGACGCGTACGGCGTGCCCCACGTCCGTGCCGACACCTGGCTCGAGGTTGCGGGGGCCCAGGGTCGCGTGACCGCGCTCGATCGCGGCGGGCAGATCCAGGTCGAGCACTGGCGGTCCACGGGCACGCTCGCGGAGCACATCGGTGCTGAGGGCGTCCCGTGGGACAGGTTCGCGCGCGCTGCGCGGCTCGCCGACACCGCGAGCCGCGCGTACGACGCGCTCGACGCCGAGGACCAGGACTGGGTCGCCGCGTACGTCGGCGGCGTGAACGCCGTGCTGCCGGAGGCCGACTGGCCGGACTGGGCGCCCCTGGGCATCCTCCATGTCGCCCACGTCCTGTTCTCCGACCTCCCGACGCTGCTGTGGCGCGAGCACGTGGACCGGGCCCTTGGGCCGGTCCTCGGTGACGGCGCTGCCGACCTGTTCCAGCGGGACGTCAGCGGATCGGGCAGCAACGCCTGGGCTCTCCACGGGAGCCGGACGCGCTCCGGACGGCCGCTGCTCGCCGGCGACCCGCACCGGGTCATCGAGATCCCCGGCGTCTACCAGCAGATCCGCCTCGCGGGACCGGACGGGGACGTGCTCGGGCTGGCCTTCCCCGGCGTGCCGGGCATCGCCCACTTCGGCCACGCCGGCACGGTCGCATGGGGCATCACGAACGCGATGGCGCACCACGTCGACGTGTTCCGCGAACTCCTGCGCGGGACTGACGCCGGCGGCGTCGAGGCGTACGGTCCGTCCGGCTGGGAGCCCGCCGCGGTCGGCCGGGAGCGGATCAGGGTGCGAGCCGGTGCTCCGGCCGACGGCGGTGTCGGTGTCGGTGTCGGGGTCGGTCCCGGTGTCGACGATGCCGCAGGCGATCGTGCCGACGAGTCTGTCGACGCGTTCTGGGTCGAGACACGGCGCGGCCTCGTGGTCGCGGCGCTCGACACCCTGCCGCGAGCCGGCGTCGAGACGGTCGCGTACGCCGCCCGCATCCCGGCGCGCGCGTCCGCGGACGTCGGCGCCGCGGCACTCCGCCCCCTCTTGCGGGCACGGTCGACCGCTGACGTGGTCGCGGCGTTCGGGCGGTGGGTCGACCCCGTCAACCGTCTGCTCGTCGCCGATCGTGACGGGACGGTCCTGAGCCAGACCGTCGGTCGAGTCCCGGCGAGCAGTCATGCGGCGCGCAGGCTTCCGCTCGACGCCTGGGCAGAGCCGGGCGACGAGGTCTGGCGGCCCATGCCACCGGCGCGTGAGGTCGTCGAGACGCACGTGGACGCGAACGAGCCGCCGGAGGACGCGGCGGTGGATCTCGGGTACGCGTACGCGGCGCCGTACCGCGCGTCCCGCATCCGCACGCTCCTCGCCGAGCTGATCGAGGACCGTGGGCCCCTGGACGTCGCCGACATGCCGGTCGTGCACGGCGACACGCTGTCCCTCGCGGCGGACGCGTTGCTGCGTCACCTCCCGGACCCCAGCGGCGCGCCGCTCACCGATGCTGCGCAGGCGCTCGTGACGCGTCTGCGCCGGTGGGACCGACGGATGGACGCCGACAGCGCCGACGCCGCGGTCTTCGCCGCCTGGCGGGCCGCGGTCGCCGCACGACTGTCCGCCCACCCGGCGCTCGCACCGCTTCACGCGGAGCACGGCATGGGGGCGGTGTACGACCCGTGGTGCGACGCGCGCGGACGGATCGGGGACGGCATCCTCGCCCTGGTCGACGGTGCCGCGGTCGTGGCGCTCGGGATCGACGTACGACCGCTGGCCCGCGAAGCGCTCGAGGAGGTCGCCGCGGGGGAGTGGGGCCAGGCCGACGCCCCGCGATGGGGCGACCAGCACCGGCTGGAGCCCGTACAGGTGTTGGCCGGCGTGCCCGGTGCGACCTTCGTACGTCTGCCGCCTGCTGGCCAGTCGGATGTCACCCTGTCCGGAGACTCCGACACCGTGCGCTCCGCGGCGACGACGCCGGGCGTGAGCGATCTCTGCTGGCGGGGCTCGGTCGCGCGCTGGATCTGGGACCTGTCCGACCGGTCTCGGAGCCGGTGGGGCGTGCCGTTCGGGGCGGCCGGAGATCCCGCCAGCCCGCACGCCACCGACCAGTACGCGGCCTGGCTCGAGGCCGCCACCGTTCCCGTCGTCACCGCCTGGGACGACCTCACCGAGGAGCCGCTGCCATGACCGTGAGACTCCAGGACCGCCTGCGCACCGGGGCCCCCGGTGCCGTGCTGCGGCACGACGAGATCCCCGGCTTCGGGACGGTGACGGTGCGGGTGCTCGACCCGGTCGCCGACCTGGAGACGCTCCACCGGTGGGTGACGCAGCCGCGTGGGCGCTTCTGGGGCCTCGCCGAGCTGGACCGCGACGAGCTGCGGGACCTGTACGCGTACGTCGACGGCCTCGAGACCCACCACGCCTTCCTCCTGTGCCGCGACGACGAGCCGTTCGCGCTGCTGCAGACGTACGCGCCGGAGCACGATCCCGTGGGGGAGTGCTACGAACCGCGCGCGGGTGACGTCGGACTGCACTTCTTCCTCGGCGAGCAGGTCGCCGACCGCGAGACCCAGTGGGCGGTGCTGGTGCGGACGATCGTGGGTTTCGTCCTCGGCCCTCCGGGCGCGCGGCGGATCGTCGTCGAGCCGGACGTCGGCAACGCGCGCGCGACCGCGATGCTGGACGGTCTCGGCTTCGAGATCGGCCCCGAGATCGCGCTGCCCGACAAGACCGCACGGCTGGCGTTCCTGGACGACGCGCGCGCGAAGTCCCTCGAGGCAGCCGTGTGTCGCGTGCTCGGCGCGGCGTCCGACCACTAGGCTCGCGACCGCATCATCCGCACGCAACGCGTCGGCCCTCGTCCGGCGGATCATCAGGGGGAGCGCCCGTGGGCGACACGTCCGACCAGGTCATCTTCTGGGCTGTGGTGGCCGCTCGCCTGCTGCTGCCGCTGCTGGTCTTCCGGTACCCGCTGCCCGCGATCATCGCGTGCATGCTGCTCGACGGTGTCGACCAGACGATCTTCCAGACCTTCACCGAGCTCGACCTGACGTACTACCAGAGCTATGACAAGGCCCTGGACGTGTACTACCTGTCGCTCGCCTACGTCTCGACGATGCGCAACTGGACGAGTCGTGCGGCGTTCGAGGTCGCTCGGTTCCTGCTCTTCTACCGCCTGGTCGGGACCACGATCTTCGAGCTGTCCGGCGGCACGGAGCGGTGGCTGCTGCTGATCTTCCCGAACACGTTCGAGTACTTCTTCATCTTCTACGAGATCGTGCGCCTGCGGTGGGATCCCAAGCGGTTCTCGATGCGCTGGTGGATCGTCGCGGCAGCGATCATCTGGATCTTCATCAAGCTCCCTCAGGAAGCGTGGATCCACGTCTTCAAGCTCGACCTCACCGACACCATGCGCGACGTCCCGTGGTTCACCCCTGCCCTGGTGGCGGCCGTGATCGCGTTGCTGCTGGTCTTCTGGTTCGCGGTTCGCCCGCGCCTCGACCCGCCGGACCACGCCTGGCAGGTCGTCGCGCTGCCGGTGCCCGACACGATGGACGAGGCGCGCGAGCGCGCCGCCGAGCGGGTGGCGCACGGCAAGGTGTTCGACAGCTGGCTCTTCGAGAAGATCGCGCTCGTCGCCCTGCTGAGCGTGATCATCGCGAACATCATCCCGAGCGTCGACACCTCTCCCGTCGGCATCGCGATCAGCTGCGCGGTGCTCATCGTGGTCAACTCGTTCGTGGGGCTCTGGAGCGCCCGACGCGGCGGTGGCTGGGACTCGGTCTTCGCGACGTTCGTGGTCCTGTCGCTGGTCAACATCGGGCTCGTTCTCCTGGCCAGCACGATCGCTCCGAACGAGACGAAGTTCTTCCTGTCGGCGGGATTCTTCTTCGTCTTCCTGCTGGTGCTGATCGTGACGCTGTACGACCGCTACCGCCCCGTGCTGGACGTCCGCACCGGCGTCACGCGTGGCGGTGCAGGAGCGGACACCGGCGTAGCCTCGGCTCCATGAGCGATGCTTCGGGGCCCGGCCACGCGCGTCGCTCGACGGGCGGGCCGGGTCTCGGCGGCGACCGTGGTGTCCTCGTGATCGTGACCGGCGGCACGGCGACGATGTCCGGGGGCGCATCCGGCCTCGAGGTCAGCGCCGAGGGCGTCGACGTGCTCCGTGGCACGGTCGACGCGTGGGCGGCAGCGCGGCGCGTACCCGCCGACTTCGTCCTGGACCTCCCGCTTCGCGACAGCGCGGAGATGGGTCCTGCGGACTGGACGCGGTGGCAGCGCCAGATCCGCGCGGCGATCCCGTCGGTTGCCGGGGTGGTCCTGGTCCACGGCACCGACAGCCTCGCCTACACCGCGAGCGCGCTCGCGTTCGCGCTCGCCGACGCGCCGTGCCCGATCGTCGTGACCGGCGCGCAACGCGGGCCCCGCGAGGCCGGGACCGACGCCAGCAGCAACCTCCAGCACGCCCTCGACACCGCGCTGTCCGGCAGCGCCGGCGTGTGCGTGGCGTTCGCGGGGCGCGTCCTCGCCGCAGCCACGGCGTGGAAGCGGTCGACGACCGACCTCGACGGGTTCGCGGGGGAGACCGGGGCCAGCTCCCGCCGTTCGCCGCACCTTCCGGTGGGCCGGTTCCGCGGCTACGACGCGGACCGGTTCGTCGCGTTGGCGACGGTCACGCTCGAGCACTGGCACGACCAGCTGACCTGGTCGCGGGAGCCGGCGGGCGTGGTACTGCGCGTCTTCGGCGGTGGGACGGCGCCGTACGACCCGCGCGCGGAGGCGCGCCTGCGCGCGCTGCGCGACGCGGAGGTCCCGGTGCTCGCGGTGAGCCAGACCCCGGCGGCGTTCGTCGATCTCGGACGGTACGGCGCCGGGCGCGCGCTCGTCGAGGGCGGGGTCGTGTCCTGCGGCGCTTTGACGGTGGAGGCCGCGTACACGAAGTCGCACTACCTGCTCGGATGCGCGCTGTCGTACGCCGAGATCACGCGGTGCCTCGCCGAGGATCTCGTCGGCGAGGCTCGCAGGTGACGCGTTCGTCCGAATAGTCCGTTTGCAAACCCCCTGGGCCTGACCCCGGTACAGAGGGACGCTCGACGGGTGGCAGGCGTCCACCGCCGCCACGCCGGCACTGACGCCGGCGATCTCGGGAAGATCCGTCATGCGAGGGAGAAGCACCATGGCTACGACCGTCGGGCACGAGACCTCCGCCGGGGAGGAACCTCCACCCACACCCGCCCCCGAACCCACCACACCGACCAAGCCGGTCCATCACGGGACGCCGCAGCGCGGTGTCGACGTGATCCCGTCGTCGTCGTTCAAGACCGGCCGGTTCGGACGCATGTTCCGGCACCTGCCCGTGTTCGAGCACTCGGCCGAGGACATGGCCGCTCTCGCACAGCGGATGCTCGATCCCGCCGGCCCGCCCGCCGAGAACCCGGACATCCCGTCGGGGTACACCTATTTCGGGCAGTTCGTCGACCACGACATCACGTTCGACCCTGTCTCCAGCCTGCGGCGCCAGAACGATCCCGACGCGCTGCACAACTTCCGGACGCCGAGGTTCGACCTCGACTCGCTGTACGGGCGCGGACCGGCCGATCAGCCGTACATGTACGACGACTCCGGCCCGGTCACGAAGCTGCGTCTGGGGGAGGACGTCGGCGTCGTACCCGGCCAGACCAGCGGCGCCGGCCCCGATCTGCCCCGCAACGAGCCGCGGCAGCGTGACGGCGAGGAGGTGTTCTTCGGCCGTGCGCTGATCGGAGACCCGCGCAACGACGAGAACATCCTCGTGTCCCAGCTCCACCTGACGATGCTCCAGTTCCACAACCGCGTCGCCGACGTGGTCGGGGCAACCACGCCACTGACCGGCGACGACGCGTTCAAGGAGACGCAGCGTCTAGTCCGCTGGCACTACCAGTGGGTCGTCGTGCACGACTTCCTGCGGCGGATCGTCGGAGAAGCCGTCGTGAACGACATCCTGCGGACCGAGACGTACGTGTCCGACGCTGCAGGTTCCACGATCGCGCTGGTCCGTCCGACGTTCCAGTTCTACAAGCCGGTGAACGACGCCTACATCCCGGTCGAGTTCGCCGTGGCGGCCTACCGGTTCGGGCACTCGATGATCCGTGGGCGGTACCACATCAACGACTTCGTCCGGGATGCTCGCGGCGACCAGGGACCGATCCCGATCTTCGGGCCGGAGCTCCCGCCGGACGAGCTGTCGAACCTGAACGGCTTCCGCCGGCTGCCTCCTCAATGGGCCGTCGAGTGGAAGTTCCTCTTCGACATGCCGGGCGCGGACACCTCGCCGCAGGCGTCGTTGCCGATCGACACCCAGCTCGCCCGCCCACTCGCGGACCTGCCGCTGTCGGTCGCCGCGCACCCGCCGCACGCGCTCGCCGAGCGCAACCTGCAGCGCGGCGTCGCTCTCGGCCTGCCGGCCGGCAACACGGTCGCCCGCGCGATGGGCGTCGAGCCGCTGACCGACGACGAGCTCGGGATCAGCGACCTCAGCGAGGACGTGCGGCTGCACCCGCCGCTGTGGTTCTACATCCTCAAGGAGGCCGAGGTCCGCGCCGAGGGCAAGAAGCTCGGGCCGGTCGGAGGACGGATCGTCGCCGAGGTCCTGCTCGGGATCCTCGCCGACGACCCGCTGTCGTACCTGTCGGTGGAGCCCAACTGGAAGCCCCAGGCTCCGATGGCACGCGACGACGGTTCGTTCGACGTGCCTCAGCTCCTGCGGTTCGCCAAGGAGGCCTGAGGCCGCCCGTCAGGCGTGGTTGCGGAGCAGCGTGCGGAAGAACGCCACACCGCGCTCGAGATCCTCGATGCGCAGGTACTCGTTCGCGGTGTGGATGCTGTCACGCTGCTCCCGCGACATCATGAACGGCGAGAAGCGGTAGACCGCATCGGTGTGCACGGCGAAGTGCCGGCTGTCGGTGGCACCGTTCTGGACGTACGGCACGACAGCGGCGTCCGGGTACGTCGCCGTGATCGTGTCGCTCAGGAGCGCGCAGGCGTCGTTGTCGGTGCGTGACACCGGCGACGGGTCCATGCCTTCGCGCACGCTGATCGAGACCGACCCGTCGGCGACCACCGAACGGATGCGCTCCACGACGGACGCTACCGTCTCGCCGACCGCGATCCGGATGTTCACGTTGGCCCACGCGCGCGACGCGATGACATTCGCACCGGGGCTGCCGGAGAGCTGGGTCGTCGTGGTGGTCGTGCGTACGACGGCGGCGGTCTCGACCCCGACCTTCGCGAGGATCTGGGCGACGGGCCTGTTGAAGCGGTCGGCGTTCGCGAGCAGCTGGCGCAGCGGCGGCGGTGTGTGGGGGGCGATCGCCTCCAGCATCTGCACGACCGGTGCCGACAGGCGCGCGGGGAACGGGTGGTCGTCGATCCGGACGATCGCGCGGGCCAGACGAGCGGTCGCCCCGTTCCGTGCCGGGGTCGACGCGTGCCCGCCGGGGGCGGTCGTCTCGAGGACGACGTCGACGATGCCCTTCTCGCTGACCCCGACCATGGCGGTCGGGACCTTCACCCCGGGGAAGGCGCCCTGGACGACGGCGCCGCCCTCGTCGTTGACGAGCCAGGGCCGGACGCCTTGGGCCGCGAGGTGGTTCGCGATGTCCTCGGCGGTCTCGCCGGAGATCTCCTCGGTGTCGCCGAAGCAGAGGTAGACGTCGTGCGCGGGGGTGAAACCGTCGGCCAGCAGCGACTCCACCGCCTCGGCGACGGCGACCAGGTGACCCTTGTCGTCGAGCGCGCCGCGCCCGTGGACCGCGCCGTCGGCGATCTCGCCGCTGAACGGGTCGCGGTCCCAGTCCTCGGGGACGACCGGCACCACGTCGTAGTGCGCCATCAGCACGACCGGGCGCTCGCTCGACGCGCCGCGCCAGCAGAACAGGAGACCGCCGCCGAAGCGCGTCAGCTCGAGGTCGGCGTGCAGGCGGGGATAGAGCCCGGCGAACGTCGTACGGAAGCGTTCGAACTCCGCCGGGTCGCTCCCGTCGGCGTCCCGCGAGGAGACGGTCCTGCAACCGATGAGGGCGGACAGGTTCTCGGCAGCGGTGCTCACACGTGCTCCTCAGGAGTGGCGGGGGCGGGATCGGCGTGCGAGAACGCACCCCGCGGGACGAAGACGAGACAGAGCGCGGCGACCAGGGCCGTGACGCCGCAGATGGCCCACACGGTCAGGTAGCCGTGCAGCGGCGCAGCCGTGTCGTCGGAGTCGGCCGTCACCCCGGACGCGAGCGCGAGGGCGAAGACGCTCGAGGCGAACGCGCCTCCCAGCGTCTTGGTCGTGTTGGTCAGGCCGGTCGCGACCGCGGTGCCGCCAGGCGGTGCGGCGGAGGCTGCCGCCGCGGGAAGGGCCGCGACGAGCGCGCCGGAACCCACACCGGCCGTCGCCATGCAGACCACGACCTCCGCCAAGGACCCGTGCAGGAGCAGGAGGCCGAGATAGCCGATGCCGACGAGCGCGGCTGCACCGATCAAGGTTCGGCGAGGGGTGAGGGCCGCGGAGACGCGGGCGAACAGCGCGGCACCGACGAGGAGCGACAGGACGTACAGCCCGATGACCGGCGCCACACCGCCCGCGGACAGCCCGAGCCCGTAGCCGTACTCGTCGGGATCCGTGCGGGCGTACGTCGAGAGCGGGATCTGGGCGCCGAGGATGCTCACACCGAAGAGCAGGGCCGTCAGCTGCACCGGCCACATCGAGGGCTGCCGCATGACCTCGAGGTCGATGAGCGGGTCGTCGTGACGTCGCTCCTGACGGGCGAACGGCACCAGCAGGGCGAGACCGAGGACGAACGCGAGCCACGGCCACGGCGAGGCGAGCCCGTCGACGCGGATCAGCATCAGGCCGCCCACGACGAGAAGGAGGCTCGTGCTCAGCAGCGCGGCGCCGACGAGGTCGACGGATCCGTGGCTGTGCGGCTCGTGGGCGTCGGGCACCCAGCGCAGGATGACGACCACGACCGCCGTGGTCGCCACCGCCGGGACGGAGAGGACGAGCACGAGGTTGTCGTCGAACACCGACGAGAACAGACCGGCGCTGAGCGCACCGAGGATGGCGCCCGCCTGCAGCGCGGCGACGATGATCCCGGTCGCGCGGCGTGTCGTCGCAGCCGGGTCCGCCTCGCGGGCCGATCGGATGTGGATCAGCGCGACCTCGAGCGGCAGCCACACCGTGAAGATGCCCTGCGCGGCCCAGAAGACGAGGTAGCTGCTGAAGCCCGGCGCGAACGCGACACCCCAGGTCGCGACGGCGGTGACGACCGCCGCCACGACGAGGAGCCGGCGGTGGCCGTAGAGGTCGCCGAGCTTGGACAGCACCGGGACGAGCATCGCCGACACCAGCAGCTGGGCTGCCTCGAACCAGTTCACGTCGGCGTCGTGGATGTCGAGGTTCCGTGCGATGTCGGTCATCAGCGGCGTGTAGTAGCCCTGCAGCATGCCGCTGACCAGCTCGACGAAGAACAGCGCGCCGACGATGCCGCCGACGGCCTTGGGGGTGCTCACCGGGGGCCTCCTGGAGATGTGCCGGGGGTCACGCCCGGGGTGGGGGAATCGTAGATCAGCGTCCGAACGCGCGTGCGAGGAACTGGGGGGCTTCGTGACGGGCGTTGGCCGCGCGGGCGATGGCGGCGTTCTTGGAGAGCAGCATCGCGAGCTGGAGGCGGCGCTCGACGGCGAACGCTCGGCGTGGCGATGCGTGGCGGGTGCGGTTGAGCAGAACCTTGGACGCCGCGACGGAGTCGGGCGACCGCTCCTTGAGCGCTGCCACCAGCTCCGCTGCGGGCAGGGCCGGGTCGTCGGCGACGCCGGACGCGAGGCCGTACGCATGGGCGGCCGTCCCGTCGATGACCTCGCCGGTCATCGTGAGGCGGCGGGCGACGTCACCACCGACGAGCTCGCGCAGGCTCACCGTGCCGCTCATGTCGGGGACCAGTCCCCACTTCGCCTCGAGGACCGACCATCGGGCGTCCGGGGTCGTGAACCGGAAGTCGGCAGCGGTCGCGAGCTGCAGGCCGGCGCCGTAGCAGTAGCCGTGGACGACGGCGATGACTGGCACGGGCAGCTCGCGCCAGGTCCAGAACGCGTGCTGGAACAGGTTCTGGCCGCGCAGCGGGGACGGCGCGAACCCCCGGACGATCTTGGTGGGACTCTTCAGCACGGACGCGAAGTCGAGCCCGGCGCAGAACGCGTCGCCGGACCCTCGCAGGACGACGGCTCGGACATCGCGGTCGGCGCGCACGGCGCGTGCGGTGGCGACGAGCTCGTGCAGCATCGGGAGGTCGACGCCGTTGAGCTTGTCGGGCCGGTTGAGCGTCACGGTGGCGACCGCGTCGGAGATGTCGAGCAGCACACGGGGTTCGGACATGCGCACATGTTACTCATCGGTAGTGCGCGGTCTGCAGGTCTCCGGTGCGCGGCGGCCTCCGCGGCTAACTTGGGGTGATGGGCGCGCCGCGGGTGCGAGTCGGGATCTCGGGCTGGAGCTACGCGCCCTGGCACGGCGACTTCTACCCGGCAGGTGTCCGTCGGGTCGACGAGCTGGCGTACGTCGCAGGCCGTCTCGCGGCGGTCGAGATCAACGCGAGCTTCTACCGGCTGCAGCGACCCACGACGTACGCGCGGTGGTACGAGGAGACGCCGCGCGGGTTCCGGTTCGCCGTGAAGGGGAGCCAGCTGCTGACCCACCTGCGACGGCTGCACCAGCCCGAGGAGCCGCTCGCGACGTTCCTCGCGTCCGGTGTGCTCGCTCTGCAGGAGAAGCTCGGCCCGGTGCTGTGGCAGCTTCCGGCGCGTGGAGCTCCGACACCCGAGGCCCTCGACGCGTTCTGCGACCTGCTGCCGCGCACGTACGGCCGCGCCGCAGCGCTGGCGCACGAGCACGGACCGCAGGTCACCGGCGACCGGGTGTGGCTGCCCACCACCTCGGTGGGGTCGCAGCGGCGTGTCCAGCACGCCGTCGAGGTCCGGACCAGCGACGGGCTCGACGAGGTCGTCGACGTCCTGCGGCGCCACCGGGTCGCCTTGGTCGTCTCCGACGGTGCCCGGCGCTGGCCGGTCGTCGAGCACCGGACGGCTCCGTTCGCCTACGTGCGACTGCACGGCCACACCCAGCTCTACCGCGGCGGATACTCGGAGCGGCGGCTGCGCACCTGGGCGGACCGGATCCGGTCCTGGGACCTGCCGACCTGGGTCTTCTTCGACAACGACGCCGACGGACGCGCGCCGTACGACGCCGTGGCCTTGTCACGCCTGCTGGACTGACCGCCCGGGGTCGCGCACGTCAGTCGCCGGCGGTCCGGGTCGCGCGGGTGTTGCGGGTGTCCCGCGTCGGAGTGGTGGCGTCGGCGCGGGTGGTGGTCCCGCGCGTCGCGGCAGTCGCTCGGGTGACGGCAGTCGCGCGGGTGGCGCCGGTGGCGCGCGTCGCGGCAGTCGCGCGGGTGACTCCGGTGGCAGCCGTCGCCCGAGTCACGCCGGTCGCGTCGTCGGCACGGTCGTCATCGTCGTCGTCGGCGACCACGACGGCGCTGTCGTCGCCGTCGAGGCGCTTGGTGACAGCCGGCTCGGTCCCACCGTCGGGGCTGGCGCTGGCCATCGACGTCGCGCCCCACGCCACTCCTCCGAGGGCGACCGACAGGCCGAGTGCTGCGACGCCGGTACGGATCAGGGTGCTGCTCATGGTGTTCTCCTCGTCGTCTGCCGGCCGGGGCCGGCATGATCGCTTGCTGACACGCCTGACTCTGGGCGGCGGCGGTGAGATCCGTGTGAGCCGTCGGTGAGAGGGGTCTCATCTCCGCTCACCGGCGCCCTCAGCGAACGGCGTACCGGCGGCTGCCGCCCTAGAGTTCCTGGATGGATCGCCTCGACGTCGTCGCCCTCGTCCTTGCCGGCGGGAAGGGCAGCCGGCTCGGAGACCTCACCGAGCGCCGCGCCAAGCCCGCGCTGCCCGTCGCGGGGACCTACCGGCTGATCGACGTCGTCCTCTCGAACCTCGTGCACAGCGGGATCAGCGACGTGTGGGTGATCGAGCAGTACCTCCCCGGGTCTCTCAACGAGCACCTCGCCCACGGTCGTCCGTGGGACCTGGACCGTTCGTGGGGCGGTCTGCGGGTCCTCCCGCCGTTCGAGGGCGCCGAGGGCAGCGGGTTCGCGCAGGGCAACGCCGACGCCCTCGCCCGCCAGGTGGAGGCGCTGCGCGAGCGAGCACCGGACGTGCTCCTCGTGCTCAGCGCCGACCACCTCTACACCCTCGACCTGCGCGACGTCCTCGCGACGCACACCGGCGCCGACGCCGACCTCACCATCGTCACCACGACCGGCGTCCCGGAACCGTCCCGCCACGGCGTCGTCGAGGCCGAGGAGGACGGCCGGGTCACGGGCTTCGCGTACAAGCCGGACAAGCCTGCCACCGACGTCGTGGCCGCCGAGATCTTCGCGTACCGGACGACGACCCTCCTCGCCGCGATCAGTGACCTGCTGGAGACGCATGACCAGCTCGACGACTACGGGCATGAGCTGGTGCCGTACCTGGTCGAGACCCGGCGCGTGGTCGAGCACCGCCTCGACTCCTACTGGCGCGACCTCGGCACGGTGAACGGCTACTGGCGCGCGCACATGGACGTGCTGGACCGCGCCGGGATCGATCTCGAGGACCCGAAGTGGCCGATCCGCACGGCTGCACCCGTACGGCTCCCGGCGAGGATGGCGCCCGCGGCGGAGGTGCACGAAGCCCTGGTCACGTCCGGCTGCCGCGTCGCGGGCTCCGTCCGGCACAGTGTCGTCGGGCCGGACTGCGAGATCGCCGAGGGGGCGGAGGTCCTGGACAGCGTCCTCCTCGAGGGCGTGCGCGTCGGGCCGGGCGTACGGCTCGTCGGCGTCGTCGCGGACGCCGGCGCGGAGATCACCGGCGGCTCCGTCCGCGGGTCCGACGACGTCGTCACCCTGGTCGGCACCGACGGCACGGTGACCGATCGCCAGCCGCGCGAGGCGTGAGCCGGGTGTGCGCCGCGTCGGGGCCGCGGTGAACTAGGCTGTCGGCCGTGAGGACGGCGACCGACGGAGGAGACCGCGTACGCCGCTGGCGTGCCGTGCGCGCCTGCGTCGCAGCGTCCACGGCCCTCGCCGTCGCCGTGGCCGGCCACCTCGCCGGCGGTGCCGCAGCCCCGCCCGCATCGGCCGTCCTCGTCGCGGGAGGACTCGCGTCCGTCCTCGCGTACGGGCTCTCGGCCCGTCGGTGGTCGGTGCGTACCCTGACCGGTCTCGTGCTCGGCGTCCAAGGCGTCGTCCACCTGTGGTGCTCGATGGCCGCCACCTCGCCCGTCGGCGCAGGTGTCGAGGCTGCCCCCGGCCCCGCGATGCTGCTCGGGCACGCCCTCGCGACGGTTGCGACCGTCGCGCTGCTCCACCGCGGCGAGGCAGCCCTGCTCGCCCTGGGCGACGTCGTCGTCGCGCGCCCGGTTCGTCGCCTCGCGTACGCGCTCCGGCCGCGCCTCGTGCCGCAGCGCGTCGGCGCTCCGCACTCCGGGGGCGCGGCGCCCCCCGGCCTCCGCCCTCTGATCATGCTCGGTGCGACGCTGTCGCGCCGAGGCCCGCCGGTGCTTGCCTGACCCGCTGTCACGCACACCCACCTTGATCAGAAAGCACCCGTCATGAAGACGTTCGTCCTGCGCTCCACCCTGATCGCCAGCGCCGCCGCTGCGATCGCGATCCTTCCGTCCAGCCCTGCCGCCGCTCACGTCGGCGTCGACGCCCCGGACGCCACCCAGGGAGGCTGGTCCACGCTGTCGTTCCGCGTCCCGACCGAGTCCGACACCGCCAGCACCACCGCGCTCACGGTGACCTTCCCGGAGGGGGTCGACTTCGAGTACGTCGCCACCCGGACCAAGCCCGGCTGGACGGTCACCCAGGTCGAGGGCGAGTCCGTCACCTGGACCGCGGCGAAGGGCACCGGCATCGCCCCGGGGGAGTTCGACGTGTTCGACCTGCGGGTCGGCCCGATGCCGACCGACACGGACACGCTCATGTTCCCTGCGACGCAGGCCTACTCCGACGGCACGACCGTCGCCTGGGACGAGCCGACGCCCGAGAGCGGTGAGGAGCCCGAGCGGCCCGCGCCCGTCGTGACGCTGGGCGAGGCGACCGCAGACGGGCACGGCGCCCACGGCGCCGGGTCCGACGACAGCGCTGCGTCCGACGACAGTGCTGAGAGCGGCACATCGTCGGACGGCGTCGACGGCTGGCTCGCCGCCGGCATCGGCGTGCTCGCGCTCGCGGTGGGCGCGCTCGGAGCGAGCCTGATCCGCAGGAGGCCTCGCAACTGATGCGCTGGATCGCACGCTGTCGACGCTCGGTGGTCTCGAGCGCCCTCGTCTGCGTGGCCGTCGTCGGGCTGCTGCTGGTCGGCAGCCCGACGGCGGTCGGTCACGCCGTCCTCGTCTCGACCTCGCCCGCGGACGGTTCCACGACCGCGACTCTGCCCGAGGAGATCGTCTTCACCTTCAACGAGCGCGTGACGACGCCGGCGTTCGTCGTCGTCGAGGCGCCCGACGGGACCCAGGTGACGTCGGGTGACGCGCGCACCGACGACAAGTCCGTGGTCGCGACGCTGTCCGACGCGGACATCGCGGGGGAGTACCGAGCGTCGTACCGCGTGGTCTCCGCCGACGGCCACCCGATCAGCGGCTCGGTGTACTTCACCGTCAGCCAGGGGCGTACCGTCGAGAAGACCCGGGACGACGAGGGAGCCGACGAGACGAGCTTCATCCACGAGCACCGCGCACACTTCCTGTGGGGCGCGGCCGGAGTCGTCGCAGCCGCGGCGCTCCTGCTGTGGCCACGGCGCCGGGAGGACAAGGAGGAGACGTGATGTCCGCGTCCGCACGCTGGACTCTCGGGGCGTTCCTGGCAACGTTCACGACGCTGTACGTGGCGATGGTGGTCGGTGGTGCCGCGCCGGAGCCGCCCGCGCCCGGGCTGCCCGACCCCGGACCGTTCGTCGGCTGGGCGATCCCGGTCGTGAAGGTCGTCGCCGACCTCGCCGGCATCGTCACCGCCGGGTTCCTGGTGACCGCGACGTTCCTGCTCCCGTCGAGCGCCCGCGACGTCCAAGGACTGTCCGCCCGCGCGCTGCGGCGCGCGTCGACGACGGCGTTCGTCTGGGCGGGCCTGACCCTGGTGCTGTTCGCGCTCAACGCGGCCGACCTGCTGCTCATCCCGGTCGACCAGCTGTCGTGGAGCGTGCTTCGGCAGTTCTTCGACGGTACGGAGCTGGGCTGGGCGCTGGTCGCGCAGACGGTGATCGCCCTTCTCGTGGCGGTGCTCGCACGGCGGACGTTCAGCGTTCGAGCGGCCGCCCTGCTCCTCGGACTGACGCTCGGCGGCTTCGTGCCGCAGGCGTTGTCCGGGCACTCGGCGGGCTCGGGCTCGCACGACCTGGCCGTCGTCAGCCTCCTGCTCCACCTCGTCGGTGCAGCGCTGTGGGTCGGCGGCCTGGCGGGCCTGGCGTGGGTCGCGGTGCGGGGGAGCCGGCGCCTTCCCGAGGGCGTCACGCGGTTCTCGACGCTGGCGCTGTGGTGCGTCGCCATCATCGGCGTCTCGGGCGTCGTGAACGCCGCCACCCGGATCCAGGGCTTCGGCGACCTCGACTCCCAGTACGCCGTCCTGGTGTGGGCGAAGGTCGTCGCCTTCGTGGTCCTCGCCGCCTTCGGGCTCGTGCACCGCCGCCGTACGGTCGTGGCTCTCGAGGCGGTCGGCGACCAGGACGACGAGACGGCGGACGGCGGCCCCGCTCGGGGGCGTGCGCGTTGGCTGTTCCTGCGGGTCGCCGCGGTCGAGCTCGTCATCATGGGCATGACGGTCGCGGTGGCGGTCGCACTCTCGCGGACTCCCACGCCCCGGCCCGCCGACCTCTACCAGACGCCCGCCGAGGCGATCCTCGGCGGAGCGCTACCGCCGGAACCCACGCTGTGGCGGCTCCTGTGGGGCTTCACACCTAACGGGGTCGGCCTCGCCGTGGTCGGGCTCGGTCTCGCGCTGTACGTCGCCGGCCTCCGCGTCATGCGACGCCGCGGCGACGCGTGGCCGGTCGGACGCACGCTCTCCTGGATGACCGGCCTGGTCGTGATCGCCTGGGCGACCTTCGGCGGGCTCGGCGTCTACTCGCACGTGCTATTCAGCGCCCACATGGTGTCGCACATGATGCTCAGCATGGTGGCACCGATCTTCCTGGTGCTGGGTGCGCCGGTGACGCTGGCGCTGCGGACCCTGCCGGGCCCCCGCCAGAAGGGCGACGTCTCGCCGCGGCAGATGCTGGTGTCGTTCCTGCACTCGCGCTTCACCAAGGTCGTGACGTTCCCGCTGTTCGTCGCGCTGGTGTTCGTCGGGAGCCTGTACGGCCTCTACTTCACGCCGTTGTTCGAGCTCGCCATGGAGAGCCACATCGGGCACGGGCTGATGGAGCTGCACTTCCTCGCGGCCGGCTCGCTGTTCTACTACGTGATCGTCGGCGTCGACCCGTCGCCGCGCACGATCGCCCCGTTGTGGCGGTTCGTGATCCTCATGGTGACGATCCCGTTCCACGCGTTCTTCTCGATCGCCCTGATGTCCATGACGACCGTGGTCGCCGAGAACTTCTACCTGTCGCTCGACCGCCCGTACGCCACCGACCTGCTCGCCGACCAGTACCTCGGCGGCGGCATCGCGTGGGCGATGGGCGAGGTCCCGCTGGTGATCGTGATGGCCGCGCTGTTCGTCCAGTGGTTCCGCTCGGACGCGCGGGAGGCGGAGCGGCACGACCGCGCAGCGACACGCAACGACGACGCCGACCTGGCGGCGTACAACGAGTACCTCGCGAGGCTCGGCGAGCAAGCAGAAGCCCGGCCGACCACGAAGGCCGACCGGGCTCCTGAGCGCTGACGGCTACGGGGTGTAGAGCGTCGTGGTGTTCGTGCGCGCGGCCTCGAAGCGCGCCTGCACGTCCGCCCAGTTGACGATGTGCCACCAGGCCTTGACGTAGTCGGCCTTCACGTTCTGGTACTGCAGGTAGAACGCGTGCTCCCACATGTCGAGCATGAGGAGCGGGACCAGCCCGACCGGCAGGTTGCCCTGGTGGTCGTACAGCTGGCAGATGATCGGCCGCTGCGCGAGGGTCTCCCACGCGAGGATCGACCAGCCGGAGCCCTGGATGCCGAGGGCGCTGGCCTCGAAGTGGGCGCGGAACTTGTCGAACGAGCCGAAGAAGTTGTCGATCGCCGCGCCGAGCTCGCCGTCCGGCTTGTCGCCGCCCTCAGGCGACATGTTGGGCCAGAACACCGAGTGGTTCACGTGACCCGCCAGGTTGAACGCGAGGTTCTTCTCCAGCAGGTTGACGGTGCCCAGGGACTCCTTGTCACGCGCCTCGGCCATCTGCTCCAGGGCCGTGTTGGCGCCGGTGACGTAGGCCTGGTGGTGCTTGCTGTGGTGCAGCTCCATGATCTTGCCGGAGATGTACGGCTCGAGAGCTCCGTAGTCGTACGGCAGATCGGGCAGGGTGTAGTCAGCCACGTGTCCTCCATCGATTCTCTTGAGTTGTCTTCACAGTCTCTCAGCCCCCGCGCGACTGCAACCGTCGGGTTCGCCAGGTGATCCGCAAGGTGGCTGGTGGCAACGGTTAGTCTTGTCAACGCCCACGAGATCCGCGTGAGCGACGCACCCCCAGTGAAGCCACACCGTAGACAGGACGCCAGTGACCGCCGCCCCGAACCCGTCGAGTGCCGAGCGCGTCCTGACGATTCCCAACGCGTTGAGCGTCGTCAGGCTGTTGGGCGTGCCGGTGTTCCTGTGGCTCGTCCTGGGCCCCGAGGCCGACGTCCTCGCGCTCGTCGTCCTCGTGATCTCCGGCTTCACCGACTACCTCGACGGCTACCTCGCGCGACGGCTCGGCCAGACCTCCAAGCTCGGGGCGCTGCTCGACCCGATCGCCGACCGGATGTACATCCTCGCCGTCGTGTTCGGGCTCGCGATGCGCGACATCATCCCGTGGTGGCTGGCGATCATCCTGCCGCTGCGCGACGTGATGCTCTTCGGGCTCGTGCCCTTCCTGCGGACCCGGGGCTACAGCTCGCTGCCGGTGCACTTCCTCGGGAAGGCCGCCACCGCCGGGTTGCTCTACGCGTTCCCGCTGCTGCTGCTCGGCGACGACACCGGCACGGTCGCGGGCCTCGCCAACGTCTTCGGCTGGGCCTTCGCGATCTGGGGTGTCGGGCTCTACTGGTGGGCCGGCATCCTCTACGTCTGGCAGGTCCGCCGGCTCATGGCCACCGTGCCGCCGCTGAAGGCGCAGTAGGGGCGGACGTGGCGGATCGTCGTGCGGAGTCGGGTGCGGAGCCGGCATCGGGGACCGGGTCGTCCGACGACGTGACCGGCAACTCGATGACGCTGCTCCAGAACATCATCGACCACCCGCTCGACGACGACTACTACACGCACGAGCCGCACGAGCGGTCGGCACGAGGTCGTACGGCCGCCGTCGTCGTCATCGCGTTCTTCGCGCTCCTGATCACCCTCGCGGTCCTGCAGACCCAGGCCGCGAAGCCGGAGGAGGAGACCGAGCGGGCGGTCCTGATCACCCAGCTCGAGAAGCGGATGGAGTCGATCGACACCCGCAAGGAGGAGGTCGCCGACCTCGGTCGGGCGGTCGGCCGGCTCCAGCGGGTGCAGGCGGGCGCCGAGGCCCTGGCTCGGGCACAGGAGCAGCGCGCCGTGGTGGGCACGATCGCGGTGAGCGGCCCGGCGCTGCGGGTGACCGTCGACAACGCGGGCGACTCCGACGACAACCCGGCCGGCCGCGTACGCGACAAGGATCTCCAGGTGCTCGTCAACGGGCTCTGGGCGGCGGGCGCCGAGGCGATCGCGATCAACGGCAACCGTCTGACGGCGATGTCGTCGATCCGTGCAGCGGGGGAAGGCATCACGGTGAACTATCGTTCGTTGACGACGCCGTACGTGGTGACGGCGATCGGCAATCCGCGTACGCTTCCGGGCAACTTCGTGGAGACGAGCGCGGCTCAGACCTGGACCGTTCTGAAGGAGAATTTCGGCATGCGGTTCGACGTCACCGAACGCGACCAGGCGGAGCTGCCTGCAGCGCCCCGACGTGCGTCCACGATCCGCCACGCGACGGTGCTGGAGGTGAGCGACCAGTGATCGCCGTGCTGGGCCTCGTCGTCGGTGTGGCGCTGGGCCTCCTCTTCGAGCCGACGGTGCCTGCCGGCCTTCAGCCGTACCTCCCGATCGCGGTCGTCGCCGCCCTCGACGCCGTCTTCGGCGCGATCCGTGCGTATCTCGACGGCCGCTTCGACGACAAGGTGTTCGTCGTGTCGTTCATCTCGAACGTCCTCATCGCGGCGCTGATCGTGTTCGTCGGTGATCAGCTGGGCGTCGGCTCCCAGCTGTCGACCGGTGTCATCGTCGTGCTCGGCATCCGCATCTTCTCGAACGCCGCCGCCATCCGAAGGCACCTGTTCCATGCGTAGGCGCACGGGCAAGCACAGGGGCGAGGTGGACCGCCGTGGCTGAGGGAAAGGCACCTGACACGTCGAAGGCGTGGGCGCGGGTCAAGCACGCGCTGACGGGGCGTCCGTCGCGGGGCCAGTGGGTCGTGGCGGCGCTGTTCCTGGTCCTGGGGTTCGCCGCGGTGACTCAGGTCCGTGCGACGAACGACGACGACTTCGCGGGCATGCGCCGCGACGAGCTCGTGACGCTGCTCGAGACGCTGGACAGTGCCGACGAGCGCCTCACGCAGCAGCGTGCCGAGCTCGCCGAGACGCAGCGTCGCCTCCAGCAGAGCTCCGAGCGCAACCAGGCCGCCATCGACGAGACCCGGCGTGCGGCCGACACGCTCGCGATCCTGGCCGGCACCGCGCCGGCGGTCGGGCAGGGCGTGGTCATCACGATCGAGGACCCCGACGAGACGGTGCTCGCCGGACCGATGCTGAACGCCATCGAGGAGCTGCGCGACGCCGGAGCCGAGGCCATCCAGGTCAACGGTGTCGTCCGCGTCGTCGCGCAGTCGTACGTGACCGACGACGCGAACGGCGCCGTACGCATCGACGGACGCGAGATCAAGCGACCCTTCGTGATCGAGGCGATCGGCGACTCCCATACGCTGGACCAGGCCGTGATGTTCCGAGGCGGTCTCGCCGACCAGGTGGAGGCGCTCGGAGGAGAGGTCGACGTCGAGCAGGTCAAGTCGCTCGAGGTGACCGCACTGGCTGAGGAGCGCGAGGCCGAGTACGCTCAGCCCGCACGTTGACGACGAGGAGCGACCGTGATCCCCGAAGACCTGCAGTACACCGCCGACCACGAGTGGATCCGGTTCGAGGGCGACATCGCCACGATCGGCATCACCGACTACGCGCAGGACCAGCTCGGCGACATCGTCTACCTCCAGCTGCCGGCTGTCGGCGAGACGGTCGAGGCCGGTGCCGTGATCGGCGAGCTGGAGTCGACGAAGTCGGTCAGCGACCTGTTCGCGCCGGTCTCGGGCGAGGTCGTGACGGTCAACGAGGCGCTCGAGTCGAACCCCGAGACCGTCAACTCCGACCCCTACGGCCAGGGCTGGCTGATCACCGTCCGGGTCCCGGAGTCGAGCGGCTCGGACGATCTCATGAGCGCCTCCGCCTACCAGGCTTCGATCGACTCCTGAACCCGTGTGCCGCCGGTCCCGTGTGTCGGTTGACCGCCCCCCGGCAGGCACGTAGGTTTCACACCAACAGCCGTCAAGCACCAGCCCGGGTTCAGAGCACTAAGGGGATCCCCGCCAATGTCGCGCACGAACGAGGACGATCCGACGCAGGACGTCCCCGAGAGCCCTTCTGAGACGACGTCGACCATCTCGTTGCCCCCGACGTCGGACACCGATCTCGGGTCGGGCGGCGGGCTCAGCGCCGACGACGCCGCGGCGCTCGACGCGCTGCCGCCGGGCTCTGCCCTGCTGGTCGTCCAGCGTGGTCCGAGCGCGGGCTCCCGCTTCCTGCTCGACACCGACGAGGTGTCGGCCGGGCGTCATCCCGACAGCGACATCTTCCTCGACGATGTGACCGTGTCGCGGCGTCACGCGGTCTTCCGCCGGACGGACTCCGGGTTCACCGTCAGTGACGTGGGCAGCCTCAACGGCACGTACGTCAACCGCGACCGCATCGACGACGTGCTCCTCAACAGCCGCGACGAGGTCCAGATCGGCAAGTTCCGTCTGGTGTACTACCCGAGCTCTGCGAGGAGCGCCACGTCGTGATTGAGGCGGCATAGCGTGACCCAGGCCGCGTCGCACGCCGCTCGACTGAGCATCGGTGAGGTGCTCGACGAGCTGCGCGCGGACTTCCCGGACGTGTCGATCTCCAAGATCCGCTTCCTGGAGACCGAGGGTCTGGTCGAGCCCGAGCGGACGCCGGCCGGTTACCGCAAGTTCTCGCGGGCCGACGTCGAGCGGCTGCACCTGGTGCTGAGGGTCCAGCGCGACACCTACTGGCCGCTGAAGGTGATCCGCCAGAAGCTCGACGACCTCGACCGTGGCGTCGTCGCACCGGACGACGAGGGCGTGCTCCAGGTCCCGCGGGTGATCTTGTCGTCCGAGGGCCTGCCCGGTCCCGACGCGTTCGCGAGCCGTCCGCAGGACATCAGGTTCCGACGCAGCGAGCTCCAGCAGGCGTCGGGCATCGCGGACGACCTGTTGGCCGAGGCCGAGGAGTTCGGGCTCGTCATCGCGTCTTCGGGGTCCTACACGGAGGCCGACGTGGTGATCGCGAAGACGCTGGCCGAGCTGGCGTCGTTCGGTCTGGGGCCGCGTCACCTGCGCGGCGTACGCACGGCCGCTGACCGCGAGGTCGGGATGATCGAGCAGATCATCGAGCCGCTGCGCCGCCGCCGCGACCCCGGTTCTGCCGCGCGCGCCGACGAGACGGCGTACCACGTGGCGTCCCTCTCCGTGCTGCTGCACACGATGCTCGTCAAGAACGGACTGCATCGCCGGGGGTAGGCTGAAGTCGTGCGCGAGCTCGATGTCGTGGGAGTCCGGGTGGAGATGCCCACCAACAACCCTCTGGTGCTGCTCCGTGAGGTCTCGGGGCCGCGCTACCTGCCGATCTGGATCGGTGCGGTCGAGGCGACGGCGATCGCGTTCGCCCAGCAGGGTGTCGTGCCTCCGCGGCCGCTGACGCACGACCTGCTGAAGGACGTGATCGAGGCGCTGGGCGACGAGCTCACCGAGGTCCGGATCACCGAGGTCAAGGACCATGTGTTCTACGCCGTGCTGGTGTTCGCCTCAGGCGCCGAGGTGGAGGCGCGTCCGTCGGACTCGATCGCGCTCGCGCTGCGCACGGGCACCCCGATCTACTGCGCCGAGGACGTCTTGACCGAGTCGTCGGTGGGGGTTCCCGACGAGGAGGAGGAAGAGGTCGAGAAGTTCCGGGAGTTCCTCGACGAGATCACTCCGGAGGACTTCGAGCAGGGAGGATCCTGACCTAGGGCTCATCCTGGACTTGAGGTTGAGGGTCGCTCCGGCGAGTCGCGTCGGATGTCGTTGACCACCTGGGGGAGCAGACCTACCGTGAACGGGCAAGACAGACGGTGTTGAGACGGAGGCTTCGGTGGGCAGCAAGCAGCACTCGACGGACCGGCACGACAGTGCCGGCGCTGCCGCGCACGAGAGGGCGGGCGACCAGGGCCTCCTGTTCGACGACGACGTGGCGGCACTTCCCGAGGACTCCGGATTCCGCGGCCCGACGGCGTGCAAGGCGGCAGGCATCACCTACCGCCAGCTCGACTACTGGGCCCGCACCGAGCTCGTCGAGCCGTCGATCCGCGACGCCAGCGGCTCCGGCACCCAGCGTCTCTACTCCTTCCGCGACGTGCTCCTGCTCAAGATCATCAAGCGTCTCCTCGACGCCGGCATCTCGCTCCAGCAGATCCGCACGGCGATCCAGCACCTGCGCGAGCGCGGCACGGACGACCTCACGACCGTGACGCTGATGAGCGACGGAGTGTCGGTGTACGAGTGCCGCTCCGCCGACGAGGTCATCGACCTGCTCCAAGGCGGTCAGGGCGTTTTCGGGATCGCGATCGGCGGTGTGTGGCGCGAGATCGAGGGCACGCTGTCCGATCTCCCCAGCGAGCGCGCTGCCGCGTCCGAGGACCCGTCCGACGAGCTCGCGGCTCGACGCAAGGCCCGCCGCGTCAGCTGAGCGATCTCGTACGGCGGCGGCGCGGCCCCTCGTACGGGCGGGGTGACCGACCCTCGCCCGGCGGCGGTGACCCTGGTCCCACCCGGAGCACTTCGCGTGGGACCCAGCTCACCGCGGGCGCCGGTCCGAAACGCGGCGCGCTGCGTCCTCGGCACCAACCCGGCTGCTAGCCTGAAGACGTACGGCCGAGCATGTCACGCGGGAGAGCCCGCGCTGCGCCGCGGCGCCGAAGGGGCAATTCCTCCCCGGAACCTCTCAGGCACCAGGACCGCGTGACCGAGGCACTCTGGAGCGCAGCGACGCGTGACAGAGGGGGAGGGTTGTCGACCGACCCACCCCGAGCCAGCGGGAGATCGCGAATGAGCGAGCAGACCACGTCCTTGTCCAGCCTGAGCGACCTTGCCGGCGTCGCGCCGTTCTCGAGCCGCCACATCGGCCCGGACGCGGCCGAGCAGGCACAGATGCTCGACCTGCTCGGCTACGACTCGTTGTCCGCCCTGATGGCTGCGGCGGTCCCGAAGGGGATCCGCCTCGGCGACACGCTGTCGTTGCTGCCCGCGATGTCCGAGCCGGAGGTCACGGGCGCGCTCCGCGAGCTCGCCGACCAGAACAACCCCGGCGTGGCGATGATCGGGCTCGGCTACCACCCGACGGTGACGCCCGCCGTGATCCGCCGCAACGTGCTCGAGGATCCCCGCTGGTACACCGCCTACACGCCGTACCAGCCCGAGATCTCCCAGGGCCGCCTCGAGGCCCTGATCAACTTCCAGACCATGGTCGCCGACCTCGCGGGTCTCCCGACCGCCAACGCGTCCCTTCTCGACGAAGGTACGGCGGCCGCCGAGGCCATGACGTTGACGCGCCGCGCCGTCCGGGCCAACGCCGACAAGCCCTTCGTCGTCGACACGGGCTGCCTCCCGCAGACCCTCGCTGTCGTCCGCACGCGGGCTGAGGCCATGGGCATCCCGCTCGTCGAGGCCGACCTGTCCACCGGGCTCCCGGAGGGCGACCTGTGCGGCGCCCTCATCGCGTACCCGCGGCACGACGGTGCGATCGCTGATCCGACCGAGGTGATCGCCGCTGTCCACGAGCGCGGTGGCCTGGCCGTCGTCACCACGGACCCCCTCGCACTCACGCTGCTGGCGTCGCCCGGCTCGCTCGGAGCCGACGTCGTCGTGGGGTCCAGCCAGCGCTTCGGTGTCCCGATGTTCTACGGCGGTCCCCACGCGGGATTCATGGCCGTCAAGGCCGGGCTCGAGCGTCATCTCCCCGGCCGGCTGGTCGGGGTGTCGGTGGACGCCGAGGGGCGCCCGGCGTACCGCCTCGCCCTGCAGACCCGCGAGCAGCACATCCGACGTGACCGCGCGACCTCCAACATCTGTACGGCGCAGGTGCTCCTCGCGGTCGTCGCGTCGATGTACGCGGTCTACCACGGACCGGAGGGCCTGCGGCAGATCGCGTACCGCGTGCACCGCTCCGCCGCCGTCCTCGCCGAAGGGCTGCGGCAGCACGGGATCGAGGTCGTCCACGACACGTTCTTCGACACCGTGCTCGCCCGCGTCCCGGCGCGCGCGGACGAGGTGGTCGCATCGGCTCGCGAGGCAGGCATCCACCTGCGCCGCGTCGACGCCGACCACGTCGGGATCTCGACCTCCGAGGTCACGACTCCGGCGCACGTGGAAGCGGTGTGGGGAGCGTTCGGCATCGACGGTGCGGACCTTCCCGCGATCGATCGTGCCGCACCCGACGCCTTGAGTGCGGCGCTGCGCCGCGACGACGACGTCCTCACCCACGAGGTGTTCAACACCCACCACTCCGAGACCGAGATGCTGCGCTACGTGACGCGGCTCGGTGACCGTGACTACGCGCTGGACCGCGGCATGATCCCGCTCGGATCCTGCACGATGAAGCTCAACGCGACGACCGAGATGGAGCCGGTGAGCTGGCCACAGTTCGCGGACCTGCACCCGTTCGTGCCTGCGGAGGACGCGCGCGGCACGCTCCAGCTGGTCAAGCAGCTCGAGTCGTGGCTCGCCGAGGTCACCGGCTACGCCGCCGTGTCGGTGCAGCCCAACGCCGGTTCGCAGGGCGAGCTGGCCGGCCTGCTCGCGATCCGGGGCTACCACCGCAGCCGTGGCGACGTGCACCGCGACGTCTGTCTGATCCCGTCCTCCGCCCACGGCACCAACGCGGCGTCGGCGGTGATGGCGGGCATGCGGGTCGTCGTCGTGAAGGCGGCCGACGACGGCGAGGTCGACCTCGACGACCTGCGTAAGCAGTGTGCCGAGCACGCCGACGACCTCGCGGCGATCATGGTCACCTACCCCTCGACCCACGGCGTCTACGAGCACGGCATCTCCGAGCTGTGCGACGTGATCCACGCGGCGGGCGGCCAGGTCTACGTCGACGGCGCGAACCTCAACGCGCTGCTCGGTCACGCGAAGCCTGGCGAGTTCGGGGGCGACGTCAGTCACCTGAACCTCCACAAGACCTTCTGCATCCCTCACGGCGGCGGTGGCCCCGGCGTGGGCCCTGTCGCGGTCGCGGAGCACCTGAGGCCGTTCCTGCCCAGCCACCCGCTGGCGCCGCTGCCCGAGGACCGGGAGGGGATCGGCGCGATCAGCGCTGCCCCGCACGGCTCTGCGGGCATCCTCCAGATCTCGTGGGCGTACGTCGCGCTGATGGGCGCCCAGGGTCTGACCGACGCGACGTCGGTGGCGGTGCTGAGCGCCAACTACGTGGCTCAGCGGCTGCGGGGCTACTACCCGATCCTGTACGCCGGCGACCACGGCCTGGTCGCGCACGAGTGCATCCTCGACGTCCGTCCGCTGACGAAGGCGAGCGGCGTCACCGTCGACGACGTGGCGAAGCGGCTCATCGACTACGGCTTCCACGCGCCGACGATGAGCTTCCCGGTCGCGGGCACGCTGATGGTGGAGCCGACCGAGTCGGAGTCGCTGACCGAGATCGACCGCTTCTGCGACGCGATGATCGCGATCCACGCAGAGATCGAGGCTGTGCAGCGCGGCGACGTCGCCGTCGAGGACAGCGCGCTGCGCCGCGCGCCGCACACGCTGAAGGCGCTGGCGGGGGAGTGGGACCGCGCCTACGACCGTGACGCCGGCGCCTTCCCGTCCGGCAGCCACGTCGACAAGTACTGGCCGGCAGTTGCTCGCATCGACCAGGCGTACGGCGACCGCAACCTTGCGTGCGCCTGCCCGCCTCCGGAAGCATTCGCGGAGTGACCTCGCTGCCCGACGCGTCTCCCGTCCTCCCGTCGACCGCCGTCCATCTCGAGGCCGCCGTGGCGGCGGCGCAGGCTGGCAGCAGGGTCCCGTCGCTCAGCGTGGCGGTCCTCCGCGACGGCGCGGTGGCGTGGTCCGGGGTGCGCGGCACCGCGGTCCGTGACGGGGAGTCGGCACGGCCCACGCGGGACACGCAGTACCGCATCGGGTCGATCACCAAGACCCTCACCGCCGCACTGGTGATGCAGCTCCAGGAAGAGGGCGCGCTCGACCTCGCAGACACGGTCGGCACCTACGTTCCCGAGGGGCCGTTCGCCGACGCCACGATCCGCGGCCTGCTCTCGCACGGCGGCGGGCTCCCCGCGGAGCCGGCCGGGGCCTGGTGGGAGCGCAGCCGCGGCACGTCGTACGAGGCGCTGGTGGCCGCCAACGCCGAAGCCGTGCGTGTCCTCGCGCCGGGGGAGCGCTACCACTACTCGAACCTCTCGTACGCCATCCTCGGCCACATCGTCGAGGTGCTGCGTGACGCGCCCTGGAGCGAGGTGCTCGACGCCACGATCCTCGGCCCGCTCGGGATGTCGCGCACCACGTACGCCGCGTCAGCCCCGCACGCGGACGGCCGTTCGGTCGAGGCCCTGACCGGCCTCCTCGTCGCCGAGCCGCACCAGGACACAGGCGCGATGGCCCCCGCCGGCCAGCTGTGGAGCACCCCGGCCGACCTGTGCCGCTGGCTGGCCGAGCTCGCGCGACCGACCCTGCTCAGCCCGCGTTCCGTGGTCGCGATGACCACGCCGCAGTCGGGCGACCCGGACGAGAAGGGCGCCGGTGCCTACGGGCTCGGAGTCCGCCTCTCGGTCGCGGGCGAGCGTGTCCTCGTCGGGCACGGCGGGTCGATGCCCGGCTTCCTCGCCGGGGCGTACGTCGACCGCGAGAGCGGGGTCGGTGCGGTCGTGCTCGCGAACACGGCGTACGGACTGGACGTCAGCGCCCTCCCGAGAACGCTCATCGAGACCGTGCTCACGCACGAGCCGGTCATCGCTCCGGAGTGGACTCCGACCCGCGAGGTGCCCGACGGCGTGCGCGAGCTGCTCGGAACCTGGCACTGGGGCCACCAACCGTTCACGATGTCGTACGACGGCGAGGCGCTGGCGCTCGCGGCCGATGGCGGTCGCGCCTTCCGGTTCGCCTCCGCGGGCGCCGACACGTGGACCGGGCTGAGCGGCTACCAGCTCGGCGAGACGCTGCGGGTCGTACGCCGTGAGGACGGCGCGATCAGCCACCTCGACGTCGGCACGTTCTGCTACACCCGCATCCCGTACGACCCGATGGTGCCGATCCCCGGCGGAGCCTGACGACGACCGTCTCGACAATCCCGCTGCCATGACGCCGGAGATGCCGAGACGCTCGTGCGGGCGCTCGTGCGGGCGCTACCCGCCGAGGAGGCCGCGCTCGTACGCGGTGGCGACCGCGGCGGCGCGGTCCTTCACGCCGAGCTTCTCGTACGCGTGCCCGAGGTGGGTCTTCACGGTCGCCTCGCTGACGAAGAGCAGCGTGGCGATCTGGCGGTTCGAGTGACCTCGGGCGACCAGTGCCAGGACCTCGGCCTCGCGGCTGCTCAGCTCCTGGGATCGAGCGCGCACCCGCGACACGACACGCGTCGCCACTGCGGGCGACAGCACCGACTCGCCGCGCGCCGCAGCACGGATGCCGGCGAACAGGTCGTCGCGCCGCGCGTCCTTGAGGAGGTAGCCGGTCGCTCCCGCGTCGAGTGCGGCCATGATGTCGCGATCGGCGTCGTACGTGGTCAGGACGAGCACGTGACCTGCGAAGTCGCGTTCGCGCAGCGCCGTGATCGCCTCCACGCCGCCGCCTCCGGGCATGCGGAGGTCCATGAGCACGACGGCGGGGTTGAGCGACATCGCGAGCCGGACGCCGGTCTCGCCGTCGGACGCCTCGCCGACGACCTCGAAGTCGCGTGCGGCCTCGAGCATGCCGCGCAGGCCGTCACGGACCACGGGGTGGTCGTCGACCAGCAGCAGCCTCAGGACGGTGTCAGACATCGCAGCCCGAGGGTACGCGGAGCGAGACAGCCGTCCCGCCTCCGGGCTCGGACTCGACGATCAGGGCGCCGCCGGCCCGCTCGGCGCGGCGCCGCATGCCGTCCAGCCCGAACCCGCCGCGGTTGCCGCGAGGCGTGGTCACCCTGACGTCGAACCCACGGCCGTCGTCGCGGACGTCGAGCACGATCTCGTCGTCGGTGTACGACAGCGTGATGCCGACGCGCGACGCCTCGGCGTGGCGCGCGACGTTGGTGAGCGACTCCTGGACGACCCGCAGGACCACGGCCTCGACGGCGGGGGAGAGCGTCTCGGGCTCGCCGGTGACGACCACCTCGGCACGGACGCCGTTCTCCGCTGCCCACTCGCGGACGCGTGCTCGCACGGCCTCGACGAGCGCGAGGTGCTCGAGTGCTGCCGGGCTCAGCGCTTCGACGGAACGCCGGGTCTCGTCGAGCGACGCGCGGGCCAGCTCGGCGGCGCGCTTGCGGTGCTCGGCTGCCGCGGCGTCGTCGTACGCCTCGTCGGCGGCCTGCAGCTGCGTGACGATCCCAGCCAGTCCCTGGGCGATCGTGTCGTGGATCTCCGCGGCGAGCCGCTCGCGCTCCTCGTGGATCCCGGCCTCCCGCGCCCGCGTCACGAGCGCCTCCTGGAGCGCGGCGTTCTCCTGCATCGCCTCCTCCAGCCGGGCGTTGGTGCGCTCGAGCTCGGCGATCGTGGCGACCCGTTCGTCGGCCAGCTCGGTCTCCTGCCGGGCGATCGCGGTGAAGATGAGCACGAGCACGAGGTTCAGCGCGAGCAGTCCGAGGAACACCAGCGTCTGCGTCGTCCCTGACGGCGGGAAGCCGCCGGCCTGAGAGCCCGCCATGGTCACGGCGGTGATGCCGAGGACCACCGGGATCCAGCGACCCTTCGCGTACGTGGTCGCGTCGAAGTAGGCGACGAACGCGAACACCGCGCAGAACGGGTTGAGCCACGACATCACGAAGGCCGCGAGCGTCCGTGCCGCGAGGTACACGTGTCCGAGCCCGTCGTCGAGAGGCCCCTCGTCCCAGCGTCGGTCGACGCACCACCAGTGGCCGACGGCGACGAGCGCCGCCAGCGCCAGGACGTACGGCAGCTGGTCGACGAACCCCAGCGGCGCGGCGGTCATCGCGGCCAGGACCGTGGCGAGAGCGAGCAGTGCGTACGGTCCACGGCGCTGGAGCACCGCCCAACGCTGCTCGACGCGTACTGCCAGCTCGCTCATCGTCTCCGCCTCGTCGCGACCCGTGCCGTACGGGTCACTCCCACCGGAAGTATCGCGCAGCCAGTGCGCCGAGCCCGACCGTCCACGCCAGCAGCACCAGGACGTGCAGCATGTCCGGCATCCTCCCGGCGGCCGCCTCGTCGAGAGCGAGCGCTGCCGCTCCGTTCGGCGTCAGGGCGATGACGTCGCCCAGGAGGCCGGGCAGGACGGTGACCGGCACCCACACACCTGCCGTGAACATCGTCGGGAAGAAGACCACGGTCCCGATCGCCGCCGACGCCTTGGTCGACGGCGCGAGTCCGGAGATCAGGCCGCCCGTCGACAGGTTGGCCAGCACCGCGAGGACGAAGATCCCCAGGTACGCGATCGGGGAGCCTGGCAACGACACGTCGAAGACGAGCCGGCCGACCGTGACGGCGAGGATGGACCCCGCGAGGATCCCTGCGCCGTGGATCACCCACTGCGCCATGAGGATCTGCGTCGGTCGCGCCGGCGTCGTGGCGTAGCGCCGCAGCACCAGGTTCTCGCGGTACCCCGAGATGACCGCGGGCATGGACTGCAACGACGCCATGATCGCCGACAGCAGGACGACGATCGGGACGTAGAGGTCGATGACTCGGACGCCGCCCAGGTCGTCGCTCACCTCCCGGAAGGAGGGGATCGCCCCCAGGACGCAGAGCAGGATCGTCGGGAAGAAGACGATCCAGAACATCGCGCCGGGCTCGCGGAGCATGAGACGGCCCTCCGTGCGCAGCATCGCGACGGCCGGGGAGGTGGCGGTGCTCATCGGATCGACTCCTTGTCGGTCGCGCCGGTGGTGTCGTCTGCGGCGTCATCTGCGGTGATGAGGTCGAGGTAGGCCTCGTCCAGCGACGACTCGGTGATCCGGAGGTGCTCGGGACGCACGCCGTGGTCGCGGAGCCAGTCGAGCACGACGAGCACTGCCCGGTCGTCGCAGGCGACCTGGAGACGGCCACCCCGCTCCATCACGTCCGACACCCCGCCGAGATCGTTGAGCGCGGCGTGGTCCAGGGTTCCGCCCGGGACGAACGACATGACCAGCGGGGCCGCCGTACGTCCGATCAACCCGTCGGGCGTGTCGACCACGAGGATCCGTCCACGCTCCACCAGGGCGATGCGGTCGCACAGGTGCTGCGCCTCCTCCATCAGGTGAGTGACCAGCAGGATGGTGGTCCCCTCGGCGCGCACCTCCTCGATGAGCTCCCACACGTCGCGTCGCGACCGGGGGTCGAGGCCGGTGCTGAGCTCGTCGAGGAGCGCGACACGGGGGCGCCCGACGAGGGCCAGAGCGATCGCGAGCCGCTGCTGCTGACCGCCGGAGAGCTTGCGCCAGGGATGGTCGAGGCGTTCGCCCAGGCCCAGGCGGGTCGCGAGCTCGAGCGGGTCGCGTGGATCGTCGTAGAACGACGCGAACAGGTCGAGCGCCTCCCGGACCCGCAGCTTGGGCTGGAGTCCGGCGCTCTGCAGCTGCACACCGACCGAGCGCTTCACCGCGTCACGGTCGGCGACGGGATCGAGACCGAGGATGCGGACCGTGCCCGCGTCGGGGAGCCGCAGACCCGCGATGCACTCGACCGTCGTGCTCTTGCCTGAGCCGTTCGGACCGAGCACCCCGAAGATCTCACCCTCGGCGACGGTGAGGTCCACGTGGTCGACGGCCACCACCGGGCCGTACGTCTTTCTCAGTCCGCGCACCTCGATCGCGGGCGCTGATGTCGTCGTCATCCATCCATCCCATCGCGTACGCCGCTGCTGGCACATCCCCCGACCGGGTCGGGCGTGGTCCACCGATCGGCTGGGCAGGGGTCACCACGCACGGGCTCAGATCCGGTCGTAGACGAGCACGGCATTTCCCCCGGGGAACGTCGTGAGGTCGGTCAGGTCGAAGGAGACCGGCGCGAACGGTGCGCCGCCAAAGGCGGAGATCCCCGCGCCGGCGACCACCGGGTAGCGCTTGACGACGATCCGGTCGATCTCCGGAAGCACTGTCGCAGCCAGCCTGCTACCGCCGGCGAGGTAGACGTCGAGTGGAGCGTCCTCGGCTTTGAGGCCGCGTACGAGGGCGAGCGGGTCGTCACGCACGATCGTCACGTCGGCGGAGAGCTCCTCCTGTGTCGAGGAGACCACGTACTGGCGCAGGTGCGGGTACGGGCTGGCCATGCCCAGGGCGAGCCCAGGTTCGTACGTCCGCCGGCCCATCACGACCGTGTCGAAGTGGCGATTGGGGGCGTCGGTCAGCCCGACCTGGGTCCGGCCGAGGGAGGGGAGGACGTCGGGGTACTCCTCAAGCATCCACGCCGCATACGCGTCGGACGAGGGGAAGAAGTCGACCTCGTCGCTGGGGCCGGCGATGTAGCCGTCGATGGACACGGCGACGAGGTAGGTGAGGCGTCTCATGGCTCCAGCCTCGTCGGGGCCGGCGTCGGGACCAACACGTCCTTTTGGCAGGATCGATAACCCACGGGTGATCGGAGCGGAGGTCGTACGGCGGTGGAGCTGCGGGACATCGAGATCTTCCTCACCCTGGCCGACGAGCTCCACTTCGGGCGTACGGCCGAGCGCCTCAACGTCTCCCAGGCACGGGTCAGCCAGGCGATCGCGAAGCAGGAGCGCCGGATGGGCACCGTCCTGTTCGAGCGGACGAGCCGGCAGGTGAGCCTGACGCCGGTCGGGGCACGGTTGCGTGACGACCTGCGTCAGGGGTACGAGCTCATCCAGTCGGGCCTGGCACTCGCGAGCCGGTCCACCAGTACGCCCAACGGTGTCCTCACGCTGGCCACGATGGGGGCTGTCGGCCACCACATGCGACCGGTCGTCGACGCGTTCGTCGCGCGTCACCCGACCTGCTCCGTGGAGCCCCGTGAGTTTCACTTCAGCGACCCGTTCGGCAGGCTGCGGCGCGGTGAGGTCGACGTCCAGGTGACCTGGCTGCCGGTGTCCGAGCCTGATGTGCGGGTCGGTCCGCGGGTGCTGACCGAAGGTCGCGTCCTCGCCGTGCCGAGCAGCCATCCCCTCGCCACGGAGGGTGAGGTCTCGATCGAGGTGCTCGGCGACGAGATGGTGTTCGACATCGGCGCCGAGGCGCCGGGGTACTGGGAGCAGGCGATGCTGCCACGCCGGACGCCCGCCGGGCGGCCGGTGATCCGCGGCCACGGGGTGCGGACGTTCCACGAGGTCCTGACGCGGGTCGCCGCGGGGGACGGCGTGACACCGCTGAACGCCCACGTGTGCCGCTACTACACCATGCCGGGCGTGACCTACGTCCCCATCACAGACGTGCCGGACACCGAGTGGGCGCTGATCTGGCTCGCCGAGCGTGAGACCCCCGAGATCCGCGCGTTCGCCGACACCGCTCGGTCGCTCGGGCCCCGAGCGTTCTGATCGTCAGCCGGCGTCGGCGCCCGTGCGGCGGCGCGACCACCACTCCTGGAGCGCGTCGACCGCAGGACCCGGCGACTTCGCCCACGAGAGGTGGTCGATGCGCGCACCCTCGGGCGCAGCATCGCGGTGATAGTCCCACCAGGTCACGGCGTCGTCCTTGACGGGCCGGACCAGCGCGCGTGCCGCTCGCGGCACCGACAGCTGATCCCCCTCGACCTGCAGGACGAACGTCGGGATGTCGAGCACCTCGCGGGGAAGTCGGCCCGCCGGGTAGGGGAAGCGTCGCCGCCGGACGAGGCGCGACCACTCACGCATCAGCGTGCGCGGCTGCGGACCACCGAAGCCCCAGGCGGGCCAGTATCCGTAGAGCGCCGTCACGGGCGGAACCGCGGCGGCGAGAGCCCAGATCCCCCAGAACCGCTTGCCGTAGCGGCGGTAGTACGGCTCCGAGGCGCCAGCGAGGACGAGCCCGTCGACCTGCCCGCCGGTCAGTGCGTACCCGAGCGCCGCCTGACCGCCCAGACTGTGCCCGAGGACGACGACCGGGATGCCGGGGTGCTGGCTCCGGATGCGCGAGGCGTGCTCGTCGAGCGCGGCGACCAGCTGGGCGTACCCCCAGTCGTTGCGGCGTGACGGCGCCTCGGTGTCGCGGTCGATCCCACGTGCGGCGAGCGTGCAGGCGCTCCAGCCGATCGCCTCGAGCGCTGCTGCGAGCTCGCGGTAGTAGGCGGAATGGACCCCCATCGCGGCCGCGATGACGACGTGGGGTCGGGTCGAGTCTGTGTGCACGAGGGGGAAGTCTAGGACGGGCCGGGGTCGTGCAGGTCGTTGAGGGCATCGAGTCGGCGGAGGTGGTCCCCGGTGAGGGTGACCTGCCCGGCGGCGACGTTCTCCTCGAGATGCGCGACCTGCTTCGTCCCCGGGATGGGGACGAGCGCGGCGGAGTGCGCGAGCAGCCAGGCGAGCGCGACCTGCGCGGGCGTGGCGCCCACCTCCCGGCCGATCGCCGCCACGGCGGTGGCAGCGGCCGATCCCGACGCGGCCCCGGCGACGGGCCTCCACGGGAGGAAGGCGACGCCGGCCGCCTCGCAGGCGGCGAGCACGGGTTCGTACTCCCGGTCGAAGACGCTGTAGCGGTTCTGGACGGACGCGACGTCGGCCACGTCTCGCGCCACCTGAAGCTGCTCGACGCTCACCTCGGACAGGCCGATCCGCGCGATCTTGCCCTCGCGCCGCAGCTCGTCCAGCGCGCCGACCTGGTCAGCGAGAGGTGTTGCCGGATCGACACGGTGCAGCTGAAGCAGCGCGATCTGCTCGACCCGCAGTCGTCGCAGCCCCTCGTCGACCTGCCGACGAAGCGACTCCGGTCGCCCGTCGTACGTCCAGTCGCCGGTCGCGGCGTCGCGCACCACCCCGACCTTGGTGGCGACCATCACCTCGCTGGGCCAGGGGTGCAGGGCCTCGGCGACGAGCTCCTCGTTGGCGCCCCACCCGTAGAGGTGTGCGGTGTCGACGAGCGGCACGCCCAGCGCGACCGCGCGCCGAAGGACGGCTGTCGAGGCGTCGCGGGCGGCTCCCGGCGAGGTCGGCAGCTGCATCGCCCCGAACCCGATCCTCCTGGCCGCGTGATCTCCATCGGCGAGGAAGGTGCGGGGCGTCTCCATGCGGCCCCACCCTAGGGTGCGTCGAGGGTCGGGTCCGCGTAGACGACCACGCGACCGTCGCGCGCGAAGCCGGCCAGCGTGAGGCCCGTCCTGTCGCACAGGCGCGCGGCAAGGGTCGTCGGTGCACCGACCCCGACCACGGCCGTCACGCCCGCGACCGCAGCCTTCTGCACGATCTCGAACCCGATCCGCCCGCTGGTGCACAGCGCCAGCCCGGCAGTCGGGAGCCCCTCGCGGAGGCTGCCCTCCAGAAGACAGTGGCCGACGGCCTTGTCGACCGCGTTGTGCCGGCCCACGTCCTCCCGGACGACCACCACCGTGCCGTCAGGCCTGAAGAGGCCGGCGGCGTGGGCGCCTCCGGTCCGGTCGAAGTGGCGCTGGTGCCGCCGCAGCTCGTCGGGCAGCGAGGCGAGCGCGAACGGCTCCCAGGCGCCGTCCACAGCGACCGGACGCTCGGGCAGGCCCGCCACGAGCGTCTCGACCTCGTCCAGCGAGTCCGTCCCGCAGACACCGCACGCCGACGTGGCGCGCAGCGAGCGCTCCTGCCACGTCCGGGTCGGGGGACCGGTGAGAGCGACGGTCACGACGTTGAACCGCTGCGCGTCGGTCAGGTCGGCATCGGTGCAGTACGCGATCCCGGCGAGGTCGTCGCGGCTGTTGACGACGCCCTCGGCGAGCACGAGGCCCGCCGCGAGCTCGAAGTCGTGTCCCGGTGTGCGCATGGTCACACCGAGCCGGCGGTCGCTCGAGCCGGGTGCGGAGATGCGGATCTCCAGCGGCTCCTCGGCGATCAGCCGGTCCTCGTGCGCCCGCGAGACGCCGTCGACCCATTCGACGACGCGACGCCGCGAGGTGGGTGCGGTCATGCCCCAAGCCTAGGTCCGGGGGCCTGGAGCACCAGGTCTAGCATCGAATCATGACGATGCACCGGGCGCCGGCCCTCGACCCTGCAGATCCGCTCGGGATCGACGACCTCCTCGAAGCCGACGAGGTGGCGATCCGGCAGAGCGTCCGCGCGATGCTCGACGCGGAGGTCGAGCCGCACGTCGCGGGTTGGTTCGAGACCGGTGACCTCCCCGCCCGGGACCTGATGCGCGAGTTCGGCAAGCTCGGCCTGCTCGGCATGCACCTCGAGGGCTACGGCTGCGCGGGGACGAGCGCGACGGCGTACGGCATCGCGTGTCTCGAGCTCGAGGCGGCCGACTCCGGGATCCGCTCGATGGTGTCGGTGCAGGGATCGCTCGCGATGTTCGCGATCTGGGCGTACGGGTCGGAGGAGCAGAAGCAGACCTGGCTGCCGCGGATGGCCGCCGGCGAGGCGGTCGGCTGCTTCGGCCTGACCGAGCCCGACGCTGGTTCCGACCCTGCGAGCATGCGCACGAACGCCCGGCAGGACGCGGGGGGTGACTGGATCCTCAACGGCTCGAAGATGTGGATCACGAACGGCTCGATCGCCGACGTCGCCGTCGTGTGGGCGCAGACCGACGGAGGGGTGCGTGGCTTCGTCGTACCCACGGACACACCGGGCTTCACCGGCACCACGATCAAGCACAAGCTGTCGCTGCGCGCCTCGGTCACGGCCGAGCTCGTCCTCGACGGCGTACGCCTTCCCGCCGACGCCGTGCTTCCCGAGGTGACCGGGCTCAAGGGGCCGCTGTCGTGCCTCAGCGAGGCCCGCTACGGGATCGTGTGGGGGGCGATGGGCGCCGCTCGTGCGTCGTACGACGCGGCGCGTGACTACGCGGCCACCCGGACCCAGTTCGGGGCGCCGATCGCGGCGTTCCAGCTGACGCAGGAGAAGCTCGCGACCATGTCGCTGGAGCTCAACAAGGGCATCCTTCTCGCGCTGCACCTGGGGCGCCGCAAGGACAAGGTCGGGCTGCGTCCCGAGCAGGTGAGCTACGGCAAGCTCAACAACGTGCGCGAGGCGCTGGAGATCTGCCGCACGGCACGCACGATCCTCGGCGCGAACGGCATCTCGCTCGAGTACCCGGTGATCCGGCACATGAACAACCTCGAGTCCGTCCTCACCTACGAGGGCACCTCCGAGATGCACACGCTGATCATCGGGCAGGCCCTCACCGGTATCCCGTCCTACCGTCCGCCGCAGGCCTGAGGCCGCCCGATGTCCCTGTGGTTCGCCTGGTTCGTCGCGCTCGCCGCGGTCGGGGTCGCCGCGTACGCCGCGTACCTCCTCGTCCGTGACAGGCCGGTCGACAACCCGCTCTTCTACCTGGCGTCGGCGCTCGAGGTCCTCGTGCTGGTGCAGCTCGTGGCCGGCTGCGTCGCCCTCGCCGGCACCTCGCGCGACGTCGAGGGGGTCACGTTCGTCGGCTACCTGCTCACGTGCGCCGTGATCCCGCCCGCCGCGGTCGTGTGGGGCGTCGCTGAGAAGACCCGGTGGGGGACCGGCGTCGTCGTCGTCGGGATGCTGACCGTCGCCGTGCTGGTCGCGCGGCTCGTCCAGATCTGGGGTGGACATGCCTGAGCAACCCGCCGAGACCGGGTCCGGCTTCGGCCGCGTGCTCGTGGCCGTCTACGCCGTGTTCGCGATCTCGGCCACGGCCCGCTCGCTGGTGCAGCTCGTGCTGCACTTCGACGAGGCCCCGCTCGCGTACCTGTTGTCAGCGTTCGCCGCGGCCGTCTACATCGTCGCGACGATCGCCCTCGCGCGGCGCGGCCCGACGTCGTCGAAGGTCGCCACGGTGGCGATCGGCGTGGAGCTCGTCGGCGTCCTCGTCGTCGGCACGCTCACCGTCCTCGACCCCGAGCTGTTTCCCGACGCCACGGTGTGGTCCGACTTCGGGGCCGGTTACGGCTACGTCCCGCTCGTCCTCCCGGTCGTCGGGATGTGGTGGGTCCTGCGTACGCGAGCACGCCAGCGGAGCGCCTGACCCGGGGGAGCACCGGCCTCGCTCCGCCTGGTGACCGGCGGGTAGTCTCGTCCGCGTGAATGAGCGCACGGTGATCACCTTCGGCACGTTCGACGTCTTCCACGTCGGGCACGTCCGCATCCTCGAGCGAGCAGCCTCGCTCGGCGACCGACTTGTCGTCGGTGTCTCCGCAGATGCCCTGAACGTGCGCAAGAAGGGCCGTGCCCCGGTCTTCTCCCAGGAGGAGCGGATCGAGATCGTGTCGGCGCTCCGCTGCGTCGACGAGGTCTTCGTCGAGGAGAGCCTGGAGCTCAAGGGCGACTACATCCGCAAGTTCGAGGCGGACGTGCTGACGATGGGTGACGACTGGAAGGGCCGGTTCGACGAGTTCTCGTCGCTGTGCGAGGTCGTCTACTTCCCGCGTACGCCGTCGGTGTCCACCACGGCCCTCATCGAGCACATCGCGTCCATCACCTGACGGCCCCACGCCTGTCAGGGCTCTTCGGGCAGTCCCGCCTGGCGACGTCGGCGGACCTGGATGACCCGGACGACGAGGAACGCGGCGATGGCGACCAGGGCCAGCACGAGGACGATCTTCGAGTAGGTCCCGACGACGTCGCTCACCGTCTCCCAGCGGTTGCCCAGCCCGTAGCCGAGCATGATGAACAGCGTGTTCCAGATGGCGCTCCCTAGCGCGGTCAAGGTCAGGAACACCCGCAGCGGCATGCGTTCGAGGCCGGCCGGGATCGAGATGAGGCTGCGGAAGATCGGCACGAACCGCCCGAAGAAGACCGCCTTGGTGCCGTGCTTGGCGAACCACGCCTCCGTCTTCTCGACGTCGGTGACCTTCACGAGCGGCATCCGGGCCACCACGGCGTACAGGCGGTCGCGTCCGAACCACTGCCCGATCCAGTAGAGGGCGAGCGCGCCGACGATCGAGCCGATGGTGGTGCAGACCAGGGCGGCGGCGAGGTTCATGTCGCCGACGCTGGCGGTGAAGCCGGCGAGCGGGAGGATCACCTCGCTGGGGATCGGAGGGAAGATGTTCTCCAGCGCGACGGCCAGCCCGGCCCCGGGCGCGCCGAGCCAGTCCATCAGGTCGGCTGCGAAGCCGGCGATCCCTCCGATGTCACTCACGCGTAGAGCCTAGCGATGACCCCTGAGGGTCCTCTCAAGCGCTCCGCCGTGCCCGTCGACGCTGCGACCAGCGCTCGGCCTCGACGTCCACGTCCCGGGTGGGTGTGATCACCGGGGGCCCGCCGCGCAGCTGGCGACGCGCCTCCACGACACGGCTGTTGAAGGCCGCGACGGCGTCGCGGACCGCCGCCTCTGTGGGCAGACGGTCGAGTGCCGCGTCAAGGTCTGCATCGTCCTTGCGGAGCTGCAGCGCCTCCGGGAGGACGCCGCTGATCTGCTCGCGGTCGATCAGCCGCTTCACCCACCAGTCCGGGTCGTGGGTGTCGCCGAGGCCCGGGATCGGCTTGCCGTGGAGCGGCAGGTCGTCGAACTCGCCCCGGGCCATCGCGGCGCGGATCTGCTGGTCGACGTACGACGCCTTCTGAACGGCGAGCGTCTCCGGGTCGATGCGGGCGGTGCGGTTGGTACGGGCGCTGTCGGCGCGGCGGTCGCGGTCACTCACGGTCACACCTCCGTCTCCAGGCTAACCGGGGTCATCCTCCGGGGGTGATGCCGTGTGCGGACCGACGTCGGACGATGTGAGGGCCGAGGAGTGAGGGGGCATCAGCGTGAACGTGGTCATCGGCGTGCTCTTCGTGGTGGCGGTGACCGCCCTGACGGTCACCGTCATGCTCGTCGTCCGCAAGCGCGCGCCGGAGGGCAGCTACTTCTCCGACGGGGATCGCGCCTCGGGGGTCTTCGGCGTTCTCGCGACGGGGTTCGCGGTCATCCTCGGCTTCATCATCTTCCTCGCCTTCGAGTCGTACGACGCCTCGCGCACCGGTGCTGAGACCGAGGCGCTGGCCGTCGTCCAGCAGGTGGAGACCGCCCAGTTCCTTCCGCCGGAGATCGGTGAGGAGCTCACGGGCATGCTGATCTGCTATGCGCGGTCGGTCATCGGGACGGAGTGGCCGGCGATGGACGCGGGCACCCTCGGCGACGCCTTCAACCCCTGGGGGGCCGAGCTGTTCAGGACGATGCGGGCGTACGAGCCGGAGACGGCGGCCGAGCAGTCGGCGTACGACCGGTGGATGGATCAGACCGGCGCGCGGGAGGAGGCGCGGATCGACCGGGTCCACGGCGTCGAAGGCGTGGTGCCGCTGCCCATCTGGTTGGGCCTGTTCGTCATCGCGGCGGTGATCTTCGCGTACATGCTGTTCTTCGCCGACCGGGCCGAGCGAGCACGGACCCAGGCGATGCTGATGGGGAGCGTCACGTTCGTCATCACCCTCCTGCTGCTCCTGCTCGTCTTCTTCGACAACCCCCACGGCGACGGTGTGGGCAGGCTCGAGCCCACCGCGATGGAGCGCTCCCTGCGCCTCGTGGACGCCGCCCTCGTGGTCGCCGGTGTCGACCCGACGATCCCGTGCGACGGCGATGGCCGAGCACGCTGAGCCGTCCCGCGAGCGGGGCACCGTGTTCCGCGACCTCGTGGTCACGGTCCTCCTCGTGGTCGCGGCGGTCGCGACGTCCTGGAGCAGCTATCAGGCCGCCCGCTGGCACGGCGAGCAGGCCGAGGCTGCGAGCCGTACGAGTGCGATCCGGTTCGAGGCCGCTCGCGAGCAGGGGTTGGCGGAGGCCCAGAACGAGATCGACGTGGCGACGTTCATCGCCTGGGTCGACGCGGACCGTACTGGGGAGCCGGAGCTGGCGGCGTTCTACGAGGCCAGGTTCCGGCCGGAGTTCCAACCTGCGTTCGAGGCGTGGAAGGCGACGGACCCGTTCACCGACCGGGCGGCGCCGCCGACACCGTTCGCGATGCCCGAGTACGACGTGGCGGCGAGCGCGAAGGCCGACCAGCTCGACCGCGAGGCCGACGCGTCGGCTGCGGAGGTACGGGAGGACATCCAGCGGGCGGGCAACTACGTGCTGACGGTCGTCCTGTACGCGGTCGCACTGTTCTTCGCCGGCATGAGCACGAAGATCGGCAACCGGCGCCTGCAGACGGTCATGATCGTCGCCGGCTACGTGGTGCTCGTCGGCGCGATCGCCTGGGTCGCGACGTTCCCCGTCAGCATCGCCGTCTGATCTGCGCCGTCAGTCGAGCACCGGTGCGTAGGTGAGGAGCACGTTGCCGCCGTCGAACTCCCGCAGCCCCGTTCGCCTCAGCGGCACCGGTCCGGCGAGCCCGCCGAGCACGCTCTGGCCCTGCCCGAGCGCGACCGGGTTCACGATGATCCGCACCTCGTCCACGACGCCGGTCGGGAGCAGCTCGGCGACGAGGGTCGAGCTGCCGAAGATGGCGATGTCCTTGCCCGGCTTCTCCTTGAGCGACCGGACGTGCTCGGCGATCCCGTCCGGCACGAACGTCGTCGGGCCCCATGCATGCTCACTCATGGTGCGCGACGCGACCACCTTGGGCAGGTCGTTCATGAAGCCGGCGACGACCGGGTCCTCCGCGTACGCCTCTGGGGTCGGCCAGTAGGAGGCCATCATCTCGAACGTGACGCGCCCCATCACGATCGTGTCGATCTGGCCCTCCTGCGAGCGCGAGTACTCCTCGAACTCCTCGTCGATGTCGAACCACTCGGTGCCTCCTCCCGCGTCGGCGTGGTATCCGTCCACCGACGTCAGCAAGAACGCGTACACAGTGCGCATGGACCCTCCTCAGGTGCGGTTGCTCCTGGAGATGACGGTGCAGGACGGGCGAACTCATCGGTGCGCGGTGGCAGACTCGGCAAGATGACCGACACGTACGCCGTACCGACCGCTTCAGGGCTTCCCGACCACGCCGACCTCCTCGACGCCACACGCACGGTCCGTCAGGTGTTTGCCGCCACGCCGCAGCAGGTGTGGCCGCTGCTGTCCCAGGCCTTGGGGACCACCGCCTGGGTCAAGCACGAGAACCACACGCCGCTCGGCGCCTTCAAGGCACGCAGTGCGCTGGTCTACTTCGACCGGTTGGCGCGCAGCGGGGAGCTGCCGGCCGGCGTCGTGTCGGCGACGCGTGGCAACCACGGCCAGGCACTGGCGTTCGCCGCGGCGCAGCACGGGATCCCGGCGACCGTCGTCGTGCCGCGGGGCAACAGCCGTGAGAAGAACGCCGCCATGCAGGCGCTCGGTGCCGATCTGGTCGAGTACGGCGACGACTTCCAGGAGTCGCTCGAGCACGCCGCCCGGATGGCAGACGAACGCGGGATCGCGCTCGCGCCGAACTTCCACCCGTGGCTGGTGGCCGGCGCAGGGACGTACGCGATGGAGCTGTTGACGGCGGTGCCGGACCTCGACGTGGTCTACGTGCCGATCGGCCTGGGCTCCGGGGTGTGCGGCATGCTCGCTGCCAAGGCGGCACTCCGGCACCCCGTCGAGGTCGTCGGCGTCGTCTCGGCGGGTGCGACGGCGTACGCGGACTCCCTAACCGCCGGGACGCTGGTGTCCTCGCCCGTGACGACGCAGATCGCCGACGGGATGGCCTGCCGCACCCCCGTCTCGGAGGCTCTCGCGCTCATCCGGGACGGGGTCTCGCGACTCGTCGTGGTGAGCGACGAGGAGGTCGCGGATGCGATGCGGCTGCTGTTCCGCGCGACACACAACGTCGCCGAGGGGGCCGGAGCCGCTGCCACGGCCGCCGCCGCGCAGGACCGGGCCCGCAACCAGGGCCGTACGATCGGCGTCGTCGTCACCGGCGGCAACGTCGACACCGACGTGTACGCCGCTGCGCTCGGGCGACCGGCATGAGCGGCCGGTCGGTCGACGAGCACCTCGCCGCGGTGACGCCCGCCAAGCGACGGCGCGACGCGGAGACGCTTCTGGCGATGATGGCGCGGGTCACGGGGGAGGAGCCCACGATGTGGGCGACGATCGTCGCCTTCGGTAGCTACCACTACCGGTACGCGAGCGGCAGGGAGGGCGACGCGCCGGCGGCGGGCTTCGCACCCCGCAAGGCCGCCACGACGATCTACCTGGCGGACGGCGTCGACACGTACGCCGCTGAGCTCGCGCGGCTCGGTCCCCACAGCACCGGTGTCGGGTGCCTGTACATCAAGGACCTCGAGGCGGTCGACCTCGACGTGCTGGAGCAGATCGTGGCGGCGTCGTACGCGCGGGTGACCGAAGGCACGTTCGGCGAGCGTGCTCGCGACGGCGGCGCCGACGCCTGACGCGGGGGCTCAGAGCATCCGTCGGAGGAAGCGGTCGCGGTCGACGAGCTGGTGCTTGAGCGCGAAGCCGACGTGGAGGGCGATCGCCGCATACAGCACGAGGTGGCTCGCCACGTGCAGCGCGACCAGGGTGTCGTCGTCGGCGAACGACCACGGCGCCTGCCACTCGCCCTTGTCGCTGGTCTCGAAGTCCTCGCCGGAGCCGAGCACCAGCGCCAGGCCCGTCAGCGGGACGACGAACAGCAGCGCGTAGAGGGAGCGCTCCACCACGGTGGCGAACCGCCGCTCGCGGGGTGTGAGAGTCGGCGGCCACGGCGGCAACGTGGTGATGAGGCGCCAGGCGAGGCGCACCACGGCGAGAGCGAGGATGGCGAGCCCGAGCGCCATGTGCAGCGGCAGCAGGAGGTCCTCGTCACCGTCGTACGCGCTGTCCACCCAGCCGTCGAGCGGCCCTCCGCCGCCGGTCATGGTGTAGCCGACGAGGAGCTGGGCCACCAGGGCGAGCACCGTCACCCAGTGCAGCAGGCGTGCGACGACGCCGTGCCGGGCCACCGTGGGAGGTGCCGCGCTGACGACCACCGGGCCTCCGATCGCGACGAGGGGACAGGCGCTCAGGATCGCTGCCCGGCGGTGCGTCCGCAAGGCGTCGATGAGTCCCGCGCGCGGATGCGGTCGTACGAGCAGACCGACTCCCACCGGAGGTGCACCATGGCGACCGGAGCCGAGCGGGCGCAGACGGCCCAGCAGATGTTCGACTCGTACCGTGCTCAGGACCGCGCGACGGCGGAAGCGCTCATTGCTCCGGACTTCGTGTTCACGAGCCCGCAGGACGACCACATCGACCGCGCGGCGTACTTCGAGCGGTGCTTCCCGACCGCCGACCGCTTCACGCGCCAGGAGCTGCTGCACGTCGTGGAGGTAGGGGCCGAGGACGTGGTGATGGTCTACGAGTACGACGTCCGTGACGGCGGCACGTTCCGTAACGCGGAGCTCCTCACCGTCGTGGACGGCCGGCTCACGGAGGTCCAGGTGTTCTTCGGCGGCGCCGCGCGCTGAGGCGGTGGCTCACTTCGGCGCCCATCCGAACATCTCTGCCGCGGGGAGGGTCGCGCCGTCGAGTCGGCCGAGCGCGTCGACGATCCGGCGTTCCTCCCAGCGAAGGTGCGACTCGAGCACGGAGGCGAGGCCGGCGACCTCGCCGCGGAGGCGTTCGTGGGCTGAGTGATCGGCATCCGCGGCCTCGGACGCCAGGTGCTCGATCCGCCCGAGAAGGTGAGCCACCAACGTGTGGTCGTGCTCCAGCTCGGCGAGCACGGGTGCCAGCTCGGGAACGACCGCGGCGAGCGCTGGGAAGGCGGTGCGGTCCTCGCTCGAGTGGTGCTGCGTGACGGCGGTGCAGAACGCGAGGCAGTGCTGGCGGAGCGAGCGGGGGAGCAGGGGAGCGGCGCTGTCGGAATCGGGAGAGTCGAAGGCGTCGACGAGTCGGTCGAGGTGGGTCCGCAGCTCGTCGTGCACCGCGACGAGGGCGGTCCCGAGAGCGAGGGCGCGGTCGGATTCTTGGGAAGGCATAGGCGGCAAGTCTCGACGGCCTGACGGGACGAGGGCAAGCCGCGCTGGGAGACTCGTGCCCATGGGCTCCTTCACCGCGTTCGACGGGACCTCGCTCGCCTTCCACGCGTCGGGCAACGGTGACCCGCTGGTCTGCGTCCCGGGCGGCCCCATGCTGGACTCCGAGTACCTCGGCGACCTCGGTGGGCTCGCCACGCACCGACAGCTGATCCTCCTCGACCCGCGAGGGACCGGGGCGTCGGCGGTTCCCGATGATCCGGCCTCGTACCGCTGCGACCGTCAGGTCGACGACGTCGAGGCGCTCCGCGAGCATCTTGAGCTCGAGCGGCTCGACCTTCTCGGGCACTCGGCCGGAGCGAATGTGGCCGTACGCTACGCGGAGCGCCATCCCGGACGCGTCGACCGGCTCCTCCTGATCACGCCGAGCACCATGGCGCTCGGTGTCACGGTCTCAGCGGCGCAGCGGGTGCAGACGGCGCGTCTGCGGCAGGGCGAGCCGTGGTTCGCCGAGGCGTTCCGTGCGCTCGAGGACGTGCTGGCCGGCACGGCGGGGCCAGATCCGCGCCACGCCGTCGAGCCGTTCTGGCACGGGCGCTGGGATGCTGCGGCCCAGGCTCACCACGCTGCGCAGGGGCAGCGACGCGCTGCCGCCGACGTCGTCGACGCGTTCGTGGCCGACGGGGCGTTCGCACCACGAGCCACACGTACGGCGCTGGCCTCGTTCGACCGCCCTGTCCTCGTGCTCGCCGGAGAGGTCGACCTGAACTCCCCGCCATCGGCGATGCGGGACGTCGCCGCAGTCTTCCCCGGCTCACGTCTGGTGGTGCAGCCCGGGGCGGGGCACTACCCGTGGCTGGACGACGCGAACGCCTTCGTCGCGACCGTGGAGGCGTTCCTCAGCTGAGGGTCTGCTCGGCGGCCAGACGGGCGTGAACGTGCATGTCGTGCCCCCCGTCGGCGTGCAGGGCGGCCGAGCGCCGCGTCCCCTCGAGCGGGAACCCCGCATGGGTCGCGACGCGGCACGAGGCGGGGTTCGCGGTCGAGTGCTCGATCTCGAGCCGGTGGAAGCCGACGTCGTGGAGCAGCCGTGACGCCGCGGCGCGTACGGCGCGGGTGGCGACGCCACGTCCTCGCGCCGAGGCGAGCGCAGAAACGTCGATCGGTCGCCACGGGCGGAACGTGAGCTCGTCCACAGTGATGGTGGGTTTCGAAGCCGTCGGGCGCGAGCGTCGTGAGCGCCCTACCCTGAACCGATGGGGACCGTCGACGACTACGTGTCCGAGCTCGAGGAGCCGCGCCGCACGGTGATCGCTGCCTTGTACGCCGCGGCGGCCGAAGCCGTCCCTGAGGCGGAGCAGGGCAAGGGGTACGGGATGCCGGCGCTCGTCTACCGCGGCAAGCCGCTCGTGAGCGTGATGGCGACGAAGAAGCACCTGTCGCTGTTCCCGTTCAGCAGCGACGTCGTGGCGCAGTTCGAGAAGGATCTCGACGGCTTCGACACGGCGAAGGGGACGATCCGGTTCCAGGAGGAGGAGCCGCTCCCGACGGGCCTGGCCGCGCGGATCGTCGCTGCCCGACGGGCACAGATCGACGGCTGACGCCCGCCTGCGCAGGTCAGTGGACGGGCGCCACCAGGCCGCCGACCACGTCGACGAGGGTCTTGAGCTCCGGCACCGCGCGGGCGTCCTCCAGGGTGCGTTCGAGCACCTCGTCGTGGACGGGCCGCGCCTTCTCGAGGAGCGCTCGCCCTTGTGGTGTCAGCTCGGTGTAGATGCCGCGACGGTCGTCGGCGCACAGGATCCGCGTGAGGATGCCGCGGTCCTCGAGCCGGTTGACGAGGCGGGTGGTCGCGGAGGGGGAGAGGGCCGCGGCGCGGGAGAGCTGCTGCATCCTCATGTGCCAGCCGTCCTGCCGGCCGAGGGCGTCCATCACGGTGAACTCCACGACGGAGAGACCCACCTGCGCGCTGAGCTGACGCTCGAGCTCGGTCTCGATCAGAGCGTGGAGCGACGCCAGCGTGCGCCAGCCCTGGGACCGGACCTCGACGGCGTCGTCGGAGATGCCCATGTGTGCCACCTCACCTAGATAGTTGCTTGCGCGGCCTATTGCTGCGTGCAATCGTCAATAGTGCGCGTGTGCAACTACCAGCGTACGCGGTCCATACCGGCTCCACCAGCAAGGAATCAGAGATGCCTGCAGGACTGATCGCGCTCGCCCTGGGCGGGTTCGGCATCGGCCTCACGGAGTTCGTCATCATGGGCCTGCTGCCCGAGGTCGCCACCGACTTCGGAGTCAGCGAGGCGGCGGCAGGATGGCTCATCACGGGCTACGCGTTGAGCGTCGTCGTGGGGGCGCTGGGCCTGACCGCCGCCACGACGCGTCTACCGCGCAGGCGCGTGCTGCTCGGGCTGCTCGTGCTGTTCGTCGCCGGGAACATGACGTCGGCTCTCGCCCCGTCGTACGAGGTGATGCTTGCAGGGCGCGTCATCGCCGCCTTGTGCCACGGGGCGTTCTTCGGGATCGGCGCGGTCGTCGCGGCCAGCTTCGTGCCCGCAGAGAAGAAGGCGGGCGCCGTCGCGATCATGTTCACCGGCCTCACCGCCGCGAACGTCTTCGGTGTGCCGTTCGGGACCTTCCTCGGCCAGCAGCTCGGGTGGCGCTCGACCTTCTGGGCGATCACGGTGATCGGCGTGGTCGCCTTCCTGGGCGTCCTCGCCCTCGTGCCGGACGACCGCAGAAGTCATGTGCCCACGCGCCTGCGGGAGGAGTTCCACGCCTTCCGCAGCGGCCAGGTGTGGTTGTCGCTCGTCGTCACCGTCCTGGGGTTCGGCGGCATGTTCGGCGCTTTCACCTACATCGCATACACCCTGACGGAGGTCTCAGGTTTCGCATCCTCGTCCGTACCGTGGCTCCTGGTGCTGTTCGGGCTCGGGCTCCTGGTCGGCAACGTCCTCGGCGGACGGTTCGCCGACAGGGCGATCGACGCGACCCTGCTGGTCGTGCTCGCCGGGCTGGTCGCCGTGCTCGTGGCGTTCGCGCTGACGGCGCAGAGCCGGACCGCGACGACGGTCACGGTGTTTCTCATGGGTGGCCTCGGGTTCGCCACCGTCCCGGGCCTCCAGACCCGGATCATGCGGTACGCGGTGCACGCGCCGTCGCTCGCCTCCGGGGCCAACATCGCGGCGTTCAATCTCGGCAACGCGCTGGGGGCGTGGATCGGCGGCGTGACGATCACCGCCGGGCTCGGATACACGTCGCCGATCTGGGCGGGGGCCGTGATCACGTCCCTCGCGCTGATCGTCATGGCGGGCGCGGCGGCCGGAGCGCGTCGTACCGTCCGACAGGAGAAGCTCGCCCCACTACACCCGACGTCTTCCCACCAGCTCTCGACAGAAGGAATCGCATGACCATCCCCACCGTGACTCTCAACGACGGCGTCACCATGCCGCAGATCGGATTCGGCGTCTTCCAGGTCCCCGGCGCGGAGACGACGGCAGCGGTCAGCTCGGCCCTGGAGGCCGGCTACCGCAGCATCGACACGGCCGCGGCCTACCGCAACGAGACGGGCGTCGGTCAGGCACTCGCGCAGTCCGGGCTCGCGCGGGACGACCTCTTCGTCACCACGAAGCTGTGGAACACCGACCAGGGGCGCGACAACGCCCGCCCCGCCCTCGAGGCCAGTCTGGAGCGCCTCGGCCTCGACCGGGTCGACCTCTACCTGATCCACTGGCCGGCCCCGGGCCGCGGCCTGTTCGCCGAGACATGGGAGGCGTTCGAGGAGCTGCGCGCCTCGGGCCTCACGCGGTCGATCGGTGTCTCGAACTTCCTCCCCGAGCATCTCGACGCCATCATCGCCCTCGGCGGTCCGGTGCCCGCGGTGAACCAGATCGAGGTGCACCCCGAGCTCCAGCAGCGCAGCGTCCAGGACGCCGGCGCCCTGCACGGGATCGTGACCGAGGCGTGGAGCCCGCTCGCACAGGCAGGGGTGCTCGGCGACCCGGTCGTCGCCGAGATCGCCGCGGCACACGGCCGGACCCCCGCGCAGGTGGTGCTGCGCTGGCACCTCGAGCAGGGCCGCGTCGTGATCCCGAAGTCCGTCACGCCGTCGCGGATCGCGGAGAATCTCGCCATCACCGACTTCACGCTGACCTCGGACGAGGTGACGCGCATCGACGGTCTGGAGGCCGGTCGGCGCACGGGGCCGGACCCGGCGACCTTCAACGGCTGAGCGTCAGCCGATCCCGTGCGGGGTCTCAGGCGGCTCCGGGGGAACCGGCGGGCCGGGCGGTCGGACGCGGCGGCGGCGTACCTTCAGGGCTGCCGCGCCGGCCAGAGCGGTGCCGGCGAGGATCGTGGCCACGATCGCGGGATTGAGCCGCCAACGGCTCCCAGGTGTGTCCGTCGTGGCGGCGCACTCGTGCAACGGGAACCGGTCGCCCCCGTGGAACACGGTCGTGAGCTCGGCCGAGACGTACGCGAAGGAGCCCGCCGGAAGGCCGAAGGTGGACAGCGTGCGGTACCACCGGCCGTTGGACCGGTCGATCCAGCAGGTGACGTTCGCGTGCGAGCCCGGTCCGTCGGGTGGTTCGAGGTGGGCGATGACGTGTCGCGCGCCGTCCCAGACCGGTACACGGTGCGGCACGGTCGTCACCACCGCGGGGTAGTCGGCATCGAGTCCCATCTGCCGACTGTAGACCGGGTCGGGTCCCGGGATACCCGCGCTTGCGTGGGCATCCCCTCGTGCTGACGGGTCGTCAGACGGCGCGGAGCGAACCGGCTCCGCGCCTGCGCAGCGACTCGAGCGCGGTCGTCGTCGCGTCGTCCGCCGGCACCAGCACCATGATCTGCTGCCCGTCAGCGACGGGGAGGTCGAGGATCTCGCAGTCGAGGCGCAGCTCGCCTGCCGACGGATGGGTCCAGCGCTGCGCCTGGCGCGCCAGCGAGGCATGGCGCTCGAGTCGGCGGGTGAACGCGTCACCGACCGTGACGGTCATCTCCGAGACGAACGCCCGGGAGCGGTCGGTCGACGGGCCGCGCCAGAGCTCGGCCACGCGCTCGTCGGCGATCCGGTCCCACTCGGGGAAGGCGCGTCGGGCTCGCTCGTCGGTGAACACGTATCGCGTGAGGTTCGGTTCGTGCGTGTCGAGCACGCCGAGCGGGCGTACGAGCTGGTCGAAACCCGTGGTCAGAGCGAGGATGTCGCCGATCCGGTTGACGACGGCGGCGGCGCCCGGCTCGAGCTGGTCGAGGATCGCCTGGACCGCAGGTCGGACCGAGGTCCGGTGCGGGACCACGCTGACGCACTCGCCGGAGGTCGCCTTCGTGAGGTTGCGCAGGTGTTCACGGTCGTCGACGTCGAGGCGGAGGGCCTCGGCGAGAGCGTGCACGACCTGGATGGACGGGTTGCGGTCGCGACCCTGCTCGATGCGGGTGAGGTACTCGACGCTGATGCCGGCCAGCGCGGCCAGCTCCATGCGGCGAAGGCCGGGGGCCCGGCGCCTGCCGACCGGGGTGAGACCGAGGGACTCGGGCGAGGTGGCGTCGCGACGTGCGCGGACGAAGTCGCCGAGGGGCGTGCTCATGCGCCCACAGTACGGCGTGGCGTGCAGGTTCCACGGCGGCGAGCGTGGCCCTGCCAGGGCCAGCCTGAGCGCGGTCTGGTTGCATCCGCCGACGCGTTCCAGGCTGGCTGCATGAGCGAGAAGAGCAGACTTGTCATCCTCGTCGGAAGCGTCCGAGAGGGGCGATTCGGCCCCGTCGTCGCGTCGTGGGCCGCCGAGCAGGCACGGGAGCACGGGGGATTCGACGTGGACGTCGTCGACCTGGCGGAGATCGACGTCCCGCTGGCGCTGCCGGCGGAGTCCCCGAAGCTGGCCGGCGACGCCTACCCGCGCCCAGCCGGGATGTCCGCGCTGACGGAGCGCCTGGCGGCCGCCGACGCGTTCGTCATCGTGACCCCTGAGTACAACCACAGCTATCCCGCGTCGCTCAAGGCAGCGATCGACTGGCACTTCAGCCAGTGGACGGCCAAGCCGGTCGCGTTCGTCAGCTATGGGGGTGCGGCCGGTGGACGTCACGCCGTGCTGCACCTCGAGAACGTCCTCACCGAGCTGCACGCGGTCACGATCCGGGACGGGCTGGCGTTCCCGAACTACTACCTGAACTTCGACCTCGAGGCCGGTCTGCCGCACGACGAGCAGGCGGCCGTGTACGCCAAGGGGATGTTCGCGCAGCTCGACTGGTGGGCCACCGCCCTGAAGGACGCCCGACAGCGGGTGCCCTACCCGGGGTGACAGTCCCCGCGCGCGTGGTCTGGCTAGCGCACGAGCAGTGCCTCCCGGTCGAGCCGCGCGAGCTTCTCGGGGTTCCAGATCCCGTACGCCTTCGTGATCCGCCCGTCCTCGACGGTGAGGCTGATCGCGCCGCTGAGCACCCCGCCGAGCTCGAGCCGGATGCCAGGCGCACCGTTGAGCCAGATCGGCTCGCCGGTGAGCGGGGCGGGTCGCCGGGAGTGCGCGATCGTGAAGAACCTCGCGAACTTCTCCGCGCCGATGATGGGCTTGCGCGCCGCCTGCACGAGGCCACCGCCGTCGGAGACCACGACGACGTCGGGTGCGAGGACGTCCATCAGTGCCTGGACGTCGCCCGTGACGAACGCGGCGAGGAACCGTTCGACGACCTCCTGCTGCTCGCGGCGCCCGACCTCCATGCGCGGGCGCCGCGCGGCGACGTGCTCGCGCGCACGGTGCGCGATCTGCCGTACGGACGCCGAGGTCCTGCCGACCGCCTCGGCGATCTCGTCGTACGGCGTCTCGAAGACCTCGCGGAGCACGAAGACCGCCCGTTCGACAGGGCCGAGCGTCTCCAGGACGGTGAGCATCGCGATCGAGACGCTCTCGGCGAGCTCGACGTCATCGGCGACGTCGGGGGTGGTCAGCAGCGGCTCGGGCAGCCACTCGCCGACGTAGTCCTCGCGTCGACGCGCCAGCGTACGGAGGCGGTTGAGCGCCAGGCGGGTGACGATGCGGACGAGGTACGCCCGTGGGCTCGCGATGTCGGACTGGTCGACGTCCGCCCACCTCAGCCAGGTCTCCTGCACCACGTCCTCGGCGTCGGCGGCGGAGCCGAGCATCTCGTACGCGACCGTGAAGAGGAGACTGCGGTGGGTGACGAACGGGTCGTCGCTCATGCGGGCGACACTACGTCCTGGACGGGCTGGGGGAGCGGGGGCAGACCGCAGGACTCGGCGAACTCCTCCGAGCGGATGCCGAGGGCCACGTTCGCGCGGGCGGTGAGGTTCATCGTCCCGACCCTGCCGGTGAGCTCGATCAGCCCCGCGGGGCCGAGCTCGTCCAGGAGTGCAGCCGACATCTCGTCGGTGACGGCGAGCGGGGTCTGGCACATCGCCTCGGCGTACTCCATCACCCGGCGTTCGAGGGGCGTGAACACATCGGACTCGCGCCACCGCGGGACCTCGCGAGCCTTGGCCTCGTCGAGTCCCTTGTTGTGGCTCATGAAGTAGTGCAGGTCGAGGCAGAAGCTGCACCCGATCGCGCCGGCCGCGGCCATGCTGGCGTACGAGGCGAGCTGCGGGTCGAGGGCGTCCCACTTCTCGACCTTGCGCCCGAATCCCATCATGTCCTTGAACGCGGTGCGGTGGTGCCACATCACCCCCGTCGACTCCGGCACCTTTCCGAGCATCCTGCGGGCCATCGTCTTGAGCAGCGCCCCGTACAGCCCGGTGATCTCGGTCTCGGGGACGCGTGTCGTGCTGGTCATGTCTCCTCCTGAGGTGGCTTGCTCTCGGCATGAAGACACCGGTCGCGCGACTCCTGTGACACCAGGAGCGCCGCCTTCTCCGATCAATGCGCAACCGATGGTTGCGATTGGACGCGGGGTGGGCTAGCCTCATACGCAACCAAAGGTTGCAGGAGGATGTCATGGAGTTCGGAACCATCGAGCGCGAGATCTACGTCGACGCGTCGCCCGAGATCGTCTTCGAGGTCGTGAGCAGTCCCGACCATGTGAAGCAGTGGTGGCCGGACGACGCGGCGTACGAGGTCAGGCCCGGCTCGCAGGGGGAGATCGTCTTCGGTGACCGCGACACCGACGGGACCGTCGTCGCCTTCGCCGTCCTGGAGGCGGACCCGCCTCGGACGTTCTCGTTCCGATGGACGCACCCGGCCGACGAGGACGCGGGGGAGGGCAACTCGTTGCTCGTCACGTTCGACCTCACGCCGAAGGGCGGCGGCACGCTGCTCAAGATGACCGAGACCGGCTTCCGCGAGATGGGCTGGGAGGCCGCCGTCCTCGAGCAGCAGTACCACGAGCACGTCACGGGTTGGGACTTCTACCTCGCGCGGATCGCGCCGTACGTGGCGACCCTGGAGACGCGCCGATGAGCCTCGCGGTTGCCGAGGACGTCGACGACGAGCTCTGGTCGGCGGTCGGCGACCCCACGCGTCGCCGGATGCTCGACCTGTTGCTGGCGTCCGGGCCAGGCACGGCAACGTCCTTGAGCGACCAGCTCCCCGTCACGCGACAGGCGGTGGCCAAGCACCTGCAGGTCCTGGACCACGCCGGACTCGTGCACGGGACGACGGCCGGGCGCGAGCGTCGTTACCAGGTCGATGAGGCGCAGCTCGCCCGCGCCGTCGCTCAGCTCGCCTCGGTCGGGGCCAGCTGGGAAGCACGACTGCAGCGCATCAAGCGGATCGCCGAGGCGATCCAACGCGACCGGGAGGTCTGAACCCGGTCGTCACCCACGAACAGCCCACCGCACACCGTGGTGGGACGGATCAGTGCGCCCTGCGCACCGACGAGAGGAAAGAAGATGGTGGACATCTTGCACAGGGTCGGAGTCGAGACGACGTCGCCCGAGAAGGTGTACGACGCGCTCGCGACGATCGACGGGCTCGCCGGCTGGTGGACCGAGGACACGACGGGGAAGCCCGACGACGTCGGGGGAGTGGTCGAGTTCCGCTTCCCGCTCGGCGGCTTCGACATGGAGGTCCAGGACCTCCGGTCGTCCGAGCACGTCGGATGGAAGGTCGTCGACGGGCCGGAGGAGTGGGTCGGGACGACGATCGACTGGGACCTCCGTCAGGAGGGCGACTACACGATCCTGATGTTCGCGCACCGCGGCTGGAAGGAGCCGGTCGAGTTCATGCACCACTGCAGCACCAAGTGGGCGACGTACATCATGAGCCTCAAGTCGCTCGTCGAGACCGGTGCGGGCGCGCCCTGCCCCCACGACGTGCACATCGCAGACCAGGACTGAGGGGCTGGCTCGGACCCGGGTGGTCAGCACCGTGAGCCGTCGCCCTGGCGCCGGGGCGGCGGCTCGACGCGCGTCATGACGAGCCGCTCCGATCGAGGGCCCGCACACGGGCGGCCTGGCGTACGAGGTGGTCGCGCTCCGCGACGTTCGTGGCCAGCCGCGCCGCCTCCGCGTACGACGAGGCGGCCGCGGGCAGGTCTCCTTCGAGCTCGTGCAGATGTCCGCGCACGGCGTGCCATCGGTGGCGGTCTCCGATCACCTCGCGCACTCGATCCGTCTCGCGCAGACCGGCGGCTCCACCGAGGACGTGGCCGACCGCGATCGCGCGGCCGAGCACGGCGGCGGGGTGCTCGCGGACTGGGTCGTCGTGCAGCGCGACGAGATCGTCGTACCACGCGAGGATCTGCGGCCAGTCGGTCTCCTCGGCGGACGCGGCGTCGTCGTGCAGGGCCGAGATCGCAGCCTCGACCTGGTAGCGGCCCGGGGGAGCGGCGTCCGTCCGCACCGCGAGAGTCGACTGCAGGACGCGAACCCCTTCAGCGATCTCGCGGACGTCCCACAGGCTGCGGTCCTGCCGGTCGAGCGTCACGATGCTGCCGTCGGGGGCGATCCTCGCGGGCAGCCGAGCGTGGTTGAGCAGCATCAGTGCGAGCAGTCCGCGTGCCTCGGGCTCGTCGGTGGCGAGCGTGAGCTGGCGGGTGAGCCGGATAGCCTCGGTGGCCAGGTCGACCCGGTCGGTGTGGCCGGTGGTGTAGACGAGGTACAGCACGCGCAGCACGACGGCGAGGTCACCGGGCTGGTCGAGCCGACGCCCGCGCAGGCTGCGCTTCGCGCGGCTGATGCGCTGCGCCATCGTCGCCTCCGGGACGTAGAAGGCATCGGCGATCTCGCGCGTCGTGAGGCCGCCCACGGCACGGAGCGTCAGCGCCACCTGCGAGGCGGCGGACAGGTCCGGGTGGCAGCAGCAGAAGAGCACGAAGAGCGTGTCGTCCCCAGCCTCGGTGCCGCCAGGCCGCGGCTGCGCGTACGTGGTCTCCTCGCGACGGAGACGGGCGGCCTCGCTACGACGGGCGTCCACGAGGCGCCGCACCGACACGGTCGTCAGCCACGCGAACGGGTCCCGCGGAGGGTGCTCGGGCCAGACCCGCGACGCTTCCACGAGTGCCTCCTGGAGCGCGTCCTCCGCGGTGTCGAAGTCCTCGCCGCGGCGGACGAGGCCGGCGAGCACCCGGGGGATGAGGGCGCGTAGCGCCCCCTCATCCAACCCTCGTGCAGGCTCGTCTCGCACCCGGTCAGTCCTCCGCCGGAGGGAGGGTCATGACCTCCCGTACGTCGATCCACTCGTACAGCGGGTCACCACCAGGGCCGGGCTCGGAAGAGACGTACGCCGCGACCTCGAGCGCACGGTCGTGAGACTCGACGTCGATCATGAACCAGCCGGCGACGAGGTCGCTGGTCTCCGGGTGCGGACCGTCCGTGGTGACGGGCGCTGCGTCCGGGCCGCCGTAGCGCACCCAGGTGCGGCTCGGCACGAGCGCCTGGGCGTCGACGAGCTCACCGTTCTTCTGCAGCATGTCGTTCACGTGCCACTGGAACGCCATGTGCGCCTCGACGTCCTCGGGCGCCCACTGGTCCATCGGCGGAACAGGACGGTGCGGCTCCGGGCCGCCGCTGTAGTGCTTGAGGAGCAGGTACTTCGGCATGGTGACCTCCTGGTCTCGTAGGCCGCGTTGTGCGAGCCCTTCACCTGGAGAGCGGAGCGGGTGCGCGGTTCTCGACATCGTGGGCTCGTCGTGAGCGTAAGACCTCGACGCGGGGTAGTGGTGTGGTCAGGTGCCGACCCGGCAGCAGACCGTGTGACCGATGAGTTATCTGCGCGGCGGTGGTCTGTACGCCGAGTACCGAGTCGCGGGAGGCTGACGCCGTGCGGAAACTGACCTTTGCCATGAATCTGAGCCTGGACGGCTACACCGCCGCGCCCGGGGACGACCTCGGCTGGAGCGTGCCGAGCGACGAGCTGTTCCAGTGGTGGTCCGACCGGGTCGGCGGGACGGGCCTGGCGCTGTACGGGCGCAAGGTGTGGGAGGAGATGAGCTCCCACTGGCCGACCGCGGACCAGCAGCCCGGCGTCACACTGGCGGAGATCGAGTACGCCCGTCGCTGGCGGGCCATGCCGAAGGTGGTGTTCTCCTCGACGAGCAGGCCGGTCGACTGGAACACCCGCTTGGTCACCGGCGACGCTGTCAGCGAGATCACCCGGCTCAAGGCCGAGGATGGCGGGCCCATGGACATCGTCGGCGCGACACTCGCCGCGGCGGCCATGCGGGCCGGACTGATCGACGAGTACGTGCTGGTCACCGCGCCGGTCCTGGTGGGCGGCGGCACGCCGTTCTTCACGGCCCTGGACAGCTGGGTGAACCTGAACCTGGTGGAGACGCGGAGGTTTCCCGAGGGCGTGCTCCTGACCAGGTACGAGACCACGCGTTGAAGACCCGAACGCGGACCGAAAGGAACGTGGATTGACATAATGTCGCTTATCGGCGCGCCAATTCTCTAGCGACGAAGCTCCCGGTCGAGCTGCTGGGCAAGCTTCACCGAGGCCTCGATCTCGGCGAGACGGATCGAGACGCTCTCGACGTTGATCCCGAACGGGACCTCCATGCGTCGGCAGTATCGGATCAGCTCGCTTGCTGCTGCAAGCGACTGCTCGTACGACATCTGAAGCGTGTCCTCTGCGTGGCGCAGGTCGTTCTGGAGCCACCGAGGCACGTCGACGCCGAGCCACCGCAGGAACTCCAACGTCTTGACGGAGCCGCACACCGAGAACGTGAACACGATCGGCACGGGCTCGAGGCCACGTGCGGCGCACTCGTAGCGGTAGTCGGACACGAGGTCCTTCGCCGCGTTGACGTCGTAGACGACCTGCGTGACGAAGAACGAGCACCCGGCTTGCTGCTTCGCGATCAGGCGCAGATGCTCTTCGCCCCGGCGCGTGTGTCGCTCTGGAATGGCGACGCCCCCGAGCTGTACGTCGGGTCGTGTCTGCGCCCACAGCTCCTGGGCACGAACCAGCGAGGTCGCTGACTGCTTGTGCCGCGACGAGGCGCCGACGAACACCGTCAATGCCTGGTCGGCGTCCTGGGACTCCAGCCACGCCTGGAGACCGCTCTCCTGGTACTTGCTGACTGCTCGGTACACCACGACTGGTGCGTGCCAGTCGTTCAGGTGCTGGGCCCGGAACGTGGCTGGGTCCATCGTGGGCAGGAAGGGAAAGGGTCGCTCGTCCGGGTTGCGATCGCTCTCGTCGTCGATGTCGTAGAGGACGAGACCATCGACCCGCAGCGGGGCCAGGCGCTTCTGGGTCACGTCGGCGATCTCCTGCGCCCGCTCGGTAGAGACGGTGAGTCGAGGGGGCGTCAGTGCGAAGAGCAGGAACTCGCTCCCCCGCGCCGCGATTCGTTGCGCCAAGCTCATGGGGCGAAGTTAGCTGACGGATCAGGTGTCGCGTCGGGCGACGAGCACGACGAGCGGGCCCTGCTGGCCCTCAGCCGGCAGCCGGAGATCCGCAACGACGCGCAACCCGACGTCGTCGAGAAGCTCAGTCAGCCGTTCCGGTCGCCACTGGTACGTCGTCCACGTCACCGGGACGCCACCGTACGCCTCGGTCCGAGCCACGTCGTCGTCTCCGACGTGAGTCGCGATGATCGCGTGGCCGCCGGGCACCAGGGCGTCGTGGAAGGTCGCCAGGACACCCGCCAAGACGTCGCGCGGCAGATTGAAGAGCGACCACCATCCGAGGATGCCTCCGAGCGAAGCCGGCTCGAGGTCGAGCTCGGTGGCCGATCTGACGGCGAACCGGCACCCGGGGTGAAGGCGTGCGGCGTGCTCGATCATGCGAGGTGACAGGTCCACGCCCGAGACGTCGAGGCCGCGCTCCTGCAGGTAGGCCGTGACGGTCCCCGGACCGCAGCCGACGTCGAGGACAGGGCCGAGACCGTGGACCGAGTCGGCGAACGTGTCGACAGCGGCCCGCAGCCACGGCGTGGTGCGGATGTCACCCATGCCCGTGGTGGCGAGCAGGTGGACGTAGCTGTCCGCGACCCGGTCGTACGAGTCACGGACGACATCGAGATCGGTCGGTCGTGCGGGCGCAGGCCGGGTGGGAGGAGGAAGGCTCACCGGACCGACCCTAGAGGCAGGCACCGTCTCTTTCTGACCTGCTCGTCTCCCGCGGGCAGCCTGCTCGCCTCTGCCAGAATCGACGCCACCATGGACCTTCCCCGGATCTTCACCATCCGCGAGAGCGGCTTTCGCATCCACAACCCGCTGACTCCTGCGAAGTACGCAGCGCTGGGCGAGGCGCTTCGCCTGGCACCCGGGACACGGGTACTCGACCTGGCGAGCGGCTCCGGCGAGATGCTGTGCACCTGGGCGCGTGACCTGGGGTTCACCGGCCCCGGCGTGGACATCAGCACGGTGTTCACCGACGAGGCACGGGCCCGCGCTCACGAGCTCGGCGTCGCTGACCGGGTGGAGTTCGTCCACGGCGATGCCGCCGGCTACGTCGCGGACGAACCGGTCGACCTCGCCGCCTGTGTCGGGGCCAGCTGGATCGGCGACGGCATCGCCGGCACGGCTGACCTGCTCAGCCGCAGCCTCCGCCCGGGAGGCGTGATGCTGATCGGCGAGCCGTACTGGCGGCGGACTCCGCCGGACCAGGCCGCCGTGGAGGCCTGCCACGCCACGAGTCCCACCGACTTCCTGCCGCTCCCCGGGTTGATCGAGCAGTTCAGCGACCTCGGGTACGACGTCGTGGAGATGATGCTGGCCGATCAGGACAGCTGGGACCGGTACACCGCGGCGCAGTGGCTCAACCTCCGCCGCTGGCTCGACCAGAACCCGGGCGACGAGCTGGCGTCGGAGGTGCGGGCCGAGCTGACGACCGAGCCTGCGCGCTACGCGGGCCACCAGCGTGAGTACCTCGGCTGGGGAGTCTTCGCCCTCATGGCCCGCTGAACGGCGGACACACCGGAATCTGGTTGACCCACCTCTCCCCCGTGCCTTCAATGGCGGCGTGACCACTCCACGCGTCGTCGTCCTGGTCGAGGGCCACAGTGATCAGGTCGCGCTGCAGACCTTGGCGGCCCGCCAGCAGCGTGACCTCGCGACCGAGGGTGTCGAGATCGTCTCGATGGGAGGCGTCACCAACACGCGGGCGTTCGCGTCGCACTACGGGCCGTACGGGTTGGGCATCCCGCTCGCCGGCCTCTACGACGCCCCGGAGGAGTCCACGCTCCAGCGCGGTCTGGTCGCGGCGGGGCTGAGCGCCGCTGCCTCGCGTGCTCGGCTGACGGAGCTGGGCTTCTTCGCGTGCTCGGTCGACCTGGAGGACGAGCTCATCCGGGCACTGGGAGTCGACGCTGTCGAGGCAGTCATCGACGTCGCGGGCGAGTCGCAGTCGTTGCGGCTCCTCGCCGGGATGCCCGCTCAGCGCAGCTGGACCCGCGAGCTCGTGCTCCGACGATTCCTCGGTGTCAGGTCGGGCCGCAAGGCGCTGTACGCGGCGCTGCTGGTCGAGGCGCTGGAGCCTGACCGAGTGCCCGAGCCGTTGTCGGCCGTTCTCGCCTACGTCTCAGAAGTCCCGATCGCGAGGGTGGGAGGCCAGCGATGACGACACAGCTCTTCGCGTCTCAGTAGCGGGCGGAGAACGCCCCGTCGGTCTTCAGGAGCTGGCCGGACACCCATCGCCCTTCCGGTGCCACGAGGAACGCGACCACGCCGGCGATGTCTGCCGGGGTGCCGAGCCGCCCGAGCGGCTGGTGCGCGGTCAGCGTGTCGCGCGTCTCTGCGTCCATCCAGCCGGTGTCGACCGGGCCGGGGTTGACGACGTTCGCGGAGATGCCACGTGGACCGAGCTCGCGCGCAGCCGAGATCACGATGCGGTCGAGCGCCCCTTTCGACGCCCCGTACGGAAGGTTGCCGGTGGTGTGGTCGCTGGTGAGCGCCACGACCGCGCCGCCATCATCAGGGACCTGACGCGCGAACGCCGCGATCAGCAGGAGACTGGCACGCGCGTTCACCGCCACGTGGTGGTCGAAGCTCTCGGCAGTGGTGTCGAGGACACCGGTCTCGACGTCGTACGCGTGGCTCAGGACGAGAGCGGTGATCGGGCCGCGCTGTCGTACGACGTCGTCGATCAGCTCCTGCGGAGCCGCCGGGCTCGACAGGTCGCACGGGTGGTCGGCGTCGCTGACGTCGCTGGTCGCGACGTCCCACCCGTCGGCGGCCAGTCTCGGGACGATGCCGGCGGCGATGCTGTTGGCGCGCGCGGCGCCGGTGATCAGAGCGAGAGGCATCCGCGGCTCAGACGTCGACCTTGAACCCGAGCTCGACGTCGCAGGCCGCTCGACCCCCGCGGATGCCCCAGTTCTCCGCGGGAGCCTCTCGGAGGGTGATCGTGACGTGGTCGCGCGGGATGTCGAGCGCGACGAGGCGGTCGACGATCTCGAGGTAGAGGTCTCGCTTCGCCTGCACCGACCGGCCCGCGAAGCAGTCGACTGTCACGAGGGTGAACCGCTCGGGCTCCGAGAGCCTCGGCGAGCACGCGAAGCGGTGCGGTGCGTGCGCGACGAGGCGCACGGTGCGGTCCTGGGACGGGATGCGGAAGGCTGCCACGAGAGCGCCGTGCACGGCCTCGATGAGGGCGACCTCCTGCGCGTCGGTGTACTGGCGGCGCACCTCGATGAGGGCTGCGGGCATCCCAGGCTCCTGTCGCTCGGCCGAACGGTGCTCGGCACCCGCCAGAGGCTACGGGCTCGTGACGCGGTGACGCACCCGGGTTTAGCGCGCAGCCAGGCCGCGCCTGACCGGCGACGACATCGATCACGAATCGAGAAGCCCTGCCCCTCCCCCGACTTCTACCGTGAAGTCATCGACCTCGTGTCCGCTCGGACGACGAGAACATCAGGAGAAGGGGCAGTCATGACTTCCATCGCATCGATCACCATCGAGGCCTCCGAGCCGGAGGCGGCCTCTCGGTTCTACGAGGACGCCTTCGGGCTCGGTGACCTGCTCGCGGTCCGACCCTCCGACGCGCCGACGACGGGATTCCGTGCGTACACGCTCTCGCTCGTCCTGCCTCAGCCGTCGAGCGTCGACAGCTATCTCGGCACGGCGATCGACGCCGGCGCCACCGTGCTCAAGCCCGCGGCCAAGAGCCTCTGGGGCTACGGCGGAGTGGTGCAGGCGCCCGACGGAGCGATCTGGAAGGCCGCGACGCCGTCGAAGAAGGAGAAGGGCCGCCCCGTCCGGGAGATCGACGAGGTCGTGCTGCTGATCGGTGCCTCCGACGTCGCCGCGAGCAAGCAGTTCTACGTCGACCACGGTCTGACCGTCGAGCGGAGCTTCGGCAAGAAGTACGTCGAGTTCAAGGCACCCGCGGGACACGTGAAGCTCGGTCTGTACGGGCGCAAGGCGCTGTCGAAGGATGCAGGCGTGCCGGTCGACGGCGAGGGGTCGCACCGGTTGGCCATCGTCAACGACTCCGCGGCGTTCACCGACCCCGACGGCTTCGTGTGGGAAGGCGCCTGAGCACCCTCCGCGCATGCCGGGGCGAGCTCGGGCCGCCCGGCCGACCGGCCGGAGTCAGCCGCCCACGTACTCCGCGAGATGCTGCCCGGTGACGGTCGAGCGGTCGGCCACGAGCTCGGCGGGCGTGCCCTCGAAGACGACCCGCCCGCCGTCGTGTCCTGCGCCCGGGCCGAGGTCGATGATCCAGTCCGCGTGGGCCATCACGGCCTGGTGGTGCTCGATCACGATCACCGACTTGCCCGAGTCGACCAGTCGGTCGAGCAGCCGGAGCAGGTTCTCGACGTCGGCGAGGTGGAGGCCGGTGGTCGGCTCGTCGAGGATGTAGACGCCGCCCTTCTCCTTCATGTGCATCGCCAGCTTGACGCGCTGGCGTTCACCGCCGGAGAGCGTGTTGAGCGGTTGGCCCAACCGCAGGTAGCCGAGCCCGACATCCTCGAGCCGTGACAGGATCGACGCAGCGGCGGGAGTCTTGGCCTCACCGTCGGCGAAGAACGCGTGCGCCTCGGCGACCGGCAGGTCGAGGACCTCGGCGATGTTGAGCCCGCCCAGGCGGAGCTCCAGCACGGCGGCCTGGAACCGCTTGCCGCCGCAGTCCTCGCACGGGGTCGACACGGTGTCCATGAAGCCCAGCTCGGTGATGATGACACCGGCGCCCTTGCACGACGGGCACGCGCCCTCGGAGTTGGCGCTGAACAGGGCCGGCTTGACGCCGTTCGCCTTGGCGAACGCCTTCCGGATGGGTTCGAGCAGGCCGGTGTACGTCGCGGGGTTGCTGCGGCGGGATCCCTTGATCGCACCCTGGTCCACCGTGACGACACCGTCGCGACCCGCGAGCGCGCCGTGGATGAGCGAGCTCTTGCCCGAGCCGGCCACTCCGGTCACGACCGTCAGCACACCGGCGGGGACGTCGACATCGACGTCGTGAAGGTTGTGGGTGCTGGCGCCACGGATCTCGAACACACCGTCGCGCTCGCGTACGGAGTCCTTCACCGACGCGCGGTACGACAGGTGGTCGCCGGTGCGGGTGCCACTCCCCCGCAGCCCGTCCACGGTGCCCTCGAAGACGACCTCGCCACCGCCCGTACCGGCTCCAGGTCCCATGTCGACGACGTGGTCCGCGATCACGATGGTCTCGGGCTTGTGCTCGACGACGAGGACGGTGTTGCCCTTGTCGCGCAGCTCGAGCAGCAGGTTGTTCATGCGCTCGATGTCGTGCGGGTGGAGCCCGATCGTGGGCTCGTCGAACACGTAGGTGACGTCGGTGAGCGCCGAGCCGAGATGACGGACCATCTTGGTGCGCTGAGCCTCTCCCCCGCTGAGCGTGCCGGACGGCCGGTCGAGCGAGAGGTAGCCCAGCCCGATCTCGGTCATCGAGTCGCACAGGTGCAGCAGCGCCCCGACCAGCGGTGCGACGCTGGGATCGTCGACACCGCGCAGCCACTCCGCCAGGTCGCTGATCTGCAGCGTGCAGGCCTCGCCGATGTCGATCCCCTTGATCTTCGACGACCGCGCTGACTCGTTGAGCCGGGTGCCGTCGCACGTCGGGCACGTCTTGAAGACCGCCGCGCGCTCGACGAACGCCTTGATGTGCGGCTGCAGCGAGTCGACGTCCTTGCTGAGCATCGACTTGCGGATCTTGGGGATGAGTCCGTCGTAGGTGACGTTGATGCCCTTGGCCTTGACCTTGGTCGTCTGCTTGTAGAGCAGGTCGTGGCGTTCGCGCTCCGAGTAGTCCTTGATCGCCTTGTCCGGGTCGACGAAGCCCGACTCGGCGTAGGTGGCGACCATCCAGCCGTCGGCCGTGTAGCCCGGCACGAGGATGGCGCCCTCGTTGAGCGACTTGGACTCGTCGATGATCACGGAGAGGTCGAGGTCGGAGACGGTCCCGCGACCCTCGCAGTCGGCGCACATGCCTCCGAGGTAGACCGCGTCCTTGACGATCTTCTTCTCGCCCTTCGGACCCGTCATCACCCCGCTGGCCTTGGTGGTCGGGATGTTGAACGAGAACGCCGTGGGCCCGCCGATGTAGGGCTCGCCGAGTCGGCTGAACAGGCTGCGCAGCATCGCGTTGGCGTCCGTGACCGTGCCCAGCGTCGAGCGGGGGTTGGCGCCCATCCGCTCCTGGTCGACCAGGATCGCCGTCGTGAGCCCCTCCATGACGTCGACCTCGGGGCGCGGCAGGTTGGGCATGAACCCCTGGACGAAGGTGGAGTAGGTCTCGTCGATCAGGCGACGTGACTCCGCGGCGATGGTGCCGAACACCAGCGAGCTCTTGCCCGACCCCGAGACCCCGGTGAACACGGTGAGGCGTCGCTTCGGGATCTCGATGCTCACGTCCTTGAGGTTGTTCTCGCGGGCGCCCTGCACGCGGATCAGGTCGTGAGTGTCAGCAGCGTGGCTGTCGGCAGAGGGCAGCGCGGACTCCGTCGTACGGGCAGGGGTGGCCTTGCTCATCGTCTCTCCATCGATGTCTCGCCGTCGTCGGCGGTCGGGTCGGGCTGCGTTCTCGGACCACCTTAGAGGCGATTCCGGTCTCCTCCGGTCACCGAGCAAACGCAAACTCGTACAGTGTACGGGTCAGCGCACCTCGTTGATGCGCAACAGGTTCCCCGTCGGATCCCGGAAGGCGCAGTCGCGGACGCCGTAGTCCTGCTCGATCGGCTCCTGCACGACGTCGGCGCCGCTGGCCTGCAGCCGGTCGAAGAGGCCGTCGAGGTCGTCGGTGGCCAGAGCGAGCGCGGCGTAGCTGCCCTTGGCGATCAGCTCGAGGATGGTCTGGCGCTCCTCGTCGGTGATGCCGGGGTCGACGGCCGGCGGCGTGAGGACGATCGCGGTCTCCGGCTGGTTGGGCGGGCCGACGGTGATCCAGCGCATGCCACCGAATCCGACGTCGTTGCGGACCTCGAAACCGAGCGTGTCGCGGTAGAAGCCGAGCGCCGCGTCGGCGTCGGTGTGCGGGAGGAACGCGTAGTGGATGGTGATGTTCATGGCCGTCACGCTAGCTGCGGCGGAGTCCCCTGCGCTTCTCGATTCCTGATCGGCCTCGTCACCTGCTTCGCGATGCAGCGCGGCATCCCGGCCGTCGGCGGTGCAGCGTCCTCGGCGGCGCCACGCCGGTAGGCGCTGGGCGGCATCCCGACGAGCTCGGTGAACCGGGTGCTGAAGGTGCCCAGCGACGAGCAGCCCACCTCGAAGCACACGTCGGTGACGCTGAGGTCGCCCCGCCGGAGCAGTGTCATGGCGCGCTCGATGCGACGGGTCATGAGGTAGGAGTACGGCGACTCGCCGTACGCCTGCCGGAACTGGCGACTGAGGTGGCCGGCGGACATGTTGACGCCTCGGGCGAGTGCCTCGACGTTCAGCGGCTGGGCGTACTCACGGTCGATCCGGTCGCGCACCCGGCGCAGGAGTGCAAGGTCACGCAGGCGCTGGTCGTCCGGTCCACCGCTCACCCTGCTGATCGTGCCACACAGCACCGGCCTCGTGAAAGCAAGGCCTCTTGAACAATCTGTCGACAAACGATAGATTCCCATTGTTGATCGAGAGAAGGAGGGTTCCATGGGTCACGTCGTCGTCCTCACCCTGAGGGTGGTCCTGGCGCTCGGCATCGCCGGCTCGGTGTTCGTCCAAGCGGTGATGGTGCCACTGCTTGCCATCGACCTGAAGGAGGCGCCTGCCGGGGTCCGCGCGCCCGTCGTCGTCATCGTCCTGCTCGGCATCGTCTCGGCGCAGGTCGTCATGGTCTGCGTGTGGCGTCTCCTCACGATGGTTCGTCGCGACACGGTCTTCTCCTCCGCCGCGTTCCGCTACGTCGACGTCGTGATCGGAGCTGTCGCCGTGGCAGCACTTCTCGCCTTCGCGCTCGGCGTCGTCCTGGCTCCTGGCGAGGCGGTCCCGCCGGGCATCGTCCTCCTCATCGGAGGGTTCGGGCTGATGATCGCGGGGGTCGCGCTGCTCGTGTACGTGCTGCGGATGCTCCTCGCCCAGGCCGTCGCCCGTGATGCCGAGGCGTCCAGCCTCCGGTCCGAGCTGGACGAGGTGATCTGATGCCGATCGTCGTCGACGTCGACGTGATGCTGGCGCGGCGCAAGATGTCCGTGGGGGTGCTCGCCGAGCGCATCGGCATCACACCCGCCAACCTGGCGGTGCTCAAGAACGGCCGCGCCAAGGCCGTACGCTTCACGACGCTCGAGGCCCTGTGCGAGGTCCTCGAGTGCCAGCCGGGCGACCTGCTGCGCTGGGAGCCTCCGTCCGCCACCGCGTCGGTCCACGATGCACAGGCGTCGGACGAGTCCGCTCCGCTGGGCTAGCCTCCTGACACCTACACACCCAGGAGGCCCCTGATGTCCGAGCTCGACGGCAAGCGCATCTTCATCACCGGATCGGCCCGGGGCATCGGGCGTGCCATCGCCGCCCTCGCCATCGACCGAGGGGCCCGGGTAGTCATCAGCGACCTCGACGCCGACGCCGCCGAGGAGACCTGCGCCGAGCTGGGCGCGGCTGGCACGGCGAGCTGCGACGTCTCCGACGAGTCCGCCGTTCAGGCTGCGGTCGACGAGGCCGTACGCATCCTCGGTGGGCTCGACGTCCTCGTCAACAACGCCGGCATCGAGGTCTCGAGCCCGTTGGTGTCCCAGTCGACGGAGAGCTTCGACAAGATCTTCGCGATCAACGTGCGCGGGCCGTTCGTCGCTACCAAGGCCGCGATCCCGCATCTTGTCCAGTCCGGCGGCAACATCGTCAACATCGCGTCGATCGCGGGGCTCGGTGGCAGTCCCCTGCTCGGCTCGTACTGCGCGACGAAGGCGGCGCTCATCCAGCTCACCCGCGTCGCGGCCGTCGAGCTGCGCGACTCCGGCGTCCGCGTCAACGCCGTGTGCCCGGGTTTCGCGGACACGAGCATGGTCGACCGGCTCCGCCCCGACTTCGAGAGCGCCACCCAGGTCCCGTTCGGCGACCTGGTCGCGGCCAAGCAGGGACGCCTCGGCACGCCGGAGGACATCGCCGAGGTCGTCTGCTTCGTCGCCTCCGACCGTGCGTCGTGGGTGACCGGGAGCAGCTACGTCCTCGACGGCGGACTCACGGCGAGCCTCGTCTGACCCGGCGTACGAAGCGCCGCTGCCACGGCGTCTCGATCGCCCTCGGGTGGTAGTGCGCCCGGACCCAGGTGATCGCGGCTTCGGGCGCCATGCCGTCGAGGACGCAGAGGACGGCGAGGGCCGTGCCCGTACGCCCGATCCCGCCGCCGCAGCCGATCTCGACGCGGTCGCGGGATGCGCGGTCGTACGCCTCACGCAGTGTCGCTATCGCCTCGTCGGGGTGCGCCGGCAGCCAGAAGTCGCGCCACGGGATCCAGCGCTGCTCCCACCGGGCGCTCTCGGGACGCTTGCCGGCGAGGACCACCGCAAGAGCCGGCTCCTCCCCCGGCGTAGGCGATGCTCGCAGGCTGCGGCCGCGGACCCTCCGACCTGACGGCAGCTCCACGACCCCGGCGATCTTGGTGTCCCACGTCTCCACTCCCCTGTTCTACCGTCCCGTAGACCTGGCAGTGGGCACCCGTTCGTGGTTACGGTGGCCGGGTCCCCTCCCTCTCACGAGGAGTGACGACCATGCGCCTTCGAATGCTGGCTGTCGCCGCCGCGACGGTGTTCGCCGCCGCCGTCCTGGCGCCGGCACCCGCCGTCGCGAAAGCCTTCCCGGACCGGATCGAGCTCCCCGACGGCTTCCTGCCCGAGGGCATCGCGATCGGTCCCGGCCCCACGGCGTGGTTCGGGTCTCGCGCCGACGGAGACGTCTACGAGGTCGACCCGCGTACGGGCCGGGGCGAGGTGATCAGCCAAGGGCCCGGCACCCCGTCCGTCGGCCTGAAGTCCGACCGTCGCGGCCGGCTCTTCGTCGCCGGCGGTCCGGCGGGCAACGGGCGGGTGGTGAGCACCCGCACAGGCGAGGTGCTGGCGTCGTACCAGTTCACGACCGCGGCCTCGTTCGTCAACGACGTCGTCCTGACGAAGCGGACGGCCTGGTTCACCGACTCGTCGCAGCCGCAGCTGTACGGCGTGCCGGTCGGCCGCCACGGACGGCTCCCCGCCCCGAGCCGCGTGGTGACGCTGCCGTTGTCCGGCGACTGGGTCCAAGGGGCGGGCTTCGGCGCGAACGGTCTCACCGAGACCCCGGACCGCAGGGCCCTGCTCGTCGTCCACTCGACGCTCGGCGAGCTCCACCGTGTCGATCCCCGCACCGGGGTCACGCGGCGGGTCGACCTCGGCGGCACCTCCCTCGCCAACGGCGACGGGATGCTGCTGGTGGGGCGCACCCTGTACGTCGTGCAGAACCGGCTGAACCAGGTCGCCGTCCTGCGGCTGGACCGGCAGGGCCGACACGGTCGCCTGGTCGACGTCATCACCGATCCGGGGTTCGACGTGCCGACGACGGTCGCGGCGTTCGGGAAGTGGCTCTACCTCCCCAACGCCCGGTTCACCACGCCACCGACCCCTGACACCCCGTACTGGGTCACGCGCGTGGACCGCTGGCGGCGCTGACGCCGGCTCCGACGACCACCTCGATCACCGCGGGATCGGTCCGGTGGTCGGCGTAGCGTGCCCACGTCAGGCGGACGCGGACGAGCACGATGCCCGGGTCGGACAGCGACGCCTCGTACTCCGGCAGATCCCGGGCGTACGCCGCCGCGCAGCGCTGGCGGTCGAGGTCGGTCGGCACGTCCGCCAACCCCTCGCACTGCAGGGTCGTCCCGTCGCGGCCGCCGACGACGATCGCGACGCGTGCGTCCTGGCGCAGGTTCGCGATCTTGCGTGACGAGGCGCGCGCATCGAACACGATCTCCCCTCGCTCGGTCGCGGTCAGCTCGACGTACGCGGCTTGGGGCTCGCCGCCGGGTCCGACGGTCGTGACGACGCCGTCCCGGCGCGCTCGGACGTGCTCGACAAGATGCTGAAGATCCACGAGAGGACGTTATCGTCTGTGAATTTCTTGCACGTTGAGCGAAAGTCTGGTTATTGTGTATCGAACTTATTGACTTACGTAATCTGGTGGAGACGCAATGCGAAGCCTGGTCCTACTCTCGATCGTCGGTCTCGGCGCTCAGCTCGTCGACGGCAGCCTCGGCATGGCGTACGGCGTCACGTCGACGACGCTCCTGCTCGCCATCGGCACCAACCCCGCGGCCGCGTCGGCCACCGTCCACCTCGCCGAGATCGGGACGACGCTCGTCTCCGGCGCTGCGCACTGGAAGTTCGGCAACGTCGACTGGAAGGTCGTCGCGAAGATCGGCATCCCGGGTGCGATCGGCGCGTTCGCGGGTGCGACCTTCCTCTCCAGCCTCTCGACCGAGGCCGCAGCGCCGCTCATGTCGATGATCCTGCTGGCTCTCGGCATCTACATCCTGGTCCGCTTCACGGCGTCCGGGCTTCCGAAGGGCAACCTCGGCAAGCCGCTGCGCAAGCGGTTCCTCACGCCGCTGGGCCTGGTCGCCGGCTTCGTCGACTCCACCGGCGGAGGCGGCTGGGGTCCCGTCGGCACGCCGGCGATCCTGGCGAGCGGTCGTCTCGAGCCCCGCAAGACCATCGGCTCGATCGACACCAGCGAGTTCCTCGTGGCGGTCGCGGCGAGCCTCGGCTTCATCGTCGGCATCGGCTCGCAGGGCGTGAACTACACCTGGGCGCTCGCGCTGCTCATCGGCGGCATGATCGCCGCTCCGATCGCGGCCTGGCTCGTCCGCCACATCCCGCCGCGGGTGCTCGGCTCGCTGGTGGGCGGCCTGATCATCATCACGAACGTCCGCACCCTGCTGAAGAGCGACTGGCTCGCGGCGTCCGGTGACGTCCGTTCGCTCGTGTACGTCGCACTCGCCGCACTGTGGATCGCTGCGGTGGCCTACTCGGTCGGCCAGTACCGCAAGGAGCGGGCCGAGGAGCTTCGCGAGGCGGGCGAGACGCCGACTCCGACCGCCGAGGACGCAGCCGCCGCTCACTGACCCGCGCTGCGAGGCGGACGCCCTCGGAGCCGGTCTACGCCACCGCGTCGACGGCGTCCGCCACGACGGATCGCAGGCGTGCGGCGACGGCATCCAGCGGCTCGGTCGACCGCTGGCTCCGCGCGAGCACGACGGCGCCCTCGGCCCCGGCGATGATCGTCCACGCCAGCGCCCGCGCGTCGTCCGCCGCGATGCCGTCCCCTTCGAGGCGGGCGGTGATCAGGCCGTGCCAGCGCGCGAACGCCTGGCTCGCCACCGACTCCCCTGACTCCCCCAGGTCCGGAGCCTCGGTCGCGACGGCGAGAACCGGGCAGCTCGCATGGAAGTCGGTCGACCGCAGGAGGCGTCGCCAGCTCTCGACGAAGGCGTCGAACGCGTCGAGAGCGCTCGCGCTGTCGCCGAGGAGCACCTCGATCCGGTCGGACACCCACGTGACGGCCTCGGCGACGAGCTGGTCCTTGCCGCCGGGGAAGTAGTGGTACGTCGAGCCGAGCGGCGCTCCGGTGTGCTTGGCGAGCTCACGGACGCTCGTGGCGCCCACGCCTCGCCTGCCGATCATCGATGCCGCGCCGGCGACCATGGTCGAGCGTGCGTCCTTCATGGAGCGATCGTACCCCTTGACTAGAACGACTGTCATAGAACAGACTCAGGACTATGACGACTGTTCTAGCGGAGCTCGAGATTCCTACCACCGACGGGCGAGCCCTGGGTGCGTGCTGGTTCGAAGCGCTCGGCCGTCCTCGTGGCGTGGTCGTGCTCGCGCCGGCGATGGCGACCGAGGCCACCTACTACCGCCACCTCGCCGCGTGGCTGCGCGATCGCGGACTGTCCGTCCTGCTGTTCGACTACACCGGCTACGGCTGGTCGTCGACAGGCCCGCTGGCCGAGGTCGAGGCCGACGCGATGCGGTGGATGCTCGACGCGCGCGACGCCGGGTCGTACGCGCTCGAGCGAGCAGACGGGCTCCCCGTCACCTGGGTCGGCCACAGCCTCGGCGGTCAGGCGCTCGGTCTCGCCACCCACGAACGGTTCGCCGGGGCCGTCCTGATCTCGTCCGGCACCGGCACGTGGCGCTACAACGCGCCGAAGGTCCGCTGGCAGGCCCCACTGCTCTGGAAGGCGATCGCCCCGGTCGCGATCGGGGTCTCGGGCTACTTCCCCGGCAAGCGTCTCGGTGTGCTCGGAGACCTCCCACCGGGGGTGATGCGGCAGTGGGGGCGCTGGTGCATGAAGCGCGACTACCTGTGGACGGACTTCCCGGAGCTGGTCGCGGCGTACGAGGCGGTCACCACGCCGACGGTGTCGCTCTCCTTCACCGACGACGAGCTCCTTGCCGACCGAAGCTTCCGTGACCTCGCCGACCGGCTGCCGAACGCCGTCGTCGAGGTCGTCCGCGCCGACCCTCGCGATCACGGCCTCCGATCGATCGGCCACCACGGGTTCTTCCGCAAGGAGCGCGCCGATCTGTGGGAGTCGCTGCTCCTCCCTCACCTGGCAACCCTCCCGTCGTGATGTGATGACCTCATGGCGCTCATCCACCGGGCAGAGCTCGTCCCGGGCAAGCTCGAGATCCTCAGCTCCTGGCTCCCGTCGCAGCCCTGGTTCCCCGGAGGTGCCGACGGCGCTCTGGAGCGGGTCGGTGCGTACCGCTTCGACGACCCGGACGGCGAGGTCGGCATCGAGACCCTGCTGGTCCGCTACCCCGGCGGGCCCGTCCTCCAGGTCCCGTTGACCTATCGCGCTGCGCCGCTGGCCGGCGCCGAGGCCGCGCTCATCGGCACGATGCAGCACTCCGTGCTCGGCGATCGGTGGGCGTACGACGGCCCCGCCGACCCCGTGTACGTCGAGGCTGTCCGCACCGCGATCGCCACTGGCGGCGAGCAGGCCGACGAGCTCGTCGAGGACGACGACGGCCAGCTCGTGTCGCGGGAGCTGACGACGTTCGCGCACGGCTCGGGTGCCGACGTCGACCCGGCATCCGCCCTCGTCGTACGGCGGGTCGTCTCCGGGTCCGACGCCGTGGCAGCCGCTGGCAGCGCGGTCCTCGTGGGTCGCTGGCCAGGTCAGGACGAGGGCGTCGTGCTCGTCACCGCCTGACGCTCATCGGCGTGCGCGTCAGCGTGCGCCGGCGATGTTGACCATCCAGGAGACGCCGAACTTGTCGACGAGCATCCCGAACGAGTCGCCCCACGGCGCCTGCTCCAGCGGCACCGTGATCTGGGCGCCGTCGGCGAGCCCGTCCCAGTAGCCGCGCAGCTCCGCCTCGTCCTCACCGCTGAGCGACACCGTCCCGTTCGTGGTCGGCTCGCCCATCTCCGGCGGGGTGTCGGCGCCCATCAGAACGAGCCCGCCGGGCGCCTCGAGCTGCGCGTGCATGACGCCGTCGCTGCGAGCGGGGTCGGACGTCGCGTCGTACTCGCCGAAGGTGCTCACCCTCAGGTCGCCGCCGAGCACCGCCGCGTAGAACTCCATCGCCTGCCGCGCCTCGTCCTTGAACGACAGGTACGGGTTGAGTCGGGTTGTCATCGGGTCCTCCGTCGTCTCGTGTGTTCCTCCACTCTCGCGCCAGCGGGCGCGACACGCGAGCGTGCTTGTCACCGGCGTACGACGTGGGCGCGCAGCCACTCCCCTGTGACGGTGTCCGCGGGGACGAACGTCTCGATAGCCAGCTCGGACAACGTCACGTCGAGCGGTGTGCCGAACGTCGAGATCACCGACAGGAACGACAGCACGACGCCGTCGACGCGAAGCACCATGGGCACGTAGACCTGGGGGCCGGTGTCGGTCTGCGGACGGTGCAGGTCGTCGACGGGATAGTCGGCGAGCTCGTCGTGGAGCGCGAACATCTCGTCGTCGCCGCGCGCCGCTGCCCCGCGCAGGAGCGCCGACAGCACGGCGGCACGCCACTCGGCGTGGTTCTCCAGGTGCGGCGCGAGCCCGTCGGGGTGCAGCGTGAGCCGGAGCGCGTTGACCGGCCCCTCGAGCAGGTGCGGTGACACGAGCGTGGTCAGCACATCGACGCCCGCGTTGGAGTCGACGACGTTCCACAGCCGGTCGACCGCGAGCGCCGGGTTGGGTTCATGGGCGACGAGCACCTCGCGGACGGCACGGCGCGCGCCTGCGAGGTCCTCGTGGTCGAGCGAGCGCTCCGGGTACGCCGGCGCGTAACCGCCGTGGAGCAGCATCCGGTTCTGCTCGCGCATCGGGACGGAGAGCGCGTCCGCGAGCCGCTGGATCATCTCGCTGCTGGGACGCGAGCGGCCGGTCTCGAGGAAGCTGATGTGGCGCGTGGAGATGCCGGTCTCGCTCGACAGGGCGAGCTGGCTGAATCGCCGCCTGGTCCGCCACTCCCGCAGGAGCCGCCCGAGCGCGTTGTCCTGGGACGCTGTGTCGTCGGTGGTCGTGGTCACGGCTGACACTCTTCCGCAGGACGATCGTCAGTTCCATGACCTCTGAGGTAATCGACACCATTCCCCGCTCCGGTCACGGTGGAGTCACGACCGAGTCGCACCAGCGGCTCCCGACCGAAGGATCGAGAGATGACCCAGTCGACCGCCACCTCGTACGACACCCTGCTCTCCGACTACCTGGCGTTCTGGAACGAGACCGACGCCGACCTCCGGGCGACGATCGCCGAGCGTACGTTCGCGCCGGGCGTCACCTACGTCGACCCGCAGGCGGAGGTGTCCGGCCGCGAGGCGCTCTCGGAGCTCGTCGGTGCCGTGCACCAGCAGCTCCCCGGCGCACGGTTCAGCCCCGGCGACCTCGTCGACGGCCACCACGACGTGCTGCGCTTCACCTGGAACCTGGGGCCGGAGGGCGCACCGGACACCATCGTCGGTGCGGACGTCGCCCTCCTCACCCCGGAGGGGCGGATGAGCCACATCGTGGGCTTCATCGACCGGGCACCGCGGGCCTGACGTCGCCGCTCCACGAAAGGCCGGACGTCGCCGGCGCGGATCGCCGCCACGACGTCCGGTCTTTCGTCGTAGCCTGACTGGAGGGGGTGTGGACATGCACGCGACAGTCGGAGAACGCATCCGTTTCCACGGTCGGACGGTGGGCTCGCCCGACCACAGCGGCACGATCGTCACGGTGAACGGCGCGGACGGCCAACCGCCGTACGTCGTCCGGTTCGACGACGGGCACGAGGCGCTCGTATATCCCGGGGCGGACTGCGAGATCGAGCACCCGGGGGCGGGCGAAGAGGGTTAGGCGGCGACGTCCGTGCGGGTCGGCGCTGCGCTGGCCCGTGGGGACGCCGGTGCCGTCCACGCCACGACCGCCGGCACCCGGAGGATAAGCAGCGCCGCCGCCCCCAGCAGGGTGCTTGCGTAGATGTCGACGTCGTCCGCCGGCACGCGCCAGCCGTGGAAGGCCAGCCACGCCGTGCCGATCACGGCGAACGTCGCTGCGACCGCGTAGGAGAGCGTCAGCAGCACCCGAACCCAGCGAACGCCGAACCCGACGAGGACGACGAGGACGATCGAGGTCGCGGCAGAGCGCGTGCTGGGAGCCACAACGGCGACCGCCACCTCGATGAGCGCCACCGCCGCGAGGGGCCGGAGCACGTCGACGGGCATCGTCCGGGGATCCTTCATGGCCCGGATCGTAGCGGGGTCAGGCGTCCCGTGGCGCGTACATGATGACGGCGACGCCTGCCAGGCACACCAGTGCCCCGGCGACGTCCCAGCGGTCCGGCCGGAAGCCGTCCACCGCCATCCCCCACAGCAGCGAACCCGCGACGAACACGCCGCCGTACGCGGCGAGGATCCGCCCGAAGTTCGCGTCGGGCTGGAGCGTCGCGACGAATCCGTACGCGCCGAGCGCGAGCACGCCGGCACCGATCCACGCCCAGCCACGGTGCTCGCGGACCCCTTGCCAGACCAGCCAGGCGCCGCCGATCTCGAACAGCGCCGCCACCGCGAACAGGACGACCGAACGCATCATGGACATCTGGTGCTGCGCGCCCGTCAGGCGTCCAGGACGCCGGTACGCCGCACCACCGGCGGCATCGTCGACCACGGGAAGTTGATCCACGCATCCGTCGTACGCCAGGCGAAGTCGGGCTTGATCGTGGACTGCGGCTTCTCGTAGATCACGGCGGTGCGTGCGGTACGGACGTGGTCCGCGCAGAAGTCGTGGACCAGCTCGAGCGTCTTGCCGGTGTCTGCGACGTCGTCCACGATCAGCACGTCGGCACCGGTGAGGTCGGCGCGGTCGAGGAACGGCGGGAGCATGACCGGCACGTCCAGCCGCGTGTCGACACCGGTGTAGAACTCGACGCTCATCGTGAACAGGTTCTTGCAGTCCAGCGCGTAGGCGAGGGAACCCGCAGGGATCAGCCCTCCCCGCGCGATGCCGAGCACGATCGTCGGCGCGTACCCGCTGTCGGCGACCGCCTGGGCGAGCTCACGGCTCGCCGTTCCGTACAGGTCCCAGGTGAGGATCTCCCGCTCCGCCATGAGGTGAGCGTAATCGTGTCCACGCACTCGCACCCGTCTGCGCCGGAGCGCGGGACGGAGGTTGAATGGACTCATGCAGATCACGCGATTCGGCCACGCCGCGCTCCTCGTCGAGCACGAAGACCAGAGGGTCCTGATCGACCCGGGCAGCTTCAGCCGCGACGAGACGTTCTCACTCACGGACCTCGACGCGATCATCGTCACCCACCAGCACGCCGACCACGTCGACCCGAACCGCATCGGCGCACTCGTGGCGGCGAATCCCCGCGCGCGGCTGCTTGCCGAGCCGCAGACGGCGACCGCGCTGGAGCAGTTCGGCGCCTGGCACGAGACCGCGTCCGGAATGACGGTCGACCTCGGCGCGCTCTCGGTCACCGGCGTCGGCTCCCGGCACGCCGTGATCCACCCGGACATGCCGGGGATCGGGAACGTCGGCGTCCTGGTCGAGGCCGGCGGCACGCGGCTCTTCCACCCGGGCGACTCGTACGAGTCGGTGCCGGACAACGTCGATGTCCTCGCGGTGCCGTTGAGTGCTCCGTGGGCCAAGGTGAGCGAGACCGTCGACTTCGTACGCGCGGTGGCTCCGCGTGTCGTCCTGCCGATCCACGACTGCACCATCTCCGACCTCGCGTACCCGATCTACTGGGGCCGGGTCAGCGAGATGGGCGGGGCGGACGAGGCGCTCCTGCTCGGCCAGGACGGCTCGGCGACCCTGTGACGGGCCGGGGCGTCTGATGGCCTCCGACAGTGTGCCCGAGGACCTCGGAGGGCGGCTCAACCAGCTGCGGGCCGGCGTCCTCGGCGCGAACGACGGCATCGTGTCGACCGCGGGCGTTGTCGATGGCGTCCGACGAGGGAACCTGAAGGGGCTCTCTCCGACGCCGAGCTGCACCTGGACCCGGACGCGTTGACGAGCCCGTGGCAGGCGGCGTTCGCGTCAGTTTCTCGTTCAGGCTGGGCGCGGCATTCTCCCGCTGCTCGCGATCGTCCTCGTGCCGGTCGACGTGCGCGTCCCGGTGACGTTCGTGGTGGTGATCCTGGGGAGCGACGTACGCCCTGGGTTCGGCCTTCGCGATCAGCTGACGGGCGGGACCCGTCAGGACTCCAGCAGCTCCTCGGCGAGGACGGCATCGATCTCGGCGCGGATGTCGAGCTTGAGACCGTCGGGTGCGAACGACGCGTCGACCGCCGTACGAGCGAGGTCGGCCAGGTCCGCGTAGCTGAGGCGGAACGCGTCGTGCGCGAGCTGGTACTCGTGGTCGAGGGTGGTGTCGAACATCCCGGGGTCGTCGCTGTTGAGCGTGACGACGACGCCCGCCGCACGCAGCGCGTTGAACGGGTGCTCGTCGAGCGTGGCGACGGCGCCGGTGCACAGGTTGGAGGTCGGCGAGATCTCGAGCGGGATCCCGCGATCGGCGAGCTCCGCGACAAGCACGGGGTCGTCGATCGCCCGGATGCCGTGGCCGATCCGGACGGCGCCGAGGACCTCGATCGCATCACGCACGGTCTGCGGGCCGGTGGTCTCCCCCGCGTGCGGCACGCTCGCCAGGCCCAGGGCACGGGCACGGGCGAACACGTCGGCGAACTGCGGGCGCTCCACCCCGATCTCCGGACCACCGAGCCCGAAGCCCACGGACCCGTCGGGGGCGTACTGCTCGACCCAGTCGATCGTCCGCTCCCCCGACGGCAGCCCGAGCTCGCCGGGGATGTCGAAGACCCAGGCCAGCTCGATCCCGGCCTCGCGTGCGCGCGCCCTCCCCGCCAGCAGAGCCTCGGCCAGCTCGTCGGGTGCGATGCCCATGAGGAGCTGGCTGTCCGGCGTCACCGTCAGCTCGGCGTACCGGACGTTGTTGCCGGCGAGGTCGGCCCCGACGCCGGCGACCAGGTCGGCGACGTCCTCGGGCGTCGTGACGAGCTGGTTCGTCTGGATGTACACCTCGATGAAGTGCGCGAAGTCGCTGAACCGGAAGAACTCCCGCAGGCCGTCGAGCTCTGTCGGCACCCCCACCTCGGGGTGGCGGCGCGCGAGCCCGAGAACGGTCTCGGGCGACGCCGCACCCAGCAGGTGGACGTGGAGCTCGGCCTTCGGCAAGGCGTGGACGAAGGCGTCCACGGGCTTGTCACGGTTCATGGGCGACACGACGGTGGGGTTGCTCACGTCGTCATTGAACCACCCCGTACGGTGGGGAGGGTGCCTTCGCTCGGGTCGAGGGCACGGTCGTGCCACGTGACACGCCGAACACCTTGACCGCGACGATTTATCTCATATGTGAGATACGGTGGAGCCCATGACTGACGACTACCTGACCCGGATCGGGAACCTCATCCGTGATGCCCGCAAGCACCGCGGCCTGACCCAGGCGGAGCTTGCTCAGCTCTTGAAGACCAGCCAGAGCGCCGTGAACCGCATCGAGCAGGGCCAGCAGAACCTCTCTCTCGAGATGCTCGCCCGCGTCGGTGCCGCGCTCGACTCGGAGTTCGTCGCGCTCGGCACCTCCGGCCCGAGCCACCTCCGCGTCGTCGGCGAGACGTTGCTCTCGGGCGCGATCGACGTGAAGTCCTCCAAGAACGCCGGTGTGGCGCTGCTGTGCGCCGCGCTCCTCAACGAGGGCCGCACCACTCTGCGCAAGGTCGCCCGCATCGAGGAGGTCAACCGGCTCCTCGAGGTGCTGGAGTCGATCGGCTTCAAGACCACCTGGATCGGCGACGAGGGCGACCTCGAGCTCGTCCCCCCGGCCACGCTGGACCTCAGCGGCATCGACGAGGAGGCCGCCCGCCGCACCCGCAGCATCATCATGTTCCTCGGGCCGCTGATGCACCGCGAGCAGTCCTTCGACCTCCCGTACGCCGGCGGCTGCGACCTCGGCACCCGCACGGTCGAGCCCCACATGACGGCGCTGCGTCCGTTCGGCCTCGAGGTGAAGGCGACCGAGGGCAGCTACCACGCCATCGTCGACCCGTCGGTCGCACCCACGCGTCCGATCGTCCTCACCGAGCGTGGCGACACCGTCACCGAGAACGCCCTCCTCGCCGCCGCCCGGCACGAGGGCACCACGATCATCCGCAACGCCAGCCCGAACTACATGGTCCAGGACCTGTGCTTCTTCCTCGAGAAGCTCGGCGTCGAGATCGAGGGCATCGGCACCACGACCCTGCGCGTGACGGGACGTTCTCGCATCGACGTCGACGTCGAGTACGCCCCCAGCGAGGACCCGATCGAGGCGATGAGCCTGATCACCGCGGCGATCGTGACGGAGTCCAACATCACCGTGCGGCGCGTGCCGATCGAGTTCATGGAGATCGAGCTCGCGCTGCTCGAGGAGATGGGGTTCGCGTACGACCGCAGCGACGAGTACCTCGCCGAGAACGGCGAGACGCGCCTCGTCGACATCACCACCTACCCGTCGGTCCTGCACGCCCCGATCGACAAGATCCACCCGATGCCGTTCCCCGGCCTCAACATCGACAACCTCCCGTTCTTCGCGGTGATCGCGGCGACGGCCTCGGGGACGACGCTGCTGCACGACTGGGTCTACGAGAACCGCGCGATCTACCTGACCGAGCTGAACAAGCTCGGCGCGAACGTGAAGCTGCTCGACCCGCACCGCGTCCTCATCGAGGGCCCGACGCGGTGGCGTGCGACGGAGCTCGTGTGCCCGCCGGCGCTGCGTCCGGCGGTCGTCATCCTGATCGCGATGCTGGCCGCGAAGGGGACGTCGGTGCTCCGCAGCGTCTACGTCATCAACCGTGGCTACGAGGACCTCGCGACGCGCCTGAACGCCTTGGGCGCCGACATCGAGACGTTCCGCGACATCTGATGAGCGACATCTAGTCCCCCGCCGGCTTCGTCCGCGCCCGTAGGTGGGCGCGCTCCCCCTGGCGGCCGAAGAGGCTGAGGAACTCGACGGGCTGTCCGCCGATCGCTCCGAACCAGTGCGGCACGCGGGTGTCGAACTCAGCGGCCTCACCGGGGCTGAGCACGAAGTCCTGGTCCGCGAGCACGACGCGCAGCCTGCCGTTGAGCACGTACAGCCACTCGTAGCCCTCGTGCGTCTTGAGGTCGGGGGTCGTGCGGCTCTCGGGCGCGAGCACGAGCTTGTAGGCCTGGATGCCGCCGGCGCGCCGGGTCAGCGGCACCATCGTCATCCCGTTGTGGGTCACGGGCCGCAGGTGGATGCGGGGGTCGCCGGTCGGCGGCGCGCCGACGAGGTCGTCGAGGGTGACGCCGTACGCACGGGCGAGCGGCAGGAGGAGCTCCAGGGTCGGCTTCCGGGTGCCGGACTCGAGGCGCGACAGGGTGCTGACGGAGATGCCGGTGGTGGCCGACAGGTCCGCGAGGGTGGTCTGCTGCTGCTTGCGCAGGCCTCGGAGTCGCGGTCCGACCGCGGTCAAGGTGTCGTCGTGCTCGGTTGCCTGGTCATCCATAGCCCTCAGTTTGCCACTCCAGCAACAATCTTTGCTGCCGAGCGGTTCTTCCTTCACGATCGACGACGAAGGGAGAAACCAGATGCTCGAAGAACTCGAAGACACGTGCGACGTCGCGGTGCTGGGCGGGGGCGCTGCCGGCCTCAACGGTGCACTGATGCTCGCCCGCGCCCGCCGCTCGGTCGTCGTGATCGACGCGGGGGCGCCTCGCAACGCTCCGGCCCACGCGGTCCACGGCCTGCTGGGTCGTGAAGGCACCCCTCCGGCAGAGCTCCTCGCCCGGGGTCGTGAGGAGGTACGGCAGTACGGCGGCCACGTCGTCTCCGGCACCGTCACCTCGGTGGGCCGGGACGAGGCCGGCTTCACGGTCGTCCTCGGTGACGGCCGCGCCGTCTCCGCGCGACGCATCCTCGTGGCGACCGGCCTCGTGGACGAGCTGCCCGACGTCGAAGGCCTCCGCGAGCGGTGGGGCCGCGACGTCGTGCACTGTCCGTACTGCCACGGGTGGGAGGTCCGTGACCACGCGATCGGCGTCCTTGCGACCGGCCCCCTGGCCGTGCACCAGGCGCTGATGTTCCGCCAGTGGAGCGACGACGTCGTCCTGTTCACCCACACGGGGCCCGCACTGGCCGAGGAGCAGGCCGAGCAGCTCTCCGCCCGCGGCATCCCGGTCGTGTCCGGCACCGTCGCCGGCCTCGAGGTCGCTGACGACCGGTTGACCGGCGTAAGGATGGACGACGGGCGCGTGGTCCCTCGCGCCGCCCTCGCTGTCGGAGCGCGGATGACCGCGCGCACCGACTTCCTCGCCGACCTCGGCCTTCGCAGGCAGGAGCACGTCAGCGGCGCCGGCGAGCACCTGGTCGTCGACGCTGCAGGACGGACGGAGGTGCCGGGGGTGTGGGTCGCCGGCAACGCGACGGACCTCAGCGCACAGGTCGGCGCCGCGGCGGCCGCAGGAGCTCTCGCGGGCGCCCACATCAACGCGGACCTGATCGACGAGGAGACCCGGGAGGCCGTCGCCGCCTACCGAGCGACGACGAGGAACGCGTCGTCGACGACCGAGGCGTACGACCCGGAGTTCTGGGAGACGCGCTACCGCGCCCACGGCGCCACGGGGACGGTCGCGCCGAACACCCCGCTCGTCGAGACTGCAACCGGTCTCGCCCCTGGTACGGCGCTGGACGCCGGCTCCGGCCACGGCTCGGACGCGATCTGGCTCGCGGCGCAGGGGTGGACGGTCACGGCCCTCGACGTGGCGCCGACGGCGCTGCGCCGGGCGGGCGAGCGCGCCCTCGACGTGGGCGACGACGTCGCGGCCCGGATCACCTGGAGCGAAGCCGACCTGACGCGGTGGACGACGGCGGAACGGTACGACCTCGTCACGTCGCACTACGTGCACGTCGAGGCGCCGTACGACGAGCTCGTCAGCCGGCTCGCGGACGCGGTGGCACCGGGTGGGACGTTGCTCGTCGTCGGGCACGACACCACCCATCCCAGCCACCACGGTGTCGACCCGCGCGAGGCCGCCGCGGTCCTCGACCCCGCCGAGTGGGAGGTGCTCGTCGCCGAGGTCCGCGAGCGGGCCGCCACCGACCAGCACGGTCACGCGGCCGACCTGCGGGACGCGGTTCTACGAGCCCGCCGTCGCGGCTGACGGGGCGTCCGCGAAGAGCTGCCCGGCCAGCTCCTTGCGAGACCGGATCCGCAGCTTCGCGTAGCTGGACGACAGGTGCCACTCGACCGTCTTGATGCTGAGGAAGAGGCGCGCGGCCACCTCGCGGTTCGTGAGACCGCCGGCAGCCAGCTCGCAGACCGACAGCTCGGCCGGTGACAGGCGATCGATCCGAGACCGTTGCGGGGCCGACTCGTCGACGTCGGTGGGCGCGTCGACGGTCAGCGGGCGTACGGCGTCGACGATGCGTGCGGCGCCGATCCGCTCGGCGATCGCCCGGCCGCGTCGGGCGAGGTCGGTGGCCTCGTCCAGCCGCTCGGGGTCGCCCTCGGCGTGCGCGGCCAGGAGCGTGGCGAGCCGCGCCAGCGCGTCCGCCTGGTAGGCCTTGGCCTCCGTGCGTCCGAGCAGGACCAGCGCCTCGCGGAGCATCCGGACCGCGTCCTCGAACGGCTGCGGCGCCGATGCGGCCACCAGGGTGAGGCCGAGGGACCGCGGTGCCCCGAAGCGCCGGGCGTCGTCGAGGATCTCGTCGGCGACGTGCCGCGCGAGGTCGAGTCGCCCCACCTCGGTCGCCGCCAGGATCGCGGCCCGGTGCCACGCCTGGTAGCCCGGGGAGCGATAGCCCTCGGACAGCTCCATCGCCCGGACGAACGATGCGAGCGCCTCCTCGTGGCGCCCCGCCGCAGCGTCGACGACCCCGCGCAGGTGCGCGTCGGTCGCCTGCAGCAGGGGCGGGGTCGTCGGGTCGTCGTCGATCCTCGAGGCGAGCTTCTCGGCCGCCGCGGTCTCGCCCATCGCCACGTACGCCGATCCCAGGACACAGCGAGCCGGGTTGACGTACGCGCGCCATCCGTAGGCGGCCGCGTCGACGCACGTCTCCAGATCGGTCCGCGCCCGACGCAGGCGGCCGCGCTCGAAGTGCAGGTAGCCGCGGTGGTAGAGGTTGTTCGCCCGGTTCAGCACGGATCCGCGGGCGAGGGCCTGCGACACCGACCTGTCGAGCAGCGCGAGCGCCTCGGAGTCGCGCTCGGAGTCCACCAGTGCCGCGAGCCCCATCACGTAGCCCGCTCCGTCGCCCTGCTCGTAGTCGATCGCCTCGACGTCCTGAGTCGCCCGCAGCGCGAGGTCACCGGCGGTCCGGGAGTCCTCGCCAGCGATCACCATCCGGTACGCCTCCTGGCAGAGCAGGAGCGCGTCCGCGGGCTCGTCGTCGCGTGGGTCGCGCGCGAGCACGGCGGCGACCTGGACGTCGCGAGCCACCGCCGTACGACCCTGGTGGAAGCCGAGGCCGGCGATCCGTGCCAGCACTGCGGACCGTTCGGCATCGCCGTCCGGGAGCAGGTCGAGGGCGCGGCCGTACATCGCCTCGGCCTCGACCAGCCTCCCGGCCTGGTAGTGGACGGTGCCGAGGTCGACCAACCGACGCGCACGGACGGTGGGGTCGGACGGCGTGTGGACCGACCAGTGCTCGACCGCGGCGTCGAGGTCACCCGTCAGCACGCTCGCCTGGGCCGCGACGTCGTGGAGCTGCGCCGCGAGGTCCGTGGGCAGCCCGTCCTCGGCGAGCGCCCGCCGGCACAACCGCCGAGCCAGCTCCGCCGAGCCCGCAGCCGCAGCGTCCACGGCAGCGGCGAGGAGGACGGTGGCGACGTCGGACGAGGATCCGGGTTCCGTCCGGAGCAGGTGCGCCGCGCGTGCTGCCACCGGGAGTCCGTCGGCGGCGTACGCCGCAGCGATCCGGGCGTGCAGCCCCGCCACCTCAGCCGTGCCGAGCACGTCGCGGACGACGTCGCTGACGATCGGGTGGGCCGGTGCCGGCGGATGGGCGACTCCGAGGAGTCGTGCACCCCGCAGCACGGCGTACGTCGTCTCGAGCTGCACAGGCGACATCTTCGTGACCACGAGCAGGTGCTCCTCCTCGACGCCGTCACCCATGCAGACGATCGCCGCGAGCACCTCGCGCACGCCGGGGTCGAGCGCGCGCACCCGCTCCGCGACCAGCCGTGACGCGACGTCGGAGTCCGCACCTCGGCGTTCGACGGCCCGCCCGGCGGCGAGCTCGCGCAGGCACTCGGCTGCCGCGAACGGGAGACCGCCGCTGGCGGCAGCGACGAGGTCCACCGTCTCGCGGGTCGCCGGCAGTCCGGTCGAGCGCACCCAGGCGGCGATGTCCGGCCGGTTCAGAGGTGCGACGTCGGAGCGCAGGACGGACCCGCTCTCGAGCAGCGTGAGCATGGCCGGCTCGAGGTCGGCCGACGGTTCTCGCGACGCGAAGGCGAGCACCACCGGGTCGTCGGCCAGCAACGCCGGGATCCCCGCGAGCACGGTGGACGAGACCGGGTCGCACCACTGGACGTCGTCGACGACGACCAGCAGAGGGCCCGACGCCGCGAGACTCCGCAGGACCCAGGCGACCGCGTAGCGGAGCACGGCGGGGTCGGCCTCCGGCGGTCCGCCGAGCAACGACTCGTGGAACCGTGCCGCAGGCCCGTCGAAGGGCGCTTCGCCCGGGCTGGTGGCCTGCGCCGTACGCCCGAGGAGCTGCCACAGCGCGTAGCCGGGAAGGTCCACGTTGACGCGGTCCCCCACCGCGCGCAGCACGACCGCACCGGGGATCCGCGCCCTGCCCGCGTCCAGGAGGGCCGTCTTGCCGACGCCTGCCGGACCGACGAACGCCAGGCACGCGCCGCGCTCCGCATCGGTCGCCGTACGCGCCGTGCTCCACGCATCGAGCTGCGCATCACGTCCGAACAGCCGGCCGTCCGGTTGCCCCATGCACCGGAGTGTAGGGCAGCCGGACGGCCAGGGTGGTACGTCGCGAGCCCGCGATCAGCGGACGACCTTCACCACCACCTTCGGCGACCGGCTCGGCGCCACCGTGCTCGAGCCCCGGTAGCGGACGGACAGCCGGTGCTTCCCGGCCTTCGTCAGGCGCGGGAGCCTGATGGTGAGGCGACCGTTCTTGCTCGCGCGCAACGTGGCGGTCCGGAGCTTGCGCTTCCCGTCGAGCACGACGACACGTCCTGTCACGCCCACCGGTGCCTTGACCTTCACGACGACCTTCGCGCGGCTGCCGACACGGACCGTGCGCTTCTTCGGTAGCAGGCGCGCCGTTGAAGCGGCCCGGACGACCACGACCGACCGGCCGGCAGACGTGGGCGCGTACGTGAACGAACCGCCGTACGTCGCCGTGATCTGGCGCGTCCGGGGGCGGAGCGCCGTACCCTTCAGCGCCAGCGACGCGCGCCCGGCGCTGAGCGCCCGGGTGCCGAGGACCGTGCTCCCCGAGCGGAAGGTGACGGTCCCGGTCGGCACTCCCCCGGCCCCGCTGACCTGTGCCGCGACGCTCAGGGCTCGTCCGTACGAGGTGCGTGCCACGGACGTCGTGACCTTCGCGGCCGCGGCCTTCTTGGTGGTGCGTACAGCGAGGCTGTGGGTGTTGCCTGCCGCGATCGCGGTGTAGCGAGCCGATGCCGACGGCTTCGGGAGCGTCGCCTGACCCTGCGTGTCGAGGCCGAACCCGATCACCTGCCCGTCGGAGCGGAGGGCGAGCGAGTAGTTCGCGCCTGCGGCGATCGCGACGTACGACATCCCGGCCGGGAGCGCCGGCACCGTCGTCTGGCCGTGCAGCGGTGCTCCCCAGGCCACCGCCCTGCCGTCGGACCGGAGGGCCAGCGAGTGACGTTGACCCGCAGCCACCGCCGTGTACGTCGTCCCTGCGGGCAGCGGCGGGATCGTGGTCTGCCCCCATCCGTCGTCGCCCGCCGGGATGATGTGCCCGTCCGAGCGCAGTGCGAGCGAGTGGCGGTCACCGGCCGCGATCGCAGTGTACGCCTGACCCGCGAGCGGCAGCGGGATGTCGAGCTGGCCGTCGTCGTTCGCGCCCCACGGCGTCACCTTGCCGTCCGAGCGCAGCGCCAGCGAGTGCTCCCGGCCGGCGGCGACCGCGGTGAACGTGACGCCTGGCGGTGGAGCCGGCTCGCTGCTCTGGGTCTTGTCGTCGAGGCCCCAGGCGCGCACCGTCCCGTCAGAGACCAGGCCGAGGCTGTGCCAGCCGCCCGCGGCGACCGCGGTCCAGTCGAGGTCGGCCGCGAGGGACGGGATCGTCGTCTGACCGTCCGAGGCGGGGCCGAACCCCACGACGACGCCGTCGGTGCGCAGGGCCAGCGAGTGCTCGATCCCGGCGGCAACCGCGTTGTACGCGACTGCGCCGGGCAACGGCGGGAACGTCCCTTCGCTGGACGCCGCAGCGACCGAGACGCCCACCCCGGCCTCGGGCACGGGCTGGCCGACGGGTGCGGCAGCGGCGCCCTCCGGGGCGGCGAGAGCGAGTGCGGCCACGAGGGCCAGGGTTCCGAGAAGTGCCGGTGTCCGGGTCGTCGGGCGCGCGGCGGTGCGTGCAGACATGCAAGTCCCTCATCGATCGGTGATGTGACGGTTCCACCCTCGGACAGACCCGACCTCGCGAACCTTTTCGAACACCCCGGTTCGTGAACCCGGGGGCGGCATACTAGGCCCGTGACAGCCCCGGCGCCGCCCTTCCTCGCCTCACCGAGGCCCCTCGCGTTCGCGCACCGCGGCGGTGCCGCGTACGCCCCCAACCGCGACATCGAGAACTCCCTCGTCGCGTTCGAGAACGCCGTACGCCTGGGTTACCGCTACCTCGAGACCGACGCCCGCGTGTCCGCCGACGGCACGGTGTTCGCGTTCCACGACGCCACGCTCGACCGGACGACCGACCGCACGGGCACCATCGCGCAGCTGCCGGCCGAGGAGGTGCGACGAGCACGGATCGGCGGCCGTGAGCCGATCCCCCTCCTGCGCGAGCTGTTCGACGCGTTCCCCGACGCCCGCTTCAACATCGACGTGAAGGACGCGGCGACCGTCGTGCCGACGCTGCGGGTGATCGACGAGGCGGGCGCGGCCGACCGGGTCTGCATCGCGTCGTTCTCCCACCGGCGCCTGGCCCGCGTGAGGGCTGTCGCGCCGCACCTGACGACGTCGGCGTCGCCGCCGGAGATCGCCCGCGTGATGGCGCACCCCTGGCGGGTCCTGCCCGCCCTGCGCCGGGAGGGCGTCTCGTGCGTCCAGGTCCCGACGCGGCAGGGCTGGCTGTCGATCGTGACCCCGCGGTTCGTCGGCGCCGCGCACGACCTCGGTCTGCAGGTCCACGTGTGGACCATCGACGACCCCGACGAGATGGCCCAGCTCCTCGACCTCGGCGTCGACGGACTGATGACCGACCGCATCGACGTCCTACGGGACGTCCTCGAAGCCCGTGGGCTCTGGACCGGAGGCGACCCCCGATGACGACGACCGACCCCGCACCGACGGCCGGTGCGCGCCGCCGTGAGCAGCGCGCCTGGTACTGGTACGACTGGGCGAACTCCGCCTACATCACCAGTGTCGGCACCGTTCTCATCGGCCCCTACCTGACGTCCGTCGCCGAGCGGGACGCCTGCGGCCGCGTCGGCACGACGGACAACCCGTGCGACGGCAACGTCGAGCTGCTGGGCCTCGGCCTCTCGGCCGGCTCGCTGGTCTTCTACATCGTCACGTTCGCGACCCTGCTGTCCGCCGTCGTGCTCCCGATCGTCGGCGCCATCGCCGACCGCGTGCAGTCCAAGCGCACGCTGCTCGCCCGCTTGGCGTGGACGGGGGCCGCAGCCGCGTGCTGCATGTTCCTCGTTGCCGGCAGCAACTGGCAGCTCGGCGCCCTCCTGCTGGTGTTCGCCAATCTCTGCATGGGTGCGTCGTTGACCGTCTACGACGCGATCCTCATCGACATCGCCGAGCCCGACGAGCGTGATCACGTGTCGTCCCGAGGCTGGGCGTTCGGCTACCTCGGCGGCGGACTGCTCCTCCTGCTCAACCTCGGGCTCGTCCTGGGGGCCGGGGACCTCATCGGCACCGACACCGCCGTCAGGATCAGCCTGCTGTCGGCCGGCCTGTGGTGGGGCGGGTTCACGTTCGTCGCCTACCGCGGTCTGCGTGACCACCCTCCGGCCGACATCCCCCCAGGCGACAGCCGACTCGAGTCCGGCCTGATCCGCCGCAGCTTCGGCCAGCTCTGGACGACCCTCCGCCATCTCAAGAACTACCCGCAGACCCTGCTCTTCCTCGTCGCCTACCTCTTCTACAACGACGGCATCCAGACCGTCATCTACTCGTCGTCGGTCTACGGGCAGAAGGAGCTGGGGTTCTCGCAGGCGGTGCTGATCGCGACGATCCTGCTGGTGCAGTTCGTGGCGATCGCGGGAGCGTTGTCGTTCGGTCAGATCTCCAAGCGCATCGGCGCCCGCCGTACGATCATGGGCGGCCTCGTCGTCTGGATGGTCATCGTCTCCGCCGGCTACGTGATGCCGGCCGGTGAGGTGGTGCCGTTCCTGCTGCTCGCGACCGGGATCGGGATCGTGATGGGCGGAACACAGGCTCTGTCACGGTCGTTGTACTCGCAGATGATTCCGCCCGGGCGTGAAGCCGAGTACTTCTCGCTCTACCAGGCCGCCGAGCGCGGGACGAGCTGGCTCGGTACCCTGGTGTTCGGTCTCGTGCACCAGCTGACCGGGTCCTACCGACCGGCGATCTTCGCCTTGATCGCATTCTTCCTGGTCGGATTCGTCCTGCTGGTGCGGCTGGACCCACGACGTGCGATTCGTGAGGCCGGAAACGCGGTCCCCGAAAGGGTCTGAGGGCGTGTCGTAGGACACTTGTTGCTCTCAGGGGAATCTCACAAGCCCCCGATACGTTGGACAGTGTGGATGGAAACGGACACGGTTCCATCCCTTCAGATCGTGTGGATCCAATGTCGGGAGGGCAGTGATGGCTGAGCGTTCACTTCGAGGGGCACGGCTCGGGACCCAGAGCTTCGAGGACGAGCGGGGCGTCGAGATGGCGCCGCGTCAGGAGGTCGAGTACGTCCTCCCCGACGGCAAGACGTTCACCGTCACGATGGCCGACGACGCTGAGGTCCCCGCCGAGTGGGAGGACCCGCGCACCGGCAAGATCGGGCGCCGCGTCGATGGCGACGCGCCCGAGCACAAAGAGGTCAAGGCCCCCCGCACGCACTGGGACATGCTCCTCGAGCGTCGCTCGATCCCGGAGCTCGAGGAGATCCTGACCGAGCGCCTGGAGCTCCTGCGCGCCGGTGAGATCGGCCCCGCGCACCTGCACCGTCCTGCCAAGGTCAAGGCCAAGGCGCGCAAGCGCTGAGCCTCAGCTCGCTCGGCGGACGACGTCCGCCGCTGCTGTAGCAGCACTCCACGAAAAGACTCCTGGGTCGCGCCTACCCCCCGTGGCGCGGCCCAGGTCTTTGTGTGTCAGCGGTCGTGGACCCTCAGCGGTCGTCCACGACTTCGCCCTGGACGACCGTCCCCGCGGCCGGCGTACCGGGCGTCACCGGCCCGCGGCCCGCCGCTGGGCGCCGGAAGCTGTCCATGACGACCCAGGAGCCGTTGCTCTCCGCCCAGCGCCGGGTGCGGCGCGCAGCGAGCCGGCGTACGGGCGGGACCAGCAGGAGGAGACCGACGAGCGCGGTCAGGAAGCCGGGTACGGCGAGCAGGATGCCGGCGATGGCGCTGGGGCCTCTGCCGCCGTCAACGGGCGGGACGACGCCGTCTGACGCCGCTGCCCGCAGCATCTCGAGCTTGCGACGACCGGCGATGCGCAGGATCATCACGCCGATCACGGAGAGCACCAGAAGCGCCAGCAACGTCGGGCCGACGCCGATGAGACTGGCGACGCCGACGGCGATCGCGATCTCGACCACCGGCAGCAGCAGGAACGCAGCCGCGATACCTCGACGCATCGGCCAACCCCTCTCGTCTCGGGGCTCTCAGTGCCCCTGCCCCGAGAATACGCCGCGAAGCCAACGGGTCCGGTCCTGCAGACCCCACCCCGTCACGCGTACGAGCGCCTCGCGCACGATGGCCCCGTCCATCTTGGACTCGCCCGCCACCCGCTCGACGAAGGTGATCGGGACCTCACGGACGTCGTAGCCGGCACGCACCGCGCGTCGCGCCAGGTCGACCTGGAAGCAGTAGCCGTGCGACGCCACCTCCGAGTCGAGGATGGCGCGCAGCACCGGGGCGCGGAACGCACGATAGCCGCCGGTCGCGTCCCGCAACGGGAGACCGAGAGCGAGCCGCGCGTAGGCGTTGCCGCCCCGCGACAGTACCTCCCGCCGCTTGGGCCAGTTGACGACCTCGCCGCCGTCGACCCAGCGTGCGCCCAGCACCAGGTCGGCGCCGGCATCGATCTCGGCCAGGAGGCGGTGCAGCTGCTCGGGCTGGTGGGAACCGTCGGCGTCCATCTCGACCAGGACGTCGTACGCGCGGTCCAGCCCCCAGTCGAAGCCCGCGAGGTACGCGGCGCCCAGGCCGGCCTTCGCCGTCCGGTGCATCACGTGGACGGCGTCGTCGGCCGCAGCGAGATCGTCCGCGATCTTGCCGGTGCCGTCCGGGGAGCCGTCGTCGACGACGAGGACGTCGACCTCGGGCTCGGCGGCGCGGACACGCCCGACGATCGACGCGACGTTCTCCGCCTCGTTGTAGGTCGGGATCACCACGAGGGTCTTCACCGTCGACGCACCTTCCTTCGGACGCTGCTGAGCAGGATCAACGCGACGACCAGCATGGCAGCGCCCTCGACCCACACCCCCAGGCGGGTGCCCCAGGTGACCTCGGTCGCCGCGACGACCTCGTGCCCGAAGGACGCCGGCTGCTCCTCGGGCGCACGCTCGATCTCCGTGCCGTCGGGGCCGATGAGGCCGGAGATCCCGTTCGTCGACGGCACCGCGACGAAGCGTCCCGACTCGATCGCACGCAGCCGCGCGATCTGCCACTGCTGCTCGCGCTGGGGAGTCCCGGTGAAGGTCGCGTTGTTCGTCTGGACCACCAGCATCTCTGCCCCGTCCATCACCGCGCTGCGGGCGAGGCCGTCGAAGAGCACGTCGAAGCACATCATGGTGCCGACCGTGGTGTCCGCGATCTCGAGAGCACCGGACTCGTCGCCGGACAGGATGTCGCGCGGGACCTCCTCGGCGAGCAGCGGCACCAGCCGCTCGGAGAAGCTGCGCATCGGGACGTACTCGCCCCAGGGGACGAGGTGCTGCTTGATGTACTGGTCACCCGGACCGGTCACCGGGTCCCAGACGAGACCGGCGTTGTACGCGGTGTCGTCCGTCGGCCCGTCGAGGATCGCGCCGACGAGGATGGGGGCACCGACGTCCTGGGCGGCGCGGGTGATCGCCTCCCCTGCCTCGGCATCGGTCGTCGGATCGATGTCGGAGGCGTTCTCCGGCCACAGGACGAGATCCGGCTGCGGGACCTCGCCCGCCCGCACCCGCATGGCGTACGCGCCGGTCTCGCGGATGTGGTTCTCGAGGACCTCGCGCTGCTCGCCGTACCACTGCGCGCCGGTCCCAGGGACGTCGCCCTGGATCACGGCCACCTGCATCGTGCGGCCTTCGCCGGCGATCCCGACGGGAAGGACGGCGCCGAACGCGAGCACGGCGGCGATCGCCGCCGCTCCCGCGAGCAGCCTCGGCACGCGCGCCCCTCCCCTGCGCCAGCGCGCGAACGCCCACACGACGAGGGCCGCCGTCAGGAACACGGCGCCGGAGAGCGCGGAGACGCCCAGCCAGCGCGCGATCGGAGCGAGCGGCGAGTCGACAGCCGCGAAAGCGAGGCGGCCCCACACGAACCCGCCGAACGGGAACAGGCTGCGTGCCATCTCCATCGCCATCCACGCGAGGGCGCCGAGCAGCGGCCACCAACGGCGCCGAGAGATCACGGCGAACAGCGCGCCGAAGGCGCCGTAGAAGAGTCCCTCGAACGCCGCCAGCGCGACGTACGCGGCCGGCACGTCGAAGACCAGCACCCAGCGCAGGAGGATCAGCAGGAACGCCGTGCCGAACACCCACCCGAGCCATGCCCCGACGCGTACGCTCGCGCCGCGCAGCGCGACGACGAGCAGCACCACGCCGGGCCACACCAGCCAAGCCTGCGACACCGGTGCGAACCCGCACGACACGAGCAGACCAGCGAGCACGGCGGTGACGGTCCGACGGAACCAGGTCCGGTCGGCGAACGAGAAGGGGCGTGGCACGGGACAACGCTACCGGGCGGGGTTCGCGGCCCCGACAGAGATCCGCCAGAAGTCCGACACCCTTCGGACCAGCTCGCGCTGTTGTCTAGTGGGTGTCGGAACTTCTGGCGTTGGGCCTCTCCCCGTGATACTCGCCAGCATCCGAGAGGCGATCAGATACGACAGTGCCGAACGTCGGCGTTCCTGTCAACTGTCAGGCATCGGTCGAGGTCGTGTCGAAGGCCGCGCGGCCTCCGACGACCGTGCGTACGCAGCGCGCGTGCCCGCCGACCGCGGCCTCGATCGCGTCGGCGTCCTCGGGCACCTCCCAGAACGCGAGGTGGGCGGCGGCGCCCGCCTCGAGCACCCCGGCGTCGTCGACCCGTGCGGCGTGCCAGCCGCCGGCGGTGTGGGCGTGCAGCGCCTGTGCGAGCGTGAGCCCCGTGCCACCGTTGCGCGGATGCATGGCCGCCTCGATCGCACCCCACGGCGCGAACGCCGTCACCGGTGCGTCGGAGCCGAGGGCGAGCGGGACACCGATCGCCTGCATCGCCGCGAACGGGTTCATCCGCTGCGCCCGCGCACGGCCGACGCGTGCGGCGTACATGCCCGTGCGTCCGCCCCAGGCGGCGTCGAAGGACGGTTGAACGCTCGCCGTCACGCCGAGCTGTGCCATCAGCTCGAGCTCCGCGCCGGACGGCATCTCGAGGTGCTCGACGCGGTGGCGCGCGGCGCGGATCGTGTCCGTGCCGAGCACGTCGCGTGCGCTGCGCAGACCCTCGACGAACACCGTGCTCGCCCGGTCGCCGATCACGTGGAAGCCGGCCTGAAGCCCTGCGCGCGTACATCCGACGACGTGCTCGGCGACCTCGTCGGCGTCGAGGTAGAGGTGGCCCGACGACGAGGGGTTGTCGTCGTACGGCGCGTGCAGGGCCGCGGTGCGCGACCCCAGCGACCCGTCGAGGTTCAGGTCGCCCGCCAGCCCGGCGACGCCGTACGCGCGCGCCTCGTCGTACGCTCCGCGGGCTCCCCAGTAGGTGACGACCTCCGGCAGCACCTCTGCCTCCCGCAGGCCGCGGACGAGGGTGACGTCGTCGAGCGGCGAGATGTCGGGAGCAGCGTTCTCGTGGACCGACACGATGCCTGCGGCGGCCGCGGAGCGCAGTGCGGCGCCGATCATCGCCTCGCGGTGCGCCGGCCCGGTCGTCGTCGCGAGATGACGGCGTACGAGGTGGTGCGCGTGCCGCTCGACGCGACCGTCGCCGCCCCATCCGTCCGCGTCGCGCAGCCCGGAGACCTGCGCGACCATCGCTGCCGACACGACGGCGGAGTGTCCGTCGACGCGGGCGAGGTAGGTCGCGCGCTCACCGGCGACACGGTCGAGGTCCGCCCCCGTCAGGGTGCCGTCGGACCAGTCGGTGTCGTCCCAGCCCTGTCCGTGGACCACGGTCTCCGTCGAGGTGGCGACGTGCGCGGCGAAGCGTTCGAGCACCTCGACGCGCGAGCGCGCACCCGACAGGTCAAGGCCACGCAGCGCCTGCCCCGTCATGCCGAGGTGGACGTGCGCGTCGACGAAGCCCGGTGTCAGGAGCACCCCCGGGAGATGGTGGACCTCCGTCGCACCGTCGGCCCAGGCATCGGCGTCAGCGTCCGCGCCGACCCACGCGATCCGATCGCCCTCGACGGCGAGAGCGCCCGGGTGGGCAGCGCCGACGAGCGTCACCGCGCGGTACAGCGCGCGGGGGGCAGTCACTCGCGCACCTCGGAGGCACCGGGACCGGTCGGGGTGTCGCCGTGCAGGGTCAGGTCGTGCTCGTCCGGCCGCAGGTCGAGCCAGAAGTAGACGTTGTCCCACCGCTGGTCGCCGATCGCGACGAAGTCGGGGATGCGGCCGTACTCGCGGAAGCCGAGGCGCTCGTACAGCGCCATCGCCGCATGGTTGTTGCCGCGCACGTCGAGGGTGAGGATCTCGATCCCGGCGAGCCGGGCGTAGTCGATCAGCTCGGTGACGAGACGCTGGCCGAGCCCGCCGCCACGAGCCGACGACGAGACGGCGACGCGTCCGATGTCGGCGTGCGGCTGCTCGGTCTCGCCGATCCGGCGCGACCAGTACGCGAAGCCGACGACGGCGCCGGCAGACGTCTCGGCGACGGCGAGGCAGGCGTCGTCGAGGTCGCTCTCGTGCACGAGGTCGCCGAGGAGGTCACCGATCTCCGCGCGCGTCGGTGGCTCCACCCAGCCGAGTGCAGCCCCCTCCTCCACCAGGTGGGTGATCACGGCGTGCAGCGAGTCGAGCAGAGCAGGCTCGGGCTGGGTCACGCGACGGACGGTGAAGGTGGCCGTGTCGGCCATACGGGGTCAGCCTCCGATCGGGCGGTTCTCGTAGTAGGTGGACAAGACGATGGTGCTGCGCGTCGAGACGTTCGCCACGGCCCGGATCTCCGCCAGCAGGCTCTCCAGCGCGCCGGTCGACGGCACCCGCACCTTCAGCAGGTAGCTCTCCTCGCCGGCGACCGAGTAGCACGCCTCGATCGCGTCGAGGTGCCGTAGACGCTCGGGAGAGTCGTCCGGCTGGCTCGGGTCGATCGCACGGATCGCGATGAACGCCGTGAGTCCGAGCCCGACCGCCTCGTGGTCGAGCTTCGCCTGGTATCCGCGGACCACGCCGCGAGCCTCCAGCCGTCTGACGCGCTGGTGCACCGCGCTCGTGGACAGTCCCGTAGCCCGCCCGAGGTCGGTGAAAGACATCCGGCCATCGGCGGACAGGAGCCGGATGATTTGCGCGTCGGTTTCCTCCACGCTGGACAGGATATCGACCGAAGTGCGCCTGTCTGCTGGAACGGCGATCCGCGAGACAGCACGGGGCGCTTCAGCCGAGCACGACGAGGTCGCGCGACGTGCGGTTGAGACGCTCGACGCCGGCGTCGGTCGTGACGACGATGTCCTCGATCCGGGCGCCGTGGCGGCCTTCGAGGTAGATGCCCGGCTCGATCGAGAACGCCATGCCGGGCTCGAGGACGAGGCCGTTGCCCGACACGATGTAGGGCTCCTCGTGCGTCTCGAGGCCGATGCCGTGACCGGTGCGGTGCAGGAACGCCTCGCCGTATCCGGCGGCGGCGATGATGTCTCGCCCGACGGCGTCGACCGACTCGGCGGTCACCCCCGGCCGGGCGTACTCGCACTGCGCCTTCTGCGCGGACAGCAGCACCTCGTAGTACGCGGCGAAGTCCTCGGGAACCGTCCCCCCGGCGACGTAGGTCCGAGTCGAGTCGGAGCAGTAGCCGGACGGCATGGTGCCGCCGATGTCGACGACCACGGGCTCGCCGGGACCGATGCGGCGGTCACTGACCTCAGCGTGCGGCGAGGCGCCGTTCGGGCCGGAGCCGACGATCACGAAGTCGACGGTCTCGTGACCCTCGGCCAGGATGGCGTCGGCGATGTCACGACCGACCTCCCGCTCGGTCCGGCCAGGACGCAGCCACTCCCCCATGCGGTCGTGCACGCGGTCGATCGCCGCGCCGGCGTCGCGCAGCGCGGCGATCTCGCCCTCGGTCTTGCGCATCCGCAGCTCGCGCAGCACCTCCCCCGCGAGCACCTGGTCGGCGTCGGGCATTGCCGCGCCGAACGCGAACACGCGGTCCGCCCACATGTGGTCGTCCAGCGCCACGCGACGCGCGCCGCCGATCGCGGCGGTCGCTGCGGCGTACGGGTCGTCGGTCTCGTCCCACCCGACCAGCCGGATGCCGTGGTCCTCGACACCCGCCTCGACAGCCATCTGAAGCTCCAGCCTCGGCAGCACCAGGACGGCCTCGCCGTCGGTGGGAAGCACCAGGCACGTGAGGCGCTCGAGCGGCATCGCCGCGAAGCCCGTCAGGTAACGCAGATCCGCACCCGGGGTCACCAGCAGGGCGTCGATGTCGGCGGCGCCCGCAGCATTGCGGGCCGCATCGAGTCGGAGGGAGACGTCGGTCATGGCGTCGACACTACCTGCGGCCCCGGAGGCGCGATCAGGGTGCTGAGCGGGCGGCCACGGCACGCTCAGCGGGACGTCCGAGTCCCCAAGTCTCCGCCAGGTCCGCCATCGCCGTCACCTGCTCTGGCGTGAGGGGTCGCAACGTCAGGTCCACGTCGATCGGCAGGTCACGGACCACCTCGACGACGCGCGGCGCGACGGCCAGGTAGTCGGCGGCAGCCAGCAGGTTCGTACGGGCGCGCGGCGCCATCTTCACGTGGCGGTCCCCCGCCGCGGCGACGATGCCGGCGAGGTCGCCGTACGCGGTCAGCAAGGTCGCCGCGGTCTTCTCGCCGATGCCCGCGACACCCGGCAGCCCGTCGGACGGGTCGCCGCGCAGGACCGCGAAGTCGGCGTACTGGGTCGGCTCGATCGCGTACCGCTGGCGGATCCACGCCGTGTCGACCGACTCCAGGTTGCGCATGCCCTTGGCCGGGTAGAGCACCCTGACGCCACGTGCGTCGTCGACCAGCTGGAAGAGGTCTCGGTCGCCGGTCACGACGTCCACAGGCCCGTCCCAGGTCGTCGCGAGGGTGCCGATCACGTCGTCGGCCTCGAAGCCGTCGACGCCGACGACCGGGATGCCGAGGAGCTCCAGCGCTCGTGCGATCACCGGGACCTGTACGTCGAGCAGGTCGGGCGTCTCCTCGACGTCGGGTCCGGTCTCGGCCGGGATCTCGACCCGGTGCTCCTTGTACGACGGGATCAGCTCGACGCGCCAGGCCGGCCGCCAGTCGTTGTCCCAGCAGGCAGCGATCGCGTCGGGCTCCGTGACCTCGATGAGCGTCGCGACGAAGTCGAGCATGCCGCGCACCGCGTTGACCGGAGTGCCGTCGGGCGCCTTGAGGCTGTCGGGCAGCCCGAAGAACGCCCGGAAGTAGAGCGAGGCCGAGTCGAGCAGGAGCAGCTTCTGCGCAGGCATACCTCGCACCGTAGCGGTAACCGCCGGGTCACCGTCTGCCCTCGCCGTCTGGCTAGGCTCGGTCGTGGTTCGTACGACTGCGCGCCGCCAGCAGCACACCCCACGAAACGAGGAGTCGCGATGCTTGTTGCCTTCTCCGTCGCGCCCAGCGGCACCGGCCGCGCCGACGCGTCGGTGTCAGACGCCGTCGCGGCGGCGGTTCGCATCGTGCGGGAATCGGGGCTCCCGAACCGCACCGACGCGATGTTCACGACGCTCGAGGGCGAGTGGGACGAGGTGATGGACGTCGTCAAGCGCGCCGTGGAGGCCGTCGCCGACGTGTCGCCGCGGGTGTCCCTGGTGCTGAAGGCGGACATCCGACCCGGCTACACCGGGCAGCTCGACGCCAAGGCTCGGCGGATCGACCAGATCCTCGGCGAGTGATCCCGGCAGCGCCGGGATGCGACCCGGCTACTCGCTGACGGAGGTGTACGACACCACGCCCCGGCGCAGCTGTTCTGCCGCGGCACGTGCCGTGCTCCGCAGCGCCTTGTCCGTCGCGGCCGCGGCGACCTGCTCGATGACGTCGAGGAGCTGCTTCATCGCGCGGACGAAGTCGCCGGCGGCGATGCCGTTGGTCTCCAGGACCACGTCGAGGTCGTACCCCGACGCCCACTGCCACGCAGTCCACCCGAACCCGAAATCGGGGCGACGGAGGAACGACAGCCGGTGCGTGCGCTCGACCTGCTCGAGCTCCGCCCAGATCCGACCCATCTCGTCGGCGACGACCGCGGACGTGCCCCGCGGGAAGCGCGGCGGGCCGTCCCCCTCGGGGTTGCGCGACTCGTACGTCAGGCCGCTGATCACGCACGCGAACTCGGCCGGGTCGAGGCCTTCCCACGTCCCACGACGCAGGCACTCCCCTGCGAGCAGGTCGAGCTCGGAGTACAGCCGCTGGAGCCGCTGCCCGTCCGGCGTCACGGTGTCGCCGTCGAGGTAGCCGAGCTCGTCGAGCACCTCGCACACCCGGTCGAACTGCCGGGCGACGGTGTTCGTCCGCTGCTCGATCCGGCGCCGCTGGTTGCCCGTGTCGCGCTCGAGCCGCGACCAGCGCTCCGCCCAGCGGGCGTGGTCCTCGCGGTCCGGGCACTGGTGGCACGGGTGCTGCCTCATCTGCGTGCGCAGCTCGTCGATCTCCGGGTCGTGGATCGGTGCGCCCTTGGTCCTGCGCGTACGCGGCACCTCGAGATCGCGGGTCTTGTAGCGCAGCGTCGACGCGAGGTCGCGGCGCTGCTGCGGGTTGCGCGCGTTGAACGACTTGGGGACACGGATCCGGGTCGACGCCTCGATCGGGGTCGGGAAGTCGATCAGGCCGAGCCTGCGCGCGTGCCGGTCCGCGGTGAGCACGTACGGCCGCGGGGCGCTGCGATCCTGCGTCGTACCCGGGTCGAGGACGACGGCCCAGCCGGCCCACTTGCCGGCCGGGATCGAGATCACGTCGCCAGGACGCAGCTTGGACAGCGACGCCGCGACGTCGTCGGCGTACGCGGACTTGCGCTTGCGCGAGGCGCCCTGCTCGAGGTCCTTGATGCGGCGGCGCAGCGCGGCGTACTCCATGAAGTCGCCCCGCGAGCAGGTGGCGGCCTCGGCGTATCCCTCGAGCGCCTCGTCGGCCTTGTGGACCTGCCGCGCGAGCCCGACGACCTGCCGGTCGGCCTGGAACTGCGCGAAGGACTGCTCCAGCATCTGCCGCGCGGTCGCGCGCCCCACCTGGTGCACGAGGTTGACGGCCATGTTGTACGACGGGTGGAACGACGACCGGAGCGGATAGGTGCGGGTCGACGCGAGTCCGGCGACGTGCTTCGGGTCCAGGCCCGGCTGCCAGAGCACGACACCGTGCCCCTCGACGTCGATGCCGCGACGTCCGGCGCGGCCGGTGAGCTGGGTGTACTCCCCCGGCGTGATCTCCGCGTGGGTCTCGCCGTTCCACTTCGTGAGCTTCTCGATGACGACCGAGCGGGCCGGCATGTTGATGCCGAGCGCGAGCGTCTCGGTGGCGAAGACGGCCTTGACGAGCCCCGCGCTGAACAGGTGCTCGACGACCTCCTTGAAGGTCGGGAGCATCCCGGCGTGGTGCGCGGCCACCCCGCGGGCCAGGCCTTCGACGAAGTCCGCGTAGCCGAGCACACCGAGGTCGGCCTGCGGCAGGGACGCCGTCGCCTCCTCGACGTACGCGCGGATCTCGCGCTCCTCGGCGGGCGACGTCAGCCGCAGGTGCGACGCGAGGCACTGCTCGACGGCCGCCTGGCATCCGACGCGGCTGAAGATGAAGGTGATCGCCGGCAGCAGTCCCGCGGCGTCGAGCCGGTCGAGGACGTCGACGCGGTTCGGGGTGTAGTTGCGCGACCGGTGACGGTGCGCCCCGTACGACTGGCCTCGCTTGCCCCGGCGCCCCGGTCCCCCGCCGGCGCGCCCGACCTGCCGCATGCGCCACTCGTCACGCGCGATGCGCTCGAGCTCTGCGTTGACCCGGGCGCCTTCGGTCGGGTCACCCTCGAACAGGTCGAAGAGGCGCCGGCCCACCAGGACGTGCTGGTAGAGCGGGACCGGGCGTTGCTCGGACACGACCGTCACGGTGTCGCCGCGGACCTCCGACAGCCAGTCACCGAACTCCTCCGCGTTGGACACGGTCGCCGACAGCGACACGACCTGCACGGACTCCGGCAGGTGGATGATGACCTCCTCCCAGACCGCTCCGCGGAAGCGGTCCGCGAGGTAGTGCACCTCGTCCATCACCACGAACCCGAGGCCCTCGAGCGTCCGCGAGCCGGCGTACAGCATGTTGCGCAGCACCTCGGTCGTCATGATGACGATGGGCGCCTCACCGTTGATCGTGTTGTCACCGGTGAGGAGCCCGACGTTCTCCGCGCCGTAGCGCTCGACGAGGTCGTGGAACTTCTGGTTCGACAGCGCCTTGATCGGCGTCGTGTAGAAGCACTTGCGACCGGTCTTGAGCGCGACGTGCACCGCGAACTCGCCGACGAGCGTCTTGCCGGAGCCGGTCGGAGCCGCGACGAGGACACCGTGCCCGTCCTCCAGCGCCTCGCACGACTCGATCTGGAAGGGATCCAGCCCGAACTCGTAGAGACCGGCGAACTCGGCGAGGAGGGGCTTGGCCTGCGCGGCCCGGAAGTGGGCATAGCGCTCCGCCGGAGAGGTCATGCCTCCAGCCTACGGGGCAGGCCTCATATCGTCGGGATCGTCAGGCGCGTCCAGGTCGCTCGGCCTGTCGTCGTCGGGATCGTGCTCGACCGTGATCTCGGACATCTCGTCGTCCGACACGGCGAGGCCCTCGAGAGCGGCACGCTTTGCCCGTCGCCTGTCCGTCAGGTGGGCGATCCCCTCGGCGATCAGGAACAGCAGCGTCATCGGCAGCGCGAGGACGACCATCGTCAACGGGTCGGTGGACGGGGTCGCGATCGCGGCGAAGATGAACGTGCCGAGGATGATCCACGCCCGCGATGCCGCGAGCTGCTTGCCCGAGACCGCCCCCATCGCGTTCAGGAGGACGACGAACAGCGGGATCTCGAACGCCACCGAGAACACGAGCAGGATCCGGAGCACGAACGCGAGGTAGTCCGGGAGCGCGTTGAAGTTCGAGGCGAAGTCGGGGGTGAACCCCATCAGCAGCTCGATGCCCTTCGGCAGCACCAGGTAGCCGGTGATGAAGCCGATGATGAACAGCGGTCCCGCGATGGCGCAGAAGAGGATCGTCCAACGCCGCTCGTTGCGGTGCAGCGCGGGCACGATGAACGCCCAGATCTGGTAGAGCCACACCGGGCTCGACACGACGAGTCCCGCGACCAGCGAGATCTTCAGCGCGAACGTGAAGGGGTCGGCGATCCCCGAGAACGTCAGCGCCTCGTCGATGTTCTGGCCGTTCTCCTCCAGCGTCTCGACGGCCCGGAAGTAGGGAACCGTGAGGAAGTCCAGCAGCTGGTCGTAGAAGAACGCCGCAGCGACCGTGCCGACGACGATCGCGAGAACTGCCCTCAGCAGGCGGTCGCGGAGCTCCCGGAGGTGCTCCGCAAGAGGCATCGAGCCATCAGGGGCTGCGGCCGGTCGCGGCCGCTTCCCCCTCGAGATGAGAGCCACTGATTCAGATCAGGGCGTGTCGGGGTGCTTGTCGTACGACGTCTGCTTGGCGGGCTGCACGACGTCCGACGGCAGGGCCGCGGGCTTCTCGACGACCGGCTTGACGTCGGTCTTGTCGTCGTCCTCGTCCATCAGGCCCTTGGTCTCGGACTTGAAGATCCGCAGCGCGCGACCGGACCCCCTGGCGAGCTCGGGGAGCTTCTTGGCGCCGAACAGCAGGACCAGGACAGCCAGGATGAGGACGATCTCCATCGGGCCGATCTGCTTGAACATAGGGACCTCACGATCTCCGTGCGTCGTGGCGCAGGACGGGCTCGGCTGCACCTTCACTGGCATCGTACGCTGCCGAGGATACGGGAGTCTCGCCCCCGGACCACAAGTCGGAACATCGCGACGATCGACATGCGGCGTTCACTTCCTCGCAACGCGCCGAGACGGTGCGCGGGGTCAGCCGACGTCGTACGCCGCCAGCGCGGCACGCGCCTCGCTGGCCACCTGCTCGGCGAGCCGCTGGGGCTCGACGACCCGGATGTTGCCCGCCGCGCGCAGGACGAACCGCTTCAGCCACGCCTCGTCGCCGGTGACGACCTTGATCTGGAGCCAGCCGTCGTCGTCGGTCCCGAGCTCGGTGTGGTCGACGTACTCGCGGACCCAGAGCGCGTTCGGGTGCAGGGCGATCACCGCCTCCGACGAGTCGGCCTTCGGCTCGAACAGCCGGGTGGCGTAGTCACGTCGCTCGGCGCCCTCGTGCTCGGCCACGGGCGTGTCGAGGAGCTCGACGGACTCCACCCGGTCGAGCCGGAAGAGGCGGACGTCCTGCGCCCGGTAGCACCAGCCCTCGACGTACAGCCGGCCCTCCGCCGTGATGAGACGAAGCGGGTCGACGTCGCGCTCGGTCAGCTCGTCGCGCGATTCGACGCGGTACGTCAGGTGGACCCGCCGACCGGTCGCCAGGGCCTCGGCGAGCTGCTCGTGCACGGCCGACTCCGCGTCGTCCACGAGGATCTCCGCCGCGTCGACGCCGTCGGCGCCGCCCGTGGCTGCGAGCAGCTTGGCGAGCGCCGAGTCGATCGCCGGCTGGTCGTGGCCACCGGCGGTCTCACGCAGCGCACGCAGCGCGGTGATGAGCGACGCCGCCTCGTAGCCGTTCAGACGCAGCGGTCGCGTGAGGAAGTCGGCGTTCTCGATGTAGACGACGCCGTCGCTGGCGAGCGCATCCATGTCGACGTCGATCATCTCGCCCGTCACGGCCTCGGGGAGCCCGCAGAACCACAGCACGTTGAGGTCCTGGACGATCTGGCGCTTGGTGACCCCGAAGAGGTCCGCGACCTCGCCGACGGGGACGCCGTCGTTGGAGCGCAGGTACGGGACGAGCGCGAGCATGCGCTCGATCTGCTTGGCGGACGTGCTCACCGGGCCGCCTCCAGGACACGGGACAGGCGTGCGCGCACCTCGTCGCGGAGATCGTCCGGGGCCACGGCGACGGCGTCCTTGCCGTACGAGGCGATCTCCGCGGCGAGCTCGGGGACGGAGCCGTACGGGACCTCGATGAGGTCCCAGCCGTCATCGGCGGAGTCCTCGGAGGTCGCTCGGCGGCGCAGCCCCAGGCCACGGCCGCGGCGTACTCGGACGACGGCGTCCGCGGTCGGCGGCGCCGGGAACAGCGACTCGGCGATCTCGCGCACGTCGGCGTCGTCGGGGACGTCGAACTCGTTCGGCCCACCCGCCGGCTCCACCTCGCCGACGACGCGGCTCAGGCGGAACAGGCGCTGGTCGGCGCGGTCGCGGTCGTACCCGACGAGGTACCAGCGGCCGTGCCACGACACGAGCCGCCAAGGCTCGATCACACGCTGTGCGCGGGCGCCGTCGGCGCGCTCGTACTGGAAGGTCACCGGCGTGCGTGTGACGACGGCCTCCCAGATCGGCTCGAACGCCGGCTCGCTCGCGGCAAGTCGCGGCTCCACGCCAGACAGGGCGTCCGGGTCGACCGGGACGCCGGCGGCGAGCAGCTTGCGGAGCGCGACCGCGGTCGCCTCACCGAGACGGGCGCTCTGCCAGACACGAGCGGCAACGCCGATGACGGCCGCCTCCGAGGGCTCGAGGTCGATCGGCGCGAGCTCGAACTCCTCGCGACGGATCCGGTAGCCGCTCTCGTTGCCGTGGTAGGACTCGGTGTCACGGACCTCGATCGTGATGCCGATGGTGCGGAGGGCTTCCTTGTCGCGTTCGAACATCCGGTCGAACGCGGCGTCCTTCTGACCGCGGTAGGGCTCGATGATCTCGCGGATCCGGGACTTCGGCAGGTAGGTGGGAGTCACCAGGAGGGCGATGAGGAGATTCATCAGCCGCTCGGTCGTACGGGGTGCCACCAGTCGCTCCTCGTCGGGTCAGACCTGCAGGTCAGCCAACAACGTACAGGGTCCGACCCGACGCGGAGCGCAGGATCTGGGCTACGGGGTCGGCGTCGCCGTCGGCGCCGGCGTCGCGGCGGGATCGACCTTCTTGACGAGATCCACGACGAACACGAGCGAGTCGCCGCCGCCGATCTGGGCCTGCGCGTTGCCGGCCGTGCCGTAGCCGTCGACGTAGGGGATCGTGACGAGGACGCGGCTGCCGATCTTCTGGCCGACGAGACCCGTGATGAAGCCCGGGATCATCGAGCCCTGCTTGAGCTGGAAGTCGACCGTGTCGCCGCTCTCGTACGAGCTGTCGAACGTCTTGCCGTCGCGGCCGTTGACGCCGAGGTAGCGCACGGAGACCGTGTCGTCCTCCTTGACCGTCTCGGCCTTCTTGCCCTTGGCCGGGATGAGGACCTTGGACTCGGTCTTGGCGACCACCAGCGGCTTCGTGCCGAGCGTCACCGTCGGAAGCTTGCCCCAGGCGCCCTTCACGGACACGTCGTCGATGGTGCCGGTCGGCTTCGGCGGCTCCCACTTCGAGAGGACGTCGGCCACCACGAGCATGGTCTCGTCGGCCTGCTCCGACCCCTCCTGGGCCCCGAGGTCCTTGCCCGTCGCGCCGATGAGGACGCGCGAGCCGTACTTCTCGCCGATCACCGCAGGCGCGATGATCGGGTCCTGCTCCGAGCTCATCGTCGTGGCGCCGCCGGCGTCCGACTCGAACGAGTTGCCGAGCTCCTTGCCGTCCTTCGCCGCAACGATGACGTACTTCATGACGACGTCGTCGCCGTCGGCGATCGTGGCACCGTCGCCCTCGACGATGACGCGGGAGGTCGTCTCGTCGACCGAGACGCCCTTGGCGCCCTCGATCTTCGGCGCCTCGCCGACCTTGCCGGTCACCTTGACGTCGTCGAAGGAGCCGGCCTCGTCGGAGTCGCCGTCACCTCCTCCGCAGGCAGCCGTGAGCACGAGGAGCGGGGCGATGACGATGGCGGCTAGGCGACGCACGTGAGAGGACCAATCACTGGGGGTCAGGGCAACGAGTGCAACCGTATCCGACGAACCTCAGAATTCGATGAGGACGACGGAGCAGACAGTGTCACACGGGGTCGAACACCGGTCACCGACCGTCGCGACCCCGCACGGTCACATCCCGTCGATGAGCTTCTGCACGCGTTCGTCGTGCGCCCGGAACGGGTCCTTGCAGAGCACGGTGCGCTGGGCCTGGTCGTTGAGCTTCAGGTGGACCCAGTCGACCGTGAAGTCACGACGGCGCTCCTGAGCGCGCTTGATGAACTCGCCTCGGAGCCTCGCGCGGGTGGTCTGCGGCGGCTTGGACTTCGCCGCGAAGATCGCCAGGTCGTCGGTGACCCGGGCGACCGCTCCCTTGCTCTCGAGGAGGTAGTAGAGGCCTCGGTCGCGCAGGATGTCGTGGTAGGCCAGGTCCATCTGCGCGATGCGCGGGTGGCTCCAGGTGAGGTTGTTCTTCTCGCGGTAGCGGTCGAGCAGGCGGTACTTGATGACCCAGTCGATCTCGCGCTCCACGAGCGACAGGTCCTCGGACTCGACGGCCTTGAGGGTCCGCTCCCACAGCTCGAGAGCGCGTGCCGCGACCGGGTCGTCAGGGTTGTGGCGGTCCACGAACGAGCGGGCCTTGCCGAGGTACTCGGACTGGATCTCCAACGCCGACAGCTCACGCCCGTTGGCGAGCGCCACCTTGCGACGGCCCGTCATGTCGTGGGAGATCTCACGGATGGCACGGATCGGGTTGTCCAGCGTCAGGTCGCGCATCGGGATGCCGGCCTCGATCATCTGGAGGACCAGATGGGTCGTGGCCACCTTGAGCAGCGTCGTCGTCTCGCTCATGTTGGAGTCGCCCACGATGACGTGCAGCCGGCGGTAGCGCTCGGCGTCCGCGTGCGGCTCGTCACGGGTGTTGATGATCGGCCGCGAACGGGTCGTGGCGGACGAGACGCCTTCCCAGATGTGCTCCGCGCGCTGGCTGACCGAGAACATCGCCCCACGCGGCGTCTGCTGGACCTTGCCGGCACCGCAGATGATCTGGCGCGAGACGAGGAAGGGGATGAGGATGTCCGCGATCCGGCTGAACTCGCCGTCGCGTGACACGAGGTAGTTCTCGTGGCACCCGTACGAGTTGCCGGCGGAGTCCGTGTTGTTCTTGAAGAGATAGATGTCGCCGAGGATGCCGTCCTCGCGGAGGCGGGTCTGCGCGTCGAGGAGGAGGCCTTCGAGGACCCGCTCCCCCGCCTTGTCGTGCGTGACCAGCTCGACGACGTCGTCGCACTCCGGTGTGGCGTACTCCGGGTGGCTCCCGACGTCGAGGTAGAGGCGTGCACCGTTGCGCAGGAAGACGTTGCTGCTGCGTCCCCACGAGACGACTCGACGGAAGAGGTAGCGCGCCACCTCGTCCGGCGACAGGCGTCGCTGTCCCCTGAACGTGCACGTGACGCCGTACTCGTTCTCGATGCCGAAGATCCGTCGCTCCACGTCCCCACCCTATGCCGGAAACCGAACCGCCACCTCGGACTCGCGGAGGCCGACCGACAACTTAAGGAGTCGAATACCGTCCTACCTGCGTGAGAAGATTGTCACTTCCCCTTCCTAACTGGAATACACAGCCGATCCACAGGCCTAAGGAGCTGGTGGCACCATGACAGGGATCGCGATCGAGACGCACGAGCTGGTCAAGCAGTTCGGCGACAAGCGTGCGGTCGACGGCATCGACCTGGTGGTCCCGGAGGGCGGCGTCTACGGCTTCCTCGGCCCCAACGGCGCCGGCAAGACGACCACCATCCAGATCCTGGCCACGCTGATGAGGCCCGACGGCGGCACGGCGAGCGTGTTCGGGCACGACGTCGTCCGCGAGGCCGACGAGGTCCGCAGCATGGTCAGCCTCACCGGCCAGTACTCCTCGGTCGACGAGGACCTGACAGGCCGCGAGAACCTCCAGCTCCTCGGGCGGGTGCTCGGCTACTCGCGCGCTGACGCCCGGACCCGGTGCGACGACCTCCTCGAGGCGTTCGGACTCACGGACGCCGCCACCAAGCAGGTCAAGCGCTACTCCGGCGGTATGCGCCGCCGGCTCGACATCGCCGCGAGCATCGTCGTGACACCGCGTCTGCTGTTCCTCGACGAGCCGACCACGGGCCTCGATCCTCGCAGCCGCAAGCAGGTCTGGGACATCGTGCGGGCTCTGACCGCCCGAGGCACAACCGTCCTGCTGACCACCCAGTACCTCGACGAGGCCGACCAGCTCGCCGAGCGCATCGCCGTCATCGACACCGGCCGCATCATCGCCGAGGGCACGAGCAGCGCCCTCAAGTCGTCTGTCGGGTCGGGTGCGCTGCACGTTCACCTGATCGACCCCGGCGACCGTCCGCGCGCGATCGACATCCTGACGCGGGCCTTCGGTGACGAGGTCTTCCCCGGATCCGACCCGGCCGACGTCACGGGCAGGGTCGACGACCGATCGAAGGTGCCGGCCGCGCTGGCGACCCTCGCGGCCGACGGGGTCGAGCTCGCGGGCTTCAGCTACGGGCAGCCCACGCTGGACGAGGTGTTCCTCGCCCTGACCGGCCACACCGCTGAGGAGACCCTGGAAGCCGGCGACTCGACGCAGAACGATCCGGAAGGAGCCGTGGCATGACCACCACCGAAGCCCCCGTGGCAGCCGAGAAGCTCGACGCCGTCCTCGCAACAGGCCCGCGCCCGCCGCGGGCTAGCGCAGTGACGACCTCTCTGGCGTTCGGTTGGCGAGCGCTCCTGCGGATCAGGCACGTCCCGGAGCAGCTGTTCGACGTCACCTTGTTCCCGGTGATCTCGGTCCTGCTGTTCACCTACCTGTTCGGCGGGGCGATCGCCGGCTCGACCTCCGAGTATCTCCAGTTCGTCCTGCCCGGCATCCTGGTGCAGACGGTCGTCATGATCACGATGTACACCGGGATCGCGCTCAACACCGACATCGAGAAGGGAGTGTTCGACCGCATCCGTACGCTGCCGATCTGGCGGCCGTCAGCGCTTGTCGGCGCGCTCCTCGGCGATGCGGTCCGCTACACCCTCGCATCGGTCTTCGTCGTCACGCTCGGGCTCGTCCTCGGCTACCGGCCGGATGGCGGACTCGTCGGAGTCGTCGCCGGAGTCGCCGTGCTGATGGCGTTCAGCTTCGCGTTCAGCTGGATCTGGACCTGGGTGGGACTTCTCGCGCGGAGCGCACAGTCGGTGATGGGCATCAGCATGATGGTGCTGTTCCCGCTCGCCTTCCTGAGCCCAGTGTTCGTCGACCCCTCGACGATGCCGGACTGGCTCCAGACCTTCGTCGAGATCAACCCGATCTCGCACGCCGTCTACGCGGTGCGCGGCCTGATGTCCGGCGACTCCGTGGGCGACGAGATCATGTGGACGTTCATCGCCTCGGCGATCATCATGGCGATCTTCGCGCCGCTGACGATGCGGGCCTACAGCCGCAGGCGCTGACTCGTCGCCGCCCGGTCGGGGTCCGGGCGGCGACGCGTTCGTCAGTCGGCCGACTCGAGCGCGGCGTCGACCTGTGCGTTCGACAGCCGCTTGAACTTGCGGGGCTGGCTCCGGGTGCGGTCCAGGACCGCGACCTCGAGGTTGTCCGCCGTGAGCGTCCGCGGCGCGGTGTCATCGTGCCCTAGCGCCTTGGCTGCGAGCGCGATCGCCGCGCCGAGCGCCAGGCCGGCGCCGTAGTGGTCCTTGAGGTAGCCCTCGACCGCCTCCGCCTGGCCTCCCATCACGGCGTGGCCGGAGATGTCGGCGACCGATCCGTCGTACGTCAGGCGATAGATCTGGTCGAGGTCGGGTGTGGTGCCGACCTCCGCGACGAACAGCTCCACCTCGTACGGCTTCTCGCCACCGGACGAGAAGATCGTGCCGAGCGTCTGGGCGTACGCATTGGCGAGGCCACGGCCGGTGACGTCGCTGCGGTCGTAGGAGTAGCCACGGAGGTCGGCCAGTCGGACGCCGGCGATCCGGAGGTTCTCGAACTCGTTGTAGCGCCCCACCGCAGCGAAGCCGATGCGGTCGTAGATCTCGCTGATCTTGTGCAGGGCGTTGGACTGGTTCTCAGCGACGAAGAGCACACCGTCGGCGTACTGGACGACGATCACGCTGCGGCCGCGCGCGATCCCCTTCCGCGCGAAGTCCGCGCGGTCCTTCATCAGCTGCTCGGGCGAGACGTAGAACCCTGCGCTCACGTGCGTCCTCTCTGGTCAGCGGGTACGGCGGTGGTCGGGTGCGTCACTCCAGCGGAGCGGACGGGCCGTCGGGGCGGGACATCCGGCCACCGATGACGCGGTCGGCGATCGCGGCGGTGGCATCGTCGCCGTACGCGCGGAAACCGTCGGCGGTGATCACGGCCACCATCGGGAAGATGCGTCGGGTGAGGTCGGGACCGCCCGTGGCCGAGTCGTCGTCGGCCGCGTCGTACAGCGCCTGGATGCACGCCGTGACGGCCTCCGACTCGTCGAGGTCGGGGCGGTAGAGCTTCTTGAGGGCGCCGCGGGCGAACATCGAGCCGGAGCCGACGGAGTGGAACGAGCGCTCCTCGTTGCGGTTGCCCGTGACGTCGAAGACGAAGATGCGTCCGACGCCGGCATCGAGGTCGAACGCGGCGAAGAGCGGCACGACCGCGAGTCCCTGCATGGCCATGCCGAGGTTGTTGCGGATCAAGGTTGCGAGGCGGTTGGCCTTGCCGTCGGTGGACAGCGGCGTGCCCTCGATCTTCTCGTAGTGCTCGAGCTCCAGCTGGAACAGCCGCGTCATCTCGACCGCGAGCCCGGCGGTGCCGGCGATGCCGACGGCGGAGAACTCGTCCGCCGGGAAGACCTTCTGGATGTCACGCTGAGCGATGACGTTGCCCATCGTCGCGCGGCGGTCGCCGGCCATCACGACGCCGCCGGGGAAGGTGGCAGCCACGATCGTGGTGGCGTGCGCGACCTGCTGGGCGACCGACGCGTCCATGACCCGAGCACCTGGGAGGAGCTCCGGCTGGTGTCGGGCGAGGAACTCGGTGAAGGAGGACGAACCGGCTGTCAGGAACGCCTCTGGCAGCATCACTGCCCGCCCTTCTGCACGAAGCTGCGCACGAACTCCTCGGCGTTCTCCTCGAGAACGTCGTCGATCTCGTCGAGGATGGAATCGATGTCGTCGTCGAGCTTTTCCTTGCGCTCGGCGACATCCTCCGAGGGCTCGACCTGGACGTCGTCCTGCTCGTCGGTGCTCTTGCGTGTGGTCTTGTGCTGCTGCCCACCGTCGCGTGCCATCACAACCTCCTCGAGTCGGCTGTCAGTGCCGTGGACTCGACCCTATACCGCGGGGGTGACCGAGTGCGTGCGACTTCGCGGGCGGCAGAACGGGGCGCCTAGCGACCCGTGATGGCGTCGAACAGGCCCTGGGCGGTGTCGTGCGCCTCGAACAGCGCCCCGACGTGCTCGCGGGTCCCGCGCAGCGGCTCCATCGTCGGGATCCGCTGCAGCGTGTCGCGCCCAGGCAGGTCGAAGATCACCGAGTCCCAGGACGCGGCTGCGACCGCCTCCGGGTAGTGGGTGAGGCACTGGCCGCGGAAGTACGCCCGCGTGTCCTCGGGCGGCTCCGTGACGGCGCGCTCGATCTCGGTGTCGGAGAGCAGCCGCTTCATGCGGCCGGCACGCACCAGGCGCTGGTACAAGCCCTTCTCGGGCCGCATGTCGGCGTACTGGAGATCCACGAGGTGCAGCTTCGCGTGGTCCCAGTCGAGGCCGTCCCGCTCGCGGTAGGACTCCAGCAGCGACAGCTTGGCCACCCAGTCGAGCTCGTCGCGGAGCTGCATCGGGTCCTCGCCGAGACGGGTGAGGACGGACTCCCAGCGGTCGAGGACGTCCTTGGTCTGCCCGGCTGCGGGGTCCTCCCCCTCGTGACCCTGCTCGACGAACGCCGCAGCCTTCTCGAGGTAGGACCACTGCAGGTCGAGTGCGGTGATCGTCCGCCCGTCGTCGAGCTCGACGGCCGTCTGCAGGGTGAAGTCGTGCGAGATCGCGTGGAGCGCCTTGACAGGCTGGGCGAGCTCGAGCCCGCCGGTCAGGAAGCCTGCCTCGATCATCGCGAGGACGAGCGAGGTCGTGCCCATCTTGAGGTACGCCGCGATCTCGGAAAGGTTGGCGTCGCCGATGATGACGTGCAGCCGTCGGTACTTCGACGGGTCGGCGTGCGGCTCGTCCCGGGTGTTGATGATCGGCCGCTTCAGGGTCGTCTCGAGACCGACGCCGACCTCGAAGTAGTCGGCGCGCTGGCTGATCTGGAAGCCGCTCTCCGAGCCGTCCTGCTGGCGCCCGACCCGTCCGGCGCCGCACACCACCTGCCGGGACACGAAGAACGGTGTCAGGTGCTCGACGATCGCCCCGAAGGGCACGTCTCGCCGCATCAGGTAGTTCTCGTGGGCCCCGTACGAGGCGCCCTTGTTGTCGACGTTGTTCTTGTAGACGAGCAGCCCCGGTGACCCCGGGAGCTGCGACGCGAGCTCGGCGCCACGCTGCATGACGAGCTCGCCGGCCTTCTCCCACAGCACGACGTCGCGCGGAGTGGTGCACTCGGGCGAGGAGTACTCAGGGTGTGCGTGGTCGACGTACAGCCGGGCGCCGTTGGTCAGGATGACGTTCGCGAGGCCGAGGTCCTCGTCGGTGAGCTGGGTCGGGTCGGCGCGGTCGCGGCTGAGGTCGAACCCCCGCGCGTCGCGGAGCGGGTTCTCCTCCTCGAAGTCCCACCGGGCGCGGCGTGTCAGCCCGTGAGCGCTCGCGTACGCGTTCACGACCTGCGTCGAGGCCACCATCTGGTTGGCCGTGGGCTGCCCCTTGACGGAGATGCCGTACTCGACCTCGGACCCCATCACCCGTCGCACCGTCATGCTCTCACCCTAGTCACTGCGACCGAAGGCACCGAGGATGATGAACGGCATGGACGAGATCGTGGCGTTGTACGGCGAGCACGGGCGACCGGTCGGATCGGCACCGCGGTCTCGGGTTCGAGCCGAGAACCTGCACCACGGGGCGACTGCGATCGTGGTCCTCGACCCCGCGGGGAGGCTCTACGTGCACCGGCGTACGGACACGAAGGACGTCTTCCCGGGCATGTACGACGTGTGCGCCGGCGGCGTTCTGCTCGCGGACGAGGACCCGTACGACGGCGCCGTCCGCGAGGTCGCCGAGGAGCTCGGCGTCACCGGGATGCCGCTCACGCCGATCTTCACCGGCCGCTACTCCGACGAGCACACGTCGTACACCGCGTTCGGCTACGTCGTCGAGGGTTACGACGGCGCGATCAGCTGGCAGCCCGAGGAGGTCGCGTGGGGTGACTGGTGGGAGCTCGCCGAGATCGTCCGGCGCCTCGACGACCCGCTTTGGCCGCTGGTGCCGGACTCCCGCGCACTCGTCGGGCCGTGGCTCCGCGAGCGTGGCGGCCAGGTGGCCGAGTAGCCGCGTCGCCCGCCGCTCGCCGCCACGCCCGGCATCTGCCGCTCCCGCCACGCCCGGCATCTGCCGCTCCCGCCATCCCCGTTTGCGGTGCTCACACCGCAAATGCCTCTGGTGCACCGCAAAAGTGCGGCGCACCAGGGGTGTTTGAGGTGCTCACACCGCAAACGGGGAGGACGCGTCAGTCCTCGTCGGTGCGGTAGCCGAGGTTCGGGGAGAGCCACCTCTCCGCCTCGGCCACGGTCCAGCCCTTGCGCTTCGCGTAGTCCTCGACCTGGTCGCGTCCGATCCGGCCGAGCACGAAGTACTGGGAGTCCGGGTGCGAGAAGTACAGGCCGCTGACCGCCGCTCCGGGCCACATCGCCATGCTGTCGGTGAGCTCGATGCCGGTGTTCTTCTCGACGTCGAGGAGCTCCCAGATCGTCTGCTTCTCGGTGTGCTCCGGGCACGCCGGGTAGCCCGGCGCGGGGCGGATCCCCGCGTAGCTCTCCTTGATCAGGTCCTCGTTCTTGAGAGCCTCGTCCGGGGCGTACCCCCAGAACTCCTTGCGGACGCGTTCGTGCAGCCGCTCCGCGAACGCCTCGGCCAACCGGTCTGCGAGAGACTCGAGCAGGATCGCGCTGTAGTCGTCGAGCTCGGCCTTGAACTCGGCGATCTTGTCGGCGGCCCCGAGCCCGGCGGTCACCGCGAAGGCACCGACGTAGTCGCGCAGCCCGGTCGCCTGCGGCGCCACGAAGTCGGCGAGCGACTTGCGCGCGGAACCCTCACGGCCCTCGCCCTGCTGCCGCAGCTGGTGCAGCGTCGTGAGCACCTCCGAGCGGGACTCGTCGGTGTAGACCTCGATGTCGTCCCCGGCCACCTGGCTCGCCGGGAACAGACCGAAGACGCCGTTGGCGCGGATCCACTTCTCGGCGATGAGCCGGTCGAGCATCACCTGCGCGTCGTCGTACAGCTTGCGGGCGGCCTCGCCGGTCGTCGGGTTGTGGAGGATGTCGGGGAACCGGCCGCGCATCTCCCACGCGTTGAAGAAGGGCTGCCAGTCGATGTAGGCGCGGAGCTCCTCGAGGGAGTAGTCGGTGAGCGTCCGGACGTGCTGGACAGGGCCGTGGTGCCAGTGGTCGCACCCGGGGCCCGAGCACACGTCCTGTGCCTGCTGGACGAGCATCCGCGGACGGGGCGGCTGGTAGTCGCTCCAGTCGATCGGAGTCGCCTGTGCGCGCGCGTCGTCGAGCTTCAGGAGCGCACGCGAGGTCTGCCGAGCCGCGTGACGCTCACGCAATCCGGCGTAGTCGGTGTCGGTGTCGGCGAGCAGCCCCGGGCGCTGCTCGTCCGAGAGCAGCGCCGCCACGACGGGCACGGAGCGGGAGGCATCCTTCACCCAGATGACGGGACCGTGGTACTTCTGGTCGACCTTCACGGCGGTGTGGGCGCGCGAGGTCGTCGCTCCCCCGATGAGCAGCGGGATGTCGAAGCCCTGCCGCTCCATCTCACCAGCGAGGTTCACCATCTCGTCCAGCGACGGGGTGATGAGGCCGGAGAGGCCGATGACGTCGGCGTTCTCGGCCTTCGCGGCGTCGAGGATCTTCTGGGCGGGCACCATGACGCCGAGGTCGACGACGTCGTAGTTGTTGCACTGCAGGACAACCCCGACGATGTTCTTGCCGATGTCGTGGACGTCGCCCTTGACCGTCGCCATGACGACCTTGCCGTTGGTGGTCGCGGCGTCGCCCGGCTGCTTCTCGGCCTCGATGAACGGGATCAGGTAGGCGACCGCCTTCTTCATGACGCGGGCGGACTTCACCACCTGCGGCAGGAACATCTTGCCTTCGCCGAACAGGTCGCCGACGACGTTCATGCCGGCCATCAGCGGTCCCTCGATCACCTCGATCGGGCGGCCCCCGCGCGCGGCGATCTCCTGGCGCAGCTCCTCGGTGTCGGACTCGGCGTAGTCGTCGATCCCCTTGACGAGAGCGTGCGTGATCCGCTCGCCGACCGGGAGCGAGCGCCACTCCTCGCTGGCGACCTCCTTGGCGACACCGTCGCCGGCGTAGTCGCCTGCGATCTCGAGCAGGCGCTCGGTCGCATCCGGGTGGCGGTTGAGGACGACGTCTTCGATGCGCTCGCGCAGCAGCTCGGGCACCTCGGCGTAGACCTCGAGCGCACCGGCGTTCACGATGCCCATGTCCATCCCGGCGGCGATCGCGTGGTACAGGAAGACGGCGTGGATCGCCTCGCGTACGGGGTTGTTGCCGCGGAACGAGAACGACACGTTGGACACGCCGCCGGACACCAGCGCGTGCGGCAGGCTCTGCTTGATCCAGCGGGTGGCCTCGATGAAGTCGACGCCGTACTCGGCGTGCTCCTCGATGCCCGTGGCGACCGCGAAGACGTTGGGGTCGAAGATGATGTCCTCGGCGGGGAAGCCCACCTCGTCCACCAGGATCCGGTAGGCGCGGTCGCAGATCTCCTTGCGCCGCTCCAGCGTGTCGGCCTGACCCTGCTCGTCGAACGCCATCACGACGATGGCCGCGCCGTAGCGGCGGCACAGTCGCGCGTGCTCGATGAACGCCTCGACGCCCTCCTTCATCGAGATCGAGTTGACGATCGGCTTGCCCTGGACGCACTTGAGCCCGGCCTCGATGACCTCCCACTTGGAGGAGTCGACCATGATCGGGACGCGGCAGATATCGGGCTCGGACGCGATGAGGTTGAGGAACCGCACCATCGCCTCGACGCCGTCGATCATCCCCTCGTCCATGTTGACGTCGATGATCTGCGCGCCGTTGGCGACCTGCTGGCGGGCGACGTTGAGGGCGGTCGGGTAGTCGCCGGCCTTGATGAGGTTGCGGAAGCGTGCGGAGCCGGTGATGTTGGTGCGCTCGCCGACGTTGACGAACAGGGTGTCCTCGACGACGGTGACCGGCTCCAGGCCGGCCAGCCGGAGCGCCGGTGTGGTCACGGGCGGGACGCGCGGGGACTTGTCAGCCACGTCGCGCGCGATCGCCGCGATGTGCGCGGGTGTCGTGCCACAGCAGCCACCGACGACGTTCACGAACCCGGCCGCGGCGAACTCGGCGACGATCGCGGCGGTCTCGTCCGGTGCCTCGTCGTACTCGCCGAACGCGTTCGGGAGGCCTGCGTTCGGGTAACAGCTGACGAACGTGTCGGCGATCCGGGAGATCTCGGCGATGTACGGCCGCATCTCCTTGGCGCCCAGCGCGCAGTTCAGGCCGACCAGCAGCGGCTGCGCGTGGCGGACCGAGTGCCAGAACGCCTCGGTGACCTGGCCCGACAACGTCCTGCCGGATGCGTCGGTGATCGTGCCCGAGATGATGACCGGCCAGCGCCGGCCGAGCTCGGCGAACACCGTCTCGACGGCGAAGATCGCGGCCTTCGCGTTGAGGGTGTCGAAGATCGTCTCGATCACGACGATGTCGGAGCCCCCGTCGAGCAGGCCGCGCGCCGCGGTCGAGTACGCCGCGACCAGCTCGTCGTACGTGACGTTGCGGGCGCCAGGGTCGTTCACGTCCGGCGAGATCGACGCCGTCCGCGTCGTCGGGCCGAGCGCGCCGCCGACGTAGCGGGGACGCCCGCTGGCCGCGGCGACCTCGTCCGCGACCTCGCGCGCCAGCCGCGCGGACTCGTAGTTGAGCTCGTAGGAGAGCTCTTCCATGCCGTAGTCGCTCAACGACACGGCGTTGGCGTTGAAGGTGTTGGTCTCGATGATGTCGGCGCCGGCGTCGAGGTACTCGCGGTGGATGCCGGCGATGATCTGCGGCTGCGTCAACGTCAGGAGGTCGTTGTTGCCCTGGACGTCCGACGGCCAGTCCCGGAAACGCTCACCGCGGTAGCCGGCCTCGTCGGGCCGGTCGCGCTGGATAGCGGTGCCCATCGCCCCGTCGAGCACGAGGATGCGCGACCGGAGGGCTTCGGTCAGCTCGTCGGTCGAATCCGGGCGGTGGTTCGGGACAGCATGCACTACGTTCACGCCAATCTTCCGGGGCGAGGGCCAGCGTGCGCGGACGGCGCACGCCTCCTCCGAGGGTAGTCCACGTCCGGGTGCCGGACGCACCGTCCACGATGTGAAAAATGCCCCCACCGACGGCGCTGGAGGCGCGGTCAGGCCAGGGACTTGCCGAGGTAGACCGACAGAGGGTCTTCCGCGTAGTAGCCGAACGGCTCGACGTCGGCGTACCCCGACGACCGGTAGAGGGCGATCGCCTCCGGCTGCAGCTGTCCGGTCTCCAAGATGATCGTCGTGACCCCCGCGCCGCGCGCCGAGGTCTCCAGCCATGCCAGCATCCGGCGGGCGTACCCGAGTCCGCGCACGGACTCCCGGACGTACATGCGCTTGATCTCCGCGCGTCCGTCGGCGTGCAGCCGCCAGCCGCCCGTCGCGACCGGCACGCCGTCGGCGTCGTACCCGACCGCGAACCTCCCGCCCGGGCCGCGGAACTCGTCGACGTCCGCCGGCCCCTCGTCGGGCGAGCCGTAGCGACGCACGTACTCCGCCTGCACCTCCGCCACGAGGAGGACGGCGTCGGCGTGGTCGTACGTGACGAGGCGGATGTCGAACGGGGCAGTCGTACGCGCGGTCACGAAACCATTGTCCGTGACCGCGCGTACGGCGTGCGCGAGGCCCTAGAGGTACTGGCCGGTGTTGGCGACCGTGTCGATCGAGCGGCCCGGTTCACTGCCCTGCTTGCCGGAGATGAGCGTACGGATGAAGACGATCCGCTCGCCCTTCTTGCCGGAGATGCGGGCCCAGTCGTCGGGGTTGGTCGTGTTGGGGAGGTCTTCGTTCTCCTTGAACTCGTCGAGGCACGCCTGGAGCAGGTGCTGGACCCGCAGACCACGCTGCTGCAGCTCGAGGAAGTCCTTGATCGCCATCTTCTTGGCGCGGTCGACGATGTTCTGGATCATCGCGCCCGAGTTGAAGTCCTTGAAGTAGAGGACCTCCTTGTCACCGTTGGCGTAGGTGACCTCGAGGAAGCGGTTCTCCTCGGTCTCGGCGTACATCCTCTCGACCGTGCGCTGGATCATGCCGTTGACGCAGGCCGCGCGATCGCCGCTGAACTCGCCGAGATCGTCGTCGTGCAACGGCAGCCGCGGGGTGAGGTACTTGGAGAAGATGTCACGCGCGGACTCGGCGTCGGGCCGCTCGATCTTGATCTTCACGTCGAGACGACCGGGCCGCAGGATCGCGGGATCGATCATGTCCTCGCGGTTGGAGGCGCCGATGACGAGGACGTTCTCGAGGCCCTCGACACCGTCGATCTCGCTCAGCAGCTGCGGGACGATCGTGTTCTCGACGTCGGAGGACACCCCGGACCCGCGGGTCCGGAACAGCGAGTCCATCTCGTCGAAGAACACGATCACCGGCGTGCCCTCGCTGGCCTTCTCGCGAGCCCGCTGGAACACCAGCCGGATGTGCCGCTCAGTCTCGCCGACGTACTTGTTGAGGAGCTCCGGGCCCTTGATGTTGAGGAAGTAGGAGCGGCCCTCCTCCCCCGTCTTGGCCGAGACCTTCTTGGCGAGCGAGCTCGCGACCGCCTTGGCGATCAAGGTCTTGCCGCAGCCGGGCGGACCGTACAGAAGGACGCCCTTCGGCGGCTTGAGCTCGTGCTCGATGAAGATCTCCGGGTAGAGGTACGGGAGCTCGACCGCGTCGCGGATCGACTCGATCTGGCTCTGGAGGCCACCGATGCTCGTGTAGTCGATGTCGGGCACCTCCTCCAGCACCAGCTCCTCAACCTCGGACTTCGGGACGCGCTCGTAGACGTAGCCGGCGCGCGAGTCGAGGAGCAGCGAGTCGCCCGCCCGCAGCTTGGTGTCCTTCAGGGAGTCGGCGATGCGGGCCACCCGCTCCTCGTCGGCGTTGCCGATGACGAGCGCACGCTCCCCGTCGGCCATGAGCTCCTTGAGCATCACGACCTCGCCCACGGTCTCGAAGTCGAGGGCGGCGACGACGTTGAGCGCCTCGTTGAGGATGACCTCCTGGCCGCGCTGGAGCTGGTCGGCCTCGACCGTCGGGCTCACGTTGACGCGGAGCTTGCGCCCTCCGGTGAACACGTCCACGGTGTCGTCGTCGTTGAGCTGGATGAACGTGCCGAACCCCGTCGGCGGCTGGGCCAGCCGGTCGACCTCTTCCTTGAGGGTCAGGATCTGGTCGCGGGCCTCGCGCAGAGTGTCGCCGAGCCGCGCGTTCTGGGCGGTCACGGCGGCGAGGCGGGCCTCGGTCTCGGAGAGCCGGGCGTCGACAGCGTTGTCAGGGCGGCCCGTCGCGAGGCGGCGACGGAGATGCTCGACCTCCGCGCGCAGGTAGTCGATCTCGGCCTGCTGCTGGAGCACGGTCTGCTCGGTCGCAGGCGGACGCCGGTCGGTGTGGTCGGACTCGCTCATGTCGTACCTCCCGCGAAGGCCGCGACACCGTCAGCCCCGGACACGCCCGGGATCGACCCGTGTGCGCGGCGTTGTGGCTCCTCGTACAACGACCCTATACGCCCCCGGTGACCAACCGCTCGCGTCCGCGCGCGGTTATGAGAATGAAACACGCGCGCCGGGCGCCGGGGGTCACTCCGGCAGGTCGGCGGGCCGCGGGCCCGAGTACTCCGGACCGTACGCGCCCGGGGCCGGGCGCCGCTTCTTGGCGAGGGCTCGCTGCCCGTGCGCCATCCGGCGCGCCGTCACGAGGAACGCGGTGTGCCCGTTCATCGAGTGCTGCGGGCGGACCGCGAGGCCCTCGAGGTGCCAGCCGCGCTGCATCGTCTCCCAGGCGTCGGGCTCGGCGAACTCGCCGTGCGCGCGCAGGGTCTCGACGATGCGCGACATCTGCGTGGTCGTGGCCACGTAGCAGCACAGGATGCCGCCCGGGGCCAGGACACGGCCCGCCAGCTCGACGTACTCCCAGGGGTCCACCATGTCGAGGATCATCCGGTCGACCTCGGTGTCGACGACGCTCTCCCCCAGCTCGCCGACGGTCAGGCGCCAGGCCGGGTGCGGTCCGCCGAAGAACTGCTCGACGTTGCGGGTCGCGATCTCCGCGAAGTCCTCACGCTGCTCGTACGACGAGACGAGGCCGCTGTCGCCCACCGCGCGGAGCAGGAAGGTCGTCAGCGCGCCAGATCCTGCACCCGCCTCGAGCACCCGGGCGCCGGGGAAGATGTCGGCGAAGGTGACGATCTGGGTGGCGTCCTTCGGGTAGATGACGGCCGCGCCGCGCGGCATCGAGGTCGTGTACTCGTGCATGAGGGGACGGAACACGAGGTACTGGCCGCCGAGCGACGACTCGACGACGATGCCCTCCGGCTGCCCGATGAGCTCGTCGTGGAGGATCTCGCCGAACTTCGTGAAGAACTTCTTGCCCTCCTCGAGCTGGATGTTGTGCCGGCGGCCCTTGGCGTCGGTCAGCCTGACCCACTGGCCGACCGCCATCGGCCCGCGGTGCACTCCCGAGAGGCGCTCGTCCATCGGTCGTCTACCTTCCTGCCCTGCTCTGCTTGCCGGTACGGCTCTGCCTGTCGGTCCTCACGTGCTCGGCGAACGCCTTGTCGACGTCTGCCATCACCAGGACGCCGTACAAGCGGTCGCCGTCGATGACGAGGTACTCGGTGGACGGGGTCCGCTGCAGCGCCCGGATCAGCGCCTCGCCGGCGATGTCGACGGGCAGCGTGAGCCCCGGGGAGAGCGTACGCGCCAGGGTTCCGGCCTCGACCCACGGGCGGCGTGCCTCGGGGGTGGCGAGCACGGCACGCTCGTCGACGATGCCGTCGATCGCCCCGGTCGGCCCGTGGACGACGATCGCGCCTGCGCCGGCTTCGCGCGCCTGCTCGATCGCCTGGACGACAGGGGTGGCGCGCGCGACTTCGACCGCGCGGCGGGCGAGGCCCCGGGCGGTGAGCGCGGGCAGCCCGCGGCGGATGCGCGCGGCGACGAGCGCCTGGGTCGCACCCGTCCACAGGAACATGGCGACGACGAATGCGATGACGTAGTCGAGGATCGTGATGTCGAGCCCGATCACCTCGCGCCCGACGAAGGGGAACGCGAGGGCCAGGAGGGCGACGGCGCGGCCGCCGTACGCTGCGGCGACCGAGCCGGCGTACGGGTTGCCCGAGACCTTCCAGACGGCCGCACGGAAGACACGCCCGCCGTCGAGCGGCAGCCCGGGGAGCAGGTTGAGCACGCCGACGACGAGGTTCGCGAGGGCGAGCGCGCGGAACGCGAACGCGATCAGGCCGGTATCCGGGCCGATCAGCGCCGCCACCCACGCGACACCGCCGACCGCGAGCGAGGTCAGCGGCCCGACGACGGCGATCCAGAACTCGCGGCCGGGCGTGTCGGGCTCGCCCTCGATCTCGGTGACGCCACCGAGGAAGTTCAAGGTGACGGAACGCACCTCGTAGCCGAAGGCCTTCGCGACGAGAGCGTGAGAGACCTCGTGCAGGAGCACGGACAGGTAGAGGAGCACGGCGAAGGCCAGGCCCGCGACGTACGTCAGTGCGCCCAGGCCGGGTGCGATCATCTCGATCGTCGGCGCGAGCACGACGGCGATGAGGACAGCGACGACCAGCCAGGACGACCGGACGAGCACGTCGATCCCCCCGATCTCGCCGATGCGGAGGGTCCCCGGCGGGCGGGTACGGGAGGGGGGTGTGGACGAGCCGTTCACGTCGTCCACCGTATCGGGTCGTGGCACGCCCGGAATGTCGGTCTGCTCGCCTACGCTGACAGGCATGAGGACGCAGACGGTGGAGCGCACGGTGGTCGACGGCGTCTCGGTGATCGGTTCGCTCTCGCCGAGCCGGGCGTCTGACTTCATGACGTGCCCGCTGCTCTACCGGTTCCGCGTCGTCGACCGCATCCCCGAGACGCCGTCGTCGGACGCCGTGCGCGGCACGCTGGTCCATGCCGTGCTCGAGGACTTGTTCGACGCGCCTGCCCCAGCGCGCACGCTCGAGCAGGCCCGCTCGATGGTGGCGCCGGCGTGGGACCGGCTCAAGGAGGCCGAGCCGCAGGTCGAGGAGCTCTTCAAGGACGGCGCCGACCTCGCGCAGTGGCTCGAGAGCGCCGGCGGTCTGCTCGCCTCCTACTTCGCCCTCGAGGACCCGCGCAGGCTGGAGCCCGCCGAGCGCGAGAAGTACGTCGAGACGGTCATCGACGGCGGGCTGCTCCTGCGCGGCTACGTCGATCGCGTCGATGTCGCCCCGACGGGCGAGGTCCGTGTCGTCGACTACAAGACCGGCAAGGCGCCACGCGAGTTCTTCGAGGCCAAGGCGCTGTTCCAGATGAAGTTCTACGCCCTGGTCATGTGGCGCACCACGGGGACGATCCCGACGCTGCTGCAGCTGATGTACCTCGGCAACGAGGAGGTCCTCCGCTACTCCCCCGACGAGCAGGACCTGCTGGCGACCGAGCGCAAGCTCCGTGCCCTGTGGACGGCGATCGAGCGCGCGTCCACCACCGGCGAGTGGCGCCCCAACAAGAGCGTGCTGTGCGGCTGGTGCGACCACAAGGCTCGCTGTCCCGAGTGGGGCGGCACGCTCCCTCCCCTCCCCGAGCGCGAGACGCTGCCGATCGAGCCTGCGGTGATGTCCCCGGCCGAGAGCCCTGCCGCTGCCGACTGAGTCCTGTTGATCGACTCAGCTCCGGGTTGATCGACTGAGCTCCGGAGGATTGCAAAGAACCCTTTGCAAAGAACTCTTTGCGGTTCTACAGTAGGTCCCGTGACCACCGATCCGAACCACGTCGTCCTCGACTCGTCGACGCTCAAGGCCCTCGCGCACCCTCTCCGGGTGGCGCTCCTCGGCGCCCTGCGCCGCCACGGACCGTCGACCGCGACGCTCCTCGGGCAACGGCTGGACATCAGCTCGGGGTCCGCCTCGTACCACCTGCGTCAGCTCGAGAAGGCCGGGCTGGTCACCGACGACGCCGGCCGGGGCAACGCCCGTGACCGTTGGTGGCGGGCCGCCCACCGCATGACGGAGATGGACGACCGCGACTTCGGCGACGGCGATGCCGAGGTCGTCGACGAGTACCTCCGCTCGATCGCCAGCGCCTACACCCGGCAGCTCGAGCAGACGGTGAACGCGCGCGCGACGATGCAGCCCGACTGGCGTCACGTGATGGATCTCAGCGACTACCTCCTGCGCGTCACCCCCGACGAGGCCCGCACGCTCGCGATGCGGCTCCACGCCGTCGTCCGGGAGTTCCGCTACGACCGACCCGGCAACCCCGCCCCGGCGGGGGCCGAGCCCGTCAGCGTCGTCCTCCAGATCCTCCCCCAGCCGGTCGACGAGGATCCTTCATGACCACCGCTGCGCGCGCGTCCGGATCCGAGCGGCCACGCCCCTCGCGCCGACCGCTCACCGGCCTGCTGCTCGCGATGGCGGTCTCGCTCACCGGCACCCGGATCTCGGCCATCGCGTTCCCATGGTTCGTGCTCGCCACCACTGGCAGCGCGACCAAGACAGGGCTCGTTGCGTTCTGCGAGCTCACCCCGTACGTGGTGGTCAAGGCACTCAGCGGCCCCTGGATCGACCGTGTCGGGGGCCGCCTGGTCTCGTGGAGCACCGATCTCGTGAGCGCCGTCGCGGCGGCCGCCATCCCCCTCCTGCATCTGGTCGACGCCCTGTCGTTGCCGGTGTTCCTGGCCCTCGTGGCCGTCGTCGGCGCCGCGCGCGGCCCCGGCGACCTCGCGAAGGAGATCATGGTGCCGGAGGCGGCCGAGCGGGTCGGAGTCCCGCTCGTGCGGGCGACCGGGCTCTCCGGCACGGTCGAGCGCCTCGCCTCCACGGTCGGCCCTGCCGTGGGAGGCGCCGTCATCGCGCTCATCGGTCCGGTCACGGGTGTCGCCGTGAACGCGGCCTGCTTCGTCCTGGGGGCGCTCCTGGTGGCCGTGGCACTGCCACACGGCATGGGCCGTCCCGCTCACCAGGCCGACGCCCAGGACGACGCGGCCCTGAGCGAGCTCGACGAGTCCTCGTACCTCCGCCGACTCGCCGAGGGCTTCGGCTTCCTGATCCGTGACCCGCTGCTCGTCGCCATCGTCGTCATGGTCGGCATCACGAACCTGCTCGACATGGCCTTCGCGGCGGTCCTCCTGCCGGTGTGGGCGCACGACTCGGGCGCCGGCGCCGCCGGCATGGGGCTCGCGCTGACCGTGATGAGCGCGGCGGCCGTCGTCGGGAGCCTGCTGGCTTCGGCTCTCGCCCACCGGATGCGCCGACGACCGGTGTTCTTCGTCGGATTCCTGGTCGCGGGAGCGCCGCGCTTCATCGTGCTGCTGCTCGACGTCCCGCTGCCCGTGGTCCTCGGCGTGTTCGCCGTCGCAGGACTCGGCTCGGGCTTCCTCAACCCGATCCTCGGCGCGGTCCTCTTCGAGCGCGTCCCGCAGCGCCTGTACGGACGGGTCGGCGCGCTGACCGACGCCATCGCCTGGGCGGGGATGCCGGTCGGCGGACTCATGGCCGGGGTGGCGGTCACGGCGGTGGGCCTCTCCCCCGTGCTGCTCGTGTGCGGCGTCGCCTACTTCCTGACCACGACGCTCACGGCGCTGCGGCCGGAGTGGAAGGAGATGGACGCTCCCTCAGACGCCGAGCGCAGCGACGTACGCGAGGAGGGCGACCACGCAGAGCAGCGCCCGGGCGTGGTTGCCGAGAGTCCACGGGCGGGAGTACGCAGTCCAGGCGACGTCTGACGCCGCGGCATCGGCCGCATCCACCGCGTCGATCGCGTTGTTGCGCGGGATGTGGAAGCCGCCGGTGACCACGATCGTGAGCAGGTACGCCGCAGAGCCGGTGAGCAGCCAGCCACGCGACACGTCGTCGGCCACGAGAGCAAGCACGACGAGCACCACGGCGACGACAGCCGTGCCGGAGAACGCCAGCTGGAAGGCAGGGCGTACGGCGTAGCGGTTGGTCTCCTGCATGAACGCGACCGCCTCCTGCGGCGGTCGGCGGTCGAGCGACGGCATCACCATGACGGAGAAGGCGACGTAGACGCCCGCCATCACGCCCGTGCCGACGACACCGAGCAGCGTGAGGACGGTCGTGGCGGTCATCGCGGCAGGCCCGGTCCAGCGACGAGGGCACCGAGGTCGGCCGGGCCGAGACCCGCCAGGGAGTCCACGAGGGTGCGCCGCTCCCCTGCCTCGACCGGGACGAGGTTGGGAACCACGAGGACCTGGCACCCGGCAGCGACGGCCGAGCGCGTGCCCGTGCCGGAGTCCTCGATCGCGACGCAGCGCGCCGGATCGACGCCCAGGGCCCTCGCCGCGGTGAGGTACGGCTCTGGGTGCGGCTTGCCCTGCGTGACCCGATCACCCGTGACAACAGCACCGAACGGGTTCGACGCCATCCGCGTGATCAACGCCTCGGCGATCTCCGTGTAGGACATGGTGACCAGCGCCTGCGGCACACCAGCCGCCGCGAGCCGGTCGATCATCTCGATCGCGCCAGGTCGCCAGACCAGGTCGGCGTGGCGCAGGTGGTCAGCGACCTCTCCGACCATCGCCGTCACGATCTCCTCGGGCGTCGGCTGGATGCCCATCCGCTCGCGGATGGTGCGCGCCGCATCGAGCAGGTCGCTGCCGATGAGCTCGAGACCGTCCTCCTCCGTCCACTCGCCGCCGTAGCGACGGGCCAGGGAGAACTCTGCCGCGAGCCAGACGGGCTCGGTGTCGACGATGGTGCCGTCGAGGTCCCAGAGGACGGCGGCCGGCATCGGGTCGGTCGTACCGGTCTGGGTCGCGCACGCCGAGGTGTCGAGGCTCATGGATTCCTAGTTCGTCGTCGGAGGATGCGCAGTGGCGCAGCCGCGGCCACGTCGAGTCTAGGTCGGCGTGGGGCCCACGGAACCAACTGCGGGCTACGTGTCGGTGTCGCGCGACCGACGCTTCAGGTAGCGCTCGAACTCCCGGGCGATGGCGTCTCCCGTGGCTTCCGGCAGGTCGGAGGTGTCGCGCGCCTCCTCGAGCGACTCGACGTACGCGGCGATCTCCTCGTCCGAGCTGGCCAGCTCCTCCACGCCGCGCTCCCACGCCCGTGCGAGGTCGCGCAGGTCACCCAGCGGCAGGCTGATGGCGAGGACGTCCTCGAGATAGCCGAGCAGCGCGAGCGTGGCCTTCGGGCTCGGCGACTGCGCGACGTAGTGCGGTACGGCGGCCCACAGCGACACGGTGGGGACCCCAGCGTCGGCGCTCGCGACCGAGAACACGCCGTTGATGCCGGTCGGGCCCTCGTACTGGGACTCCTCGACGTGAAGGCGTGCCGACAGGCTCGGATCGCTGGTCGTGCCGGTGACGGGGATCGGCCGCGTGTGGGGGGTGTCGGCGAGAAGCGCGCCGAGCGTCACGATGCCGCGGACCGCGAAGCGGTCGGCCAGGGCGAGCAGCTCGTCGCAGTACGCGAGCCAGCGCATGTTGGGCTCGATCCCGCGGACCAGGAGCACGTCACGCTCGGAGCCGACCGGACGAGCCAGGAACACCCGCGTCGTCGGCCACGTGACGGTCCGCTCGCCGGTCTCCTCGTCACGCCCGATGTACGGCCGGTTCACCTGGAAGTCGTAGTAGTCGTCCGGGTCGAGCTCGGCGATCATCTCTGCGTCCCACCAGTCGATCAGGTGGTCCACGGCGTCGGTCGCCGCTTCTGCCGCGTCGTTCCATCCCTCGAAGGCGACGACCAGCCACGGGTCGACGACGGTGGGGAACTCGTTCTGCTCGCTCACACCCTCACTCTATGACGCGTCAGAGCACACCGAGCAGCGCATCGACCGCGGCACGGACGAGCTGACCGCTCCCATGGCCCGCGTCGGCGTCCCCGGAGCCGGCCAGCGCGGCATCGACCCACGCGTCGACGGCGACGATCGCGCCGGGCGCGTCGAGGTCGTGCGACAAGGCGTGACGCACCGCGGCGACGACGCCCTCCGGGTCGGGACCGCCACTCGCGAATGCCTCGCGCCAGCGGTCGAGACGCTTGTGGGCGTCGACGATGTCGGAGTCGGCCCACTCCCACGGCGTCCGGTAGTGGTGGGCCAGCACGGCCAGTCGGATGGCCATCGGGTCGTGCCCGTCCGCGCGCAGACGGGAGACCAGGACGAGGTTGCCGAGCGACTTGGACATCTTCTCGCCGTCGTAGGCCACCATCGCCTGGTGGACGTACGCCTTGGCGAAGCGTGCCTCGGTCGCGACCTGCGCCTCGGAGGCCGACATCTCGTGGTGCGGGAAGATCAGGTCCGTGCCGCCGCCCTGGACGTCGAAGTCGCGGCCGAGTGTCTCCAGCGCGATCGCCGCACACTCGACGTGCCAGCCGGGACGACCGCGGCCGAAGGGGCTGTCCCACGACGGCTCGCCGGGTCGCTCGGCCTGCCACAGGAGGCAGTCGAGCGGGTCGCGCTTGCCCGTACGGTCGGGGTCGCCGCCGCGCTCGCCGAAGAGCCGGAGCATCGTGTCGGTGTCGTAGCCGGACACGCCGCCGAAGTCCTTGTCGGCGCGGACGGAGAAGTAGACGTCGCCGTCGACCTCGTACGTCGCCCCGGCATCGCGCAGCCGCTCGATCAGCTGCAGCGCGACCGGGATCGACTCGACGGCGCCGATGTAGTGGTCAGGCGGCAGGATCCGAAGGGCCGCCATGTCCTCGCGGAACAGGTCGATCTCGCGCTCGGCGAGCGCGGTCCACTCCACACCGGTCGCGTTGGCCCGCTCGAGCAGCGGGTCGTCGACGTCGGTGATGTTCTGGGTGTAGGTGACGTCCAGGCCACGGTCGCGCCAGACCCGCTGCAGCAGGTCGAACGTCAGGTACGTGGCGGCGTGGCCGAGGTGGGTGGCGTCGTACGGCGTGATCCCGCACACGTAGAGGCGGGCGTGGTCCTGCGGGTCGATCTCCGCGGCCGCGCCGCGCGCCGTGTCGAACACCTGGACGGCGGAGCCTCGACCGAGACCCAGGTCGGAGAGGTCGGGGACTTCGGGAGACGTCCAGGCGCGCATGCCACGAGGGTATAAGGCCGGGTCTACAGCGGCGGCCACGGGATCGTGGGCCACCGGTCTCCCGGCTCCGGCATGAGCCCTGTCGCCACCAGCTCGTCGATCCGCTCGACGAGTGCCCGGACCTCCGCAGGCGTCACGAGCGTGTCGAGCTCGTCGCGCAGCGGCCCGGCGTCGACGGCGTCCCGCAGCACGTCCAGCCGTGCACGTTCCTCCCCGTCGAGTGGCTCGCCCGACCAGCCCCACAGCACGGTGCGGAGCTTGAGCTCGGTGTGGAAGGTCAGCCCGTGGTCGCACCCGACGACGGGGGCGTCGTCCGGGACACCTCGCTCCGGCAGGATGTGGCTCCCCTTGCGGTCCGCGTTGTTCACGACCGCGTCGAACAGCGCCATCGACCGCAGCGTGGCCGACGCGCGGTGCAGCAGGCGTACGGGCCTGTCCGCCTCGTCGAACGCGTCCAGCACCGCGAACCACCCCGGCCGGGACTCCCCCGCTGGCAGGACGTCGACCTGAGGCCGCTGCGGGTCGACGTCGATCCAGCGCTGCACCATCCCGTACCCGAGGGGGCCGTCGCGCAGGACGGTCGGCGGGACCACGTGCCAGCCGGCGGCCTCGGAGACCAGGTACGCAGCGCGCTCCCGCGCGGCGAGGGTGCCGTCCGGGAAGTCCCACAACGGGCGCTCGCCACGCACCGGCTTGTAGACGCACTCGACGACGTCCTCACCGGAGCGCACCTCCCCGAAGAACGTCCCGTTCGACGCGCGTACGAGCCGGCCCGTCACCTCGAGCTCGCCGCCGGTCAGCAGGTCGAGCACGCTCGTCTGCTCGGGTCGCGGCTCAGTCACGCGGGACCCGGCGGAAGCCGTTCGCGCGCGGGCACAGGTGGCCCTCCGGCTCGACGACGCCTCCGCAGAACGGGCAGGTCGGGCGCCCGGCAGCGACGACGCTGCGGGCGCGCTCGGCGAACTCCAGCGCGACCTCCGGTCGCAGCGTCACGACGAGCACGTCGCTGGCCTCGGTGTCCTCGTCGTCGGTCACCGCGAACGCCTCGACGACGACCTCACCGTCGTCGGGCTCCCAGGCGAGCGTCATCGCGCCGACGCGGAACTCCTCCTCGATCGGCTGGTCGAGGGGCTCGAGATCGACCGTACGGCCGGGCGCGGGGCCGCTGCTCGCGGCATCGCCACCGACCTCCACGAGCAGTGCTTCGAGCCGCTCCGCAAGGACCTGCACCTGTGTCTTCTCCAGCGCCACGGACGTCACCCGAGCGCCGTCGCTGGCCTGGAGGAAGAAGGTCCGCTCACCGGGCGCGCCGACGGTGCCTGCCACGAACCGTCTCGGGCGCTCGTACCGGTGGATCAGCATGGGTCCGAGCCTAGACAGGCCGACTCCCGGTGGCGACTCCTGCCCCGGACGACCGCGGCATCAGGAACCGCCGCCGACGGGTGCGTCACCACGGGGTACGCCGTCGGCGGAGGCGTCGTCGCCGTCGGACGGGGGTGCCTCGGCCTGCCTCGCGAGCGCAGACAGGTCCGACCCCAGGTCGTTGACGTGGTGCACCGTCGCCCGGTACATGCCGTACGAGATGACGCTGACCGATCCTGGCGCGACGGAGATCCGCTGGAACAGGTCGAGATGCAGCCCGAGAGCGTCGGCGATGATCGCCTTGATCACGTCACCGTGGCTCACCGCCGCCCACACCGACCGGGCACCGTGGTTGCGGGCGACCTGACGGTCGAAGCGGCGTACGGCGTCGGTGGCCCGCGCCGCCATCTCCGCGAGGCCCTCTCCCCCGGGAAAGATCGCCGCCGAGGGTTGTCGCTGCACGATGGACCAGAGCGGCTCCTTCGCGAGGTCGCTCAGCTTGCGACCGGTCCAGCGGCCGTACCCGCACTCGACGAAGCCACCGTCGCGACGGATGGCGACATCGCCGGCCTGGGCGGCGACGATCTCGCGCGCGGTCTGCGTGGTGCGCAGGAGCGGGCTGCTGACGACCAGGGACAACGGCACTGCTGCCAGCCGCTTGCCGACCGACTTGGCCTGCTTCTGACCCACGGTGTCGAGGCCGATACCGCGGGTGCGTCCGGCGAGGATGCCGTCGGCGTTGGCTGCGGTACGCCCGTGGCGCACGAGGATCAGGGTCGGCACGCCACGAGCGTAGTCGGGCTCCGGGCTCCGCAACGGTCCAGAATGGCTTCGTGATCGTCGAGTGTGCGGCCTACCGAGACCGGAGCATCGTGCCGACGGACCCCACCGTCCACGGGTTGAGCGAGATCGCCGGCACCTTGACGGAGCCGGACGACTTCGTGTGGGTGCTGCTCCAGGACCCGACGTACGCCGAGTTCAGCGACCTGCAGCGGGTGTTCGGCCTGCATCCGCTCGCCGTCGAGGACGCGGTGACGGCGCGGCAGCGTCCGAAGGTCGACGTCTACGACAGCTCGGCGTTCGTCGTGCTGCGCACGCTGAAGTACGACGAGGCCTCCGACACGGTGAAGCTGGGCGAGGTGTCGATGTTCGTCGGGCCGCACTACGCGATCACGGTCCGCCACGGCGACTGGCCACGGCTCGACGACATCCGGGAGCGGGCCGCCGCCCAGCCGGACCTGCTCGCGTACGGCTCGGTGGCCGCCGCGTACCACGTCGTCGACACGGTCGTCGACGCCTACCAGGCGATCGCCGACGAGCTGACCGAGGACGTGGAGGAGGTCGAGGACGCGGTGTTCGCGCAGGCGCCGGCCGAGTCGACGGCGCGCGTCTACCTGCTGAAGCGCGAGCTGGTCGCGTTCCGCAAGGCCGTCGTCCCGATCCACGCGCCGATCCAGGAGCTCCTCTCCGACCGCTCGAAGTGGCCGGTGCCAGAGGGGCTGCTGCCGTACTTCCGGGACATCGCGGACCACCTCGTCCACGCGCGCGGCACCATCGACACGCTCGACCACCTGCTCGACAACGTCATGCAGGCGCGCGCCACGCAGATCTCGGTCCAGCAGAACGACGACATGCGCAAGCTCGCCGCGTACGCCGCGATGGTCGCCGGTCCGACGCTGGTCGCCGGCGTCTACGGGATGAACTTCGAGCACATGCCCGAGCTGCACTGGGCCGTCGGCTACCCGCTGTCGCTCCTGCTGATGGCCGTGATCGTGGTCGTGCTCTGGCGCGCGTTCAAACGCTCCGGCTGGCTCTGACCGGTCACCATGGCAGCACACCGTCACGGCTGAAGAACGCCCCCGTCGGCCCGTCCGGCGCCACCGTCGCGGCTCGTACGCTCGCGTCGGCCCCCTCCTCCACGGTCTGCGTCCCTCGGTGGTCGTTGAGGTCTGTCGCGGTGTAGCCGGGGTCGACGGCATTCACCCGGAGCTCCGGCAACGCCTTCGCGTACATCGTCGTCATCATGTTGAGGGCCGACTTCGACGACGGATAGACGAGGCTGACCAGGCTCGCCTCGAGGCGGCTCGGGTCGCTCGTCACCCCGAACGACCCCATGCCGCTCGAGACGTTCACGATCCGAGGCTGGTCCGACGCACGCAGCAGCGGCAGGAAGGCGTTCGTGACCCGGACGGGACCGAGGACGTTCACCCCGTAGACGGCGATGAAGTCTGCAGGCACGGACGCCTCGGGACCCACCCTCCTCCCGGCGATCCCGGCGTTGTTGACCAGCACGTCGAGTCCGGTGGCGCTCTCCCCGACCGTGGTGACCGCAGCGGCCACCGAGGCGTCGTCGGTCACGTCCAGGGTGACCGGACGGACGTCGAGGCCGTCCTGCTGAAGCGTCTCGGCCGCCTTCCTCCCGAGCTCGGCGTCGCGCGCCCCCAGCCAGACCGTCCATCCCAGGCCGGCGAGGCGGCGGACCGTCTCGAGGCCGATTCCCTTGTTCGCCCCGGTGACCAGGGCCGTGGTCGTCTTGGTGGTTGTCGTCATGCCACGAGCCTGAGCCCTGCAGCAGCGGCGTTCCAGGACCGTTCCGTCCTGGTACGGCCTGTACCAGGCTGTGGCGTGGTGGACCGCGCCCACGCGTGCCATCGTGACGGTGTGGATCGCCGTGAGCTGGGCCGCCTCCTCGTCCGCGCCCGTGGCCGGGTCACCCCGGCCGACGTCGGGCTCCCCGAGGGACCACGCCGGCGCGTGACCGGTCTCCGCCGCGAGGAGCTCGCGATCCTGGCGGGCATCAGCGTCGACTACGTGACCCGCATCGAGCAGGGGCGGGGCGCTCGACCCTCGACCTCCGTGCTCGCCGCGCTGGCGCGTGCGCTGCGGATGAGCGACGACGAGCGCCGCGAGATGTTCGACCTGGCGGACGCGGCCTCGCCGCGCGACGGGCACGTCCCGATGCTGGTCCGCGCCAGCATCCTCCGGCTGCTCGACCGCCTCGAGGACCAGCCCGTCATCGTGCTCAGCGCCAAGGGCGACGTCCTCGCGTGGAACCCGCTCGCCGCGGCGCTCATGGGCGACTTCTCGGTGCTCGCCCCGCAGCAGCGCAACATCGTCCGGCAACGGTTCCTGGGCGCGCCGAGCCGCGTCTCGATGTCCGCCGACGAGGCCGCGGTCACCGCAGCGCAGTCGGTGACGTCGTTGCGTGCGGCGGCCGCGAAGTATCCCGCCGACGCCGACCTCCGACGGCTGGTGGACGAGCTGCGCGCCCACAGCCCGGAGTTCGCCCGCCTGTGGGACGAGGCGCCGTCGCAGGTGTGGCGCAGCCACCGCAAGACCATCACGCACCCGACGGTCGGCAGCCTCAAGCTCGACTGCGACGCGTTGGAGGTCGCCGAGACCGACCAGACCGTGATCGTCTACTCGGCCGAACCCGGCTCCCGCGACGCTGAGCTCCTGCAGCTCGTCAAGGTCGTGGGGACGCAGAGCCTCGGCGCCGAGGTCCGCTGAGGCGGCTACATCGTCGCGGTGATCGCGCCCGTCCCGAGCAGGATCAGCACCAGCGTGCCCAGGCCGATCCGGTAGATCACGAACGGCGTGTACGAGTGCTTGCTGACGTACTGGAGGAGCCAGTGGATCACCGAGATGCCGACCACGAACGACACGACGGTCGCGAGGATCGTCGGACCCACGCCGTACGCGTTCTCACCGCCGGGGATCTCCTTCAGCTCGAACAGGCCCGCACCCACGACCGCCGGGATCGCGAGCAGGAACGCGTAGCGCGTCGCCGCGGCACGGTCGTACCCGAGCGCCCGTCCCATGCTGATCGTGGCGCCGGACCGCGAGACGCCGGGGATCAGCGCAGCCGCCTGCGCGAGACCGAACAGGACCGCGTGCTTCGGAGTGAGGTCCTCGATCTGGCGTTCCTGCCGGCCGAGACGGTCGCAGATGCCGAGCACGATGCCCATCACGATGAGCATCGTCGCGATGATCCACAGGTTGCGGAAGTCGTTCTCGATGACGTCCTTCAGCGCGATGCCGAGCACGACGATCGGGAGCGAGCCCACGATCACGAACCAGCCCATCCGCCACTCGAGCGACTCGCGGGCGTCTCGGTTCACGAGACCGCGCAGCCACCCCGACGCGATGTTCCAGATGTCGCGCCAGAAGTACAGGACGACGGCGACCTCGGTGCCGATCTGGATGACCGCGGTGAACGCTGCACCCGGGTCCTCCCAGCCGAAGAACTTCGGGAAGATCGCGAGGTGACCCGAGGAGGAGATCGGCAGGAACTCAGTCAGTCCCTGGATGAGGCCGAGGACCAGCGCTTGGAGCAGATCCATCAGGCGCCGACACCTGCGGCGTCGAAGGCGTCGACGACCGTGCGGAGGACGTGCGCGCGCTCGTCGTGCGTCGAGCCGAACGTCGAGACGGCGAGCGTGGTGACGCCCGCGGCGGCGTACGCCTGGAGGCGCTCGGCGATGCGCTCCTTCGGGCCGATGAGCGCGGTCTGGTCGATCAGCTCGAACGGGACGGCGGCCGCTGCCTCGGCCTGCTTCTTGTCGAGGTAGAGGTCCTGGATCTTCTGCGCGGCGTCCTCGAAGCCCATCCGGCGGGCGAGCGCGTTGTAGAAGTTCTGCTTGCGGCTGCCCATACCGCCCACGTACAGGGCGGTGTAGGCACGCACCATCTGCGCGCACTCCTCGAGGTCGTCGCCGACCACGACCGGCACTGTCGGCACGATGTCGAAGCCGTCCATCGTCTTGCCGGCCTTCTCCCGCCCGGCGCGGATGTGGTCGGTGGACACGGCGGCCTGCTCGGGGTTGAAGAAGATCGCGAGCCAGCCGTCAGCGACCTCGCCCGCCAGCTCCAGGTTCTTGGGGCCGACCGCCGCGAGGTAGATCGGGATGTCCGTGCGGTACGGGTGGAGCATGATCTTCAGAGGCTTGCCCGGGCCGTCGGGAAGCGGCAGCGTGAAGTGCTCGCCTGCGTAGTTCAGCGGCTCCTCGCGGGCCAGGATCGTCTTGACGATCTCGACGTACTCCCGGGTGCGGGCCAGCGGCTTGTCGAACTTCACGCCGTGCCAGCCCTCGGACACCTGCGGGCCGGACACGCCGAGACCCAGGCGCACGCGGCCCTCCGACAGGCGGTCGAGCGTCGCCGCGGTCATCGCGGTCATCGCGGGCGTGCGAGCGGGGATCTGCAGGATCGCGGTGCCGAGCTCGAGGGTCGTGGTCCTCGCGCCGATCCACGACAGCAGCGTCGGGACGTCGGACCCGTACGCCTCCGCCGCCCACGCCGACGAGAAGCCGAGCGACTCCGCGTACACGGCAGTCTCGACCCGCTCTGCGACATCCGGTCCGGCGACGTATCCGACGTTGATACCGAGCTTCATGGTGTGCTCCCCTCTCGATGGCATGGCGAGCCTAGCGGCACGGGTGCGGCGACCTCGACTAGCCTTCCGACAGGGCCTTCGGTGAGGCCGCCACGCGTGGAGAACTGTCTCCAGAGGAGAGAGATGCAGGAACGCTTCGTCGGGCACAGCGGGCTGGCTGTGTCGAGGATCGGGCTCGGCACCGCGTCCTGGGGCCGCGACACCGACGAGCACGAGGCGGCCGAGTTGTTCCGGTTGTTCGTCGACGCAGGCGGCACGCTGATCGACACGGCAGCGTCGTACGCCGCCGGCGCCAGCGAGTCCGTGCTGGGCGCCCTCGTCTCCGAGGTGCGCCGCGACGAGGTCGTCCTGGTGTCCAAGGCGGGTTCGAGCGCAGGATCCCGGCGGCCGGGCACGTCGCGTGCCGCCATGCTCGACGGTCTCGACGCGTCGCTCGCCCGGCTCGGCACCGACCACCTCGACCTGTGGCTCGTCCAGGGCTGGGAGCCCCGCGTCCCGGTCGACGAGACGCTCGACGCCCTGGAGCACGCGGTCGCCACCGGGCGGACCCGCTACGTCGGCGTCGCGAACTACACCGGGTGGCAGACGGCGTACGCCCACACCCGGCAGGAGCTCCGGGACTGCGCCGCGCCGATCGTCGCGACCGAGGTCGAGTACTCGTTGCTCGCCCGGCACGCCGAGCGCGAGGTGCTCCCCGCGGCGGTCGACCTCGGGTTCGGCGTGCTCGCGTGGTCCGCGCTCGGCCGCGGGGTCCTCACCGGCAAGTACCGGTACGGCATCCCGTCGGACTCACGCGCGGCGTCCGACCACCTCGCCGGCTTCGTCGACCCGTACCTCGACGAGTCCGCTCGTCAGGTCGTCGAGGCGGTCTGCCGCGCGGCGGACGGACTGCAGCTCACCCCGCTCGAGGTCGCGCTCGCGTGGGTCCGCGACCGACGCGGTGTCGCAAGTGCACTCATCGGGCCGCGGACGGCGGCACAATTGAAGGCAGCGCTGTCGGTCGAGGAGGTCTCCCTGCCGGTGGAGATCGCTGACGCGCTCGACGACGTGTCGGTCGAGTCCATCTGACTAGGCGGTGTGAGGGAGGCGGTGTTGTCCGAGTACGAGTTCCAGAGGTTCTGGCTGCCGCGCACGGAGTCACGACAGGCCGTACGCCGGCTGCTCACCGATGCGGCCGAGCACCACGGATGGGAGCTCGACCGGCTCCGGCTGTTCCCCGACGGACGGCGGCGCGTCACGCTCCGCCGCCGCGTCATCCGGGTTCGCAGCACGCTCTGACGTCGCGCTCCCCCCGCTGGTCGAGGCGCGAAGCGATCGAGACCCCTAGGCCAGGTCGAGCAGCCGGTGGAAAACCCGCGCGCCGAACTCGAGCGCGTCCGTCGGCACCCGCTCGTCGACCCCGTGGAACAGGGCGGTGAAGTCGAGGTCGGCGGGCAGCCTCAGCGGAGTGAACCCGTACGACCGGATGCCGAGGCGGTCCCACGCCTTGGCGTCGGTGCCGCCGGACATCAAGAACGGCGCGACGTGCGCATCCGGGTCCTCGCCGTGAAGGGCGACGGTCATCGCGTCGACGAGGTCGCCACGGAACGGGTACTCCAGCGCTGGCTGCAGCGTGACGGGATCGACCGACACCGCCTCACCCGCCAGCGCCCGCACCTGCGCGAGGAACGCATCCTGCTGGCCCGGCAGGAACCGCCCGTCGACGTGCGCGGTCGCCTCGCCAGGGATCACGTTCACCTTGTAGCCGGCGTCGAGCATCGTCGGGTTGCTGATGTTGCGCATGCCCGCGCTGATCATGCGTGCGGCTGGTCCGAACTCCGCGAGAAGCTCCTCGACGGACGCGTCGGCGGCGCCGGTCAGGTCACGCACCTTTGCCAGCAGCGACTGCATCGACGGACCGGGAGCGTACGGCCAGTCATGCTCGCCGATCGCCGTGATCGCACGCGCGATGGCAGTCACGGCGTTGTTGTCGCGGACCATCGAGCCGTGCCCCGCCGTGCCCTGGGCGGAGAGCCGCATCCATGCGAGGCCCTTCTCCCCGGACTCCAGCAGGTACAGGCGCTGGCCTCCGACGTGCGTCGAGAACCCGCCGACCTCGCCGACCGCCTCGGTGCAGTCGGCGACGAGGTCCGCGTGGTGGTCGACGATCTTGTGCGCACCATGGATCGAGCCGGCCTCTTCGTCTGCGGTGAACGCCAGCACGATCGTGCGCCGCGGCGGCATCCCGGCACGCTGCCGGGCGCGGACGACCGAGAGGACCATCGCGTCGAAGTCCTTCATGTCCACCGCGCCACGGCCGTACAGGTAGCCGTCGACGATCTCGCCGGCGAACGGGTCGTACGACCAGTCGGCGGCCTGCGCCGGGACGACGTCGAGGTGCCCGTGCACCAGCAGGGGCGGCAGTGAAGCGTCGGTGCCCTCCCACCGTGCGATCACGTTCGTACGCCCCGGGGAGACCTCCACGATCTCCGGCGTGATGCCGACCTCCGACAGCAGCTCCGCGACGTACTCGGCGGCCTTCCGCTCCCCCGGGCCCCGGTCGTCGCCCGTGTTGGTGGTGTCGATCCGGATGAGGTTCCGGCAGATCTCGACGACCTCGGCTGCGGGGTCGACAGAGGTGCTCGGGGTGGGTGCGTCGGCGGCCATCCCCCCATCCTGCCTGGCGGCAGGGCGTGGCGGCGAACGGGTAGACCCCGGTTTGGGGTTCACCACCGGGGGTTTGCTAGAGTTCTGACGCACGGTGAACGACGCGGTCGGCACGACGCTGAGGCTCACCAGACCCAGTCCGGGTGGCGGAATAGGTAGACGCGCTAGCTTGAGGTGCTAGTGCCCGTATTAGGGCATGGGGGTTCAAGTCCCCCCTCGGACACAGGTTTCCATCGAGCACGGCCCTTCGACACCGATCGCGGTGACGGAGGGCCGTTGTTCTGTCGTGGCGCGAGTCCACGGCGAGGTCGTGTCGCGCAGGCCGAGCGCCACGGGCGCGTCCCGTGACCTCACGTGGGTCAACCATGGGAGGAGCGATCGAGCTCGGGAGGTCATGATGGAACTCACTCTCTGCCCACAGTGCGGCGCACCAGCCGAGGTCACGTGGCGCTTCGCCGAGGAGAGCACGGACGGACCCGTGGAGCACGTCCGGGTCAGATGTCTGAACCGCCACTGGTTCATGGGTCCAGCTGACTCGCTGCTGCCCGCTGACCGGTCCCGCACGGGATCACCCGGCTCGGTGACGCGCCTCGGTCCCCGCCCGGCACACTCGGCGGACCGCTGGGGCGACGGCGCCTGACTCAGCCCGCGGCGATCGGCGGCGCCCACCGCGGTCTGCGGATGAGACAGAACGGGTGCCCGGCAGGATCCGCGTACACGTCACCGCCCAGCGATCTGGCCCCGAGCCGTACGACCTGCTCGCGCGCCGCATCGACGTCGTCGACCATCACGTCCACGTGCATCTGCTGCGGCACCCGTGGGTCGGGCCAGGTCGCCGCGACGAGCCCGGGCGCCCGCTGGAACGCCATGCCGGACGTCTCCTCGTCGGCGGAGACGACGACGAAGTCACCGTCGTCGAAGGTGACCGGGTCGCCCAGCACCGCGGACCAGAACGCGGCGCTCGCCTGCGGGTCCGGAGCGTCGATCACGAGGTGGTGCAGTCGGCCGATCATCGCTCCCCCTCCCTGGCGCCCGTGCCTGGTGGGGCGCGCTCGGGCTCGGTGCCTGCGACGGGGCGCGTCGGCAGCAGGCGCGTGAGGAACAGGGCGATCGCCACGAACAGCGCGAGCACGACGAGGCTCAGGCGCAGTCCGGCGATCCTCGCCTCCGTGTTCTCCTCGACCACGGCGTCCGCCTGGTCCTCGGGCACTCCGGCGTCGGCGAGGGACGACTCGAGCTGGGAATCCGACACGAACGGGATCCCGGACGCGAGCTCGACGCCCGCCGAGTCGGCGACCTCGTCCGGGACGGCGGGGTTGTCCTCGATCCCGGCGAGGAACGAGACGGTCAGCGCACCGATCAGCACAGACCCGGCGAGCGCCGTACCGAGCGAGGCACCGAGGTTCGTCGCGGTGTTCTGCAGACCCCCGACCTCGGGGCTCTTCTCGTCCGGCAGCGCCGAGACCGTCACCGCGCCCAGCTGTGAGGCGAGCGCCCCGACACCCAGGCCGGCGAACAGCAGCGGCACGGTGACGATCTCGGCTCCGGCGCCGGCCTCGAGGGCGAGCACGAGAGACGCGATGCCGACGAGCAGGGCGCTCAGGCCCCACGACACGACCGTGCGCGGAGACGCGCGTGGCCAGAGCCGAGGCACGCCCACCGCGGCGGCGAGCAGGGTGATCGAGAGCGGGAGCAGCCGGACGCCGGTCTCCACCGCGCTCAGACCGAGTGCGACCGAGAGGAACAGCGGGATCGTGAAGAAGAGTCCCGCCTGCACCAGGAACTGGAAGAAGAACATCGTGAGGCCGCCGACGAGCTGCTTGTTGCGCAGCATCGTCGTGTCCACGAGAGGCTCGCGGCCGGCTGCGCTCACGTGCCCCTCCCAGGAGAGGAAGAGGCGGAGCACGACCAGGCCGGCCAGGATGCACCACACGGTCGGCGAGAGACCCACGATCGACGGTCCGCCCTCGTTGGGGCGTACCCACCCCCACACCCCCGACCGCAGCACGCCGTACACCACCAGCGCCAGCCCGACCGCCGACAGCACTGCCCCGACCACGTCCAGCGAAGTCCTCCCGGCGGGCCGCTCGTCATGCATGCGTCGCGCGAGGAAGAGGATCCCGATGACCACGACGACCTCGCCGGCGAAGACGAGACGCCACGTCAGGTACGTCGTCATCGCCCCGCCGATCAGCGGGCCTGCGGCGACCGCGATCGCGCCTGCCGACGCGACCAGCCCGTACGCCCGAGGGCGCTGGTCGGGAGCGAAGTTGGTGGCGACCAGGGCCACGATCGCCGGCATGATCAGGGCGGCGCCCAGACCCTCGAGCAGCGACCAGCCGAGGAGGAGCACCGCGAGGTTGGGAGCGATCGCCGTCGTGAACGATCCGACCCCGTAGACGACGCATCCGATCGCGAATGCGCGCCGGCGCCCGATCATGCTGCCGATCTTGCCGCCGGTGATCATCGTGGCAGCCATCACCAGCGTGTAGAGAGTGATCGCGGTCTGGATGCCCGTGACGGTGGTGTCCAGGTCGGAGGCGACCTGCGCGATCGACACGTTCATCACGGAGCTGTCGAGCGTCATCAAGAACTGGCCGGAGGCAAGCGTCAGCAAGACGATCCCGCCGGCGCTGGTCGCACTTCGGTCCGTCGTGCCCTCACCTGCCATGCCCACAGTGTGGCGGCGCGTCGAGCCTCCCGCTCGGGCTATTTCACGGCAGACGTCGGCCCCGCGACCCGAACCGGGTCACGGGGCCGACATCGCCTGCATCTCAGCCTCGTCGAGGCCCCGGCGTCACGGGGTCGCGGACGGGATGTCCAGGTCGTCGAGGTCCGGCAGGTCGGGCGCGTCGACGGCACCGAAGTCGTCGACCTTCCAGCCGCCACCCTGCTTCTCGAGCTCGACCTCCTGGTCGACCGTGGTGCCGAGCATCTCGAGCGACAAGGTGACGGTCGCCTCGTCGCCGTCCACCTTGGAGTCCTTGATGGTGAAATCGGCGTCGCGCAGGGCCTTCAGCATGCCGGCGCCGCCGTCCTCGCCCTCCAGCGACTCCTTGCACTTGTCGGCGCCCTCACCGTTGCGGAAATCGTCGGTGGTGACCTCGACCAGCGCGTCGCAGTCGCCGTCCTGGACGGCGTCGATGAACTGCTGGGTCGCATCCTCCGGGGATCCGGCACCGCTGCCGCCGCTGCTGCCGAACAGGAAGACCGCAGCGAGGACGACGAGCACCAGCGCGACGAGCGCGGCGCCGATGATCGCGATGAGCTTGCCGGGACCGCCCTTGCTGCCGTCGCCGGGTGCGTTCGGCGGCAGGTACTGCGGCTGCTGGCCGTACTGGGGCTGACCGTACTGCTGCTGGGGATAGCCCTGCTGGGGCGGCTGCTGGCCGTACGGCGGCTGCTGCTGGTAGCCCTGCTGGGGCGGCTGCTGGCCGTACTGCTGCCCGTACGGCGGCTGCTGCGGGTAGCCCTGCTGCGGCGGCTGCTGCCCGTACGGCGGCTGCTGGGGCTGCTGCGGGTAGCCCTGCTGCGGCGGCTGCTGCCCGTACGGCGGCTGCTGGGGCTGCTGCGGCGGCTGACCCGAGCGCGGCTGCGGGTCCTGCGGGTCGTCGTTGGACGGCTGATCGGGCGTCTGATCGCTCACAGGCGTACGGTACGCGACCGGAGGGGCAGGTGTCGCGCCGTGCTGCTGCCCCTCGTGGCGTGGCGCACCGTCACCGGGAGCGCATCAGGGCGGGCAAGCCACCGAGTGCCGCGACGCCGAGCGCCGAGCGCGGCTCGTAGCCGACGCGCCAGAGTCCGCCGTGCGCCGCGTTCTCCGCGAACAGCTCCTCCGGGTTGTCGCGGGTGGGCGGCGTCCGGTGCAGGTCGTGGACGAGGAGCGCGGCCATCAGCGCGCGCGTCGTGGCCGGTTGGAAGATCTCGACGCCGAAGTACTTCGCGCCGCCGTACGCGGCCGCGAGGACACGGTTCTTCGTCACGGACCGCGTCCAGGTCGCCGGTGCGACGTTGAACGAGACCCGCTGGCCCGCGTCCTCGGCGACGACGCCGCGCCAGCGCTGGAGCCGCTTCGCCATGGCGTAGTTGGGTCCCTGCTGCGGGACGAGGATGTCGGCGACGCCGGTCCCGTCGGGCAGCACCGTCGCGTAGTTCGGGACGAAAAGCCGCCCGCGGCTCACGGCACGCAGCGGTGCCTGGAGGAGGCGTACGGCGCCGCGCTCGCCGTACGCACGCTGGCTGGCCTCGACGACGTTGCCCGGGACCACGAACGCATCCGTCGGGGTAGCGAGGTAGGCGATCGCCGTGTTGCGCCCGCTAGCGGTCATCCGCTCGGCGATGACGTCGGCCGCGGCGGTGACCCGCACGTGGGCGCCGCCGTCGGCGTAGGCGTACATGCCGACGACGACGTCGTGCGCGGCGGTGTCCCGGAGCCAGCGGACGACGTCGCCGGTCCGGGTGACGAGGTCGGCGCCGGGCGTGCCGTCGGGGGCCACGGGGTACGAGGTGGTGCCGGCGCCGCTCTCCGCGAGGGTGCGGATGCGGTCCCAGATCTGGGGGGACGGCACGTCGACGGCGAGGACGTCGGCGCCCCACGAGGTGAGCGAGCCGAACGGGCTCATCTCCGCAGCAGCGCCGAGGAGCACGACCGTCCGGCCGGGGACCGCGAGCCACTCCGGGTGGTCGATCACGGACTCGATGGCCGTGACGAACGACCGCTCGACGACGCCGGCGTCCTCCCACCGGTGCAGCTGCTCGCGGAGGGCCTCACCGCGCAGCGTCGCGCCGCCGTACGGCACGGTGAGCTCGCGCTCCGGGACGGAGGTGCCGTGGACGACCTCCGTGGCGAACCCGGCGGCGGTGTCCTCGGGGACCCAGCCGGCGAGCGGGACGTCGCCGTCCGGGGTCGCGGCGACCATGCGGGCCCGCATGGACGCGACGCCGTTCTCCGCGAGGGCCAGAGCGGCCTTCGGCGACTCAGCCGACGCGGCAGTCACGCGGCCGATGAGCGGGACGTAGTCGGAGCGCCACTGGGGTGCCGTCTCGATGTCAGCGGCGAGGTTCGGGTCGACGTCGCGGGTGGCGTCGACGAGTATCCCCCGCACGGTGGGCGTCGAGGACCGACGGTCGTCAACGGTCGGGAAGGCGATCGTGGTCTGGTCCGATGGCTGCTGCACCCCTCCAGTATCCGAGGTTCCCCTCATGTTTTGTCCAGCGCCCCCGGGATGACGTCGGCGATCAGGCCGATTCCCTCGGCCACGACCCCCGGCGTGTGAGCGGCGTACCCCAGCACCAGACCTGGCTCACCCGGCACCTGACGGTGCAGGGACAGCGGGTGCACCTTGACGCCGCGCTCGAGGGCGTGCCGCGCGACAGCGGTGTCGTCGGTCCCCGGCGGCAGCGTGACGACGAGGTGGAGGCCAGCCGCCGCGCCGCGCACCGTGGCAGCAGGCAGGCGCGACGCTAGCGCGCTCACCATCGCGTCGCGCCGAGCACGGTGGCGACCGCGCAGCGCCCGCAGGTGCCGCTCCATCGCCCCGGAGTCCATCAGGTGGGCCAGCACGAGCTGTGGGAGAGCCGGGTTGCCGAGGTCCACGTCCCGCTTGAGGCGCAGCACCGGTGCCCGCAGGCGTGGAGGGGCGATCAGCCAGCCGGTCCGCAGGGCGGGAGCGAGCAGCTTCGAGACACTGCCGACGTACGCGACCGCGTCGCCGAGCGTCGCGCGCAGCGCGGGCACGGGGGCTCGGTCGTACCGGTGCTCGGCGTCGTAGTCGTCCTCGAGGACCAGTCCCCCACCCTCGACCCAGGACCCGAGCTCGCGGCGCCGCGCCCCGCTGAGGACGACCCCGGTCGGGAACTGGTGCGCCGGGGTCGTCATCACGACGCGTGTGCCGCTCGAACGGAGGGCGTCGACCCGCAGCCCATCGTCGTCGACGGCCACCGGTACGGGGTCCAGCCCGACCCGCCGCAGCTGCTGGCGCGCGCCGAACGACCCGGGGTCCTCCATGCCGACCCGGGTCGTTCCCGCGTCGCGCAGCACGTGGGCGAGGAGGAAGAACGCCTGCGCGGCGCCCGCGACCACGAGGACGTCGTCGGGGTCGACCCTGATCCCCCGGCTGCGCGCGACCCACCGTGACACTGCCGCCCGGAACGCGGGAGCGCCTCGCGGGTCGCCGTAGCCCAGCTCAGCCGCCGCCCGTGCGCCGATCACCTCCCGCTCCGCCCGGAGCCACGCCGCGCGCGGGAACGCGGTCAGGTCAGGGACACCGGGCGAGAGATCGATGCGTGCCGGCGCGGCGCGGAGCCGGTCGACCACGTCGTCGGCGGAGAGATCGTCGAAGATGCCAGGCGCGACCGTCGTCGGCAGGGAGGACGGCGGGCGGTACGACGGAGCCGCCCCGGGCGGCTGGACCGGACGCGACACGACGATCGTGCCGCCGCGCCCCTGCCCGACGACGTGTCCCTCGTCGGCCAGGCGCTGGTACGCCTCGGTGACCACGCCGCGCGAGACCCCGACCTCGGCGGCGAGCGTACGAGTGGGCGGGAGGTGGTCGCCCACGCCCAGCGTGCCGCTGACGATCGCCTCCCGGATGCGTGTGGTGAGCCAGGTCGTACGCCCGCCTGGCGGGACGTCGCCCAGCCAGAGTGCGAGGAAGTCCGATCCAGCACCCGGCTGGGCTTTGGACCTGGCGAGTGGTTGCTGATTGGCACTGTCCACGGGTCCATCCTGGCAACAGGGTGGGTCACATGCACCGTGAACCTCACCGCTCCGCTCCCGCCGGCACTCATCCGGCCTACTACGTCCCCGGCGCCGTCGGCATGGCCCTCGTCGGTGGCAGCGTCGCCGTCTCCCACGTGCTCGTGGACGCGCCGTTGATGACGGCGCAGGCGATCCGGTACGCCGCAGCCGCCGCCGTGCTCATCCTCTGCGCACGCATCCTCGGACGTGCCGTTCCCATGCCGCGGCGACGCGACTGGCCGTTGCTCGTCCTGCTCGCCGGATCGGGCCTGGTGCTCTTCAACGTCGCCCTCGTCCGAGGTGCTGAGCATGCCGAACCCGCGGCGATCGCCGTCGCGGTGGCGTCGGTTCCCGTCGTCCTCGGGCTCCTCGGACCACTTCTCGAGAGCAGCTCCCCGTCGCGCCGCCTGCTGGCTGCCGCTGCGACGGTCACTGCTGGGAGCGTGCTGGTCCAGGGCTTCGGACGCACCGACGCGTACGGCGTGGGCTGGGCCGCCGTCGCCCTGGCGTGCGAGGCGGCATTCACCCTCCTCGCGGTCCCGCTCCTGCCACGGCTCGGCGCCTGGGGCGTGTCCGTCCACTCGGTCCTGGTCGGGACGGCCATGTTCGCGGTCCTCGCGCTGCTCACCGAAGGCCCGACCGCCGCAGCACGCATCCAGCGGGACCAGTGGGTGGCCATCGCCTACCTCGCCATCCTCGTCACGGCCGTCGCTTTCGTGCTCTGGTACGCCACGGTCGCCCGGGTCGGCGCAGCATCAGCGGGTCTGTTGACCGGGGTCGCACCGGTCGCTGCCGCCGGGGTCGGCATCGTCGTGACGGGCGACGTCCCGGGCGCAGGTGTCTGGGTCGGCGTCGCCGTCGTCGCCGCCGGACTCGCGCTCGGGCTCGGGCGTCGCCGCACGACCGCGCCGGCGCAGCGCGACCCACAGATGCGTACGGGCGTGGGCGGTCCGACGCCCGCGTCTACGGCTGCTTCCGACGGCTGACGCGTGGCGGCCAGGACGGGTCCCGCAACGGCGTGATCGGGGGTCCGATGTCGTCACTGTCGCCGGTCGGCAGCACGCCGAGGATCCGCCGGAGACTCACGACGACCGCTGCGCCGGGGAAGGACTCCTCACCGTTCCCCACGGTGTCCCTGACCAGTGCCGAGAGCTGCTCGACGCCGACTGACAGCGCCCTGACGTCGTCCGCGCCGAGCGGCTCGTCGCCGACGAGCCGTCGTACGACCGAGGCGAGCTCGTCGAGGACGTCGGCGACGGTCTGCGCAGCGTCACCGCCCACACGGAGCCACGGGCGCGGCGACGACTGGACCTCACCGAGCATGTACGTGAGGTTCTCGACCAGCGCGGCGACCCGCTCGATCACGTCGGCCTCCGCGCGCCTCCTCCCGACCTGGTCACGCCAGCGCGAGGCGCGCAGGTTGCCGCGCAGGGAGTCGTCGAGGGTCGCGAAGCTCTCGCGCAGACGCAACGCGTCCGGGAGCACCTCCCGCGCGACGTCGAGCCACGCCGCTCCCGGGTCGTCGGTCCGTCCGCGGAGGACCTCCGCCATGCCTTCGAGCTGGTCGGCGACCTGGGCAGACACGGCGTCGAGGCGGCGCCGCGCGACCCGAGCCGGGATCGGCGGCAGCAGGAGAGTCAGCGTGATCCCGATCACCGCCCCGAGACTGACCTGCCCGACCAGACCGGCCACGAAGTCGGACGTGTCGATGTTGCCGAGGATGTAGGTGAACAGGGCAGCGGTGATCACCCAGCTGCGCTCGTCGCCGAGGCGGTCCCAGCCGGCGAGGATCACCGCGGAGAGGACGAGGAGTCCGACGCCTGCCCATCCCGGCAGAGGAAGCGCGTGGAAGAAGGCGCCGACGGCCGCGCCCATGACCAGCGCCACGAAGATCTGGAGGGATCCTCGGAGCGAACCGGCCACGCTGGGGTGGACGGCAAGCACGGCACCCATCGGCGCGTAGTACGCGTAGTCGCCCAGCGGGCTCGGCATGAGGTTGCCGACCTGCCAGGCGACCGCGGCTGCGATCGCCGCCTTCACCGCGATGTGGAGGCGCGATCCGAGCAGCGGGTCGGTGCTCGCCGTCGAGCGCATGAGCATGCTGTTCACGCTAGTGCGGGCTGCGCTCGAAAGCCGATCGTTCGGAAGCCGACGCGGTCGGCGGGCGGCAGCGCTCAGCGCGCGCGGTGCTCGGCGGCCCCGGCGAACGTGGCGGCCTCGCGGTCGACCAGCGCACGGTAGTGCGTCCCCCCGATCGCCCCCGTCATGCCCGCGAGAAGGCCGGTCTGCTCCAGGACAAGCTCGAAGCGGGCTCCCGTCTCCCGCGCGACCACCCGGTGCGAGGCCTCCGTACGCACGCCGAGGACTGTCGCGCGCCAGGTGAAGCCCACGCCTTCCTCGACCTCGGTCACCCGCCACGACATCGCTCGCATGGACGGCTGCCTGACCACGTAGCGCTGGCCGACGACGAGTCCGCCGGCACCCTTCGGCGTCACCTTGATGAAGCTGTCGGTGATCAACGGCCACTCGGACGGGTCCGCGAGCACCGACCAGGCGACCTCGGCCGGCGCGGCGACATCGACCTGCACCTCGTACCTCATCGGCGTGTCCTCACAGAAGCGTCCTCATGCGAAGCTCACCCAGGCGACGCCGACGCAGATCACCAGCATCCCGATCGCGTTCATGAACAGGTTGCGTCCGAGGTCGCGTGCGCGCAGGTGCGCGCCGATCGCGACCAGGAAGTAGGCGATGAGCGCGAAGGTCGTCACGAGTCCGAGGTACGGGACCCAGATCCCGGCGACGAGGCCGGCTGCCGCGGCGAGCTTGAGCGGAGTGAGGACGGGCCACCAGCGACGCGGAAAACGCACATCGGTCAGGCACTCCCGGACGAACGCCAGCGGCTTCACGCAGAACACCGCGTCCGCGAGCTGGATCACGGCCAGCACCAGGACTGGCCAGACAGGATCGGGGAGGCTGCTCACGGGCGTTCCTCTCGTCGGCGTCGGCGGAAAGCGGTCACGCGTGCGCGCCCCGAGCAGGTGTCGGAGCAGTAGCGCCGCGGGCGCCCGCGGGGCCGGTCGATCCACACGTCGACGCAGGCGTCCGCGTCGCAGGTGCCGATCGCGTCGAGACCCCGCTCCACGAGCATGTCATGGAGCGTCCGCAGTGCGGCGACGAGGAGGGAGTCGGACCGGTCTGCCGGCCTCCACTCCGCTGTCACCTGATCGTCGGCCAGCGCCAGGCGGACCGTCGTACCCGCTCGGGCGAGCAGGTCGTCCATGAGGCGTACTCGTTCGGCGCTCGACGGCGCGGCGAACACGGGATGCAGAAGGTCGGCGATGCCCGTCAGTGCGGCGTCGTCGAACCGCACGGTGTCGGGGGGAACCACGAGGCTGACCGGCGGGTATGCCTGGGCGGCCTCCCCCGCCTCGACCCTGGGCGCAGTCCCCCACTCGTTGACGAGGACCACGACGTCGTCGGGCTCGAGGGGAAGAAGCATGGGAGAGAGTGTAACAGTAAATGTCGGCGAGTGGCGTTACTGTTGACCGATGGTCGATCCGTCGGTCCTCCCCGCATTCGTCGCCGCAGTGCTCGCGGTGACGATCGCTCCTGGACCCGACAACACCTACATCGCCGCGGTGGCCCTCCGGTACGGTCCGCGGGCGGGCGTCGTCTCTGCGCTCGGGATGGCGATCGGCATGGTCGTCCACGTCGCCGCGGCCACCGCCGGGCTCGCCGTCCTCCTCTCGGTCAACCCCGCGCTGATCGTCGCGGTGCAGGTGGTCGGCGCCGGATACCTCGGCTGGCTCGCGGCTGCCACGGTCCGCGAGCTCGGCCGGCCGGTCGCTGCCGCAGAGAGCCCTCGCTCACGCGACGTGCTGCTGCGGGCGGTCGTCACGAACCTGACCAACCCGAAGGTGATCCTGTTCTTCGCCGCGTTCCTGCCGGGCTTCGTCGACGCCGACAACGGCGCGCCGGCGCTCCAGATGCTCACCCTCGGCACGCTCTTCCTGCTCGTCGGGCTCGCGTGCGACGCCACGATCGGCGTCGCCGCAGGGCGCCTAGGACGCACGCTCGACACTCGCGGGCGGGCGGGCACCGCGCTCACGCTGCTCGCCGCCGCCGTGTACGCCGCCCTGGCGGTCCTGCTCCTCGTCGAGGCTCTCCGTACGATCGCGGGGTGAGCGTCCATCCCCTCTGGCGTCCGTTCGAGACGCCCACCCAGGAGCAGACCGACAGCGCTTTCGTCTCGGGCACCGAGCCGCGCGTCGTCGGCGGTCGCGTCGCGGTCGTCGCGTACGACCCTGCCTGGCCGGCGGCGTACGCACGCATCGCCGACGCGATCCATGAGGCCCTCGACGGCCGCGCCATCGCCGTCGCGCACACCGGATCCACGTCCGTGCCGGGCCTGGCGGCGAAGCCGATCATCGACGTCGACCTGATCGTGGCCGACCCTGCCGACGAGCCGTCGTACGTCCCTCCGCTGGAGCGCCTCGGCTACGTCCTGCGGATCCGCGAGCCGTGGTGGGAGCAGCACCGGATGCTGCGGCTCGACGACCCGCTGCAGGTGAACCTCCACGTGTTCGGGCCGGACGCCGCGGAGCCGCGGCGGCACCTGCTGTTCCGCGAACGGCTGCTTGCCGACGACGCCGACCGGACGGCGTACGCGCGTCTCAAGGAGGAGCTCGCGACGAGAGAGTTCGGCACCGTGATGGCGTACAACGCGGCGAAGGCGAGGCTGATCTACGAGATCTACGAGCACGCGTTCGCCGCCGATCCCGACCATCCGCACGATCCGCAGCCGATCGACTAGCACCTCGAGCGCGCCGCGGCTCAGACCGGCAGGAGCCGCCCGACGACCCCGGAGAGCTGATCGACCGTGCGGCACTCGTGCATGTCGACGATCTGCGCGTACGCCGGTGCGACCGAGTCGCCGAGCCCCCATCGGCTCTCGTGCTCGGGGTTGAGCCAGAACGTGCGCCGTGCGCGGCCCACGATGTCGCGCAGCGCGTCCAGGTCGGGATCGAGGTGGTTCGCGCGGGCGTCCCCGAGGATCAGGACGCTCGTGCGGGGCCCGATCACGGCGCCGTACCGGGTGACGAAGGACCGCAGCGCGCGACCATAGTCGCTCGACGCGTGCCAGGGCGCGACGTTCGCGTTCGCCGCGATGCGCTCTGCCAGCGCCGCCGGGTCGGCCTCGCCGCCGGTGACGAGCTCGGTGACCTCGTCGGTGTGGTTCACGAAGGCGAACACCCGCACCTTGCTGAACTGGTCGCGCAGCGCCTGGACGAGCAGCATCGTGAACCCCGCGAATCCTGCGACGGACCCCGACGTGTCGCACAGCAGCACCAGCTCGGGCCTGGCCTTGCGGCGATGCTCGAAGACCGGGTTCAACGGCACGCCGCCGTACGACATGGAGCGCCGCAGCGTCCGCCGGATGTCGACCTGGCCGCGGTTGCGCCGACGCCGTCGTGCGGACAGGCGGGTCGCGAGACGGCGCGCCAGCGGCTGCACCGTGCGCCGCAGCTCCAGCACCTGCTCCCGGCTCGCGGCGAGGAACTCGACCTGGCTCGCGTCCGGGCGGACGGCGTACTTCGCGACACGGTCGCGCCCACGCACCTCCGCCGTACGGCGGCTGGCCTCGGTCTGCACGAGCTCGCGGAACCGCTCGACGTCGCGACGCACCTCGTCACGATCGAGGCGCTCACCGAATCCCGCGGTGCTCCCCCGCTGCGCCAGCGCCCGGACGATCGCGGTCTGGGGGCGCAGCTGCTCGAGGGTCTGCCGTGCCGACCAGCCCGCGCCCGCCGCGCCCGGACCGGAGCCCGCCTGGATCGCGCCGAGCGCATCGACCGCGGCAGCAGCGACGTCCTCGAGCGCCTCGCGCCCGCCCTGCGCCAGCGCCTCGACGAGGTCGTCGCGGACGTCGTCCACACCCCGCGGTCGCGCGGTGGGCGACGCCGTACCGTCGTCGGCGCCGTCCTCGCGGACCGACGTACGGGCGCCGACGGCAGCCGGGAAGTACACGTCGAAGACGGCGTCGAACACCCGGCGCTGCCCCGTACGGCGGATCAGCGCAGCGGCCAGCCCCTCGCGTAGCAGATCACGGTCGGCGAGCGTCAGGACGCCCATGACCTGGGCAGCGTCGACCGTCTCGCTCGTGCCGACGACCATCCCGTGCCCGCGCAGCGCCTCGACCATCGCGACGAGGCGACCCGGGAGCGACCCCGCGCCGCTGTCGCTCGTCGAGACCCTGTCCGTCATCGACGGACGTCCGCCTCGTCGAGCTGCAGGTGCTTGCGTGCTCGGGCCACGTCGTCGGTGTGCTTGAGGAGTACGCCGAGGGTCTCGTCGACGACGGCCTCGTCGAGCGACTCGGCGCCGAGCGCGAGGAGCGTACGAGCCCAGTCGATGCTCTCGGACACCGACGGCGCCTTGCGCAGATCGATGCGGCGCAGCGCGTTGACGACGCGGACCAGCGAGGTCGCCAGGGTGTCGTCCACGCCCGGGACGCGCGAGCGTACGATCCGCTCCTCGAGGTCCGGCTCCGGGAAGTCGATGTGCAGGAACAGGCAGCGCCGGCGCAGCGCCTCGCTCAGCTCGCGGGTGGCGTTCGAGGTGAGCACCGTGAACGGCGCGTGGCGCGCCGTCAGCGTGCCGAGCTCCGGGACCGTGATCGCGTAGTCGCTCAGCACCTCGAGCAGGAGGCCCTCGATCTCGAGGTCGGCCTTGTCGACCTCGTCGATCAGGAGGGTGCTCGGGTCCTCGGATCGGATCGCCTGCAGCAGCGGGCGGGCGAGGAGGAACTCGTCGGTGAAGATGTCGTCACGCGTCGCGTCCCACGTCTCGCCGCGGCCCGAGGTGATGCGCAGGAGCTGCTTGGCGTGGTTCCACTCGTACAGCGCACGTGCCTCGTCGACGCCCTCGTAGCACTGGAGCCGGACGAGCCCGGCGCCCGTCGCCTGCGCCACGGCACGGGCGAGCTCGGTCTTTCCGACGCCCGCGGGTCCCTCGACGAGCAGCGGCTTGTCGAGCCGGTCGGCCAGGAACACCGTGGTCGCGACAGACGGTGATGCCAGGTATCCCTGGGCCGCCAGCTGGTCGGTGACGTCCTCGACGGAGGCGAATCGCTCACTCACGCGCCCCACCCTACGCGGGCGCCGATCACCCACGGGGCGGACGGGGAGGCGGATCTGGAGGGGCGGTCAGAGGAGGTGCGAGAAGGCGTGGATCGTGACGCCCGCGAGCGCGCCGACCACCGTGCCGTTGATCCGGATGAACTGGAGGTCGCGTCCCACGTGCAGCTCGATGCGCCGCGACGCCTCGCGCCCGTCCCACCGGTTCACGGTCTCGGAGATGACCGTGGCGATCTCGCTGCCGTAGTTCGTGACGACGAACGCCGCCGTGTCGCTCGCCATGCGGTCCAGGCGCACCTGCAGCTCTGGCTCGGCGACGATCCGCTCCCCCGTCTCGCACAGGATCGCGACCAGCCGGGTACGGAGCATCCCTGCGGACTCGTCGAGCGAGTCCAAGAGGGCGTGGCGCAGTCCGTTCCACAGCGCGATCGCGACGTCGACGACCTGCGGCTGGGACAGCACCCGCTCCTTGAGCGCCTCTGCCCGTGCCTGCGTCGCAGGATCGTGCTGGAGATCGTCGGCGAGCGTCACCAGGAACGCGTCGAGCGACTGGCGCACCTGGTGCTCGGGATCGGCGCGTACGTCGTCGACCCACGCGAGCGCCTCGCGGTAGAGCCGCGACGAGATCCGGCCGTCGACCCAGTGCGGCGTCCACCACGGAGCCCGGTCGGCGACCATCTCCTCGACCGACTCCTGGTTCTCGAGGAGCCACCGATGGAGCTCCTCGACGCCGATGTCGACCAGGCCGTGGTGTGCGCCGTCGCGGACGATCTCGCCGAGCGCCTGCCCCGCAGCGGGGCTGAGCTCCTCGGCCTTGAGCCGCGGCACGACGACCTCGCGGACGATCGCCGCCACGTCCTCGTCGCTGATCCGCGAGAGGCCGTCGCGCAGGACGCGCGAGCCGATGTCGACGACCCGGCGGGCGTGCGCAGGATCGGCGATCCAGCGGCCGATCCGCAGGCTGATCCTGGCGGACTCCACGCGCTCGCGGACGACGGCCTCGTTGAGGAAGTTGTCGGTCACGAACTCCTGGAGACTCACGCCGAGCGCGTCCTTGCGCTTCGGGATCAGCGCCGTGTGCGGGATCGGCAGGCCCAGCGGGTGCTTGAAGATCGCGGTCACGGCGAACCAGTCGGCGAGGGCACCGACCATCGCGGCCTCGGCGCCGGCGTTGACGTAGCCGAGCGCGCCGCTCTCGCCGTACGTGAGTGCGTACACGATGGCCGCGATGACCAGCAGTCCCGACGCGAGGGTACGCATCTGCCGCAGGCCGCGTCGTCGTACGGCGTCCGAACCACCGAGGGACTCCGGAACGGTGAAGCCGATGGTCCGCAACTCGCTCACGCGGGAAGCCTAGCGGGACGATGGCGGGCAGTCCGGAGGCCGCGATCGCCCTAGACTCCGACCATGACCTTCAACGAGGGGGCGGACCTCGACACGAGCCAGGTCCGCAGCGGTGGTTCCAGTCGCACGGGTGTCGCGATCGGCGGCGGTGCCGGCGGCATCATCCTGCTCATCATCGGCCTCCTCCTCGGGGTCAACCCGTTCGAGCAGGGAGGGACGTCGAGCGCGTTCGACCCCTCGCAGATCCAGCAGGCCGGCACGAGCGAGCTCGACCTCTCGCAGTGCAAGACCGGCGCCGACGCCAACCGGGACGACGTCTGCCGCGTGGTCGGCACCGTGAACAGCGTCCAGGACTACTGGCGCGAGGCGCTCCCGGCCGACGCGAACCGCCAGTACCGCGACGCGTACACGGTGATCTACTCCGGCCAGACCCAGTCGGCCTGCGGCACGGCGAGCAACGCGGTCGGCCCGTTCTACTGCCCGACCGACGAGCAGGTCTACATCGACGCGTCCTTCTTCGACGACCTGACGAGCCGGTACGGCGCGGACGGCGGCGCGCTCGCCCAGATGTACGTGGTCGCCCACGAGTACGGCCACCACGTCCAGAACATCCTCGGCGTCCTCCAGTACGCGCAGCAGGACCGCCAGGGTGCGACGTCCGGCGCGGTCCGGGTCGAGCTGATGGCGGACTGCCTTGCCGGTGTGTGGGCGAACCACGCCTCGACGACCGAGGACGCGGACGGCACGACGCTGATCCAGCCGCTCACCGAAGCCGACATCGAGTCGGCGCTGTCGGCGGCGGCCGCGGTCGGCGACGACCGCATCCAGGAGTCGACGACCGGTCGCGTGAATCCCGAGAGCTGGACGCACGGGTCGTCGGAGCAGCGGCAGCGGTGGTTCATGACCGGTTACGAGTCGGGCAACCTGAACTCCTGCGACACGCTGTCCGCCCAGCAGCTCTGATCGTGAGAGTCGCGTTCCCCGGCCCGCTGGTCCCTGCGCCGTCGCCGGTCGCCGCCCCTCAGCGCCGCCTGCTCGGCGTCGAGGTCTGGATCGTCCTCCTGATCTCGCTGCTTCAGTCGGCGATCTACGCGTCGGTCTCCCTGGTCGCGAAGCTCACCCGGGGTCCGCTCTCGGACCAGACCGCGACGCTCAACGCCTCGCGCAGCGACAGGTCGTGGCTCGACCTGACCTACCAGCTCCTCGGTATCGGGTTCGCACTGATGCCTGTCGTGCTGGTGCTCTACCTCCTCGTCCGGTCGAGCGACGCGCCGCGCCGGGTGCTCGGTATCGGGCGCGGCTCAGCCGTGGGCGACGCGGGCTGGGGCATCGGCCTCGCGGCGCTCATCGGGCTTCCGGGTCTGGCGTTCTACTTCATCGGCCGCGCCCTCGGCATCACGGCCACGATCGTCCCGAGCGCCCTCGACGACCACTGGTGGCGCGTGCCCGTCCTCATCGCCTCGGCCCTGATGAACTCGGTCCTCGAGGAGGTCATCGTCGTCGGCTACCTCATGTGGAGGCTGACGCAGCTCGGCTGGGGACGCTGGCACGTCCTGGCGGCGAGCGCGGCGCTGCGTGGATCGTACCACCTCTACCAGGGGATCGGCCCGGCGATCGGCAACGCGGTGATGGGTATCGTGTTCGGGTACTTCTACCAGCGGACAGGGCGCATCGTGCCGCTGGTGATCGCCCACGCGATCCTCGACATCGTCGCGTTCGTCGGGTACGCCCTGCTCAAGGATGCGCTCAACCTGCCTTAGGGGTTCTCGGATGACGGTCGGCGACCTGCGTACGCGCCTGCGTGAGGTGACGCTGCGCGACGAGAGTCGGCTGCGCCGGAGCCTGGACCGGGCAGCGTCCCAACGCGACGCCGCACACCGCGCCGCGCAGCTGACCGACGTCGAGAAGCAGATCGTCGCAGCAGAAGCCCGGGTGGCACGTCGTACGGCGTCGGTGCCGGCGCTCGAGTACCCGCCGGAGCTGCCGGTCTCGGAACGCCGCGACGACATCGCCGCCGCGCTCGCCGAGCACCAGGTGATCGTGGTCGCCGGCGAGACCGGCTCCGGCAAGACGACGCAGCTGCCGAAGATCGCCCTCGGCCTCGGCCGCGGCGTGCGCGGGACCATCGCCCACACGCAGCCGCGGCGCATCGCGGCCCGCAGCGTCGCGGCCCGGGTCGCCGAGGAGACGAAGACGACGCTCGGCGAGGCGGTCGGCTACGCCGTACGGTTCGACGACCGCTCCAGCCGCGACACGCTCGTGCGGGTGATGACGGACGGCGTGCTCCTCGCGGAGATCCACGACGACCCGCTGCTGCTGCGCTACGACACGGTGATCGTCGACGAGGCGCACGAGCGGTCGCTGACGATCGACTTCCTGCTCGGCTACCTCCGTAGGCTCCTCCCCCGTCGCCCCGACCTCAAGGTCGTGATCACGTCGGCGACGATCGACCCGGAGCGCTTCGCCGAGCACTTCGCCGACGCCGACGGGCGACCCGCGCCGATCATCGAGGTCAGCGGGCGGACGTACCCGGTCGAGGTCCGCTACCGGCCGCTCACCGAGCGGGCTGACGGCGACGTCCTCGCGGCGATCGGGGACGCCGTCGACGAGCTCGGGCGCGAGTCCGACGGGGACGTGCTCGTGTTCCTGTCCGGCGAGCGCGAGATCCGCGACACGGCCGACATGCTGCGGGACCGCAAGCTCAGACGGACCGAGATCCTCCCCCTGTACGGGCGGCTGTCCGCGGCCGAGCAGCACAAGGTCTTCGAGGCGCACACGGGCCGGCGCGTCGTCCTCGCGACGAACGTCGCCGAGACCTCGCTGACGGTCCCCGGGATCCGCTACGTCGTCGACCCGGGCACTGCTCGCATCTCGCGCTACAGCCAGCGCCTGAAGGTCCAGAGACTCCCCATCGAGCCGATCTCGCAGGCGAGCGCGAACCAGCGGGCCGGCCGCTCCGGCCGTACGTCCGACGGCATCTGCATCCGCCTCTACGCCGAGGACGACTACGACGCGCGGCCGGAGTTCACCGACCCGGAGATCCTCCGCACCAACCTCGCGTCGGTGATGCTCCAGATGGCGTCGCTCGACCTCGGGCCGGTCGAGGACTTCCCGTTCCTGGACCCGCCGGACCAGCGGGCGGTCCGCGACGGGGTCGGGCTGCTCGAAGAGCTCGGCGCACTCACCGCGGGCGCGAAGGGCATGCGCAGCTCCCTCACCGAGGTCGGGCGCCAGGTCGCCGCGTTCCCGCTCGACCCACGGCTCGCCCGGATGCTCGTCGCGGCGTCGTCGTACGGTGTGCTCCGCGAGATGCTCGTGATCGTCTCCGCGCTGTCGATCCAGGACCCGCGCGAGCGCCCGCTCGAGGCGCAGCAGCAGGCCGACGCGAAGCACGCGCGGTTCACCGACCCGACGTCTGACTTTCTCGCCTACCTCAACCTGTGGAACTTCCTCCGCGAGCAGCGCCGCGAGCTGTCCGGCAACGCGTTCCGGCGGATGGTCCGCGAGGACTACCTGCACTTCCTGCGGATCCGCGAGTGGCAGGACGTGCACGCGATGCTGCGCGACCAGTGCAAGGGGATGGGCCTGGACCTCAACAGCACGCCCGCGGACCCGGACCGCATCCACGCGGCGGCGCTCGCCGGACTGCTGTCGCACATCGGCCTGCGCGAGGGCGAGACCCGTGACTACCTCGGCGCGCGCGGCGCACGGTTCGCGATCTTCCCCGGCTCGGGTCTCGCCAAGAAGCCGCCGCAGTGGGTCGTCGCCGCCGAGCTCGTCGAGACCTCTCGTCTCTGGGCGCGCACGGCCGCGAAGGTCGAGCCCGCGTGGATCGAGCAGGAGGCCGCACACCTGCTCAAGCGCAGCTACTCGGAGCCGCACTGGTCACGGCGCCGCGGCGCGGTGATGGCGCACGAGCGGGTCACCCTGTACGGCGTCCCCGTGGTTGCCGACCGCCTCGTGTCCTACGGCAAAGTCGACGTCGAGGTCGCCCGTGAGATCTTCATCCGGCACGCGCTCGTGCAGGGCGAGTGGAGCACCCACCACCCGTTCTGGAAGCGCAACGCCGACGTCATCGCCGAGATCGAACAGCTCGAGGACAAGGTCCGCCGCCGCGACATCCGCGTCGACGACGAGGCACTCTTCGCGTTCTACGACGAGCGGGTCGGCCCGGGTGTGGTCTCCGTACGCCACTTCGACTCGTGGTGGAAGAAGGCGCGCCACCGCACGCCCGACCTCCTCGACCTCACCCCCGACGACCTCGTCCGCGACGACGCCGGCGACGTCGCGCTCGAGGCGTACCCGACGACGTGGGAGTCCGCGGGACTCGAGCTCCCGCTCTCGTACGCCTTCGAGCCCGACAGCGAGGTCGACGGCGTGACCGTCGACGTCCCGCTCGAACGCCTCGCCGACCTCGACGAGACGGCCTTCCTGTGGGGCGTGCCCGGCTATCGCGAAGAGCTCGTCACCGCACTGCTGCGCGGGCTGCCGAAGCAGGTCAGGCGGAGCTTCGTGCCCGCCCCGGACGTCGCCCGCCGCCTTCTCGCACTGCCGCTGGACAGCTCCAAGCCGGTCGTGGACGCCATGTCCGAGGGACTGCGCGCGCTGACCGGGCACGTCGTGAAGCCGGAGACCTTCGACCTCGCGGGCGTGCCCAAGCACCTCCGCGTGACCTTCCGCGTCCTCGACGGCGATGCCGAGGTGGCACGCGGCAAGGACCTCGACAGTCTTCGCACCGAGCTGCGCCCCCGCCTCGGACGAACCATCGCCGCCGCGTCGAGCAGCATCGAGCGCGACGGCATCATGACGTGGGACGTCGGGACGATCCCCACCGAGGTCACGTCGATGAGCCGCGGGCACGAGGTCACCGCCTACCCGGCCCTCGTCGACCGCGGCACCCACGTCGACCTGCGCGTGTTCGCGTCGCCGCTGCACGCGGAGATCGCGTCGCGTGAGGGCGTACGGCGGTTGCTGGCGCTCAACGTGCCCTCCCCAGGTGCCCAGGTCGCCAAGGACCTCGGCACCCGTGCGCTGCTCGTGCTCGCCGGCGCTCCGTACCCGAGCACGTCGCTGCTCATGCTCGACTGCGTCCTCGCCGGCATCGACGCCGTCACCGGCCGTGCGCCGGTGCGTGACGCGGAGACCTTCGGGCGGCTCCGCGAGAAGGTCCGGGCCGAGCTGTACACACAGACCTTCGCCGTCGCCCGCGAGGTCGAGCGGGTCATCGCCGACCTCGGCAGCCTCCGCAGCGACCTCGACCGCTACCGAGGAAGCAAGCCGGAGATCGTGCGCGACATCGAGGTCCAGCTGTCGTGGCTGGTCTACGACGGGTTCGTCTCCGAGACCGGGCTCGACCAGCTGCGGCACCTGCCGCGCTACCTCCGCGCGGCGTCGCACCGGCTCCAGCACGGAGACGACCGGACCGAGGCCGAGCAGCGTCACACGGTGCAGGACCTGGAGGCGCGCTTCTACGAGGTCGTCGAGCAGCTCCCCGACGTCGAGCGACGCTCGGACGCTGTCGTCGAGGCCCGGTGGGCGCTCGAGGAGCTTCGCGTCGGCACGTTCGCGCAGCGGCTCCGCACCGCGGTGTCCGTCTCGCCCAAGCGCGTCACGAAGCTGATCGACGCGATCGGCTAGCTGTCTGGCCGGTTGAGCGTGCGCAGCCCGAGTCGAAGCCCCTCGACGGGGCGCAGCGCCTTCCGGTGGTTTCGACTCGCTGCGCTCGCTCAACCAGCGGGAGAAAAGAGCGCTCGCTCAACCAGCGGGAGCGGGAGAAGACCGCTCGCTCAACCAGCGGGAGCGGGAGAAGAACGCTCGCTCAACCAGCGGGAGAAGACCGCTCTCGCTCCCGGATCGGGCTCAGCCGATCTCGATCGACTCCTTCGAGTACGCGGACGCGACCGGCTGCGCGTCACCCAGCGGGCGGGCGAGCGGGACCGACGTCTTCGCGGCGACGACCGCACCAGGCTCGCAGCCCTCCTGCTGACCGATCACGATGGTGACGCGCACCTCGTCCTCGTCACGCTGCGACGCGTAGCCGGCGAGGGCCTCGCAGGCGGCGTCGCTCGCCTCGAAGGCGACGTCCACCGCGCGTGCGTCGGGCCGGCCGGTGACCTCGGTGACCTTCGCCGTACGGAACTCCTCCCACGACGTGTCGATCATCGTGAGGCCGTCCAGCTCTCCGAGGCTGCTCAACGACGGCGGCGCCGCCGTGGTCGGGCCGGACGACGGTGAGTCGTCATCTCCGGAGCAGCCGGACAGGGTGAGCAGCACGGCGATCGCACCGCCCAACGCCGGGGCAGCACGGAGAGGAGAACGTCCCGAGAAGATGCTCATCGCCTCCCACCGTACCGGCGGACCCCTCAGAACCCTGTGACACCGCCGGGTCGGACGCATACTGGACCATGGCCATCTGGGTACGCGAGGCCAACGCCGCCTCGATGTCGGAGCTGCGTGTGCACCGAGTCCCGCAGCGGGTGCGCGCGTCGGTGGACGGTGCGACGATCGTTGACACGACGTCGGCGGTGCTCGTCTGGGAGCCGCGGCGCGTGGTCGCCTCGTACGCGGTTCCCGTCAGCGACCTCGCGGCGTCGCTCGAGCCGCCGAGCAGCCACGAGGCGCACGAGCACGCGGTGCGCATGGACGCGGGTATGCCGCCCGTCCTCGACCCGAGCAGCGGGTTCGGCGTCCACACGACCGCCGGCTCCGCGTACGACGTACGGACCGCTTCGCGCAGCCTTCCCGGCGCGGCGTTCGCGCCGGACGACCCCGCGCTGCGTGACCACGTCGTCCTCGACTGGGCAGCGTTCGACGCCTGGTTCGAGGAGGACGAGGAGATGGTCGGGCACCCGCACGACCCGTTCTCCAGGATCGACTGCCTGCGCAGCTCACGGCACGTCGTGATCTCCGTGGACGGGCAGGTGCTCGCCGACAGCCGGCGGCCGGTGATGCTGCTGGAGACGTGGCTGCCCGTCCGCTACTACCTGCCGTGGGAGGACGTGAGCCAGGATCTGCTGACGCCGACGGAGACGACGTCGGTCTGCGCCTACAAGGGCACCGCTGCGTACTGGTCCGCCACGACCGAGGCCAAGACCCATCGCAACATCGCGTGGTCGTACGCCGAGCCCCGCCACGACGCACTGCCTGTCCGGGACCTGGTCGCGTTCTTCGACGAGCGTGTCGACCGCGTCGTCGACGGCGTGCCGCTGGACCGGCCGGTCACGCCGTGGTCCTGACCGGGCGCCGCACGGGCACCCGGTCAGGTTCGGAGACGGCGGGTCAGCCGACGCCCAGCAGGTCGATGACGAAGATCAGCGGCTCGCCCGAGAGGGGGTGACCGCCACCGGGAGGGCCATAGGCCTTGTGGGGCGCGATGTTGAGCTGGCGCCGGCCCCCGACCTTCATGCCGGGAATCCCTTCCTGCCATCCCTGGATCAGCCCCTGCAGCGGGAACCGGATCGACTCGCCGCGGTTCCAGGAGGCGTCGAACTCGGCTCCGTCACGGAACTTGACGCCGACGTAGTGGACGGTCACATAGTCGCCCGGCTTGGCTTCCTCGCCGGTGCCCACCACGATGTCGAGGATGTCGAGATCCGCGGGCTCGTCGCCCTCGGGGAACTCGATGACTGGCTTCTCGAGATTGCTCATGCCCCTACCATCCCAGATCCTTGCCGGACCGCGTGTCGACGCTGGGCCGCTCGAGACCGGCGTTCAGGCGGCCGAGGAGCGACGCGAGAGTGTCGAGGTCTTCCACGGTCCAGTCCTCGACCGCCTGGGCGAGCTTGGCGCGCCGCATCGCCCTGACCTCGCTCAGGCGTTCGCGTGCGATCGCGGTCAGCGAGATCAACCGGGCGCGCCCGTCGGTCGGGTCCGGGTCGCGCTCCACCAGGCCGAGCCGCTCGAGCTGCGCGACGCTGCGGCTCACCGTCGACTTGTGGACGCTGATCGTCTCGGCGAGGTCGGACCCGCGGATGCCCTGCGCGAGACCCGGTCGTGCGTCGACGATGGCGATCAGCAGGAGGTACGAGGCGAAGTCGAGGTCGGGGTGGATGTGCGAGATCGTGCCCAGACCGCGGAGCCGCGAGCGCCGCAGGAGTCGCGTGATCTCGTACTCGACGTCTTGGTCGACGTCCGAGGACGGCTGCTGGGGCGTGGTCGTCATAGGGCCAGCTCCGGTTCGATACGGGAAGGGGTCCACGTCCGTTGGACGCGGGCTGCCCACGCGGTCAGGGCAAGACTAGCGAGCAGATAGCCCCCGAGTACGGCGACATCACCAGGGACCGGCCCGAGCGACGCCCCGTACATCAGATGTCGCATGCCCTCGATCGCGTAGCTCATCGGCATCAGGTGGTGCACCACCTGCAGCGGCTCGGGCAGCGTCTGCCACGGGAAGGTCCCGCCCGCGCTGACCAGCTGGACGACCAGGAGCACGAGACCGATCAGCTGCCCGACCGCGCCGAGCCACACGTTGAGCGCGTGGACGATCGCGACGAAGCACGCCCCCACGAGCAGGAGGAACAGCGCGACCTTCAAGGCGTTCACGAAGTCGATCCCGACCGCGAGCCGGATGATGCCGAGCATGACGAGGACCTGGAACGCGCTCAGCAACGCGGGCGTGAACCATCCCGCGAGCGCCACGAGGGCCGGGGACCGTCGCGCTGCCAGCCCGCGACGGGACAGCGGGCGGACGATCAGGAACATCACGTACGCCCCGATCCAGGCCGCCAGGCCCATGAAGAACGGTGCGAGCCCACCGCCGTACGACCCCGCGTCCGCCTGCGACACGTTCTTCGTCGTCACGGGCGACGCGAGCGTCTGCGCCATGTCCTCGCGGTCGTCGTCGGCGAGATCAGGCACCTGGCCGAGCCCCGAGCGGAGGCCGTCCGCGAGGCTCTTCGCGCCGTCGTGCGCCTCATCGATCCCGGTCGCCAGAGTCCCGGACCCTTCCTCGAGCTGCGAGGCGCCGCGCGCCGCTGTGCGCTGCGCCTCGACCAGCCGGCTGCTCCCGCTGCGGGCGGCATCGAGGCCGCCTGCGAGCGTACGAGTCCCGTCGCGCAGCTCGACGCTGCCGTCGTGCGCCTCGGTGATGCCTCGGACCAGTGGCCGCGACGCCTGGTGGAGGCGACGCGCCCCGTCCGCGACCTGGTCGGAGCCGTCTCGAAGGCGATCGAGGTCACGCACGACGCCGTCGATCTGGTCGTGCGCGTCCTCGAGCGGCTCGCGCAACGTGTCGAGGTTCGCGATCACCTCCTGCTGCTGCGCGGGGGTCAGCCCGAGGGCAGGGTCGGCCAGCTGGGTCACGATCTCGGCGCGCACGGTGTCGAGGCTGTCCTCGAGGTCGTCGGCGACGTCACCGACCTCGTCACCGACCTCGGCGAGCCGGGCGTTCCCGTCCGCCACCTGACGAGCGCCCTGCGAGAGCGCCTTCGTCTGCGACGGGAGGGCGGTCGTGCGCGACTCGAGCGTCCCGAGACCCGACGCGAGCGTCGCGGCACCGGTCGCGAGCCGCCCGGCACCCGCGTCGGCCTCGGCGACGCCGTCGGCGAGCTCCTCCTGACCGTTGACCAGGCTCCGTTCGCCGCTGGCGAGCCGGGCGGCCCCGTCGTGCAGCGTGTCGGCCCCCGACGCGGCCTCGGACAGCCCGTTCGTCAGCTCGGTGACGCCGTCCGCTGCGCGCTTCAGCTGGTCGTGCAGGGTGGAGTAGCCGAGCAGGAAGGTCGACGCAGCCTGCTCGCTCACCCGCTCGGCGATGGAGCCGCTGACCCGGAGGAGGAGCTGGTCCGCGATCGTGTGCGCGAGATAGTTGTTGGCGTCGTTCGTCGTCAGGACGAGGGTTCCGCGCTCGGGCTCGAAGTCCGAGGTGGAGGCGAGTGCTGACGAGAAGTCCTCCGTGATGGTCAACGAGAAGCTGTAGGTGCCGTCCCTGACCCCCGCCTCGGCCTCGGCGTCGCTGACGCGGTGCCAGGTGAACGTCCCGTCCGCCACGAGGTCGTCCGCTACCTCGTTGCCGACGTCGATCGTCTCTCCCTGCGCGGTCTTCGCCGGACGGTCGTCGACGACGAGCGCTGCGTCGAGCGACGCCAGCCGTGCGTACGGGTCGTGGTTCGCCCACAGGTAGAAGCCGGCGTACAGCGACGGGATCAGCACGAGCGCGAGGATCGCCAGCCGCGGTAGGCGACCGGTGGTGAGGCGGCGGACCTCGGTCCACGCCATCCGGAGCGCGGCGGTCATGCCACCCCCATCCGGGCCGTCTCCACGTCCAGGCCCATCGCCGTGTTCCCCATCAGCTGGAGAACCACGGCGTACCCGGCCTCGGCCAGGCTGTCGGCGACATCGGAGCAGTGGCGCGCGGTGGCGCCGTACCGGTCCGGGCACACCAGCACGAGCCCTTCGACACCGGGCCTGATGGCGGCGAGTTCGGCGAAGAGGCTGATCCGGATGTCACCGGGCACCTCGGCGACCCGGGTCTGCGCCAGGTGCGAGACACCGCGCGAGTGCAGGTAGCGAGTGATGGCCCGGGGCGTGTTCGACGCGTGCGCGTACGCCAGCTCCTCCCCCACCGCCGTCCCGAGCGGGACGGCCTCCTCGGGCTCGGAGACGCCGGGGCAGTCCACGACTGCGACGACCTCCGGGATCCGATCCGGTCGGGACTCGCCGTCGAGCCGCACGCGCCCGGTCGTCGGCACGAGCCGCCCGGCGAGGACCAGCGCGAGCGCCACGTGCCCCGATCCCGGCGGCCCCGCGACCACCGTCACCTCTCCCGAGCGCGCCGTCACCGACGTCGGCTCGAGCATCATCCCGTGCGTGGCCCTGACCGCCACGCCACGTGCCTCCAGCTCCACCCAGACCACCTCCGGTGTACGTCCGCGTACCTCCGGTATAGGTGATCACGGCACCGACCGCCGGGAGGACCGGTGCCGCACGACGCAAGGGTTTCCGTGGCGGCGCACACAGCGAACAGCCCCGGCGGGAGGCCGGGGCTGTTCGTTGCCACCTGTCGTGGCACCCGTGTCGAGAGCCGGGGGCGGGGTCTCGACACGGAGTCACCGCGTCGTCGAGCGTGGTCCGCGGGACGTCAGCGCAGCTCCGCCGACGTGAGACCGAGGACCCGGCGCGCGACGATCAGCTGCTGGATCTGCTGAGTGCCCTCGAAGATGTCGAGGATCTTGGAGTCGCGCGCCCACTTCTCGAGGAGCTCGTCCTCGCCGTACCCGAGCGTCCCGGCGAGCTCGACGCACCGCAGCGTGATCTGGTTGCCGACGCGGCCGGCCTTGGCCTTCGCCATCGACGCCTCGAGGGAGTTGGGGAGGCGGTTGTCCGCCATCCAGGCGGCCTCGAGGGTGAGCAGCTGTGCTGCCTCCCAGTCGGCCTCCATCTGCAGGAACGTCGCCGCCGCTGCGGACTGCGCCAGGATCGGCCGGTCGTAGTCGATCTCGACGCCGGCCTCCTCGAGGAGCTCGCGGGTCCGGTCGAGCGCGGCGCGGGCACAGCCGACGGCCATCGCGGCCACCAGCGGCCGCGTGTTGTCGAAGGTCTGCATCACGCCGGCGAACCCCTTGTCGGCGTGGACCTCCGGGTCGCCGAGGAGGTTCTCGGCGGGGACCCTGCAGTTGTCGAGCACGATCGTCGCCGTGTCCGACGACTTGATGCCGAGCTTGTGCTCGAGCCGCTCGACACGGATCCCGGGGAGCGACTTCGGGACGACGAACGACTTGATCGCAGCACGCCCGAGGGCCTTGTCGAGGGTCGCCCACACCACCACCGCATCACTGCGGTCACCGGAGGTGACGAAGATCTTCTCGCCGTTGAGGACGTACTCGTCACCGTCCTTGACCGCCGTGGTCGTGATCGCGGCCGAGTCCGACCCGCAGTCGGGCTCGGTGATCGCCATCGACGCCCACATGCCCTTGAAGCGCTGGAGCTGCTCGTCGGTCGCCACCGAGGCGATCGCGGAGTTGCCGAGGCCCTGGCGCGGCATCGAGAGCGTGAGCCCCACGTCGCCCCAGCAGGTCTCGATCACCGACAGCACCGACGACATGTTGGAGCCGTTGCGGACTCCCTCGCCGTCGTCGGACGAACGGCGTACGCCGGTGGCGCCGGCCCCCTGCCCCTCCCCTGAGTCGCTCATGCCGTCGACGACGGCGGCGAGCATGTCGAGCTCCTTCGGGTACGCGTGCTCGGCGAGGTCGTACTTGCGGGAGTTGGCCCGCAGGAACTCCGTCGCGACGCGGTTCGCCTGCTCGACGAACGTCCTGAACTTCTTCGGCGTCTCGAGATTGATCATGAGTGCTCTCTCCTCCTGCAGCCTCCTCAGACGAGGAGGCCGCCCTCCATGACGCCGACGGCCCGCAGGTCCCTGTACCAGCGCTCGACGGGGTGCTCCTTGGTGAACCCGTGCCCGCCGAGAAGCTGGACGCCGTCCGTGCCGGCCTTCATGCCGTACTCGGAGCACAGGCGTCGCGCCAGCGCAGACTCCCGGGCGAACGACTTGCCGAGATCCGCTCGCGAGGCGGCGCGCAGCGTCGCGAGCCGCGCACCCTCGAGCTCGATCGCCATGTCGGCCACGGTGAACGCCACGCTCTGGCGGTACGCGACGGGCTCGCCGAACGCCTTGCGCTCCTTCACGTAGGGCGTGACGTAGTCGAGGACCGCCCGCATCGCGCCGAGCGACAGGCTGCTCCAGGCGATCCTGGCCAGCCGGACGCTGTCGGCGTAGCCGTCGACGCTCTCGGGCAGCAGCGCCTCGGGAGCGACCGAGACGCCGTCCAGGACGAGGCGCGACAAGGCGGCGGAGCGCAGACCCATCGACGAGTCGACCTCGATCGCGAGGCCCGCGGTGTTCGACTCCAGGACGAAGAGCCCCGGCCGGCCGTCGTCGAGGCGCGCCGCGACGACGAACAGCTCGGCAGACGTGCCCCGGATGACGCCGGACTTCACCCCGTCGAGGACGTAGCCCCCGGGGACCTTGCGCGCGGTCGTCCGCAGCGCGAACGGGTCGAACAAGGGGTGCGGCTCGGCGACGGCGAGCGCGGCCGCCGGCACGTCGGAGCCCGTGAACGCGGGGACGTACGTCGCCTGCTGGGCGCTGTCGCCCCACAGCGCGATCGCGGTGGCGACCGACCCGGGCGCGAGCAGCGCGGCGGCGATGCCCATGTCACCGCGGCCGAGGGCCTCGGCGACCAGGGCGCCGGTCGTCGCCGAGCGCTCCGCGTCCAGGCCACCGAGCTCCTCGGGGAGACCCGTGAGCGTCAGCCCCAGCTCGTATGCCTGGGCGAACAGCTCGGTCGGCGTCTCCAGGACCTCCTCGGCCTTCTCGACCGCCGGGCGGACGACGTCGGCGGCGAAGTCGGAGACGACCGCGACCATCATCTGCTGGTCCTCGGTCGGCGTCAGGTCGAACACCCCGGTCGCGGAGACCGGCGCCGGGCGCACGGCGGTGCCGCGGCCGGGCATCCGCTTGAAGCCTCGGCTCACGGCGGCCGCCGTACGGAAGCCGACGCGCGCGCCGTGGTAGGCGACGCTCTCGGAGGGCCCCCGCAGGTTGAGTCGATCGAGAACCGGCATCGAGGCGATGCGGTTGAGGACGGCGAGACCCTTGCTCATCGGGTCTCGCCGCGCAGAGTGCGCTGTCACAGCGTCTCCTCGTGGTCGTGGAAAACAGTACCTGCTCCTACTGTAACTGGGAGTTGCACTCTTGGGCACCCATCGGGCGAAAACAGTGTCGGATACCCTTCGAAGCAGCGATCGTCGGCCGACAAAGCGCTTGAAGGAGCCCCTTTTGTCCGTCTCCATGCCCTCCGGAGGAAACGCACGCCCGATCACCCGCTGGGGTGAGCCGGTCATGCACCGCAAGCTCCAGCCCGTGACGGAGTACGACGCCGACCTCGAGGCGCTCGTCGCGGACATGTTCGCCACGATGTACGCCGCCGACGGCGCCGGGCTCGCCGCCAACCAGATCGGGGTCGACCTCCAGGTCTTCGTGTTCGACTGCACGGACGGTGACAACAAGCGGGTCGCGGGAGTCGTCTGCAACCCCGTGCTCACCCTCCCGGTGACCGGCGACCGGAACCTCGACGACAGCGAGGAGGGCTGCCTCTCGCTCCCCGGCGCCTACACGTGGTGCGCGCGCCCCGACTGGGCGCGCGTCGACGGCACCGACCACACGGGTGCCCCGGTGACCTACGTCGGCGAGGGCGGCACGCTCGCGCGTTGCCTGCAGCACGAGACCGACCACCTGATGGGCACCGTCTTCGGCGACCGCGTCCCAGCCCGCGCTCGCAAGAAGCTCTACAAGCAGGCCGAGGCCATCGCCGAGGACTACCCGAGCGACTGGCCCGCCGTCGCGCGCATCAGCTCCGCGCACGACCTCTGAGCGCCTGCTGCTGGTCGAGCAGCCCGAGCCGCGTCACCCACCGCTGGTCGAGTAGCCCGAGCCGCGTCACCCGCCGCTGGTCGAGTAGCCCGAGCCCCTGGGCGAGGGCGTATCGAGACCCGGTCTCGATCGCTTCGCGCCTCGACCACCGGGCGAAACCGCCCCGTCACCCACCGCTGATCGAGCAGCCCGAGCCCCCGGGCGAGGGCGTATCGAGACCCGGTCTCGATCGCTTCGCGCCTCGACCACCGGGGGACACCGCCGCGTCACCCACCGCTGGTCGAGTAGCCCGAGCCCCCGGGCGAGGGCGTATCGAGACCCGGTCTCGATCGCTTCGCGCCTCGACCACCGGGGGACACCGCCGCGTCACCCGCCGCTGGTCGAGTAGCCCGAGCCCCCGGGCGAGGGCGTATCGAGACCCGGTCTCGATCGCTTCGCGCCTCGACGACCGGGCGAAACCGCCCCGTCACCCGCCGCTGATCGAGCAGCCCGAGCCCCCGGGCGAGGGCGTATCGAGACCCGGTCTCGATCGCATCGCGCCTCGACCACCGGGCGAAACCGCCGCGGCCGCCGGGCGGGTCTCAGCCGCCCAGCGCCCAGCACGCCACCGCAGTCGCGGCCGCGACGTTGAGGGAGTCGATGTCGGCCGCCATCGGGATGGTCACGCGAACGTCGGCGCTGCGGCTCCAGTGCGGCGACAGACCGTGCCCCTCGGCGCCGACCATCAGCGCGACCTTCTCCCCCAGGTCAGGCGTGCCCGCGAGCTCACGCAGGTCGCGGGCGTCCTCGGACAGGGTCATCGCGAGGCTCGTCCAGCCGTGCTCCCGGAGCAGCTCCGGGAACGCGTACCAGTCGTCGACACGGGCGTACGGCAACCAGAAGACCGACCCCATCGACACCTTGATCGCCCGCCTGTAGAGCGGGTCGGCGCACCGCGGCGACAGGATCACCGCGTCGAACCCGAGCGCGGCGACGCTGCGGAAGACGGCCCCGACGTTGGTGTGGTCCATCAGATCCTCGGCGACGACGATCCGGCGAGCGCGGTCGAGCACCTCGGCGACCGTCGGGACCGGCGCGCGGTAGAGGCTCGCGAGCGCCCCGCGGTGCACGTGGAACCCGGTGACGCTCTCGATCTCGGACTCCGGCATCACGTAGACGGGCGCGTCCGTCCCCTCCAGGACGTCGGCGAGCGTCTCGAGCCACCGCGGCGCCATCAGGAACGACCGAGCCCGATGACCGGACTCGAGCGCGCGGCGCACGACCTTCTCGCCCTCGGCGATGAAGACGCCGCGCTCGGCCTCGAGGAGCTTGCGCAGCTGGACATCGCGGAGGTCGACGTAGTCGCGCAGACGAGGGTCCGCCGCATCGTTGATCGAGACCGTGTCGATCGGGACGACCTCAGCCATCGATCGGCGACCGTAGCGCCTCGAGCAGCCGGTCACGGGTGCGGCGGGACCGCTCCGGGTCACGGTTGGCGAGCACGGCCACCGTGGTCTCCTGGTGGTGTCCGACTGCGGGAGTCCAGGCCGTACCGAGCGGGGCGTCGTCTGCGCGGACGCAGAAGATGCGCGCCGCGGTGGCCTCCTCGAGCACGGCAGCGTTGACGGCGGGGCGGTCCGTGGACGCCATCGCGTACCAGGCGGCGGACAGGTCCCCCGGGGCGTACTCGCGCTCGAGCAGGGTCACCGTGCCGGCGTTCGCCGCCTCGCGGACCGCCGGATCGACCTCGGGCGACACGACCGTCACGGCCGCGCCGGCGTCGATGAACGCCTGCAGGCGGCGGGCGGCGACCCGGCCGCCCCCGACGATCACCACGCGGCGGCCGGCGAGGATCAGGCCGGACGGGTACGGCGGGTGCGACAGTCCGGGTCCGTGGTTCACGACTCGATGCTAGCGCCGCCGCGCGGTACCGTCGGTCCCCACCGGTCAACCCCGCGAAGGAGCCTCGATGACCCTCGAACGACGGACCGCCCCCAACCCGTACGACTACCTGCCGCCCGTGCCGTCCTTCACGCTCACGAGCACCGACGTCACCGACGGCGCTCCGCTGGGTGACGCGCAGGTCCACGCGAAGGGCAACACCTCGCCCCAGCTGTCGTGGGAGGGCTTCCCCGAGGAGACGAAGAGCTTCGTGGTGACGTGCTTCGATCCCGACGCGCCCACGCCGTCGGGCTTCTGGCACTGGGTCCTCGTCGACGTCCCCGCCGACGTGACCTCGCTGGACGCCGGCGCAGGCTCAGGCACCGACCTGCCAGGCAAAGCGTTCCACGTCCGCACCGACTTCGGCACCGCCGACTTCGGCGGCGCAGCACCGCCGGAGGGCGACGTGCCGCACCGGTACTACTTCGTGGTGCACGCCGTCGGCGAAGACACCCTGGGCGTCGACGAGAGCGTCAGCCCTGCCGTGGTCTCGTTCAACCTCGCGTTCAAGACACTGGCGCGGGCGACACTTCTCGGGACGTACCAGCACTGATCAGCAGCTCGCAGTCGTCGATGGCGTCGGCAAGCATCTGGTGAAGCACCGTGTCCGAGTCGGTGCACACGGAGCGTACGACGCCGTCGACGCTGTTGAGCACGATCCGCGGCGCTGCCCGGCGCGCGAAGTGCTTCGGGTGCGTCGTGAGCCCTCGACGGAAGCCGCGCGCCCACTGCTCGGCGGCGGGTGCCTGGGCGAACGCGTCACCGATCAGCGGCTCGAACTCCTCCGGGAGCGTGAGCTCGTTGTCCTCCAGATAGCGCTCGACGGCCAGCAGACCCACGGCGAGCGCACGTTGGTGAGCACGTGGCGACAGCGGCAGCGCGATCGTCGCCGTACGGATGCAGATGGCAGCGTGGATGCGCGGGTCCGGGCTGTTGAGCCCGACCACCCGCGGCACCAGCTCGACCATCGACCGTCGCGTCACGTCGCTGACGTTGTCGTTCACCAGCCGCGCAAGGCCGGCGAGGAGCGGATGGGTGCAGGCAGGCTGGTCACTCCATCGCTCACCGGCGAGATACGACGCGAACTCCATGAAGCACGCCCCCTTGCGGGGGTTGCGGTGCTTCCCGGGCGAGAGCACGGGGACGAGCTCGGGGACGCTGCTAGACCTCATGGCGGCCTCCTGGGGAGGGCTGGGCTATGACCTTCCCCTCAGTGTGCGCCGGATCAGCCGACGGCGCTACTGGTGAGGCGGAGTCGGGGGCTGACCCTCGTCCCACAGGCGGGTCGTGTCGTCCTCCCAGCGCTCCGGCGGCGTCTCCGTGTCGTCGTCCCCTGCGGCGGGGTCGAGCGGACCGGAGATCGCCGGCTGGTCGGACGCGGCAGCGGCGACCGACGAGGGCACGTCCGGCCTGGCAGCCGCCTTCGCCGCCTCCAGCGCCTCGTCGACAGCCCGGTGGGCAGCAGCCAGGTCCGGCTCCCCGACGTCTCCGCCGATCGGCGGTGCGTCGTACGAGATGCGCTGGCGCGGGCCGTCGACCGACGACGGGATCTGCCCGATGGCGGCGCCGAGCCCCTTGAGCGCGTCGCCGACCTCGCTCGGGATGATCCAGAGCTTGTTGGCGTCGCCTTGGGCGATCTCCGGCAGCATCTGGAGGTACTGGTAGGCGAGCAGCGACTGGTCGGGCTGACCGTCGTGGATCGCCTGGAAGACGGTCGCGATCGCCTGGGCCTCGCCCTGCGCGGTGAGGATCTGCGACTCGCGCTTGGCCTGCGCGCTGAGGATCTGAGCCTCGCGGTCACCCTCGGCACGCAGGATCTGCGACTGCTTCTCGCCCTCGGCCGTCAGGATCGCGGCCTGTCGGGAACCCTCCGCCTGCAGGATGGCGGCGCGCTTGTCGCGGTCGGCGCGCATCTGCTTCTCCATCGAGTCCTTGATCGAGGGCGGCGGATCGACACCCTTGAGCTCGACGCGGTTGACGCGGATGCCCCACTTGCCCGTGGCCTCGTCGAGCACGCCGCGCAGCTTCGAGTTGATCTCGTCGCGGCTCGTCAGCGTCTGCTCGAGCGTCATGCCACCGATGATGTTGCGCAGCGTCGTCATCGTGAGCTGCTCGATCGCCTGGATGTAGTTGGAGATCTCGTACGTCGCGGCGACCGGGTTGGTGACCTGGAAGTAGATGACCGTGTCGATCGAGACGACCAGGTTGTCCTCGGTGATCACCGGCTGCGGCGGGAACGAGACGACCTGCTCGCGGAGGTCGATCTTGAAGGAGACCTTGTCGACGAACGGTGTGATGACGTTGAGCCCCGCTGACAGGGTCGTGCGGTACTTCCCGAAGCGCTCGACGATCCCGGCACGAGCCTGAGGCACGATCTGGACCGACTTCGCCAGGACCACGACGACGGCGAGAGCGAGCAGAGCCAGGATGATGAGTGCTGCCATGGAGATCCTCGATCCTCGGGGGCGGTGCCTCGGACACTAACGCACCGGCAGGTCGCGCGGAACGCGGCCTCTCAGCCTTCGGGGTAGACGACGGCCGTCGCTCCGTCGATCTCGAACACCGAGACCTTCGCGCCCGCCTCGATGGTGACCGACGGGTCGTACGACCGTGCCGACCACGTCTCGCCTCCGAGCTTCACCTGGCCCTGGTTCGCGTCGACGGTCGTCAGTGCGACCGCCGAGCTGCCGATCAGCGCCGTCGTGCCGGACACCAGGTCCGGACCGCGGTGGAGGCGCTTGACCATCGACGGCCGCGCGAGGAACAGCATGAGCAGCGAGACGACGCTCGCGACCAGGGCGGAGACGGCGAAGGATCCACCGAGCGCGGCCGTGCCTGCGCCGGCGAAGGCGCCGACCGCCAGCATCAGGAGGACGAGGTCGAGACTCATCAGCTCGGCAGTCGCGAGCAGCAGCCCGGCGGCGACCCAGCCGGCCCACGCGTTGTCCGAAAGCCACCCCATAGCGAGACTCTAGGCGACCGGACGGTCAGATGGCGCCGTATGCCGGCGGACCCGCCGAGCGTCCTGCGAACGCATCGTCTCAGCGCGGCGCCCGGCGGGCGGCGTACCGTCCGTCGCGGTGCTCGAGGATGAGCGGCATGTGGAAGGTGATCGCGAGGTTCTGCGCCGTGAGCGTGTCCTCGATCGGCCCGGCCGCGGTGATCTTGCCGTCGCGGAGCATCAGCACGTGGGTGAAGCCGGGCGGGACCTCCTCGACGTGGTGCGAGACGAGGATCAGCACCGGTGCGTCGGGGTCGCGTGCGAGCTTGCCGAGGTTGGAGACGAGGTCCTCCCGTCCGCCCAGGTCGAGGCCGGCGGCCGGCTCGTCGAGGAGCAGCAGCTCGGGGTCGGTCATCAGGGCGCGCGCGATCAGGACGCGCTTGCGCTCCCCCTCGCTGAGAGTGCCGAAGGTGCGGTCCGTGAGGTCGTCGACGCCCATCAGCCTCAGGAGGAGGTGGGCCTGCGCCTCGTCGAACTCCTCGTACTCCTCGCGCCAGCGGCCCGTCACGCCGTACGACGCCGTCAGGACCACGTCGAGGACGCGCTCACGGCGCGGGATGCGCTCAGCGACTGCGGCACTCGTGTAGCCGATGCGGTGACGCAGGTCGAAGACGTCCACGGCGCCGAGGACCTCTTCGAGCACGGTCGCCGTGCCCGACGACGGATGCATCTGCGTCGCCGCGATCTGGAGCATGGTGGTCTTGCCGGCGCCGTTGGGTCCGAGAACCACCCAGCGTTCCCCCTCGTTGACGGTCACAGTGACCTCGTCGAGCAAGGTGGCCTTGCCGCGTCGTACGGTGACGTCGGCGAGCTCGAGCACGGGCGCCATGCACTACTCCTGCGCTTTCGGGGTGGGCGTCACAAACCTACGGCACCGTGTGTTCGCCCGCCTGACGCGGGTCGACCAAGACGCTGCGGCGCCTGACGACCTAGGCTCGTCGTCGTGCCTACCCTGACCCGCTCCGCACGATGGGTGGCGTGGTTCAACGCCTGGCTCGCCGACACCGCGCCGCTCGAGACCGCCACCGACGCCGTACGCGGTGACGATGCCGCACACCACGTCCTGGTCGCCCTCGACGGAGACCGGTCCGCGCAGTCCCTCGTCCTGACGTGGGGTGCGTTGCGGCGTGCAGGGGCGACCGGCGCGACGCTGGCGCTGCCCGAGCCCGGGGACCCGTACGGGCTGGCCGGTCCCGCGACGTTCACCGCCGCCGCCACCGACGCCGGAGAGGCGGTCGTCATCGACGGCGCCGGCATCGGCCTGATCCCGGAGGTCGTCGGCCGCGGAGTCTTCTGGCACCGGTACGAGGCGCGTCCCGTCGCCCCCGGCGTCGGCCTCGGCGAGGCGTCGCGCGAGCTGCGTACGGAGCTTGCCGTCACCGCCGAGGCGCTGCTGAAGCTCGACGTCGCCCGCTGGCAGCCCGAGGTGCGGGAGGCCCTGGCGGGCATCCGTGATGCCACGGGACCGCTGCTCGCGCCCGGGTACGACCCGCGTGCCGAGCAGCTCGCCGCCACCGCGCTCCGCTGCCTGGCGATCGCCGAGCTCGCCGACGAGGTCGAGTCGGGCGCGGTGACGGCGTGGGAGACCGACACGCGCTCGTCGCACCTGCGGACGCTGGCCCGTACGGCACGGCACGCGCTCGTCGTCGCAGCAGACGCGGGTCGGCCACGCTGAACCCGGCGGCGATGGCCTAATCTCGGACCCGTGAACGCGCCCGTGCCGACGCCGACCGCTCCTCTCGACGCACCGACCGTCTCCGTGACCCTGCTCGGGCGCGACCACGCCGGTGTCACGGCGCGTCTCTTCGAGGCCTTCACCCCGCACGCCGTCGAGGTGATCGACGTGGAGCAGATCGTGCTGCGCGGTCGCCTCGTGCTCGCCGTGCTGCTCACCGCGCCGAGCGACCCTGCAGCGTTCGAGGCGACGGTCGTCAGGGTGGCCGCTGAGCTCGGCATGGAGCAGGAGGTCGCGTACGGGCGCGGTGACAACCGCGGTCGTCGGCGCGGACGCAGCCACGTCACCGTTCTGGGCGCGCCGCTGCTCACCCGGCAGTTCGCCGCGATCACCGCGAAGGTCGCCGAGGCCGGCGGCAACATCGACCGCATCGTCCGGATGGCCCGCTACCCCGTGACCGCGATCGACCTCGACGTGTCCGGCGCCGACCCCGACGTCCTGCGGCGCGCGCTCGCGCTCGAGGCCGCGGCCCAGGGCATCGACGTGGCGGTCCAGGCGCTCGGCATCCACCAGCACGCGCAGCGCCTCGTCGTCATGGACGTGGACTCGACGCTCATCCAGGGCGAGGTGATCGAGATGATCGCGGCCCACGCCGGCTACGAGAAGGAGGTCGCCGACGTCACGGCGGCGGCGATGCGCGGCGAGCTCGACTTCGCGGAGTCGCTCCAGGAGCGTGTCGCCCTGCTCGCCGGGGTGCCCGAGTCGGCTCTCGACGAGGTCCACGCCTCGATCCAGCTCGCCCCCGGCGCCCGCACGATGATCCGGACGCTGAAGCGCCTCGGATACCGCTTCGCGCTGGTCTCGGGCGGCTTCACGCAGATCATCGACAAGCTCGCGGCCGAGCTGGACATCGACTACTGGGCGGCCAACACCCTCGAGGTCGTGGACGGCCACCTCACCGGTCGCGTCACCGGCCAGGTGGTCGACCGCGCGGGCAAGGCCGCGGCGCTGCGGCGGTTCGCCGACGAGGCCGGCATCGCCCTCGCGAACACGGTGGCGATCGGCGACGGCGCCAACGACCTCGACATGCTGGACGCAGCCGGCCTCGGCGTCGCGTTCAACGCCAAGCCCGCCGTACGCGATGCCGCCGACACCTCGCTGTCCGTCCCGTACCTCGACGCGATCGTGTTCCTCCTCGGCATCACCCGCGAGGAGGTCGAGGCGGCGGACGCCGTCGTCGACTGACACCGGGTGCGTCGTACGGGTCCGACCTCCGTCGCGCGCCCTCGGCCCTGGCGGGCTCAGCGGGGCGGCGGCGCGACGAAGTCCTCGAGCCGCATCGCGCGCGGATCGATGTCGAACCAGTCGCCGTCGTACGTCAGGACGGCCGCTGCCGACGTCGGGAAGCCGCGGTCGCTGTACGCCTTCCAGGCACCGTTGTGGGTCCCGTCGTGCAGCATCCACACGAGATCCCCCATCGCGGGGTTGTGGCCGACCACGAGCACCGTGCTCGGCTCGCCCTCGACCATCCGCACCTCCTGGAGGACGCCGTGGGCGGTCGCGGCGTACAGTCCCGCAGGGTGCGCCACCTCGCTGGGCTCGAGCCCCAAGGTGGTGTTGAGCTCGTCGAAGGTCTCCCGGGTGCGCACGGCCGGCGAGACCAGCGCCTTCGCCGTCCCTGTCATGTAGACGGCCAGCTGCTCCCCCCGCAGGCGCGCGTCCGCGCGCCCACGCGAGGTCAGCGCCCGGGCGGCGTCCGACGGCGCGGACGGTTCGGCCTTGGCGTGCCGGACGACGACGAGCTGCTTCACCGGCTAGTCGTCCTCGAGCCGGAAGCCGATCTTGAGGGTCACCTGGTAGTGCTCCACGCTGTCGCCCTCGATGTGGCCGCGGATCCCTTCGACCTCGAACCAGTCGAGGTGGCGCAGCGTCTGGGACGCCCGCTTGATGCCGTTGGTGATGGCCTCGGTGACGCCGTCGCTGGAGGTGCCGACGATCTCGGTGATGCGGTAGGTACGGTTCGTCATGCGCCCATCATGCCGCTGATCGGCTGGCGTACCGTGGGGGGATGGACGATCGTCACGACGACCCGGTCGCGATCACGACCGCGCAGGTCGGTCGAAGCGAGGAGCTGCGGCACCGGCAGAACCGCTACCTGGTGTCGATGCTGATCCGTACGGTCTGCTTCATCCTGGCGGTCGTCGTCGACGGGTGGGCCCGCTGGTTCTTCATCGTGGGGGCGCTGTTCCTGCCCTACGTCGCCGTGGTGTTCGCCAACACGGCGCGCCGCAAGCCTTTGCCGCAGGCCGATGTCGTCCACCCGGAGCCGATCGGCCAGCTCGGCACCGGACCGACGGTGAAGCCCGACCCCCCGAAACCCTCCACGGCAGGATCCGATGACCCAGAGTGACCCCGCAGACCAGGCTCCGCTGATCTGCTCCTCCAAGGGCTGCGACGCGCCCGCGAAGCACGCCGTGCTGTGGAACAACCCCAAGATCCACACCCCGGACCGGCGCAAGACCTGGCTCGCGTGCGACGAGCACGAGCCCTCGCTGCGCCAGTTCCTGTCGGCGCGCGGGTTCTGGAAGGAGACGCAGCCGGTCTCCGACCTTCCCCCCGCGCGGTGACCCTGGTCCCACCACCCGCACCCCACGTGGGACCACACTCACCGCCAGGCCCGCACGAACGGCGCGGGAGCGGTCGGCGTACGCCCGTGCTAGCCGCCGATCGCGGACATCGGCCGGCTCGGCTGCAGGAAGCCCACGTCGTCGATGCCGTGACCCGGGAGCTTCGTCCACATCGCGGCGCGCCAGCGGTCGGCGATCTCGTCGTCGGACGCTCCCCCGCGCAGCGCAGCCCGCAGGTCTGACTCCTCGCGGGCGAACAGGCAGTTGCGCACCTGGCCGTCGGCCGTGAGCCGGACGCGGTCGCAGTCGCCGCAGAACGGGCGCGTGACGGACGCGATGATCCCGACGGTCGCCGGACCGCCGTCGACGAGGAACTCCTCGGCCGGCGCCGACCCTCGCGCACGGTCGGCCGGCGTCAGCTCGACGTGCGGGGCGAGCTTCTCGAAGATCTCGTCGGCCGTCACCATCGACCCGCGGTCCCAGCCGTGCTGGGCGTCCAGCGGCATCTGCTCGATGAAGCGCAACCGGTAGCCGCGCTCGATGCACCAGTCGAGCAGCTCCGGAGCCTGGTCGTCGTTGATCCCCCGCAGCAGGACGGCGTTGACCTTCACCGGCTCGATCCCCGCAGCCTGCGCCGCCTCGAGCCCGGCGACGACGTCGGCGTGCCGGTCGCGGCGGGTGATCTGCTCGAAGGTGTTGGGCCGGATCGTGTCGAGACTGATGTTCACGCGGTCCAGACCGGCCTCGGCGAGCGCTTGGGCGGTGTGCTTGAGGCCGAGCCCGTTGGAGGTCAGCGAGACGGTCGGCGACGGCGTGAGTGCCTTCGTCGCGGCGACGATCCCGGCCAGCCCTCGCCGCAGGAGCGGCTCCCCGCCCGTGAACCGGACGTCGGTGATGCCGAGCTTCTCGACGCCGATCGTGACCAGGCGGACGACCTCGTCGTCGGTGAGGGTCTGCTCGGTGGGCATCCAGTCGAGCCCCTCCGCCGGCATGCAGTACTGGCAGCGCAGGTTGCAGCGGTCGGTCAGCGACACACGCAGGTCGGTCGCCGTCCGCCCGTGGCGGTCGACGAGCCGCGTCGCGTGCGGGGAAGCGAGAGGCACGACGGCTTCGGCTGTCATGTCGTCAGTCTAGGTGTCGCGCCCTGCCCGTCGAGTGGTGTGGAGCGGTTCGCTACCGTCGAGTCGTGTACCGGTTCCTGCTGACGCGTCGTTGGGTCGCGTTCGCGCTGTTCGTCGCGCTCCTGGCCGGCGTGTGCATCTGGCTGGGTTTCTGGCAGTTCGGACGCCTCGACCAGCGCCTCGCTCGCAACGACGTGGCCCGCGCGAACCTCGCCGCTGCGCCGGTGGCGGTCGCCGAGGTCGCCACCGCGGATAGCGATCAGTCCGAGCAGAACGAGTGGATCCAGGTCGAGGTCACGGGCACGTACGACACCGCGGGCCAGGTCGTCGTGAAGTACCAGACCCGCGAGGCCGGTCCCGGCGTCGAGGTGGTCACTCCCCTGCGTACGGCGGACGGCACCGCCGTGCTTGTGGATCGCGGGTGGATGCCGTCGGCCAACACCACCAACGCCACGCTCGACATCCCGGAGCCCCCGACCGGTGAGGTCACCGTCGTCGGGTCGTGGCGTGCGAACGACCACGTCCCGCTCCACGCGACCCAGCCCGACGACGGCCAGGTGCGGGCGATCTCGACGCTGGGGATGGCACCGGCGCTCGACTACCCCCTGTACGAGGGTGGCTACCTGGCGCTCGAGGAGCAGGATCCCGCGGCGACCGGGCTCACCCTCCCCGACGGTCCTGAGCTGGGCCAGGGACCGCACTTCTTCTACGGCCTCCAGTGGTGGTTCTTCGCGGCTCTCGCCCTGGTGGGATTCGGTTGGTTCGCGTGGACCGAGGCGCACCCGCGTGGCCCGCGCAAGGCCGGCCACGCCCGTCCCGGTCAACGCTCCGTGCCGGCTGCGCGAGCCGCTGCAGAGCGTGCCACGTCCGTGCGCGCCACCTCACAGGCCCCGGATCGCCCCGCCGTCGACCGGGAGCATCGTCCCGGTGATGTACGCGGCGGCAGGTGACAGCAGGAACGCTGCGGCTGCGCCGAACTCCTCCGGACGGCCGTAGCGTCCGAGCGGGATCGACCGCTCGTTGGTCGCCCGCTGCGCCGCAGCGTCGCCGGAGAGGCCGTCGAGGTAACGCACCCGCTCGGTGTCGATCCGCGCCGGCAGCAGGGCATTGATGCGGATCCCCCGCGGCCCGAGGTCGTCGGCGAGGTCCTTGACGAGCATCGCGAGCCCCGGCCGCAGCCCGTTGCTGATGGCGAGGCCGCCGATCGGCGCGCGTACCGACGACGACAGCACGAGCGCGATCGAGCCGCCCTCGCCGAGCTCAGGCGCGATCTCGCGGACGATGCGTACGGCGCCGAGGAAGACCGCGTCGAACGCGTCCCTCCACTGGTCGTCGGTCACGTCGCCCACCCGTCCACCCGGCGGGCCCCCGACGCTGACGAGCAGGCCGTCGATGCCACCGAAGTGCTCCCGGGCTGCGGCGACCATCGCCCGCGGCGCGTCGGGGTCCGCGTTGTCCGCGGCGACTCCGACCGCGTGCTCGGCACCGAGCTGCTCGACCGCCACGTCCAGCGCGGCGCGGTCGCGACCCGTCACGACGACGTTGGCCCCGAGGCCTACGAGCACCTCGGCGGTCGCGAACCCGAGGCCCTTGCTCGACCCGGTGAGGACGTAGGTGCGGCCGCTCAGGTCGTACGGCGTGCTCATCGCGCGCTCATCAGGTCGACGAACCGGCCGCGTTGCGCCGCGCGCTCGGCCGACGACTGCTCGGTGAGGTCGAGGTCACCGGCGGACTGGAGCAGCGCCTTCGTGGCGCTGACCGCGCCGTGCGGTGCTGCCGTCAACGCGGACACCAGCGCCGCGACGTGGTCGTCGAGGTCGCCGTGACCGACGAGCGACTGCCCGAGCCCGAGCGCGTACGCCTCCTCGGCCTGCACCCATCGTGCTGTCGCGCAGATCTCGAGCGCTCGCGCGTAGCCGACCGCGTCGACCAACGGCTTCGTGCCGGTGAGGTCCGGGACGAGGCCGAGCGCCGGCTCCTTCATGCACAGCTGCGCATCGTCGGCGAGCACGCGCAGGTCGCACGCGAGCGCCAGCTGGAACCCGGCACCCACGGCGTGACCCTGGACGACCGCGACGGAGACGAACTGCGGGTTGCGCAGCCACGTGAAGCCCGCCTGGTACGACGCGACCGTCGCATCGAACTCGGCCTCCGGAGCCGCCGCCATCTGAGGGAACGACACCTCACCCTCGATGCCGCCGGGCGAGAGCATCGACCGGTCGAGACCGGCGGAGAACGATGCACCCGCGCCGCGGAGGACGACCACGCGGACGTCGGCAGGGACCGCGGCACCGATCGCGGCGAGCCCGCGCCACATCGCAGGCGTCTGCGCGTTGCGGACGTCCGGTCGGTTGAGGGTGACGGTCAGGACCGCGCCGTCGACCGCGATCGCGAGGCCGGCAGCAGCCAGCTCGTCGGTGGAGGGATAGCTCATGCACCCGAGGCTATCGGGCACGCCGGACAGCGCTCAGGCGAGGCTGATGAGGTCCTCGTACTCCTTGGTCCACAGGTCCTCGACCCCGTCGGGAAGGATCAGCACGCGGTCCGGCTGGAGGGCCTCGACCGCACCCTCGTCGTGGGTGACGAGGATGATCGCGCCCTCGTACGCACGGATCGCGCCGAGCACCTCCTCGCGGGAGGCCGGGTCGAGGTTGTTGGTGGGCTCGTCGAGCAGCAGCACGTTGGCGGCGGACACGATCAGCGTCGCCAGCGCGAGCCGGGTCTTCTCGCCACCGGAGAGCACCCGCGACGGCTTGTGAGCGTCGTCGCCGCTGAACAGGAACGCGCCGAGCACGCTGCGCGCCTGGGTGTCGGTGAGCGCCGGAGCCGACGACTGCATGTTCTCGAGGACGGTACGGTCGAGGTCCAGCGTCTCGTGCTCCTGGGCGTAGTAGCCGAGCTTCAGCCCGTGGCCCGGGAGGATCTTGCCGGTGTCGGGCTCGTCCAGACCCGCGAGCATGCGCAGCAGCGTCGTCTTGCCCGCACCGTTGAGGCCGAGGATCACGACGCGGCTCCCCCGGTCGATCGCGAGGTCGACGTCGGTGAAGATCTCCAGGGAGCCGTACGACTTCGAGAGGCCCTCGGCCATGAGCGGCGTCTTGCCCACCGCGGCCGGCGTCGGGAAGTCGATCTTCGCGACGCGGTCGGGGGCACGCTCGCCCTCGAGGCCCGCCAGCATCTTCTCGGCGCGACGAGCCATGTTCTGGGCGGCTGTGGCCTTCGTGGCCTTCGCCCGCATCTTGTCGGCCTGCGCCATCAGCGTCGACGCCTTGCGCTCGGCGTTGACGCGCTCCCGCTTGCGGCGACGCTCGTCGGTCTCCCGCTGCTGGAGGTACTTGCGCCAGCCCATGTTGTAGACGTCGATCTCGGCACGGTTCGCGTCGAGGTGGAGCACCTTGTTGACGACGTCCTCGAGCAGGACGACGTCGTGGCTGATCACGATCACGCCGCCGCGGTAGCTCATCAGGAAGTTGCGCAACCACACGATCGAGTCGTGGTCGAGGTGGTTGGTCGGCTCGTCGAGGAGCAGCGTGTCCGCGCCGAGGAAGAGGATGCGGGCCAGCTCGATGCGACGCCGCTGGCCACCCGAGAGCGTCTTCAGCGGCTGCTCGAGGACACGGTCCGGCAGGCCGAGGCTCGCGGCGATCGTCGCGGCCTCGGACGCGGCGGCGTACCCGCCTCCGGCGTGCAGCTCGGCGTCAGCGCGGGCGTACCGCTTCATCGCCTTGTCGCGCACGGCGTCGTCGTCGGAGCCCATCTCGATCTCGGACCGGCGCAACGCGCTGTAGACCTCGTCGAGACCGCGGGCCGACAGGATCCGGTCGCGCGCCAGCATCTCGGCGTCACCGCTGCGCGGGTCCTGCGGGAGGTAGCCGATCGTGCCGCGGCGGACGATCTGCCCGCCGGCCGGGTCGTCGCCCTCGCCGGCGAGGATCTTGGTCAAGGTCGTCTTGCCTGCGCCGTTGCGGCCCACCAGCCCGATCTTGTCGCCGTCGACGACCTGGAAGGTCGCTCCGGACATGAGGACGCGGGCGCCGACGCGCAGCTCCACGTCGTTGACGCTGATCATGGCGCAGTGCTCCCGGGAGTCGGCGAAGGGTGGGTCGTGCGGACGTGGGCGTGACGACGTCCGAGGACGACCGGGATCCGGTCGCCTCGCCCAGTGTACGGAGGTGCGTCAGTCGGCGACGACGACGGACTCGATCACGACCGGCTCGAGCGGCTTGTCGGTCGCGTCGGTCGGCACTGCCGAGATGGCGTCCACGACCGCCTTGCTCTCGTCGTCGGCCACGACACCGAAGATCGTGTGGAGCCCGTCGAGGTGCGGCGTGGGCACCGTCGTGATGAAGAACTGCGAGCCGTTCGTGTCGGGTCCGGAGTTGGCCATCGCGAGCTGGTACGGCTCGTCGAAGGTGAGGGCGGTGTCGATCTCGTCCTCGAACTCGTAGCCCGGGCCGCCCATGCCCGTGCCGAGGGGGTCGCCGCCCTGGATCATGAAGCCAGAGATGACCCGGTGGAACGTCGTGCCGTCGTACAGCGGGTCGCTCGACTTCTCGCCCGTCTCAGGGTCGGTCCACTCCTTGTCGCCGGTCGCGAGACCGACGAAGTTGGCGACTGTCTCTGGAGCCTCGTCGGCGTAGAGATCGACCGTGATGTCGCCCATGGTCGTCTTGAGCGTGGCCTGCTGAGCGGTCACCCCCGCGCCGTCGCTGTCGCCGTTGCCGGAGTCACCTCCGCACGCGGTCGCGACGAACAGGAGGGCGACGGCCGAGACGAGCATGCGCAGGCGCACGGGAGTTCCTTTCAGTGGATCCGACGGACGGAACCGTACCGGGAGGGGGCGGCCTCGCCTCAGGCGACACCGCGCCGGTAGCCCGGGAGCAGCTCCTCCACGAGTGCGTGAGTGCGCGAGGTTGCTCCGAGCGGCGAGCCGTGGGCGGCGATCGCGGCGTACATCTGGTCCGCCACCACGGTCGCGTCTGCGCGTCCGCTGAAGCGGACCGCCAGACGCATCGCGGCACACCACAGCGTCTCGCTGGCGGGAAGCGCGGCGAGTCCCGCGAGCAGCGCGTCCCTCGCTCCGTTGGCGTCGTCGACGGCCGTGCACTCGGTGGCCAGCGCTGCGGACGTCATCTCGACCGCGAGGGCGACGTCCTCCTCGACGCCGAGGTGCGCCAGCCACGCGTAGCGCCCCTGCGGCACACCGGTGAAGGCCGTGCCGCGGACCAGCGACATCGCTGTGCGGAGCGCGGGCACCCGGGCGCGGCTGGTGACGGCGCGGTTGAGCGCTGCGCGGAACCGATCCCAGTCACAGGCGACCGCGCTGCGGCGCAGAGCCCACACGCCCGCGTCGGACGTGAGGACGGGCTCGCCGGCGCCGGTCGTGCCGACCCACTCGGCGACCGCACTCATCGTGGCGTCGCGCGTCTCAGGGTCGACGCCGCGCGGCCAGATCGCAGCCGTGAGGACGTTGACGTGCACGCCGTCCGGGTGGACCGCGAGGTACGCGACGATCTCGGTGAACAGGTCGCGGCGTGCCTCGTCGATCGGACCAGGAGCCCGCACGACCACCGGGCCGAGCAGGTCGACCGAGACCACCACGGGCTCGTCGTCCCCCGTCGCGAGGACCGCCTCCTCGACGACCAGCGCCTCGGCGAGCTCCTCGATCGACATCGACGCGGGCTCGGTCGGCAGCGTGAACAGGTCTGCGAGGCCGCGGCAGGCCTCGGGCGAGAGCTCTTGCGCGAGGACGTCGATCGCGTGCGGGGCGCTGACGAGACGCCCGTCCTCGGTCGCAGTGAGCCTCGCGGCGGCGTCCGGGCAGTCGCCGACCACGACGACAGCGACGGCGACCATCGGGTCGGCCGCCCACGCGTGGAGCCGGGCGAGCGCCGCCGGGTCCGGGACGCCGGAGCAGACGACGAGCTGGAGCCGCACCCGACCTGGGTCGTCGCTCACCTGGCGGAGCTGCGGGACCGAGTCGACCGCGTACGCCCGGCAGGCTGCCCGGTGGTCGTGGGCGACGTTGTCGAGGGCGTCGAGCGCACGCCCGATGTCGCTGACGGCCTCGACGTTGCCGATGGCCGAGACGTCGTCGGCGAACCCGACCAACGTCACCACCGGGCTGTCTGCCCACGGGTGCGTCGCGGTCTCGACGGCGAGGCTCATCGCGACGCCACGGGCGACGACCGGATCGCCGCCGAGCGACACGACGCCGTCGTACGACTCGAGGTCCAGGAGCAGCACGGCACCGTCGTCGCGGGTGCCGGCGCACACCAGTGCGGGAAGCGGCGAGAGCGCGCCGGACATCGTCGCCGCCTCACGCGGGAGCATCCAGGTCCTGGCGTCGCTCGTGCTCGCCCAGCCGTCGGGCAATGCGGTCGACGGCTCCGACCGGAACGCAGCGACCAGCCCGTCCGACGACAGGGCCGCGCGGGCCAGCGGTGGGAGGGCCGTGGCGTGAAGACCGCGTACGGCGCCGGCGAGCCACTCGGCATCCGCGGGGGCTGCCTCGTCCCGCAGACCCGCCTCGACGCGTGCCGCGACGTCGATCTGCGACGAGGACTTCGCCGACGAGCCCTTGGGGCGGTCGGGGCCACCGCCGGGATTCGACGCGCGGCGACGCCGCAGGCCGACCAGCGCACCGGCCAGCGCGAGGCCGCCGGCGACACCGAAGACCGGCGCCCACTCGCCGATGGACGACGAGGAGGCCGCACGGGCCTCGACCACGCCACCCACACCGCCGCCGACCTCGGCCCCGCCGCTCTCTCCCCCGCTGACTGCCGCGTCATCAGCAGCGCTGCTCCCCGCGGCGCCAGGGGTGCCGGTGTTCGAGCTGGGGGAAGCCAGGTCGTCGCGAGCCGCCTCGACGACCTTGAGGCCCGGGCCGCGGGCATCGTTTGGCATCTTCATGACCCAGCCCGGGTGGATCAGGTCGGGGTTGCTGAGGGTGCGGCCGTCCGGCTGGACGACGTTGCGGTTCATCGCATAGATCTCCTTGTAGCGGAACCCGTCTCCCAGGTACCGCTCGGCGATGTCCCACAGCGTGTCGTAGTTGCGGTTGTTCGGCGGCTTCACGTCGTAGTACGTCGTGAGGTCTCCGCCGCGCTGCTCGGCGCGCGTCGCCCGCGAGAGCTCACTCACGGCCGGGCGCTCGGCATCGGCGACCTTGGTGGCCTGCTGCGTGGTCTGGGCTTCGACGGAACGCTCGGCACTGCCGACGACCCGCTCGATGCCCACCGGGCGGTGCTCGGGTGCGGGCACGGCGGCGGTTGCTGCAGGCGCCGCGATCGACGCCGTCCCCACCAGCAGGACGATGGTCGTCACGAGCTTGCGGGCGAGCGCCTGGGTGCCGATGCCACCGCCGGGAATCCGCGGCGCGAGACCGCGAGCGCCGATCTCCGACACGGCTTCCGCGACCAGGCAGACGACGAAGTGGAGCCAGGCCAGCCACACGACGGCGGCCAGCACATGCATCAGGACGTCGGTCGTCAGGGGCTGCGTCACCCAGGCGAGGTCAGGAACCTGCGACGGCCACGGGGCGCCGAACGCCGACGCGAGGGCGACGGGGATGCCGATGACCAGCGCGAGCGTGGCGACGAGGGCGACCAGCCCGCGCACGACGTCACCTCCACGGCCGCCGTCCTGAGGCGTGACGGGGAGGCGGCTGCTGCGCTGGGTGGCGGTCATCGCGTCGCTCCTTCGGTGTGTCGTAACGGATGGGGGGTCAGAAGAGCACGATCGGGGGCTCGTTGGGGGCCTGGACCTCTTGGACCGGCAGGGGTTGGGTCGCGGTCATCTCGAAGCCGTTGCCGAGCTCCTGCATCTCGCCGCCGAACCCGTAGGTGATCCGCCAGTGCACCGTCACGGTCACCGGGTACGCGGAGAGGTAGACCTGCGGCATCGCGGGCGCCTTGCCGTCGGCGAAGGCTGCAGCCGTCGCGGACGAGCGCGTGAACGTGATCTTGCAGGCGTCCGGGCGCTGCTCGGCCACGGACTTGCCCGGCTCGTAGACGAGCTGGTCAGGCGTGCAGGTGATCGGCTTCATGTCGGTCTGGTGGGGGTCGATGACGATCTGTGTCGCCTCGGCGACCATCCGGAGGCCCCGCCCGTTGGTGACCTCGCGGTACGGGCCGCCTCGGACGTCGCCGGCGTACGGTCCCTCGGCGATCGGGTCGTTCGTGCTGGGGTCGATCCAGCTGAACGTGAAGTAGGTCGGATAGCCGACGACCGGGACCTGCGACGGCTGCGGACGCATGAACGGTTGCGGCAGCGCCGTATCCGAGGTCGCGCGATTCCACAGGAAGTCCATGAGGTCGCTCTCCGGCACCGGCGGAACTTGGCCGTCTGGAACCCACTCGAGCGAGATCGTGAGGTGCATCCCGCGCCCACCGTTCACGGTGTCCCAGTTGATCCCCTCGATGCACCGCTTAAGCATGAAGGCGCCGTCGGGGCTGGGGCTCTTGGGGACGTCGACCCAGGCAGGCGGGGCTTCGTACCGGCAGAGGACGTAGTCCTGGCCGCCGAAGCGCTCACGCAGCGTCTTCGCGTTGCCCGAGCCGCCCGCGCAGTACGAGCCCATCCCGGTGCCGTTCGCGTAGACCGTGCAGTCGCGGATCTGCTCCTGCTGTGGTGGCGACGAAGCGGGAACGTTGGTGCCGCCACCGCCGGTGCCGCCACCGCCACCACCAAACTCATCCGCTGCCGCCGGCACGACCATGGCAACGAGGAGCGCCAGGAAGGCAGTAGCGACGAGCGCTCGCGCGCGAAGGGTCGACATCACGGTGCCTTCCGCGCGCACGTGCCGTTGTCCGCCGCCGAGGTGACCTGCCAGCCTCGGCTGCCAGCGACGAGGGTGAGCTTCAGGTTCTGCCAGCGTTGGCCGCTGTTCTGGACGTTCTTGTTGTCTGACGTGCGACGCCAGTCGACCGACGGGTTCCAACGGCACAGCTGCGCCGTCGCCTTCTTTCCCGAACCTTCGAGCGACTGCAGGTGCACTACTGGGCGCGGGGAGACCGTCCAGTCGTTCGCCTTTGCCTTGGCGATCCCGGTGGCGATCACGCGTTGGAGATCCCGATTGAGCACGGCGCGCAGCTCAGGTGGCTGCTGGCGTTGAGTCCACGCGAAAGCACTCCCCGCGACGAAGGTCTTGAGGACCGCGACCCGACCGTCACTCGCATTGCCGCCGGTGAACGTCATCGCGATGCCGGGAAAGGGGCTCGCGGGTGCCGTGGTCGTCGGAGGCGGCGACGGCGTCGGGGCCTGCGTGGTCGTGGCGACGGTGGTCGGCGTCGGGGTGGGATCAGCCGTCGCGGTGCCCTCGCCGTCGCTGCAGCCCGCGAGGGCAAGCGTGACCGCCGCCGCGGTCAGAATCCAACGCAGCTGCACTCCCGAGACCTTCCTGCGCGCGTTTTGGCAAAAGTGAGACCGATCCGCACAATATCCGGTACAAGGCTCAGGGTGAAACCCCTGCCCGCGTGAACTGTGGATGTCCGAGCACGTCACGGCGCGCCCTCCTCGGCCGGCGGACAGGGCGGCAGGTCGTCCGGATCCTCCGGCTTGTCTGGATTTCCAGGATCGCCGGGCTTGTCTGGATCACCGGGCTTGTCTGGATCACCGGGCTTGTCAGGATCCCCGGGCTTGTCAGGATCCCCGGGCCCACCGGGACCCTCCTCGTCCTCATCCTCGTCGGCGGGGACGCACTCCTCGAACTGCGTCGGAGTCGGCGGAGACCACGTGGTGATCGGAAGCCCTCCGTCCTCGTCCTCGCTGCCCGGGGGCGCGACCTCCGGGGGCGGGAGGCTTCGCAGCTTCGAGTCGTCCGGCGCGTCGATCCCTGACACGGGGCGTGCCTGGGCGATACCGCTGGCGGTGAGCGTGTCGCGGCCGATCATGCCGATCACGATCGCGGAGCGCGACACCTCGGTCGTGACCTCGACGGCGTGCAGGGTCGTGCCGTCGATGACGACGTCACGGATCGCCGGCCTGCAGGTCACGAGCGACGAGTCGGCGGCCTTGGCCTGAGCGCAGTACTCCTGTGCCGCGGACAGCGCCGCCGAGGTGATGAGGTCGAGGGACGGGTCAGCCACGTTCACCGCCTGGGCGCCGGCGCGCGCAGCCTCCTGGGCGTACGCGATCGCGATGCCCTTCGCGTTGAGCTGGCGACCGCCGTCGATCACCAGGCCGGCGAGCAGGAGCAGCCCGACGCTCACGATGACGACGAACGGCGCGACCGAGCCGGCCTCGTCCCGCGCCGCGGCCACGCGTGCGATCCATCGCGTCCGGCGGCTCATCGGTAGCCCCGGTAGCGGTCGAGCGGACTCGTGAACGAGCGCTCCACGTTGATGTCCCAGAACGGGAAGAAGCTCAGATCCCCGGTGCTCAGCGTGCACGACACCGTCACCGTCACCGAGGCGACCTCGTCGATGTCGTCAGGATCGGGGACGACGAACGCCTTGCCGTTGAGGACCGGCGTGCCTGCGCTGGCGGTGTCGCGGCAACTCTGCGGTGCGTCGTCCATCGTCGAGGTGACGGTCTGGGCCGCGATCTGCGCGACCGCGGTGCGGTCGTTCTGGGCGGTCGCCGCACGCGCGGCGTCGCGAGCGGCCTGGTCGACGAGGTTCTCCGCCTGCGCGTACCGGGCGAACGCGACGATGAGCATCATCAGCATCATCACGAACGGCGCGAGGATGACAAGCTCGAGGCTGGACGCACCGCTCTCGCCACGGCGCACGACGCGACCTCGCCCCGCGATGACGCGCGCCCTCATGGTCTGCCCCTCGGGTCGACCCGGAACTGCTCCAGCGTCGCGTCCGCCGACTGCACGACCGTGACGCGCCCGCCGAGCGGGAGGACTGCCTCACCCTGCACGACCATGGTCACGCGGCCGGTCGCCTCGTCGATGGCGCCATCGGCGACCACGCCGTCGAGCCGGCCCAGCTTGGACGCGTACCCGACGCTGAGCTCCTCGGCACGCCCGAGGTACGCGTCGGCGTTGGGGTTGTCGCCGGCCAGGCGAAGGTACGAGACACCCTCGCGGGCCGCCGTCTGCGCGACGTTGCGGGCGTACATGTAGAGCCCGACCTGGATCGTCGCGAAGACGAGCAGCAGCAGGGCCGGGGCGATGATCGCGAACTCGACCGCGCTCGCGCCCCGCTCACCGCCGATCGAGCGGCGGTGCGGACTCAGCCGCCGTCGTTGATCTGGTTGACGTTGTCGCCGACGACCTGCGTGATCGCTCCGCCGATCAGTAGCGCCGCCGCGACCACGATGGCCGAGATGATCGCCCACTCCACGGCCGAGGCGCCAACCTCCGAGCGTCCCTCGCGGCGCGCTGCCACCGCACGCGCGCGAACCTGCGCGACCGCCACCTGAACGGCCAGAACCTGTGAGTACATGTGTTTCCTCTCCTTGCTGCACGTCGTCACCCGAGCTTCGACACCGCGGGATAGGCCAGGAATACCAAGAATGCGACGCACATCAACAGCTGCGCCACCAGCATCGACTGTGAGCTCTCACCGGCAGCGCCCTCGATGTCGGCCAGCTCGCGGCGCCGCATGCTGTCAGCCCGCGCGAGAAGACTCTCACGGATGCGTGCGCCCTCGTCACCTGCCAGGCCCAACGTCGACGCGAGGTCGCGCAACTCGTCGACCCCGAGCTCCTGCCCGAGCGCCGCGATGCCCTCCCACGGAGTCCGTCCGGAGAGGCGGGCGTTGGTGATGGCCTCCCGGATCCGCACCATCGCCCAGTGGTCGCCGACCGTCGACGCCGCCAGGAGCGCCTCAGGCAGGCCACGGCCGCCGGCGAGGTTCATCGCGACGAGGTCGAGGAAGGAGCCGGTGACGTGGCGGAAGTCGCGCCGCCGCTTCTCGGCCTCGCCGTGGATCTGGAGATCGGGGAGAAAGAACGCACCGACCGCGAGCAGCACCGACACGACCGCCGGGATGCCCAGCGGATCGTAGCCGAGCAGCGTGAACACCATCGGGAACCACACGAGCGCTGCGAGGGCGAGCAGCACCTTGGTGCCGAGGTGCTGGGCGAACGGCTTGTCGAGCACGGCCAGGTCGGCACGCGTACGGGCGAAGGCCCATCCCCGGGCCGACGCCTCGTCCTCGATCCGCTCCCCCACGGACTCGCGCCAACGGTCGATGAGGTCGGCCTTCTCGGCGTCTGCCGCCGGCCTCCGACGTGCCCGGCGCTTGGCGCCGTCGACACGCGCGAGGGTCGCGGCGACACCGGGGACTGGGCGGGCGTTCATCCGGACGAGGATCAGGATCCCCGCCCCGACGGCGGCACCGGCGAGCAGGGCGAGCGTCATGCGCGCACCGCCTTGCGGTCGGTGCGTGCCCGGGTGGGCTGCGCCGCGATGAGGAAGCGCTCGGGCTGCTCGACGCCCGACAGGCGTCGCATCCAGAGCACGGCGGCTCCGAACATGGCGAGCACGACCGCGAGCACGAGCTGCCCGGTGAGCGAGCCGTACGGCTCGACGTACTCGGGGTTGAAGACGACGAGCGAGCCGGCGACGACGACGATGACGCCAACCACGATCTGCACGCTGCGACGCGTGCTGCGGCGGCTCGACTCCACACGACGGCGTACGTCGAGCTCGGCGCGGGCGGACTCGGCGAGCGCCGACAGCACCTCGCGCAGGCCGGGTCCGCGGAGGCGGGCGTTGAGGACGAGGGCTGCGACGGCCACGTCAGCGGACGGGTCGTCGAGGTCGTCGGCGAACCGCATCAGCGCGTCCGGCAACGGCTCACGCACGCGGAGGCGGTCGACGAGGAGGTTCAGCGCGGGGCGGATCGACGGTGCGGCGTTCTTGGCCGTCGCGGGGATCGCCTGCTCGAGACCGACAGCGCCGGCGATCGTGTCACGGAGGGACTCGATCCAGTTGGCGAGGCCCTCGGCGCGAGCGATCGCCTCACGCTCTGCGCGTCCGCCGCCGAGGAGCCGGTCCCAGAGGACGACGACGATGCCGACGACGGCAGCGAGGACGATCCAGCGCGTGACGACGAGCGTGACGGCGAACGCCACCACGCCGGCGATCGTGAGCGTCTTCTGACGGTCCGACCGTGAGGCGCGCGACTTCTGCCGCAGCATCGTCGGTCGCGGCGCACGACGGCGCAGCGCGAGCACGAGCATCAGCCCGCCGACGCCCACGAGGGCTCCGGCGGTCAGTGCCAGCGGGACGCGCAGCTCCTCCATCACCAGCCTCCGTGCACCAACGGGTCGTAGCCGTGCTCCGCCAGCTCGTCGGCGCACGAGATCGGTGCGTGAGCGACCGCGCGCCCTTCGCCGTCGGGCGCGAACACCTCCGACGACAGGACCTGCGCGTCGAAGCCGACGACCTCGCGGATGCTCTCGACGACGCGGGCCTGGCTGCCGCCGAGGTGCGCGTCGTTGTGCTTGCGCATGAACACGACGAAGTCGAGCGCACCCGCCACCAGCAGGTGGGTCGCCTCGACCGGGAGCCGCTCACGAGCCTGGAGCGCGTACGTGGCGATGCGGTTGAACACCTCGATGGACGAGTTCGCGTGGATCGTCGACAGCGAGCCGTCGTTGCCCTGGCTCATGGCGTTCAGCATCGTGACGATCTCGTCGCCGAGGACCTCGCCGACGATGACGCGGGACGGGTTCATGCGCAGCGACCGACGGACGAGCTCGGCCATCGTCACGCCTCCGAGGCCTTCGGAGTTCGGGAGGCGCTCCTCGAACCCGACGACGTTCGGGTGGAGGTCGACGGTCTCGCCGAGCCCCAGCTCGAGCGCACGCTCGACGGTGATGATGCGCTCGTGCGGCGGGATCTCGTTGGCGATCGCCCGCAGCATCGTGGTCTTGCCCGAGTTGGTGGCCCCCGCGATCATGATGTTCTTGCGGGCGGCGACCGCGGCCTTCAGGAACTCCGCCACGTCAGGCGTCATCGTGCCGTTGCCGACGAGGTCGTCGAGGAACACCTTCTGCATCCGCGCCTTACGGATCGACACCGACGGCCGGGCGCAGACGTTCATCACCGCCGACAGCCGCGACCCGTCGGGGAGCCGCAGGTCGAGCTGTGGGTTGGCCGAGTCGAACGGGCGGCTCGACAGGCCCGAGTGGGCGCCGAGGACCTGGATGAGCTCGACGAGCTCCTCGTCGTTCTCGGCGACCGGCGGGTGGCGCTCCTCCCTGCCGTCGCCATACTGCACGAAGACCTGGTCGCAGCCGTTGATGTCGATGTTCTCGACCTCGGGGTCGTCCAGCAGGGGCTGCAGGCGGCCGACGCCGAACAGGGCCGAGTGGATCGCGCCCGCGAGCTCCGCCTCGACGTCCGGCTGCAGCGGCGTGCGGCCCTCGGCCATCTCGTAGCGGGCGTGGTCTTCGAGGACCTGGACGATCAGTGATCGGGCGTACTCGCGCTCGTCGTCGGTCGACATCGCGGCGAGCCCGGCGAGCTGGTCGCGGCGGCGCTGCTCATTGAGCCGGTCGGCGACCTGGCCGCGGAGCGTACGGACGAGTCCGTGGTCGATCATCGCTGGACCTCCGACCACAGACCCGGAACGGACGGACCCTGCTCGTCGGAGGCGGGATAGGCACTCTGCTCGGAGATCTCCGCGTCCACCGGCACCGGCGACACGTGCGCGACCGCGGCGGCCAGCTCGCCGACCAGCGGGCCGGCGGAGCGGATCAGCGCGAGCTTGTCGGGGCGCGGGTGGGTCTGGCCCTGGAAGAGGTGGGCGCCGCGCTCGTCGTACGCGAGGTGGTGCACCCCGGCGAGCTCGACGTCGGTCGCCACCAGCGCGTCTCGGATCTCACGGACGACCTGGGTGCGCTTCGGCGGAGCCACCACCGCGACGTGCACCGGCGCGCCGTACGCCCCTCCGACGATGTCGGCGACGGGTCGGAGGCGGTGGCGCAGGTGGACCACGCTGCTCGGTGCGGTGTCCACGAGCAGCACGACGGCGTCGGCGCTCGCGAGGAGCGCGTTCTGCGGGGTCAGGGCTCCGATGCGTCCGAGGTCGGCGACCACGTCGTGCTGCGGCATCCGGGACAGCAGCGGGCCGAGCTGGGACCACGCCTGCGCGAGGCCGCCGGACTGCTCCGGGAACTGGGGTCCTGCCAGGATCTCGAGCCCGCCGAGGACGCGCTGGGTGTGCTCGTCGACGAGACCCGGGTGCAGCGACCGCCGGCCCGCAGCGGCCAGGCTGAGCAGACCCGTCTGCGGGTCGAGGGAGCCACCGTCGTCGCGGGGCATCCGGATCGCGATGTCCGCGCCCGACGGGTCGCACTCGGCGACCAGGACGGGTCGCGGCCACAGTGCACCGACCGCGAGAGCGGCTGTCGTGACGCCGGGCGCACCCTTGGCTGAGGCGAGGGCGATGAGTGCCATGTCAGCCGCTGCAGGTCGTGTCGAGGTCGGCGCCCTCGCCGACCGTCGCGAGGTAGACCGAGTCGTCGGCGAGCGCGTTCGCGAGGCGCGGGCCGCAGCCGGCGTCCACGCTGACCAGCACCGTGATCTCCTGGCTCGAGGCCAGCGCGCTGTCGTCGACCTCGCCGACCTGGACGACCGTGGCGGCGACGCCCTGCTCGGGGCCACCGTCACCGCCGGCGAAGTACAGCGCGACCGGGGCACCGCCGTCCAGCTCGCTCAGCGACCGGGTCGCCGGCGTCTGGATCGGGAACTGTGCCTGCCCCTCACCGACGCCGGTCGACTTCGCGACCATCGTCGGCAGGAGGACCGTGCCCGGGAGCAGGCGCGCCGTGGCGTACTGGCCCAGCACCGCGTCGCGCTGCTCGGCGGGGACACCGCCGTCGAAGCCCTCGGGAAGCGACACGGTCGTGAGGTCGGACTCGGAGAGGCGCTGCCCCTGAGCGATCTCGCCCTCGACCTGGAGGAAGTCGGCCCGGTCCCCCGAGCTCATGGCGATCCAGCCCGACAGCAGCGCGCCGCCGACGATCAGGATGACCGCGAGCGCGGCGAGGGCAGGGCGGCGTTCACGCGTGGACGGCAGGCGCGTGGCCGTGCGCGGCTCCGCGGTGGTCGGCAACTTTGACATGGGTGGGATCCTCCAGCTAATGCCCGAGCGTCAGCATCACTGCGACAACCTACAGGTCATATGGTTGACCACCGTCAGTCCCCTGACTTCTCGGGGTTCTTCGGAGATCGGGTCGGGTCGGTTGCCTTGCGCGGCGGCGGCGGCGTCGTCGGCGTCGCGGAGGCGGTCGGGGTCGAGATGCTTGCTCGCTCGCGTTCCTGGCGGTCCTGGATGTCGCGCTGACGCTGGTAGGCGTGCGTCACGGCCAGCCCGGCCACGATCACGGCGACCACGATGACGCCGGCGATCACCGCGGGCCAGGTGGAGCGGTGCTCCCGCCACGTACGGCGGGTCCCGTGCAGGAGCGCCGACCGCAGCTGACGTCGACGCAGCGCGTCGGCCTCGAGGACGTACTTCTCGGCGTTCGGGGTGCGCGCGAGCGCCCCCGGCGGCGCCGGCACGGGGCGCTGCGGGGTACGACCGGAGTCGCCGTCGCTCATCGGGTGTCCGCGCTCATCGGGTGTCCGCGAGACGCGCGGCGACCTGGAGGAGCGCCAGACGGGTCTGGGCGCTGACCTGGTCGGCGCGGAACGGGCGGCCGTGGCGCAGGGCCGGGTCTCCGCCGAGCACGACGACCTGACCGTCGGTGACGCCGGCCGCAGCGACCGAGCGCCGCGCCTGGTCCGCGGACGCGCTGTCCTCGCGGCAGACCACGACGACCGTGACGGACCGTGCGGCTGCCGGGTTGACGCGGTCGAGCCGGCGCAGCGCGACCTCGAGGCCGCGCAGCCCGGTCTCGCCCGGACCTGTGACGACGACGGCCCGGTCGGCGCGCGCCACGGTCGTGTAGGCGCCGTCCGTCGGGTCGTCCCCGGCGTCCAGCAGGAGGAACGCGTGCTGGGCGGCCAGACGCTCGACGACGCCGCCGAGGTCCGCGCGACCGAGCGGCTCGTCCCACGACGGGCCGTCGACGACGGCGAGCCCACCCGGGGTGAGCGGCGGCGTCGCGGCGCCCGGCGACGCCAGCAACCGGCGTACGGAGTGGGGGTCGGGAACCTCGAGCAGCCCGCTCAGGGCCGGCGTGCCCGCCTGGACGTCGACCAGCACCGTACGGTCGTCGCGCAGCGCCGCGAGCACCGCACCGACGCCGGTGGCGACCGTGGTCGTGCCGACGCCGCCCTGGGCGGAGAGGAAGGCCACCGTGCGGTGGCCGGCGTGCCGGCGGCGTACGGCGCCGACGAGGGCCCGCTCAGCCTCGGCGGCGGAGGCGCTGTCGAGCGTGACCATGCCGCGCGCTGCAGCGCGGCCCCACGATCCGCCGCTGGAGCCGGTCGGGGTCGAGGCAACCGTGCTCCCGACGACCTGCTCGGCGACGGACTGCGGCCGCTGGACGGTTCCCTGGAACGCCTGGGCGGGAGCAGCCGGGACGGGCGGGGCGGGCTCGGGACGCGGCGCGGCGGCCCACTCGGGTCGCAGCGCCACGACGTTGTCGCCGTGGGCAGGATCGGGCGCGGCGGGAGTCCCCCACGGGGCGGCATCGGCCGGATCGGCGGCCCAGCGACCTGCTTGGCCCGGCTGCGCGGGGGTGTCGAGCCCGAGGCTGCGGGGGTCGATGCCCATCCGAGCGAGGTCGGCAGCGGCACCCTGGGCGTCCGAGCGGCGGTTGGGGTCCGAGCGACGGCCCGGGTCGCGGCGGTTGGGGTTCTCGTCCCCCGGTGGACGGCGTTCGTCGGTCATCGGACGTTCCTCACACCATGTCGGACAGGCGGTCGAAGAGGCCGATCGCACCGCAGGCCAGGACGATCGCCTGGATCACGAGGATCAGCTCGGCAAGGTTCAAGAGGCGCTTGTTGCGGGCCCGCGTGATCGACGAGACGGGCATCGACGCCAGGGCGACGGCGAGCGCGCCGACCCCGAGGACGACGACGATCAGCCACGCCGTCGCGTCGAGCTCCGCGACCTCGCGCACGAGCTGGGCAGCGACCACGACGACACCGGCGACCCGCAGCCCGATCATGTGGGCGACCCGCGAGAACACCCGCGACCGGGAGAGCGCGAGCAGACCGGCGACCAGCGCGAGCCACCGGTCCCAGCGGTTGTCGGTGAAGGTCAGGACGATTCCTCCGACGCCCACGATCAGCGCGATCGCCGAGAGCGAGCCGACGAGGAGCCCGTTGCTCTCCCGGTAGCGGGCGGCGATCGCCTCGCGCGACATCGTGCCGACGTGGCGGACCCGGTAGTCCGCACCGGCGAGCCCGCCGACCGACAGCGACACCCGGGGCGCGACGCCGACGGCGAGGAGGACCAGGACGATCACGACCCGCAGCGTCTGCAGCGCGTCGATGTCGAAGGCGGCCGTGATCGCGAACGCGGCTGCCACGACGAGCAGGACGACCCCGAAGGCGGCGTACGGCGTCGCCCGGGGCGTCATCGCCCGTGCGCCGACCGCAGCGGCAGCGACGAGCCCGAACGCCACGACCGAGGTGACCTCGGCGGACCAGTCGGACCAGGCCCCGAGAGCCGACCCGCCGATCCACGCCCACGCGAGAGCGACGACCAGCACAGGACGGACGGACCAGGGAGCAGCTGCTCGCGCGGCCCACCCGGCCAGGCACGCGAGCGCGGTCGCCGTGGCGATGCCGGCCCCGGCACGCGTCCCGGTGGGCGGGATCTCCCAGCCCGGCGCGTACGGCTCGAGGAGGCCGGCGCACCACACGGCCAGCACACCGAGCGCGACGGCCGTGGAGACGATCCAGAAGGTGAGGGTGGTCTCCGGGCTCCACGCAGCCCCGGCGGACTCGGTGGCGTCCTCGACCGCGTCACGCACGTCCTCCACGGTGGCCGGCTCGACGCTGCTGGAGCGCGGCCGGAGCTCGAGGACGTCGCCGTCGAGCACACCGGCCTCCTCGAGCGTCTGCCCGAGCCCGAGCGGCGCCCCGCCGACCCGGGCCAGCTGGACCCCTGCCTGCGACCCCTCGCCGGGGCCGCAGTAGCGGACGACCTGGGCGACGACGTCGGCCAGCGGCAGGGCGCTCGGCAGGGCGAGGTCGACCCGTCGCTCGTCGGTCACCACGGTGACCCTGCTGTAGGCGGTGAGCACCTGGGCGCCCCTTTCCGTGCGTACGAGGGCTCGCTGCGCGGAGGACGGAGGCCGACCACCGCACAGGACGGACGCCGTGGAGCATATCGTTTGCCGGGACTACGCCTAGCCACGACCGAGGACGGCGATGAGCACCACGTTGGTGAAACGGCCCCCGCGTACGGCCCCGCCGCGGGTCGACGATGCTCCGCTGAGCATCCACGAACCCCCGCACCGCAGCCAGGCGCCCACCCCTGCCGCCGGCATGACCATGCTCATGATGCCGATCATGAGCGGCACCGGCTCGCTCACGATGGCGCTCACGCAGAAGGACCGGCCGATCCTCGTCGTGGCGGGCTTCCTCGTCCTGATCGGGTCGATCGCCATCGGCGTCGTCATGATCGTGAGCCAGCGCGGCGGCGCGCGGCGCCAGATGCGGGAGTCCCGGGAGCGCTACCTCGACTACCTCGAGGAGATGCGGTTCGCCGTGCGCGAGCGCGTCGCGACCCAGCGCACCGAGCAGGCGTGGCGCTTCCCCCGGCCGGACCAGCTCGTCCCCGTCGCCACCGACGACGCGCGGCGCTGGGAACGCCGCCCGTCCCACAGCGACTTCCTCGCCGTCCGCCTCGGCACCGGCACCGTCCCGCTCGTGAGCGGTCTGCACCTCGACGCCGACACCGGTCCGCTCAACGAGTTCGACCCGCTGTGCCTGAACGCCGCCGAGGAGCTCCAGCAGCGGTACGCGACCTTGTCGGAGCAGCCGATCACCCTCCCGCTGCGCGAGCTCGGGCACGTGGCCGTGATCGGTCACCCGGACGCCGCGCGCGCCATCGCCCGTACGCTCCTCGCCCAGCTCGTCACGCTGCACGGCCCCAGCGACCTCGAGATCGCCGTCGTACGCCCGGAGAGCGCCGGCGCGGCCTGGGACTGGGTCAAGTGGCTCCCGCACGCCCAGAGCGGCCGTACGCTCGACGGCGAGGTGCCCGCCCGGCGCGTCGCCACATCCGTCCCCGCCCTCACCGAGCTGCTCGCGACCGAGCTCGACGACCGTCTGGACCGCTACCAGCGCAGCCGCGGCACGGCCGGTGCCACCGGACCCCACCTGGTGGTGGTCGTCGACCACGACGGCGCGACCGGCGCCCACCTCGAGTCGCCGGACCCGTCGATCCCGCTCCAGACGCTCGGCGTCCACGTGGTCACGCTCCTCCCGTCGGCGCGCCAGGAGCCTCGGCCGCTCGACGTCCGCATCGAGGTCGGCCCTGACGGGTCGCTCCGGACGTCCGCCCACCCGGACCCGTTCCGGGCGGACCTCCTCCCGGACGGCGTCGAGGCGACCCTCGCGCGGACGCTCTCCGGGCTCCGTCTCAGCGCGGAGGACTCGGGCGACGGCGGCCTGGACGTCTCGGTCGGCCTCGCCGAGATCCTCGGCGTCCGCGATCCCGCCCGCCTCGACACCCGCCGTACGTGGCAGCCGCGGGCCCAGCGCGACCTCCTCCGGGTTCCGATCGGCCTCTCCGAGCAGGGCGCACCGGTGCTCCTCGACCTGAAGGAGTCGGCCCACGGCGGGATGGGGCCGCACGGCCTGGTGGTCGGCGCCACGGGTTCGGGCAAGTCCGAGATGCTGCGGACGCTCGTGAGCTCGCTCCTCGTCGGACACGGCCCCGATCGGCTCGCACTCATGCTCGTCGACTTCAAGGGCGGCGCGACGTTCGCGGCGATGGAGCACATCCCGCACCTCGCCGGCATGATCACGAACCTCCAGGACGACCTGACGCTGGTCGACCGCATGCGCGACGCCCTGTACGGCGAGATGCAGCGACGCCAGGAGGTCCTCAAGGCGGCGGGCAACCTGCCGAACGTGACGTCCTACCAGGAGAGGATCGACGCGGGCGAGCACCTCGAGCCTCTCCCCCACCTGCTCGTGATCGTGGACGAGTTCTCCGAGCTGCTGACGGCCAAGCCCGACTTCGCGGAGCTCTTCGTCGCCATCGGTCGCATCGGCCGCTCCATCGGCGTGCACCTGCTGCTCGCGACGCAGAAGCTCGAGATGGGCAAGATCCGCGGCCTCGAGTCACACCTGTCGTACCGGATCAGCCTGCGCACGTTCTCCGAGTCGGAGAGCCGCGACGCGATCGGAGTGCCCGACGCGTACCACCTGCCGCCGGAACCGGGGTCGGGCTACCTCAAGGTCGACACGACCGTGTTCGAGCGCTTCAAGGCCGCGCTCGTCTCGAGCCCGTACGTCCCGCCGACCGAAGGCCCCAAGGCGTCCGTCCCCGTCGTCCCCTACGTGTCCGTCAACGGCGTCGGCGCCTGGATCGCCGACCGCGCGGCAGCCGAGCGTGAGGCGACGATGCAGGAGGCGGCGGCAGATGCGGTCGCGCGCAAGGGTGGGCCGACCGTGCTCGACGTGCTCTGCGAGCAGATGGCCGCGTCGGGGGCCCCCGACGTACGCCCGGTCTGGCTCGACCCTCTCCCGCCGGTGCTCACGCTCGACGCCGTCCAACCCCCCGACGAGCCCGGCGTGCCGGCCACCGTCAAGGCCGTCCTCGGCCTCGTCGACGAGCCCGCGAAGCAGGCGCAGTACGCCCTCGAGTGGGACTTCACCGGCGCCGGCAGCAACCTCGTCCTCGCAGGTGCGCCGCAGACCGGCAAGAGCACGACGCTGCGCACCATGGTCGCGTCGCTCGCCCTGCGCTACGCGCCAGGCACGGTCGCGTTCTACTGCATCGACTACGGCGGCGGCACCCTCCAGGCGCTTCGCGCGCTCCCGCACGTGGCGGCCGTCGCGACCCGGAACGACCCCGAACGCATCAACCGGACGGTCCAGGAGGTCATGGGCGTCCTCGACGAGCGCGAGGAGCTGTTCCGGCGGTACGGCCTGGAGAGCATGCACGACTACCGGCGGGCCCGCGAGGAGGGCCGCATCCCGGCCGACACGCCGGGCGACGTCTTCCTCGTCATCGACGGGTGGGCGACCTTCCGTGAGGAGTACGACGCGCTCGACTACGCGGTCGACGAGATCGCGGCGCGCGGCGGGGCGTACGGCGTGCACGTCGTCCTCACCGTCACCCAGAGCATGCAGATCCGGATGCGGATGCAGCCGTCGTTCGGCGGCCGTCTCGAGCTACGGCTCAACGACGTCTACGACTCGCAGTTCGGCCGCAAGGTCATGGAGCAGATCCCCAAGGACATCTCCGGCCGTGGGGCGATGGAGGGCGAACGGATCTTCCAGGCCGCGGTCCCGCGGATCGACGGCGTACGCGAGGTGGAGGACGTCTTCGAGGCCCAGCGCGAGCTGTTCGCGGCGATCGCCGATCGGTGGCAGGGCATCGCCGTCGAGCAGGTGCAGACCCTCGCGCCCGTCGTTCACCTCGACGAGCTTCCCCCGGTTGACCCGGCGTACCCGGGCGTCCCGGTCGGCGTGCTCGACCGCAACCTGCGCGCGGTGTCGGTGAATCTCATCGGCTCGAACCCGCACCTGCTCGTCTACGGCGACCCGGAGACCGGGAAGACCAACTTCCTGAAGATGCTGCTGCGCGGCTACACCCAGCTGATGCCGGCGGAGAACCTCGGGATCGTCCTCGTCGACTTCCGGCGGTCGCTGCTCGACGTCGTGCCCGAGGAGTATCTCGTCGCCTACTGCACGAACCGCGAGCAGACCGCGCAGGTCGCCAGCGAGCTCGCCGGATCGCTGCACCAGCGGCTCCCCGGCGCCGACGTCACCTCCGAGCAGCTGCGCGAGCGCTCGTGGTGGAAGGGCCTCGAGCTGCTCGTCGTCGTCGACGACTACGACCTGGTCGCGACCTCGTCCGGCAACCCGCTGGACCCGCTGGTCGAGTACCTGCCGCAGGGCAACGACCTCGGCTTCCACCTGGTCGTGTCACGCCGCGTGAACGGCCTCGCGCGGGCGCAGTTCGAGCCGATGCTGCAGCGCCTGACCGACGTGTCGACGGCAGGGCTGATGTTCTCCGGCGACCGGCTCGAGGGGCGGCTCGTCGGCGGCGTGGCTCCGACGCGGCTGCCGACCGGACGGGCGTTGTACGTCAACCGCAACGGCCTCGTCGGCCACGTCCAGACCGGTCTCGTGCCGGACGACGCGAGCTGACCGGGCTCGCGCACGCCGGACGTACGACGCCCCCCTCCCGCCGAGGCGGAAGGGGGGCGTCGTACTGGTGAGTCGCGTCTCAGACGGCGATCGCACGACCCGAGACCGCGTTGACGTCGCGGCTCAGGACCGACTGCTGGTTCTGCAGGGCAGTCGTGTCGTTGGTCGTGTGCGCCACCGTGTTGGCGCCGTTGGAGGTGTTGTTGCCCAGGTTGCTGACACCGTTGGCGACCGCGTTGGCGGTCTCGACGGCCCAGGTCTGGAAGCTGTCGACACCGGTCGTGACGTCGCCGACACCGTGCCGCGAGCCGGGCGTGACCGCCTCGAGAGCGGACACGAGCGTGCTCTTGGCGGTCTGGACGTCAGCCGACAGTCCTGAGATCTGTCGACCGGACGTGTGGGTCGCCGTCGTGTCGTCGACCTCGTAGAACGGAGCCATCGTCTCTCCTCGGCTGCGTCAGGCGCGGTTGCCGAAGAAGGACTGCATCCGCGGGATCGCGGAGTCGTTGATGTCCTGCGTCTTCTGGTCGGTCTGGTTCGACTTGAGCGAGGCCTGGTGCAGCTCGTCCGCGCGCTCGTACGCCGTGCGGTGAACGGCGTGCGCCTCGTCGGCGCCGGCGCCGGACAGGTTGGCCGAGATCTGGCGGGCTGCGGTCTCGACCGAGTCCTGGTCGGTCTGCGCGCCGCCGGCGAACTCCTTGCCGGAGGCGTTGATGTCCTCGCTGGCGGACTTGTCGTAACGGATCTTCACGTCTGCTCCTCTTCCCTACGAGCTCTCGGGCCCTCAGGCCTGGATGTCGCGGCGCAGCGACGTGGCCGTCGACTCGCCGTCGGTGGCGGAAACCTTCTGCAGCGAGCTCGACTCCTCGGTCGTCTGCGCCTGCGACTGCTCGCCTCGGCTGACGTTGGTGCCGACGGTCGCCACGTTGTTGGCGTTGGCCTGCTTCGCAGCCGCGAGCGCGGTGTGGGCCGAACGCTGGGCGTTGCCGGTCGGACCGACGTTGAGGCCCTCGGTGGCCTGCGTACGGCTCAGGTGGCGGCTGGCGGACGACGTGGCGTCCTCGCTCGCCGCTCCGTGGCCGCTCTTGGCGGACTTGGTCAACGAGCCGAGCTCTTCGTTACCCCAGTAGCTAGCACCCATGGTGCACAAACCTCTCCTCAGACGACGAGTCAGGGACGACGATACGCGGTACAAGGTCCACTGACGCAAGGACCGTCTCACAGCGTGTCCGTTTTGTAGCCATAATTGGTCACCCTGATTCACACTGGCCCCGCCTCTGGGTACAGTCGGCCTCGACCAAGGTTTCCACACGTGAGGACAGCTCGGGATGGTGCGACCGGATGGCGGCGGCGGATCCAGCATGCTGATCGACGGCTTCTTGAGGCACGACGTCTCCCCCGGCACGATCTCGGCGCAGGCCGACGCGGTCGCAGCGCCTGCGGGAGACGTCGAGAACTTCAACGCCGACCTCACGACCAGGCACAACACCGCCCGTGAGGGCGTCGCGGGCGTGATCGCCACCGCGATGGAGGGTGCCGACACCCCGACCAAGAACCAGGCCCGCTCGCTGGTCCAGGGCATCACGGTCGGAGCCGGCGCGATCCGACTCTTCAGCACCGCGGTGGAGACGTTCAACAGCACGATCGACGGCCTCAACAGCCAGATCCGATCTGAGCCGACCCGCGAGGAGCAGATCGAGAAGAAGTCGGCGCTCTCCGGCCAGCACGCCGGTGCCGTCGAGACGCTCCAGAGCGCCGCACGCACCGCGAAGGGCCAGCTGAGCGACCCTCTGGACCCCGCGCACGTCACGGCGCTCTACGCGGCCGGCGCGCTCCCGTCGTTCGCACCCGGGATGTTCAGCAACGTCACCGACCTGACCGCCGTGCCGCTCACGGCGCTGCCGGTCGATCTCGCGGCGATGACGACACGCGAGCAGGCCGACTACATCAAGCTGCACGCGGCCACCCTCGATGCGGCCCTGATCGCGCTGTTCAGCCCCGAGGTCAAGGAGCTCGTCGCCGAGGACGTCGCCCAGGCGATCAAGGACAAGGAGATCGACCGCGCCACGGTCGACGCGCTCACCTACCTCAAGAACGACCCGGCGTTCGCCGAGAAGCTCTACACGACCGTCTCGCCCAACGAGATGTCCGAGGCGATCGCCCACATCAACTGGGACCTCTTCGGCGTCGGTGACGACCGCGACGGCGACGTCTTCCCGGGCAGCGCGAAGGACAAGCTCGCGCTCTACGACGACTTCATGAACGCCGCGGGCGTGACGCTCGCGACCTATAGCAAGACGGTGTCCGACCCGGTCGAGCTCGCCGACGACTGGTTCCGAGCCATCACCGACGACGACAACCCGACCAACGCCGCTGCTCTGACCCTGCTGCTGCGCGAGGGCGGCGAGGCCGGCGGCGAGTACGACCCGGACTTCATCTCCAAGCTCACCGACCAGGTCCTCGACTGGGAGCGCGACCAGGACGGCGCCGTCTGGGGGCCGCTTGCTCAGGCAAACGGGCAGTGGATCCGCGACCCCGACCGCGTGACGATCAACGAGTGGACCCTCAACAACGGCTACGAGGACGAGACGCAGTACTCCTTCAGCGGCGGTCTCGCCACCGACGGTCTCGCCAACCTCCTCGGCGCGATGGGCAGCTCCCCCGAGGGTGCTCAGAAGTTCTTCACGGACTACCCGGACGACCCCGACGAGCCCAACCGCCTCGAGTACCTCATGCTGCACCGCACGTTCTCCGACAGCGTCCAGAGCGACGAGGGCGACGGCCTTGGCGAGGCCCTCCAGGCGGCGACGATCGGAGGCGCGGACGGCAAGAACGGCACCTGGACCTCCGACCGGGCCGACGCGCTCGCTGAGGACCTGTTCACCCTCATCGCCAAGAACAGCGGCACCGAGGACATGGACAACCTCGGCACGGACAAGGCGGGTGGAAAGCCTGACGGCGACGCCGACGGCAGCTGGCACGTCTGGCGAGACATGACCGACAGCCTGGGTGCGATCGGTGCCGGCTACGGCGACGACATCTACTTCGCGGTCTCGGACCGCGTCGAGGAGGACGGTGCGACGCGCCTCGGGCTCTCCGAGGAGCAGTGGAAGATCGTCGTCGGCGAGATCGGCCACACCGAGGACAAGACCGGCGTCGAGACTCTGCTGGCCGGTGTCGCCAACTCCGGCATCCGGCACGAGGTCGGCGACCTGGTGAGCGGCTGGAAGGGCGACCGCGACGACCTGTCGCTGTTCGCGTTCGACCGCGACCCCAACGCACCGACCCTGGACCTCCCCGACGTCGGCGGGGTGCTCGGCGAGCTCGTCGACTCCTCGGTGGCCGTCCAGCGCGACGAGGAGATGACCGCGGAGGTCCGTCGCGCGTACGTCTCCAAGGCGTTCGAGTTCGGCACGAGCTTCCTGCCCGGTGCCGGCTCGGTGCTCGGCGAGACCGCCAACGAGGCGCTCAAGACGACGTTCGACTTCGCCAAGGGCGAGGCGATCAGCAGGATGCAGGCGGCCATCGACGAGGCGCCGCCGTCGAGCGCCGACCAGTACGTCTCGGACTCGCGGACCAATCTCAACGACTCGCTGCGCTACGCCCTCGCCAACGAGATGCTCCAGCAGGGACTCCTCGGCGAGCAGAGCAACCCCGAGCGCGCCGACGGCACCTATGCCGGTGTCCCGGACACGATCACGCAGGTCGTCCCCGGCACGGACGGCAAGGTGCGAGTGTTCGACCCGGAGCTGTTCTTCAACCGCGAGCCCGACGCCGGCTGGACCGACGCTCAGCGTGCCGCCTGGAACTCCTGGCAGGACTCGGAGCCGGAGGCGATCCTGTCCGATCTCACCCAGACGCTGACCTCGTCGTTCGACACCGAGATGAACAAGGGCGGATGATGCGTACGCTTCGCGACCGCGGTGCGCTCGGGCGCCTGGTCGGCGGCCTCGCGCTGACCCTCGTCGGTGCGACCGCCCTGGCGGCCTGCAACACCGACGACGATCCCGACGCGCAGGCGACCCCGGAGCTGGTCGACGGCAAGGTCTGCGGCTTCTTCACGCCTGACGTGATCGAGTCCGTCGTCGGGCACGACGAGCTCGACACCCTCGGCGACGGGATCGGCCCGGCCGACGAGCGCGCCGAGCGGGCGCAGGAGTGCGACGTCGTCGACGACCGCAGCGATGCGACTGTCGTCCGGGTCGAGGTCACGGACGACCCGGCGACCCAGCCGCCCGACCCCTCGACGGAGCCGTCGGCGGACTGCGAGCGTCCCGCTGCGCTCGAGAGCTGGAGCGGCAGCGTCTGCTGGACCGAGGACCGGCTGACGGTCCTCGCGTGGCCTGACGACGGGGCGCGCCTGATCAACCTCGACTACCTCCCCGAGGGCGGCGCCACGGACCCGGACCAGCGCACGGAGCAGGTCGAAGCCGCGGTCTCGCTCGTCCAGGACGTCCAGGACAACGTCGAGGCGTACGACGAGGCCCACGGGTGATCCGCCGCGACCGCTAGGGTCGGGGCTCGGCGACGACAGGAAGGCTGGCTCGGATGCGTCCAGACGACGGAGGCGGCTCCTCGCTGCTGATCGACGGGTTCCTTCGGCACGACGTCGCGCCAGGCACGCTGACCGACCAGGCGGACGCGGTCCTCGCGCCGGCCGGTGACGTCGAGAACTTCGACGCCGATCTCACGCGCCAGCACAACACTGCCCGCGACGGCGTCGCCGGTGTCCTGGCCGACGCCATGAGCGGAGCCGACACCGCCACCAAGAACAAGGCGCGCGCCCTGGTCCAGGGCATCGTCGTCGCAGCCGGCGCGATCCGGCACTTCGCGACCGCCGTCCAGACCTTCAACGAGACCATCGACAGCCTCAACGGCCAGATCCGGGCAGAGCGCACCAAGGAGGACCAGCAGGCCAAGAAGTCCGCCCTGGCCTACCAGCACGCCTACGCCGTCCAAGCCCTGGAGTCCGCAGCGCGCACCGCGAAGCAGCAGCTCAGCGACCCGCTGGACCCAGACCACGTCAAGGCACTGTACGAGGCGGGCGCGCTCCCCTCCATCGCTGCAGGGATCTTCTCCAACCTCATCGATCTCACGAAGGTGTCGCTGCGGACCCTGCCGTTCGATCTGACGGCGATGACGGCGGCCCAGCGCGAGCAGTACCTCAAGGACCATCCCGAGGTGGCCGTCGCGGTCTTCGAGTGGACGCTGCGCGACAAGGGGCTGCTCACGGGTCCGCCACCTGACGGCTTCTATCGCGAGTGGCTCGAGAACGCTGCCCGACGGGGTGTCACGGTCGAGACGATCGTCGACATCGCCGACACCCACGACATCACCCCGGAGGACTTCGAGGTCCTCGACGGCCTGGAGGTCATCAAGGACCCCGACGGCAAGTCGTTCTTCCTCCTGCCCGACGGGATCAGCAGTGACGACGCCCGTCTCGCGACGCTGATGACGTACGTCCTGAACGCCGGCACCGACTACGGCTCGGCGAGCCCGGACAACGACTTCCCGGAGACTCCTTACTCCGCGGACGAGATCCAGCGGATCATCGACCGCCAGAGCAGCAACAGCTGGAGCTACGACGAGGACATCGGCTTCGTCAACGGCAACGGCGGCCGCATGGTCACGACACCCAACGGGATGGTGATGGGCCTGGGCGGCAACTGGGTCCAGGACCTGTTCAGCCTGAACGGCGGGACGGCGTGGGGTGAGATCTTCATGCTCAACATCGACGACGTCGACGACCCCGCACAGGTCCTCCGCGATGCCGTCGAGTCGGGCCGCGCGACCTACGTCGACGACGACGGCAACGTCTACCAGGGACAGCTCGACCTCGACCGGCTCCTGCACCACGAGGAGCGTCACTCGCAGCAGTGGGCCAGGGAGGGCTACGGCGGGTTCATCCGCTCCTATCTGTGGGAGCAGGCCACGGGCGGCAACGAGACCGAGGAGGACGCGGGGCTGAAGGACGGCGGCTACCACTGATGCGGCGACCGCGCCTCGGGCGTACGCCGCTGGCGGCGGCCGTCCTGGCGCTGACCGTCCTCGGGCTCTCGGGGTGCGACGACGAGGCGCAGTTCGCGCCGTCCCTGCCCTCGGCCGCCGGCTACCGCGACGACGGCGGCGCGCTCCGCATCTGGACCGGCACGCCCTGCGAGGGCGTGACGCGCGTGGCCCTGACGTTCGCCGGCCCGGGTGACGAGCGGGCCCGCCTCGTCCTGAGAGCACCCTCACCCGGGGTCACCGTGGAGCACCTGGATCCTGCGGCCCCAGACGCCGCGTTCGAGCCTGAAGAGTCGCTGCCCGACGGGTACGACTGGCGTACCGCGGACACCATCAGCCTGGTCATCGACGGCGCCGAACCCGCCTGGGGCTCTGTGGTCGGCGTCGACCAGGTGGTCGTCGAGTCCCCAGACCATCCCGAGGACAGCTTCCTGTTCGACGACCTCGGCTGGAAGGACCCGACCGCCGTCGACGCCGAGAACGGCACGTCGTTCCTCACGGTGTGCACGCCCGACCCGGAGCAGTGAGCCCGCGGCCCAGAAGAGTCGTCAGCGGCGCGGAGCGTTGACGTCGCGGCGCAACCGGCTGCGTACGTCGCCGGCCGCGCCCGCGACCGGCCCGAGCGCATGCAGGCTCTCCCGGTCGGCGTCGACGCCGGTCGCGGCCGCCGCCGTCAGCCGTGAACCCGCGGCCATCACAGCGTCGGGCAACGCCGCGGCGGCCTTGACGAGCGTGCCGTGATAGCGATCGAGTGCTGCACCGAGCACCTCGTGGTGGACGTCGTCGCCGCCCGCGGCGACGGCCTCCAGGAACCGGGTGCCGGCGCGCCTCAGCTCCGGAGCGTCGGCCACGGTCCGCCGGCCCTGGTCGGCGAGCTCGTCCGGCCGGATCTCCCACACCGCCGCCACCACGATCGGCCGCCGCCCGGTCAGCTGCCGGAGCCGAGGACCGTACGCATCCTCGCCCCCGCCGCGCCGAAGGTGTCGCCGGCGGCGGCTGCACCAGCCCCCTGCCGGGTGACGACAGCGAGGTGCTCGTCCACGAGCGTGTCGACGATCCTCATCGCCGCAGCGTGCTCCTCGCTGCCGACGCCGCCGCCGAAGGTCGCCAGGGCCGAGGCCGACTCCGCCCGCAGCGACTCACGGTATTCCGCGAGCGCCCCGGCGTACCTCGTGAGGTCGGCGCTCGCCTCGTCGATGACGCCGACGTCTGCGCGCAGCTGGTAGGTCATCGTCGCTCCTCAGACGTTCACGCGGCGGGACACGACCGACGTCAGCGCCTCGGCCGCGGAGCGTGTCGACGCCTGCAGCTCGAACGCCTGCTCGTCGCCCACGACGGCGAGACGCTCGGCCTCGACCGCCCGACGTGCCTGCTCGGCGATCTGGCGCGCGATCTGGCCGTGGTTGCCGGCCGTCGTCAGCGCGATCGACTGGAACGCCGCACCGGCCGCCCCCGTGAAGCCTGCCTCGGCGCCCTCCATCCGTGAGAGATGGCCGCGCGCGGAGGTGACGTTGTCCTCCGCCGTCGCCTGGTATCCCCGGCCCGACCGGGTCAGCCTCCCGACCTCGTCGAGGTTCACCATGGTGCTCATGCTCGCTCCGTCCTGGCCGTCCGGCCACTCGTCGACGCGAGCCACGCTAGCGAGATCACGGCGACAGCCGCTCCCGTTGTCCACAGGCCTGCGAGACGGCTCACGCCAGGGCGTTGAGCCTGACCTCGTACGCGCGCGCGTCCCGCGTCGCCCGCTCCAGGGCGACGAATTTCGGGTCGCCGACGTCGAGCCAGCGGTCCGCGGCCAGCATCGGCGTACGCGACTGCTCGATCACGGCAGACACCAGCGGCCGGTCTCCCCCGCCGAAGACCAGGCTGCCGGCCGGGACGATCCGGCGCACGACCTCCGCGCAGGCGTCCACGAGGGCGTCGGCCTGGTTGGCGCGGCGCCGCGCGTACCGCTGCTGGCTCCAGCCGCCCGCCTTGGTCTGCCCCTGCACGTACCGGGTCCCGGTCTTGTGAGCGGCGAGCGTGCCGTCCGACACGAGCCCGACGGCGTACCCGCCGCGACGCACCAGCAGGACCCCGAAGTCGGCCGGGGGCGGAACGTCCGCGTACGACGCCTCCGCACCATCAGGTGACGTGAGTGTGACGCGCGTGCCGTCACGTGCGACGACCGGCTCCCCGTGCCGGGCGGAGAAGCGCTCCACCCAGCCGGGCAGCCGGTCGTACGGGACGAGAACTGTGCGAGTGACGTGAGACCCGCCCCGCTCGCTCAAGGGCGAGCGTCAGACGTTGAAGCCGAGGGCGCGCAGCATCTCGCGGCCGTCCTCGGAGATCTTGTCGGGGCCCCAGGGCGGCATCCAGACCCAGTTGATCCGGAAGTCGTTCACGATGCCCTCGAGCGCCTGACGCGTCTGGTCCTCGATGACGTCGGTCAGCGGGCACGCCGCCGACGTCAACGTCATGTCGATCGTGGCGTTGTTGGCCGGGTCGACCGCCACGTCGTAGACGAGCCCGAGGTCGACGACGTTGATGCCGAGCTCAGGGTCGACGACGTCCTTCATCGCCTCGTTGACGTCCTCCACGGTCGTCACGCTGCGCCCGGGGGTCAGGTCGACCTCAGGCAGGTCGTCGGTCGCCTGGCTCTGCGTCTCGCTCATGCCTTCTCCTCGGTCTCTTGCGCCACGGCCTGCGCCGTAGCGTCCTTCCATGCCATCCAGGGCAGCAGCGCGCACTTCACCCTGGCGGGGAACTGCGCGACCCCGGCGAACGCGATCGCGTCCTCAAGGACGTCCTCGTCCGGCTCGACCTGCCCGCGGCCCTGCATCAGGCTCTGGAACTCGTCGAGGAGCGCGAAGCCCTCGGTGACGGTCTTGCCGACGACGAGATCGTTGAGGACCGACGCCGCAGCCTGGCTGATCGAGCAGCCCTCCGCGTCGTACGAGACGTCGGCGACGGTCTCCCCGTCGACGTGCACCCGCAGCGTGATCTCGTCGCCGCAGGTCGGGTTCACGTGGTGGACCTCGGCCTCGAAGGGGTCGCGCAGGCCGCTGCCGTGCGGGTTCTTGTAGTGGTCCAGGATGATCTCCTGGTACAACGCGTCCACGTTCATGCTCGTCACACCACCTTGAAGTACTTCTGGGTGTTCACGATTCCCTCCACGAGCGCGTCGATCTCAGCGTGCGTCGTGTACAGGTAGAACGACGCACGCGTCGTCGCCTGCACGCCGAACCGCTGGTGCGCCGGACGAGCGCAGTGGTGACCGGCGCGGACCGCGATGCCGTACGAGTCGAGCAGCTGCGAGATGTCGTGCGGGTGGACGCCGTCGAGCGTGAAGCTCACCGCTCCCCCACGCTCGATCGCCTCCGCCGGACCCACGACCGTGAGGCCGTCGATCTCGCCCATCCGCTTCAGCGCGTACGCCGTGATCTCGCGCTCGTGCGCGGCGACGGCGTCCATGCCGAGTCCGGTGAGGTAGTCAGCGGCGGCGCCCAGCCCGATCGCCTGCACGATCGGTGGCGTCCCGGCCTCGAACTTCGCCGGTGGCGGAGCGTACGTCGAGCGCTCCATCGTCACGGTCTCGATCATCTCGCCACCACCGAGGAACGGCGGCAGCTCCTCGAGCAGGGACCGACGACCCCAGAGCACGCCGATGCCGGTCGGACCGACCATCTTGTGCCCGGTGAAGACGACCACGTCCGCCCCGAGCGCGGTGAGGTCCACCGGCATCTGCGGGACGGCCTGCGACGCGTCCACGACGACGATCGCGCCGACCGCGTGCGCGCGGGCGATGATCACGTCGAGCGGGTTGACCGTGCCGAGCATGTTGGACACCCACGCGACCGTGACGATGCGGGTTCGCTCGTTGATGAGCTCGTCGATCGTCGAGAGATCGAGGCGGCCCTCGTCCGTGAGACCGAACCACCGCAGCGTCGCACCCGTACGCTGCGCGAGCAGCTGCCACGGGACGATGTTGGAGTGGTGCTCGAGCTCCGTCGTCACGATCTCGTCGCCCGGCCGGATCGCGAGGTCACCCTCCGCGTTGCGGAACGTGTTGGCGACGAGGTTGAGCGCCTCGGAGGCGTTCTTGGTGAACACGATCTCGTCTCGCGACGGCGCGTTGACGAACGCGGCGATCGTGTCGCGCGCGCCCTCGAACGCCATCGTCGCCTCGGCACCGAGCTGGTGCATGGCGCGCGCGACGTTGGCGTTGTGCCGCAGGTAGTGCTCGGCCATCGCATCGACGACCGCGGTCGGCTTCTGCGACGTGTTGGCGCTGTCGAGGTAGACGAGCGGACGTCCCCCGGCCATGGTGCGACCGAGGATCGGGAAGTCCTCCCGAACCTTCTCGACGTCGTACCCGCCGGCGGCAGTCATCAGACGGCGGCCTTGGTGTACTTGTCGTAGCCGTTGGCCTCGAGCTCCTCGGCGAGCTCCGACCCGCCGACCTCGGCGACCCTCCCGCCGACGAAGACGTGCACGTAGTCCGGCTTGATGTAGCGGAGGATGCGCGTGTAGTGCGTGATCAGCAGGACGCCGCGGTCACCCTGCTCCGAGAAGCGGTTGACGCCCTCGGAGACGATCCGCAGCGCGTCGATGTCGAGGCCGGAGTCGGTCTCGTCGAGCACGGCGAACTTCGGGTTGAGCAGCTCGAGCTGAGCGATCTCGTGACGCTTCTTCTCGCCGCCGGAGAAGCCCTCGTTGACGGAGCGCTGCGCGAAGGTCTTGTCCAGCGTCATGCGGTCGAGGGCGCCGTTGACGTCCTTGATCCACGTGCGCAGCGGCGGCGCCTCACCGTCGACGGCCGTCTTGGCAGCGCGCAGGAAGTTGGCGACGGAGACGCCCGGGATCTCGACGGGGTACTGCATGGCGAGGAAGACACCGGCGCGGGCGCGCTCGTCGACCGACATCTCGAGCACGTCGACGCCGTCGAGCGTGACCGTGCCGGAGGTCACCTGGTACTTCGGGTGACCGGCGATCGAGTACGCGAGGGTCGACTTGCCGGAGCCGTTCGGGCCCATGATGGCGTGCGTCTCGCCCGACTTCACAGTGAGGTCGACGCCCTTGAGGATCTCCTTCGGGCCGTCCTCGGTGGCGACCGAGACGTGGAGGTCGCGAATCTCGAGAGTGGACATGTGTGGTGACTCCGTTGCTACTTAGAAGGTACGACTTCTGGCGTGTCAGATGCTGGGACTTGTCACGTCGACGAGGACGGTCGCGTCCTCCGTGACCTTGCAGGGATAGACCGGGACGGGCTCGGTCGCCGGGAGGTTGAGCACCTCGCCGGTCCGGGCGTCGAAGCGCGAGCCGTGGAGCCAGCACTCGAGCGTGCAGTCCTCCACCTCGCCCTCCGACAGCGGGACCGCCGCGTGCGAGCACTCGTCGCGTACGGCGAAGACCTCGTCGCCGCAGCGGACGAGGGCGACCTCGAGGCCTTCGACGTCGACCGCCAGCACTCCCCCGTCGGGGACGTCGGCGAGGTCCGCCGCGTACGCGAAACCGCTCATCGGCTCAGGCCTCCGAGGCGATGCTCTGCGCCACCCCGACGTGCTTCGCCAGCTCGGCCTCGACGGTCTCCAGCAGGCGCGCCTGGATCTCCGGGACCCCGGTGCGGCGGATGACGTCGTTGAAGAACCCGTGGACGACGAGACGGCGTGCCTCGACCTCCGGGATGCCCCGGCTCTGCAGGTAGAACAGGTGCTGGTCGTCGAAGCGACCGGTCGTCGACGCGTGGCCCGCGCCCTCGATCTCGCCGGTCTCGATCTCCAGGTTCGGGACCGAGTCGGCGCGTGCGCCGTCGGTGAGCACGAGGTTGTCGTTGCTCTCGTACGTGTCGATGCCGACGCCCTCCTTGCGGATCAGCACGTCGCCGATCCACACGGTGTGGGCGTCCTTGCCCTGCAGCGCGCCCTTGTACTCGACGCGGCTGCGACCCTTGGGGTTGTTGTGGTCGACGAACAGGCGGTGCTCGAGGTGCTGGCCGGCGTCGGCGAAGTAGAGGCCGAGCATGTCGACGTTGCCGCCGGTGCCGGCGTACTCGACGGACGCGTTGATCCGCACGAGGTCGCCGCCGAAGCTCACGAGCACGTGCTTCAGGCTCGCGTCGCGGCCGACGTGCGCGTGGTGGTGCGACACGTGGACGGCGTCGTCGTCCCAGTCCTGGACCGCGACGACGGTGAGCTGTGCGCCGTCACCGAGGACGATCTCGACGTTCTCGGCCCACGTCGCAGACCCGACGTAGTCGATGACGACGGTGGCCTTCGAGAACGGCTCCGCGGTGATCACGACGTGACCCGCACCGGCCTTCTCGGCGCCGTTGCCGCGGAAGCGCACCCAGGTGGGCTGCGACGCGACGGCCTCAGCGGGCACGGTGACCTTGAAGAGGCGGTCCGACGCCTCCCAGGCGCGAGCCGAGATCCGGTCGACCGGCACGTACGTCGACGTGCCGCGCGCCGGGTCGTCGATGTCGACCGAGCCGGCCTGGACCTCAGGCGCGACGTCGAGGTCGACCTCGTAGTCGTGGCCGTCGAGCGGCGCGTCCTTGTGCAGGTCGCGCAGGCGCTTCAGCGGGGTGAAGCGCCAGATCTCCTCGAGGCCCTTCGGGACCTCGTGGTCGGCGGGGTCGTACGAGCCCTCCGGGTGCAGGTGGCTGACGACACGGGTCTCCACGGCGCCGGAGACGGGGGTCGAGAGAGCGGGGTCAGCGGTAGTGGGGGCGGTCACCCGACGGCACCTTCCATTTGCAGTTCGATCAGACGGTTGAGCTCGAGCGCGTACTCCATCGGGAGCTCGCGCGCGATGGGCTCGACGAAGCCACGGACGATCATCGCCATCGCCTCGTCCTCCTCCATCCCGCGGCTCATCAGGTAGAAGAGCTGGTCGTCGGAGACCTTGGAGACGGTCGCCTCGTGACCGAGCGACACGTCGTCCTCGCGGACGTCGACGTACGGGTAGGTGTCGGAGCGGCTGATGTCGTCGACGAGCAGCGCGTCGCACTTGACGGTGCTCGCGGAGTGCTCGGCGCCCTCCTGGACCTGGAGCAGGCCTCGGTACGAGGCGCGGCCACCGCCGCGCGCGACCGACTTGGAGATGATCGAGCTCGACGTGTGCGGAGCAGCGTGGACCATCTTGGCGCCCGAGTCCTGGTGCTGGCCCTCGCCGGCGAACGCCAGCGACAGCGTCTCGCCGCGGGAGTGCTCGCCGAGCAGGTAGATCGCCGGGTACTTCATCGTCACCTTGGAGCCGATGTTGCCGTCGACCCACTCCATCTGCGCGCCCTCCTCGCAGGTGGCGCGCTTGGTGACGAGGTTGTAGACGTTGTTCGACCAGTTCTGGATGGTCGTGTAGCGGCAGCGGCCGCCCTTCTTCACGATGATCTCGACGACCGCGGAGTGCAGCGAGTCGGTCTTGTAGATCGGCGCCGTGCAGCCCTCGACGTAGTGGACGTAGGCGTCCTCGTCGACGATGATCAGCGTCCGCTCGAACTGGCCCATGTTCTCGGTGTTGATCCGGAAGTAGGCCTGCAGCGGGATGTCGACGTGGACGCCCTTGGGCACGTAGATGAACGAGCCGCCGGACCAGACCGCCGAGTTGAGCGCGGAGAACTTGTTGTCGCCGACCGGGATGACGGTCGCGAAGTACTCCTTGAAGAGCTCCGGGTGCTCCTTGAGCGCCGTGTCGGTGTCGAGGAAGATGACGCCCTGCTCCTCCAGGTCCTCGCGGATCTGGTGGTAGACGACCTCGGACTCGTACTGGGCGGCGACGCCGGCGACGAGGCGCTGCTTCTCCGCCTCGGGGATGCCGAGCCTGTCGTAGGTGTTCTTGATGTCCTCCGGGAGCTCCTCCCAGGAGGTCGCCTGCTTCTCGGTGGAGCGGACGAAGTACTTGATGTTGTCGAAGTCGATGCCCGACAGGTCCGCACCCCAGGACGGCATCGGCTTGCGACCGAAGAGCTTGAGACCCTTCATGCGCAGGTCGAGCATCCAGTCGGGCTCGCTCTTGCGGCCCGAGATGTCGCGGACCACGTCCTCGTTGAGACCGCGTTTGGCGCTCGCGCCGGCGATGTCGGGGTCGGCCCAGCCGAAGTCGTAGCGGCCCAGGCCCTCGAGCTCGGGGTTTGCCTGCTCGATGGCGTTCGGGGTGGTGGTCATCGGGTGGTCCTCTCATCGGTCGTGAGGGCAGTGTTCGTCGCAAGGGAGGGCGGGCTGTCAGGCACGTACGTGGTGCACACGCCGTCGCCGTGGGCGATGGTGGCGAGGCGCTGCACGTGATGTCCCAGCATCCGGGCGAACGCTTCTGTCTCTGCCTCGCAGAGCTCAGGGAACTCGGCCGCGACGTGCGCGACCGGGCAGTGGTGCTGGCACAGCTGCGTGCCACCGGGGGCCTGCCGCGTGCTGGCGGCGAACCCGTCCTCGGCGAGAGCGTCGGCGAGCGCGTCGGCGCGATCCTCTGCAGGAACGTCGATGACGGGCAGGTAGCGTCGCTCCAGCTCGGACGCACGACGTCGTGCGAAGGCCACCACGGCCTCGTCGCCGACCGTCTCCGCCAGGAAGCGCATCGCGCCGACCGCGAGGTCGTCGTAGTCCTGCTCGAACGCCTCCCGGCCGGCGTCGGCGAGGGCGAACGCCTTGGCGGGACGCCCCCGGCCGCGGCGCTGGCCACGGGTGCGATCGGTGGCCACCTCGACGAGCCCCTCCTCGGAGAGGGCGTCCAGGTGGCGGCGTACGGCGGCCGGTGTCAGGTCGAGGCGTTCGGCGAGCTGGGCGGCCGTGGAGGGCCCTTCGAGCATGATGCTGCGCACCACGCGCTGACGAGTCGACGACTCGTCAGGAAGGACCCGATTGTTTTTCACAACACCAGTGTGCCTTTATTGGTCGAGCCCGTTCAACGAAGGATCGCCTTAGTGGCGCCGGTCACGTTCCCCTGGCCTGGAACGGCGGGCGCTGCGTCACCCGAAATACGTCGCTCCCCCGGGCGGTGCCGGGGAGGGAGACGCGTCGGCGTCGGTGAACGGAGCCCCTCCGCCGAGCGCGCTGAGCAAATCCGACCCGCCCAGGACACGGTACGGGAACGCCGAGGACGCGGCGCGGCGCTGCAGCGCCGACACCGGGAGCGATGTCGCTCCCGCGACCAGCAGGACGTTCCCGTAGCGTCGTCCCCGCCAGGTCGCCGGCTCCGCGCTCGCCACCACCTCGGCGAACGCCGTACGGGCTGCCGCGACCGCCCTGCGTAGGTACGGGAAGGGCGCCTGGTCAGCGAGGTTCGCAAGGAGGACGCCGTCGGGTCGCAGGACGCGTGCCATCTCCGCGAACGCCTCCGTCGTGGACAGCTCCGCAGGGACGACGGGCCCGTCGAAGGCGTCGAGGACGATCACGTCCGCGTAGTCGTCGCGCATCGCCGCGAGCCCGCTGCGCCCGTCGGTGGCGCGGACCTTGATCCCGCTGCGGGCGGGCAGCGGCAGGTGCTCGCGGACGTACGCAGTGAGGTCCGCGTCCGGCTCGAGGACGACCTGGGCCGAGCTCGGGCGGGTCGCGGCGACGTACCTCGGGACGGTCAGCCCCGCGCCGCCGACGTGGACGACGGCGAGCCGGTCCGGCGGTGGTCGCAGGAGGTCGAGGGTGTCACCGATGCGCTGGACGTACTCGAACACGAGCCTCGACGGGTCGGCGAGATCCACGTGCGACTGCTCGGCTCCACCGACGCGGAGGGTGAAGGCGTCGGCGCGTCCGGGCTCCTGGACCAGATCGACTCGGCGTTCCACGGCGAGAGACTACGTGCCCGCCTCTGCGTGCGCGCGTCGTGGCCGGCTGTCCGTGCGTCCCGCTAACGTGGGCCCGTGGCCAAGGCTCCAGCGGTGATGATCCCTGTCGGCGATCGTGAGGTGCGCGTCTCCAGCCCTGACCGGATCGTCTACGCGGCGACCGAGCGGACGCCGGAGATCACGAAGCGTCAGGTCTGCGAGTACGTCGCCGCCGTCGGCGACGTCTTGATGGCGACGATCGGGGAGCGCCCGACGGCGATGGAGCGTTGGCCGGACGGCTGGCGCGAGGGCATGCGGCTCGCGACAGGCCCGCAGGACCGCGACGCGGACGGCTTCTACCAGAAGCGCCTCCCCAAGGGCGCGCCCGACTTCGTCGAGACCGTCAGGATCACCTTTCCCAGCGGGCGCACGGCGGACGAGCTCTGCCCCACCGAGCCCGCCGCACTCGTGTGGGCGGCGCAGATGGGCGCTCTCACCTTCCACCCGTGGCCGGTCCGACGGCCCGACGTCGACCATCCTGACGAGCTGCGGATCGACCTCGACCCGCAGGAGGGGACCACGTTCGCCGACGCCCAGCGCGTCGCGGGGGTCACCAAGGAGCTGCTGGAGGAGCTCGGCCTACGCGGGTTCGCCAAGACCAGCGGCAACCGTGGCATCCACATCTACGTACGCATCCAGCCGAGGTGGACCTTCGACGAGGTGCGGCACGCGGCGATCGGGCTGGGTCGCGAGCTGGAGCGCCGCGATGGCGGCGTCACGACCGCGTGGTGGAAGGAGGAGCGCGGCACCCGGCTCTTCCTGGACTACAACCAGAACCTTCGCGACCGCACGATCGCGAGCGCCTGGAGCCTGCGGGCGCGACCCGGAGCGCCGGTCAGCACCCCTGTGTCGTGGTCCCGCCTGGCCGAGGTCGAGGACCCGCGTGACTTCAACCTGACGACGATCCCGGACTATCTCGCCGACGGCGATCCGTGGGCCGACCTGGACGCCGAGGCATACTCGCTCGAGCCCCTGCTCCAGCTGTGGGAGTCGCTGCCCGGCGGAGAGCTGAACTGGCCGCCCGACTACCCCAAGCAGCCTGGCGAGCCACCGCGGGTGCAGCCCAGCAAGAAGGTCGCGGAGCACTGGGACGAGCACGGCAACCGCGTCGAGAGCTAGGCGTCCTCCCGTGTGGGTGCTGCACGTCGACCTGGACCAGTTCATCGCCGCGGTCGAGGTGCTCCGCCGCCCCGAGCTCGAGGGCCTCCCTGTCGTCGTCGGCGGGCGCGGCGACCCCACGGAGCGGGCGGTCGTGTCGACGGCGTCGTACGAAGCCCGTGAGTTCGGCGTCAGGTCCGGGATGCCTCTGCGGACGGCGGCCAAGAAGTGCCCGCAGGCGGTCTTCCTCGCCGTCGACAAGCCCGCGTACGACGCCGCCTCGGAGGGCGTCATGGCGACGTTGCGCAGCTTCGGCACCGCGGTCGAGGTCCTCGGGTGGGACGAGGCGTTCGTCGACGCCGGACCCGATGCCGATCTCGCGAGCGCCACGCAGCTCGCCGGCGAGATCCGCGCGCGAGTCCTCGAGCGCACCTCGCTGCACTGCTCCGTCGGGATAGGCGACAACCGCATCCGTGCCAAGAACGCCACCGACTTCGGCAAGCCGCGCGGCACCTTCACGCTGACCCGCGACAACTGGTGGGCCGTGATGGGCGATCGCCCGACCGACGGCGTCTGGGGCATCGGGAGCAAGACCGCCGCGAAGCTCGCACGCCTCGGGATCACGACCGTGAGAGAGCTCGGCGCCGCCGACGAGGAGGCGCTCGCCGCGGAGCTCGGTCCGACGATGGGCCCCTACTACCGCCGGCTCGCCCGCGGCGTCGACACCTCACCCGTCGACCCGACGCCGTGGGTTCCGCGGTCCCACGGGCACGAGGAGACGTTCCAGGCCGATCTGTCCGAACCAGCCGACGTCGAGCGCGAGGTGCGGCGGCTGGCAGCTCTCGCAGCCCAGGACGTCGTCGAGGACGGGCGCCCGGCGGTGCGGGTGCGGCTCAAGATCCGATACGTGCCGTTCGAGACCCGCACCAGAAGCGTCACGCTGCGCGAGCCGACGGACGACGCGGCGACGATCGCCGATGCCGCCGCAGCGCTGCTGGAGCGGACCGACCGCACCCGCGCCGTACGCCTGCTCGGGGTGGCGGCCGAGATGGCAGACCCGGGTTAGGTCGAGTAGCGCCGAGCCCCCCTCCCCGCCGGTCGAGTAGCGCCGAGCCCCGCCCCCTCCCCGCCGGTCGAGTAGGGCCGAGCCCCTGGGCGAGGCGCGTATCGAGACCCGGTCTCGATACGGGCTCGTCCCTCGCCCTACTCGACCAGCGGAAAGAGCGGGGACCGGAGGCAGAGGCAAAGGTCGAGTAGCGCCGAGCCCCGCCCCCTCCCCGCCGGTCGAGTAGCGCCGAGCCCCGCCCCCTCCCCGCCGGTCGAGTAGCGCCGAGCCCCTGGGCGAGGCGCGTATCGAGACCCGGTCTCGATACGGGCTCGTCCCTCGCCCTACTCGACCAGCGGAAAGAGCGGGGACCAGCGGAAGGAGCGGAACCAGCACCAGCGGCGGGGCCGGGTTGCACTACCCGTACGTTCTGTGGTTCACTAGTCCAGTAATGAACCACAGGAGGTGACAGGATCGTGTTCGACGGACCGGAGCCGATCTACATCCAGATCGCCCAGCAGATCCGCGCCCAGATCCTGAGCGGGGACCTTCCCGAGGAGGCACAGGTAATGTCCACGACGCAGTACGCGACCACGTTCCGCATCAACCCGGCAACGGCCGCGAAGGCCTTCGGGATCCTCGTCGACGAGGGCCTGATCGAGAAGCGTCGTGGGCTCGGCATGTTCGTCGCCTCAGGGGCGCACGAGCGACTCCTCGACGAGCACCGCGCGGCATACCTCGACCGGGTCTTCCGCCCCGCGGTCGAGCAGGCCGATCTGCTCGGCATCCCCCGCGACCGCCTCGTCGCCTACCTCGAGGCCCACCCGTCGACCACATCCGCCAGCGCGCTCGCAGAAGGTGAGATCCGATGACCACGCCGTACGGAGCAGAGCTCACCGACGTCACCGTCACCTACGGCAGGGGCAACCGTGCACTCGACGAAGCGTCCTTCGCGATCCGGCCGGGGACGATCACCGGCCTCCTCGGCCGCAACGGCGCCGGCAAGTCGACGGCGCTCGCGCTCCTCGCCGCGCTGCGGCGCCCCACGTCCGGATCGGTGCGTGTCGACGGCGCGGACCCCTTCGAGAACGCCGTCGTGATGGGCGGGGTCCAGCTCGTCCGCGAGGCCGGCGACGTCATCGGGGACTCGTCCATCGATGAAAGCCTCGGCTACTACTCCGAGCTGCGGCCGCACTGGGACTCCGAGTACGCCTTCGCGCTGCTCGACCAGTTCGGGATCGACCCGAGCGCGACCCCCAACAAGCTGTCGCGCGGCAAGAAGTCCGCGCTCGGCTGCACCATCGGGCTCGCCAGCCGCGCGCCGCTGACGATCTTCGACGAGTCGTACCTCGGCATGGACGCCCCCAGCCGGTACGCGTTCTACGACGCGCTGCTCGAGGACTACACCGAGCACCCCCGCACGATCGTGCTCTCGAGCCACCTCATCGACGAGGTCGAGCGGCTGTTCGAGGACGTCGTCGTGCTGCACCACGGACGCGCCGTCGTCGCGGAGACCGCCGACGCCCTGCGAGGCCGCGCCGTCAGCCTCGTCGGACCGACCACCGCGGTGAGCAAGCTCGCCGACGGGCGGCACGCGCTGGCGACGCGCAGCCTCGGCGGCACGACCCAGCTCACCCTCGAGGGATCCCTCGAGCCGTCCGAGATCGCCCTCGCCCGCGACGCCGGGGTCGAGATCGCCCGTGTCTCGATCCAGGACCTGTTCATCCACCTCACCCAGGAGACCGACCCCGTGTCGGCCGATCCCACGCGAAAGGCTGCCCGATGACCGCCACCGTCTCCCCCGTCACCGCTCGCGACCAGGAGCAGCGCGGGTTCAGCACGAGCGCGTTCGCGACGTTCGTCGGCACCTGGCAGATCGGCCTGTACTTCTGGATCGCGGTCGTGCTCATCAGTGCCGGCCTGACCGTCGTGCTCGACACGTGGAGCGAGCTCGACGGGAGCGTCGCCGAGGGGGTGCTGGGCTCCGCGCCGATCTTTCTCAGTGTGATGGGCATCGTCGTGCCGCTCGGCATGCTGCCGCTCCACCTTGCTGGCGGCGCGACCCGTCGCTCCTTCGTACGAGGCACCGTCACGGCTGCCGTCGGGCTCGGAGTGACCTTCGCGCTCGCCGGGGCGGTCGGGATGCTGATCGAGTACGCCGTCTTCAACGCTCTCGACTGGCCGACGGTGGTGGACAATCCGGGCCTGTACGACTCGTCGGGCGACTTCTTCGCCATCTGGCTGTCGTGGTCGCTGAGCAGCATCGCGTACTTCCTCGCTGGCACGGCGATCGGGTTCGGCTACTACCGCTGGGGTGGGATCCTCGGCACGGTGCAGCTCGTCGTGGCCGTGGGACTGGTCATCGGCGGCGAGCTGGCTCTCGGCGGCGGTCTGCCCAGCGGGATGTTCGGCGAGCTCTTCGACAGCGGTCCGATGCCGCTGCTCGTGGGGGTTCTCGGCTGCACAGCAGCGATCGCCGCGCTCACCTACCTCGTGCACCGCACGCTGCGCGACATCCCGCTGAAGTCGGGGTCGCGCGCCGCCGGCTGCTGAGGGACGGATCAGCCGAGGATCGCGCCCAGGTCGTACGAGGCGACCTCTTCCAGCTGCTCGTACGTGCACGACTCGGGGTCGCGGTCCGTCCTCCACCTGCGGAAGCGGGCGGTGTGACGGAACCGCGTCCCCTCCATGTGCTCGTAGGCGACCTCGGCGACCAGGATCGGCTTGATCGGGACGAACGAGAGATCCTTGCCGGCGCTCCACCGGCTCTGGGCGCCGGGGAGCCGATCGCCCTCGTGAGCCTCGGTCTCGGCCCAGCGGCCCCACGGGTGATCGGCGAACTCGACCTTCAACCGGTCGAGCTCAGCAACGAGCTCACCGCGCCGTACCTCGGTGAACGCCGCGCACACCCCGACGTGCTGGAGGCCGCCCGACTCGTTGTAGAGGCCGAGAAGCATCGAACCCAGGAGCGGCTTCTCCGGCGTCGACGTCTTGTGGAACCGGTAGCCCGCGACGACGACGTCGGCAGTGCGCTCGTGCTTCACCTTCAGCATCGTGCGGCCGTTCTCGGCGTACGGCGCGCGCAGCGGCTTGGCGACGACGCCGTCGAGCCCCGCTCCCTCGAACTGTCCGAACCACTCCTCGGCGACCGCCGGGTCCAGCGTCGTACGGGTCGTGTGGACCGGGTGACGGGCGCCCTCCAGCGCCTCGACCAGGCGGGCGCGGCGCAGCTCGAACGGCTCCTGAGTCAGATCGTCGTCGCCGAGAGCGAGCAGGTCGAAGGCGACGTACGAGGCAGGAGTCTCCTCGGCCAGCCGGGTGATCCGCGACGCTGCGGGGTGGATGCGCTCCTGGAGGACCTCGAACTCCAGCCGGCCGTCGATCGCCACAATGATCTCGCCGTCCAGCACGCAGCGTTCCGGGAGGTGCTCCCGGAACGCCGCGACCAGCTCGGGGAAGTAGCGCGTGAGGTCCCGGGTGTTGCGGCTCGTCATCTCGACGGTTTCGCCGTCACGGAAGACGATGCACCGGAACCCGTCCCACTTCGGCTCGTACGAGAGTCCGCCGTCGACCTTGGACGGGTCCGGCACGCCCTTGACCGACTTGGCCAGCATCGGGCGTACCGGCGGCATCACCGGGAGCTGCATGCGTCACTCCTTCTGAGTCAGTTCCTCTGGGGTCGCCTCGACCAGCTCGTCGGTGTCGCCGTCCCGCGCCTCGTCGCCGTGTCCCGGCCACCACGCGGTGTGCCCGAGCAGCGCCGTGAGCGACGGCGTGAAGAACATCGACATCACGAACGCCGCGACGAGGATGCCGAACGAGATCGCGAAGCCCATCGACACCAGCAGCGGGTTGCCACCCAGCATGAGCGCGGCGAACGACCCGGCCAGGATCAGGCCGGCAGCAGCGATGGTGGGGCCGGCGTGGCGTACGGCCCAGGCTGCGGCGTCGTGCGGACTCTTGCCCTGCCGTGACTCTTCTCTCAGGCGGGCGATCATCAGGATGTTGTAGTCGGTGCCGAGCGCGACCACGAACAGATAGATATAGATCGGCAGCATGAAGATGAGCCCGTCTTCACCCTTGAACACCTGGAACACCAGCACCGTGGCGCCCAGCGTCGCGCCGAAGCCGAGACCGACCGACGCCATCAGGTACAACGGTGCGACCAGGCTGCGGAGCAGCACCGCGAGGATCACCATGATCAGCAGCGCAGCGACCGGGAAGACCACGGAGTAGTCGCGGTTCATCGCGTCCTGGAGGTCGACGAAGATCGACGTCGTGCCGCCGACCAGCGCCTCCGCCCCGTCCGGAGCGCCGTCGTGCGCCGCCGTACGGATCGGGCCCTCGACGTGCTCCATCGCGGCATCCGACATCGGGTCGTCGTCGAGCGTGACGATGAACAGCGCGGCGGTGCCGTCGGCGTTCGGGATCGGCTCGGCGACCTGCGCCACACCCTCGGCGTCACCGAGCTGCGCCGCGAACGGGGCGAGATCGGTCTGGGCGATCGGCTCACCGTCGGTGCTGCGCAGGAGGACGGTCTGCGGCGCGGTCGCACCGGCCGGGTAGCCCTCGAGCATGCGCTCGCTCGCGACCATCGACTCTGCGTCGTCGGGCAGGCTCATCTGGGAGAAGTCGAACGACGGCTTGAAGCCGAAGGCGAACACCGCGAGGACGGCGAGGAGCAGTCCCGACGCCAGCGCGAACCGGCCCGGGTGGCGTCCGAGGGAGTCGCCGACCGCCGCGAAGCGGGCGCCCTTCGGCTCCTTCTTCCAGGCCTTGGACGGCCAGAACACCTTGGTGCCCAGCAGCGAGACCACGGCCGGGATCAGCGTGAGTGCGGCGACGACGGTGACCGCCACAGCGATCGCGAGCGCGGGGCCGATCGACCGGAAGATGCTGAGCGACGACAGCACCAGCGCAAGGAACGCGACGATCACGGCACCGCCGGCCGACGCGATCGCCTCACCGGCCCGCTCGATCGCGTGCACCATCGCGGCCTTGGGCTCCTCGCCCTCGCGCAGCCGCTCCCGGTAGCGGAACATCAGGAACAGGATGTAGTCGGTGCCGATGCCGAACAGCACGACGATCAGGATCACCGTGATCGACGAGTCCGCCTGGAGGCCGAAGGTCTCGTTCGCGATGGAGATCAGGCCGGTCGCGACCTGGGAGATGATCGTGATCACCACGATCGGCAGCAGCGCGACGATCGGGCTGCGGAAGATGATGAGGAGCAGGACGACGATGAGACCGATCGTCGCGACGCCGACGGCCGCCTCGGCGCCGCTCGCGGCCTCCTCGGCGTCGAGGTTCTGGGCGATCGAGCCTGTCACGCCGACGCGGAGGTCTGTGCCCTCGACGGCGTCCTTGGCCTCCTCGCGCAGCTCCTTGGCGCTGTCGGTCAACGTCGTGTCGAACGGGTCCGTGCCTTCGGTGAGCCCAGCCGTGATGGTCTGGACGACGCCGTTCTCCGATGGCGGGTTCGCCCGGATGTCGGCGAGGTGCTCGATGTCGGCCGCGCTCAGGTCCTCGGCGAGTGCTTCGACGGCAGCGGAGTCCTCCGCGGTGAGCGGCGCTCCGTCCTCGCGGTCGATGACGACGATCGCCGCAGGCTCGGTGTCGGCGAGCTCGGGGAAGGCGTCCGCCTGGGCCTCGAGCGCCTTGATGGACTCGTAGTGGCGGGGCAGGAAGTCGGCCTCGTCAGACGTCGACTGCAGGGGTGGCGCCAGCGACACCACAGCCACCGCCAAGACGATCCACGCGAGAATGACCTGCCATGGATGACGGACGACGTACCGTCCCAGCGTGGCGAACACGAATCCCCTTTCGACGTGCCACCCCGGCGGTGGCCCCAGCAGACCCTATCGAACACGAGATCTCTAGACTGAGCCAGTGAATTCCCTCGCCGTGGAGGTCTCCGGCCTCGTCATGCGCTACGGCGAGACGACGGCTGTCGACGGGCTCAGCCTCACGGTCGAGCCCGGCACGGTGACAGCTGTGCTCGGCCCCAACGGCGCCGGCAAGACGACGACGATCGAGACCTGCGAGGGCTACCGCAGCCCGCAGACAGGGACGGTGCGCGTCCTCGGACTCGACCCTGTGCGCGAGGCAGCGCAGCTCCGGCCACGCGTCGGCGTCATGCTGCAGAGCGGCGGCGCCTGGTCGGCGTCGTACCCGCACGAGATGCTCCGCTACGTCGCCCGGCTGTACGCCGACCCGCTCGACGTCGACGCACTCGTCGACCGTCTCGGGCTCGGCACCATCGGCCGGACCCCGTACCGTCGCCTGTCCGGCGGCCAACAGCAGCGCCTCGCCCTCGCCACCGCCCTCGTCGGACGCCCTGAGCTGGTGTTCCTCGACGAGCCCACCGCCGGTCTCGACCCGCAGGCGCGACGCGCGACCTGGGAGCTGGTGGAGGAGCTGCGCGCCAGCGGCGTGACCGTCGTGCTCACCACCCACTTCATGGACGAGGTCGAGCGCCTGGCCGACTGGGTCCACGTCCTCGATCACGGCCGGCTCATCGCCTCGGGCAGCCCGAAGTCGCTGACCAGCGAGGGCGCCGAGAACACGCTCCGCGTCAACGGGCCAGCCGGCCTCGACGTCTCCGGCCTGCTCACGGCGCTCCCCGGAGGGACGCAGGTCGTCGAGCAAGCCCCCGGCCTGTACCTCGTCTCCGGGACCATCGACCCTGCCCTGCTGCACGCCGTGACCGGCTGGTTCGCGAGGCAGGGAGTGCTCCTCGACGGGATCGGCGTCCGCCGTCGCACGCTCGAGGACGTCTTCCTCGACCTCACCGGACGGGAGCTGCGCTCGTGACCCTCGACTTCGCGCCCCGACCGGGAGCAGCCCCCGTGCGCCGCATGGTGCTCGCACAGACCGTCATGGAGACGCGGCTGCTGATGCGCAACGGCGAGCAGCTGGGGCTCGCGCTCGTCATCCCGCTGCTGCTGCTGGTTGCCGGGACGGAGGCGACACGGGTCGTCGACCTCGGCCCGGGACGCCCGATCGACATCATCACGCCCGGAGTGCTCGCGCTGGCGATCGTCTCGTCCGCGTTCACGTCGCTCGCCATCGCCACCGGGTTCGAGCGGCGCTACGGCGTGATCAAGCGACTCGGGACCACGCCCCTCCCCCGCTGGGGCCTGCTCGTCGGCAAGATCGGCTCGGTCCTGCTGGTCCAGATCGCGCAGCTCGTCATCTTGGTCCTCGTCGCGCTCTGGCTCGGCTGGGACCCGCACGGCGGCGCTGCGTCGTACGCCTGGCTCGTCGTCCTCACGCTGCTCGGGACCGCCGCCTTCGCCGCCCTCGCGCTGCTCCTCGCCGGCACGCTCCGCGCCGAGGCCACCCTCGCCGTGGCCAACCTCGTCTACGTGCTCCTCGTCGTCGGCGGTGCGGTGCTGGTGCCGCTCAGCCGGTATCCGGAGGCAGCACAGACCTTCCTGTCCCTACTGCCCTCGGGCGCCCTGTCGGAGGCGATCCGCGTGGTGTTCGAGGGCTCCGCACCGCCGACGACGAGCATCGTCGTGCTCGTCGTCTGGGCAGCCGTCGCCGCCGCGCTGACCGCCCGGACCTTCAAGTGGGAGTGATCGCGTGATCGACAAGTTCCGGAACCCGACCGTCGGATTCGTACGCGGGTGGGCGTGGGCGTCACTGATCGCCAACATCGGCATCATCGTCACCGGGGCAGCGGTGCGCCTGACCGATTCGGGGCTCGGGTGCCCGACCTGGCCGAGGTGCTCCGACGAGTCGTACGTCCCCCACGGCGAGCTCGGCCTCCACGGCGCGATCGAGTTCGGCAACCGGATGCTGACGTTCCTGCTGGCCGCGATCGCGATCGCCACGTGGTTCGCCGTACGCCAGTGGCGTCCGAAGCGGCCACGGTCAGTGGTCGTGGCGACCGTGATGGCGCTCGGCATTCCCGCGCAGGCGCTGATCGGCGGCGTCACGGTCCTCGTCGACCTCAACGCGTGGGCGGTCGCCGTCCACCTCGCCGTGTCGATCGGTCTCGTCAGCCTCTCGACGGTCCTCGTCCGCCAGACGTACCACCCGGCCGCCTGGCATCCGCCGACCGTCCCGGGCCCGGCGCAGACGCTCGGCTGGATCACGTACGGCGTGATGTGGGCGACCGTGATGATCGGCACGGTCGTGACCGGTGCGGGCCCGCACGCCGGCGATCCCGACACCGCACGCAACGGGTTCGATCCGGCATCGGTGACCCAGCTGCACGCCGACGCGGTGTTCCTGCTGCTCGGTCTGTCCATCGGGCTCGTGTTCGCGTACAAGGCCGTCGGGGCTCCGGCGAGCGCCGTACGCGCAGCCGTCGTGCTCATCGCCGTCGAGCTGGGCCAGGGGCTCATCGGTTTCGTCCAGTACTTCACCGATCTCCCGGAGCTGCTGGTCGCGCTCCACCTCCTCGGAGCGGGGATCCTCGCCGCAGCCGCGACGTGGGCCGCTCTCGAGTCGCGCACGCCCGCCGTCCGACCAGACCACGTCACCGGCGCCGTGTGAGCCAGTGCGGGTTCCTCCGCCCGAGGAACCCGCGTCACCTCACACTCGACGGGCGGCACGGTTCGTCCACCGACGGGCTTCGTCCCCAGGCAGCCCCGTACGACGTCCCTCCGACCGCCCTGCGGACGTCGCGGGGCGGGGTCCGACGCGCGCTCGTCTCGCGAGGATGGAGGCGGCCCGGCCGTGGGGCGTGAGCAGGTGCGGGTTCGGGTGGGCCGTGGACCCGCACCAGCTCACACCGCGTGAGCGGAAGGGTGTGACGTCAGCGCAGGAACGGGTCGATCGCCGCCGCGACGAAGAGCAGAGCGAGGTAGGCGTTGGACCAGTGGAACAGGCGCATCGGCTTGAGCACGGACAGCTCCGAGCTGATCCGGGCACGAGCCTGGAGGCGGTGGGCCTCGACGAGGAACGCGGCGCCCAGGACGACGGCAGCGGTCGGGTAGAACCAGCCGGTCGGCGTGAGCGGCCAGAGGACCAGGGACGTCAGCACCATCGCGTACGAGTAGGCGACGATCTTGCGTGCGACGACGGTCGCCGGTGCGATCGACGGCAGCATCGGCACGTCGGCCGCGGCGTAGTCCTCGCGGTAGCGGATCGCCAGCGCCCAGAAGTGCGGAGGCGTCCAGAAGAACACGACGAGGAAAAGCACCACGGGCGGCCAGGCCAGCTCGCCGGTGACCGCGGTCCAGCCGATCAGCGCCGGGAAGCACCCTGCGGCACCGCCCCAGACGATGTTCTGGGAGGTGCGGCGCTTCAGGAGCATCGTGTAGCCGACGACGTAGAAGACATTGGCAGCGAGCGCGAGCCCGGCGGACAGCCAGTTGACGAGGAAGCCCAGCCACAAGGTGGAGACGACGCCGAGCACCAGTCCGAACACCAGCGCCGACCGCGTGGTCACGGCGTGGCGCGGGAGCGGGCGACGACGCGTACGGCGCATCTGCTGGTCGATGTCGGCGTCGAACACGCAGTTCAGCGCGTTGGCAGAGCCCGCCGACAGCGTGCCTCCGACGAGCGTGGCGAGCACCACCCCGAGTCCGGGGACTCCCTCGGCAGCGAGGAACATCACCGGGACGGTCGTCAGCAGGAGCAGCTCGATGATGCGAGGCTTCATCAGTCCGACGTACGCGTTGACGACGTCGAGAGCCCGAGGACGACCGCTCGACGGGTGCGAGGGGCGCTGGTGCGCAGCACTCAGCTCCGGGTCGATTGCGGTCACGTCGCGAGTCTAACGGCCGGTCCCGGCGGTGCACCTCCGGGTGCGCGAGGGCGAGCCGGAGACGTGACCGCCACCACGTGCCGGCAGGTCCGTACGACGCCGCGCGAGAGGCCCCGTCCCACGGCAGGGAGCCGATCCGCGCGAAGGCGAGCGCGCGAGTAGGCTCGACAGCGATACCTGTCCGTGATCCGGCGCCGCAGCCGCGCGTATGACAGCGCCTCCCGCCGGAGACCCCGCACCACCGTACGAGGAGCACGACGACGTGAGCACCAACCTGGAGTGGACCGATCTCGACCGTTCGGCGGTCGACACCGTCCGCGTCCTCGCGATGGACGCCGTCCAGAAGGTCGGCAACGGCCACCCCGGCACCGCGATGAGCCTCGCTCCCGCGGCGTACCTCCTCTACAACAAGGTGATGCGGCACAACCCCGCCGATCCGCACTGGGCGGCGCGCGACCGATTCGTCCTGTCGTGCGGCCACTCGAGCCTCACCCAGTACATCCAGCTCTACCTCAACGGCTTCGGGCTCGAGCGCGCCGACCTCGAGTCCCTGCGCACCTGGGGCAGCAAGACGCCCGGTCACCCGGAGTTCCGTCACACCGCCGGCATCGAGGTCACGACCGGCCCGCTCGGTCAGGGCGTCGGCAACGCGGTCGGCATGGCCATGGCCGCCCGCCGCCGCCACGGCCTGCTCGAGCCCGACGCGCCGATCGGCGAGGGCGTGTTCGACCACCACGTGTACGCGATCGCCTCCGACGGCGACATGGAGGAGGGCGTCGCCTCCGAGGCCAGCTCGCTCGCCGGCACCCAGCAGCTCGGCAACCTGACGCTGATCTGGGACGACAACCGCATCTCCATCGAGGACGACACCGCGGTCGCGTTCAACGAGGACGTCGTGAAGCGGTACGAGTCGTACGGCTGGCACGTGCAGCTGGTCGACTGGACCAACGGCGGCACCGGCTACGACGAGAACGTCGACGCACTCTGGGACGCGCTGCAGGAGGCGCGCTCGGTCACCGACCGGCCCAGCTTCATCGCTCTGAAGACGATCATCGCCTGGCCCGCGCCGACGAAGCAGGGCACCGGCGCCTCTCACGGCTCGGCGCTCGGCGACGAGGAGATCGCGAAGACCAAGGAGATCCTGGGGTTCGACCCCGACAAGACGTTCGAGGTCTCCCCCGAGGTCCTCGCGCACACGCGTCAGGCCGTGACCCGCGGCGAGCAGCAGCAGGCCGAGTGGGACGTGCAGTACGCCGCATGGCGCGAGGCCAACCCTGAGGCTGCCGCGCTGTACGACCGTCTCGAGGCGCGCGAGCTCCCCGAGGGTTGGGACACCGACCTGCCGACGTACGAGGCCGACCCGAAGGGTGTCGCCACCCGCGTGGCCTCCGGTGCGTTCCTCACCGCGGCCGCACCGGTCCTGCCCGAGCTGTGGGGCGGTTCCGCCGACCTCGCCGGCTCCAACAACACCACGCCCAAGGGCCAGCCGTCGTTCCTCCCGCCCGAGCACGCGACCAAGATGTTCTCCGGCGACTGGTACGGCCGCGTGCTGCACTTCGGCATCCGCGAGCACGGCATGGGGGCGATCCTCAACGGCATCGCGCTGCACTCCCCCACACGCCCGTACGGCGGCACGTTCCTCGTCTTCTCCGACTACATGCGCCCGTCGGTGCGGCTCGCGTCCCTGATGCAGCTGCCCGTCACCTACGTGTGGACGCACGACTCCATCGGGCTCGGCGAGGACGGCCCCACGCACCAGCCGATCGAGCACCTGGCCGCGCTGCGGGCGATCCCCGGCCTGGACGTGATCCGACCCGCTGACGCCAACGAGACGATCGTCGCGTGGAAGAAGGTCCTCGAGTCCCCCACGCACCCGGCCGGGCTCGCGCTCAGCCGGCAGAACCTGCCCGTCTTCCCCCGCGGGACCGACGGCTACGCCGAGGCGTCGGAGGCGACCAAGGGCGGCTACGTCCTGCTCGACACCGACGGCGACCCGGACGTGGTACTGATCGGCACCGGCTCGGAGGTCCAGCTGGCGGTTGCGGCGCGTGAGCAGCTCGCCGCCGAGGGCATCGCCGCGCGCGTCGTGTCGATGCCGTGCCGCGAGTGGTTCGACGGCCAGACCGAGGCCTACCGCGACTCCGTGATCCCGCCGCACGTCCGCGCACGCGTGAGCGTCGAGGCGGGCATCGCTCAGGGCTGGCGCGAGGTCGTCGGTGACGCGGGACGCATCGTGGGCATCGAGCACTACGGCGCGTCGGCGGCGTACGAGACCCTGTACGACGAGTTCGGGATCACTGCGGAAGCGGTCGTGTCCGCCGCGAAGGAGAGCATCGCGGCATCCGGGCACACCGGCGGTGTGGGCGTGTTCGCCAGGCCGATGGGCACCATCCTCCCGCAGACCAACCACTGAGCGACGCCGAAACCCCACCGGCGTCCCGACGGACGGAGAACGCGATGAGCGACCGACTGAAGACCCTCAGCGAGGCAGGCGTGTCGATCTGGCTCGACGACCTGTCGCGAGAGCTGACCGAGACCGGAGAGCTGCAGAGGCTCGTCGACGAGGACCACGTGGTCGGCGTGACCAGCAACCCGACCATCTTCGCCTCGGCGATGAAGGAGGGCGCACGCTACGAGCCGCAGCTCGACGAGGGGCTGGCTGCCGACCCGCAGACCACCGTCGCCGACGCGATCTTCGAGCTGACGACGACTGACGTGCGTCAGGCGGCGCGGATCCTGCGTCCGGTGTACGACGCGACCGACGGCGTCGACGGGCGCGTGTCGCTCGAGGTCGACCCGACGCTGGCGTACGACACCGACGAGACCATCGCCTCGGCACGCAAGCTCTGGGACAAGGTGGGCGAGCCGAACGTCTTCATCAAGATCCCGGCGACGCAGGAGGGTCTGCCGGCGATCGCCGCGACCATCGGCGCCGGCATCAGCGTCAACGTGACGTTGTTGTTCTCGCTCGACCGCTATCGCGGGGTGCTCGATGCGTACGCGTCGGGGCTGGAGCACGCGATCGCCGACGGCGTCGACATCTCCGACGTGCAGTCGGTCGCCTCGATCTTCGTCAGCCGCATCGACAGCGAGGTCGACAAGCGCCTCGACGCGATCGGCACGGAGGAGGCGCTCGCCCTCAAGGGCAAGGCGGGCATCGCGAACTCGCGTCTCGCCTACGCCGTGTACGAGGAGTTCTCGGCCTCCGACCGCTGGAGGGCGCTCGAGGCCCAGGGCGCGAACCGACAGCGTCCGCTGTGGGCGTCGACGGGCGTGAAGAACCCCGACTACCCGGACACGCTGTACGTGACCGAGCTGGTCGGCCCGAACACCGTCAACACGATGCCGGGCGCGACGATGCGGGCGTTCGCCGACCACGGTGAGGTCGAGGGCGACAAGCTCTCCGGCAACGCCGAGCAGGCCGAGCAGCTCGTCCGTTCGCTCGCCGAGGTCGGGGTCGACTACGACGACGTCATGGTCACGCTGGAGTCCGAGGGCGTCGAGAAGTTCGAGTCGTCGTGGGCCGACCTGGTCCGGACGGTGCAGGATCAGCTGACGGCAGCTCGCGGACGCCGCGGCTGACCACGGAGGGAGAATCGGTGGAGACAGACGACGCACCTGTTCCGGCCGGCTTCGAGCTCGGCCTCGCCTACCCCGACGAGGGGTCCCTCGATGCGGTCATCGAGCAGCTCGTCGCGGACCGGGTCGCCAGCCGGATCTCCGAGCACGACGCCACGCTGTGGGGACCCGAGGCCGAGGACGAGGCGAGCAAGCGTCTCGGGTGGACCGACCTGCACGTCACGTCGGTGCCGTTGGTGGCCCAGGTCGAGGCGCTGCGCGAGGAGCTCCGTACGGCGGGTGTCGACCGCGTGGTCCTGTGCGGGATGGGCGGTTCGTCGCTCGCCCCGGAGGTGATCTGCGCGACCGCGGGCGTCCCGTTGACGGTGCTGGACTCGTCCGACCCCGACATGGTCCGCGAGGCGATCGCCGTGGACCTCGAGCGCACGGTCGTCGTGGTCTCGAGCAAGTCCGGCGGCACCGTGGAGACCGACAGCCAGCGGCGCGCGTACGAGCACGCGTTCGAGGTGGCCGGCATCGATCCGGCCGCCCGTATCGTGGTCGTCACCGACCCGGGCTCGCCGCTCGATGCCGAGGCGACCGGCAAGGGATACCGCGTCTTCCACGCCGACCCGCAGATCGGTGGCCGCTACTCGGCGCTGACCGCGTTCGGTCTCGTGCCGAGCGGGCTCGCTGGTGCCGACATCGCAGGCCTCCTCCAGCAGGCCGACGAGATCGCCGAGGACGTCGCTGCCGACGACGAGACCAACCCGGCACTGGTGCTCGGCGCTCTGCTCGGCCTTGCCAACCAGTCGGGTGTCGACAAGCTCGTGCTCGCCGACGCGGGTTCGGCGAATGCCGGCTTCGGCGACTGGGCCGAGCAGCTGGTCGCCGAGTCGACCGGCAAGCAGGGTCGGGGCATCCTCCCCGTCGTCGTCGCGAGCCCCGACGCCCCGAACGCCGACCCGAGCACCGCCGACGAGGTGCTCGGCATGATCGGGCCGATGTCGGAGGACCACCCGGTGCCGGCGTCGGGCTACGCGTTCGCGGTGGACGCGCCGCTCGGTGCGCTGTTCGTCCTCTGGGAGTACACGACGGCAGTCGCGGGCAGGCTGATCGGGATCAACCCCTTCGACCAGCCCGACGTCGAGAGCGCCAAGCAGGCCGCACGCGCGATGCTCGAGGGGTCGTCGGAGGCGCCGGTCGCGGTGTTCACCGACGGCGGCATCACCGTCTACGACTACACGGGCTGGCTCCCCGAGGACGCCACCAGCGTCCGTACGGCGGTCGCGTCGTTGCTCGACGAGCTCGACCCCGAGCACGGCTACGTCGCCGTCCAGGCCTACCTCGACCGGTTCCGGCAGGTCGAGCTGGCCGATGCACGCGACACCCTTGCCTCCCGGACCGGGCGCCCGACGACGTTCGGCTGGGGGCCTCGCTTCCTCCACTCGACCGGCCAGTACCACAAGGGCGGTCCGGCGACCGGCGTCTACCTCCAGGTCACCGGCGATCCCGACCAGGATCTCGCGGTGCCCGGGCGCCCGTTCACCTTCGGCGAGTTCCTGCTCGCGCAGGCCGTCGGTGACGCCGGTGTGCTGACGGACCACGGCCGCCCCGTGCTGCGGTTGCACCTCGATGGCTCCGACGCAGCCCGATCCACGCTGCGGGAAGCGATCGCGTGAGCCGCGCCGGGCGCGGTGGCCCCGCGCCGTACGTGAACCCGCTCCGCCAGCCGGAGGACCGGCGCCTGCCCCGGATCGCCGGCCCCAGCTGCCTGGTGATCTTCGGCGTCACCGGCGACCTGTCGCGCAAGAAGCTCATGCCCGCCGTGTACGACCTCGCGAACCGCGGTCTCCTGCCGCCGGGCTTCTCCCTGGTCGGGTTCGCCCGGCGCGAGTGGGAGGACCAGGACTTCGCGGAGGTCGTCTACGAGTCGGTCAAGCGCTATGCGCGCACGGAGTTCCGTGAGGAGGTCTGGCGACAGCTCGCGGAGGGTTTCCGCTTCGTCTCCGGATCGTTCGACGACGACGAGGCCTTCGAGCAGCTCGTGAAGACGGTCGAGGACCTCGATCTCGAGCGAGGCACCGGCGGCAACTACGCGTTCTACCTGTCGATCCCGCCCGGGTTCTTCGCCACGGTCGTCGGACAGATCAAGAAGCACGGACTGGCCGACCCGCGCGCCGACTCGTGGCGTCGTGTGGTGATCGAGAAGCCGTTCGGGCACGATCTCGAGAGCGCGATCGAGCTCGACGACGTCGTGTCCGACGTCTTCCCGCCCGAGGCCGTGTTCCGGATCGACCACTACCTCGGCAAGGAGACCGTCCAGAACATCCTGGCGTTCCGTTTCGCCAACGAGCTGTTCGAGCCGGTCTGGAACGCGCACTACGTCGACCACGTCCAGATCACGATGGCCGAGGACGTCGGCATCGGTGGCCGCGCCGGCTACTACGACGGCATCGGCGCCGCACGCGACGTCATCCAGAACCACCTCCTCCAGCTGATGGCCCTGGTCGCGATGGAGCCGCCGGTCTCGTTCAGCGCACGGAGCCTGCGCCTCGAGAAGCAGAAGGTTCTCGCGCAGGCGCGACCGCCGGAGCGGATGGACCTCCACACCGCGCGCGGCCAGTACGTCGCCGGCTGGGCCGGTGGCCTCAAGGTCCGCGGATACCTCGACGAGGAGGACATCCCCGCGACGTCGGCCACCGAGACGTACGCCGCCATCCGGCTGGACATCGAGACGCGACGGTGGGCCGGCGTGCCGTTCTACCTCCGTACCGGCAAGCGCCTGGCGCGACGGGTCACCGAGATCGCCGTGGTGTTCAAGCGAGCCCCGCACCAGCCGTTCGCGAAGTACGACACCAGCGAGCTGACCCAGAACGCGATCGTCATGCGCATCCAGCCCGACGAGGGTGTGACGGTGCGCTTCGGCTCGAAGGTGCCCGGCACGGCGATGGAGCTGCGTGACGTCAACATGGACTTCGCCTACGGCGGCACGTTCGTCGAGTCCAGCCCCGAGGCGTACGAGCGCCTGATCCTGGACGTCCTCCTCGGGGACCCGCCGCTGTTCCCGCAGCAGGAGGAGGTCGAGCTCTCGTGGAAGATCCTCGACCCGATCATCGAATACTGGGCGAAGCAGTCGGAGAAGGGCTCAGACCAGCCCGACGCGTACCCGTCCGGAGGGTGGGGCCCCGCGTCGGCCGACGCGATGCTGGAGCGTGACGGGCGGGCGTGGCGGCGTCCATGACGTCGCGTACGCCGCCCGCACCGCGAGCACGAGGAGCACGGTGAGCAGCAGCGAGGACCGAGGAGAGCGATGAAGGTCGACCTGAACGACACCAGCGCCAGTGCCGTCGCTGCAGCCCTGGTGAAGGCACGCATCGCCGCCGGGAGCCCCGCGATGGGCATGGTGCTCACGCTGATCGTCGTCACGGACGAGGCGCGCTACTACGACGCGATGCGGGCGTCGCGGGTCATCTCCCGTGAGCACCCCGCACGTGTGCTCGGGGTGATCCTGCGCGAGAAGCGTGGGCCCGCGAGCCTCGACGCGCAGGTCCGGATCGGCAACGACAGCGCGGGCGAGTCCGTGATCCTGCGGATGAGCGGTGAGCTCACGCAGCACGCGGAGGGCGTGGTCCTCCCGCTCCTGCTGCCCGACTCCCCCGTCGTCGCGTGGTGGCCCGGATCCGCTCCCAAGGCGCCGGCCCAGGACCCGCTGGGGTCGCTGGCGACGCGTCGGATCACCGACGCGGCCGCCTCGTCCCGCACCCGGCACGCGGCGATGATCCGGGTCGCCCGCGCCTACCAGCCCGGCGACACCGATCTCGCCTGGACCCGCCTGACACCGTGGCGGGCACTGCTGGCCGCCGCGCTCGACCAGGTGGAGCTCAAGGTGACGGCCGGGACCGTGATCGCCGAGCGGGGCAACCCGAGCGCCGACCTGCTCGCCGCGTGGCTCGAGTCGCGGCTCAAGGTGCCCGTCGAGCAGCACGTCTCCCGGGGCCCGGGGATCACCGAGGTACGGCTGCACTCGACGATCGGCGACGTGGCGGTCGTGCGGCACGACGGACGCAACGGCCGCTTCGTCGTCCCCGGGGAGGCGGACCGCACCGTCGCGCTGCGAAGGCGCCCGACCGCCGAGCTGCTGGCAGAGGACCTGCGTCGGCTCGACGAGGACGACATCTACCGCGACACGATCGATCACCTCCTGAAGCGGGAGTCCCGTGGCGGGCGGACCGCGAAGAAGCCCGCCCCGAAGCAGGCGGCGAAGGCCGCGAAGGCCACCCCTGCGAAGACCACGAAGACCGGCACCGCGAAGACCGGCACCGCGAAGACCGGTGCGCCGAAGGCAGGCGCGCCGAAGGCCGGGAAGCCCAGCGCCAAGGCCGGCGCGAAGTCGGAGCGCACCCGATGAGCGCCGGCGCCGAGGTCCTCGTCGAGCGCGACGCCGACAGCCTCGCAGGGGCAGTCGCCGACCAGCTGGTCTCGACGCTCGCGGCTCTGCAGGCGCAAGGGCACATCCCGAGCGTCGTGCTCACCGGCGGCACGATCGCCGACAAGGTGCACCGCGAGGTGGCTGAACGATCGGGCGACCGCGTCGACTGGTCCCGCGTCGAGCTGTTCTGGGGCGACGAGCGGTTCGTCGCCGCCGACAGCTCCGACCGCAACGAGGGCCAGGCCCGCCGCGCCCTGCTCGACCACGTCGACGTCGATCCAGCACGTGTCCACGCCATGGGGGCGGACGACGGCTCCGGCGGGCTCGATGCGGCCGCAGACGCCTACGCCGACGTGGTCCGTGACCGCGTGTTCGACATCGTCATGCTCGGCGTCGGTCCGGACGGCCACGTCGCCTCGTTGTTCCCAGGGAAACCGTCGCTGAGCGTGCTCGACCGCGACACGATCGCCGAGGCCGACTCGCCCAAGCCGCCGCCAGCGCGGATCAGCCTGTCGTTCGCCGCGCTGAACCGCGGCCGCGAGATCTGGCTCTTGGTCTCCGGCGACGGCAAGGCCGATGCCGTGGCCCGTGCCCTGCGCGACGGCGATCTCACGGAGACACCGGCCGCCGGCGTACGCGGCACCGAGCAGACACTCTGGATGCTCGACGAGGGCGCGGCGTCACGCCTTCCCCCGACATGATCTGAGGCGCTGCGCATCGACATCACGACCAGAACCCTGGTCGGACGTCGATCCGCAACGCCTCAGGTCGCGTCGGCTCGGATCAGTAGATGACCTCGCCGCGCGCGCGTCGCGCCCGCAGCGTCTCGAGCGCCTCGGTGAGGATCTGCTCGGCCTCGTCGTCGCTACGGCGCTCCTTCACGTAGGCGAGGTGCGTCTTGTAGGGCTCGATCTTCGGAGCCGTCGGCGGGTTCTCGTGATCCTGGCTCGCCGGAAGACCGCAACGGGGGCAGTCCCAGGACTCGGGCACCTCCGCCTCGATCGCGAAGCTCAGCACCGTGGTGTGCGTGTTGGAACAGAAGAAGGAGATCGCCTGACGCGGCGCGGCGTCCCCGCGCTCGGCCTCCCCCATCGGGCCCGAACCGACCCGACTCCCTCGAATGGCACCGCCTGACACCTATGGACTCCTCGCCCCTCGTCGCAGTGATCAGCACCGGCGCGTGCCGGGTCGATCAGAAGTGTAAAACGGCGCGGCACCCCGGGTCGAGGTGCCGCGATCAAGAAAAGTGGGTCAGCTCCACTTGAAGAGCAGACCGAGGGCGACCACGCTGATCGCCCAGATCACTGCCGTGCCGACCGTGATGCGGTCGAGGTTGCGCTCGGCGACCGAGGAGCCACCGAGGCTGCTCGAGACCCCGCCGCCGAACATGTCCGAGAGACCTCCGCCGCGGCCCTTGTGCATGAGCACGAGGACGATGAGCAGGAGGCTCGACAGGATGAGCAGGATCGAGAAGGTGAGGATCACGAGGATCGTCCTTTGGTCGCGTCGTACGGTCAGGCGTGGCTCAGGCCACGCCGGACAGATCGGGGAGGTCGTAGAACCGGCAGATGGCGGCGAACTCCTCCGCCTGGAGGCTCGCGCCGCCGACCAGAGCTCCGTCCACGTCGGGCTGAGCCATGATAGCGGCAGCGTTCGCTGCCTTCACCGATCCTCCGTACAGGATACGCACCCGCTCCGCCGCCTGCGAAGACCACGTCTTGGCGACCTGCGCACGGATGGCCTCGCAGACCTCCTGCGCGTCCTCGGGGGTGGCGACCTCACCGGTGCCGATGGCCCACACCGGCTCGTACGCGATGACCGCCTCGGCGACCTGGTCGGGGCTGAGCCCGGCGAGGGAACCCTCGACCTGCTGGGTGCAGTGAGCGACGTGGGTGCCCTCGTTGCGGATGTCGAGACCCTCGCCGACGCACACGATCGGGGTCATCCCGGCGTCGATCGCCTTCAGTGCCTTGGCGGCGACGAGCGCGTCGTCCTCGCCGTGGTACTCGCGACGCTCGGAGTGGCCGACGACGACGTACGAGCAGCCGAGCTTCGCGAGCATCGACGCCGAGATCTCGCCGGTGTAGGCGCCGGCGTCGTGGACGGACACGTCCTGGGCGCCGTAGGTGATCCGCATGCGGTCGCCGTCGACGATCGTCTGCACGCTGCGAAGGTCGGTGAAGGGCGGGACGACGGTCACCTCGACCCGCTCGTAGTCGTGCTTCTTGTCCTGGAGCACCCAGGACAGCTTCTGGACCAGGACCACCGCTTCCTGGTGGTTCTGGTTCATCTTCCAGTTGCCCGCGATGAGCGGGACACGCTGCTGCTGCGCCATGGTCGTCATCCCTCCAGGATCTGCAGGCCGGGGAGCTCGCGTCCCTCAAGGAACTCGAGCGACGCGCCACCGCCGGTCGAGATGTGGCCGAACTGGTCGTCGTCGAAGCCGAGGCGGCGCACCGCCGCAGCAGAGTCGCCACCTCCGACGACCGACAGCCCGTCGACCTCGGTCAGGGCCTGGGCGACGGCCTTCGTGCCGGCCGCGAACGCCGCGAACTCGAACACACCCATCGGACCGTTCCAGAAGACCGTCCGAGACCCGGCCACGAGACGTGCGAACGCCGCACCGGACTCGGGCCCGATGTCGAGACCCATCTGGTCGGACGGGATCGCGTCGGCAGCGACGGTGGTTGCAGGAGCGTCGGCGGAGAACGCCGGGGCCACCACGATGTCGGTCGGCAGGACGATGTCCACGCCCTTCTCGGCGGCGCGGGCGAGGTAGCCCTTGACCGTGTCGATCTGGTCCGACTCGAGCAAGGAGGTGCCGACGTCGTGGCCCTGTGCAGCGAGGAACGTGAAGACCATCCCGCCACCGATCAGCAGGGCGTCGGCCTTCTCGATCAGGTTGTCGATGACCCCGAGCTTGTCGGAGACCTTGGATCCGCCGAGGACGACCGTGTAGGGGCGCTCGGGATCCTCGGTCAGCCGCTTGAGCACCTCGACCTCGGCCAGCACGAGCCCGCCGGCTGCCGCCGGGAGCCGCTCGGCGATGTCGTACACGCTGGCCTGCTTGCGGTGCACCACCCCGAAGCCGTCCGACACGAACGCGTCGGCGAGCTCGGCGAGCTGGTCGGCGAACGCACCACGCTCGGCGTCGTCCTTGCTCGTCTCCCCCGCGTTGAAGCGGACGTTCTCGAGGACGGCCACCTCACCGTCGCCGAGAGCGGCGACGACCTCGTGCGCGGATGCGCCGACGGTGTCGCTCGCGAACGCGACGTCCTGACCGAGCACCTCGGCCAGCCGCACCGCGACCGGCTCCAGCGAGAAGGCCGGGTCCGGCGCGCCCTTGGGACGACCGAGGTGCGCGGTCACGACGACCTTGGCGCCCGCATCGGCGAGGCGGCGGATCGTCGGGACGCTCGCGCGGACGCGACCGTCGTCGGTGATGGTGGCGCCGTCGAGCGGGACGTTCAGGTCGCTACGGACGAGAACGCGCTTGCCGCGCAGGTCACCGAGGTCGTCGATGGTCTTCACATGGCTCCCCAGGAGAGGTGTGGCACGAACCTGATCGAGGTGTCGCTCAGAGCGACGAGCCGACGTACGAGGTGAGGTCGACGAGGCGGTTGGAGTAGCCCCACTCGTTGTCGTACCAGCCGACGACCTTGACCTGGTCACCGATGACCTTGGTCAGGCCGGAGTCGAAGATGCACGACGCCGGGTCGGTGACGATGTCGGTCGAGACGATCGGGTCCTCGGTGTAGACGAGGAAGCCCTTGAGCGGTCCCTCGGCGGCAGCCTTGACGATCGCGTTGACCTCCTCGACCGACGTCTCGCGCGAGGCGGTGAAGGTGAGGTCGGTCGCGGAGCCGGTCGGAACCGGGACACGGAGGGCGTAGCCGTCGAGCTTGCCCTTGAGCTCGGGGAGGACGAGGCTGACGGCCTTCGCAGCGCCGGTCGAGGTCGGGACGATGTTGAGGGCGGCGGCACGCGCACGGCGGAGGTCCGAGTGGGGACCATCCTGGAGGTTCTGGTCCTGCGTGTAGGCGTGGATCGTCGTCATCAGGCCACGCTCGATGCCGAGGCCGTCGTTGAGCGCCTTCGCCATCGGCGCGAGGCAGTTGGTCGTGCACGACGCGTTGGAGACGATGTTGTGCGACGCGGGGTCGTACAGGTTCTCGTTGACGCCCATGACGACCGTCAGGTCCTCGTTCTTGGCGGGCGCGGAGATCAGCACCTTCTTGGCACCGGCGTCGATGTGCGCCTGGGCCTTGGTGGCGTCGGTGAAGAAGCCGGTCGACTCGATGACGATGTCGACGCCGAGGTCGCCCCACGGCAGAGCCGACGGGTCGCGCTCCTCGAACGCCTTGATGCTGCGGCCGCCGACGGTGATCGACGTCTCGTCGTAGGAGACGTCCTCGGAGAGGCGACCCAGGATCGAGTCGTACTTGAGAAGGGTCGCGAGGGTCTTGTTGTCGGTCAGATCGTTCACGGCGACGATCTCGAACTCTGCGCCCGAGGCCAGTGCGGCCCGGAAGAAGTTGCGGCCGATGCGGCCGAATCCGTTGATACCTACGCGCACGGTCACGACGCTCTCCTTCGAGGATCACTCATCAGGGTTGTTTGATCGACTTTCACGATCGATACGACCCTATCGCGGCCTCCCGACGGCCACGCACAGGGCGTCGGGGCCTGAGATCACGCCCCGTCGGCCAGCATCTCGTCGGTGAGACTCGCCTCGGTGTCGGGGATCCCGAGCTCGGCGGCCCGCTTGTCCGCCATGGCCAGCAGGCGCCGGATCCGGCCCGCGATCGCATCTTTCGTGAGCGCCGGGTCGTGGAGCTGACCCAGCTCCTCCAGGCTCGCCTGCTTGTGCTCGACGCGCAACCGGCCCGCGGTCTTGAGGTGGTCGGGGATGTCGTCGGCGAGGATCTCCAGCGCCCGCTGGACCCGTGCTCCGGCGGCGACCGCGGCACGCGCGGAGCGGCGCAGGTTGGCGTCGTCGAAGTTCGCGAGGCGGTTGGCCGTGGCCCGCACCTCGCGGCGCATCCGGCGCTCCTCCCACGCCAGCAGCGACTCGTGCGCCCCGAGCCGGGTGAGCAGCGCGCCGATCGCCTCGCCGTCGCGGATCACGACCCGGTCGACCCCGCGGACCTCGCGTGCCTTCCCCTGGATGCCGAGCCGACGAGCGGCACCCACGAGCGCCAGCGCCGCCTCCGGGCCAGGGCAGGTCACCTCGAGCGCCGAGGAGCGGCCGGGCTCGGTCAGCGATCCGCGCGCCAGGAACGCGCCGCGCCACGCCGCCACCGCGTCGCACGTGGCGCCGGAGACGACCTGCGGCGGCAGACCGCGGATCGGGCGGTTGGCGCCGTCGAGCAGCCCGGTCTGGCGGGCGAGCGCGGCGCCGTCACGCGTCACCCGGACGACCCAGCGGGTGCCCTTCCGGATGCCGCTCCCCTGCAGCACCTGGACCTCGCTCGCGTGCCCGTAGACGTCGGCGATGTCGTTGCGCAGCCGCCGAGCGGCCGCACCGGTGTCGACCTCCGCCTCGACGACGATCGTGCCGCTGACGAGGTGCAGACCGCCGCCGAACCTCAGCAGCGACGAGACCTCCGCCTTGCGACAGCACGCCTTCGTGACCGACGTGCTCGACAGCTCGGACTTCACCTGTGCGGTCATCGCCATACGCGTACTCCTCTGAACGTCCACGCCGGCCCCTGGCGCGGATCCTCCTGCGCCACTGTACGCGTGCGTCGGTCCTGCCGTGGCTCCATGGAGGCGCTCGCGCACGACCACCCGAGTGGTACGGGAGAGCCGGTCCGGCCCCTCACAGCGGGAGCCGCATGATGCGTTCGTACGTCGCGGCGAGGCGCAGCGGATCGTGCTGGGCCGAGCCGTCTCCACGAGCGACGCTCTCCAGCACCAGCGCCGCGCCGAGATCCTTGGCGGCGGCGCTGAGTCGGGTCACGTCGTCGACGGAGTCGCGGTCGGCGAGGACCACGTCGATGCGAAGGTCGGGGGCGTGCGCGCCGATCACCTCGAGGTGGCGCTGGGGCGAGAAGCCTTCGGTCTCACCCCGCTGCGCCTCGAGGTTGAGCACAAGCATCCGCCGCGCCTGGGTCTCGTGCAGCGCACGCGAAAGGTCAGGGACCAGGAGGTTCGGGAGGACGCTCGTGAACCACGACCCGGGCCCCACGACGACCCAGTCGGCGTCCCGGACCGCCTGCAGCGCCGGGAGCGACGCCGGCGGATCGGTCGGGTCGAGCCTGACGCTCATCACCTCGCCCGCGGTGGTGGCGACCTCCGCCTGCCCGCGGATCTCGGTGACCCGGCCGTCGGGCTGGCGCACGGTCGCCTCGATGTCGAGCGGGATCGAGCTCATCGGGAGCACCCGTCCGCGCGCGCCGAGGAGCCGGCCGATCCAGTCGAGCCCGTCGACGTGATCCCCGAGCAGCTCCCAGAGGCTGACGATGAGGAGGTTGCCGACGGCGTGCCCGCCGAGATCTCCGGCGCTGTCGAAGCGGTGCTGCAGCACACGGGCCCACGTCCGTCCCCACTCGTCGTCGCCGCACAGCGCCGCGAGAGCCTGGCGCAGGTCGCCGGGCGGCAGGACCCCCAGCTCGTCGCGGAGCCTGCCAGAGCTCCCACCGTTGTCCGCGACGGTCACGACGGCCGTGATCTCGCTGGGCAGGAAACGCAGCGCGGACAGGCTCGCCGCGAGACCGTGACCGCCTCCCATCGCGACCACCTTGTGCTGGGTCGTCGGTGAACCGACAGGCGCGGAGCGGCGCGCAGGGGAACTCATTCGCGCCCCAGATCGCGGTGGACGACCAGCGTGCGCACGTCGTGCGACCTCAGGCGCTCAGCGAGGGCCTCCGCCATCGCGACGCTGCGGTGACGGCCGCCGGTGCAGCCGATCGCGAGCGACAGGAAGCGCTTGTTCTCGCGGACGAATCCATCGGTGAGGGTGGCGAGAAGCGCTTCGTACTGGTCGAGGAACGGGAGTGCGTCAGGCTGGCCCAGGACGTAGTCGCTGACGGCGGCGTCGAGCCCGCTCAGCGGCCGCAGCGCATCGACCCAGAACGGGTTCGGAAGGAACCGCATGTCGGCGACCATGTCGGCGTCCACCGGGATGCCGTACTTGAAGCCGAACGACACGATCGTGGCCCGCAAGGGGTGACTCTCGGGATCCTCGAACGCCGCGGAAACCCGCGCCGAGAGCTGATGGACGTTCAGGCGGGTGGTGTCGATCACGAGATCGGCCCTCGAGCGCAGGTCGCGCAGCAGCTCACGCTCGACCCGAAAGCCGTCGACCAGACGACCCTCGGTGCGGAGGGGGTGCGGGCGGCGTGCGGCCTCCTGACGGCGTACGAGGACCTCGTCCGCAGCCTCGACGTAGATCACGGTCGTGCGCAGGCCCTTGTCGCGCAGCCCCTCGAGCGCGCCCGCGAGCGCGGGGAAGAACTGCCGAGAGCGTGCGTCCACGACCACGCCGATGCGTGTCGCGACGTGGTTCTGGCCGAAGAGCGCGACCGTGTCGCCGAGCAGCTGCGGAGGCAGGTTGTCGACGACGAAGTAGCCGAGGTCTTCGAGGACCTTCGCAACCGTGCTCCTGCCTGCGCCGGTCATGCCGGTCACGACGACGATCTCGTCCACGCCGGACGTGCTGGTTCCCGAGACTGTCACGACCCCTCCTCAAGGATCTCGCCTGTTGTCATGTTGACCGCAGGGGCCACCGGCGCCGCCCCCGCAGCGGTGAGGGCGTCGACCACGGCCGCAGCGGTGCGCGGCCCGAAGCCCGGCACCTCCGCGATCTCGTCGACGCTCGCAGCCCGGAGCTTCTTGAGCGAGCCGAACCGTCGGAGCAATGCCTTGCGCCGGACCTCGCCGAGACCCGGCACGTCGTCGAGCACACTCTCCACCATGGTGCGCGAACGCCGCCCGCGGTGGTGGGTGATCGCGAACCGGTGTGCCTCGTCTCGCACCCGCTGGAGGAGATAGAGGCCCTCGCTGGTGCGGGGCAGGATCACCGGGTCCCCTCCGTCGGTCGAATCAGTGTCGGGCAGCCACACCTCCTCGAGCCGCTTCGCGAGCCCGCAGAGCGGGATGTCGTCGACGCCGAGCTCGCGCATCGCGGCGTAGGCCGCAGCGACCTGCGGAGGGCCGCCGTCCACGACCACGAGCCCCGGTGCGTACGCGAACTTGCGGGGCTTGCCGGTGTCGGGATCGACGAGCTGGGGACCGTCGTTGTCGTCGGCACCGAGCTCGGGTGCAGCGAGAGCAGCGCGCTCGTCGAGGTATCGCCGGAAGCGTCGCGTGATCACCTCGTGCATCGACGCCACGTCGTTCTGGCCGTCGACGCCGCGCACGACGAAGCGTCGGTACTCGGACTTGCGGGGCAGGCCGTCCTCGAAGACGACCATCGACGCGACGACCTCGGTGCCCTGCAGGTTGGAGACGTCGTAGCACTCGATCCGCAGCGGGGCCGCAGGCAGGTCCAGCGCAGCCTGGAGCTCCTCGAGGGCGCGTGTGCGGGTGGTGAGGTCGCTGGCGCGCTTCGTCTTGTGAAGCACGAGCGACTGCTTGGCGTTGCGCTCGACGGTCTCCATCAGGGCGCGCTTGTCGCCCCGCTGCGGAACCCGGACCGCCACACGGCTTCCCCGCTGCTGGCTCAGCCAGGCAGCGACGGCATCGACGTCGTCCGGCAGGGCGGGGACGAGCACCTCCCGCGGGATCGCGTCGGCGTGCTCGCCGTCGTACAGCTTCATCATCGCCCGCTCGACCATCTCGCCCGGACCGGCGTCGTCGGTCTTGTCAGCCACCCAGCCACGCTGGCCGCGGATGCGCCCACCGCGCACGGAGAAGATCTGGATGCCGACCTCGAGCGGGTCGTCGGCGAGCCCGATGACGTCGGCGTCGGTCGCATCGCCCAGGACGACGGCGTTCTTGTCGAGCGCCTTGCGGAGGGCATCGATGTCGTCGCGCAGGCGCGCGGCGCGCTCGTACTCCTGCTCCCCCGCCGCAGCCCTCATCTCGCGCTCGAGCCGCTTGATGTAGGTGGTCGTGTTGCCGGCGAGGAACGAGCAGAAGTCGTCGACGATCTGCCGGTGCTCCTCCTCCGAGACGCGGCCCACGCAGGGTGCGGCGCACTTGCCGATGTAGCCCAGGAGGCACGGGCGGCCGATCTGCGCGGACCGCTTGAAGACGCCGTTGGTGCACGAGCGCATCGGGAACACCCGCAGCAGCAGGTCGACGGTCTCGCGGATCGCCCACGCGTGGCTGTAGGGGCCGAAGTAACGGACGCCCTTGCGCTTGGCACCCCGCCCGACCGTGACTCGCGGGAACTCCTCGTTGAGGGTGACCGCGAGCCACGGGTAGGACTTGTCGTCGCGGTACTTCACGTTGAACCGCGGGTCGTACTCCTTGATCCACGTGTACTCGAGCTGGAGCGCCTCGACCTCGTTGGACACCACCGTCCACTCGACGCTCGCAGCGGTCGTCACCATCTGCTGGGTGCGCGGGTGCAGCCCTGCGATGTCCTGGAAGTAGGACGAGAGGCGGGGCCGCAGCGACTTCGCCTTGCCGACGTAGATCACCTGACGGTGCTCGTCGCGGAACCGGTAGACGCCGGGCGCGTCAGGGATGGACCCCGGAGCGGGCCGGTACGTCGCTGGATCTGCCACAAGCACCACCCTACGAGGGCGCTCCGACAGGTGACGGCGCTGTCAGACCAAGAAGATCGTGTCGCCGTCCACGCGCACCTCGCGCGACTCCAGCGGCTGCTCCGCCGGGCCCTCCGACGGCGCGCCGTCGGAGATCGAGAACTCGCTCCCGTGGCACGGGCAGATCATCACGGCGTCCTCGACCATGCTCACGGCGCACCCCTGGTGGGTGCAGACCGAGGAGAACCCCTTGAAGGTGCCCTCGGTCGGCTGGGTGACGATGACCTTCTCGGACTCGTAGAAGCGCCCGCTCCCCACCTGCACGTCGCTCGCCGGGCCCAGCTCGGTGCCGCCGCCCGTGGTAGCCCCGCCTTCGGTCGTCGCCTCGGGTGCGGGCGACGTCGCGCTCTCGGCCGGCGGCGCGCTCGTCTCGCCGCTCGACGACCCACCGTCCGAGCCGCACGCTGCGAGGAGCCCTCCGGCGACCACCGTCCCGCCGACGGCGCCGGCTCCGTGGATGACGGTGCGGCGCCGGATCGAGCTGGCCGTGCTTCGGTTGTCGGTCATGCCTCGCCTCTCGTTGGTGATGCAGTCGGTGGAACGTTCAACGATCCCCACAGCCGAGAGGTGCCCGCAACTTCGCGAGTGCGGTCAGGACGACTTCTTCGCCGTCTTCTTGGCGGCGACCTTCTTGGCGACCGCCTTCTTGGCGGGTGCTGCCTTCTTCGCAGCGACCGCCTTCTTGGCCGGTGCCGCCGCCTTGGCCGGTGCCGCCGCCTTGGCCGCCTCTCGCGCCGACGCACGCGCGGCCTTCGCCGACGCCGTACGGCCCGAGCCCTTGCGGGTGCGACCGACCGGTGCGAGATCGAGCGCGGGCTGTGTGACCGGCTGCTTGGCCTCGCGCCCTTCGAGCAGCGGCTTGAGGAACTGGCCCGTGAAGCTCGCCGGCGTGGCGGCGACCTCCTCGGGGGTGCCGGCAGCGACCAGCGTGCCGCCGCGGGATCCGCCCTCGGGGCCCATGTCGACCAGCCAGTCTGCGGTCTTGATCACATCGAGGTTGTGCTCGATGACGATCACCGAGTTGCCCTGGTCGACGAGCTGGCCGAGGACACCGAGCAGCTTGCGGATGTCCTCGAAGTGCAGGCCCGTGGTCGGCTCATCGAGCACGTAGAGGGTGCGACCGGTCTGTCGCTTCTGGAGCTCGGCGGCCAGCTTGACGCGCTGTGCCTCACCGCCCGACAGCGTCGGCGCAGGCTGGCCCAGGCGGACGTAGCCGAGGCCGACCTCGGCGAGCGTCTTGAGGTGGCGCGAGATCGCCGGGATGGCCTCGAAGAACCCGAGCGCCTCCTCGATCGGCATGTCGAGGACCTCGGCGACGGTCTTGCCCTTGTAGTGGACCTCGAGCGTCTCGCGGTTGTAGCGGGCGCCGTGGCACACCTCGCACGGGACGTAGACGTCGGGCAGGAAGTTCATCTCGATCTTGATGGTGCCGTCGCCGGAGCACGCCTCGCAGCGGCCGCCCTTGACGTTGAACGAGAACCGGCCCTGCTGGTAGCCGCGCACCTTGGCCTCGGGCGTCGCCGCGAACAACTTGCGGACGTGGTCCCAGACGCCGGTGTAGGTGGCCGGGTTCGAGCGAGGCGTGCGACCGATCGGCGACTGGTCGACGTGGATCACCTTGTCGACCAGCTCGACGCCCGTGATCTCCTTGTGGCGGCCGGGGATGGTTCGTGCGTTGTAGAGGGTGCGGGCCAACGACGTGTAGAGGATGTCGTTGACGAGGGTCGACTTGCCCGACCCTGACACCCCTGTCACTGCGACGAGCTGCCCCAGCGGGAAGGCGACGTCGATGCCGCGGAGGTTGTGCTCGCGAGCACCGCGGACCACCAGCTCGTGGCCCTCGCGCCGCGGCCGCCGCTCGGCGGGGACCGCGATCTCCTTGCGGCCGGAGAGATAGGCGCCGGTGAGCGAGTCCTCGGACTCGTACAGGGCGTCGATCGGTCCCGACACCAGCACCTGGCCGCCGTGCTCGCCGGCGCCCGGGCCGATGTCGACCACCCAGTCGGAGGCACGGATCGTGTCCTCGTCGTGCTCCACCACGATCAGGGTGTTGCCGAGGTCGCGCAGGCGGATCAGAGTCTCGATCAGCCGGTGGTTGTCACGCTGGTGCAGCCCGATGGACGGCTCGTCGAGCACGTACAGCACGCCGACCAGGCCGGCGCCGATCTGCGTCGCGAGCCGGATGCGCTGGGCCTCGCCACCGGACAGCGATCCGGCGGTGCGCTCGAGCGACAGGTAGTCGAGGCCGACGTCGAGGAGGAACCGGAGGCGCTCGTGGATCTCCTTGAGCACCCGCTCGCCGATGTGGCGCTCACGTTCGGACAGCTCGAGGTCGGCGAGGTAGCGGGCAGCCTCGTCGATCGACAGCGCGGCGACCTCGGCGATGTTCTTCTCGCCGAGGCTCGCGGAGCGGGTCGTGACGCCGAGGATCACGGGCTTGAGACGGGTGCCGCCGCACGCGGGGCACGGCACCTCGCGCATGTAGCCCTCGAGCCGCTCGCGGCTCATGTCGGACTCGGCCTCGGCGTGGCGGCGTACGACGTAGGGGATGACGCCTTCGAAGCTGCTCCAGTAGGAGCGCTCGCGCCCGTAGCGGTTGCGGTAGTGGACGTGCACCTGTGTCGGGTGGCCCTCGAGCAGCGCCTTGCGGGCGGCGGTCGGCAGGTCCTCGTACGGGGTGTCCGTCGTGAACCCGAGCTCCTCGGCGAGCGCGTCGATGAGGCGCCCGAAGTAGTCGGCGACGTGCGCGGCCGACCACGGGGCGATCGCGCCGTCGTCGAGGGACAACGACGGGTCGGGCACGACGAGCTCGGGGTCGACCTCCATGCGGGTGCCGAGGCCGCTGCACTCCGGGCACGCGCCGAACGGCGCGTTGAAGGAGAACGAGCGGGGCTCGAGCTCGTCGACGGCCAGGGGGTGCTCGTTGGGGCAGGCCAGCTTCTCGGAGAAGCGGCGCACACGCCCGAGGTCGTCCTCGGGGAGGTCGACGAAGTCGAGGAGGACCAGCCCGTCCGCGAGGTTGAGGGCCGTCTCGACGGAGTCGGTGATGCGCTGCTGCGACGTCGGCTTGACCGACAGGCGGTCGACGACGACCTCGATGTGGTGCTTCTTCTGCTTCGCCAGCGTCGGCGGCTCGTCGGCGAGGTTGTGCACGACGCCGTCGACCCGCGCGCGGCTGTAGCCCTGGGACTGCAGCTGCCGGAAGAGGTCGAGGTATTCGCCCTTGCGTCCGCGGATCACCGGCGCGAGGACCTGGAAGCGGGTGCCCTCCTCCATCTCCATGATCCGGTCGACGATCTGCTGCGGCGTCTGCTTCGTGATGGCCTCGCCGCAGGTCGGGCAGTGCGGGTGGCCGATGCGGGCGTACAGGAGGCGGAGGTAGTCGTAGACCTCCGTGATCGTGCCGACGGTCGACCGCGGGTTGCGCGAGGTCGACTTCTGGTCGATCGAGACCGCCGGCGAGAGACCCTCGATGAAGTCGACGTCCGGCTTGTCCATCTGCCCGAGGAACTGACGGGCGTACGCGGAGAGGCTCTCGACGTAGCGGCGCTGACCCTCGGCGAAGATCGTGTCGAACGCGAGCGACGACTTGCCGGAGCCCGAGAGGCCCGTGAAGACGATCATCGCGTCACGCGGAAGCTCGAGAGAGACGTCCTTGAGGTTGTGCTCGCGGGCGCCGCGGATGAGCAGTCGATCTGCCACGTGATCAGCCTTCCTGGGGGTCTCGCCGGTCGAGGGATTGACTGTCTGACGACAGGGCTGCAGGCGCAGCCAGGCAGGGCTCGACCCACCTCGTCAATCGTACTGTCGGGGTCTGACAAGTCCGATCTGGCGAATCTGACAGGCTGGCCCCATGGCGACGCCGAACGACGTGATCGACCTCGTGGACTCGCGCACGGGCGAGCTGCTCCTGGCCCTCGACGCGCTCGACGACGCAGACATGCGCGCCCCGAGCCTGCTGCCCGGCTGGACGCGCGGCCACGTCGTCACCCATCTCGCCCGCAATGCCGACGCCCTCGGCAACCTGTTCCACTGGGCGGAGACCGGCGAGGAGACACCGGCGTACGCCTCGCGAGACGCACGTGACGCCGACATCGAGGCGGGGGCGCACCGCAGCGCCGACGCCCTCCTCGACGACCTCACCGAGGCGTCCGTCCGCTGGATCGTCACCGCGCGACGGCTGCCGGAGGAGGCCTGGGCCCGCGTCGTCACCCACCGGCCCGGGCGCGAGATCCCCGGGTCGTGGATCCCGATGCTGCGCGCCGGCGAGGTGATCCTCCACCACTACGACCTCGCCCTCGGGTACGAGCCCGAGCAGTGGCCCGGCGGATGGGTCTCCCTGGCCCTGCACGACGCCGCCGGCGGCCTCGCCGACCGCGCCGGCGAGCCGCTGGCGCTGCGGGCGATCGACTCGGGCTTCGGCGTCGGCGACGGCGGAGGACGCACGGTCTCGGGCACGCAGGCCGACCTGCTCGCCTGGGTCACCCGCGGGCGCGTCGGCGACTCCCTGACCACGACGGGCGACCTGCCCGAGCTCGGACCGTGGCGCTGAGCCAGCGCCGTACGCGATTCCAGGAGGAAGCACGATGTCGTACACCGGCAAGGTCACCGTCGGCGGGACGCCCGACGTCCACGAGCTCGCGGACCTCATCATCACCAAGGTCGCCGTCGGGCCGATGAGCAACAACGCGTACGTCCTGCGCTGCCGCCACACCGACGAGCAGGTCCTCGTCGATGCCGCCAACGATGCCGAGACGCTGATCGAGGTGATCGGGGACGCCGGTCTCGCCGCCGTCGTCACCACCCACGGTCACGGCGACCACTGGCAGGCGCTCGCGGCGGTCGTCGAGGCGACGGGCGCGCGTACGCTCGCGGGCGCCGACGATGCCGAGGCGATCGGGGCGCCGGTCGACACGGCGCTCGTCGGCGGAGACGAGGTCGCGGTCGGACGCTCCCGGCTCGAGGTCATCCACCTCGTCGGGCACACTCCCGGGTCGATCGCGCTCCTGTACGACGACCCGGAGGGCATGCCGCACCTGTTCACCGGCGACTCGCTCTTCCCCGGCGGCGTCGGCAAGACCTGGTCGCACGACGACTTCGCCAGCCTCATCGACGACGTGGAGTCCAAGATCTTCGACCGGCTGCCGGACGAGACGTGGTTCTATCCCGGCCACGGCGACGACTCCACGCTCGGTGCCGAGCGGCCCCACTTGGCGGAGTGGCGAGCTCGAGGGTGGTGACCCGATCCGTCTGGACGCACCGGGTCCCGTCAGCGCCGCCGTCGTTCAAGCATGAGGTGGACAACCACTCCAGCCCTCACGATGGCGAGCGCACCGGCAAGGCACCCGAACACCCAGAGGAAGACTTGGTTGCCTCGATCTGGTTCATCGATCGACCAGTACAGCGGTACAGCTGCGAGCGCGCACAGCATCAAGGTCCCGAACACGGCCTGCCCGATAGTGGGTTTGGACGGAAACCACTCCATCGCCCGAGCCTAGCCCTGGTCGCACGACGACTTCGTGAGCCTGATCAACGACGTGGAGGCGAAGGTCTTCGGCCGACTCCCCGACGAGACCTGGTTCTATCGGCCCCACTTGGCGGAGTGGCGAGCTCGAGGGTGGGGAGCTGACGCGCGCTGTTCGGTCAGGCGGCGGCGGGGACCCTGCGACCGGTGAGCGACACGAGCTCGTCGACGGTCATCTGCAGCGTCGGGTCGCGCTCCTCCCAGACCTCGTCGAGGACGTGTGCCTCGTACGCGAGGGGGGTGGCCGAGGCCGGCGCCGACGCCGTGGCTGCCACGACGGCGGCATCCTCGCGGGGCTCGAGATCGACGACCGAGACCTGGTCGGCGGCGGGGCCGACGGCACCCCGCTTCTTGGCGACGATCATCCACAGCGCCTGGCCTCCGATGAAGACCCAGATCAGGTTCGCTGCCGCAGAGGGCCACACTCCGTTGAACGCCGCGACGCCGCCCATCAGGCCGGCGCCCAGCAGGTTCGCGCTCTGGTAGCGCGCCGAGGACGCGCTCCAGCGTCCGCGGGTGACGAGAAGGTACGCGGCGGCACCCGCGACAGCGCCGAACCAGCCGAGGCCGGTGACGAAGTCGGCGACCGAGAACATGTGCAGCTCCGAGAGGGTCGTGCATGGATGAGGGAGGTGTCTCCACCGGGCCTGGGCCACGAGCGGCGACATGTCCCAGTGTGCGTGCGGAGGGGCTTAAGCACAATCGACCCTTTCTTGATCCGGCATTTAGACTTACTGAATGGCAGCGATCGACCCCCGCAGGCTCGCGTTCCTCCTTGCCGTCTACCGCACCGGCGGCATCCTGGCGGCCGCGGATGAGTTGAAGGTCACACCGTCGGCGGTCTCCCAGCAGATCGCCCGCCTCGAGTCAGAGGAAGGTCTCGACGTCCTCGTACGCGGTCCGCGCGGGGTCACGCTCACTCCGGAGGGACGGGTGCTGGCGGAGACGGCCGAACGCATCGAGGCCGAGCTCGTGGAGGCTCGCAAGACGCTCGCGACGATGGGCGACGAAGTCTCCGGCCGTGTCGCCCTCGGGGCGTTCCAGACGTCCATCCAGGCGGTCGTCGGGCCCGCGCTCGGGACCGTCCGCGAGGGCTTCCCCGGCATCGAGCTCACGGTCGCCGAGCACGAGCCGGACGACGCACTGCGTCTCCTGCGCGCCGGCGACCTGGACCTCGTCCTCCTCGAGCAGGATGAGGACGCGCCGACCACGACGCCACGCGGCATGCACGACGTGATCCTGCTCGACGAGCCGTGGCGCGTCGTCATCCCCACCGCCTTCCCCACACCCGCACAGGCCGGCGACCTCGCCGACGCGCCCTGGCTCGGCGCCGAGCGCCAGACGGCCGCCGCTCGTGCACTCGAACGCCTCGCAACCACGCTCGGTGGCGGGCTGCGGACGGTGCACCAGTTCATGAGCTTCGAAGCGGCGTACGCCCTGGTGGCCGCTGGCGAAGGCGTCGCGCTGGTGCCCGCGCTGGCGCTGAAGGACGGCGCACCGTCGGGCGTGGAGGTCGTCCCCCTGCCGGGCCTGGGGTCGCGCCGCGTCGTCGCCCGCCACCGCCAGAACCGGCGCGAGCCAGGACCCGCCGTGTCGGCCGTCCTCGACGCGCTGCTGGCCGCCGCCGCACAGGCCGAGCTGCTCTAGCGCGAGTGGCACCTGACTGCGCCCGCGTCAGCCCTGCGGACTCGCCGGTCGGAGCTTCGTGGCAGACACCCACTGCTCGACCAGGGTCCCCTCCCCCGCCGTACCCGGGACGAACGCCACCCGCGCGACCCAACCCTGCGACTCGCGGCGCCACTCGATGACGAGTCCCGGGTACGCATCGGTCTCGTAGCGACTGAGCTGCACCCACACGTGCCGGACACCACCGCTCGCTCCGGAGGGGGCGACGGAGCGCTCGTCGCTGCCGTACCGTCTGTTCGTGCCCACGCGCACAGGATAAGCCGTGATCGAACACCTGTTCGACCCATGCCTTGTTCCGTATTGCAGCGTGCAGCGTGCGGCGGGACAGTGGTGGGTACGCCGACGAGAGGGGCACCATGACCGACAGCGCGAGAACGGACCCCGACGGCCCTCCCGAGCTGAGGCGCTTCCTCACCCCGAAGCTGCTCCTGCTCTTCATCGTCGGTGACATCCTCGGGACCGGCGTCTACGCCCTCACCGGTCAGGTCGCCGGCGAGGTCGGAGGCGCAGCATGGCTGCCGTTCCTCCTCGCGTTCGCCATCGCCACGCTGACCGCGTTCTCGTACCTCGAGCTCGTCACGAAGTACCCCCAGGCCGCAGGCGCCGCGCTCTACACGCACAAGGCGTTCGGGATCCACTTCCTGACGTTCCTGGTCGCCTTCGCGGTCCTGTCGTCCGGCATCACCTCGGCGTCGACGGCGTCGCGGGTCTTCTCGCGCAGCCTCGACCAGGGTTTCGGGCTCGACTTGGGCGACAACGGCATCCTTGTCGTCGCGCTGCTGTTCATGGTCGTGCTCGCGCTGGTCAACCTGCGCGGCGTCGCCCACGGCATCCTGACGAACGTGGTCCTGACCCTCGTCGAGCTGACCGGCCTCATGCTCGTGCTGTTCGTCGGCCTCTGGGCCATGACGCAGGGCAACGCCGACTTCTCGCGGGTGGTCGCGTTCGACACGCCTGACGACAAGAACGTGTTCCTCGCGGTGACGACGGCGACATCCCTCGCGTTCTTCGCGATGGTCGGCTTCGAGGACTCGGTCAACATGGCGGAGGAGACCAAGGACCCGGTCTCGACGTTCCCCCGGATCATGCTGACCGGCTTGTCGATCACCGGCCTGATCTACGTGCTCGTGTCCATCACCGCGGTGGCGCTGGTCCCCGTCGGCGAGCTCGCCGCCAGCGAGACGCCACTGCTCACGGTCGTGGAGATCGGCGCGCCCGACCTCCCGATCGACGAGATCTACCCGTTCATCACGATGTTCGCCGTCGCCAACACCGCGCTGATCAACATGCTGATGGCGAGCCGGCTGCTGTACGGCATGGCGAAGCAGCACGTCCTCCCCGCCCCGCTCGCGCACGTCGGCAGGCGCAGCCAGACGCCGTGGGTGGCCATCCTCTTCACCACGCTGCTCGCACTGGGGCTCATCACGTACGTGTTCAACGCCAGCGACGACGCAGTCACCACTCTCGGCGGCACCACCGCGCTGCTGCTGCTCGGGGTGTTCACCCTCGTCAACGTCGCCGTGCTCGTGCTGCGGCGCGACCACGTCGACAGCGACCACTTCGTCGCGCCGACGATCCTCCCGGTGATCGCGGGGATCACGTCGCTGTACCTCGTGACCCCGCTGTCGGGCCGCGACGTCGAGCAGTACGAGGTCGCGGGCCTGATGCTGGGCGTCGGCGTCGTGCTCTGGGTGATCACCTGGGTGGTCAACCGGGCGTTCTTCGGCGAACGCACCTACGTGAAGGACCCCGCCGACCTCGAGTGAGATCGACGGGGCCCTCAAGCGGTACGTCAGCGACGGATCGCCAGAACGCTGGTCACCAGAACTTCTTGCGCCACCAGCGGGGGAAGAAGCCGACTGCGCCCTGCTTGGCGTAGCGGTCGCTCTTCGCGAACCCCTGCCACTTCTCACGCTTGTGCTTCGTGCCGAGGCCGAGCTTGCGGGAGCAGCCGGGCCACGCTCCCCAGCCCTGGCTCTTGAGGACCTTCTCGGCGACGGCGATCTGCTGGCGACGCTTCGCCTTGTAGGCGTACGGCGCGTACTTCTTGCCGCCGTACGCGCGCCAGGTGCCCGGGTTGAACTGAAGGCCACCGTGGTAGCCGTTCCCGGTGTTGATCTTCCAGCGACCGCCGGCCTCGCACTGCGCGAGGCGCTCCCAGGTCTTGTCCTTGGCTGCGCTGGCCGGCGCGCTGGTGAAGACCAGCAGCCCGGCGACGAGCCCCGCGAGGGCGAGCGTGATTGCGGCGCCGCGCTTGGCGGCACCCAGGACGTTGTTCATGGTGTTCCTTCACAACGCCTGAGGGGTTAGCTGTCGGGTTCGGGCCGAAGGTGCCCGGCCTGCCGCATGGTGCACGGCATGGCTTCACCCCAAGGAGCCGAGGCTCCGGATATGGGTTCCCCACTCCCGCCCGTTTGTTGCTCGTGGTTCGCCGGCCCCGTGACCGGCCCTCCGGGGTAGATCTCGCTCGTGGGCGGGACTCGGCGTCGAGCAAGATCCCAGTCAGACTAACCGACACAAACAAGACATCAAGCCCACCGCGACGCAGAACGTCTTTTACACATCAGCGCCGGCGGTGAACCTGGTCCCACGGCGCGGGGCGATGGTGGGACCAGGCTCACCGCGCGGCACGACCACACCGCGCGCCGTACGACAACCGCGCACGCCGTACGACCACCGCGCGCGCACCGTACGGCTGCCGCTGCCGTGCCAGCCCCGCCCCCCGGTCGGTCCACATGCACGCCGCCCGCACCGCTATCCACAGGGCGACGCCGAGCTGCCCGCGAGCGAGGGCGCTCCTGGCGTGTCATGACGACGTGCCCACACCCACACCGATCCCCGAGTCCCTCATGCACGGCCCCTTCACCCGCGAGCGAGCGACAAGCGCCGGCCTCTCATCGAAGGCGCTCCTGGGCAAACGGTTCCAGCGCCTCCACCCAAGAGTGTGGGTCCACGTCGACCATTCGCTGTCCGACGTGGACCTCATCACCGCGGCTGCGCTCGCCGCGCCGTCGTACGCGAAGGTCACCGATGGCGCGCGGCTCCGACTCCTGGGCTATGACGGCCTTCCCCTACGGCCGATCTGCTTCGTCGTTCCCGATGACCACCATGTGGCGCTGGACGGCGTCCTGGTGCACCGTACGAAGCTGGTCCCGCCGGTCGACGACGTCGGCGTCACGCCTGCCGCCGCGTTCCTCGGCTGCTGCGCGGAGGAGCGGACGATCGACCTCATCGCCGCTGGGGACTGGCTCGTCCGCAACGGCCACGCGCGGATCGCGGAGATCGCCGACCTGGCAACGTCTGACGGGTGGCGGCCCGGTGCGGCACGAGCACGTGCGATCCTTCCGCAGCTGAACCCGCGAGCGCGCTCACCTCGGGAGTCCAAGGTGCGCGCGTACCTCGTTGCTGCGGGACTCCCTGCACCGGAGGTCAACGTCGAGCTCGAGGTCGGGGGCAGGATGCTGGGCTGCGTCGATCTCCTCTATCGCCGCTGGATGCTGGTCATCGAGTACGAGGGACGCCAGCACGCCGAGGACGAGCACCAGTTCAATGTGGACATCAGCCGGTACGAACGCTTCCGCGACCATCACGTCACCTACGTCCAGGTCACGAACGCACGGTTTGCGAACCCTCGAGCGATGGTGATGCTCGTCCACCAGAAGCTGGTCGCGTGCGGGTACGACGGACCGGCGCCGTCGTTCGGCCGACGATGGCGTGACCTCATCGCTCCTGTCGAGGGCGCCCACGCACGACGGCGGTGAGCCTGGTCCCACCGAGATCGCCTCGGGTAGGACCCAGCTCACCGCCGTACGGGTGGAGTCGCCTCGGGTCGGACCCAGCTCACCGCCGTGGGGTGCGGGTCAGGACTGCGGGATGTCCTCCGCCTCGTCCGGGCGCTGGGGTTCCGGCTGGTTGCGCGTCTTCCAGAGACTCGCGACCGCCGTGACGCCGAGCACGACGATGATGACTGCGAGGCTCATCAGCGTCGGGATCTCCGGGACGTCCACGTGCTCACCATTGTTGATGAACGGCAGCTCGTTCGTGTGGAGCGCGTGCAGGGTCAGCTTGATGCCGATGAACGCGAGGATCACCGACAGGCCGAGCGACAGGTAGACCAGGCGCTGGAGCAGGCCGCCGAGCAGGAAGTACAGCTGGCGCAGACCCATGAGTGCGAAGATGTTCGCCGTCAGGACCAGGTACGGCTCCTTGGTGATGCCGTAGATCGCCGGGATCGAGTCGAGGGCGAAGAGCAGGTCCGTGCTGCCCAGCGCCAGGATCACCAGGAACATCGGCGTCAGGAACCGCTTGCCGTCGATGCGGATGGCCATCTTCATGCCGTGGAACTCGTCGGTGACGCTGAAGTGGCGCTCGGCGAAGCGTACGACCGCGTTGTCACCCGCTTCCTCGTCGTCGTGGTTGCGATAGCTCTTGACCAACCCGTACGCCGTGTAGACGAGGAACAGGCCAAAGATGTAGAAGACCCAGCTGAAGTTGTTGATCGCTGCGGCGCCGAGTCCGATGAAGATCGCTCGGAAGACCAGCGCCAGGATGATGCCGATCATCAGGGCTTCCTGCTGGTACACCCTCGGCACCTTGAAGCTCGCCATGATGATGATGAAGATGAACAGGTTGTCCACCGAGAGGCTGTACTCGGTGAGCCAGCCGGTGAAGAACTCGAGCCCGTACTGACCGCCGTGGAAGCTCGCGACCCACACGCCGAAGGCGATGGCCAGCCCGACGTAGACCGAGAGGGCGAGGCCGGCCTCCTTCATCGAGGGCTCGTGGGGCCTGCGGGCGATCACGACGATGTCGAACAGGAGCACGGCGACGGTGACGCCGATCGTGATCCACCACTCGAGGGGGGTGACGTTCATGCGGTTGCGTCCTTCATTAAGTTGAGTCCTCCGGTCGGATCGGGTGTCTGAGCCGGAGGTCTCTTCCGCCGAGCAGGCGGACGACGCCTGGCACGACTCGACGCGCCGGGCCACATCGGCCGTGATGACGACAGGTCGACGAAAGGAATACTCCCCTCCGCGCGCCATTCTGCCAGAGCGTGCACATGACTCCTGCACGCGAGATGCTCTCGAGGTGGCGGTGAAGCACCTTCGGCTGGTCGACAGCCCATCGAGCACCTCGGCGCGCGGCGCCTTGATCGGACGCGGCACCCGCACCGACGTCGCGACGCTTCTCGACACCGCCGTGCTCCGTGCCCGCGAGGCCGACGTCCCTGGCCGCGCCGCCGTGTCCGGGTTCACGTGGGAGCCGCACGACGTCGATACCGAGGTCTGGTATCCCCAGGGCGTCACCACCTCCGCCGATGCGACCCCGGCCGCCGCGAGCGGTCGCGACGTCGTCGTCGTCAGCTGGTACGCCCACCAGGGATCGCACCACCAGGGCCTCATCCGCAACGGCGCACGTCTCACGTTCGTTGACCTCGCGACGCTTCGCTACCGGCACGTGCTGCTGGTCCGGCCATTCCGTACGCCGTGGGGGGTCCGCCTCCTCCCCGTGCCGATCCACGCGGGCGGCATCGCCTGGTACGGCCCCTACCTGTACGTCGCCGCCACCCGCGCCGGCGTCTACGTGTTCCGGATCGAGGACCTGCTTCAGCTCCCGCCGCACCGACGAACAGGCGTGGCTGGACGGCTCGACTACGACATGGTGCTCCCCGTGTACACGCGCCTGAGGTCCCGCGGACGCGACGCCGGGAGTCGGGTCCGCTACTCGTTCCTCTCGCTCGCACACGGCCTCCCCGACTCGCCCTCGGCACCCGCCCTCGTGGCCGGCGAGTACGGAGGCGTGGGCAAGACGCAACGGTTGTGGCGCTACGCGCTGGACCCCGAGACGAATCTCCCCCGCCGTGACGCCGGCGGACACGCGACGCCCCACGAGCTCCACGCCGACCAGGCCGCACGCATGCAGGGAGCGACCGTCCTGGACGGGACCTGGTACGTCACGACGAGCCAGGGCCGCGGCAACCCGGGCGACCTCCTCGTCGGGGCGCCCGGCGCGTTCCGACGGCACAAGCGAGTGCTGCCCTCCGGCTGCGAGGACATCGCGGCATGGCCGCAGCGGCGTCAGCTCTGGACGGTCACGGAGTGGCCGGGGATGCGGTGGGTGTACGCCGTCGACGCCGACGCGTGGCCTAGCGGTTGATCTCGGCCCACACCGCGTCGAGCGAGAGGTCGAGGACGTCGGCGATCGCCGCGATCGTCGGGAACGCGGGAGTCGCGACGCGGCCCGACTCGATCTTGCGAAGGGTCTCCGGCGAGACTCGTGCGTCGAGCGCGGTCTCAAGCATGGAGCGCTCGCCCCTGGCGCGACGGAGCAGGGCACCGAGTCGCTGGCCGCGCTCGACCTCGGCGGGAGTGTGCGGCAACCGGACCATGGCCCGATTCTAATACCGGGATACCATGGCCGGGATAGTTATTGGTCGAGTGAGGAAAGCGTCGCATGATCGAGATCCTGAATCCCGCCAAGCTGGCCCAGGCACGCGTCACGGGCGCCCTGGTCGCTGACATCCTGCAGGCGCTCAAGAGCCGCGCCACGGTCGGCACCAACCTCCTGGACATCGATCGGTGGACGCAGACGATGATCGCCGACGCCGGCGCGGAGTCCTGCTACGTCGACTACGCACCGTCCTTCGGTAGCGGTCCGTTCGGCCACTACGTGTGCACGGCCGTCAACGATGCCGTGCTCCACGGCCTGCCGTACGACTATGCGCTCGCGGACGGCGACCTTCTGACGCTGGACCTCGCCGTCTCCCAGGGTGGGGTCGCCGCAGACTCGGCGATCAGCTTCGTCGTGGGTGAGTCGCCGGCCCCGGAGAGCCTCGCGCTGATCGACGCCACCCAGCGCGCCCTGCGCGCAGGGATCGCCGCCGCCGGGCCAGGTGCGCGGACCGGCGACCTCTCGTACGCGATCGGGTCGGTCCTCAGCGAGGCGGGCTACCCGATCAACACCGAGTTCGGGGGTCACGGCATCGGGTCGACGATGCACCAGGACCCGCACATCTCGAACACCGGGCGACCCGGCCGCGGCTACAAGCTGCGCCCCGGCCTGCTGCTCGCCCTCGAGCCGTGGGTCATGGAGGACACGGACGAGCTCGTCACGGACGCCGACGGATGGACGCTGCGGAGCGCCACGGGTTGCCGGACGGCGCACAGCGAGCACACGATCGCGATCACCGAGGACGGGGCCGAGATCCTCACCCTGCCGACGCAGGACCGCTGAGGCCGCAGCCGGGTCTAGCCGGCTCCGGCCGCCTGCATCTGGCGGAGCTCCTTCTTGAGCTCGCCGATCTCGTCGCGCAGTCGCGCCGCCACCTCGAACTGCAGCTCCTCGGCCGCGGCGTGCATCTGGGTGTTGAGGTCCTGGATCAGCACCGCCAGCTCGGACGCCGCCATCGTCGACGTGTCGACGTGCGTGCCGTCGCCGGACGCACCCACCAGCGGAACCGGCGACTTGCCGCGCGACTGCGCCCGGCCGGAGCCGACGAGCTGCTCGAGGTCGGCGTCCTCCCTGGCCAGCATGTCGGTGATGTCGGCGATCTTCTTGCGCAGCGGCGTCGGGTTGATGCCGTGCTCGGTGTTGTACGCGATCTGGATCGCGCGCCGTCGGTTGGTCTCGTCGATCGCCTGCTCCATCGACGGGGTGACCGAGTCTGCGTACATCACGACCTGGCCCGACACGTTGCGGGCAGCACGCCCGATCGTCTGGATCAGGGAGCGGCCCGAGCGCAGGAACCCCTCCTTGTCGGCGTCGAGGATCGCGACCAGGCTCACCTCGGGCAGGTCGAGACCCTCGCGGAGCAGGTTGATGCCGACCAGGACGTCGTACTCACCCATCCGCAGCTCGCTCAGCAGCTCGACCCGTCGCAGCGTGTCGACCTCGCTGTGGAGGTAGCGGGTCCGGATGCCGGCCTCGAGGAGGTAGTCGGTGAGGTCCTCGGCCATCTTCTTGGTCAGGGTGGTGACCAGGACGCGCTCGTTGCGCTCGACGCGGCCCCTGATCAGGTCGATCAGGTCGTCGATCTGCCCCTTGGTCGGCTTCACGATGACCTCGGGATCCACCAGGCCGGTCGGCCGGATGATCTGCTGGACGATGTCGCTCTCGTCCTCGACCTTGGACATCTCGTACGGGCCGGGGGTGGCCGACAGGTAGACGGTCTGGCCGATGCGCTGCAGGAACTCCTCCCACTTGAGCGGGCGGTTGTCCATCGCGCTCGGGAGCCGGAAGCCGTGCTCGACGAGCGTGCGCTTGCGTGACATGTCGCCCTCGTACATGCCGCCGATCTGCGGGATCGTCACGTGCGACTCGTCGACGACGAGGAGGAAGTCCTCGGGGAAGTAGTCGAGGAGGCAGTTGGGCGCAGAGCCGGGCAGCCGCCCGTCCATGTGCAGCGAGTAGTTCTCGATGCCGGAGCAGGTGCCGACCTGGCGGATCATCTCCACGTCGTACGTCGTGCGCATCCGTAGGCGCTGAGCCTCGAGCAGCTTGCCCTGACGCTCGAGCTCGCCGAGCCGCTCCTCGAGCTCCCGCTCGATCCCCTGCACCGCCGTCTCGAGCTTCTCCGGACCGACGGTGTAGTGCGTGGCCGCGCCGACGTACAGCTCCTGCTCGTCGCTCAGCACCTCGCCGGTGAGCGGGTGCAGCGTCATCAGGCGCTCGATCTCGTCGCCGAAGAACTCCACCCGCACCGCCAGCTCCTGGTAGACCGGGAAGATCTCCAGCGTGTCGCCGCGCACCCGGAACGTCCCGCGTGTCGCGGCCAGGTCGTTGCGGGCGTACTGGGCGGTCACCAGCGTGCGGAGCAGCTTGTCGCGGTCCATCTCCGAGCCGACCTGGAGGTGGATCATGCGGTTCATGTATTCCTCGGCGGAACCGAGGCCGTAGATGCACGAGACGGTGGCGACCACGATCACGTCACGGCGGGTGAGGAGGTTCCAGGTCGCGGAGTGGCGCAGACGCTCGACCTCCTCGTTGATCGAGGAGTCCTTCTCGATGTAGGTGTCGGTCTGGGGGACGTACGCCTCGGGCTGGTAGTAGTCGTAGTACGAGACGAAGTATTCGATGGCGTTGTCGGGGAACAGGTGCCTCAGCTCGTTGGCGAACTGCGCGGCCAGCGTCTTGTTGGGCTGCATCACGAGGATCGGACGCTGAACCTGCTCCGCGAGCCAGGCCACCGTCGCTGTCTTGCCCGTGCCGGTGGCGCCGAGCAGGACCGTGTCGGTGTCGCCGCGCTGCACGCGCTCGGTGAGCTGCTTGATCGCCTGCGGCTGGTCGCCGCTGGGCTCGAAGTCCGAGACCACCCGCAGCGGCGCGACCTGGCGCTGGAGATCCTTGACAGAACGCATGACACCGAGACTACGGCGTCGGTGTGACAGAGTCCTTCCGCGAGCGGCGGCGCCGGTACGCCGGAGCGAGCACGACCAGGCTCACCAGCGCGAGGATGACGACGCCGACGAGCACGGGAGAGATCGCGTTCACGTCCTCGCTGCTGCCGTCGACCACCACGTCGTCGCCGGAACCCGCAGTGACCCCGCCGGCGGCTGACTCCTCCACCGGCGTCGGCACGGCTGCGGTCGGCGTCGGGGACGGACCTGTCGGGCGGTACGCGGCGCGGTCGCTGGACGCCGCCTCCAGCTCGGTGAGCACCGCGTCGTCCACCGGTCCCGTGCCGCTGCACACGCTGGTCGTCAACGCACCGTCGTCTGCGCCCCGGGCGAAGAAGACGTACTGCTGGTCCTCCTCGAACGCCCACGGCTGCACGTCCATGTCCGGCTCCACCTGGACCGGCACCGTGCTCGGGACCTCGCCCTTGTAGACGTCGGTGACCGCGACGACGACCGTGTCCTCGTCGGCCGCGCTCGAGGTCGGCGTCCCGACGAAGACGGCGTCGGAGCGATCCAGCTGCTCGGCGGCATCCGTCTGCGCGCAGCTCGTCGCCGCGGCGGGGGCCGAGTACAGGCCCAGCACCATCACGACCGCGGCCAGCCACACCGTCGTACGCATCCCGGTCTCCCGCCGCTCTCTCACGACGATATCCGCCGCGTGCGCCTACCGTACCCGCTCGAAGTGCCCCGGTATGTGGTGTCGCTCCCCTGGAAAACGCACTGAAGCCCTAGACTTCGCATGTGGGAGAAGAGAACGCGGAAGCAGCCGAACCACGTACGCTCCGGGGAGCGCGGGCCACCGCCGCCCGGCGCCGCGCACGCGAGGACGAGATCATCCGTGCGACGCGCACGCTGTTCGACACCGTCGGCGTCCGAGACGCCCAGATCGAGGACATCGCCCAGGCGGTCGGGATCAACCGCGCGATCATCTACCGCCACTTCTCCGGCAAGGAGGAGCTCTTCGCGGTGACGCTCATCGGTTATCTCGACGAGATCGCCGAGGTCATGCGCGCCGCCGACGACGAGTCGGCTCCCACGCCGCAGCGGCTCACGAGCGTCGCGGAGGCCTTCCTGGACCGTGGCCACGAGTACCCCGCGTTCGTCGACTGCGCCCTCGATCTGCTGAGCAAGTCGGCCGAGGAGCTGTTCGAGAGCGTCTCCGAGGGAGCCATGATCCGGCTCGGACGCGGCATGCTCGGGCCGCTCGGCGCGCTCGCCCACGTGCTGGAGGACGGCAACAAGACCGGCGAGTTCCACGTCGACGACCCGTTCATGCTCGCCAACATGCTCTACACGCAGTCGCTGGGCGCTCTTCAGTTCGCCCGCAACCAGCTGCTGGTCAGCGAGGGCGCGCCCGGGGTGCCCGCCGTACGCCGGGTCCCGTGGGAGGCCGTCAAGCGGCACACGATCCGTGCGGTGCACGCGATGGCGGTCGCCGACGACGTCGACGACCGCCCCTGAGGCGCGTCAGCGCTCGAGGATGGCCGTCACGCCCTGACCCCCTGCGGCGCAGATCGAGATGACACCGCGACCGGAGCCCTTCTCGGCGAGCAGCTTGGCGAGCGTCGCGACGATGCGTCCGCCGGTGGCCGCGAAGGGGTGACCGGCCGCGAGCGACGAGCCGGCCACGTTGAGCTTGCTGCGGTCGATCGAGCCGAGAGGAGCGTCGAGCCCGAGGCGCTCCTTGCAGAAGATCGGGTCTTCCCATGCCTTGAGGGTGCTGAGGACCTGCGACGCGAACGCCTCGTGGATCTCGTAGAAGTCGAAGTCCTGCAGCGTGAGCCCCGCGCGCTCCAGCATGCGTGGCATCGCGTACGCGGGAGCCATGAGGAGGCCCTCGCTGCCGCTGACGTAGTCCACGGCAGCCGTCTCGTACTCGGTGAGGTACGCGAGGGGCTCCCAGCCCTTCTTCTTCGCGTAGTCCTCCGAGGCGAGCAGCACCGTCGACGCACCGTCGGTCAGCGGCGTGGAGTTGGCGGCCGTCATCGTGGCGCCCTCACCCTTGCCGAACACCGGCTTGAGCGTTGCGAGCTTCTCGACGGACGAGTCACCGCGCAGGTTCTGGTCGCGGTCGAGCCCGAGGTAGGGCGTCAGCATGTCGTCGAGGAAGCCACGGTCGTACGCCGCGGCGAGCTTGTGGTGCGACTCGACGGCGAGCTGGTCCTGGTCCTCGCGGCTGATGCCCCACTCGACCGTGGTCAGCGCCTGGCTCTCCCCCATGGAGAGGCCGGTGCGCGGCTCGGAGTTCTGCGGGATCGACGGAGCGAGGTCGGACGGGCGGATCTTCGCCAGCGCAGCGACGCGACCCTTCAGCGACTTCGCGCGGTTCGCCTCGAGCAGCGCCTTGCGCAGCCCCTCGCCCACGGCGATCGGAGCGTCGGAGGTCGTGTCGGAGCCGCCGGCGATGCCGACGTCGATCTTGCCGAGGGCGATCTTGTTGGCGACGAGGATCGCGGCCTGGATGCCGGTGTCGCAGGCCTGCTGGACGTCGTACGCCGGCGTCGTCGGGTCGAGCTTCGAGCCGAGGACCGTCTCCCGTGCAAGGTTGAAGTCGCGGCTGTGCTTGAGGACGGCGCCGGCGGCGAACTCGCCCACACGCTCCCCCGCCAGGTCGTACCGATCGACCAGCCCGTCGAGCGCTGCCGTCAGCATGTCCTGGTTCGACGCGTGCGAGTAGACGGTGTTGGACCGCGCGAAGGGGATCCGGTTGCCGCCGATCACCGCGACGCGGCGCGGCGCCGTGCCGCGACCCGCGGACGTCGATGCTGAGCGCTTGGTGGTTGCCATGGGGTCTCCTCGGGAGGACGTCGTTGCGTGGGCCACACTTGCGGGAGGGGACGGCGAGTCCCTGTACCGGCGATGTAACTCTAGGTTACGGTAGACCTCAATTCCAGATACCAAGGGTATTCGAGAGGCAGGACACACGACATGAGCGACCGCTACCAAGACCTCGTCCACACGTCGGTCGGCAAGTTCTTGGTGAAGACCCTGGGTCTGCCCAACCCCCCGCGCCTCGAGCGCTACAACGCGGGTGACCCGCTCGTGTCAGGCACCATCCTCGTCGGCGCTGCACCCGGAAGCACGCTCGGCACCGCTGTCGCCGACGCCCTGGCCGCACTCTCGATCGCCTCGACCGACGCGCTCGCGGAGGGCGAGAAGATCAAGGGAGTCGTGTTCGACGCGACCGGCCTCGACTCCGCCGGCGACCTCGACCGCATCCAGGAGTTCCTCACCCCGGTCCTGCGCAGCCTCGGCCGCTGTGCCCGCGTCGTGCTCCTCGGCACACCGCCCGAGCACGCCGACACCGCCGGCCGCGCCATCGCCCAGCGAGCCCTCGAAGGCATCTCACGCTCCCTCGGCAAGGAGCTCGGCAACGGCTCCACCGCTCAGTCCGTCTACGTCGCCGGCGGCGCCGAGGACGCGATCGCGTCCACCCTCGGGTTCCTGCTGTCGCCGAAGTCCGCGTACGTCAGCGGCCAGGTCGTCCGGATCGGCACGGCAGGCATCACCGACGCCCCCGCCTTCGACGTCGCTGCGCCGCTTGTGGGCAAGGTCGCGCTCGTCACGGGTGCCTCGCGCGGGCTCGGCCTCGCGATGGCTCAGACGCTCAAGCGCGACGGCGCGACCGTCGTCGGCCTCGACGTCGCACCCCTCGCCGACGACCTCGAGCGCGAGATGGCAGCTCTCGACGGTGAGGCGATCGTCCTGGACATCACCGCCCCGGACGCGCCACAGCGGATCGCCGCGTACCTGTCCGAGCACCACGGCGGCGTCGATGTGGTCGTCCACAACGCTGGGATCACGCGCGACAAGCGGCTGCGCAACATGGCGACCGAGAACTGGCACAAGGTCGTCGAGATCAACGTCGACGCTCCGCAGCGGATCACCGCCGAGCTCCTCGACCAGAAGCTGATCCACAGCGGCGGCACGATCCTGGGCGTCTCGTCGATCGCCGGCATCGCGGGCAACAACGGCCAGACGAACTACGCTGCCTCGAAGGCCGGCGTGATCGGCTGGGTCGCCGAGCTCGCGCCTCGGGTCGCAGCCGACGGCATCACCATCAACGCCGTCGCACCGGGCTTCATCGAGACCGACATGGTCAAGACGATCCCGCTCACGATCCGCGAGGCCGGTCGCCGGATGAACTCGCTCTCGCAAGGGGGCCAGCCGATCGACGTCGCGGAGACCATCGCCTGGTACGCGAACCCCGGCTCGGGAGCCGTCTCGGGCAACGTCGTCCGGGTGTGCGGCCAGAGCCTGCTGGGAGCCTGACGTGACGGTTCGCCAGTTCGAGCGGGCGCCTGCCACCCTCCCGCTCTACCTGCGTGCCGCACTCCCGGCGATCCCGGTGGTCGGCAACCTTCCCGGCGTACGCCACGTTCCGGGGTCGGTGCCCGACGTGACGCTCGTGCGCGCCGGTGTCACGACCGACCTCGCCGATCTGGCGGCGTACGCCACGGTGTGCGGGTTCAGCATCCGCGACACGCTGCCCGTCACCTACCCGCACATGGCCGCGTTCGGCCTGCAGATGACCCTCATGACCGACACGGCGTTCCCGTTCGCGCCGATGGGTCTGGTCCACCTGCGCAACAGCATCACGCAGCACCGGCCGATCGCGGTCACCGAGTCGTACGCCGTCTCCGTCCAGGCGACACACCTGCGGGAGCACCCGAAGGGCAGGCTGATCGACATCGTCAGCGTCGCCCGGGTCGGGGCCGAGACCGTGTGGGAGGAGACGATGACGCTCTTCCGGCGTGGCGGCGGTGGGGCTGCCGAGGCGCAGCGTGCGCCGCTCGACGACGTCGAGGCGCCGGCGGGGACGGCCACGTGGTCGCTCGATGCCGGGCTCGGGCGCCGCTACGGCGCGGTGTCGGGTGATCGCAACCCGATCCACCTGTCGCGACTGTCGGCCAAGGCCTTCGGCTTCCCGCGGCAGATCGCGCACGGCATGTGGACCAAGGCGCGGGCCCTGGCGGCGATCGAGAACCGTCTCCCTGGCGCCTACACGGTCGACGCCGAGTTCCGGCGCCCGATCCTGCTCCCGGCCGAGGTCACGTTCGGCCACGTCGTCGAAGGCGACCGCCAGCTGTTCGGCGTCACGGGACACGCACGGGGCGACAAGCCCGCACCGACGCACCTCGTCGGGCGCGTCGTACCCGCCTGAGCCGACGTACGGCGCGGATGGTGGCCGCTCAGGCCTGCGCAACTCAGGGCGCGAGAACGACGCCGCCACCCAGCCAGCCAGCCAGCCGACCCACGCTTGATCGTGCAGGATCGGTGCTCAGATGAAGCACCGATCCTGCGCGATCATCTCGCCATCGGCGATGCGCCCGGGAGCCATGAGGACTTGCCCGACCGTGCTGTTACCCACGTCGTTGCCGAGGGGCCGCCACCTGCTCGAACTGGTATCTGCCGACGCCGTCCCGGAGGCTCGACGAACCGTACGACTGGCCAGCGCCGGCAGACACTTGGTGCTTCCGTCAGAGTGCTCCGCCGCGTAGCCGCTGCCGAGACCGGGGCGGCGTGAAACGAGACTTTCGTCGACTTTGTGGCGCGCGGGTCCTGACCGGGTCCGGCTGGTCACCGCGAGCCAGCCAAGGCTTCGGCGCAAATGACCCGCGACAGACGGGAGTGATGGGTGCTCTCACTCGACGCGTTGTCGCGTTGAGTGAGAGCCACCCTTGGTTGGTACTTGCTAGTCGGCTGAGCAGGAAGCTTCAGATTCCATCTTCTCGGCGTTCTCGTTGAGAACGGTCGGCGTCACGTCGTCGATCTTCTGGGCGATTGCCGCCGGCGTGTCGCCACTAAACTCGGCGACGACCTGAGGCGCAACACCGCTCGCCTCCTGGCTTGCGACTGTCACTGCCGCGACGGCAGCCTCGGGGTCGACCGCGACGCCCTCGAACTCGCCTTCTCCGACGACGCCGCCATCGGCTGGCACGGCGCCCTCGCTGCCGACCGCACCCCAGCCTGCCGGGGAGTTGCCGTCCTCACCGCACTGCGCGTCATACCAGGTCAGTGCGAGAACGTACTCGTGCCCGACCTCCAGACGAGGCCCATTGTCCGGTGCAGCCTCGACAAGCTTCCCGCTCTGGTCGACCCATCCGGTGACCGGCATGGTAAAGGTACTCGGTGCGGGGTGCGTCGAGTCATCCGCGCGCCACAGCACTTCTGCAGTGTCGATCGTGATGTCGCGGCCGATGAGCTGCGAGTCACCCTCGCCGTCCAGCGGCGGAACATTCTGGGTGGCCTCAGAGGTGACGAACGCGCTCACGAGGTATTCAGCGCCAGCTGCCCAATCCGCAAGGCTGGAGGACGGGTAGTACTCCATGGCCGACAGAATGACAGGTCCATCGGAGTTTGCGCGCGGGCTCGCAATCGACTGCTCAGCCGCACTGTGCTGGGCGAGACCAAGGGCGATCACCGAAGCGGCCGCCACTAGCGCCGGCGGGATGGCGCGTCGGGTGTTCTTCGACAGGTTCATCGGTGGCTCCTAGTAGATCGCGTTGATGTTGGCGATGACCGTCGAACCGAGCGCCGCAGAGTCCGAGCAGGTCGCGGCAGAGCGCATGATGCCCATCACGGAAGCACACACCGTCTGGGACGGATACGCGAAGGGCCCGTGAAGGAGCCCGACCGCGTGGCCGGTCTCGTGGCCAGCACTGATTGGGGTGATATTGCCGTTGCCGCGAATCCGCACGTACTGCTGGTCGCAGCGGTACGCGTAATTGTCACTGGGGTCGTTGCACCAGGTCATGCCGATCGTGCCGGCACTCATCCCGGTCGACCCTTCCTGGTACACGACGTCGGTCTCGGCGCTGCCCGAGAAGGTGGGTGAGGCGTCGTAGCTGACGCTCAAGTCGGTGGCGTTGTATTGCGACATCGCCGTCTGCACGTCCGCACGGTCGGGCGCCTCAAGCTCGTACTCGCCGCCGCTGTCCATGTAGTAGGTGAGTGCCGAGTTGTCGGTCTGGCAGGACAGAAGCGCGTCCTGGCCCTGCGCGCACGTGACGTTCGCGGTACCCGTCGGAATGATCATGTCCGGCGAGGGGGCGGCGAATGCCGCCGGTGCCGACGCCAGGGCGAACCCAGCCAGACAAGTGCTCCAGTCCAGAGCAAGACAAGAGGCTTAGCCGCCGCCCGCACCGCCTGTCCCAGACGATAGTTGTTGGGCATTCCTTTGCCTCGTTATCTCGTGGGGAGTCGTAGGGGGCGACAGACACAAGGTATTGAGCGGCCACGGACGAAGCAACGAGAACGCTCGAACGTCATACAGACATCCCAGTTGGTGCCCTGAGCACTTTGCCTTCGTCATACGGCGACGGGGCGCTCCCGCACGAGGGACATGTCGAGCAGCGAGCGGAAGGGACCATCTCGTCGAGCGGCAGGTCCTCTGGGGACGTCCTGACCGACTGGCTCGGCGAGAACATCAGCCCGATCAAGCAACCGCGATCGGCAGCTACGACATCAAGCACCTGGTGGAAGGTGCGAACTGGCAGAACGCGATGAACTGCCAGCTCGGCGCGGGTGGCGGCGTCAGGCCTGCGGGCGAGGCTTCACGGGGCGGATCAGCCCCTCCTGCGCGACAGACGCGACCAGCGAGCCGTCCTCGGCGAAGATGTTCGCGGTCGTGAAGCCGCGCGCGCCGATCGCCGACGGTGACGCCTGGTCGTACAGCATCCAGTGGTCGGCCCGCACCGGACGGTGGAACCACATCGCGTGGTCCAGCGACGCCGGCTGGATCCGCGGGGAGCCGATCGTCAGGCCGTGCGGGACGAGCGAGCTGCCCAGCAGCGTCAGGTCGCTGATGTAGGTCAGCACGCAGGCGTTGAGCACCGGATCGGCGGGCAGCTCTCCCCCGGCGCGGAGCCACAGGCGCTGGATCGCCGGCATCAGCGTGCGTGCGGGATCGTCAGCGTCGCGGTTGTCGCCGACGTACCGGACGTCGAGCGCCGACCACTCCTTGCGCCAGTGCGCCGCGGCACGCTCGTCGACGTAGCCGAGAACCTCCGACAGCGCCGGGGACGCGTCGACCGGAGGGACCTCCGGCATCGCGTTCTGGTGCTCGAAGCCGTCCTCGATCCGGTGGAACGAGGCCGTCATGTAGAAGATGACCTTGCCGTGCTGGCGCGCCGACACGCGACGGGTCGAGAACGAGCCGCCGTCACGGATCCGCTCGACGTCATAGATGATCGGGACGCTCGGGTCGCCGCCGAGCAGGAAGTAGACGTGGAGCGAGTGGACCGGACGGTCCTCCGGGACGCTCCGCGAGGCGGCCATCAGCGCCTGCGCCGCGACCTGCCCGCCGAACACACGCGTCAGCGTGCTGCCCTCGGGGTGCGTACCGCGATAGAGGTCCTCCTCCAACCGCTCCAGGTCGAGAAGGTCAACGAGCTGTTCGATGGTTGCCGGCACGGACGCCATCGTCTCACGCACCGTGCGTGCCGTGCCGGACCACCGCGCAGGGGTCGCCGCGATGTGACGGGGGCTACTCGCCGGCGCCCGGCTCCTTGCGGTCGAGCTGCGCGAGGAACTCCTCGAACTGGGACCCGATCTCGTCACCGGTCGGCAGCTCGGACTCGTCGGCGACCAGCGGCGGCTCGACGGCCGAACGCGTCATCTGGTCGTACTGGCGCTCCAGGTTGGCCAGCACGTCGCCGCCGTCCTGCTCCTCGACCTGCTTGTGGATGTCGGCGACCGTCTCGGCCTGCTGGAGCCGCAGCTCCTCCAGGTCGAAGTGCAGCCCCGTACGGCCGGCCACGGCCTCCAGCAGCGCGACGGACGCGCTCGGGTACTCGACCTGCGCGACGTACTGCGGGACGTGGGCGACGTAGCCGACCGAGTCGTGCCCCCACTCCCCCAGCCGGATCTCGAGGACCGAGTGGATGCTGGCGGGCACGACCACCTGGGCGCGGAAGAGGTTCTTGCGATCGAGCAGCTCACGACGGCTGGCGTGGTTGGTGATGACCGACGGGCGCGTGTGCGGGACGCCCATGGGGACGGCGCCCAGACCGATCACGAGCTCGACGCCGTACTCCTCGACGATCTCGTGGACCTCCTCGGCGAACTGCTCCCACCGGAAGTCCGGCTCGGGGCCGCTCAGCACCAGGTACGGGGCGCCGTTGTCGTCGTGGTGGGCGCGCAGCTCGAGGGAGGGGCGGTCGTACTCGGCGTACCGGTCGCGGTCGAAGACCATCGGAGGCCGGCGAGCCCGGTAGTCGAAGTAGTCGTCGAGGTCGAACTCGTGGACGACCTCACCCTCGTCGCGCGACTGGAGGTGCTCCACCGCGAGCCGCGGGGCGGACCCGGCGTTGAGGAAGCCGTCGAACGCGAACAGCAGGGAGGGGCGTACGCCGTCGGGGATCTGGTCGAACACCCCGGCCTCGCTGCGCCCTGGCCTCAGCCGAGCAAAGAACCTCCGCATCACGACACCTCCCAACGTCGACCGGACGTGCCGTATTCCCCCTGACGGGGACCGGCAGCGCCCGCTCAGCGGGGCCGGTGGCACGCCCTCCAGCCTACGTCGGGGGTGCCGACGGCTCGTCAGCGGCCGTCCGCTCACCGACCCCGCCGAGGCGGCTGTGCCGACGCCCGTAGGCGAAGTAGACGACGAAGCCGAGCGCCATCCACACGAGGAACCGGACCCAGGTCTCCCCGACCAGGTTGAGCATCAGGTAGACGCACGCGATCACGGCGAGCACGGCAACCAGGGTCGCCGCAGGGACCCGGAAACCGCGCTCGAGATCGGGGCGTGTGCGGCGCAGGACCACCACACCGACGCTGACCAGGACGAACGCGAACAGCGTCCCGATGTTGACCAGGTCGGCCAGCGTCGAGAGGTCGACGAAGCCCGAGATGGCGGCGACGGCGAGACCGGTGATGATGGTGATCCGGTACGGCGTGCGGTGCGTCGGGTGCGTCCGTGCAAGCCACCGTGGGAGCAGGCCGTCGCGCGCCATGGCGAACGCGACGCGGGTCTGGCCGAGCATGAGGATCATCACGACGACGACGAGACCGATGCAGGCTCCGACGGAGATCACGTCACCCATCCAGGTGACCCCCACGGAGTCGAAGGCGGTCGCCAGTGGCGCGCCGTCGTTGGGGTCGATGTCGCGGAAGTCCTGCATGCCGGTGATCACGAGGCTCACGGCCATGTAGAGGACGGTGACGATCGCCAGCGAGCCGAAGATGCCGATCGGGACGTTGCGCTGCGGGTCGTGGGTCTCCTCGGCGGTGGTGGCGACGACGTCGAAGCCGATGAACGCGAAGAAGACGATCGCGGCGCCGGCGAAGATCCCGGCGGCCCCGTAGACGGCGGGCTCGAGGCCGAGCAGCGTCTGGATCAGGGGAACCTTCAGCCAGCCACCCTCGCCAGCGGCGGGCGGCTCCGACGGCGGGACGAACGGCGACCAGTTCTGGGCGTCGATGTACTTGATGCCCGCGATGATCACGAGCAGGACGACGGCGATCTTGATGGCCACGACGACCTGGTTGATCCGGCTGGAGAACTTGATGCCCTGGATCAGCACCCACATCACCAGCAGGGAGATCACGATCGCCGGGATGTCGACGACCCCGGACCCTGCCGCCGTACGCAGCTGCTCCGGGAGCTCCAGGAAGGTGCCTTCGACGAGGTTGTTCCAGTACGACGAGAAGCCGGACGCCAGCGCTGCCGAGCCCACGGTGAACTCGAGCACGAGGTCCCAGCCGATCGTCCAGGCGATCAGCTCGCCGAACGTCGCGTACGAGAACGTGTAGGCGCTGCCGGCCACCGGCACCGTCGACGCGAACTCGGCGTAGCACAGGGCCGCGAGCCCACAGGCCAGCGCCGCGACCAGGAACGAGATTGCGATCGCGGGTCCGGCGGTGGTCGCGGCCGCCTGACCGGTCAGGACGAAGATCCCGGCGCCGATGATCACGCCGACGCCGAACACGATCAGGTCGATCGCGCCGAGGTTCCGGTTGAGCCTGGTCTCCGGGTCGTCGGTGTCCTTGATCGACTGCTCGACGGATTTCGTACGGAAGAGCTCGCTCTTGGCCATCGTGTCCCCCTTCTCGGGGCCACTATGCACCGTGGCGGCGCCTCCGGCAGGTCAGAGCCGCGCGAGCGCGTCTGCCGCGATCGCGTCTGCCGTCAGCCCCATCCGCTCCAGCAGCACGTCGCGCTTGGCGTGGTCGAAGAACTCCTGCGTCACCCCGTGGACGCGGACCGGGGTGCGGACGTCGGCATCGGCGAGCATCTGGGCGAGCACCGATCCCATGCCGCCGACGCGTCCGCTGTCCTCGACCGTGACGAGGAGCCGGTGGCGTGCCGCGAGGTCGACCAGCGCGGGGTCCAGCGGCTTGATCCACCGCGGGTCGACGACGGTGACGCCGACCCCCCTGGAGACCAGCAGCGCGGCGGCGTCGAGCGCCTGGCGGGTCATCGGGCCGGCAGCGACGATCAGGACGTCCTCGGCGCCCTCGCGCAGGAGGACGTCGCAGCGTCCGACCGTGCCGACGGCATCGATGTCGGCAGCGACGGCCCCCTTGGGGAACCGCACCACGGTGGGCGCGTCGTCGACGGAGACGGCCTCGCGGAGCAGCTCGCGCAGACGGGAACCGTCCCGCGGCGCCGCGAGCTGGAGGGTCGGGACGACCTGGAGGATCGACATGTCCCACATGCCGTTGTGGCTCGGCCCGTCGTCGCCGGTGACCCCGGCGCGGTCGAGCACGAACGTCACACCGCACTTGTGCAGCGCCACGTCGAGCAAGACCTGGTCGAAGGCGCGGTTGAGGAACGTCGCGTAGATCGCGACGACGGGGTGCAGCCCGCCCATCGCCAGCCCGGCGGCGCTCGTCACGGCGTGCTGCTCGGCGATGCCCACGTCGTACGTGCGGTCGGGGAACTTGTCCGCGAACGCGTCGAGGCCGGTCGGCGACAGCATCGCGGCGGTGATCGCGACCACGTCGTCCCGCGAATCGCCGATGCGGACCACCTCGTCGCGGAAGACCGAGGTCCACGACGTGGGCTCCACCGCCAGGGACTCACCGGTGAGGCGGTCGAACGCCTTCGCCTGGTGCATCTGGTCCTCTTCGTTGGCGACCGCGATGTCGTAGCCCTGGCCCTTGGTGGTGATCACGTGCACGATCACCGGGCCGCCGAAGGTCCGTGCCTGCTCGAGGGCCTTCTCGACGCCCGGACGGTCGTGGCCGTCGATGGGGCCGACGTACTTGAGGCCGAGGTCCTCGAACATGCCCTGCGGGTAGAGCGCGTCCTTGAGGCCCTTCTTGATCGCGTGGAGGGCCTCGTACGCGGCGTTGCCCACCGCGTTGGTGTTGGAGAGCCGGTCGCGCACGGCACGCAGCGTGGGCTCGTAGCGGGGGTTCGTCCGGAGCTTGGCGAGGTGGTTCGCGAGGCCGCCGACGGTGGGGCGGTAGGAGCGGCCGTTGTCGTTCACGATCACGACAAGGCGGTTGTCGTTGCCTGCGGCGATGTTGTTGAGCGCCTCCCAGGCCATGCCTCCCGTGAGTGCGCCGTCGCCGATGACGGCGACGACGTGGTCGGGGCGACCCTGGACCGTGTTGGCCTTCGCGAGCCCGTCGGCGTAGGAGAGGCTCGTCGACGCGTGCGAGTTCTCGACGACGTCGTGGGGCGACTCGGCCTGGCTCGGGTAGCCGGACAGCCCGCCCTCCGTCCGCAGGTGCTCGAACCCCGCCGCACGGCCGGTGAGCATCTTGTGGACGTACGCCTGGTGGCCGGTGTCGAAGATCACCCGGTCCCGCGGCGAGTCGAAGACGCGGTGGATGGCCATGGTCAGCTCGACGACCCCCAGGTTGGGGCCGAGGTGCCCGCCGTGCGTCGCGACCGCGACGATCAGGCGCTCGCGGATCTCCTCGGCGAGCGCGTCGAGCTCGGCGTCGGTGAGGCCCCGCAGATCACTCGGCTGGCTGATCTGGTCGAGCGTGGTCATGGTCCTCCGCGGATGTGGGTGGGCGTCATTCGATCTTAGGCCATGGTGCCCACCCGCCCACGGACCGTGCACGCATGCCTCCTGCGCTGCGACAGCGGGGCCGGACCGCGCGCAAACCTGCCGCCTGTGACCCGGCACGCGCCTAGCGTGAACGGTGGTCCCCCTGATTCCAGCGGGGTGCGCCATGAGCCAGTCCTTCCAGCAACCGCCGCCGCCTCCGTGGGCGGCACCACCAGGCGCCTCCCTCGACGTGCAGGCGCTGCGCCACCCGACCGAGTCGTCACGGTTCGCGCTCGCACTGGTCGCCACGGCAGCCAGCACGGCGATCGTGCTGCTCCTGGTGCTCGGCGCCCTCACCACCGCTGGTCAGGCGGCGTACGTCGTGGGCCTGGTCGTCGTGCTCGTTCTCGCGTGGGTCACGATCCAGATCTGGCGGGTGCGGCTCCTGGCCGACGCGATCCGGGTCGACGCGGCGACGCTGCCCCACCTCGACCGGATCCTGCAGGACGTCCGCGAGCGGCTCGCGTTCGACCGCCGCGTGGACGTCTTCGTCGTCGACAAGCTGGGCCGGGTCGTCCGCGGCGAGACCCGCACGACCATGACGACGACGTTCTTCGGCGTGCGCGTCATCCTCGTCGAGGCCGGGCTCGTCGGGGATCTGCGCAATGTCGAGGACCGGCAACGCTGCACCTTCCTCATGGCCACGCTGCTCGGGGCGCTGAAAGCCCGTCACACGCAGTGGAGCGCGGTCCTCGAGGTGCTCCACACGCTCAAGCTCACCGTGATCGTCGCACCGCTGGTCACCCCGTGGTTGCGCGCAACCGTCTACACCGGGGACCGCCTCGCGTACGCCTGCACCGGCGACCTCGACGTGAGCCTGAAGGCGGCCTACCAGTCGCTGGTCGGCTCCTCCGTAGCCGCCGACCTGCAGGCCACCGGCCTGGTCGGCCAGGCCCTCACGGTCCGGCGCAACCCGATCCTGCGGGTCGCCCAGCTCTTGCGCAGCTCACCCCACGTCCCGAACCGCTACCTCGAGCTGCTCGGGTTCGCCGAGGCGTACCAGGGTGGCGCGTACGCACACTTCCGGCAAGGGCTCGCCGCGCACACGGGCGACCTCGACCACGTCGTCGCCCGTCACCGCAGGCGTCGCGACCACGCGGGGCTCGTCCCGCTCGCGTTCACCGTCTCGGCGATCCTCGTCCTGGCCGGCGTCGGCGGGGCCTTGGCGCTGTCGGGCGCCTTCGACGACGCCGGGACTCCGCGCGTCGGTCCCACGACTCCCGCGCCCACCACGACGGAACCGACCTTCACGACGGAGCCGACCTTCACGCCTGCCGACGCGCTGCTCGCCTACGTGCCCGCGACGCTGCAGGGCGGATGCGCGAGGACCGACCCCACCGACTACGGGGCGGCCGCGGTCGCGTCGTACGCGTGCCCGTCCGGCGCGGAGCCGACCCTGACCTACGTCGCCTTCTCGTCACCCGCGGACCTCCAGCAGGTCTTCGAGGGCTATGTGACCGGCACGTTCGACACCGACTGCGGCAACGGGATCATCAGCTCGGTCGCGTGGGTCGGCACGGACGGCCTGGAGCAGGGCGACGTGATGTGCCTGTCCACCGACGCCGGCGTGAACGTGGTCTGGACGGACGAGGAGCAGGGTGTCCTCGGGTTCGCCTCGTCGTCCGTGATGGGCGCCGGTGACCTCCTCGCGTGGTGGGACAGCACGGTCCGGCCTTAGGTGCGCGAAGGACGACGACCGGGTGAGGCGGTCAGCCTCACCCGGTCGCCGGTCGTACGGAGGGCGCTCAGCGGCGCACGCGCACCGTCACGGCCTTAGAGGTCGCGGCCCCGTCGATCGTAGATCCGGCGTACACGGCCCGGAGGTGGTGCTTGCCCGTGCCTCTCAGGCGGATCGTCGTCCTGACGGTGGCGCCTCGCACCGTGATGGTCTTGACCGTACGGCGGCCGTCGACGATGCGGACGAAGCCGGCTCCCTGCCGTACGCCGCCGAGTCTCACGGTGACGGCGAGACGCTTGCCGGGCTTCACGACCGTGCGGCCGACGGCGAGGTGCGCCGACGTCGTGGACTTCCTGACCGCGACCGTCACGACGCCGCTGGTGCTCGGTGCGCTCAGCGTCCCGCCGGCGTAGGTCGCGACCAGGCGGTGCGTCCCGGGACGCAGGCCGCGGACGTCGATCCGGGCCGTGCCCGAGGTGACGGCCGCGCTCCCGACGACGGCGTTGCCGTCGCGCAGCGTCACCCGGCCGTCGAGGCTGACGCCCGTGCCTCCAGCCACCGTGACCGTGGCTCGCACCACGGACCCGTACGGCGCGCTCGAGGCGCTGACCGACAGGCTCGTGCGGGTGGCCAGCTCGCGGGCGAAGACCTTGCTCGCGGCGCCCAGCCTCAGGAAGACCGTCTCGCCCGTGGCGTCCTTGAGACCGTCGTTGTCGGTGACCGCGTAGACCTGGCCGTTGCGACCGATCGTGAGGCCCTCGAGCTTCTCCTGCGTCCAGCCCTTCGTCGCACGCAGGTCGGGCAGCACGTCGTGCGCGAGCCGCTTCTCGAGCGGCGTCAGCCCGCTCGCGCTCTCCTTCGCCGGGATGTCGACGGTGTACACGCGCTTGATCCGGGCGTCCGGGCCGTTCAGCTTGTCGCGCTCGATGACGGCGAGGGTGTCGCCGTCGACTGCGGAGACCTCGGAGAGGCCGACCCAGTCGACGCCGCCACGGCGGGGCGACGAGAGCGGGTACGCGTACCAGTGCCACGAGGCGTCGGCCACGTCGTAGCGTCCGATCCGAGCGACGTCGTCACCGTCGACGGTGCCGTCGGTGCTGGCCGGGTCGGTCCACAGCGGACGTTGCAGCGCGACCCACACGTGCTCGCCGGCCTTGTCGTTCGTCGCGGTGACACCCTCGAGACCCCACTTGCCGACGTGCGCGGAGACGTCCGTCGGCAGGGCGACCCGCTGCTGGACGGCACCCGCCGCGTCCGTACGGACCAGCGCGTTCTGCGGGCCGGTCGCACCCTCCGAGGCGAGCCAGAAACCACCCTGCGGACGGGCGAAGAGGCCCTCCACGTCGAGCGCTGCCGGAGCGCCTGCCTCCGTGACGGGGATCGCGCGGGTGATCTGGGCGGGCGTCTTCGAGACGTCGACCGAGTAGAGCGAGGCCGACTTCAAGGCGGCGTCGGACGCCGTCCAAAGACGGTTGGCATCCGCCGGGTCGGCCGACAGAGCACCGAGCGCGGTCCAGCCGATCGGAGCGCCTGCCGCCTCTGTCGAGACGATCGACGGGAACTGCGGGGCGCCCTTGCCGAGCCGGAACAGGCTCACCGAAGCACGGACCGCGACGCTGGCGACGTCCGTCTCGCTGGAGACCGCGAGGAGGTCGCGCCCCGGGACCGGGAGCAGCCCCTCAGGACCGTTGGTGGTCGGGAGGACCTGCTTCTGCACCGGCTTCGTCGGGTCGGACACGTCGTACACGGCGACGAAGTTGCTGCGCTCGGAGCCGACGAACGCGTACGGCGTGCCGTCGAACGTCGCGATGGCCAGCCCCTCGGGCTCGGCACCCTTCTTGGCGGCGCGGTCCTCGTTGGCGAGGCCGTGGCGGATCGCGGTGCGCTCGAACGTGCTGCCGGCGTCCCACACGACGTCGCCGTCGGTGTCGAAGATCGTCCAGCCACGCGACCCGCCGCGCCAGTCGCCCTCGTTGGCGGTGGCGAGGTGGTCGTCGTCGACCCAGCCGATGGCGTCGGGCTCACGCGGGACGTCGGTGATCGTGTCGGTCGGGCGGATCGCGCCGTCCTTCTTCGCGTCAACGCCCTCGACCGTCACCGAGCCGGCGGAGAAGACCTTCGTCAGCTCGCGGGTGTCCAGGTCGATCAGCGCGACGGCGTTGTTCTCCTGGAGCGTCACGGCGAGCTCGTCACGGCTGTTGATCGAGACGTACTCAGGCTCGGGGTCGGTCGGCGCGGTGGCACCGGCGGCAACCATCTCGGGCAGCGCCGTACCGTCCGGGTTGACCAGCTCCACCCGCTCCGTCGTCCAGTCGGCGGGACCGCCGTTGAGATCAAGCACCTGGACGAAGCCTGCCGGGAGCTGCGGGAGGTCGCCCTCGTCGCCGCCCGGCGGCGTCGCCTCCTCGTCGCGCTGGTTCTCGATCGCGATGGCGGCGACGCTCTCGTCGGCGTTGACCGCGATGGAGTCGGGCTGCCCCTCGAGATCGATGCTGCGGATCCGCTTGCCGTTGGAGAGGCGTACGACGTCGAGCCGGCCGGACGGATCCGTGAAGGACGCGCTCGTGTCGACGACCACCAGGACGTACGGGCCGACCACGGCGACCGAGGTCGGCTGGTCGTCGACGTCGCCGAGCTGAGCGAGCGACAGCGTGCCGTCGGGCTGCGGGTCGGACGGGTTGCTGATGTCCACGAAGCCGATGCGCTTGCCCAGCGCGTCGGTGTAGACCAGGGTCTTGCCGTCAGCGGAGACGTCGGAGATCTCGGCGACGGTCTCGGCCGCGGGCGAGACGTCTCCGGAGACGTTGCGGTACACGGGGAACGTGGCCGTGCGGTGGAAGGCGGACGCCGGGGCAGCGGCCGCGCCGGACGCGGTCGTCGCGGCGGGCGACGGCGTCGACGACGCAGTCGCAGCCGGGACGACGGCGGCGATCAGCGCAGCCGCCGTCAGACCTCCGGCGGCGTGGCGGAGCATGCGTGACAAGGAGGGCTCCTCATTCGGGGGTGATATCGCCCCGACCCTTTCGCGCGCCAGGCAACGGCCTCCCAACCGTCGGTGAACTCCTGGCGACGTACGGCCCAACCCTCGCGACCGCTGCGTCGCCATCAGCGCGACGCAGCGGGACAGGGCTCAGTCCGTCACCGTCCGCAGGTCCGCGACCTCGGTGCCGAGCACCGCCTCGACCGCAGGCAGCGCATCGCTCACCGCTGACTCGTCCGGCACCCTCTCTCCGGGCAGCGGGAGCACCTCGACGTCGATGCGGCTCCCCCGCGGCACGATCCGCCACTGCGCGGTGATGCGGGTGCCGTCGAGCACGATCGGCGTCGTCGTGCCGTTGATCCGGTTGAAGATCCGGGCCATGTTGTCGAGCGCGGTGAACCGGCCACGCTCGGGCCCGCTGCCTTCGAACCCCAGCAGGAGGCCGTCGAACTCGGGCAGCAGACGCACGCCACCGGCGTACGCGCTGCCGTCCGGGGCGTCGGCGAGATCGAGGTAGGTCGTCCCGCCGGCCCCTTCGATCTGCACGACCTCGTCACCGAGCGCGGCGATCGCGGCATCGACCGGGCGGAGGTTGTCCCCCAGCCACCACGCGATGTCGCGGCGGGTCGCGGGGCCGTACGCGCCGAGGTGGACGCGGACGAGCTCGCGACGCGCCACGTCGGGGTCGTGGTCGTCGGCGGCGACGGCGTACACGTGGGTCGCCAACCGGTGCAGCGTGTCGGTGCGGGTGTGCCAGCGGCGGTCCGGCGGGCGGCGTACGAGCTGCGGCGAGCCCCAGACCAGGTTGCGCGCGTGGGAGTCGGCGACCGTGCCGTGCCCGTCGGACTCCTGCTCTGCCACCCAGTCGGCCACGTGGGCGACGAGCGCGTCACGGTCACGCCAGTCGTCGCTGGCGTACGACGAGCTCTCCGCGCGCACGTCCGTCGCCGTGAGGCGGTCGAGCCGCAGCGCCTTCGGTAGGCCGAGGTCGAGCCGCGGGCCGGCGACGGCGGCAGACCACGCGTGCTGACGTGCGGTCGAGCTGTGCACGGTGCCTCGCAGCGTGGTGCCCTTGACGAGCGCGTACGACTCGAACGCCTCCACCACCGTCTCGTGGGTGACGCCGGGGAGGCGCGACGCCGCGAACAGGAACGCGGCCCGCGGCACCTGCGTCTGGACCGGCCCCAACGCGGCGTACAGGGCGACGAGGTCGTCGACCCCCGTCCCGGTCGGCGTCGGGAACTGCCGGGCCAGGGTCCGCAGCGCGAGGTCGTCGGGTGCGACGCGTGCACTCATGGTTCGATGCCTCCATGTCAGGGTCGTACGACGCCACGTGCACGTTCTGCCGGGTCGTGGCGGGTGAGGTCGATGCCCCCATCGTGTACGAGGACACCGACACGATCGGGTTCCTGGACCATCGTCCCGTGTTCAAGGGCCACGTCCTGGTCGTCCCGCGCGACCACGTCGTGACACTGCCGGACCTGCCTGCCGAGCGCCTGGGGTCGTACTTCGCCGTTGTCCAGCACGTGGCGCGGCTCCTCCCGGAGGCGCTCGGGGCGCAGGGCACCTTCGTCGCCGAGAACAACGTCGTCTCGCAGTCGGTGCCGCACCTGCACGTCCACGTCGTCCCACGGACCAAGGGCGACGGGCTGCGGGGGTTCTTCTGGCCGCGGACGAAGTACGCCGCGGGCGAGGCCGCCGCGTACGCCGACCGGATCCGCGCCGCGCTCGCGACGTGAGCGCTCGCGTGCCGAGGCGCTTCAGCCCAGGTCCACGTACCGCCCTCGCAGGTGCGCGAGCGCCGGTGCGTCCGCGCCGATCTCGACGTGCTCGACCGTGCCGTCGACGAGCAGCGGCCACCCGACCTGCCGGGGCGGAGCCACCACCCGCGCGCCCAGCCACGCGGTCGCCGACGCCAGCACCGGCCCGTACGGCGTCTCGTCCCAGCTGCCCAGGGTGAACGGACCGCCCGGAGCCGGCGCGGTCCCGGCGAACGGGTCGGCCAGCGCCCGGTCGCGCGCGCCGAGCACGTTGACGACGAAGGTCTCCCCCGGCTCGAGCGCGTCGGCGAGGTCGCTGTCCTCGTCGACGAGCATCAGCAGGTGAGCGGGGTCCCCGTCCGCCACCACGAGCGACGAGACCGTCAGGCCGACGCGCGACGACCCCGCACCCGCCGTGCAGACCGTCACCGCCTGCGCCAGCCGGCCGCGCAGCCGCCGAAGCGGGTCACGCTCGCCCTCCGGGGGTAGGAACGGGTGCTCGGAGTGGATGGTCACCCCGCCAGCGTACGAGTCGGGCGGCGGTCGGCGTTGCAAGAACGTCGGTGCCGTGCGCCAGGATGGTGGCGTGCGCTTCACCGACGAGCAACGCCGCCACCGCCTGGTCGTCCGCCACCGGGTCGGCGCCCCGCCACCCGCGACGCCGCCGTCCGTCGAGGAGATCGTCGACGGGGTGCTGGTGCTTCACGCGACCGATCCGGCGACCGTCTACCTGTCGGTGCTCGCACGGTCGTCGGCCGCGACGCTGGACGACGTCCGCGAGGCGATGTACGCACGCCGGTCGATCGTGCGCGTCCTCGCGATGCGCCGGACCCTGTTCGTCGCCGGGCTCGACGACGTGCCGGTCATCCATGCCGCCGCGAGCCTCGGGGTCGCGCGGCGGCTGCGCACCCGGCTGCTCAAGGAGCTCCGTACGGTCCCGACCGACCCGCCGGTCCCCGATCCGGAGGCGTGGCTCGCCCTGGTCGAGGACGGCGTCGACGCGGCGCTGCGCGCTGCCGGGACGGCGACCGGCGCGCAGCTGAGCACAGCCGTGCCCCAGCTCCGTACGGCGATCCTGCCGACCACGGACAAGGCGTGGGACGTCCGCCGTACGGTCACCTCCCCCACCCTCGCGCTCCTGTCTGCCGAGGGCCGGATGGTCCGCACGGAGCCGCGCGGCGCGTGGACGTCACGTCACCACACGTGGGCCCCGATCGAGGCCTGGTTCGAGGGCGGCCTCCCGGAGCTCGACGAGGCCGAGGCACGCACGCGGCTCGTCGAGCGGTGGCTCGAGGTCTTCGGTCCCGCGACCGTCGACGACGTGCAGTGGTGGACCGGCTGGAACAAGACCGACACCCGTGCGGCGCTCGCCCGGCTCGCCCTGGTCGACGTCGAGCTCGACACGGGGCCGGGCATCGCGCTCCCCGGCACCGAGCCCGTCGACCCGCCCGCTCCGGGAGCCGCACTGCTTCCGGCGCTCGATCCGACGCCGATGGGCTGGAAGGAGCGCACCTGGTACCTCGGCGCGCACCGCGAGCGCCTCTTCGACCGGATGGGCAACATCGGTCCGACCGTGTGGTGGGACGGCCGCGTGGTGGGCGGCTGGGCGGTGCGGTCCGACGGCGAGGTCGTCCACCGGTTCCTCGAGGACGTCGGCAGCGACGCGGTCGAGGCGGTCGAGGCCGAGGTCGAGCACCTGCAGGCACGGCTCGGTGGCGCAACCTTCACCACGAGCTTCCCGACGCCGCTGGAGCGTGAGCTGCGCGCCTGAGAGGACGGTGGCGGGTTCAGCGCGGGAGGGGTGCTGCGCGCACCTGCGCCAAGGCGCCCTCGGCCGCACTGCTGACAGCGAGCGGGTCGGACATCATCGCGCCGAACGCCAGCTCGCCCGCTCCGACGATCACCGAGTCCCGACCGAGTCCCGGCAGCAGCACCTCGGTCCGGCGGTCCTCGGAGTCGAGCGTCCCGCGGCGCACCTCGGCGTCGACATCGTCCCGTACGGCGGGATAGAGCGCGCTGAGAAGCCCTCCGAGGATCACAGCCTGGGGGTCGAAGATGTTGATGAGGTTCGTGATCCCGACGCCGAGCATGAGCCCGACCTCGCGCAGCGGCGGAGACGGCGTGTCGACCTCGTCGAGCAGGTCCACCAGGTGCGCGATCTCGTGCGAGGGGGTCCCGAGCGCGTCCGCCACCGCGAGAGCGCCGATCTCGGCCTCCCAGCAACCGCGGTTGCCGCAGCGGCAGCGGCGTCCGTCGACCGTGATCCGCATGTGGCCGACCTCGCCCGCGTAGCCGACGGTGCCGAGCAGCCTGCGGCCGCGCGTGATCAGGCCCCCGCCGACACCCACGTCGCCGGACAGGTACACGACGTCGGTCATGCCACGGGCGACGCCGCGCGCGTGCTCGGCGAGGACACCCAGGTTCGCGTCGTTGCCGATCACGACCGGGATCGCTCCCCCGATGCGCTGCTCGAGCAGGTCGCTGAACGCGACGTCGGACCACGAGAGGTTCGGGGCGTAGTGGATGCGACCGTCCTCGGTCGAGACGATGCCGGGCATCCCGACGCCGATCCCGACCAGCAGCGCGTCGTCGGCCACGTCGGCCAGCAGGTCCGCCGCCGTGCGTACGACCTCGTCCGCAGCGTCGTCGGGGTTCGATCCGGGCGCCATCGGAGCGGAGCGTCGTCCGAGGACCGCGCCGCCGAGACCGATCCGGGCGAGCTCGATGCTCTCGACCCGCAGCTCGACGGCGATCACGCAGACCTCGCGCTCGCCCGGGCGTACATGCAGCGAAGGACGGCCGGCACCCTGCCGGTCACCGCGGGGCGTCGCCTGCGCCACGACACCGAGCCGCTCGAGCTCGGCGACGAGGGCTGCGATCGTCGAGCGGTTCAGATCCATGCGCGTGGTCAGCGCAGCGCGGGACACGTCACCGTCGCGGTGGACGTGTCCGAGCAGGGTGCCCAGGTTGTGGCGGCGTACCGCCTCCTGGTTGGCTCCCTTGCCGGTCGGTCGCTGCTGCTGCAGAGGCACGTGCCCTCCTCGCTCAGATCTCGGGGCGAGGCGAAGGTAGCACGCTTCCGCGTAATTTTGTCACTGAAGCAACAAAATCGAGACCTGGCCGTGGCGAACCACGTACGGCGGTGAGCCAGGTCCCACCGTCGCAAGGACGGGTGGGACCCAACTCACCGCCGCAGCAGTGGGTGTGGCGCGCTCAGCCGATCAAGGACCTGAGCACGTACGGCATGATGCCGCCGTTGCGGTAGTAGTTCGCCTCGCCCGGCGTGTCGATGCGCACGACCGCGTCGAACTCGACGGGCTGGCCGTCCGTGCCGACCGCGGTGACCTTGACGGTCTTGGGCGTACGGCCCTCGTTGAGCTCGGTGACGCCGGTGAAGGAGAAGGTCTCCTCGCCGGTCAGACCCAGCGACTCGGCGGTCTGGCCCTCGGGGAACTGCAGCGGGAGCACGCCCATGCCGATGAGGTTCGAGCGGTGGATGCGCTCGTACGACTCGGCGATGACGGCCTTGACCCCCAGCAGCGCGGTGCCCTTGGCGGCCCAGTCGCGCGAGCTGCCCGAGCCGTACTCCTTGCCGGCCAGGACGACCAGCGGGATGCCAGCGGCGATGTACTTCTCGGACGCCTCGAAGACCGTGGTGACCTCGCCGTCTCCGTTGAGCTGGCGGGTAAAGCCACCCTCCGTGCCCGGCGCGAGCTGGTTGCGGAGGCGGATGTTCGCGAACGTGCCGCGGATCATCACCTCGTGGTTGCCGCGACGCGAGCCGTACGAGTTGAAGTCGCGCGGCTGCACACCATGCTCGGCGAGGTACTTGCCGGCCGGGCTGTCCTTCTTGATCGCACCGGCGGGCGAGATGTGGTCGGTCGTGACCGAGTCGCCGAGCTTGAGGAGCACGCGCGCACCCTCGATGTCGGTGACCGGCGACGGCTCGTGCTGCATCCCGTCGAAGTACGGCGCCTTGCGGACGTACGTGGAGTCGGCGTCCCACTCGAAGACGTCGCCCTCGGGCGTCGGCAGAGACTGCCAGCGCTCGTCACCGGCGAACACGTCGGCGTACTCGCTCTTGAAGGTGTCGGCGGACATCGCACCGGCGACGACCTCCTCGACCTCCGAGGGCGAGGGCCAGATGTCGCGCAGGTAGACGTCGTCGCCGTTCTGGTCCTTGCCCAGCGAGTCGTTGAACAGGTCGGTGTCCATCGTGCCGGCCAGCGCGTACGCAACGACCAGCGGCGGGGACGCCAGGTAGTTCATCTTCACGTCGGGGTTGATGCGTCCCTCGAAGTTGCGGTTGCCCGACAGCACGGAGGTGACGGCGAGGTCGCCGTCGTTGACGGCCTGCGAGACCTCGGGGATCAGCGGGCCCGAGTTGCCGATGCAGGTGGTGCACCCGTAGCCGACGAGGTTGAAGCCGAGCTTGTCGAGGTACGGCGTCAGACCCGAGCGGTTGTAGTAGTCGGAGACCACCTTCGAGCCGGGCGCGAGCGTGGTCTTGACCCACGGCTTGCGGGTCAGGCCCTTCTCGACCGCGTTCCGCGCGAGCAGCGCCGCGCCGATCATCACCGACGGGTTCGACGTGTTGGTGCAGGACGTGATCGCGGCGATGGTCACCGCGCCGTGGTCGAGCTCGTACGTCGTGCCGTCCGCGGTCGTCACACGCCGCGGGTTGCTGGCGCGGCCGTTGTCCTTCGGCGCGAGCGACAGGTAGTCCGTCGCCGGGGTCTGCCCATGCACGTCCTCGTGCGCCGCGGGCACGTCGGACGCGGGGAACGACTCCTCGAGCGCCTCGTCGTACGCGCCGACCGGCGGCTCCTCGGCGTGCTCGACGTAGTTGACGAGCGCTCCGCGGAACGACTGCTTGGCGTCGGTGACGACGATGCGGTCCTGGGGACGCTTCGGGCCGGCGATCGACGGGACGATGGTCGCCAGGTCGAGCTCGAGGTACTCCGAGTAGCGCGGCTCGCGGTCCGCGTCGTGCCACAGGCCCTGAGCCTTCGCGTACGCCTCGACGAGCGCGATCTGCTCCTCGGAGCGGCCGGTGAGGCGCAGGTACTTGGTCGTCTCGTCGTCGATCGGGAAGACGGCGATCGTCGAGCCGTACTCGGGGCTCATGTTGCCGATCGTGGCGCGGTTCGCGAGCGGGACGGCGCCGACGCCGGGGCCGTAGAACTCGACGAACTTGCCGACCGCGCCGTGCTTGCGCAGCATCTCGGTGATCGTGAGCACGAGGTCGGTCGCCGTCGAGCCCTCCGGGAGCTCGCCCGACAGCTTGAAGCCGACGACGCGCGGGATGAGCATCGACACGGGCTGGCCGAGCATGGCCGCCTCGGCCTCGATGCCGCCCACACCCCAGCCGACGACGCCGAGGCCGTTGACCATCGTGGTGTGCGAGTCGGTGCCGACACAGGTGTCGGGGTAGGCCTGGAGCACGCCGTCGACCGTGCGGGTGAAGACGGTGCGGGCCAGGTGCTCGATGTTGACCTGGTGCACGATGCCGGTGCCCGGCGGGACGACCTTGAAGTCGTCGAACGCGGTCTGGCCCCAGCGCAGGAACTGGTAGCGCTCACGGTTGCGCTCGTACTCGATCTCGACGTTGCGCTCGAACGCGTCGGGCGTGCCGAAGACGTCGGCGATCACGGAGTGGTCGATGACCATCTCGGCGGGCGCGAGCGGGTTGATCTTGCCCGGGTCGCCGCCGAGGTCAGCCATCGCCTCGCGCATGGTGGCGAGGTCGACGACGCAAGGGACGCCGGTGAAGTCCTGCATGATCACGCGCGCCGGCGTGAACTGGATCTCCTTGCTCGGTTCCGCCGAGGCGTCCCAGCCCGCGAGAGCCTTGATGTCGTCGGCGGTGATGTCGGCGCCGTCCTCGGTGCGGAGCAGGTTCTCCAGAAGCACCTTGAGGCTGAACGGCAGCGAGTCGACGTCCAGGCCCTCGCCCGTCACCGCCCCCAGCCGGAAGATCTCGTACGCGGCGTCCCCGACGTTCAGGGTTTCCTTCGCGTTGAAGCTGTTGACGCTGGCCATCGCCTCTCCTCGTTCGTCAGCCGGTGCCCGCGATCGCAGTGCGGGCCCTCGAGCGGCATCCGCCTTCTATCGTCGCGCTCTCGCGGAGGAGGCGCGCGATCAGGCTCACCTAAGTGAGACCCGCCCGGTATTTATCTCGATGTCAAGATACACGGTATCAAACATCTGCACCGTGTTGCGACACCGGCTTGGCGCCGCGCCGGGATCCCGAGCTCGGCGGGCCCGCCGGCGCGTCAGGCGTCGCGGACCAGGACGGCGTAGGTGGTGAGGTCGGCCGGCGACTCGAACTTGTCGATCGCCACGAAGCCGAGAGCGTCGACCACCTTGAGCGCACGGACGTTGAACTCCGCAACCGTCACCCGGAACCGCGTCGGCGTGAACTGCGCGCGGGCGAACTCGAGCCCGGTCGAGATCGCGTCCTGGCCGAGTCCCTGACCGGTCAGCTCGGGGCGCAACCCTCCCCCGATGTCGAGAGCCTCGTCGTCATAGTCGAAGCCCGGGACCCGCGCCTGCCGGCCGTAGCACCGGTATCCGATGAGTCGACCGTCCTCGACGAGTGCCCAGAAGCCGCGGGAGAGATCGGTGAAGTGGCGCGGATCCATGCCGGTGAGGTCGTAGCAGCCGTTCGGCTCGGGATAGCTCCAGGTCACGATGTCGTCGGCGTGCTCACGCGTCAGCTCGACGATCTCCATAGCCACTCCTCGTCTCGCTGCCCGCTCACGACGTGCTCCCCCGGACAGCGGCAATCCAAGCACGTGAGGAGGGTCACAAGCAATGCTTCAATCAGCGTGCACGGACCCCTGACATGCACCCGGGTCCGACCACGGTACGCCCACCGTCCGACACCCGGAGCACCATTGCCGAGGGTGTCCGACGGCAAGGCCCAGAACCGCCGGGCCAGCTCTCACCGGAGGCGGCGTACGTACGCCACGGCGGCTCGCGCGTCGCGCACGCGCGCCTCCCAGGTCGCCCCTGCGACGACGAGCAGGACACCGACGACACCCAGCGGGATCCATCGCGGCAGGTCCCCGAGGACGGGAGCCGCCCACCGGACCACCAGCAGGGCCGTGAGGGCTGCGCCGGCGAGGAAGGGCGTCTGCCAGCGGGCCGAGACCCCGACGGCCAGCACAGCCACCGCCGCGAGGGCCAGGAGCAGACCGCGCAGCGCGGTCGGCTCCTCGAGCGCCTGCGGCAGGCTCGGCAGGAGCCCGAGCGACAGCCCGGGGATCAGCACGCTGCTCGACCGCTGCGGGTCGCGCCGCATCACCAGCAGGCCGGCTGCCAGCAGCAGCACGCCGAACGGCAGCGTGTACGCCTCGACCACCTCGACGTCCGACGCGACGAGTCGCAGGACATACGCGAGAGCAAGCATCGCGGCGCCCACGCTGGCGTACGCCCTCCGGTCAGCGCGCAGCAGGCCCACCGCTGCGGCGGCCGCGCCCACCACGGTCAGGACGAGGCTCGTCGTGCCCGCGCTGACGGACACCGCGAACCCGAGCCCGACCGCCGCGGCGACGGCGACCACCACCTCGACGGCCAGCCGCAGCTCGACCGGCCACGGCAACCACGTCGCGGCGGCCAGCATGGCGACAGCGAGACCGGCGGCCACCAGCGAGAGCGTCCGCGTGTCGGCTCCCGCGACGTCGCACCAGGCCAGCACGGCGGCGACGGTCAGTGCCGCCGTCACCGCCGTCGCCACGGCAGCGCCCGCGAGCCGGTCGGGCCCATCGCTGCGCGCCAGCACCAGCGCCGTACCGGTGGCGATCCCCGCGACGAGCGCACCGATCACCCAGGTGGTCGCTGCAGCCGGTGCCGAGCCGATCGGCGCGAGCGCGGCGAGGACCACGGCTACGACCGCGATCGCCGCAGCGACCTGCGAGGTCGCGGTGTCGACGTCGTTCACGAGCCACAGCACCGTCGCGACGACCGCGACGACGAGCAGGCCGATCGCGAGCAGGAGGACGGGGACCTCGAGGAGGACGAGCAGCACCCCCACGGAGCAGGCGCCGAGAACGGCCGCGGCCCCCAGGAGGACACGGCGTAGCGCAGGAGTCCGGGACGGCACCGGCCAGACCGCCACGACTGCCGCCAGCGCGGCGCCGCCGACGACCAGGGCGAAGGCGGCTGCGGTCGGCAGCGGTGAGCTGGCGTCGATACGGCGCCCCACCTCCGGCTGCCAGCTCGGCGACCACGTCATGAGGACGCCGGTCACCGCCACCACGCCGGACACCGCGATTCCTCCGGCGAGCGGGAGCGAGAGCACCCCGACCGAGGTGCGGAGTCCGGTCACCCACCCATGAGCCCAGCGCCCGCGGACCGCCGCGAGCGCCGCCGCCACCAGCGGGACGGCGATCCAGGTCGCGGCTGCCACCTCGACCGGGACCTGGGCCCCCAGGAGCAGGAAGACCAGACCGACGCAGATCGCCAGGTCGAACGCCGCCACGCCCCGCACCAGCTCCACCGCCGCACGCGACACGTGCCCGGCGAGCATCCGGTCGGCGACAGCGGCGAGCCCCACGACGATCACGCCGTGGAACAGCGCCGCCTGGGCCTCGCCTCCGGACCAGCGCGCTGCGAAGGTCGGCGCGATCGCCACAGCCGTCACGATCCACACGGCGGCGAGGCCGAGCATCGACGCGCCGGCGATCCCGGTCGCCCACGCCGCGACGAGGAGTGCGCCGCGCCAGCAGGCGAGCGCGAGGAGCACCACGACGGCGGCGGCGGGCGTGAGCGTCCACCGGAGGTCGGCGTCGAGGAGCAGCACCACCGCGACAGCGGCAGAGGTGACGCCGATCGCGATACCGAGCTGGGCCGAGGCCAGGGTGGGCATCCACCGGCGGGACCACAGCGCGACGGCCAGGCCGACGACGGCAAGCGCGACAGAGAACCCGAGGACGACGACCTCGCCGTCGACCTCGTCGAGACCGAGCAGGCCGGCCGAGGTCGCGGCACCGGTGTCGAACGCGGCGAGGATCCCGGCGACCGTCCACATCGTCTCGGCAGAGGCACGCAGCCGCCGTGTCGTCAGCCAGGCAGCGGCACCGACGGCCGCGGACGTGACGGCGAGCAGGATCAGGGTGCGCCCGGTCAGCCCGATCCGACCCCAGGTGACGGCGACGAAGACGAATGCGGCGATCACCAGGCAGAGCGCTCCGAGCGCGAGCAGCGTGCCACCGACTGTCCACCCGCGCGTCGACGACGTGGGGGCGACTCCGGGACGCGGAGCGGCGGTGCCCCGCGGCGCCTGCGGCTGCCAGATGGGGGTCGCCGGGGGCGCGGTCCTGGGCGCGTACGTCGGTGGCGTGCCGTGCGCGGCGACCTGAGGGGCAGGCGGTGTTGCAGCCCGCCACGCGGCCGCCTCCGCCCGCAGGTCGGCGAGGACACCATCAGCCTCGCCGAGGAGGCGCAGGAGCTCGAGCGGCCGCTCACCGCGGAGCTCGATGCCGCAGCGAGGGCAGCGCGCACTGCCGGTGGCAGGGGTGCTGCAGCTCGGGCAGCGCGAAGGATCGGCGTACGTCACGCGTGCAGTGTCTCGCGCGACGGGCTCACAACCTGCCGATCAGCACCCGGCGTGGCGACGGCCGCTCGGCGTACGACTCAGCTGCGGCGGTCGAGCACGGCGACGCACTCGACGTGGTGCGTCATCGGGAACAGCGCGTACGCCTCCACCTCGCCGAGGTCGTACCCCTCGGACGCGAACGTGGCGACGTCGCGCGCCAGCGCGGCCGGGTCGCAGGCGACGTACACGACGCGGCGCGGCCGCAACGCGGCGATCGCGCGGACGACCTTGGCCCGGGCCCCCGTCCGCGGCGGGTCGAGGACCACGACGTCGCACCGCTCCCCCACGTCGCCGCGCCGCAGCAGCTGCTCCACGTCACCGTGCAGGACCGCCGCCTGCGGGAGGTCGTGCAGGTTGCGCTTCGCGTCGCGGGACCCGCGCGCGTCGCCTTCGACGCTCAGGACCGTCCCCTCGGGGCCGACCGCCTCCGCGAGGAACGCCGTGAACAGCCCGACCCCGGCGTACAGGTCTGCCACCCGCTCGCCCGGTCGCACGTCAGCAGCCCGCAGCACCGCGTCGACGAGCGTCTCCGCCGACCGCGGGTGGACCTGCCAGAAGCCGCTGCCGCCGACCCGGAACTCGCGGTCCCGGACCCGCTCGCGCACCCACGCACGCCCGCTCACGCGGCGTCCGTCGGCCATCAGGCCGTCGGTCTCGACCGAGGGCAGGTCGCCGGTGACGTCGTACGCGCCGACGAAACGGTCACCGCCCGACCCGGCGACCGCCAGCACCCGCGACGCCGGCCACGGCAGGGACAGCACGTCGGGCAGCTCCGGTGACGCGATCGGGCACGCGTCGAGCGGAACCACCTCGTGGGAGCGGTGCTTACGGAGGCCGAGGGACCCGTCCGAGCCGGTCGCGAACGTCACGCGCGTACGCCAGTCGAGGCCGTCGGCGTCCTCGTCGCCCAGCGGCGGGCGTACGACGACCCGCCGGTCGATGCGGGCGAGTCGCGAGAGCTGCTCCTCGACCACGGCACCGAGCAGCTCACGCTGGACGGCCAGATCGACGTGCTGGAAGTCGCAGCCTCCGCACCCGCCCGGCCCCGACACGGGGCAGCGCGACGCGACCCGGCCCGGCGCGGCGGTCAGCACCTCGACGGCGTCGGCGCGCAGGAACCGGTCGCCGGCGCCGCCCTCGGTGATCTCGGCGACGACCCGCTCACCTGGCAGGGTGTGGCGGACGAAGACGACCCGGCCGTCCCACCGGGCGACGCAGTGCCCGCCGTGCGCGACCGGCCCGATCTCGAGCTCGACGCGGCTGCCGGTCAGGTCCTGGGTGTCTTCGACGGGTGTACTCACCCCTCCAGAGTGACGCATCACCGCAACGTCACAGGTGGCGGCGCTCGTTGAACGACCGACCCTGGCGCACCTCGCCCGGCACCGGGCGTACGCGCTCCGGACCGCGCTGCTTCGCAGACCTCAGCTGGTAGGGCACGCTCGTGACCAGGACGCCCGGCGTGAACAGCAGCCGGCCCTTGAGCCGCAGCGCCGTCTGGTTGTGCAGGAGCTGCTCGTACCAGCGGCCGACCACGTACTCGGGGACGTACACCATCACGATGTCGCGCGGGCTCGCCCGGCGGATCTCCTTGACGTACTTGATGACCGGTCGGACGAGCTCGCGGTACGGCGACCCGACGACCACCAGCGGCACGGGGATGTCGAGCTCGTCCCACCGGGCGGTGAGCCGGGCCGTGGCCTCGGGGTCGAGGTCCACGCTGAGCGCCTCGAGCGTGTCCGGCCGCGACACCCGCGCGTACGCGAGCGCCCGCATCGCCGGCTTGTGGAGTCGTCCGACCAGGACGATCGCGTGGACACGGGAGGGCAGGGTGACGTCGGAGTCCTCGATCGCGAGCTCGTCGGCCACCGCGTCGTAGTGCCGGCGGATCCTGCGCATGAGGATGTAGAGGACGACCATCGCCGTGATCGCGATCCAGGCGCCGGCGAGGAACTTCGTCAGCAGCACGATCACGAGGACGGTCCCGGTCATCGCCAGGCCCACCATGTTGACCGCGCGCGAGCGCAGCATCCGCCGGCGGTCGACCTGCTCGATCACGGTCGGCAGGAGTCGGTTCCAGTGCCGGAGCATGCCGAGCTGGCTGAGCGTGAAGGACACGAAGACGCCGACGATGTAGAGCTGGATCAGGCGGGTGACCTCGGCGTCGAACGCGAGGATCAGCACGACCGCCGCGAGGCCGAGGAGGACGATGCCGTTGCTGAACGCCAGCCGGTCGCCGCGGGTGTCGAGCTGACGCGGGAGCAGGCCGTCGCGCGCCAGCACCGCGCCGAGCACCGGGAAGCCGTTGAACGCGGTGTTGGCGGCCAGGATCAGGATCACGCCGGTCGTGGCGACCGTGAAGTAGAACATCGGCATCGCGTTGTCGTAGACGGCGGCCGCCAGCTGGCCGATCACGGTGTCCTGCGAGTACGAGTCCCCCACCGGGACGCCGTCGCGCATCAGCTGCGTCGCCGGGTCCTCCGCGAAGCGCAGGTGCGTCAGGTCGGCGAGGACGATGATGCCGAGCAGCATCGTCACCGCGATCACGCCGAGGAGCGCCAGGGTCGTCGCGGCGTTCTTGCTCTTGGGCCGCTGGAACGCCGGCACGCCGTTGCTGATCGCCTCGACACCGGTGAGCGCGGCGCACCCCGACGAGAACGCTCGCGCGAGCAGGAAGGTCATCGCGATCGTCGACACCGCTCCGACGTACGGTTCCTCGGCCACGAGCTCGAGGTCGGCGCTGGCGACCTTCGGCAGGTCACCGAAGGCGTACCGCGCGAACCCCCACGCCGCCATGCCGACGATCGCGATCATGAACAGGTACGACGGGATCGCGAACGCCGCGCCCGACTCCCGCAGCCCGCGCAGGTTGATCGCGACGAGCAGCAGCACGAGAACGGCAGCGGCGGTCGCCTCGTGGCCCTTGAGAAACGGGAGCGCCGCGGTGGCGTTCTGGACGCCCGACGAGATCGACACCGCCACCGTCAGCACGTAGTCGACCATGAGCGCCGACGCGACCGTGACGCCGGCGCGCGGTCCGAGGTTGACGGTCGCGACCTCGTAGTCACCGCCGCCGCTGGGGTAGGCGCGGACGTTCTGCCGGTACGACGTCACCACCACCAGCATCACGACGGCGACGGCGATGCCGATCTTCCAGTTGAACGCGTACGCGGACAGGCCCCCCATCGAGAGGACGAGGAAGATCTCGTCGGGCGCGTACGCCACCGACGAGAGCGCGTCGCTCGCGAACACCGGCAACGCGATCCTCTTGGGCAGCAACGTCTCCTCGAGCTGCGTGCTGCGCAGCTTGCGTCCGACGAACATGCGCTTGCCCAGCTCGGCCATTCCCACGCGAGGATCGTAGACCCGTACGGCCGTCCGCACAGTCGCGCCCGCCCTTCGCGGTGTAGCGTCGTCGCGTGCACATCGTGATCATGGGGTGCGGCCGCGTCGGCTCGACCTTGGCGCGCAGGCTCGAGGGACGCGGTCATTCGCTCGCCGTCATCGACAGCGACGCCGACGCGTTCCGGCGGCTCGGACCCTCGTTCACCGGCCTGACGGTCACCGGGCTGGGGTTCGACCGGGACGTGCAGCGGCGGGCCGGCATCGAGCGCGCCGACGCGTTCGCCGCGGTCTCCTCCGGCGACAACTCCAACATCATCGCCGCGCGGGTCGCGCGCGAGCTGTTCGGTGTGGACAACGTGGTCGCGCGCATCTACGACCCCGGTCGTGCCGAGGTGTACGACCGGCTCGGGGTGCCGACCGTCCCGACCGTGACCTGGGCCGCAGACCACGTCCTGCGCAAGCTCCTCCCGTCCGGGCACGACCCCGTCTACCGCGATCCGAGCGGTGAGGTCCGTGCCGACCTCGTCACGGTGCCGACGGCCTGGGTCGGTCGTGAGGTCCGGGTACTGGAGGACGAGGTCCGCGGACGCGTCGCCTGCCTCACGCGCTTCGGCAAGGCACTGGTCCCCGATCCCGGGATGCTCATCCAGGACGGCGACGTGCTGCACCTGTTCACCGCCATCGCCGACTCCGCCGACGTGTTCAGCACGCTCGAGCGCGGACCACGCCAGGAGGACGACGCATGAAGGTCGCCATCGCCGGCGCCGGCGCCGTCGGGCGCTCGGTCGCCGCCGAGCTGCTCGAGAACGGCCACGAGGTGCTGCTGATCGACCGCAACCCGCGCGCGATCCGCTCCGACACGATCCCGGAGGCCGACTGGCTGCTCGCCGACGCGTGCGAGCTGTCGGCGTTGGAGACGGCGCATCTCGAGCGGTGCGACGTCGTGATCGCGGCAACCGGTGACGACAAGGCCAACCTCGTCGTCTCGCTGCTCGCCAAGACCGAGTTCGCGGTCGGGCGCACGGTCGCTCGCGTCAACCACCCCGACAACGAGTGGCTCTTCAGCGGCGCCTGGGGCGTCGACGTCGCTGTGTCGACGCCGCGGCTCATGTCGGCGCTGGTCGAGGAGGCTGTCACGGTCGGCGACCTCGTACGCCTGTTCTCCCTGCGGGGGTCCAACGCGAACCTCGTCGAGCTCACGCTCCCCGACGACTCCCCGTACGTCGGGGTTCGCGTCGGCGACATCTCCTGGCCGCGCGACGTGGTTCTGGTGGCGATCCTGCGGAGCATGGGCATCCAGGCGCCGGAGCGCGACCGGACGCTCGAGGCGGGCGACGAGCTGCTCTTCGTCGCGCCGATCGACTCCGAGGAGGAGCTGCAGCGCCTCCTCGCCCCGACCGAGCACCACGGGGCAGGCGCACCCACGCGGCGGGCCGGCGTCGGCGACGACTGAGGATCGCGTCAGTCGCGGGGCTGGAGCTTCGGCTGGATCTCGAGCGCTTCCTGCGAGAGCAGCTTGCCCGCTGTCTCCGGGTCGTCGATCGGCGTGTGGTTGCGGCTCAGCACGTAGACCATCGCGGCGAGCGTCGCCAGCTGCAGCGGCCAGCCCATCGCGATCTTGGCGGTGGCGAGCAGCCCGACGTGGTCACCGGCCCACAGCGGGTACTGGACGGCGACCCGCAGCGCGCACGGCAGGGCGAGCATCAGCGTGAGGACCGAGCAGAGCCGGACGAGCGCCCGGTCGCGGTGCCACGCCGTCGCATCACCGGTGACGCTGCCCACGATGAAGCCGACCAGGGGCCAGCCGATGAGAACCGTGAAGAGGAGGCCGACGGCGTACACGCCGTTGTAGATGAGCCCGGGCAGGAACGCGTCGCGCGCCTCGCCGGAACGCAGCGCGAACACGGCAGCGATGCCGATCCCGACCATCGAGTTGAGCACGAACTGGACGGCGCTGCGCTGGAAGATGCGTACCAGCAGGAGGATCACAGCCAGTCCGAGGCTGATGCCGAGGGCGAGCTTGAGCTCCCGCGTCGTGAGCCAGGTCAGCGTGAAGCCGACGGTCGGCGCTGCGGCCTCGAGCATGCCGCGTGCACCGCCGAGCGCCTTCGCCAGCTGCTGGCGCACGACCTGCTCGACGGTCGTCGGCGTCGGCTTGCCGGACGGGGCCTGGTCGGCAGCCTTCTCGCCGGCACCGGGGCCGGCGGTGCCGTCGGGGTCCGACGTCATCGGCACAGCTCGTAACGGGGGTTGTAGATGACCCGGTCGCCGCCGCGGAGCCCGAGCCGGCCCGTCGCCGTCAGCGCTCGGCCGGCCTCGATGCCGGCGATGCGGCTGCGTCCGATCCACACGAGGGTCAGCGCCCCGGTCCCGTCGTACAAGGACGCCTCGAGCGCGCGAGCCCCTGACCGCGGACGGTAGGTCACCGCACGGAGCTCGCCGTGGACGGTCACCACCTCGCCGACGCGCTGGTCGCACACCGGGTTGCACCCGGCCTCGAGCGCGCCCTCGCGGAGCTGGGCGTCGTCAGCGCGGTCGACCAGGTCGCTCATGCGCTCACGCGTCCTGGTCCACAGGCTCGCGGTGTCGGTCGTGGGGCTCATACGTCCAGCCTAGGTCGAGAACGGTCGTCGAGACGACCGTTCACGCCTCCTTGGTCTCGGAGTCGGCGCGCACCGCACCCGCGGGGACGACGATCGGGATCTGCTCGCGCGGCGGCATCGGAGAGTCGCCGCGGACCACGATCGTGTCACGCACCGTCTGCTCCAGGAGGCTGTCGGGGTCGGCCGTGGCCCCGAGGGTGCCCATGAAGGTCGCACGGAGGAGCCAGCGCGGACCGTCGACACCGATGATCCGGCTCGCCTGCACACCCTGGCGCCCGTCGGCAGCCTGGACCGGCACCTCGACGCGCAGCTCGGTCCCGAAGGAGGACTCGACCTCCTCCACGGTGCCACCGACACGCTTCACCTCGGCGATGATCTCCGGCCGGATGTCGTCCCAGAGGCCGGAGTGGCGGGGGGCGGCGAAGGCGCGCAGCTCGACGGCGCTCCCCTCACCGATGGCGACGACGGACGTCGCGGCGCCGGTCTGCGGGTCGGTGGGGATCTGCAGGTCGAGGCCGGGGCGCCCACGCACGATCATGGCGCCGGCGTCGACGAAGGTCGGGTCGTCCTCGGGGACGTCCTGCTCGGCAGCGTCCCAGGGGCCGGAGGAACGGTCGAAGGCAGCCTGTGCGGCCTCAGCGGTCGGGGTCGACGCGTCCTGGTCGGACGGGGCGGCAGCGGCTCCGTCGACGACGTCGGCGCCCTCGGTCTCGGTGTCGGCCAGCTCTCGTTGGTCAACAGCCTTCTTGCGACGACCGAACATCACCGCGCTCCTCTCGTGCTGTCAGCGGGCCGGCACGGACGGCCGGGCTCGTGCATCAGGTGGTCGATGTCACGGCGAACCCACCCGTCGAACCGTACCCCCCGGCCCCACGCGCGGACTCGGGGAGGGCGTCGACGGCGCGGAAGGACGCCTGCTCGACCTGCTGGAGGACCAGCTGGGCGATCCGGTCACCGCGTGCCAGGACGATCGGCTCCCTCGGGTCGAGGTTGACCAGACACACCTTGATCTCGCCACGGTACCCGGCATCGACGGTCCCCGGCGCGTTCACGATCGAGAGACCGGCGCGAGCCGCAAGGCCGCTGCGAGGGTGGACCAGCGCGACGTAGCCGACCGGGATCGCGATCGCGATGCCCGTCGGGACGACGGCCCGCTCCCCCGGCTGGAGGGTCACGTCGACCGTCGTGCACAGATCCGCGCCCGCGTCGCCCGGGTGGGCGTACGCCGGAAGCGGGATCGACGGGTCCAGCAGCGTCACCAACACCTCGACCATGGTCGTCGACCCTACCGGTCTGGCGGGGCAGACCGTCATGGGAACCTTGTCCCATGACCCGAGACGCTGACGCGCCGTCGTACCGCGAGAACCTCAGCGTCCCGGCGTCGTGGTGGCTGGCGTGCGCGGCGCTCACCGCCATCGTCTGGTGGATCTTCGTGCTCGCGACCCCGATGTGGGTGGCGATCGGCGCTGCCGTCGTCGCCGCCGTGGCGGTCGGCGCAGGGCTCGCCCAGTACAGCAGCACCGCGATCGAGGTCTCGAACGTCCATCTCCGCGCCGGCGCCGCTCGGCTCCCGCTCGTGCACTGCGGCGACGTGACGGTGCTCGACGCGACGCAGACCCGAGCGCTGCACGGACCCCAGGCCGACGCGCGCGCCTTCTTCCTCGTGCGGCCCTACATCGCCACCGCCGTCCGCATCGACGTCGCCGATCCGCGCGACCCCACCCCGTACTGGCTCGTCGGCACCCGCCACCCGCACGCGCTCGCCGACGCCATCAGCGACGGCCGCGCCCGCGCCTGACCTCACCTCTGCCCACGTCGCCCGCGGAGGGACTAACGTTCCGGTGAGAGGGTTCGACCGGACCCCGACGAAGGGAAGGGTGAGCGTGGCGCGCAGCAAGAAGAAGGCGTCCCCGGCCGGCGGCGGCAAGCGGAAGCGGCCCAGCAAGGCCACCTGGAAGCTGATGGACCGTACGGCGACGATCGCGGCCAGCGTGATCGCGGCGCAGGGCGCGTCGCTCGTGTGGCACGCAGCGACGGGTCGCAAGCCGCCGACGGACGCCGACTCGCGCAACCCCGCGGTCGCCACACGGGAGGCCGTGACCTGGGCCGTGCTCGCTGGCGCGAGCGCCGGGGTCATCAAGGTCGTCCTCAACCGCCAGCTCGTGAACTACTGGGTGAAGTCCACCGGCGACCTGCCGCCCGGTCTGCTGCCGACCAAGGCTCCCCCGACGGTCAACACCCCCAAGCGCTGACCTCGGACACGACGACGCCCCCGACCGCCGTTGCGGTTCGGGGGCGTTGTGCGTGCCTCTCGGCGTGACGCTCGGATCAGGCGCAGTGCTGGCCCGGTCAGGCGCAGTCGACGCAGATCAGCTGGTTGCCCTTCTCGCGGGCGAGCTGGCTGCGGTGGTGCACCAGGAAGCACGACGTGCACGTGAACTCGTCCGACTGCCTCGGAAGCACCTGGACCGAGAGCTCTTCGTGCGACAGATCGGCACCAGGAAGCTCGAACGACTCCGCGGCCTCGACCTCGTCCTCGTCCACCTTGCCCGAGTTCTTCTCGTGGCGGCGTGCCTTGAGCTCCTCGATGCTGTCTTCCGACTGCTCTTCTTCGGTCTTCCGAGGAGCGTCGTAATCGGTCGCCATGAACCCTCCTCTGCGTATATCGCCCGACCATGCGGGTCGGGATCATCCCAATTTCGTAACCTTCAGGCGCGCAGATTGTGCCACACAGATCCGCTCCACCCAACTTCAGAAGCCACAAGCGCGTACAAGTCGGAAAAATTCCTGTGCAAAGGGTTCTGGGGCGGCGAGGACCAGACGCTCGTCGGGAGGTCCGTCCAGCCCTGCGACCACAACCCCGGCCTCGCGGGCGACGAGGCCACCCGCGGCGATGTCCCAGGGCGCGAGTCCCTGCTCGACGTACGCGTCGAGGCGGCCGGCGGCGAGCGCGCAGAAGTCCAGGGCCGCCGATCCGGTGCGACGGATGTCACGGACGTCGAGCAGCAGGCGGGCCACGGCGGCAGCCTGGTGGGCTCGGACCTCCGGGACGTAGTTGAAGCCGGTCGCCACGAGCGCGTGGGACGCCGACGGGGGCGCCACGGACTGGAGGCGTACCAGGTCGGAGTCCGGCGCCTCGCGGAGGTACGAGCCCTGGCCGCGGACAGCGGTGAACTCATGGCCCGTCGCGATGTCGACCACGCACCCCACCTCGACCTCGCCGTCGATCTCGGCAGCGATCGCCACCGCGGAGTGCCGCAGGCCGTAGACGAAGTTCACCGTCCCGTCGATCGGGTCGACGACCCACCGGACACCGCTCGCCCCGTCCGCCCGGCCGCCCTCCTCCCCAAGCTCCTCTCCGGGACTCTCCCCAAACTCCTCTCCGAGGAAGGTGTCCTGGGGTCGCTCCGCCGCGATGCGCTCGCGGACCAGCCGCTCGGTGGCGCGGTCGATGGCGGTCACCGGGTCGGTGTCGCTGGACTTGGTGGCGGCGACCTGGACGCGGCCCTCCGGGCGAGCCGCACGCACGTACGCCGCCGCGTCCCGTGCGGTCCGCACCGCCAGGCTCAGGAGCTCCTCGCCGTCCGGCAGGGCGGTCACCGGTCCGACCCCAGCAGCGCGGGCCGCTCCGGATCACGCTGGTTCGCACAGCAGCCGACCGGGCACACCGTCCAGCTCGGTGGGAGCGCGCCGACGACCGGCTGGTCGGGCGTCTCCCCGCGCGCCTGGGCGGCGCGCTCCACGATCAGCTCGCGGATCGCCGTCACGAACCGGGCGTCGACGCCTGGCGTCGGCACTCGCGCGAACCCGAGCCCGAGCCGCTCGGCGGTGGCCTTCGCCTCGGTGTCGAGGTCGTAGATGACCTCCATGTGGTCCGAGACGAAGCCGATCGGCAGCAGGACGACCGACGCGGCGCCGTCGTCCGCGAGCGTCTCCAGGTGGTCGTTGACGTCCGGCTCGAGCCACGGCACCTGCGGAGGACCCGAGCGCGAGCAGTAGACGAGCTCGTACGGCCGCTCCGTCGCGGTCCGAGCAGCGACCGCAGCGGCGATCACGTCGGCGACGTCGCGGTGCTCACGGACGTACGCTCCGCCGGTCGCGGCGTCGTCGCCGGCCCCCCGACCGCTCGCCTCGTTCATCGCGTCGGGGATCGAGTGCGTGACGAAGACGAGGCGGGTGTCGTCGCTGTCGTAGCCGTCACGCTTGAGCTGCTCCAGCGCGGCGACCGCCCCGTCCACGAACGGCTCGACGAACCCGGGGTGGTTGAAGTAGTGGCGCACCCGGTCGAGCCGCGGCGCGCCGTCGCCGGCGGCCGTCGTGGCGTCGTACAGGTTCTCGCGGTACTGGCGGCAGCCGGAGTACGAGGTGTACGCGCTGGTGAACAGGCAGACCGCCCGTTCCACGCCGTCGTCGCGCATCGTGGCGAGGGTGTCGGTGAGGTAGGGGTCCCAGTTGCGGTTCCCCCAGTAGATCGGCAGGTCGATGCCGTGCGAGGCGAGCTCGAGCTGCAGGACGGCGATCAGGTCGCGGTTCTGGTCGTTGATCGGCGACCGCCCGCCGAACGAGAAGTAGTGCTCCCCCACCTCGACGAGCCGCTCGCGCGGGATGCCGCGGCCGCGGGTCACGTTCTCCAGGAAGGGGACGACGTCCTCCGGTCGTTCGGGTCCGCCGAACGAGATCAGGAGGAACGCGTCGTACGGGCTGGTGTCGGGAGCCTGGGGGTCCATGCGGCCAATCCTTTCAACCCACGGGCTACCCTGCAGGTGCGGCCCCGACGGGTCGCCCGGGGGCTGTCACCTCCGCCACACCCGTCCTTGCGACGGTCACGTCTCGAAGGAACGCCGTGCTCGACTCGTACCGCCGGATCCTCGCGGTGCCCGGTGCGCCGGCCTTCAGCTCGGCGGCGCTCGTCGCCCGCCTGCCGATCTCGATGCTCGGGCTCGGGCTGGTGCTCCTCGTCTCGGAGCAGACCGGCTCGTACGCGAAGGCCGGCACCATCTCCGCGGCGGCCGTGATCGCCAACGCCGTCGGGGCACCGCTTCAGGGCCGTCTCACCGACCGCTTCGGGCAGCACCGCGTCCTTCCTGCGACGGCGGCCCTCTTCGGGTTCGCGCTGGCGCTCGGGCTGCTGGCGGTCTACCAGGGCGCCCCCGCGCCGATCCCGCACCTGTGCGCCGCCCTCATCGGTCTCGCGATCCCGCAGGCCGGCTCGATGGTCCGCGCGCGCTGGACGCACAACGCGCCGCCGTCGATGATCCCGACCGCGTACGCCCTCGAGGCCGTGCTCGACGAGGTCGTGTTCATCGTCGGCCCGGTCGTCGTCACGTTCCTCGCCACGCTCGTCAACCCGTACGCCGGGCTGGTCGTCGCCGGAGTCGCCGGAGTGAGCGGGTCGCTGGCGCTCGCGGTGCAGCGCCGTACGGAGCCCCCGTCGGGCCGGGCCAGCGACACCGCGGGCGGGTCCCGCGGCCGGCTGCCGCTCGGCCTGCTGCTCCCGCTGGTCGGCGCAGGCATCGGGTTCGGCGTCCTCTTCGGCGCTGCCGAGGTCGTGACGGTCGCCGTCGCCGACCACGCCGGCCACAAAGAGCTGTCCGGCGTGCTTCTCGCGATCTGGGCGGCCGGCAGCCTGATCGCCGGCTTCCTCGTCGGCGCGCGACCGCTGCCGATCTCGCCGCTCAAGCAGCTGCGGATCACGACGGCCGTCCTGACGCTCAGCATCGTCCCGCTGCTGCTGACGTCGGCGCTGCCCCTTGTCGCGGTCGCGCTCTTCGTGTCGGGCTTCGCGATCGCTCCGAGCATGGTCGCGTCCACCCAGCTGATCGAGCGCGGCGTGCCGAAGTCGAGGCTCACGGAGGGCATCTCGTGGTTCACGACCGGCCTCGCCGCCGGTGTCGCGCCCGGTGCCGCGGTCTCGGGCTGGCTGGTCGACAACGTCGCACCGTCGTGGGGCTACCTCGTGTGCCTCGTGGCGGGCGTGGTCGCCGTGGCCGGCGCCTGGGTCGTACGCGTTCCCGTCGCCGCTGACGCAGGCGTCGAGGAGCCCGCGCAGACGGCTGACGCTCAGTAGCCGTCCATGCCGGGCGGCAGCGGCGCGTGCCAGCCGCGGCGCAGCGCGATCATCCGGTAGCCGAACGCGATGACGGCCCCTGGGACGAGCACCCAGAACTCGCCGAGGTCGAGCTCGACCGCGGCGACGGCCATCGACGCGCCGACCAGCGCCGGGAACGCGTACAGCTCCTCGCGCAGGACGACCGGCACCCGGCCGGCCAGCAGGTCGCGGATCACGCCGCCACCGATCGCGGTCACCATCCCGATCAGCGCGGCGGCAGGCGGCTCGAGCCCGTAGTCGAGCGCCTTGACCGCGCCCGTCACGCTGAACAACCCCATCCCCGCAGCGTCGAAGACCGAGATCTCCCGCTCCAGGCGACCCAGCACCGGATGGAACCGGAAGGCGACGAGCCCCGCGATGAACGGCACCAGCAGGTAGCGCCAGTCCTGCAGCGCTGCAGGCGGCGTCGCTCCGATCAGCAGGTCGCGAAGGAAGCCGCCACCGAGACCGGTCGCCCCGGCGAGCACCAGGACGCCGAAGACGTCGAGCGGCTTGCGGACCGCGACCAGCGCACCCGACAGCGCGAAGGCGGCGATCCCGACCAGGTCGAGGACGACGAGCGCGGTGGACACGCATCGACGGTAGCGTGGGCCCACGCTGCCAGCCCGGGGTGGAGCGGGTGTCGCGGGCACTCGTGCGGGGTCTGGCGACCGGTCCCCCGGCGCGCTTGCTTGGATTGACCCGGCAAGCAGTCGACACTGGGCCTGGTACGAGACGCAGAGGGCGGAGGCAACAGATGCGAGACCTCACCGTGGTGGGGCTGAGCGAGGACCAGCGGTTCCTGGTCCTGCGCGGCCCGGTCGGTGAGCTGTTCCGTGTCCCTGTCGACGACCGGATGCGCGCCACCCTCAGGAACGACCGGGCACGACTCGGCCAGTTGGAGATAGCGATGGACAGTGCACTGCGTCCGCGAGACATCCAGGCTCGGATCCGCCGTGGAGAGTCGCCGGAGGAGGTGGCAGCCGCGGCGGAGCTCCCCGTGGAACGGATCCTGGGCTACGCGCACCCCGTCCTCGCCGAGCGCGAGCACATGGCCGAGCGAGCCCGCGGGGCGACGGTCCGGCGGAAGCACGCCCAGTCGAACGCGCAGACCCTCGGCGAGTCGGTCGACGCGACCCTGCGCAGCCGCGGCCTCGACCCCGAGGCAGCGGCATGGGACTCCTACCGTCGCGACGACGCCCGATGGACCGTCACGGTGAGCGCCGGCGCGGTGTCCGCCGAGTACGTCTTCGACCCTGCCGGCCGCTACACGTTCGCCGACGACGCGGGCGCCCGCGAGCTCGTGGGCGACGTCCCGGAGGCGTCGGACTCTACGGAGATGGCGATCGCCGACGCGGTCTCGCGGCCCGTCGACGTCGTCGAGCTCGGGTCCGACTCACGCGTCACCTCGCTGCGTCAGGCGCGCGCCCGCCGCGCCGCCGCCGCGAGCGACCGTGCCGACGAACAGCTCAGCCTCCACGACATCCCCGGCGTCGTCGAGGAGGCCGAGCCGACCCTCGAGCTCGACGAGCCGCGCGTCCCCGCGCAGGCACCGCACATGCCGACCGCGCCGCCGGCGCCCAGCGACGAGCCTCGGGACGAGCCTGCCGCCGCGCCGGCCGCCCGGACCACCGACGCCACCGACGCCGCCGGGCCGTCGACCGACGGGCAGACCGGCGAAGGGTCGAGCGACGCAGCCTCGGGCGACGAGGGTGCGGAGCAGCAGCGCAAGCGAGCGCCTCGCCGTCGCGAACGCCGCCGGGTCCCGTCGTGGGACGAGATCATGTTCGGCGACAAGGGCTGATCCAGCCCCGCGGGTCAGCCGACGGTGTCGACCGTGACCGACCCGCGGCAGATCTGGACGACCGCAAGCCGCTGTCCGGCTGCGTCGAACTCGGTGCCGACCGTCACGGGCACCGACCGGACACCGGCGGGGTCGTCGCCGTCGCTGAGGGTGAGGATCGCCGTCGCCTTGTCCGGGTCGACGTCGATCGATCCGACCCCCGCGCCGACGCCGCCGACCAGCGGGGTGTTGGTCCCCTGGACGACGACGGTGCCGCCGTCCGCCGTCCCGAGGCAGCCGCTCGAGTCGTTGTCGCCGCCGTCGCCGCACGCGCTCAGCGCGACACAGGCGAGTGCTGAGGCGAGCACCGCTGCCGTCCGGCGTCCGACCACCCGCGAAGCTCCGCGCACCTTCGTTGCTCCCACCATCACTCCTTGAGGGGACGTCCTGAGGCGTCCGCTCGCCAACCGTTCGCGCCGACGAGATAGAGGATCCCCTCGACGAAGCCCCAGATCGACCCGATGCCACAGGTCAGGATCGTCACGATGATCTGCGCGACGCCGATGCCGGTGAAGCCGAGGTAGAAGCGGTGGATGCCGAGCCCGCCCAGGAAGACGCCGAGCAGCCCTGCGACGAGCTTGCTCTTGGCCTCGGGGTCGACGTAGCCATAGGGAGCACCGTACGGCGGCTGACCGTATCCGTAGGGCTGCTGGCCGTACGGCGGCTGCTGGCCGTAGCCATAGGGCTGCTGCCCGTACGGCGGCTGCTGGCCGTAGCCGTAGGGCTGCTGACCGTACGGCGGCTGCTGGCCGTAACCGGCCTGCTGGTCGTACGGCTGCTGCTGCCATCCCCCTCCACCGTCCGGCGCCTGCGCGGGATCGGGCTGGCTCGCGCCCTGCCCTCCCTCGCCCGGCGTCGTGGGATCCGGCTGTCCGGAGGGTGTTTCGGTCACGTGGTCGCTCCTTCGTGGTGGCTTCCCACACCCTAGCGGTCGCCGGTGAGCGGCCCTGAGGCCTACGGTGGAGGTCCGAGAACATCAGGAGGGCGCGATGACGACCGAGCACGACATCCTGGGGACGATCTCCTCCTTGGTGGCCGAGGAGAAGGACCTCCGGGGGCGCCGCGAGCGTGGCGAGACCGATGCCGACACCGAGCTGGCGCGTCTCGCCGAGGTCGAGACGCAGCTCGACCAGTGCTGGGACCTCCTCCGCCAGCGACGCGCGAAGGAAGAGTTCGGGGAGGACCCCGCGACGGCGAAGGTCCGGCCAGCGACCGAGGTCGAGGGTTACCTCAGCTGAGGCGCCCGCGGACCGGACGCGCCGGTCCCGGGCATCGGCAGCGCCTTGGCCGTCGTACTAGCCTGACGAAATGACTCGGCTCGCTCGATCAGATCGGCACGCCATCCTCGTCGACGCGGGCTACCTGCTCGCCTCCTCGGCACAGGTTCTCGTCGGCACCTCGCTGCGCCGGGCCATCGCCGTGAGCTGGGAGCGACTCGTCACCGGCATCAAGACCTCCGTCGCCGAGACCACGGACACCGATCTCCTGCGGGTGTTCTGGTACGACGCGGCCAACGCCCAGGCGACACGTCAGCTCTCCGAGGAGCACAACCTCGTCTCGCTGCTGCCGGACGTCAAGCTGCGGCTCGGACGGGTCAACAACGAGGGCGCCCAGAAGGGTGTCGACACCCGGATCGCCCTCGACATGGTCAATCTCGCGCTCCAGGGCGCGGTGTCCGAGATCTATCTCGTCTCGGGCGACGACGACCTGACCGAGGCCGTCGACATGGCTCAGGACTACGGCGTTCGCGTCACGCTCTTCAACGTTCCCAACGACACCTCGCGGCTCGGGGTCCATGCGACCGCGATGAACCTGGCGCGGGTCGTCGACGAGCGCCTGCGGATCCCGATCGACCTGCTGCGCACGGTCATCACTCCGTCGCCACGGCCGCTCGAGAAGCCTCTCGCGCCGGTCGCGGAGGCCGGTGGCGCGGCCACTGCGGCGGCTGCAGGCGCCGAGCCCGAGGCTCCCGCGCTCCGGATCCCGACGCCCTCCGACGTCGCGAGGCTGCACCCCGCGCCGGTCCCCGCTCCCGAGCCGGTCGAACCCACCGTCGCCCTCGCCTGGAGCAGCATCACCGGCCAGGGTGGACGCCGCGGTGGAGACCCGGACGCCGACCTGCGGGAGGCGATCCCCGAGGTCGTCAAGGCCGTGGTGCGCAACTGGCTCGACTCCGCCACCCAGGCCGACGTGCGGGCACTCGTCTCGACGCGCCCCACCATCCCCGGCGACGTGGACTCGACGCTGCTCACCGACCTCGTGGCGCGCAGCGACGACCGCTATCGGATCCTTCAGACCGAGACCCGTTGGCAGCTCCGCGAGGCCTTCTGGTCGGAGATCGACCAGCACGTCTGACGAGAGCGACGGACCCCGGCCCGTCACGGGTGCAGGTAGCGCTCCAGCATCGTCGTGAGCTCCTCGTCGAGGGCGTCCAGGTCGTCCTCCTCGACGAACACCGGGGCCGTGAGCACGAACGCCCACGCGTCGAGGAGCACCGCCGCCGTCAGGACTGCTGTGTCGCCCGCACGGATCGACCCGTCGTTCTGCCCGTCTCGGATGAGGCCTTCCAGGATGCGCGCCTGCTCGCGGGTGCTCGACCCGCGGCGGTGCAGGATGTACGGCGTCAGGAACTGCGGGTCGAGCTCGATGACGCGCCGCAGGAGCGGCAGCCTGCGGATCTCACGGACCAGGCCGACCGTCGTGGCCACGAGAATCGTCCGGGCGTCGCCGCCGGAGATCCCGCGGACGACCCCCTCCAGCGCACGGTGGAAGTCGCGGGTGAAGAGGTCGGCGACGACGCCGTTGACGTTCGGCCAGGTCCGGTAGAGCGTCGCCCGAGACACGTCCGCACGCCGCGCCAGGTCGGCCATCGTGAGGCCGCGGAGGCCGACCTCGATCACCAGGTCGTGCGCGGCGTCGAGGACCTGGTCGCGTGGTATCGCGTTGTGCGCGCGCAGCGGCTGGGAGGGGCGGTCGAATCCCTGGCCGTGCGAGAGCATGCGCAAACTCTATCGGCGCGAGGACCACCCCCACGGATCGCGGGACTCCGACTTTCCCGCACGGGGTTTCCTGCGGCTGAGCGGCCGTCGTCTACGCTCGACCGGGTGAACGTGCGCGTCCTGCTCCGAGTCCTCGTCACCGGCGTGACGGCGGCCGTGGTCGTGGCCGGTCTGCCGCCGGGCACTGCTACCGCGGCGACGTCGGGGAAGGTCGTGAGCCGGAGCGCGACGCTCTACGAAGACTGCTTCAGCCACCCGTTCTCGTACGCGCTCTCCGACGTCGGCGAGGGGTGGAGTCTGACGGTGACCCTGGTCGCCGCGAGCGGCCGCGTCGTCGACCGTGCGGTCGTCCCAGCGAGCGAGGGCACCTCCGGCCGGGGTGCGTTCCGCCTCTGCGCCAGCTCCGTGCGACCGGGCACGTTCGCCGTACGCTCGCACGTCACCTGGCCCGCCGAGGCCGGTCGGAGCGCCCTCGCGCTCGCGACCAGCCGGCTGACCTTGCGCCGGCCCACGAGCAAGACCACGATCACTCGACAACCGCGGCGACCCCGCGTCGGGAGCAGGCTCCGGATCCGGACGACGGTGACCGTCGCCCGCCCCTACGGCCGGTTCCCGCGAGCGGGAGTACGGGTCGTGGCGCAGGTCCGCCGCAACGGCGCGTGGCGCCGGCTCGCTCCTGCGCGCTACACCAACGCCAAGGGCGTCGCGACCTTCAAGGTCCGCTGGCGGGCGAAGTCGCCCCGGAAGATCCGGGTCACCACCGTCCGGACGCGCTACTACGAGCGCTCGACGTCACGCGTCGTGAAGGTGCGGAGCCGCGGGAAGGACTGACGCCGGGTCGGCCTGCACCGGGCCGGTCTGCGCCGGAGCGGGTGCTGCCGGGAGCGATGGTCCCGCGTCGGCGCCGGGCACGGTGCACACGCCGTCGACGCACGTCGGTGCGTCCTCGCCGACCATGACGAAGGTTCCGGGCCCGGTCACCGGGCCACCGCCTCGGCGGAGACCGTCGCGAGCACCTGCGCGAACGCCTGGGGCTCCTGCGCACCGGACACCCCGTAGCGGCCCTCGATGACGAAGAACGGGACCCCGTTGATCCCGTACGCCTGGGCCTGAGCGATGTCGGCCTGCACCTCGTCGGCGTACGTGCTGTCCGCGAGGACCTGGAGCACCTTCTCGCGGTCGAGCCCGGCCTCGGCCGCGAGGTCGGCGAGATCCGCGTCGTGCCCGACGTGGCGGCCCTCCTCGAAGTACGCCTTGAACAGACGCTCGACGACGTCGAGCTGGATGCCCTCCGCCTTGGCCAGGTGCAGGACCTGGTGTGCCTTGAGGGTCTTGGTGTGCCTGAGCGCCTCGAAGTCGTACGAGAGACCCACGCTCGAGGCGATCGCCGTGACCTGCTCGAGCATCTGGTGGACCCGCGCCTCGTCGATGCCCTTGTGGCCGGCGAGGAACTCCACCTCGGAGCCCTCGAAGTCGACAGGAGTGTCGGGGGCGAGCTCGAAGGAGTGGTACTCGACCTCGATCTCGCGGTCGCCGCCGGACGCGCGGTACTCGTCGACACCGGCCTCGAACCGCCGCTTGCCGATGTAGCACCAGGGGCAGGCGATGTCGGACCACACGTCGACCTTCAGGGGATCAGTCGTCATACCCGTACGAACGCGTGCGGGCATGGCGTCATTCCCCGGTCACACGCCGGGCGGGCGCTCGGACTCCTCCTCGGGCTCGACCACGTGGCGCTCGACCGGCTCCGTCGCGATCGTGAATCCCTCGCCGTGCTCCTCGATCCCCACGTCGACCGCCTCTTGCACCAGCTCGACCGCGATACCGCGGCGTACGGTCAACGCGTCGGTGCGCAGGTCGACCCACAGCACGTACGTGATGCCGACCATGATGACGGCGAACGGCAGCGACGTGACGACCGTGATGCTCTGCAGGCCGTCGAGAGCCTCGTCGCCGCCGAGCACCAGCATGATGGCAGCGACGGCGCCCGTCGCCGCGCCCCAGAACACGACGACCCCCTTGCTCGGCTCGACCGCACCGTGCTGCGAGAGACTCCCCATCACGATCGACGCCGCATCGGCGCCAGAGACGAAGAAGATCGCGACCAGGATCATCACGAGGACCGAGGTGACGGTGGCCATCGGATACTGCTCGAGCAGCTGGAAGAGTGCGAAGTCGCTCTCGACCGCACCGTCGGCGTTGGTGAGCGCGCCGGTGAGGTCCTGCTCGTGGATCGCCGCTCCTCCGAAGATCGAGAACCAGACGAGGCTCACCAGGGTCGGCACGAGAAGGACGCCGGTCACGAACTGACGGATCGTCCGGCCCCGGCTGATCCGAGCGATGAACATCCCCACGAAGGGCGTCCACGAGATCCACCACGCCCAGTAGAAGATCGTCCAGCCGGCGAGCCACTCCTGCATCTCCGGTCCGCCGGCGGTGTCGGTGCGCGACGCCATCTCGGGCATGTCGCCCAGGTAGGCCCCGATCGTCTCCGGGACGAGGTTGAGGATCAGGAGGGTCGGGCCGACGACGAACACGAACGCGGCGAGCGCGACGGCGAGCACCATGTTGGTGTTCGCGAGCCACTGGATGCCCCGCGCGATGCCCGAGACGGCCGAGACGATGAACGCGATCGTGAGGACGACGATGATCGCCACGAGCGCCGGCTCACCGACGGGTCCCGTCCAGTCGAGGAACTCGAGGCCGGCTCCGATCTGAAGGGCGCCGAGCCCGAGCGAGACGGCCGACCCGAACAGTGTCGCGAAGATGGCGAGGATGTCGATGACCTTGCCCGCTGGCCCTTCGGTACGGGGCCCCAGCAAGGGACGGAAGACGGAGGAGACGAGCTGCGAGCGACCGCGCCGGAAGGTGCTGTACGCGATGGCGAGCCCGAGCACGGCGTAGATCGCCCACGGGTGGAGGCCCCAGTGGAACATCGTCGTCGCCATGGCCGTACGCATCGCCTCCGCCGTCTCCGGCTCGGCTGTGCCGGGCGGCGGCGACACGTAGTGGGACAGCGGTTCGGCGACGCCGAAGAACATGAGGCCGATGCCCATCCCGGCGCTGAACATCATCGCGATCCAGGAGACCGTCTTGAACTCCGGCGTGACGTCGTCCGCGCCGAGCGGGATGTTGCCGTACTTGGAGGCCGCCAACCAGATCACGTAGATGACGAAGTAGCTCGCGACGAGCACGTAGAACCAGCCGGCGTTGGTGATCACCCACGACTGAGACTCACCCGCCGCCTTGCTCAGCGACTCCGTCCCGACGGCGCCCCAGACGACGAACGCGATGGAGATCGCGGCGGTGACCCCGAAGACGACCTTGTCGAGCGGTCGCTCCTGCTCCACTCCCAGCGGCCTGGTCAGTCGCCCACGGAGGGCGTCGTCGGACCAGGACGTCAACCGCTGCCGCGGCGCCCGGCGTCGAGGCCGTGATTCGTGTCGCTCCGGTTTCTTGATGGTCATGGGTCCCCCCTTCGCACACCGATCATCCCCCGACGAGAGGGCGACGCCACCCGAAAACGCGTGTCGCTGACCCGCGGAAGCAACCGCGGACCTGCTAGTGTTCAGGAAGTAGTTGTTCGGTTCAGCGCAGGTGAACGTCCGCGCCAACGGTTCGACCGTTGGCGCGTTTGTCTTACCTGGGCGGGGCACACCATCGCGATCCCTCGCGGCGGTGGAGCAATGTGCACGGGGGTCGGCAACGGCCGGCTCCACAGTTCGACGAAAGAGCAAGAAATGTCGCAAGGCACCGTGAAGTGGTTCAACGACGAGAAGGGCTTCGGCTTCATCGCGCAGGATGGTGGCGGTGACGACGTGTTCGTCCACTACACCGCGATCTCCGGGAACGGCTTCCGTACCCTGGCCGAGAACCAGCGCGTCGAGTTCGACGTCACCCAGGGCCAGAAGGGCCCGCAGGCGGAGAACGTTCGCGCCATCTGAGTAGTCGTCTCCACCCGAGACTTCTGACGAGGACCCCGACACCGGCAACGGTGTCGGGGTCCTCGTTCGTTCACCAGCTCGTTCGCGGCAGACGCGAGGCGTTCGCGGCAGACGCGACGGCGTACGCCGTGTGAGCGCGTACGCGGTGGCGGCGTTCGCCGTGAGGATCGGCCGCGACCGTCGAGGACCGTCCGGCACGCTGATCGGTGCGCGGTTCGTCGACGTGCGGCGGAGATCGGTCCGTCCACGTCTTGCGTACTCCGTACCCCCGCAGCGGAGAACGCAAGACGTGGACGAGAAGCCCGGAATGCTCCGGACCGAGTGCCACCGGAGACGATGTCTCGCGGCGACGTTCCCCCATCACACCGCCCACCCCCACGCGCTCGCAAGGGTTGCAGCGGGGTTGCAGGCGCACTTTCGCCTTTAAACTGTTGGAATTTCAACGACACAAAAAGTGGACCGCCTACTGTTGCGCCACCCATCGAACCTCTACGGTAAGGGCCTACAACGGACATTCCGCCGAAGGCTACGGGGGTACGGTATGGCGGTGCCACGGGCGTCGGCGACTTTTGACGCGCCGACGGACTTGCGTGCGCAGTACCGCATCCGATCCGACGTCCTCGCGGGGCGTTCGCCCGAGCAGCAGCCCCGCCCGATCGTGCGCGCGTCGTGGGACCGTTCCCGCACGCTCGGGCTCACTCCGGACGGCGTCCCGCCGACGCCGCCGGTGACCGCGTCCGAGGTCGAGGCCCAGCGGTCCGCCAGCGCGCTGCGGCCGATGATCGACCAGCTCGCCGCGGTCCTGCACGGAGCCGTCGACTCGGCGGGCATGCTGCTCGCCGTCACGTCGGCCGACGCCCGGATCCTGTGGCGCGCCGGTCCGGCCCCCATGCGCAAGTACGCCGACGAGCTCGGCATGGTGCCCGGAGCGACGTGGGCCGAGGGCAACGTCGGGACGAACGGCATCGGTACGGCGCTGGTGGAGGGCAAGCCGGTCGGCATCCACCAGGCCGAGCACTACGCCGAGGGGCATCTGCCGTGGTCGTGCGCGGCAGCGCCGATTCGCGACCCCCTGACCGGGGAGCAGGTCGGAGCGGTCGATCTCAGCTACCGCAGCGCGGCCGTCAATCCGCTCGCGCTCCCCCACGTGGTGATGGCAGCCCAGCTCGCCGAGGCTCAGCTCCGCCAGCGCTACCACGAGAGCGCCGAGCGCCTCCGCACCCACGCGGCCCCCATGCTGGCCCGCCTGGGCGGGCCGGCGATCGCCGTCACCCGCGACGGGATCTGCGCCGCCTCCGTCGGCACCGAGCCGCCTGCCCGGCTCACCCTGCCCTCGGACATCAAGCCCGGCAGCGTGTGGCTCCCAGGGATCGGCACCGTCATCGCCGAGCCCGTGCCGGACGGTTGGCTGCTGCGGCTCCCTGACGACGAGTCCGACGACGAGCCGACGACCGTGGTCCGCCTCGACCTCACGGCGTCTCCTGCCATCGTGCAAATCACCGGCCAGAGCGGGTCGTGGTCGCACACGCTCTCGCCCCGGCACTCGGAGATCATGCTCTCGCTCGCGCTGCACGCGGGAGGCCGATCAGCCTCCGAGCTGGCCGACGACCTGTTCGCCGATCCTGCTCGCACCGTTACCGTCCGAGCCGAGATGTCGCGCCTGCGCCGGACGCTCGGCGGACTGCTGGACGCGATGCCGTACCGGATCAGCGAGCACGTCCGAGCCGATGCTGCGCTGCCCGACGACCCGCAGATGCTGCTGCCTGGCTCGTCGGCGCCGATCGTCGTCCGCACCCGCGCCGACCTCGCCGATGCGGCGACCGACGCCGACTCGCCCGCCGGTCGCCACCGCGCGTACTGACGCCGGAGGCTGCTGGCCGCTCAGTCGGTGCGGGTCAGGCGATCGAGGAACGCCACGAGCATCGCCTCGCGCAGCGCCGGCGGTGCTGCGTCGAGGAGTGCGTTGACCGGCGCCATCTGGTCAGGCAGGGTCACCGTCGAGCTCCCGTCGTCCCCGCTCCCCGCGAGCCCCGCGAGGGTCAGGAGCCCGTCGAAAGCCGCGTCGTCCAGGGTGGCGGGGTCGATGGCGACCGCTGCTGCACGAAGCTGTGGGTCGACCTCGATCGCGCCTCCGGCCACGGCCTCGTCGACGGACTCCTGGAGCGCGCGGAGGAACTCGTCCACGAGGGGCGCGGTCGCGGCGGACACGGTCAGGTGCAGCGTCGCGGGGAGGTCGGCGTACGCCATCTGCGGTTGCACGAACCATCCGCGGGCGAGCATGGAGTCGCTGATGGTGAAGACGTCGCAGGCTTCGTCCGTCGCCACCGCGACGAGGGTCGAGTCCGGCTCCGAGGCGAGCGTGAGGTGCTCGGTCCGGTCGATGCCCTCGACCAGGGCGCGGGTGCCGGCGTGGGCCGTGCGGGTGAGCTCGAGGTAGCCGGCGTCACCGAAGTACGTGATGACCGCCCAGGCTGCCGCGAGCGGGCCGCCCGACTTGGTCGACTGCAGGGTGGCGTTGAGCATCGTGTAGCCCGGCCAGTCGGCGCTCGCGAAGAACTGGGGTCGCCGCAGCTCGGGCGTGCGGTGCAGGAGCAGCGAGACGCCCTTCGGGGTGTAGGCGTACTTGTGGAGGTCGGCCGAGATGCTGGTGACACCGTCGACGGCGAAGTCCCACTGATGGCGGACGAGCCCATCTCGCTCGAGCCACGGCAGCACCCACCCACCGATGCACGCGTCGACGTGGAGACGGACACCGTGGCGGAGCGCGTGCTCGGCGATCTCCGGGATGGGGTCGAGAACGCCGTGCGCGTACGACGGCGCGCTGGCCGCGACCAGCACCACACGATCCGCGTGGGCCGTGATCGCCGCGCCCATCGCGTTGGCGTCCGCGCGCTTGGTCACCGGGTCGACCGGAACCGTGACGCGCTCGACGCCGAAGTAGTGCTCGGCCTTGTGGAACGCGGCGTGGATCGAGCTCGGCACGACCATCACCGGCCGCTCGACGTCGGGGCGAGCGTCGCGGGCAGTCTGGACGGCGAGCAGCACCGACTCCGTGCCCCCCGACGTGACGGTGCCGACCGCCTCGGCCGGGGCGTGGAAGAGCGGCTTCGCGAACGCCACCAGCTCGCGCTCCATCGCGAGCAGGCTGGGAAACGCGGTCGGGTCGAGGCCGTTGGTCGCACCGTAGGCCGCCAGCGCCTCCCGCCCCAGCGCGTCGGCCTCGGCGATGCCCGAGTCGTACACGTACGCGAGGGTGCGCCCGCCGTGGGTCGGGAGGTCGCCATCGCGCAGCTGCGCGAGGCGGGCGCGGATGGCGTCGGGATCACCGTGCGGGACGGTCATGGTGTGGGCTCCTGGAGGTTCGGGACGGGCTCGCCGAGGGCGTCACGACGGTCGTCGAGCGTGTAGCGGCGCAGCCACAGCAGGCTCACCGCCACGATGATGGCAGGCACCGCGGAGACGCCGAGCGCGATGGCCGTCAACGCGGAGTCGGGTTGGGCGACGTCGGTGTCGCCACGAGACGACACGTATCCGCCGAGTGCGATCACGGCCGCGTAGAGGCCGGGCCCGATCGCCAGGCCGAGCGTCTCCCCCGCTGTCCACACGCCGGTGAACACACCGATGCGGTTCTCACCGGTCCTCGCGGCGTGGTCCGCTGCGACGTCCGGGATCATCGCCATCGGGAAGACCTGCGCGCCGGCGTATCCGACGCCGACGACGGCGGCGGCGGCGTACGCGAGGCCCGGCGCGCCCGACATCGTCACGAGCATGCCGAGCATCCCGGCCACCAGGAACCCGCTCGCCACGGTGTAGCCGAAGCGCTTCCCGCGGCGTACGGCGAGCCGCTCCCACAGCGGTGTCACCACCAGGGCCGGTCCGACGAACGCGACGAACAGGAACGTCGCCGCGCCCCCGCCGTCGAGGAGGTTGTCCGAGACGTAGGCGACGCCGGCGAGCATGGCGCCGACTCCGAGAGCCTGGAGCACGAACGTGATGAGCAGGTTGCGGAAGTCCGGGGCGTGCGCCACCAGGCGGAGCTGGTCCCGCATGGTGCCGCCAGCGGTCGCGACACCGTGGTCGGGCGCGCGTCGCGTCCCCCGGTAGGCGCCGAGCACACCGATGAGGAGGACGACGCCGATGTAGACGCCCATCACGCGGTAGCCGTTGGCCTCCGACGTCGCGTCGCCGACGACATCGACGACCAGCGGCGCCGTCGCACCCGACAGCAGGATCGCCAGCGCGAGGACGATGACCCGCCACGTCATCAGCCTGGTGCGCTCGTCGTAGTCGAGGGTCATCTCCGCAGGCATCGCGACGTAGGGCACCTGGAAGAACGCGTAGGCGCTGGCGCACGCGACGAACATGATGACGACCCAGGCGCCCGCCAGCCCTGGCGGCTCCTCCGGCCCGGCGAAGATCAGCGCGAACGTGATCGCGAGCAGGATGCCCGCGCGCAGGAGGAACGGACGCCGCCGCCCCCGCGGGTTGGTCGACCGGTCGCTGATGCGACCGGCGACCGGGTTGAGCACCACGTCCCAGGCCTTGGGCAGGAAGACCATCGCGCCGGCGATCCCGGCGGCGATGCCGAGAGTGTCGGTGAGGTAGGGCAGCAGCAGGAGCCCGGGCACCGTGCCGAAGGTGCCGGTGGCGACGGAGCCGAGGGCATAGCCTCGACGCACGGACGGTGCGAGCGGGCCCGAGGTGGCGGTGGACATGCGATGTTTCTACAGCATCGTCACGCGGCGCCGTCGAGGATGACGCTCGTGAGGTCGACGCCCCACGTCGCGAGGTCGTCCACGCGGGCGAGCGCCCAGCCGTTGCGGTCGATGCGGAGCGCCGCCGGCCGGTCGAGGCCGAGCCACCGGATCGGCTTCGCCTTGAAGCCGAGGATGAGGCACCCGGACGAGGTCTCGCTGCCGTCCGGCCGCCGGCCTGCCGCGAAGTAGCCCGTGGCCGCCAGGTCGTCCGCCTGCTCCCCCGACCAGTGCGCGACCTGCTCGATCGCCTCGTCGCGCGACCCCGCCGTCGACCGGATCACGTCACGCGCCTCGACGAGCCACGTCAGCCTCGCGCCGCTCGACCACGACTCGAGCAGCAGCACGGGTGTCCCGTCGTCGACCAGGGCCCACGGGAAGTGGCGGTGCTGCCAGAGGCTCCAGTACGCGCGGTCGCGCACGTCCGCCTCGGAGTCGGGGCCGTCGGCAACTTCCGCACGACGGGCGCGGCGGCGGTGCAGAATGAGTACGGTCTTCACTGGTCCTCCTGGGGTTCGTGGATCCGACCGTAAGGGCGCGGTCGATCCGCCTGCAGCGCTCGTCCACAGGCCCGCCACCGACGTACGGCTTTCCACACGGGAGGGCTCCCAGCACCGTGCCTCGTTTCTGGATATGAGCCGTATCCTTCTGTCCATGTGAGGAGAAACTTGTCCTCCAGGTGATCGGACGCAAGGATACGAAGCAGATCACTACCGTCACCTCGTCAATGGAGCAGCAGCATGCCCCGTCACGCCCCCTCACTCGGCCCGCTCGCACGCGGTGACCGGGTCGCCCTCGTCGCGCCGGCGGGACCCGTGCCGAGCGACCAGCTCGACCGTGCGTCGGAGCTCCTGAGGACATGGGGACTGGAGCCGGTCGAGAGCAAGCACGTCCGTGACCACCACCCGACGGCCGACTACCTGGCGGGCACCGACGCCGACCGCGCCGCGGACCTCACCGACGCCTGGTGCGACCCGACGGTCGACGCCGTCTTCTGTGTCCGTGGCGGGTACGGCTCGGTTCGCGTGCTCGACCACCTCGACGCGGAGGCGTTGCGCGCAGCGCGCCCCAAACCGTTGTTCGGCAGCTCCGACGTCACGGCGATCCACGAGTACTGGCGGGAGTCGCTCGGTGTCTCGACCTGGTTCACGCCGATGATCGCCACCCTCGCCCTCCTCGACGACGCCGCCGCGACCGCCGACCTGCGCCGCGCGATGCTCGAGCCCTGGGACGGACGCACCTACACGCGCAGCGGCGCAGGCACGATCACGACGGGTCAGGCGTCAGGCACGCTGATCGGTGGCAACCTTGCCGTCCTGGCGATGACGATCGGGGCGCGCAGCCGCCCAGCACCTCGGCCAGGGCCGTACGTCGCCCTGCTCGAGGACGTCAACGAGGAGCCGTACCGCATCGACGGCTTCCTCACGTCCCTGCTGCGCTCGGGGTGGTTCGACGACGTCGCGGGCATCGTGCTCGGCAGCTGGGACGACTGCGGCGACCTTGAAGCGGTGCGCGAGGTGTGCACCGAACGCCTCGGCCCGCTCGGGGTCCCGATCGCCTGGGAGCTCGGGTTCGGGCACGGCCCCGCCGCGCCGAGCATCCCGCTCGGCACGGTCGTCGACCTCGATGCCTCGACGCCCGCACTGACCATCCGTTCCGGCGCCCGGCTCGCCACCACGACTTCTCGGGAGCAGCGATGATCGACGACACCCCTGCACGCCCCCAGCGCCGCTCCGCCGCCCTGCTCAAGCGCCGCCTCGTGGACGAGCAGCGCAAGCAGCTCGACGCGATGCTCGACTGGGCGCAGACGGACACCACGCTGGAGGAGATGGCAGCAGCGATCGTCGGCGCGCGTCGCCGGTTCATCATCGGCGCGACGCAGTCGTTCGCCTACGCCTCGCTGCTCGCGCTCGACCTCAGCGCCAGCCTCGCCAACGTGCACCTCGTCGACGGCACGATCATCCGCCCGATCGACGTTCTCAGCGACGTGCGGAGCTCGGACGTGCTGGTGGCGTTCTCGCTGCACCGCTACCGCAAGTACACGATCGACATCGCCACCACCTTCCGCGATGCCGGCGGCAGCCTGCTCGTCATCACCGATGCGCCGGACGCGCCGCTCGCCACCCTGCCCGGAGCCGACGTCGTGCTGGTCCCACCGTCCGGGCTCTCCTTCGACGAGTCGCCCACCAGCATGAGCCTGGTGATCGGCCTCATCGCCTCGCTCACCGCAGCGAGCGCGAAGGGCTCCGGGCGCCGCAGCGCACAGCGCGACCACCTCGGCGAGGTTCTCGACCTGTACGTCGACTGACCTGCGGAAACGCTTCTTGGACGGGTGACCTAAATCACCCGGTCATTCGCGTCATTTTGGACGTTCTTCCGCGTTTCATCTATGTCACGGGGTCGGGTTACAAACCCCCTGCCCGATCCCGTGACCCTCAACCTCCGTCGCCCGCATGGCAGTCTGATCTCGACCGTGATCCATGTCCGGATCCTGCCGGCGGCGACGACGTCTCCTGCGAGACGCCGACCCAGGCGCCCGACCAGAGGAGACAGCCATGAAGTACATGATCCTGCTGTACGGCTCGCAGGCGGACTACGACGCGATCGCGGGCAGACCGGACGCCCACAGCTCCATCACCGCCGACGACGTCGCCGCGATGGAGAAGGCGATGGTCGCGATCCACACCGAGCTGGCCGAGTCCGGCGAGCTCGTCGCCGCCCACGGCCTCAGCGACCCGGTCCACGCGCGGCGGGTGCAGGTCCGCAAGGGTGTGCCCGTCACGACCGACGGCCCCTACGCGGAGACGGAGGAGGTGCTCGCCGGGCTCACGATCATCGACTGCGGGAGCCTCGACCGAGCCACGGAGATCGCAGCCCGGTTCGTGAACCCTGATGCCGACGGCGAGTACGTCGACGTCCGCCCGATCGTCGGGGCGTTCGACGACCTCACCGCCTGACCGATGGCCGGCGAGCCGCTCGAGGACCTGCTGCGCTCCGAGGCGCCGCAGGTCCTCGGAGCGGTCGTCCGGCGCTACGGCCACTTCGACCTCGCCGAGGACGCGGTCCAGGAGGCGCTGCTCGCGGCCGCCGCCCAGTGGCCACGCGACGGCGTCCCCGACCGGCCCCGCGCCTGGCTGGTGACGGTCGCGGCGCGCCGCCTGACCGACCTGCTCCGCAGCGAGCAGGCGCGTCGACGACGCGAGGACGCCTTCGCCGCCCACGCCCTCCCCGATCACCAGGTCGGGCCACCTGCCGACGCGCGAGACGACAGCGCCGACGACACGCTCGTGCTCCTCTTCCTCTGCTGCCACCCCGCCCTCTCCGTGGCCTCGCAGATCGCCCTCACGCTCCGCGCCGTCGGAGGCCTCACGGCCGCAGAGGTCGCCCGGGCCTTCCTCGTCCCCGAGGCGACGATGACCCGCCGGCTCACCCGCGCCAAGCGCACGGTCGCGGTGAGCGGGACCCCCTTCGCGCTTCCCCCGGCGGCCGAGCGGACCGCGCGCCTCGAGGCCGTGCTCCACGTCCTGTACCTCGTCTTCACCGAGGGGTACGCCCCCACGTCGGGGCCGGCGATCGCGCGTCCCGACCTCGCCCGCGAGGCGATCCGGCTCACCCGCGTGCTCGTCGGGCTGCGTTCCGCCGATCCCGAGGTCGAAGGCCTGCTCGCGCTGATGCTGCTCACGCATGCGCGCCGCGACGCACGAACGGGTCCTGACGGCGTGGCTGTCCCGATGGAGTTCCAGGACCGTGCGCGGTGGGACGCCGCGATGATCGACGAGGGCACCGCCCTCGTCACCGCTGCGCTGGGACGCCCCGGCGGGGCGGGGCCGTACCAGCTCCAGGCAGCCATCGCCGCCCTCCACGACGAGGCCGCCACGCCGGGGGACACCGACTGGCCCCAGATCCTCGCCCTGTACGACCTGCTGGCCGCGACCACGGACAGTCCCGTCGTCGCCCTCAACCACGCCGTCGCCGTCGCGATGGTCCACGGCCCCGACGCGGGCCTCGCCCGGCTCGACGCCCTCGCGACGGACCGGCGGGTCGCTGAGGGCCACCGCTACCTGGCGGCTCGGGCCCACCTCCTGGAGCGGCGCGGCGACCGCGATGCCGCTCGGACGGCGTACGAGGAGGCCGCGCGCCGGGCGACCGCCCTGCCGCAACGCCGCTACCTGAACGCCGCGGCGTTGCGTCTCGCAAGGTCGGAGCGTCCGGGGATGTAAGGACCGTGGCCGAGATCACTCCGTACAGGGCGTCATGACCGGCGCGGCCACCCGTCTCATCACTGTCACCACGTCGGCGGCGAGTCCCTCCCCCGGGGATCGCCACCCCCCGCCGACACCGTGACAACTGGAAGGGCCGCTCACGTCTCCCCCGGCGAGAGCGGCCCGACCACGTTCTCGGCCCACCTCGGGATCGAAGCCGTCGACAGTCTCCGCGATGCAGAGCGGAGTACGATCGAGACATCCCCCCGCTCGACCGGAGGGTGCGCGATGCCGTGGATCGTGTGGCTGGTGATAGCAGTCCTCCTCGGCGTGGCGGAGGCCCTCACGCTGACCTTCGCGCTCGGCCTGCTCGCGGTCGCCGCGCTCGCCGCCGCCGTGGTGGCCGGGATGGGTGGCTCCCTGCTCGCCCAGCTTCTCGCGTTCGCCGTCACCGGCGCAGCCACCCTGCTCGTCGTACGCCCGGTGGCCCGTCGTCACCTGCGGCAGCCGCCGACCGTCCGCGACGGCAGCGACGCGCTCGTCGGGCGGGTCGCGGTCGTGACCGAGGAGGTCACGGCGCTCCGCGGGCTCGTCAGGGTGTCCGGCGAGGAGTGGTCGGCCCGCGCGTTCGAGGAGAACGAGGTGATCCCCGCCGGCACGAAGGTCGACGTGATCGAGATCGACGGCGCGACCGCGGTCGTCCACTCCTGGGAGACGTGATGGAGCTCGTCGTCCCGATCGTCGTGCTCGCCGTCGTGGTCGCCTTCCTCGTCCTCTCGACGGTCCGGGTGGTGCCGCAGGCCCGCCGGTACAACGTCGAGCGCTTCGGCCGCTACCGCATCACGCTGCAGCCGGGCCTGAACTTCATCATCCCGCTGGTCGACCGCATCAACACCAAGCTCGACGTCCGCGAGCAGGTGGTCTCATCGCGCCCGCAGCCGGTGATCACCGAGGACAACCTCGTGGTGAACATCGACACGGTGCTCTACTACCAGATCACCGACCCGCGCGCGGCGGCGTACGAGGTCGCCCACTATCTGCAGGCGATCGACCAGCTCACCGTCACCACGCTGCGCAACGTCATCGGCTCCATGGACCTCGAGCGCACGCTCACGTCGCGCGAGGAGATCAACGCCCGCTTGCGCAACGTCCTCGACGACGCGACCGGCAAGTGGGGCATCCGCGTCAACCGCGTGGAGATCAAGGCGATCGACCCACCGTCGACGATCAAGGAGGCGATGGAGAAGCAGATGCGTGCCGAGCGCGACAAGCGTGCCCTGATCCTGCACGCCGAGGGCGAGCGGCAGGCGAAGATCCTCACCGCCGAGGGGACACGCCAGCAGGAGATCCTGGTGGCGCAGGGCGACCGACAGGCCGCCATCCTTCGCGCTGACGGCGAGGCGACGGCGCTCGAGCGGGTCTTCCAGGCGGTCCACCGCAACGACGCCGACCCGAAGGTGCTGGCGTACAAGTACCTCGAGATGCTCCCCCACCTCGCCGGCGGCGAGCACAGCACGTTCTGGGTGATCCCGGGCGAGCTGACCCAGGCCGTACGCGCCGTGTCCGAGGCGTTCGGCGGGACGCAGACCGAGGACGCGCCGGCCCAGGAGCCGCTCAAGGCCGCGACGAGCACGCCGGATGACCGTCCGAACCAGGTCGGTCCCTCTCCGCCTGATCCGATCGCCGCGGCAGAGCGGGTCGCCCGCCAGGCCCAGGACGCGGTCGCCGATGCCGAGGCCGAGGTCGCCGCGGCCCAGCGCGGGTCGGACTAGCGCGGATCGGAACTAGCGCGGGTCGGACTAGCCGCCACGACAACGGTGACCGTCCGCTCGGCGCCGGTCAGCAGCGGCGGTCGTCCCCGACGACCTTCTGGAGCAGGGCGACGAGGTGGCGCTGCTCGTCCACGGAGAGGTGCTCGAGCAGTCCGCCCGCGCCGCTGGCACGAAGCCGTCCAAGGCGCTCGAGCGTGTCGCGCCCGCGTGTCGTCAGCTCGACCAGCGTCGCGCGGCGATCGCTCGGGTCGGGGCGGCGGACGACGTCGCCGGCTCGTTCGGCGGCGTCCACCTTCGAGGTGACGGAGCGTGGGCTCACGCCGAGCATCTCTGCGAGCTCGCCCGGCCGGGTCGATCCGCCGGCACGCGCGAGCGCCCGCAGCATCCGCATCTGACCGGGCGCCACTGCCTCCTCGCCCATCTGGGCATCGGCCTCGCAGCGCACCGCGCGCATCGCGGCGTGCAGCAGGGAGAGGAACTCGGCCCCGGTCGGGCCCTCGGTCACCATGGCCTCACCCTACCGTGAACATTAATGACTTTGTGTGTACCTGATAGTGAACTAGACTCACTTCTGGTGCAGACCCAGAGAGAACAGGAGGTCTCCCATGGCATTCAGCTCTCCCACCGGAGCCCGCGGCGGTGGCCGCCGCTCCTTCACCCAAGACTCCTCGATCGCCAAGCACACGCTCCACCGCGACACGTTGCGACGCGTCCTCGCGTTCGCCCGGCCCTACCGTCGCCAGCTCGCGGTGTTCCTCGTCATCATCGCGATCAGCGCCGCTGCCGGCGCCCTCACCCCGCTCGCGATCCGCGACCTCATCGACCACGGGATCACTGCGGGCGATCGTGACCGTGTGGTCACCCTCGCGCTCGTCATCGCCGGTCTCGCGATCGTCGGCGCCGCCCTCACCGTCGCCCAGACGTGGGTCTCGTCCCGCATCGGCGAGCGACTGATCTGGGACCTGCGGACCGCCGTCTTCGACCACGTCCAGCGGATGCCCCTGGCATTCTTCTCCCGGGCCCGCACCGGCGCCCTCGTACAGCGACTCAACGGAGACGTCCTCGGAGCCCAGCAGGCGTTCACGTCCACGCTCTCCAACGTCGTCAGCAACTCCCTCACGATCGTCTTCACCCTCGCGGCGATGCTCGCGATGTCGTGGCAGCTCACGCTGGTCTCGCTCGTCCTGCTCCCCGCGTTCGTGCTGCCGGCACGCTGGGTCGGTCGGAAGCTCGCGGGGCTGACCCGAGAGCGCTACGGCCTCAACGCCGACGTTGCCCAGATGATGAACGAGCGGTTCAACGTCGCGGGTGCCCACCTCGTGAAGGTGTACGGTCGCCCCGCCGCCGAGTCCGCGGACTTCGCTCAGAAGGCCGGCCGCGTCCGCGACACGGGCGTCCAGACCGCGGTCCTCGGCACCTACTTCCGCGCCGGACTGACCACGGTCGCGGCTGTCGGCACCGCGATCGTGTACGGCGCCGGCGGCCTGATGGCGATCGGCGGGTCACTCACGGTCGGCATGGTGGTCGCGCTGACCGCGTACCTGGGACGCCTGTACGGCCCGATCACCGCGATGTCCAACGTCCAGGTGGACGTGATGACCGCGCTGGTCAGCTTCGAGCGCGTCCTCGAGGTGCTCGACCTCGAACCGATGGTCGCCGACGCTCCCGACGCCCACGACCTCGCCGACGACCTGCGGCGCCACGGGGCCACGCTCGAGCTCGACCGGGTGGCGTTCCGCTACCCGGCAGCGGCGGAGGTGTCGCTGGCCTCGCTCGAGGACGTCGCGACGCTCGGCAACGACCCGGTCTCGGACACGCTCCGCGACGTCAGCTTCTCCGTCCCCGCCGGCGCCACCGTCGCGCTCGTCGGGCACTCCGGTGCCGGCAAGACGACGATCTCCCAGCTCGCGACCCGCATGTACGACCCGACCGCGGGCGTCGTCCGGATCGCCGGGGCGGACCTGCGTGACGTGACCCAGCAGTCGCTCCACGACGCGGTCGGCGTCGTCACGCAGGAGGCCCACGTCTTCCACGACACCATCGCCGCCAACCTGCGCTACGCCAAGCCCGACGCCACCGACGCCGAGCTCGAGACGGCACTCCGCCGGGCCCACGTGTGGGACCTGGTCGCCTCGCTCCCGAGCGGTCTCGAGACGGTGGTCGGCGACCGGGGCTACCGACTCTCCGGTGGCGAGCGTCAAAGGCTCGCGATCGCGCGGATGCTGCTCAAGCAGCCGGCGTTCGTCGTGCTGGACGAGGCGACGGCCCACCTCGACTCCGAGTCCGAGGCCGCCGTCCAGGCCGCGTTGGACGAGGCGCTGTCGACGTGCACCTCGCTGGTCATCGCGCACCGGCTGTCGACCATCCGCAACGCCGACCTCATCCTGGTCCTCTCCGAGGGGCGCGTCGTCGAGAGCGGTACCCACACCGAGCTCCTCGGTGTAGGCGGGACGTACGGGGACCTCTACCGGACGCAGTTCGCCGCTGACGCCGCTCGTGCGGATGAGGACGTCGCGGCAGCGTGATGCGACGTCCGTACCTGCACACCGCTTGCCCTCGGCCGCCAGACGGAGTGTGATCGACCTGGGAGCAACGACGACGAGGTCGAACGGGGTGGCGAGCCATGGGCGTGAAGGCTTCGGACGAGAGCCGCAGGGGCGGCCAGGGCGGGGCGGCGGTCGCGGTGCAGAGCCCGGCGGACCTCCGCAACATCGCCGTCGTCGGTCCGTCGGGCTCGGGGAAGACCACGCTCGTCGAGGCGCTCCTCGCCGCGTCCGGCACGATCCCCCGCGCGGGTTCGGTCGAAGCCGGTACGACGGTGGGCGACCACGATCCCGCTGCGGTCCGGCAGCACCGCACGGTCGGTCTGTCGGTCGCCCCGCTCGTGCACGACGGCACGAAGGTCAACCTGATCGACACACCCGGGTACGCCGACTTCGTGGGCGAGCTCCGTGCCGGGCTCCGCGCGGCGGACGCCGCGCTGTTCGTCGTCTCAGCGACTGACGAGGTCGACGGGGCGACCCGCGCGGTGTGGGAGGAGTGCGCCGCGGTCGGGATGCCCCGCGCGCTGGTCGTCGCGCGCATCGACCACCAGCGGGCGAACGTCGATGGCGCGGTCGCCGGTCTGCGTGCAGCGCTCGGCGACGGGGTCCACCCGGTGTACGAGCTCGCGCCCGACGGCCTGATCGGTCTCATCAGTCTCCGGCGGTCCGTGTACGCCGACGGCGTCCGTACGCTCGTGGACCCCGACGGAGCAGATCTCGCCACCATCGGTCCCGACCGCGACGCGCTGATCGAGGCGGTGATCGGCGAGAGCGAGGACGAGGAGCTGATGGAGCGCTACCTCGCCGGGGAGCCGGTCGATCCCGAGGTGCTGATCCGCGACCTCGAGACGGCAGTGACCCGCGGCGCGCTCTTCCCGGTGTTCCTCGTCTCGTCCGTCAGCGGCGTCGGCGTGGCCGATCTGCTCGACGCGATGCCACGGGCGTTCCCGTCGCCGCTGGAGCGGCCGCTCCCGGTGGCGACCGATCCACGGGGAGCCAAGCACACCCCGCTCGCGGCCGACCCCGACGGACCCTTCGTCGCCGAGGTGATCCACACCGAGGTGGACGCGTACGTGGGGCGCGTCTCGCTGCTGCGCACCTTCTCCGGGACCCTCCGGCCGGACGACACCGTGCACGTCTCCGGGCACGGCATGGCCGACCGCGGGCACGAGGACCACGACGCCGACGAGCGCGTCGCCCACGTCTACTCAGCCCTCGGCGGCACGCTCAGCGCACTGCCGTACGCCGTCGCCGGCGACATCTGCGCCGTTACCAAGATCGGCTCCGCCGAGACCGGCGACACCCTCTCGTCGCCCGCCGACCCGATGCTCATCGACCCCTGGCCGATGCCCGAGCCGCTCCTCCCGATCGCCGTCGTCGCCAAGACGCGGCGTGACGAGGACACGTTGTCCCGCAACCTCGCCCGCCTCGCGGCCGCCGACCCGACCCTGCGGCTCGAGCGCAACGCCGAGACGGGACAGCTCGTGCTGTGGTGCATGGGCGAGTCCCATGCCGACGTCGTCCTGTCCCGTCTGCGCGAGGGGGGCGCCGACGTCGAGACCGAGCCCGTGGTCGTCGCGCTGCGCGAGACGTTCTCAGGCCGGACCTCCGGGGAGGGGCGGCACGTGAAGCAGTCGGGCGGCCACGGCCAGTACGCGGTCTGCCAGATCGAGGTCGAGCCTCTCCCCCGCGGGAGCGGCTTCACGTTCGTCGACAAGGTGGTCGGCGGCGCCGTGCCCCGCCAGTTCATCCCCAGCGTGGAGAAGGGCGTGCGGTCACAGCTCGCGAAGGGGGTCTTCGAGGGCTGTCCCGTGGTGGATGTCCGGGTCACGCTGACCGGCGGCAAGGCGCACAGCGTGGACTCGTCCGACGCCGCGTTCCAGACTGCGGGCGCGCTCGCCCTGAAGGACGCGGCCTCCCGTGCTCACGGCGTCCTCCTCGAGCCCGTCGACGAGGTCGCGGTCGAGGTCCCCGACGAGTACCTCGGCACGGTCCTCGAGGACCTGTCGTCGCGCCGTGGCCGCGTGCAGGGGACCGAAGCCGCCGACGGCGGCCGCAGCGTCGTCCGCGCAGCCGTCCCCGCCACCGAGCTCCTGAGCTACTCGGTCGTGCTCCGCTCGCTCACGTCGGGAGCGGCGTCGTTCACGCGCGCGTTCGCGCACTACGAGGTGCTGCCGGAGGGCGCTGCGGCGCGATCGCGCCTACGCTGACCGTGCCCCCACGCAAGGAGGACCCATGGCCAAGAGCACGAAGAGCAGCAAGGTCGAGATCCAGCTGCGCAAGCGCATCGCCGAGCTCGAGAAGGCGCTCGATGATGCGACCAGCCGCCTGAAGCGGGCCCGCAAGGACGCTGACAAGTCACGCGCCGATGCGGAGAAGGCGATCCGCAAGGCGTCGAAGTCGGCCCAGCGCAAGATCGCCGAGACGGTCGACGCCGCACGCGACGAGCTCGCGCGCCTGGGCTCGTCCGCTGTCAGCAGGGCGACCGGCGGAGGTAGCGCGACCGCACCGCAGTCGGCACCGCCCTCGGCGGCGACCACAGCCCCGACGGCGGCGCCGGATCAGACGCTCAAGAAGGTCGCGGCACGAGATGTGCCCAAGCCGGCGTCGAAGCCTGCAGCGAAGAAGACGACCGCCAAGAAGACGACCGCCAAGAAGACCACGACCAAGAAGACCACCACGAAGAAGACCGCGGCCAAGAAGGCTCCGGCGAAGAAGACGACCACGGCCAAGAAGGCCCCGGCCGAGAAGACGGCGGCCGCCGCATCGGCAACGGCGCCCGCCGGGTCGTACGCCTCGATGACCGTCGTCGAGCTCCGCAAGGCGGCACGCGAGAAGGGCGTGAAGGGCTACACCTCCCTCTCGAAGGCGCAGCTGGTCGCCCGGCTCCAGGGCTGAGCGCGCGTCGCGTCCCCGATCCGTGCACCGCGCACAGATCGGGGACCACCGCGCGCCCGCGAACGTCGCCTGGGCCGTCGCCCGGTCTGCCCTGACCGCGGGACGTCCGAGCCGCACTGTTCAGCGAGTAGCCACCCGGACGTCACCGTCACGCCCCCACGGTGCTCGTAGCGTCGTCAGGCCAGCGCAGCCGACTCGAAGGAACCCCCATGCGCAGACTGGTCACCACCGGCGTCGCGGTCGCCTCGACCGTTCTTCTCCTCGCGGCGATGCCCGCGACGGCAGAGGCCACCGACCGACACTCCCACCACGGCAACCACCACCGCGCCGCGTTCGACCTCCAGGCACACCGCGGCGGGGTCGGCCTGACCACCGAGAGCACCGTCGCCGGATTCGCGAAGGCGCTCTCCCTCGGAGTCACGACCCTCGAGCTCGACACGCAGGTCACCAAGGACGAGAAGGTCGTCGTGACGCACGACCGGCGCGTCTCCGCGACGATCTGCAAGGACACCGCGCCGGCGAGCGCGGGAGACCCGCAGTTCCCCTACGTCGGCAAGTACGTCAAGGACCTCACGCTGGCCCAGCTGCAGACGATGGACTGCGGCCACCAGCAGCGACCCGGCTTCCCGCAACAGGAGGTCGTCAGCGGCGCCCGGATGGCCGAGCTGAAGGACGTCTTCGCTCTCGTGAAGAAGCGCAAGGCCTGGGGCGTCACGCTCAACGTCGAGACCAAGGTGGAGGCTGGCGCACCGCACGAGACGGCTCCCCGCGATCTGTTCGTCCGCAGGGTCGCCGCCGAGATCCGACGCTCCGGTCTGAGCCGTCAGGTCACTGTGCAGTCGTTCGACTGGGGCGCCCTCATGCTGATGCACCGCGTCTCGCCGAGGATCCCTCTCGTCGCACTGACCAACCGCGACTTCCTGCAGGTCGGGCAGCCGGGAGCCTCGCCGTGGCTGGGCGGCATCGACGCGGACGACTTCGGCGGCGACTTCGTGCGCGCTGCGGCGTCGATCGACGGTGTCACGACGCTCTCCCCCGTCTACGGAACGCCCCAGAACGGCACGATCGACCAGCCGGGCTTCACGTTCTACGTGACGCCGCAGATGGTCCGCGACGCGCACCGACGTGGGCTCGACGTCGTGCCGTGGACGTGCGACGACATGCCGACCGTGGCGGCACTGATGGACATGGGGGTCGACGGGATCATCACCGACTACCCCGACCGCGTGCGTACGCTCATGGCCGAGCGCGGGATGCGGCTCCCGCGCGCGTACCCCGCCCGACGCTGACCGCGCGACCCGGGGAGCGGCACGTGCCGCTCCCCGGAACGCTCCGCACGGGTCAGGGGCCGTAGACCTCGAGCTCTGCCAGCTGGAGGCGGTGGTATCCCGCGCCTGACTCGTCCGGCGACGGGCGACCCAACGTGTGGGTGCGCAGCCGTACGAAGCGCCCGTTGCCCTCGACCTCGTAGCCGAGCGGTCGGCTGCCGTCGGTGGCCTGGCCGACGAGCGACCTGACCGTACGCCAGGTGGTCCCGTCGTCGGAGACCTCCAGGTCGAAGTCGAGCGGGAAGTTGGCGCCGCTGGTGCCCCGGCCATCGCCAGGCACCTCGGTCCGGGGGTACACCCAGACGCTGCCGAGGTCGCGCGCCGCCCCGAGATCGACGGTCACCCACTCCTCGGACTCCGGCACCGTGCTCCACGGGTCGCTCGTGTAGCCCTTCGACGCCGGTGTGCTCTCGCGGACACCGTCGGTGAGGTTGGCCGCCGACCACCCGCAGCAGCTCAGCGTGCGGCGAGCAGTCACCGGCCGGCCGGCCGCCAGGTTCGCCGCCTGGTCCGGCACCTGCGGTGCGCGGTCGAGTGCGACCTGGTCGACCTGGAACCGGCCGCCCCATGCTCCGGCGTTGCTCCCGCGGAACGCGATCTCGACACCCGTCACCGACGTCGCCGCCCATGCACGGAGGTCCACCTCGACCTTGTTCCACCGGTCCGGCGTGATCCGTACCGTCTTCTCGTACGGCTGGGCGCCCTCCCCCGTGAGGCGCACCCGCACCTCCGACACGCTGCCCCCTCCGCCGTAGGCGTTGACGTACGCAAGCAGGCTCGTCGCGTCGCCGACCGCGATCGGCGACGACGGCGTCGCCGCGACGCTCCGCCACGCGTTGGCGGCCCGTCCTGCGACCGGCGTCGCCTCGAGCGCCCCTGTCCCCAGGCGCGGGCCACCTGGTCCGTTCGCGAACGAGCGGACGGACTCGGCGCTCGCCGTACCCTCACCCGCCGTCCACCCGTCGAGCCCGCCCTCGAAGTTGTAGAGCAGGTCCATGCCGGCCGGAAGGCACGCCTCGCCGGAGGAGTCGGCGGAGCATCCCGGCCCTCGCAGGTACGCCTCGCCCCGGACGCGTCCGACGAAGGCGCCGTCGGCGTACGCGTCGAGAACCACACGGCCCGTCGCGCTCGCACCGTCGGACGCGGTCAGGGCCAGGGTGGCGGTGGCGGTGCCGTCGGCGGGCACCGTGAACACGCGCTCGTCGGCGAGCGTCCATCCGTCGGGGACCGTGACGGCGCGGAGCTCGATGCTCGCGGGTCGGCTCGGGCTCAGGTTGCGCAGCGGCAGGCTCAGGGTCGCTGACTCGCGGGCGGTGACGACCCGCGGCGCCACGCTCAGCGCACCGATCTCGACCGGTGCCTCCACCACGGCCTCGACGGTGAACGGGTGGTCGACCTCGATCCCCTTCACGTCGTACGACACGGTGCCGGGGACGACGACCGGCCCGAGCTCCTGCGTCTTCGCGACCGACACCTCGACGCGCGCCGTGGCGGTCGCCTTCGGAGCGATCTGCGCCGGGAGGGTGTCGACGGTCTTCACCGTCCACCCCTGCGGCGGGTCGAACGAGAGACCATCGGTGGACAGTGCCGAACGGCCGGTGTTCTCGACCCGGACGTCGACCGTCGTCGTCTCCCCCGGCAGCAGTCGCCCGGCCGCGCTCGCAGTCACGGTCACGCCGTTCGCCCGTGAGACCTCCGGTGCGAGCAGGCGCGCCACCCGGTCGACCAGCGGACGCAGCGCGGCGTACCCGGCGTCGTTCAAGGATCCGCGCCGGTTCTCCCACGCCACCGCGGCGACGAGGAGGTTCGTGAGGCGCAGCGCCACGGCCGTCGCCTCGTCGGCGGGCGCCGCCCTGCCCTTGAGCCGCAGGGCAGACGCCACGCGCACGGAGGCGTCGGCGGCGGTGGTCGCCGCGCGGAGACGGAGGCGCCCGGCGGACGACAGCTCGCCGCTGCGCTGCAGCCGGTCGATCTCCGCTCCGACCTTCGTGAGGGCGTCGTCGGCACGACCGAGCGCGCCGGCCGTGCGGTCGACGACCAGCTCGTACGATCCGGAGCCGAGCGTCACGAGGGCGTCCTTGCCCCTGGCCTCGACCTCACGCACTCCCGGACGGTCGGCGGCGTAGCCGAGCTCACGGCCACTCCCCTCAAGCACGTCCTCGACCGCGGCCTTCGGGACCCGCACCTCGGCGGTCGCACCGACCGGGACGGTGACCTTCTGCACGAGCGCACCGTGCCGGTGGAACCAGCGCGTCGACGCGTCACCCCTCGGCGTACGGATCGTCGCGGCGGCTTCATCGAGGTCGGCGTGGAGCTCCGGATCAACCCGCAGCGTCTCGTACCCCGTCGATTCCGCGGTCTGGCCCAGGCCGGCCACCCGGTCGTACAGCCAGGCGTCGATCGAGCTGAACATCGGGTGGTTCAGCGACGAGACGCCCCGCCAGTCCTCCCAGATCGTGCCCGGGCCGTTCGCGAGCATGTAGCCCCAGCCCGGATACTCCTCGTTCCGCACGACGTCGAGCACGAGGTCGGAGCGGCCGTAGGCGGCGAGCGCCTCCGGGATGTACTTGATGCCCGGGAGGCCACCGGTGAAGTGGCCGTCCTTCGCCTCGACCTGGCCGACGAGGGTCGCGAGCACGTCCTTCTCGCGGCCCTCGGGGACGACGCCGAGGAGCAGCGGGAAGGCGTTCGAGAACTGGCTCGGGCCGTACGTCGCGTCGACGTCGTCGAAGTAGCGCGCGTTGATCGCGTCACGCACCTCGGCGGCGCGGGCGCGGAAGCGTACGGCGTCGTCGTCGTGGCCGGTCTGCGTCGCCATCGTCGTCATCTCGCGCAGCACCCAGAAGAAGAACGCGCTGCGGAACAGCGTGCCGTCGGTGCTCTCGACCGCAACCCAGTCCTGACCCCACTGCTGCGACGGGCGCGTCACCAGGCCGCCGGAGGTCGTCGTCTCCACGTACGCGATCCAGCGCGCCATCGAGTCGTAGTGCGAGGCGACCACTCGGTCGTCTCCGTAGGTGCGCTGGAGGTAGCCCGGGATGAGAACGGTCGCCGCCGCCCACGCCGGGTCGGAGCGGTTCTGCCACCCCGAGGTCGGCTCGACCGGGACGATGTCGGGCACCTGGCCGTCAGGGCGCTGGGCGTCCGACATGTCGGTGACGAACTTCTCGTAGAACGCCTGCATGTCGTGGTTGTTGACGAGCGCCTCGGCGGCGATGTGCGCGTCGGCCATCCAACCGCGCTTCTCGCGGGTCGGGGTGTCCTCGGGGATGCCGTGCAGGCCGTTGAGCTGCGTCTGGACGTTCGCGACGTGGAGCTTGTTCAGCAGCGCGTCGGAGCTCTCGAACGAGCCGGTGCGGGCGACGTCGTTGTGGATCTCCTGCGCGACCAGCGTCTGCTTCGTCGGCGCCTCGGTGAGCCCGGCGACCTCGACCCAGCGGAACCCGGCGTAGACGAAACGCGGCTGCCAGTCCACGTCTCCTGCGCCGCCGGCGGTGTACGTGCTCGTCTGTGCGGCACCGATCACCCCGTTGTCGACGCGACCGCCGGACAGGCGCTCGCCGTGCTTGATCGTCACCTTCGCGCCGTCGGGGAGCGCGGCGCGCAGCCGGGTCCATCCCGACATGTTCGTGCCGAAGTCGAAGACGTACACGCCGGCTGCGGGATTCGTGATCGCCACCGCCTCGTGGCTTCGCGTGACCCGCATGGGCTCGTACTGCGCCGACGTCAGCGTGCCGATGTCGCCGGCCACGACCGTCGCCGCGCTCCACGCGGACGCGTCGTACGCCGGCTCGTCCCAGCCGGCGACCTCGCGCCGCGCGTCGTACGTCTCGCCGTTGTAGCGGTTGGCGCGGACGACGGGTCCGGCGTGCGACGTCCAGCCCTCGCCGGTGCGCAGCGTCGTCGTACGGCCGTCGGCGGTCGTGACCCTCAGGAGTGCCAGGACGTCGGAATCCTCTCCGACCTGAAGGCCGAGCGCGTTGCTGCCACCCGCGACCAGGTCGGTGACGTCGTACGTGCGGTAGAGCGCACGCACGCGGGTGTCGGTCGGCTCCGCCTGGAGGCGGTCGTCGCCGACGCGCTTCCCGTTGAGCGTGGCCTCGTAGATGCCGCGAGCGAGGCCGAAGTTCTGTTCGCAGCAGATGCCCTGGCCGTCCGGACCGCGTTCGAAGCTGCCTCGACCCGCGACGTACAGGCGCGCGCTCGTGATGGTGCCCGCGACGTCCACGCCGCTTCGCAGGTAGCTGCCACCGGCGGCCTTCGATGCGGGCGAGATCCACTGGGCTCCGTCCCAGTCCTCCCCTTCGAGCAGGCCCGTCTCGAACCGTGCCGCCGTGCTCCAGGCGGTTGCGCGGCCCGCACCGTCCCACACCCGCACCCGCCAGTGGTACGCGGTCGCGCTCGCGAGGGCCGGTCCGTCGTGCGCGATCCCGAAGCTCGTCGCCGACGACACGCGCCCACTGTCCCAGACGTCGGGCTTGCCGGCGCCCAGCTTGGCCGCGGAGGTCGCGATCTCCACCTCGTACGCCGACTGCGCCTGGTCGCGGGCGTCGGACGTGAGGATCCACGACAACCGGGGACGTGCTGCGTCGACGCCGAGCGGTTCGGGCTGGTTCTCGACCTCGAGATCACCGATCCTGAGCGGCGACGCTGTGGCCGCCTTGCCGGCCGGTCCGGCCGCGGTCGCTGCCGCGGGAAGCCCGGTCCCCGTCGCGGCGAGCGCGAGACCGGCCGCGATGGCGACCACTCTCCGGGACACGGATGACTGTGCGGCTCTGGACGCGCTCACGGCGGCTCCCCCGGGTCGTCGCTCCGGAAGCTGCCCGGCGCGTTGAATCGATTCAACTCCCTGCGTGCCGAAAGTATGAGCCAGGTCACACTGGGGTCAAGGCGCGTGACCGGTTCCGGCCACGCGCCCCGCGCCCGTCCCCGAAGCGGAGGGTCAGGCGGTCTCGTCCAGCAGCGCCGGGAGGCCCGACGTGCCGGGGGCGACCTCGCTGCGCTTCGGGAGCCAGCCCCATCCGGCCGGCCAGGTCGGCTGCGGCAGCGCGAGACCGGGCAGCGCGAAGCTGGACCTGGCCAGGTCCAGCGTGTACGTCGACGCGGTGGTGTCGATGTTCCGGACGCGGCCGTTCGCCGCCCCCACGACGACGACACCGAGGCGGTGACCCTTCTTGACAACGGCGTCGTCCGGATCGAGGGTGACCGTCACGTCGTGCGTACCTGCACCGTCGAGCCGGGCCCACCCGCGCCCGAGGATCTGCAGCGGCGTCGTCCCGACATTGCGCTTCATCGTGAAGTAGCACGCGTCGTCGGCGGCCGTGGACTGCCCGACACAGGTCTCCGTCGTCGTGGTGGACGCTCCGTCGCCGGTGGTGAGGACACGGTCGGCCTCGCCGTAGTCGACGAGCATGACTCCGACCTGACCCGTCGGCACCTCGGACGTGACCCTCAGCTTCGCGACCATCGAGCCGCTCATCCGGGCGTCGGTGAGCAGCGGCGCGGTCGCGTACAGGAGCCGGCTGGCGTTGGCGCCCTCGGCGGCCGCGGTGTTCTCACGCTGGCTCGGCGAGTTCACCCAGCTCTGGGTGGTCTTGGCCACCGGCCGGCCGAGTGCGCCGTCGGCCTGCGGGCGGAGCGTGGTGGTCGTGAGCCGGACGGGCCACGAGTACGAGTCCACCCAGTGGTCCGGCGTGGTCTCCACCTTCACGCGAGGCTCCAGCAAGATCGTGTTCCTGATCCCCATCAGCTCGTGGTCGAACCACCGGTGCAGCGTGCTGACCCACTCGTCGCGGTTGATGTCGAACGGGTCGACGTGCCCGACGCGGCTCAGCCACATCTTGCGGGTGACTCCGGCCTTCCCGAGCGCGTTCCACCAGGTCGAGAAGTGCCGCGTCTTGACGTTGGTGTCCTGGAGGCCGTGGTAGATGAAGACGCTGGCCTTGACCTTCTCGGCGTTGAGCGCCGCCGCGTCGCGGTAGTTGCGCTCGTCCCAGAACGCGTTGTGCTCACCGGTCTCGTCGGCGTCCTCGTCGTTCATCCGCTGCAGCGTCGCCGAGCAGTCCTGCGACTGGGTGCGGTTGTCGGCGACGCGGCTGGCGAGCCCGCTCGAATAGTTCCAGCTGTAGGGCAGTCCCTGCGAGCGGCTGTAGTCGTACCAGGAGCTGATCGCGCTGATCGGGACGATCGTCTCCAGGCCCTTCACGCCGGTCGCGGCGACGCCGTTGGCGATCGTGCCGTCGTAGCTCTTGCCGATCATGCCGGTCTTGCCGTTCGTCCAGTCGGCGTCGACCGGGTTGCCGGCGGCGTCGACGGCCTCGGCGTTGCCGTTGAGCCACTCGACGACAGCCTTGATCGAACCGACGTCGGACTTGCCGCCGGTGTCGACGCAGCCGGTCGAGCGCGAGGTCCCCGCGACGTCCGCGGCGACGTAGGCGTAGCCGCGCGGCACGAAGTAGTTGTCGTAGAACAGCGGGAACTTGTCGAGGTTCCCAGCGGCATCGAAGGTCTTGCACTCCGCCTCGTTGCCTCGGCAGAGGCTCGTGTAGTACGGGCTCGCGTCCATCACGACCGGCACGTCCACGCCTCGCTGGTCGAGCTCACGCGGACGCACGATGTCGGCGGCGACCTTGTCCTCCTCGCCGTCACCGTCGAAGTCGGGGGCGATCACCCAGACGGTCTCGCGGATCGCGTCCGCGTAGCTGTAGACGGGTGACGAGACGCCGCCTTGGAGCACGTACGGCTTGGGGGCCGGAGCCGCCGACGCCGTGGTCGCGGTTCCCGCGACGAGTGCCGTGCCCGTGAGGGCAAGGGTGAGGAGAAGACCGATGCCCCTGCGGGGCCTGCGCGCGCGCCGCGCCACGTTCGCCTGCTGCATGTGCCGCAGTCTGGCGCGCGCGCCCGTGCTCCGCACTCCGTGAGTTCGTGCGCACGGTCAGCGGCGCCGGGGAGGAGCGGGCGCTGCTCCCCGGGCGCCGTGGTCAGACCTTGAGCACGGCCTCTCCGTACGGGAGCACCCGCACCGGGCCGACCAGGCCGCTCCGGACCCGGTTCGCCGCGCCGAACACCTCAGGCTGCGCCGTACGCATCCGGTTGAACAGCGTCGTGGCGACCTCGATCTCGATGTGGTTCACGCCCGTCCGGAGCAGGTGACCGACGTCGAGGCGCGTGTCGGTGGGTGACGCCTGCTCGACCGCGCGGTTGTTGACCTTCACGGCGTACGACCCGAGGACCGACCCCAGGTCGAGGTAGGCGCCGACCGAGCGGTCCCAGCTCTTCGGCAGCGTCACCGTCGTCGTGTAGCGGCCGACACCGGAGGCGTCCTCGAGACCGGGGATCTCGTTCCACGGCGCGAGCGCCTCCAACCGGTGCACCGACCGTACGGTGTCGGTCGTCGTCGGCGTCCGTCCGGGCTGCCAGTCCTCGGCGACAAGCGTCCACGAGCTCAACGCGACCACCTCGGGCACCGTGTCGATCGTCGCCGTGCGGGTCGTGCCGTCGCTCAGCGCGACCGCGTACGCTCCGGCGGCCGAGGCCCTGACGACCAACGACCTCGCCTCGATGCGCGCATCGGCGGCGTCGGTGTCGACGACGTGATCGGTCCGCGCGGTGCTCGGGTCGGCCCAGCCGCGTGCAGCCAGCGCCACCACGGTCGTCGAGCCCGGCGTGAGCCGGATCCGCAGCGTGTACGTCCGGCCGTCCTGGCGATAGACGGCCACGCGGCGCACCTCACCGGTCCACGCGTCCAGCACGTACGGCACCAGGTCGCCGCCACGCGTCGCCGTCAGCGAGACCTCCTGCTCGACGAGCGCCAGCGGCCGGTTCTCGGCGTGACGCCCGTTCGCGAGCATGAAGAGGTCCGCATCACCGGTACGGCGGTGCTGGTGGACCACCGTCGAGCGCTCGTGCCACACCTGCGGCTCGACCCCGAGTGCGGCCAGGGCGGTCGGGATCTCCGCCGCCACGGCCACGTTTCGGACGCTCGGCTGTGCCAGCGCCGTACGGATCGCGTCGGCGACCGCCGCGTTCGCCGACGCGTCCGCCTTGCCCTCGGCCGTCGGCTTGCTCCAGTCGCCGAGGAAGACGAACGGGAATCCCCTCTGCGCGAGGTCGGCGATCTTGCGCGCCGCCTCGACGGTGATCGTCGTACGGCGGCCGCGGAAGGCGTCGCCCTCCACGATCATCGCCTTGTACGCCGGTCCCTCGGGCACGAGCCGGCCGTCGCGCAGCGTCACCCCGCGGTCGACGAACGCCGCCGACGACACGAACTGGTGGCTCCAGCCGAACGGGATGCCGTCGTTGGTCGCCCACTGCGCACCGATGCCGGTCGCGGTCCAGCCCTTCTGGCGGTAGAACACCAGGTCGCTGCGGTTGCGCCCCTGCTGCAGCACCCACTGCGTACGACGCATGTAGTCCGCGATCCGCGGGACGTGGCGCCACGACGGCTGCCGCGGACCCCATGCCTCGGAGTAGCCGGTCGCACCGTTGTACGGCGAGAACGCGGCGAAGCCGGGCCATGCCGCGCCGGGCGCCTCGGCGTACGGGTAGCCGTGCAGCACCGCCTGGTTGACGCCCGCCGCGTAGATGCTGTTGAGCGTCGTCAGCACGCGGTCCCAGGTGACGTTGTAGGCAGCCCCGTTGTACGCCGCCGCCTCGCACGACAGGATCGTGCGGCCGGCGATGTCCCGGCCGCCCGCCATCACGCGGTAGTCGTCGAGGTTCTTGAACCCCAGTGACTCGCTCTCCGGCTGATCGAGGATGCCGGAGTGCGCGAGCGTGTCGGTCTCGAGGCCGTACGCCTGGATGCGGAGCTCGAGCCCGAGGTCGTGCGCCCAGTCGCGCAGCGGGATGAGGTGGTTGTCGCGGTACAGGTCGCTGAACGTCATCGCGAGGTCGTCGCGCACGCGCGTCGTGAGATCGGCGTCGAACGTCCAGAGGTACTTCTCCTTGACCTCCAGCACGACCGGCAGGAACGGCGCGAGGTCGTACCCGTTGCGGGCGCGGAAGGCTTCGAGCATCCCCGGCGTCCAGATCGTCGCGCCGGTCTCGATCTCGAGGGAGTCCTCGAAGAACGTGTTGCCGGCACGCTTGATCAGGCGCCGCATCTCACGATCGAGGATGTGCTGCTCCCAGAAGTCGGTGACCGCCTTCGTGCCTGCGGCACTGAAGTGGTCGACCACGAAGGCTTCAGGCGAGCTGTGCGGACCGGCCTCGGGGAGCTGGCCGGATCCGCGCTCCCAGTACGCGAAGAGGAGCCAGGTGCCGTCGGCCGGCGCGGTCCACGTGATGCGCCCGTCCGTCACCTGCGCGGTGAGATCGATCAGCGACGCCTGCTCGAGGACGCTCTCGCGCGTCGACGGCGTCACGAGGCGGACCGCCTGCACCGCGAGAAGGGTCGTCTTCTCGACGTGGTCCTCGGCTGCGACCACCGGGGCGGGGAGCACGTCGTCGTAGGTCTGTCCCGCGGTCAGCGTGACGAGGCCGTGCACGAGCTCCTTGATCGCGGCGTCGTCGTCGGGGACGAGTCCGGGTACGGCTGCGGGCCACGAGGGTCCTGCGGTGAGGTCCAGCGTCACACCGTCTCGGTCGGCCTGCTGGAGCGCGGCCTTCACCGCCGCGATCCACGCCGGGGTTCCCCAGCCGTGACCCTCGACGTCGAGCTCGTCCTTCAGCCTCACGCTGTGGTGGACGTCCGCGATCTCCATGCCGCCGAACCCGGCGCGCGCGATGTCGCGGACCTCGGCCTGGATCTGCTGCGGGTCGACCAGGCCGTGAGGCCACCACCAGCGGAAGCGGGCGCCGTACCGGCTCTCAGGATCGGCGAAGGCCCTCGCTGCCGGGCGTCCACCCGGTCCCGCCTGGGTCGCGGCGGCGGGCAGGAGCGCACCCGGCCCGATTGCCAGCCCGGCACCGGCGACGGCCGACGCCGCGATGAACGAGCGACGGCTGAGGGAGGACTTGGTGGGTCGGTCAGACACGGGGCTGCTCCTCGAATGAAACGTTTCAGTGACGTTCGAGAAGGGTATGACGTGCACCACATCGGTGGCCACTCGGGTGACCGGAACCGGCCAAAGCGCTCGCCTTGTCCCCTCCCCACGCGGCGGGGGACGAGCTCGGCTCCTGGCAGAGTGAGCCCATGCCCTCCCCCGCGGTCCGCGCCGCCGACCTCACGCTGACCGCGGTGCTCTTCGCCGGTCTGTCGGCACTGCTCGTGATGTTCGGCGGCGTCGCCGCATGGATCGGGCTCGGCCCGACACCCTGTCTCGGAGACCTCTCCGGCCGCTGCGCCGAGTCACCCGTCGGCCCGCGGTTCGTCGCCTGGACCCTCGTCGGCGCACTCGCGCTCGTGTGGGGTCTCGCGCTGTGGCGCGTCGTCGAGCGCGTACGCCGCGGGCTGGCCGCCTGGACGGTGCCGGTCCTCGGCGCGGGCGCCGGGGCCATGGTCGTCCTCGCCGGCACCTTGCTGATGGCGGTTGTCAGCTGACGAGCCGACGCCGCAGCACTCGTCGCGAGTACTGCGGCGCCGACGGCGTACGGGTCAGGACGTCAGTGCTTGTGACCCTTCCCCTTCGAGGGGAACACCGCGTCGACCTCGACCTCGACGAGCCACCCGCCGACCGGAAGGTTCTCGATCTCGAGCGCGGCGCGCGACGGACGCGCCGGGTTCACGACCATCGGGGGTGCCGGTGCAGCCGATCCCATCGGCACGTTGATCGCCTTGCCGGTGGAGAGGCTCGTGTTGGCGAAGAACTGCCGGTACGCCCGGTTCCAGCCGGCGAAGTCCGCCGTCACGGCTCCGGTCGAGTTCTGCAGGAACACCCGCATCGTGATCACGTCGTCGTACGAGAGCCCCTGCTTCGCGAGGTTCTCGCCGATGCGGCGCAGCACGTTGATCCCCTGCGCCTCGGTGATCGTGACGCCGGCCGGGAGGACGCCGGCCGGGAAGACCGCCGTGTCGATGTAGCGCTGCTCCGAACCGCCCGGTGCCGCCGTGTTGAGCGCGGAAGGACCGAGCCCGCTCGACTTGTAGATCGGCGTGTTCGCACCGATCGCGACACCGTCGGAGATCATCGGGTTGTCCTGGCCTGCCGGGAGCGCCGGCACCGCGGTCCCGGGCCTCGGCGGCTTGGCGAACGTGCCGTGCGCGACGGCGCTGGCGGGGATGCACACGAGGGCGGTCGCAGCGACGGCGATCGCGGTACGACGGGTGCTCATGCGGCCACCACCCGGTTGTGCAGGGCCTCGACGGTCGAGCGGGCGGACACCATCGCGCCGTGCTGCCACGCGATCGTGTAGGACATGTGGTCGCCGGCGAAGTAGACGTTGCCGCTCGGCTCGAGCAGCTTGTCGTAGTTGCCGTCCGTACGCGACGGCCAGCCCACCCACGCTCCCTCGCTGTGCTTCGCGGTCGCCCAGTCCACCGAGAACGACGAGCGCACGTCCTTCGTGTACGCGGGTCCGTGGATCTCCGCCCCCTGCGCGACCGCCTTGGCGAGCCGCTCCTTCGGCGTGAGCGCGCCATAGGTGTTCGCGCTGCCACCGGTGTTGTAGTAGCCGACCATGGTTCCTCGCTTCCCGTGGAACCCCGACGACGGGTACCACATGTTGCCGAGCTCGTTGTTGGCGTTCGTGATGCCGCCGTAGATCTTGTGGTCGAGCTCCCACCAGCGACGGTCGTACTCGATGCCGATCTTGCCCGCGTTGGTCGGCCGGGCGTACGCCAGCGCCGAGACGACGTCGGCGGGGAGGTTGCTCGGGATCTTCGCGGCGATGTGCGGCGGGATGGTGCACACGAGGAAGTCGGCCTTGGCCTTCTTCGTCCGGCGTCCGCCGACGGAGTACTCCACCTCGACGCCGCTGCTCGTGTTGCGGAACGCCGAGACCTCCGCGCCGTACTCGATCTTGTCCCGGCCGATCGCCTTCTCGAACGCGTACGGGATCCGGTCCATGCCGCCGACCGGCTGCAGCATCTGCATGGCCTGGTCGAACCCGAACTCGAACGAGAAGTAGTTGCCGATCCCGGACGCGAGGACGTCCGACAACGCGTACGGCGAGAGTGGCTCGCCGGCGGTCACGCCCGGCTCGATCGCGTAGCCGCGCCGTCCACCGCCGGTGTACTTGTAGCTCGCGGCAGGGTCGCCGTTCTCCTTCGCACCGATCGACCCGAAGCTGCGGAGGAACGAGATCAGCGCGTCCTTGTCCGCCTGGGTCAGGTACGTGTCGAGCGCACCCTGGTCGGTCGCCTTCGCGAGCAGCTCCGACACGTATCCGTACACGTCCGCCTTCGCCGCGCGATGCCGGATCGGCTGGCCGGCCAGGTTGTGGCTGCCGGTGCGGTACAGGTACGCGTCGGCGTTCTGGTTGACGAACGTCTCGAGCTCCACGCCGAGCTCGCGGCAGTAGTCGACCGTGACGTGGTGCTGCGGCAGGCGTCCGGGTCCAGCGTTCATGTACTGGCCGCTGGAGAACGCCGCGCGCTGGGTCTGACCCTTGAGATCCGTCTCCGTCGAGCCGCCGCGCACGGTCCAGTTGCGACCACCAGGGCGTTCGCGCGCCTCGAGGATCGTGCAGCGGTAGCCGGCCTTGCCGAGCTCGTACGCGGTGGTGAGCCCGGCGATGCCACCACCGAGGATGAGTACGCTCTTGCGGCCGTGCCGCGCGAGGTCCGAAGGCTTCGGTGGAGTGAACGGTGGGGTCTCGGCGGCGGCGGCCGGGCTGAGCCCGAGCGCCCCCATCGAGTGAAGCATGACTCCCGCGCCGCCGGCGATGCCGACCTGCTTGAGGAAGTCGCGTCGTGTCTGAGGCAAGGCGCGCTCCTTCTGTTGAAGTGTTGCGCCGAACCTAGGTATGGCGTGTTTCCGCCACCTCACCGAACGTGTTTCGCCACCATCACGAGACCGCGCCGGGCGTTACGTGTTGTCGCCGCCCTCAGCCCTGCGTACGGCGGCGGAGCGCCAGGGCTCCCACGATCGCCGAGCCGCCGGCGACGGCCAGCGCGCCGCCGAACAGCATCCAGCTCGGTGCCCCGCCGGTCTGAGGCAGCGTCGCGTCACCGCCGGCGCCAGGCCCGCCGAGATCATCCGTGTCGCCCGCGATCGCCGTGGGCGGCGACGTCGGGTCGGTCGGCGCCGGCGACGTCGGGTCGGTCGGCGCCGGCGTCGTCGGGTCGGTTGGCGCCGGCGTCGTCGGGTCGGTTGGCGTCGGCGTCGGGTCGGTCGGCGTCGGCGTCGGGTCGGTCGGCGTCGGCGTCGGATCGGTCGGCGTCGGCGTCGGCGTCGGCGTCGGCGTCGGCGTCGGCGTCGGTACCTCGCCGCAGTCGATCGTGCCGCGGAACGGGAAGTCGTGGATCTCGCCGCCGGAGCGGGCGGACGTCGAGCCGTGCTCGAACCGCTTGGCGACGACGTTGCCCTCGATGTTCTGCGAGCCACGCCAGCGCAGGTCCGCCCGGGGCGCGTACAGCGTGCCCTCGACGGAGTCGCCCCCGCTGAAAGTGACCTCGGTCGCCTCCGGGAAGTTCCACAGGATCCAGGGTGCGTTGGTCCCGCTGACGCCCGCCTGGTTCGGCATCGGCCCGGTGTAGCTCTCCCCCGCCACGTTGATCAGCAGGGTCGTGCCTTCGCGCGGGGTGCTCCCCCGGACGGTGAACGAGGCCAGCCCGGCGAGCTCGTCGGCGGTGAGGTCGAGGACGTTCGTCGTGCCCTCGACGAGGTTCAGATAGGCCTGTGAGCCCGACGGGATCGGCGACGGAAGACGGTTGCCGTTCGCGTCGGTCGGCTGGAGCGTCGGTTCGCAACGCCCCATGCGGGTCGAGAGGTCTCGATACTGCGGGAACGCTCCGGCGACGTCGACGAGCTCGCCCATGGACCTGCCGACCGACTCGGGTGCCTGACGTGCGGTGCCCTCGATCCGGGGCACGCTCTCGTACCCGCCGCCGTCACGGACGATCCGGGTGTTCACCGACGCACCGTTGCTGTCGGTGTCCAGAGCGGTGAAGTCGGTGCCCCCGATCTTCGTGAAGCCGCCGTCCAGCGTGCGCAGGACGCTCTCGCCGGAGGCGCTCCAGGCCACGTCGCCACCGACGTACAGGGTCGTCGGGTTGGCGTCACCGGGCGCGGTAGGCGTGCGGAACCCGCCGCTGCCCGGCTTGAGCATGACGTTGTAGCCGTTCGCGAACGTCAGGTCACCGCCGAGCGCGATCGTGCCCTCCGACTCGCCACCGGCGAGGAGGACGTCACGCTCGATGAAGACGAGGAAGCTGCTGTTGGCCGGGTCGTCGTCGTCGATCCTGACAGGATTGAATCCCCCGGCGGCCGATGCGGGCGAGACCGCCAAGGCGGCGACGGTGATGCCGGCAGCGCCGACGACGGCTCCAAGTTGGGCAAGTGTCCAAGTCCGCATATGTCCAGTGTGTCAGCACCTGACCAATTTCTCCAATCGGACAACATTCCGTATCTGCGGACCCACCGGCGAGGGTCGAGACTGGGCCGATGAAGACCTTGTCCGACCACGATCTCCACCACCTTCGCCGCTGCGTCGAGCTCGCGACCACGGGCCTCGAGGCGGGCAACGAGCCGTTCGGGTCCGTGCTCGTCAGCGCTGACGGGCACGTTCTCTTCGAGGACCACAACCGCGAGAAGGACGGCGACCACACCCGTCACCCCGAGCTCGCCATCGCCCAGTGGGCCGTCGCGAACTTGCCTCCCGACGAGCGTGCCACGGCCACGGTCTACACCTCGGGCGAGCACTGCCCGATGTGCTCGGCCGCTCACGCGTGGGTGGGGCTGGGACGGATCGTCTTCATCGTCGCCTCGACCCGGTTCGCAGCACTTCTCGAGTCGTGGGGCGTCGGACCGTCGCCCGTCGCCGCCCTCCCGATCACGACCGTCGCGCCGCAGCTCCCGGTCGAGGGTCCGGTCGAGGCGCTGGCCGGCGAGATGGAGGCCCTGTACGAGAGGTGCTTCCGCCCGGCGTGATCCTCACGTGGTGAGAGGTTCGGGCCGCCTCTCCCCCAGGCGTCCGGACAGGCCCACGACCGCGGCCGTCGCCGCGATGCTTTGCGCGGCGAGCAGCCCGACGAGGACGAGCGTCTGCACGAGCGCAGCCTCGTACGGCGAAGCGCCGCCCAGCAGCAGGCCGACGTAGGCGCCGGGCAGCGTGACGAGGCCTGCGGCGCGCGTCTGGTCGAGTCCGGGTGTGAGCGCGCGGCCGACCGCGCGCGGACCGAACTCCGCGACCGACTGACGAGGCGTCAACCCGATAGCCAGTCCTGCCTCGATCTCCCCCCAGCGGTCCGTCACGTCGTCGCGCAGCCGCTGCCCCGCGAGGGAGACCGCCACCATCGCACCGCCGATCACCTGCGCCGCGAAGGGTACGACCATCTCGGCGCCACCCGGCAGCACGTCGAACCCCATCACGAGAGCGACGGTGACCGAGGCCCCCGCGAGGATCGCGACGAACGCGACGGGATAGATGTCGCGTCCGAGCCCCACACGACGCGTCGACGTCCACGCGGCCGCAGCCAGCATCACCACGAGCAGCGCGGCCGCGGCGGCCGGATGGCGGAACGCCCACGCGATGACCAGGGAGATCAGGCTCAGCTGCACGATCGCGCGCAAAGTCGCGACAGCGGCGTCGAGGCGCAACCGCACGCCCGCCCACGTCATCACCGCGAGCGCGACGGCAGTGAGGATGCCGAGCAGGACCACGTACCGGACGAGTTCCACGACGTCACGCTATGCCCGGTCGGTCCCCTCAGGCGGCAGCCTCACCTGACGACGCGGAAGACGGTCACGGCCGCGCCTTGAAACCGTGCCGCCGACCCAGCTCACGCAGGCTGTCGATGCCCGGGATGCCGTTGGCGTCGTCGCCGGTGAACCCGAGCCGCCGCTGCCACTGCCCGTACGCGACGATCGTCGTCGTCCCGAACGAGCCGTCCTTCGCGTAGCGCGCAGACAGCAGACCCTCGGCCAGCAGTCCGGCCTCGACGACCCGGACGTGCTTGGGTCGCGACGTCGCGCCCTCCGGGCCCGGCGCATTGTGCGTGGCGGCGAACTCCAGCGCAGACACGCGGACGACGGGCACACCCGAGGCGCCTCCACCGCTGCCTCCACCGCTGCTGCCGCCTCCGCCGGCGGCGTACCGGGGTCGCCCGAAGCCGCGGATCGCGCTCGCCCCGCGCCAGCGCCGCCGGTGGCGGAACACGCCGATGCCTGTCCTGCTGCCGTCGAGGTTCGTGTTGCCCTCGATCGTCCGGACGAAGTCACCGTCAACGCGCTCGACGAAGAACACGTGCCCGATCCTGCCCAGGTCCGGGTAGAAGACGAAGCCTGCGTCACCCGGTCGAGGCCGGTCGTGCAGCCGGCCTGCCCGCTTGAAGGCGCCCTGCATGGTCGGAGTGAACGCGCTGTTCGTGCCTTCGACGAGCGGGACGTCGTTGGCCTTCAAGCCCGCCACGATGAACGTCGCGCACCACGGCTGGCCGTTGGCGTGGCCGGCGATGCGGGCGTACTTGTTCTTGTTCGACCCCTTCGGGCGCTCCATCGTCTGGACCTGGTCGGCGGCCCATGCGAGCAGCTGTCTGGCGGTGGCGGCCATCACTCCTCCTCGTCCTCGGAGAGCTCCACGTCGGACTCCTCGTCGAGGTCGACCTGCTCGTCCTCGAGGGTCGCGCCGGCGATCAGATCGTCGTCGTACTGCGGCAGCCTCGCCTGGTCGACATCGTCCTGCGGGCCGTCGTCGGGATCGGGATAGTTGCCGGTCTCCTCCAGCCCCTCCTCGGGCACCAGCTCCGGCTCGGTCTCGTTCATGACGCTCACCTCGTCGTGCGCCGCCCCCGCAGCGCTCTCCACAAGGTTGCTCCCCGACGGGGTGTAGGCGGTCGCGAATTGTCAGCCGGATGTTCACCGGGACCTGGCCGTGACGTCGACCGAACCCTCCAGGCTCGTCGACATGAAGACCTCACTGACGTTCGGAAGCTGGTTGACGCGTGGCGTCGCGGTGGCAGCGCTGGTGCTGGCTGCGGTGCTGCAGATGACAGGCGCGGCCGACGCGAGCAGCCACGGCGGCAACGTGAACGGGAGGGCGGCGCGGGTCGTCGACGTGATGACGTTCAACATCCATCACGGCGCCGGCGCGAGTGGTCTCGTGGACCTCGAGCGGGTCGCCGAGGTGGTGCGCGACAGTGGTGCCGACGTCGTCGGGCTGCAAGAGGTCGACCGTCACTACTCCGCCCGCAGCGGCTGGGTGGACCAGGCGACCGCACTCGCCGATCTTCTCGGGTACGAGGTCGTGTTCGGTGCCAACATCGATCGCGATCCGCCCGCCGCGGGGCAGCCCCGGATCCAGTACGGCACGGCGATCCTGTCGCGGTACCCGATCGTCGACTGGTCCAACACGTGGCTCTCCCGCTCGCCGAACCAGGAGCAGCGCGGCCTCCTCGAGGCAGAGATCGACGTCCGGGGGACGCGGCTCACGGTCCTCAACACCCACCTCGCCGCGAGCTCGCAGACCGACCGGATCGCGCAGACCGCCGAGATCGCCGCCGCGGTGGACCCGCGGAAGCCGACCGTTCTCGTCGGTGACCTCAACGCCCTCCCGGACGCTCCGGAGATCGCGACGCTGAACGGCGTGCTGACCGACGCCTGGACGGCCTCGGGTCGGGGCGACGGTCTGACGTACCCCGTCGACGTGCCGAAGAGCAGGATCGACTACATCTACACGACCCGCTCGGCCAAGCCGATGCGGACGCGGGTGCTCACGGCGGCCAGCGACGCCTCGGACCACCTGCCGGTCGTGAGCAGGCTGCTGGTCAAGGACCGCTCCGGGCAGTGACCGCGGCCAAGATCCCGGCGTCGGTACGCGACGCATCTTCCACCAGCTGCCGAACGCTGCTGGCCAACCACCGGGCGGGCGCTCGACTACGCCTACGGCGAGGGAGCGGAGTAGCACCGGCTGACGAAGCCACCTCTACGAGTACGAAGCCACGCCTACTAGCCACGCTTCGTCCTCGTAGGGGTGGCTTCGTCGCGCTCGCCGTCGTCGAAGCTCGGCTAGACTGAGCGAGTTCTGATGCGCATCACGAAACGAGTTGCACTATGCGCAACCAGGCCGTTCGCCGTACGCTGGTCCGGCTGCTCGAGCACGCACGCTACGAGGTGCTGCCCACACCCTCCGCCGAGGCGAAGGTGATCGAGCACGTCCCGCTCGACATCGCCGTCACCGTCACCGCGTCGCCGAGCAAGGGACTGCCCGCGACGCTCGAGCTGGCCGAGCGACTCGCGACGCGCGGCTACGTGACGGTCCCCCACCTTGCGGCGCGGATGGTGAGCGGTCGCTCTGAGCTCGTCGAGATCTCCGAGCGCCTGAAGGCAGCGGGCATCACTCGCGTGTTCGTGCCCGGCGGCGACGCGGATCCCGTCGGTGACTACGCGGACGCGCTCGCACTCCTGGAGGACCTCGCCGTGATGGGGCACCCGTTCGAGCAGGTCGGAGTCACCGGCTATCCGGAGTCTCACCCGACGATCCACGACGACCTGACGGTGCAGGCCATGTGGGACAAGCGCCGGTACGCGACGCACGTCGTCAGCAACCTCAGCTTCGACCCTGCGGTGATCCGGGTCTGGATCCAGCGGATGCGCAGCCGCGGCGTCACCATGCCGCTCCTGCTCGGGATGCCTGGACCTGTCGACCGGACCAAGCTGCTCTCGATGGCGACCAAGATCGGCGTCGGCGAGTCGACACGGTTCCTCGCCAAGAACAAGGGCACGTTCGCCCGCCTCGCGGCACCCGGCGGGTTCACCGGCGAGCGGTTCCTCCTCAAGTGCGCCCCGACCCTCAGCGAGCCCACCTCGCTCGTCGAGGGTCTGCACGTCTTCACGTTCAACCAGATCGAGGAGACCGAGGCCTGGCGGCAAGGGCTCCTCAGCCGTCTCCGCAGCTGACGCAGTCGCAGGGGGCTTCAGCGCAGCAGCGCCTCCAGCGCCGACTCGAGCCTGGCGTTGCCGGTCTCCACGACCGTCAGCGGCAGCCCGATCCGATCGGAGGCCGCAGCCGCGAGCCGTCGCAGCTCGTCGTCGGGCTCCTGAGCCAGCCACACGACACGCGTGTAGTGCCCGAAGTAGTCCTCGCGCAGCTCCGGCCACCGGTCGAGCCCGAGCTCCCGCTCGACGGTCCTCGCGAACGACCGCACCAGGAAGTCGGTGAGCAGGTACGTGCCCGGCTGGTCCTCGAAGAACCGCTCGATCCGATCTGCACCCGCGTAGACGTCGTAGCAGTGGAGGCCCGGAAGCCGTGCCAACCCCAGCTCGTCGCACACGGCGTCCAGGGCGCCGTACGTCCCGCAGTCGGCGTAGCCGACCACGACCCGCGCGTACGACGGCCGCAGCCGCCGCGCCAAGGCTCGGACCTCGCCCGCGATCTCCTGAGGCTGGTTGTGCAGCAGCGGAGGCAGAGGGTGGACCTCGACGGGCCATCCGCGGCGCGCCACGATCGTGGCGCACGGCTGGGCGATCGCGCCGCAGGCGATCAGGGCGGTCCGCTCCTCAGAAGGAGAGCTGGTCGACGAACCGGTCGTTGAAGTCGGCGCGGTCGGAGAGCTCGACATAGGTCACCTCCTCGATCAGCGTCCGCGCACCTGCCCGCTCACGCGTCGAGAGGAGCGCCATCTTGGCCCCCTCGCCGGCGACGTTCCCCGCAGCGACGATGCGCAGCACCGGCAGGGCCGGGACCAGGCCGATGCGCACCGCCGAGGCCGCCGACAGATAGCTGCCGAAGGAGCCTGCGAGCAGCACCTGCTGGACGTCACGGTGCTCGATCTGCAGCTCCTCGAGCAGCAACGACCACCCCGTGGAGATCGCCGCCTTGGCGAACTGCAGCTCGCGCACATCACGCTGCGAGAGCACCACGCACTCCTCTGGGGACGCGTCCGGGGTCGGCCGGTGGAGGATGAACACCCGCTCCTGGCCGACGTACGTGAGACGGTCCGCGAGCGCGGGCGCGACCTCCTTGGCAACCTCGGCAGCGACGTAGCGCCCGCTCATGTCGAGCATCCCGACCCTGACCAGCTCGGCGACCGCGTCGACCAGACCGGACCCGCACAGCCCGCGCGGCTCCACGTCGCCGATGACCCCGAGCTCGACGGACTCCCCCAGCGTCACGACCTCGATCGCACCGTCGGCCGCACGCATGCCGCAGCGGATCGCGCCACCCTCGAACGCGGGCCCCGCGGGCGCCGCGGTGGCCAGGATCCGGTCTCCGTCGCTGACCACGATCTCGCAGTTGGTCCCGACGTCGATGAAAAGGCGGGTGCGCTTGTCGCGGTCCATGCCGGTCGCGAGCATGCCGGCGACGATGTCGCCACCGACGTACGCGCCGAGCGCAGGAAAGAAGGTCACGCGGGCCCGTGGGTGCAACGACAGGCCGAGCTCGGACGCGAGCAGGTCGGGCGGCTGCGCAGCGGACATCACGAACGGCGCCATCCCGAGCGGCTCCGGATCGATGCCCAGTGCCAGCGCAGTCATCGTCGCGTTGCCGGCAAGGGCCACCTCGTACACCGTCGCGGGATCCACCCCGCCCTCCGCACACACCTGGGTCGCCAGCGACGCGAGCGTCTCGCAGGCGGCGGTCCTCAGCCGGCCGAGGGCGTCGGGATCCATCATCGTCGCGCTGATCCGCGTGATCACGTCACCGCCGAACGGCTGCTGCCGGTTGAGCATCGAGGCGACCGCGACGGGCGTGCCGGTGGTGACGTCGAGCAGCGTCGCGACCACCGTCGTCGTGCCGAGATCGACCGCCAGGGCGTGCTGCGTCGTGGTGGTGTCGCCCGGCTCGACGTCGATCAGCGCCTCGTCGACGACAACCGCGGTGACCTTGAAGTCGGCCGAACGCAGGGCTGCCGGGAGCCGGCGCAGCACGTGCAGGTCGGGCTTCGGCTCGAGATCGTCGATCGCGTCGAGGAGCCGGGCGAGGTCGGTGCGCTGGTCGGCGAGCGTGGGCTCGTCCAGCTCGACGTAGCGCTTCTGCACCGCAGGACGCAGGATCACCTGGCGCCCCACGCCCACCGTCGCCGCCTTCGGCCGGGTGGTGAGCGGGGGGACGTCGACGCTCAGGTCGCGGGTCGCGTTGACCAGGCAGGCGAGGCGCCAGCCGTCGTCGAGCTGCTCGCGTGTGAACGTCCGGACGTCGTGCCGCGTCACGGGGTTCGTCCCGTCGATGCGGACCTTGCACTTGTGGCAGGTGCCATGTCCGCCACAGGTCGAGTCGATCGCGATGCCGTTCCACGACGCGGCGTCGAACACGGTGACGCCAGGCGGAACCCGCACCTGACGCTCGGTCGTACGGTCGGGGTCCGCGTCGTGGACCGTGAACGACAGCCCGACGCGACCCGTGCCGTCGTGGGTCGCCGACCCGGCACCGGGTGTCGTCTGCAGGCCCTCTCGGCCTACGGCGTCGAGGTCGACGTCAGGGACAGCGTCGGTCATCGCGCAGCCTCGGTCACGTCGCGGAAGCCGCCTTCGCCCGGTGTGCGGCGATCCACGCCATGCCCCACTCGTCGTGGTCGAGGAAGACGTCGGCCGCCTTCACCGCCTCGACGATCTGCGGCGTCCGCGTGTCCATGATCGCGCTGGTCAGCCCGGCCGCCATCGCCATCGGCAGCCATGCCGCGCCGAGGGTGTGCCGGTCCGGCATCCCGAACGACGTGTTGGACGCGCCGCAGGTCATGTTGACGCCGTGCTCGTCGCGGATCCGACGCATCGTCTCCCAGGTCACCCGCGACGTGGTGGTGTCAGCCCCGATCGGCATCGCCAGCGGGTCGATGACGATGTCGGCCTTGGCGATGCCGTACTCCTCGGTGGCGACGCGGATGATCTTGGCCGTGAGGTCGAGCCGCTTGTCGGCCTCCATCGGGATCTCGTCCTCGTCGTTGGGCAGCGCGATGATCGCGGCGTCGTACCGCTTCACCAGGGGAAGGATCGCGGCGAGACGCTCGTCCTCCGCCGTGACCGAGTTGACCAGGGCACGTCCCTCGTACGCCGAGAGTCCCGCCTCCAGCGCCTCGACCACGGACGAGTCGATGCAGATCGGCAGGTCGGTGACCGACTGGATCAGACGGATCGCCGACGCCAGCAGCTCGGGCTCGTCGGTGAGCGGCACGCCCATGTTGACGTCGAGCACGTCGGCACCGCCCTCGACCTGGGCCTTCACGTCCTTCTCGATCGCCGACATGTCGCCAGCACGCAGCTGTTCCTGGAAGATGCGCCGCCCGGTCGGGTTGATGCGCTCTCCGATCAGGCAGAACCGCTGGTCGTGCCCGATCCGGACCTCCTTCGAGGCGGACCGCAGGACCGTGTGGAGGGGCTCGCCAGGCTCGGCCGACGGGGAGGTCACGCGGGAACCTTCGTACGGCGTGCGTCGAGCAGGGCCTTCGCGCGCTTCACGCAGGCCGAGGCGTCTGCGGCGTAGCCGTCGGCACCGACCGCGTCGGCGTACTCCTGGGTGACGGGCGCACCGCCGACCATGACGACGACCTCGTTGCGCAGGCCGGCCTTCTCGAGGGCGTTGATGTTGGCCTTGAACATCGGCATGGTCGTGGTGAGGAATGCCGAGAACCCGACGATGTCGGGCTGGTGCTCCTCGATCGCCGCGACGAACTTCTCCGGCGCCACCTGAACCCCGAGGTCGATCACCTCGAAGCCCGCGCCCTCCAGCATGATGTTGACGAGGTTCTTGCCGATGTCGTGCACGTCGCCCTTGACGGTGCCCATCAGGAACTTGCCGACGGTCGCGACGCCGGTCTCGGCGAGCAGCGGGCGGAGCCGCTCCATGGCGCCCGCCATCGCCCGCCCGGCGATCAGCATCTCCGGCACGAAGAAGTCACCGCGCTCGAACCGAGCGCCGACCTCCTCCAACGAGGGGATGAGCGCGTCGAAGAGCAGCGTCTGCGGCTCCATCGCGTTCGACAGACCCTCCTCCGTCAGCTCGAGGACACGTGGGGCGTTGCCGACGAGCGTCTCGTCGTACAGGCCCTGCAGAATCTCTTGTGGGGTCACGCCGCGCCCTCCGTGCTCGTGAGTGGGTCTGACTTCTGGGGGTCGTTCTTCTGCGAGGGGGTTCGGCCGCGCAGCAGCGTCGACAGCTGGGCTGCGTGGAAGGCCAGGAGCTCTCCGACCCCGTCCAGGCGGTCCTCGAGCCGTGCCGTCGGGCCCGAGACGCCGAGCGCCGCGACCACGTCACCGCGCACGCCCTTCACGGGGACGGCGATGCCGGTCAGCCCGATCTCGAGCTCGCCGTCGGTGATCGCCCAGCCTCGCTCGCGGATCCGCATGCCGTCGCGGCGCAGCTCCTCCGACGAGGTGATCGTCGCGTCCGTGAAGGTCTCGAGCGCGCCGGCCGGCATGGCGAGCGCACCCCATGCGTACAGGACCTTGCCGAGCGCGGAGCAGTGCGGGGGGACCTCGACCTCGGTCCAGTCACGGGTGCCGAGCAGGTAGCGGCTGTCGACCTGGGCGACCTGCACGACCTTGTCACCGCGGGCGACCGAGAGATGGACGGTCTCGAGGGTCTCCTCGCCGATCCGCTCCATGGCGGGGCGTGCCAGGCGGACCATCTCCTCCCACGGGTCGTGACGCGCGGCGTACAGCCAGAAGAGGCTGCCCGCGACGAAGGAGCCGTCGGCGTCGCGCTCGACCAGCCCCGTGCGTTCGAGCGCAGCGAGCATCCGCGACGTCGTCGACTTGGCCAGACCGCTGGAGTCCTGGAGCTCGGCGAAGGTCAGCGGCTCGTCGGCGTGCACGACCGTCGACACGAGCTGCGCAGCCCGGTCGACCGCCTGCGTCCCGCTGCCGCTGCTTGCGCCGCTCACCGTGCACTCCTTCTCTCGGTGTCCTCACAGGCCTTCTCAAACGGTCCCATGATGTGGAACTCTGGTCCCACATCATGAGGTTACTCAGGAGGGCTGATGTTCCGCAACAAGATGCCGCGCTACGAGATCCTTTCCGAGGACGCGATGGCGACGCTGGACGCCGGGTGGCGTCGGCTCGTCAGTGAGATCGGCGTCGAGTTCATGGACTCACGAGCCCGCGACCTCTTCTCCGCAGCCGGCCAGAAGGTCGAGGGCGACACGGTCTTCCTCGACCCCGAGTTCGTCCTGGAGCAGGTGGCGAAGGCTCCCCGGGAGTTCGACCTCCAGGCCCGCAACCCCGCCAACACCGTGCACATCGGCGGTGACGCGATGGCGTTCGGCGCGGTCTACGGCCCCCCGTTCGTCCGCCAGGGGGACGTCCGCCGCGAGGGCACGATGGAGGACTTCCGCAACTTCTCCCGCCTCGCGCAGAGCTTCGCCGCGCTCGACTCAGCAGGCGGTGTGATCACCGAGCCCAACGACACCCCGCTCGACAGCCGGCACCTCGACATGACGTACGCGCTCCAGACGCTGACCGACAAGATCTACATGGGCAACGTCGTCTCCGGCGTCAACGCGCGCGACACGATCGCCATGACCGAGATCCTCTTCGGCTCCCGCGACGCGATCGAGGAGACGCCGGCCCTGATCTCGCTGATCAACTGCAACTCACCGCTGCGCTGGGACGACCGGATGCTGGAGGCCCAGTTCGAGTACTCGGCGGCCAACCAGCCTGTCGTCCTCACCCCGTTCATCCTGATGGGGGCGATGTCGCCGGTCACGATCCCAGCCGCGCTCGTGCAGCAGATCGCCGAGGCGCTGTCGGGCATCGCGCTGTCCCAGCTGATCCGTCCGGGCTGCCCCGTGGTGTTCGGTTCGTTCCTCTCCAACATCGACATGCAGTCCGGGTCTCCGACGTTCGGGACTCCGGAGTCGGGCATCGGCCTGCTCTGCACCGGCCAGATCGCCCGGCACTTCGGGCTCCCGTTCCGTACCGGTGGGGGTCTGACGTCGTCCCAGGTGCCGGACGCCCAGGCCGGGTATGAGGCGATGATGACGCTGCTGCCGACGTTCCTCGCCGGCGCGAACTGGGTGATGCACTCGGCCGGGTGGCTCGAGGGCGGCCTCGTGTCGGGCTACGAGAAGTTCGTCATCGACTGCGAGCTCGTCCAGATGCTGCAGCACGAGTTCACCCCGCTCGAGATCGACGAGGCCTCGCTCGCCTTCGACGCCCACACCGAGGTCGGGCACGGCGGCCACTTCCTGGGCGCGATGCACACGATGGAGCGCTTCCGGACCTGCTTCTACCGGCCGTTCCTGTCCTCGTCGGAGAACTACGAGCGATGGATGCGTGGAGGCGCGAAGGACACGGCCGAGCGGGCGACCGAGATCTATCAGAAGCGGCTGGAGGAGTACGAGCAGCCGCCGCTCGACGAGGCGATCCGCGAGGAGCTCGAGGCGTACGTCGTCCGTCGGCGCGCCGAGCTCGGCGACTGACGCAGCCGCGGCGTACGGCAGCAGCGGCTCGGCTCGGGGCCCCGGGCCGCCCGCGGGGAACGAAGCCACTCCCGCTGGTACGAAGCCACTCCTACAACCTGCGCTTCGTACGGGTAAGCGTGGCTTCGTCGCTCCGCCCCCGCGGCGGGCTGGATCCAGCACCCTGGCCACTCGCGGGCGCACACGGGGTGACTCGCGAGCCCGCACGCGGCGACTCGCGGGCGGTCAGCGGAAGACGACGGTGCGAGCACCGTTGGGAAGCACCCGCGACTGCGAGTGCCACCGCACGGCGCGCGAGAGCACCTGCGCCTCGACGTCGCGGCCGGCAGCCACGAGCGCCTCCTGGTCGTAGCTGTGATCGACCCGGACGACGTCCTGCTCGATGATCGGACCTTCGTCGAGGTCGGCGGTGACGTAGTGCGCGGTCGCCCCGACCAGCTTCACGCCTCGGTCGAACGCCTGGTGGTACGGCTTGGCGCCCTTGAAGCTCGGCAGGAACGAGTGGTGGATGTTGATCGCCCGTCCGGACAGCGCCCGGCACGTCTCGTCCGACAGCACCTGCATGTAGCGCGCGAGCACGACGAGGTGCACGTCGAGCTCGTCGACCAGCTCGAGCAGCCGTCGCTCGGCGTGGGGCTTCGACTCCGGGGTCACTGGCAGGTGCACGAACGGCACGCCGTACGACGCCGCCATTGCCTCGGCGTCCGCGTGGTTCGACACGACTGCCGGGACCGCGATCTGCAGCGACCCGGTGCTCGTGCGGAACAGCAGGTCGTTGAGGCAGTGCAGATGCTTGGAGACCATGATGAGCGTCCGGTACGGCGCGTCGGCGTCCCAGAGCTCGAAGTCCATCGCGAACCGCTCGGCGATCGGCGCGAAGGCCGTACGCAGGTCGCCGGCCGACGGCGTACCCGTGACCTCGACGTCGATCCGCATGAAGAACCGGCCGCTGAGCCGGTCGCCGTACTGCTGGCTCTCCAGGATGTTGCCACCGTGCTCGGCGAGGAACCCCGACACCGCATGGACGATGCCGGGCCGGTCCGGGCACGAGAGAATGAGCACGAAGTCGCCGGCCGCGACCGTCGCGAGTGCACTTCCTGACACCGGACCACCTCCGAGGAACCGGGGCAGGTGTTGCGCTGCAAGCAACTCGACCTACGATACGCAACACCCTTTGGGTTAGTGTCGCTATCGTGAACGAACCAAGCGGCGGCGTCCAGTCGGTTGACCGCGCCCTCACCATCCTCGAGATCCTCGCCCGGGTCGGCGAGGCCGGCGTCACCGAGATCGCCGGCGAGCTCGGCGTCCACAAGAGCACCGCGTTCCGCCTCGTCAGCACGCTCGAGTCGCACCGCCTCGTCGAGCAGACGACCGAGCGTGGCCGCTACCGGCTCGGCGTCGGCGTGCTGCGTCTCGCGGGCGCGACCACCGCCCGGCTCGACCTGGTGCAGGAAGCACGCCCGGTCTGCGTCCAGCTGGCCGCCGACACCGGAGAGACCGTCAATCTCGCGGTGCTCTCGGACCGCTCCGCGCTCTACCTCGACCAGGTCGCCGGCTCCTCCGCGTTGCAGCCGCACAACTGGGTCGGCCAGCACATCCCGCTGCACGCGACGAGCAACGGCAAGGTGCTCCTGAGCGGGCTGGACGACACGCGCTTCAAGGACACCGTCGGGTCCCTCTCGTCGTACACGGCGAAGACCATCACGACCAAGCCGGCACTGCGTGAAGCGCTGGCCGAGGTCCGCGAGCAGGGCTACGCCGTCGCCGTCGACGAGCTCGAGGACGGACTCGCCGCGGCGGCCGCGCCCGTACGCAACGCGCACGGCGACGTGGTGGCGTCGATGTCCGTCTCGGGTCCGTCGTTCCGGCTCACCGAAGAGCGTCTGGCACGCGTCATCCCCGAGCTGGTCGCCGCCGCCGCCGAGGTCTCCCACCGTCTCGGCTGGGGCCACCGCTAGCCGCACGGCGGCATCACGCACCAAAGTCAATATTGGGTAACGCTGACGGCCTAACCTGCATCGCCACTTGACGCGCCACGCCGCTCACAGCAGTCTCGGCACAGGAATAGTTGCGCGAGATGCACCGTGTTGCGGCATACGCAACGCGTGGTGTCCTGCGGGGATTGAGGCGCCGGGTGCCCGAGCTCTACGTCGACGGCTCGTGGACGAGCGCGCAGGCGGGCGGCCGCCGCGAGATCCGCTGCCCGGCGGACGGTACGCCGGTCGCCGAGGTCGACGAGGCCACTGCCGAGGACTCGGCGGCCGCGATCGCCGCCGCCCACCGCGCGTTCCACGACGGCCCGTGGCCGCACTCCCCCGGTCGCGAGCGCGGCGACCTGCTCCTGAGGGTGGCCGACCTGCTGGAGCGCGACGCGGACGAGATCGCCCGCTGGGAGTCCCTCGACACCGGCAAGCGCTTCGTCGAGAGCCAGTACGACGTGGCCGACGTCGTCTCCGTGTTTCGCCACTACGGCCGGGTCGCCACCGAGGACGCCGGCCGTGTCGTCGACACGGGCAACCCGGACGTCGTCAGCCGTGTCGTCCACGAGCCCGTCGGTGTGTGCGCGCTGATCACGCCGTGGAACTATCCGCTGCTCCAGGTCTCCTGGAAGGTCGCTCCGTGCCTTGCGGCGGGGAACACGTTCGTCCTCAAGCCCAGCGAGCTGACCCCGCACACCGCGATCCACCTGATGCGCCTGCTCGAGGAGGCGGGCCTCCCCGCCGGTGTCTGCAACCTCGTCCTCGGCGCCGGGGCGAGCGCCGGCGCGCCCCTGGCTACCGACGGGCGCGTCGACCTGGTCTCGTTCACCGGCGGTCTGCAGACCGGGCGACGGCTGATGGCGGCGGCGTCGGCCACGGTGAAGCGCGTGGCGCTCGAGCTGGGTGGCAAGAACCCCAACATCGTCTTCGCCGACGCCGACCTCGACGTCGCGCTCGACTTCGCGCTGACGGCGGTCTTCCTCCACTCCGGCCAGGTCTGCTCTGCCGGAGCCCGTCTCCTGGTCGAGCGGGGCATCCACGACGACTTCGTCGAGCGCCTCGTCGAGCGCGCGACACGGATCCGGTTGGGCGGTCCCTTCGACGACGATGCCGAGACCGGGCCACTGACGAGCGCGGACCACCGCGACAAGGTCGAGGCGTACGTCGCGCGCGGCCTCGCCGAGGGTGCGTCCCTGCGCTGTGGTGGCCGCCGCCCCGACGACCCCGGCCTGGCGGACGGCTTCTACTACCTGCCCACGATCCTCGACGACTGCACCAGCGCGATGTCGGTGACCCAGGACGAGTCGTTCGGACCGGTCCTCACCGTCGAGACCTTCGCGGACGAGGACGAAGCGGTGGGCATCGCGAACGACTCGATCTACGGCCTCGCCGGTGCCGTGTGGACGCAGGACGCGGGCAAGGCGCAGCGCGTCGCAGGCCGCCTTCGGATGGGCACGGTGTGGATCAACGACTACCACCCGTACGTCCCGCAGGCCGAGTGGGGCGGCTACAAGCAGTCCGGGATCGGCCGTGAGCTCGGCGTCGCCGGCCTCGACGAGTACCGCGAGACCAAGCACGTGTGGCACAACATCCGGCCGGCCGAGCAGCGCTGGTTCCAGGGATAGCAGCAGACGGGGAGAGGCTAGCGAGCAATGGGTGCAGACCGGTTCGACGTCGTCATCGTGGGAGGTGGCTCGGCCGGCTGCGCACTCGCGAACCGGCTCTCCGCCGACCCCGGCACGTCCGTGCTCGTCCTCGAGGCCGGACGGTCCGACTTCCGCGTCGACCCGTTCATCCACATGCCGGCGGCGCTGCCCTTCCCGATCGGCAACCGGCTGTACGACTGGCGCTACGAGACCGATCCCGAGCCGCACCTCGGCGACCGGCGCGTGTTCCACGCCCGCGGCAAGGTCCTCGGCGGGTCGTCCTCGATCAACGGGATGATCTTCCAGCGCGGCAACCCGATGGACTACGAGCGCTGGGCCGCCGACCCGGGCATGGAGCGGTGGGACTACCTGCACTGCCTGCCGTACTTCAAGCGGATGGAGACCTGCCTCGCCGGGGCCGACGAGTGGCGCGGCGGCGACGGCCCGCTCGTCCTCGAGCGCGGGCCTGCCGACAACCCTCTCTTCACCGCGTTCTTCGAGGCGGCGCAGCAGGCCGGCTATCCCTTGACCGACGACGTCAACGGCTACCGCCAGGAGGGCTTCGCGAAGTTTGACCGCAACGTGCACCGCGGACGCCGGCTGTCCGCCGCTCGCGCGTACCTGCACCCCGTCCGTCGCCGCAAGAACCTCGAGGTGAGGACGCTCGCGCACGTCACCGGCGTCCGGTTCGACGGCGCTCGTGCGGTCGGCGTCGACTACCTGCGCGGCGGGCGCGTCCGCCGTACGGTCGACGCCGGTGAGGTCATCCTGTGCGGCGGCGCGATCAACACGCCCCAGGTGTTGCAGCTCTCCGGCGTCGGCGACGAGACGCTCCTGAGGCAGCACGGCATCCCGGTCGTCCAGCACCTGCCCGGCGTCGGCGAGAACGCGCAGGACCACCTCGAGGTCTACATCCAGTACGCGTCGAAGCAGCCCGTCTCGATCGCCCCCGGCCTGAAGTGGCGGCGGCGTCCCGGCATCGGCTACCAGTGGCTGGTCCATCGGCGCGGGCTCGGGGCCACCAACCACTTCGAGGGCGGCGGCTTCTGCCGGAGCAACGCCGATGTCGACTACCCGAACCTGATGTTCCACTTCCTCCCCGTCGCGATCCGGTACGACGGCTCCGCACCGACGCAGGGGCACGGCTACCAGGTGCACATCGGCCCGATGTACGCCGACACCCGGGGCTGGGTGCGCATCCGCTCGCGCGACCCCAAGGAGCACCCGTCGATCCGGTTCAACTACCTCTCGACCGCGAACGACCGTCGTGAGTGGGTCGAGGCGGTCCGGGTGGCGCGTGACATCCTCAACCAGCCGGCGTTCGCGCCGTACAACGACGGCGAGCTCTCCCCCGGCCGGCAGGTCGTCGAGACCGACGAGCAGATCCTCGACTGGGTGCGCGCGGACGCGGAGACCGCCCTGCACCCCTCGTGCACCGCGAAGATGGGCACCGACGAGGCGTCCGTCGTCGACCCCTCGTCGATGAAGGTCCACGGGGTCGAGGGCCTGCGTGTGGTCGACGCCTCTGTCTTCCCCTACGTCACCAACGGCAACATCTACGCCCCCGTGATGATGGTCGCCGAGAAGGCCGCCGACCTGATCGCCGGCCGTACGCCGCTGCCTCCCGCCGAGGTGCCGTACTACCGCTTTCGCGACAGCACTCCCCTCTATCCGCCCGGCGACAGCCGCAACAGCCCGGAGGAACGCTCATGACGGATGCCGCCCTGACCGTCCGCAACCTGTGGAAGATCTTCGGCAAGGGTGCCGACCGGATCGTCGGCACGCCCGACGCCGACCTGTCCCGCGCCGACCTCAAGACGAAGACGGGATGCGTGGTCGGTGTCCGTGACGTCTCGTTCGACGTCGCTCCCGGCGAGGTGTTCGTCGTGATGGGGCTGTCGGGCTCGGGCAAGTCCACGCTCGTACGCTGCCTCACCCGGCTGATCGAGCCGACCGCGGGGCAGGTCGAGATCGACGGTCACGACATCGTCAAGGCGAGCGAGTCCGAGCTGCGCGAGCTGCGCCGTACCCACGCCTCGATGGTCTTCCAGCACTTCGGGCTGCTGCCGCACCGCCAGGTGATCGACAACGTCGCGTACGGCCTGGAGGTCCGAGGCATCGGCAAGAAGGAGCGTCGCGCGAAGGCCGGCGAGATCGTCGACCTGGTCGGCCTGTCCGGATACGAGCTGTCGTACCCCGACCAGCTGTCGGGCGGCATGCAGCAACGCGTCGGGCTCGCCCGGGCACTGGCCAACGATCCCGCTCTGCTCCTGTTCGACGAGCCGTTCTCGGCGCTGGACCCGCTGATCCGCCGGGACATGCAGAACGAGGTGATCCGGCTCCATCACGAGCTCGGCAAGACGATGGTCTTCATCACCCACGACCTCCAGGAGGCCCTCAAGCTCGGCGACCGCATCCTGATCATGCGCGACGGCGCGATCGTGCAGATCGGCACGCCGGACGAGGTGGTCGCGGAGCCTGCCGACGACTACGTCAAGGACTTCACCTCCGAGGTGCCGCGCTCGCACGTGCTCACGTTGCGGTGGGTGATGCGCGACCCGCGGCCCGACGACTCGAGTGAGGGTCCCGTGATGACCTCCACCACGGTCGTCCGCCAGGCCGCGAAGGCCGCGCTCGCGTCGGCGCATCCGGTTCGCGTGGTCGACGACGGCGAGCTGGTGGGCATCGTGGACGACGACGCGATCCTCCGTGTGGTGGTCGCCGAGGAGGAGGCGCGCTCGTGAGCGTCACAGCCACGCGGCCCCGTCTCGAGCCCGGCGCCGCCCCACCACCGGTCCAGGAACGCCGGAAGCTGCCACGCTGGGCGTGGGGACTCGTCGTCGTCGGCGTGTGGATCCTGATCTGGGCGTTCACGAAGGGCCAGGACACGCTCCAGATGCCGCAGCGTGCGCACACCGACGTGCAGCAGGCGCTGACCGAGTTCCGCGACGCCGTCCTCGCCAGTCGCGACACGAACCCGGTCGTCCAGCTGACCTATCAGATCGGCGCCTGGTTCGTGGACCTCGTCAGCTGGCTCCAGCGGCTGGTGTCGATCCCCGACCTCCCCCGGCCGGTGCCCCAGATCGGGTGGCTCGGCGTCGTCGCGCTCGCGACGTGGGCCGGTCTCGCGGCGGCCGGCTGGCGGATCGCGATCCTCGTCGGCGCGTCGTTCCTGTCCTTCGGCCTGTTCGGCTACTGGTCGGACTCCATGGACCTGCTGATCATCACCGGCATCGCTGTCACGATCGCGATCCTGATCGGGATCCCGCTCGCGGTCTACTACGGGACGGCGGGACGCACCGGGGTGAAGGCCGTCACCACCGTGCTCGACCTGATGCAGACGATGCCGACCTTCGTCTATCTGAGCCCGGTCGTCCTCTTCTTCGGCATCGGCGCCTCGGCCGCCGTCGTGTGCACCGTGATCTATGCCGTGCCTCCGATCATCAGGATCGCCGGCTACGGCATCCGCAACGTGTCGGCGACGACGATCGAGGCGACCGACTCCTCGGGCCAGACACGCTGGCAACGCCTCACCAAGGTGCAGCTCCCGATGGCGCGCTCGACCATCGTGGTCGGCATCAACCAGACCACGATGGCGGCGCTGTCGATGGCGACGATCGCAGCCTTCGTCGACGGACCGGGTCTCGGGCAGCCCGTGCTGTCGGCGCTCTTCCGCAACGACGTCGGCAACGCCTTCGTGCCCGGTGCCCTGATCGTGGTGATCGCGGTGATGCTCGACCGGACGACGACCGCGGCCAGCGAGGCGTCGGAGAAGGCCGCCCGTGGGCAGATCGACCTCCGCATGCGCCGGCTGGTCCTCGCGGTGACCGGCGTGGGGGCGCTCGTGGCGGTGTGGATGTCGCGGCAGTTCCTGTGGGCGGCAGAGTTCCCCACCACGTCGTGGGGACCGACGGTCGCCGACGCCGTGGACTCCTTCTTCACCTGGATCACCGACACCTTCGACGGACTCACGCAGGCGGTCGCGGACGCGGTGACCAACGGTCTGCTCAACCCGTTGCAGGACCTCATCGCCGAGTCTCCGTGGTGGCTGACCGCGCTGGCGATCCTCGCTCTCGCGCTGGTCTTCGGCGGACTCAAGGCACTGCTGCCCACCGTCGTGTGCCTCGTGGGGCTTCGGGTGCTCGGCCTGTGGCACGACGCGATGATCACGCTCACGATGGTGCTCGTCGCGACGCTGCTCGTGATGGTGCTCGCGGTGGTGCTGGGTGTCTGGATGGCCCGCCGCAGGATGGTCGACCTCGCGATCCGGCCGTTCCTCGACGCGGGTCAGACGATCCCGCCGTTCGTCTACCTGATCCCGGTCCTCGCGCTCTTCGGCCCGTCGCGCTTCACGGCGATCATCGCCGGCGTCGTCTACGCGGCGCCGATCGCGATCAAGCTCGTCGCCGACGGCGTCAGGAACGTGTCGACCACCACGCTGGAGGCGGCACGCTCGACGGGCTCGACGACCTGGCAGGAGATCACCAAGGTCCAGCTCCCGATGGCGCAGGGATCGCTCGTGCTGGCGGCCAACCAGGGCCTGCTCTACGTCCTGTCGATGGTCGTGATCGGCGGCATGGTCGGCGCGGGCGCGCTCGGCTACGACATCGTGCTCGGCGCCTCCCGCTCCGAGGAGTGGGGCAAGGGCGCCGCCGCGGGTATCAGCATCGTCCTTCTCGGGATCATGCTCGACCGGATCATGCGCGCCTCGGCGCGAACCGACACGGATTGACCTCAGGCACGGACTCACACCAGGAAGCGACGAAGGAGCTCAGATGCACATCGGTGGGAAGCACAGCGGAAGGAAGCAGGGCAGCCGGCTGGCAGCCGCGGCGTGCGCGATGGTCGTGCTCGCCGGATGCGGCGGCAGCTCGATCGACGACCAGACCAAGGAGAACGAGTCCAAGGCCGGCGGCGGCGACTGCGGCGAGGTCAACATGGCGATCAACCCGTGGGTCGGGTACGAGGCCAGCGCGTACGTCGTCGGCGCGGTGGCCGAGTCCGAGCTCGGCTGCACCATGAACTACAAGGAGCTCAAGGAGGACGTCTCCTGGCAGGGCTTCGGCACCGGCGAGGTGGACGTGGTCATCGAGGACTGGGGCCACCCCGACCTCGAGAAGAAGTTCTTCGCCGAGGCCGGTGACGGCAGCGCCGAGGACTTCGGCCCCAACGGGAACGTCGGAATCATCGGCTGGTTCGTCCCGCCGTGGCTGGCCGAGGAGCACCCCGACATCCTCGAGTACGAGAACCTCAACAAGTACGCGAAGGAGTTCTCGACCAGCGAGTCCGGTGGCAAGGGCCAGTTCCTCGGCGCAGACCCGTCGTACGTCCAGTTCGACGAGGCGATCGTCAGCAACCTCGGCCTCGACTTCAAGGTGGTCTTCTCCGGCAGCGAGGCCGCGAGCATCACGGCGTTCCAGCAGGCCGAGAAGAACAAGGAGTTCCTGATCGGCTACTTCTACGAGCCCCAGTGGCTCTTCGCCGACGTCGATCTGCAGCGGGTGAACCTGCCGGAGTACACCGACGGATGTCAGGACGATCCGGCGAAGGTCGACTGCGACTACCCCGAGACCGAGCTCAAGAAGATCGTGTCGACCTCATGGGTCGACGAGGGCGGGCCGGCGGTCGACCTGGTGAAGAACTTCACCTGGACCAACGACGACCAGAACCTCGTCGCCAAGTACATCTCCGAGGACGGGATGAAGCCGGCGGACGCGGCGAAGAAGTGGGTCGACGAGAACCAGGACAAGGTCGACGCCTGGCTCGGCTGAGTACTCCGGGCGATCACCCGTCACCGGGAGGGGTTGACCCCCTGCCGGTGACGGGTGATCCTGGAGCAAGTTTCGCATCACGCACCGCGTTGCACCATACGCAACTCACACGGGAGATCACATGGCCCACGTCCCCAGCCAGGCCAAGGTCGTCGTCATCGGCGCCGGCATCGTCGGCAACAGTCTCGTCCACCACCTCGCGCAGCTCGGCTGGCGCGACATCGTGCAGCTCGACAAGGGCCCGCTGCCGAACCCCGGCGGATCAACCGGACACGCCTCGAACTTCATCTTCCCGGTGGACCACTCCCGCGAGATCACCGATCTGACGCTCGACTCGATGCGCCAGTACAAGGAGATGGGAGTCTTCACCGAGTCCGGCGGCTTCGAGCTGGCCCGGACCGAGGAGCGGATGGAGGAGCTGCGCCGCCGGATGTCCAGCGCGAGGGCGTGGGGTATCGACGCCGAGCTCGTCAGCCCCGAGTTCGTGAAGGAGAAGGTCCCGTTCATCGAGACCGACCAGTTCATCGGGGCGTTCTGGACCCCGAGCGTCGGTGTCGTCGACTCGCTCCGGGCCGGCACCCTCATGCGCGAGAGCGCACTCGCGACAGGAGCGCTGACGGTCGTGCCAGGCGTGGAGGTCACGGGCCTCGACGTCGAGGAGGGCGCTGACGGCCACCGCCGCATCTCCCGCGTACGGACGACCGACGGCGACATCGAGGCGGAGCACGTGGTGATCGCCTGCGGTGTGTGGAGCCCGAAGATCGGCGCCATGGCCGGCGTCTCGATCCCGCTGACGCCCGCCGTGCACCAGATGATCAGCGTCGGCCCCTGCCCGCAGCTCGCCGCGACCGACGGCGAGATCAGCTTCCCGATCGTCCGCGACATGGACACGTTCTGCTACGAGCGCCAGCACGGTGCCGACATGGAGGTCGGGTCGTACGCGCACCGCGCGATCCTCTACGAGCCCGAGGAGATCCCCTCGATCGAGCAGGCCAAGCTGTCGCCGACGGAGATGCCGTTCACGTCCGACGACTTCGACCCTCAGCTCGAGCAGGCGTACGAGCTGATGCCCGACCTGCTGGGCGCCGAGGGTGCCGAGATGCGCTACGCGATCAACGGCCTCCTCTCCCTCACCGCCGACGGGAGCCCGATCCTCGGCGAGAGCCACGTGAAGGGTCTGTGGACCGCGGCGGCCGTCTGGATCAAGGAGGGACCGGGGGTCGGGCGCGCGGTCGCGGAGTGGATGGTCCGCGGCCACTCCGAGATCGACGTCAGTCACAGCGACATCGCCCGCTTCCACCCGCACCAGCTGCGCAGGGAGCACACCAAGCTGCGGACGACCGAGGCGTTCATCAAGACGTACGGCATCGTGCACCCCGCCGAGCAGTACGAGTCCGACCGTCCGCAGCGACTCGCTCCGATGCACGCGTCGCAGCAGAAGCTCGGTGCGGTCTTCTTCGAGACCGGCGGCTGGGAGCGGCCCCACTGGTACGAGTCCAACGCCGGCCTCCTCGACGAGTACGGCGACGCCGTGATGCCGCGCGAGCACGAGTGGGACGCCCGCTGGTGGAGCCCGATCATCAACGCCGAGCACCTGCGGATGCGCGAGGCGGCAGGCGTGATCGACCTCTCGGCGTTCGAGGTCTTCGACATCGAGGGCCCCGGAGCGCTCGACACCGTGCAGGTGACCTGCGTCGCCCAGTGCGACGTACAGGTCGGCAAGGTCGTCTACACGCCCGTCCTCGACGCTGCCGGCGGGTTCAGGTCCGACCTCACCGTGATGCGGCTCGGCGAGGACCACTTCCGGGTCGTCACCGGCGCCGCTCACGGGCCCGCGGACCGACAGTGGTTCGCCGACCACGTCCCCGCCGACGGCGCGACCACCCTGACGTCCCGCACCGACGACATCTCCACGATCGGCGTGTGGGGTCCGAGGGCGCGCGACATCCTCGCGGGTCTCACCTCCGACGACGTCAGCGACGCGGGCTTCGGCTTCCTCTCGTGCCGCGAGATCCCGCTGAACGGCACCACGGTGCTCGCCTCGAGGATCTCCTACGTCGGTGAGCTGGGCTGGGAGCTGTACGTCGGGAAGGACGACGCTGCGGCGGTCTGGGACGCCCTGCTCGAAGCCGGCTCGTCGTACGGCGCGGTCCCGGTCGGCATCGGCGTCTACGGCACCACGGGCCGGATCGAGAAGGGCTACCGCGCGTTCGGGTTCGAGCTCGACGGCGAGCGCAGCATCGTCGAGGCGGCGATGCAGCGGCCGAAGGTGAAGGCCGCCGAGTTCGTCGGGAAGGCCGCCTACCTCGCGCAGCGCGACGCACCGCCCGCCGCCGTGCTGTGCACGATGACCGTCGACAACCACGTCTCGGCCTCGGGCACGAGGCGCTACATGCTCGGCGGTGAGCCGATCCTCACCCGCGAGGGCGGCACCCTGACCGACGACCACGGCCACCACCCGTACGTCACCACTGCCGGGTCCGCACCGTCGTTGGGCCAGCACCTCCTGCTCGCCTACCTGCCGCCGGACGAGGCACACCTCGGCAACGAGCTCGCCGTGTCCTACATGGAAGAGCTCTACCCGGTGACGGTGAGGTCGGTGGACGCGACCGGCCTGTGGGATCCCGCGAACGAGAGGATCCGCTGATGGTGGACGTCCTGGTGTGCGTGAAGCGGGTCGTCGACTCCTCCAGCGAGGTGGTCCTGACCGACGACGCACAGGCGGTCGACGGACGCTACGCGGGATTCACGATGAGCGCGCACGAGGAGTGCGCCGTGGAGCTCGCCGTACGCGCCGCTGCTGACGCGGGGACCACACGGGTGGTGACGCTCGGGGACGAGGACGCGGTCGAGCAGCTGCGGCACGCACTGGCCGTCGGCTGCTCCGAGGCCACCCACGTGGTCGCGGACTCCAGTGCGTTCGGCCCGGCAGACGTGGCGCGGGAGATGGCTGCCGTCGCGCGCGACCACGACTCGCAGCTGGTGCTGCTCGGCAACGACGCGGCCGACAGCGGGGACTTCCAGGTCGGCATCCGACTGGCGTACGCGCTGGGGTGGCCGGTGATCAACGGCGTCAGCACCGTCACGGTGGCAGACGGGACGGTGACCGCGTCGGGCACCGGGCCTGAGGGTCACGAGACGTACGAGGTGCCTCTCCCGGCGGTCGTCACCGTGCTCGAGGGCGGCGTGGAGCCCCGCTATCCGACGGTCACCGGTCGGATGAAGGCGAAGAAGGTCCAGATCGAGGAGCGCGAGCCCACGACCGCACCCACCGGGCCCTCCCGGGTCCGCCTGCTGCTCCCACCGCCCGCGCCGTCGGACGTCCAGATCCTCGGCAACGGGCCCGAAGCCGCACCCGCCGTGGTCGACGTGCTCGAGCAGCTGGGGGTGCTGGCGCGATGATCCTGGTGCTGGTGGAGACGTCGCTCGAGGGCGAGGCCGTCGAGGTGTCGCGCGAGGCGGTGACGTTCGCACGGGCGCTGTCGGCTGCCGGCGGCGACCGACCGATCGACGCCGTCACCGTCGGCGAGCCCTCCGCTGACCTGGTCGCCACGCTGGCGTCGTACGGCGTGCGCCGGGTGCACGCGCTGACCGGCGACGCGTTCACGTCGTACGCAGGCGCCGCGTGGGCCTCGGGGCTCATTTCCGTGCAGGAGCAGACCGGCGCAGACCTCGTGATGGCGGCCGGCACACCGCGGGGCAACGAGGTCATGGCCCACGTCGCGGCACGCACGGACGTCGCGATGGCCGCGAACGTGCTGGCGTTCGAGGGGCTGGACCCGTTCGTGGTCACGCGGCAGGTCGTCGGCGGCGCTGCACTGGAGGAGATGCGGCTGGGCGACCGGGTCGCCGTCCTCACCGTCGCCGGCCACGCCGTCGAGCCCCGCCGCGCGGAGACACCGGGCGCGGGCGAGCTGGTCGTCGAGACTCCCTCGATCGCCGAGGCCGACCTGGTCGCTCGCGTGGTCTCGACCGACGAGCCCGAGCCGGACCTGTCGGGTGCGCTGACGTCGTCCCGCGTGGTCGTCGGCGCGGGGCGCGGCGCCGGATCGGCCGACGGGTTCACCGACCTGCTCGAGCTCACCGACCTGCTCGGCGCCTCGCTCGGCGTCTCGCGGGTCGTGACCTCGCTGGGCTGGCGACCCCACCACGAGCAGGTCGGCCAGACCGGGTCACGCATCTCGCCGGACCTCTACATCCCGTGCGGGATCAGCGGCGCCATCCAGCACTGGGCAGGCTGCGCGTCGTCGAAGACGATCCTCGCCGTCAACACCGACGTCGATGCGCCCATGGTCACCAAGGCCACGTACGCGGTGATCGGCGACCTGCACGAGGTGGTTCCCGCGATCAACGCCGAGATCCGTCGGCGGCGCGGCTGATCGCCCGCCCGGAATACCCGCCGCACGCGGCGGGTTGGCCACACCCATGACCACCATCGGACTCATCGGTTCCGGTCACATCGGCAGCCAGCTGGCGCGTGTGGCCATCTCCCAGGGGTATGACGTCGTTCTGAGCAACTCGCGCGGTCCCGAGACCCTCGCCGACCTGGTCGACGAGCTCGGCCCGAAGGCCCGCGCCGGCACGCCGGAGGAGGCGGCGGAGGCGGCTGACATCGCCGTCGTCACGACGCCGCTCGCCGCGATCCCTGCCGTCCCCGTCGCACCGCTGGCGGGCAAGGTCGTGATCGAGACCAACAACTACTACCCGCAGCGGGACGGGCAGATCGCCGAGCTGGACGACGAGTCGACCACCGTCTCGGAGCTGCTGCAGCGGCACCTCCCCGAGTCGAAGGTCGTCAAGGCCTTCAACCACATCGCCGCCCCGCACATCACCGAGCACGCCACCCCCGCGGGCACCGCGAACCGCCGCGCGCTCGCGATCGCCGGAGACGACGCCGATGCCAAGGCGACCGTCACCGCGTTCATCGACGCCGCCGGCTTCGACGTCGTCGATGTCGGCCCGCTGGCGGAGGGATGGCGCACCCAGCGCGACACCGCCGCGTACGTCGCACCGTTCAACGCCGACGAGCTCCGCCAGAAGGTCGCCGAGGCGAAGCGCTACCGCGACATGTGAGGCGCCGCCGGGCGGGGCTGTGCGCCCCGCCCGGTGGACTCCGACCGGTCCTCGGTGGTACGACGGCAGGGGGCCATCATGACCATCGACGACTGGATCAGTCCGCCCGCGCGAGCGGCCGAGTCCGACGACATCTCGCTAGACGAGCTCCGGCTGGCGACCCGCAACCACGGGATGCCGCTGGAGATGCTCGACCTGGACCTCACACCGCCGGGGCTCCACTACGTGCTCGTGCACTACGACATCCCGTTGCTGGACCCGGCGACCTACCGCCTCTCGGTCGACGGCCACGTCGAGCGTCCGTTCTCGGTGGACCTCGACGAGCTTGCGACCCTCGAGCCCGTCGCCCGTCGAGTGACGCTCGAGTGCGCCGGCAACGGACGGGCCAGGACGTCGCCACGACCCATCAGCCAGCCCTGGCTCGACGAGGCGGTCGGCACAGCCGAGTGGTCGGGCGTGCCGCTCGCGGCCCTGCTCGACCGGGCGGGAGTCCGGCCGGGTGCGGAGTCGGTGGTGTTCAGCGGGGCCGACCACGGCTTCGAGCGCGGGATCGAGCAGGACTTCCGGCGTGCACTCCCCTACGACGAGATCGAGCGGGACGAGGTGTTCCTCGCGACCGCGATGAACGGGGCGCCGCTGCCGCCGCAGCACGGCGCCCCCGTACGACTCGTGGTCCCCGGCTGGTACGGCATGGCGCACGTCAAGTGGGTGGTGCGGATCACGGTGCTGGACCGCCCGTTCGACGGGTTCCAGAACGCGACCGCGTACCGCATCAAGCGCGACGCCGATGACCGCGGCGAGCCCGTCACACGGATGGCGCCTCGCGCGCTGATGCATCCCCCGGGCTTCCCGGACTTCATGTCGCGCACGCGGATCGTCGACGCCGGGCGGCAGGCGCTGACCGGGCGCGCGTGGTCGGGCTTCGCGCCGATCACCCGTGTCGAGGTCAGCACCGACGGGACGGCGACCTGGGCCGACGCCGACCTGGCGCCGTGCGTCGCGGCGTACCTGTGGCAGGCGTGGAGCTTCATCTGGGAGGCGACTCCGGGGCCGACGGAGCTCAGCGTGCGAGCGACCGACGCCGACGGGCGTACGCAGCCCCTCGACCAGCAGTGGAACCGCCAAGGGATGGCCAACAGCCACGTCCAGCGGGTGCCTGTCGTCGTGCGCTGAGAGCTCCTGGACCTCGCTTTCGCGTGGCGAGCCTCACAGCCCAAGACGCGTCATGGCTGACGCGTCACCACGTCCCTTCCATACTGGACAGAGACGACGAATCGGACAGTCTCGGATCGACGTCGTCAGAGCGAGATCGAGGAGCAGGGGCATGTTCGGGATCGACTACGTGGTCGGCGGGTACGCGGTACGGCGCGCCGTCGACGGCCGCCGCGCCGACCGCGGCCACGTGTTCGTCGTGGCGGACGTCGAGGTGACGAACCGCGACGACGACCCGACGACGATCCACGCGGTCCCCGCGTTCTTCGTCGCCGCCGACGGCACCGAGCACCCCCCGGTCCCGCCGGAGGACTGGCTCGTCTACGGCATGCGGCTGCTCCCGCAGGTCAGGCACCACGTCCGCGTGCTGTTCGAGGTCCCGGCCATGCTCGCGCCCGGCGGCGCCGTCCGCTTCATCCGCACCGAGCAGCCGGCACCGCAGCGCCTCCACCTCGCGTCGTAGCGGCTCCCGGTCACCCGCGCGCGAGGCGGCGTACGGGACGGGCGTCGTCGAGCGACGAGCCGCGGATCGTCCGCGCGGCGACGTAGACCTTGCGGGTGCGGTGCCCTTCGAGGCACGTCCGCGGGACCGAGATCCGGATGGTTCCGGTCGCCCGCCGCCACGATCCGCGGAGCCCGTCGCACGACCGAGGGTGTGCGTCGAAGTGGTCGAAGAACAGCAACCGGGTCGTCGTCCGGTCACCGGGCCTCTTGCGCACCACCGCCACGTAGCCCGCCTCGAAGACGCCGAACCTGCTGATCGCGAGGGACGCGCGGCCCTTCCTGCCGAGCTCCGGCACCCGGATCCGCGCCGCGACGCGCGTCTCGGTGTGCCGGTAGGTCACCCGCGCGATGTCGATGGACGCCGGCGCGTCGTCCCGCCGGTCCTCGCGGACGCGCTCGTCGGCCGCAGCGGGCGGCGCGGCCAGGACGAGTGCTGCGGCGCAACCGGCCGCCGTGGCGACGGTGAACGCGATGCGAGACTTCATGATGATCCCCCTCGACTCGGTTCTCCCACTGTCCGCCCGCCCGGGGTCAGCACCACCCCCGCTTGCGCCGTGACAGATCTCCCGGGCGTGACCCTTCTGCCCCGTAGCCTCGGTCGAGTTCCCCGACGATCGACGAAGGGGACGACCATGAGCGACATCGACCGTACGATCACTGCCGTCGGTGTCCGCCGGTCCGAAGGCGGTCGTCTCCCGAGCCCCGGCCACGTCCTGGTCGTCGCCGACGTCTCCGTCAGCAGTCGCGGGCAGGGCGTCGTGATCGGCTCGCTTCCCGCGGTCTTCGTGGCCTCCGACGGCAGCGAGCACCGCGCGCTGCCGGTCGACGCCTCGAGCGCCACGGCCGTCCTCGAGCCGTACACGACGCGCCCGGTCCGCGTGCTGTTCGACGTCCCGCGCAAGGTCGCCCTCAGCGGGCAGGTCCGGTTCGCCGCCAGCCTCCCGCGTACGATCGCAGGGTGACTGCGAGCACCTTCCGGATCGGCGATGGACAGCCGGTCGCGTACGAGACCGCGAAGCAACTCTGGGCGAAGAGCGCACGGGACGTCCTGGCCGAGACGGCCCGCAAGTACGGCGGCGACGTGACCGACGAACAGCTCGCGGCGGAGGTCCAGCGGCGCACGGGAGTGAAGACTCGGGTCCACGTCGCGACCTGGCTCGTCGAGGTGCTCGACGAGGTCGCCACGGACGCCCACAAGCGTGGCGAGCCAGCCCTCACCGCGCTGTGCGTCCGTGAGTCCGGCCGGGTCGGCGACAGCTACCGCGACGTCGTGTCACGCCTGACCGGCACGCCGATCCCCGACGGAGAGCGCCACGCCGCCGAGCAGCGGTTCGCCTGCTACCAGCGGTTCGGGGCGACGCTCCCCGCCGACGGCGGTCGCCCGATGCCATCGCGGCGGGTGGCGGCAAGCACCTCGAAGCCAAGCACCTCGAAGCCCGTACGGCGTGCGCCAGCGCCCGCCAAGGTGGAGCGGCCCGTGGTCGTGTGCCCGCAGTGCTTCATGGCGGTGCCCGCGACGGGTGTCTGCGACTCCTGCGGCTGATCGCCGCTCAGACCTCGACGGCTGTGCTCGTCTCCGGATGGAGGAACAGCAGCTGCACGGTGACCTGGCTGCCGGTCGCAGCCGCGAGACACGTCCGGTACGCGTCCATCTGCGGCCGGTAGTACGCGACGCGCGACGCGAGTCCGCCGGCCGGGACGGCGTCAGTCTTGTAGTCGACGACGACGAGCGTGCCGTCGTCGTCGCGGAAGATCAGGTCGACGTAGCCTTCGAGGATCGTGCCGTCGGCCTGCTCGGTGCCGACGTACGTCTCGCGCCAGTGCTCACGCTCGGCCGCTCGTCGCACGAGGTCGCTGCCCAGGGCTGATCGCACCAGTGCGAGGACGAGTGCCTCCTGGTCGACCACCCCCTCCGCGAGCGCCTGCGCAGCGACAGCCTGCTCGAGGCCGTCACCGGTGCGGAGGTCGACGACCTGGAGGACGCCGTGGACCGCACGCCCGATGGCGGAGCCGTAACGTCCCTTGGACCACGGCGGCAGCTCGAGATCACGCGGGCCCTTCGCACTCCCCCGGGCGCCGTCGTCGAGGTCTCCGTCGAGCTCGGCGAGCACCACCTCGGGCTCCGTGCCCTCCAGGCCGGACGCCGTCACGGCCGCAGGGACCCGGGCGCGCGCCTGCGCCGCCTCGACCGCCCCGAGCCAGGTCGCGTGGTCGGGCAGCGCCGCAGACTCGAGAGGTGGCGAGTGCGGGACACCCCCCGGCGACGGACGCGCCGCGAACTCCCGCGGGTCGCCTGCATGCGCGGCGCCGGCGTCCGCGAGGAGCTTGGCGGCCGTGGCCTTGGTGCTGCCCGCGGCACGGTGCAGCGACACCACCAGGTGATCGCGTGCCCGCGTGGCAGCGACGTACAGGAGACGACGCTTCTCGAGCTCGTCCATCTGCTCGTCGATCGGCATCTCGGTGCTGAAGTCACCGGTCTGGATCGCACTGGTCAGGCTCGCCGCGTAGCCGCCCTCGGTCCACAGGAACCGCACGCCGCGCGCAGGGCTCTGCTGCGCGGTCATGCCCGACAGGATGACGATCGGGAACTCGAGGCCCTTCGCTGCGTGGATCGTCATGACGCGCACGGCATTCACGTCGGTCTCCGGCAGGATCGCCTCGGCCACCCGGGTGGTCTCCTGGCCCTGGTGCGCAGCCCACGCGAGGTACGCCCGGAGTCCTCCGTGGCTCGCCTCCGACCACGCCCTCGCCTGGTCCACGACGAACCGCAGCCGTCGCCACGAGTCTCGCGCCCGCGGTCCGAGTGCTCCGACCTCGAGCATCCTGCGCTCGGCCACGATGCGTCCGAGGACCTCGCTGGGTGTCAGCCAGCGCGCGGCGTACGACAGTCGGCGCAGGTAGTCGAGCGCCGCTCCGACCGGTGAACCGGCGAGGTCCTCGGACGGCGGGTCTGCGTGGATCGTGAACCGTCCCCCTGCCTGCTTCCAGCGCCACAGGTCGTCGTCGCCGCACCCGAACAGCGGCGACCGGAGCGCCGCGACGAGGGAGAGCTCGTCGCTGATGTCCGCGATCGCCCGCGCGCAGGCGAGCAGGTCACGCACCTCGCGGGCCTGGTAGACGAGCGAGCTCGCCTCGGCGCGGTACGGGACGCCTGCGGTGTCGAGGGCGTCCTCGAGGTACGGGAGGGACGTCCGCGCGGGGACGAGGACGGCGATGTCGCGCGGCTCGGCCGGGCGCCACCTGCCGGTGCGCTCATCGAACACGGTCCAGCCTTCGTCGATCGCCGCACCGATCACGCCCGCCACGTCGGCGGCCTCCCTGGTGCGGAGGAGGGCCGCCGCCGCGCGGGGAAGGTCGGTGTGCTCCGCGCCACCGAGGACCGTCACAGCGGGTCCGCTGCCTGTGGTCGCCCGAGCGGGTTGCAGGGCCTCGTACTCAGGCTGAGCCGCAGCCTGCTCGACGATCAGTGTGCCGAACACCGCGTTGAGCCAGTCGAGGATCGGGGCGACCGTGCGGAAGTTGGTCGTGAGATGGGCACGCGCACCGAGGTGGTCCTGCGCGTCGAGGTACGTGGCGATGCTCGCGCGTCGGAAGCGGTAGATCGACTGCTTGGCGTCGCCGACGACGAAGATCCGGCCGCCCGGCACCGTGACGTCACGCCAGCTCGCCTGACTCGCCTCGGCACCCCCGGCGATACGGACCGCCAGCTCGATCTGGATGGGGTCGGTGTCCTGGAACTCGTCGAGAAGCAGCCGCTGGTAGCTGGCGTGCAGGGCGGCGCGGACGTCGGCGTGCTTGCGCAGGAGGTCACGCGCGAGGACCAGGAGGTCGTGGAACTCGAGCGTGCCCTCGCGCCGGCGAGCGTCCGCGGCCTCCTGCACGCGCAGCGCCGTCCACCGGGTCAGGTGACGCAAGCACTGGTCGAGCACGCCACCCACCAGCGCGGCAGCCTCCGCCGCGACCGCGCTGCACGCGTCGCGCACCCCGACGATGTCGACCGCCCACCGGTCTTTGCGTCCGATCCGGCCGAACTTCAGCCCACCGATACGGCGGAGCACGTCCATGCGGGTCTCGACGTCACCGGCGGCGTTCAGAAGGACGCCCAGCGCGGCGAGGTCCCCGATCCGGGCGAGCAGCTTGTCGTCGCGGTCGCGGCAGTCGTCGCCCAGTCGCACCGCGGCGTCGACGCGGACGAGGAAGGCGGAGAGGTCCGGCACGACGAGCGGCGGCTGCTCGACAGCGAGCACGTGGTCGTCCAGCAGGTCCCAGTCGTTGCCGAGCACGTGTGCGAGCGACCGGACGTGAGTGAGCTTCATGCCGACGGCGAGCCCGACGAGGAGCGGCTCGGCGATGCTGTCGTCGTCGAGCAGCTCGATCTGCAGCTGCGCCCACCGCTGCTCGAACGCGACCGACGACCCGACCTCGTCGAGGAGCTCCAGCACCGGAGGGAGACCCGCCTCGATCGGGTGCTCCATCAGCAGGCGCTGCGCGAACGCGTGCAGCGTCCCGATCGCCGCCCCGTCGAGGTCGTCCAGCGCAGCTGCGGCGAGGGCCTTCTCGGCGGGATCGACGGCTCCCTGCCACTGCTTCTCGAACTTCGCACGGAGCCTGTCCCGCAGCTCGGCGCCGGCCTTCTCGGTGAACGTGACGGCCGCGACGTGCCGCATCGGCACCTGGTCCCTCAGCACCAGGGTCGTGATGCGGTCCACCAGCGCCGTCGTCTTGCCGGAGCCGGCGCCGGCGTTGACGAAGAGCGTGTCGCCGGTGGCCTGGCTGATCTGATCGCGGTCCTGCTGGTCGCCGAGCGCACTCACGCCGCTCCCCCGTCAGCCGCGGTCTCGTCCAGGGCACCGGGATCGATCAACGTGACCAGCTCGCGCAGCGCGGGATCGGCGCGCTGACGCTCCCAGCGCTCGCGCTGCTCGACGTGGCCGATGCCGTCGGGATTGCAGTACGGGCACTGCACCCAGGCGAAGTCGGGTGCCTCGGGCGCCTTGCCCGGGAACAGCCCGCCGGCGATCGAGCGCACCAGGACGTCGAGCGTCTCGGCATACGCGGACTCGACCTCCGGGGTCAGCTGGAGGTCGATACGTCCGGGTTCGCGCCGCACGAACCAGTAGCCGGCCGTCACCGGTGTCTCGCGATCGCCGTAGGCGGCACGGGCGGCGTACGCGTAGACCGGGAGCTGCAGCTTGGTGCCTGCGACGAGCGGATCGTCCTGGTTGATCTCCTTGAACAGCCGACGGCTGCCGGTCTTGATGTCGGTCACGAAGAGACGGGAGTCGGTGGCGTCGACCTTGTCGGCGCTGCCGCGCATCAGGACGCGGCCGCCGGGGACCCTGACCTCCACGGGCGACCGGCCGTCCATGCCGAAGGCCAGCTCACTCGCAAGCACCCGCGCTCCGATGGCGGCGCGCCAGAGGTCGTCGGCGTCCAGCATGGCGACGAGGTCGGCGAGGACGCGCAGCCGCTCCGGCTCCCACAGCCGCGGATGCCCGGTCAGGCCGCGTGCCTCGGCCTCGCGTGTCTTCTCGTCGGCGATGTCCACCAGCCGCGCTCGCTGGGCCGGGGTCCAGGGCTCCCCAGGTCCGGGCAGGTCGTCACGAAAGTCGGTCACGAGCTGCTCGATGCACGCGTGCACCAGCGTCCCGACGTCCGCCGGGGACATGGTGACCGTGTCCTCGGGCTGCTCCACCGGGCGTACGCCGAGCAGCCGCTGCACGAAGTACGCGTGGGGGCAGGCGGCGTACGACTCGAGCGTGGTCGGCGAGACCAGCCGCTCTTCGCGAGCGAAGTCGGGCAGACCGTCGACGGCGGCGAGGTTGCCGTCGTACCGGGTGAACGCGTGCCCCGCCCGCGCCTCGACCATCGCGTGCGCGGCATCGACGGTCGGGTCGTCGAGCGCGCCCGTGACCGCGGCGCGGACCTGCCACTCTTGCTCCGTGGCCGGCATCGCTGCGGTGAGCAGCTCGCCCGCGAACGACCCCGACGTCGCGAACGCGTCGGGGAACTCGGCGTCCTCCCACTCGGTCGCGGCGAGTCCCCTGTCGTCCACGAGTGCACGCAGCGTGCCGAGCAGCCACCGGCTGGGGAGCCGCCGTGTCGAGCGTCGCAGGTCGCCGCGCGGGAAGGTCGCGACGACCGTCCGGGCACTGGCGAACGCCGCGAGCAGGTGACGGTACTTCGTGTGGAGGCGTTCGTGCGCGTCCTGCAGCTCGTCCGGGACGAGAGCGCGCACCCGCGCAGGAAGCAACGCGTCCTCCCGGGTGCCGCCCGGATAGAGATCCTCGCTCAGGCCGACCGCGTACGTGATCTCGAGGTCGAGGCCGACCGTCGCGGAGAGCGGCGCCACCAGGATGCCCTCGCCGAACCGTCCGACCCGCGGCAGCGACGCATCCAGCTCGACCTCGAGCACGTCGCGCAGCATCGTCAGCGACGCCGAGCCTTCGACGTCCTCGAGCGATGCGAGACCGCGCAGCGTCGAGACCACCGCCGCGGCGGCGTACTGCTCGTCCGGCGGCAGCGTCCGCAGCTCGTCCGGTGCCCCCACGAGCGTCGTGAAGAGCTCGAGGCACCAGGCGGCGAGGTCGCGCCAGCTGGTCATCGTGCCGGCCCGGGCGAGCTCCGCACGCAGCGTCACCGCGAACGTGCGCAGGTCGCCTGCCGTGGCAGCGTTCTGGCGGTGCCGGTCGACCCGCCAGGTCTCGTCCTCGTCGCGCTCGAGCTCGGCCGCGCGGGACTGCTCGTCGGCGGCGTAGAGGGCGAGACGCTCGACCCAGTCGTCGCCCCGCATCACCCCGGCCGCGCGGGACAGCCGCTCCCAGCGCGTCACCGGGATGCGCTCACCGGTGAAGGCGCGCGTCGGGGCATTGGCGACCGCACGGAACAGGTCGGGTCGTGCCATGTCGGTGTCGTCGAGGCGAAGCACCTCGAGAAGCACCCGTGCCACGGCTCGCTCGGTCACCCCCCGGACCCCGGGCCCGTTGAACGCCACCCCGGCCTGGGTCAGGTGCTCGTGGAGGAGGCGAGCGTACGGCGAGGCTGCGGCATACAGGATGGCGACCCGGGACGCCGGGACGGTCTGCAGCGTGACGAGGACGTCACGGACGACGCACCGGACCTCGTCGTCGGAGTCGGAGGCGTTGATGACCCGGTCGGCGACCGCGACCTCGGCCCGGGCGGTCGGCGGCGCGTCCACGCCGATGCGGGCGATGGTGTCGCGCGGGGCCGCATCGGCGCGCACCGCGTGGGTGAGACCGAGCACCACGTCGACGTCGGTGGCGGAACCCAGGGCCTGGACGAGGCGCCGCTCGCTCGGCGTCAGCACCTGGGGAAGGTAGACGACGACCGGCGACGGGAATCCGTCCGCACGCACAGCCTCGGACGCGGCGTCGACGAGGTCGGTCGCGTCGTACCAGTCGCTCCCCAGCGCAGTCTGGACGCCGCGGTGAAGGCGCACGAGGTCGCTCGCGAGCGCCGACGCGCCGCCGATCGTGGTGAGGCCTCCGTCGCTGACCTCGCGGAGCTCGGCGTACGCACGGCCCAGCGCGGTGATCGTGGCCGGGTGCGTGGCAACCTCGGCGAACACCCCCGGGTCCTCCCGCAGCTGCGTGCGCCAGGCGGACGCGACCACCGGACGAGTCGCAGGGCGGCGCGGGGCGAGGGTGTGGGCCGCGATCCGCTCCGCGAGCCGCGGGAGGGTCGTGACGTCGATGCCCGCGACGCCGCGCCCACCGGCACTGCCTCGTGCCAGGTGGCGCCGCGCGACGATGCCGGCGAGGTTGCTCGGCGCGAGGATCGTGACCTCACGCATGGGGTCGTCGGACTTCCAGCGGCCGACGACGTCGGCAAGGCGTTGCAGCGCGTCGTGCCCGTACGACGCCGTGCTCACCGTGATGCCCATGCTTCCTCCGTCACCGACTGCGGACATCCCAGCACATGGCGGTGACAGTGACCACCGCGTACGCCCCGCGGCACCGCTCACGCACAACCCGGTCTCGGCGGCACGCCCCCGTGGTGCCGCCGAGACCGGTGGATCGGGGTCAGCGCCGACGCGGCTTCCCGGCGTCCGGCTTGCTGTAGTCGCACACGCCGTCGGGGAAGACCGCCTTCAGCCGCGCGGTCTGCTCCGCCGTCGGCCGCCACGCGCCGTACAGGCCCTTGCGAACCGCCCGCTCGACGGGCTGAGTGGAGCACTTCCAGACGCCGCCCTCGTACGGGCCTCCCGCCACGCGTCGCGACGACGAGTAGATCGGGAACTTCTGCGTGCAGGCCCCCGACGCACGCTCGTCGAGCACGCCGTCCCACACGCGCCGGCCGGACGCGATGAGCGAGCCGTCGGTCGCGAAGCACGAGTCGACCGCCTGGGCCGGCTTGTTGCCGGCGACGCCACGCCTCGGGTTGGCCTCGATGTTGCGCATCCACTGGTCCATCACCGCGAACGCCATCGGCGTCTGGTCGAACTGCGTCGACGGGCGTGCGTCGGTGAACCAGATGACCTGGTTGGAGGCGTCGCCGTCGGCGTTGAGCATGCGCTGGCGCGACGCGAACGACTGCTGCGTGTTGTGCATGTCGAGGTCGTCCTCGAGGTAGTTGCGCCAGTCGATGACGGGGATGTCGATGTCGCCCTGGAACTGCATGCCGGACGTGTACGCCGCGCGCATCGCGTCGCGGTCGCCCTCGCGCCGCGGTGCCGGCGTGGTGCCGCCATCGGGGCTCAGCTGCATGTTGCGGGAGCTCCACGGGTCGAAGTTCTGGGGAGAGAAGGCACCCGCGAACGGGAAGCCCTCCTCGACCATGTCGGCCGAGTCCTTCCAGCTGCCGACCTTCGCGTTCAGGTCCAGGAACTCAGCGGGCGTGATGACGCCCTCGGTCAGCGCCTCCAGGCCGTACTGGACACCGACGTTGTCCCACGGGACCCGCGCGTAGCCGGTCTCGTCGGTGCCGTAGATGTTCACGAGATCCGCCCAGTGCGTCCACTCCACGCCCTCGGCGCCCTGAGCGAGCTTGTCGAGGTCGTCGACATCGGTGAACGTCGGGTTCATCGCGAGCGGCGTGAGGCCGAACCACCCCGGCTTGCACTCCATCAGAGCGGGCGCCGGCGAGGCCGGGTCGCGTGTCATGACCTGGTAGCCGAGCGCCTGGTACGCGCCGTACAGCTGGTTCCACTGGGCGATCTCGCCGGCCGACAGGTTCTTCGGGTAGCTCGTGCCGTTGAGGCCGATGATCGCCTGGCGGACCTCCGGGTCCTTCCACTTCGGGTTCGTACGGTCCGTCGCGTCGAAGTAGTGCTCGAGGAGCTCGCAGTCCCCGACGTGGATGACCTGGGTGACCATGTCGGGGTACGAGTACTGGGCGATTGCGGCATCGATCAGGCCAGGGTGGTTCTGCGCGTACACGTACTGCTGGATGGCCCCACCGGAGCCGCCCACGGCCACGGTGTAGTCGGGCACGCCGTGCGTCTCGACCGTGTGCTCCTTCAGCATCAGCGCCGTCTCGCCGCCGAGCTGCAGGTTGTAGTGCGTGCTCGTGCGCGTGCCGCTCGACCACATCACGCCGTACCCGAGCTTGAGCAGGTCGGCTGGGAGCATCGCGCTGTCGCTGGTGGTGCCCTGGGTGTGGCCGATGGCGACACCGCCCTGGAAGCTGAAGACCAGACGCTTGTTCCACAGCGAGTCGTCCGGCTTGGTCGGGTCTGCCTCGCCGACCGGCGCGAGCATGGCGACGCTGTAGATGAACCGGTTGATCGTGCCACGCTCCCAGCGGACGATGAAGGGCACGGTCTTGCCGTCCATGGTCGTGGTGGTGGCGGTGTCGCCCGGCGGGTTCGCCGGGTCGTCGAGCCAGTGGAACCGGTTGTCGGTGGTCGACCGGTACACGTAGCCGTAGCGGGTCTCCGCCGCGCAGTCGCCGCTCCACCCGACGATGTCCGCGTCGGCAGTCGGGTAGCCGCGGCCGTCCTGCGGGTAGCCGCCGTTCGCATCCTCCGCGGCGACCGGGATGCCGAACTGGTCCTGGTTGTCGACGAGGGGCTGCCCGAGGATCATCCGCCCGTCGAACCGGCCGCGGGCCGTGGTGCAGACGAAGGGCTGCTGCTGGGGCCCGGAGAAGATCGGCCCGCTGGTCGGGTGGTTGACGAGAGTCACGCTGGTCCCGCTGGTTGAGCGAGCCCCCTTCCCGCTGGTTGAGCGAGCCCCCTTCCCGCTGGTTGAGCGAGCCCCCTTCCCGCTGGTTGAGCGAGCGGAGCGAGTCGAAACCCTCACCCGGTTCTTCCCGACCTCGAGCTCGTCGACGAGCCCGACCAGCGTGCCGTCCGAGGAAGGGGCGAAGGACGCGGTGACGTCGTCGCCGTTGAGCGTCACGCGAACGTCTTGCGGGCGTGCCTTCTTCGGGAGGGAGATCTCGAGCAACGCGTCGCCGCCGGTGACCTGGTCGGGTTCGCCGGAGAGAACCGTGATCCGGAGCTGGTTGCCATGGTGCTTGCGGTGCTCCTGGCTGGCCGACGCCGTCTCGGCGGCCACGAGTGCCAGTGCGGCGACGGAAAGGGCGGTGGCCGCTGCGGCTAGCCGGCGGACGACTCGACTGGACATCGGGGGACCTCCTCAGGCAACCTCGTCGTCGCCATTGGCGGACACCCTAGTGTGATCCGGGTCACGTCGCCAGAGCAGTGTCTGGATATGACGAAATGACCGAAGGCCGTCACCTGGTGGTGACGGCCTTCGGCCTTAAAAGTATGTCCGGCGGCGTCCTACTCTCCCACACAGTCTCCCGTGCAGTACCATCGGCGCTGAAGGGCTTAACTTCCGGGTTCGGAATGTTACCGGGTGTTTCCCCTTCGCCATGGCCGCCGTAACCCTACGG
>NZ_WJYO01000007.1 GCF_010994095.1 Mumia xiangluensis
CCACGCCCCCACCGCTGGTCGAGGCCGAAGCGCCAACCACGCCCCCACCGCTGGTCGAGGCCGAAGCGCCAGCGAAGGATCGAGACCCGGTCTCGATCCCTCCGCGCCTCGACCACCGAACCCCGCGACTCAGCCCACGCCCCCACCGCTGGTCGAGGCCGAAGCGCGAACCCCGCCCCCACCGCTGGTCGAGGCCGGAGCACCAGCCAACCCCGCCCCCTCCGCTGGTCGAGGCCGGAGCGCTAGCGGAGGATCGAGACCCGGTCTCGATCGCTCCGCGCCTCGACCACCGAACCCCGCGACTCAGCCCAGGCCCCTCCGCTGGTCGAGGCCGGAGCGCTAGCGGAGGATCGAGACCCGGTCTCGATCGCTCCGCGCCTCGACCAGCGAAGCGTGAACGCCTCGACCACGGAGCCCGTCGTAGCGATCCCTACGCCGTCGGGGGACGGCCGAGGTTCGCGGCGTAGTCCCACGCGTCGACGAGCCGCATCGTCGTACGCCTGCGGAGCAGCTTGAGTGCCCGCCAGCGTCCCCAGCGGAACTGCGCGATCTCCTGCAGGTCGGCTGCGAGGGTCTCGTCGACCTCGGCGTGATCGAGCTCGGAGGCGTCCTCGTACGCGCGCTGGATCAGCCGCCGCTCGATGGCGACCGACCACTCGTCGACCTTCGAGCGTGCGGCGAGCAGCGACAGGTTCGTGCTCGCGTGGAGCAGCCGGATGGCCTCCATCTTGCGGCCACCCTCGACGAGGCGGCTGATCTCTGAGCGCGTCGCCAGGTCGACGGGACGGTTGCCCTGCGTCCACAGCGTCGCCTGGCGCACCTCGGGGGCGACGGGCGCGAGCTGGCGTGCTGCCAGCGGCTCGGGGGTCTCGCGCCGTCCTGTCCACCACATGAGGAGCGCGCCGATGGCCACGCCGGACAGGACTGCAGCGATGACGGCCACGAGCATGCCCTCACCCTAGTGCCGGGGTCGTCGGCCGCCGAGCAGATTCGCCGGGCGAGTGGCACTAGGGTGGCGCGCATGACCGCCCCCGTGCCTTCACCGACGCTCGAGGACCGGCGCGACGACGATCCGCTGTGGTTCAAGCGCGCCGTCTTCTACGAAGTCCTCATCCGCTCGTTCCACGACTCCACCGGGGACGGCATCGGCGACCTCGCCGGGTTGACGAGCAAGCTCGACTACCTGGAGTGGCTGGGCGTGGACTGCCTCTGGCTGCCGCCGTTCTTCCCGTCACCGCTGCGTGACGGCGGGTACGACGTCGCGGACTACACGAGCGTGTCGCCCGAACTGGGGTCGGTCGACGACTTCAAGGACCTCCTCGACGCCGCCCACGCGCGGGGCATCCGGATCATCATCGACGTCGTCATGAACCACACGTCCGATGCCCACCCGTGGTTCCAGGCGTCGCGTACGGATCCCGACGGCCCGTACGGCGACTTCTACGTGTGGGCCGACGACGACGAGGCGTACTCCGACGCGCGCATCATCTTCGTCGACACGGAGTCGTCGAACTGGACGTACGACCCGGTCCGCGGCCAGTACTTCTGGCACCGCTTCTACGGCCACCAGCCGGACCTCAACTTCGAGAACCCTGCCGTCCACCAGGCGATGCTGGACGCGCTCACGTTCTGGCTCGAGCTCGGCGTCGACGGGTTCCGCCTGGACGCCGTCCCGTACCTGTACGAGGAAGAGGGGACGAGCAGCGAGAACCTCGAGCCGACGCACGCGTTCCTCCGCAAGGTCCGCCGCTACGTCGACGACAACTACCCGGGGCGGGTCCTGCTCGCAGAGGCGAACCAGTGGCCCGCCGACGTGGTCGACTACTTCGGTGACCCCGAGGTCGGCGGCGACGAGTGCCACATGTGCTTCCACTTCCCCGTGATGCCGCGCCTGTTCATGGGGGTGCGCCGCGAGTCGCGCTACCCGATCAGCGAGATCATGGAGCAGACGCCTGACATCCCGGACGGCTGCCAGTGGGGCATCTTCCTGCGCAACCACGACGAGCTCACGCTCGAGATGGTGACCGACGAGGACCGCGACTACATGTGGCGCGAGTACGCCACGGACCCGCGGATGAAGGCCAACATCGGCATCCGCCGCCGCCTCGCGCCCCTGCTCGACAACGACACCAACCGCATGGAGCTGTTCACCGCGCTGCTGCTGAGCCTCCCGGGTTCCCCGGTGCTGTACTACGGCGACGAGATCGGCATGGGCGACAACATCTGGCTCGGCGACCGCGACGGCGTCCGTACGCCGATGCAGTGGACCCCGGACCGCAACGCCGGCTTCTCGGTCGCCAACCCGGGCAAGCTCGCCCTGCCGGTGATCATGGACCCGGTGTTCGGCTACCAGTCGGTCAACGTCGTCGCCGAGCAGGAGAACACGTCGTCGCTGCTGCACTGGACGCGCCGGATGATCCACATCCGCAAGCAGCACCGGGCCTTCGGCGTCGGCACGTTCCGCGACCTCGGCGGTTCGAACCCCTCGGTCCTGTCGTTCGTCCGGGAGCACGATGGTGACGTGATGCTGTGCGTCAACAACCTGTCGCGCTTCCCGCAGCCGGTGGAGCTCGATCTCCACGCCTACGCAGGGGTGCGGCCGGTCGAGATGTTCGGCGGGGTCGAGTTCCCGGCGATCGGAGACCTCCCGTACCTGCTCACCCTGGCGGGGCACGGCTTCTACTGGTTCCGGCTCGGCCGCATGACCGACACGGAGGAGTCCTGATGGCAGGCGACCGTACGCACGATCTCTTGGACTACATCGTCCGGCAGCGCTGGTTCGCCGGTGAGGGCGCCGGCTGGCAGGTCGTACGCGTCGAGCCGCTCGCGTGGCTGAGCAACCCGGCGAGCGGACTCGGTGTGCGGTTCGAGCTGGTGACGGTGGACGGGCCCGGCGGCACGCAGACCTACAACGTCCCGCTCGCCTACCGTGACGAGCCGGTCGAGGCCAACGCGTACGGGCTGGTCGGTACGGCGTCGCTCGGCGCCGACGAGATGGCGGCCGACGTCTACGTCTACGACGCGCTGCACGACCCCCTCGCGCGCCAGGTGCTGATGCGCGGGTTCTTCGAGGACTCCCCCGCGCCGAGCGAGTCGACGGGTCGAGACCCCGACACCGTCTATGTGTCGCACCTCCCGCACGACGAGGACGGCGCGCTCGTCATCGACGTCGACTCGGAGTCGGTCCTGCTCGCCGTCGAGCAGTCGAACACGTCGATGGTGGTGGCCGAGACGGCGATGCTGAAGGTCTTCCGCAAGGTCGTGGACGGCCGCAACCCCGACGTGGAGATCCACGATGCACTCGCCGGCCCCGGTGACGACGCGATCGCAGCACTGTGGGGGTGGATCAGCGCGACGCCGTCCGGTGGCAGCGCCTCGTACGACCTCGCGATGCTCCAGCGCTTCCTGCGGACGGCGAGCAACGGCTGGGAGAGCGCCCGTGCGAGCGTGCGCGACCTGCTCGCCGAGCCCGGCCTCGAGCCGGAGGCCGCGGGCGGCGACTTCGCCGGCGAGTCCGTGCGCCTCGGTGAGACCGTGCGGTTCGTCCACACGCTGATGGCCGAGCGGCTGCCGACGGCGGAGTGGGGTGCCGCGGAGCTGAGCGCCCTCGCCGACCGGCTCGACGCACGCCTCGATCACCTGGCCGGACGGGTCGACGAGATCGAGCGGTACGCCGGTGCTGCACGCGACGTGTACGCGCGGCTCCGCACGCTCGACGGCCCGGTTGCGGCGCAGCGCGTCCACGGCGACCTGCATCTCGGCCAGACGCTCCGGACCACGGCAGGGTGGAAGCTGATCGACTTCGAGGGTGAGCCGGCCGCGGCGCTCGAGGACCGGGTGGCGCTCGACACCGTCTGGCGAGACGTCGCCGGAGTCACCCGGTCGTTCGACTACGCCGCGAACTCCTACCTGCTCCAGACCGGTACGACCGGCGACGCGGAGGTCGCGCAGGCCCGTGCGTGGGTCGCACGCAACCGCGCCGCGTTCCTGGCCGGGTACGGCGACGGTCACGACCACGAGGCGGCTCGACCAGCGGGCGGGGACACGGTCGCGACGGCGTTGCTCGCGGCGTACGAGGTGGACAAGGCGCTGTACGAGTACGTCTACGAGCTCGACCACCGGCCGGACTGGGCGGCGATCCCGATGACGATGCTCGACCAGCTGCTCGGGTGAGGCGGCACCGCGACGACCGGGCTGACGTGGTGGTCCCCACGTCCACCCCATCGCGTCACCTCCGCGTGAAAGACTCGCCAGCATGACGCGAGACCTCTGGCGTGACCTCGGTGCCCACCAGCGCGAGGAGGGGGTCGCCTTCGCGGTCTGGGCGCCGAACGCGCGTGAGGTGCAGGTCCTGGGCGACTTCAACGGCTGGGACGGGCACGCGCACGCGCTGACCCGCGGCGACGACGGGATCTGGCGGGGCAGCGTCGAGGGCATCGGCGACGGGGCGCTCTACAAGTACGCCGTCCACGGCGCCGACGGCGTGTGGCGCCAGAAGGCCGACCCGTTCGCGACCTGGGCGGAGGTCCCCCCGGACAACGCCTCGCGCGTCTTCACCTCGAGTCACCGGTGGACCGACGACGCCTGGGTCCGCGACCGCGCGACGCGCCAGCCGTGGGCGGAGCCGATGAGCGTGTACGAGGTGCACCTCGGCTCGTGGCGGCGCGGCCTGTCCTACCAGGAGCTCGCGCAGACCCTCGTCCCGTACGTCGTCGAGCGCGGCTACACCCACGTCGAGCTGATGCCCGTGATGGAGCACCCGTTCGGTGGCTCCTGGGGCTACCAGGTCACCGGCTACTACGCGCCGACCTCGCGCTTCGGCGACCCTGACGACTTCCGCGCTCTGGTCGACGCGTTCCACGCCGCGGGCATCGGCGTCATCCTGGACTGGGTCCCGGCGCACTTCCCGCGTGACGAGTGGGCCCTGGCACGCTTCGACGGGACACCGCTGTACGAGCACCCGGACCCGCGCCGTGGCGAGCACCCCGACTGGGGCACGTACGTCTTCGACCTGACCAAGGGCGAGGTGCGCGAGTTCCTCCTCGCGAACGCGTTCTGGTGGTTCGAGGAGTTCCACGTCGACGGGCTGCGCGTCGACGCGGTCGCCTCGATGCTCTACCTCGACTACTCGCGCGGTCCGGGCGGATGGACCCCGAACGCGCAGGGCGGCAACATCGACCTCGAGGCAGTGTCGTTCTTCCAGGAGCTCAACTCCTCCTGCTACGCACGCTTCGGTGGCATCGCGATGATCGCCGAGGAGTCCACCGCGTACGACGGGGTGACCCGCGACGTCGCCTACGACGGGCTCGGCTTCGGCTTCAAGTGGAACCTCGGCTGGATGCACGACACGCTCGGCTACGTCGCCGTCGACCCGATGTACCGCAGCCACGACCACCACCGGCTGACGTTCGCGATGATGTACCACCACGCCGAGAACTTCGTGCTCCCGCTGTCGCACGACGAGGTCGTCCACGGCAAGGGGTCGCTGCTCGGCAAGATGCCCGGCGACCCGTGGAAGCGGTTCGCGAACCTCCGCGCGCTCCTCGCCTACCAGTGGTCGCACCCCGGCAAGCAGCTGACGTTCATGGGGGCCGAGATCGCGCAGGAGCGTGAGTGGTCCGAGGAGCGCTCCCTCGACTGGGAGGTCCTCGACTCGCCGGAGCACGCCGGTGTGCAACGGCTCGTGAGCGACCTCAACGCCCGCTACGTGGCCAACCCGGCCCTGTGGGAGGACGACTACTCCCCCGACGGATTCGCGTGGCTCGAGGCGGACGACGCCGGCAGCAACGTGTACGCGTTCGTGCGCCGCGGCGGAGGTCGTACCCTCGTCTGCGTGGCGAACATGTCCGGCGAGACGTGGCAGTCGTACCGAGTCGGCCTCCCCGACCCCGGCGCGTGGCGCGTCGTGCTGTGCACCGACGACCTCGCGTACGGCGGGGCAGGTGCCTCGCCCGGGCCCGACCTCGAGGCCGAGCCGATCGCCTGGCACCGCCAGCCCCAGTCTGTCGACCTCCGCCTCCCGGCGCTCTCGCTGACCTGGATCGAGCCCGTCGATGGCTGACCTGACGCTGCGCCCCGTCGGCGACGACACGGACGCGGGCAGCGCGTACGAGAACAGCACCTTTGAAGTACGGGATGGCGACGACGTCCTCGGCGCGTTCACCGTCACGCTCGACGACTCCCTGACGGCCTCGGTCGCCTGGGACCTCGGCCGTACGGAGGAGCCGCGTCGCTCGCGGGCCGTCAACCTCGCCATCACGTACGCGCTCGACGAGCTGGGCGTGACTCGGGTGCAGACCCTGCTCGACGAGGACTCCGTCGCCGACCGTCGGGCTGCCGCTCGCGCGGGGATGCGCCGCGACGGGCTCGTACGCCGGGTCGGCGCACCCGACCAGGAGCTGCTCTCGCGTCTGTCCGACGACCCGCACCCGGGGACGCGCGAGGGCTTCGTCGCGATGCTCAACGCGGCGCTCCCCAAGAAGCGCGCCATCGCGCAGGCGCTCGTCCGAGACGATGCCGGACGCGTGCTGCTCTGCGAGCTCACGTACAAGCGTGAGTGGGACCTCCCCGGCGGCGTGGTCGACCCGGCCGAGTCCCCCGCTGACGCAGTGGTGCGCGAGCTGCGCGAGGAGCTCGGCGTCGAGGCTCGCGTCCGCGGGCTCCGTACGGTCAACTGGCTGCCGCCGTGGAGCGCCTGGGACGACGCGGTGCTGTTCGTCTTCGACGTCGAGTCCTGGGACCCGCAGGCACCGCTGACGCTGCAGCCGACCGAGATCGCCGCCGTCCACTGGTGCGACCGCGAGCTCGTCCGTGAGCGTGCGACGGCTGCGACGATCGAGCTGCTCGACAGCCTGGACGACGACCCGGCCGAGACCTACCGCGAGGCGGGGCAGGTCTTCCGCGGCACCGTCTGAGCGCTCTGCGCGCGAGCGTGCCGAGCGCCTACGGCGTCGCGATGCCGGCCGTGTCCTCGGAGTCGATCACGCCGCCGTACTGAGCCAGCACCCGCGGCAGCCCCACGCCGTCGGTCGGCGGGACGTACATCAGCACCTGGTGGTAGTAGCGCAGCACGCCCGACCGCGCCATCGGCTCTCCGAAGTAGGCACGCTGCTCGGAGTCCGCCGGCCAGCTCACCGTCGCCCCAGGCGTCAGGACCCAGCCGTCCTGCCGCATGAGCGTGCCGAAGACGAGCGCTCCCCCGTCCTCGGTGCGGACCGCGTGCTCGACCGGCTGGGACGCCCACGTCCGGGCGAACGTCGTGCCGGGCTTCGCGAGCCCGGCTGCCTGGGCGCGCATCTGGGTGACGAACGAGTCGGCGGTGACCTGGCCGGCGTCCGGCGACTGCGGGTCGCCCAGCGCAGCCGCGTACGCGCGCAGTGCATCACCCGGGGAAGCGACGAGGGCGGTGCCGTCGTCGGGGTCGACGGTCTCGAGCTCGTCCCCCGACGTCTTCGGCACGGGGAGGACGGTGCTGATGAGTGCCTCCGGCGTCGCTGTCAGCTCCCACCGGTCGGTCGACGTCTCCCGCTCGAAGATCTGGATGCGGCGGACACCGCGAGCCTCGTCGCGGGCGATCGCGAGATACCAGAGGGGGTACTCGGAGAGCCGCGGCGTGTAGACGTCCTCGACCTGGGCCGCGCTGATGCCGCTGCCGGTGGAGGCGTTGCCGTTGAGCCGCTTCGCGACGTCGATCGCACCGCCGTCGACCGCGAGCACCGACCCTGACTCCACCAGAGCCAGGATGTCCGGATCGAGCGCGGTGAACGCGGCGCCGCGGGCCTTCTCGAGGTTGCGGTAGGTGCGGTCGATCTCGGTGTGGTTCGCGGCGATCTTGGAGACCTCGGTGCTCGACTTCTCCATCGGGATCGCGCCGCAGCCGGCCACGAGCGCGAGGACGCCGACGACCGCCGTCAGGCGTGCGCGTGCAGTCATGCGTCCTCCTTCACCCTGTCCGTGCCCGAAACCTCCGACGAGGGTACGCGCTGTGCCTGATGAGGCTTCTGCTTCTTCGCGGACCTGGGCTTCCTGGACGGCGTGAGCTTCGTGGACCAGGGCTTCGAGGGCTTGCGCGTCGGAGCGGTCGGGTCGCTCTCCTCGAGGAAGTCGTCCCAGGTGTCCGCGTCCGCGGGGTCCGTCTCCAGCCAGGGCTCGTCCCACTCGTCGTCGACGAAGGCGGCCGCGTCGAGGCTCGGGGTGCGGCGGCGTACGGCGGGGACGAGCCCGGCGACGACCACACCGAGGAGGGCGATCCCGAGACCTCCGACTGCGGCGCCGAGCGACACCCCGAACGCGCCGGGAACCTCGTACGCCCCCGTGACCCGCAGGCCCGAGAGGTCGGCGTCGCCCATGGCGAGGACGGCGAGAGAGACGGTCTCGTCAGGAAGCTCGAACCGCAGCTGCGCTCCGCCGACTCCTGACGTCGCCTCCAGCCACCAGTCCAGCGCCGTCGGCGCCGCCGGGAGGAACGGGTCTCCGGCGACGTCCTTCGTGGTCACCGACCACGGGACGCGATAGCGGGTGATCTCGACCCGCTGCGTCGACTCGAGATAGTCGTCGACGTCCACGGTCGACGCCAGACCGAGGAACACCGGCTTGTCGTCCGGCAGCTCGACCTGGACGCTCACCTGCGGGCCGTACCGGGCGAGGACCGCCGGGCGCGTCACGACCGCGCGAGCATCGGTGTCGACCTCGCGCGTCCCCGTCGTCATCCGATCGTCCGGGCCGAAGGCGACGGCGCCCACTGCGCCGACGACGGCGATCACGACCCCGAGCGCCAGCAACCCGAATCCGGCCACCCGTCGCATGCAGCCAGTATGCAGGGGGGCAAGAAGAGGCCGCTCGCCAGCAGGTGGTGAGCGGCCTCGCGTGCGTGGGCGCCTAGGCTCAGAAGAGAGCGCTCGCCAGCGCCCGCCGAGCCGCGCTCACGCGGGGGTCGTCGCTGCCCACGATCGTGAACATCTCGACCACCCGAGCACGCACGCGCTCCTTGTCGTCGCCGGTGGTCCGACGAACGAGGTCGATCAGCCGCCCGAAGGCGTCGTCGACGTGTCCGCCGGACAGGTCGAGATCGGCGACGAGCAGCTGCGCGTCGACGTCGTCGGGGTTGTCGGCGGCGGCCTGGCGCGCCGCGGCGAGGTCGGCGTCACCGGTCCGTTGCAGCAGCTTGGCGCCGGCCAGCCGCTCGGCCGCCTCGGTGTCAGCCGGGTTGGACGCCAGCAGCTTCTCGTACTCGGCGACGGCCGTCGCGTAGTCGCCCTCGGCGAACGCGTCGTCAGCCGCGGCGAACCGTGGGTCGTCCACCGGCTCCTCGTCCGGAAGAGCCTCGCCACCGCCGACGGGAGCAGCGACGCCGTTCACGCCGTTCGCCTCGGCGACGCGGAGCAGCTCGTCGAAGAACTGGCGGATCTGCGACTCGTCGACCGTGCCCTGGAACAGCGGCACAGGCTGGCCCTTGACGACGCCCAGCACGAACGGCACACCCTGAGCGCCGAGCATCTGCGCGATCTGCGGGCTGGTGTCGGCGTCGATCCGCGCCAGCAGCAGACGGCCGGCGTACGAGTCGGCGACGCGCGCGAGCGAGTCGTTGAACGCGGCACCCTGCGGCGACCGCGACGACCAGAGCGCGACGACGACCACGTGGTCGAGCGAGCTCTGGAGGACGTCCTGGAACGTCCGCTCGTCGACGTCGAGCACCCAGGAGGCGCCCGCGGGCGCGGGGGCGCCCGATGCCGGTCGACCGGCGGACCCGCCGGCGGGAGTGTTCTTGAGCGCCGAGAGATCGATGGCGCCGGGACGCGAGAAGCTCATCGTCAGGTCTCCTCGAGAGGTGGGTCCGGTGGCCGGAGTGCCGGCCAGGTGGTCCGGTCGGATGGTCCGGGTCAGTGGTGCGCGGGGAGCTCCGCGCGGTCGTTGCCCGCGGTGATCGCCTCGCCCGGCGCGGCGACGTACGGGAGGTAGCTCGGGGTGGTGCGGCGTGCCAGAACGTAGCCAAACACGACGAGCACCAGCACGATCGCCAGCGGGATGCCGACGAAGATCAGAAGGACGTCGAGGCCCGACATCGCGCTGGCCTCCTCCCACCCGATCGGCACCTCGGCGGCGGCCGGGGTGACAGCGCCCGCGGCCAGCGGCGCGGCGATCACGGCACCGGCGACGGCGGAACGGGCAACGATGGTACGAGCGGTGGTACGGCTCCGGCTCAGCATGGCGGTCATTCTAGCCGAGCACCCGACGCCACTAGGCTCGGTGGTATGCCCTCCGCTGCCGGCGACCCCCTCTCGTCCGCGCTCGGCCTCGCCACCGCGTACCGCACGGGCGAGACCGACCCCGTCACCGTTGTCGACGCACTGCTCGAGCGCACCGCTGCCCGCTCCGACGAGGTCGGCGCGTTCGTCACCATCACCGCCGACCAGGCCCGCGCGGGGGCGGCCGCCGCGCGCGACGCGCTGAACGGCCCCGCAGCCGACGCGCTCCCGCCGCTCTTCGGTGTGCCGACGGCCATCAAGGACCTCACACCCACGGCGGGGGTCCGGACGACGCTGGGGTCGGCTGCGTTCTCCGACCTGGTCCCGGACGAGGACGGCACCCCGGCCCTCCGGATCGCCTCCGCCGGCATGATCAGCCTCGGCAAGACGAACGCACCGGAGCTCGGGCTGCCCTGCTACACCGAGCCCGACGTCGCGCCGCCCGCACGCACGCCGTACGACCTGTCGCGCAGCGCCGGTGGCTCCTCCGGCGGCGCGGCCGCAGCGGTCGCTGCGGGCCTCGTCCCAGTCGCGCTCGGCTCGGACGGCGGAGGTTCGGTCCGGATCCCCGCCTCGGTGTGCGGGCTCGTCGGGATCAAGCCGACCCGCGGGCTCGTCACCTCGATGCCGTCCGAGATCGACGTCTCGGGCCTCGTCGTCCCCGGCACCCTCGCCAACACCGTCGACGACGCCGCGGCCCTGCTCGACGTGCTCGCCCTGACGGGCAGCCGCATGCTCAACGCCAGTCGTCGCGTCCCCGGTCGCCTGCGCATCGGCCGGTTCCACACCCCGGTCATCAGCGAGGTGCCGCCCGACCCGGAGGTGGTCGCCGCGTACGACGTCGCGAGCCGCCTGCTCGAACGCATCGGCCACGAGGTCGTCGACGTCGACCCGCCGTTCGGGCCGGAGACCGTTGCCGCGTTCGAGACAGCCTGGTTCGTCGGCGCCGCGTCCGCGCCCGTGCCGCCCGAGCGCGAGGCGCTCCTCCGCCCGCTCACCCGCTGGGAACGCACGCGCGGACGCGCTGCCAGCGGGGTCGACTACGCCGACGCCCTCCTCGCGCTGCGGCGGGCCGAGCAGGCGACGCTCGCGGCGTACGAGGATCTCGACGTCATCCTCACCCCGACGATCGGCCAGCTCCCGGCGCCGGTCGGCTCGCTGCGCGACGACGCAGACCCGGAGGCGGACTTCGAGGCCCAGAAGGCCTTCACCCCGTACACGTCGATCTGGAACGTCGCGGGCTGCCCCGCGATCTCCCTGCCGACCGGGTGGAGCACCGACGGTCTCCCGATCGGCACGATGATCGCCGCGCTCCCGACGCACGACGCGCTGCTGATCAGCCTGGCCGCGCAGGTCGAGCACGAGCTGTCGACGCCAGACAACCGGTGGAGCCGCCCACGAGCGTTGGCGCGGCCCCGCTAACGTCGTGGACATGGCTGACGTCCCCTTCGCAGCAGACAGCGCGCAGTGCTGGGACGACCCCAGCAACCAGATCTGTCGACTCGTGTACCGCTGGACCGACAACGGCACCGCCGCCGAGGTCGCCGACGTCGTGCTGGCCAAGCCCGTCGCGATCATCGTGCTCATCCTCGGCGGGCTCGCCGTGCGGTGGCTCGTCAACCGGATCATCGACCGGATCGTCCGGACCGCGGCAGCCGGCACGGTTCCCGGCGCACGTGCGGCCGAGACGCTCAGCCCCGCCCTCCACGAGCGCCGCGAACAGCGTGCGCGCAGCATGGGATCGCTCCTCAAGAACATCTCGACGATCGTGATCTTCACCGTCGTCGCGTTCATGGTGATTGCGACGCTCGGCTACAACATCGCCCCGCTCCTCGCCTCCGCCGGCATCCTCGGCGTCGCGCTCGGCTTCGGCGCACAGAGCCTCGTCAAGGACTTCCTGTCGGGCATCTTCATGATCCTCGAGGACCAGTACGGCGTCGGCGACGTGGTCGACCTCGGCGACGCGATCGGCACCGTGGAGGCCGTCAGCATGCGCGTGACGCGGCTGCGCGACGTCAACGGCACCGTCTGGTACGTCCGCAACGGCGAGATCATCCGCGTCGGCAACCAGTCCCAGAACTGGGCGCGCACCGTCCTCGACGTGCCGGTCGGCTACGAGGTCGACCTGGCGCGCGTCCGCGAGGTCCTGCACGAGATCGCGCACGCGCTCTGGCAGGACCCCGCCTGGAGCGGGGCCGTGCTCGAGGAACCCGAGGTGTGGGGCGTCGAGCGCTGGACCGCGGAGGGTGTGGTGGTCCGCGTCGTCCTCAAGACCGCGCCGCTGAAGCAGTGGGAGGTCGCGCGCGAGATGCGCGAGCTCATCAAGGACCGCTTCGACGCGCTCGGCATCGACATCCCGTACGCCCACGCAGCGGCCTACGGCGCTCCCCCGCAGGCCGCCGCGGCGGCGGCTGAGGCAGATGCTGCAGCGGAGACAGATGCTGCGGCGGAGGGAGATGCCGGTCAGGACGAGACCGATCCGGAGGCGACGGAGAACCGCCGCCGGTAGGAATCGTTAGCCCAGGTCCTCGGGCGTGTTGACCATGAACTGCGCGGCGTGGGTGACGTACGCCCAGAACTCGCGGTCGTGCTCCGGCGCCAGCGCGACGCGGTCGAGCGCCGCACGGAAGTGCAGCAGCCAGTGCTGCGCCGCCGTCGGCGTCACGGCGAACGGCGCGTGGCGCATGCGCAGGCGCGGATGTCCGCGACGCTCGGAGTACGTCGTCGGTCCGCCCCAGTACTGGACGAGGAACAGGGTGAAGCGCTCCTCGGCCGGGCCGAGGTCCTCCTCGGGGTACATCGGTCGCAGGACCGGGTCCTCGGCGACGCCCTCGTAGAAGGCAGCGACGATCGCCGCGATCGTGTCGTACCCGCCGATCGCGTCGTAGAAGGTCTGCTGCTGCTCCGCCTGGTCCTGACTCACGCTGTCATTCTCCCGACCGACTCAAACCGGGCCGCAGGTATGCCGCCAGCTGATCGCGCACCTCGTCGGTGAGCTCGCGCGAACGCTGCGTGGCGGGGTCGAAGCCGACCATCACCGCCCGCGAGGTCGCGACGACGACCGGCCCGCCACCATCGGCGGGCGTCTCGTCGACGAGCTCGGCCCGGACCTCGTACGACGAGCGTCCGACGCGACCTACACCGTTGCGGACGGCGTACGGCTCGGACCTGTACGGCGCCGGTCGCAGGAAGGTCGTCTCGTTCCGCGCGACGACCCAGGGGTGGAGCCGCGGGCCGGTCGCGGTCGTGATGAACGCGACCCGCCCCTCCTGGAAGAGCTCGAGCATCGCGACAGGGTCGACCACGCCGTCCGGACCGAGGTCGCGGACACGGATCCGCGTCGGGGCCGACGTCGTACGCCCTTCGCTCGGCGGCACCCGGGTCAGGGTGCCGGAGCCGTCCGCCAGCGTCGTACGGGCTCGCACGTAGACGGTGCGCCCGCCGTCCTCACGGAGATCGACGATCTCCTGCTCGACGACGCCGTCGCCGGACCAGGTGGTCTCCACCAGGAGCGGCTCGGGACGGAAGACCACCGGCGCCCGGTAGTCGACCTCGAGCCGCAGCACGTGCTCACCGCCGAGAGAGCTGCCCGTCTCGGCGGCAGCCGCGATCCGGGCCTCGCGCAGGTAGTCGGCGTACGTGACGTTGTTGACGTGCGCCAGCTGGTCGATGTCGGCCCAGCGCATCGGGCACGCGTGAACATGTCGCACCCGTTGATCGTGACAGACGGGTGCCGCCACCGGCTCGTCGCCCCCGGCTCCCCTGTGTCGTCGCTCACGGCGGATGGGGTACGTTGCTAGGCGACCCTGGCTAAGCGTGCGCTTAGCCGGTCCCGAGCATCCGTACGAAGCATCGAGGAGAAGTTGTGAGCCAGCAGCGCACTGCCATCGTCACCGGCGCCGCACGCGGGATCGGCGCCGCCGTCGCGAAGCGCCTCGCGTCCGACGGGCACGCCGTCGCCGTCATCGACCTCGACGAGGCGGCCTGCGCCGCCACGGTCGACGCCATCACCGCCGCCGGCGGTAAGGCCGTGGCCATCGGCGCCGACGTCTCCGACGAGCAGGCCGTCGCCGCCGCGTTCGAGCGCATCGTCGCCGAGCTCGGCGCTCCCACCATCCTCGTGAACAACGCGGGGATCATCCGCGACAACATGCTGTTCAAGATGTCGGTCTCCGACTGGGACTCGGTCATGGGCGTACACCTGCGCGGTGCGTTCCTGATGGCTCGCGCGGCCCAGCAGCACATGGTCGAGGCGAAGTTCGGCCGCATCGTCAACCTGTCGTCGACGTCCGCGCTCGGCAACCGTGGCCAGGCCAACTACTCGGCCGCCAAGGCCGGCATGCAGGGCTTCACCAAGACCCTCGCGATCGAGCTCGGCAAGTTCGGCGTGACCGCCAACGCGATCGCCCCCGGGTTCATCGAGACCGAGATGACCGCCGAGACCGCCGCTCGACTGGGTGTCGACTACGAGGACTTCAAGAAGTTCAGCGCGCAGCAGATCCCCGTCGCGCGCGTCGGGCAGCCCGAGGACATCGCCGCGACGACCTCGTTCCTCACCAGCGAGGAGTCCGGCTTCGTCTCCGGCCAGGTCATCTACGTCGCCGGCGGACCGAAGGACTGACATGGCCGACGAGCTCCCCGGTCTGGACCTCGACCGGCTGGGCGCCTACCTCCAGGAGAAGGTGCCCGGCCTGGTCGACGGCCCGCTCAGCGGCACCGTCATCCCCGGCGGTCGCTCGAACCTGACGTACGACGTCACCGACGGCACCACCCACGTCATCGTCCGCCGCCCGCCGCTCGGCCACGTGCTCGCCACCGCGCACGACATGAGCCGCGAGCACACGGTGATGGCCGCGCTGTGGCCGACCGACGTACCGGTCCCAAAGGTCCACGCCCTCTGCAACGACGACGAGGTCATCGGTGCCCCGTTCTACGTGATGAGCAAGGCCGAGGGCCGCGCGATCCGTCGGGCGGGCGAGCTCGAGGAGCTCGGTCCGGAGCGCACGCGTGACATCGCCGAGCGTCTCATCGACACCCTTGCGGACCTCCACTCGGTCGACCCGGCATCGGTCGGACTGGCCGAGTTCGGGCGTCCCGACGGCTACCTCGAGCGTCAGGTCCGGCGCTGGGCGAAGCAGGCGGAGGCGTCCAAGAGCCGTGAGCTCGACGGCTACGAGGAGCTGCGCGACTACCTCGCCGCGCACGTCCCGGAGCACTCCGACGCGGCGATCGTCCACGGAGACTTCCGCCTCGACAACGCGCTGGTCGACACGTCTCCCGAGGGCAAGGACCGCATCACGGCAGTGCTCGACTGGGAGATGGCGACGCTCGGCGACCCGCTCTCCGACATCGCGCTCACCATCGTCTACCAGGAGATGGGCCGTACGACGCGCAACAACGCGGTCGCCGACGCGACCGCAGCGCCCGGGTACCCGTCGGTCGACGAGGTGCTCGAGCGCTATGCGTCGCGGAGCGGGCGGGACGTCGCGACGATGGGGTTCCATCTCGCGCTCGGCTACTTCAAGCTCGCGATCATCACCGAGGGCATCCACTACCGCTTCACGCAGGGCCAGACGGTCGGCGAAGGCTTCAGCCGGATGGGTGAGGCCACGCAGCCGCTGATCTCCGCCGGCCTCGCCTGCGCGCGCGCCTGACCGCCGGTCCCTGCGGCGCACGGCCTCTCCGGTCACCGCCCGCACCGCCTCTCCGGTCACCGCCCGCACGGCCTCTCCGGTCACCGCGCGCGCCTGACCGCCGGTCCCGTTTGCCACGCTTGCACCGCAAATGCCGCCCGTGCCCCGCATATTTGCAGGGCACGGGCGGCATTTGCGGTGTGAGCGTGGCAAACGCGGCGGCTGGTTCGGGTCAGAAGTCGGGGCGCAGGTCCTCGACGCGCTGCTGGAGGCGGTTCATGCCTCCGAGCCAGCGGTCCGGATCCGCAGCCTTCGCGCGTACGTAGTCCGCGACCTCGGCGTGCGGCAGGATCAGGAACCGGTCGTCGCCGATCGCGGCGTACACCGTCTCCGCCACCTCCTCCGGCGTGATCGCGGTGTCCTTGAGCGTGACGTCGCCGGCCGGACCGGTGTCGTCGAGCATCGCCGTACGCACGCCTTGCGGACACAGTGCCTGTACGACGATGCCGCGGTGCCGGTACGTCGCGGACAGCCACTCGGCGTGCGCGACCGCGGCGTGCTTGCTGAGCGTGTACGGCGCCGAGCCGAGCATCATCAGCAGACCTGCAGCCGACGCCGTCGCGACGAAGCGCCCTTCGCCGCGCTCGAGCCAGTCGGGCAGCAGCGCCCGCGCGGCACGAACGTGGGCCATCACGTTGACCTGCCACGACGCCTCGAAGTCGTCCTCGGTCGCCGCGGCGTCGCCACGGGCGATCCCGGCGTTCGCGAAGAAGACGTCGATCGCACCCAGGTGTTCGCGCGCGGCGCCAACCAGCGCGCGTACGCCCTCCTCGGAGGCCGCGTCACCGGGTACGGCGAAGCCGCCGACCTCGTTCGCGACCCGCGCTGCGGCGTCGGCATCGAGGTCGTTGACGACGATGCGCGCACCGGCTGCTACCAGCCGGTGCGCGATCGCCCGCCCGATCCCGTTGCCGCCACCGGTGATGACGACGCCCGCGCGATCGGGCAGCACCCTCAGACTCCGCCGGTGAGCGTCAGGCCGCCGTCGACGACGATGTTCTGACCGGTCAGCCACCCCGACTCGTGCGACAGCAGGAAGGCCACCACCGAGCCGATGTCCTCGGGCACACCGAGGCGCTTCATCGGGTACTGGGAGGCGACCTCCTCCTCACGTCCTTCATAGAGGGCGCCGGCGAACTTCGTCTTGACGACCGCCGGAGCGACCGAGTTGACGCGCACGTCCGGACCCAGCTCGACGGCCAGCTCCTCCGTGACGTGGATCAGCATCGCCTTCGTCGCACCGTAGAACCCGATGCCCGGCGCAGGCTTGATGCCCGCGACCGACGCGACGTTCACGACGGTGCCGCCGTGCTCGCCCATCCACGCGCCGTACACCTTCTGCGTCCACGCGAGCGCGCTCAGGACGTTGACGGCGAACATCTTCTGAGCAGCCGCGAGGTCGAGGTCGATCATGCGTCCGTACGCCGGGTTGATGCCGGTGTTGTTGACGAGGTGGTCGATCGATCCGAACGCCTCGAGCGTCTGCGCGATCACCGCGTCCTGGTGCGCGGCGTCGTCGGCCTTGCCCGAGATGCCGAGCGCGACCTCAGGGCCACCGAGGTGGACGACCGCCTCCTGCAGAGCCTCGTCGTTGCGCGCGGTGATGCACACCCGGCCGCCCTCGGCGACGATGCGCTCGGCGACGCCGAGCCCGATGCCGCGGCTGGCGCCCGTGATGATCGCCGTACGGCCTGCGAAGCGCTTCGCCTCGCCGCTCACGAGAGACGCTCGATCACCATGGCCATGCCCATGCCGCCACCGACGCACATGGACTCGACGCCGTACTGCTTGTCGTGCCACTGCAGCGAGTTGATCAGCGTCGCCGTGATGCGCGCGCCGGTCATGCCGAACGGGTGACCGACGGCGATGGACCCGCCGTTGACGTTGAGCTTGTCCTCGTCGATCCCGAGCTGCTGCGCCGAGCCGAGCGACTGCACCGCGAACGCCTCGTTGATCTCGAAGAGGTCGATGTCGCCCAGGCTCATCCCGGCGTGCTTGAGCGCCTGCGGGATCGCCTCGACGGGGCCGAGGCCCATGATCTCGGGAGACAGACCGGTCACGCCGGTCGAGATGATGCGAGCGAGCGGCGTGAGGCCGAGGTCCTTCGCCTTCTGGTCGCTCATGATGACGAGCGCGGCCGCGCCGTCGTTGAGCGGGCAGGCGTTGCCGGCGGTCACAGTGCCGTCGGGTCGGAACACCGGCTTGAGCGAGGACACTGCCTCGTACGTGGTGCCGGCGCGCGGGCCGTCGTCCGCCGTGACCTGGGTGCCGTCGGCCAGCGTCACCGGGGTGATCTCGCGGGCCCAGAAGCCCTCGGCGATCCGCTGCTCGGTGAGGTTCTGGCTGCGTACGGCGAAGCGGTCCTGCTCCTCACGGCTCATCCCGAGAACCTGGGCGACGTTCTCCGCGGTCTGCCCCATCGCGATGTAGGCGTCGGGCAGGTTGCCGTCCTCGCGCGGGTCGGTCCACTTCTGACCGCCCTGGGCGAGTGCCTCGGTGCGCTCGACCGCGTCGTTGAAGACGGGGTTGGTGATCTCCTGACCGGGGATCGCGTCGCTGTTGCCCTTGATGAAGCGGCTGACGGTCTCGACGCCGGCGGAGATGTAGGCGTCGCCCTCGCCGGCCTTGATCGCGTGGAATGCCATGCGGGTGGTCTGCAGGCTCGACGAGCAGTAGCGGGTCACCGTGGTGCCCGGCAGGAAGTCGTAGCCGAGCAGGACCGAGACGATGCGTCCCATGTTCATGCCCTGCTCGCCACCGGGGAGACCGCATCCGAGGATCAGGTCGGTGATGTCACGCGGGTCGAGCTCCGGAACCTTGTCGAGAGCGGCGCGCACCATCTGCGCACTCAGGTCGTCGGGACGCATGTCCTTGAGCGAGCCCTTGAACGCGCGCCCGATCGGCGAGCGCGCGGTGGAGACGATGACGGCTTCAGGCATTGAGGTGTCCTTCTCTAGGGTCCAGACTGTTCTTGAGTTGAGCCGGTGTTGCGTGGTTCCCGAGACGGTGGCGCAGACCGCGAGGTCAGAGCCCGAGGTCGCGCCCGATGAGCTCCTTCATGATCTCGTTCGAGCCCGCCCAGATCTTGGTGACGCGTGCGTCCTGCCAGGCGCGCGCGACACGGTACTCGTTCATGAAGCCGTAGCCGCCGTGCAGCTGGACGCAGTGGTCGAGCACCTCGTTCTGCACCTGCGACGACAGCCACTTGACCTTGGCCGCGTCGATCGCGGTCAGCTCGCGCTCGGTGTGCGCGAGGACGGCGGCGTCGACGTACGCCTCGACGGACTCGATCCGCGTGACGAGCTCCGCGAGCAGGAACTTGTTGTGCTGGAAGGAGCCGATCGGCTGCTTGAAGGCCTGCCGCTCTTTGGCGTAGTCGATCGTCTCCAGGAGGATCTGCTTGGCGTGCGCGACGTTGGAGACGGCGCACGAGAGACGCTCCTGCGGGAGGCGCTCCATCATGGCGATGAAGCCGCGGTCGACCTCGCCGATGACCTGGGCGTCGCTCACGCGGACGTCGGAGAAGAACAGCTCGGCCGTGTCCGACTCGTTCTGGCCGACCTTGTTGAGCTTGCGGCCGCGGCTGAAGCCCTCCATGCCGGTCTCGACCGCGAAGAGCGTGATGCCCTTGGCACCCTTCTCGGGGCTCGTCCGTGCGGCGACGACGACGAGGTCGGCCGACCAGCCGTTGGTGATGAAGGTCTTGGAGCCGTTGATGACCCACTCGTCGCCGTCGCGGACCGCGGTGGTCTTGAGCGCGGCGAGGTCGGAGCCGCCGGACGGTTCGGTCATCGCGATCGCCGTGAGCAGCTCGCCGGTGACGAAGCGCGGGAGCCAGCGCGCCTTCTGCTCGTCGGTGGTGAGCTCGACGAGATAGGGGGCGACGATGTCCGCGTGGATGCCGGTGCACGACGGGAGCGCGGCGTTGACCTTCGACAGCTCCTCGGCGAGGACGGCGTTGAACCGGAAGTCGCCTGCCTCGGCGCCACCGAACGCCTCCGGGACCTCGAGCCCCAGGAGTCCTTGCTTGCCGGCCTCGAGCCAGTACTCGCGTGGCAGACCCTTGTCGTCGGCGTACTGCTCGACGTTCGGGAGGACGCTGCGCTCGACGAACTCTCGCACCGAAGCGCGGAAGGCCTCGTGGTCGTCCTCGAAGATAACTCGCTTCACAGAATGGCTCGCTTCATGGAGTGCCTACGGTCAATCACCGCACGATCCCCTACAGTGTACTAAGCGCGCGCTTAGCGCGATGAGGGGTCCCCGCCCCAGCACACTGCAGGAGCAGCCCATGACCGAGGTTCCCGCCCGCGAGCGCCTGATGGACGCCGCGGTCGAGGCGTTCGCCGAGCGCGGATTCCATGCCACGACGACGCGCGACATCTCGACGCGCGCCGGCATGAGTCCTGCCGCCCTGTACGTCCACCACGCGTCGAAGGAGCAGCTGCTCTACGAGATCAGCTCGGCGGGGCACCTCAACACGCGCCACATGCTCGCCGACGCGTACGCCTCCACGGCCGACCCCGTCGCCCGTCTGGCCACGATGCAGTTCGAGTTCACCAAGTGGCACGCCGTCCACAGCAAGCGTGCGCGCGTCGTCCAGTACGAGATCTCCGCCCTGACTCCGGAGCACCGCCGCGAGGTCGCCGGCCACCGCCGTGACATCGAGCGCATCTATCAGGACGCGATCCGCGAAGGCGCCGACAAGGGCGTGTTCGAGATCGAGGACGTGCCGGGCACAGCGCTGGCGCTGATCTCGATGGCGATCGATCTGGTCCGCTGGTACCAGCCGGACGGCCCCCGGACACCTGACTCCGTCGCACAGCTCTACGCCGACCTCGCGCTCCGCGCAGTCGGCGCCCGCACGGCCTGACGGAGTCGTCGCTCCCGACGCCGCCCCGCAGACAGCCGCCCCGCAGACAGCAGAGCGGCCGTCCTGGAGCCGGGGGAACTCCAGAACGGCCGCGTCCGTACGCGACGGTTCCCTGACGTGATCACGTCAGGGAACCGGCGGGATCACTGGGCGAGGACGGCCTCACCGGTGATGAGGACGGTGATCTTGTCACCGATCATCAGCTTGTCGCCCTCGAGCGGGATGTTGAAGTCGATCCCGAACTCCTTGCGGCTGATCGTCGTGGTGGCCTCGACACCCACACGGGTGCCGCCCCACGGATCCTTGCCCTCGCCGAGGAACTCGACCGACAGCTCGACCGCACGGGTGACGTCCTTGATGGTCAGGTCGCCGGTCACGACGAAGTCGGTGTCCGACTTCGCGACGACGCCGGTGGACGTGAAGGTCATCGTGGGGTGCGTCTCGACCGAGAAGAAGTCGGCGGAGCGCAGGTGCGCGTCACGGTCAGGCGTGCCGGTGTTGATCGAGGTGAGGTCGATGGTCGCCGTCGTCGTCGACTCGGTGATCTCGGGAGCGGTGGTGATGCTGCCCTCGAACTTCTCGAACTTGCCGCGCACCTTGCTCATGATGTGGCGAACGGTGAAACCGATCTCGGTGTGGGTCGGATCGAAGTTCCAGGTGCCTGCGGTGATCTGTGCCATGGTCCTGCGTCCCCTTTGGGTCGTGGTGGTCTTTTCGAGCTTGGCGTCGTCGTCACCGCTATAGTTGCGGCTTCAACCAACTGCCTTCACCGTACCATAACTAATTGAAGACGCAACTATTCCCTGGGTACACTCGCTCCATGACCTCGACCACGCAGACAGCCACCGACACGCGGTGGCTCGACGACCGACAGCAGCGCCTCTGGCGCTCGTTCCTGGGCGGATCGACGGCGTTCTTCGACCAGCTCGACCGCGACCTGCGACGTGAGCACGACCTGTCGATGCCTGAGTACGAGATCCTCGTCCGCCTGTCCGAGGCACCGGAGTGGACCCTGCGGATGGCGGAGGTCGCCAGCCAGGTCGCGCACTCGCGCAGCCGGATCACGCACACCGTCAGCCGGCTCGAGCGTGCCGGGCTCGTCGAGCGGGAGTCGTGCCTGTCCGACGGCCGTGGCGTCAACGCGAAGCTGACCGACGCAGGCATGGACCGACTGCGCGACGCGGCGCACACGCACGTCGGCGGCGTTCGCCGCTACCTGATGGACAACCTGACCGAGGAGGAGTTCGAGATCATCGGTCAGGCGTTCGAGCGCGTCCGCGGAGACCTCAACGGTCAGGGATTCTGACCCGGCGGTGATCCGCCGTCACCTACGTCGAGGCAGCGCCAGGGAATTGGCGCAGATCATGTCATTGACCTGATCGGTTGCGGCAGGCAACTTCGTGTCCGATACCGGACACCCGGGTTGCGGGCGTAGGAGCACTCTTGCCAAGGTCGAGTGAAACGTTCCAACTGTGATCTGAAACACACAGCGCGGAACCACCTGCCTCTGGCCTGAAGGGATCTCGCCACGATGAGCAAACGGATGCTCAGCATCGTCGTTGCACTCGCCACCGCCCTGATACTCCCGTTCTCCCCCGCCGACGCGGCCCCGCCCGGCGAGGTCCAGCCACACTCACTCTCCGCCGACCACAAGACCCGACCGCTCGGCGTCGGCGAGCACCTCCCCGCTCTGGGCTGGCAGCTCGCCTCGCACGAGCGCGCACAGTCACAGACCGCGTACCGCGTCCTCGTCGCCTCGAGCCCGGCCGTCCTCGCCCGCGGCGAGGCTGACATCTGGGACTCCGGCAAGGTGGCCTCGTCCGAGTCGCGGCAGGTCTCGTACGGCGGCCCGCCGCTGGAGTCGCGCACGCGCTACCACTGGAAAGTGATGGCGTGGGACGCCACCGGCCACGCCGGCCGCTGGAGCGCCCCGTCGTGGTTCGAGACCGGCCTCCTGGAGGCGTCGGACTGGTCCGCGGACTGGATCGCGCACGACACCGACCTCCCGCTGCCGACCTCCAACAGCCAGCAGAACTCCCCCGCTTCCCTCCGTACGGGGCACACGCTCGGCCAGTCCGTCACCACCGACCGGCCGTTCGACAAGATCGGCGGCAGCGCCCCCACCTGGGGCACCCCGGACTCCGACTTCACGCTGACGTTGCGGCGCGGCGGACCCGACGGCGAGGTCGTCGCCGAGAGGCGCATCGTTGACCACGCCGACAACAGCTGGGCCGAGCTCGAGCTCGACTCCGCTGCCACGCCCGGCGACTACTACCTCGAGATGTCCGACCTCGAAGGCACTGCCGGGTGGTGGAGCCACACCGACGACGTGTACGCCGAGGGCCAGGCCTACGCCGACGGCGAGCCGGTCGCCGGCGACCGCACGATCCGCTGGAACCCGACGATCGAGGAGAACGCCGAGCTGACCTCCCAGCTCCGGACCACGTTCGGCGTCGACAAGCGCGTACGGTCAGCGCGTCTCTACTCGACTGCTCTCGGCATCTACGACATGCAGATCAACGGCCGCGAGGTCTCGACCGACCGCTGGGCGCCGGGCTGGACCGACTACAACAAGCGCACGCCGTACCAGACGTACGACGTCACCTCGCTGGTACGACAAGGCGCTAACGCCCTGGGCGCGCGACTGTCGACCGGCTGGTACGCCGGCAAGATCGCGATCTACGGCCCCAACCTGTACGGGAAGCTGCCGGGCCTGCTGAGCCAGCTCGAGATCACCTACGAGGACGGTACGACCCAGCGCGTCGTCTCCGACACCTCATGGACGAGCACCGCCGGCCCCGTCACTCACGCCGACATCCTGGACGGCGAGGAGTACGACGCCCGCCGCGAGACTCCCGGCTGGACCCGTGCGGGCTTCGACGACCAGTCCTGGGCGCCTGTCGTCGAGAAGACCGACGTGGAGACGGCACTCGTCGCCCAGGCCGATCCGCCGGTCCGAGTGACGGAGGAGATGCCCGTACAGAAGATCACCGAGCCGAAGCCCGGGACGTACGTGCTCGACCTCGGTCAGAACTTCGTCGGCACCGTGGCGCTGTCGCTGCGCGGAGCGAAGGCCGGCGAGAAGGTCAGGCTGCGCTACGGCGAAGAGATCAACGCCGACGGGACGCTGTACACCGAGAACCTGCGCAGCGCCCGGGCGACCGACTACTACACCGCCCGCGGTGACCGCGTCGAGACGTACGAGCCCCGCTACACGTTCCACGGGTTCCGCTACGTGGAGCTGACCGGCCTGCCGGGCAAGCCCTCGAGACGGGATCTGGTCGGCAAGGTACTCGGCACTGACGCCCCGATGACCGGAACGTTCGAGACGTCCGACCCGATGCTCAACCAGCTGCAGAGCAACATCGTCTGGTCACAGCGCGGCAACTTCCTCAGCGTGCCGACCGACTGCCCGCAGCGCGACGAGCGGATGGGCTGGACGGGCGACATCAACGTCTTCGCTCCGACCGCCGCGTTCAACATGGACGTCTCGACGTTCCTCGGTGACAAGTGGCTCCAGGACCTCCGCGACGCGCAACGTCCTGACGGCGCGGTCACCGACGTCGTCCCGTACGTTCCCGTCGTCGGAGCCGGCAACGCAGGCTGGGGCGATGCGGCGATCACCGTGCCGTACACCGTCTGGCAGACGTATGGGGACACGAATGTGATCGAGGAGAGCTACGACTCGATGGCGGCCTGGGTCGCCTACCTGAAGAAGAACAGCACCGGCCTGATCCGACCCGACGCAGGGTACGGCGACTGGCTCAACCTCGACGACAACACCCCGCGCGACCTGATCGGCACCGCATACTTCGCCCACGTCACCAGGCTGCTCTCGGAGATGGCCGAGGCGATCGGCAAGGACGCGGACGCCGCGACCTACGCCGCGCTGGCCGACGACGTGCGCGAGGCGTTCGTGGACAAGTACGTCGGCGACGACGGTGCGCTTCCGGGCGATGCCCAGGCGGGCTACGTCCTCGCACTGTCGTACGGGCTGATCCCCGACGATCTCGTGGACGACGCCGCCGACCGGCTCGTCGCCAACCTGGAGCGCCACGACTGGCACCTCGCGACCGGCTTCCTGGGGACACCGGACCTGCTGCCGGTGCTCACGAAGACCGGGCACACCGACGTGGCGTACAAGTTGATCAACCAGCGGACGTACCCGTCGTGGGGCTACGAGGTGGACAAGGGCGCCACGACCATCTGGGAGCGCTGGAACTCGATCATGCCCGACGGCAGCTTCGGCGACGTCGGCATGAACTCGTTCAACCACTACGCCTACGGAGCGGTGGGCAACTGGATGTACCAGACGATCGGAGGCATCCAGCCCGATCCCGAGCAGCCCGGCTACCGCCACTTCACGATCGCGCCGCAGCCCGGAGGCGACCTGGACCACGCCGACGCCCGGTACGAGTCCGGGTACGGCGAGATCCGCTCCCGCTGGTCGCGCAAGCACGGCCGGCTGACGCTGCAGGTGACGGTGCCGGTCAACACGACGGCCACCGTCAAGATCCCGGCATCGAGCGTCGACGCCGTCACCGAGCGTGGGCGGCCCGCGAAGAAGTCCGAGGGCGTCAGTGACCTGCGCCTCGACCGCGGCGTCGTGGTCGGCGAGCTCGGCTCGGGCACCTACCAGTTCACTGTGAAGGAGCACGCATGACCCGGCGTTCGAAGACTTGGGGTCGGCGCGCCCTGGTGGCTGCTGCCGCCGTCGCACTGACCGTCGGGCTGACCGGCGCGGCGGGTGCCGCAGGACGCCCCGCGAAGGCGCCCGCCTGGGACGACCCGACAGGCAGGCTCGACCCCGCGGCGTTCGCAGACCCGCCATCCACGGCACGTCCGCACGCGTTCTGGTTCTGGAACGGCAAGCTCACCGAGAAGGAGCTGGAACGCCAGCTCGACGAGATGCAGGGCAACGGAGTGGAGGAGTTCTTCATCCACCCGCGCCAGGGCCTCGGCGGCGAGTTCGGCAAGACCGAGAACTCCTACTACCTGTCGACGGACTACTTCGACAAGGTCGGTTTCGTTCTGAAGGAGGCGCGCAGCCGCGGGATGAAGGCCTGGCTGTACGACGACCTCAACTGGCCGAGCGGCTTCGCCGGCGGGCGTACGGTTCGTGGCGGCGTCGTCGACGGACGTCAGGTGAAGGCCGACCCCGACTACGTCCCCTGGTATCTCTCCCCCACGGCGAAGGACGTCGAGGGCGGCACCACGTACGACGAGCAGGTGCCCGGACCAGATGACGACACCGACGGTCCGCAGCCAGAGCTGATCGCCACGCTCGCCGCCCGCAAGTCCGCGAACGGCACCTGCGTCACGAACGGAGAGGCTCGCGGAGTGGCGCTCGACGGCGCGTCGACCGTCGAGCTGACCCACAAGATCAAGGACGGCAGGCTGACCTGGGAAGTGCCCGCGGGCGACTGGTGCCTCGTGCACCTGGTCCAGCGGCCGCTGGTGAACTACCACCCGGACCTGGAGCCGGACGAGCCGTACGTCGACATGCTCAACCCCGACGTGACCGAGAAGTTCATCGACATCACGCACGAGACGTACTTCAAGCGGTTCCGCAAGGACTTCGGGTCGACGATCCCGGGCATCTTCAACGACGAACCCGGGTTCTACAACAACTTCCCCGACAACCGTGGCGGGCTCGACTCGCGCGGCTCGATCCCGTGGACGCCCGGCTTCCGGACGTACCTCTCGAAGAACGCCGGGTACGACCTGACTCAGGATCTGCTCGGCATCTGGTACGACGCCGGGGAGACGACCACGAAGGCCCGGGTCGACTACTACGACGCGCTGTCCGACCGCTACAACGAGGCGCACACGTTGCCCCTGGCGGACTGGGCCGAGGACCACGACATCGCGCTGATCTCGAACCCGCTGGTCGAGGAGGATCTCGGCAGCCACAAGCTGATCGAGGGCGGTAGCTGGTTCGAGATGAGCAAGCACTACCAGCTTCCGGGGATGGACCTGATCAGCGGCCTCAACACGGGTGCGATCACGCCCAAGCTGAACTCGTCCGTCGCCCACATCTTTGGCCGCAAGCGCAACCTCGCCGAGACCTTCGGTGCGTTCGGCTGGGACCTGACGATGGAGGAGATGAAGCGCACCGTCGGCTGGGAGGCCGCCGGGGGTGTCGACCTGATCGACAACCACGCGTTCTACTACTCGATCGACGGCGAGCGGGCGTCGGAATCGCCGCCGAGCCAGTTCGACCAGAACACGTTCTGGCCCCGGTTCTCGCAGTATGCGAACTTCGTCGGGCGGCTGACCGAGCCGGCACGCGGCGCGACACCGATGAACCCGGTCGGCGTGCTCTATCCGAGCTCGTCGGTGATGGCGGCGGGGACGCCCTGGGACGTCCGCGGCTTCGCCGGCAACGGGCCTGCGCTCGGGCCGGTCGACGACTCGTGGAAGGGAACCTCGAACGACCTCCTCAAGGCGCAGCTCGACTTCGACTACCTCGACGAGCTGGCGCTGGCCGGCGACGAGGACCTCGACGTCGACCTCCGCGTTCGCCACGGCGCGCTCACGCTGCGCGACCAGCGCTGGCAAGCGGTCGTGCTTCCCCGCACGACGACGCTCGCGTTGGAGGCCGTACGCACGCTGGAGAAGCTCGTCGCCGACGGCGGCAGCGTCGTCGCGGTGGACGGGCTGGCAACACACGAGGCGTCCGGACGTGACGCCGAGCTCCGCAAGCGCCTGACCGCGCTGTTCGGCACCGACCCGTCCGCTCCGGAGGCGTCGCAGCGCCGGCACGGACGCAGCGGCCTGGCGGCGTACCTGCCTGACCGGTCCACCCTCGCCGAGGTGCTCCACGAGCGAGTGAGGCCCGGTGTGACGCTCGAGAACGCGCCCGACGTCCGCGTACGCCACGTCAAGCGGAAGGCCGACGACGCGTTCCTGGTCGTCAACCTCGCCGGGCGCGAGGTGTCGACCACGGCACGCTTCGACGTCTCAGGGACCCCGGAGTACTGGGACCCCGAGACGGGCGGCACCAAGGTCGCTCCGGTGTTCCGCGGTGATCGCCGGCAGACCGTCGTCCCGCTCACACTCGCGCCGTACGAGGCGCGCTGGGTGACGTTCCGGCCGGGTGCGTACCCGTCTGGGAAGGTGGCGCACCTGACGGCGACGAACGCGACGCCGGAATCCGTGCGGGCGTCGCGAGGCACGCTTCAGGCGACGCTGGTCGCCGACGGACCCGGCGAGGTGTACGCGCGCGGCGAGTACCGCGGGCGAGAGTACGGGGCCGTGACGACCGTCGACGACCCGCTGGAGCCACTCGCGCTGAACGGCGACTGGGACTTCCGGTTCGATGCTGACGAAGCAGAGACCGTGACCCGGCCGCTCGGGTCGTGGACGGCGCTCGATGCGAAGTACTCCGGCTCGGCGACGTACGCGAAGCGGTTCACCGTACCCGCGGACTTCCTCGCCAAGGGCCGGCGAGCACAGCTCGACCTCGGCCGCGTACGCGAGCTCGCCGACGTCACCGTCAACGGCAAGCATGCTGGGGCACTGGACTGGTCGCCATACGCCGTCGACGTCACCGACCTCCTCCGCGAGGGCGAGAACGTGGTCGAGGTGCGGGTGACCAACACGCCGTCCAACGCGATCGAGGGGCGCGACAACCCGTCGGGGCTGCTCGGCCCCGTCGTGCTGCGTCCGCAGCGGGAGGTGAACCTCGAGCTCACCGAGGGCACGGAGGTGACGTCGGTCGACATGACCGTCGACCCGGCGTCGTCGGCGGTGCTACCAGGTCGCCCTGCGACGTTCACCGCGACGGTCGACGGAATCGCTCCCGAGGATCTCGAAGCGACGCTGGCCACCACGGTGCCGGACGGCTGGAAGGCCGAGCCCGCCTCGGTCGACGTCTCCGAGCCATCGCAAGGGACCCAGGTCAGCACCACCGTCGACGTCGCCGTGACGCCGCCGGCGGAAGCTCCGGAAGGGGCGTCGTCGGTCAGGTTCACGCTGACCGGCGCAGACGGGCGTACGGTCGAGCGCACCGCGACGGTCACCGTGACGAACGCGTACGCCGCCTGGGAGTTCGACGCCGACGGCGACACCGAGGGTTGGACCGGCGCGAACCAGGTCGAGGGCTTCACGCCCTCCGGCGGCGCGCTCCGGTTCCGGTCCGTCGGCGGCGACCCGTATGTCGTCGGGCCGACGGTGTCGGTGCCGCTCGCCGACAGCGCCACGGTCGAGATCGTGATGTCGTCCTCGGCCGGTGGCGGTGGTCAGTTGTTCTGGGCCACCACCGACGGCGGCTTCGCCGAGTCGCGCAGCGGACGCTTCACCGTCGAATCGGGCGGCACCCGGACGTACCGGGTGGAGGTCCCCCGTCAGGAGGCCTCGCTGACCCAGCTGCGGCTGGACCCGCTGACCGGCACGGGTGACGTCGCGATCGACGCCGTTCGCATCCTGCCCTGACGCAGGGCGCGACGACAGGACCCGGCGCTCCTGCCCTTCACGGGGCGGAGCGCCGGGTCCTTTCGGTCTGCAGTCTGCGGTGTCAGTCGCGCGTGAGCCGGCGGTGGGTCAGCGCGTGCGGACGGGCGGCCTCCGGACCGAGACGCTCGATCTTGTTGGCCTCGTAGTCGGCGAAGTTGCCCTCGTACCAGTACCAGTTGGCGGCGTTCTCGGAGTCACCCTCCCACGCGAGGATGTGGGTAGCGACGCGGTCGAGGAACCACCGATCGTGGGAGATCACGACAGCACAGCCCGGGAACTCGAGGAGCGCGTCCTCCAGCGACTGCAGCGTCTCGACGTCCAGGTCGTTGGTGGGCTCGTCGAGAAGCAGCAGGTTGCCGCCCATCTTGAGGGTCAGCGCCAGGTTGAGACGGTTGCGCTCGCCTCCGGACAGGATGCCCGCGCGCTTCTGCTGGTCAGGGCCCTTGAAGCCGAAGGACGCGACGTACGCCCGGCTGGGCATCTCGAAGTTGGCGACCTTGATGTGGTCCAGACCGTCGGAGACGACCTCCCACACGTTCTTTGACGGATCGATGCCGCCGCGCGACTGGTCGACGTAGGAGATCTTGACCGTGCTGCCGACGGTCAGGGCGCCCGCGTCGGGCTGCTCCTCCCCCACGATCATCTTGAACAGCGTGGTCTTGCCGACACCGTTGGGTCCCACGATGCCGACGATGCCGGCACGCGGCAACGAGAAGCTGAGGTCGTCGATGAGCGCACGGTCGCCGAAGCCCTTCGACAGGTTCTTGGCGTCGAGCACGACGTCGCCGAGGCGCGGGCCTGCCGGGATGTTGATCTCGGAGAGGTCGACCGAACGACGACGCTCGGCCTCCGCGGCGAGCTCCTCGTAGCGCGCCAGACGCGACTTGCTCTTGGCCTGACGTGCCTTCGGGTTGGAGCGGACCCACTCCAGCTCGCGCTCGAGGATCTTCTGGCGCTTCGCGTCCTTCTTGCCCTCAACCACGAGCCGCTGCTTCTTGGTCTCGAGGTAGGTGGAGTAGTTGCCCTCGTACGGGTGGGTCTTGCCGCGGTCGAGCTCGAGGATCCACTGGGCGACGTTGTCGAGGAAGTAACGGTCGTGGGTGACGGCGAGGACCGCGCCGGGGTACTTGGCGAGGTGCTGCTCGAGCCACAGCACGCTCTCGGCGTCCAGGTGGTTGGTGGGCTCGTCGAGGAGCAGGAGATCGGGCTGCTGGAGCAGGAGCTTGCACAGCGCGACGCGTCGGCGCTCACCGCCCGAGAGGTTGTCGACGATGGTGTCCGGCGGCGGGCAGCGCAGCGCGTCCATCGCCTGCTCGAGCCGCGAGTCGAGGTCCCACGCGTTCGCGTGGTCGAGGTCCGTCTGCAGCTCACCCATCTCCGCGAGGAGGGTGTCGTAGTCGGCGTCGGGGCTCGCGAGCTCCTCGCTGATCGCGTTGTAGCGGTCGAGCTTGCCCTTGATCTCGGCGACGGCCTCCTCGACGTTCTCGAGGACGGTCGCACCCTCGGTCAGCGGCGGCTCCTGCATGAGCATGCCGACGGTCGCCTCGGGGTCCTTGTAGGCGTCGCCGTTGCTCGGCTGCTCGATGCCGGCCATCAGCTTGAGCAGCGTCGACTTGCCGGTGCCGTTCGGGCCGACGACGCCGATCTTGGCGCCGTGGAGGAACGAGAGTGTGACGTTGTCGAGAACGACCTTGTCGCCGAGCGACTTGCGGACGTTGCGCAGGGTGAACACGTAGTCAGCCATGATGGGTCCAGCCTAGGCGCTCCCCCGGCGGTCGCGTGAATCGGCCACCGGAGGAGCTGGGCAGGCTCAGACGGCGACCGGCTCGGGCCGCTGGTCCGGGACGGCGTGGGTGCTCTCGAACGCCGCCACCGCCTCACCCTCCTGGGACGGCGCCTCGGCTGTGGGCGCCGGCTCGTTGCGTCGGAACGTGGTCGTCCCCCGGTTGAGGTCGTGGCAGACCGCCGTCGCCTCGAGGATGTCGCGGCGGTGCTCCTCGCCGGACTCCTTGTCCTTCCAGGCGTGGGTGCGCAGTCGCCCGAGCACCACCACCGGATCGCCCAGCTGGAGGGAGGCGGCGGCGTTCTGTGCGAGCGTGCGTGCCGCCTTGACGGTGATCCACACGGTCGGGAGGTCGCGCCAACCGCCCTGCTGGCGGTCGTAGAAGCGCGGCGTGGATCCCACCCGGAACATCGCCCACGCGAAGCTGCCGCTCTCGCGAAGCTCCACGGGGGTGCCGAGGTTGCCGTACACGGTCATCTGGTTGTCGCTCATGGGCGCTCCTGTCGTCGGGGACGCCCTCTAGGTGGGTCCTGCGGTCAGGAACGAACCACGCCGCGCCCGTCGCTGTGGACGGGCGCGGCGTGTGGACGAACTGGTCTCGGCTCAGGCGTTGCGGCCGAGGGCCTGCGCGATGCCGCGCCGCGCCTGGTCGTACGCGGCGAGCTCGGCGTCGACCGGGCCGAGCACCCGAGCACGAGCGACCTCGGCGATCGTGTCGCGAAGTCGATCCTCGACCCCGCGCGCCCTGCGCCGCGCCGAGGACTTGGCGGCGACGGTCGTGACCAGCGCGAGTCCGAGGCCGACCACGAGGCCGACGCCCGCGAGGATCACGGGCAGCCAGACACCCGCGACGGTCGGTGCAGAGGTGCTCCCGGTCAGGCCGGCACCGGCGAGGGCGAGGAGCCAGAGGAGCCCGCCCACGGTCGCGGCCAGGGCGACCCACTGGATCGCCTTGACGGTCGACCACCATGCCGGCGCTCGGCCGACTCCCACGCCGGTCGAGGCCATCGCGCTGTCCAGCACGTCTCCGAGGTCGCGGTTGGGGACGACGACCGCGCGCCGCATCGACTGGACCCAGGACGGCGTGAGGCCGATCGTGGACTTCTCGGCGACGTCGCGGACGGCGACGTCGACCGCCGGCCGCTGCACCCGCGCCGCGACGACACCGTCATCGGCGGCCCGCGACTTGGAGCGGCCGATCAGCCTCAGCGGCGGCCAGGTCGTCGCTGCGACCGCCTGCGAGATGAGGGTCTTCTCGGTGGAGTCGGCGACGGCGGCGATGCCCGCCGCGTCGGCCAGCGTGTCGACGAGCTGGTCGCGGTCGGAGTCCGTCAGCCCGATCGCCGGTGCGTCGCCGCTGAGCTGCTCGAACGCCTTCGCGATGTGCTCGACGTCGGCACCGGTCCGCATGCCCGCCGCCTGCTTGTCACGGATCCGGCGTACAAGAGCGCGCTTGAGGTCGTCCACGCCGTCGCCGCGCAGCGCCGACACCGCCAGCACCGGGACGCCGGCGAGGCCGTCCTCGGCCAGCAGACGGCGTACGTCCTGCAGGGCGCCGTCCCACTTCTCGGGAGGGAGCTTGTCGATCTGGTTGAGCACCACCATCGTGACGGCCGCGTGACGCGCCAGCGGGCGGAGGTAGCGGTCGTGGATGGCCGCGTCGGCGTACTTCTGGGGGTCGAGGACCCATACGAACACGTCGGCGTACTGGACGAGCCGGTCGACCTCGAGGTGGTGGGCCACCTCGGTCGAGTCGTGGTCAGGGAGGTCGAGGAGCACCAAGCCGTCGAGGTTGGTGTCGTCGGTGGTCGACCCGAGCGGGCTCGTCAGGGACATCTGCTGACGCTCGGCGATGCCCATCCAGCTCAGCAGCTCGCGCGTGCCGCTGTCGCCCCACGCCACGGCCATCGCCCACGACGTCGTCGGTCGGCGGACGCCCACAGCGGAGAGCTCGATGCCGGCGACGGCGTTGAACAGGGACGACTTGCCTGAGCCGGTCGCGCCCGCGAGCGCGACGACGGTGCGGTCGCTCGCCAGCCGGAGGCGCTCGCCTGCACGGCGTACGACGGCGGCTCCCTCCTCGACGAGGGCGGGGTCAAGGCGGCCGGCGGTCGCGTCGACGGCGCGGGCGAGTCCGTCGACGCGTGCGGCGACGTCACCGCCGCTCGTGCTGAACAGCGGTGCGAGAGGGGTGTCTGTCACGTCAGTCCCAGTCCTCGGGGATCAGGTCGGTGTGTCGCGCGTCCTCGGCGGCCCGCGCAGCGGCTCGAATGCTATCGGCTGCGGAGGGTGCAGCGGCAGCCCTCGCGAGGACGTCGTAGAAACGCTGGCGCTCGTCCCGCAGGACGGTGCCCGCACGGCGCAGCAGGTCTTCCTTGGCGAGCTCGAGCAGACGGTGCGCGGTGGCGTCGTCGAAGACGTCGACGAGCAGGTCACGAGCCATCGTGGCGCCGCTCGCGTCGTCGCGCGGTGCCAGCTCGCTGACGACGCAGACGCCGAGCGTCACGGCTGAGCCTGAGGTGCCGAGCGCGAGGAACCTCGCCGTCATGCGGTGCTCGGCGCCCTCGGACCGGACGATCTCGGTGCACGCCTCGATCCAGTCGGAGGCGATGCGCTCGGCGCGCGAGCGCAGGGTGCGGGTCGCGCGCTCCAGCTCGCGGCCCGATCCGGCGAGGAGGGAGCGGCCGGCGGCGGACTCCTCCCAGGCCTGGTAGGCGGCGTGCGCGCCGGCCTCGGCCTGCTCGAGGAGAAGCAGCTCGATGTCGTGGGCGAGCGACTCCTGGACCTCCGTGACGCGGGCTCGACGGCCGCGGACGCTGTCCACGATGCGGTCGCGCAGGCGTCCGATGCGGTCGTCGGCGCCGCGGAGCAGGTCGCCCGATCCGGCGAAGTCACGCCAGCGGGCCGCCAGCTCGCCCCGCATCAGGGTGCCGTCCGACAGGTCCTTGGCGAACGCCGCCTCGGCACCGGTGTAGGCGCGGTCGACGTCCTCGACGAGCGACGTGAGCACGGCGCCCTGGTCCGCCACCGCATCGGCGACGTCGAAGGCGCTGAAGACGATCTTGCGGACCGCGCCGTCGAGGGTCTGCGTCACGATCGCGGCACGCACCTCCGGGTCGGCGGCGAGGTCGTGCAGCCAGTTGAGGATCGGCGCCACGGCGCTCGGGGCCAGCAGGCCGTCCTCGTCGACGTCGCCCTCGAGGACCGTGAACAGGGGCGAGTCCTGCAGGCCACGGGCGGTCAGCATGCGCGCGAGGTGACCACGCACCTCGCCCATGGACGACTCGGGGGTACGGTCGAGCACGATCGCGACGGCGGCGCTGCGGTCGGCCGCCTCCCGCAGGTAGTCCCACGGCACCTGGTCGGCGTAGCGGGCTGCGGACGTCACGAAGAGCCAGAGGTCGGCCGCGGCGAGCAGCTCGCCGGCGAGCCGACGGTTGTCGGCCTCCACCGAGTCGACGTCGGGGGCGTCGAGGAGCGCGAGACCCTGCGGGACCGTGTGCGCCGCGACGAGCGTCAGCGCACGCGTGTCGTGCGACTGGGTGGTCGCACGCGCCAGGTCGGGGAGGATCCGGTCCGGCTGGAACCACTCCGCGTCGGCAGGGTTGTGCACGAGCACCGCCGACCGGGTCGTCGGCCGCAGCACGCCGGACTCGGTGACACGACGGCCGACGAGCGAGTTGACGAGCGTCGACTTGCCGGCGCCGGTGGACCCGCCGATCACCGTCAGCAGGGGCGCGCCGAGCTGCACCAGGCGCGGAAGGATGTAGTCATCGAGCTGCGAGAGCAGCGATCGCTGGGCTTCGCGCCCTTCAGCCGCGCCTGGGACGTCGAGACCCAGGGCAGCACCGCCCAGCTCGGTGCGCAGCTTGAGCAGCGCAGCGAGCAGGGTCGCGGTGGAACCATCCCTCGACACTCGAACCTCCGGAGAAGGTGTGCTTTATCGGTTCAGCGTAGTGGAGACCCCAACGCGCGCTGTAGCCGCGACCCTCGCGAACTGTCCCGGCGTCGTCCACGTCACGGCCGGGGTGGACCGGTGCGGCCGTCGCCGCCCGGGGCGTTCGGAGGCACGTCCGCAGGTCGGGGCGGGGCAGCCGGCGGCGAACCTGGAGGCAGGTACGGCGCTGGCGGCGGCGCGTACGGCGGTGGCTGCCGAGCCGCGTACGGCGGTGTCGGCGGCGGTGGCGCGTACGGCGGTGGCTGCCGTGCCGCGTACGGCGGCGGAGCGTACGGCGTGGGCTGCTGACCGTACGTCGGCCGTGGCGGGACATATCCGAAGCGCAGCGGCGCGGGCAGCACGACGTACGGGCGGAGCACCCGCATCTGCACGAGGATCCCGTCGACGCGCTCGGCGGCCTTCGGCTTCGCGAGCCGGTCGATCACACCGGCGTACAGGAACGCCATTGTGATTGCCCGCCGCTGGTAGAGCCGGGTCGCCTTCGCGGAGGCGTCTCCGCCGTACGTGCGGGCGTGCCTGACGGCCTTGCCACGGTAGGACAGCGACGCGATGAAGGGGATCTCGTCCGCGACGAGCCACCCGCGGCGCGCGATGTCGGTGAGCGCACGCGTCAGGTAGCGGCCCTGGTTGCGACGGGCGATCGCCGCCAGCACGATCGTCCCGGCGAGGAGCAGCCCGGTGAACCCGTACGCGAGGAGGAAGCCCGTGCCGCCGAGGTAGCTGACGCCGCCGTTCCAGATGCCGTGCAGCACCATGCTCCCCAGAAGCCCGCCCGCGCACAGCAGCACGCGGACGGCCACCGAACGCTGCCGGACGGCGAGGCCGATCGCGATCCCGAACGCCGCGGTGAACATCGGGTGCGCGAACGGGCTCATGATGCCGCGAAGGACGAACGTCGCCGTGGTGGCGCCGGCCCCCTCGACGCCTGTCTCGTCGATGCCGAGGTAGGCGCCCGCGTAGTAGCCGATGTTCTCGACGAAGGCGAAGCCGAGCCCCACGAGCCCCGCGAACACGAGGCCGTCGATCAGCCCGTCGATCACACGACGCATCCGCAGGAACGTGAGCAGGAGGAACAGGCACTTCGCCGGCTCCTCGGTGACCGGCGCGATGAACGTGGCGAGCGCCTCGTCCGACAGGTCGAAGGTCTCGGAGATGAAGATCTGGGCCGCGAGGGCGAGACCCACGGAGACCACACCACCCCAGACCACCGCGGCGAGCTTGTAGTGCCACGGCTCCGGCTCATAGCGGTCGAGCCAGAAGAAGCAGCCGAGCAGCGCCGGGAGGGGCAGGAGCGCGTACAAGAGGCTGAGACCGCTGCCTGCGACGTCGCCGCTGGTGATCGACAGGAAGCCTGCGCCGACCACGCCGATCGCGGCCGTCACGAACATGAGCACGACGAGCAGGGTGTGACCGCGCTGCCACAAGGGGTCGGGCAGCTTCGGCAGCGGCCCGAGCGGGGCCGGCGCGCGAGGAGGCTGTGGCTGAGGCGCCGACCAGGGCTGGGACACAGGACGACCCTATCGGCGTACGCCGACCACCCCGCCGCCGCTATGGTGTCGCTTGGGCGCCCGTAGCTCAGCTGGACAGAGCAGCGGCCTTCTAATCCGCCGGTCGCAGGTTCGAATCCTGCCGGGCGCGCTCAGCTCTCCCGGTCAGCTCCCGGTCAGCTCTCCAGGGCGGCGTCGAGGACGATCTCGGGGACCGCGGCGAGCGCCTTGCTGACCGGGCACGCCTTCTTGGTCTCCTCGGCCACGTCCGCGAACTGCTCGGCGGTCAGGCCGTCGACCTTCGCGCGGACGGTGAGCACGATCTGGGAGATGAGCAGCCCGCCGTTCTCCCGGTCTGGGCGCACGGTGACGTCCGCCTTCACCGTCGACGACTGCGGGGTCCCGCCGGCGTTCGCGATGCCGCCCGACAGCGCCATCGAGTAGCAGGCAGCGTGCGCGGCCGCGATCAGCTCCTCGGGGCTCGTGGTCCCGTCTGCCTCGTCCGCGACGCGCTTGGGGAAGGAGACGTCGAAGGACCCCGCCCCGGAGCTGTCGAGGTTCACGCTCCCCGAGCCGTCCTGCAGCCCGCCGGTCCACTGCGTCGTTGCCGTGCGTACGGCCATGATGTCGCTCCTCGTCTCGTCCGGTGTCGTCCCTGCCCACCGTAGAGAACGGACGCCCCGTACGCACGAGGCGTACGGGGCGTCACTGCCGGCGGGGCCGGCGGGGGAGCTGTCGTGCGTCAGCCGGCCTGCGCGGCCTCGACTGCGGCCTGGATGTCGGCGAGACCCGGCGTCGTCGGCTGTCCGTCGACCTCGGGACCGTTGACCGTCACGCCGTCGACCCAGATGGTCGGCGTGCCGCTCAGCTTGTTGCCGTCGGCGTCGGGGTTCTCGAACGCGGCCTCCGTCGGCGGGCCCTGGACCTCGGCCCAGTCCCGGAACGGACGACCCTCGACGCACTCCTTCGCACCCTCGGCACCGGCGTTCTCGGCCATCTCGACGAAGGCCGAGGTGGCGACGTCGCCGCCCTCGCTCGGCTGGTTCGCGAAGACCTGCTCGGCGAAGTCGCGGTACGCCGCGGAGCCGGACTCCTCGAAGACGCACATCGACGCACCGAGCGCGTCGCTGGAGAACTGGGTCAGGAACGCGATCGGACGGAACTCGGCCTCGATCGTGCCGGCCTTGACCTGCTCGTCGATCCAGGCACCGGCCTCGGTCTCGAACGACTTGCAGTGCGGGCAGGCGAAGTCCTCGAAGATGGTGACCTTGACGGCCTCGGGGTTGGCCGTGCCACCGAGATCGGTGGCGGACAGCACGACACCGTTGTCCTCCGTCAGCCCCTTCGGGGTGCGGACGGGATCACCGGCAGCGTTGTCCACCGCGGACTTGACGGCGACACCGGCGACCGCGATCACGACGAGCACCGCGGCCACGACAGCGGCCGTGATGATGTTGCGGCGTCGCTTCTCCTGCCGTTCGCGCTCCTTGCGCAGCTCGGCTGCTCGCTCGCGGCGTTCGCGCTTGTCGTCCCTGCTGGCCACCTGGCAACCATCCTTCGTCTACGGACACGTGTCGCCCGTCCAACGGATGTGGCGGCGCCCGCGTTCCCGGCTTTTCGCGACCCAGGCTACCTGTCGGCGTCAGAGGGTGAGGCTAGGGTGGTTGGCCGTGGACAGGCTTGTGTGGATCGACTGTGAGATGACCGGGCTCGACCTCGATCGAGATGCGTTGATCGAGGTGGCGGCGATCGTCACCGACTTCGACCTCAAACCCGTGGCCGAGGGCATCGAGGTGGTCATCAAGCCGCCGCGCGAGGCCCTCGACCAGATGAACGACGTCGTCACCGAGATGCACACCGCATCCGGCCTCATCACGGAGCTCGACGACGGCCTGGCCCTCGCCGACGCCGAGCAGGTCGTCCTCGACTACGTCAAGCAGCACGTGCCCGAGCCGCGCAAGGCGCCGCTGGCCGGCAACTCCATCGGCACCGACCGCGCGTTCCTGCTGCGCTACATGCCGGAGCTCGAGGGCTACCTCCACTACCGCGTGATCGACGTCTCCTCCATCAAGGAGCTGTCGCGCCGCTGGTACCCCCGCGCCTACTTCGCCTCTCCTGCCAAGACCGGCAACCACCGGGCCCTCGCCGACATCCAGGAGAGCATCGAGGAGCTGCGCTACTACCGGGCCGCCGTCTTCGTGCCCGAGCCCGGCCCCGACAGCGAGACGGCCAAGGCCATCGCGGCCGAGCACGCCGGCTCCTTGCGCGGGCAGGTCGAGCCGTCGCGCGAGCAGGCCGAGGAGCCGACCCGGATTTCGGACGGCGAGGCCTGACCCGCTACACTCTTTCTCGCCGCACACGGTCCCTGCCGTGGAGCGCGCGGTGGGTGTAGCTCAGTTGGTAGAGCACCGGCTTGTGGTGCCGGTGGTCGCGGGTTCAAGTCCCGTCATCCACCCCACAGAGGCCCGGTTCGGACACTGTCCGGCCGGGCCTCTCACGTACCGTCGGTGGCGTGGAGAGCAAGCCGATGCATGGTGAGTACAAGGTCCCTGGAGGCAAGCTCGTCGTCGCCGACCTCAGCGTCGACGACGGCCGGCTTACGGGCGTACGCGTCTCCGGTGACTTCTTCCTGGAGCCCGACGAGGCGTTGGACCGCATCACCGGAGCCCTCGAGTCGATGCCCGCCGACGCCAGCGTGGGGGCGTACGCGCAGGCTGTCGACGCGTCACTCGACGGCGCGACGATGATCGGCTTCGACGCGCGCTCGGTCGGGTTCGCCGTCACCCGCGCGCTCGGGCGCTCGACCGCCTGGCACGACCACGCGTTCGAGCTCGTCGACGCCGGCCCGCTCCACCCGCCCGAGCAGATGGCGCTCGACGAGGTGCTCGCCGACCAGGTCGGGGCGGGGCTGCGGCCGGCGACGCTCCGCGTGTGGGAGTGGGCCTCGAACGCCGTCGTCATCGGCTCGTTCCAGTCGTTGTCGAACGAGGTCGACCTGGAGGCCGCAGCGCGTCACGACGTAACCGTCGTGCGCCGGATGTCGGGCGGCGGCGCGATGTTCGTCGAGCCCGGCAACACGATCACCTACTCCTTGTACGTGCCGTCGTCGCTGGTCGAGGGGATGACGTTCGCCGAGTCGTACGCGTTCCTGGACGCGTGGGTGATCCGGGCCCTGCGGGGGCTGGGCCTCGAGGCCGCGTACGTGCCGCTCAACGACATCGCCACCCCCCAGGGCAAGATCGGCGGCGCGGCGCAGAAGCGGCTCGCGAGCGGCGCCGTGCTGCACCACGTGACGATGTCGTACGACCTGGACGCCGCGAAGATGCTCGACATCCTGCGGATCGGCCGCGAGAAGCTGTCGGACAAGGGCACGGTGAGCGCCGGGAAGCGCGTCGACCCGCTGCGCAGCCAGACCGGGCTGAGTCGTGCCGAGATCGTGGCGGCGATGGTGGACCACTTCGCGGACAGCTACGGACTGTCGCGGGTCGCGCTCGACGGCGCGACGCGAGCGGCGATGGAGGAGCTGGCGACGACGAAGTACGCCGACCCGGGGTGGACCGGCCGCGTGCCGTGAGGTGCTACGCCTCCGGTCGAAGGGGCAGCGTCCGCGCGCTGGCGAAGCGGCGCTCGGTGCCGTCGTACGGGTCGGTGAACGCGAGCTCTGCCGCCAGCAGCTGCAGCGGCGTCGAGAAGTCGTCCAGGTCCACGTCGAGCACGGTCGGATAGACGGGGTCGCCGACGATCGGGATGCCGAGCCCGTGGAGGTGGGCACGCAGCTGGTGCGTGCGACCGGTCGCGGGCTCGAGCCGGTAGACGCCGTGCTCGCCGAGGCGTGACTCCAGCGAGATCAGCGTCTCGGCGTTGGGACGCGCATCCGGCACGACCTCGACCTGGAAGGAGCCGCGCCGCTTCACGAGGTGGTTGCGTACCGTCGTCGGGAGGTCCAGGGACTCGTCGACGGGCGCCAGAGCGCGGTACGTCTTGCGGGCCTGGCGACGTTGGAACAGCATCTGGTACGCGCCGCGCCACCGCTGCTCGGTAGTGAGGACGAGCACGCCGGACGTGATCCGGTCGAGCCGGTGCGCCGGGGACAGCTCCGGCAGACCGAGCTCGTCGCGCAGGCGAACGACGACGCTCTCGCGGACGTGCCGGCCACGCGGGATCGTCGCCAGGAACGGCGGCTTGTCGACGACGACGAGGCGCTCGTCACGGTGCAGGACGTGCAGCTGGCCCGGGACCGGCGCCTCCTCGCGCAGGTCGCGGTAGAACCAGACGAAGGTGTGGGGCTGGTACGGCGCCGCATCGGCGACCGTCTCGCCAGCTCCGTCCACGAACCGCTGCGCTGCCAGCATCGCGGCGACGTCGACCTTCTCAGGCAGCCGCCACCGCAGCCACTCCCCCATCGTCGTCCACGCGACCGGCTCGCGACCGCGGTCCGGCGTACGCAGCCACACCGCGTTGAGCCCGTCGCGCGGCGGGAGCGGCGAACGAGGAGGCACGGATCGATCGTAGGCGCGGCGCCCGTCGTCGGTGCGCCAGCGTCCACCCTGGCCGCGCGTCGGTGCGCCAGCGTCCACCGCGGCCGGGCGCGTGGACGCTGAGGCACCGACGCCGGGCAGCGCGGCTACTCCACGCGCGCCGGCAGTGCGGCTACTCCACGCGCGCCGGCAGCGCGGCTACTCCACGCGCGCCACCGGCGCTCTACTCCACGCGCGCCACCGGCACGACGTCCCCCGCCCCCATCCGCGCCGCATCCGCGGTCTCGTCGTCGGGCATCGTCTGGCTCTCGCGCTCGGCATCGACCCGCGCCCGGTAGTGCTCGACCTCCCGCTCGACCTGCTCCCGCCGCCACCCGAGCGGCGCGGCCATCAGCTCCGCCACCTCCTCGCACGAGGCGGTGCCGCGGTCGAAGGTCTCGATCGAGATGCGCGTACGGCGCGTCAGCACGTCGTCGAGATGGCGGGCGCCCTCGTGGGTGACGGCGTACACGATCTCGGCGCGGAGGTAGTCGTCCGCTCCACCCAACGGCTCGCCGAGCGTCCGGTCGTCCACGATCAGGTCGAGCACCTCGTGGATCAGCGCGCCGTACCGGCGGAGCAGGTGCTCGATGCGCACCTCGTGCAGCCCTGTCCGCGCAGCAAGGAGCGTCCGGCGGTTCCAGAGCGCCGCGTAGCCGTCGGCCCCGAGCAGCGGGACGTCCTCGGTCACGCAGGCGGGGATCACGCGGGTGACACCGAGCGCGTTCGCGGCGGCGTCGACCGCGTCGCGGGCCATCACCCGGTACGTGGTGTACTTCCCGCCGGCGACCACGACGAGACCCGGCACCGAGTGCGAGACCGCGTGCTCGCGCGACAGCGTCGACGTCGCCTCGGACTCCCCGCGCAGCAGCGGCCGCAGCCCGGCGTACACGCCCTCGACGTCGGCGTGCGTCAGTGGCACGGCGAGCACGGCGTTGACGTGGTCGAGCAGGTAGTCGATGTCGGTACGGCTCGCGGCCGGGTGGTCCTTCGAGAGCGACCAGTCGGTGTCGGTGGTGCCGATGATCCAGTGCCGCTTCCACGGGATCACGAACAGCACCGACTTCTCGGTCTTGAGGATCAGCCCGGACTCCCCCTGGATCCGGTCGCGCGGCACGACGAGGTGCACACCCTTGCTGGCCCGGACGTGGAACTGACCGCGTTCGCCGACCATCGCCTGCGTCTCGTCGGTCCACACCCCGGTCGCGTTGATCACCTGCGACGCGCGGATCTCGAACTCGTCGCCGGACTCGAGGTCGCGCACGACGACGCCGGTGACCCGCTCGCCCTCGCGCAGCATGCCGGTGACGCGGGTGCGGGTGGCGACGTGCGCCCCGTACGCCGCCGCGGTGCGCGCGACCATCATCGTGTGGCGAGCGTCGTCGACCTGGCCGTCGTAGTACTCGATGGCGCCGACGAGCGCGTCCTTGCGCAGCGCGGGCATCCGCTTCAGCGCGCGACGCCGGGTCAGGTGCCGGTGATGCGGCACCCCGCGGGCCTGACCCGACAGCCACGCCATCGAGTCGTACATCGCCACGCCCGCGCCCGCGTACGCCCGCTCCCACGCGCGGTGGGTGAGCGGGTAGAGGAACGGGGTCGGGTGCACCAGGTGCGGCGCGAGCCGGTCGACGAGGAGGCTCCGCTCGGCGAGAGCCTCGGCGACGAGCCCGAAGTCGAGCATCTCGAGGTAGCGCAGGCCGCCGTGGATCAGCTTCGACGAGCGGCTCGACGTGCCGGAGGCGAGGTCACGGGCCTCGACGAGCCCGACCGTCAGACCGCGCGTCGCCGCGTCGAGGGCGCATCCCGCGCCGACGACCCCGCCGCCGATGATCACGATGTCGAGCGGGTCGCCGGCGACCGTGCCGCGAAGGGCGTCCAGCGCATCCGTGCGCGAGGACGGATCGAGCGCGACCGGCCGCACGTCAGTCGACCTCCACCCAGTCGAGGGTCCGCTTCACGGCCTTCTTCCACCCGGCGTACGCCTCCTCGCGGCGCGCCTCGTCCCACTGCGGCTCCCAGCGCTTCGACTCCTGCCAGTTCCGGCGCAGCTCGTCGGTGTCCTTCCAGAAGCCGACGGCGAGTCCCGCCGCGTACGCCGCACCGAGTGCGGTCGTCTCGGCGACCCGCGGCCGGCTCACCGGCGTCCCGAGGACATCGGCCTGGATCTGCATGCACAGCTCGTTGAGGGTCACTCCCCCGTCGACCTTGAGGACGCCGACGGGGACGCCGGAGTCCTGCACCATCGCGTCGGCGACGTCGCGCGACTGGAAGCAGATCGCCTCGAGCGTCGCGCGCGCCAGGTGCGCGTTGGTGTTGAAGCGAGAGAGGCCCACGATCGCGCCGCGGGCGTCGGAGCGCCAGTACGGGGCGAACAGGCCGGAGAAGGCCGGTACGAAGTAGACACCTCCGTTGTCCTCGACCTGCCGCGCAAGCGCCTCGGACTGCGCGGCGCCGGAGATGATGCCGAGCTGGTCGCGCAGCCACTGCACGGCCGAGCCGGTGACGGCGATCGAGCCCTCGAGCGCGTAGACGGGACGGGCGTCTCCGAGCTGGTACGCCACGGTGGTCAGCAGTCCGGCCTTGCTCCGGACGATCTCGGTGCCGGTGTTGAGGAGCAGGAAGTTGCCCGTGCCGTAGGTGTTCTTCGCCTCCCCGGGCGCGAAGCACACCTGCCCGACGAGGGCGGCCTGCTGGTCGCCGAGGATGCCGGTGATCGGCACCTGCCCCGCGAAAGGTCCGTCGTCGAGCGTCGTGCCGTACCCGTCAGCGACCGACGACGGCCGGATCTCGGGCAGCATCGCGCGCGGGATGCCGAAGATCTCGAGCAGCTCGTCGTCCCAGTCGAGGGTCTCGAGGTTCATGAGCATCGTGCGGCTCGCGTTGGTCACGTCGGTGACGTGCACTCCCCCGCGCCTCCCGCCGGTGAGCTGCCAGGTCAGCCAGCAGTCGGTCGTACCGAACAGCGCATCGCCGCGCTCGGCCGCCTCGCGGACGTCGGGCACGTTCTCGAGGATCCACGCGATCTTGCCGCCCGAGAAGTACGTCGCCGGGGGCAGGCCCGCCTTCTCACGGATGATCCCGCCGTACCCCTCCTGCTCGAGCCGTGCGGCGAGCCTGTCCGTGCGGGTGTCCTGCCAGACGATCGCCGGAGCGTACGGCCGTCCGGTCCGCCGATCCCACACGACGGTGGTCTCGCGCTGGTTCGTGATGCCGATGGCGGTGAGGTCGGACGCCGTCAGCCGCGCCTTGGCAAGGGCGGTCTGGATGACGGCGCTCGCGCGCTCCCAGATCTCCAGCGGGTTGTGCTCGACCCATCCGCTGCGCGGCAGGATCTGCTCGTGCTCCAGCTGGTGGCGCGCAACCTCGACACCGTCGTGGTCGAAGATCATGAATCGCGTGCTGGTCGTGCCCTGGTCCACGGAACCCACGAAGTCGGCCATGGGACGTTTCTACACGCCGGCGCACCCAGCGGCCCGCCAACCCGTCGAGCGGCGCCTTCGCTCGCGCTGCAGACCCCGCGGCCCCGACCTAGGGTGGGGCCCCTGAGCCGCGTGCAGATCCGGGGGGGGGGGGGGGGGGGGGGGGGGGGGGGGGGGAATCGTGCGTGCTAGGTGGGTAGCAGCCGTCGGTGCGCTGGCGATCGCCTCCGGCCTGGTCCTCCCCGCTACGCCGGCCTCAGCCCAGTCGTGGTCCGCAGACTGTACGAACCCCACCGTCGTGATCGCGACCGACTCCGCCGCGACGCTCAATCTCCAGCCGTCCGACGTGGTCCAGGTCAGCGCACGCTTCACCGGCGGCATCAACGCCTTCCCGTACGGGGCTGCGATCTGCGTGACCGCCTCCGGGGCCCTCGCCCCGACGTGGATCAACAACGCGTCGGGAGCGGTGCTCGTACGCGGTACGGCGACGTTCCCCTCGATCGCCACCAGCGCAGCGTTCGTCCTCGTGAACGAAGGAACGACCGGGTTCCCGCAGGGGATGAACACGAACGGCGTGGCCTCGCTGCGCAACGAGGCCGGTGGGACGCTCACCGTGGGGTCGTACCTGAATCTCTCGTCGGGGGCCGTCCTGGAGAACGCAGGTGACGCCACGCTGCCCTCGAACGTCAACCTCAACGGCAGCTCGCGCATCGAGAACTCGGGCACCATGACGCTGGCGGGCGACCTCACGATCTCGGGCGACATCGACAACACGGGGTGGCTCGACGTCTCCGGCCGGTTGACGTCGAACGGCCAGTCGACGATCTCCAACGCCTGCATGCTGACGATCGGTGGCGACCTCGGCAACAACGGCGCCCTCGCCAACTCCGGTCACCTGTCGCTCGGAGCGAACCTCCAGAACAACGGCACGATCAGGTCGACCACGACGGGGGTCATGACCGGCCGCGACTTCAGCAACGACCGAGCGGTCACCGGGTTCGGGCAGTACCGGTTCACGGGCAGCACGCGCACGCAGGGCACGTTCGTGGGCGACTCGCCGGTCAACCCGATCGTCTTCGAGGACACGTCTCCCGGCGCCGGGATCTTCGACACCGCCAGCGGGACGGTCGCCAACGTCGTGCGCGGTGCGGTCGACGTGACTCCGCCGACGGCCGGCCTGCCGGGCTGCCGCCCCCCGGGGGACCAACCCACCGCCGACCTCTCGGTCACCAAGTCCGGACCCGCCAGCATCGACGAGGGCGGCCGCCTCACGTACGAGATCACCGTGCGCAACCTCGGTCCCGCCGTCGCGCAGGCGGTCCAGGTGCGTGACGACCTCCCGCCGGCGCTGTCGTCGCCGGAGGCGTCCGACGCCGGGACGATCAGTGGTGATGTCGCCACCTGGTCGCTCGGTGATCTCGCTGCGGGAGCGACGCGGGTCCTCACCGTTGGAGGGACCGCGCCCAGCGAGGGAACACTCGTCGACGTCGCACGGGGCTCGAGCACGACGATCGACCCGGACGACACGAACAACAACGGATCCCTTCCCTCCGCGAGTGTCACCACCGTGGTCCAGTCGATCCCGGACAACACCGCGCCCTCGGTGAACGACCAGACGATCGTGACGGTCACGGACCGGCCGGTCACGGCGAACGTCAACGGCGAGGACGCCGACGCCGGGCAGGTCCTCGAGTTCGACGACCAGTCCGCGCCGAGCCACGGTTCGGTGCTGGTCCAGGCGGACGGCGCGTACCTGTACGTCCCGGAGCGAGGCTTCGCCGGGCGGGACCGGTTCACCGTCGAGGGGTGTGACAACGGGGTTCCGGTCCTGTGCGACAGCGCGACCGTGACCATCGAGGTCTACCCGCTGGTCACGGGCCTGACGGTGGTGACGCTGCGCAACGAACCGGTCGCAATCCCGGTCAGCCTCACGGACCGTGGGACGACGAGTGACCCCGTGGTCGTCGAGGAGCCGGCCTCCGGGACCGTCACGGGCGGACAGGGAGGCGTCTTCTTCTACGCGCCTGACCAGGACTTCGTCGGGACGGACGAGTTCCGCTACCGGACGTGCAGCGTCACCGACCCGGACCTGTGCGGCGAGGCGACCGTCACCGTCCACGTGGTGCGTCCTCCGAACAACCCGCCGGTGCTCACCGACATCGCTGTCGCCACCGACGCCGAGTCCGCCATCGAAGGGCGAGTCCCCGTCTTCGAGGTGGACGACGGCCAGACCGTCACCGTGACACTCCTCTCGCCACCCGCACTCGGTACGGCGAGCGTCGAGGCCGACGGCGCCTTCCGGTACGAGCCGGCGGCTGGATTCAGCGGACGCGAGAGCTTCACCGTCCGAGGGTGCGACGTCGGTGCCGACGGTGACGAGTCGCTGTGCGACGACGCGACTGTCACGGTCACCGTCCGTCCTGTGGCCGTCGATGACGCGGTCGCGGTCGTCCAGGATCAGACGGCCAGCGTCGACGTCCGCTCGAACGACCTCGGGTCCCCCTCCGAGCCCGTCATCGTCACGGATCCCGACAACGGCACCGCAGTGGCGAATGCCGACGGGTCGGTCTCGTACACGCCGGACGCCGGGTACGTCGGACCAGACTCCCTCGAGTACGAGGTCTGCAGTCCGTCGGTCCCCGACCTGTGCTCGACGGCCGCCGTCACCATCACGGTCGAGGAGGCCCCCACGCCCAACCATCCGCCGTCGCTCGCCGACAGTGCCCGGGTGACCCACGTCGACCAGACCGTCTACGGCCGGCTGCTGGCCACGGATCCGCAGACGGCCCGGACGGTCACCATGCCGCGGTCCGGCCGACAGGCGCTGCGGGTCAGCGGCGAGGGCTTGACGTACCGCCTCGTCGGTCCTGCGCCCGACGGCGGCGTCCTCGTCGTGAACACGAACGGCACCTGGACGTACACACCCGACGGCTCGTTCGTCGGGCGGACCAGCTTCAGGGCCGAGGTGACCGATGACGGCGGCCTCACCGACGAGGCCACGGTCGCGCTGACCGTACGACCGCGCGCGACGGACGACCTCACTCGCGTCAGGTCCACCCAGGCCGTGTCGATCGACATCGGACGCAACGACCTGGGCGACGTCGGCGAGCCCGTCCTGCTGGGCCAGCCGGACGCGGGTACGGCACGGCTCGACGGCTCGGTCCTCACCTACGTCGCCGGGCCGACACGGACCGGCATCGACTCCGTCCGCTACCGGGTGTGCGGGCGCGTCGCGACCGACATCTGCGACGACGCGACAGTCCACATCGTCGTACGCCCGTTGACGGTCGACGACCGCGCCACCACCGGAGCGGGCGAAGCCGTACGCGTGCCCGTGTCCGCCAACGACGCTGGCCGAGCAGGGCCGCCTCGGACACTCGTCGCGCCGAAACACGGCCAGGTGACGACCGTCGGGTACGCCATGCGGTACGCACCGACCCTGCCGTTCACCGGGTATGACACGTACCTCTACGAGCGCTGCCTTCGATCGGCGTACGTCCTCTGCTCGCCCGCCGCGGTCACCGTTGCCGTCCACCCTCTTGCCGGGGACGCGCACGCCACGACGCCCGAGGGGACTCCCGTACGTGTCTCGACCGCTGCGGGCCGCGTGGGTCGCGCGGGGCGCCCCGAGATCGTCAACCCGGCGTCGAGCGGTATCGCGCGCTTTGAGCAGGACGGCACGCTCTCGTACGCGCCGCTGCGCGGGTTCGTCGGCACGGACGTGCTCACCTACCGCAGGTGCAGCACCACTGCGCCCGAGCTGTGCGGGTACGCGGTCGTGAGCATCGAGGTCGTCCCCCGCCAGGCGGAACGCGACCTGCCCGATGCCGGAGGTTCGTCCGGCCTGCTGCCGTTGCTCGGGGCGTCGATGCTCGCGGCCGGGGCCGCCCTGGTGCTGACCGGCAGGCGGCTGCGCCGCCCCTCACCCTCCGCCCCCGCTGGTTGAGCGAGCGCAAGCCCCCTCCGCTGGTTGAGCGAGCGAGCACCCCTCCGCTGGTTGAGCGAGCGCAGCGAGTCGAAACCCCCGGATCCTGCGGTTTCGACTCGCTGCGCTCGCTCAACCAGCGGGCCGCTGCGCTCGCTCAACCAGCGGGCCGCTGCGCTCGCTCAACCAGCGTGCTGCGCTCGCTCAACCAGCGTGCCGCTTCGCTCGCTCAACCAGCGGGCAGCATCGCTCGCTCAACCAGCGGGCAGCATCGCTCGCTCAACCAGCGGGCCGCTTCGCTCGCTCAACCTGCGGAGGAAGCGGCGAGCATCTCCAGGAACGCCGCCGCCGCGGGCGACGGACGGTGGCGGCTCCACGCGACGTGCTCCTCGCGGACGGGTGCGTCGGCGATCTCGACCGTACGGACGCCGGCGAGCGTCGCCGCGTACGCGCCGGGGAGGAGCGCGATCCCGAGCCGCTGCGCCACGAGCCCCGCCGCGAGGTCGCCGGTGGTCACCTCGAAGGCGACGTGGCGCTCGACGCCGGCCGCGGCGAACGCCTCGTCGACCTGGAGGCGACCGGGCGTCCCGGCGGTGAAGTCGACGAACGGGTACGGCGCAAGGCTCGCGAGGTCGGTTCGGTGCTCGTCCGCCAAAGGGTGGTCCGGCGCGACGACGGCGACGTGCTCGCCGCGCCCAGCGATCCGGCTGCGTACGCCTCGCGGCACGCGCCCCGGCGGCAGTCCGAGGAAGGCGATGTCCACGGTGCCGGTCGCGATCTGCGCGACGAGCTCCTGGCTGCCGTCTGTGCGCAGCGAGACGTCGACGCGCGGGTGGGCGGCGCGGAAGTCGCGAAGCAGGCTCGGCAGGTCGTACGCCGTCACGGTCGGGATCGCGCCGAGGCGGAGACGCCCGCTGACGACCCCGGAGACCGCGGCGGCCTCGGCGCGGGCGCGTTCCGCGGCGTCGAGGGCCTCGCGTGCGGCCGGCAGGAACGCCTCGCCCGCCGCGGACAGGTCGACCCGCCGGCTCGTACGGTCGAAGAGCCTCGCACCGATCTCGCGCTCGAGCTTGGCGACCTGGTGGCTGAGCGCGGACTGCACCACGTGGCACTGCTGCGCGGCCCGGGTGAAGCTGCGGGTCTCGGCGACGGCGACGACGTACCGGAGTTGCTGGAGCTCCATCCCGGCATCGTCGCACGATCCATCATTTCTGGTCATGTTTAGCGTGATGATCATGTGTTGGACTCATGGACGAGAGCCGTTCACGCTGGAGGAATGACCCGCCCGCTGCTTCTCCTGATGGCCCTCGCCACCGGCCTCTCGGTCTCGGCGAACTACCTCGCGCAGCCGCTGCTCGACATGCTGGCGACCGACCTCGGAGTCTCGGACGCGAGCGCGGCGACGATCGTGACGGCGGCGCAGATCGGGTACGCGGTCGGGCTGCTGCTCGTGGTCCCGCTCGGCGACCTGGTGGAGAGGCGACGCCTCGCGGTGTCGCTGCTCGGCGCGACGGCTGCCCTGCTGGTCGCGTCGTCGCTGGCACCGAGCGGGCGCGTCCTCCTGGTCACGACGACGCTCACGGCACTCACCTCCGTCGCGGCGCAGGTGGTGGTGCCGTTCGCGGTGACGCTCGCCGACCCCGCGCACCGCGGCCGGGTCGTCGGCGTCGTGATGAGCGGCCTCCTGCTCGGGAGCATCGTGTCGCGCCCGATCTCGGGGGCGCTGGCACAGCTCGCGGGGTGGCGTTCGGTGTACGTCGTGTGCGGCGTGCTCGTGGCCGGCGTCGCGGTGGCGTTGTGGCACCGCCTGCCGACGATGCACACGCCGGCGGGGATCGCGTACCCGGCGTTGATCCGGTCCACGCTCGGCCTCTTCGCGACCCAACCCGTCCTGCGCCGCCGGGCGCTGGTCGGCGCGCTCTCGCTCGCCTCCTTCAACACCTTCTGGACGGCGTCGACCTTCCTGCTCGCGAGCGCGTACGGCTGGTCGGAGGCCGCGATCGGGGCGTTCGGCCTGATGGGGATCGCCGGGGTCGTCGCGACACCGGTCGCGGGGCGGCTGGTCGACGCGGGCCGAGCACGTGCGGTGACGCGCGGGTCGACGCTCGCGCTCCCCGTCGCGTGGGGCGCGATCGCGCTCGGCGGCAGCGGGGGCGCCGCCGGGTTCACCTGGCTGACGCTCGGTGTGCTCGTGCTCGTCGTGGCTCAGCAGATGCTGCTCAACGCCAACCAGAACGCGATCTATGCGCTCGACCCCGCGCTGCGCAACCGCCTGAACGCCGCGTTCATGACGGCGTTCTTCGTCGGAGGCGCAGCCGGGTCGGCGGCGACCACCCTCGCGTGGGTGCACGGCGGGTGGGGTGCCGTCAGCGTGCTCGGCGCCACCCTCGCGGCGTCGACGGGGATCGTGTGGCTCGAGGACCGGCGGCGCGTCAGGCGCCGGGCGTGGACCCAGCGACGTCGCCGTGCGGCATCTCCTGTGCGGGGATCTGCCCGAACCGACCCTTGCTGTAGTCCTCGTACGCCGTAAGGACCTCGGCACGCGTGTTCATCACGAACGGACCAGCCATCGCGATCGGCTCGCGGATCGGGAGCCCGCCGAGGACGACGACCTCCATCGCGGGGTGCCGGGAGTCCTGCTGTTGATCGGCACCGACGGTGATCGTCTCACCGAAGCCGAGGACGGCGAGCTGACCGGAGCGCAGCGCGCGGCGCGAGCCGGTGACGTACCCGTCTCCGGACATGACGTAGACGAGCGCGTTGAAGTCCGCACGCCACGGCAGCGTCACCTCGGCTCCCGGAGAGACGGTGAGGTGGACCATCGCCATCGGCGTGTGCGTGCTGCCGGGACCCTGGACGCCGTCGACGTCACCGGCGATCACGCGGATCAGCGTGCCGGCGTCGGAGCTCGTCGCGAGCCCGACCTCGGAGCTGCGCAGGTCCTGGTAGCGGGGGGTGGCGAGCTTCATCGACTTCGGCAGGTTCACCCAGAGCTGGAGCCCGTGGAACAGACCGCCCTTGGCGACGAGCCACTCCGGCGGCGCCTCGATGTGCAGGAGGCCGCTGCCGGCGGTCATCCACTGGGTGTCGCCGTCGGTGATCGACCCTCCGCCGCCGTGGGAGTCGGAGTGGTCGAAGACGCCGTCGAGCATGTACGTCACCGTCTCGAACCCGCGGTGCGGGTGCCACGGGGTGCCCTTGGGCTCACCCGGGGCGTACTCGACCTCGCCCATCTGGTCCATGTGGATGAACGGGTCGAGGTGGCGCAGGTCGACGCCGGCGAACGCCCGGCGGACAGGGAAGCCCTCGCCCTCGTAGCCCTGCGGAGCAGTGGTGATCGAGACGACCTCGCGCCCCTCGTGCGCGGGGACGGACACCACGCGAGGGAGAACGGTCCAGTCGGGAACGGTGACGGCGGGCATCGGGGCCTCCCAGGAAGTCGGTGATTCGTACTTTAGTTGAGCATTAAACTTTCCGCAAGCGCCCGACCCTCCCCCACTGGTCGAGGCGCGATCCGCAAGCACCGCTGGTCGAGGCGCGATCCGCAAGCACCGCTGGTCGAGGCGCGATCCGCAAGCACCGCTGGTCGAGGCGCGATCCGCAAGCACCGCTGGTCGAGGCGCGAAGCGCAAGCACCGCTGGTCGAGGCGCAAAGCGATCGAGACCTAGGCTGGCCGGCATGAGCGAGACCCACGACGTCGTCATCGTCGGCGGAGGCCACAACGGCCTCGTCGCCGCGACCCTCCTCGCCCGCAGCGGCCTGCGCACGATCCTCCTGGAGCGCCTCGACCACACGGGCGGCGCCGCCGTCAGCGAGCGTCCGTTCGCCGGCGTCGACGCGAGACTGTCGCGCTACTCCTACCTGGTCTCGCTCATGCCGGACGAGCTCATCGCCGAGCTCGGGCTCCAGATCGAGCTGCGCTCGCGGGACACCGCCTCCTACACGCCGTACGACGGTGGCGGGCTGCTCGTCGAGACGCACGAGGGCCGGCCGACCGTCGCATCGTTCCGTGAGGCGACCGGGACAGACAGCGAGTACGAGGCGTGGCGGGCGTTCTACGGCGACGCGGAGGAGCTCGCCCTCGCCGTCGCGCCGAGCCTGCTGCAGCCGCTGCCGAGCGCGCAGTCGGTCCGCGACCAGGTCGGCGAGCACGTTTGGGAGGACCTCGTCGCACGCCCGCTCGGCCGGGCCGTCGAGCGCCGGTTCACGAGCGACCTCGTCCGCGGCGTCGTCGCGACCGACGGGCTGATCGGCACGTACGCGTCGCTCGACGACGACTCGCTGCTGCAGAACCGCTGCTTCCTCTATCACCTGATCGGCAACGGGACGGGCGAGTGGCGTGTCCCGGTCGGCGGGATGGGTGCCGTCACCGACGAACTGCGTCGCGTCGCCGAGGCCGCCGGAGCGGACATCCGTACGGGGGTGACGGTCACGTCGGTCGACGCCGGCCTCGATGGCGTCACCGTCCACGCCGACGGCCTCACCGTCGCGGCACGCTGGATGCTGTCGGGCGTCGCGCCGTACGTGCTCGCCGGACTGCTCGACGACCCGCTGCCGACCAAGCCCCGCGGCTCGCAGCTCAAGATCAACCTGCTCGTCGACCGCCTCCCCCGGCTGAAGTCCGGCATCGACCCGGCGACGGCGTTCGCCGGCACCTTCCACCTCGGCGAGACCTACAGCGACCTCCAGCGCGCGTACGCGGTGCCCTCACCGGACGTGGCCTGCGGAGAGCTCTACTGCCACACGCTCACCGACCGCTCGATCCTCGGGCCGGAGCTCGCCGCGAGCGACGCGCAGACCCTCACGTACTTCGGGATCCACTGGCCGTACGACGCCGCCGGGCCTGCTGCCAAGGACCGGGGCTGGCGCGCGTTCGAGGCGGCGATCGACGCGTACCTCGAGGAGCCGATCGCCTCGGTCCTCGCGCGCGACGCGAACGGCGACCCGTGCGTCGAGGTGAAGACCCCCGCCGACATCGAGCAGGACCTCGCCATGCCCGGCGGCCACATCTTCCACGGTGACCTGCGGTGGCCGTGGGTGGAGAAGCCCGGTCAGTCACCGGCCGAGCGCTGGGGTGTCCAGACCGGCCACGCACGCGTTCTCGTGTGTGGGTCGGGCGCGCGGCGCGGCGGCGCGGTCAGCGGCATCGGCGGCCACAACGCCGCGATGGCGATCCTGGAGCATGAGGGCCGGGCTGTCTGACGGGCCGGTCACCTGACGCGACCGGTCACGCGAGCTCGGCGAGCCTCGCGAGCCCCGGCGCCGCGTGGGCGGCCATGCGTTCGCGCGCGGCGTCGTACGCCGCGGACGGGGTGCCCTTCGGGCTGCTCGAGGGGTTGAGCGCCACCTGGTCCGCCCACTCCACGATGTCGGGCTCAGCCGAGAACGACATGGCGGCCCGGGTGCCCATGACGATCATCCGCGCCCACCCCGCCGGCGAGTTGCCGTACGGCGTCGGCGGGCACAGCCGGTTCTTCTCGGCGTCGTCGTCGCGGGTCGCCTCGACGTACCCCGTGACGGCCGCGCCGAAGCAGGGGAAGCCTGCCCTGATCGGCTGCAGGGTGATCTCGTCCGGACCCCAGACGGGCACGGGCGGCGGATACTTCAGACCGTCCGCCGCACAGTGGACGACCAGCGCGTCCTCGGCGACTCCGACGGATCCGTCGGCGAAGGTGAGCCGTCCACGTCCGACCGACTGGATGTGCCCGAGACGGACGACGTCCTCGATGGTCCGAAGCTGGTCGAGCTCCCACGCGGCCAGCGTCGGCGCCTTGGCCATCGTCGGCGTGAGCGAGCGGTCGATCCGCAGCATGATCTCCTCGTCCTCCATCCGGAGGAAGAGGTCGTCGAGCGAGGACGCCTGCTCGGCCGCGTGCATGATCCCGGCGACCATGCCGAGGAAGACGGCCGGATCGGGTTGGACCAGCGCCCGGTTGAACATCCACGGCTCGCGGGGGCGTACCCAGCAGATCGCGTCGGGGTCGACGCCGCGCGACAGCAGCCAGATGCATGCGTCGGTCGCGGTCTTGCCTGCCCCGACGACGACGTACTGGCTCGGCGCCTCCTCCAGCCTGGCGAGATCGTTGACGGGTACGACGCGGGCGCCGTCGACATCGAACGGCGCAGCCTTCTCCGCAGGGATGCTCGGGGCGAGGTAGCGGGCGTCGACCACCCGGCAGCGCTCCCCCGCCTCGAACCGCTCGCCGGAGATGCGCGAGACGACAGTACGGTCGCCGACGTACTCGCAGTTCGGATAGACCTCGACCTTGTCCGACTCAAGCAGCTGGTCCAGCACCCCGGCGTAGTAGGCGCAGATCTCCGCCTGGGTGGCCCGCTCCTGCAAGCCCTTCTCAGGTCCGCTCTGCTGGAGCTGCCCGCCGCCGAGGAGGGTCGAGGGGACGCCGTAGAAGGCGGAGGCCTGGTGGAGACGGACGAACGGGTACGCCTCGAGCCAGTGTCCGCCGACACCGTGCCGGCGGTCGACGAGCGCGACACGCACGTCGGCGTGGCCGGTCAGGGCGTCCGTGAAGGCCATTCCCATCGCGCCCGCCCCGACGACGAGGTAGTCGGCGTCGATGGTGCGCGTCACCGTTCCAACATGACACCGCCACGGCAGGGTGTCCACGGCGCTTGCAGACCGCGATCACGCGTCCTGCGGCAAATCACCAGCACCTGCGCGTATCATCGACCTCGCAGCCATCCAGAGGCCAGTCGAGGACACCGGCACTCGCCGTCTCCTCCACCGTCATGAGCAGCCGCTCGGCGGTCTCTACCGCACACTGGGGCCGCGCAGGTCGGGAGCTGACATCCTCTGCGCCGCGCTGGTGTCTCCGGAAGGCCGTCGTCGGTGCACCTCGCCCCGGCGACAAGCGTACGAATCCTGAGGAGGATCGTTGGCTCAACCGGCCAAGCGTCGACCGGACCCCCGCCGCAAGGGTGGTCCGCGACGTCCGCAGCGTGCCCGCACCGCTGACGCCGACAACGTCGGCATCCTCCCGCTGCTCGCCCAGGCGGTCCGTGAGGTCGAGCGCTCCGTGCTGCGCGGCACGGCGACGGCGTCGACCCGTACGGCGTTCCAGGTGATCGCGATGCTGGTCCGCGAGGAGCGCGCCCGCGTGAAGGTGGACGCCATCCCCGAGGCCCGGCGCGCCGAGCAGCTCAAGCGCCTCGACGGCATCGCCACGATCCTCGCGACGACGGCTGCCCGGGACCCTTCCCTGTTCACGCTGCTCGCCGACGACGCCGTCCTCTCCCCCGCCGCGACCAAGCTCCGGCGCGAGATGCTGGTCGCCGCCGGCGTCGAGGTCGAGGACGAGCCCGAACCCGAGCCCACGGACACGCCGGCGGCCGCCGCGCCGCGCGCGGTGGTGCCCCAGTCGGTGGCCTCGCGCCAACTCGCGAACCCGTTCCTGACCCCGGACTTCTCCGCCGCGGCCGCCCCGCGCCGTACCAGCGTCGGGCGCCTCGCCAACTGGGAGCTGATCGAGCCGCTGCTCCGCTCCTTCGAGCACGGTGGGCCCGCGTCGAGCATGCCGCTCCCCGACCCGTCCTCCTTGCGCGCTCCGGGCGACCTGGAGCTCATGCCGCACCAGGCCGAGCTGATCGCGTCCGCCGCTGCCGGCCACCGCACGTTCCTCCTCGCCGACGAGCCGGGCCTCGGCAAGACCGCGCAGGCGCTGCTGGCAGCGCAGGCCGCCAACGCGTACCCGCTGCTGGTCGTCGCTCCGAACGTCGTCAAGATCAACTGGGCCCGTGAGGCCGAGCTGTGGACGCCACGCCGGAGCACCACGGTCATCCACGGCGACGGCCACACCATCGACGGGTTCGCCGACATCGTCGTCGTCAACTACGAGGTCCTCGACCGGCACGTCGGATGGCTCGGCGACCACGGGTTCCGCGGGATGGTCGTCGACGAGGCGCACTTCATCAAGAACCGGAAGTCGCAGCGCTCGCAGCACGCCCTCGAGCTGTCCGAGCGGATCCGGGCCCGCACCGTCCGTCCGCTGCTGATGGCCCTGACCGGTACGCCGCTGATCAACGACATCGACGACTTCCGTGCGATCTGGCAGTTCCTCGGCTGGATCGACGAGCGCAAGCCCCTCCCGGAGCTGATGGGCGCGCTGGAGGACACCGGCCTCGCTCCCGGGGAGCCCGGCTTCTACCCCGCGGCGCGCAAGTGCGTCGTCGACCTCGGCATCGTGCGACGCCGCAAGGTCGACGTCGCCGCCGACATCCCGGCCCGCCGGATCGCCGACATCCCCGTCGAGCTCGACGACGAGACCGGCCGCTCGATCCGCGCCGCCGAGCAGGAGCTCGCTCGTCGCATGGTCAGGCGGTACGAGACGGCGCTCGAGACCCGCAAGTCCGGCAAGGTCGTCGACGGCATCGACCACGAGCTCGTACGCCTCGTCGCCAAGTGGGAGCGCGAGGAGGACTCGAACGAGACCGGCAACGTGTTCGGCATGATGCGCCGGATCGGTCTCGCGAAGGCCGGGCTCGCCGCCGACTACACGGCACAGCTCGCCCGCAGCGTCGGCAAGGTCGTGTTCTTCGCGAAGCACCTCGACGTCATGGACGTCGCTGAGGAGACGCTCGCGAAGCGCGGCCTGCGCTACTCGACGATCCGCGGCGACCAGACCTCGACCCAGCGGCAGCGCGACATCGACGCGTTCGTCAACGACCCTGAGGTCGCCGTCATCGTGTGCTCGCTGACCGCAGCCGGCGTCGGCGTCAACCTGCAGGTCGCGTCGAACGTCGTGCTCGCCGAGCTGTCGTGGACCGACGCGGAGCAGACGCAGGCGATCGACCGCGTCCACCGCATCGGCCAGGACGAGCCGGTCACCGCGTGGCGCATCATCGGCGCGCAGACGATCGACGCGAAGGTGGCCGAGCTGATCGACTCCAAGGCGCAGCTCGCCGCCACCGCACTCGACGGCTCGACCGAGGAGACGCACGCGTCGGCCGACGTCCAGCTCGAGGCTCTGGTCGCGCTGCTCACCGAGGCGCTGGAGGAACAAGGAGCCTGACCGCCCCTCGCTGATCGAGACCACCCCTCGCTGGTCGAGGCCGCCACCCCTCGCTGGTCGAGGCGCGAAGCGATCGAGACCACCCCTCGCTGGTCGAGGCGCGAAGCGATCGAGACCACCCCTCGCTGGTCGAGGCGCGAAGCGATCGAGACCACCCCTCGCTGGTCGAGGCGCGAAGCGATCGAGACCCCCCTCGCTGGTCGAGGCGCGAAGCGATCGAGACCACCCCTCGCTGGTCGAGTAGGGCGAGGAACGAGCCCGTATCGAGACCCCGCCGGTCAAAACCTGCAGACCGACGTACCTTGAGCAGATGGACGCGGTGATCGAAGGCCGGTTCACCGCGGGTCTGCCCTACCTCCGGGTGGGCGAGGGCCCGCCGCTGGTCGTCGCCTCCGGGCTCACGCCCGAGCACGCAAGCCCGACCGGCGTCGCCCGCCGGATGGCACTGTCGTGGGCGGTGCCGTTCGCGCGGCACTTCACGGTGTACGTGACGAATCGGCGACCCGGCCTCGCTCCGGGAGCGACGATGTCGGACATCGCCGCGGACTACGCGCACGCGATCGAGCACGACCTCGGAGGGCGTGCGCTCGTGCACGGCACCTCGACCGGCGGGTCGGTCGCGCTCCAGCTCGCGATCGACTCCCCCGGTCTCGTCGAGCGACTCGTCGTCGCCGCGTCTGCCTGCCGGCTCTCGCCGCACGGGCGGCACATGCAGGCCGAGGTGCTGCGCCTCACCCGCGAGGGAGACACGCGCGCCGCCACCGCCGTACTCATGGAGGCCCTCGCGCCGCGGCCCCTCACCTACCCCGTACGCGGCGTCGGCTGGCTTCTCGGTGGACTGTCGAAGAGCGACCCGACCGACATGATGACGACGATCGCTGCGGAGGACGTCTTCGACGCAGAGCCCCATCTCGGCCGCATCCAGGCACCCACCCTCGTGATCGGCGGGACGTCGGACCCGTTCTACTCGGAGGACCTCTTCCGCCTTACTGCCGAGGGGATCTCCGACGGCCACGCGGTCGTCATGCCCGGGAAGTCACACCTGTACGTCGCTGGCGCCAAGGTGCCCGCCGCCGTCGCGCTCGGCTTCCTGCTGGGCTGAGGATGGGCGCGCAGGGTGACCCCCACCACAAGGTGACCCCTCGATTTTGGACTCCCGAATCGCCCTGCTAAAGTTCCAACTGCTTCGGACGACGGTCCAGAGGCACCACGCGCCATTAGCTCAATTGGCAGAGCAAGTGACTCTTAATCACTGGGTTCGGGGTTCGAGTCCCTGATGGCGCACAAACAAGCAGGCCAGATACCCCCTAGGGGTTCTGGCCTTCTTCATTCCCTCCCTCTTTGCTCCCTTTTTGGCTGCCGGGACGGTTCTGGCGGAGCGCGGACTCGAGCGCGTCAGCGGCCTGGGAGTCCACCCGATGCCGCGCGAGGTAGACGTCCTGAGTCATCGAGGGACGCGAATGGCCAAGCTGGTCTGCGATGAGCCGCGCGGACAACGCTGCCTCATCGAGGATCGTGGCCGCCGTCTTCCGGAAGGCGTGAGACGTCACCCAGCTCAGGTCGCCGTGCCCGCGTGCGTTCCGCAGGTCGCGTCGAACGTTCGCGGGGTCGCGGAAGCCGCCCAGCGTGTCCGGGAAGACTGGCTGGGGTGGTGTGGCGCCCGTCGCGCATCTCTGGCGAAGCATCTCGATCGCGCTGATCGGGAGCGCGAGAGTCCGCTCCCCCGCACTGCTCTTGGTTCCCTTGCGGACGAGACCCTTTCCTCGGACCCGAACGATTGTGCTGGTGATATTTACACCGCCACCGTCGAGGTCCACGTCGCTCCACAGCGTCGCCAGGGCCTCACCGATGCGAACGCCTGTGGCGAGCATGAAGAAGACCAGCTCAGGGAGATCCTTTCGACGCGCGATCGGATCCTCGGTGAGTTGAGTGAAGAACGCGACTCGCTCGTCACTCGTAAGGCCCCGCGGTGCTCGCCGTGGCTTGGCTTCAATGCGTTCGATCTCTCGCACGGGGTTGTACTGGAGCGCGCCGTACCGGACCGCGAATCCCAGGACACCAGAGATGACACTCTTGGCGCTCTTTGCGGTCGATGGACTGATCTCAGTACGGATGGTCCCGATGACGCGATCGACGAGCGGCGTGGTGATCTCTCGCAACCTCAGTTCTCCGAGCGGAGGCAGCACGTGGTTTCGGAGCTGCCGTTCGTACGTGTCCACCGTGCCTGGAGATCGACGACCGTCGGCGACCATGAGCTGCAGCGTTTCCATCCACCGCTCAGCGGCGGCGGAGAACTTCGTCAGACCGTTGAAGTCGCTGCTTGGCCGTGCGGTCGCGCGTTCTTGGAGCTTGGCTTGAAGCGCCTGACGCGCCTTGATTGAGCTACGTCCGCTCGCCTGGACACGGCGCGTCCGGCCATCGAAGTCTCGAAACAACGCCATCGCGACGAATCGGCGCGGTTGGCCACTCGCGTGTGGGACCTCGTGAGCACGGATCAGGCCCCAGGTTCCGATGGGGAGAGGCTCGCGAGCCATTGCGGTTGCCTACGTCGTGACGACCTGGGCGTCGACCCAGGCGCGGACCTCGTCGGGCCGGTAGCGGAGGTAGCCGCCGACGCGATAGCTGCGAGGGCCGAGACCGTGACACCGCCATTGGTACAGGGTCTTGACGGCGACTCCGAGGTACTCCGAGACGTCGGCGACCGTCCAAAGGTGTTCGAACCGGCTGGGTTCTGTGTTGTCCATGGCGCGCTCCTGCTGCGTAAGGACCCGGCACCTTCATCATGCCTCGCCTGGCACCACTCCTGAGCAGGGTGCGCCACTCGTACGCATCAGGAGGCAACCCTGCGGTGCCCACGAGCAGCCCCGGGCGTTGTGCCCACCGCCTGCACACGAACGCCCGTTCCGGATCGCCGCGACAGCGCGGATTCTGGACGAGGAGGTGCGCGACTGATGATGACGCTGCACAAGCTGCACGCTGGGGACGGCTACACGTACCTCACCCGCCAGGTCGCCTCCGGAGACGTGTACCGCAGCGCCGGCCAGGATCTCGTTGCGTACTACACCGCCAGCGGCAACCCTCCCGGCCGCTGGATCGGCGCCGGTGCCGCTGACCTCGCCATCAGCGGCACCGTGCGCGAGGACCAGATGCGCTCGCTGTACGGCGCGGGCCTCCACCCTGACGCCGAGCAGATCATCGCGCTCGAGGTCACGAACGGTGCGGATTCGGACGATGCGCGCCGCGCGACACAGTTCGGCCGGGCCTTCCCCGTCTACCAGATGCCAGACACTCGCGCGGCTCGCATCGCGGCACGGATCGAGCGGTACGAGCGCAAGACCGGCCACACCCCCGATGCCACCGCACGCGCCAGGATCGAAGCCTCAGAGGCCGCCAAAGAGCGTCGCGCCGTCGCCGGGTACGACCTCGTCTTCACCCCGGTGAAGAGCGCCTCGCTGCTGTGGGGGCTCGGCGACGCCGCCACTCGGCAGGCAGTGACAGACGCACACCACGCAGCCGTAGCGTCGGTTCTCTCCTGGCTGGAGCGCGAGACGTGCTTCGCCCGCATCGGCGACTACGGCGAGCGGCAGATCGACGCGCGCGGGTTCATCGCCGCAGCGTTCGACCACTTCGACTCCCGCGCTGGTGACCCCGACCTCCACACCCACGTCGCGATCTCGAACAAGGTCCGCGCCGTCCACGACCGCGACGACGGAACCCCACGATGGCTGTCTCTCGACGCGCGAGCACTCCACGCCGCCGCGGTCGCGGCGTCGGAGCGCTACAACACGCGGATGGAGGCCGAGCTTTTCCGTCGCCTCGGCGTCACGTTCACCGAGCGTCCCGACAACCGACGCTCAGACAAGCGACCGATCCGCGAGATCGACGGTGTGCCGCACCAGCTGATCCGGCACTTCTCCAAGAGGCGAGCCGCCGTAGAGGAGCGGTACCGCGAACTCGCCGACGACTACCGCCGCGATCATGCAACCGAGCCCGACACGGCGATGCAGCTCCGACTCGCGCAACAGGCCACGCTCGACACTCGAGGGCCCAAGAGCGTCGGTGTCCCGCTCCACGAAAAGATCCAGATGTGGCGTGCCGAGGCCTCCTCGGTCATCGGCGGCGGCAAGGTCCGTGGACTGGTTCGTACGACGACGGACAGGGCAGAACGCGTCTGGAACCCCGACGACGTACCCGTCGACCTGATCGCCAACGTCACCACAGCCGTCGTTGCCGAACGGAAGTCCACCTGGACGCGGTGGAACATCATCGCGGAGATCGAGCGGCAGACCCGCCACCTCCGATTCACCAACCCAGCAGACCGCGAAGCGATTACTGAGCGGATCCTCGATCAAGCCCTCTCCCCCGCAGTCTCGGTCTCGCTCGGAACGGACCGGGACTTGCCGGCCGTGGTGGCACGGCGGGAGAACGGCGAGAGCGTCCTCACTCAGCATGGCAGCGAGCGGTACACCAACCAGGCCATGCTCGATGCTGAGGCGCGACTACTCGAGGCTGCAGCGGAGGTTGTTCCACTTCCCATAACGTCCGCGCAGGCGTCGCTGTCGCTCGACCGCTACGAGTGCCGCTCAGGCGAGCACCTTGATGATGACCAACGCGCTCTCGTTCTCGCCTTCTCGACCACATCGAGACGCCTGGCGCTCGGTATCGGACCAGCGGGGTCGGGCAAGACGACCGCCATGCGCGCGCTTGCCGCTGTCTGGACCAACAGCGGCGGCCGTGTGATCCCTCTGGCTCCGTCGGCGACTGCAGCACACGTCCTCGAGAACGAACTCAGGTGCCGCGCGGAGAATCTTCACAAGTTCCAGCACCTCTCGCAGAATCCCAACATCGACGACGATTGGGCCAGCCTTCGACAAGGCGACCTCGTGCTCGTCGACGAAGCCACACTCGCGGGCACCCATCGACTCGACGGGCTCGTCCAGTACGCCCGCACTCGTGGCGCCGTGGTTCGACTCCTCGGCGATCCATACCAGCTCTCATCCGTCGACGCTGGCGGCGCCTTCCGACTCCTCATCGACCGAATCGGCGGCGCCGAGCTCACTGGCTTGCGCCGGTTCAGAGATCCCGCCGCCGCCCAAGCGACACTCGCGATTCGCCGCGGTGACCCCACCGGCATCGAGTACTTCCTCGACAGCGGCCTCGCCGAGTCGGGCAGCGACACCGCCATGCTTTCTGCCGCGTACGACGGCTGGGCGCGTGATACCCATGCAGGCCTCCGAAGCCTCATCATCACCACGAATGATCGCGACGCCCTCGCCCTAAACCTTCAGGCGCGACGCATGCGCGTACGTGCCGGCACCGTCGAGGAGAACGGCGTGACACTGCGCGATGAGTCAGTTGCTGGAGTCGGCGACCTCATCGTCACGCGCCGCAACGACCGCCGCCTGCGAAGCTCTGATAGGTCGAGCTTCGTCAAGAACGGCGACACCTGGACCGTCACGACCGTCGGTGCGGACGGCGGGCTCCGAGCAAGATCGTCCGACGGGACGACCATCGACCTGCCTAGCGACTACGTCGCCAATCACACCCAACTTGCTTACGCGATGACAGCCATGCGCGCCCAAGGAGCGACCGTCGACACGGCACACGTTGTCGTCGACGAAGCGACTACCCGCGAAGCGCTATACGTCGCACTCACACGCTCGCGCGAGCCAGCCCGCGAGTACGTCACCACGGAGCGCCTAGGTGCGATCGAACCCTCGGCGTCGTTGCCCTCCGCCAAGCCAAGTGGCCGAGACGTCCTCGCCAACACCCTCAGTCGTACCAATCTCGAGCGCTCAGCCCACGCGCTGCGGACTGGAGTTCACAGCCAAGCCACGATTGATTAGACGTGGGCGAGACGACGAGCGTCCCCAGGACCGCGTCGCACAGCATCTCTCGTGAGTTCGAACTCGCCTACGAGGTTTGGACACGCGACGGTGATACCCGCCGGCTAAGTGCGTGGGTCCGGCCATTGACCTGCACGAAGGCCTTCCAGCACTTGTCAGCAGGTCTGGTCGCTGTTCGTTCCTCTGCCGCCTCAGTGCGGCCAAGGTTGGACTTGTCATCGCCGGTGGCCGCGCAAGGTGGTCTGGACGCAACTCATTATGGTGAACGACGGCGCAGCATTCCGCCCACTATGACGCTGGCGCGGGGCACGAGGGGACCGACGGTCAGAGAGTGTCGCCACCCTTCGTTGGCCGTCGCCTTCGCATGTTCCAAGACTCTGCTCCAGCAAACGAGGATGAGATGTCCTGGCCCAGGAACGAGCGTGCTCGCTCGTGCGTATCGGGCGACGGGTTCACGATCGAGACCTCTACATCAGAGGCCAACCCGGCTTGGCCAGGCTTACGCGTTGTCACCCGTAAGAGTGTGCGAAGTTCCAGGTCGTCCGCAGGAAAGCTGTAGCCCACGATGTCGAGCCATGACGCCCGAGACAAGGCCCAGTACGCGTCGTCCCAGATCTCCCCGAGGTCCGCGATGAACGCTTCCTTTCCGGCGGCCATGGTCGCCATGTGGGGTTCGTCAAATCGACGGACGCCACGGGCGCTGGCTACCGGATGATCGTACGAGCGGTGCCGGACCAACAGTTCGTCGCCCTCGCGGCTGTGCTTCCGCAACGCCGCAGAACTAATGGGGGTGTCAATCCGATCAAACTCCCACGACTTCGTGGCCGCGACGTCGACGACACACGAATCGTCTCCACGCCCCCAATCCACCGAACCGTGCAGCTTGAGAACTACGACCGTCTTCGGGGGCAGATCAACCAGCCTGTTTCCGCTCCGAGTGCGCGGCCAAGACAACTGGACATTCAACCCCGCGCGCACGGCGCTCTGCTCGACGATCGTGTCCCAGTTGGAGGTGATCACCACCGCCGGCCGACCCTGAGGTGCCTTGAACCAGCCGTCGTGCGGAAGGTGTGATGCGCGGCGCCACTGCGCCGCGGCCGTGGCGAGCAGGCCTTGGGCGATTTCAGCTCGCAGGCCCTTCAGCAGGTCGCCGGGGTCGAGCGGGAGACGCTCACGGCCGCCGTGCACGCGCTCCATCACCTCTAGAAGGGTGAAGAAGTCGCTGACCACCGGACGAAACTCGGGCGAACCCCCGTCAGGGTAGAGAACCCTGGCAGCAGCTTCCAGATCTGCCTTCCACTGCTTGGCAGAGCGCAGAGTCTCCCACCGGGCGTAGCCAGCCTCAAAAGCCCGCGGCCAAATGTGGCGGAGAAGCTCGTCCGTCAGAGGAAGCCCAGCTGCCTTGGAGGCACCAGCGCCGAGAAACATGACACCAAGCCGCCGGTCAGGCGGACGACCACCTCCAGACCGTCTTTCTGCCATCACCCCTCCTCACGGCACAGGCTCCCACATTCCTCACACTCGATGCCGGAGCTCACCTCGCGCCGAGCGTGAGCTGGGCGAGGGCTCGCTGAATGGCGGCATCAACTAAGGGATGGGCTAACGACGACACCACCCACGGCGAGTTCCGCGGCGGCCGGCCCGAAGACCTCGATCCGGCCGCCACCCGAGACGTTCAGACGCTGACTCCCCCGACCGTGAGGACGTCGGCGATACCGAATTCCCCGGCAGTTGCTCCCAGCGTGGGGCGCCAGTCAGGCTGGGCCCGCAGGAAGGACGAGCGGTCATTCTGGGTAAGGCCGATGAGAACCTCAGCGACCACGCGGCCGCCGATGGGGCCCAGCGACTGGCCACCTCGAGTGACCTCTGCCTCCTTGAGGAACCAGAACCAGAGGGGCGCCGGGTGCTGCAGCCCGGTCTGGATGGCGACCGTCGCGGGGTCGATGCGGAGCTTGCCGGCGGTCGCGGCGGCGAAGTCTTCGCCGCTCGGGAGTTCGAGCGCGACGCCGCGCTTGATGTTGAGAAACGCGAGCGACCGACGCATCTGGTCGATCGAGGCGGGCAGGGAGTGCAGCGGGCTCGAGATGCGGATGTCGAAGAGCCGCGCTCGCTGGGTCTCGCCGCCTGAGGTCGGCAGGCCGTCGAAGAACCGGTGCCACTCGATCTCCCATCCGGTCGGTATGCGCCGGAAGCCGCGGAGGTCAGCGAGTGGGTTGGAGTCACCCTCCACGGAGAACACGGGCAACGGCGTCAGTCCTCCGTTGAGGAGGTACGCGTCGCGGACGAGGCTGTGACCGAAGCGGTAGGCGCCCGCCGAGAACTCGACCGGCATCCACGGGTTGCGGCGGACGTTGTACAGCTTGAGGGCGGCGTCAAGCCGGCCGTGCTTGTCGCGCTTGAGCACCTCGTCGGCGGTTGCCTGGCCGACGATGAGCGGGAGAAACCCGGTGAGCACGAGCCACTGGTAGTGCCACCGGACGAGCGTGACGATCTGGCCGAAGGTCGGCTGTCCGGTGACGGCAGGTCCGCCGCCCCAACCGCCCACGGGGGTGGCGGGGACGCCAGTCACGAGGGACGGGTCAGCGCGTACGCGGTCGACGACGTGGTTGTGGAACTCGACGAACCCGAGGTGGAGCTGCGCGACGATGACGTGCACGTCGTTGCGGGGGTCGCCGATGAGGGCTCGGCCCTGGTGGTTGCGGTTGAGGTCGCGCTGCAGGAACTCGGGCGGGTTTACGCCGAGAAGCAGTCTGTCAGGGTCGTTGCCGTCGTACAGCCAGGGGTTAGCGGACGGACCGAGGCCGTAGAGGCAGTCCAGGTCGAAGCGCGGCGTGCGGAAGTTCTCGAGAGCGTCCGGGTCGTTGGCCTGGTCGAGCATCGAAGTCGGGTCGAAGGTGATGTCGTGGTCGACGAACTGCGCGAAGTACGTCCACCCCGCCGCCAGCGTCGCGTCCGAAGGAGTCGGCTCACCGCTCCAGCCGCCGCCTGGCTGGTCCGGCTGGTCAACCATCGCAGCGACGACGTTCTGGATCTGCGCGTCGTCGAGAACCAGCGGGGTCAGGCCGCGGAACAGGCGTCCGAACTTGCCGGTTTCAGTCGTGGACCGCGGGACGTTGCCGATGCCGCGAGGCGGGGCCGATCCGTGGCCTGCGGCCACAGGGGCGCCGGAGGGCGGAGGGCCTCCGGGTGAGGCAGTTGCGGTCATTGTGCACTCCCCTCGTTCGTTGGCCCGGCCGGCTGCCGCGCCTCTCCGTTCGCAAACGATCATCTATCGTTCGCAAACACGAATCAGGATGACACGCCGCTGTACCGTTCGTCAATGCGAACGGGCTATCGTTAGTGAGGATGACCGGGATAGAGGGGCTCTCAGCGCTGGAGATCGCCATGCGGCAACGCCCGCGGGCATCACCTGAGGACGTCATCCAAGACCTGGCTGCCGACCTGGTCGACCTGGGAGAGGTCACCCGCCCTCCCGTGGACCTGCGCCTGCTGGCGAGCATCCAGGCCATCGTTGACGTCGAGGAAACCATCGACACCTTTTCTGGCTGCCTCATCAACAAGGACGGCCAGCTCCGAGTCCAGCTAAACGCTCTCGAGTCGCTCCCCAGACAGAACTTCACGCTCGGCCACGAGATCTGCCACACCCTCCTTCCAGGGTTCACTCTGTCGACGAACTTCCGTTGCACCCCGGGCCGCAGCACGCCCCGGCAATCAAGACAGCTCGACGTCGAGTGGCTCGCTGATGTAGGCGCGAGCGAACTCGTCCTTCCCCGCCGGCTTGTCACGAAGGACTTCGCTGAACGCCCTTTCGGCTGGGACGCACTCGAAGCAGTCAGCAACCTCTACGCAGCCAGCCTCGAGGCAACGGCCCGACGGTTCGTGCGCCTCTCCGCGGCCCCCGCCTTCTTCGTGCGGCTGCAGTTCGGCACGAGCAAGACCAACCCGCGCCCCGAACTCCGCGTCCGCCATGCGTCGTGGTCACGCCACCTCAACATCTTCATCCCACCCAAGAAGTCGGTGCCACGAACGCACCCGATCTTCCGCGCAACCGAAGGCGAGCTCGTGGATGAAGTCGCCGACATGGCATGCCTCAGAGCGCCCGGACAGTTCCGGGTCTCCGCACGCCCGTACCCCTACTTCGACAACCAGAAAGGCGAAGACGTCCTGCGTGTGCTTGCCGTCGGCGTCAACTCGCCCACACGCAAGGAGAAGCGACCATGAACGCACCGAACACCTCACGCAATCCAGACGACGTCAAGGCGATAGGCACACGTATCCGAACACTCCGCACCGACAAAGGGCTCTCTCTGACCGAACTCGCCGAACGTGCGGGCGTCAGTAAGTCCTACCTCTCGACAGTCGAGCACGGAACCGGAAGCCGACCAGGTGTCGCGGTTCTGCACAAACTCGCTACAGCGCTCGGCGTAACGCTCGCCGATATTCTTGGGCGAGTCGTCCAGTCCACCCCAACGACGGTCGATGTTCCCGAGTCGCTTCAGGAGTTCGCCGAAGCCAATAACCTCCCGCAGGTCGACATCGACATGCTCGCTGGCATCAAGTTCCGAGGGGACGCACCGCGGACCGCTGCAAGGTGGCAGTTCATCTACAACGCCATCGTGATGAGCGGACAGGTGGAGGAGCGTCCTGGCTGAGCAGCCCGTGCCAAAGAGCACCGCGCTTCTCCGACCGACATACCAATTCACCGGGCCCGGAATGCCAGGTACAACCGCGGCATTCCACCGGTGCGCAGTACTGGGCGTGCGGTGAGCCCGTGGTGTATTTGACCGGCCGCTGCGGACGGACAAGGTTCTCGCCCGCCGCCCCGGCTGGGCCGACCTACTTCTTACCGCCGCGATTCTCCCGGTCAGGACACCCCACGGCCTGAACGACCACCCCGATCTGCCCAAGTCGTCGCTTTGGTTCTGTTTGACTCGCGTCATGAACTTTCAGACCTTGGCGCTCGACATCTCGTGGAGACAACGCCTACCGGGCCAACCGACGAGTCCCCGGCCAGTCTCCGACTAGAGAGCTCGAAGTCGGCGTGACCGCAGATCGGCTGGCCGAATTAGTGCGGGCGCAACGGTAAGCCGATCGCGATTATGCGCGAGCGAGCCGCCGGGGCTGGCAGCGTTACGCCACAGCGACTCAGAACCTGATTTGGATCACAGGGGCGTCGGCGACGGTAATCCTCGGCGTCTCAGACCTCAGCACCGGCGCCAGCATCGGCTTCGCCCTCACGGCATGTCACACTGTTGAGCTCGGCCGAGCCGTTCTTCAACTGGCGGTCTCGCTGGATCAACTGTGACGAGGCGCTCGCCGAGTGGCACGAGGCCGAAGAAGCCCTCTACCACTACGTGACCTCAACCGCGCGCGAGCAACTCGACCGCAACAGACTCCATGAATTTGGCCAGATGCGGCGGAACGCCTGGACTCGGTTCTCCCAGCAGTGGTTGCACGAGCGACGCGGAGGGAACGGTCCGACAGCCATGACCTGCTTGCCCCAGACTTTGACCGTCGCCTAGAGTGGACACACCAGAGCCTCCATCAGACCCGGGGCGATTCACAACCGTCGACCTACCGATCCCCAGATCCCGCGCGACCTGACGCTGCGGAATACCGTCCGCAACCAGCCGCCGGATCAGAGCCCAATCCTCCACTGAGATCACCCATCCAATCTGTCTGGGTGGCCTCGTATTCAAACGTCGCTATGGCCTCGTTGTCGAACGTCGTCGACAACACCCAGGTCTACTACGACCCCGCAGCCCGTGTGGGTCCGTGCCGCCAGCGCCGACAACGCCAAAGAGCCGGATGCGGTGTCAGTCGAGTTCACCGTCAGCATCGCCTCTGACTCGGAAGAGTACGCCTCCCTCGACCGGAAGTACTCGCGCTACCGCATCGACGTGATCCGCGAGCACGACGCGTGGAAGTGGCCGGTCCGGCAACGCCGATCCCGACCTGAGACCCAGACAGTCCGACGGCAAAACCAGCCGGCGCAGGCTGGCAACCCCTACCGGCTGCCTGGCACCCTTCGGATCTGACACGACCGAAAACGGTCGTTCCCGGACACCACCTCGCAGAGCCGCAGACGCCGAGGGGGTGTGATGTTCGATCCCGCCTCTGCTCGCGCATTGACTCGCCGGCACCCCGACGTTGGTCGGGGTGCCGGCGGACCACATCAAGAACCCGTGGTACAGGACGTATTCGGGTCGTTGCTCTCGCACATTGCAACGGCGACGGGAAGCACAAGCGATCCCTTGCCCCCATTTTCGGCGGTGTAGCGCAGTCGAATACCTTCGAGCGACGCTGCCTTAGCTTCACCCTTGTGTAGTTCGACAGCAACATTCTCGACACCTTGCGAGCACTCGCGGGTCACCTCGTCGCGACCGCGGAATGGCTCCGCATCCGGTAGCGACGTGTCCAGGATCTTCAGAGGCGTTACTCCGTCTCGAGGTGCAAAGACGGTCACGTCGGCGATACTCAAGTCGCCGCTGACCTTGAGCGCTTCTGCGCCGTCGATCCTTACGCCTCCTGGAGTGGAGAGACACACCGTACTCACCCAGATGCTCGCCGTTCTGGTTCCCGCAGCGTTGAATCCGAGATTTGTCCACCCGCCGTCACCAGCAACGAGTAGTTCCGGCTTGGGCGTGCCTGTGGCATCGCTTCTCCCCTGCTCAGCCGAGCATGCACTCATGAATACGCTGACGCAGAGGATGACGACGCCACAGGCTACGCGACGGATCATCTTGGATGTGCCTGCACAGCTCGTGATGTCAGGGGTCCGACGCTGCTGTTGGCGCAGATGATCGACTTCTTCTTGAAGTTGAAGAGCAACTTCGTCGCTCGGGTGTAGCCGGCCTGAGCGGACAGGCTCACCCCAGCGAGGCTGATGGCGGAGGACTTGGTGTACGACTTGCCTCGAGTCTTCTCGAAGGTGTCGCCCGGATCCATCGCTGTGCACTGCTCCCGCCAATTCTTCTTGACCGAAGGCTCGGACTTCGTAAAGAACATGTTCCACGAGGAAGGGCGCCAGTACGTGGTCATCGTGCCCGCACATCCCGTCCGGAACTGACGGTAGTTGACCTTGTTCCACCAGGTCCGATTCACCTGACCCTTCTTCGTCACGGAGCCACCCGAACTCTTGGTTCGGGAAAGACTGATCGTGCCGCTGGGACGGTACGAACCTCCGTCGTAGCTGGCCGCAACTCCGAGCGTATGAGTTGCTCCTGTCCGCTGAGTCCAGCTCACCGGGGCACCGCTCCAGTTGTAGATCGAACCGAACCGCTCCTGTACACCGTTGCGGACCTCGCCGGTCGGCTGGTTACTGATGCACGGCACACCGCCGGCCCTTGCGCTGGCTGCGCCCGGGGATACGGACTCCGTCCCGTTCAGCATCGCTGCCGTCCTCGCGTTCGATTCTGCGACAGTCTCGCTGGTCCACTCGCTTGGGAAGAGATCCTCGGCGGTAACGGAAAGCGGTGACGTCGGCGCGTCAATCATTTCCGAGGTCGTTTGCAGAGAAACGACCTCCGCAGGCTCCACGTCAGTCTCCCACTCCGACTCGGGGTCATTGGTGTTGGTCGTCGATCCGGTCGAGAGGTCCATCCGAAGATGCGGGGGCTCGGCTGCCTCGTCATCGTCGACCGTGGAGAAACTCGCGACCTCGCTGGTCTCCTCTGCGATCACAGGGGCCGGTGTGAAGGTCGGAGCTCCGAGACCTTCGTCCTCGGCCAAGATCTGGAGATCCACCGATCCATCCGGATTGACGAACTCAGCCGGGACCTGGCTTGTGTCCACGTCGATTTCGAAGTCGCCCGCGTCGTTGGTAGTTGTCGCAGGGACACGCCAGATCGGCAGGTCGACATCGGCAGGCGCGTTCGCGAGATAGTCAGCATTTGGCCAGATCCCTGCCGCGACTTCGGCACCGGCAGCTGGCGTGTCGCTCTCGATGACCGTGCCCGACACGTGCGCGGTTCCTTCAGGTGCCGGCTCTGGCTCTACGTCGGCAAGACGGGGATCGGCAAACCATCCCTGCCCCGTCAGAGTGACGACCACGGGCTGCGTGCTGGTGTTATGGACTGCGACCTGACCGTCACCGGAGACCCCAACGATCGCAGTCGAGGTGATCCCGTTCCATGGGTCGCCAAGATCCTTGGTGAAGGACGACGTGGTGGTGCCGGGCATCTCGTCGTCGGCGTTGAAGACGGTGACCGTTCCCGATGCCGTCCATGCCTTCACTGAGACGGTCATAGGAATAGCCGTCACGGAGCCGTCGGAAGGGATGCCTGCGACGCCCTCCACCTGAACCAGGCGTGTTTCTCCGGCTTGCAACTGCGCGGCAGGGTCCGTCGTTCCGGTCGCGTAGATATTCGCGGGGTTCATGGGGTGGAAGACGCTTCCCTCACCGGCAGTGCCGGTGAAGTAGCCCTGAACGTCGACCTTGACGTCGACCGATGACCCCTTGTAGTTCGTGACGCGCAACTTCCCGTCGGCGTTCAGCTTGATGTTGACACCCGAGTCGTACGGACCGGACGTGCCGTAATCCATGGCAGCGGGATAAGAGCTTGTCATGCTGGCGCCACCCGGACCGACCTTGAGCTGACCCGGGGCGGTGGCGTTTCGCGCTTCGATGTTTGCGAAGACTGCGGTCGCGTCGGTAGGGATATCACCCAGACCGGCAACCTGGATGTCAACGCTGGCGTCGGTTGCCAAGCGCTGCTGAGGGACGTTGGGCCCCGCTCCGGCTGACCCCGCGGTGTTGGCGATTCGCGTTGGCGTGATCGCCTCGAACCCACCACCGACGGCGCCGCCGGTGGTGAAGTAGCCCTGAATGTCGACGGTCACGCTCGTTGTGCCGATGTAGTTGTAGAGGCTGAACTTGCCGTCGTCGCCGACCGGCACGATCGCGGTGTTGGACCTGGGAACGTTGACGTTGTCGTAGTAGAGGTTAGATACCACCGGTCGCGGCGTCCCTGAGGCCCAGGCCGTCATGTACGAACTCGTCGCCGCAGTCGTTCCGTGTGCGGCGAGGTCGATCACGACTGCAGATACGCCGGAAGCTGGAACCTCGCCGACATCCGTGACTTGGTAAGAGCGAGTCTCATTCGCGTTGAAGTTGCCTGTACTTGCCGGACCCCACGTGTTGGCATCGACGATGCGCTTTGGGGTGACGGGTACGAATACGCCACCAGTGTCTTCAGCGGCAGCTGGCGCCGCGCTGGCGAGCGGTAGGCCCGCCCCGAGAAGTCCGGCCACGACGGTGACCGCAACCGCGGCAGCCGTGACTCGGACACTTGCCCAAGTTTTCATGGGCGATTCATATCACTTTGTCCCTTCCGGGACCAAATCGACGCAGATGGCCTCTACCAGAGGTAGATCTCGCGCTGGTTCAGCGGTGTGGCGACCTCGGCGAAGCCGAGAGGCGCATCGTCGCGCCAGTGTTGGAGCGCTGCCACCGGCCTGATCGGCGAATGGCGCGAGAGCCGCCGCCTCGGCGACCCGCGATCGGTAGCTCGAACCCGGACTCGAGCGCTCGCTCTCCGACCTCTCGCAAGCGCGGCGGAACTAGGCCGCCAGTCCTACCGCCTGGCCAAAGGGGTCATCCGCGTACCACCAGTCGATCAGCTCTGAATCGCCCCGAGCCTCCACCAGACACGGGGCCGATTCATCCCGGCCCTCGTACAACCCGGCACGCCCAGTCAGGGCCCAACGGCCTCGCGTTGCCACGGGATCTTTCGCTGGAGGCTACGGAGCACTGCCAACGAGCGGCCGTCTGACCAGCCGTGCACGCTGTACCACTCGTTGGCATACCCGACAACAACGCTCACCCAACCAACTTCGAGTGCAAACAGCGCGCGAGTCCAGTCGTCAGTCGTGAGAGGCTCGCGCCTCCAGATCGCATCAGCGATCCGCTTCCCGTCGTCGACGAACTCCTCGAGGTCCGAGAAACCGAACGCTCGAGCCAGCGACTCGGTGCACTCGGTGGGCCCGTCCCAGCCCTTGAGTCCGTGCGCCAGCATGTAGCGCTCGGCATTGCTGAGGTCGAGTGACACCGGGGCTCGTTCGGGCATGACGACTATTCTCCCGTCCGATCTGGCAGCGGCACCTCAAGTCGTGTGTCGGGATCCCGGGACTCTTACTGCTCGAACTTCTCCCCGTGGGCCACGCTCAAGGTGAACGGCTACCGTGGGAAGACCTACAAGGGCAGGATCTACCGATGCGTACGCTAACCCGAATTCTGGTCGGCTATGCCGTGATGCTCATCATCTACGGCATCGTCGTCGTCCTGGGCGGCGGATCGATCGGTCCCGTCGAGTTCGCCATCATCACGGCCGCTCTCGTAGCCGGACTCGCCGTGTATAGCGCTGCGACCCTTCGGAAGCAGAGACAGTAAACCACGTCGTTCCCGTGTGACGGTGCCCCCACCTGGTGGGGGCGGGGCACCTTCCATCTCGCCCGGAAACGGGCGCCCCGGACTCCTCCTCGCAGAGCGGCAACACGCCGGGAGTGTGAATATCCGATCCCGCCTCTGCCGCGGGTCAACCTCAACCGCGTTCTCGATTCGTGAGACCCAACGCGGCTTGTCCTCTACGTTCATCACACCTTCGTCAACAGGGTGAGTGTGCACGGAGACCAATCCGAGAAAATGGGGAAGATGGAGAACGATGATCGTCCGGATCAAGCAGGTCGGCTAGCGAAATGAGACGGGGACTGTCCAAGCCGTGGTTCGTGTCGCTCGTCATCACAGTCGCTGCGTCCATCTGGTGGGCATCGTTCATGGTGACCACCATCTATCCCCGCGTCCCGGTCGACCTGGAGCGGCAAGGTGTGGATTGTGGCAACGTCTACGACATCTACTTCGGTAGCGCACACATCGGCAGCGAGGTTCTGACGAACGAGCTCGAGGCACTCGCCGACTGCGAGGAACAAGCCGGGGACAAGTTCAGAGTGGCGTTGCTGCCAGGGTCGATCATGCTGCTCGGTGCTGGCGCCACCCTTGCCTTGTGGCTCAGCAACCGCAAGCCGCTACTCGGCGCGCTCTAGATGCGCACCCCTGCCACAAACTGGCCGGGATCAGCGCGGAACCTGATACCCACTGAGCCGGCACCTGTCTCTTCGTTGACGTGTCCGGAAGCGGTCGTTTCCGGGCGGAAGATCGTGACGCTCGAACTCCTGTCGGCGCTTTGCCGGAGACTTTGGAACGTTGTCGGTTGCGCTCCTCGAGGCCCAGAGCGTGAGGGTGCCGGTGCAGTGACCGCGAGCCAGATCGGCGATGTCGCGCGCTGGCGCACCCGCATTGAAGACCTCGCGACGCTCACCGCTCGCGCCGAGGCAGTCCGGCTGGCCAAGCGAGTGGTCGCGCTCAACGAGGATCTCGCGGCCAACCACGCCCAGATGATCGACCTCGTACGCGACAGCAAGGCCGCCGAACTACTGGACAAGACCTGCATCGGCCCGGTCACCGTCGCGGACGTCTACGCCGCCTGGTCACGCGCCGGCGGGTCCGTTTCAAAGCAGCATTCGCCGCCCTCGCCGGCGTCAGTCCGATCCCCGGCTCGTTCGAGAACACCACCCGCTACCGGCTCAAGCCCGCCCCGGTGACCGGCGGTTAACCAGCCCTGCACATGGCCGTCGTCACTCGCATGACCCACGACCCGACACCCGGGCCTACGCCGAGCGACGCCGCGCAGAGGGGATCTAGGGGAAGTTGGAGGAAGGTTCCAAGCGGTCCGTGTAATAGACCTCGTACTGAGGCCATAGAGCTTCTTGGAGATCGGCCGCTAGCCGAAACCCGGCCACACGAACTGACGCCAGACTTCAGGGTCGTCCCATTCCCACATCGGCCCTTGGTCCATGAACGTCTCGACCCAGCGCAGCAGCCTCTTCCTGAGATCAGCCGGCACGTCGAGGGTCGCGGGGTCCAGTTCGTGAAGGAGTCGGCCTACCTGGAGATGAAGGACGCTCTCGTCAGTCGAGGGCCATATCCAAACTCGTGGCCTTACGAGTCCCATGCTCCCTTCCTAACGTCCTGTGTCATAGCGGACTGTCCCGCCACGGTTGATGATTTCTGCCTTGCGCTTGCCTCTTCCACCAACGCCACTGCCCGGGAAAGCGGCATGATCCTCATCCCGGTCTTGCCGAGGTACACGTAGACTCGCATCTTCTCGACCACGGTGTCGCCGTAGTACAGGTAGAACTTTCGCTGATAGCAAAAGCGCTTCGTAGTGGGGTCGCCGCCAACATCCAATAGGGAGAGCGCGGGTAGCGGGCAACGAGACATCGCCTAGTGTCGGCGGCGCTCGAACTTTGGTCGGTTTCGACGGCCGAAAAGTGAACGGTGTGGGGGCAGCCTAGTGGGGTTGGTGGTCGGCGGTCTCGCGGATGCTGGGCAGGGTGTCGATGCCGCGGTTGCGTAGTCGGTAGCTGGCGCCTTTGAGGGTGAGGACGTCGGCGTGGTGGACGACACGGTCGATCATCGCGGCGGCGACGACCTGGTCGCCGAAGACGCCGCCCCAGCCGCTGAACGGCAGGTTGCTGGTGAGGATCAGCGAGGCGTGTTCGTAGCGGCTGGAGACGAGTTGGAAGAACAGGTTCGCTGCGTCTTGTTCGAAGGGCAGGTAGCCGACCTCGTCGACGATGATCAGGCCGTAGCGGCGCAGTCGGGCGAGCTCGTGCGGGAGCCGGCCAGCGCGGTGGGCGTCGGACAGGCGGATGACCCAGTCGGTTGCGGTCGCGAACAGCACCCGATGCCCGTGGTTGGCGGCGGCAATACCGAGCCCGGTGGCCAGGTGGGTCTTGCCGGTGCCGGGCGGTCCGAGGAGCACGACGTTGCGGGCCTCGGTCAGGAACCCGCCGGAGGCGAGGGCGGCGATCTGCTGACGGACGGCAGGTTGGGCGTCGAAGTCGAACTCCTCGATCGTCTTGCGGGCTGCGAACCCCGCGGCGCGGATGCGCAGTTGGGCGCCGGAGGCGTTGCGGGCGGCGACCTCGCGTTCGAGGACGGCAGCGAGGTATTCCTCATGGGTCCAGCCGGCGTCGCGGGCGTGGTCGGCGAGTCGCGCGGCTGCTTCGATGATCCGGGGTGCCTTCATCGCCGAAGCCAGGTAGGTCAGCTGCTTGAGCGCCTCAGTCGCGTCGGTCTTCGTCTTCGCGGCCATCACGCGACCTCGCCGACGATCAGGCCGAACGCGCGGTCGTAGTCGGCGAGGTCCCTGACCAGGCCGTCGTGCGGATCATCGGCCATCGGCCGGGGACGCTGATACTGCTCGCGCAGCACCCTCGCCGCGGTCACGTGAGCGGGGTCGGTGACAGTCATCGCGCGTGCCCACACCCGGTCATGGCTGGCGACCAGACGGCCACCGTGGCGGACCTCGACCCGGGACAGGTCTGCATGGACGTCGACGAACCGGCCGATCACGCTCGGGTCGACGGAGTAGTCGGACGCATCGACGCGGACGTAGTAGTCACGGCCCAGCCGGACCCGGTTGATCCACCCCAGCGTGGGCGGCGCCGGCGGCAGGGGCAGCATCGCCGTCTTGTCGGCCTCGAGCAGATCGACCGGACGCGCCCGGATGGTGCGCACGATCCGGGCGTTCGCCTTGATCAGCCAGTCGCTGAACTGGGTGTTGAAGTCGGCCGGTGAGGTGAAGTCGCGGCCGGGCATGAACGAGGTCTCGAAGAACCCGTTACGACGCTCGACCAGGCCCTTGGACTCCGGGTCGTACGGCTTGAGCCGCTGCAGCGTGGTGGCCAGCATGCCGGTGAACGCCTCGACGCCGTGGGCGTGCCGTTTGCCGCGTCCGATGCCGGGCTCGTTGTCCCAGATCAACCGACGCGGCACCGCACCGAGCTGCTGCAGCAGCTCCCACATGCCCAGCAGCAGATCCTCGGTATGGCGAGACGGGAGCATCGTCGCGAGCGTGAACCGTGAATGCGCCGCCGTGATCACCAGCACCGGCAGCAGCGCCTGGGTGCCGTCCTCGAGCCTGATCTTGCGCGGCGGGAACCACAGGTCGCACTGCGCCGCGTCACCGGGCAGTCAGGTCAACCGGTCCGACGGATCGACTGGCCGATGCTCAGGCCGCAGACGCCGGACGTTGTCACGGAACCACGTGATCGACCCAGTCCAGCCCACCCGCTCGGCGATCACCGTCGCCGGCATGTCCGGGTGGCCGAACAAGGTCTCAAACTCGGCCAGGGCCAGCTCGATCGCATCGATCGCGTCGTGCTTGTTCGCCGTCGATGAGACGTGGAACGGGTACTCGTACTTCGACCAGTAGTCCCGGCAGCCGGCGAGCCGCCAGGTGCCGCCGCGTTTGGTCTCGAACTCGGAGAAGTCCAGCTGCCACACCTGGTTCGGACCTGTCGGCTCGTTCGCGAACGCGGCCTTGCGGCGCTCTGCCGACCGGCGGCGTCCGCGCTGGTAGACCGCGGGCAGGATCAGCCCCTCGTCACGCAACAGCCTCAGCACCGTCGCCATAGACACGACGTGGCCGTCGTGGCGGACCATCGCCCACACCTTGCGGTGCCCCGACGCCGGATGCGCCAGCCCATGCTTCAACACGACCTCGAGGTCCTCGAAGGGCCGGGCCGGCCCTCCGCCGACTTCTTCCAAATCCGGTTCTCGACCGCGGCCTCGCCCAAGGCCTGGGTCAGGTCGGCCACCTCGGCCTCGAGTTGCTACTCACGCGTCGACGGCCCGGACCGGCCGCCAGCGCGGTCTTGCCCGCCTCGAGGAAGTCGGCCTTCCAACGACCGATCGACTGCTCGGACACCATCTCCTTGCGTGCCGCCTCGGCGATCGTCATCTCGCCTGCCAACACGCTCAACACGATCCGGGTCTTCTTCTCAGCCGGGATCGAGGGTGATTCTGACATATTTCAGATTCTCCTTCAGGACTGACTCAACAGCCCTGCCACGAATCATGACGCGCGACAATCAGACCCCAACCGTCACACACCCTCATCTGTGAAGAGCCGTCAATCGGATGCGAACAGCGGCTCACCGTCAAAATCCATATCAACGAGACCGCCCATCGGCTTGATGTTGAGCAGGTCCGGCTCGGGCAGATTGACAGGGACGTATCGCTCGTCTTCGGGGTGGTGGAAGACGTACTCCCTTGCCGATTCCGCCGTGTGCGTGTTGAAAAACTTCTCCATTGCTGTGGTCCCGGACTGGATTCGGTCGATCCGTCCGGCAAGCACCATCTCGCGGAATTGCTGGACACGCGGATCTCCCGCTCCGACACCTTCCAACATCGCCATGGGATCACTCATGAGCAGCCCCAGCTTGCGAGTGAGCGGGAAGGTGACGCCCCATGCCGTCGCGAAGCCGACTCCTTCCCATGGCTCGTCGTCCGGTCGGCGCACCAGGCTGACTGGAGCATCCGATGTGATGAGGGAGCGTCGGTCGAAGCGAACGAGTGTCCAGGGACGGGTCGCAAGGTAGGGCGTCAACTCGATTGCGGTCTCGACCGTGTTCTGGATGTGAGCCAGGTTGGAGAATCCGATCGGCGGTCCACCGGGCTGGGTGGCCTCGTCCCAGATTCGATCCTCTTGCTCGGACGTCGGATCGAACCCAAGGTTGTTTTGGATCCAAGTACCGACGTTTTTGCGACCACCGACACCTACCTCCAGCCGAACCACGGTCGCGCGGAGGTGCTCGATTGTCCTCCGGGTATCTGGCCCGCGCACGCTTTGCAAGGCCGTGTAGTGGGCAAAGGCCCACCTGTTCTCCTCGGAGGGAGGAAACTCGCCGTTGGCAAAGCCCCTGATGATACTGAGGGCCTGGCCCTCGACTTCACTAAGCACCTTCTCGAACGCGTCTGGCTCCTCGAACTCGCCGACCGTGTGGAAGTGGTTCTGCGCAGCCACGTTCTTCACTCTGGGCGTGTATGGCGGTCGGGAGCAGTCAAGGGGCACGACCCTGATGCGCTCCTGGCTCGTCGCGAATCCCCGAAGGTACCCCTGCGGCACATAGTGATGGAGCTTCGCAGTGCTCTTCTTGCCGGTCATGCGCACCATCTAGGCGCTCGCACTTGAATCGCGCTCACCACTGCAACTCCCCCTACGTCGCGCATCTGCGCACCTCTTCGATTTCGACTGGTGACCCCTCGTCACGACGACAGTCTTGCTGACGAGACCGACTGGTAAGGCTACGAGCGAAAAGAACCGCTCTTCACAGTCCTGTGCAAGACGACAGATCGACCACCTACACCTTGAACCACCCCGGCGTGTCCGGGGAGCTGTGGACACACCAATCCTGGGTTACTCAGACGCCCCTGGCCCTATCAACCCCTCACCTTTGCTGGTGGAGCGGGTCCGCTACGAAGCAGCTCGCCCAGATCGACGACGATGGACACCTTTCTATCCACGCTGGCCCAGAGTTCAGCGAGCCGCTCAACGCCTTTGCCGAGCCCGAGTAACCGGCCGCGGGACGGCCGACCTGCCCCACTCCGCCGCGTTCGACCACGATCTTTGGGTAGGGGAGCCGAGACGGTGGGCCTTCGGCGGGACGCGAAGCGGGGCTCGTAGTAGTCCCACAAGAGTTCACCGGCGAACCTGGCAGGCTTCTTCCGTGGACTACGAAATTCTCGCTGAACGAGCCCGAGCAGCCCTGATCACTGCCGCGATGCGGCGCAGCACCCTCACCTACGGCGAGCTCGCCCGCGCCATCGACTTCGACCCCGACGTCCCTGTGGGTCACCATATGAACCGAATACTTGACCTCGTCAGTCAAGAATGCATCGATCGGAGTGAGCCATCACTGGCGCCGCTGGTCGTCAACGAACGCACGGGAGAGCCAGGCAAGGGCTACCGCGACGGCGGGGAACCCTGGCATAAGTCGGTGCGACGATGCTTTCACGCGTGGCCGCCTGTCTGACTCCGACTTGGCGCGCCGTCTCGCCAAACCACTCGACGGAGCCCCGCGCGCCAAGTTGCCAGCGCGGGACGCGTGTGGCACCAAAGGATGGCCTCCGGTTTATGCTCCCTCTTTCAACGCGAAACGGCCCGAATCAGCGAGCACGCGCCAGACACCCGAGCGAGCATCGCCGCAGGTCAGGGCACATTTCCGAGCACTCCCCCGCACCCGCGAGAACTCCCGTCCGCTTCTCACTGGGTTCGGGTTCGAGTCCCTGATGGCGCACCATCCACGAAGGCCAGGCATCGCGATGATGCCTGGCCTTCGTCGTACGTCCGCTGGTTGAGCGAGCCGATACCGCCGCTGGCACGACGGAACCGCTCGTGGTTTCACGCTTGCTGCTGGGCGCGGACGGTTGCACGGTCGCGACTGGTCGCGATGGTCGCCGAGGGCGAGGTGCGGGGCCAGGTCCAGGCGTACCGAATGATGAGGGCGAGAAGGATCAACTCCAGTACGACGCCAAGGCCGTAAAACCACAGCCAGGACTCGCCCGCCACGTTGAATGCCGTGACGGGGACGTAGACCGCGGCCACGACGAGGTTCGTGATGCGGTTGACCCGGGCGGGCAGCGTCACCGACAGCACGACCATGAAGATCGGGATGGCCATCAGGGTCAGCGCCGCGGTCGAGAAGGTCTGGGAGAGGTCGAACTCGAAGACCCGGCCGTCGAGGATGTCCTCGATGACGCCGGGCGTGAAGAAGTTGAGAATGTCCACGTAGGCGTACAGGAACATCAAGCTTGTCCACGCTGCGGCGAGCTTGGCTCTCACCGGGACCGGCTGGTCTTCCAGGGTGGTGGTGGGTTGACGTGTGCTCATCATGGGCTCCGTTGTCGTGGTGAGGATCGGTAGGTCCACGATCACTGAGCCCGGCGGCGGGGCACATCGGCCCGGAGGCCGGACCTCGCCTGGCCGATGGAATGGTCTCGCTCTCGTTCTTTCGGCGGGTACGCCGAGGCGCGCCGATCCCTAGGCTGGGGCCGTGGTCACCTTCCGGCGCTCCCTCTGGCATGAGCCGCGGCCTGCCGACGCCCCACCCATCGGTCGTCTCGACTGGCTGCTGGTGGGCGTGTTCGCGGCGGCTGCCTTGATCGAGGGCATCGTTCGTCCGGACTTGGCCTGGCGCCCCCTGGTGACGGTGCTCGCCCTCGCCGTGATGCCTGTCCTGCTCTGGCGGCGGAGCCACCCCTTGCTGGCCGCCCTGGTCGGGTGGGCGGCCGTCGGGCTGCTCTCGATCCTCCAGCTGACTGCGGACGCCGGGGACCTCGGCCTCTACTCCATGATGGCCGTCCTGATCCTGCTCTACTCCCTCGTGCGGTGGGGCTCGGGACCGGAGGTAGTCCTGGGGACGGCGTTCGTGACAGTCGTCGTCGCGCTCGGGATGTACGCGTCCGCCGCGGGCTGGGCCGACATCTTCGGCGGGACCGTCCTCCTGCTGTTGTTCGTCGCCCTCGCGGCGGTGTTCCGATACCGCGCGGACCTCTGGCATCGCCAACAGCGGGAGATCCGCAATCAGGAGCGGGTCGCGCTGGCGCGCGAGCTGCACGACATCGTGGCCCACCACGTCTCGGCCATCGCGGTGCAGGCGCAGGCCGGTGGAGTGGTCGCCGGCATCCAGCCTGAGAAGGCTGCCGAGATCCTGGCCGCGATCGAGTCTGAAGCGACGCGAACCCTGGCGGAGATGAGATCCATGGTGCGGGTGCTGCGCGAGGAGGAAACCGTGTCCTACTCACCGCCGCTTGGCGTCGCGGACCTGCCTGCCCTGGCGCGCGCTGACGCGACACCCACCGTCGAGGTCTCGCTGGACGGTTCGTTGACTCACTTGGCACGACCCGTAGACGCCGCGCTCTACCGGCTCGCGCAGGAGTCGCTGACCAACGCCGTACGGCATGCCCCGGGCGCGACCCGCGTCGGGATCGACGTACGCCGGGAGGGCGACGCCGTCAGGCTGCGTGTCAGCGACGACGGACTGACCGAGCCGGGGTCAGCCCCGGAGCCTGGGTTTGGCCTGCTGGGCATGGCCGAACGCGCCCAGCTCCTCGGCGGATCGCTCTCCGCGGGGCCGGCGCCCGAGGGTGGCTGGGTGGTCGAGGCCGTCCTGCCGGTGGAGGCGCTGGCATGAGCATCCGAATCGTCGTAGCCGACGACCAGGACCTGGTCCGGACCGGGCTGGTGATGATCCTCGGCGCACAACCCGACCTCGAGGTCGTCGGGGAGGCAGCAGACGGGCTCGCGGCGCTCGACCTGGCCACCCGGCTGCGTCCCGATGTCCTCCTCGTCGACATCCGTATGCCCGGGCTCGACGGCGTCGAGGTGACGCGGCGCCTCGCCGGGCCAGACGTGGAGGACCCGATGGCGGTCGTCGTGATCACCACCTTTGATCTCGACGAGTACGTCCTCGGCGCCCTCCGCGCCGGCGCCCGCGGCTTCCTGCTCAAAGACGCCGGCCCGGAGCTCCTCGTGCAGGCCATCCACGCGGCGGCCAACGGGGACGCGCTGATCGCCCCCAACATCACCCGCCGGCTGCTCGCGACCTTCGCCGACCAGGCGCCGGTGGCACCGGTCCAGCCCACCGACCCGCTCACCGAGCGCGAGGAGGAGGTGCTCGCGCTGGTAGCCCGAGGCCGCACCAACGCCGAGATCGCCACCGAGCTCTTCGTCGGCCTCAGCACGGTCAAGACCCACGTCGCATCGTTGATGACCAAGCTCGGCACCCGCAACCGCGTCGAGATCGCGATGTGGGCCTACGACACGAGACGCGTCAGGGCCGATTAGAGGGTGCAGATCGCAGCGTAGGCCGTGGGGTTCGCCCTGCTGCCCGCGCCAGGTGCCCAGCGCGGGGAGCAGGACGGCGGTCGTTTCAGGCGACTGCGGTTCCTTCGAGCTCGATCATCTGGCCGGGGATCGCGAGGCGTGTCACCCCGAGCATGGTGGTGGTTGGTGTGACTCGGGCGGCTCCCAGCCGCGATGCCAGCACGCCGTAGTGCTGGAAGAGCAGGTCGACGTCGGTGGTGTAGACGGTGAGCCGGACGAGGTTGGCCAACGACATCCCCGCCGCGGCTAGGACAGCCTCCAGATTGTCCAGGCTCAACGCCACCTGCGCCGCCATGTCTCCCTCGTGTTGGGGCGTACCGTCGGCACCCATCGCGGTCTGCCCAGAGCAGTACAGGGTCCGCGGGTGGCCGGTGACGACCTCTCCTTGGTTGAACCCCATCTCCAGCGACCACGTCACCGGATTGACGGCCGTTCGTTCGATTCCCACATCAGCTCCATTCTGATCTTGTCGGGCATGTCCCCGATTGCGCGAGCGCCGCTAGTTCGGCGTCGCCTTGAACCCTGCCGTTGAATCACGACACCTTGTGTCGGGTATTCGGTAGCGTGTCGCCTTGTGCGGGCTGACCGGCTGGTGTCGTTGGTGCTGCTGCTGCGCCAGCGCGGTCGGCTGACCGCGGATGCGCTGGCCAGGGAGCTCGAGGTCTCTACCCGCACGGTCCTACGCGACATCGAGGCACTCTCCGCAGCGGGTGTCCCCGTGTACGCCGAACGTGGGCGACACGGTGGGTTCTCGTTGCTTCCCGGTTTCAGGACCGAACTCACCGGGTTGAACCACAACGAAGCCCTCGCCCTGCTCGCCGCCGGCTCGGGTGCCGGCGACCAGCTCTTCGGCCTTGGAACGGCTCTCGCCTCAGCTATGCGCAAGGTCGTCGATGCGCTTCCCCAAAGCCACCAGATCGCCGCGAGCAACGCGGCCCAACGCTTCCTCGTCGACCCCGAGACCGACCTGCTCTCGCGCCGCCTGTCTCGGGATGACATCCCGGACGCCACCCTGAGCATCGTTCGCGGTGGCGTCCTCGCCGGCCACAAGCTGCGCATCCACTACGCGTCCCGGGGCCAGTCGCCGCGGTGGTGCACCGTGGACCCGATCGGTCTGGTGACCGTACGAGACAAGGGTTACCTGCTGGCCACCGAGTCCGGCACGGACAGGACCATGCGGATATCGCGGATCCGCACCGCTCACGAACTGCCTGAACCCGCAGACCGTCCAGACCAGGTCGACCTCGAACGTATCTGGGCACAGCGCTGCGCCCAGTTCCTCTCCGAAGGCCACATCCCCGTCCAAGTACGCGTGAACCCGGCGCGTCGAGACCACCTTCTGGACATGGCGGAAGCCGTCCGCACCGAGGAACCCGAACCGGACGGCTGGCTACGCCTCGAGCTCACCTTTCAGGACCTCTGGCACGCGGAGTGGGCGCTGTGGCAGCTCGGCACCGACGCCGAAGCACTCGCGCCATTCGATCTACGTACCTCCCTGCGTACCCGCGCACAGACAGTCGCAGATCGCTACCGAGATCCGGCGTGACTCACATCCCCGGCAAAGTCGTCCGCGTCATGAAGGAGCCCACTCCCATGCAAGCCGATCTGCTGCCCGCCGATGGTGCGACGTGGTCGTCGATCACCATCGGGGAGTCAGGAGCCACAGTGCTCCACGACCGCGAATCCGCGCGTTACGCGAAGCTCGTACCTGCCGAGCAGGCCGCGGAACTGGCCGGCGAACGGGATCGGATCCGCTGGCTGGAACAGACCGGCATCCCTGGTCCGTCGGTGCTCGAGTGGCGACGGACCGACGACGGCGCATGCCTCGTGACGCGCGCTGTGCCAGGTGTTCCGGCTGCCCAGCTCGATGCAAGCGCGCTCCGGCAGGCCTGGCCCACGATCACGGCTCTCGTGCGCGAGCTGCACAACATCCCGCCGGCGACCTGCCCCTTCGACCGCGGACTGGCCACGATGATGCCGCTCGCACGTACGACCGTGGCCGCCAACCGCGTCCAGCGGGACTTCTTGCCAGAAGACGTGCAGCACGTGCCACCCAGGGCAATCCTCGGCCAGCTAGAAGACGAACTGGCTCGAAATCTCCGCCGTGAAAGCAATGAGCGCGTCGTTTGTCACGGTGATCTCTGCCTACCGAATATTCTCGTCGACCCCGACACGCTCCGCGCTTCGGGATTGGTCGACCTCGGACGCCTCGGTCGCGCGGACCCCTACGCGGACATCGCCCTGCTCTTGACCAACGCCCGCGAGTCTTGGCCCGACGAGCTCACGGCCCGCGAAGCAGACCACGGCTTCGCGGAGGGGTACGGCATCGACCTGGACGCCGACCGTCTCGGCTTCTACCAGTTGCTTGACCCACTGACCTGGCCCCGATGACCTTTAGGGACTCAGGACGTCCAGCGCCTGTGCGAGCATGACGGCATGGACGAAGAGGTCGTTCCTGTTCTGCACGTGGACGACGCTGAGGTTGCCGTCGCTTGGTACGCACGGCTGGGATTCACCAAGCAGTGGGAGCACCGCTTCGAGCCTGGATTCCCCGCGTTCGTCGAGGTGGCGCGCGGGCTCGGGATGCGGCTGTTCTTGTCGGAGCACCAGGGCGACGCTCGGCCCGACACCTTGATCTATCTGCGGGTGCTGGACGTCGACGCAGCCGCATCGGAGTTCGGTGTTCCCGTGGAGGATGCTCCGTGGGCACGTGAGATCGAGCTGCGCGATCCGGACGGGAACCGGCTTCGAATCGGCACGCCGAAGGAGTGACCACAGGCGCCTGGCCGTCGCGTGACTAGCTGGTGACCCGCCGTGCCGCGACCACCAGATTGTCCTGATAGCCGCCCGATGAACGGACGTACGCCCCCCAGCAGGTCACCAGATGGAGGCGCGGTCTCCCGCCATGGGCGAACACGGCGTCGAGGTCGATCTTGTCCTTGTCGATCCGCGTGATCGAGGTGACGGCATACCGCACGCGCTCACCACCGGCGACCACGTCGATGCGGTCGCCACGGCGGAGACCTCCGAGCGTTGCCAGTGGCCCTGGCCCGTCGGCCGCAGTGTCCACGTGCCCCGCGACGACGGTCGAGCCTTCCCGATCCAGGGGCCGACCTCCGTACTTGTACCAGCCGAGCTTCTCCGGTGATCTCGGTAGCGCCATCGCACCGTCTGGTGCCACGCCCGTGGGTACGACCCTCATCCGCACTCCCAATCGAGGGATGCTCACCCACTCGGGCGATGACGCATCGGGCCCGTCAGGTGCGGAGGTGACGACTCGTCCCTGAGTCGCCGCCTGGGGCGGTGAGGTGAGGTCGTCGGGCAGCGTGCTGGATGCGGCGTAGCCGTCGGCAACCGAGCCGTCATCCCCTGTCCAGGCGACGGCTCCGGCGGCGACGCCGCCCGCGAGGGCGGCCACCAGGATGGTCACCGCCCTGCGGGTGGTGAGTCGTGTTCTCACTGCTGGCGTCGCGGCACCGGCGTACGGGTGAGAAGTGCAGCGAGCCCGCCCGCGATCAGCGTGCCCGCGACGATCCATCCCACCGCGCTGCCGAACATCAAGCCGTCCGCTGCCTGTCCTCCGGACCCACCGGGCACGCTGCCAGGCGAGGAGTGCATGCCGTCGATCGTCTGCACCGCAAGCTGCAGGTTGTCGTCCTGGGCACTGCCCCATGCGTACACGATCGTGCTCACACCCTCGGCAACATCCACATCAGCGGGGCCGATCACCACATCCTCGGTCCCAGCGAGCACCACGTCCGCGGACACCGTCCCGGCCGGGAGGTCGGCGGTGTCCTCGTTCGGGTTCGTCAGATCCGTGAACGCGGGCTCACCATTGGCGCGCACGTCGACGGCAGGCGCCGCTGCGACGTGGCGAACGGTCAGCCGGCCGTCGCCGGCGGCGATCTTCGAGGTGTCGTTGACGAACGGCGTCAGCGCGGGGTTGCCGTCAGCATCAAGGTTGGCGACGACCGTGATGTTGGCGCCGCCAGGCACGGCAACTCCGTTCGCCTCGACGATGGCGTCGCCGTCAGCGCCGTCACCAGCCGCGACGACCTTGAGGTCGTAGTCACCGGCAGGCAACGAGACCGGGTCGGTCAGAGTGCCGGGCTCGAAGTTCGTGAGGAGCTCGTCGCCGTTGGCATAGACGTCGACGACAGCTTCCGGGATACCGTGAAGCACGGACACGTGGGCATCGTCCGCCGCAGATGCCGGCATCATCGAGAACCCGATGGCGCCGAGCGTGACGCCCAGCAGGATCAGCAGCCTTCTCATCGCAATCACCCTCCGTCTGTGGAGGCTCGCTGCCGGCCGCGGGTCGGACGGTCGAGCGCACCCCCCGAGGTCAGTGCGTCGACCTCACTCAGGTATTCGTGCGATCGCCCACAAAAGTTGCCTGCACAGGGAAAGTTCAACCAGGAGGTCCGAGATGCCCCGTCAGATCATCACGACTTCGAACGCGCCGAGCTCACCGCTCTTCAGCCAAGGAGTCAAAGCGGGGTCCCAGGTGTTCATCTCGGGAACCACCGGTATCGACTCGAGCACCGGTCGCATGGCCGGTGACAGCATCCAGGCTCAGACCCGGCAAGCGTTGGCGAACTGCGAGGCCATCCTGCGGGAGGCTGGCGCGACGCTCGATGACGTCGTCGAGGTAGGCGTGCTGCTCACCGACCCGGGCGACTTCGCGGGCATGAACGAGGAGTACGCCCGCTGGTTCCCGTCTGAACCACCGGCCCGCTACGCCGCCAAGCTAGGAGCCGAGATACCGGGACTGCTCGTCTCGATACGTATGACGGCATCCCTGGCTTGATCGTCGCGGCACTCCGCCAAGTGATCGGTTTGTTCCCACCACTCCCGACGCAATGTGCGCGTCGGAGATTGACCGCACTCGAGCGGGGTACCGTGAACAGGCCGAGGATTCCTGGCGTGGGGCGGCTCCTGCTCCGTTTTCCGGTGCACACCCAAAGCCTGGTCGTACGAGCGGGGAGGAGCCGGACATGAGAGACGAGCATGCGATCGCCATCTCCGCTCCGCGTTCCCGCGATGTCCTGGCCCGAGTCGTGGGGAGTCTGTTCGTCGCCGCCATCGTGCCAGGCGTGTTGCTGTGGACGATGCTGCAACTCTTCAACGTCGCCGTGGCAGTGATCGCCGTTCTGGCCTGGATGTTGGTGGCGATGGGCTGGCGATACGCGACGAAGCGACCGGTGTCCGTCCTGCTCCTGCTGACCCTGGGGATCTTGACGATCAAGACGGCGTTCACCCTGGTCAGCGGAAACACCTTCGTCTACTTCGTCCAACCGGTGATCGCCGACGTCATCGTGGCCGTCATCTTCCTGGGCTCGCTGTGGACGGCGCGGCCTATCATCGCGCGTATCGCACCAGACTTCTATCCCCTGAGTGCCTCGACTGCCGCGCACCCCGAGATCCGTGCCCTGTTCCGACGGCTCACGCTGATGTGGGGTGCGGTGATCTTGGCCAAGGGCGCCATCACGCTCTGGCTGCTGCTGTCGCTCTCGACCGCCAGCTTCGTGCTGATCAAGGGCGGGGCGGTCTTCACCCTGACGGTTGTCGCGACAGTCGTGACGATCGTGTGGTCCGCCGCGGTGGTCCGCCGGCAGAGTCCGTTGCAGCCCGCGTGAGGGCGCTCAGACCAGCAACCGTGGACTCACTCGCTCGGCGGCACCTGGAAGGCCCGGACCTCGATCCGACCGCCTAGGGCCTTCGATGCCTTGGCGGCCCAGCCAACGGCGGCCTCCTCGTCGGCGACCTCGATGATCCAGAATCCGCCGAGGTACTCGGGAGCTTCGACGAAGGGGGCGTTGACGGTGCTCACAGACTCGCCGGTGTTGTCCACCGTGATCGCGCTCGAGGGCGGCATCAGCCCACCCGCGAAGACGAGAGCGCCGGTCGACGTCAGCTCTTCGATGATCGCGCCGGTGGCAGCCAGGGCCGCCTCGAGCTCGGCCGGGTCCATGGTCTCCATCGTCGGCTCTTCGTCGGAGTCGTGAGGAACGGACAGCAAGTATTGGGTCATGTTGCTGGTGACCACCCGCGACGCGGAAACTCATCGGCCCTCGGGCACCTCGAGCACGATCTTGCCGCGGCTGTCGCCGGCAGCGATCCGGGCGAAGGCTGCCTGAGCGTCCCGCAGTGGATAGACGCTGTCGATCGGTGGCGAGAAACCGGCCTGACTGATCAGGGCGGTGACCGACTCGAGGTCCGCTCGCGACTGCGGAACGACCAGTACGCCGACCCGCTTGCCGCGGACCCTCCCGACCGGGAAGCCGACGGCCGCCGTACCCAACAGGATCCTGGCCTGCCCGCCGACCATCGCGTAACGCCCGCCGGGACGCAGGGCGCGGTGCACACGGAACGGTGAGCGTTCTGCGACGAGATCAACGATGAGGTCGTACCGCCCGCGCTCGTCTGCCCAGTCCTGCGTGGCGAAGTCGATGGTGTGGTCCGCCCCGATCTCGCGCAGGAAGTCGGCCTTGTCGGCTCGGTCGACCCCAGTCACCTCGGCACCGGCGTGCTTCGCCAGACCGACGACGAACACTCCCCCAGCACCACCCGCGCCGTTGACCAGCACGGCGTCGCCCGGTCGGACATGGGCCGTGGCCCGGTGCGCGATGCCTCCGGCCTGCGGGATCGCCGCCGCTTCGACGAACGAGAGTCCGTCGGGCTTGCGGGCCAGCAGCTTGGGGCGCGTGGCCACGAGCTCAGCCATGCCGCCGCGATATCCGGCGAGCTCGCCGTACAGCTCGTCGCCCGGGGCATACTCCGTGACCCCACGGCCTACGGCAGCGACGACGCCGGCGACGTCGGATCCGGGCACGGGATCCCGGGGATGGCGGAGTCCGTTGGTCCACCGCGCGTACGCCGGCCGACCTTCCAGATTCTCCCGGTCCGAGCCGTTCAGCGAGACCGCTCGCACGCGGAGCAGCACTTCGTCGTCGGCCGGAACGGGGTCGGGGAGCTCGCCCAACCGGACGACGTCCGCGCTGCCGTACCTGTCCTGGATGACGGCTTGCATAGTGACCCCTACCTGCGGCACTCGAACTGGCCACATGCTATCCGCGTCTGCGCCTTGAGTGGGGCTCCCCACCGCAGGCGATCGGGCCGACCAGTCGGCTGCATCCCGGCTCGACGCTCGCCGTCATCATCGCTCTGTCGCGTTCGTTCAAGCCGCCGCGCCCGCGATCCGGCGATGCTGGTGCTCTGTCCACGACACCATCAGCGGCGAGGTTTCGTCGCGGAGCGGAGAACCATGAGCTTGGCCGAGTTGAAGATGATCACTCTGGACTGCGCGGACGCCCCGGCGTCGGCGGCCTTCTGGTCGGAGGTGCTGGGCTGGGAGGTGGCGCACTCACAGGACGAGTACGCCATGCTCACCGGTCCCGCCCACGCCCTCGGCTTCGGCTCGATCCCCGACTACGAAGCGCCGGCGTGGCCCAACGAGCACGGCTCGAAGCAGTTCCATCTCGACCTTGCCGTCGACGATCTCGAGACCGCCGAGAAGGCGATGGTCAACCTCGGGGCTCGCGTGCCGGACGAGCAGCCCGGCGAGACCTGGCGGGTGCTGATCGACCCCGGCGGGCACCCGTTCTGCATCACGCGAGCCGGCAGCTGGTGAGCTGACGCTCACCGACGCGCAACGCCCCCGGCCCGAGGGCCGGGGGCGGCGCCGTACCACCTCGGTCTAGCTCCCGGAGATGATGCCCGGCAGCGCGTCCTCGAACAGCTCGATGAAGGTCGCGGCCGGCAGCACGTAGCTTCGCGGCTTGGCAGCTGCCGCGAGCTCGGCTCCCCATGCCGCGGCGCGCTCCCGCTGCAGCGGCGTCCCATGGTGTCCAGGACTGGCGAACTGGCAGTCACCCACGGTGTAGAAGCTCAGCAGCGCGTCGGTGACCCGCTTCTGGTTGAGGGCGAGGCCCTTCTTGTGGACGCCGTAGTAGGCCGCCATGGCGTCGGCCATCAGCTCGGTACGGCGCGTGGCCTCCGCAGGATCCGTCGGGCCGGTGTCGAAGACGCCGAGCTCGAACTGGACGTGGTGGGCGAACTCGTGCGCCATGATCACTCGCGGGCCGACGTCGCCCAGGCCGATGGCGTCGTACGCCGCGAGGATGCCGTCGCCGAACACCAGCTTGTCGGGCAGGGCGGCGAGCACGGGATCTGTCTCGTCCTCGCCACTGAATGCGTAGGCGTTCAGCGTCCACAGCGGGTTGTCGTAGAAGTCTCCCTGCGTCTGCATGAAGTCGGCGACGGTCTGTGCCTCGAGCTCGATCTGGGCGGGGGTCATCGGGGCGATCTCCCCGGCCTCCACCATGGCGGTCAGCGTGGCTGCGATGCGGTCGGCGTCGAGCAGCACGTCACCGTGCATGGCCATCAGCTGGATGTCAGCGGACTCGATGTCCCAGAACCTACGGAGGTCGCGGAACGTGTTCTGGAGCTGGTGGGCGTGCGACTCGAGCGCATAGTCCGGGTCACCGGTCGTGCCGAAGAAGAGCGCGTCGTACGTCGGGACATCCAGCAGGGTGTCGAGGTGGGCGAACAGGAAGGTGAGCTGTTCGGTCGTCATGTCGGAGAGCAACCCGTCGACGTAGCCGTCGAGCAAGGTGCCCGCACACTCGCTGGGAGCGACGGCCTGTCGTACCGCGGCCTTCGCCGGGATCTCGACCAGGTCGCGCTGGGCCGTCGGTGCGGAGGCCTTAGGCGCAGCGGTCGCGGTGGCGACCGGGCTCAGCAGCCCGAGCGCCAGGAGCATCGCGGCGCCGAGCGCCACGAGCAAACGGATGGATCTGGTCACGCGCTTCTCCTTCATTCGGGACCGAGCGCCCGCCGCCCGGGTCGGCAACCCAAGGGGTGCCCCGTCAGCGGGGTGCGCACACCTTCCGCAGGTGCGCCGGCTGGAAACGGCGTCAGACCGATCGGGTGATCCGGCGCGAACCGACCAGCGCGGCGACCAGCGTCAACCCGAGGCAGGTGCCCAGGATGGCCAGCAGCGGAAGCCACGGGATCGTCATGCCGACCGCGCCGACGTCACGGGTCACGGCCTGCCGGATCAGCCAACCCACGAAGCCCGTCACCGCTCCCCCGACGACCAGCGCGGCTCCACCGACCAAGCCGGCCTCCCACAGCGCGGTACGGCGCAGCTGTCGATCGGTCGCACCCAGGAGCATCGCGGTCCGCACCTGCGTACGGCGCTGCGAGGCGCCGATCAGCACGGCATTGACGATGGCGATGGCGGCGTACAGCCCGGCCGGGCCGAGGAGCACCCACAGTCCGAGGCTGTTGCCGGCACGCGTCTGCTGGTCGACCGAGTCGATCCACGCGTCCGCAGCGAGCACCCTCCCGGCAGTCCCCGCGAGCAGCGCATCGAGGTCGGCGGAGCCGGGGTCGACGAACACGACGTCCGGGACGGTGAGCGGAAGGTCGGCGACCATCGCACGAGGTACGAGCACCTCTCCGTACAGGTCCGGAGCATCGCGTACGACCGCGGCGACCGTCGCGCGGATCCGCTGGCCGCCGACCCGCACGTCGATCGGGTCGCCGACGTCCGCGCCGAGGTCGAAGGCGTAGGTCTCGGTCACCACGATGTCGTCGGCGCCGAGCCGGGCGAGGCTGCCTTCCACCGCGGTGAGCCCGCGAGCCTGGGTCGCCGCGGGGAGGTCGATCACGTCGACCAGATCTCGCTCGCCGTCCGGGCGGAGCCGGGCCGAGATCGTGGAACGCGGGTCGGCGACGGCCACGCCCTGCGCCGCCACGATGCGCTCCGCCACCGCCGGGTCGCCTCCGGTCTCGACCACGAGCGGCGTGCGCAGCTGCTCGCGGTCCAGGGCCGTCGTCCAGTCGGCGGTGAAGCTCAGCGCGACGATCAGTGATCCGGCGATCGCCGAGATCGCGAGGATCGGCGCCGCGAGCGCGGCCGGCATGCGTACGGCGGTGCGCACCTGCTCGCGCGCCAGCCGCGCGGTGACGTCGCGATCGACGAACGGCCGCCCCAGCAGCCCGGCGAGCCACGGGAACAGCACCCCGCCGAAGCAGACCAGACCGATCACCAAGACCTCCGGCACGAGGATCGAGACGACCACCGTGAAGAGCGGGGTGAAGTGGTCGGCGACCGCCATCAGAGCGATCGGCGCGCCGAGGCAGACGGACCCGATCGTGATGGCCACGACGCTCGGTCGGCGGCGCTCGACGCCGGCCTCACGCAGGGCGGCCGCCGGTGCGACCCGCGCCGCCCGGGCGGACGAGCGCCAGCTGCCGAGCAGCGCCACGCCGATGGCGACTGGCCCGGCCACCGCCCACGGCAGCCACGGTGCGGACGGCTCGAGCGCGACGTCGAGGAGTCCGCGTGCGCGGAGCGCCCAGACGAACACGGTGGTGGCCGGTGCGGACAGCAGACAGCCCGCCGCCCCGGCCAGCACCGCGACCAGCGCGGACTCGCCGAGGACCATCCGGCGCACCTGCCAGGGCGTGGCACCGATCAACCGGAGCATCCCGAGCTCGCGCCGGCGTGAGGCGACGACGAACCCGAAGGTGCTGCCCACGACGAACAGGGCCATGAACACCGAGATCCCCGCCATCACGCCGACGAGCGAGGACAGGTCGGCGAGCTGGGTGCGCTGGTCAGCGCTGAGGTCCGACGCGTTGATGGCGGCGTCGACGGCGGCGGCGAGATTCACAGCGGTCCCGACGAGGACCGTCCCGCACGCGAGGGCGACGAAGGCTCCGGCGTACGGCGGCCAGGAGCGCCGCACCGTCTGGCGGCTGAGCCGGAGCATCATCGTCGCTCCAGGTCGCTCATCGCAGCGGCGATCTGGGTCGCGTCGGCGCGGTCCAGCCGCCCGACGACGAGGCCGTCCTCCAGGAACAGGGTGGTGTGTGCGTACGACGCGGACAGCGGGTCGTGCGTCACCATCACGACCGTCTGCCGCTGCTCGTCGGCGACCGCGCGCATCAGCTCGAGCACCTGCCGACCGGAGCTCCGGTCGAGTGCCCCGGTCGGCTCGTCGGCGAACAGCACCTCCGGCTGCAGGTGCAGCGCGCGAGCGATCGCGACCCGCTGCTGCTGGCCGCCGGACAGCTCGGGCGGTCGCCGCCGCGCCTTGCCCTCGAGACCGACCTGGCGCAGCGCGTCGACGATCGCGGCACGCCGTACGCGCCGACCGGCCAGGCGCGCCGGAAGCGCGACGTTCTCCGCCGCGGTCAGGGCGTCGAGGAGGTTGTAGGACTGGAACACGAAGCCCATCGCCGTACGCCGAAGCTTCGTCAGTCCGGTCTGGTTCATCGCCCCGAGCGGCTGTCCGCCCACGACGACCTCACCACGGGTGGGTCGGTCGAGGCCGGCGGCCACCTGGAGCAGCGTGGACTTGCCGGAGCCGGACGGCCCCATGATCGCGGTGAAGCTGCCGCGAGCGAAGGCGTGCGTGACGCCGCGCAGGGCGTGCACGTCACCCGCGCGGGACCTGTACGTACGGGTGACGCCGTCGAGCCCGACGGCGATGTCGGTGGTGAGGTGGGTCGTCATGTCTCCATCGAAGGCGCCGACGGGCCGCCGATCTCTGGCCCGTACGCGACACCCGGGGTAGCGCGTGCGCTACCCCGCTCGGGCCCTCCACGCCCTAGGGTCGACACATGAGCGGTACGCCTGACGCCTGGGCCGCCCTGCGCGCGCAGCCCTGGCGCTACCTGGGCTCCCGGTGGCCGTGGGGTGCTCTCGCCTACCTGCTGACGACCGTGCCGGTCGGCCTGGTCACGCTGGTCGTGCTCGGCCTCACGCTGTTCGTCGGTGCGGTGACGCTGGTCGTCGTGGTCGGGATCGTGGTGCTGGCCACGATCCCGGTGCTCGCCGGGCTGCTGGGCGTGGTGGAACGCGCGCGGCTGCGGCTCGTCCAACGCGCGGCACCCTCGGGGATGACGCTGGCCGACCGGCTCCGCGCGGGACGTCGCCTCGCGGTGTCCTGGCCGGAGGTCGGGTACGCGTTCCTGGTCGCCGTCGTGCTCTGGCCGCTCGATGCGCTGCTCCTGGTGCTCGCGGTGAGCTTCCCGGTCGTGATGCTGCTCGCTCCGTGGCTGGCGACGGTCGGCCGGATGGAGGTCATGGGCTGGCAGGTCGATCCCGGCACGGAGGCATGGGCGGCCTCCGCGGTCGGCCTGGTGCTGCTGGTCGCGGCGGCGTACCTGGTCGGAGTGGCAGCCGTGGCCCAGGCCGCGCTCGCCAGGCTGCTGCTCGACCCGCGCGAGGCCGACCTGGCTCGCGCGGTCGTCGACCTGAGACGGTCTCGGGTCGACCTGGTCGACGCGTTCGAGACCGAGCGTCGCCGGATCGAGCGAGACCTCCACGACGGGGTGCAGCAGCAGCTGGTCGCGCTGACGATGACCCTCGGGCACGCCGAGCTCGACGTCCCCGAGGGGCCGGGCCTGACCCTGGTTCGCCGAGCGCACCGTCAGGCCGAGCAGGCGCTCGACGACCTGCGCGGCACCGTACGAGGCATCCACCCGCGGGTGCTCGCCGACCACGGGCTCGCGGCTGCGGTGCACGAGATCGCCGACCGCTCGACGGTCCCGGTCGACGTCGACATCCGTCTCGAGGAGCGGCTGCCGGTCCCGGTCGAGGCGGCGGCTTACTTCGTCGTCAGCGAGGCGCTCACCAACGTCGCCCGGCACGCCCACGCGCGGCGGACCGAGGTTCACGCCTGGCGCCAGGCAGACCGTGTCGTGCTCACCGTCGTCGACGACGGCGTCGGCGGAGCACATCTCGACGGCGCTGGCAGCGGGCTGCGCGGGCTCGCGATCCGCCTCGACGCCCTGGGCGGCGAGCTGAGGGTGAGCAGCCCGTCGGGCGGGCCGACCGAGGTGCGGATGGAGTGCCCGTGCGCCGGCTGAGGATCGTGCTCGCCGAGGACGCAGCCCTCCTGCGCGAAGGCCTGGTCGGCATCCTGGAGCGCGCCGGCCACGAGGTCGTGGCTGCGGTGGGCGACGCGGATGCCCTGCTCGCGTACGTCGCGAAGGAGCGGCCGGACGCCGTGGTCACCGACATCCGCATGCCGCCGACGCACACCGACGAAGGGCTGCGGGCGGCAGCGCGGATCAGGAGCGAGCACCCCGGGATCGCGATCATGGTGCTGTCGGCGTACGTCGCCGAGGCGTACGTCCCCGAGCTGATCGACTCCGCTGCTGGCGGCGGCATCGGCTACCTGCTCAAGGACCGGGTCGGGCACGTCCGCGAGTTCCTCGACAGCCTCGACCGGGTGGCCTCCGGCGAGACGGTCATCGACCCGCAGGTGGTCAGGCAGCTGCTCGGCAGGCGCCGCGACGACGGTCCGCTCGCCTCGCTGACCGAGCGAGAGCGGGAGGTGCTGGGTCTGATGGCCGAGGGGCGTACGAACGGGTCGATCGCCGAGGTGCTGGTGGTGAGCGAGGCGGCGGTGCGCAAGCACGTCGGCAACATCTTCGCCAAGCTCCGGCTCGACTCCGACTCGGACCGCCGCGTGTCGGCGGTTCTGGCCTACCTTCGCGGATAGCCGCCCGTCCTAGAGGTCCTCGGGGAGCAGGATCGTCGCGAGGGTGACGCGGCGACAGCCCGCACGCTCGGCGCGGTACGGGGCGAGCAGCTCACCGAGGGCGGCCTGGATGCTCGCCAGGTCCTCCTGCGTCACGTAGAGCGGCCCCTCGCCGAAGCCGAGGAAGTCACGCGCGCTCTCGTCACCGTTCGCGACAGCACGGTCGAAGGTGTCGCTGACGTCAGCGATGAACGTCAGAAAAGCGGTACGCAGCTGCGCGTCGCTCATCGCCCGCAGCTCGGCCTGATCGACGCGCGCCATCCGATCACCGAGCGCGAGGGTGCGCTCCACCGCACCACGCACCCGACGCTCCCCCACCACCGTCAAGATCCCCGCGTCGACCAGCTTCGCGACGTGCCGATAGAGGGTTGCCGTCGTGACGCCGGGCAGCGCCTCGCGAAGCTGGGACGTCGTGAGCTGACGCCCACCGAGCTGCTTGATGATCTGCAGGCGCACGGGGTGCATGACGACGTCGGCGATCGGTGACTCACCCATGGGACCTCATTATTCTCACTCTGATAATGTTCGCAGTCTGATCCCATCGTAGAACTGCGGAGGACATCGATGACCCGAGTACACGCCGATCACACCGGCATCCACGTCACGTTTCCCGGCTGGGAGCGACTGGTGGCCGGGAAATCCGCCTTCAACGCCCCTCCCCAGACCATCCAGCAGGCGACGGCCGAGCCGGGCTGGACCTCTCAGATGCTCGGCGCCCGCTCAGGGCTCGCCGTGTCCGGCTACCTGAAGATCGGCACCTTCCGGCATCCGTCAGGTCTGCGGCGACTGGTGGCGATGCGACGCGGCGTACCGCTGCTGCGCGTAGCCGTCGACCGCCGGCTGACCGGCTTCGACGAGCTCCTGATCAGCACACCCGACGCGGTCACCCTCGCCGAACTCCTGAACGCCCCCGCGTCGCATGATCGATAGTCGCTCGGCGCGACCTCGACGCGTGACTGAAGTACGTTGGCGCTGTGAGTGAGGACTGGCGCACTGCTCGGATCGATGAGATTCGATCGTTGATCAAGCAGGCTGAGCCCGACGTGGTCGAGGAGATCAAATGGCGCAAGCCATCGAACCCTGACGGCGTGCCGGCGTTCTCGCTGGACGGCCTCATCTGCACGCTGGAAGCCTGATCAGCTGGACCTGAGCGCGTTCAAGTCGTTGATTCACCAGGCGGTCAGAGTCAATCGCGGTTGAGGTCGCCGGTTGATCCCCTCCAGGCGCCGCTCCTCACTATTCTGACGAGATGTGGAGTCAATCCGACCCCGACGACCGCTTCGCCGACCTGGCGCGGTGTCTCACGGACCAGGGCGACGAGTCCGACACGCTCGATCAGGCGCTCAAGATGACGGTAGAGACCATCGCCGGCTGTGACGAGGCAGCGATCAGCCTGATCCGCCGGGGAAATCGGGTCGAGACCCTCAACGCCACCGGCTCCCGTGCACGAGACGCCGACTTCCTGCAGTACGAGGTCGGCGAGGGCCCGTGTCTCGACACCATCCACGACCACGGGACCACCCTGGTCCGCGACCTCGCCCATGAGGGCCGGTGGCCCCATTGGAGTCTGCCCGTCAGCCGCGACCTCGGGTTCGGCAGCGTCCTCTGCTTCCAGCTCTTCACGTCCGCCGACGACTACGGCGCACTGAACATGTACGCCGATCGGGTCGATGCCTTCGACGAGCACGACCAGGTCGTCGGCGTCGCCATGGCCGCCCACATCGCCGTCGCGCTCGCTTCATCACGCCAGATCGAGCAGCTGGGACGCTCGGTGCGCACCCGAACGATCATCGGCCAGGCGATGGGCATCGTGATGGAGCGCTACGACCTCGACGATCCCCGCGCTTTCCGATTCCTGCAGCGTGTCTCCAACATGACCAACATCCGGCTCCTCGACGTCGCCGAGCACATCGTCACCACACGCCAGATCCCCCAGGACGGCCCGGGCGTCCGTTCTCTCGAGCCACCCGGGCCTGACGCTTGACCGTTGGTACCGACAGTCAAACCCTGCCCGCACGGTGCCCAATTCATCGGCCGCTACCAGTCTGGCTCGCAACGCGCTCGTGACCGCGGTGGATGACGCTCGCTCAGCGAACGTCCGGGGCGTCGCCGGCCCAGGGGTCGTCGTGCCGTCCCTCCCAGGCGCGCAGCGGGTGGCGCTCGGGCGAGAGCGGGCCGATGTCCCAGGGCTCGAAGGCGTTGGAGACGTTGGCGAGGCCGGTCTGGGCGAGGTCGGGGTAATGACGCAGCAGGACGTCCTTCATGGTGGTCCCGTCCACCCAGGCGATCCCCTCGGGCGTGTAGATCTCCTCGCGGAAGTCGGTGGTGTAGAACCGGTCACCCAACAGCCGGAGCGATGCGTTGAGGATGAAGATCTGGAACAGGGTCTCGCCGAAACCGAACCCGGTGGGCCGGTGGCCCTCCGAGAGCGTGCCGACCAGCAGGTCCATGTCGTCGATGTTGTCGTGCCCGTCGGCGTCGGTGCCATAGACCTCGCGGAGGGTGGCCACGCAGTCGCGGTCGTCGGTGAGGGCATCGAAGCTCGGCACCGGCTCGAGGCCGAGCTCACGACGCAGCTGGTTGTACGACGGCACGCCACGCTCGCGGTCGCGGTAGAGGTCGATCGCACCGATGTCGGCGACCGGAGCGCCCGGCACCGTGATCGCGCGCAACGAGTCCGGGTAGTTGTTGTTGACGAGCGCACACGCCGACTGCTCGCCCAGCGTCCGCGCCAGCGCCTCGAACCCGTGCTCGGCCAGCAGCGCAGGCGATGCGGCATGGCGGGTGCGCTGGAACGGCACGGAGGCCAGCTCGTCGCCGGCGGCATCGACGAGGCGGATCCGGTCGGGCAGCAGCGAGTGCAGACGGTAGATGCTGACGAACTCCTCCGACAGCCCGTACGTCGGGGCGTCGCCGGGCGCGTTGCCGACGATCCCGCCGAGCTCCCGGCTGGCGATGGGGACGTCCTCGAGCGCCTGCTTACGTTCTCCGCCGAGCAGCGAGGTCACCAGACCGAACCAGTTCGCCTCCATGCCGCTCAGCAGTGCCTCGTTCGGGAGGATGGCGGGCGTCCACTCGAGGGTGTGGATGCGGGCGATCAGCGCGGCGTTGACGAGGCGGGCGGTCTGGAAGAGCGCCTCGTCGTCCCAGTCCGGATAGGACCGAGCGAGCGTGTCGGCGATGGCGTTGTGCTCCCGGGCGAAGAGCGTGTGCAGCATCGCAAGCCCGACCCACCAGTTCCGGACGAAACCGGATCGCTCGGTGCCCGTCTCGGGGTCGAGAGGGAGCGAGCCGTCGTCGTTTACGATCAGCCGCCCCCCGGTGTGGGCGCGCAGGGAGTGCTGGGACTCCCAGTCGCTGCCGTAGATCTGAGAGGCGTCCCACCAGTGGGTCACCTCGTTCAGGAACGTCACCGGCATGTCCCGGTCGGCGCCGTCGTCGCGCCGGGTCGGATCGGAGAGCGACCGGCGGACCTCGAGGTGCTCGATGCCGTGCTCCCGGAGCGGGTCGTCCTCGGCCAGCGGGATCGTGTCGGTCTCCCCGTCGAGGTCGGTGCCGTGGCTGATCCAGTCGTGGTTCTGGAACTGGATCCAGGCGCCACCCCACAGGTTGAGGAAGGGCATCTCGACCCGCGGCCCCTTGGGGGCGAGCAGCTTGCGGCTGACGTCGCGGACGCTCACCGGGTCGGATGCGGGGTTCTCGCGCGGGCGCACCCCGGCAAGGCCCTGATCGTCGCCGACGTTGCGGAAGAACCGCGTGTACGCGGCCCCGACCATCGGGTCGATCCTCCCCGCCTCGTCACGGGAGAGGTCGTTCCAGCTGCCGTCGGCCGTCCGCCACCGTCGAGCGAACGCCGGCACCTGCGACTGCGGCTCGGCGAACCCGGTCGCTTGACCGGCGGCGTACGTGCGGACGACGTTGTTCGCGAACAGCGTCTCGCGCATGTGGGCCAGCTTGAGAATCTTGACCGATGTCGACACGGGCCCGGGCAGATGTGCACCCGACGCGTACCAGTTGGTCCAGATCCGGCCGCTGGTGTGCCGACCCAGCAGGCTCGTGACGCGGTGCAGGAGGCCGGAGCCGACGGCGCCGAGCACCCGTCCGGCCGCGACCTTCGCGCCACGGAGGGCGTCCGGGGCCGGCTGCGGGCCAGGTGGCGGGGTGCCGAGGTCGGGCGGCTCGATGAACGCACCGTCACGCCTGACCCGCGCGATGTGCTCGGCGAACACGGTCGCCTGGTGCTCGCCGCGGTCGATGCCGGTCGCCGCGTTGGCCGCTGCCAGCTCGTCGGGTACGTCGGTGGCCATGGCAACTCCCTCATCAGGCCCGCCTGCGTCGACCGAGGGTCGTCTGGGATACGTCTCATCCCCGACGATCGTGCTGCGCGGCTACTCTCGGAACATGTTGACGCGGCAGCGTTTCCGCCTGTACCGCACGATCCTGGCCGGCTTTCTCAGCGCCGGCTTCAAAGATCACCCGATCGAGCCGCTGGCGCAACCCGTGGACACGCGGATCGACCACGTGTCCCACGACGAGCTGTGGCCGGACATCCCTCTGCCGGGGGTCCGGGTCGCGGCCACGTTCATCCCGTCCGACCATGCCGAGCGGCGCGGGCTCAAGATCCGGGTGCAGATGCGACTGCGTCGTCTGCTGGTCGACCTGGCGCCACCGGACGCCCCGCCGATCCCGGCCGACGAGCAGGCCTTCCTCGACGCGGTCTACCCGCGCGAGTTCGACAAGGCGGGAGTACGGCGCCCGGTGCTGCCGCCGGAGCTGCGCGGGCCGGACGCCGACGTCATCGCCGAGATCGCCGTACGCGGTCCGTTCGGCTCCTTCCTGCGGCGAGCGACGGCCCAGGAGGTCACCGCTGGTGAGGCCGCTGAGGACGAGTACGTCGTGGACCTCTCGCACTATCTCGACCAGCCGGTGCGCGACGGTCTGCTCCGGCCGGGCGGCAAGGCCGTGCTGTCACCGACTGCGGCGGGCCTCCGCACCCGTACCGTGATCCGCAGCGACGACCTCGAGCAGGAAACCGCGCGCCGAGCACTGCTTGCGGCCATGAACGAGGACATGACGACCTTCCGTCACAACCTCTCGATCCACAACGTCATCCTCACCGACGTCACCATCGCGACGATCAACGAGCTGATGGCCCGTCACCCGGTCAGGCGACTGCTCCAGCACACCTTCCACACGCTGCTCATCGGCAACCTCGAGAACTGCAACGCCCACTTCGCCGGCGCGAAGAGCTTCGCGGTCACGCTGTTCTCCCACGACGCGAAGGAGGTCGCGGCCCTCGCCGCGCGGCACCTGCACGGCTTCGACCTGCACAGCTTCACCCCGGACACCCAGTTCGAACGCCGCGGAACCACCGAGACGCCGTTCGCCTACCCGTACCGCGACAACGTCCTCGAGCTGTGGGCGGTCAACCTCGACTACGTGCGCGAGTACCTGGCGCTGTACTACGCCGACGACGACGCGGTCCGCGCTGACCCCGACCTCGCACGGTGGGCCGACGCGCTCGACACGCTGCTGCCGAACCCCGTCAGCAGACCCGACGGTGGAATCACCCGTGAATGGCTGGCCCGGGTGTGCGCGACGGTCATCCACCTCTCGACCGTCGAGCACGACATCCTCAACAACGTCATCTGGGACTACGGGACGTTCGGGTTCGCGGTGCCCGCCGTGGTCCCGGCGAGCGCCGACCAGATGGATCAGGTGCGGGCGCTCGACACGCTCGCGGTCCTCTTCGTGACCTGGCGCCCGTTCAACATGCTCCTCGAGAGCCACGTCGAGGACATGGCCCTCGACGGAGCAGGACGGCGCGTGATGCTCGCGTGGCTGGACCGGCTGCGGACGCTGCAGACGGAGATGGAGGATCGCGGGTACGACCCGTCGCTGGCCTACCCGGCCAACTTCAACATCAGCATCACCAACTAGTCCGTGGGGATGAGCAACGCCCTCGACGTCATGCCGACGGTGTGACCTAGACCGTCGAGGAAGCGGCCACGCAGGATCCGCGTCCGGCGCAGCGCCCAGATCGTCTCGGCGGTGACCCATGCGAGATCACGTGCCTTGTCGATCTTCCAGGTGCTGATCAGGTGGACGACCGGGCCGACTCGGTCGTCGACCGCACGCCCTGACGCGTCCAGGAACGACCGCCGGATCGACGACTCGACCTGGGCGAGGATGTCGTTGACCGTCTCGTAGTCGGCGTGGATGTCGTCAGGCTCGAGGCCACCCGCTCGACAGGTGTCGACCACGGCGATCGGAAGGTCGTGCTCGATGTGCGTGTTCATGCCCGCGACGGCGTACTGGATGGACAAGCGCCGCGCGCCACGTGACTCGAACAGTGGCCGCCACGCCGGCGCGACCCGCCGCCCCGCCGCGTCGTCGTCGATCGCCGCCAGCCAGTGGTTGGCGAAGCCGACATCGAGCGAGGCCATCGTCTCCGCGTCCCGGAACCGGGTGCCGGCCGACGCCGGATCGGCGATGACCGCCGCGACCCGCTCGGTGACGGTGAGGTACATCCGGTTGAACACCGCGACCCCGTCCTTGGCCGGGAGCCCGGCATCGATCTCTCGCAGACGGGAGATGACGCCGTCGACGGACTTCGGCAGACTCATGCGCCGAGCTCGGGTTGGAACGCGCGCAGCTCTTCCGAGCCGCCGTGGACGATCACGCACGTCGACTCGGGGACCTCGCGCCACGCGCCACGAAGGTCGCCGAGCGGCTCGGACACCACGAGGCGGGTCTCGTCCGACAGTCCGTGCAGCACAGGGTTGTCGGGGTACTGGTGGCGCAGCGTCGAGACGTCGGTGCTGTGGAACAAGGAGCGCGAGCGGCCCTCGCTCGAATAGCGGAACCCCCAGATCGTCTCGCCGTCTGTCGTCGCCACCGTCATCTGCACCGGGAACCCCACGCCGTGCCGCCGTGCTGTCTCCTCGATCAGGCCGACCGCGCGGGCGACGGCGGCCGGCGGGTCCTCGGTCAGACCGAAGGTGAGCGCGAGGAAGAAGAACAGCTCCGAGTCCGTCGAACCCTCGATCGAGGGAAACAGGTCCGCGTCGACCGCCATCATGAGGTCACGCTTCATGGACGCGAATCCGTCCAGGTACCCGTTGTGCATCCAGAGCCAACGACCGTGCCGGAACGGATGGCAGTTCGTCTGCTGCACCGGCGAGCCGATCGAGGCACGGATGTGCGAGAAGACGAGCGGCGACTCGATGTGCGTCGCCAGGTCGCGCAGGTTGCGGTCGTTCCACGCCGGCTCAGCGCTGCGGAACAGTCCTGGAGTCTCCGGACGGCCGTACCAACCCACGCCGAATCCGTCCCCGTTCGTCGGCTCCGCGCCCAGCTCGGAGCTCAGGCTCTGCACGATGAGGGAGTGCTTGGGCTTGTACAGCAGGTCCTCGATGAGGACGGGTGAGCCCGAGTAGGCGAGCCAGCGACACATGATGCCCTCCTGCGGATAGCCGTCGTCCTCATCATGACTGACTTAGGATCACCGCATGGATGAGGACGCTGCGCTGCGGGCGAGCCGGATCGCGGGTGCCGCCACGCTGGTCATCGGTACGGCGCTGCTGGTTCAGCCCAGTCGCGTGGGGCCGCTGGCCGGCGTCGCCGACCCGCGCACGGCGCGAAAGCTCGGTCTGGTCGATCTCTCGTTGGTGCCTGGCCTGCTCGGGGGTACGCCGCGGTGGCCGTGGCTGGCGGCGCGAGCGGCAGCCAACGTGGGCACCGCGGTCGTCGTCGCCCGAGGTGGCTGGGCGGGTCGTGCGACGGCCGCGAGTCTGCTGGCGTTGACCCTCGTCGACGGTCGTGCCGCCCGCACGCTGCACGCGCGCCGGCGCTGACCGACGTACGGAACGGCTCACGCCTCGCGCGGTGTGCTGCGGGCGTACGCCTCCCACGACGACAGGATCGGGCCGGACACGTCCCAGTCCTCCGGCGCCTCGAAGTAGTCGGGGTGGTGCTTCTCGGTGTACGCGCGGATCTTGGGCGGCACGTCGTCGAGCCCGCGGATCGTCTTGCGACTGTGCAGTCGGCCGGTCATCACCCCGCCCTCGAGGCCCGAGCCACCCATCCGCATCCACGGCCAGAACGGTGAGACGCGCGAGAACCCGGCGCGGAAGTGCGCCGAAGCGAGGTCGCGGTCCTCGAGCTCTCGCTTGGAGGTGTAGATGACGAAGTGCTCCGACGGGTTGATCGTGTCGCCGGTCGAAGACTTGGGCCAGCCCGACGGTGTCACCGGGTTGGGGTACTCGTGGGCGTAGTCCCACTCCAGCAGCACCTCGTCGCCGTACACCGCCCACGGGAGGAGGAACGGCAGCGTCCCGTCGTCGGACGCGTCGACGTTCTCGTTCATCGCGACGCCGTGCTCCTCGGCGTCACCGACGTACAGCCTCGGCATCTCCAGCGTGAGCTCGCCGCCGATCTTGTCGTTGAGGAACGGGAAGACGTCGACCGTCTCGCCGGTGAACGGGTTGTCCCAGCTCTCGATGACCTCCCCCGTGCGCAGGTCGTAGAAGAACCCGGTCTCCTTGCCGCGCATCTGCAGTCGCTCGCCCGCGCCCTCGCCGACGAAGCGGACCTTCGTGATGCCGGTCCCGGCGTACCCGAACAGCGGCTGCAGCCGCGACGTCCCCACCGAGGCGTACATCGCCCCGTGGAAGGTCGAGATCAGGGGGTCTTCGCCGAAGGTCCCCCACGTCTTGCCGAACGCGTACAGGTTGTCGCGCGGCGACGCGGCGAGGTCGAGCGGGTCGGATCGGGTCACGGCGGCATCCTCTTCACAAGCGGCAGGTGGATGGACGCTAGCAGCACCCGCCCCGCATGGGCCCCGTCACCGGCTCGAGCGACGCTAGACTGCCGCCGTGCTCTCGTGGCGTTCCCAGAACTCGTTCCTGTCGATCTGCTCCGAGGGCTCGGTGCTCTCGATCGGGAGCATCGGGTCCATCGCCTCGATCGGCTCGATCGGCTCGGTGCTGTCCGTCGGCTCGATCGGGTCCTTGATGTCGGTGATGTCGATGCTCTCCCACCAGAGCAACTGCTCCATCTTGAGCCGACAGAGCAACTGCTCGATCCTCAGCGAGCAGAGCAGCGCGTCGATCCTGAGCCGCCGCAGCAGCCGGTCGATCCTCGGCCGGGTCCGTCAGCATCCGGGGACCTAGCTCCCGAGCTCACCGGGCGCCGTCGCACGACGCCGACGACAAAAGGTGCGGGCGCATGGATCGTGGCCATGATGATGATCACGAACGCCCTGCCCGAGGAGGAGTCGTCGTGGACACCAGCTTTCCGTCCCTACCCCGTCAGGACAGCCTGCCGTTTCCCCCGACGCCGTCGGCCTCTGTGGCCGGGCGCACGATGCAGGAGTCGACGTACGAGCGCCGGGTCGAGCCCCCACGGCTCGCCGACGACGCCCCCAACATCCTGGTCATCCTCATCGACGATGCCGGGCCGGGGCTCCCCGACACCTTCGGCGGCGAGGTGCGCACGGACACCCTGACGCGCATCCGCGAGCAGGGCATCGGATACAACCGTTTCCACACCACGGCGATGTGCTCGCCGACCCGTGCCTCGCTGCTGACCGGACGCAACCACCACCGGATCGGCAACGGACAGATCGCCGAGCTGGCGAACGACTGGGACGGCTACTCGGGGCGCATCCCCGACAGCACCGCGCTCGCAGCCGAGGTGCTCACCGACTACGGCTACTCCACGGCCGCGTTCGGCAAGTGGCACAACACCCCGGCCGAGGAAACGACGCCGGCAGGGCCGTTCCACAACTGGCCGACCGGCAAGGGCTTCGAGTACTTCTACGGGTTCCTCGCCGGCGAGGCGTCGCAGTGGGAGCCCAACCTCGTCCGCAACACCACGAGCGTGCTGCCGCCGAAGCGTCCCGAGGAGGGCTACCACCTCAGCGAGGACCTCGCGGACGACGCGATCGGGTGGCTCCGCAAGCACAAGGCGTTCGAGCCTGACAAGCCGTTCTTCATGTACTGGGCGAGCGGATGCCTGCACGGCCCTCACCACGTCATGAAGGAGTGGGCGGACAAGTACGCCGGTGCGTTCGACGACGGGTGGGACGCGTACCGCGAGCGCGTGTTCGCGCGGGCGAAGACCCAGGGTTGGATCCCCGAGGACGCCGAGCTCACCCCGCGCGACCCGAACCTGCCCGCGTGGGACGACATCCCCGAAGAGGAGCGTCCGTTCCAGCGCCGGCTCATGGAGGTCGCGGCCGGGTTCGCCGAGCACTGCGACGTCCAGGTCGGCCGGCTCGTCGACGAGCTCGAGCGGCTTGGCTACGGCGACGACACGATCGTGTTCTACATCTGGGGCGACAACGGCTCCTCGGGCGAGGGCCAGAACGGCACGATCAGTGAGCTCCTGGCGCAGAACGGCATCCCCACCACCGTCGACATGCACATCAAGGCGCTCGACGACATCGGAGGGCTCGACGTGCTCGGGTCCCCGAAGACGGAGAACCAGTACCACGCCGGCTGGGCGTGGGCCGGCAGCACGCCGTACAAGGGGATGAAGCTGCTCGCCTCCCACCTCGGCGGCACACGCAACCCGATGGTCGTCCGATGGCCAGGGACGATCACGCCGGCCGCCGAGCCGCGAACCCAGTTCCACCACTGCAACGACCTCGTCCCGACCCTGTACGAGATCCTGGGGATCACTCCCCCGCGCGTCGTCCGCGGCGTCGAGCAGCAACCGCTGGACGGTGTGAGCTTCGCGTACACGTTCGACGACCCGGACGCGGAAGGGCGTCTTCGCACCCAGTACTTCGAGATCATGGGCAGCCGCGCGATCTATCACGACGGGTGGATGGCGTCGGCCTTCGGACCGCGTACGCCGTGGCTGCCCGGGTTGCCCGACGGCATCCTGGACTGGACACCGGACCACGACACGTGGGAGCTGTACCACCTCGACGAGGACTGGACACAGGCACGCGACCTCGCTGCGGAACACCCCGAACGGCTTGCGCGGATGAAGGAGATCTTCGCCATCGAGGCCGCCCGCAACAGCGTGTACCCGGTCGGCGGCGGTCTGTGGGTGCCGGTGTTCCATCCCGAGATGCGCATCTCCACGCCGTACCGCGAGTGGAGCTTCACCGGCGACATCGTGCGGATGCCGGAGTTCTGCGCACCCGCGCTCGGCAACCGTGCGAACACCGTCACCATCGATGCCGACCTGCCGGAGAACGCCAACGGTGTCCTGTACGCCCTCGGCGGTGCCGGCGGCGGCCTCACCTGCTTCGTCGAGGACGGCTACCTCTGCTACGAGTACAACCTGTTCATCCTCATGCGCACCAAGCTGCGCTCCGAGGAGCCGCTCCCGACCGGGAAGGTCGCGATCGAGGTGGAGACCGTCTACGCGGAGCCGCGACCAGGGGGTCCGCTCGACATCACGATCCGCGTGAACGGCGACGTCGTGGCGTCCGGGCAGGTGCCCGTCAGCGCGCCGCTGCTGTTCACCGCCAACGACTGTCTCGACATCGGCACCTGCCTCGGCAGCTCGGTCTCTCTCGACTACTACGACAAGGCGCCGTTCCCGTTCAACGGGACGATCCGGACCGTCGACGTACGGTACGCGAGCTGACCCGGGCTCGTCACGACGTGTGGCGCAGCATGTCGGCGCCGAGGCGGGTCAGGGTGTGGAGCACGGTCTCGGCATGGCGGCGGCTGCTGATCAGCCCAGCCTCGCGCAGCGTACGCGTGTGATAGCTGACCGTCCCGGCTGACACTCCCGCCCGTCGAGCGATCTCCGAGGTGGTGGCGCCGGCAGCGCAGGCTGCGAGAACGGTGGCGCGACTTCCGCCGATCAGCGCCGCCACGGCCTCCTCCGAGGAGGCAGCGACCTGGTCCTCGGCGGTGCGAGGCATCGGGTAGACCAGCACCTGGGGCAACCCCGGGTCCGCCATGGTGACGGGCTGCTGCCAGCAGAAGTAGGAGGGGACGATGCGGAGTCCGCGCCCGTCGAGGTGGACGTCGCGGTCGTCGACGTGGTCGATCACGCTGAGCACCGGCGGACGCCACTGGATCGTCGGGCCGAGCCCTCGGAGAAGACCGTCCACTCCCCCGTCCAGCAGATGCCGGGCACGCAGTGCGCGCTCGCTGTCGAGGAGGCCACGCATCTGACCGGCGACCGGCGAGATCACGGCGGAGTGGTAGGCGCGGAGCGTCTCGACCAGGACGCGTCGCTCCCGCGGCGTGGCGAGCGTGTGCAGCGGCGAGGCGTGGCGGCGGCGCGGCTCGATCTGCGTGATCTCCCCGGTGACACGGCGCTTCGGTGCGGCGAGGATCGCCTCGAGTCCCGCGCCGAGACCGGCCTCTCCCTCGCCCGGGGTGAGGAAGTCGGGGAAGTACTGGGCGCGCGGATAGAGCGGCAGGAGCAGCGTGCGTACGGCACGACCGAGCGGGCTGCCGCGCAGGGTGCGGACCGCGTCCGCGTGCCAGCGACCGTGTGCCCACCGCCCTCGACGCGTCTGGAAGCGGTGCAGGCTCGAGGCGATCTCCCACAACGGGTCGGGCGCGTCGGCAAGGCGCGTGCGGGCGAGGTCGAGCTCGCCGAAGTGGATGCGCAGCACTGGATTCCCCCTGACCAGGACGCCCACCAGGACCCCCACAGGCTCGCAAACTCATCGGTTCACCATGCGAGGACTTTCAACGCTCATCGAAAAGCCTGTCGACGGCTCCGTCCTCGGTGACACGATCCCTTCGCCGTGGCGGTCCGCCGACAGCAGGCGGGAAGACCACGGTGTCCATCCAGCGCCACAAGGGGGAATGTCATGAAGAAGAAGGTCATCACCGTCCTGGCCACCGCCGGACTCACCGCGGGCCTGCTGCTCGCGTCCGGGGGGCCGGCGGCGGCAAGTCCCGCGTGCACCACGAACGGGTACGGCGTCACCAGGAGCGGCAACATCCTTTCCGTGCCGGCGACGAGCAGCGGCAGCCTGCACTGTCATCTCCAGCAGGGCTACAACGGCAACCGCGCGGTCTGGCAGCTCCAGTACTCGATCACCTGGTGCTACCGCGGCTACGGGGAGGCCGTGCTCAACATCGGCGTCGACGGCAACTTCGGCCCGAAGACCAAGGCCGCGCTCAGGCGCGTCCAGCAGATCGAGCGCATCACCGCCGACGGCGTCTACGGTCCGCAGACGAGGGACGCGATGATGCACCGGCAGGACTCGTGGGAGGGCGACCAGGACCCGAACGTCTGCAAGAAGCTGAGCTGGTGACGATGAGGTCGCGGATCACCGGTGTCGTCGCGGCAGTTGCCGCGTTCGTCGCCGTCACGATGGGAGCGTCGCCCGCCTCGGCTGAGTCGTTCAACGGCTGCGCGTGGCCCCGCGTGTGCTTCTACCTCACCATGGACCACTGGTGGGCCGGAACGCCGACGTCGAGCTTCCAGGACGTGACGAGCTCCTACCAGAACCTCGGGTCCCGCAGCCGTGGCTCGGACTGGGTCCACAACTCCCGCAATGACGACCGCGTGTGGCTGCGCTACACCGTGAACTCGACGGGCGCGGTGGAGCAGGTCTGTCTCAACCCGAACACCATGATCCACTTCGACGGCGCCTACACCGTGACCGGCGTGCGGATCGAGTGGGCGGACCGGTGCCCCGGCACGTGACGGACATCAGAAGCCGAGCCCGTGGCCGAACGGGAACAGCTCGCCCGTGCCGTCCGCGCGCGGGATCGACACCGGCAGCTTGCCCGTCGGGTCCACCTCGCCGTACATCACCCGCACCAGCGCCTCGATCTGGTGTGTCGTGTAGCCGAAGGTGTCGAGCACGGTCGCCGCCTCGGGGAACGACGCGACGTCGTACGGGTTGCGCATCGCCGCGACCACGACCGGCTTCCCGGTCGCGAGCAAGGCCCGCACCAGCGCGGTCTGCGCCGTCGCGGCCGCGGTCGGCAGACCGGTGGCCGCGCTGACGGCGTACGCGTTGTTCGTCGACACCAGCACGAGGTCGGCCGTCTGGGCGGCCGCCACAGCATTGGCGATCGCGGTCGCGGACGGCGTCGTCCCGGACTCGAGGACCTGTGTCGTCGCGCCGCGAGCGGTGAGCGCGGAAGCCATCGACTGCGTGGTGCCGACACCCCACCCGGCGACCAGGACCTTGCGGGCGCCCGGAGCGAGCGGGAGCAGCCCCGCGTCGTTCTTGACGAGCGTCGTCGTCCGGTTGGTGATCGCCTGGGCGTCGGCCAGGTGCTGGGGCGCACCGACGATCTGCGTCGCAGCGGCGGGATCGACGTACGGGTCCTTGAAGATCCCTCGCTTGTGCTTGTGCATCAGGATCCGGTAGACCGACTCGTCGAGCCGCTTCTTGCTGATCGTGCCGTCCTCGACCGCCGCGAGCACGGCAGCGTACGCGGTGTCCATCTGCGGCGGGACCAGCAGCTGGTCGGAGCCCGCGAGGAAGGCCTGGACCGGCGCGACGTTCGGCGGGTACGTCGCCGTGGCACCCGCCATGTCGAGGGCGTCGGTGACGATCAGGCCGTCGAAGTCGAGCTCGTCGCGGAGCAGCCCCGTCAGGATCTTGTGGGACATGGTCGCCGGCACGCCCGGGTCGATCGCCGGCAGCACGACGTGCGCGGTCATGATCGTGTCCACGCCAGCGGCGATCGCCGCGCGGAACGGCGGCAGGTCGATCGCCTCGAGCTGGGCGCGGGTGTGGGTCACCTCGGGCAGACCGAAGTGGCTGTCCGTGCCGGTGTCACCGTGGCCCGGGAAGTGCTTCGCGACCGCCGAGACCCCGCCGGCGTGGAAACCCCGGACCTGCGCCGCAGCGAGGTCGGACACGAGCGCCGGGTCGGAGCCGATGGACCGGATCCCGATCACCGGGTTGTTCGGGTTGACGTTGACGTCCGACACCGGTGCGTAGTCCTGCGTCACGCCGACCGCATCCAGCTCGGTGCCGATGACCTCCGCCGAGCGCGTGGCATCCGCCTCCGAGCGTCCTGCGCCGAGCGCCATGTTGCCGGGCATCTGCGTCGCGGGGGCACCGAAGCGGGCCACGAGGGCGCCGCCCTCCTGGTCGACCGAGACCTGCAGCGGGATACGACCGGGCTGAGCGAGCGCGGCGGTCTGCAGCCCGTTGGACAGGGTCGCCACCTGGGCAGGGGTGCCGATGTTGTCGTCGTTGTTGCGCGTCGTGTAGTAGATGACTCCACCAGGCTGGTACTTCGCGATCGCCTGCGCGGGCGTGTCGACGCCGTACAACCGCTGGTTGGTGGCCTTCGCAGTGTCGCTCACGGTGTTGGCGTCGCGACCCGCCACCTCGATGACGAAGAGCTGGCCGACCTTCTGCTCCACCGTCATGTGGCGCAGCTTGGAGATCACCTTGCCCCGGTACGGCGCGTCGCCGGAGTGGCCCGGATCGCTGGCGGTGGCGGCCGGCGGCCCGAACGCCGCGGCAAGTGCCAGCGCCACGATGAAGACCAGCAGACGGAGCGGCGTCCGCGTGCGGTGAGGGGTGGATGCAGTCCAAGCAAACATTTCGCCTCCGGGGGGCCACTTTGCGTGTGACGAGCGTCACACGCACCCTAGACCTGGTGCGCACCCGTTGGGAAGGGCGTACGGCGAAGGAACGGCTTGCGTCCTGCGTCAGACCCCTGTGCCAGCATCGGGCCCATGTTCGAGGAGCGCCGCATGCCCACGAGAACCCCCGAGTCGCGTGCCTTCGCCGAGCGCGTGCAGGTCGTCATGGACCTGACCTCGCGCCTGAACGCCCTGCGGCACAGCGACGTCGACGGCCGCAACCTTCTGCTCAGCGAGATCTTCGGCAAACCCCTCCCGGAGTCGCTGACGATCTATCCGCCGTTCTTCTGCGACTACGGCCTCGGGACCGAGTTCGGCGAGCGCGTCTTAGTCAACCAGGGCTGCTCCTTCCTCGACCTCGGAGGCATCACCGTCGGTGACCGGGTCCTCATCGGGCCGGGTGTCACGCTCTCCACGGCCGGGCATCCGGTCGCCGTCGCCGAGCGGTTCGACTTCATCACGCACGCGCCCATCGTCATCGAGGACGACGTCTGGATCGGAGCAGCGGCGACCGTCGTGCCCGGTGTGACGATCGGTCACGGTTCGGTCGTCGGTGCGGGCACGGTCGTCGCGCACGACGTCCCGCCGCTGAGCGTCGTGACCGGCGGCGGTTTCGTGATGCGGCGCTAGCGACCAGCCCCGATCCCGGTCTCGCCGTCGTGGTCTCCGCGCACCCACGCGATGTGGCGGGCGGCGGAGAACTCGAGCACGGCCTTCGCGTCCCCGTCGATCAGGTTGCCGAAGTTGCCGACGATGCGATCGAAGTCGAGCGGCGCGAGCCGGTCTGCGATCGCCTGGACGACGGCCGCCGACAGCGGGATCTTGTTCGGATAGCTGCGCATGAAGCCCAACGACCGCCGGTCGGGGTTCGGGAAGACGGTGTCACCGCTGAGCAGGAGGCCGCGCCCGGTCTCGTCGTCGGCCCAGTGCGCGACGGCAGCACCGACGAAGTGACCGCCGATGCGGTGCAGGGTCAGCCCGGGCGCGAGCTCGTGCACGTCCTCCCACAGCTGGACGCGCGGCGTGCTTCGACCGACCCACTCGGCGTCCGACGCGCACACGAGGACGGGCGCATCCAGCACGTCGCCCCACGCGGTCTGCACTCCGAACATGTGCGGATGGCTCGCCGCGACGGCCAGGACGGGACCGCGCTCGAGGATCCGACGAGCGGTCGCCTCGTCGTGGTAGCCGGGCGGATCCCACAGCAACGACCCGCGGTCCGTCGTCACCAGCTGCGCGGTCTGACCGATCCCGACCGCCGGCTTCGTCCGGATCTCCGCTCGTCGCGGCTCGCGGTCGGTCCAGACCAGCTGCTGGCCCGCAGCGCTCAGCTCGTCCGTCGTGGTCCAGCGCTGCCCGTCTGCCGGCACCCATTGGCGCTCGTCCTCGCAGATCGGGCAGACCTCGGGAAGGGGCTCGCTGAACTCGACGCCGCAGGTGGCACAGATCCGCATGGCTGCTCCTCGTCGGTGGCTTCGTTCACCGTAGCCGCCCGCTGCGCCGACCCCCCGTTTCCGGGGGTTACGCGCCGCCGTGTTCGACGCCAGGGTGAGGTCGACCGGTCCACACGGGCGTGGGCCTTCGGGAGAGGAAAGCCGACATGATCGGATCGAGGAACGTCCGCCGCACACTCGTCGGGGCCGCGACGGCCACGCTGATGGCGGCCGGCACCGTTGCCGCCACCGCACCCGCCAGTGCAGTCACCTGCAAGCCGTTCACGTTCATCGGTGTCCGTGGCACCGAGGACGGCCAACAGGCATCGATGGGTACGAGGCTGCCGACCGCACAGCTCGCGTTCACCCAGAAGAAGGGTGCGGCGAACGTCCAGAGCGACTACGTGTCGTACCCGGCGTCGTTCAACTACCTCGCTTCGATGAGCAGTGGCCGGACGGCCCTGAAGGCCAAGATCACCGCGTACGTGAACGGGTGCCCGTCGACGAAGATCGCGCTGGTCGGCTACTCCCAGGGCGCGCACATCGTCGGCGACGTCGTCGTCGGCCTCTCGTCCACCCAGCTGTCGCGGCTGCAGGGCATCGGCCTGATCGGCGACCCGATGTTCAACTCGGCGCTCCGGGGGAAGGTCAGCAACAACTCTGCCTCCCGAGGCGGCGTGTGGGGCAAGCGGAGCTCCTGGCCGGCGGGACTCTTCGTCTACAACGTCTGCAACACCGGCGACCTGATCTGCGCCAACGACGGCACGAACGCGGTCGCGAGCGCGGGCGTCGCGCCGCACCAGTACTACACGACGACGACCTACTCGCCGGTCGCCGGCACGACGGGTGCGTACGCCATCGGACTCCACGTGGCGACGCGTTCCTGACCGACGCGCCTCAGTGCGTGAGGAGCACCTTGCCCTCGGTCTGACGGGACTCGAGCGCGGTGAACGCGTCGGCGACCCGGGCGATCGGGTAGCGACCGCCGATCGTGACCCGGAGGTCGCCGGCGCGGACCCACGCGAACAGCTCGTCGGTGCGGCCGCGCAGCTCCTCAGGCGTACGTGTGTAGTGGAGGACGGTCGGGCGGGTCACGTACAGGGACCCGCCCGCCGCCAGCCGCGTCAGCTCCAGCGGCGGGACCGGTCCGCTCGCCGCCCCGTACACGACGTACGTCCCGCGCACCGCCAGCGAGGCGATGCTGCCGTCGACGGTCGCCGCTCCCACGCCGTCGTACACCGCGGCGACGCCGACACCGTCGGTCAGGTCGGCGACCGTCTCGGCGAACCCGTCGTACGCGATCGCGTGGTCGGCGCCGGCGGCGCGCGCGGCCTCGGCCTTCGCCTCGGTCGAGACCGTGCCGATCACCCGCGCACCGCGAAGCTTCGCGACCTGGGTGAGCATCTGCCCGACGCCACCCGCCGCGGCATGCACCAGGACCGTGTCGCCGGCGGCGATTGCGTACGCGTCGGTGGCGAGGTAGTGCGCCGTCACCCCCTGCATCAGCACCGCCGCCGCGAACTCGTCGTCGAGCCCGTCCGGGACCGGCACCACCGTGCCGGCGTCGACGACCGCGAAGTCGGCGAAGCTGCCCTTGCCACCGGTCAGCCATCCCACGCGCTGGCCGACGTCGACACCGCTCACGGCGTCGCCGACCTCGGCGACAACACCGACGCCCTCGACCCCGGCGACATACGGGGCGGCGACCGGCGTGGTGCCGTTGCGCTGGTAGGCGTCCAGGTAGTTCACCCCCGACACGGAGAGCTCGACCAGGACCTCACCGCTCGCGGGCGTCGGCCTGTCCCTCTCGACGACCTCGAACACCTCGGGCCCGCCATGGCGGTTCACGACGATCGCACGCATCAACCAGTTCCTTGTCGCTCGCTGGAAGCTTCATCATCACAGCGGTGCGGGCGAGCGCCAGGACCGTCTCACCGACGAGCGCCGGTCCCGGAGGGCGTCCTCGGCGATGGCGAGGAGCATGACCAGTCCGGTGAGCACCGCGATCGCCGCCGTGGCCGTCGGCGTCCACAGCAGGCCGAGGGCCACAGCCACCGCGCCGAGCACCGACATCGTCAGTCCGAGCCGGGTGAACAGGGGCGTCTGGAAGGCCCTCGCAAACGGCAGGAAGTGCAGGCCGACGGCGAGCACGATGACCCCGGGCAGAACGTCTACGGCGTCGCCTGCGTCGAGCGCCGCTCGCCCCACCTGGACCACGACGAGCATGCCGGCGACGCTGGCCAGGTAGACCCAGCCCGCGCTCCGAGACACCTGCTGGGGATCAGGGAAGCGGCGCTCCACGAGGAAGACCGCCCAGACGTACGTCGCGAGAGCGGCCGCCCACAGCACCACAGCGACCAGGGACGCGGTGTGCGCCAGCTCGACGCGATTGGCGTGGACGAACACGCTCGCGCCGATGGCGCCGACGATCGTCCCCCAGACCCGTGGGTCGCCCGGGCGCCGCAGTCCCCGATCCACCCGATCCGTCCGACTGACCGCCGATGCTTCGTTTCCCGTCTTCACCCTCGCGATGCTAGAGGTCGGCGAGACCCTCGACGGCACTAGCCTGACGTCATGGTGAGCGTGGCCGCCGACGGCCGTTTCGAGACGTTCGGCTCGCAGCACCTCGCAGTGCTGTGCGCCTTCGCGATCGGCCTCGCTGCCGTCGTGTGGATCGGCTGGCGTGTCCGGGGCACTGCGGCCGAGACGCCGGTGAGCCGCGCGCTCGCACTCGGGATCTGCGCGGTCACGATCCCGCTCCAGGTCATGCAGTTCCTCCCTGACGAGTGGAACCCGAGGACGTCACTTCCCTTCCAGCTCTGCGACCTCGCGTGGGTCTTCGCCGTTCACGCCCTCTGGACGCGCTCACGCCTCACGTCGACCGTGACGTACCTGTGGGGCATCACGCTCACCACCCAGGGCATGCTCACACCCGACCTCGCCACGCCGTGGCCCGAGCCGCGGTTCCTCATGTTCTGGGCGATGCACATCCTCATCGTCTGGGCAGCGCTCTACCTCGTGGTCGGGCTCGGGGTCTGGCCGACGTGGGCGACCTACCGCCGTACGGTCGTCATCACGCTCGTCTGGGCCGTGCTCGCCTTCACCTACAACGCGATCGCCGACGTCAACTACGGCTACCTCAACGGCAAGCCGAACGGCGCCTCGCTCCTCGACTACCTCGGACCGTGGCCGGCGTACGTCGTCCTCGAGATCGCGATCGTCGCCGCGGTGTGGGCGCTGCTCACCTGGCCGTGGACGCGCCGCGAGGCCAGGACCTCCGTGGCGCCAGCGATCGGGCATCGGCCGTGACCGTGATCAACGCACCGTCGCGGCCGTAGCGCGCATCGCTCACCCGCCTCGTGATCATGCGCCGTACGACGTGGTTCTCAGCGCTGACCACGGCGTGGACGTGTGCGAAGCCGTGACCCGACACGTCGTCGACGAGCGCGTCGACCAGGCGCGACCCGAGACCTTGCCCCTGGTGGTCGTCGGCGACGACCAGCGCGATCTCGACCGTCGACGCACCCGACGGATCGTCAGCGGTCGGGACCGGCGCCCACATCGCGTGCCCGATGACGGCGGCGCCGCGGACCGCCAGCAGGGATCCACCCGTCGCGCCGGGGACCAGGAGCTGTCTCGGCAGGCCGGGCGGCATCACCTGGCCGAGCCCGGTGAGGAACCGTTTGTAGAGCGTCTCTGCCGACAGCCCGGACAGGAACGTCGTCATCGCCTCGAGATCCTGGGCAGATCCTGGACGGATGTCCGTCCGCTCAGGGGCGGGGGGTTCGGACTCCGGGCGGACGACGGGCGGGGGCGACCAAGGGCGCGACTGGAGCATGGTCATGGCCGTGCTCCTGCGGCGAGGAAGTCCACGACGGCGTCGAGGACGTGCGGGTCGCTCAGGAGCGCGCTGTGGCCGAGGCCGATCGTGTCGAGCCTCTGACTGCGCGCGCCGTGCGCCGCAACGATCAGGTCGGCCTGGCTCGGGTGCACGACGTCGTCGAGCCGGTCCTGGACGACGAGGAGCTCGTCCGCGGGACCGTCACCGACCGAGAAGCGGTCCCAGATGTCGGGTGCGCCGTCGAACAGCCGCTGCTCGATAGTCCGGCGCAGGCGTACGTTGACCTCCGCCCCGAGACCGAGCGCCGCGCAGAACGCGTCGACGAGATAGCCGAAGTCCCCCACGCCGTTGATCGCGACGACGCGACGCGCAGCCAGCCCGTGTCGGAGCGCGTGGAACGCGATCGGGGCGCCGAGCGAGTGCGCGACCACGCCCTCGAACGGCTCGCTCCGGTCCACCACGGCTCGGATGATCGCCTCGTGGTCGAGGATCGTGCCGGCGCCGCCGCGCGTGGCTCCGTGCCCGAGGGCGTCGTACGAGACAGCACTGAAGCCGTGCGCGACCAAGCGGTCGATGATCGATGCGAAGCGTGACGCCCGGGACCTCCAGCCGTGCACGAGCAGGACGGGCCTCGCGCCGTCGCCCCACTCGTACAGGGCGACGCGACGCCCACGCCACGGCAGGCTCGACACGCGCGCTGCGCGATGGACGACCTGCTCGTGCTGTCGGACCGGGCCTCGCCGGAGCGGGCGGCGCCACAGCTCGAAGCCGGCGCGTGCCGCGGAGTCGGGCGCGACCCGGGCGAGCCCGCCGAGGGCACGTCCCGCGAGTCGCGTCGTGAGTGGTTGTGGCGGTGCGCCGACCGGCATCGCCTGGAGCGTGGACGTCATCGGATCCCCCTCGCGAATACAATACGAACGATCGTACCATTTGTTTGGCGCACGGTCGTGCGGTAAGTTCGGGGACGTCATGGACACCGAGATGCTGGACGAGCACCCCGACGGACGCGTACGGCGCGGCAACGCGACGCGACGAGCCGTGCTTCGTCGTGCCGTCGACGTCGCCTCGGTGGAGGGCCTCGACGGACTGTCGATCGGGCGCCTCGCGACCGAGCTGTCGATGAGCAAGAGCGGCCTCTTCGCCCTCTTCGGCGCGAAGGAGGAGCTCCAGCTGGCCACGATCCGCGCCGCCAAGCGCATCTACATCGACACGGTCGTCACCCCGGCACTCGAGACGCCGCCGGGTCTGGGACGGGTGTGGGCACTGGTCGCCGCGTGGATCGACTACTCCCGTGGACGCGTCTTCCCGGGCGGATGCTTCTTCGCGAGGACGAGCTACGAGTACGCCGCCCGCGACGGCGAGGTCCGCGACGCGCTCACCGCGTCCCGCCACGAGTGGCTCGAGCTGATCGAGCAGTCACTCGCCGAGGCGCAGTCCCTGGGCGAGCTCGCCGGCACCGAGGCTCTGCCCCAGCTCGCCTTCGAGCTCAACGCCTTCCTCGACGGCGCGAACCTCGACTCGCTGCTGGGCCGCGGCGAGCCCGCGTACGACCAGGCGCGCCGCGCCATCCGAGACCGTCTCGCATCGGCGAACCGAGCAGCCACGCAACCCTGGGACGGCACGACCTAGGACTCACGCGAGCACGCGCGGGATGGTCTGGCGCACGAGCGTGACGAGCGCTCCGCTCAGGAGCCCCTCGGCCTGCTCGCGCGTGACCTCGGCGCCGGTCAGCCAGCGCCGGGTGACGACGGTCGCGTACGCCGAGTAGCCGTGCAGCGCGATGCGGACGGCGGGATCCTCTCGGACGGCGTGGAGGCCGGCGATCTCGCAGATCTGGTCGGTCATGCTCTCGACGTACTCGTTGAGCAGTCGCTCGATCTCGCCGTCACGCGACGCCCCCAGGAAGCCCGATGCGGCGAGCCAGGTCTCGCGACTGCGGGAGACCATGACGACCCACTCGTGCACCGCCTCCTCGATGCGGTCCTCCGCGGTCGCGCCTTCGACGAACGCCGGCGTCGGGAGGCGCGGCGCGCCGAGCAGCCGGCCGATCACCGCGAGGTAGAGGTCTCTCTTCGTCGGGAAGTAGTGGCTCAGCAGACCTCTGCTGATGCCGCACGCCTGCGCGAGCTCGCTGGTCGACACCTCGTCGTACGGGCGCTCCGCGAAGACGCGGCTCGCGGCGGAGACGATCAGGTCGCGTCGCTCGTCCGGAGGGAGGCGGCGACGCGGTGTGTCCATGCCTGTCATCTTGCCGGAGCCAGGCACGTCCGACTGTCGGATGGCCGGACCCGCACGACCGCGAGGGCTTATTGGCAAGTTGCCAGTTGTTATTGTCATGCTGCCGATATTAGCCCTACGATGCGCTGAAGGCCGCTCGCGGCACGCGACTCGACGGGGAGTGTGGACATGTCAGAGCTCAGCAGACGAAACCTCATCAGGGCTGGCGGAGCCCTCGGCGCGCTGGGCGCCTTCGCGGCCGCCGCCCCCGCCCGAGCATGGACGTGGTCGTCCACGGGCTCGATCGCGGGAACCGGCACCGGTCGCGACCCGCGCTACGTGTGGGACGACCTGGCGGATCCCGTGCTCGCCTCGCTCCTCGACCGCGGCGGTGTCCCCGCCGTGAACGACGTGCTCCGTTCGTGGACGAAGAACGGTCAGACCGTCCCGTCCGGCCTCCCCTCCGACGTCGCGGCGCTCGTCAACCAGACCCGCAGGCTCCCGGCGTGGGCGGACCAGGCGAAGCTCGACCTCGCGTACCAGTTCACCAGGAAGCGCGGGCTCTACCTCGGCGTCCTGTACGGCATGAACAGCGGCATGATGAGCGCCGCGATCCCGCGCGAGGCGCGCGCTGTCTACTACTCGAAGGGCGGCGCGGACCTCACGGACCGCATCGCGAAGACGGCGAAGCTCGGGTACGACATCGGCGACTACCACGCGTACCGGCCGGACGGCGAGATGATCGTGACCTGTGTGAAGACCAGGCTCACGCACGCCGCCGTCCGTCACCTGCTCCCCCAGTCCCCGCACTGGGTGGCCTCGGCCGACGAAGACATCCCGATCAGCCAGTTCGACATCATGGTGACGTGGCACAGCCTCGCGTCGTCGGTCTGGCAGAAGCTCCGGGAGTGGAACATCCGCATCCCCAAGGCCGAGGCTGACGCCTACCTCCACATCTGGCAGGTGACCGCGTCGATGCTCGGCGTCCTCGACGAGTACATCCCCGCATCCTGGGACGAGGCGCTCGCCCAGCGTGAGCAGGTGCTGGTGCCGCTGCTCGGACCGACGCCCGAAGGCGTCAAGCTCGCGGAGATGCTGGTGAACCTGGGCGACCGCATCGACTTCACCCTGGTGACCAAGCCAGCGTTCGAGTCGGTCACCCGATACATGCTCGGCGACCAGGTCACGGACTGGCTGGGGATCGACCGCAACCCCATCCTCGACGCCACGGTCGCCGCGGCCTGGATCCCGTTCGTCCGGCTGCGCGAGCTCGGTCTCCCTCTGCTCGGGGTGCCGTCGATCTACTTCGTGTTCGAGGAGCTGATCCGGAAGTTCGCGCTCTTCTACCTCGAGCCCGGCCAGACGATCAACATCGACATCCCGACGATGAACAACCCGAACTACCCGAGCTCGGCGTCCTGAGACGCCCACGCAGCGAGGAGGACAGATCATGAACGAGGTCAGCAGACGCAAGGTCCTGATCGCCGGCGGTGCGCTCGGCGCGGCCGGGGCGCTCGGAGGGATGGCGCCGGCGGCAGCCCGACCCGCGTGGACGTGGGCGGCGACCAGCTCGCTCGCCGGCTCGGGTCGCGGCATCGACCCCCAGTGGGTGTGGGACGAGGAGGTCGACGCCCTCATGGCGGCGGTGATCGACCGCGGCGACGTCCCTCTCGTCAACCAGCACCTGGCGGGGTGGTCCCGCAACGACCAGCCCGTCCCGTCCGGGCTCCCGGCCGACGTCCGCGCGTGGATGGAGCGCGCCCGGCAGCTGCCGGACTGGGCAGACCACGGCAAGCTGCGCGCCGCCGCCCGATTCAACGAGTCGCGCGGCATCCTGCTCAACCTCTGCAACGGCCCCGGCGGCGGCATGCTGAGCACGGCGATCCCCAGGGAGGCACGCGCCGTCTACTACTCCAAGGGCGGCGCCGACATGGAGGACCGCGTCGCGAAGACGAGCATCCTCGGGTTCTCGGTCGGCGACCTCAACGCGTACGAGCCCGACGGCGACTGCATCGTGCAGGCCGTCAAGACCCGGATGGTGCACGCCTCCGTACGCCATCTCCTCCCCCAGTCTCCGCACTGGGAGGGCACGAGCGGTGGTCAGAAGATCCCGATCAGCATCGCCGACGTGCTGGTCACCTGGCACAGCCTCCCCACGTGGACGATGAAGAAGCTGCGGGAGTGGCGCGTACGCCTCACCACCGAGGAGTCCGAGGGCTACCTCCACTCCTGGCAGGTGACCGCCCACCTGCTCGGCGTCCCCGACGAGTACATCCCGTCCTCGTGGGACGCCGCCAACACCCAGTACACGCAGCTCTTCGAGCCCGTCCTCGGCCCGACCCCCGAGGGTGTCATTCTCACCGACATCCTGCTCGGCCAGCTCGCGGAGCAGACCAGCCCGTTCAGCGTCAGCCGACCGCTCGTCGACGCCCTCGCCCGGTTCCTCGTCGGTGACAGGATCGCCGACTGGGACGGGATCGACCGGGAGCCGCTGTGGGAGGGCGCGATCCGCGCCGCCTGGCCCGCCTTCATCGCCCTCCGCGAAGGAGCCATCAAGCTGCCACTGGTGCCGCGGCTCGCGTGGACGATCGACGAGATCGCCCGCGCGTACCTCATGTTCTACCTGACCAAGGGCAAGGGGACCGTCATCTCGATCCCCGACCGCAACCGCACCTTCCCCGCGTCATGACCGACGAGGACCTTCCCCCGCCGGCCGCCGGCGGCTTCGGTCGCCGCCGCTTCCTCGGCTACGTGCTCGCTGCCACGACGTTGACGACGGCCGCCAAGCTCAGCATCGCGCCCAGCGCGGAGGGCATCGTCTCACCGCAGCCGACCGACTTCCTCGACCTCAACGACCTGATGACGGTCGCGGCCCTGCCGACCTCGCACCTGATCACGGTCAACGTCAACACCGACGGCACGGTGTCGTTCGCGCTGCCGCGGGCCGAGGTCGGCCAGGGCATCACGACCTCGACCGCGATGCTGATCGCGGAGGAGATGGACGTCCCGCTGGACCGCCTCCGGGTGACCCTTGCCGACGCGCGGCCGGAGCTGCTGTTCAACCAGCTCACCGGAGGCTCCAACACGACCATCGCGACCTTCACCCCGATCCGGGTCGCCGCGGCCATCGCCCGGCTGAGGCTGCTCGCGGCAGCGGCAGCCGAGCTCGGGGTCGCGAGGTCCGACGTCACGCTGCGCGGCGGTGTCGTCACGGCTCCGGGGCACACCGGCCTCGACATCGGCGAGCTGGCCGCGAAGGCAGCGAGCTCCCGTACGGAGGAGGTCCGGGTCACGCTCAAGGGGCGCGAGGACTTCACGGTCATCGGCACGGCACGCAACCGCGTGGATGCGCTCGCCGCGGTCACCGGGCGCAAGACCTTCGCGATGGACCTCCAGGTCCCGGACGCGAAGCCGACGATGGTCTGCCGCCCGCCGACGATCAACGGCACCGTCCGGTCGGTGGCGAACGCCGCCACCGTCCGCGCGATGCCGGGCGTCACCGACGTCGTCACGATCGCGACGGGTGTCGCGGTGCGCGCCGAGACCTTCGGCCAGTGCATCGACGCCGTCCGGGCCCTTCAGGTGTCGTGGGGGCCCGGCACGGCCGAGGGCAAGTCCGACGACGACGTCATCGCCGAGCTGCGGCGGGCCGAGCTACCGATGGGGCTTCCGCCGCTGACGCCCACGGTCGACACCCGGTTCACCTTCCACTTCCGCAGCAACAGCGCACTCGAGACCAACTGCGCGATCGCCGACGTCAGCGGTGGCCGCGCGGAGATCTGGTCGTCCCTGAAGTCGCCGATCGTCGCGAAGCAGAAGATCGCCGCAAAGCTCGGCCTCCCGGTCAGCGCCGTGACCGTCCACGTGACCGAGGGCGGTGGGTCGTTCGGGCGGCGGCTCTTCTTCGACGCCGCGCTCGAGGCCGCCGAGGTGTCGAAGAAGATCGGCAAACCGGTCAAGCTCATGTGGCATCGCGCGGACGACTCGCGTCAGGGCCGCACGCACCCGATGGCACTCTCGCGGGTCAGGGCGACCTACCTCGGCAGCTCCGTACTGGGCTTCAAGCAGGTGCACACGAGCGTCGCCACCGACCTCGGCCACGGCCTCGGCGAAATGATCACGGCACTGGCCGCGAGCATCCCCGTCGGCGACCTCGCATTCTCCGAGACGTTCTTCCAGCTGTCCCAGACGATGCCGTACGACTTCGGGGTCAGCAACCGCGTCCTGAACGAGACCGACAAGGGCTTCAACACGGGCAGCATGCGCAACGTCTACTCCCCCGACATGACGTGCGCGCGGGAGCTGGTCGTCGACCGCGTCGCTTCCAGGATGCGGAAGGACCCGTACCAGTTCCGCCGGGGCTCCCTGCGCAGCGATCGAGCGCGGGCGGTGCTCGACAAGGTCGCCGAAGCCGGCAGCTGGGGTCGGCGACTGCCGGCCGGGGTCGCTCAAGGCATCGCCTTCCACGACGAGTACCGCTCCATGAGCGCCGTCCTCGTCGAGCTCGACTGCCGCCCCGAGGCCGTCGGCCGCACGATCCGCGATGCGGTGACCGGACCGCGGGTCACCAAGGCCGTGATCGCCGCGGACGTCGGCCTCGCCGTGAACCCACGCGGTCTCGAGGCGCAGATGATGGGGTGCCTGATGGACGGCATCGCGCTCGCGCTGACCTCGAGCCTCCACCTCCGCGACGGCCACTTCCTCGAGGCGAGCTGGGACAACTACTTCTACACCCGGCAGTGGAACACGCCGCCCGACCTGCAGATCTTCGTCATGCCTCCGACCACCGGAGACCCCGGTGGTGCAGGCGAGCTCGGCGTCGCGGCGTCGATGGCGGCCGTGGCATGCGCGTACGGAAGGGCGACCGGGACGATGCCGACGACGTTCCCCATCAACCACGGGGTGCTGTCGTTCGAACCGAAGCCCACGGTGCCGCCGATCCCGCAGTCCCCTACCGACGGCCTGCAACACGTCCGCTGACCGAGGAGAAGATCCCGTGCCCAAGCACACATTCCGGCTGAACGGTCGCCAGGTCGCCGTCGATGTCGCCGACGACGTGCGCCTGCTGTGGGTCCTGCGCGACCTGCTCGGCGTCACCGGACCCAAGTACGGCTGCGGCATCAACGTCTGCAAGGCCTGCACGAGCCACCTCAACGGCAAGGCCTTCAATCCGTGCGCCGTCCCCGTCAAGGACATCGGCCCCACCGACGAGGTCACCACGATCGAGGGCCTTCCTGACACGGTCGGCCGCTCACTCCACCCCATGCAGGAGGCATGGATCGAACGCGACGTTGCCCAGTGCGGCTACTGCCAGCCTGGTCAGATCATGACGGCGGTCGCGCTCGTACGCCGGGTCGCCGCCGAAGGCCGTTCGATCACCGACGAGGACCTCGACGGGATCCGCAACATCTGCCGCTGTGGCACCTACTCGCGCATCCGCGACGCGATCCGGTCCGGCGCGGCGGAGATGTGAACGCGTGACGGAGCCGAGCCGGTCCCGTGCACCGACTCGGCTCCGCGAGACCGCGTCGGTGGCGACGGCGTACCGCTTGTCCAGCCGTGGCCACGTCAGCCGTCTCGGCGCGCCGGAGGCATGAGCCGACCGGCGAGCACCGCGACGCCGCCGAGGACGAGCGCGGCGCCGATCGTCACGGTGCGCCACACGAACAGCGCGGCGACCAGGGAGCCCTCGAGCTCCGGACCCGCGTACGCGACCATGATCGCGACGGCGGACGCGTCGAGGACCCCGAGGCCGAAGATCGGCAGCAGGGTCATGGGATAGACCAGCAGGTACGCGGCGACCGCCTCGCTGGCAGGCAGCGCGTCGGCTCCGACCCCGACGAACCGCACGCTCAGCAGCAGGATCGCGGCGTCGCACGCGAGCATCACCAGCAGTGCCGCCAGCGACCGGGGCAGTCCCGTCGAGAGGCGGCCCGAGATCTGTTCGCGGAACGCGGTGGCCGCCGCCTCCCACTCCTCGGGATCGACGCTGCGCCGGACCGTACGGACGCTCCGCCCGGCAACGAGCCCGACGCGGCCCGCCGTCGTCCGTCCCCGCGCGACGAGGTAGACCACGACGAGGATGACCGCCGCGACCGATCCTCCGGCGAGGGCTCCAGCACCGAACGACGAGTCGAACCTGTCGGTGAGCACGAGGACGAACCCGATCACCGGCGCGGACCACCGCACCGTGTTGTGGGCGACCTTCGTCATGACCACCCCGGCGACCGCGGCCGGTGGCTCGACGCGCCACCGCGCGAGCATCGTGAGACGGATCGCGGTGTCGGCCGGCGGTGGCGCCACGACGCGCATCAACATGGCGGCCTGGTCGCTCACGACGGCGCGAGTCATGCCCAGCCCGGGGACGAAGAGGGCCGTCGGGACAGCGCTCAGGACCTGGCGCACGACCACGACACCGAACAGCACTACGAGCTGCCACGCCGCCAGCTTCGCGAGCGCGTCGCCGACGTCCTCCCAGTCGACCGTGCCGACGCGGACGATGATGAACCACCCCAGCAGCAACGACGCGGTGAGCAGCACCAGCGTGCGGATCGACCGGGATGCGCGTCCTGAGCGACTCATCCTGACGCCGGGGCCGTCGGGGCGACGGGATCAGGAGCCGGGCCCATCCGTCGCCAGAGCAGCACGGCGAAGGCGCCGAGCGTCAGCGGCGTGCCGATCGTGACGGCGCGCCACACGATCATCGCGGCCACGAGCGGAGCCTCGTACGAGATCCCGGCGTAGGCGACCATGATGGCGACTGCCGCCGCGTCCAGAGCACCGATCCCGAAGACGGGAAGCATCGTCAGCGGATAGGTGAGGAAGTACGCGGCGACGATCTCGATCGACGGGAGCGCGTCGGACGAGACACCGACGAACCGCACCGCGAGCAGGAGAGCGGTCGCGTCGCACACCATCATCGCGAGCAGCGCCAGCAGCGAGCGCGGGAAGCCGCGGCGGAGCTTGTCCGCGATGTGTCCACGAAAGGTCGCCACGCTCTGCGCCCACACGTCCGGGTCGACACTGCGTCGCACCACACGGACGACCCGACCCGCCGACCGGCCGACCCAGCGAGCCGCCGACGCGCCGCTCGCGATCACCCAGATCGCGACCACGAGAGCGAGGGCCGCCAGCCCCCCGGCCAGCGCTCCGGTCGCGAACGACGAGTCGAACCGGTCGGTCAGCACGAGGACGAAACCGATCACGGGAGCAGACCAGCGGACCACGTAGAACGACACCGTGTTCATCACGACGCCCGCCAACCCGCGCGACACGTCGATCCCCCACCCGGCGAACATCGTCATCCTGATCGCCAGGTCCGCAGGCGGCGGGGCAAGCGTGCACATCAGGATCGACGCCTGGTCGTTCACCACCGCCCGAGGAAGCCCGAGCCCGTCGATGAAGATCGCCAGCGGCCAGGCATTGAGGGCCTGCCGCAGGACCACGACGGCGACGAGCAGCACCAGCTGCCACAGGTGCAGCTGCCCCAGCGCGTCACCGACAGCCTGCCAGTCGACCGCCCCGACGAGACCGATGATGATCCAGCCCGCCGCGAGCGACAGCGCGAGCAGCACCACAGGGCGTACGAGGCGTCGTAGACCCGCCGAACCGTTCATCGTCGCCATCCGATGCTCGCCGACAACCACTCAGGAGCGTAGTCATTGTGCGAGCATCCGCTGGCTGAACCGGCTCACCGGGTCCGTTCGGTCACCGGCTGCCGCAGGATCGTCCTGAGCCTCGCGGGCTCGGTCTTGCGCGGGTCGGACAGGTAGATCTCGTGGTGGCGCTCGCGCGGCTCGAGCCCGTGGGCGGGAAGGAACTCGTCGTGGAGGCGGCGCAGCGTCGGGGCCTCGTCGTCGTACGAGCCTCGGTGGAGGATCTGGACGCTGCGCCCCTCGCGGAACCGGTCGAAACGCAGCAGTTCGAGCGCCGGCAACGCCTTCTTCCGTCGTGCCGCGGCGAGCGCCTCGTCGGCGAGGTCGGCGGTGATCCAGTCCGGCTGGGCGATCATCATCGTCCAGTCCCACGCGCTCTTCTCGCGCGTCCGGAAGACCGCCCAGTCCTCGGCCGACCACAGGCCCTCCAGCGGCGCCACGGTGTGCACACGATCCAGCTGCGCCTTCGCGAGCGCGCGGACGGCGTACGACGTCGTGTAGAGCGCCTCGACCGCCTCCTTGTACGCCGAGGACGTGTTGGGGTCACCGTGACCATCGACCATCACGAAGGCCATCTCCGGCACGTCGACGAGCACGAACTCGTCGGCCCTGGGTGCGTAGAGGTCCTTGCGCTCGCGCTTGATGTCGTAGGTCTGCACCCGCTGATACTCACGCATCACGCACCGATCCGCTGTGAGACGGTGTCTGCATGGGCGCCGGGACTTCGGAGGGCACGACTCGCCGCGGACGGCCGGGGTACGACCAGGAGACCCTCGTGCGGCGGGCGGTCGAGGTCTTCAACCGGCGCGGGTACGACGCGACGAGCGTCGGCGACCTGGCCTCGGAGCTCGGTCTCACGAAGTCCGCGATCTACCACCACGTCCCGAGCAAGGAGCACCTGCTCTCGCTCGCCCTCGACGACGCGCTCGACTCGCTCGAGGTCGTGATCGACGCTGCCGTTCGCGAGTCGCCCGCCATGAGCGCGTACGAGAGCCTCCGTACGGCGGTGCGCCGCAGCGTCGAGGTCCTCGTCGACAAGCTCCCGTCGGTCACGCTGCTGCTGCGCGTGCGCGGCAACAGCGCGATCGAGCTGCAGGCGCTCGAGCGGCGGCGCCACATCGACGAGCAGCTCGCCGGCCTGGTCCGCAGCGCTGTCGCCGAGGGCGCGCTGCGCGACGACGTCTCTCCCGAGCTGATCAGCCGCCTGGTCTTCGGGATGGTGAACTCGTTGACCGAGTGGTACCGAGCCGACGGGGACGTCGACGTCGCCGTGCTCGCGGACGCTGTCGTGTCGTTGGCGTTCGACGGGCTCGCGCTGCCTCAGGCCTGAGTCACTCGATCGGGCGTCCGAGGCTTCGGCTGCGCCCCCGGAACTCGGCGACCGTCGCTCCGTCGTGGGAGCGCCGCACCGTCACGTCGTACACGCCCGACCGGCCTTGCCGTGCCCGCTCGGCCGCCTCTGCCACGAGCGTGTCGCCGAGGTGCGCAGGCTGGAGGAACGTGACGTCGAAGCCGGCCGCGACCGTGACGACGCCGTCGGTGTTGCATGCCACCGCGAACGCGGAGTCGGCCAGCGACGCGATGAGGCCCCCGTGGCACAGGGCGTGCCCGTTGACCATGTCGTCGCGGACGACCATCGAGACCCGGGCACGACCAGGGGCGACGTCCTCGATGGTCATCCCCAGCGCCTTGCTCGCGGCGTCCCCCTCCCACATCGCCGCGGCGCTGCGCTCGGCCCGCTGCTGCGCGTGCTCGTCCGGCCTGCTCACGCGTCGAAGTCCACGGTGAGGGTGTCGCTGACCGGGAACGACTGGCAGGTGAGCACGAACCCGCGCTCGAGCTCGTCGGGCGTCAGCGCGTAGTTGCGCCGCATGTCGACCTCCCCGTCGCGCAGCTGCGCCCGGCACGTGCCACAGACGCCGCCCTTGCACGCGAACGGCAGGTCCGTACGAACGCGCTGGGCCGCGTCGAGGATCGTCTCGCCACGCGACATCGGCGACGTGGCGCTGCGCCCCTCGAGGACCACCGTGACGTCGCTCGTCGCGCCGTCGACGACAGGGTCCGCGCGGTGCACCTCCGGCGGCGGCTCGTCCACGTAGAACAGCTCGACGTGCACCCGCTCCTGCGCCACGCCGAGCTCGGACAGCACGGCGCGCGCGTCGGCGAGCATCGCGAACGGTCCGCACAGCCACACGTGGTCGAGGTCGCTGACCGGGACGAGGAGCGTCAGCAGCTCACGCAGCCGGTCGGCTTCGAGACGCCCCGAGAACAGGTCGACGTCGCGCGGCTCGCGGGACAGCACGTGGACGAGCTCGAAGCGCGAGCAGTAACGGTTCTTGAGGTCGGCCAGCTCCTCGACGAACATCACCGTCGACGTCCGACGGTTGCCGTACACGAGGGTGACGGTCGCGTCGGGGTTCCTCAGCACGGTGCTCGCGATCGACAGCATCGGCGTGATCCCGGAGCCGGCGGCGATGCACAGGTGGCGGCCACCCTCGGCGGGGTCGGCACGGAAACCTCCCGCCGGCGGCAGCACCTCGACCTCGGTCCCGGGCGTCACGTCGCGCGAGAGCCAGCGGGAGAACATCCCGTCGGGGATCTCTCGCACGCCGATGCGGAGGCGGTCTCCGACGGGTGCGCAGATCGAATACGACCGGCGCTGCTCCTGCCCGTCGACGAAGCGGCGCAGCGTGAGCGACTGCCCGGCAGCGAACACGTACGCGTCGGCGAGGTCGTCGGGGACGTCGAAGGTGACCGCGACGGCGTCGTCGGTGAGCCTCTCGATGCCGGCGACGGTCAGGGTCCCGAACGCGGGCACGTCAGATCTCCTTCACGTGCTCGAACGGCTCGCTGCAGCGGACGCACCGATACAACGCCTTGCAGGCGGTCGGACCGAACTCCGACGTCAGCGCGGCGTCGGACGCTCCGCACCGCGGGCACCGCACCGCGCGACGAGTCGGGACCAGCGTCAGCGGCACCGGCCCGTCGTACCGGGGAGCGGGGCCGGGTGCAGACAGCCCGTGCGCGGCGAGGGCGCGACGACCGCGTTCGCTGATCCAGTCGCTCGACCAGGCGGGCTCCAGCACCACGTCGACCCGCACGTCGGCGAAGCCCGCACCCCGGAGCGTACGGACGAGGTCGTCGCGCATCGACGTCATCGCGGGACATCCCGAGTACGTCGGGGTGATGGTCGCGACCACGCTCCCGTCGTCCTCGACCTGGACGGCGCGCAACACGCCGAGGTCCTCGAGGGTGAGCATCGGCATCTCCGGGTCGACGACGCGCGCGGCGACGCCGTACGCCACCTGGTCCGCCGCCAGCACGGTCACCACCTCCCCATCGGGTGCGCGCGCGCCACGACCTGCATCTCGGCGAGCATCCGGCTCAGCGCCTCGGTGTGGAGTCCGTCCCGCCCCTTGCGCCCGTGCACGCCGGCGAGGGGCGACGCGTCCGGGCGTACGACGTCGCTGACCGCGAACACCTGCGCGAGGACCGCGTCGACCTCTGCGGACACCGTCGAGGGGTCGACCCCCACGCCGCAGTCCGCCACCCGTGCCTCGACGTCGTGGACGTCGGTGAGCTCACTGCGCAGCGGCCATATGCGGTCGAGCGCCGCGACGGTCCGTGCCCGCGACTCGTCGGTGCCCTGCGCGAGAGTGAGGAACCAGCGCCCGGCGTAGTCGCGGTGGTACGCCAGCTCCTTGACGCCCTTCGCGGCGACGGCGGCGAGCACCGAGTCACGGCTGCCGCGGAGCCGCTCGAGCAGCGCCAGCCGCCACGTCGAGAACACGAGCAGCCGCACGACCACGTCCGCGAAGTCCCGGTCCTCGACCTCGGCGAGCCGCACGTTGCGGAAGTCGCCGGCCTCCCGGAAGTACGCCAGCGCATCCTCCGGCAGGACCGGCGACCCCTCCGGCAAGGCAGGCACCACCGACGGATCGGCCGCGGCCGCACGGGCCAGCAGCAGCCGCGCCTGACCGAGGAGGTCGAGCGCCGTGTTCGCGAGCGCGATGTCCTCCTCCAGATCCGGCGCGTTGCTGCACCACTGCGAGAGGCGGTGCGACATGACGAGCGCGTCGTCGGCGAGCATCACCGCGTACGTCGCGAGGTCGCGCCGGTCGACCCCGTCCGGGAGCGTGGCGTCGACGCCGGCGAGCGGGTCGGCGCTCTGCGCGTCGTACGCCGCGATCCCGAACGCCCAGTGGGACGGGTCGCCGCCGAGCAGTCCGGCGTACGGGTTGTCCGTGTCGGGCTGCTCGTCGGTCGGACCTGTCGAGACCATCACGACCTCACATGTGAGGGACGTCGTCGGGGATGTCGTAGAACGTCGGGTGCCGGTAGACCTTGTCGGCGCTCGGCGCGAACATCGGGTCCTTCTCGTCCGGGCTCGACGCCGTGATCGCGTCCGAGCGCACGACCCAGATGCTCACGCCCTCGCTGCGGCGCGTGTAGACGTCGCGCGCGTGCCGCACGGCCATCTCGTCGTCGGGTGCGTGGAGCGAGCCGACGTGCACGTGGTTGAGCCCGCGCTTGCCGCGGACGAACACCTCGTAGAGCGGCCACTCGGCCCTCACGCCGCTCATCGGGGTGGCTCGGTTTCGACTCGCTGCGGGTTTCGAGACGGGCCTCGTTCCTCGGCCCTCCTCAACCCAAGTCGCTCAACCAGCGGAGCCTGCACGAAGGCGGTCGCGGCATCGCGTACCCACGCTCCCTCGTCGTGCGCCCGCCTGCGGTGGGCGAGGCGCTGGGCGTTGCACGGGCCGTTGCCGCTGATGACGTCGGCGAACTCGTCCCAGTCGGGCTGCGCGAAGTCGTAGTGCCCGCGCTCGGCGTTCCACGCCAGCGTCGCGTCGGGGAGCGTCACGCCGAGCGCCTCCGCCTGCGGGACGGTCATGTCGACCATCTTCTGGCGCAGGTCGTCGTTGGTGTCGCGCTTGATCCCCCACGCCATCGACTGCGCCGTGTTGGGCGACTGGTCGTCCGGCGGTCCGAACATCATCAGCGACGGCCACCAGAACCGGTCGACGGACTCCTGCACCATCGCGCGCTGCTCGTCCGTGCCACGCATCATCGTCATCAGCAGCTCGTAGCCCTGACGCTGGTGGAACGACTCCTCCTTGCAGATGCGGATCATCGCGCGGCCGTACGGCCCGTAGGAGGTGCGGCACAGCGGCACCTGGTTGCAGATCGCGGCGCCGTCGACGAGCCAGCCGATCGTGCCGACGTCGGCATATGTGAGCGCCGGGTAGTTGAAGATCGAGGAGTACTTCTGGCGACCCTCGAGGAGCATCTGCGTGAGCTCGGCCCGGGAGACCCCGAGGGTCTCGGTCGCCGAGTAGAGGTAGAGCCCGTGGCCGGCCTCGTCCTGCACCTTCGCAAGCAGGATCGCCTTGCGGCGCAGCGAGGGCGCGCGGGTGATCCAGCTGCCCTCGGGCTGCATCCCGATGATCTCGGAGTGCGCGTGCTGGGCGATCTGGCGGACGAGCGTCCTGCGGTAGCGCTCGGGCATCCAGTCGCGCGGCTCGATGCGGTCGTTGTGCGCGATCGTCTGCTCGAACTGCTCGAGAAGCGCAGCCTCGTCCGGCGATACAGCGTCGACCTGTGGCGCGCTGGTCATGGCGCCTCCTGCACGTGATGGGCTGACCAGTATTTACTGACCGATCGTTCTGTATCAGACTACACGCGCGAGCCCGCCCTGCCGAGCCTCTCGTCCGCCAGGTCCCGAGCGGCGTGATCGTGGCTGATGCCGCCCACCCGCGACCGTACGAACACCTCGCGGAGCGTGTCGGCGATCCCCTCGACGTGGGTGGCGACCTCCTCGGCGGTCCAACCCAGCACCTCACGGCCGATCAGGTGGATCGCACCGCCTCCGCTAGCGACGAAGTCGGGCGCGAGGACGATCCCACGCCGTGCCAGCTCGTCACCCGCCGCCGTGTCGGTGAGGACGTTGTTAGCGGAGCCGACGACCGCCCGGGTACGGATCGTCCGCGCGACGTCGACGTCGATCACGCCGCCGACCGCGCACGGGGAGAAGACGTCGGACTCGACGCCGAGGATCGCGTCGGGGGGTACGACCTCGGCGCCGAGCGCAGCGGCCCGCTCGCACAGCACCGGGTCGATGTCGGTGACGATCAGGTGAGCGCCGTCCTTTCGCGCCAGCTCGACGACCTCCATGCCGACGGCGCCGAGCCCCTGCACGGCGATGCGGCACCCGGCGAGGTCATCGATCCCCACCTCGGCAGCCGACGCGACGATGGCGACGTGCACGCCCAGCGCAGTGGCCGGTGCGCTCGAGCCGGAACCCCCGGCGGCCTCCGACCTCCCGAACGCCGGCGCGCCGAACCCGCAGACGACGTCCATGTCCGCCGACGACGTCCCGAGGTCAGGGCCCGTCCAATAGCTGCCCCCCAGCGTCTTGAGGTTCTCGGCGTGGAGCTCGAGGATGCGTCGCCAGTGGTCGTCCGCGAGCTCGCGGCGCGGCGCCGGCAACGCGATGACGGCCTTCCCGCCACCCATCGGCAGATCGGCAGCCGCCATCTTGAGCGTCATCGCGCCCGCGAGGCGCGTCGCGTCGGTGACCGCATCGGCGTACGAGTCGTACTGCTTCACTCGCGTGCCCCCCGCGGCAGGCCCGCGCTCGCGCGAGTGGATCGCGACCACGAAGAAGGCTCCGGTCTCCCGGTCGTACCGGGTCGCGACCAGGGACCCGTCCCATCCGGTGATGACGTCCTCGATGGACACGTTCACGCCACGCCCTTCCGCTGGAAGCATCGTCTAAGAGAAGAGTCCTCACTTCGCCCATCTGTCCGCTAGTGTGAGCGAGAATTCGAGAAGACATCCATCCAGCTGCACAAGAACCTTGCCGTTCGTCCATCACGACGGCGAGAAGACGCCGAGAGTGAGACACATGGCAGGCGCCCCGATCGACGACGTGGACCGCCGGATCCTGCGCGAGCTCGAGCGCGACGGCCGCATGTCGATGCGACGACTCGCGGAGACCGTGCACATCTCACGCGCCAACGCGTACGCCCGCGTCGAGCGGCTCCGCGACACCGGCGTGATCACGGGGTTCGCGGCACTGGTCGACCCCGGCCTGCGAGGGCTCGGCACATCCGCCTACGTCGCCCTCCAGCTCCAGCAGGAGGAGTGGCACGACATCCGTCCCGCGCTCGCCGCGCTCGAGGGCATCGAGCACGTCGCCCTCCTCGGCGGCGAGTTCGACGCGTTGGTGCTCGTGCGCGCCGAGGACAACGCCGCGCTGCGTCAGCTCATCCTCGAGCAGATCCAGATGATCCCCGGGGTCCTGACGACGCGCACGTTCCTCGTGTTCGAGGAGCTGTACCCCGAGCGCGAACGCTCGGCGGCGCCGCCGGAGCCGTGACCCGGCTGCTCAGCCGAGCGCCTGGAACGCCTCGTACACCATGAACGCGGGCCAGAACAATCCCTGGACGATCGCCCAGATGTGCTCCCAGAAGCCGTCGGCCTCCTGCCAGAACCAGAACCAGGCCCCGAAGATCCCCAGCGAGTAGATGGCGCTGCTCGCGCCCGTCGCGGTCTTGCTCATGACCCTCAGTGTGCCGCGCTGTCACGGCTCCTGCAGCGGTCACGACCGCCGTACGCTGTGCGCATGACGGACGCCCCACGCGTTCGCGAGCGCTCCACGATGGCCGCGACAGGCCGACTCCTCGGCGTCGACGCGGCTCGCGCCGTCGCGCTGGTCGGCATGATGGCGACCCACCTCGAGCCCAAGATCGGGCCGGACGGGGCGACGTCGACCGCGCACCTCCTCGCGGCCGGACGGGCGTCGGCGCTGTTCGCCCTCCTCGCCGGGGTCGGGATCGCGCTCGCGAGCGGGGGGACGAGGCCGCCGTCGGGGAGGGCGTGGGCAGGCGCTGCGGCGGCCACGACGGCACGCGCGGCGGTGATCTTCGCGGTCGGCCTGGTGCTCGGCGGATTCGAGTCGGGTCTCGCGGTGATCCTCTGCTACTACGGGCTGCTCTTCCTCGTCGCCCTGCCGGTGCTGCCGCTTCGAGCGGGCTGGCTGATCGGGCTCGGGGCAGCGTGGACGGTGATCGGTCCGGTCATCAGCCAGACCCTGAGGGCGGGCGAGCCGACGACGCTCGCATCGGCACTCCCCGACCTCGGCACCGTGCTCACCGACCCGGGCGGGACCTTGTCGAGCCTGCTCCTCACCGGCTACTACCCGGTGCTGACCTGGACCGCGTACCTGCTCGTCGGCCTGGGCATCGGTCGCCTGCCGCTACGGCGGGTCGGCGTGGCGGTGACGCTCATGCTGGGAGGCGCGGCGCTCGCCGTCGCGGCGTACGCCGGATCGTCGCGCTGGCTGTCCGGCGACGGGCTCGCCGCGCTGCAGTCGGCCGGCCTCGGTGGCCACCCGACGACGGGCCCGGTTGACGCCGACGTGCTGTACGTCGGGTTCTACGGCACGACACCGACGACCACGTGGTCGTGGCTCGGGATCGCGTCACCGCACAGCGGCGCTCCACCGGACCTGATCCACACCCTCGGGAGCGCGCTCGCGGTCCTCGGCGCGATGCTGCTGCTCGAGCGTGCTGTCGGTCGCGCGCTCTGGCCCGTCGCCGCGATCGGCAGCATGACCTTCACGCTCTACTCGCTGCACGTCGTCCTCGTCGCGACGCTGCTGCCGCCGGAGACCGACGACGCCCTGCTGATCCACGTCGCGCTCGCCGCTGCGCTCGCGATCCCCTGGCGACGCTACGTGGGACGTGGTCCGCTCGAGGCGTTCTCGGCGGCGGCCGCACGCGCAGCGCGTACGGCGGCGGCCGGCCGCGAGCGGTCGGGCGCGGGCTAGCCTGACGGAGCCAGCGCACCACGTCGGCGCGGCAGAGGAGTGCTGCATGACCGCCACGATGCGAGCCGTCGTCCTCGACGAACCCGGACCTGTCACCAACCTCCACGTGCGCGAGCTCCCGGTGCCCGAGCCTGCGCCTGGTTGGGTGCGGATCAAGGTGGAGGCGTTCGGCCTGAACCGCTCCGAGCTCCACACCAGGCTCGGGCTCGCCGAAGGCGTCACGTTCCCCCGCGTCCTCGGTATCGAGGCGACCGGGGTCGTCGACGCCGACCCGACCGGCACCTTCGCCGAGGGGCAGCAGGTGATGACGATGATGGGCGGCATGGGGCGCACCTTCGACGGCGGGTACGCCGAGTACACGTGCGTCCCGGCCGAGCAGGTCATCCCGTTCCGCTCGGCGCTCGATTGGGCGAGGCTCGGCGCGGTACCCGAGATGCTCCAGACCGCGTACGGCTCGCTCACCGTCGGCCTCGATGCTCAGCCCGGCCAGAGCATCGTGATCCGTGGCGGCACCTCCTCCGTCGGCATGGCCGCTGCCGTCCTCGCTAAGCGTCACGGCATGACCGTGCTGTCGACCACCCGCAGTCCGGCCAAGGCCGACGCCCTCGTCGGGATCGGGGTGGACCACGTCCTCGTCGACGACGGTGCGGTCGCCGACCAGGTGCGCGAGCTCGTGCCCACCGGCGTGGATGCCGCCCTCGAGCTCGTGGGCACGCCGACCCTCCCCGACACGCTGCGCGCGACGCGCGTCCACGGCGTCGTCTGCTTCACGGGCATGCTCTCCAACGAGTGGATCGTCAAGGACTTCTATCCCATCGGCTACCTCCCTCAGGGCGTACGCCTCACCGCGTACTCGGGCGAGGCGAGCGACCTGCCGCGCGAGACCCTCCAGGGCTATCTCGACGACGTCGCGGCCGGGCACGCGAAGGTCCCGCTCGACCGCGTCTTCGACCTCGACCACATCCACGAGGCCCATGCCCTCATGGAGTCCGGAGGCGCCCGAGGGAAGCTGGTCGTGGTCACCAGGGATCGGGACGGCGTGTAAGAGCCGCGAAGGCGAACGCCCACCTGCACCGCGGCCTGGGCCCGTCCGTGGCCTACCCTGCCGAGATGTGGGCTCGTCGGTGGATCGCCGCGGGCGCGGCATCCGTCGCGCTCCTGTCCCTAAGCGCGTGCACGGTGGAGCCGGGAGGCGTTGCCGCAATCGGGGTCGACGCCTCCGGGCAGCCCGTGGGCTACCTGCTGATGTGCGAGGGATCGGTCGACGGGGCCACGCTCTACCACGACACGTCCGCGGAGGACGACTCGTCGGTGACGGACGGCACCTGGGCCGCACCGGAGCCTGTCACCGCGGCCGCAACGTGGTCGTTGACAGCACCGACGGACGGATGGGTGACCGAGGAGCCGCTCGCTGCGATGACCGAGGACATGTCGTACAGCCTTTACGGCTGGTCGCGCGACAACGACTGGTCGGCCGCCCACCACTCATTCACGCTCGCCGACCTTGAGACGCTCGAGCCGGGCGAGGTCGCTTTCACGAAGGTCACGGACGACGGCGAGGAGACGACACGGGTCATTCCGGCAGGCGACCTCACTCCCGCACTGTGCAGCGACCTCACATACTGACCTCATGCCTACCCCCTCCTCCGGCCCAGTCGTCGTGTACGGCGCGTACGGCCACACGGGCCGCTTCATCGTCGACGAGCTGGTGCGCCGTGGCCACGCGCCGATCCTCTCCGGCCGCGACGAGCATCGCCTCGAGGCGATGCTCGAAGGCCGACCCGACCTGGAGATCCGTCCGGCCAGCATCGACCAGCCCGGCACGCTCCGCGAGGCGCTGAGCGGCGCCGGTGCGGTCATCAACGTCGCGGGTCCGTTCCTCGACACTGCGGTGGCAGTATCCGAGGCAACCGTCGCCGCGCGAGCGCACTACCTCGACGTCACCGCGGAGCAGCCCGCCGTCGAGGCGGTGTACGCCGCGCGAGCCCGTGACGCGGCAGCGGCCGGGGTCGCCGTCGTACCCGCGATGGCGTTCTACGGCGGCCTCGCGGACCTCCTCGTGACCGCGCTCCTGGCAGGGTCGACCGAGCCCGCCTCGGTGACCGTCGCCATCGGGCTCGACCGGTGGTGGCCGACCGCCGGCACACGGATCACCGGCAGCCGCAACACCGCCCGCCGGCAGACCATCGTCGACGGTGCCCTGGCTCCCCTTCCCGATCCTGCGCCCACCACCTCCTGGCGCTTCGCCAGCGTGCTCGGCGAGCAGGAGGTCGTCGCGCTGCCGTTCTCGGAGCCGATCCTGCTCGCGAGGCACCTCCCGGTGAGCAGGCTCGACTCCTACCTCAACACGTCGGCCCTCTCCGAGCTCCGCAGCGCGGACACCCCGCCCCCGTCGGCAACCGACGACAGCGGGCGCTCGGCCCAGCAGTTCGTCGTGGACGTGGTGGCGGAGACCGGGTCGGGGACGCACCGGATCACCGCGAGCGGACGGGACATCTACGCCATCAGCGCACCGCTCGTCGTGGAGGCGGCCGTACGCCTGCTGGACGGTCGCGCGAACGCTGCGGGCGTTGCTGCGCCTGGCGAGGCGTTCGACGCGGCGGACTTCCTCCAGGCCCTGTCACCCGGCCCGCTCACGCTGCTGAGGTAGCCAACTCGACCCTCACGTCGACCGAGTTCTGCCACGATGTCCGACGTGAGGAGTCACCGGTGACATCGCCGTCGGCTGACGTGTCGGCGCCAGAGCGGACCTCGGCGCGTCGGGCCGAGCGAGGGATCGCCCTGGTCGCTCCCGCGATGCGGGGCGTGGTCCTGCTCCAGATCGTCCTCAGCACCGCCTCCGGCGTACGCCTGTCCGACCATCCCAGCGCGTACGCGGCACTGACCGGCGCCGTGGTCGTGGTGTCCGTGACGCTCGTCGCCCAGTGCCTGCTCTCGGGCACGGTACGCACGGGCGTGTGGCGCTACCCCGACCTCACGCTCGCCTGGCTGGCGATCCCGGCGATGAACCTGCTGCTGCCGACGTCGCACGTCGTCGGCACCTGGGAGTCGTGGGCACCCGGCTACGCGATCAACGTGGCGGCGCTGGCAGCGACGTGGATGCGGCCGGCGGTCGCAGTGACCCACGCCCTCGCCCTGGGCGGTTGGCTTCTCGTCTGGACCTCGGCGGTCGACGTCGCGTCGTGGGAGACGAGCCTCGGCAACGCCTTGACGATCCCCGGCTATGCGATCGTCGTGGCGCTGTTGGCGCACTACCTGCGGGAGCTCGCGGCCGACGCCGACCAGTCTCGTGAGGACGCCGTCGCCGCGACCCGTGCTCTGGAGCTGCAGCGCTACCAGCTCACCGTCCACGACGCGTCGAGCATCCTGAGGCTGCTGTCCGACGAGGAGACCCCGGCCGCGGTGCTGCCCGGCCTGCGGGTGCAGGCCGACCGGGAGGCCCGCCGTCTGCGCAACTATCTGAGCAGCCAGCTCCAGCAGCCCTCGGACCGCACGCGGTGCACGGTCGGGACGATGCTCGCCGCGGCCCTGGAGGGGTTCGACGACCTCCCGCTCGAGCTGGCCGTCGAGCTGGGCGCGCACGTCGAGCTCAGCGAGGACGTCTGGACGGCGAGCCGCGGGGCGGTGGCAGCGGTGCTGCACAACGCCCGGATGCATGCCGCCGCGCACCAGGTGGTTGTCCACGCCGACACCGACGGCGCGACCTGGGAGGTCGTCGTGTCGGACGACGGCGTGGGCTTCGACCAGGAGAACCAGACCCTCGGGTTCGGCCTCGACACCCAGGTGTGCGACGCGTTGGCGGGATGCGGCGTTGCGGCGGAGATCCTCTCGTCACCGGGCCGCGGGACCTCCGTCACGATCGTCGGGCGCGTCGGACGCGGAGAGGACGCACCGTGACCGAGCGACCGGTGCCGGACGTGGTCGTGCCACTCCCCCGGGTCGCCGTCATCGACGACAGCACGGTGATCCGCGGCGGCTTCGCCACGGTCCATCCAGGTCTCGACGTGGTGGCGACGTACGCGAGCGTCGAGGAGTTCGAGGCCATGCCGGTCGACTGCGACGTCGTGGTCCTCGACCTGCTGCTACGAGGCCCACAGGGAGTGGCATCGTCGACCAAGCAGGGGCGCGCCGCGATCCGAGCCGTGCGCGACCTCGGTCATCCGGTGTGCCTGTACACCGACGAGCGGAGAGCGATCGTCCTCGCGCTCTGCCTGCGAGCCGGCGCGAACGGCGTCGTGCACAAGTCCGACCCGCCGCAGGTCGCCGTACAGGCCGTCGACGACATCCGGCACGGGCAGGTGGCGATCACGCAGTCCCTCGTCGGGCTCACCGAGATCCTCGACCGACGCGGCGCCTCGCTGGATCTCAGCCCGCGACAGCGACAGGTCATCTCGGCCCGAGCACGGGGTCGGCACTGGGGTGACATCGCGACGACGCTGTTCATCACCGAGGACACCGCTCGTGAGCACTACCGCGCTGCGTGCACGAAGCTGCGGGTCTACCTCCAGCACGCCAGCCCGGGCGACATCGAGCGCGCGGTCGGCGCCGCGCCGGGCGACGTCCTCGACGAGGAGTGAGTCCGACCCCCCGTTTCCGGGGGTTACGCCGGTCCGGGATCGCCACGAGGGTGAGGTGACCGGTCCGTACCGACGCGGGCCTTCGGGGAGAGGAAGCCGACATGATCGGATCGAGGAGAATCCATCGTGCCGCTCTCGGCGCGGTCGCGGCGACGATGGCAGCATCGGGCATCGTGGCAGCGAACGCACCAGCCGCGAACGCCGTCACCTGCAGGGCGTACACGGTGATCGGTGTCCGGGGAACCGCCGACGGGGAGCGGACGTCCATGGGCACCCGTTTGCCCACCGCCGTCGCCGCGTTCAGGGCCAAGAAGGGCACGGCCAACGTCACGAGCGACTACGTGTACTACCCGGCGGCGATCGAGTACATCATCTCGATGCGGGACGGCCGCAACAACCTGAAGGCCAAGATCAACACCTACCTCGCCAGCTGCAGCACGACGAAGATCGTGCTGTTCGGCTACTCCCAAGGAGCACACGTCGTCGGGGACGTGGTCGTCGGCATGACGAGCGCGCAGCGTGCTCGCCTGCACGGGATCGGCCTGATCGGCGACCCGATGTTCAACCCGGCGCTCCGCGGCAAGGTCTCCAAGAACTCCTCGACCCGGGGCGGCATCATGGGCCGGCGCGCCTCATGGCCGACCGGTGTCTTCGTCTACAACGTCTGCAACACCGGTGACCAGATCTGCGCCAACAGCGGGACCAACGTGGTCGCGGCGGCGGCCGGTGCGCCGCACCAGCAGTACACGACCACGACGTACTCGCCCGTCTCAGGCACCTCCGGCGCCTACGCGATCGGCTCCCACGTGGCCACGCGTTCCTGACCGCGTCAGGGGAGATAACGCCGGGCGACGACCGCCTGCTGGTCCGCCGGTCGGCCGAGCTGCATGGACCACGCGAGCCGGACGAGCACCCCGTGCGACCACACGAGGGGCGTCGCGGCGCGGGTGCCTTCCCCGGCAGTGCAGCACGGCTGACCTGTCGGCGGACGGCCGTCCCACACCTGCTCGGAGATCATGTCCCCGCCGTTGCCGGCGGCGGCCACAGCGGCAAGGTACGACGATGCGTCGCGGCCGGCGGCCACCTCCTGCTCTCCGCGCTCGCCGGTGAGGATCGGCCAACCGCGGCCGAGCGTCGTGAAGGTGCCCGGCTCGGTGATCGTCCACTGCGTGCCGTCGCGGGTCTCGCCGTACCCGTCGAAGCTGAACCGCCGCCAGAAGGGGCCGTTCGGCGTCTGCACGCGCAGCTCGTCGTCGACGACCGCGAGCGACGACGCGACCGCCGGGTCCGTGGCCGGGAGGATCCCCCACCGGGTGAGGGCCAGGAAGCTGGGGTCGACGACGCGGCGCTGGTCGACCTGCAGGGGGCCACCGTCGCCCATGTCGTACGGCGAAGCGGTGTCGGGCTGGCCGTTCTTGGTGAGCCTCAGGAAGTACGGCTGCGTCGACAGGGGGCCGGTGGTGGTGACCGTCCATCCCTTCACCTGTGCCGCCCAGCTGTCGGCGAGCTCCAGCCACCGACGGGCGGACGCCTGGTCGCCGTTGCGGCGGGCGATGTCCGCGGCGCAGACGAGGCCGGCGATCTGCGCGGCGATCGAGTTCGGCGAGTAGCCGGCCTGGTTCTCCCAGCGCTCCTGCGGCGAGAACGGTGCGGCAAGCCCGGTCTCCTCGTCACGGAACCGGACGAGGAAGTCGGCCGCCCGCTTCACACCCGCGTACGTCGCGGGGCCGGTCTTGCCGGTCAGGCTCGCGAGGACGATCGGCAGCGCCACCTCGTCGAGCTGAAGCTCGGACCACACCGGCTCGCCCGTCACGTCCGAGTTCTGGGGGAAGGAGCCGTCCGGCTTCTGCTGGACCTGGAACAGCCAGTCGACGATCCGGCGCGCGGCCGCACGGTCTCCCATGGCCCACATGGCGCTGCCGAACTCGTACGAGTCGCGCGACCAGACGAGGTGGTAGGCGCCGGACGGCGAGGAGAGGTCGGGCACCTCGTCGCCCCACACCCAGGGCGCCGACGGCGAGGCGACGACGGCGCCCGGGTTGAGCTTGTCCTCGGCGGCCGCGAGCACGAGTGCCGAGGCGAGATACTCCCGCTTGACGGATTTGGCGGTCCGCGGCACGGGCTTCAGCGAGGCCAGGTAGCGGTGCCAGCCGCGGTCGTACCGACGCTCGATGCGCGACCAGCGGCTCCGCGCGCTCGCTCTCGCGGTGGCTCGCGCGGCGGCGGGCCGTCGACCGAACCCGAGGGTGACCGTCGCCCTCTGGCGGCCCGGCAGTCCGTTGACGCGACTCACGCGCGCGGTCTGCACGACGTTCCCGGGCCCCGCCGAGCGGTGCCGTCGGTCGAGGTCGTGGTCGCGGCGCAGGTCCCGCCAGCCGTCACTGGCGCGACCGACGTAGCCGTTGCTGCGCGCCCCGAAGCGGGGCCTCGCGCGCACTGCGGTGGCGACCGCGCCGTCGCTGGCCACCAAGGTGCGTCCGGCCGTCCAGGCGCGGTCGTCCATGCCGTTGTTGGTGAGGGCCGGGTCGTGCCGGACGTACAGCTGGTAGCGACGCCCGTCCAGCGACCGCAGCCGCACCCGGAGCACGAGCGCGTCACGGCGCGGGTCTGTGACGACACGCTTCGTCACCCGGTAGCGCCCGGCTCGGCCACCGATCTGCTTGAACCGCAGGCTGCGCGCATCGGGCCGGGTCGTGGAGGGCCGCATCTGGACGGACTCGCGATCGGTGAAGGTCGCGCCGTCGGTGACGACGAGCTCGAGGCTGCGCACGCTCGGCGTCGACAGATCCGGGTAGAACACCTCGCTCACCCGTCCCCGTTGGAGGGTGAACCACACGTTGCTGCGCCGGGACCGCGCGGTCCCGAATCCCGTCTTGTCCGCCTCCGTCCAGGTGCTCTTGAGACCCGGGCCGTCGGGCGCGGGGGCGCGGGGCGCTCCGGCCGCCGGAACGGCCGCGAGGAGCGAGGCGCCGAGCACTGCAGAGACCGCGACTGCGGTGGCCGCGGCGATGCGACGTGAGGACGGGCGACGTGCGGACGGGCGACGTGCGGACATGGTGACCTCCGAACCACTTCCCGGAGTGGTTCCCCACGACCCGCGTCACAAACCACCTACACGTCGACGCGGGCTGTGTCGACGTCAGAAGGCGGCGCCGGCCGCCTTCGGATCCGTGCCCGTCAGGTCCGATGGGCGCGTCGCGTCCGGCAGCCTCCTCGTCTCCACCAGCAGCTGGGCGACGTGCCTCAGCTTCATGTTGTGGTGCTGGGAGTAGCGCCGGAGGACCTCCAGCGTCCGGGGCTCGTCCAGGCCGAAACGTTCCATGAGGATGCCCTGCGCCTGCCCGATGAGCTTGCGGGCGTCGAGCGCGATATGAAGGTTTGCCTCGGTCTCGGCCCGCGCGAGCGCCACCGCCGCGTGGCGGGCGAAGAGGTGTGCCAGTGCCACGTCGTCGTTGTCGAAGTGCCGTGGCTCCCTGGAGTACAGGGAGACCACCCCGATCCGGCTCGCCTCCGGAGCCAGGCTCACGGCGAGCAGGCTCGCGGCGCCGAGCCCAGCGACCTTGGCGCTCCACGTCGGCCAGCGCCGGTCGTCCGCGAGCTCACCCAGGCGCAACGTCTCGTCCCAGGAGTCGCTGAGGGTCGGACCCTCGCGAAGCTCGCTCTGCAGCTGGTCGGCGCGCCTGGCGATCAACCCGGTGGCCGCGACCGTCTCCAGTGCGCCGGCCCGCCGGATCATCGTCACGCCGGCCTCATCCATCCCCAACAGCTCGCAGAGAGTCTTGATCACCTGGTCGGCGGTCTGCTGCGGCGTGTCGGCCGCGTGCAGCTCTTCGACGAGATCGGCAAGCGCGTGGTGGTCGAGCGATTCCAACGGACAGCCTTCCTGCTCGAGGTGGTCGTTCGTGAGAGGCGCAGCGCAGGTGCCGAGCCCGAGCCGTCGGCCCGGTGTTGTGCGACACGGGCTGACGGCTCGGGCTGGCAGCGAGAGCTCTACGCCGAGATCGCTTGCGTGCTCTCGCCGTCGTGCGCGACGGCGATCTTGCGCGGTTTCGCCTTCTCGGCGACCGGGACGGTGACCCGGAGGACGCCGTCGCGATAGGCCGCGCGCATCTGGGAGCTGTCGAGCGTGTCGCCCAGGATGACCTGACGGCTGAAGACACCACGCGGACGCTCCGACGCGATGAGCTCGCCAGCGCTCTCCTCCAGGGGACGACGGTCCGCCCGGACTGTCAGGACGTTGCGTTCGAGGTCGAGATCGATGGTCTCCACCGCGACGCCCGGAAGGTCGAACTCTGCGACCAGCTGGTCACCGTCGCGCCAGGCGTCCATCGGCATGACGGCGGGCCTGGCTGCGGTCCCGAACACCTCATGGGTGAGTCGATCGAGCTCTCGGAACGGGTCAGTGCGTACAAGCACCTTGATCACCTCCACCAATCATCAGTGAGCTGCCTCAACGGCAATCAGACCTATAGTGGCTGATACAGTTTTGATATATCAGAAGACATACCCCCGCGCAATACCCACCGAGCGAGAAGAAGGGGAACGGCATGGCCCGCGACCAAGGGCTCGGCGTCTACACCATCTCCGTGGCGGCCGAGCTCGTCGGGACGTCGATCCAGAACGTGCGAGCCTACGACCGCGCCGGACTCGTCGAGCCGCTCCGGACGGCCGGCGGGTCGCGCCGCTACAGCGAGCGGGACATCGCTCGGCTCCGTCGGGTCGTCGCCCTGCTCGATGAGGGACTCAACCTGGCCGGCATCACCATGGTGCTCGCGCTCGAGACGGAGAACGCACAGCTCCGGGCCCAGATCGACCCCGACTCGGACGGTCACCGTTCCTGAGCCGTCATCGGCCCGAGAACGTGATGCGCCGTTCCACGACTGCTGACGCGATGTCCGACAAGGTCGACTGTTGGCCGAAGGCGTGGGCGCGCAGGACGGCCAGCGCGTCTTCGGGGCTGACCTTCATCTGTGCGACGACCATCCCGGTCGCCTGGTGGATCCGCGCGCGCGAGGCCCAGGGACCACCGGCGAGATCCGGCGCCGCCGCGTCCTGGTCGTTCACCAGGGCGGTCCCGACCACGTCGGCGAGGAACTGGAGGTCGTGCCTGGCGAGCGAGAGCGGCGTCCGTGACTGCGGGCTCTGGTACAGCGTGATCACGCCGAGCACCGACGTGTCGGAGTGCATCGGCACAGCAACGACCAGGGCGCTCTCGACGATCTCCCGCGCGGCCTCCACGAACAGCGGCCAACGCGACGGCGCATCGCCGGGGACCTCGCACCGCTCGATCTGCCCGGACGTGGACGCGGTGTGTCCGGGGCCTTCCCCGAGCACCTCCTGCAGGTCCTCGAGCTGGTCCGCGACCTCGTTCGTCGCGCACAGCGTCACGCGGTTCGCGCTCTCGTAGTGCACCGTGATCGCTGCCCCGTCAGCGCCGGCCAGCGTGCGGTAGGACCTGCACAGACGTCGACTCAGCGGCTGGTCAGGATCCCGCCTCACGCCAGCCACGTCGTGAACGCACGAAGCGTCTTCTGCTCCGGAGCGATGCCTCTGTCGCGGCGACGGCCACCTGGTCTCGAGCCCATCGGACACTCCCTCCACCAGCGGAGAGGTACCCAGACAGACGCCGACCACGCGCCGACGCATCAGCGCGTCGCGTTCAGTCGTCGGGCATCGTCCGACGGTCGCCGACGGTGCCGGCGGCGCGTGGGAAGGCGATCGAGCCGGCTCCCACCCACCACTCCATGACGTCGTACGCGAGGCGACCGGCGAGGACGGACGGGTCCTGGCCTGACAGTCGTGCGGCTTCCGCGGGGTCGCAGGCGAAGATCGACATCCCGCGGTACGACGGGTCGCTCTGCTCGTCGAACGGCCCGTTCGCCACGACCGTGCCTCGCTGCGCCAGCGCGGCGCGATAGGCGAGATGACGCGTCTGGAGAGCCGCGAGCTCGTCGTCCGACAGGTCTGGCGCGTCGGGAGGACGGCGCAGGATCACGAGCGTGTAGACGTCGAACTCGTCGGGGACCAGCGGCTCGCCGGGCATGACAAGGACGATAGTCGTGCGTCTCCGTGGCGCGACCCGGTCTTGACCTCGCTCTCACCGCACCGTGATCGCTCCTGCGAGCTCGATGTCCCGTGCGGAGCTCCCGACGAGCAGCCGGACGCGCCCACGCGGCGTCACCCAGGAGCTCGACGCGTCGTCCCAGTACGACAGGCTGCGACGCGAGACGGGGATCCTGACCCAGGCCGCCCGCCCGGGCCGCAGCGTCACCTTCGCGAAGCCGACGAGCTTGCGGGCCGGTGCGTCGAGACCTGGCAGCGGACCCGCGTACAGCTGGACGACCTCGGCGCCCGTCCGCCGCCCCGTGTTCCGGACCCGGACACGCACGGTCGTCGACTCCCGCCGCCCCTCAGCACGCAAGGTCGACGTCCGCAGGCCGCGGTACGAGAACCGCGTGTACGAGAGACCGAAGCCGAACGGGTAGAGCATCCGCGTCCGCGAGGCGATGTATCCGCGGTAGCCGATGTTGACGCCCTCGCTGAACTCGACGGTCGTGTCTCCGATGTTGTCCCACGGGTTCTCGATCCCGGGCGGCAGCTGCTGCTCGCTGACCGGGTAGGTCATCGGAAGCCGGCCGGACGGGTTCACCGCACCCGTCAGCACGCGCGCGAGGCTCGATCCTTCCTCCTGCCCGCCGGGGTACGACTGGACGACGGCCTCGACCTGCCCGCGCCACGGCATGGTCACAGGACCACCCGAGGAGAGCACGACGACCGTACGAGGATTCACGGCCGCGACGGCCGAGATCAGGCGGTCCGCGCTCTGCGGCAGCTTGAGCGACACCCGGTCGCGCTCCTCGGACTCGTAGGTGCGCGCGTAGACGACGGCCACGTCGGACCGCCTCGCCTGGCGCACCGCCTCCGCGATCGCCGGCGACACCGCTCGGCGGGGCGGGCTCCACTGCAGGAGCAGCGATCCCGGCTGGAGTGCGACCAGCGGCTGGGTCGCCGCGTACTCGATCCTCAGGTCGTACGACTCCCCCCGCTGCAGCGACACGGTCGCCTCGACCGCCTGGCGGCCGGGACCACCGGTCATGTCGATGATCTCCTCGCCGTCGAGCGTCGCGGTGGCGTCGCCCCAACCGGTCAGGCCGAGCCGGTAGTCGCCCGTGGCGGGTGCGGTCAGGGTCCCGGTGTAGGCGACCGACTGCCCGGCCGCAACGCCGGTGCCCCCGACGTCGGGCACAGGTGGCACCTGGGACGAGTACAGGTTCGCGAACGCCGGCACTCCTGCGGTGAATCCCGTGTCGTAGAGCACCTGCGCCTCGGTCCGCGTGACGGGGTCGCCGGAGAACGTGGTGTTGCCGTAGTGCCGGGCCGTGAGCCCGTCGCCGGCGCCCCCTTCCGGGCTGAGGACGGTGGACGGCACCGCGGTCATGTCGGCGGTCTCGATCATCGAGGTGCCGTTGACCATGTCGTTCCCGGCGGCGTAGCGCACACGCATGCCGGTCCTGCGGCCCACGTCGCGCATCGCGTCGAGCAGGCTGACCTCGTACGTCGGCTTGACGGCGAACGAGCCACCGAGCCGGCCCGTGACGTCGGCGTCGGCGCCGATGACCACCGCAGACCTGACGCGGCGCCGCAGAGGCAGGACGCCGTCGTTCTTCAGCAGGGTGATCGCCTGATCCTCGACGCGGCGAGCGAGACGCCCGTGCTCTGTCACGGGGATCGACGTCATTGTGTAGTCGCCCTCGAAGACGCCGATCGCGAACATCGTCCGGAGGATGCGCAGCACGGAGCGGTCCACGAGGGACTCCGGGACGCGTCCGTCCTGGACTGCGGCGAGCAGGGCGTCGCCGTAGAAGGCGTCGGTCCCGGTCTCCATGTCGGTGCCTGCCTCGATCGACGGCTCGGTCGAGTGGATCGCTCCGAAGTCGGTGATCACGAAACCGGTGAAGCCCAGCTCCTCGCGCAGGATGGTGTCGAGCAATAGGTCGTTCTCACAGGCGAAGACGGAGTTGACCTCGTTGAACGAGCACATCACCGAGCCGAGGTCGGCCTTGGCGATCGCGTCCGCGTACGGCGCCGTGTACACCTCCCGCAGCGCACGCGGGTCGATGATGCTGTCCTGCGCGTTCCCGCGGTCGACCTCCTGGGTGTAGCCCGCGTAATGCTTCAGGTTCGCGATGACGCTCTCGTCCTGCACGGCGTCGACGTACGGGGTGGTCAGCTCCGAGGTGAGGAACGGGTCCTCGCTCATGCCCTCCGCGATGCGGCCCCAGAACGGCTGGCGCCCCATGTCGGACCCCGGGCCGAGGAGCATCGCGTGCCCCGTCGCCTTGGCCTCGACGGCGACCGCGCGTGCGTAGCGGCGGGCCAGCCGCGGGTTCCACGTCGCGCCGAGTGCCGCCCCCGCCGGGAACGCGGTGGCCGTCTCCCCGGTGTCGGGCAGGGTCCACCCGCGGGCGGCGATGCCGCCGCCGGCGTCGGCCATGCGGAGCTCGGGGATGCCGAGGCGTTCGATCGGCGCGTTGTAGAACGCTGACGGGGCCTCGCCCTGGTCGCCGGTCGTCAGCTCGACCTTCTCCTCGAGCGTCATCTCCTCGAGCAGAGCGGCGGCGCGGGCGTCCGGAGAGAGGCTGGCGTTGGTCCAGGGCTGGTCGTCCGGACCTGCGGCGGGCTGGGTGGCGCTCGACGGCGACATCAGCGCCGCGGCGAGGGCTGCTGCTGTCCCGGCGACGAGGACCGCCAGCCGTCGGCGTCCTCTCGGGCGGTAGGTGTGGGGCGTGGCGTGATCGACGATCTCGGACATGGTGCACCGGCTTTCGAGAGGAACAAGTAGTCCACTACCCGGTGTGACCTGGATCACACTGCCCGGCGTCGAGTTTTCTTGAGCCGTCGCTCGGCTAGGCGGGCGACGGAGGCCCTGCCTGCGGTTCGCCGGCCTTCCCGCGTACGAGGAAGATCGCCACGATCCCGAAGACGACGAGCGCGATGGTCACCAGCACGGCGATCGCCGACGCTCCCCCGTCCTGGCTGACGACCGCCTCGTCGAGCCCACCCACGGCCAGGATCGTCGTCGGGTCGGTGAGCCCGTGCAGGAGGATCGCGGCCCAGATGGTGCCGGTCACCCGCATGGCGAGGTACATGCACATGCCGAAGCCGAACGTGTAGACCACGGTCGCCAGCACCGTCCTGACGGACATGCCCGAGATGAGGTTGACGGAGTGCATCAACGCGAAGATCAGCGAGGACACGACCGCCACATAACGTTCGGCATGTCCGGCGTCGCGCAACATCTTGACGGTGATGCCGCGCGTCGCGAGCTCCTCGGTGAGCCCGACGCACAGGCCGAAGAAGGCGAGCGCGGCGAGCTCGCTCCCGCTCCACCGGTCCCAGTCGGCACCAGCGAGGTGCGCGACGATCGCGCCGAGGACGAGCACCGGGGCGATCCACATCCAGCGTCGGCCCTTGACGGGCTGCGGCCCGAAGATCTCACGCAGCCAACCGAGCCTGGCGGCGAAGAGCAGGAGCGCTGCGGCGCCGATCGCGATCGGTAGCGCGACGCCGAGGACGATGCTGGCCGCGTCGGCGACCGCGTTGTCGTCGTCGATGCGGCTGTCGAAGGCACGCACGACCACGCGGCCGACCACCAGGTAGAACGCGAGGTACGCGACGACGAAGAGGACGGCCTTCCAGGTGGCGGCGCGATCCCAGAAGCCTGTCTTCTCGTCCGAGGTCCGAGTCATGGTCGAACTCTATTCGGCACGAGGGGGTCCGATCAGGCCAGACCGCTGCTGCGGAGCAGGAGCCACAGCTCGGCCGCCACGTCGGGATCGTCGAGGTCGACTCCGAGCAGCGAGCGCACTCGCGCCATCCGGTGCCGCAGGGTGTTGCGATGCACCCCGAGCTCACGGGAGGCCGGTTCCCACTGACCCCAGTTGCGGAGATAGGCGACGACTGCTCCCGTCAGGTCCGCACGGCCGTAGTCCCCGAGGCGACGCAGCGCATGGTCGAGGCCCGACGTGCGCAACGACCGCTTCTCCTGGACGCGCACGCTCCCCTTGGGAAGGGAGTCGAGCAGTCGCTGCAGCCCGACACGGACATCGTGGACACGCTCGAGCGGCACCGCTTCGGAGACGACTGAGACCACCGCGGGATCTACCTGCAGCAGGGCAGCTCCCAGCTCTGCTGCGTCAGGTTTCTCGCTCGGAGCGAGGAACCACAGCGCGTCCGGGTCGCGCCACCCCGCGATCGCTCCCGCGCACCACTCGTGAACCACCCGATCGACGGCGACGGGCGCCGAGCTGTCCACGGCCACGACGCGGACCTCGTGCCCGATCGCGATGTCGAGCCGAGATGCCAGCCGGGCAGCCGCGTCGGCAAGGCGCATGTCGACGAGCGCCGCCACGGCCTGGGCGTGGCCGTGCGTACGGGCCTGATCCTGGTCTCGACGCAGCGTGCCGAGGGTCAGGAGCGCCGCCGCCGCAAGCCCGACCCGGTGCTGGGTCCCGCTGAGGCGGTTCTCGGTCCCGATGAGGAGATGGCCGACGACGCGCTGGCCCAGGGTGATCGGATACCCGATCGACGAGCCGTCGCTGCGCTCGATGGTGAGCGGCGCGGTCGACGCACGCCGCGACGACGACCGCAGCTCGGCCGCCACGTCGACAGCATCCTGGAGCCGGCCGGACGGATGGACGTGCTCCACCTCGCCGGACGGGCCGAGCATCGCCGCCCATCCCCGCATCGCGTACGCCAACGAGCGCAGCGTCGCCGAGACGGGATCGCCAGAGAACGCCGCCTTGACGAGCTCGCTGTGCGCCATCACCGCTTCGCCGAGATCACGGCGCTCGGCTTCGGTGCGCAGCTTCCAGTACGCCTTGGTCACGTCGAGGAACGCACCCTCGGGAGGGACGACCAGCAGCGCCAGCCGAGCACGCGCACACACCTCCCGCAACGCCAGCGGGACGCCCTCCAGGCTGGGCCCGAGCCCGAGCCCCAGCGCAGCGACGTCAGCACGGGCCAGCCGCGCGACGTACTCCTCGATGCCCGCCTCGCTCCGAGGGAGGGAAAGCCCTGTCGTGAGCAGGAGCTCGCCACCGCTCAGGTACGGAGTTGGGTCGGCGAGGTCACTTACGTGGACCGCACTCACAGCCATGTCCGGGGCGTCCTGAAGCGGCAACAACCTCAAGACATCAGGGATCTCCGCACACAGTTGCGAGACGGAGGGGAGATCCATGTCGGCATCTTATGAGACCGCACTCTCACTCACGGACACCGGCCCGGGTCGAACCGCACAGGTCGGTCAGCTTTTGTGCATCTCGTCCAACGAACGTGCCCGGGGTCACTCGGCAGCATGTGCGCATCGGTCAACGTCGACCGACCTTCTCCCCCCACGGCCTGATCGCCTCCTGGAGGATCCATGACCCGAAACCTCTTCGCTCGGACACGCACTCGTGCGCTCTCCGTCGCCGCGGCCGCCGTCCTCGCGGCAAGCCTCACCGCCTGCAACGGCTCGTCGTCCTCCGATGCGAGCTCGGAGCGCGACGCGGAGGTCGTCAACAGCGCCCCCGCAGCCGACGGTTCCATCGACGAGCTCAACTGGGGCGTGCCGTTCGGCGAACCGCCGAGCGTCGACCCCGCCGCCGGCGGCGACAGCAGCGCCAACCTCATCAAGGCGAACGTCTGCGAGCCGCTGCTCCGCCTCAACGACGACTACACCATCAGCCCTGCGCTGGCGGAGTCGTGGGAGTACTCCGACGACAACCTGACGCTCACCTTCACCATCCGCCAGGACGTCAAGTTCTCCGACGGCACGCCGATGACCGTCGAGGACGTCCGGTACAGCCTCGCTCGAAACCTCGAGCCGGAGCTCGCGTCCACCTGGGCGAGCAGCGTGTACGGCAACGTCAAGTCCGTCACCGCCGAGGGCGACGACAAGGTCGTGGTCAACTTCACTGCGCCGGACTCCCTCTTCGTCAAGGCGATGTCGATCACCGCCGGGCTGGTCAGCGAGAAGGCGTACGTCGAGAAGGCCGGCACCTCGTACGGCACCGCATCCGGCGGCCTGATGTGCACGGGACCGTACGCGATCGCGAGCTGGCAGTCCGGGAGCGGGATGACCCTGACGGCCAACCCCCACTACTGGGACGAGAAGTTCACGCCGCACGCCAAGACGGTGAACCTCAAGTTCATCACCGAGGCGTCCTCGCTCGTCCAGGGCCTGGAGTCCGGGAGCCTCGACGGTTCGTACGACGTGCCGCCGGGGTCGATCGCCTCGCTGCGCAAGACCGGAAGCGTCTACCAGGGCCCGTCGCCCCAGATGCTGCAGATCTACCCGAGCGCCGGCGCGATGGACGACGTGAAGCTGCGCCAGGCGGTCAACCTGCTCATCGATCGCACCGCCGTCGCCGAGCAGATCTACCACGGCACCGCCGAGCCGATGTACACCTTCACCCCCAAGCTCCTCTGGGGCGACGGCGCCGACACGCTCCAGGCGGCGCTCGACAAGCTCGACAAGCCGGAGAAGGTGGACCTCGACGAGGCGAAGAAGCTCATCGAGTCGATGGACAACCCTCCGACCGAGCTGACCATGGCGATCATCGCGGGCCACGAGCAGATGCGGCTCACGTCGGCGCTGCTGCAGGAGTCGTTGAAGAAGGTCGGGATCGCGCTGACGATCAAGCCGATCCAGCCGGCCGAGAACGTCGCCTACTTCACCGACCCCGCCGCGCGCAAGGGTGTCGACCTGATCATGAACACCGGCTGGTCCGCCGTGCCCGACTACCTCTTCTACGCCCGCCGTGTCGTGGTTCCCGAGGGCCGGTTCAACCTCCTCGGCTACGAGAACCCGACGGTCACCGACCTGGTCGAGAAGTCGGCTCAGACGTTCGACGAGCCTGAGCGCGCCGAGACCTTCGCTGAGGCCGAGGCGACGTTCACGCCTGAGGTGCCCCTGATGCCGGTCGCGAACCCCCGCGAGGTCTCGTTCGTGCGCGAGGGCCTGGGTGGCCTCACCACCTCGTTCGCGTACGTCTACCACCCGAGCCTCGCGACCATCGGCGCGACGAAGTAGCCGTCACCGACGTCACCGCACGGCCCTTCGTCCAACGTCGAACGAAGGCAGGAGGTGGCGGCCGGAGAACCCGGCCGCCGCCTCCGCATCGCACCAGACCGACCACACGAAGGGAGTAAGGGGATGCGGAGCGTTCTCAAGAACGTGATCGGCGCGCTCGTCACGATCCTGGTGGCCAGCGCTGTCATCTTCGCGGCCATGCAGCTCGTCCCCGGGGACCCGGCCGCCGAGATCGCCGGCACCGACGCGACCGCCACAGAGGTGGAGCAGGTCCGGCAGAACCTCGGTCTGGACCGGCCCGCGTGGATCCGCTACTTCGACTGGCTCGGAGGATTCGTCACCGGGGACTTCGGCCAGTCGCTCCAGCACCGCCAGAGCGTGCTGACCCTCCTGAAGCCTCGGCTCGGGGCGACCCTCATGCTCGATCTGTACGCCACGCTGCTCGTCGCCGTCGTCGGCATCGGCCTCGGCGTGCTCGCGGCCCGCAACCGCCGTATGAGCTCCACGCTGACCGTGGTGAGCAGCGTGTTCGTCGGGCTGCCGACGTTCGTCGCCGCGATCTTCCTCATCCAGGTGTTCGCGATCTCGCTGGGCTGGTTCCCGGCGCTCGCCGACACCGGCGACGGCTTGGCGTCCACGATCCACTCGCTGACGCTTCCCGCCATCGCGCTCTCCCTCTCATGGATCGCCCTCGTCGCCCAGATATCCCGTGCCAGCTTCCGAGAGCAGCTCGGCCGGGAGCACGTCCAGACCGCGGTCGGGCGAGGCCTGACGAAGAACGCGATCTTCCGTCGTCACGTGATGCGCAACGGAGCCGCCCCGATCGTCAGTGTCATCAGCCTGACCATGGGCGGCCTCATCGCCGGGTCCGTGGTGGTGGAACGCGCCTTCAGCATCGACGGCGTCGGCGCCTTCCTCGTCCAGTCGATCCTGCGGCACGACGCCGAGGTGGTCATGGCGATCACCATGCTCATCGTCGTCGTGTTCATCGCCGTCACCGTCATCGCGGACCTGATCCAGCTGGCCATCGATCCGCGGCTGCGTTCTCGAGGAGTGGACCGATGACCAGTACCGGACTCGTCACCCCGTCGCCGCGTCGTGCTCGCCGCCTGCGCTCAGGTCAGCCCGCACGCCGATCGGTGCTGCGCCAGGACCGTGTCGCCCTCGGGCTGACGATCTTCCTCGGCCTCCTCGTCCTGGTCGCCCTGCTCGCACCCGTCCTCGCGCCGTACGCGCCGGACGAGACCGACATCCTCGCGGCGTCGCAGGGCCCGAGCGGCGCCCACCTGCTCGGGACCGACGCACTCGGCCGCGACCTGCTGTCCCGGCTGATCTACGGGACGCGGCTGAGCCTGCTCGGCCCGGTGGTCGTGATCGGCGTCGCCACGGTGTGCGCCGTGACCCTCGTCCTCTCCTCGGTCTGGATCGGCGGCCGGTACGACCGGTTCGTCGGGAAGGCACTCAGCGTCCTGTTCTCGTTCCCCGGTCTGATCCTCGCGATCGTCGTCGTCGCCATCGTCGGTGCCGGCATCACCGGTCCGATCGTCGCGTTCTCGATCGCGTTCATCCCCTACATCGCCCGCGTGCTCCGTCCTGTCGCGCTGAGGGAGCGGTCGATGACGTACGTGAACGCGCTGGAGATGCTGGGCGTCTCTGGATGGACAATCTGTGTGCGCCATCTCCTGCCGAACATCTTCCCGTTCGTCCGGGCGCACGTCACGATCGCGCTCGGGACCGCCCTCGTCGACCTGGCCGCAGTGTCGTACATCGGTCTCGGGGTCCAGGCGCCCGCAGCCGAGTGGGGCCTGCAGATCTCGACCGGCCAGGCCGATCTGCTCGCCGGCAAGCCGTGGGAGTCGTTGACGGCCTGCGTCGCCGTCCTGGTCGTCGTCATCGCGGTGAACATCCTCGGCGAACGACTCGCTGCAGCCGCCCAGAAGGAGGGTCGATGAACACGCTCGAGCCCACGACCACGCTCCCGGACACCGCGGTCGAACCTGCAGTCGCCATCGAGCACCTCCAGGTTCGGATCCCGGTCGACGGCAGCCCGGCACCGGTCATCCACGACGTCACGTTGACGATCGGTCGCGGCGAGGCGGTCGGGCTGGTCGGCGAGTCGGGCTCCGGGAAGTCGATGACGGCGCGCGCGCTGATGCGCATGCTGCCCGACGGCGCCGAGGTCCACGGGGCGATCCGCTTCGAGGGCGAGGACGTCCAGGAGATGAGTCCGCGCCGGCTGCGGGCGTACAGGGCGTCGAGCATCGCGATGATCTACCAGAACCCCCACGCGCACATCAACCCGTTGCGGACCGTCGGAGACTTCCTCGTCGAGGGCCTGTGCCAGGTGCAGAAGGTCCCCCGGCGCGAGGCGGAGCAGAAGGTCGTTGCGCTCCTCGTCGCCGTCGGGATCGCCGACGGTGCCCGTCGCCTGAGCCAGTACCCGCACGAGTTGTCGGGCGGACTCCTGCAGCGCGTGATGATCGCCGCAGCTCTCGCGACCGAGCCTGACGTGATCCTTGCCGACGAGCCGACCACGGCCCTCGACGTGACCACCCAGGAGGAGGTCATCGCGATCCTGCGGGAAGCCCAGGTGCAGCGCGGCCTCTCGATCCTGCTCATCACGCACGACCTCGACCTCGCGGGGGCGGCCTGCGACCGGCTCGCCGTCATGTACGCCGGGCAGGTCGTGGAGGTCGCCGACGGCGCCGGTCTCGTCGAGCGCCCGCTGCACCCCTACTCCGCCGGACTCCTCGCTGCGCGACCCGAGATCGGGGTGCGGGCGCGGCTGCGGACGGTGCCAGGACGCCCGGCCTCCGGCTTCGAGGTCGGCGACGGGTGCGTGTTCGCCGAGCGGTGCGCGTTCGTCACCGAGCAGTGCGTGAGCGAGCGGCCGCAGCTCCGGTCGCTCGAGGGCCGTCAGGTCGCCTGCCATCGCGCCGAGGAGCTCGACGGCGTGCTCCTCCCCCTCGCCGACGGACCCGTCGGAGCCGACGCACCCGGTCAGGACAAGGAGCCTTCATGACCACCCCACCGCAGCTCAGTGCCCGGGACCTCCGCAAGGAGTTCGGTGGCGGCCGCCGCGGCGAACCTGTCGTCGCCGTCGACGGCATCGACTTCGAGGTCGCGCGCGGCGGCGCGCTGGCGATCGTCGGCGAGTCCGGGTCGGGCAAGACCACGGTCGTCCGGATGATGGCCGGTCTGGAGACGCCGACGTCCGGAGAGCTCCTGCTCGACGGCGCTCCGCTCGTCCACTCCGGACGCGGCGCGGAGGCCCGGCTGGCGCGTGCCCGTCGGATCCAGATGGTCTTCCAGGACCCCTACTCGTCGCTCGACCCACGGCAGACGATCGGTGACGGCCTCGCCGAGATCCTCCGACTGCACGGGATCGCCGACAGGGACGCATGCGAGGAGGTCGCCCTGACGCAGCTACGTCGGGTCGGCCTCGACCAGCGTCACCTCTCGATGCGCCCGGGAAGCCTCTCAGGAGGCCAGCGCCAGCGCGTGGCCATCGCCCGCGCCCTGGCCGTCGATCCCGAGGTCCTGATCCTCGACGAGGCCGTCGCCGCGCTCGACGTGTCCATCCAGGCCCAGATCCTGAACCTGCTGAACGACCTGCGCGCGGAGAGCGAGGTCACCTACCTCTTCGTGACGCACGATCTCGCCGTCGCGCAGCAGGTCACCGACACGGCGATCGTCATGCACCGCGGGCGCGTGGTCGAGGAGGGCACCACCGACGCGGTGCTCACCGACCCGCAGGCCGACTACACCCGCCGCCTGCTCGACGCGGTCCCCCATCGCGGTTGGAAGCCTCGGCGCCGTCTCGCCGCCAGCGCCTGACCGCAGTTCCCACTCGTCATTCAAGGAGATCCATGGATCCGTTCAGCTCCGCCAGCGACGTCGCGCGGTCGATCCGCGCGGGGGCCGTCAGCCCGGTCGAGGTCGTCGACCTCTACCTCGCGCGGATCGACAAGCACAACGACGCCGTCAACGCGATCGTCTGGCGCAACGACGACGAGGTCCGTCGGGCCGCCAGGGCGGCGGAGGCGGCGCTGGGCTCCGGCGGGTCGCTGCCGTTCTTCCACGGCGTGCCGATGCCGATCAAGGACCTGGTGTCGGTCGCCGGGCAGCCGAACACCCGGGGCGGGCTCGGCACGTCGACCGAGCCGCAGCCGGAGAACGACCTCGTCGTCGACCGCATCCTCAACGCGGGCTTCCTCCTGATGGGTCGGACGAACTCGCCGGAGGGCGGGATGACCCAGGTGACCGAGAACAGCCGCTACGGCATCACCCGCAACCCGTGGAACCTCGAGCGGACCCCGGCCGGGTCCAGCGGCGGAGCCTCGGCTGCGGTCGCCGCCGGCCTGGCGCCGATCGCGAGCGCCTCTGACGGCGGGGGCTCGATCCGGATGCCCGCCGCCGCGACCGGGCTCGTCGGTCTCAAGCCGAGCCGTGCGCGCGTCCCCGCCAAGGTGCTGGGCTGGGAGCACGGCACGACCCAGGGAGTCGTCACCCGCACCGTCGAGGACGCCGCCCGGACCCTCGACTACCTGTCTGCCGAGGACCCGCTCGGGTGGTACCGCGCCCCTGCCCCCGAGCGACCGTTCGGCGAGAGCTACACCCAGGTGACCGCGCCGCTGCGGATCGGTCTGATGCTCGACGCCCCGAACGGCGTCGAGGTCGACCCGGTCTGCGCCGAGACCGCCGAGCGTACGGCCCGGCTGCTGGAGGCGGCGGGCCACCGGGTCGTCCCCGTCTCTGCGGACTTCATCAGCACCGAGGCGCTGAGGATCTACAGCCGCCAGGTGATCGCGGCCTCCCTGCACACGGTCCCGTACGACGACCCGACTCAGTCCGAGCCCTTCATCATCGCCCGTCGAAAGATGGCCGAGGAGCTTCCGTCCAGCGAGTACGCGAAGGCCGTCCTCCGGATGCACCTGGAGTGTCGCAGGATGGTGGCCCACTGGCGACGCGACTTCGACGTGCTGGTCAGCCCGACGCTGGCCTGCCAGGTCCCGCCGGTCGGTGTGATCCTCGCCGAGGCCAACGAGCTTCTCGACGGCAGCAGTCCCCGCGAGGCGCGCATGCTGGCGTTCAACGCGTACGCCAACATCCTCGGCCTCCCGGCGATCAGCGTGCCGGTCGGGACAGATGCCGACGGGCTCCCTGTCGGAGCCCAGATCGTCGGCTCGCCGTACGACGAGACGACCATCCTGCGGCTCGCACAGTCTCTCGAGCAGGAGCTCGACTGGGCCAGCCGCACCCCGCCTGCCTTCAGCTGACTCCGACCACCGCAGACCATCCCCAACCAGAGGAGCGAACGCATGGCACTCACCGCTGACGACAAGGTCGAGATCTGGGAGCTGTACTACCAGTACAACTTCACCGTCGACATCCTCGGCGACTCCGAGAAGATGACGGAGTTCTTCGTCGAGGACTGCTCGTACGACCACTACCGGTTCCCCGAGCTCGTGGTCGGCAAGGCGGCCATCCAGGGCTTCATGCAGCAGGCGATCGATGCCCAGGCCGGCGGCTTCAAGCATCTCAACGACAACATCATCATCACCGAGACCCCCGACGGTCCGGAGGACGCCACGGGCGTCGCCTACATCGTCACGATCGACGGCCGGGACCTCGCCGCGCCGCGTGTGGACCGTTCCTCGATGTACCGCGACATCCTGCGGAAGACCGACGACGGCTGGAAGTTCGTCCAGCGCAAGGTGATCGGCGACGTCGTCAAGGAGTTCCGGTCCTGATGTCGCTCTCGTCCCGTGCCGTCCTGCTCGCCCGTCGTCCCGCGGGGGTGCCCGCCCTGACGGACTTCGCCCTCGGTGACCTCGACGTACCCGATCCGGGGCAGGACGAGGTCGTCGTCGAGAACCACTTCCTCTCCGTGGATCCCGGCCAACGCGGGCTGATGAACGGCGGCAGCTCCTACGTCACGACCTACCAGGTCGGCGAGCCCGTCACCGGCCGCGCGGTCGGCCAGGTCGTCGCCTCGCGTGACCCCCGGTTCCCCGAGGGCAGCCACGTGTTCCACCGGGTCGGATGGCGCCAGCACTCGCTCGTGCCGACGTCCGCCGTGCGGGCGATCGACGTCACGCGGGCGCCGGAGTCGTCGTACCTGGGTGTGATGGGCCACCCCGGCCTCACCTCCTGGCTGGGCGTCACGCTCGTCGGCGACGTGCAGCCCGGTGACGTCGTGCTGGTGACGAGCGCCGCCGGCGCAGTCGGTGCCGCTGCCGGCCAGCTGGCCCTGGCCCGGGGCGCGAGCCGCGTCATCGGATCGGTCGGCTCGGCCGAGAAGGCCACCTACGTCACCGAGAAGCTCGGCTTCACCGACGCCTTCGTCTACAAGGAGACGTCGGTCGCCGACTACCTCGCGGACCAGGTCCCGAGCGGGGTCGACGTCGTCTTCGACAACGTCGGCGGCGCCCAGCTCGACCAGGCCATGGCCGCGATGCGCCCGCACGGCCGGCTCGCGCTCTGCGGCTCGATCTCGACCTACAACGGAGAGCCGTACACGCTGCAGAACACCGGCCTCCTCCTCTCCCAGCGCCTGCGTGCAGAGGGCTTCCTCGTCTTCGACCACGAGGACAAGTGGGACCGGTTCCACGCCGAGATGGCCGATCACCTCACCGCCGGCCGGGTCAGTGTCGAGGAGACCCACTACCGCGGTCTCGACGCCGTACCGGAGGCGTTCCTCAGCCTGTTCAACGGTGCCTCGACCGGGAAGGTGCTCGTGGACATCCGTCCGTGAGGCCGCTTCACCCACCGCTCCACACTCACGACAGCCATGATCCGACAGGAGTAGTCATGTCCCTCCCCGCGCAGAAGCGCATCCTCGCCACGGCCGTGCCCGGCCCGAAGTCGACGAAGCTGCACCAGCAGCGAACCGAGGAGATCGCCGCCGGGTTCGGCGTCACCTTGCCGGTCTTCGTCGAGGAGGCGGGTGGGGGCATCATCGTCGACGTCGACGGCAACCACCTGATCGATCTCGCAGCCGGCATCGCCGTCACCAGCGTGGGCGCTTCGCACCCGGACGTCGTCGCAGCCGTGAAGGAGCAGGCCGAGCGCTTCACGCACACCTGCTTCATGGTCACCGAGTACGAGCCTGCGGTGGACGTCGCCGCCACGCTCAACCGGATCACCCCCGGGGACCACGAGAAGCGCACTGCGCTCTTCACCACGGGCGCGGAGGCCGTCGAGAACGCGATCAAGATCTCCCGTGCCTACACCGGGCGCAGCGCCGTCGTCGTCCTCACGCACGCCTACCACGGGCGAACCCTTCTCACGATGAGCATGACCGGCAAGAACGTTCCGTACAGGGACGGGTTCGGCCCGTACGCGCCCGAGGTCTACAAGGTGCCCTCGCCGTACCCGTACCGCTGGATCAGCGGCGCGGAGTCGGCAGGCGACGACGCGTACGACCTGCTGGTCGAGACCGTCACCAGCCAGATCGGTGCCCACAACGTCGCCGCGATCATCGTCGAGCCGATCCAGGGCGAAGGCGGCTTCATCGTCCCGCCCGAGGGCTACCTGTCCCGGGTCGCCGCGTTCGCCCGCGAGCACGGCATCGTGTTCGTCGCCGATGAGATCCAGGCCGGTCTGGGGCGGACCGGCGCGATGTTCGCCGTCGACCACGAAGGCGTCGTCCCGGACCTGATCACGACGGCGAAGGCGCTCGGCGGAGGACTTCCCATCTCGGCCGTCACCGGACGTGCGGAGATCATGGACGCCGTCGGGCCGGGACGACTCGGCGGGACCTACGCCGCCAACCCGATCGCCTGCGCGGCCGCCCGTGCAGCGCTCCAGGTCATCGAGCGCGACGACCTGCCGGCCAAGGCGCGTCGCATCGAGGAGATCGTGCGGCCGCGTCTGGAGGCACTGACCGGCGACGACTCGTACGTCGGCGAGGTGCGCGGTCGTGGCGCGATGCTGGCCATGGAGTTCGTCGAGCCCGGCACGACGAACCCTGCGCCGGAAGCAGCCAAGAAGGTCGCGGACTACGCCAACAGCCAGGGCGTCCTCACGCTCACCTGCGGAACGTTCGGCAACGTCATCCGGCTGCTGCCGCCGCTCGTGATCGGAGAAGACCTCCTCGCCGAGGCCGTGTCCGTGCTCGAGGACGCCGTCGAGGCTCTTGCGTGACCGCCACGGTCAGCTTCCGACCGGCGACCGGTGAGCGGGCAGGCTCGGTACGCGACAGCCTCCCACCCGAGGTTTCCACCGCGGTGGATCGAGCAGCTGCCGCTGCACCCGTGATCTCAGCGACGTCCCCGCGCGAACGGCAGGTGTGGCTCGAGGCCATTGCCCAGACGCTGCTCGACCACCGCGACGAGCTGGTACGACTGGCCGACTGCGAGACAGCGCTCGGCCGCCCGCGGCTCACCGGAGAGGTCGAGCGGGCCGCGGCGCAGCTGCGCTTCTACGCCGAGGTCGCCGTCGAGGGGTCGTTCCTCGACCTGACCGTCGACCACGCCTCGGGGACGGCGCCCGGCCTTGTCCGCCTCAAGCAGCCACTGGGGCCGGTGGCGGTCTTCGGCGCGAGCAACTTCCCCTTCGCGTTCGGCGTGCTCGGCAACGACACCGCCTCAGCCCTGGCAGCCGGCTGCCCGGTCGTCGCCAAGGCGCACCCCGCGCACGTGCTGCTGTGCGCGCGGCTGGGCGACCTGGCGGTCGAGGCACTCGCCGCGGCCGGAGCCCCGGCCGGCACCTTCGGCCAGGTCGTCGGATTCGACGCGGGCGTCCAGCTGGTGCGAGAACCAGCGGTCCGGGCGGTCGGCTTCACCGGCTCGCAGGCCGGGGGGATGGCGTTGTGGCGGCTCGCCAACGAGCGCGAGGTCGTGATCCCGGTGTACGCCGAGATGGGCACCGTGAACCCGGTCGTGATGACGCCGGGGTCGCTCGTCCGGACGTCTGACATCGCCTCCGGTTTCGTCGGCTCGTTCACACTCGGCTCCGGACAGTTCTGCACGAAGCCGGGCCTGCTGCTCGCGCCCGCGGGGCACGGCGTCGCGACCGCGGTGGCGGAAGCACTGGCAGCCACCTCCCCCGCTGCGACCATGCTGACGCGAGGGATCGCCGACGCCGCCGGCGCCGGTGTCTCCGCGCTGGTGGAGGCCGGCGCGGAGGTCGTCGCCCGTGTCGAGGGGGGCGGCGAAGGGTGGTCTGCAGACTCGGTCGTCCTCGCCGCTCCGAGCGCCGCGTTGCACGCCGGCAGCCGACTTCTGGAGGAGTGCTTCGGCCCGGTCGCCGTGGTCGTCGAGTACGCGACGGTCGCGGAGGCCGTCTCCGTGCTCGGCCTGCTCCAGGGAAGTCTCACGGCGACAGTCGTCACCGACGGGACGGAGGACGATCCGGATGCCGCCCCACTGGTCACGGCTCTCGCGCGCAACGCCGGCCGGGTCACGGTGAACGACTGGCCCACCGGGGTGGCGTGGACCTGGGCGCAGCAGCACGGCGGGCCGTGGCCTGCCACCTCCGCGCCGGCGAGCACGTCCGTCGGTGCCGCTGCGCTCGACCGCTTCGTCCGCCCGGTGAGCTACCAGTCTGTGCCGGATCCGTGGCTGCCTGCGCCTGCGCGCACCAGCGACCCCTGGCAGCTGCCGCGACGCGTCGACGGCAGGCTCGAGCTCGGATGACGGGGCCGCTCGACGGCGTGCTGGTCGCCGACTTCTCCCGCGTTCTCGCCGGACCGCTGGCCTCGGCGATGCTGGCCGACCTCGGCGCCACCGTCGTGAAGGTCGAACGCCCCGGCACCGGCGACGACACCCGCTCATGGGGGCCTCCGTGGGTCGACCAGCCGGGAGGTACGGCGTCGTACTTCCACGCAGCCAACCGCTCGAAGAGGTCGGTGACCCTCGACCTCGCTGATCCGGTGGACCGGGACCTCGCTGCCCGACTCGCGGCGCGCGCCGACGTGCTCGTCGAGAACTTCAAGTCCGGGACGCTCGCCAGGCACGGCCTCGGATACGACCAGGTCGCCGCCACCAACCCCGGCGTCGTCTACTGCTCCGTGACAGGGTTCGGCTCCGCCGGCGGGGCCGACCTGCCCGGGTACGACTTCCTCGTCCAGGCCGTCGGCGGTCTGATGAGCATCACCGGTGCTGCCGACGCGGAGCCGACGAAGGTCGGGGTCGCGGTGGTCGACGTGCTCACGTCGAAGGACGCCACGATCGGGATCCTTGCCGCGCTGCGGGCGCGGGACGTGACGGGACACGGCCAGCACGTGGAGGTGAATCTCTTGTCGAGCCTTCTGGGTTCCTTGGCCAACCAGGCCAGCTCCTACCTGCTCACCGGACAAGCGCCCGACCGGATGGGCAACGCCCATCCCTCGATCGCGCCGTACCAGCTGCTGCGCTGCAGCGACACCCAGCTCGCCGTCGCTTGCGGCAACGACGGCCAGTTCGGTCGGCTGGCCGCGGCGATCGACGCCCCCGTGCTGGCGCTGGACCGGCGCTTCGCGACCAATGCAGCGCGGGTGGAGAACCGACCGCAGCTGGTCGCGGCCCTCGAGGCACGCCTGACGACCGCCTCCGCAGAGCACTGGGCCTCGGTGCTCACGGACGTCGGGGTCCCCGCGGGGAAGGTCGGCGATCTCGGCGATGCGATCGCGCTCGCCGAGCGCCTGGGCCTCGAACCCACCGTCGCCGTCGGGGCTGGCGCACCGGCCCAGGTCCGGCATCCGGTCACGTACTCCCGCACCCCCGTCACTGACTACCGTCCCCCGCCACGTCTGGGACAGCACGACCAAGAAGTTCGCTGCTGGCTGGCCGATCACCCGAAGGAGAACCTCACATGAGCACCGTCGCACCCCTGGATCTCGCGGCCCTCGACACCCTGCTGAGCGATGACGAGAAGGCTGTCCGGGCCTCCGTCCGACAGCTGTGCACGGAGCGGATCGACCCGTTCGTCGCCGAGTGGTTCGAGCAGGGCACCATCCCCGGGATCCGCGACCTGGCGAAGGAGCTCGGCTCCCTCGGCGTCCTCGGCATGCACCTCGAGGGGTACGGCTGCGCCGGGATGACCGCCACCGAGTACGGCGTCGCCTGCCTCGAGCTGGAGGCCACCGACTCGGGCATCCGCTCGCTCGTCTCGGTGCAGGGCTCCCTGGCGATGTTCGCCATCTGGAAGTGGGGCAGCGAGGAGCACAAGCAGCAGTGGCTGCCGGCGATGGCCGAAGGAACGGCGATCGGCTGCTTCGGCCTCACCGAACCCGACCACGGCTCCGACCCGGGCTCGATGCGCACCACGGCCCGCCGCCACGGGGAAGACTGGATCCTCGACGGCCAGAAGATGTGGATCACGAACGCCCCGGTCGCCGACGTCGCGGTCGTGTGGGCTCAGACCGACGAGGGCGTGCGCGGCTTCGTCGTACCGACCGACTCCCCCGGCTTCTCCGCCCCAGAGATCAAGCACAAGATGTCGCTGCGCGCGTCGATCACGGGTGAGATCGTGCTGGACTCCGTACGTCTCCCCGACTCCGCAGCCTTCCCCGACGTCCGCGGCCTCAAGGGTCCGCTGGCCTGCCTCAACGAGGCGCGCTACGGCATCGTGTGGGGCGCGATGGGCGCGGCCCGCAGCTCACTGCAGGCCGCACTCTCGTACGCGGTCGAGCGCACCCAGTTCGACAAGCCGATCGCCGCCTTCCAGCTGACGCAGCAGAAGCTGGCCGACATGTCGCTGGAGTACACCAAGGGCCTGCTGCTGGCGATCCACCTCGGTCGCCTCAAGGATGCCGGGACGTTGCGTCCGGAGCAGGTGAGCCTCGGCAAGCTCAACAACGTGCGCGAGGCGCTCGAGATCTGCCGGACCGCCCGGACGATCCTGGCCGCGAACGGCATCTCGCTCGAGTACCCGGTGATCCGGCACATGAACAACCTGGAGTCGGTGCTCACCTACGAGGGCACGGTCGAGATGCACACGCTCGTCGTCGGGCAGGCTCTCACCGGGATCCCGGCCTTCCGATGACGACGTACGACGCGGCGCTCGCCGGGCAGCTGCACGAGCACGAGGTCGAGGTCGTCTACGGCCTGATCGGTGACGCCAACCTCTTCTTCGTCGACCACTGGGTGAACAAGGTCGGCGGTCGCTACATCGGCGCCGCGCACGAGGCGAACGCCGTGATGATGGCAGCCGGGCACGCGCGCGCGACCGGTGCCGTCGGTGTCGCGACCGTGACCCACGGCCCTGGGCTGACGAACGTCGTCACCGCGCTCGTCGAGTGCGCCAAGAGCTCGATCCCGGTGCTGGTGATCGCCGGCCGGACGTCGGACCAGCGCCGTCACGCGCCGCAGAAGCTCGTCCAGCGACCGCTCGTCGAGGCGACAGGTGCAGGGTTCGAGGTGGCTCGCGCCGCCGACACGCTCGATGCGGACCTGGCCCACGCGTTCTGGCGGGCGCGTGCCGAGCGGCGCCCGATCGTGCTCGAGGTGCCGATCGACCTGATGGGTCAGGAGGTACCCGAGCAGACCGGCCGCGGCGCTCGCCCCATGGCCCTCACCCGGAGCGCGCCGGCCCCCGGCGCCATCGACACCGCGCTCGGAATCGTGATGTCCTCCCGGCGGCCGATCGTCCTGGCAGGGCAGGGCGCTCTCCACGCCCGCGAGCCGCTCGTCCGGTTGGCCGCGATGCTCGGGGCGCCGCTGGCCTGCACCGCACAGGCCAAGGATCTGTTCGCCGGCGAGCCCGCCCACCTCGGGATCTTCGGCACGCTGTCCACGGCGGCGGCTCAGGACGTCATCGCCGACAGCGACTGCATCCTCGCCTTCGGTGCGTCCATCACACCCGAGACCTCCGACAAGGGAGGCCTGCTTGAGGGCAGGACGCTGATCCAGTGCGACGACGACGCGGCAGCGATCGGGCGGTACGTCCTTCCCGACGCCGCGATCGTCGGCGACGCCGCCGCGACGGCTGAGGAGCTCGTACGGTGGCTGGAGGAGGCGGAGGCGACACCGTCCGCCTTCGCTGCGCGTGCCGCCGCTCGGCTGGCCGAGCCAGCGCGTCGCGTCGCCGCACCCGGTCGTGCGGGGACGGTCGACCTCCAGGAGGTCTTCCGGCACCTCGACGAAATCCTGCCGAACGAGCGGACGGTTGTCGTCGACGTCGGCCGGTTCGCGCTGCACGCGCTCCGCGTCATGACGGCGCCCGACGCGAGGTCGTGGATGTGGGCAGGTGCCGGGTTCGCCTCGATCGGACTCGCCACGGGGATGGCGATCGGAGCAGCCGCGTCGCGGCCGGACCGCCCCACCGTGCTCCTGGTCGGCGATGGTGGCTTCGCGCTCGGTGGCCTCAACGAGTTCACGACGGCAGTCAGTCACGGTCTGGACCTGGTCTGCGTCGTGGCGAACGACGGGTCGTACGGCGCGGAGCACGTTCAGTTCACCGGCCGGGGGCTCGACCCCGCACTGTCGTTGCTCACCTGGCCCGACTTCGCGGCGGTCGCCTCCGCGCTGGGAGGTGACGGTGTCACGATCAGGACATCGGAGGAGCTGAGCACCATCGGCGACGTCATCGCCCGGCGTACGCGTCCGCTCTTGATCGACGTGCGCCTCGACCCCGATCGCGTGACGTCGTTCGAGTGACCGTCCAGGAAGGAGCTGGGATGACGACCTCGTCATACGGCGACAGGCCGTGGCTCGCGCTCTACCGCGAGGGCCAGCCCACCGACATCGACCCGGAGTTCGACAACCTGCTCGCCATGGTGGACGACGCGGTGCGGCGCGCGCCCCACCAGGACGCCATCCGCTATTTCGACGGTCGGATGAGCCTGGCCGAGCTGGACGCGGCGGCCGACGCTCTGGCGGCCGCGCTGCAGCAGCGGGGATTCGCCGCCGGCGATCGGTTGGCGCTGTTCAGTCAGAACCATCCGGCGTTCGTCATCGGCATGCTCGCGGCCTGGAAGGCCGGCGGCGTCGCCGTGTCGGTCAACCCGATGTACAAGCAGCGCGAGCTCCGGCACCTGCTGCAGGACTCGGGCGCCAGAGTGCTGCTGTGCCTCGACGAGGTTCACGAGGTGGCTGCCGACGTCCTGGCCGGAGCAGGGCACGAGGTGGAGATCGTGATCAGCTCCGCGGGGCGAGACTTCCAGACCCGCGACGATCCGCGGGTCCTGCCGGACCGCGATCCCGCCGCCCTGCCCGGAGCCGTCGGACTCACCGACCTGCTGGCCCGGCACGCCGGCCAGCGGCCCGCGCCGGTACGCGCGGCGCATCCGGACGATCCGGCGTTCCTCGTCTACACCTCCGGCACGACCGGCGAGCCGAAGGGCGCCTGCCTGTCCCACGCGAACCTCGTGTTCAACGCACGCAGCTACCGCGAGTGGATGGAGCTGTCACCGCCCGACGCCATCCTCGCGATCGCGCCACTGTTCCACATCACCGGACTGGTCGGACACGGTGTGCTGTCGTTGCTCGTGCCCGCACCGCTGGTGCTCGGACACCGGTTCAACGCCGAGGTCATGGTCGATCTGATCCGCGAGCACCGGCCCGTCTTCACGGTCGGGGCGATCACCGCCTTCACGGCGATGGTGGGGGGGCCCGGCGTCGGACCGGACGACTTCGCCTCGCTCACGAAGGTCTACTCCGGCGGTGCGCCCATACCGCCGTCGGTGGCCGACAAGGTCGAGTCGGTTCTCGGCGCCTACGTGCACAACGCCTACGGGCTGACGGAGACGTCGTCGATCACGCACCTCGTCCCCCCGCAGCGACGGGCGCCGGTCGATCCCGAGTCGGGTGCGCTGTCGATCGGCGTCCCGATCGCTTCCGTCCGAGCCCGGATCGTCGACGGGGCCGGCGACGAGGTCCCGCTCGGCGAGGTCGGCGAGCTGGCCATCGCCGGTCCGCAGGTGGCCGAGGGCTACTGGGGGCGGCCGGACGCGACGGCGGCGTCGTTCCCGGGCGGGGAGCTGCGGACGGGCGATGTCGGCTTCATGGACTCCGACGGGTGGTTCTACCTCGTCGACCGGCTGAAGGACGTGATCATCGCATCCGGCTACAAGGTGTGGCCGCGAGAGGTCGAGGACGTGCTCTACAGCCACCCGGCGGTCCGCGAGGCGGCAGTCGTCGGCGTCCCTGACGAGTACCGGGGAGAGACCGTGCACGCCTTCGTGTCGCTGCAGCCGGACGCGGTGGTGACGGAGGCCGCGCTTGTCGCGCACTGCCGCGAGCGGATGGCGGCGTACAAGTACCCCCGCGCGATCGCATTCGTCGACGAGCTGCCCAAGACTGCGAGCGGCAAGATCCTGCGGCGGGAGCTACGGGGCGGGCGTGCCTGAGGACGTGCGACGCCCCAGCGGCACGAGCTGCACCTCGAGGCGCGGTCGGAGCCGATCCCACAGCGTGCTCGGCTCGAACCCGCGCACGGGCGTGCGGTCGATCTCGTGCATATAGGTGCCGTGGAGGTTCTGGGCGACGAGCGCGGCGTCGACGGCGGGGTCGAGGACACCCGCGCGCTGTCCCTCGCCGAGGATCGAGACGACGAGCCGGATCGTGCGGTCGCCCTGCGACACCGGACGCGCACTCACGTCCGGGTCCACGTCGAACCCCTGGCGCAGGTAGAGCGACGCGTTGTGGGGCGACGCCTGGTAGAACGCGCAGCGACGCTGGTAGATGTGGAAGATCCGCTCGAGGACGGCATCCATCGACGGCGGCAGGCCCGCCTGCCGTGCGACGATGCGGGCGTCCTCCTCCTCGACCACGCTCAGCTGCGCGTCGAGGTGGTCCGCGTAGACCATCGTGAGCAGCTCCTGCTTGCCCTTGATGTAGCGGAAGAGCGTGGCCTCGGCGACGCCCGCGCGGCGCGCGATGTCGCGGGTGGTGATGGAGGTGAAGTCCTTCTCGAGGAGCAGCTCGGTGGCGGCGACCCTGATGCGGTCCAGGCGTTCGCGCCGGGCCACGTCACGGGGCCCCTGATCGGAGGCGGGCACGCAGAGAGCGTACTGCACAACGGGCTCGCAGGGCGCCGCCGGGCTGGTTATGGAGAGAGTGCACTTTCAATCAGGCCGCTCTCGCACCGCCTCCAATTTTAGTCTTCAATCGCTCACAGGTATTGCTCGACTAGAAATTGTGAGAGTACGCTCTCACTATTCATCGAACCGACTCCCGAGGGATCTCGTGAACTTTCTTCCTGGCGTGCGCGAGGGCGTCGTCCGCACCTCCCGTGCGCGTGTGACGTCCTACGACTCGACCGACCCCGACGACCCCCGCACCCCGGTCGTGCTGCTCCACGGCACCGGCGGCACGGCCACGAGCCACTTCTGGGCGCTCTTCCCGATGCTCGCCGAGCACCACCGCGTCATCGCGCTCGACTTCACCGACCCCGCCGAGGCCGACGGCGAGCCCGACACGAGCTGGTACGTCGAGCAGGTCGAGGCCGTCGTCGCCGCGCTCAGTCCGCACCGTCGCGTCGCGGTCGTCGGCTACTCGTTCGGTGCCGTCGTCGCCGCCGCGTTCGCCGGTCGCCGGCAGGAGCTGGTCGAGAGCCTCGTCCTCGTCGCAGGCTGGACCCGGTCGGACCAGCAGCAGCAGCTCCGGAACGAGGTCTGGTCACGGCTCCACGCCGAGGGCTCGTCAGCCCTGCCTGCGTTCATGGTGTTCACCGCCTACAGCCCGGCGTACCTGCTCGCCCGCACGGCGCCCGAGCTCGCCGACCTCGTCGCGAGCGCCGCGACGGGACGCGACCGCGCGACGATGATGCGGTTCAACCGCACCGTCGACGTCAGCGAGGACGTCGCCCAGATCGCGGCGCCGACGCTCGTCGTGGGCTGCACCGCGGACCAGATGGTCCCGCCGCACCACGCGCGACTGCTCTTCGGCGGCATCCGCGACGCGCGCTACGTCGAGATCCGCTCCGGTCACGCCGTGGTGCACGAGCGCCCGGCCGAGCTCTACCACCTCATCGACCCGTTCCTCACCGACCCGGCGAGGACGACGCCGGGCGACGTCATCCTCCAGGAGGCCGTGTGAGCACCATCGTCAGTCCGCCCGTGCCCGCCGCCGGCAACGAGACGGTGCTCAGCGACACCGACGTCCTGATCGTGGGGACGGGGTTCTCCGGCCTCGCGATCGGCACGCGGCTCGCACGGCAGGGACGTCACTCGTTCGCGCTGGTCGACCGCGCCTCGTCGGTCGGCGGCACGTGGCGCGACAACACCTACCCCGGCGCTGCGTGCGACATCCCCTCCCACCTGTACTCGTTCTCGTTCCGCCCGTCGACGTCGTGGTCGCACGTGTACGGCCGCCAACCGCAGATCCTCGACTATCTCGAGCGCACCGCAGTGGAGGAGGGGCTCCTCCCCCACACCTTCCTGGACTCAGAGATGCTCGACGCCGTCTGGGACGAGCAGGCCCAGCGGTGGGACGTCCGCACCTCGCGCGGCCGGCACCTCGCGACCACCCTCGTCACCGCGTGCGGCCACTTGTCCGACCCCGCGATCCCCGACCTCGAGGGGCTCGACACGTTCACCGGCGAGATCTTCCACTCCGCCCGCTGGAACCACGACGTCGACCTCGTCGGCAAGCGGATCGGCGTCGTCGGCACGGGCGCCTCGGCCATCCAGATCGTGCCGGAGCTTGCTGACCTCGCCGAGTCGCTGACCGTCTTCCAGCGGTCCGCGCCCTACATCGTGCCGCGGAAGGACCGTGCCTACTCGGAGGCGGAGAAGACGATGTTCGGCCGGCTGCCCGAGACGGCGCAGCAGCTGCGCGCGGGCCTCTTCTGGGACAGCGAGGCTCGGTTCCCCCAACGCCTCGGAGTTCCCGCGTTCCTGGCGCAGATGAAGAAGGCGGCCCGCGATCACCTGGCAGCGCAGGTCGCCGACGCCGATCTTCGCGACCGGCTCACCCCGGCGTACGAGCTCGGGTGCAAGCGCATCCTGCTCTCCAACACCTACTATCCGGCGCTCACCCAGCCGCACGTGCGCCTCGAGACGAGCGGGATCGCGCGGATGACCGAGACCGGCGTCGTCGCGCGCGACGGCTCGGAGATCGCGCTGGACGTCCTGGTGGTGGCGACCGGCTTCGAGGCCACCGACCTTCCCTTCGCCCATCGCATCCGTGGCCGCGACGGCAGGCTCCTGTCGGACCACTGGGCCGAGGGCGGGCGGACGGTCGCGAGCACGAGCGTCGCCGGCTTCCCGAACCTCTTCGTCATGCAGGGACCCAACACCGGCCTCGGCGCCGGCTCGATCGTCTACATCATCGAGAGCCAGGCGGAGTACGTCAGCGGGGCCGTCGACTTCATCGTCGATCGCGAGTCCGCGATCGAGCCGACCGTGGAGGCGGAGGACGCGTATGTCGCCGACCTCGACCTGCGCAGCCAGGGGACGGTGTGGCTCTCCGAGGGTTGTCGCAGCTGGTACCGGCACCCGGTGAGCGGACGACTGTCGGCTCTGTGGCCCGACTACATGCATCGCTATCGTGCCGAGAACGGCGCGTTCGACCCTGCACCGTACGAGATCCTCGGCTCGGGGAGGACGGTCGCCGCTGGGCAGGCCCGCTGACACAGCCGAGGACCTGGTCACGCCCTACGCTGACCTTCGTGAGCCCGGCTCAGGCGACGCAGGCATCGATCGAACGCACCGCCCTGCGGCGCTCGATCGTCGCCGCGGCCGCGCTGGGCGGGCTGGCGATGGTCTGGGGCGTCGCGAGCGAGCTGCGCATCCTCCTCCTCGACGGCGCCTACGCCCTCATCGGGATCGCGCTGACCTGGTTCGGGCTGCAGGCCGCGCGAGCCGTCGAGGAGGGCCCCACCAAGCGGTTCCCGTTCGGGCGCGACGCCTTCACGCCGCTCGCTGTCCTCCTCCAGGGCGTCGCCCTCGCCGGGACTCTCCTGTACGCCCTGGCGGACGCGGTCGTCCTGCTGCGGGAGGGCGGCGATCCCGTCGCGACCAGGAGCCTCGTCCTCTACGGCCTGATCTCCGCACTGGGTGCGGCCGCGGTCTACGTCTCGCTGCGCCGGACCGGCTCGGACTCGGACCTCGTGGGCGCGGAGATCGCGACCTGGCGTGCGAGCGCGGTCCTCAGCGTCGGCATGGTGGTGGGCGCAGTCGTGGCGATCGTCCTCGACGAGTCCACGTCGCTCGACGTGACGGCGTACGTCGATCCGGTGCTGGTGATCCTCGCCTGCGTCGCTCTCGCTCCGACGCCCGTCGGCCTGCTGCGGTCGGGCGTACGCGAGCTCCTGCAGGGCGCTCCGTCGGCGGAGGTGCAGGAGTCCGTGCGCGCGGTCGTCGACCAGGTCCAGAACCAGTTCGGTCTCGACGAGCCGATCGTCCGGATGCGCAAGGTCGGCCGGAAGCTGTTCCTCGAGGTCGACTTCGTCGTCGAGCCCGACGGGTGGCAGGTCTCCGACGAGGACGACGTCCGCCGTGCGGTCCTCGCAGGCCTCGAGCCGCTCGGTTTCGAGCTGTGGGCCTACATCGAGCTCACGACCGACAGGTCACTCGTCGAGTAGGACCGGCGGGAGGTGCGAACGGAGTGGGTAGCACCCCCCGCCGGCCGGCCGGTGTCAGAACCGGGAGAACGGCCTGGGCGTCGCGTAGCCGAAGGTGTCTCCGGCGCTGAAGGCGTCGACCCCGAACGTGGCGTTGAGCGCTCCGGCAGCCGTGTCGGTCAGCGTCAACCGGACGAGCCCCAGACCGCGCCGGTCGGAGAGGCGGATCTTGAAGAGGTCGACCCTGCCGACGTCTCCGACGGTCCCGCTCACCTTGCCGCTGACCCGGAGCCGACCGAGGTCGATGTTGAACCGCTTCAGCGAGATCGTCGCGGAGCCGGCGGTGAGACTGATGCCACCGCTGTGCTTGATCCGCAGCTTGCTGACCGAGTACCCGGTGATCGGGAACCGCGCTGCGAGCGTGTTCTTGTACGGGAACGCCTTGGCGCCTCCGATCGCCGCGGGCGTGATGCCCGCCCCGGCCACGAGCTCATAGACCTCGGGTGCTACGACGACCTGGGTGTATCCCGTCTTGTGCCGTGAGTGTGCCTCCGCAGGAGTCGTCGCCACAGCGACGAGCCCAAGCGAGGCGACGAGAGCGATGATCGCTCCGAAGATCCTTCGACTGCTCATCTTTCCGCCTTTCTCTCGACGGTGCCGGATGCCCGGCCCTGCACGTACTTCGGAGAGAGAGCGCGGTCGGATGCATCGGATCCGGAGTAGTCGGCGCGCAGCACGGAGGTGACCGAGTGGCTCGGGTCGCCGTCGTCCTGCTCCAGGCTCACGTCGACGACCTGGTAGCGCCCGACGATGTCGCTCGGGAGGTCGAACGACGCGGTGCCGTCGGGGTTGATGACGCCGAGCGCGAGCATCTTCTCCGTCGAGGGGTCGAACAGCCACGCGTAGTAGTAGTCACCGTCGCCGACCTGCGGAAGGCCTCGGGTGGTGATGGTCATGCCGACCGCGTCGTCCTTGGACGTCATCACGACTTCGCCGCCGCCCGCGCCCTCGACGGGTTCGAGGGGCGCGCTCTGCCGTTCAGCCGTCGGAGGCCGGTCGTCGTCGAGCAGGGTCGGGACCGTCACCGCGCCGAGGACGACGAGCACGGCCGCCGCTGCGAGGGCGACCGGCCCCCTCCACCGGCGAGGCGGGCGGGCCGTCATCTGCGGAGCCACCGGCACCTCGGCAGGACGAGGTGCGCGCAGCGTCCGGGTGGTGGACGCGAGGAGGGCGTGGCCGGTCGCCACGGAGGCGAGTGCGACCCGGCACTCGTCGCAGGTGCCGAGGTGCGCGTCGACCTCCATCACCTCGGCGTTGGTCAGCTCACCGCGCAGGAGACCGACCAGGTCCGCGTGGTCCGTCATCGCTCTCCCTCCTCTTCCGCCCGCAACATCTCTCCCAGCCGTCGTGTTCCTCGTGACGCTCGTGCCTTGACGGTGCCGAGCGGGACATCGAGCCGCGCGGCGATCTCCCGCTGCGTCAGCTCCGCGAAGTACGCCATCTCGAGCACCGTCCGTTCATGCTCGGGCAGCCGCGCGACCGCCCATCGGACGTCGGCGGCATCAGCGAACCGGTCCGCCGTCTCTCGACCGTCCTCCCCCGCCAGGTCGCGTACCGCCTCGACGTCCACCACCGCGTGCTTGCGCGCACGCAGCGCATCGACCGCGCGATGGTGGGCGATCGTGAACAGCCACCCGGTGAACCGCTGGTTCGGGTCGTAGCGGGCCGCCCCGCGCCACACGTCGAAGAAGGTCCGCTGTAGCACGTCCTCGGCCTCGTCGGCTCCGACGTAGCGGCGGACGTAGGCGAGCACCACAGGCGCGTACCGTTCGTACGCTTCCTGCAGCGCGGCCTCGTCCCGGCGAGCAAGCCGGATCCCGATGGCGCGCTCGCCTGCGTCGGGGACATCCATGCCTGTACTTCGACACCGCCGCCGGATCGGATGCCTCGCGCGGCAAGGTTTCTGCAGAACCGACGAAACGCTGCGCGTAGGCTCGCGGGCATGGCGACCCACCCCGCTCCCCCGCGACGCGACCGCCTGCCGCGCGTGCCGGCGGACCAGCGCCGCGCCGAGATCCTTGCGGCCGCGCTCGAGGTGTTCGGGAGCCGCGGCTACCACAAGGGCGGGCTGACCGAGATCGCCGAGCGGGTCGGCATCACCCACCAGGGCGTCCTCCACCACTTCGGGTCGAAGGAGCAGCTGCTCGTGGAGGTTCTCGCGTACCGCGACGCGCTGGACGTCCAGGAGTACGAGAACCAGCAGCCCCCGTACGGTCCCGACCTGCTGCGCCACCTCGTGGACACGGCTCGGCGGAACACCCAGCGCAAGGGCCTCGTCCAGTCGTACGCCGTGCTGTCGGCGGAGTCGGTCACCGAAGGGCACCCCGCGCAGGGGTCGTTCCGCGACCGGTTCACGCAGCTGCGCGAGCTGACTGCCGACGCGCTGCGGGCGTCGTGCCCGGTCGACGCCATGCCGTCCGACAAGGAGATCGACGCGGCCGCGTCCTCGATCCTGGCCCTGATGGACGGCCTGCAGGTGCAGTGGCTGCTCGACCCGGACAAGGTCGACATGCCGTACGCGGTCGGGCTCGTCATCGACGCGTTGCTCGAGCGCGTGGGGTCTCCCTCGCGGATCGACAACGATCTCTGACAGCGGGTCGCTGTTACCTCATCGTTATCCCCGTTACTTACTTGCACCTCAGTAAGTGTGCTTCGATATCTCCACCGGGTGATGTGTCCGACGTCACACCCGGTGCGCTGCTCGGGCCGCACGCCAACCTCCACCGACGCACGTCGGATCTGAAAGGACGACACGACATGGCGGTACTCACCAGGCGCAGGCGCCGCAGCGCCGCAGCGCTCGCAGCCGCGGCAGCGATGGTCCTCGTCGCCGCGTGCGGTGGCGGCGACGACGACTCCGACGACTCGGCATCCGACGCGTGCAAGCCTGCGGCCGACGGGGAGAAGGTCACCTTGACCTTCACCTCCTGGGTCCCGGGCATGCAGGAGACGGTCGACCTGTGGAACCAGAACAACCCCGACATCCAGGTCGAGTACAAAGAGGTCGTCGGCGGCAACCAGGGCACCTACCAGGCGTACCAGAACCAGATCAAGGCCGGCACCACCGGTGACATCGGCATGATCGAGTTCGACAACCTCGCGAGCTTCCGGCTGCAGGACGGCCTGGCCGACATCGGCGGGTGCGAGCCCTGGCAGGACGTCGAGGACGACTTCCTGCCCTGGACCGTCTCGCAGGTCAGCTTCGGCGAGGACGGCTCGTCCTACGGCGTCCCGATGGACGTCGGCCCGATGGGGCTCTACTACCGCAAGGACCTGTTCGAGCAGAACGGTATCCCGGTCCCGACGACCTGGGACGAGTTCACCGACGCGGCGAAGAAGATCAAGGCGCTCGGCGCGGACATCACGAACTTCCCGCCCGACCAGCCCGCCTGGTTCACCTCGCTCGCCTGGCAGAACGGCGCGACCTGGTTCTCCGAGGACGACGGTGCCTGGACGGTCAGCCTGAACGACGACAAGACCCAGCAGGTCGCCGACTACTGGCAGTCGCTCCTGGACGAGGATCTCGTCGGCACATTGCCGGGCCTGGTCGACGCCCAGTGGAACGCGCTCGACAACGGCAAGCAGTGGACGCTGATCGGTGCAGCCTGGACCACCAAGCTGCTCGAGACCAGCGCGCCGAAGACGGCCGGCAAGTGGGCCGTCGCACCGATGCCGCAATGGGAGGCCGGCGGCACCACGTCGGGCAACTGGGGCGGTTCCAACGCGGTCGTCTGGAAGACGTCGAAGCACCCGTACGAGGCGGCGAAGTTCGCGACGTGGGCATTCAGCGCGCCCGAGGCGCTCGCGCTCAACAACGCCAACGGCGGCCAGTACCCCGCCACCACCGAGGGCCAGGCCTCGCTCCCTTCGCTCACCGAGGGGCTGCCCTACTACGGCGGCCAGAAGGTGTGGGAGGTCTTCGCCCAGGCATCGGAGGGTGTCGACCCTGACTTCCAGTGGGGACCGACGATGACCCAGACGTACGCCGACCTCGGCAACGGCTTCGGCAAGGCCGTCAACGGACAGGGCACGCTCACCGACGCCCTGACCGAGGCCCAGCAGAAGACCGTCGACACGCTCAAGGCCCAGTCGCTGGACGTCAACGACTAGGGTCCCGCTTCACAGACGGGTGCGGCCGGCACCCCCGAACCGCCGGCCGCACCCAATCCGTCCCCCCGTGAAGGAGCAGCGTATGGCGACGTCCGTGTCGGCGCAGATCGCCGAGGCCCCGGCGCCGCAGCCCCCACGACAGCGCATCCGGCACAAGGGCGCGATCGTGGGCTTCCTCGGCCCGTTCGTCGTGCTCTTCGTCCTCTTCTACCTGGCGCCGATCGCGTACGCGGTGTGGCAGTCGTTCTTCAAGGTCGAGCGCGAGGGCACGTTCGGCAAGGCCCGCGAGGTCTTCGGCGGACTCGAGCAGTACGGCAGGGTGCTCGACAACGGCGACTTCTGGGCCAGCATCGTCCGGGTCCTCGTCTTCTTCGTCGCCTCGATCCCGCTGCAGCTCGGGCTGGCGCTGCTGTTCGCGCTCCTGCTCGACTCCCCACTGGTGAAGGGCAAGAGCTTCTTCCGGCTCGCGTTCTTCGCCCCGTACGCGGTGCCGGGCGTGATCGCGGCGATCATGTGGGGCTTCCTCTACTCGCCGGAGATCTCACCGTTCCCCCAGGTCGCGAACAACGTCGACCTGCTCGGGCCCGAGCTGGTCATGTTCGCGATGGTCAACGTCGTCAACTGGGTCTACATCGGCTACAACATGCTGATCATCTACGCGGCGCTGCAGGCGATCCCGCGGGAGACCATCGAGGCCGCCACCATCGACGGCGCCGGTCAGCTGCGGATCGCGTGGTCGGTGAAGATCCCGGCCGTGGGGCCTGCGCTCGTCCTCACCGGCGTGTTCTCGATCATCGGCACTCTCCAGCTCTTCAACGAGCCACGGGTGTTCCGGGCGATCTCCAGCGCCGTCGGCCGCGACTACACCCCGAACCTCATGGTCGACGCGACCTCGAGCATCCCCGACTACCACCTCGCCGCCGCGATGTCGGTCGTGCTCGCGCTCATCACGTGCACGCTGTCGTTCACGTTCCTCAAGCTCACCCAGAAGCGAGCCCTCGGATGACCCGCGCCACGCGCTCCAGCACCGCCACCGCGACGCTCTTCATGGTGATCTGCGCGTCGTACTTCCTGGTGCCGCTGTGGTGGCTCCTGGTCGCCTCCAGCAAGGACCAGGCCGCGCTGAGCAGCGGCAAGGGCCTCTGGTTCTCCGACCCGTTCCTGCTCTTCGACAACATCACCGACGTCGTCACCTACGACGACGGCATCTTCGTGCGCTGGGCGTTCAACAGCCTCGTGTACGCGGGGGTGGGCGCCGTGCTCGGCACACTGTTCGCGGCGATGGCCGGCTACGCACTCGCGAAGTACGTCTTCCCGGGCCGCGAGGCGACCTTCAACGTCATCCTCGGCGGCGTCCTCGTCCCGGCGACCGCGCTCGCCCTGCCGCTGTTCCTGCTGTTCAGCGAGGTCGACCAGGCCGACACGATGTGGGCGATCCTGCTCCCCAGCCTCGTCTCGCCGTTCGGCGTCTACCTGGCCCGGATCTTCGCCGCGTCGGCCGTCCCCGACGAGCTCCTCGAGGCGGCCCGCATCGACGGCGCCTCGGAGTTCCGGACGTTCTTCACCGTCGCGATCCGGCTCATGGGGCCAGCGCTGGTGACGATCTTCCTGTTCCAGTTCGTCGCCATCTGGAACAACTTCTTCCTCCCGCTGGTCATGCTGCAGGACACCACGCTCTACCCGCTCACGCTCGGCCTCAACACCTGGAACAGCCAGGTCAACCAGCTCCCCGAGCTCCGCCTCTTCGTGATCGTCGGGTCGCTGCTGTCGATCGTGCCGCTCGTCATCGCGTTCCTCGCGCTGCAGCGGTTCTGGCGCAGCGGGCTCGCCGAAGGCGGCGTCAAGGCCTGACCGGCCCGTACGCCGTCGCACCCACCTCCAGGAGAAACCTGATGACCGACCTCGACCCGCCCGACCTCACCGCTCTCGTCGGGCGTCTCACGCTCGAGCAGAAGGTCCGCCTGCTGACCGGCGCCGACTTCTGGGCACTGAACGCCGAGCCCGAGATCGGGCTGCGCCGGGTCGTCACCTCCGACGGGCCCGCCGGCGTACGCGGTGAGCTGTGGGACGAGCGCGACACCTCCGCGAACCTCCCCTCACCCACCGCGCTCGCGGCGACGTGGGACGACGCGCTGCTCGCCGAGCTCGGCCACCTTCTTGCGTCGGAAGCGCGCCGCAAGGGCGTCGACGTGGTTCTCGCACCGACCGTCAACCTGCACCGCTCGCCGTACGGTGGCCGTCACTTCGAGTGCTTCAGCGAGGACCCGGTGCTGACCGCCCGGGTCGGCGCCGCGATCGTCCGCGCGATGCAGGACGACGGCGTCGCGGCAACGGTGAAGCACTTCGTCGCCAACGACTCCGAGTCCGACCGGCTCACCGTCGACATGCGCATCGACGAGCGGACGCTGCGCGAGGTCTATCTCGCGCCGTTCGAGGTGATCGTGCGCGACGCCGGTGCCTGGGCGGTGATGGCGGCGTACAACCAGGTCAACGGCACCACGATGACCGAGTCGCCGCTGCTGCGCGACGTGCTGCACGCGGAGTGGGGCTTCGACGGGGTCACGATGAGCGACTGGTACGCGACGCGGTCGACCGTCGCCACGGCCGTCGGCGGGCTCGACCTCGCGATGCCGGGGCCGACGGGGCCGTGGGGCGACCTGCTCGTCGAGGCGGTCCGCGACGGGCAGGTCTCGGAGGAGGCGGTCGACGACAAGGTACGGCGGTTGCTGCGGCTGGCGCACCGGGTCGGCGCGCTGGAGCCGGTGACCCAGCAGCCGCTCGCGCCCCGTACGCCGGAGGACACCCATGCCCTCGTACGCCGTGCGGCCGCGGCCGGGTTCGTCATGGTCCGCAACGAGCCCGTGGGCGGTGTCCCTGCGCTCCCCCTGAACCGGCCGGAGCTGCGCCGCGTCGCGGTCGTCGGCCCCAACGCACACCCGGGGCGGACGCTCGGTGGGGGCAGCGCGTTCGTGTTCCCCGACCGCGAGATCTCGCCGGTGGACGGCCTGCGCGAGGCGTTCGGCGAGGACGTCGTCGTGTACGCGGAGGGTGTCCGTGCGCACCACCGGATCGGCATCGCCGACCCCGCGCACCTGAGCGTGCCCGGCAGCGGCGCGCCCGGCGTACGCATCCGCTTCGTCGACCGCGACGGTGACGTGCTCGCGACCGACGAACGCACCGGCACCGCGTACAACTGGAACAACGCCTTCGTCGACGGTGTCGCACCCGAGAAGCTCGGCGCGATCGAGATGACGACCGTGCTCACCGCGCCGGAGACCGGCGAGTACCGCGTCGGCTTCTCCGGCCTCGGCCAGTTCCGGATGCTGCTCGGCGGGGACGTCGCCGTCGACGAGCTGCTCGTGCTGCCGGAGGGGGCTGACCCGGTCGAAGGCCTCATGCGTCCGCCGCAGCGCGGGGTCGACGTGGCGCTGGCCGAGGGCGAGAGCGTCGAGCTCACCGTCGTCCGCACGATCACCGATCACACTCCGGGCTCCGACCTGCTCGTCTCGCTCCAGCTCAACGCCGACCTCCCCTACCCCGGCGACGAGGCCGCGATCGCGCACGCCGTCGACCTCGCGCGCGTCAGCGACGTGGCCGTCGTCGTGGTCGGCACCAACGAGGAGGTCGAGAGCGAGGGCTTCGACCGCGACTCCCTGGACCTGCCGGGGCGTCAGGACGAGCTCGTACGCCGGGTCGCCGCCGCCAACCCGCGCACGGTGGTCGTCGTGAACGCCGGTGCGCCGGTGGTGATGCCGTGGCGCGACGAGGTCGCCGCCGTCCTGCTGTCGTGGTTCCCGGGGCAGGAGTTCGGCCACGCCCTCGCCGACCTGCTGACGGGTGTCGTCGAACCCGGCGGACGGCTGCCGACCACGTGGCCCGCGACCGAGTCGGAGGTGCTGCCGTCGACGCGGCCGGTCGACGGCGCTCTCGCCTACGACGAGGGGCTGCACGTCGGCTACCGCCGGTTCCTGCGCGACGCCGTCGCTCCGGCGTACTGGTTCGGGCACGGCCTCGGCTACACGACCTGGTCGTACGACGCGCTCGACGTCGCCGGCGGACCGGACGACGCCGTGGCGCGCGTGACGGTGCGCAACACCGGGGACCGGAGCGGGCGCGAGCTGGTGCAGGCGTACGTCGCCCGGGAGGGCAGCGCCGTGGAGCGACCGACGCGGTGGCTCGCGTCGTACGCGTGGGTGGGCGCCGACCCCGGCGAGACGGTCACCGTGGAGGTGCCGCTGCCGCGGCGCACGTTCGAGCACTGGGACACCGACGCCGGCGCGTGGACGATCGAGCCCGGCGGGTTCCTCGTGCAGGTCGGCCGCGGCGCCGGAGACATCGTGCTCGAGGCGTCGACCGGCTGGTGATCCCGGGCGGCGCCGTCACCTCGCCACGGCGCCCCAGCGTTCCGGCTCGAACATCGGCATCGCCGCGAGGTACGGCTCCGCGATCTCGAGCTCCAGCAGCGCAACGCCGAGATCCCCCTTGTAGAGGCTGTTCGGGAGCATTCCGCGGGTCCCGACGAAGCCGACGGCGTGGTCGAGCCGGTCGCGAGCCCGTCCGACATGGACACCGTCGCCCGTCAGCCGCGACAGCGCCAGGAACGCATAGCCCTGTCCGGCGGCGCCGCAGCAGAGCTGCCCCGCTCCTGGGGAGGGATGCCTCCAGACGTGCTCCCCGGCGGCCAGCGCGAGCTCGAGCGCGTCGACGTCCGGGAGTGCCTCGGTGCTGTGCACCTCCGACCACAGCAGCGTGTGCCCCGTCGTCCCGTGGCACCATCCCGCCTCCAGACCCTCGTTCATGCTGCCGATCGACCACGACACCGCGCCCGCGTCACGCTGCGCCTCACCGGCGAGAGCGCGGAGCAGGCCACGGACGGACTCGGGAACGGGCTCCCCGGCTGCACGCAGGTATCTCAGGAGTGCGTACGCGACTCCAGCCCAGCCGTGCGCGACCCCAAGGAACGGCTCGCCGGTTCCCGGCACGGCTTCCTCGACGCCGTCGAGCGGATCCAGCAGCGCTCCCGTCGTCTTGTCGCCGAGGGCACGGAGCCTGTCGCGCTCGTCGTCGACCCCGACCGCCGCGGCCGTCTCGAGCAGAGTCGCGAACGCGATCAGCCGACCGGCCGCCCCGGTCACGACGTCGGCACGAGGGTCGGAGCGCTCTGAGGCTGTGACGAGGCGCCCGATCGCCTCACTCGCCCGCGATCGTTGATCGAGGGCCAGCGCAATCTGAGCGTCGACCAGGTGCACACCCACCGGTGAGTGGTAGAGCGACGCCCGGCCGACGGTGTCCTCGTCCAGTCCTCTCGAGGGGTCGGCGAATGCGTCGTCGTAGGAGGTCACAGCGTCCCGCTTCGCGCGTTCGATCCAGAGGTCGGCCGCGGCGAGCAGATCCCCGCGCTCCGTCAGGCCGCTCGCGCGCAGGAGGAAGCTCGCGATGCCGGCTGCGCCGAGGTTGACGCTGGCCGTCGGGCGTGGGAGCGGGCGACGCACCTCTGCGTCTTCGGCGAGACGACCGATGGCCGCATCGACGAGCCCCGGCGGCGTCCACGGCTGGGCGGTCGAAGGACGGCCCGGACCGACCAGACTGCGCTGTGCAGCATCCGCGAACGCATCGCGGAGCTCGGCGACCGACGCGTACCGTGCTGCAGGGTCCTTCGACAGCGCGCGATGCAGGACCGCCTCGATCTCCGGCCACGGCGGGATCCCGTGGCGGACGAACGCACGGGGTGGCTCGGTGCAGACGGCGCGGTGCCAGGCATCCGGGTCGAGCCGCCGCTCAAGGTAGTCGTGCCCGGCGAGCAGCCGATAGACGAGCGCGGCAACGGCGTACTGCTCCGAGGCGGGAGTCGGCGTCGGTGGGTGTTCCCCGCGGAGCGCCGACCCCGCCCACTCCGGGGTGATGAACGTCGCGACTCCCCCGCGGAGCCGCGACGGCTGCTGCTCCCCCACGCGTACGGCGAGCCCGAAGTCGACCAGAGATGCGTCCCCGGTGCCAGGATCGAGGAGCACGTTCGTCGGCTGGACGTCGCCGTGCAGGAACCCGTGCTCGTGCAGCTCGGCGTAGCGCGTGAGGACGCTGGTGCACATCACGGCGAGCGGTGCGCGCGTCTCGGACAGCCACGGGCGGCGCACGTGCGCGGCCGCAAGCTCGGAGGTCAGCCCAGGACGCCATGCAACGACGAGGTACGGCGTCTCCGCGTCGACGCCCTCCTCGAGCAGTTCCGGCGCGCCGTTGCCAGCGAGCTGGTGCAGCGCGATGGCTTCGTTCCGCAACGCGACGTGCACCCACGCCTCGGCACGGGGCGAGACCCGCTTCAGGACGCCGCGACCACCGTCCGGTCCGCGTACGAGGAAGACCTCGGTGTCGTCGAGCTGACGCAACGGCTCGAGCGGCTGCCACCCGCCCGCCGATTCGACCGCACCCATTGCGGAGACCGAGCGGGCCGCCGCCGGCATGAGGAACTCGTCCTTCACCATTCTTGCGAGGAGGTCGAAGCTCTGGTTGAGGACGTCCATCGGGACACGGCCCGTCCGCGCGCTGTAGCGCTGGAGAGCGTCGGGGATGCTGCTCGCCGCACGGAACTCCTCGAGCAGCTCCGCACCCGCACGATCGATCAGGCGTGTCGTCCGTCGCGAGTGCTCCTTCGTGATCGCGAAGTCGCCGTCCTCGGCATCGATCTGAGCCTGCAGCACGGGGTCGAGGTCCCCGACCGCCACCACGGTCACCTCACTCGCGAGGACGAAGGCCTCATCCGGGTCCATGCGTCCCCCACGGATCGAGCGGTGCCTGCCACGTGTCCGGGTCGATCCCGAGTGCGACCAGCCGCGACCGGGCGGCAGCGAGCGCATCGCCGCCGTCGGCCGCGAGGATCGCGCGAGCGAGCTCCGTGCACAGCCACAGCCGCCAGCTCGTGAGCCGGTCCGCGTCGTACGGCGGGTCGACCCCGCTCGACACGAGGCCTGCTGAGTCGAGGGGAAACGTGAACGGTACGCCGTGGGCCGGGATGCCATCGAGCCTCTCCGCCGCCAGCCGTGCCACGTCGAGCATCTCGTTGCGACCTCGGAAGTAGGCGACCAGCTTGTCGGGGCGCGCGAGGAAGCTCGGTGTCGCGCCGAGCTTGAACGCGACACAGGGCGAGTCGGTCACCAGCGGCGTCAGCACGCGCACGGCGTCTCCCACGGCCTCCGGCATCGGGCTGATGTACAGCTTGTGCGCGACCGTGGGAGTCCTACTCGTGCCGTCCCGGCGGATCCAGCTGAGCCAGCCTGCCCGGCGCTCGAGCCGTCTGCTCCGCCAGTGCTCGCTCAGGCCCGGCGTGCCAGCGAGCACGAAGCCTCGCAGGTCACGCTCGCCGGGCACCGCGGCACGGATCTTGGGCGACAGCGGGAGCCGGTTGAACCCGTACAACCGGACCGTCAGGTCGTCACGAGCGGCCATGCCCAGTGCCGCGCCGTAGCGGAGCCCTCGCTCCGAGAGCTGCGGCAGCGATCCGGACGTGGCTAGCCTCCTGCCTTCGCCTCCACCGATTTGAGGACCGCGGCGATCGCCTTCAGGTTGAGGACGAGTTCGACCTCACCTTGCGGGTTCGGGATGAGGGCGCCCGTCGAGTCGGGTCCCTTGCAGGTCGCGCTGCACGCCGTGCACTCCCCGCTGCAGTTGGTGCAGCCATCCGTGCACACGCAGCCCGTGTCGATGTCACAGCCCTCGCCCCACTTCGGGCGAAACTCGAGACCGCGTCGTGTCGCACTGATGCTCATCGTCAGGTACTGATGCTTGAACTCCTGCTTCTTGGCCACGTCATCTCCTAGCTCCGAAGGTAGGAGACAGACCCCTCTGCCTCGTCTTTCGAGGCTACGCTCGCTCTCCGGTCACGACGCCGACTTTGTGCCCCACGTTGTCGGTCGGGCTTGACACCCTTGGCAAGGTGGCCTCATGGCACATGTCGAACGTTTCGACCACATCGGCATCACCGTCGCCGACCTCGAGGCGGCGACCGCGTTCTTCGTCGGGCTGGGTCTCGAGGTGGAGGGCACCGGCTCCGTCGAGGGCGAGTTCGTGGAGACCGTCTGCGGCATCCCGGGAGCCCAGTGCGAGATCGTGATGCTGCGACCGCCCGACGGAGGTTCGCGGCTGGAGCTCTCGAGCTTCGTGACACCCGACCACGTGCCCGGATCCCCCACGGCGATGGCGAACGAGCTCGGCCTGCGCAACGTGTCGTTCGAGGTCGGCGACCTCGATGCGGCCCTGGAAGCGGTGGCTGCGGACGGATTCGGCCTCGTTGCCGGCATCGGCGAGTACGAGAACAGCGTGCGGATGGCCTACGTACGGGGGCCTGAGGGGATCATCGTGTCCCTGTTCGAGCAGCTCGGCTGACAGTCGGGGCGTACGCGCCACCATCGGCGTGACGCGACGGCGGCCAGCCCAGCGCCGGCGGTGTTGAGCAGGACGTCGTCGACGGACGAGACGCGGCCCAGCTGCATGGCGTACTGCGCCGACTCGATCAGGATCGAGCCGGCAGCCGCGAGGGCGAGGATCCGCGGGATCGACGCGAGCGCCGCGAACCGCACAGGCGCGAGGAAGCCGAGCGCCGCGAAGACCAGAAGGTTTCCGACGATCTGGTACGGCGGCATGCCGAGGAGGTCCCGGATCGGCACCTCGCTCACCCCACCGTGCGCGGCGCCGTGGCTGGCCGGCAGCAGGGTGAGCCACACCCACGGCAGCGTCCCGGCGACGATGCCGACCTCCGCCAGCGACGTACGCCAGGCGGCCGCCGTCGGGCTGCCGGCTCGACGGCGCCTGCGGGCCAGCCCCCACACCACCAGCGCCGCCAGGGGCAGCACGGTGAGCATGACGAGGGCGACCGACTCGTACCTGCCGATCCAGTCGCCCGGACCGGGACCGTTGATGATGACGCCGCGGCTGGGTGCGATCGACGGCGGGGACGGCTCGCTCACCGGCGCATCCTCGGGTCGTCGGTGGGATCGGCGTACGGCGCAGGACAGCCGTCGGAGACGGCGTCGGGGCGCCGCTCGAAGTGCCACGGCTCGTTGCCGTAGACCTGGCAGAGCCCGAAGGACGCGCCGTGCCGCGACAGCCACGACATGGCCGACGTCGGACCGATGTCGACCGCGTCACCGGCTTCGTGCACGGACGTGCCGGGGCGGGCGACCCAACGCTCGGCCTCGTCCTCCGAGCCGTACTTCGCCGCTGCTTCCTCGAAGAGCTGCTCCTGGTAGCGCTCCGACCGCCACCCGCTGTTGACGTCGAGCTCGACTCCGTCGTCGGCAGCCTCGTCGGCGGCGTCCCGGAGCGAAGCGAGGAGCCTTCGGTCGAGGTTGGCCACCGCGGGGACATCGGCGAAGACCGAGGTGCCGTCGGCGACCACGCCGTCAGCGACACCGACCGGACCGCGCTGGCCCACCAGTGGCGCGGCGGCGATCGGGCTGCACGCGACGGCGCACACGGGCACCGCGACGGCGGTCACAGCAGCGAGGACGGTCGATCGGACGCGGCGTACGGCGGGTCGTCGTGACTGGTTTCGAGACATGCCACCAGTACAGAAAAGGGGGTGTTGCCAGCGCGTATGCGGTTTTCGATACGGCGACGATACGTGCCTGCTCCCTACCATCGGAGCATGCGCGTACTGGTCGTCGAGGACGAGCCCCTGCTTGCTGAGGCGATCCGTGATGGTCTGCGCCTGGAGGCCATCGCCGCCGACATCGCCGGAGACGGAGACACCGCGCTGGAGCTGCTGAGCGTCAACGCGTACGACCTCGCCGTGCTCGACCGCGACATCCCCGGGCCGTCCGGGGACGAGGTCGCCCAGCGCATCGTCGCCTCCGGCACAGGCATGCCGATCCTGATGCTCACCGCGGCCGACCGCCTCGACGACCTTGCCTCCGGCTTCGAGCTCGGCGCCGACGACTACCTGACGAAGCCGTTCGCGCTGCGCGAGCTCGTGCTCAGGCTGCGAGCACTCGATCGCCGACGCGCGCATAACAGGCCACCCGTGCACGAGATCGCCGGGCTGCGACTCGACCCGTTCCGCCGCGAGGTCTACCGCGACGGCCGCTACGTCGCGCTGACGCGCAAGCAGTTCGCCGTGCTCGAGATCCTCGTCGCCGCCGAGGGCGGTGTCATCAGCGCCGAGCAGCTCCTCGAGCGAGCGTGGGACGAGAACGCGGACCCGTTCACCAACGCCGTACGCATCACCGTCTCTGCCCTGCGCAAGCGACTCGGCGAGCCCTGGCTGATCGCGACCGTGCCCGGCGTCGGCTATCGCATCGACACGCCTTCGGACGGGGCGGGCGGAGGCGATCGTGGATAGGCCGCGCGGATTGAGCGTCCGCCTCAAGCTCACACTCAGCTATGCAGGCTTCCTGATGGTCGCCGGCGCCCTGCTGCTCGCCACGGTGTGGGTGTTCCTCCTGCGGTACGTCCCCGACCGCGCGAGCTTCGGTCCCGGCCCGTTCACGCCCACCCGCTCCGACCTCCTGGACGCCTTCGCTCCGAGAGCGGCCCAGGCGTTGGTGTTCCTGCTCGTCCTCGGTCTCGTCGGGGGCTGGTTCCTCGCCGGGCGGATGCTCGCTCCCCTGACCCGCATCACCAACGCCACGCGTCGGGCCGCCACCGGGTCGCTCGCGCACCGGATCGACATGGAGGGCCGCCAGGACGAGTTCCGCGAGCTCGCCGACGCGTTCGACGCGATGCTCGCGCGGCTCGAGGCCCACGTCGCCGAGCAGCAACGGTTCGCGGCAAACGCCTCCCACGAGCTCCGTACGCCGTTGGCGGTCACGCAGACGCTCCTCGACCTCGCCCGCAAGGATCCGACCCGCGACTCCGCCGAGCTCATCGACCGTCTCTACGCCGTCAACGCCCGGGCGATCGACCTCACCCAAGCGTTGCTCCTGCTCAGCCGCGCCGATCAGGGCGCCTTCTCAACTGAGCCGGTCGACCTGTCCCTCCTCGCCGAGGAGGTCACCGAGACGCTCCTCCCGCTCGCGGAGCAGCGCGGCATCACCATCGAGACGTCAGGCGACATCACCACGACCGTCGGCTCGCCTTCGCTCCTGCTGCAGATGACGACGAACCTCGTGCACAACGCGATCGTCCACAACCTCCCCGACGAGGGCAGCGTGTGGGTCACCACCGCCGTACAGGACTCGGGCGTGGCGCTCACCGTCGAGAACACCGGTGAGCAGCTCGGGGCGCAGCTCGTCACCACGCTCGCCGAGCCGTTCCGACGCGGCACCGATCGCGTGCACGCCGACCACTCCGGGGTCGGCCTGGGACTGGCGATCGTCGAGCGCATCGCCGCTGCGCACGACGGCAGCCTCACCCTCGCGGCCCGGCCGACCGGAGGACTCTCCGTCACGGTCCGGCTGCCTCTCGCGCCCGCGTGACCGCGGCCGCGCGGCGTAGGCCGCCGGTGCCTCGGCAGGCGCTGCGTCAGTGAGCAGCGGCGGTGACGCGACCGACCGGCTCGTCACTACCGACCCGGCGCTCGACCTCTGTCGTACTGCGCGTCGTCGGCAGGCCAGCTGCCTGCCAGGCGTGGAATCCGCCGACCAGGTCCGTGGCGTCCAGCCCGAGAGCCACGAGCCAGGCGGCGACGAGCGAGGAGGTGTAGCCCTCGCTGCAGACGACGATCCAAGGCTGCCCCGGGCGCGCGATCGTGAGGCGAGCATCGGAGTCCGGGTGGAGCCGCCAGGCGATGTGGTTGGTCTCGACCACCACCGAGCCCGGGATCTCTCCCTCGGTACGGCGTTGCCACGCAGGGCGAATGTCGACGAGCACCGCGCCGTCGCCGACAGCGGCCGCCGCCTGCTCCGGCGTCTGGCGCAGGAGACCGGATCGCGCGTCGTCGAGCCAGGCTTCGAGTCCGACGAACGTCATGCGCTGATCCGCTCGGGCGACGGTGCCTCTGGGTCGTCGGTCCAGCTCGAGGCCCGCCGCACCAACGTGCTGCCGGTCGTGTCGTAGTAGTTCATCAAGGAGATCGGTGGCGAGTAGGCGTGCACGCTGACGGCCGGGAGATCGTCGTGGTTGCGGACGTCGTGGACGTAGCGAGGTCCGAAGGAGACGGTGTCGCCGTCCCGGCGCACGCGGTCGACCAGCCGTCCGGTGGAACCGTGGCGCGAGCCGGCCCAGACGTACTCGGTGAGCGCCCCCTCGACCACGGTGAACACGCCCGACGAACCACCGTGGTCGTGGAGCTCGGTCCCCTGCTCCTTGGTCCAGCTGATCAACCAGACCTCGACGTCGTCGTCGGCATGGATGCGGACATGCCAGCGCTCGTCCCAGTCGAACGTCGGCGTGTAGACACCCGCCCGGGCCTCAGCGGCGAACCGGTCGACGACCGTACGCAGCTGGGCGGGCGTGAGTGCGCGACCGGAGCGCGGGTGGAGGGTTGAGACAGTCACCCGGTCATTATGTCTTTAAACTCTAGTGACTTACATGCTTTTGCTCAGTCAGGACGAATCGGTCGACCAGGGACCGGCTACGCGGCTCCGGGAGGCACGGGGTCCCTCTCCGCGTGGCCCAGTGACGACCTCTCGAGCGCAACCAGGTCCGACGTGTAGTTCGGTCGAGAGCGGACCACCTTGAGATCGGTCACCAGTGCAGCGATCAGCTCGTCGTGCGATCGACGAGGCTTGCGAATCATCTCGGTAGTCAGCGGCACGTCGCCGAACTCGAACATGGCGTCCCAGGAGGAGTCCCACTCGCCGCGCCAGACTTCGCGACGCGGGAGAGCACTGCTTCGGACCTTGGGATCGGTGCCCCACTCGCCGAACGTCCGGTAGCAGTCGTCGAGGAAGGCGTCGTACCTCTGTCGCACCCGGGGCGAAAACAGAGGAGCTGCCACGAAGAACTCTCGATCGAGCTGCCGTTTGAGGGCGATCACCTCGGGGGGCGAGATGTCGCGCCAGTCCCCCATGAACGTCACGTAGCAGACGAGCGTGTTGAGACGCGGAGCTAGCGCGCTGTAGTACTCCAGCTGTACACGCTTGAGCTCGTCGTTACGCGACTGACGGATGCTGAGGACGTACGCCAGCCACGCCACCGCGAACGGCGACAGGAACAGGCCGATCGCCTGCAGAGCTTCCCACCACGAGTTCGACATCCCCTCAGAATGCCAGCGGCGAGCGCCCGTTCGCGGGATGAAACCATCGAACTTTGATCCGACCCGAGGTCGGAACCTGCGCGCGACTCCACCGCGTGCCGCAGGTCGGTCCGTCCGCTCCCGACCTCAGATCCATCCCAGCTCGCGCGCCTTCAACGCAGCCTCGTACCGGTTCGCCACCGCGAGCTTCGTCATCGCCGAGGACAGGTAGTTGCGGGTCGTCCCGACGGCGAGATGCGCACGGCGGGCGATCTCCTCGATGGAGGCGCCATCGATCGCGAACTCGAGCACGTCGGCCTCTCGCGCGGTGAGCGGCGAGTCCCCCGTGCTGATCGCCTCCGCCGCGAGGGCCGGGTCGACGTACCGGCCGCCGTCGTGCACGGTACGGATCACTGACGCGAGCGTCGATGCCGAGCTCGTCTTCGGCAGGAACCCACGGACGCCAGCCGACAGAGCGCGCTTGAGGTAGCCGGGGCGGCCGTGGCTCGTCACGATGAGGACGCCCGCGTTCGGGGTCTGCTCGAGCAGACGCACCGCGGTGTCGATCCCGTCGAGGCCGGTCATCTGCAGGTCGAGCACCGCGACAGCGACGGGCTCGCCGGAGCGTACGCGCTGCTGCCAGAGCGCGAGCAGCTCCTCGCCAGAGTCGACATGCGCCACGACGTCGAGATCGGGCTCGAGGTCGAGCATCGTCGCCAGCGCGGTCCGGATGAGGGTCTCGTCATCGGCGAGGAGCACCGGGATCATGACGTCTCCCACCGAACCTCCAGGACGTACAGGTCGTCGTGCACGGAAGTCCTCATCCTCGCCCCCACCTCCGCCAGCCGCTCGGCCAGCCCGCGCTGGCCCGCCCGCGCGTCCGACACCTCGCCCGCGGCGTCGTTCGTCAGCGACATGCCCTCCGGACCGAGCGTGAGCGTCGCGGTGGTCGCGGCCGAGTGCTTCACGATGTTGGTGGTGCCCTCGCGGACGACCCAGGCGGCGGCCTCGTGGTACGCCGTCGGCACCGTCGCCGGATCGCCTTCGACCACCAGCCGGCACCCGGCTGCCGACAGCAGCGACTGCGCGCCCGCGACCTCGGCGCTGAGGCTCACCTCGCGATACCCCTGCACGAGCGCGCGCATCTGCTCCATCGACTCCACCGCGATCGCCTTGACGTCGTCCATCTCCGCGGCGGCGCGGTCGTGCTCCCCTGCGCGCGTCAGCGTCGCCGCGAGCTCGCTCTTCACCGCGACCGCGGAGAATCCTCGACCGACGACGTCGTGGAGGTCGCGGGAGAACCGCAGGCGTTCCTCGGCGACCCGCAGCTCTGCCTCGACCGACTTGGCGTGCTCGAGATCCTCGACGACCCGCAGGCTCCACAGGGTGAGCAGCGTCGTCGTCGCCATGAACGCGCCCACGACCGCCACCACGGCGGCCACCTGCAGCGCCTCGGTCGGCGAGCTGCCGTACGCGAGCCCGGCGAGGACGGCGACCACGGCGAGCGCGTACCACCGCCACCGCAGGAACGGGACGATCGCCACGGCGATCAGCAGCACGGCGAGCAAGCCGGTCACGCTGGCGTCGTCGACGACCGCATCGTCCGAGGAGCTGTGCGCCACGACGGAGGACACCACGCCGACGACGACGAGCACAGCTGCGGCGACGACTGCCGCCCGCCGCTGCACCGCCCGCGGCCAGTCGGTGAGCTCGGGGCGAGCCTCGATCGCGGCGACGCCCGCCAGGCCGGCGACGACGATCAGGACCCGTGACCACGGCGTGGTCACCGCGAACGCCATCGCCACGACAACCGCGACGACCGCCCCCTCCAACGCGACCCGGCTGTAGAGCCGGAACCGCTGCCGATCGCTCAGCGGATGCCACCAGGCAGCGACACGGTTCACCCGCGGTCGTCCCAGCGGAAGCTCCTCTGCACGACGACGAGGGTGAGGACTGTCCATACGACAAGTGTCGCAACCGGACGACCGAGCTCGCCGAACGACGCGGCGAAGCCGACCGCATCCGCGTCCGGTGCGCTCAGCGGCCGACCCAGCGCACCGATCGCGACGAGGTCGGAGACCGCGGCGAACGGCGTCCAGTCGAGGACCTGGGCGATGTTGTCGGGGAACACGGCACGGAGGCTGCCGAGGCCGGCCGTCGCGAGAGCGATGACAGGCAGCGAGGTGATCTGCGCGGCTTCGGCGTTCTTCGTGTACGCGGCGGTGAGCAGCGCCAGCAGTGTGAAGACCACGACGCCGCCAGCCAGGCCGAGCACCATCGCGAGCACGTTCACCGGTGCCGGTGCGCCCGTGGAGTAGACGACGGCCGCGACCACCGCGGCGCCGGCGAACGTCAACAGCGCTCCCGGCACCGCGGGCGCGGTCTTGATCTGCCAGTCGGCTGCCTCCCCTGTACGCAGCCGCTTCAGCACACCCTCGCCGCGCCGCGTCGTGATCATCGACAGCACCGAGTAGTACTGGACGAAGACGACGGTGATGTACGCGACCATCTCCAGCGCGGTCGCCGCCAGCTCCGGCGTGCTGCCGCCGGTCCTCCGCCCGATGACGTACGGCAGCAGCGGGATCGCGATCGGGAACACGGTCCCCATGAACATCAGCGTCCGGTTGCGCCGGAACTGCAGGTACTCGGCGTTCGCGAGCGCGACCAGCGGTCGCATGCGGCTCGGCGTCGGCGTGGTGGTGGTCGTCGTGGTCATGCCGTTGCTCCCATCGGTACGGCGGTGGTGGCCGAGGTGCGGTCGCCCTCGGCGATGCGGAGGAACACGGACTCGAGCGAGGCGGCACGCGCCTCGAGCCCGGAGAGCTGCAGCCGAAGGTCGTCGGCCCATCCGAGCAGCTCCGACAGGTGCCCCTGCAGGTCGTGGGTGCTGATCGTGACGCGAGCGCCGGCGTCGACCTCCGCGCCGCGCAACGGCGGCAGGGCGAGACCGGGGTGGTCGAACGTGATCCTCGCGGGCTGCGAGTCGACGATCTCGCGCAGCGTGCCGCAGACGACGATCTCGCCGCGGTGCATGATCGCGACGCGGTCGGCCAGCGCCTCGGCCTCGTCGAGGTAGTGCGTCGTCAGGACCATCGTCACGCCGGCGGACTTCAGGTCGGCGAGCAGCTGCCACGTGCCGCGACGGCTCTCCGGGTCGAGACCCGTGGTCGGCTCGTCGAGGAACAGGAGCTTCGGCTGCCCGAGCAGCGCGCACGCCAGGTCGACGCGGCGCTGCTCGCCCCCCGACAGCGCCGCCACCCGCACGTCGGCCCGGTCGGTCAGCCTGACCCGCTCGAGGACGTCCTCGACCGTCGTCGGGTTGCTGCACGTGCCGCGCCACATCTCCAACGTCTCGGTGACGGTCAGCTCGGCGGGAAGGCCGCCGCTCTGCAGCATCGTGCCCACCCTCGGCCGGATCTGCCGACGGTCGCGCACCGGGTCGAGCCCGAACACCGCAACCTCGCCGGCAGTCGGCGACGCGAGCCCTTCCAGCAGGTCGAACGTCGACGTCTTGCCCGCACCGTTCGTCCCCAGGAGGGCGAACACCTCCCCCTCGGTGACGTCGAGGTCGATCCCGCGGACGGCCTCGTACGCGGTGGCACCCTCGCCGTACACGCGTCGTAGGCCCCGCGCCTCGATCACGGGAGCCCGCTCGTCAGGCTTCGATCCACTCAGCTGTTCGCTCATGCCTCCAGCGTCGCCGGCGCCCCGCGTCGCCAGTAGTGCACGGCGTCACGAAGAGGCGTGGATCCGTCACGGCCTCGCGATGACGAATGTCATGCGCGGCAGCCGCCGGGCTCAGCCGTGCAGCGTGGGCCGATAGACGAGCTCCTGGATGTTCCCGTCGAGCGTCGTCGCCTCGATCAGCTCGAGGTCGAAGTCGGCCGCGCCACCGAAGATCGGCTCCGTACCCGTGTGACCGGTGATGACAGGGAAGACGGTCACCTGGACGCGGTCGACCAGACCGGCAGCCATCAGCGCGCGGTTCATCGACAGGCTGCCGTGAGAGCGCAGCGGCACCGGCGACTCCTCCTTGAGGCGGGCGACGACGTCGACGGCGTCCCCGCTGACCACGGTCGCGTCCGGCCAGTCGAGAGGTGCTTGGAGCGTGGTCGACACGACCGTCGCCGGGAGGTGCGTCATGCGCTCGACCCAGGCGTCGTGCACTCCCGGCTCGGTGTCAGCGGCCAGCAGCTGCGCGAACGCTCGGTAGGTGTTGGCTCCGAGGATCATGCGCTGGTCCTCGTCGTACAGCGCGCGACGGTGCTCGAGCAGCTCGGGGCCCTGTTTGCCCCAGTAACCACCCCAGTCCCCCGTGGCGGTGCCGAAGCCGTCGAGGCTGGAGAACACGTCGAAGGTGTAGTTCGCGGTCATGGGGCCCTCCGGATCTGATCGGTGTCTCGTCGGCACACCTTGCGGAAGTGGATCCGCCGGAACTCGTCCTCGTCCGCGATCCCGGTGATCTCGAAGCCGTGCCGGAGATAGAACGCCACGTTCTCGACCATCTTCTCGTGCGTGTACAGCCGGACCTCGTCGTGACCGAGCGCCCTCGTGCGCGTCTCGGCCCAGTCCAGGATCTGCGCACCGAACCCGCCGCCCTGTCGCGACGGCGCGACCGCGATGTTCTCGAGCAGCAGATGGTCGCCACGGTCTCGGGTCACGACCACGGCGACGATCTCGCCGTCCTCCCGCACCACGTCGACAGCGCCGTCGAGAATGGCCTGCCGGTAGTCCGCGTTCATCGGTGCGGGCTCGAGCCCGATCCTCTCGACGTACGGCGCGTACGCCGCCCGCACCAACGAGCGGACGGCGTCCGCGTCCTCGGGTGCGGCGGGCAGGAGGTCGAGTACGGGCACCTCGTCACCATCCTCCGCAAGGGCGGGCGTCGCAATGCGGGCCGACTCAGCCGACGGTGAACGCGAGCGCCGCCACGGAGCTGTCGAACTCGCTCGTCCGTAGCGTCACGTGCAGCCTCCACGTCCCGGCGGTCGGCACCACCACCGCAGCGGTGTAGGTGCCCGGGCCGACGTTCTTGGCGGCGCCACCGCCACCGCCACCGCCACCGCCACCGAGGAGACCGTGAACCTGGGCCGGCTCGCCGGGGCGGACGTCATCTACACCGCCAAGCGCGAGTCCGTGCACCCGCTGCGCATGCACTCCCCTGTCGGCCGCCGGCTGCCCGCCTACTCCACCGCGCTCGGCCGCGCGATCCTCGCCGAGCACCCCGCTGACGTCCGGGAGGCACTCGTCCCTGACGCCATCGATCCGATCACCACGCACACCGTGACCGAGCGCGACGCCGTGCTCGCGATCATCGACAAGGCCGCCGACCTGGGCTACGCGGCCGAGAGCGACGAGTCGTGCATCGGCGTCCGCTGCTTCGGCGTCGCCCTGCCCTTCGCCCGTCCCGCGATCGACGGCCTGAGCGTGGCCGTGCCCATGAGCCGCCTGGACGGCGCGCGAGAGGACTTCATCATCGAGACGCTCCTGAGCGTCAAGGCTCGCCTGTCGATGGAGTTCGCCCACAGCGTCCGCTAGGGCGTCCCCCGTCCGTCAGGCTGTGGAGACCGCGCGGCCCTCCACCCACGTCGTGACCACGCTCGCCGCGCCGATCGACGCCGGATCCTCGAACGGGTCCCGGTCGAGAACGACGAGGTCGGCGACGCTGCCGACAGCGATCGTGCCCGCGTCGTCGCGCCCGTTGATCCATGCCGACCCACTCGTGTACGCCGCGAACGCCGCCTCGGGCGAGAGCGCCTGCTCCGGCAGGAACGGGTCAGTGCCCGCGCGGCCGGCCTCCCCGTACGCCGTCCGGTTGACGGCGACGTGGATGGCCTGGAGCGGGTCGGGGGTGCTGACCGGCCAGTCGCTGCCGGCCACCAGGTGGGCACCGTTCGCCTTGAGGTCGGCGAACGGGTACTGCCGGCTGGCCCGCTCATCCCCGAGGAACGGGAGCGTCAGGTCCACCATCTGCTCGTCGTAGCACGCCCACAGCGCCTGGAGGTTCGCGGAGACGCCCAGCGCGGAGAACCGCGGGACGTCGTCGGGATGGACGAGCTGGAGGTGGGCGATGTGGTGTCGGCGCGCGGGGTCGGTGCCCTCGAACGCGTCGAGCGCCTCCCGCACCCCGCGGTCACCGAGGCCGTGCACGTGGACCTGGAATCCCAGTGCGTCGAGCTCGGCGATGCACACGCGCAGCGCCGCCGGGTCGACGAACGACAGCCCGCGGTTGTCCGTCGCGTGCCCGCACCGGTCGAGGTACGGCTCGACCAGCGCAGCGGTCCCGTTCTCGGCGACACCGTCCTGCATGATCTTGACGCTCGTCGCCGCGAACCGACCCGCCGACAGCGCCGTACGACGCTGCACCAGGTCGGCGACCTGCTCCACGCCGCGGTCGCGGTCCCACCACAGCGCCCCGACGACATGGGCGGTCAGGTCACCGGCCGCCGCCGCGCGGGCGTACGTCGGGCCGTTGTCGTCCATCCCCGAGTACGACCCGACGATCGCGTCCTGCCACGACGTGACGCCGAGCGAGTGCAGGTACGACTGGCCGGCGAGCAGACCGGCGTACAGCTCGTCGTCGGAGGTCCGGGGGACGTGCCGTGCGACGAGTGCCATCGCGCCCTCGTGCAGTGTGCCGGTCGGGTTGCCGTCCGGGTCGCGCTCGATGCGACCGTCGACCGGGTCGGGTGTGGAGCGGTCGACGCCCGCGATCTCGAGCGCCCGGGAGTTGACCCAGGCGCCGTGGTGGTCACGGTTCGGCAGGAACACCGGGCGGTTTGGCACGACGGCGTCGAGAGCCGCAGCCGTCGGCGTACCGCCCGGGAACGCCGCCATCGCCCAGCCGCCCCCGAGGATCCAGGCGACGTCCGGTCGGCGTGCGGCGTACTCGCCGATCACGTCCAGGTAGCGCCGCTCGACGTGGTCGGTCTCGCTGAGGTCGCAGCGGATCCTCTCCAGCCCGCCCTGGACCGCGTGGACGTGGGCGTCGACGAAGCCGGGCGCGAGCAGCCCACCGGCCACGTCGACGACGGCGTCGCCCTCCGCCGTACCCCCGACGGACACGACGCGGCCGTGATCGATCACGACGTCGCCGACATCGCCGAGGTAGGCGTGGCCATCGAACACGCGCGCATTGCGAAAGACGGTCACCATGCACCCAGCGTTCCCGCCGCCACCCCGCGAGGTCGAGTGACAGACCGTCCCGAACCTGGGAGGTCGAGAACACAGCGACAACGATGAGAGGATCCTCCACAAGAAATCTCTGCGCGCTGTCGATCCCTCCGCCGCCCGTTCGACCTGTGGGTGAGGAGAGGTCGAACGGCGACCTCGAACCGAACGAGGAGCACGACGATGTCCAAGTACATGCTGATCATGCGGACGACCGACGAGGGGCTTGCGGCGTTCGAGAACGTCGACTTCAACGACATGCTCGAGATCATGGGGAAGTTCAACGACGAGCTCATGCGCGCCGGCGTCCTGCTCGCGGCCGAAGGCCTCGACGACCCGTCGGACGGTGTCGTCGTCGACTTCAGCGACGAGACGCCTGTCGTCACCGACGGGCCGTACGGCGAGACGAAGGAGCTGTTCGGCGGCTACTACATCCTCGACGTGGCGTCGAAGCAGGAGGCCGTCGAGTGGGCCAAGCGACTCCCGTACGCCAAGGGCACGAAGGTGGAGATCCGCCGGGTGCCGACGATCGACGAGTTCCCGCAGGACAACGAGTGGATCCAGAGGGAGCGCGCCTGGCGCGAGCGGACCGGACAGCTCTGAGCGCTCCGGACGCAGGCGTCCCGATGGCCGGGTACGAGGCGAGGCGCGCCGTCGAGGCGGTGTGGCGGATGGAGTCCGCCCGCATCGTCGGCGCCCTCGCCCGCTACACCGGCGATCTCCCGCTCGCGGAGGACGTCGCTCAGGAGGCGCTCGCCGAGGCGCTGGTCGGATGGTCGACCAGCGGGGTGCCCGACAACCCGGCCGGCTGGCTGCTCGCGGTCGGGCGCCGCAGGGCGATCGACGCGTTCCGGCGGCGCGCCGGACGCGACGAGCGCTACGCGGACCTCGCGCGCGACCTCGACGAGAGCACCCCGGGCGTCGACGTGCTGTTCGACCCGGGGGCGATCGACGACGACGTCCTTGCGCTGATCTTCACGGCGTGCCATCCGGTGCTCGCCAAGGAGGCGCGCGTCGCACTGACGCTGCGCGTCGTCGGTGGTCTCACGACGGACGAGATCGCGAAGGCGTTCTTCGTCCCCGTCCCGACCGTCCAGGCGCGCATCACCCGAGCGAAGAAGGCGCTCGCCGCCGCTCAGGTCCCGTTCGCCGTCCCCGAGCCGTCCGAGCGGGCGGAGCGTCTCGGCTCCGTGCTCAGCGTGATCTACCTGATCTTCACGGAAGGCTCGTCGGCCTCCGGCGGCGAGACGTGGATCCGGACGGACCTCGCCCAGGAGGCGGTGCGGCTCTCGCGCGTGCTCGCCGGCCTGACGCCCGAACCCGAGGTCTTCGGGCTGCTCGCCCTGCTGGAGCTGACCGCCGCGCGGTTCCCCGCACGGCTCGACGCGCAGGGGCGACCCGTCCTGCTGGAGGACCAGGACCGCAGGCGCTGGGACCGGTCGGCGATCCGTCGCGGTCGGGCAGCGCTGGTGCGAGCGGCGTCCGCGCGGCGGGGACTCGGGCCGTACGGTCTGCAGGCTTCCATCGCCGAGTGCCACGCGCTCGCTCCGACGGTCGACGCGACCGACTGGGACCGGATCGTCGTCCTGTACGAGGCGCTCGGTCAGGTCACGCCGTCGCCGGTGGTCGACCTCAACCGTGCGGTCGCGGTGGCCATGGCGTCCGGCCCTGCTGCCGGGCTGCAGGTCGTCGACGGGATCGCGCAGAGCGGTGCGCTCGCCGGATCGCACCTGCTGCCCGCCGTGCGTGCGGAGATGCTGGCACGGATGGAGCGCACGGCCGAGGCCCGCGAGGAGTACGCGCGCGCCGCCGCGCTCTGCGGCAACGCGGCGGAGCGCGCGGTGCTGGAGCGCAAGGCGGACGGACTCGGCCCGCCCGGGTCGTACTCCCCACCCCCGGGCTAGCCGGCGTCCCCGCTCGTGTCGAGGGCCTGGGCGAGTCCCCGCATCCCGGCGAGGAGGCCTCCGTCGACCCGCAGATCGGTGCCGGTGATCCAGCTCGCGCGGTCGGAGAGCAGGAAGACGACGGCGTCGGCGACGTCCTCCGGCGCCCCGACGCGACCGAGCGGGTACCACTCGGTGGCACGGTCGAGCGCGTGCGGGTCCTCCGCCAGCTGACGTCGACGCGGGGCGTTCACGACCGTGCCGGGCGACACCGAGTTCACGCGCACGCCGTACGGGCCGTACTGGACGGCGAGGGTCCGAGTGAGATTGAGGACGCCCGCCTTCGCCGCGCTGTAGACATCGCTCCCGAAGTAGGCGTGCCCGTTCACCGACGCGATGTTGACGACCGAGCCCCGCCCGGCCTCGCGCATCGCGGGCAGCAGAGCTTGGGACAGCCGGATCGTGCCCCCCAGGACGACGTCGAGGTCCTGCGACCACGTCGCCTCGTCGACCGACTCGAACGGCCCGCCGTTGCAGACCGCCGCCCCGTTCACCACCTGGTGCGGGGCGCCGTGTCGCTCGATGAAGTCGGACGCGACCTCGCGCACCGAGTCCGGGGACCGCAGGTCGAGATAGACCGCCTCCGTGCCCGGGATCTCCCGCGCCACCTCCTCGACGGTCGCGAGGTCGTTGTCAGCGAGGACGACGTGACCTCCTTCGGAGACGATCGCCCGCGCGATTGCTTGTCCGATGTCGCTCGCTGCACCTGTCACTATCGCGTTGCTCATCGCGCCTACATTTCCGTGCGTCGGCGCTGTGGCGCAAGGGCTCGGGCCACGGACCGCGCTCAGGAGGTGTGCGCATGCGTGTACTCGTCGGTCCGCAGCAGCATCGCGACCAGCATGAACAGCAGCATCAGCACGTGCCCGACCATCATCACCGTCATCTCGTCGACCGAGCTCCACCAGAGCAGCGGGAACAGCACCCAGAACCCGGCGAACATCGCGACCGTCATCTCGACGATCGGCCGAGCCCCGTGACCGCGGTAGATCATCAGCGCGATCATCGGCAGCGCCATCGCGGTCGACATGACGGTCGCCTCGACGTCCGGCCGACGGACCCAGTCGGCTGCGACACCGTCCGTCGCGAGGGTCCACAGCGGATAGAGCACGACCATGCCGAGGACCATCGCCGCGACCATCTCGAGGTAGTGGCGGACGAAGAGAGCGACCGGGCGCCTCCACCAGGGTCGGGGTGTCGCCTCCAGGGACGCCTCGTGGTGGGTGTGTTGCATCGTTCCCCCTAATTCGTACGGTGGTGTACGAGTTGACGCTAGCACGAACGTGGACTCATGTGTACGAGTTAGCAGTCGCGCGCGCTACGATGCGGAGGCGCCTCCCCGGCGCGACGAGAGGAGCGACCGTGGTCGAGCTGCCCGCAGGCACGCCCCCCAGGCGCGCCGACGCACGCCGCAACATCAGCGCGATCGTCGAGGCGGCGACCCGCTGCCTCGCCGAGGACCCGGGTGTGAGCATGTCGGCGATCGCGACGGCGGCGGGCGTCGGACGCATGACTCTGTACGGCCACTTCGAGTCACGCTCGGCGCTCGTCGCGGTCGTCGTCGAGCACGCCCTCGACCGCGCCGAGGCCGAGCTGTCGGCGGTCGACGTCACGGGCGACCCGTACGACGCGATGACCCGCCTCCTGGACGCCTCGTGGACCGTGACGTTCCGCAACGGCGGGCTGGTCCAGGCAGCAGACCAGGCCCTGTCGCCGGACCTGCTCGAGCGCGCCCACACCCAGCTCGTCGACCGCGCGAAGTCGGTGCTGCGACGCGGACGGAGCGAGGGGCGGTTCCGGAAGGACATGCCGCTCGACTGGCAGGTCACCGCGGTCCAGAGCCTCCTCCACGGCGCAGCGACCGCCGTCCACCAGGGCGCGCTGACCGCCGCACGCGCTCCCGGCCTCGTGACGACGTCCGCGCTCGCGCTCCTGGCGGTGCCTCCGGCGCCGTCGTCAGGACCCTGATCAGTCCGGAAGGTCGGCGACCCGCGCCGAGAGGCGTCCCAGCACCGCGAGCTCCTCGGATGTGAGGTGGTCGAGGAACCGTCGCCGTACGGACATGACGTGGCGGGGAGCAGCCTCCTCGAGCACCGCGAGGCCCCGCGGCGTCAGGCGCAGGAGGCATCCGCGCGCGTCCTGGGGATCCGGCTCCTTGTCGATCAGACCACGAGCCTGCATCCGGCTCGCGTGGTGGGAGAGCCTGCTGCGCGACCACTCCGCCTTGCTCGCGAGATCCTTGAGCGCCCATCGATGGTCCGGCTTCTCCGACAGCGTGCTGAGGACCTCGTAGTCAGCCGACGAGAGGCCTGACTCCTCCGCCAGGTCCCGGCCCAGCCGCGCCGGCAGCGCGGTGAACATCCGCCGGATCGCGCGCCACGCCTGCTCCTCGTCCGAGCTCAACCAGTCTGTGTCCACGGGGCCACCCTACCCGATCGTTGACACGTCATAGATTTTCGAACTATGTTGATGACATGTCATCGAATTCTCCGAGCAGCCCCCTCCGCGTCCTTGTCGTCATCGCCAGCAGCCGACCTGGCCGCCTCGCCCCCGCCGTCGCGGAGTGGTTCGTCGAGACCACGCGACGAGAGACCGAGCGCGAGCGCATGGTCGTCGACGTCGTCGACCTCGGCGCTCTGGCGCTGCCGTTCCTCGACGAGCTCGAGCACCCCTCCACCGGCGTCTACGCCCACGAGCACACCCGCGCGTGGAGCCGCCGGGTCGCCGACGCCGACGCCTTCGTCGTGGTCACCCCGGAGTACAACTACGGCATGCCCGCGGTCCTGAAGAACGCGCTGGACTACCTGTACGAGGAGTGGGCCTGGAAGCCCGTCGCCTTCGTCAGCTACGGGAACACCTCGGCCGGGACACGGTCGGTGCAGATGACCAAGCAGGTGGTCACCACGCTGCGGATGATGCCGATCGGCGCGACCGTCGCCCTGCGCATCGGGGACAGCATCGAGGACGGACGCGTCAGCGAGCGACCGATGCTCGGCCGGGCAGCGCGCCAGGTCGTCGTCGAGCTGGCGCGGGTGGCGCGTGCGCTGCGCCCGTTGCACCTCGCTCCGGCGACCGACGGCACGACGCCGGGCCCGGTCGACGGACTCAGCCTCTCGCGAGTGGGCGAGGGTGACGACGTCTCGGAGCTGCTCGTGCTGCAGCGGAGCTGCTGGGTGGAGGAGGCGCACGCGAACGACACGCTCGACCTCGCACCTCTGCACGAGACGCTCGCCGACGTCCAGGCGTGGGCGAAGACGTGGACGGTCTGGGCCGTACGACGCCACGGTCGGCTGGTCGGCGCGGTGCGCGCGCGAGCGGTCGGCTCGACATGGGAGATCGGTCGACTGATGGTGGCGCCGGACCAGGCCGGCAACGGCATCGGCTCGTGGCTGCTCGCGGTCGCGGAGCAGCACGCGCCGGAGGAGGCCACGACCGTCGCGCTGTTCACCGGGAAGCGCAGCCGACGCAACATCGCCCTCTACGAGCGCGCGGGCTTCCACCTCACGGCCGCACCGACCACCCCTGACGATGCCGTCCTCCTCACCAAGTCGGTGGCGGCCACGACCCTCGCCTGACGGCGGCCACCCCGTACGTGAGAGGTTCGAGGGGAACAGATCCCGAACCACGGAGGATGGGCACATGCAGCAGGTGAAGGCGGTCGTGGCACGCGCCAAGGGTCAGCCGGTCGAGGTGACGACGATCAACGTGCCGGATCCCGGGCCGGGCGAAGCCGTGGTCGCGATCCGGGCCTGCGGGGTCTGCCACACCGACCTGCACTATCGCGAGGGCGGCATCAACGACGAGTTCCCGTTCCTGCTCGGGCACGAGGCCGCCGGCGTCGTCGAGTCGGTCGGACCGGACGTCACCGGTGTCGAGCCCGGCGACTTCGTGGTCCTCAACTGGCGCGCCGTCTGCGGCGAGTGCCGAGCATGCAAGCGCGGCGACCTCCAGTACTGCTTCAACACCTTCAACGCCACGCAGAAGATGACCCTGGCCGAAGGTCCCGACGCGGGCACCGAGCTCTCCCCCGCGCTCGGCATCGGCGCGTTCGCCGAGAAGACGCTCGTCGCTGCCGGCCAGTGCACGAAGGTCGACCCGTCCGCCCGTGCCGCCGCCGTCGGCCTCCTGGGCTGCGGCGTCATGGCCGGCATCGGTGCCGCCATCAACACGGGCGCAGCCACCCGCGGCAAGTCCGTCGCCGTCATCGGCTGCGGCGGCGTCGGGGTGGCGGCCGTCGCGGGCGCCGCGCTCGCTGGCGCCTCCCCGATCATCGCCGTCGACATCGACGCCAAGAAGCTCGAGGCCGCCGTACGCCTCGGCGCGACCCACACGGTCGACTCGTCCACGACCGACCCGGTGGCCGCGATCCGCGAGATCGTCGGCGCCGTGTACGCCGGCGCGGAGGGCGCCGACGTCGTGATCGAGGCGGTCGGCCGTCCCGAGACGTGGAAGCAGGCCTTCTACGCTCGCGACCTCGCGGGCACCGTCGTCCTCGTCGGCGTCCCCACGCCCGACATGGAGCTGCCGGACATCCCGCTGATCGACATGTTCAGCCGCGGGGGTGCGCTCAAGTCCAGCTGGTACGGCGACTGCCTGCCGTCGCGCGACTTCCCGATGCTCGTCGATCTCTACCAGCAGGGACGGCTCGACCTCGACGCGTTCGTCAGCGAGGAGATCGGCATCGACGACGTCGAGGCCGCCTTCGGCCGCATGCACGGTGGCGACGTCCTCCGCTCGGTGGTGGTGCTCTGATGGCACGCGTCGACCACGCGGTCACGTCGGGGACGTTCAGCCTCGACGGCGAGACGTTCGACGTCGACAACAACGTGTGGGTCGTGGGTGACGACACCGAGTGCGTGGTGATCGACGCCCCGCACTCCGTCGACGACATCCTCGCCGTCGTCGGAGACCGGACAGTGAAGGCGATCATCTGCACCCACGCGCACGACGACCACGTGCGTGTCGCGCCGGCCCTGCGCGAGCGGGTGGTCGCGCCGATCATGCTGCACCCCGCCGACCGTCCGCTCTGGGAGCTCACGCACCCTGACACCCTGTGGGACGTCGACCTGCAGGACGGCGCCACCATCGAGGTCGGCGGGACGACGCTCCAGGTCATCCACACGCCGGGGCACGCTCCGGGAGCCGTCTGCCTCTACGCCGAGGACCTCGGGTGCGTCTTCACCGGAGACACGCTCTTCCAGGGCGGGCCCGGCGCGACGGGGCGGTCGTACTCGGACGCGGACCTGATCCGCTCGTCGATCCGGTCCGCACTGTTCGGTCTGCCCGACGACACCGTGGTGCACACCGGCCACGGCGACGACACGACGATCGGCGCCGAGAAGGCGGCCTTGGGCTAGCGGCTACTCCCGCTGCCAGCGCGTCGAACGCGGACCGAGGTCTCCGTCGGTCCCGAAGGCGTACGCCCGATCGAGGTCGATCCGGTACACCTCGTACGGCGGTGGCCCTGCGGTCGGTGCACCGTCCGCGCCGACGAGCAGACCGTCGTGCACTGCCGGCGCCCAGCCGTACTTGGAGGCGTACGCCGCGGCGACACGTTCGACGTCACCCGACCCCGACACCCGCTCGGCAACGCCTTCGACGACCAGGTCCGCGTCGTCCGCCTGACAGGTGAGCGAGCACCGGCCGTCCGCGGCGAGGTGGGCCGTCTTCGCCGCTGCCGGGGCGGAGGCGACATGGGCCGCGCCGTCGACCCACACGGCGAGCACGGGTCGGACATGCGGACGGCCCGCCGCGGACGTGGTCGCGAACCAATAGCCAGACGCCTCGGAGAAGCGGCGGCGTATGTCCTCCCACGGGATCGGCGACGCGTCCGCGTCGGCGTCCAGGGCGAGCAGCGTCGCTCGGAGCGGTTCGGTCACGGTGTCTCCTCGGTGGGTTCTGCGCCTGGGCCGGGGAGCACGTCCACGTCTGTGGCGTGCATCGGCTCACGGCAGTGCGCGCAGCGCGTCTCCGCGGAGGTGATCTCGCCGCAGCCGTGGTGGCGGTAGAGCACGGGCGGCCCCGCCTCCCCCGCGAGCCAGCGGTCGCCCCACGCCGCCATCAGCATCAGAAGGTCGCAGAGCTCGGCGCCCCGTGGCGTGAGGGCGTACTCGTGGCGCGGAGGACGTGCCGAGTACGCCCTCCGCTCGAGAACCTCGTGCTCGACCAGCCAGGCGAGCCGCTCGGCGAGGACCTTGCGGGAGATGCCGAGGTCGGCCTGGATCTGGTCGAACCGGGTGATGCCGACGAAGACGTCGCGAAGGATCAGAGGTGACCACGGCTCGCCGACCACGTCCCAGGTCCGGGCGATCGAGCACCTCATGTCACCGAACCGCGTGCGCTGCATGCCTCACCGTAACGCAGTCAGTTCCCTGAGGGAACCCGTGCATCAGGAGGTGGCTAGCACGCGCTCGGCGAAGCGTGCCGTGCGCTCGCGCAGCCCCGCGACCCGGCGCTCGACGAAGGCGACGGGATCGACCGCCCCCTCGGCCCGCGTGGGACGCCGACGTGCGTGAGCGGAGCAGGAGAGGTCGGCGTGGACGAGCGCGCCGACGGTGTTGCCGTTGCGGCCGGCTGCACCTGCGCGCTTGGCGACGTACAGGACGACGCCGTCGGTGGCCTCGACGTCCTCGCACCACGTGCAGACGGCCGGACGCTGCGAGGTCGGCTGGGTCGTCCGGAGCAGCACCCCGACGGCGCCTTCCGGAGTCGGGACGACCGCGTACGCGCGTCGTGGCGCCTTCGGGTCGACCCACCCCAGGAGGTCGAGGTCGTCCCACGCGAGGTCGGGTAGGCCAGGCGGAAGCGGTGCTTGGGACGCCTCACGCCGGGAGGCGTTGACGAAGGACGCGCGGATCTGGGACTCGGTCAGGGCATGCATCGGAGACTCGCTCTCGGGAGCTGGAACTGGGGTCGGGTCGATGGCCTCGATCCCGCGCCCGAGGGAGTCAGACGGTGGTCGAGGCAGCGTGCCCGAAGCCTGAGCAGGCCAGGAGGGCCGCCTCGCTTCCCGGGTGCTGCATCCCGCGCTCCGTTCCTTACGAACCTGATGGCCAGTTGCGGCCAGCAACGATCCTCTCGCGGGCGGCGGCCTGGATCAAATCGTGACCGCTGGGCGCCGAGTGCAGGTTCGGACGACATACCGACTGCGCCACAAGAGTTCGAAACATGCAATTCGTCGCACATGCGCGAATAATTGTATGTTTCACGTCTTTCAAACCTGCAATTCATCGCGGCTGCGTCTAAACTGCGAGGAATTGCAGGTTCCCGACAAAGGCGTTCGCATGGCTGACGACTTCCCTCCCCTGGTCTACTCCCGAGAGCACGGGAAGGACCGGGTCGCGCGTGCGCACGCGGCAGGTCGACTGGTGAAGCTCGGGACCGGCGTCTACACCAGCGATCTCAGCAAGCCCGCCGAGGACGTCGTTCGCGAGCGCCTGTGGGAGCTCGTCGCGCACGAGCTCCCTGGTGCGGTGATCGTCGACCGCTCCGCACGCCTCGGGGGCACGGCGCCTGGCGGGACCCTGTTCGTCACTCACCGCAGGCCGCGTCCCTTGAAGCTGGCCGGGACAGTGGTCGTTCCACGGCACGGCGCAGGCCCCATGCACGGTGACATCGAGCTCCCGGACGGCATCTGGCTGGCTGGGACGGCCCGGAGCCTCCTCGAGAACCTGGCCCCGACCCGTACGGCGGCAGGCCGGCCACCGAGGACCCTGACCCGGGCCGAGGTCGAGGTGTGGCTGGACGACATCTGCCGAGACCGCGGCGAGGACGGGCTGAACCAGGTCAGGGACGAAGCCCGCACCCTCGCTCCCTTCCTCGGCCGACGACGCGAGCTCGCCACCTTGAACCAGCTGGTCGGCGCCGCGATGAACACGCACCCCACCGCGATCCTGCAGACGCCGCAGCTGCGGGGCCGCGCGCAAGGTCAGGCGTACGATCGTCGCCGCGTCGACGCCTTCGGCCGCCTCGCGGACTACCTCGCCGACGTCGCTCCGGACGTGGTCACCGCGATGCCGATCGATCGGGACCGGCGCGCCCTCCTGCCGTTCTACGAGGCCTACTTCTCCAACTACATCGAGGGCACCGAGTTCACACTCGACGAAGCAGCCGCGATCGTGTTCGACGACATGGTCCCGGCGCAGCGCCCCCAGGACGCGCACGACGTCCTCGGCACGTACCAGCTGACATCGTCGGACGCAGAGATGCGCCGTCGCCCGACGACCGACGACGAGCTGCTCGAGATCCTCAAGGAACGGCACGCGACGCTGCTGGGGGGCCGTCCCGAGACGGCGCCCGGCCGGTTCAAGCGCCACGCGAACCGCGCCGGGGCGACGCTGTTCGTCGCTCCCGAGCTCGTCGAGGGGACGTTGCGTCGCGGGTTCGACCTCGGTGCCGACCTCGTGTCACCGTCGGCGCGGGCGTTGTTCATGATGTTCCTGATCAGCGAGGTCCATCCGTTCGCCGACGGCAACGGGCGCATCGCACGACTCATGATGAATGCCGAGCTGCATGCTGCCGGGGAGGTCCGGATCGTCGTCCCGACCGTGTACAGGCTGAACTACCTGTCGGCCTTGCGCGGCGCCACGCACAACGACAACTTCGCCGGTCTGCACGCTGCGCTCGCCTTCGCCCGCAGGTGGACCGCACGTGTCGACTTCACGTCTCGGCTCACCGCAGAGGCAGACCTGGAGCGCACCCATGCTCTCCGCGACGCGCACAGCGCCGAGGAAGCAGGCGTACGGCTCACGCTGCCCTGAGTCGACAACCGATCGAACGAAACCGACCGAAGAGGAGACAGGATGTCCGGCGGAGACTGGAAGGACATGTTCAACGCGGCCTGCAAGGGCGACGTCGAGCTGGTCCGGTTCCATCTCGATCAGGGGGTCGACGTCGACTACGCGCACCCCGAGTTCCAGTCGACGGCGCTCGTCGCCTGCATCCTCGACGGCCAGGAGGACGTCGCGAACCTCCTCCTCGACAGAGGGGCAGATCCGCGGCTCCTGTCTGTGTTCGACGAGTGCACGCCGATCGAGGCGGCACGCAAGGCGGGCTTCGGTGGCCTCGAGGTCAGGCTCCGGTCGCTCGGAGCCTGACCGCAGCGCTCAACCGTCGAGGTCGGCGAGCTCCCGGCGCAGGTCCGCGACCTCGTCGGCGATGGCCGTACGCTCACGGACGGACAGCCGTCGCAGCTGGAGGTCGGTGACCGCGCGAGCACCCATCTCGTCCACCCCGAGAAGCGAACGCAGTCCGTGGACGAATGCGGACGCGTTCGCGGAGGCCGCGCCCAGCGCCGTGACCTCGTCCCAACGCGTGAGCGCGGTGTCGAGCGCGGCGAGCACCTGAAGGCGCTCGAACACGTGCTGACGAAGCGACCCCGATCGACTCATGGGCTGGTAGTCCTCCCACGAGCTGTGGTCGTGCGGGTCGTCGTCGCCGGGGCGTGTCGACCCCTCCCATGCGAAGAGCGAGTCGTCCAGGGCTTCGCCCACCGTCAGCTCGACCCACTCCGCCACCGGGATGAAGGCCGCCAGCCCCGACTGGTGGAGCACCAACCCGGTCTCGTCGTCGATCAGCATCCGACGCTTCGGCTGGTTCTCCCAGCGAACGTCCCACGCCGCCCTGCCCAGACAGGTCGTCGACCGAATCGGCTCGATCGGGCGCTCGTCCTCCTCGTCGTCCCAGATCTCCTGGTCCCTCCGGCTCAGCAGGCCACCGTCCTCGACGAACCCGCTGCGGGAGTGCGGGTCGCAGACCGGCGGCTGGTCCGGGACGTCCCACACCCACTGGTCCTCCTCGCCGTCGATCGACTCCAGCTGACCGTCAAGCGACTCGCGCCTCACCCGCTCGCCGTCCACCCACACCCGCGTGAGCGTCTCGACCGGTTCCTCATCGTCCTCCGGGTCGAACGACACCACGCGGACGACTCCACGCAACGTCGGCAAGGGGCCTCTCCCGACGGTCATCAGGCCGAACAACGCATACCAGGGGATCGTCGACTCGGACACGCCACTCCTCTCGGACGACGCACAACCGAGGCGCGCCCGACTCTTCCTACCATCCTGCGCGGAGCCACCACCACGATCACGCGAGCAGCACGCCGGGGTTCATCGTGCCGGCCGGGTCCAGCGCGGCCTTCACCGTGCGCATGAGCGCCAGCTCGACCGGATCCTTGTACGCCGCAGCGGCGGCGGTCTTCGTCCGCCCGAGCCCGTGCTCGGCGCTGAGGCTCCCGTCGTAAGCCGCGACGACGTCGTACACGGCCTTCGTCAGGGCGTCCGAGGCATCGAGCAGCCCCGCGTCGTCCGCACCGTCGGGCTTGCTGAGGTTGTAGTGCAGGTTGCCGTCGCCGACGTGCCCGTAGGTGACGCGGCGGACTCCAGGCAGCACGGCCTCGACGGCGGCGTCGACGTCCGCCGTGAACGCTGCGAGGCTGCTGATGGGCACCGAGACGTCCTGCTTGAGGCTCGCCCCCACGGCGTTCTGCGCCTCCGAGATGCCCTCCCGCAGACCCCACAGCGCGGCGCGCTGGGCGGGGCTGCCGGCGACAACGGCGTCCGTGACGAGCTCCTGCTCGAACGCCGCTCCGACACCCGCCTCCACGACCTCCTCCAGCCGTGCGGCGTCGTCGGCGTCCTCGAGCTCGATCAACCCGTACCAGGGGTGGCTCTGCCCGAACGGGTCGTGCGCCCCGACGGTGTGCTCGAGCACGAGGTCGAGGGCGGTGCGGGACACCAGCTCGTACGCGCCCAGCCGGGGGCCGGCGTGCTTCTTCAGGAGCTCGAGCAGCGCGACACCGGCGCCGAGGTCGGGGAGCGCGACCCACACCGTCGCCCGCGCAGGCGTCTCCGGGAACAGACGCAGCACCGCAGCCGTGACGATGCCGAGCGTCCCCTCCGCTCCGACGAACAGCTGCTTGAGGTCGTACCCGGTGTTGTCCTTGCGGAGCCCGCGCAGCCCGTCCCACACCTGACCGTCGGGCAGGACGACCTCGAGGCCGAGCACCAGGTCTCGCATCATCCCGTAGCGCAGGACGCCCGCGCCGCCGGCGTTCGTCGCGACGTTGCCGCCGATCGTGCAGCTGCCCTGCGAACCGAGGGTGAGCGGGAACATCCGTCCGTGAGCGCGGGCGGCCTCGTGCACCGCGTCGAGGGTGACGCCGGCGTCGACGGTGATGGCGTCGTTCGCCGGGTCGACCTCGCGGACCCGGCGCATCCGCGTGGTCGAGAGGACCACCTGGGTCGCCGAGGCGTCCGGCACCCCGCCGCCGCACATCCCGGTGTTGCCACCCTGCGGGACGATGCTGACGCCGGCCTTGCGGCAGAGCCGTACGACGGTCGCGACCTCGTCGGTAGACCCCGGCCGGACCACCGCCAGCGCCGCGCCACGATAGGCGCCGCGCCAGTCCGCGGTGTAGCCGTCGGTGTCCTCCGGGCCGGTCAGGACCGCGGTGGGTCCGAGCGCTCCACGCAGGTGCTCGACCAGCGTGTCGGGCGTCGTCGGGTTCATCGGGCTCCTCTCCTCGGGGAGCGTACGAGGCTCCGCGGCCGGGCGGCCAAGATCGTCCGGGCATCGCGCGAGTGGCACGTGGTATCGCCCGAGGTCGGACCGCAAGTAATGCTCGCGGGGTATCGGACAATCCCTAGATAGTGTTAGACCAGAATCGCTCCCGCTTCCTAGGGTCGAGACACGTCCTGTCCCCGGCCGAGGAGCCACCGTGTCGCAGCTCTCACCCACCGATGTCGCCGCCCGCCTCGGGTCGGGCCTCCTGTCGTTCCCCGTCACGCACCTGACCGAGGAGCTGACGATCGACGAGAAGGCCTACCGCGAGCACATCGGATGGCTGTCGGAGTACCCCGCCGCGGGCCTGTTCGCCGCCGGCGGCACGGGCGAGTTCTTCTCGCTGACCCCGGCCGAGGTCGAGCAGGCCGTCCGCTCCGCCGTCGACGAGGCACCGGAGGAGATCCCAGTCATCGCCCCCGCCGGGTACGGCACCGCGACCGCCGTCGAGCTCGCGCAGTCGGCCGAGCGGGCCGGCGCTGCAGGCATCCTGCTGCTCCCGCCGTACCTCACCGAGGCGAGCCAAGACGGCCTGTACGCCCACGTCAAGGCCGTCTGCGACGCCACCGACCTCGGCGTGATCATCTACAACCGTGCGAACGCCGTCTACGACGAGCACACCGTTGCTCGACTCGCCGACGCGTGTCCGAACCTCGTCGGCTTCAAGGACGGCGTCGGCAACGTCGAGCAGATGGTCCGCATCTACTCGGCGCTCGGCGACCGCCTCCTCTACGTCGGCGGGCTGCCGACGGCCGAGCTGTTCGCGCTCCCCTACCTGAGCCTAGGCCTCACCACGTACTCGTCGGCGATCTTCAACTTCCTCCCCGGGTTCGCGATCGACTTCTACGACGCCGTACGCCGAGGCGACCAGGCTCACGTCGTGGCCGCACTGAACGACTTCGTCATCCCCTACTGCGACCTGCGCAACCGCAAGGCCGGCTACGCGGTGAGCATCATCAAGGCGGGTCTCAAGGTCGTCGGACGCCCCGCGGGCCCGGTCCGCTCCCCGCTGACGGACCTCACCGCAGGGGAGCTCGACGAGCTCGCCGCACTCGTGAAGAAGGTGAGCTGATGACAGACCTCGCAGACGTGACCGGCAGCTCGCTCGTCGGAGCCGAGGACGTCACCGGCACCGCGGGCGGCACCTTCCAGGCGTACGACCCTGCGACCGGTGCCGCGCTCGAACCGGCCTTCGGTGAGTGCGGACCGGACGAGGTCGTCAGCGCGACGACGCTCGCGTGGGCGGCGTTCGGCGACTACCGCCGTACGACGCCGGAGCAGCGTGCCGCGTTCCTGGAGTCGATCGCCGACGAGATCGAGGCGCGCGCCAGCCTGCTCGCCGAGCGGGTGATCGCAGAGACGGGGCTCCCCGCGGGCCGCGTCGCGGGTGAGACCGCGCGCACCACGGGCCAGCTGCGGATGTTCGCGGCGACGCTGCGCGAGGGCAGCTGGCTGCAGGCACGGATCGATCCCGGCGACCCGTCCCGCAGCCCGCTGCCCAAGCCGGACGTCCGGCAGCGGTCGGTGCCCCTCGGTCCGGTGGCCGTCTTCGGCGCCAGCAACTTCCCGCTCGCCTTCTCCGTCGCGGGCGGCGACACCGCGTCCGCGCTGGCCGCCGGGGCCCCGGTCGTCGTGAAGGCGCACCCGTCGCACCCCGGCACCTCCGAGATCGTCGGGCGCGCCATCCGCGCAGCGGTCCAGAAGCACGACCTCCCCGAGGGCACGTTCTCGCTGCTCCAAGGCACGAGCAACGAGCTCGGCGGAGCGCTCGTCGCCGACCCGCGCATCCGGGCCGTAGGCTTCACCGGCTCCCGCGCCGGCGGCCTCGCCCTCGTCGAGATCGCCCGGCGACGCGCCGTCCCGATCCCCGTGTACGCCGAGATGTCCGCCGTCAACCCGGTGTTCGTCCTGCCGGGTGCGCTGGCCGACCGGGCCGCGGCGATCGGATCCGCGTTCGTCACCTCGGTGACGGGCAGCGCGGGCCAGCTCTGCACGAAGCCCGGGCTGCTGTTCGTCATCGACGGCGATGGCGCCGACGCGCTGGTCGACGCCGCGAAGGCAGCCGTCGCCGACGTCGCGTCCGTGCCGATGCTCAGTGCGGGCATCGCCGGCGCCTTCGAAGCCGCGACCGCACGCACCGCCGGCAGCGACGGCGTACGCCCGATCGGGTCCGGCACCGCAGACGCGTCGATCGCCTGCACGGGCACACCCACCCTGTACGACGTGAGCGGCGCCGACTTCCTCGCCCAGCCGCAACTCCAGCAGGAGATGTTCGGCCCGGCGTCCCTGGTCGTCCGTGTCGCCGACGCCGGCGAGCTCGTCGCGATCACCGACACCCTCGAGGGTCAGCTGACCGCGACCGTCCACGCCGACGAGAGCGACCACGGCACCGCCCGCGAGCTGTTCGAGCACCTCGAGCTGATCGCCGGACGCCTCATCCTCAACGGCTGGCCGACCGGGGTCGAGGTGGGGCACGCGATGGTCCACGGCGGCCCGTACCCCGCGACCTCGGCACCCAGCACCACCTCGGTCGGGATGCGCGCGATCGAGCGGTTCCTGCGCCCGGTCGCCTACCAGGACCTCCCCGACGACCTCCTGCCGACCGAGCTCCGCGACGACAACGTCCAGCACATCTTCCGCCGCATCGACGGGCGCCCCGAATGACTCGCGCCGACGTCCGACCCGCACCACGAGGAGCAGCCGTGCCGACCTCCGACATCCATCCCGTCAGCGCGCTGAGCTCCCCCGACGCCGCCCTGATCGCCGCCGCGCAGGCGGACGCCACCATCGACCGCATCGCCCACGTGAAGCTCTCGTCGGTCGTCCTCCCGCTCGCGGTCCCGATCAGCGACGCCAAGGTGCTGACCGGCCGCCAGAAGCCGATGACCGAGGTCGTCTTCCTGATCGCCGAGATCACGACCGAGCAGGGCTACGAAGGGGTGGGCTTCTCCTACTCCAAGCGCGCCGGCGGCCCGGGGCAGTTCGCGCACGCGCAGGAGATCGCGCCGGTGCTCATCGGCGAGGACCCGAGCGACATCGGCAAGATCTGGACGAAGCTCACCTGGGCAGGCGCCTCCGTCGGGCGCAGCGGGCTCGCGACGCAGGCGATCGCCGCCATCGATGTCAGCCTGTGGGACCTCAAGGCCAAGCGGGCGGGACTGCCGCTGGCCAAGCTCCTCGGCTCGCACCGCGACTCCGTCCGGACCTACAACACCTCCGGCGGCTTCCTCCACACGCCGATCGACGAGGTCATCGAGAACGCCGGCCGCTCACTCGAGGCGGGCATCGGTGCGATCAAGCTCAAGGTCGGGCAGCCCGACTGGCGCCAGGACGTCGCTCGCGTGACCGCCGTACGCGAAGCCCTCGATCCCGACGTGCCCCTCATGGTCGACGCCAACCAGCAGTGGGACCGCGCGACCGCGATGCGCATGGGCCGCATCTTCGAGGAGTTCGGGCTCGTGTGGATCGAGGAGCCGCTCGACGCGTACGACGCCGAGGGCCATGCGAACCTCGCTCGGGCGCTCGACACACCCATCGCGACCGGCGAGATGCTCGCGAGCGTCGCCGAGCACGTGCGCCTCATCGACGCCGGTGCCTCCGACGTCGTGCAGCCCGACGCCCCGCGCATCGGCGGCATCACGCAGTTCCAGAAGCTCGCCGCGTACGCGGAGGCCAAGCAGCTGGAGCTCGCCCCGCACTTCGCGATGGAGATCCACCTGCACCTCGCCGCGGCGTACCCGATCGAGCCCTGGGTCGAGCACTTCGACTGGCTGGACCCGCTGTTCGACGAGCAGCTCGAGACGCGCGACGGCCGCATGTACGTGTCCGACCGGCCGGGTCTCGGCTTCACCCTGAGCGAGCAGGCTCGTGCGTGGACGGTGGGCACGGCCGAGTTCGGAAAGCGCCCCTGAGCACGCGTACGCTCCACGAGCCGGTCGAGGTCGCCCTCCTCGGCCGGCTCCGGCGTGGTGTCGTGGAGCGGATCCGCGCGGACGACGGCGCCGTGGTCGGTGAGCCGGGACCGGGCACGCGCATCGCTGTCGTCACCAACAAGATCACCGTCGACGACGCGATGCTCGACGCGCTCCCGTCGCTCGAGCTCGTCGCCAGCTACGGTGTCGGTCTGGACCACGTCGATCTCGATGCTGCCGCTGCGCGTGGCGTCACCGTCTCGCATACGCCGGGCGTCCTCGACGACTGCGTGGCCGACCTCGCCGTCGGCGCCCTGCTCGACGTACGACGTCGCATCAGCGCCGGCGACCGGCACGTCCGCTCGGGTGCGTGGACGGCCGGCGACCCGTACCCGCTAGGGCGCAGGCTCTCCGGAACCCGCGTCGGCATCCTCGGGCTCGGGCGGATCGGCGCTGCCGTCGCCCGGCGGCTGGACGCGTTCTGGTGCGAGGTCGGCTATCACAGCCGTCGTCGGGTCGAAGGCTCGCTCTACCGCTATGCCTCGTCGCCGCTGGAGCTCGCGACCTGGGCCGACTCGTTGGTGGTGACCGTGCCCGGCGGCCCGGGGACGACGGCGATGGTCGACGCCGAGGTGCTCGACGCGCTCGGCCCGAACGGCTACCTCGTCAACGTCGCCCGCGGAACGGTCGTCGACGAGTCCGCGCTGGTCCATGCGCTGAAGGACGGACGCATCGCCGGCGCCGCCCTCGACACCTACCTCGACGAGCCGTACGTCCCCGCGGCCCTGCTCGAACGCGAGGACGTCGTGCTCCTCCCCCACATGGGATCGGCGACCGAGGAGACACGAGCCGCGATGGACGACCTCCTCGTCGCCAACGTCGAGGACTGGCTGCGCCACGGACGCGCCCGTACGCCCTGGGTGGCCGCCGCACCATGACCGCGGACCTCGCGCTCCTGGTCGTCGCCGGAGTGGCGGCGGGCCTGTTCGGATCGATGGCCGGGCTGGCGTCGATCGCCAGCTATCCCGCCCTCCTCGCCGTCGGGCTCGACCCGCTCGAGGCCAACGTCACCAACACCGTCGCCCTGTTCGGTCTCACGGTCGGCAGCATCGTCGGCTCGCGGCCGGAGCTGCGCGGTCAGGGGCGTCGCGTCGCGGGCCTGGCCGCGCTCTCCGCCGTCGGCGGGCTCCTCGGCGCGGCGCTGCTGCTCTCCGCTCCCGCGTCGACCTTCGAACGGGTCGTCCCCGGGCTCGTCGCCCTCGGCGCCGTGTTGATCCTCGCCCGTGACCAGATCGTCGCGTGGACGGACCGCCGTCGCGCCCGGTCCACGCGACGCGCCCGGTCGTGGTCACCGGGATGGGTCGTCGTGCTGCTCCTCGTCGGCGTGTACGGCGGCTACTTCGGTGCAGGCGTCGGTGTCATCGCGCTCGCCGTCCTCGCCGTGCGCTACCGCGACCGCCTTGCCGTCGTGAACGCGACCAAGAACGTCTACACCGGAGCCGCGAACGGCGTCGCCGCGCTGGCGTACGTCATCCTCGCCCCGGTCGACTGGCCGGCGGTCCTCGCGCTGGGCCTCGGTGCCACCGTCGGCGGGGTGATCGGGCCGGCGCTGGTCAGGATCACGCCGGAGCGCCCGCTGCGGTACGCGATCGGCGTCGCCGGTCTCGCGCTCGCCGTGCACCTCGCCCTCGGCTGAGCCGGCGACCGCGTCAGCGGACGAGGGCCGGACGCTTCGGGTCGAACTCCCAGCCGGGGATCAGGAACTGCATCGCGACCGCGTCGTCACGGGCACCGAGTCCGTGCTCCTCGTACAGCGCGTGCGCCGCGTCGAGGGCGTCCCGGTCGAGCTCGAGGCCGAGGCCGGGGCGATCCGGCACCTCGATCTCGCCGTCGCGGATCTGGTGCGGGTTCTGTGTCAGCGCCTGCCCGTCCTGCCAGATCCAGTGCGTGTCCAGCGCCGTGATCTCGCCCGGCGCGGCCGCCCCGACGTGGGTGAACATCGCGAGCGAGATGTCGAAGTGGTTGTTGGAGTGCGACCCCCACGTGAGGCCGAAGTCGTCGCACAGCTGCGCCACGCGCACCGACCCGCGCATGGTCCAGAAGTGCGGGTCGGCGAGAGGGATGTCGACCGAGTGGGAGCGCACGGCGTGGGCCATCTGCCGCCAGTCGGTCGCGATCATGTTGGTGGCCGTCCTCAGGCCCGTACGGCGACGGAACTCCGCCATCGTCTCGCGGCCCGAGAAGCCCCCCTCCGCGCCGCACGGGTCCTCGGCGTACGCGAGCACGTCACCGGCGTCTCGGCACAGCGCGACCGCGTCCTCCAGCAGCCAGCCGCCGTTGGGGTCGAGCGTGATCCGGGCATCGGGGAAGCGGTCGGCGAGCGCACGGACGGCGTCCATCTCCTGCTCCCCCGGCAGCACACCGCCCTTCAGCTTGAAGTCGTGGAAGCCGTAGCGCGCGGCTGCGGCCTCGGCGAGGCGTACGACGCCGGCGGGGTCGAGCGCCGGCTGACGGCGTACACGCTCCCAGTCGTCGGCCGGGTCGTCCTCGACGACGTACGGCAGGTCCGTCGCGGACGCGTCGCCCACGTAGAAGAGGTAGCCGAGCATCGGGACGCTGCCGCGCTGCTGCCCCTCTCCGAGGAGCTCCGCGACCGGCACTCCGAGGTGCTGCCCGAGCAGGTCGAGCAGCGCCGACTCGAGCGCGGTGACGGCGTGGATGGTCACGCGCTGGTCGAACGTCTGCAGGCCGCGTCCGCCCGCGTCGCGATCGGCGAACGTCTCCTGGACGCCGCGCAGCAGGCTGGCGTACCGGCTGACCGGCGCTCCGAGGAGCAGACGGCCCGCGTCCTCGATCGTCCGCCGGATGTCCTCGCCACCCGGCACCTCACCCAGCCCCGTACGCCCGAGGCTGTCCGTCATCACGACGACGTTGCGCGTGAAGTACGGCGCGTGGGCACCGCTCAGGTTGAGCAGCATCGAGTCGTGGCCGGCGACCGGCACGACCTCGACGCGGGCGACCGTCGGCACAGCGCCGTAGCCGGGCTCGACGGAATCTCCAGCGGGACGGGCGGTCGTGGTCACAGTGGCGTTCCTTCGTCGGGGTGAGGGACCTCCTCACCCTAGGAAGGCGCCGCGCTGCGTGTCCAAGACGAACCGAACATGGGGCGATACCCGAGCGATATCGCTCAGTCCTCCACCGGCAGCGTCTGGAGCGCACGCAGCGCCGCGTGCAGGGCGGGGTTCTGCGAGTCGCGCGGCCAGAGGAGGTGCAGCTCGACGGGACGACGGGGCTCGGTGACCAGCGGCAGGTACTCGACGCCGTCGATCCCGAGCAGCGTCGTCGAACGCGGGACGAACGCCACCCCACGTCGCGCGCTGACCAGCCACACGATCGTCAGCACCTGGCTGACGGAGTGGACGACATTCTCGTGGAAGACCGGAACGATCCCGACGACGAGGTCGTAGAAGTAGCGGGCGCGGGTAGTGGAGTACATGATCAACGGCTCGGCCTGGAGGTCCTCCGGGCGCAGCGGGCGCTCCAGATCCGCCAACGGGTGGCCGGTCGGGACGGCGACCACCATCTCCTCGCGGCGCAGCAGCCGGCTGCCGAACTCGTCGGGGTCGAACGGCGGGCGTGCGAGACCCAGGTCGATGCCATGGGTGAGCAGGCCCTCGATCTGCTCCCGCGTCACCATCTCGTACAGGTCGACGTCGATGTCGGGCACCGTCCGCGAGAGGTGGTCGAGCAGCCCGGGGAGCACCCCGTACGCTGAAGCGGCCGTGAATCCGATCCGTACCGTGCCGACCGAGCCGCGCGAGATGCGCCGGGCGAGGTCGGGGGCGCTCTCCGCGAGGGCGAGGAGCCGTTTGGCCTCGACGAGGAAGGCCGCGCCGGCCGTCGTGATCGCGACGCCGCGGTTGTCCCGGTCGAACAACCGGACACCGATCTCGCGCTCGAGCTTCTGGATCATCCGGCTCAGCGGAGGCTGGGTCATGTTGAGGCGCTCGGCGGCCCGCCCGAAATGGAGCTCCTCGGCGACGGCCACGAATCCACGCAGCTGCTCGAACGAATACATGGTGCCCGGAGGGTATCACTCGATGCAGGATCGGGCTTGGACATGCATGACTGACGGCTCCTACGCTCCACAAAGACCCCCGTAGTGATCGCGGTCACAGGCCCCCGATCAACTCCCCGCACGAAGGAGATCCCATGCAGCGTCGAACACTCACCCGGACCGGAGCGGTAGCAGGTGCGTTCCTCCTGACCGCCTCCCTCGCTGCGTGCGGCGGCAACCTCGGTGGCGACGAGGAGTCCTCCGGCGAGGACTTCCCCGACGGCGCTGTCACCCTGACGATCGGCCAGGACCCCGGCGGCAGCACCGACCTGATCGGCCGCGCGCTCGCCGACCCTGCTGCCAAGGACCTCGACGAGTCCATGCCCGTGGTGAACAAGCCCGGCGCCAATGGTGCGGTCGCCGCGAAGGAGCTCGAGGGCAAGGCGGCCGACGGCCAGAACCTGATGGTCATCAACGCCTCCCTGATCGCGATCACCCCGCTCGCCGTCTCCGAGGACGAGGTCGTCGACATCGAGGACTACGAGGTCGTCACCGGCATCTCCCAGGACGACTACGTGCTCGTCGCCAACCCCGCGTCGGGGTGGAAGACGGTCGACGACCTGATCAAGTCGGGCAAGAAGGTCAACTTCGGCACCACCGGCGTCGGCACCGGCAGCCAGCTGTCGTCGCAGCTGCTCTTCAACCAGGCCGGGGTCGCCGGCGAGGACGTGCCGTTCGACGGTGGCGCGCCCGCGATGACCGCCGTCCTCGGCGAGCAGGTCGACGTCGCGAGCATCCAGCTCGGCGAGGCGTACCCCCAGATCGAGGCCGGCAAGCTCACCCCGCTCGTCGTCTTCTCGAAGGAGCGCAACCAGTACCTCGAGGACGTGCCGACCGCGATCGAGTCCGGATACGACGTGCCGGTCTCCCAGTACCGCGCGATCGTCGCCCCGAAGGGCACCCCCGAGGCCACGATCGACCGCCTCGAAGAGGCCTTCCAGGCCGCCTTCGACGACCCGGCGTACCAGGAGTTCAACGAGGGCCAGCTCCTCACCCCGCACGAGATCAGCGGTGACGAGGTCGTCAAGGAGTGGACCGAGGCGCGTGACTCGTACGCCGCACTCGTCGAGGAGTACAACATCGACATGGGTGACGCCTCGTGACCGAGCCCGCACGCGAGGCGCTGACGCCTGAGGAGCTGGCAGCGGAGTGGGAGGAGTCCAAGCCTCCCGCTGCCGGACCGGTCGCCAACCTGATCGCCGCCGGCGCTGTGATCGCGTTCGGTGTCGCCGGGATCCTCATGTCGCTCAGTCTCGGCGCAGGCTCGCTCGGCGAGCCTGATGCCGGGTCCTGGCCCCTGGTCGTGAGCGCCACGCTGACGATCCTGGGCATCGCCCTCGCTGTGCGGGCCGGTTCCACCCACGATGCCGAGCAGTTCGGTCGCTCGAGCCTCACCGTGCTCGCCGCGCTGGCGACGATGGTGCCCTTCGCCCTCGTCGTCGGCGTGATCGGGTTCGAGATCCCCGCCGCACTCCTCGCGTTCGTGTGGCTCCGTTTCCTCGGCCGCGAGAGCTGGCGGGTGTCGATCGTGGGCAGCGTGCTGATGGTGGTGGTGTTCTACCTCATCTTCGTGCTCGCCCTCGGTGTCTCGATCCCGCACCTCTTCTGACCCGGCCCGCACCTGACGGCCACGGAGAACTCCCATGGACTCAATCAGCCCGGTGATCGACGGCTTCGGCGTCGTGATGCAGCCGGAGAACCTGCTGTACTGCCTGATCGGTGTGCTCGTCGGCATGCTCGTCGGCGTCCTGCCGGGGCTGGGCCCCGCCGCCACGATCGCGATCCTGCTGCCGCTGACGTTCGCGGTCGAGCCGGTGACCGCGATCATCATGCTCGCCGGCATCTTCTACGGCGCCCAGTACGGCGGCACGATCACGTCCGTCCTGCTACGGCTGCCAGGCGAGGCGTCGTCCGTGGTGACGGTCTTCGACGGGTACGCGCTGGCGCGCCAGGGCAAGGCGGGCACGGCGCTGGGCATCGCCGCGATCGGGTCGTTCGTCGGCGGCACCGTCTCGATCATCGCGCTGACGTTCCTCGCTCCCCTGATCGCCGGGTTCGCACTCGACTTCGGCCCGCCGGAGTACACGGCGCTCGCACTGCTCGGCATCCTCCTGGTCGCGACGGTGAGCAACGGCGGCCGCCTCAAGGCCGTCGTCGCCGCCTGCATCGGTCTGCTTCTGGCCACGGTCGGCCGCGACGGCTTCACCGGCGCCGAGCGTTTCACCTTCGACTCGCTGTCCATGGCCGACGGCATCGACTTCGTCCCGATCGCGATGGGTGTCTTCGGCCTCGGCGAGATCCTCTACAACCTCGAGCAGCGTGACGCGGCGAGCCGGCCGCCGGCCAAGGTCGCCAACGTGTGGCCGTCGCGCAAGGAGCTCAAGCAGTCGTCCGGCGCGATCGGACGCGGCTCGGTCATCGGCTTCGTCCTCGGCATCCTGCCCGGCGGCGGGGCGGTCCTCTCCTCGCTCGCCGCGTACGGCGTCGAGAAGAAGGTCGCCAAGGACCCGTCGCGATTCGGCAAGGGCGCCGTCGAGGGTGTCGCCGCCCCCGAGACCGCGAACAACGCGGCAGCGACGTCGTCCTTCATCCCTCTGCTGACCTTGGGCATCCCTGCGAACGCGACGATCGCCGTCATCTTCGGCGCACTGCTCATCCAGGGAGTCACCCCTGGACCTCAGCTCGTCGAGGACAACCCTGAGCTCTTCTGGGGCGTCGTCAACTCGATGTACATCGGCAACATCCTGCTGCTGATCATGAGCATCCCGCTGGTGGGCCTGTTCGTGAAGATCCTCCAGATCCGTGGGTCGATCCTGGCCCCGATCACGGTGCTCATCACGCTGATCGGCGTCTACACCGTCGCGAACAGCACGTTCGACATCTTCCTCGTCGTCGTCTTCGGCCTGCTCGGCTACCTGATGAAGAAGTTCGGGTTCGAGCCCGGCCCGCTCGTCCTCGCCTTCGTGCTCGGGTCGCTGCTCGAGGCCAACGCACGGCGGTCCCTCATCCTCTTCGAGGGCGACGTGTCGGGCTTCGTCACCCGGCCGATCTCCGGCGTCCTGTTCGCTGCCTTCTTCATCGTCGTGCTCCTCCCCCTGGCGGCGTTCGCCTGGCGGTGGCGCAAGGCCGCAGACGCCGAGCTCGCGCACCCGTCGGGGACCGACGGCACCGACGGCGCGGACGACGACAGTGCGACCGGCGCGGACGACACCACCGACCGCGGCCCCGCAGACACCGACACCCCCGTCGCACACACCACCCGCAAGGAGCAGCCATGACCGTCCTCGTCGCCTACGTCGACACAGCAGAGGGCAACGCCGCGTTCGAGGCGGCGGTCGAGGAGGCCGCGCACCGTGGCGAGCCGCTGGTCGTGCTCAACTCGCCACGGCCCGGCGCCCCGGTGGACGCCCACCTGGTGACCGACGACCGCGCCGCGGCGCTCCGCCGACGCACCGACGAGGCGGGCGTGGAGCTCGACCTGCGTCAGACCCCGCACCACGAGGACCTCGTCCCGGTCCTCGAGGAGGTCGCAGCCGAGGTCGGCGCCAGCGTGCTGGTGATCGGCATCAAGCGACGCTCGCCGGTCGGCAAGCTGCTGCTCGGGAGCACCGCGCAGCGCATCCTGCTGCACATCACGATCCCCGTGCTCGCGGTGAAGCCGGCCGACCGCCGAGCCTGAGGGCGTACGCGCCTCAGGTCGGAGAGCCTCAGGTCGGAAAGCCGCGCGAGGCGGCGCTGAGCGCGGCGTCGAGGTGCGCGAAGATGCACGCGGTCGGATCCTCGCGCGGATCGGCGTCTCGCTCGTACTCCTCGACGGCCGCGCGTAGGGCGCCGTTGAGCGTCGCCGCGTGCACGCGGACCTCGAGGCTGCGGGCAGACGCTCCCCAGCGCGCGGCGAGGAGCTCCGCGAACACCGGCAGCGCATCCTCGTGCACCTCGAGCCAGACCGTACGAAGTGCTGGTTCGCGGTGCATCAGCGCGAGCACGGTCAGGAGCTCGTCGCCCGGAGGCGTGATCACGCCGGCGGCGTAGCACTGCCGCAGGAAGTCGACGAGCGACGTGTCGGCCGGCCAGTGACGCAGGAGCTCGGCCGCACCGGTCAGAGCCTCGTCCAGGAACGGCCGGACACAGCTCTCCTTGCTCGGGAAGTGCCGCCAGAGCGTGCGCACCGAGATGCCGGCAGCGCTGGCGATGGCCTCGCCGGTCGTGGCGGTCACGCCCCGCTGGGCGAACAGGCGGACCGCCTCGTGCGCCACGCGCGTACGCAGCTCGCCCTTCTGCTGCTCCGACCGCGGCGGACGCCCGGTGCGTGTCCGGGCGGGTGGCGAGACCTCGTCGGTCACAGGGTGGTCCTCCGTCCCGTCAGCACGGACAAAGCCTAGCGAGCGCGGCGCCACACCTCTTGTCACTGAGCGTCACAAAGTCCTACACTCCGTTACCAGTCAGTAACGTCCGGGCAACATCGAAGCCCCGACGTGACCGCCCGCAGGAGGGACCCCAGGGTTGCGGGCCGGTCCGGACAGCTGCGCCGACCCCGCCACCGCGGGTGAACGCACTCCGTCGCACGTCCAGGCGACCCGATCAGCGGGCGCCCACCACCCACAGGAGTGAGTCACTCGTGAAGCAGCTGCGCATCGCAGGCATGGTCGCGGCCCTGTCCGCACTCGCCTTCGTCGGCGTCCAGGCGGCCCCCGCCTCGGCTGACGACGGCGACCAGGTCGTCTCCCGAGGCGTCAAGATCCCGACGTTCTACAACCCACCGTCCACGCTCCCCGCCGCGAACGGCGCGCTCGTCCGCACGGAGCCGCTGAAGCTCGGGCTCAGCCTCCCCGGCCTCGACGGCCGCCAGCTGCCCGGCACCGCGACCCGGCTGATGTACAAGTCGACCGACACCCACGGACAGCCGGTCGCGGTGACCGCCGCGTACATCGAGCCCGCGGCCCGCTGGACCGGCGGCGGTGCGCGCCCGCTCGTCGTCCTCGCCCCCGGCACCATGGGCCAGGGCGACCAGTGCGCCGCGTCGCTCGCCCTCGAGAACCCGCTCACGCTCGGGCTCAGCGACGGCATCACCGTGTCGGTCGGCTACGAGAACCTCGCCGCGTACCGGCTGCTGTCGCGCGGCATCGCCGTCACGGTCACCGACTACGCCGGTCTCGGCGCGACCGACCGCGTCCACACCTACGTCAACCGCCTCGACGAGGCGCACGCCGTCCTCGACGCGGTCCGCGCGACGAGGGCGCTTCCGAACACCTCGGTCACGACGGCGTCCCCGGTCGGCCTGTACGGCTACAGCCAGGGCGGCGGCGCGACCGGTGCGGCCGCCGAGCTCCAGCCCACGTACGCACCCGAGATCAAGCTCGCCGGCGCGTACGTGGGTGCGCCGCCGGCGGACCTCGCTCGTACGCTCCCCGGCATCGACGGCAGCGCTCTCGCCGCCGCCGCAGGCTGGACGGTCAACGGGCTCGCGCACACGTACCCGGAGCTGCGTCCCCTGATCGACACCTACACCAACGACAAGGGACGGGCGGCGCTCGCCGACATCTCGACGACGTGCGTCGGAGACGGCATCTTCGGCTACCCCTTCGCGAAGACCAAGGACTGGACGAAGCAGGGCATCTCCCTCAGCGAGGTCGTCGCGCGGGAGCCCGTCATCAAGGCGGCCGTCGACGCACAGCGCATCGGCCGCCTCAAGCCTGCGACGCCCGTCCGCGTCGCGACCGGCGTCGCCGACGACACCGTGCCCCACGGGCAGGCACGGCAGCTCGCCGTCGACTGGTGCAAGAAGGGCGCCGACGTCACCTACCACCCGATCTACCTGCCGAACCTCGGCGACAAGGTCGTGCTCACGAACCACTTCCTCCCCTTGATCGAGGACCAGGTTTCGGCGCTCGACTGGATCGAGGACCGGCTCCAGGGCAGGTGGACGGTCTCCAACTGCTGGAGGGTCCCGGTCATGCCGTGACCTGACCGACGACCAGCGACGCCCCTGCACTGACCCCCTCGGCGCAGGGGCGTCGCCATGCCCTGCCCGTCCACATTTGGTTGTGCACAACTTGATTGCGCGCTATACAGGAGACATGGCCATGCCGACCGTCGACCAGCAGCTGTGCTTCGCGCTGTACTCGGCGTCGCGCGCGATGACCGCGTCGTACCGTCCGTTGCTCGACGGCCTCGGCCTCACCTACCCGCAGTACCTCGTGATGCTCGTGGTCTGGGAGGAGGAGCGCATCAGCGTCGGCCACCTCGGCGAACGCCTCCGTCTCGACAGCGGCACGCTCTCCCCTCTCCTCAAGCGGCTCGAGGCGCACGGCGTGGTGCGTCGCGTCCGGTCGACCGCCGACGAGCGGGTCGTCGACGTCGTCCTCACGCGCGAGGGCCGCGCCCTCCAAGAGCGTGCCAGCGACGTCCCCCGACAGGCCTGGGCCGCGACCGGGCTGAGCGCGAGCGAGTCGTACGACCTCGTCCACGCGGTCCAACAGCTCACCCGTTCCCTCGAAGCGTCCCGACACGATCCGACCCCGCACGACCCGTCCCCCCAAAAGGACCCTGCATGAATCCCCTCTACACCGCCGAAGCCCTCGCGACCGGAGACGGACGGAACGGCTTCGGCCGCTCCTCTGACGGACGCGTCGAGGTGGATCTCGCGATCCCCAAGGAGATGGGCGGCAGCGGCGACGGCACGAACCCCGAGCAGCTGTTCGCCATCGGCTACGCGGCGTGCTTCCACTCGGCGCTGCGTCTGGTCGCCGGCCAGGCGAAGGCCGACGTCTCCGACTCGACGGTGGGCGCCCGCGTGTCCCTCGGCGCGAACGACGACGGCGGGTACGGCCTCGCGGTCGAGCTCGAGATCACGCTCCCCCACGTCGACCACGCGACCGCCGAGGCGCTCGCCGAGAAGGCGCACGCGGTCTGCCCGTACTCCAACGCCACCCGCGGCAACATCGACGTGACGCTCGTCGTCACCGACGACTGAGCACCCCGGGGTCGGGGCGACGCGTGGGCGTCGCCCCGACCCCGTACACCCATCGGCGCTCGCATCGTGATGCGGCCGTCTCCGCACGCCGCTAGCGTGTGCCCGTGACGACTGACGCAGCGACCACCAAGGCCGGAGGGGTGCTCGCGGCGACCTGCCTGTCGACCCTCGTCGTGAACGCCAACACCTCGGCCGTGAGCATCCTGCTCCCCGCCATCAGCGAGGACACCGGGACGTCGGTTGACACCCTGCAGTGGGCGGTGACCGGCTACTCGCTGGTCGGCGCCGCGGTGATCGTGACGTCAGGCGCCCTCGGCGACGTCTTCGGGCGCAAGCGGATCTTCCAGCTCGGCCTCGCGCTCTTCGTGGTCTCGTGCATCCTGATCGCGCTGGCCAACACCGGCGAGATGGTCATCATCGGCCGCCTGATCCAAGGTGCTGCCGGCGCCACCATCCTCGCGTGCGGGCTCAGCCTCCTGTCGGTCGCCAACTCGGGCGAGGCGCAGCTCCGCGCCGTGTCCCTGTGGGGCGCAGCAGCTGCCGTGGGAGCCGCTGCCGGGCCGCTGCTCGGTGGCGTCCTCGTCGACCTGACCGGCTGGCAGGGCCTGTTCTGGATCGACGCCGGGGTCGCGATCGCGTGCATGGTGCTCACCTACGCGACGGTCACGGAGTCGCGCGACGAGACCCGGTCCAAGTCGATCGACTACGGCGGCGCCGTGCTCGTCGCGCTCACGCTCAGCCCGATCCTGCTCGCGACGAGCAAGGGCAGCGACTGGGGATGGTTCAGCGCGGCGACCATCGGGTGCGTCGTCGTCGCGGTTGCCGCCGGCTTCGCCTTCGTCGCCGTCGAGAAGCGCGTCCGCGTGCCACTGCTCGACCTCGCACTGCTGCGCAACCGGACGCTGGTCGGCGCCACCATCGCGATCCTCATCGGCGCCGGGACGATCAACGCGCTGATGTACCTGCTCAGCCTCTACTTCCAGAACCCCGCCGCTCTCGGCTTCACGCCGTTGCAGGCCGGGCTCGCGACGCTCCCCGCGACGGTCGGACTCGTCGTCGTCGCGCCACTCGTCCCGAAGATGGCGAGCAAGATCGGCGGTCGTCAGGTCGTCTCGCTCGGCTTCCTCATCACCGGCGTGGGCTTCGCCGTGGTCGGGTTGACCCAGGCGGACTGGCGCTACATGGCGTTCCTGCTCCCGCTCATCGCGATCGCCGTCGGCATGGGCATGTCGAACGGACCCGCCTCGTCGGCAGCGACGGCGGCGGTCGAGCCCGAGGACGTCGGCGCGGCGTCCGGTGTCTCCAACATGGCCCGCTACGTCGGAGCCGCCGTCTTCACCGCGGTCGCCGCGACGGTGAACGCCGCCGTGATCACCAACCGCACCGACGCCGGTCACACGAACGGCGAGGCGCTTGCCGGCGGACTCGCCGCCGCTTCCTGGGTCATGGCCGGGCTCAGCTTCGCCGGCGTTCTGCTCGGCGTCCTCATGAAGCGGCACCGCGAGGCACGCGGCACGCTCAACGACGCCGCGTCTGCCGCGGCCTCCCCGGTGCACACCCTGCCGACCTCGGCGACGGCCTCGCACTAGCCCCGCTCGACCGACGGACTCCGCCGGATCACGACCAGGGAGCCGCGCTCGTACCGCTCGGTCGCCACCGCGTCGAGTCCCCCGCCGGCGACCACCTCGTCGACCAGCGTGTCGGCCTGCTCATCCGGGCCGACCTGCACGACCGCGTGCCCTCCGGCGGCAAGGTGGCGACGGATGACGTCGAGGCCGTGCCGGACGAGGTCGAGCCCGTCGGCCCCGCCGTCGATGGCGAGCGCCGGATCCTTCGGGAAGCGGGCGATCTCGGCGCTCGGGACCCACGGCGGGTCGGCGATGATCAGCGGGAACCGCTCCGTCTCGTCGAGAACACTCTCCGGAGCGCCGCAGCGGACGTCCACGGCCACGTCGAGTCGAGCGGCCTGCGCGTTCGCGCTCGCAAACGCGCAGGCGTCCGGGTTCACGTCGACCTGGACCAGGTCGCGCTGCATCTGCGACGCGGCGAGCAGTCCGATCTGTCCGGCGCCGGCGAACAGCTCCAGCACGGGTCCGACCGGTGACCGCGCACCGACCTCGACCGCGAGCTCGGACTGGCGCACGGTCCATGGACGCGGACTCAGCACGGAGCCGTCGTAGGCGATCGTCAGATGGCCGAAGGGCATCGTCTCAACGAGTCGGGTGCTCACGCCTCGATTCTGCAGGGACGACTGGCGCGCCACCGATCGCCGGTTCCGACGTCGTCAGCCGCCGGGCCGCGTCCGGGTCGTGCGTCGGGACGATCGCCAGGCGCTCCCGGACGGCGTGGAGGCGGTGCAGCGTACGGAAGGTCTCGTCGCGGTCCTCGTCAGCGAGCCCGCCGGGAAACGCGGACTTCTGGCGGAGATCCTCGACCTGGTAGCCGTGCCATGCCGCGTCACCGGCGAGCAGCACCGGTCCGGCCTCGGTGTGCAGCAGGACGCCGACGCTTCCGGGCGTGTGACCGGCGAGGTCGACGAGCACGACCGACCCGTCGCCGAAGAGGTCGTGGCTCGCGCCGAACGTGAGCACGGGCGGCCCGTCGAGGTCGTACGAGACGGTCGTACGACCGCGCAGCGCGTCGCGAACGCCTCCGACCGGTGCGATCCGTCCGCCCATGACCCAGTCGCGCTCGCGCGTGTGGAGGTGCACCGGCAGGTCGGGGAGGTCGAGCAGGCCGCACACGTGGTCCCAGTGCGCATGGGTGGGCAGGGCGAAGTCGAGCGCGGGCGCGGGCTCGAGCTCACGGAGCGCAGTGATCGTTGCGACGGTGCGTCCAGGCGGGCTCATCACGGCTCGCAGGACCGCGGGCAGCTGCGCGACGGCACGCCGGTCGGCGTCGAGGCACAGGCTCGGGTCGACGAGGAACGTGGCCTCGGGGTGGGTCACCACGAACGACTGCAGGGCGTTCGGGATCCGGCGGGGACTCCGACGCCCCTCCACGATCATCCGCGTCGGGACCGGACGAGCGATCTGGCGCAACGGCGTGATGGCGACGGTGCGGGTCGCACGCGGGAGGCCCGCGTCGGTCAGGCTGCGGAGGAACCTCTCGTCACGCCGGCGCGGACGCACCATGCCCTTCACGAGACCTGCACCGGCTGCACAGCATGCGGCGAGACTGGGTGTTCGAACGTCATCGGGCACCGGAGTGACCGCCTTCCGTCGTCGGGGTTGACCATCGATGACGTGACGCTATAACTTCAGGTCGACCTGAAGTAAAGGGGCGATCTCGATGTCCGACACGGAGATGCGGGTCGGCGACGCGGCCGACGTGCTCGGCATCGCAGCGCACGTCCTGCGCCACTGGGAGGACGTCGGCCTGCTGCGACCGCCGCGCCTCCCGTCGGGTCATCGCGTCTACGACGATCAGACGATCGCCGAGGCGAGGATGATCCAGATCTGCCAGCGCGCCGGGCTGTCGCTCGCCGAGATCCGCGACCTCGCCGCCGCGGACCGCACCGAACGCCTCGGCATGATCGCCGCCAAACGCGCCAGCATCGCCGCCCAGGTCGCCGATCTCGAGCTGGCTGACCTGTTCCTCTCCCACGTCGTCACCTGCACCCACCCGGTCGTGTCCGAGTGCGACGAGTGCTCCGGCCTGCTGGCACGAGCGCGTCCGAGCAGCCTCAGCGCACCGCGATCGGGTTGACGGGCGGAGCCGACGGCGCCTGTGACCGGCGGGCGGCGCGCGGTGAGCCAGAAGTGCGCTCAGCCTGCCTGGCCCGGCGGGACGACCGACGCGGCGCCGATGTCGTCGGCGAGCCCGCGCGTGCCGGCGAGTAGCCCACCGTCGACCGGGAGGTCGGCGCCGGTGATCCAGCCCGCGCGTTCCGACAGCAGGAAGTGGACGGCGTCGGCGACGTCTCTCGGCGTGCCGACCCTGCCGCTCGGGTACCAGCGCGTCGCCCGGTCGAGCGCGTCGGGACTCTCGGCGAGGCGACGCTGCCAGGCGGCGTTCGCGATCGTTCCCGGGGACACGGAGTTCACCCGGACACCGTGCGGTGCGTACTGGACCGCGAGCGACCGGGTCAGGTTCAGCAGGGCAGCCTTGGCCGCGCTGTACATGTCGTTCCCGAAGTACGCGTGGCCGTTGACGGAGGCGACGTTGACCACGGCACCGCGACCTGCGGACCGCATCGCGGGGAGCAACGCCTGCGACATGCGGAAGGCGCCTCCCAGGACGACGTCGAGGTCCTCCGACCACGACGCCTCGTCGATCGACTCGAAGCCGACGTTGGTGCAGACCGCTGCGTTGTTGACGAGGAAGTCCGGCGCGCCGAAGCGCGTCAGGAAGTCGTCGGCAACCGTGCGGACGGAGTCGGCCGACCTCAGGTCGAGAGCAACCGCCTCGGTGCCCGGCACGTCTCGCGCGACCGCGCGCGCGGCGTCCAGGTCCCGGTCGGCGAGCACGACCCGGTGGCCGTCGGCGACGATCGCACGGGCGATCTCGGCTCCGATGTCACCGGCCGCACCGGTCACGATGGCGTGTCCCATGAGTCATCCCTTCAGGGCGCCCACAGTGAGGCCCTTGGTGATCTGCTTCTGGAGGAGCGCGAACGCGATGAGGACCGGCGCGACCGTCATCATCATCCCGGCGAACAGCGTGACCCAGTTGGTCCCGTAGTTCGCTGCCTGGCCCAGCTGGAACAGACCCAGCGGGAGCGTCATCTTCTCGGGGGTGTGGATCAGGAGCAACGCGTAGAAGAACTCGTTCCAGTTCTGGAGGAAGCTGATGATCGCCACCGACGCCACCCCCGGTCCCATCAGCGGCAAGATCACGGACACGAAGGTCCGGGTCGGCGACGCGCCGTCGATCGCGGCGGCCTCCTCCAGCTCGTACGGCAACGTCCGCATGAACCCGGTCAGGACGAAGACGTTGAACGGCAGGTTGTACGTGGCGTAGACGAGGATCAGCCCGATCCGGCTGTCGAGCAGCCCGAAGCCCTGCATCAAGTTGTAGAGCGGCGCGAACGTCACCATCCACGGGATCATCAGACCCATCAGGAACACCGCGAGCACCACGCCGTTGAACCGGAACTGGACCCGGGCGAGCGGGTAGGCGGCGACGACCGAGACCACCACCCCGAGCACCGTCGCCGTGATGCTGACGAACAGGCTGTTGCCGAAGTACGCGCCGATGTTCGCGCCGTTCCAGGCGTTGGCGTAGTTCTCCCAGCGCCACCCCTCGGCGAGCTCCCACGGCGAGGTGCCGAGGAACTCGCGGTTCGTCTTCATCGAGACGTTGAAGACCCACGCGAAGGCGCTCGCCGTCGAGACGACGATGCTGCCGAGCAGGAGGTAGAAGAACAGGTGGTACGTCCGGAACGGCGCTGGACGCTCCTTCGTCCGCCTCCGCCGGGGACGTCGGATGGGCGGCGGCTCGGCGGCGAGCGGACGCGGATCCGCTGCGGGCTGGAGGACGTCAGTACTGGAGTTCGTCACGCTTCATCACCTTGTTGAGGATCTTCGCGATGACCAGCATGAGCACGACGAGCACCGCACCCATCGCGGCCGCGTACCCGAAGTCGGCCTGGTCGAACGCGACTCTGTACATGAGGGTCCCGACGGTGTCCGTGGATCCGAACGGACCGCCCCCGGTCATGATGTAGATGAAGGCGAAGGCCTGGAAGCTCTGGACCACCCAGAGCACGAGCAGCATGCGCAGCAGGTCGGCCAGCATCGGCAGCATGATGCTGAACAGGATGCGGACCTCGCCTGCACCGTCGATCCGCGCGGCCTCGAGGACGTCGCTCGGAAGCCGCTCGAAGCCCGCGCACAGGAGGACGACCCAGATCCCGATCCCGTGCCACACCGACACGAACGTGACTGCGGCAAGTGCCGTCGCCGGGTCACCGAGCCAGGTCTTCGCCAACGCACCGAGCCCCACCTCCTTCAACGCCGGGTTGATGAGCCCGAGCGTCGGGTGGTAGAGGAACTTCCACATGATCGACACGACGGCGACGGACAGCACGACGGGCGCGAAGACGAAGAACCTGAAGAACCGCTCGCCGCGCAGACGGTGGGACAGCGCCCACGCGATCGTCACGGCCGGCGGGAAGAGCATCAGCGCGCCGATGATCGTCAGGAGGAACGTGTTCTTCAACGCGTTCATGAAATCCGGGTCGCCGACGAGTCGCTCGTACTGATCGGTCCCCACGAACGTCATGGACCCCGTACGACTGAACTCGTTGAGCGAGAGGTCGACGGTCCGGGCGAGCGGGTAGAGGAAGAAGAGCGCCAACAGCACGAACGCCGGGAGCAGGAACGGGACGATGATCCGTCGCTGGGCTTTCCTGAGCATGGAGCCTCCGTTGAGTGGGGTGCTGTCGCGGGTCCTCGATCCCGGGGACCCGCGACAGCGGACGGAAACGCAGGGGTCAGTTCCCGTAGACCCGTTTCAGACCCTCGTCCAGTGCGGCCAGGGTCTCCTCGGCGTCCTGCTTGCCGAAGACGAGCTTGGCGATCTCGGGGTAGACGACCTCGCTCGCCTTGGACTGCAGGATCCCGTAGTAGGCGGGATAGAGCTGGTCTGCGCTGCCGACGACCTCGGCGATCCCGGGGAGTCCCGGAGGGCTGGGGACGTCCTTGACGGCCGACACCTCGCCGATCTCCTCGGCGCGAGCGGTCTGCGTCTCGACGCTCGTGACGCGTCGCACCCACTCGAGCGCGAGCGGGATGTTCTCGCTCTCGGCGTTCACCGACATCAGCTGGGCGGCCGCCATCATCCCGGCCTGGTCGCCGGCGCCGCCGTCGACGGTCGGGAACGCGATGACACCGAGGTCGAAGTCGGCCGGGATGACGTCCTTCATCTCGCTGACGAGCCAGCTGCCCATCAGGATCATCCCCGCCTTGCCCTGGAAGAACTGGGCCTGCGCGGCGGTGAAGTCGGTGCCCTCGAAGCCCTCGAGGAACGCTCCTTGGTCACGGAGCTCCTGCATCTTGGTCAGGCCGTCGAGGAAGCCAGGATCGTCGGTGATGCTGCCCTTGCCCTCGATGAGCACCTCGTGCACCTTGTCGTAGCCGACGGTGCGCATCCACAGGTTGTCGGTCCACATCCCCATGTACGGCTCGAACAGCCCGGTCACGGCGATCGGGTCGACGCCCGCGGACTTCAGCTTCGTCGCCGCGGCCGTCAGGTCGTCCCAGGTCGCCGGCGGGGTGATGCCGTTGTCCTTGAAGATCTTGGCGTTGTAGAAGAGCACCTGGAGCGAGAGCTCCGAGGGCACGCCGTAGATCCCCTTGCTCTCCGGGTGCTCCATGAACTGCCGCACGGCCGGCGAGAACGAGTCGATCCACGGCGCGCCGGTCGTCTCGTCCTCCTGCTCGAGGTACGGCAGGAGGTCGAGGAGCTTGCCGTCGTCCGCCCATGCGAGCAGGGCGTCGTTCGTGCCGTCGAACATCGTGTAGTCGACGTCGAGGCCGTCACCGGACCGCCACCGCTGCTCGAGCGCCGGACGCGCCTCGGTGTTGGCGAACGTGAGCTTGACGTCGGTGCCGGAGATGTCGGTCGCCATGGAGTCGGCGATCTTCTCCAGGAACGCCAAGGACGGAGTGCCCGTCGCCGGCAGGACGCCGACCTCGATCGGCCCGCCCTCGATCTCGCTCTGCCAGCTCGACGCTGCGGGAGCGTCGGGCTGGTCGTCGCCCCCGGAACCACATGCCGCCAGCGTCATCATCGGAACGACGACCGCCCCGACGACCAACAGCTTTCGTAGTGCAAACACTGCAGGTCCTCCCCTTCTTCGTTGGTGTGCCAGTAGTTGGGCTGTCGTCAATGCCGCGGGGACAGATCTGGCAGCAGGTCCGAGAACTCCTCGAGGAAGACCTCGATCCGACGCAGCTCTTCTGCGTCGAGCTTGTGTGCCGGTCCGCGACAGAAGTCGCTGGCGAAGAGCCCGCGACGGAATGAGATGCGCTTCTCGGCGGCGATGATGAGCTCGGTGTCGAGCATCCAGTACGAGATGAACGGCAGGAGCCGTCGGTGAAGGTCCTCCCCGGCGGCGATCTCGCCCGAGCTGAGCAGGCTCCAGATCTGGACGTAGATCTCGGTGAAGGAACAGCCGGGCTGTGTCCCGACCGCTCCGCGACGCCACGCGTCCGGCAGCTGCACGCCGGCGTACCCCTCGATCGCGGCCAGCGGCGGCTGCAGCTCGGCGAGCTCGCCGATCAGGCGACCGGGCGGGCTCGACTCGACCTTCACGAGCCGAAGGTTGGCGTGCTTCGCGGCGAGGCCAGCGAGGATCCCGGCGTCGAGACTCGTCCCCGTCTCCGACGGCGCGTACTGCAGGACGACCGGGGTCGGCGCGACCGCCTCCAGGACCGCGACGACGTGCTCGACGATCGCGGCACGTGACGGCGAGAGGAGGTACGGGGGAAGCAGGTTGATGAGGTCGGCCCCCGCGTCGACCGCCTCACGGGCACGCGTCGCAGCGAGGACGGTCGCGTGGTCCTGGACCGCGACGATCGCGGCGACGTCGTGCCTCGGACCGGTGATGCCGAGCAGGATCGCCAGGAGCCTCGCGCGCTCCCCCTCGGTCAGCTTGTAGAACTCCGAGGCGAACCCGGGGAACATCATGCTGCTCACCCCGGTGCCGACCACGTAGTCGACGACGCGGGCGAAACCCTCCTCGTCGATCTCGCCCCGATCCGTGAACGGGACCTCCAACACCGGCGAGACGCCCTTGACGAGGGCAGCCGCGTCGGCGGTGACGCTCTCCTGCTCTGCGGTCGATGTCTGCGGACCTGCGTCGATCGTCATCTGCTCTCGGTGCCCAATCTGCGTTGAAGTTTCGTTATTTCGAAAATGTTTTCGCGTAATGAGATACTAAGACTCCCGGGTCGTGGTCCACAAGAGGGTGGAAAGGATTCCCCGGAACGGTCCCGTGCGGAGTCAGCCGAGCAGGCGCCCGACCACCCCGCCGAGGACCTCGGCGCGCTCGGTGTCGGTAATAGGCCAGTCCGTCACACGGCTGAGCTCTGCCTCCGGCACCGTGTAGGGCGAGTCGGTCGAGAAGACCAGACGCGACGCCCCGATCTCTGGATCAGCGGCGAGCGCGGCAAGCACCGTGTCCCACGGGGCGTAGCACGTGTCTCCGAAGAGGTTCCCGGCGTAGCGCAACGCAGGCGCGGCATCGATCCAGAAGTCCGTCGCGCCGCTCCGCCCCATCACGAAGGCCACGTCAGGGAAGCGGCGGGCGAGACTGGCCAGCGGGAGAGGGAGCGCGCTCGGCGGCGTACCGGTCCGAACGTAGACGAACCACCCTGCGTCCCGGGCGAACTCCAGCAACGGATCGAGCAGGCCGTCCAGCAGGTCGAAGCCCTGGAGGACACTGTCGACGCACAACGCTCGCGCTCCTGCATCCCGGGCGCGCCGCAGCTCGTCGACCGCCCGGGCGCCACGCCACGGGTTGGCGACGGCGTAGGGGATCAGCCGGCCGCCGGACGCCGCGGCAGCAGCCGCAACCCGGTCGTTGCCCTCACGGTCGTCCACGGCGATGCACCGCTCGTCCGGTGCGACGAGCGCCTTGTCGATCCCGAGCCGGTCCATCGACGTGATCAGCGCCTCGGGCTCGAGGACGACCTCGCGTCCGCGCCCGAGGCGGACGTGTGCATCGATGATCATGCTGGCGCTCCGACCGAGAGGCCGAGCGCCGAGAGCGCGTCGGCGTGGATGATGCCCTCGACGAGCTCGCTCGGGACCCGCGGGAGTCTCGTCCCCTCCAGGATCGTGTTCACCGCGCGAAGGCCGGCGATCGCCTCTCCCGTGTTGGCGATCGGGAAGTCGGAGCCCAGCAGGAGCTTGTGCGTGCAGCCCCACTCGACGGCCGCCAGCAGCGACTCGTAGCAGACCCATGGCCGCAGGTAGATCGACGACACGTCGGCGTACACGTGCGGATGCTTGCGGATCGTGACGACCGTCTCCTTGCCCCAGGGATGGCCCATGTGCGCCATCACGATGCGCAGCTCGGGAAACCGGAGGGCGACCTCGTCGGTCACGAGCGGGTACGTGTAGCGCAGCGGGGCGGCGCGGATCGGCGACGCTCCCTGGTGGAAGACGATCGGGAGCGCGTTCTTCTCGCAGTAGGCGTAGAAGGCGAGCGCCTCGTCCCCGAGCGGGTCGAAGTTCTGGTAGTTCGGCCCGAGCTTCACGCCGACCAGCCCGAGCTCACGACACCGCTCGGCCTCGTCGAACGCATCCGGTTCGGTGGGGTCGACGGACATGAAGCCGATGCGCCGCGCCGGGTCGTGCGCGACGAACTCCGCGGTCGCGTCGTTCGTCCGCTCCGGTGGATGAGGTATCCCCGTCGCGGCCTCCGGGTCGGGGACCGCGATGTTGAAGACGATCGTGACGTCGGCCGCCTCCATCGCCGTGTCGAACTCCGCCCACGAGTTGGTGGTCACCACGGGACGGTCGGTGCGCCAGGTCGTGAACACCTTGCGTTCCGACTCGGGCACCGACTCGCGGTGCGTCGGGGTGTGGGCATGGACGTCGACGATCATCGAAGCTCCTCGATCAGGTCGGGTCGGGGGCGGACACCGAGGCCTGCGCCGGCACCCAGCCGGACGGTACGGCCGTCGCTGTCGAGAGGGTCCGCGAGCACGTCCTCGCGGTAGTAGAAGGCGCCGATGATGTCCGAGGGGATGTCGGCGGACAGACGAGGCAGCGCGCACGCGACGTGCAGCTGGGCGGCAGCACCCAGCCCGAACTCGCCGTTGGAACCGATGACCACGTCCAGCCCGAACGCCGCGGCGACGCTGCCCATGGCCAGAGCGCGTCCCGGGCCGCCGCTCTTCCCGATGTACAGGCTCACGCAGTCCGCCGCCTCCGAACGGACGAGACGAGTGAGGTCCGACATCCCGAACACCGACTCGTCCGCGACGACGGGCAGACCGTGTCGGCGCGTGGCCGCAAGACCGTCGAGGTCGCCGGGTGCGACGGGCTGCTCGATGAACGCGGCTCCGGCGGCCGCGATCTGCGGGATCGCTCGGAAGGCATCGGACCGGCTCCACCCGCCGTTCGCGTCGGCTCCTACGAACACGTCGGGACCGACGAGCTCACGCACCGTGCGGACGCGCGCGACGTCAGCAGCGACCTCGAGCCCGACCTTCACCTTGAAGGCGTCGAAACCCAGCTTCCTCGCGGCCGCGACCATCGGCTCGAGGGCGTCGCCGTCTCCGGACAACGAGAGCTTGATATCGACCGTCTCGCGCCGGGGACCGCCGAGCGCCACCGCGAGCGGCACGTCGAGCGTGCGGGCGTACGCGTCCCAGAGCGCGGTGGCCACACCGGCCTTGGTGAAGGGGTTGCCCGCGAGCACACGGTCCATCCGGTCTTCCAGGTCGGCGACGGACGCGAGCGGGCGCCCGATGATCGCCGGCGCGAGCCTCGTACGGACGAAGTGGTCGGCGCTCGTCCCGTCCTCGCCGCTCCACAGCGGCGTGGCACTCACTTCCCCGAATCCTTCGACGCCGTCGCTGGTGACGACGCGCACCAGCAGGAACTCGGAGCGGTCGTGCACTCCGCGGGCTCCCCGTACGACCAGGTCGGGATTCACGTCGAGCGTCATCGGCGCGGTGTGCACCGCGGCCACGGTCGCTCTCATCGGGCACCGTCGAGGAGCGCCCGCGGGTTGTCGACGAGCATCGCCTGCTTCTGCTCGGGCGTGATGCCCCACCCTTCGATCTCCCGGACCCGAGCCACCGCGTAGTCCTGGCTGACGCGGTCGGAGAGTCCGGCATCCGTCCCGAAGAGGACCTTGTGCGGTGGGGCCTTCGCCAGGATCTCGCGCGCGGCGTACGGCGGGGTGCCGCAGATGCAGAGGTAGAGGTTCTCCGTCTCGCTGACCAGAGTGAGCGCCTCGCGCCACGTGTCGTGCAGGCCGCCGTGGCCGAGCACGACGGGGAGGGTCGGGTGCCGTCGCGCGAGCGCCGCGATCTGGCCGGCCGTCGAGTACGGAGGCGTGCCGTCGTGGCTGAGGAGCATCCCTCCCTCCGCCGCGAGCACCTCGCAGATCGGGTCGAGGCTGGCCTCGTGCATGCTGAACCCCTGCAGCCACGGGTGGAGCTTGAGCCCGCGCAGCCCGAGCGGGCCCATCATGCGTGCGACCTCCTCCGGAGCGCCCTCGAGTCGAGGGTGGACGGTGCCGAACCCGAGCAGTCGGTCCGGGAACTCCGCGACGAAGGCGGCGAGGTCGTCGTTCGTCGAGGGCGACGGGTCGAACAGTCCGTCGTGGCTGAGGACCACGGCCCGCTCGATCCCTGCGACGTCCATGAACCCGACGAACTCGTCAGCACCGAAGCTCACTCCCCCCAACCAGCTGCTCGTGCGCCACGAGGGGGTGTGGGTGTGGAAGTCGATCACAGTGCCTCCGCCAGGTCGAGGAATCGCTTCGCCATCTGCTCGACGACGTGGTCGAGGCGGCGCTGCCCTGCCGCCTCGTCCGCCTTCTCGGGAAGGTCGGTGTAGCCGTCGATCGACGCCCACAGCGCGGTCGTGTGCACGTCGACGTCGTCGACCGCGACGAGCGCCGGCGCTGCAGACCGCGGCGGTGGCGTACCGACCCCGGCGGGGAGGAGCACCTGCATCAGCGAGGTCTCGAACTCGCCGGCGTGCCCGGGGACGAACACCCCGTCCTCACGACCGGCGAGACGCCAGTAGTCCAGGTGACCGACCGCGATCCCGAGCGAGACCGCGGCGTCGGCCGCCGCGGCATGGCAGACGCCGACGTTGCCGCCGTGACCGTTGACGAGGACAGCACGTCGCCCTCCCTGGGTGGCGATCGAACCGAGCACGTCCGCGAGGACCGCGAGGAGGGTGGCCGGCTTCAGGGAGAGGGTGCCCCCGAACGCGAGGTGGTGGTCCGACGCACCCAGCTCCAGCGTGGGAGTGACGAGCAACGGGCGGGTCGAGCGGCCGGCCGCCTGCTGGGCGGCACGCCACGTGACCTCGCCGGCGATGAGGGCGTCGGTGCCGGTCGGAAGGTGCGGCCCGTGCTGCTCGGTCGCGCCGATCGGCACGAGGACGAGCGCATCTGGCAACCAGCGCGCGAGTCTCTCGCGGTCGGAGTGCGCCCAGAGCGCGGCAATCGAGGCCACACCATGCTCCTATGCTCGAAATATCGGAAATGTTTCTCGATACACGAACATTACGAGACAGGGACCACGCTTGGCAACGACTCGGGCGGACATCCGAGACGACGCGAGACCTCCGTGGTCAGGTCCACCAGGCCGGCGGCGGCGACACGCATCTGATCCGGTGTGAGGTCACGGGCGAATCCCGTCACACCGAGCGCACCCGCCACGCTCCCGTCGATGCCGAAGAACGGGGCAGCGACGCACGAGATCTCGGCCTGCTCCTCCTCCTGCTCAACGGCGTACCCCTGCTCGCGCACCGTCTCCAACAGGGCCCGGAACGCCTTCTTGCCCCCCTTCGGCGCGTTGGGGCCTCGGCCCGGTGTCAGCTTCGAGAGGAGCGGGTCGAGCTCGTCGGGGTCGAGGTACGCCGCGATGGCGCGCCCGAGGGCCGTGAGGTTGAAGGGAGCGATCTTGCCGGAGTAGGTGTCGAACTGGACGAAGCCCGGCGTCGCTGCCTTGGCGACGTACACGACCGAGTGGCCGTCGAGCACGCCCATGTGGACAGGCATCCCGAGCCTGTCGGCGAGTGCTCGCATCTCACCCGTCGCGACACGCGAGAGGTCGGTGTCGCGCACGAGCTGGCTCGCGAGTCCGTACAGGCGCAACGTCGGGCGCCAGAAGTGGCTGCGTCCCACCACACGTCGCGAGGCGTACCCGCGCTGTTCGAGCGTGTAGACGATGCTCGCGCAGGTGGCGAGCGGAATGTTCGTGACCTTGGCGAGTGCCGTCAGCGTGAGCTCCTCGTCGGCCTCGACGAGGCACTCGAGAACCGTGAGCGCCCGGTCGACACCCGGCGACGCGGGCCGCTCCGCTGACTTGCTGCGATCATCCATGGACCAACCTTCGCCTCTCGTCGCCATTGCCTGTGCATCGTTGCAGCGGGCAGACTGGTCGACACCACGGCCCGCCGGTAGATTATTCTATATCTCGATTGCTTTTTCGCAATATCGAAGGAAGGTGTGCCGTGGCGACTCCCCCGGCAGCGACTTCACGAATCACCGGCGTCGTGGCCATCATCCGGCTCCGCGACAGACCGGCCCCCGACAGGCTCGTCGACGCGCTCATCGCCGGCGGCGTCGAGCACCTCGAGGTGACGGCAACGACGCCGGACGCGCACGCGACGGTCGAGCGCTGGAGGCGGCGCCACCCGGAGGCGCTCGTGGGAGTCGGGACGGTCCGCACCCCTGCACAGGCCGAAGCCGCGATCTCCGCCGGAGCGACGTTCCTCGTGACACCCACGACTGTTCCCGGCGTGCTCGAGGTCGCGCGCACGCACGACATCCCGGTCGCGTGCGGCGCCCTCACCCCGACCGAGATCGACAACGCCTGGCTCCTCGGCGCAGACACGGTGAAGGTGTTCCCGATCACCGCGGTCGGCGGCCCTGACTATCTCCGCGCCCTCCGCGACCCCCTGCCGGACGTCCCACTCCTGCCCACCGGAGGGGTGGACGCCGGAAACCTTCGCGCGTACGCGGGAGCCGGGGCGGCCGGTGTCGGCATCGGCAGCGCGCTCGTCTCCGAGGCACGCGTCGCCGCGGAGCAGTGGGACGTCGTACGCGACCACGCGCGGTCCCTCACCGACGCCTGGAAGGGCCACGCATGACTGACGTGCTCACCCTCGGCGAAGCCATGGGATGCCTGCGGGGCGAGGGCCGGGTGCAGCTCGGCGGCACGATGGCGCTCGGAGTCGCCGGCGCCGAGAGCAATGTCGCGATCGGCCTCTCCCGACTCGGCCACTCCTCCAGCTGGGTCGGTGTCGTCGGGCCTGATCAGATCGGCGAGCTGGTCGTCCGGACGCTCAGGGCCGAGGGCGTCGACGTCTCGAGCATCCGTCGGGGTGACGAGCCGACGGGGATCGTCGTCTTCGAGAACCGCGTCGCAGGAGTCGCGCGCGTGGACTACCACCGGCGCGGCTCCGCTGGCAGCACGGTGTCGGGAGACGATGTCGCCGTCGCGTTCGCTCAAGGCTCGCCACGCATCGTCCACCTCACAGGCGTGACGCTGGCGCTCAGCGAGACAGCAGCCGACGCGGTACGCACAGCAGCGCGACTCGCACGCGAGTGCGGAGCAGTGGTGTCGCTCGACGTCAACCACCGGAGCCGGCTGTGGTCCGCCGACACGGCTCGCACCGCCCTGTCGAGCGTGATCGACCTGGTCGACGTCGTCATCGCGTCGGAGGACGAGCTCGGCCTCGTCGCCCCGAGCGGGACGATCGCCGAGCAGGCAGGACAGCTCCTCGCCGCCGGAGCACGAGCGGTCGTCGTGAAGCAGGGATCGGACGGCGCGACGTCCTACACGGCCGACGGCGTCGTCCGCTCCCCCGCGCGCCGGGTGCGTGCTGTCGACGTCATCGGGGCCGGCGACGCGTTCGTGGCCGGCTACCTGTCGGGCCTGCTCGACGGCCTGCCCGAACCCGACCGGCTCCAGCGCGCGAACACCGTCGGTGCGTTCGCCGTCGCCTCCCGAGGCGACTGGGAGGGACTTCCGACACGGGAGGAGCTCGCGCTTCTCGACGTGACGCCAGGTGAGGTCGTGCGGTGAGCAGCACCGCCGCGTACGGCGCAGGGCTGCGAGTCGCAGGGGTCTAGACGCGGGTCGACCCAGGTGGCGCATCCCGCGTGGGGCGGCGCCACCTGGGTCAGAGGTCAGACAGCGGCTGCGCCGCTGCCCTTCACGGCCATCACATCGATCTCGACCAGGATCCCGCCCAGCTCCGACCCCGCGGTCGTCCGTACGGGCAAGGGCTCGGTGAAGAACTCCCGGTACGCGGCGTCGAACCCGTCCCAGTCCCGCTCGATGTCCGCGAGGTGGGCAGTGACCTTCACCGTGTCCTGCAGATCCGCCCCCGCAGCAGCGAGCGCCGCCGCGACGTTGCGCAGCGTCTGCCGGGTCTGCTCCGCGACGTCGTCGCCGCCGACCAGCTCACGGGTCTCCGGGTCGACCGGACCGAAACCGGCCGTGACGACGAGGTCGCCGACGACGACGGCCTGGGAGTACCACCCGCGCGGTGCAGGTGCCTGCGGCGTGGCGACGCTCTCCTTGCGCTGGCTCACGCCCCTCACATCCCGAACGAGACGGCCGACTCGAACCCGTTGCCACCGAAGCGGCGTGCAGTCGTCCACGGGTTGGCCGCGGTCGCGCCGTTCCCCGGATGGATCCACACGGAGCCCGACGAGTCACGGACGACGAGGTCGGGGTTCGGCGTCCCGTCGACGAAGGCGACGTCGAGCGAGGTGACGCCCGACCAGTCCCCGTCGACGGCGATCGGATCCCCGGTCGCGGTCGGGAAGACCCACAGCGAACCGTCGTTCTCGAGGTCGACGAGATCGGCGTAGCCGTCGGTGTCGATGTCGTGCAGGGCGAGGTGCGACGCGTACTGCCAGTTGCTCCCGACCCACACCCGCGAGTCCCACGGGAACCCGGTGGTCACTCCGTTGCCCGGGTAGGCATACAGGTCGCCACCCGGCTGCCGTCCGACGATGTCGGTCTTCCCGTCGCCGGTGACGTCACCTGCCACGAGCATGTTGAAGATGTTCCAGCCCGTGCCGGCGAAGTACCGGGTCGGCCAGGGGTTCCCGGTCGTCGCACCGTTGTTGAGGTAGATCCACAGCGTGCCGTTGGCCGCTGCCCGGTCGAGAACCAGAAGATCCTGCCGGGAGTCTCCGTTCACGTCGTCGACCAGGATGCGCGAGGCGAACCCCCACTCCTCGCCCGCGGCGCGCAGCGACGTCCACGGGTTGCCGGTGGTGGAACCGTTGTTCGGCAGCACGAACAGGCTCTGTCCCTTGCCGAGCCGCCCCGCGAGCTCCGGCGAGCCGTCGCCGTCGACGTCGCCGAGCAGCAGGCCGGTCGCGTAGGTGAAGCCCGTGCCCGCCGGGAAGCTCGTCGAGGCCGACCACATGCTCCCGGGCGTGGTCCCCAGGCCTGGGTGCACCTTCAGCGACCCCGTCTCCGACCGCGCGAGGATGTCGGGCCTGTCGTCGCCGGTCACGTCGCCCAGCTCGAGCCGATCACCGAGCCCGAACCCGCTGACCCCGGTGATGATCGAGGTCCAGAAGTTCGAGGTGGTCGCGCCGTTGTGGGGGTACACGAGGATGTTCCCGCTGCCGTCGCGCGCGACGATGTCGGGATTGCCGTCGCCGGTCGCGTCTCCGAGCATCAACGCGTTCGCGAGGTTCCAGCCGGTGCCCGACCAGATCGGTGAGGTCGTCCACGGGTTGGAGGTGGTCGACCCGTTGCCGCGGTAGACCCAGAGCGTGCCACCGGAGTTGGACGGGTCGCGGACGAGCAGGTCGGCGTTGCCGTCCCGCGTGACGTCTCCGACCCGGATGGTGTCAGCGAGGTTCCAGCCCGTGCCCGCGTGCACCCGCGTCGTCCACGGGTCGGCCGGGTCCCCGTTGTTCGGGTAGACCCAGAGCGTTCCACCGTCCGCCCCCGGGTCTCGCACGATGAGGTCGTCCAGGGCGTCGCCGGTGAGGTCGGCGAGAACGGCCAGGTCGGCGAAGTCCCATCGCGTGGTGGTCGTCCGGAACGCCCCCGTCCACGGGTTGGAGGTGGTCGAGCCGTTGTGGTCGTAGATGCGGAGAGCACCCGCGTCCGGCGCGGACATCTGTGCCACGAGGTCGGCTCGGCCGTCGCCGGTGACGTCGGGTGGCAGGGAAGCCGCGGCGAGCGCCTTCGCCAGGTCCTGCTGGGGAGCAGCGTCCTGCGCGGACTTGCCCTTCGCCTTCTTGCGGTCGGCGGGCGACCGCAGCTTCGCGGCGTTCCAGGTCGGCTTCGCCTTCGGGTGCGGACGGACCTTCGCCCGAGAGTCGCGTCCGTCGCGCGGCGCGGCCGACGCCTCGACCGCCTGCGTGCCGGTGAGTCCGATGAGCAGCGCCGTGGTCAGCGCCCCCAGACGGGTGATTGACTTCCTGGACATCAGAGGACGATCCTCTCCTGCGCGCGGTACTTGCGACCGTTGACCTTGACCCACTTGACGCCCGAACCCGGGACGCCGTGAAGGATGACCTTGCGGGGCTGGTGGTGCCAGCGGCCCTTCCAGCTGACGTCGAGCGTGCGTCCGTCGCCGGACAGCTTGAACGAGAGATCGACCTGCCCGAACTTGGTCGGCACCTTCAGGAACTCGGTCTTCTCCTCGGACGAGAGCCACTCGTTGGGGCACATCCGCATCAGGTGGAGGTCCTGTGGCGAGAGCGAGTCGTCGATCACCGCGTGCAGGACCGACCACACCACGATCGGGTGGCTGAACAGGTTGCCGTAGATGGCGTGGCGGTGCTCGCTCGAGATGTAGGTGTCCTGAGACAGGCCGCCGACGAGCAGGCCGTACATCCCCTCCAGGTAGCGGTCACGGTCACCGAGCTCCCAGTTGTGGAACATGTTCCAGCTGTAGCAGGGCTCGCTCGACGACTGCTCGTGGTCGAGGACCGCTCGGTAGAGAGCGGAGTGGTGCACCGGATCGAACAGCTTCGTGTTGGGTCCGACCCGGAAGAACTCGACGAACGACCTCATCAGCGGGTCCGAAGCCGGCATCAGGCCAGCCCAGACCGACATCAGCGCGCCGGTGTCGAGCATTGTGAAGTCGTCCCACACACCCGTGCCGGAGAACTGCGGCGGGAAGACCGGCCACTCCTTGCCGTCCTCGTCGGTCCACTTCTTCGAGCGGTCCGCGAGAGCGTGGACGGCGTCGACGAACGTGCGCTTGAAGCCGTCGGCGAACGCGGCGAACTCCGCCGCCCTCGGGTGGTTCTCGCGGGTCAGCAGGTCGATGGCCGTACGCAGGCCCTTGTAGGTGAAGCACTGCGCGATGAAGCCCTGCGTCTCGACGCCCTCGTCGGTCGAGTGGCCGGGCGGCATGATCCCCTTCACGCCGTCGTGGTTGGTCCGACCGCACGCGTCGACGATGTAGTCGCACGCCTTCACGATCGGTTCGATCCACCGGTCGATGAAGTCCCGGCGGTCTGTGACGATCGCGTGCGTGCTGAGGATCTCGAGGATCGCGCCGTGGTCGCTCATCCAGTCGATGGACTGGAGCGTCTTGGGAGTCGAGAGGTAGCCGGGGTACGACCCCTCAGGGAACACCGAGCTCGGCGGCTTGCGGGTGCCCTGCGTCACCATGTAGATCTCGGCGTGCTTCTCGACGACGTCGTGGTAGCCGAGCCGGTCGAGGAACATGTGGCTGACCATCGACGTCGGCGTGCTCCAGAGGACGTCGTACGCGTAGGAGCCGGAGAGGAACGAGAACAGCCCGGTGTCGGGGCTCTTCTCCGCGACGACCTCGGCCAGCTGCGGCCCTCGCCTGATGACCTGGTTGACGTAGTTCTCTGGGGTCTTGACCGTCGCGACGGTGCTCTCCCGCTGCCGCCAGTAGGCCTCGCACTCGGCGAGCACCGCCTCGCGCCCGGGAGCGATCTCGGCCTTCACGTCGGCGAGCGGCTGCGGGAGCATCGGGATCTGCAGGTCGACGTGCGCACCGACCTCGACGGGCAGGCCGAGGCGCAGGTCGTACACGCCGTCCCGGCCGGAGTTCTTCTCCATGGCGATGGTGCCCTTCTCGGCGGTCGTCACCATGAGCCGGACTTTGCCGTCCTTGTCGGTGATCGGCACCGTGATCGCCTTGCCGGACGGGTTCCAGACGCGCTGCATCGTCAACCCGCCCTCGATCGGGGCCTCGTCGGGGACGACGGTCAGGGGTACGCCGTTCTCCTGCTCGTACGGTCCGCGTGGCTTCATGTAGGCCTTGCTCAGCCACAGCTGGAACGTGAAGTCCTTCGGCGCCTTCACGGGATCGACGTACACGACCTCGAAACGGACCCACGCGTAGATGGGCTCGACCGCGGTCTCGACGTCGCCGCCACCGGGGATGTGCCCGAAGACGCTCTGCCGGATGATCAGCCCCTCCTGCCGGCGGTACTCGGTCCAGAGAAGAGGCGCGTCGCGGTCCTCGTCCCAGCCCTGCTTCCGGAACCCGAGATCGTCGTCCCACACCTCGTGCACGGACGTCGGGAACGCCGGGAACCCGCCCTCACGCTTGGGCATGACGACCGTGAGCTGGAAGTTCTTGCCGAAGTACGGCTGCGTGTTCGGCTTCGCGGCGATCACCCAGCTCGGGTCGCAGATGAGCGCACCGTTGTAGATCGAGTTGAAGCGGAAGAGATGCCCCTTCCAGCCGATCGGCGTCCACACGTTGCGTTGCGGCAGCCACCAGTGCTTGGCGCGGTCGACGTTGGGCTCCGGGCTGCCCGGACCCAGCGCGGTCGACACGAACGTGTCGGCCTCGGCTTCGGGGACGAGCGCCCGTGGTGCGGCCACGACGAGAGCACCCCCCGCCGCCACACCACCGGTGAGTTGGAGAATGCGTCGTCTGGATACGTCGGTCATGCCAGCCTCCCTGCGTCGAACTTCTGGTTGGGTTGTCGCTCGCTCAGATGAAGAAGGTGCGCGAAGGGTCCGTGAACCCGCCCGCGATCACGACGGAGCTGCCGTACGGCCGTACCGCGAACCCGCCGTCGTTGTGCCAGGCGCGGACGTCGCCGCCTGCGAGGATGATCGCCACCTCGGCGCGTCCGTCGTCGTCGAGATCGGCGAAGCGCAGACGGGACGGGTCGGTGAAGCCGTCTGCGACGACGACCGACATCCCGTACGGGGAGGACGAGAATCCACCGTCGTTGTGCCAGGCCCAGACGTCACCGTTCGGCTGGACGAGAGTGATCTCCGCGCGGCCGTCGGCGTCCAGGTCGGCGAAGTTCGTACGCTCGGGCGTGAACCCCGTCGCGATGACGACCGAGTTGCCGTACGGCGACGCGGAGAACGCGCCGTCGTTGTGCCACGCCCAGACGTCACCGTTGCTCTGGAACTGGATCAGCTCGGCCCGGCCGTCGTCGTCCAGGTCGGCGAAGCGGACGCGCGAGGGGTCGGCGAATCCGGCCGCGATGACGTGCGACTGTCCGAACGGGGACGCCGCGAACCCGCCGTCGTTGTGGAAGGCGCGGATCTGACCGTCCACCTGGATGTGGATCATCTCCGCCTTGCCGTCGTCGTCGAGATCGGCGAACCGCAGCCTCGCAGGGTCGTACCCGCTGGCGATGACCCTCGAGTCGCCGTACGGACCCGCGAGGAACCCACCGTCGTTGTGCCACGCCCGCACGTCGCCCGACGCCTCGACGTAGGCGATCTCGGAGCGCATGTCGCCGTCGAGCGACGACGCGCGCTTCCCACCCTGCACGGGTGTCGTCCCGGACCACGACAGGTCGATCGAGTACATGTGGCGCGCGCCGTTCACCCATCCGTGGAAGACGAACTTGTCGCCGCCGGTGAGGCCGTCGGCGGCGGTGACGACGTCGCCACCGCCCGGCCCGCAGATCCCGGAGTTCCCCTGCGTCATCAGCACCTGGCCGGTCGCCCACGGTCCGTTGAGGCTGGGTGCCGAGGAGTAGTACGTGGAGTAGCCGCAACCGCCGTAGCCGCCGGCCGAGTAGACCAACGCGAACGAGCTGCCACGTTGCACGAGGTCCGGCGCCTCGATGACGGTGCCGGCAGGCGTGGTGATCAGGGCGGTCGCACCGCCGACCAGCGCCGTACCGTTGCTCGTCGTCTGGCTCAGCCACAGCGTCGACGTCTGCCCGACCGCGTTGCCATCGTTCTTCCAGAGCAGGTAGCGCGTGCCGTTGGCTGCGACGAAGGTGTTGGCGTCGATCGCACCGCCCTGGGAGAGCGGGCAGATCAACGGCCCTCCCCCGACGGGCGTGAACGGACCGAGGGCCGACGACGCGGTCGCGACTCCGATGCACTGTCTGCCCGACGCGGCGTGGCGCGCCGTGTAGGTCATCGTGAGGGACCCGTCGGGGTTGGCGTGGACGTCTGGCGCCCAGGTCGCCCCTGCCTGCGCCCAGCTGGGGGACGGACCGCCAGGCATCGCGTCGCCCCGGACCGTCCAGGGTCCGTCGATGGTGGGCGCGCTCGCGACGGGCACGTGCCGGTAGTTGTTGGTCGCGTAGGCGTACCAGGTGTTGCCGACCTTCACGATGTCGGGATCGGGGAAGTCCTCGGCGATGAGCGACTTGGGCACCTCCAGCGCGTGCGCCGGCGCGATCGCCAGGATGACGGCGGCCATCCCTGCGAGCACGGTGACCACCCTTCGTACGAGCGTCCTCTTCGCCATGGCAACTCCTTCGATCAGCCGACGCGACGGTGTCGCGGAGCGGGGTTCGACAGGATATCTTTCGGTATTCTGGAAATATCTTCCACTTACCGTGCGATAACAATGGCACCCCGCGTTGCACCCTGGCAAGGGTCTGGGGTCGCCGGATCAGCGCCGAAGCGCGGGGAGGGGTCTCGATCGCTTCGCGCCTCGACCAGCGGGAAGGAAGCGTCGACCAGCGGGGTCTCGATCGCTTCGCGCCTCGACCAGCGGGAAGGGAGCGCCGACCAGCGGGAAGGGAGCGCCGACCAGCGGGAAGGGAGCGCCGACCAGCGGGAGGGAAGCGTCGACCAGCGGGAAGGACGCGAGGCGGGCGGGGCTCAGCGCCCGGGCGCCGCCAACCACGCGACGACGACGTCGCCGATCATCGCGCGCAGCCTCGGCCGCGTGCCGTCGGCGAGCAGGTCGACGTCGAACAGGTAGCCGAACGTGTACTGGTTGGCGACCTGGAACACGCAGTACGAGCTGATCAGCAGGTGCACGTCGAGGGCGTCGACGTCCGCGCGGAACACCCCGTCGGCGATCCCCCGGTCGAGGATCGACTCGAGGACCTCCATCGCCGGCTTGCCGAGGTCGCGGAGCACCTCCAGCTTGCGTACGCCCTCGCCACGGTGGATGTTCTCGATGGCGACCAGACGCATGAAGGCCTGGTGCTCGACGTGATGGTCGTAGGTCAGCTCGGCCAACCGCCGGACGGCGTCCACGGGACCGAGGTCGCCGACCTCGAGCCGCTCCTCGGCCTCGCGGATCCCTCGGTACGCGTGCTCGAGGACCGCGAGGTAGAGCTGCTCCTTGCCGCCGAAGTAGTAGTAGATCATCCGCTTCGTCGTCCGGGTGCGCTCCGCGATCTCGTCGACGCGGGCACCGGAGTAGCCGTCCTCGGCGAACGCCTGCGTGGCCACCTCGAGGATCTCGGCCTTCGTGCGCTCGGCGTCGCGCCGTTTGAGGACCTGGTCAGCCACGGGCACCACCCTATCGAGCAGAGGCCGTTCTCTCGGGCGTTCGACCCCTGGCGAGTCAATGTACTAAATGGTACGTTCACGGCGTGCGTACGTCGATCGCCACCGTCTGCATCAGCGGAAGCCTCGTCCCCAAGCTCCACGCCTGCGCCGAAGCCGGCTTCGACGGCGTCGAGATCTTCGAGCCCGACCTCGTGACCGCGTACGAGTCGCCTGAGGAGATCCGCACGCTCGCGGCACGCCTCGGGCTCACGCTCGACCTCTACCAGCCGTTCCGCGACTTCGAGGGCGTGGACGACGACCTCTTCGCCGACAACATGCGCCGCGCAGAGACCAAGTTCCAGCTGATGCAACGCCTCGGCATGGACCTGGTGCTCGTGTGCAGCAACGTCGCGACCGCCACGATCGACTCCGACGACGTGTCCGCACGCCAGCTCCGCGCGCTCGGCGAGCTCGCCTCGTCGTACGGGGTGCGCATCGCGTTCGAGGCGCTCGCCTGGGGGAAGTACGTCGACGACTACCGGCGGGCGTGGCGGATCGTCGAGCGAGCCGACCACCCGAACGTCGGCGTCTGCCTCGACTCGTTCCACATCCTGTCGCGCGGCCACGACCCCAGCGACATCGAGAAGATCCCGGGCGACAAGATCTTCTTCCTCCAGCTCGCCGACGCGCCCGCCCTCACCATGGACGTCCTCTCGTGGAGCCGTCACCACCGGCTGTTCCCCGGGGAGGGCAGCTTCGACCTGACGGCGTTCCTCGGTCACGTGCTCGCTGCCGGATACACGGGCCCGCTGTCGCTCGAGGTGTTCAACGACGTCTTCCGCCAGACCGACGTACGCCGTACGGCCGCGCACGCCCACCGCTCGCTGGTGTGGCTCGCCGACCAGGTCCGCCGGCCCGGCGTCTCCGACGCGACGCACCACCTGACCGAGATCACTCCCCCGCAGGCGTTCGACTTCGTCGAGCTGCGCGGATCAGCCCTCGACGAGATCGACCTCGTGCTGGAGCAGCTCGGGTTCACGTTCCGCGGGCGGCACCGGACGAAGCCGGTGCGACTCTGGTCCTCCGGGCGTGCGCGGGTGATCCTCAACGAGCAGCGCGGCAACGACCGGCCGACCCACCTGGCTGCGTTCGGGCTCGAGGTCGCCGACGCCGACGCCGCGCTCGCCCGCGCCCGCGAGCTCGCCGCTCCCCCGGTGTTCCGGCAGACGCACGCCGGCGAGCAGGACCTGCCGGCGACCGCCGCGCCCGACGGCATGCAGATCCTCTTCAACGACAACGGACCGGATCCGCGGTGGCTCGACGAGTTCACCTACGGCGACCCCGGACGGGCCGACGTCGCCCGATCGATCGACCACGTGAACATCACTCAGCGATGGCAGGACTTCGACGAGGCGGTGCTGTTCTACCAGAGCGTCCTCGGCCTGGAGTCCGAGCCGCCGCGCGAGGTGGCGAGCCCGCGCGGCCTGGTCCGCAGCCAGGTGATGCGCACCCCGGACGGGTGCGTGCGCCTCCCGCTCAACGTCGAGCCGCAGGCCGAGGAAGGGCGCACGCAGCACGTCGCGTTCACGTCGGACGACGTCGTCGGACTCGCGCGCACGGCACGGGAGCGCGGGCTGTCCTTCCTCCCGGTGCCGGACAACTACTACGACGACCTGCGCGCTCGCTTCGCGCTCGACGAGGCGTTCGTCGCGGAGCTGCGCTCGCTCGACCTGCTGTACGACCAGGACGCCGACGGCGGGTTCGTGCACTTCTACACACGCACTCTGGGCGACGTCTTCTTCGAGTTCGTCGAGCGACGCGAGGCGTACGACGGGTACGGCGCCGCCGCCGACGCTCCCGTGCGCCTCGCGGCACAACGCTGAGCCGTCCCGCGAGCAGCGTCAACCGGTCAGGCGCTCGGTGCCGCTCCGGTCGATCCCCGCAGCACCAGCTCGGTGGGCAGCAGGACGCGCGGCGGCGTACGGGTCTTGCCGTTCGGCGTCGCCATGTCGAGCAGTATCTCCACCGCGGCACGGCCGACCTCGACGTGCGCCCCTCCGAGGGTCGTCAGGCTCGGCGTGCACAGGTCCGAGGCGAAGATGTTGTCGAAGCCGAGCACGCTCACGTCCTCCGGGACCCGCACACCGCGCTGCGCGAGGCGTTGCACCACGCCGATGGCCAGCAGGTCGTTGTGCGCGACGATCGCGGTCGCGTTCGTGGTGAGAGCACCGTCGGCTGCCGCGCCGCCCTGCGACACCTTCGGGGTGAACGGGCCGACACGCTCCATCCGGATCCCGTGGCCCTCGGCCGCCGTCCGCAGCGCCGACCACCGCGTCGCCGCCATCCACGAGTTGCGCGGTCCCGCGAGGTAGACGAGGTGCCGGTGCCCGAGCGACACCAGGTGCTCGACGATCTGGCGGCAGCCCTGGACGTGGTCCAGCACGACGCTCGGGATCCCAGGGAGCTCCCGGTTCATCAGCACGACGGGCCGCTGGGACGCGATCTGCTCGAGGTTCTCGTCGGGGAGACGGCTCGCGGCAAGGACGAAGCCGTCGACCGAGCTGACCAGGCGCTGGATCTGGTCGTACTCGATCCGCGGCGACTCCTCCGCGTTGACCAGCACGAGCGTGTACTCGGACGCCTTCGCCCGCAGCTCCGCTCCGCGGATGAGCTCGAAGTAGTGCGGGTTGGTGATGTCGGAGACCACCATGGCGACCGTGTGGTGACGCCCCGAGAACAGGGCTCGCGCGTGCGGGTTCGGGCGGTAGCCGAGTTCGGCCGCGGCGGCCAGGACGCGCTCTCGCGTATGGGCGCTGACACGCGTCGGCGTCGAGAACGCACGTGAGACCGTCGACGTCGCGACACCGGCGGCAGCGGCGACGTCGTAGATCGTCGGGTGGGCCATGTCACATAGGGAACACGATCTGGCAACCAGATGGCAACCGCTTGCCGTCAGGTTGCCACCCTCTCTAGGTTCGCCTGCTATGACCCACGCCACACCCACGCCGCGTGGCCCCGCGCGACTCCAGGAGCTGTTCACGCAGCCCCCGCGGTGGCTCTCGCGGACGACCCGCACGCTCACCGCGATCGAGCTCGCGATCGGCATCGCCGCGCTCCTCCTGATCTTCTTCCTGGTGCTCGCGCAGGCGCTCCAGCGCTACCTGCCGTTCGAGGGCTGGCCGTGGACCGGCGAGCTCGCCCGCTTCTGCCTGGTGTGGCTGACCTTCGTCGTCGCGGGCGTGCTGGTGACCACCGACTCGCACATCGCGATCGAGATGATCGACACGGTCGACAACGACCTCGTACGCAGGTTCGTGCGCGTGCTGTCCTGCGTGATCGTCGCCGCGATCGGCGTCGTGCTCACTCTCGCGTCGTGGTCCCTCGTGCAGGAGCAGGGGATCGTCAAGTCACCGGCGATGCAGATGCCGATGTCGTGGTTCTACGCGATCTCGATGATCGGCTTCGTGAGCACCGCGCTGCGCGCCACGATCGCCGCCGTGCAGTACGCCGTCCTCGGCGTCCCGCGCGACGACTACGCCGATGCGGAGGCTCCGGTCGCATGAGCCTCCTCGTCCTCTGCCTCCTGATCACGCTCCTGCTGGTGATCCGCGTCCCGATCGCGTTCGCGTTCATCGGGCCGTCGCTCCTCTATCTCCTCACCAACGACCAGTCGCTCGGACTCGCGCTGCGCCTCGTGGCGCAGTCGACGGCGAGCTTCCCGCTGCTCGCGGTCCCACTGTTCATCCTGCTCGGGTGCCTCGCGAACCACGCAGGCATCGCCGACCGCCTCTTCGACTTCGCGCTCGCCCTCCTCGGCCGCGTCCGCGGCAGCCTCGGCTACGTCAGCGTCGGCGTCAGCGTCGGCTTCTCCTGGATGAGCGGCTCCGCGGTCGCCGACGCCGCCGCGCTCGGCAAGCTCCAGATCCCCGCGATGCTGCGCAGCGGCTACTCGAAGAAGTTCGCACTCGGCGTCACCGGCGCCGCCTCGCTCATCGCGCCGGTGATGCCGCCGAGCATCCCCGCGGTGATCTACGCGGGCCTTGCCGCCGTCTCGACGGGCGCGCTGTTCGCGGCGTCGGTCGTTCCCGCGCTGCTGATGGCACTCGGGCTCTGCATCGTCGTGTTCTTCTGGGTACGGCGTGACCCGAACATCCAGCGCACGGAGTTCAGCTGGCCGCGCGTCTGGGAGACCGGCAAGCGCGTGATCGCCCCGCTCGGCGCTCCCGTCGTGATCCTGGGCGGCATCCTCGGCGGCTTCTTCACCCCGACGGAGGCTGCCGCGGTCGGCGCGGCGTACATGCTGATCCTCGGCTTCGTGTACCGCACGCTCCGGCTGCGCGACATGCCGAAGGTTCTCACCGAGGCCGTCCTCACGACCGGTGCGATCATGCTCATCGTCGCCTCGGCCAACCTCCTCGGCTACATCTTCGCCCGCGAGCAGGTGCCCCAGCACATCTCGACGTGGGTGCTCGACTTCACCGACGACGCGACCGTGTTCCTGCTGCTGGTGCTGCTGCTGTCGCTCGTTCTGGGGACCGCGCTCGACGCGATCGCGGTGCTGACGCTGACCGTCCCGATCCTGCTGCCGATCAGCGCGGCGTACGGCGTCGACCCGATCGCGCTCGGCGTCCTCATGATCCTGTCGCAGATGATCGGCCTGCTCACCCCGCCCGTCGGCACCGTGACCTTCGTCCTGCAGGCGATCGCGAAGGCACGGATGGCCGAGGTGTTCTGGGGGTCGCTGCCGTTCATGATCCCGCTGCTCGCACTGTGCTTCGCGATCATCTTCTGGCCCGACGCGATCCTGTACCTCCCGAAGGAGCTCGGGCTGTGAGCGCGCCACGCGGCACCGACCGCTCGGTCCTGGTCGGGCTGCTCGGGCACGGGGTCAAGCCGTCGCTCACCCCCGAGATGCACGAGCGCGAGGCTCAGCGCCACGGGCTGCGCTACGTCTACAAGACGGTCGACCTCGAGGGCGACAGGCTCAGCGTCGACCACCTCCGCGGCCTGCTCGCCGCCGCGGTCGAGCTCGGGTTCGACGGCCTCAACATCACCCATCCGATCAAGCGGACGATGCTGCCGCTCGTCGACGAGCGGTCCGCCGAGGTCGAGCGCATCGGGGCGCTCAACACCGTCCTCGTCCGCGACGGCGTGACACGGGCCTACAACACCGACGTGACCGGGTTCGCGCGCGCCTTCCGCGAGGGTCTTCCCGGCGCGGACCTCGGTGCCGTCGTCCTCCTCGGCGCGGGCGGCGCCGGCACCGCGGTGGCCGACGCCCTCGTGGACCTCGGCGCCGGTCGCCTGCACCTCGTCGACCCCGACCGGGCCCGCGCCGAAGCACTCCGCGACACCCTCGCGCGTACGGCTCCCGAGGTCGAGGTCGCCGTCGACGGCCCCGAGGCGCTCGCCGACGCCCTCACCGACGCGAGCGGCCTCGTCAACGCCACCCCGGTCGGGATGGCGCACCACCCCGGGACGCCCGTGCCCGACGACCTGCTGACACCTCAGCGCTGGGTAGCCGACATCGTCTACCGACCCCTGGTCACCGAGCTGCTCCGTACCGCGCGAGCACACGGTTGCCCGACCCTCAGCGGTGCCGGGATGGCGGTCCACCAGGCCGCCGACACCTTCGAGCTCCTCACAGGGAGGACTGCTCACCGCGAGGAGATGTTCCGCGACTTCGACGAGCTGGTCTCGGCCGAGACCGACTCGTCCACCGACGCGGACGTCGCTTCCACCACCCATCGGTCTCGGGAGTCCTCCGGAGAAAGGAACCACTGAAATGTCTGCTCGAAAGCTCCTACGCACCGTGTCGATCGCCGCCTGCGCAGTCGTCCCGATGCTCGCCCTCACGGCGTGCGGCGGCGACGACGAAGGAGGAGGCGGTGGCGACTCCACCGAGCGTGAGCTGACGCTCGCGCACAGCTACACCGAGAACCAGCCGCAGCACCGGTGCGGCGCCCAGGTGATCGCCGACGAGGTCGCGAACGCCGACGTCGGCCTCACGGTCACGGTCCATGCCAACAGCACGCTCGGAGGCGATGCCGACCGCATCAGCTCGGTCGTCTCCGGCGACATCGACATGGACATCCAGGGCGCCTCCGCCCTCGGTGCCGTGTACGAGCCGGTGGCCGTGCTCGACGCGGCGTACGCGTTCGACGACGCCGACCACCTGGCCCGCTTCTTCGACGACGACGCGTCTGACGAGGTCCTCGACGGCTTCAAGGAGGCGACCGGCGTCGGGACGCTCGGCGCGTGGTCCGCCGGCATGCGGCAGTTCACCGCCAACGAGCCGATCCGCAACCCGGACGACCTCGACGGGCTGCGCATGCGCTTCCCCGCGTCGCCGCAGTTCCTGATGAACGCCAAGGCGCTCGGCGCCAACGCCACCGAGGTCGCGTACGAGGAGCTGTTCCTCGCGCTGCAGCAGGGCACGGTCGACGGACAGGAGAACCCGATCGTCAACATCGAGGCGATCAGCCTCGACGAGGTCCAGGACTACATCAGCATGTCGTCGCACCAGGCCAACTCCAACCTCGTCATCATCGGAAAGGTCTGGGACGAGCTGTCCGACGAGCAGCAGGACGCACTCCAGGCGGCCGTCGACAAGGCCGTCGAGCAGGTGCCGGGCTGTGTCGAGGAGGACGAGCAGAAGACGCTCGACGCCTGGGCCGAGAGCGGATCGCTGGAGGTCGTCGACGACGTGGACGTCGACGCGTTCCGGACGCAGGCCGACACGTACCTGCGGGAGAACTTCAACGACGAGCAGCTGGCCGTGTACGAGGCGATCCGAGGCACGGCTGGATGACGGCGGTGGTGGGGGAGGTCCAGACGTTCAGGGGCCCCGTCGAGGCGTCCGACCTCGGCGTCACGCTCATCCACGAGCACGTGTTCGTGGGGCACCCGGAGCTCGACCTGAACTTCCCCCACCCCGAGTGGGACGAGGCCGCAGCGGTCGAGTCGGCCGTTGCCGGCCTCGACCGCCTGTTCGACCTCGGCGTACGCACAGTGGTGGACCTCACCGTGCTCGGCCTCGGTCGCGACGTGGCGCGGGTGTCGCAGGTCGCGGCTCGGTCACGGGTCCAGCTGGTCGCGTCGACCGGCTACTACACGGCGGACGTGCTGCCGCCGTACTTCCACACCCACGGCCCCGGCCTCCTGATCGACCGGCCCGACCCGCTGGTGGAGATATTCGTCGCCGACATCGAGGACGGCATCGCGGGCACCGGCGTGCGCGCGGGGATGCTCAAGGTCGTGACCGACCGCGCAGGGTTCACACCTGACGTGACACGGGTGATGACGGCGGCTGCGGTCGCGCACCAGCAGACCGGCGTCCCGATCACGACCCACACGCACGCGCCGTCGCAGAGCGGGCGCGACCAGCTCGCGTTCCTCGGTCGTCACGGGGTCGAGCCCGATCGCATCATCGTCGGGCACTGCGGCGACTCGGAGGACCTGTCGTACCTCCGCGAGCTCGCCGACGCCGGCGCGACGCTGGGCATGGACCGCTTCGGGATGGAGCACGTGCTCGACGACGAGAGCCGCGTACGCACGGTGCTGGCGCTGCTGGACCTCGGGTACGCCGACCGGATGGTGCTGTCGCACGACGCCGCGTTCTTCAGCCGTGTCACGCCGCCGAGCTGGCGTGCCGTGCACGTCCCGAACTGGCACATGGAGAACCTGCATCGCCGGATCGTGCCGATGCTGCGCGAAGGGGGTGCCGCCGAGGACGACCTGCACCAGATGCTTGTCGTGAACCCGGCACGGCTGCTGGCCCCGCACTGACCGCCCGCGAGTCACCCTTCCCGCCCCGCGAGTCACGCTCTCCGCACCGCGAGTCACGCTCTCCGCACCGCGAGTCACCCTTCCCGCAACGCGAGTCACCAGCCCGCACCGCGAGTCACCCAGCGCTGGTTACGACCACCGAGCGACGCCTGCATCCGTCGCTCGGTGGTCGGAATCGGCGCCGGGCGAGACGGTCACGCGGTGCGACGATCCGTGGACCGCCGCATCAGTACTGTTCGGCCATGAAGCGCATCGTCGGCGCCCTGGTGCTCGCCGTCTCGTTCCTCGTCCTCGGCCTCGTCGGGCCCGCGTCGGCAGAGACCATCGAGGACCAGCTGGACTGCCACCCGCCGCAGTGCTACGTGCAGGACGGCGACCCGTTCGACGCGAGCTCCGACGGCGGGGTCGGGGTGGTCCTGGCGCTCGCCCTCATCGCGGGTGTCGTCGTCCTGGGCATCACCGCCTACAAGGTGAGCATGGCCCGCGACATCGCCCGCAGGTCCGGCATGGACCCGGACAAGGCGGCGGCGATGACACTGCTGAGCGACGACGGCCTCGACGCCACGTACCTCGCGGCCAACCTGCGCGATCGGGACCCGAGCGACGTTCAGCAGGCTGCGCCCGCGCGGACCCCGCGGGAGCGTCTGCGAGACCTCACGGAGCTGAAGGCGCAGGGACTGGTGAGCGAGGACGAGTACGCCCAGCGCCGCGCCGCGATCCTCGACTCGATCTGACGGGTCTCGATCCGGGCCAGCACTCCGGCCCCGACCGGCGGAGGTGGTCCGGCCGCTATCGTGCGCCCATGACTGACACGGTGCTCGTGACCGGCGGCAGCGGCTTCATCGCGAGCCACCTCGTCGCGCAGCTGCTCGACGCCGGGTACGCCGTCCGCGCGAGCGTGAGAGACCTGAGCCGCACCGACAAGGTCGACCCCCTCCGTACGCTCGCCGCGGGCCGTCGCGGCACGCTCGAGGTGTTCGAGGCGGACCTCCTCGACGACGGCGCCTTCACGGCAGCGATGGCCGGCTGCACCCGCGTGTTCCACGTCGCGAGCCCGTTCCTGATGCCCGAGCAGATCAAGGACGGCCGTCGCGACGTGCTCGACCCGGCGACCATCGGCACCCGCAACGTGCTCGACGCCGTCAACGCCACGCCGAGCGTCGAGCGCCTGGTGCTCACCTCCACGGTCGGGGCGATCTTCGGCGACTACGTCGACGTGCTCGCGATGAAGGACAAGACGCTGCGCGAGGAGTACGTCAACGAGACCAGCACGCTCGAGAACAACCCGTACCACTACGCGAAGACGCAGGCGGAGCTCCTCGCGTGGGAGGCGGCCCGTGCGCAGGACCGGTGGTCCCTCGTCTGCATCAACCCCGGTCTCGTCCTCGGCCCCTCGATCAGCGGCCCGTCCGACTCCGGCAGCCTCTTCCTGATGAACGAGCTGATGAGCGGCTACTTCTTCTACGGGGCACCCGACTTCAGCTTCACCGTCGCCGACGTGCGGGACGTCGCCGCCGCGCACGTCCGTGCAGCAGAGACCGACGACGCGCACGGCCGCTACATCGTGGCGCGCCCGGAGATGCTGTCGTTCCTCGAGATGGCGCGCATCATCCGGAGCCGTCACCGCCGCCGGGTCCTCATCCCACGGCACCCGGTGCCCGATGCTGCGGTGCGGGTGCTGGGGCCCCGCTTCGGCCTCACCCCGGACTACATCGCCAAGCACCTCGGCATCCGGTTCGCGGTGGACAACAGCCGCAGCGTCGCGGAGCTGGGGATCGCGTACCGGCCGGCCGAGGAGACGATCCTCGACCACTTCGACGGCTGGCTGGCGGGCCGGTCTCGAAGGCGCGAGCGCGCTTCCGCGCGGGCGTGACGTAGGTCACATTTCTGCCCGCCAGGACGGCGCCACGTCATTTCCGACAAAACCACACATAGCGACACAGGGTGCGCTAGCGCCCCGCGATTCGCCCTTGGCTGCCTGATGAAATCACTGCTATACAGGCGGCCGACGCGTGGGTCGCAAATCCGGAGTCGACCACGCAGAAGGGAGCGCCCCCATGACCGAGGCCGTCGCAGCTCAGGACGAGCAGACCCCCTACGAGCGCGTGGGTGGTGGAGCCGCCGTCAAGGTCGTCGTCGACCGGTTCTACGAGCTCGTGCTCGCTGACGAGACTCTCGCCCCGTACTTCACCGACAGCGACCTAACGAACCTCAAGCGTCACCAGGTGCAGCTCATCTCGCACCTGCTCGACGGCCCGGTCTCGTACGAGGGCCGCGAGCTCCGCGACGCCCACGCCGGCCTCGCGATCACCCCCGAGGCGTACGCGCGCGTGACCGAGCACCTGGTCGGCGTTCTCGTGGACGCCGGCGTGCCGGACGACATCATCGCCTCACTCGGTGGGACGCTCGGGGCCGTCGAGCCCGAGATCGTCGCCCCGCAGAACTGACCGGCGTGGATGCAGCAGCACTGAAGGAGAGCTGGGCGTACGTCGCGAAGAACGGTGACGACGTACCCCTGTTCTTCTACTCGCACCTGTTCCTGTCCCATCCCGACGTCCGGAGCATGTTCCCGATCTCGATGTCGGGTCAGCGCGACAAGCTGGTGGCCGCGCTCGGCGCGGTCGTGAGCAACGTCGACCGGTTCGACACCGTCGCGCCTCTCCTCGGCCAGCTCGGCAACGACCACCGGCGCTTCCGCGCCACGCCCGACCAGTACAACGCGGTCGGCGCATCGCTGCTCGCGACGCTCCAGCACTTCCTCGGCGAGCAGTGGACCGACGAGCTCGCCGCCGACTGGGCAGCGGCGTACGGCGTGATCGCCAAGACGATGGTCCAGGGCGCCGAGGAGGCCGCCAAGACCGCCCCGTCGTGGTGGGACGCCGACGTCGTCTCCGTCGAGCGCCGCACGCTCGACGTCGCGGTGATCCAGATCCGCCCGCAGCAACCACTCCCGTACGAGCCGGGTCAGTCCGTGGCGGTCGAGGCCCCCCAGCGCGAGCGCCTGTGGCGCTACTACAGCCCCGCCAACGCTCCCCGCGAGGACGGCACGCTCGACCTGCACGTGCAGATCGTCGACGGCGGGCAGGTCAGCAGCGCGATGGTCAAGGAGCTCACGGTCGGAGACACCGTGCGCATGAGCGCACCGATCGGCACGGCCCTCACGATGGACGACCCGTCCCGCGACCTCCTGCTCATCGCCGGAGGGACCGGGCTCGCGCCCTTCAAGGCCGTGGTCGAGCAGGTCGACCGCCTGTGGCGTGCGACCGGCAAGGGCCCGAAGGTGCACCTCTTCCACGGCGCCCGGATGCCGTGGAACCTGTACGACGACGAGGCCATGAGGGCGTACGCCGAGCTTCCGTGGTTCTCGTACGACACCGTCGTCTCCGACGACGCGAGCTACCGCGGGCTCCGCGGCAACGTGGCCGAGGTTGCGGCCGCCCAGGGGGGTTGGGCAGGCTACCGCGTCATGGTGTGTGGTTCGGGAGCGATGGTCGAGGGCTCGTTGACCGACCTCGTCGCAGCCGGATTCTCCCCCGACGACATCCGCTACGAGGACTTCGGGACGAGCGGCTCACCGCCGTCCGCCGACACGGGAAGGACGGAGTGACGCCATGACCACCCCCATCGACGTCAACAAGATCGCGTCCGAGATCCGCCGCGCGAGCTTCACGGTGCGCCGACGCGGGTTCGACGAGGACGAGGTCGGCATCTTCCTGCGTGAGCTGGCGACCGCGGTGCAGCGCCTCGAGGACGAGAACGACTCCCTTCGCACCGAGCTGAAGGCGCGTGACGTCAAGAGCACCGAGCCGATCAGCGCTCAAGCGGTGATCATGTTCGCCGAGGCGCAGAAGATCGCCGACAGCCTGATCGACGAGGCGGTGTCGCACGCTCGCGAGCTCATGGTGTCGGCCCGCTCGCAGCAGCGCGACATCGTCCGCGACGCGCACGCGGCAGCGGCGGCGGCCGCAGAGAAGGCGGCCGAGACCGCCGAGCAGGTCAGGGCCGAGCAGTCCAGGTCGGCACCGGACAACGGCGACGGCTCCGGCGGCACCCGGTACGACCACCCGATCGCGGAGATCGAGTACGTCCGTACGTTCGCGAAGGTCGCCCAGATCCAGCTGCGCTCGGTGCTCGACGCGCTCACCGAGCAGGTCGACGCGCTCGGCGAGATGCCGCGGCTCGACCAGGTCGACGAGTCACGCCAGCGGCCGCGGCGCGATCGCTAGGCTCCCGTCCGGCCGCCCCGGAGTGCGCATGGCCGCCCCGGGGCGGTCGGGTGAGCGTCCAGGCGTCGGACGCGGTCGTGCGGCGATCGAGCACGGGTTCGAGAGGCCGGGATGTCCGCCGAGAGCCGGTGGTCGGACGAGCCTCTCGTGGTGCTCCCGTGCCTGGCCGACGACGACTCGAGGCACGCCGCGCGGAGATCACCGCTGCCGCGGACTGGCAGGTCGACGCCCGCCTCTGACGCAGGAGTCGGCGCCCGGGCCGGTCAGGAGAGGTGAACTACCATTTCGAAGGTGAGCCACCCAGTCGCGAACCGCCGCACGTTCGGGCGAGGTCGATGGAGCGCGGCCGAGCTCGCCGAGCGCAAGCGTCGGCAGGGTCTGCGGGTCAGCGTCGTCCTCCCCGCGCGCGACGAGGAGAAGACGATCGGCAGCATCGTCGAGCGCCTCGTCTCCGATCTGGTCGACGCCGTGCCGCTGATCGACGAGCTCGTCGTCGTCGACTCCGACTCGACGGACGCCACGTACGCCGTCGCGGCCGCGGCCGGCGCGCGGGTGCACCGCGCGTCCGAGATCGCCCCCGAGCTCGGCAGCCGACCGGGCAAGGGCGAGGCGATGTGGAAGTCGCTGTTCGTGACCGAGGGCGACATCCTCGTCTTCATGGACGCCGACCTCGTCGAGTGGGAGACCGACTTCGTCGTCAACCTCGTCGGGCCGTTCCTCGAAGACCGGGGCATCGACCTCGTCAAGGGCTTCTACGAGCGCCCGCTGATCCTCGGCGACGGCTCGGCCCTGGCGGCAGGGCGTGTCACCGAGCTGGTCGCCCGTCCCGTCATCGCGCTGCAGTGGCCGGAGCTGAGCGGGCTCGTCCAGCCCCTCGCGGGCGAGTGGGCCATCCGCAGATCGTGGTTCGCCGAGCTGTCGGTCCCGACGGGCTACGCAGTCGAGCTGGCAGCACTGGTCGACACCGCTGCGGCGCACGGTGCCGCGGCGATCGCCCAGGTCGATCTCGGACGCCGCGAGCACGGCCACCAGGGCCTCCACGATCTCGGTGTGATGGCTACCCAGATCCTGGCGATGGCGCGGGACCGAGCGGGCCGTGCGACCGAGCGGCCGGAGACCGTGCACCTGCGTCAGTTCGCGATCCGCGACGAGGAGCCGGTCGCGCTCGACCGCTTCGTCCCGGTCGACGAACGCCCGCCGGCGGTGTCCGTCGCGGGGTACCGCAGCAGGGAAACCGCGGAGCACCCGTGCTGAGACTGGGGCGCCGCACGTTCGGCGACGACGAGACGCTGATGATGGCCATCGTCAACCGGACCACCGACTCGTTCTACGACAAGGGCGCCACCTGGCAGGAGGACGCCGCGCTCGAACGCGTCCGTGCCGTCGTCGACCAGGGCGCCGAGATCGTCGACATCGGCGGCATCAAGGCCGCTCCGGGGGTCGAGATCAGTGCCGACGAGGAGATGCGCCGCGTCGTCGACTTCGTCGCCAAGGTGCGTGCCGAGCACCCTGACCTGATCATCAGCGTGGACACCTGGCGGGCGAGCGTCGGACGCGCCGTGTGCGCGGCGGGTGCCGATCTCCTCAACGACGCGTGGGGCGGCGCGGACCCCGACCTCGCCGAGGTCGCAGCCGAGTTCGACGTCGGACTGGTCTGCACTCACGTCGGCCCGCAGCAACCGCGGACGCGGCCCCACCGCGTCGAGTACGCCGACGTGGTCGCCGACGCGATCGCGACGACGGTCGGCCTGGCGGAACGGGCGGTGAGCCTGGGCGTCGACCGCGACCGGATCCTCATCGATCCCGCCCACGACTTCGGCAAGAACACGTGGCACTCCCTGGAGGTCACGCGTCGACTCGACGAGATGGTGGCGACGGGCTGGCCGGTGCTCGTGTCGCTCTCCAACAAGGACTTCGTCGGTGAGTCGCTCGACCTGCCGGTCGGCGAGCGCCTGATGGGCACGCTCGGCGCGACGGCGATCTGCACGTGGCACGGCGCGCGGGTGTTCCGCGTCCACGAGGTCACCGAGACGCGGCAGGTCGTCGACATGGTGTCGACGATCCGCGGTGTACGCCGGCCGAGCCGCGCGGTCCGAGGGCTCGCGTGAGGAGCGTCAGGTGATCGTCGCAGGAGCCGTCTGCCCCGCTCCCCCGCTGCTGCTGCCCGAGCTCGCCGGTCAGGAGGACGTCGGCCGTGAGCTGCGCGAGGTGTGCGTGCGCGCGGTCACCGACCTCCTCGCGCAGCGGCCGGACGTCGTGGTCGTCGTGACGGTCGAGGACCCGGTGCGCTCGCCGTCGCTCCCCCAGCGGGTCGCGGAGATGCTCCTCAGCGGGGCTCTCGACGCCGTCGCGGCGGCAGACCGCCCCCGCGTCGAGCATCTCGTGGTCCCCGCCGACGCCGACACCTCGGACATCGAGAAGCTGGCCGGGCCGCTCCTCGAGCGCACCGACGACGTGGCGATCCTGGTGCTCGCCGAGGGCAGCGCGCGCCGTACCGAGAAGGCGCCCGGCCACCTCGACCCGCGTGCCTCCGCGTACGACGAGGTCACCCGTGCCGCCCTCGAGACACCCGATCCGGCGGCGCTGCTGGCCCAGGACGTCGAGCTCGCGGACGCGCTGCTCGCTGCCGGCCACCGAGCGCTCGTCCTGCTCGCTGCGGCGACCCAGTCCGCTGCGCCGTCACCCGTCGGAGACCTCCGTTGGGCCGACGACCCCTTCGGGGTCATGTACTTCGTGGTGGTGTGGTCGTGCGCATCCTGATCGATGAGCTCCACCGGGTCGACGAGGTGGGTCCTCCGCAGGGTTCCGGAGCTCGGCAGCCCGACCTCGCCGACCTCCCGACGCTCTATGCCTACCCGGAGGCCGCTGACACGCGCTGGTGGGCGCGCGCCAACATGGTGTCGACCCTCGACGGCGCCGCGACGGGCAGCGACGGGCTCTCGGGCACGATCAGCGACGCGCTCGACAAGGAGGTGTTCGGTCTGCTCCGGGCACTGGCCGACGTCGTCGTCGTGGGTGCAGGGACGGTCGAGCGCGAGGGCTACCGTGCTCCGCGCCCGCCGGCTCAGGTGTGGTCCGCGCTCCGCGACGGTCGCCCGCAGGCTCCCGCTCTCGCGGTCGTGAGCCGCCGCGGTCGGGTGCCGGACTCGCTCCTCGCCGAGCCACGGGACGGCGACGGCGACGTCCTGCTCGTGACGTGCGGCTCAGCAGGGCGTACGGCGCTGGACCTCGCCGCGGAGCGGCTCGGTCCCGACAACGTGCTGGTCCTCGGGGACAGCTCGGTCGACCTCGTCGCGATGACCGACGCGTTCGCCGCACGCGGCTGGACCCGCGGCCTGTGCGAAGGCGGTCCGACGTTCCTGGCCACGATGGTGACCGACGGCCGGATCGACGAGCTGTGCCTGACGGTGTCGCCGAAGTTCGTCGCAGGCGACCACCCGCGGATCGCCCACGGCCTGGGCATCGACCGTACGACCGTGCCTCGCCTCCTCGTCGAGCACGACGGCGCGCTGCTCGGCCGGTGGGCCATCGAGGCGACGGACCCACCGGCCTGACCGGCGCCAGGCTCAGAGGTCGGTGACCCGAAGGCCCGCGTGCACCTTGTAGCGACGGTTCACACTGATGAGGTTCGCGGTGAGCGCCTCGACCTGGTGTGCGTTGCGGAGGCGGCCGCCGTACACGCCACGGACGCCGGGGATCGCCGACGCGAGCTCCTGCACGAGGTCGGTCGCCTCGCGGTCGTCGCCGAGGACGAGGACGTCGGTGTCGACGGTCGTGACCTCGGGGTCCTCGAGCAGCACGGCCGAGACGTGGTGGAACGCCGCGGTGACGATGGAGTCCGGGAGCACGGCGCGCGCCTGCTGGGCCGCGGACCCCTCCTCGACCGGCAGCGCGTACGCACCCTGCTTGTCGAAGCCCAGCGGGTTCACGCAGTCGACGACGATCTTGCCGGCCAGCTGCGGGGCGAGCTCGACGAGGAGCTCTCGGTGCCCGTCCCACGGCACGGCCACCAGCACGATGTCGCCCGCAGCGGCCGCGTCGGCGTTGGTCGCACCGGTCACCGCCGCCGATCCGCCGCCGATCGACTCGGCCAGCGTCGCGGCCACGTCGGAGGCGCGGCCTGCGTCACGCGAGCCGAGCACGACCCGGATGCCGGCGGCGGCAAAGCGTCGGGCCAGCCCGCGTCCCTGCGGTCCGGTGCCACCGAGCACTGCCACGGTCCGGTCGGCCCACTGTTCGGACATCGTCATGTCTGCTTTCCTCTCATCGCCGCCCGGGGCCTCCCGGGGACAACAGTCGTCCGGGCCAGGGTCCAGCCCGTCTCGTGCTCACCTTGCCAGGAGGGTGACGGCGTTCCGCACGCGGTCCACCGATCGGATGGTTCGTGAGCCGTGATCGGGCATCGTGTGCCGCGACCACGCCGACCCTGCTGCCCGTCGAGCGCCGTTGGTGCGCTGGTGGTCACTGGCCGCGGCGCGGTGACCACCAGCGCACCGATGCCGACGCCGTACGGCGGTCAGCTGAGGTCGTCGAGCGCGCGTCGAGCCCGTGCCTCCTCGCGCTCGGCGGCGGCGTTGGCGCGCAGCGCCTCCTTCGCCTCGCGCTGGCCACGCGTCAGTGCCGCGTCGATGCCTTCGAGCTCGTCACGGAGTGCGGCGCGGCGCCGCTCGAGGTCGTCGACGGCGTCCGTCGCCGCTGCCGCACGCTGCTGAGCCGCCGAGACCGCGTCGCGTGCACTGCTCAGCCGCTCCCGCGCCGCCCGGAGCGCAGCGCCCGCCTCCTTCTTCGCCTTCTCAGCCTTCGCCTTCTCAGCCTTCGCCTTCTCAGCCTTCGCCTTCTCCGCCTTCTTCGCCCTCCCCTGCTTTGCCGCCTTCTCGGGCTCAGCCTTCTCAGCCTTCTCCGCCTTCTCGGCCTTCTTCGCCTTCTGCCGGCTCGTCGGCTTCTCCGGCTCGGCCTTCTCAGCCTTCTCGGCCTTCTTCGCCTTCTGCCGGCTCGTCGGCTCCGGCGACTTCACCAGCCGCAGCCGAGGTCGCCCGACGACGTCGCCGACCGCCTCCGGCACCGCCACGAGACCGTCGAGGTCGATGGGCTCGAACCCGGTCGACGTCAGGGAGTCCACCAGCAGCCCGGTCTCCAACGCGGCCGCCGCGCGCGCGTCGGTGAGGGCGGCGTTCAACGTCCTGGCGACCGCGTCCGCCCCGGGATCTCCGAGGGGTTCGCCGGCCTGCTCGGCGAGCCTGCGGGCGTCCCCCACGAGGTCGGCGACGAGCGCACGCCGACGGGACGCGGCCGCCCGCAGCTCACCAGCGTCGAGCCGGTCCTGCGCGTCGCGGAGCTCGACCCCCAGGGCGAGCAGCGTGTCGACCCGGTCGCGCTCGCGGCGTACGAGGAGGTTCGTCGCCCACGCGGCCTTCGTCGGCTTGCGAAGGGCGGCGATGCGCCGGGCGAGTGCGGCGTCGCCTGCGGCGCGGGCGTCCTTGGCGCTCGCGGTGCGGGTGCTGACGAAGTCCGCGGGCAGCACGGCGTACAGGTCTCGCGCCACGTCGTCGATGTCCACCGCGGGCACCCCCTCCGTCTGCTCAGAGGGTACGCGTCATGAAGGTGCTGTTCGGGTCGTGCTGGTACGAGCCGAAGGGGTCGCACGCCACGAACCCCGCCCGCGCGTAGAGCGCCCGGGCCGCCGCGAAGAAGTCCATGGTGCCGGTCTCGAGCGACACGCGAGCCACACCGCGGCTCCGCGCGTCGGCGAGCACGTGCTCGAGCAGACCCTTCGCGACGCCCCGTCCGCGGTGCTGCGGATCGGTCCGCATGCTCTTGAGCTCCTCGTGGTCCGGCTCCAGCGCGGCCAGTGCGGCGGTGCCGATGATCTCGCCGCCGCCCTCCGCGACCCACATCCGTACCTCAGGGACCGCCAGCGAGGACAGGTCGAGCGCGTGCCTGCTCTCGGCAGGCGCGGTCGGGGCGAGGTCGTCGAGGTGCGCCTGGAGGAAGGCGGCGAGCCGCCGGTCGGTGAAGTCGGCACGGTCGATGAGGATCGTCACCACACCATGGTCGTACGGCGATGTTTCGCGCAGGTGACCCTGCCCTTGAGCGTCGCTAGGGTGCCCCTACCCGACAACGGGGCCGCCCGGCGGTCCCGAGCAAGGAGATCCCCCATGACGATCAACGTCGTCGCGCTGTTCACGGTCAAGGAGGGCGAGGGCCCGGCCTTCGAGTCCGCCATCGCCACCGCGCGCCCCGCCATGCTCGCGCAGGAGGGCTGCGAGCGCTACGACCTGCAGCGCCGGGTGGACGACGACGCCGCGTACGTCCTGCTCGAGGCGTACGCGTCGGGCGACGCGCTGCGCCAGCACGGCTCGTCCGCGGAGTTCACCGAGCTCGTCGCGGCGGTCACCGACCTCCTCGCGGAGCCGATGGAGGTCCTGCTCCTGCGGCCGGTCGGCGACCAGCAGGGTTGATCCTCGCGCCTCAGGCGGCGGTGGACCCGAGCACCGACCTCAGATAGCGGTCGACGCCGCTCAGGTCCCCGCCGTCGGCGCGATGGCCGACGTAGCCGTCCGGGCGCACCAGCAGCTGCGTGCTCTGGCCTGCGGCGCCGACCCTGCACGTCCGCAGGACGGCTCCCCAGCGGGCCTCCAGCGCCCGGACGTCCGCGGCCGACCACCGGTCGGCCGGGCCGCGCAGCACGAGCGTGAACGACGTCGCGGAGAGGTTGCGGTGGAGCCGACCCTCGAGGCCGTCCACGACGACCTGACCGTCCGGCAGCCGGTCTCCCGCACGCACGCCGTCCGTACGCCGTCCGCTCGCGTCGACGGCGAGCGGCCCGCCGCGGTAGCCGACGTCGAGCTCCGACACCGCCCGGAACCCCGCTCGCCGCAGCGCCGGCACCCGCGCAAGCAGCGGCAGCACCCTCGGGGCCGCTCGTGGTCGGAGGAAGCGGACCAGCGGGTTCGACGACGTCGCGACACGGAACGCGCGACCGGTCGTCGCCACGACGCGCCGCGCGACCGGCAGGCGCTCGGCTTCGTAGGTGTCCAGCAGCGCGGGCGTGGCCATCCCGCGGCAGACCAGGGCGAGCTTCCAACCGAGGTTCACGGCGTCCTGGATGCCGGTGTTCATGCCCTGCCCACCGGCCGGGCTGTGGATGTGCGCCGCGTCCCCCGCGAGCAGCACCCGACCGGCGCGCAGCCGGTCGACGCACCGTTCGGAGATCGAGAAGTCCGTCATCCAGGCCGGGTCCCGGACGGTCACGCCGCCGCCGGTCTGTGCCGCGACCACCCGCTGGAGCTCGCCCAGCGTCGTCGCCCCGCGGGCTTCCGCCGGTCGCGCGGTGAGGACACGCCACGGCGCGGGGTGGGCGAGCGGGAAGAAGAAGACCAGCCCGGTCGGACCGACGTACGCATGGACGCCGTCGCCCAGACCGTCCGCCTCCACGTCGGCGAGGACGAAGGACTGCGGGTACGTCCGACCGCGGAACGCGATCCCTGCGCCCGCGCGCACCGCACTGTGGGCACCGTCGCAGCCCACGACGTACCGCGCCGTGACGCGTTCGGCGTCTCCGTCGCCACGCCCGACCGTGCACGTGACCAGGTCGCCGTCCTGCTCCACGGCGACGACCGGGCTCGCGCGCTCGACGTACACCTCGCGCCGCGCGAGGTGCCCGAGCAGGATCCGCTCGGTCTCGGCCTGCGAGAGGAAGAGCAGGAACGGGTACGCCGTCTCCGCGACCGCCGCGTCGAAGAGCGGGATCGTCGCCGCCCTCCCCCGTCCGTGCACAGTGACGCTCCCGGCGTGGTCGCCCGCTGAGACGAGATCGTCGGCGACGCCGTGCCGGTCGAGCAGCTCCAGCGTCCGTGCCTGGATGACCATCGCGCGCGACTCGTGGACCGCGTCGGGCGCCGCGTCGACGACCCTCACGTCGACACCCTGTGCCGCGAGCTCCAGCGCGAGGGCGAGACCGGTCGGACCCGCGCCGACCACCAGGACGTCGGCGGGCGCTCCCGCATCGCTCCTCGGCCGAGGATTCATGAGCCGAGCCTAGGGCGCGTCGCGTGGCTAGGCTGGCGAAGCCGACGGGGAACGAGGTGCAGGCAGTGGCGGATCGGATCGAGGACTACGCGATCATCGGCGACACCGAGACGGTCGCCCTGGTCGGGCGCACCGGCTCGATCGACTGGTGGTGCACGCCGCGGATCGACTCCGGAGCGTGCTTCGCCGCGCTCCTGGGCGACGAGAGCCACGGGCGCTGGCTGCTGCGACCGGCGGAGGAGATCGTCTCCGTCCGCCGGTGGTACCGCCACGACACGCTCGTCCTGGAGACCGAGTACGAGACGGCGAGCGGCACCGTCGCCGTGGTCGACTTCATGGCGCCGCCGGACGCGCACCCGCGGATCTTCCGGGTCGTCGAGGGCCGCACCGGCACCGTCCCGATGACGATGGACCTCGCGGTGCGCTACGACTACGGCTCGATCACCCCGTGGGTCAACAGCGTCCCTGGCGGTCAGACGCTCGTCGCCGGCGCGGACGGGCTCCGCCTCCACTCCGGCGTGCCGGTGGAGGGCAAGGACATGCGGACCGTCGCCGACTTCACGTGCAGCGAGGACCAGACCCTGGGCTTCTCGCTGGTCTGGTACGACTCCCTCACCGACCCGCCGCTCCCCCTCGACGCGCTGGCGGCGTGCTCCCGCGCCGAGAGCTGGTGGCGCGAGTGGGCGGGGCGGTGCTCGTACGAGGGCGACTGGAGCGACGAGGTGCTGCGTTCGCTGATCACCCTGAAGGCACTGTCGTACTCGCCGTCCGGAGCGATCGCCGCAGCTGCCACGACGTCGCTGCCCGAGCTCGTCGGCGGAGTCCGCAACTGGGACTACCGCTACTCGTGGCTGCGCGACGCGTCGTTCGCGCTGCAGGCGCTGGTGCTCAGCGGGTACGACTCGGAGGCGCAGGCCTGGTACCGCTGGCTGCGCCGTGCTGTCGCCGGCAGCCCCGGCGAGTTCCAGATCATGTACGGCGTGCGCGGCGAGCGGCGCCTGACCGAGATCGAGCTCGACTGGCTGCCCGGGTACGAGGACTCGCGCCCGGTCCGCATCGGCAACGCCGCCAGCGACCAGTTCCAGCTCGACGTGTTCGGCGAGGTCCTGGATGCCTCGTGGACGGCGGTCAAGGCCGATCTCGTCACCCACCCCGAGGACCTGCCAGCGCTCCGCCACCAGCAGGACGCGATGCTGCCCGCGCTCATGGAGCACCTCGAGAAGGTCTGGCAGGACCCCGACGAAGGCATCTGGGAGATCCGCGGACCACGCCGCCACTTCGTCCACTCGAAGGTGATGGCGTGGGTCGCGTTCGACCGAGCCGTCCGGATCGCCGAGCGGCTCGCCCTCACCGACGTCGTGCCGGTGCAGCGGTGGGCCGAGCTGCGCGACGCCGTGCACGCCGAGGTCTGCGAGAAGGGCTGGAGCGACGCGAAGAACAGCTTCGTCCAGTTCTACGGCGCGGACGTCGTCGACGCCTCACTGCTCATGCTCGCGCGGGTCGGCTTCCTCCCGCACGACGATCCACGCATCGTCGGCACGGTGGAGGCGGTCGAGGCCGACCTGCTCGTCGACGGTCTGCTCATGCGCTATCCGATGACGGTCGAGCACGCCGTCGACGGTCTCCCGCCCGGCGAAGGGGCGTTCGTGATGACGACGTTCTGGCTGGTCGACGCGCTGGCCCTCATCGGCCGTACGGCGGACGCCCGGGCGCTGTTCGAGCGCCTCCTGGCCCTGCGCAACGACGTCGGCCTGCTCGCGGAGGAGTACGACCCCGCCGCCGGCCGGATGCTGGGCAACTTCCCTCAGGCGTTCTCGCACCTCGGACTCATCGTGTCGGCCGCGAACCTGTCGATGGGTGAGGCCGGCCCGTTCGGAGACGTCCCGCAACCGTGACGGCGGCCGCGTCGGCGCCGGTCACGTCACGAACGTGACGCTCTCCTCCAGCGGCGCGCGTGTCGTACGGAAGCCGTTCACCGGGTGCTCCTCGTCGGCGTGGCCGAGCGCGACCGCGCAGACGACGAGCCGGTCGTCGGCGATGCCGAGGACCTCGCGCACGTGGTCGGAGTACATCGCGATCGCGGCCTGCGCGACCGTCGCGACGCCGTACGCGTGCGCGGCGTTGAGGAGGTTCGCGACGTAACCGCCGCAGTCGACGGCACCGTAGACGCCCTGCGCCCTGTCGGTCGTGATGATGGCCGCGTGCGGCGCCCCGAAGAAGGTGAAGTTCCTGAGCATCTGCGCACCACGCGCAGCCAGGTCGTCGCGCTCGATGCCGAGGCTCTCGTACAGCGCGAAGCCGGAGTCGCGGCGCCGCTGCCGGTAGACGCCGGAGTACTCCTGCGGGGTGGGCAGGTCGGAGGACGGCGCGTTCTCTTGGACGTGCGCGGTCAGGCTCGCCGCCAGCTCGCGCGTGGCGTCACCGCTCAGGAGGTGGACGTGCCACGGCTGGGTGTTGCACCACGAGGCGGTCCGCTGGGCGAGCGTCAGCACGTCGCGCAGCGTCTCCGCGGGCACCGGCTCGCTGCGGAACGCGCGGCAGCTCCACCGCTGGGCGAGCACGTCCGACAGCTGCATGAGGGGCTCCTTCGCGAGGTCGTGCGAAGGAGCCTCCCACGCGGTGTGCCGCTCGCGGCGACCGGGTCTCACCCGGCCGTCAGCACCTGCCCTCGAGCGTGAAGGTCGTCGGCTGCGCGGTGTCGTCGGCGAGCGTGCCCTCGCCCGACGCGTTCACCGAGCCGTCGTCGCCGATGATCATCGACGTGATCCGGCCCTCGAACTCCGTCGACCCGGACACCGTGACGCTGCCCGTGCCGCCGCTGACAGCGACGACGACCGTGGCGCCGTCGTCGGCGAAGGTGACGTTCAGCGTCCCCTCGTCAGGGTTGTCGCACGCCGTGGCCGCCCCGTCGACGTCGACGGAGTCGTCGGCCGTGTCGAGCTCGAACTCCATCCGGTCGTCGTCGGAGCCGCTCGTCGCACCGGTCGTCGGCGTCGCCTCGGACGGCGCGTCCGTCGTCGCGGCAGGCGTCGGTGTGTCGTCGTCGTCCGGGTCGTCGTCGCCGCAGGCCGCGGTCGCGAGCAGGACGAGGACGGCGGCAGCGGACGCCAGCGCGCGGGACGTGGTCATGGAACCCCCTGAGTGTGCGTGCACCTGGCTCCTCACGGTGTCAGGCCGACGCGCCCCCCGCACCTCGGTCGGCCTGCAGGTAGCCGAGGCTGAGCCGGACGAGCTCGTCGAGGACGACGTCGCGCGGGATCGGCGGCGCGTCGAGGACCCAGCGGACGGCGAGGTTCTCGACCGCGAGCACCAGCACCCACGCGACGACGGTCGGCTGCCGTGGCGACGGCTCTCCGGCGCGGCTGGCGGCGAGGTACGCGGCGACGAGGTCCTGCACGCGACGCTCGAGCGCTGCGCGGCGTGCGGCGTTCTGCCGAGCCGGGAGCTCCTCGAACACGACACGGAGCAGGTCGGCGTTCTCCTCGAGCGCGGTCAGCAGCGCATCCGCGCACGCGCGGACCATCGCGGGACCGACCTCGCCGAGCCGGTCGACGAGCGACGCGGCGACCTGGTCCGACACGTCGTCGGAGTAGCGGTCGACGATGGCGGCGACGATCGCGTGCTTGTTCGGGAAGTACTGGTAGAGCGACCCCGGGCTGATCCCTGCCGCGTCGGCGACCCGGTTCGTCGAGAAGGCGTCGTAACCATCGCTCAGCAGCACCTCGCGGCCCGAGGCGAGGATGCGGTCGACGGTGGCCCGCGAGCGGGCCTGACGTGGCTGCTTGCGTGGGCGGAGGGCGTCGGGGCTGCCGTACGGCGGTGGTCCGGGCGCGGTCATGGCGCTCAGCATACGACTGGTATGCGAGTCCTGGCTCGCGTCAGGATGGAGCCATGACGACGCTCGAGAGCGCCCCGGCCGCGCCCGGCTCCCCCACCCTCCCGACCCGTTTCCGCGAGTACGAGGAGCGCAGCGCCCGCATCGCGAAGCCGTTGCGCCTCGTCGGCCGGGTCCACGCGGTCGACGAGGAGCTGATGGCCCGCATCGGTGCCGGCTTCCTCGAGCGCGACGAGGTCGGTCACCGCCTCGCGGAGGCGATGCGTTTGCGAGCCGACGCCCCCGGACGGGTGTCGATGCGCGACTTCGCGGCCCGGCTCGCCGACCCAGCCGCGGTGCCCGACGCGCCCGCAGCGCTCACGGACTTCTTCACCGCGGTCGAGGCCACGCCGGACTGGGTCGACCTCGACCTGATCGCCGAGGCGGGCCGGGTGCAGCGCCGGTTCGGCCGCAACGCCGCCGACGTCCTCCTCCAGCTGTCGCTGATCGGCGGCTACCGGTTCGGCGGGCCGACCGACCTGCTCGTCGCCACCGGCGGCCTGACCGGCGACATGACACGACGCCGCCTCGCCGAGACGCAGAAGTGGGCGGTCGCCCTCGCACAGCCCGACGCCCTCCTCCCGTACGGCGAGGGCTGGCGCCTGACCGTCCACGTCCGCGCGATGCACGCCCTCGTGAACCACACGTTCGAGCCCACGTGGGACGTGGCGCGGTGGGGACTGCCGATCAACCAGACCGACCAGGCCGCGACCCTCGGCCTGTTCGACGGCGTCCTCCTCCTCGGTGCGCGCTCACTCGGCGTACCGGTGACTCGTCACGAGTCGCGCGCCGTCATGCACCTCTGGAAGTACGTCGGATGGCTGATGGGCGTCGACGACCTCTGGCTGGTCGACACCGAACGCGAGCGGCACCGGCTGAACTACCACCTCGTGCTCGCACAGGCCGACATCTCCGACGCGGGACCGCAGCTCGCGCAGTCGATCATCGAGACGCTGCGCGACCTCCCGCGCGGCGCCGTACGCCAGGAGCGCACCCTGTCGATGCTCACGACGTTCCTCGGTCCCCGCAGCATGCGCGAGCTGGGACTTCCTGTCCGGCTCCCGTGGGCGACGCTGGCCACGATCGCCGAGAACACCGTGCGCTACCGGGTGCTCGGCCGCGGCGAGGCGGGGCGCCGCAGGCTCGAGGCGTGGGGCGACAGGGTCGCGGCCGACCTCCTGCGCGACTACTACGGGGACGACGCCGCCCAGGACGTCGGCGCGCTGCGCTGACGCACCACGGCGGACGCGAGCCCGACGAAGACCACGCCCATGACGGCGTCGAGCACCCAGTGGTTCGCCGTCGCCACGACCACCAGCGAGGTCACGACCGGATACAGCCAGACGAGTCGGCGGGCGGCGACGCCCTGCCAGCAGGTGCGCAGTGCGAGCGCGACCCAGATCGCCCAACCGACGTGCATCGACGGCATCGCGGCGAGCTGGTTCGTGATGCCTCCCCCGCCCGGCGGTGCGGCGTCGCCCCACCAGCCCCACCCAGCCGTCTGGCCGAGGATGTCGGGATACCCGGGGAGGAGGCGCGGCGGCGCCGTCGGCAGGACCAGGTAGACCACCAGCGCCGCCAGGGTCGCCACGACCAGAACGTCGCGGACGTGCCGGTAGTGCTCGGGGTGCCGCACCCAGACATGCAGGAGCACCGTCGCGGTGACCACGTAGTGGGCGATCGCGTAGAACCCGGAGCACACGACGGCGACGGCCAGGTGCGCGCTGGTCCACGTCGCCACCGCCCGCTCGACGTCGAGGCCGAAGAAGCCCTCGATGCCGACGACCCGGGAGGCGACGTGGACGGCCGAGCCGACGTCGTCCGCGGCGGCGAGGCGCGTGAACGAGTAGGCGACGAACAGCGCGCCGAGGAGCACCAGCTCGCGCGGCCCGCGCGCGTCGCGCCGCCGCACGACCGTGCGGGGCCGTGCGGCCGTGCGGCGCCGTGCGGACCCGCCCTGCACGCCCTTCGCCATCGCGCCGATCAGTGGACGGCCGGAAGCATCTCGCCGGCCTGACGCCGCGGAAGGAAGGCGGCGATCGCGAAGGCCACGAAGGCAGCGAGCGCACCGAGCGCGAGGACGAGCCGCAGCCCGTCCTCCGACGGCACCACGTGGCCGCCCAGGTCGAGCGTCATCTGCGCCAGGACCACACCGGCCACGGCACTCGAGACGGAGGTGCCGATCGAGCGCATCAGCGTGTTGAGTGCGTTCGCCGCCGCCGTCTCGGTGACGGGCACCGCCGACATGATCAGAGCGGGCATCGCCCCGTACGCCATCCCGACCCCGACGCCGGTGATCACGGCAGCGGCGACGAAGTGCCACACCTCGGACATGAAGAACACCGTGAAGAGGTAGCCGAGACCGACCACGAGAGCTCCGGCCATCAGGGAGACCTTGGGCCCGTACAGGCGGGAGACCTTCGCCGAGACCGGTGCGATCAGCATCATCACGATCCCGGAGGGTGCCATCACGAGGCCGACCTCGAGCATCGAGCCGCCGAAGCCGTAGCCCGTCGCCTCGGGGACCTGGATGATCTGCGGCACGACGAGCGACAGCCCGAACATCGCGAAGCCGAGCATGATCGACGCGAGGTTCGTCAGCAGGACCTGGCGACGGACAGTCGTCCGGAGGTCGACCAGCGGGTCGGTCGTCCGGAGCTCCCAGACGGCCCAGAGGACGAGCGCGACGAGCGCGAGCGCGGCGAATCCGAGCGTGCGCCCGGAGGCCCAGCCCCAGGTCCCGCCCTTCGAGATCGCGAGCAGCATCGAGAACAGCCCGACCGAGAGCCCGACGGCTCCGACGGCGTCGAATCGTCCACCGCTCTTCAGGTCGGCCGCAGGGACGAGCGTCAGCACGCCGACGAGCGCGACGACGCCGGCGACCGCCGAGGTCCAGAAGAGGACGTGCCACGAGAAGTTGTCGGCGATCAAGGCAGCGGCGGGCAGGCCGAGCGCGCCACCGATGCCGAGCGACGCACTCATGAGCGCGACTGCGCTGCCGAGCTTCTCGGGCGGGAGCTCGTCGCGCATGATGCTGATGCCCAACGGGATCACGCCGGAGGCGAGCCCCTGCAGCGCACGCGCCACGATCAGCACCGCCAGGGTGTCGGCGAGTGCGCCGAGCACCGATCCGGCGACGAGGACCACCAGGCTGAGGATGAGCATCTTCCGCTTGCCGAACATGTCGCCCAGGCGCCCGACGATCGGCACGGCGACGGCGCTCGCGAGGAGCGTCGCAGTGATCGCCCACGCGGTGTCGGCAGCATCGGCGTGGAGCAGGGTCGGGAGCTCGGGGACGATCGGGATCACCAGGCTCTGCATGAGCGCGACGACGATGCCGGCGAACGCGAGCACCGCGACGATGACCGACGGCGACCGCGCGGGGAGGTCCTGACGTGTTCCGTCAGGGGCGAGTGTGGCGGTCATGGAACTCCTCGGAGGGGGGCGTGCTGGAACGGAGCAACTTTAAGTCAAGTGCTTGACTTATTCAAACAGGTAGGATTCTCCATGTCCCGACGAACGAGGTGGATGTGACCAGAACCACGAGCCGTGACGCCCGCGCTGCGGCGACCCAGGAGGCGATCCTCACCACGGCCGAGCAACTCTTCGCCGAGCACGGCATCGCGAACGTCTCCAACCGCCAGATCAGCGAGGCGGCCGGGCAGGGCAACAACGCCGCGGTCGGCTACCACTTCGGCACGAAGACCGATCTCGTCCGCGCCATCGCCCAGAAGCACGCCGAAGCGATCACTGCCATCCGCGAGCGGATGCTCGCCGAGATGGACGAGTCGGCGGATCTGCGCGACTGGGTGGCCTGCCTCGTCGAACCTGTCGCCGAGCACCTCGACGACCTCGGCGACCAGACCTGGTACGCGCGGTTCACCGCACAGCTCTCGACCGATCCCGCGCTCCGGTTGCTGGTCGACCGCCAGACCGCCGACGACGACAGCATCCGCGCCGTCATCGCCGGCATCGAGCGCCACCTCCCTGCGATGCCGCCGGAAGTCTGGCGGGCGCGGGCCACGATGATGCGCTACCTGCTGACGCAGATGAACGCCGAACGCGAGCGGGCGATCGCCGACGGCGCCCCGATCGACCGCGAGCGCCGGGCGACGACGGTGGCGCTCGTGGACGCCATCACCGGCATGCTCCAGGCCCCGGTCACCGCGGTCTGACCCTCAGGCCCCGAGCCGCATCCGGTCGACGACGTGCTCCGCGATCGCCAGGCTCGACGTGGCGGCCGGCGAGGGAGCGTTGCGGACCGCCGTGACCCCGTCGCGCTGCTCGAGCACGAAGTCGTCGATGAGAGACCCGTCGCGCGCGATCGCCTGAGCCCGGAGCCCGAGCCCCCGTCGACTGACGTCCGCGGCGCCGATCTCCGGGACGTACCGCTGAGCCGCCGCCATGTACGCCCGCTTGGAGAGGACTCCGCCCAGCTCCGAGAGCCCCGTACGCCAGTGGTGACCGGCGAACCGCCAGAACCCCGGTGCGCCCAGGGTCGCCGCGAGATCGCGGGGCGACACGGACGCTCGGCCGTACCGCTGTCGGCTGAACGCGAGGAACGCGTTGGGTCCGACCTCCAGCCCGCCCGTGACGCGGCGGGTGAAGTGCACGCCGAGGAACGGGTAGCGCGGATCGGGCACCGGATAGATCATGCCGCGGACGAGCTCCTGCTTCTCCGCGGCGACCGTCATGTACTCGCCGCGGAAGGGGATGATGCGTGGCTCCGGTTCGCCGCCGGCGAGCGCGGCGACGCGATCGCTCTCGAGCCCCGCGCAGACGACCAGTCGGTCGACGCGCAACGCTCGTGGTCCGGCCGTCACGACGACCGAGCCCGCGCGGTGTTCGATCGCGGTCACCGGCGAGCCGAGGTGGATCTCTCCGCCGGAGGCGACGATGTCCTCCCCGATCGCGCGGGCGACCGCGACGAAGTCGGTGATCGCGGTCGCGGGCGAGTGCAGCGCCACGATGCCGGCCGCGTGCGGCTCGATGTCGGTGATGCCTGTGCCATCCACGCGCACGAGACCCGGCACGCCGTTCTCCCGAGCGGTCCTCTCGAGCGCGTCGAACCGCTGCATCTCGTCGTCGTCAACCGCGACCACGAGCTTGCCGCACTCGGTGTACGGGATGCCGCGATCGGCGCAGAACTCCTTGAGCAGGCCCCTCCCCCGCGTGCACAGCTGCGCCTTCAGACTGCCGGGTCGGTAGTAGATCCCCGCATGGACGACACCCGAGTTGTGCCCGGTCTGGTGGGCGCCGAGCCTCTCCTCCCTCTCGAGCACCACGACCCGCGTCCCCGGGAGCCGTCGGGCGACCTCGCGGCCGATCGCCAGTCCGACGATGCCGCCACCGACGATGCCGACGGTCCGGGTGCGTGCGGCGGGGCTCGGGCTCGTCATGGGACGAATGTAGGCGGACCGCGCCACCCGCTGTAGTCTCGGTCGCCGTGACGAATGTCGTCGGGCCACGGGCCGTCTTCGGAGTGGTCGTCCCCTCCACCAACACCGTCGTCGAGCACGACTACTGGCGCGCCGGCGTCGAGGGCGTGGCGTTCCGCGCCGGGTCGATGCACATCGCCGACCCGTCGATGGACGGCGACGCCGGCTTCGAGGCGCTCCTCGTCCAGATCCGCGCGTCGATCGACACCGCGGTCCGCGACGTGATGACCGCCGAACCCGACCGCCTCGTGATGGGCATGTCGGCGGAGACGTTCTGGGGCGGTGTCGAGGGCAACGCCGCGTTCGAGCGACGGCTGCGTGACGCGACCGGCCTGCCGGTGACGACGGGTGCGAGCTCGTGCCGCGCGGCGCTCGAGACGCTGGGCGCGCGTCGTGTCGCGGTCTTCTCGCCGTACCAGCCCGTCGCGGACGTCGAGGTCGGCCGCTTCTTCACCGAGGCGGGCTTCGAGGTCGCGGCGATCACCGGCCTCCGCTGCGCCACAGCGACCGACATCGCGCGCGTCGACGAACCGCGCCTCCGTGCGGTGGTCGCCGAGCTGGACGGCCCAGACGTGGACGCGATCGTCCAGGTCGGCACCAACCTGTCGTTCGTGGCGCTGTCCGAGACGCTGGAGGCCGAGCTCGGCAAGCCGGTCGTCGCGATCAACGCCGCCACCGTGTGGCACGCGCTGCGCGAGCACGGCATCGACGACCGGGTCGAGGGCTCCGGCTCGCTCCTGCGCGAGCACTGACGCCTACCGCCGGCTCGACGCCTGGTCAGCCTGCGCGGTGCCGGACCCAGACGTTCGCCTCGACGTAGACCGCGTGCCCCTGCTCGACGTCGCAGTGCACCGGCGCGAGGGCACCGGGCACGTGGACGGGGCCGGTGGTGTCGAACGGCAGCCCGGTCCACCGGCGCCAGTCGTCGAGGGTGCCGGGCACGACCATCGATCGAGGCGCAACGGTCTCGATGACGCCGCCGGCACGCACGTGGGTGCGGAGCCACGAGTCCTCGGGAAGCCCGTCGGGACGGACGCGTACGGCGTACTCCTCCATCGGCACGTCCGGGAACGCGTGCTTGTCGCTCGGTCGCACGGGTGCGACGAGCGTGTCGAAGCCGAGGCGGGCGGTGTTGGCGCGCATCTCCGCGAGCATCCGGCCTGACAGGCCCTGTCCGCGCTGGTCGGGCTGGACGCAGATCTCCAGCGCGGACACGATGGTCGGCGTCGTGCCGAGGGTCCGGTTGATCGCGGAGCGCTGGATCATCCGGTCCCACCCGCCGGGTGGCAGCGGGTCGTCGCCCCACGCGACCGGCACGCTGAAGGCGCAGGCGACGGCGCGGTCGGGCACCTCCGGGTCGAGCGCGACGAGCACGTACTCCGGGTAGGCCTCCTCGGCCACCGCGTAGTAGACCGCGCCCATCGGGTCCCACCGCATGAACTCCGGCCACGCCCCGTCGAACCCGTCCAGCAGCGGCGCGAGGTCGGGGCGTGCCGCCAGGGTCACCACCTCAAGATTCCGAGTCATGGCCGCAGATTACGCGGCTGGAGAGTTTGCGCTTCGGCACCGTCGGGTACACGCTGGCCGTGATGACCGCTTTATCCCCTTTTCGAGTTGTCGCCGCCACCCTGCTGGCCGCTCCCCTCGTCCTTGCTCCCGCGACGACCCTCGCGGCGCCCGCGGAACACAGCGCCGGGACAGCCGCCGCGGCCGTGGCGGCCCCCACGGCGCTGAGCGCCCGCGCCACCGCCCGTACGACCGTGCGCGTGGGGTCGTACAACGTGCACAAGGACGACCGCAGGATGCCGTGGACGGCGAAGCGTCGTGACCGGGTCGCTCGGCAGATCCTCGGCAACCGCTTCGACGTCGTGGCGCTCCAGGAGACCCACGGGATGTTCAACTTCCCCTCGCTGCGCCGCAAGGTCGCGCACCGCTTCGCGGCCACCGCCCGCTGCGGACGGGTCAAGGGGACGGAGATCCGTGACACCCGGACGCGCATCCTGTACGACCGCAGCCGCTACTCCGGGTCCCGCACGATCTCCGGACGGATCCTGCTCGACCGCACGCACGCGCCTCCCTCCGAGTACGCGTGCTACCAGCTGATCACGCAGAAGGCGACCGGTGCGAAGTTCCTCGTGGTGTCAGCGCACCTGGTCACCGGCACAGGACGCGCGAAGGACCTCAAGCGCTACCAGGAGACCCGCAACCTCATCAACGACGCCCTCGCCGTCCGCAGGGCCCACGGCGCGACCTGGCCGATCGTCTGGGCCGGTGACTACAACTCCTCGGGGTCGCGCCGGTACACCTTCGACGCCCCCAAGCGCGCCATGCGGCAGCTGGTGGGCGCTCGGGACGCGTACGCCGTGGCAAGAACCCGCAAGCACGGCAGCTACAACAGCGCCAACCAGCTCCGGCGCGTGCCGTGGCGCACCCATCACCACGTCGACCACGTCTACGTGTCACCCGGGATCGGAGTCAGCGCCTTCCGCGTCGTGGTCCGGTTGTCGGGCAGGCTCTACAAGACACCCTTCGCCTCCGACCACAACCCGATCCGCGCCACCCTGCGAATTCCGTACTGATACGCCCGGTTAGCCTCTTTTGGGGGTTTGCCAACAGGGAGGTGCACGACGTGTCGAGCGTCGACGAAAAGCTGCAGGACGTCTACGACGAGGTTCTGCGTCGCAATCCGGGTGAGGCTGAGTTCCACCAGGCGGTCCGCGAGGTGCTGGTCAGCCTCGGGCCGGTGGTCTCCAAGCGACCGGAGTACGTCGACGCAGCCGTCATCCGACGCATCTGCGAGCCGGAGCGCCAGATCATCTTCCGCGTCCCGTGGGTCGACGACGCCGGACGGGTCCAGATCAACCGGGGCTTCCGCGTCGAGTTCAACTCCGCGCTCGGCCCGTTCAAGGGCGGCCTGCGCTTCCACCCCAGCGTCTACCTGGGCATCGTGAAGTTCCTCGGCTTCGAGCAGGTCTTCAAGAACGCCCTCACCGGCATGCCGATCGGCGGCGGCAAGGGCGGCTCGGACTTCGACCCGAAGGGCCGCAGCGACGCCGAGGTGATGCGCTTCTGCCAGTCCTTCATGACCGAGCTCTACCGGCACATCGGCGAGTACCGCGACGTCCCCGCGGGTGACATCGGCGTCGGAGGCCGCGAGATCGGCTACCTGTTCGGCCAGTACAAGCGGATCACCAACCAGTACGAGTCCGGGGTCCTCACCGGCAAGGGCCTCACGTGGGGCGGCTCGCAGGTCCGCAAGGAGGCGACCGGCTACGGGACGGTCTTCTTCGTCTCCGAGATGCTGAAGGCCGCCGGTGACTCGTTCGACGGCAAGCGCGTCGTGGTCTCCGGCTCCGGCAACGTCGCGACGTACGCCATCGAGAAGGTGCACGAGCTCGGCGGCACCGTCGTCGCGTGCTCGGACTCCAGCGGCTACGTCGTCGACGAGGCGGGGATCGACCTCGACCTCCTCAAGGAGGTCAAGGAGGTGCGTCGCGGCAGGATCTCGGACTACGCGGAGCTGCGGGGCAACGGCGTCCACGCCACGACCTCCGGGTCCATCTGGGACGTCTCGTGCGACATCGCGCTGCCGTCGGCGACGCAGAACGAGCTCGACGGCGACGACGCGATCGCCCTGGTCAAGAACGGCTGCACGATCGTCGCGGAGGGCGCCAACATGCCCGCGACGCCGGAGGCCGTCGCGGTCTTCGAGGAGGCCGGCGTGCGCTTCGCGCCGGGCAAGGCCGCCAACGCGGGCGGCGTCGCGACCAGTGCCCTCGAGATGCAGCAGAACGCGTCGCGCGACTCGTGGACCTTCGAGCACACCGAGGAGCGCCTCGCCGAGATCATGCGCGGCATCCACGACCGGTGCGCGGAGACCGCCGACGAGTTCGGCACCCCCGGCAGCTACGTCGCCGGCGCCAACATCGCGGGCTTCATCCGGGTGGCCGACGCCATGCTCGCGCTCGGCGTGGTCTGACCCGGAGAGCACACCCCCTCGCCCTGACCCCGCTTCCAGCGCACACTGACGGATGGGGGGCTCATCATGAGACTGGCATCGTTCAACGTCGAGAACCTGTTCGCCCGGCCGAAGGCCATGGCCGAGGACCAGGGCACATCGGCTGCCCGCAAGAAGGTGCTCGCAGCCCATGCGCGGCTCGCCGCGCTGCTGGACCGCGAGAGCTACGCCGGTGTCGAGGACGACATCCTCACGCAGCTCGGCGTGCTCGGCCTGCTGACCTCCGACAGCGGGCCGTACGCGCGTCTGCGCAAGATGCGCGGCCAGCTGCTGCGCCGCCCGCGCACGGGTCCGGTGACGCTCGCCGCGCGAGGCCGCGCCGACTGGGTCGGCTGGGTCGAGCTCGTGACCGTCCCCGTCAACGTCGTCGCGACCGAGAACACCGCGCGCGTGCTGGACGCGCTCGAGGCCGACGTCGTGACCGTGGTCGAGGCCGACAACCGTCCCGACCTCCACCTGTTCTCGGAGACGCTGCTCCGTGCGGTCGGCGGGACGTCGTACGAGCAGGTCATGGTCGTGGAGGGCAACGACGAGCGCGGCATCGACGTCGGCATGCTCGCGTACTCGGACTATCGCCTCGTGCAGATGCGCAGCCACATCTTCGACCGCGACGAGTCGGGGACGGTGTTCTCGCGGGACTGCTGCGAGTACCACCTGGAGACTCCGCTCGGCAACCGTCTGGTGGTGCTGGCCAACCACTTCAAGTCCAAGGGCTACAGCTCCCCCGGTGACCCGATCGGGAGCGCGAAACGGCACCGTCAGGCCACCCGGGTCGCGCGGATCGTCCGCTCGCTGCACGACGAGGGCTTCGACCTGATCGCCGTGACGGGTGACCTCAACGACGACCCCGGCAGCGACGCCCTCGCGCCCCTGCTGGTGGACAGCAAGCTCACCGACATCAGCGCGCACCCGGCGTTCGACTGGAACCATCGCCGAGGCACGTACGGCTCGGGCAACGAGAAGGACAAGATCGACTACGTCCTGCTGTCCGACGCGCTCTTCGCGCACGCCGAGGGCGGCGGCGTCTTCCGCAAAGGGGTGTGGCGGGGTCCCCGCACCAAGGATCCGTGGGAGATGTTCCCCACGCTCACGTCGAAGGTCGAGGAGGCCTCGGACCACGCGGCGATCTACGCCGACCTGTCCGGCGTGTGACCGGTCGCGTGGTCCGGACCCCCTCGTCCCAGGTCAGGCCTTGCGGGCGGTGAGCAGCAGGTACTCCCACTCCATCCGGCCGGTGTCCGCCCCGTAGCGACGTCCGAGCTCCGCGAGCTCGGCATCGAGCGTCGCGACGCGGCCGGGCTCGTCGGCGATCGCCGCGTACACCGCGATCGTCGGACCGTACGTCGCCTTGAAGAAGTCCCGGAACTCCTCCCCGGAGCTGAAGCGGTCCACGACCAACGTCTGACGCGTCGCGGTCACGTCGCGCACCCGGTCACCCAGCAGCGCCCGCACGTGCTCCTCGTCGCCCCACAGCGGCGGCGGCTGCGCGCCCGGAGGCGGCGGCGGGGCGTACGGCTTCATCGTCGCGAACATCTGGCCGATGAAGCCCTGCGGCGTCCAGCTCAGGAGCCCGATCCGCCCTCCCTGACGGGTGACCCGGACGATCTCGTCGGCCGACTCCTGGTGATGCGGCGCGAACATCACGCCCACGCACGACAGCACGACGTCGAACGCGTCCGCGTCGTAAGGCAGGTGCTCGGCGTCGCCCTCCTCCCACTCCAGCGTGACGCCCTCGGCCTGCGCCGCGAGCCGCCCGTTCTCGAGCAGCGCGGGCGTCAGGTCGCTCGCGGTCACGGTCGCGCCGGTGCGAGCGGCCGGGATCGCGACGTTGCCGGACCCTGCACCGACGTCGAGGACGGTGTCGGACGGGCCGACCCCGCAGGCCTCGACGAGGACCGGGCCGAGGCTCGCGATGACCTCGGTCGCGACGGCCGGGTAGTCCCCGAGCCCCCACATCGTGCGGTGCTTGGCCTTGAGCGCCTTGTCCGCGTCAGCCGCATCGGTGCTTGAGGCGTCGTTGCCCTGAGCGGTCGTGTGCGTCGTCATGGTGAGATTCCCCCTTGTCGCCGGACGTCTCTCGCCCGGCCGGATCGACGTTACGGAGGACGCCTGCAAGCGGGCTAGTACGAGATCTGTACCGGCCGTACGCTGCAGTGATGGGGGCGCCGTACCACCAGTTCTGCCCGGTCGCGAAAGCCATGGAGCTGCTCGACGAGCGCTGGACGATGCTGCTCGTGCGGGAGCTGGTGCTCGGCAGCCAGCACTTCAACGACCTCCGGCGGGGCCTGCCGCGCATGTCGCCGACGCTGCTCTCCAAGCGACTCAACCAGCTCGTCCGCGCCGGCATCGTGGACAAGCAGGTCGACGGGCACGACGTCACGTACGTCCTCACGCCGGCCGGCAGAGAGCTGCAGGCCGTCGTGGAGTCGGTCGGCCTGTGGGGCGTGCGGTGGATCGGCAACCTCGGCGACGAGGACCTCGATCCGAAGCTCCTCATGTGGGACATGCACCGCAACGTCGACCTGGACGCGGTCGCCGAGCCGCCGCAGGTCGTGCACTTCGTGTTCGACGACGTCCGGGGGCCGTCGCGCCAGTGGTGGATCGTGATCGAGCGCGACGAGACCGAGGTGTGCGACATCGATCCGGAGCGTCCGGTCGCGGTGACGGTGAGGTCGGACCTGCGCACGTTGACGGAGGTGTGGCGTGGCGACCGCACCTGGAGCCAGGCGCAGCGGGTCGGCGCGGTGCAGATCGACGGGCCTACCGCGTTGTGCCGTGCGGTGCCGGCGTGGTTCCCGCCGACCGGCTTCGCCCAGGCCGTACGTCCGGCCTGAGGAAGAAGTCGCGGACGTCCGCGGCGAGCAGCTCCGGCACCTCCATCGCGGCGAAGTGCCCGCCCCGCTCGAACTCCGACCAGTGCCTGATGTCGTAGAGCCGCTCGGCCAGCGGTCGCACCGACTGCGTGATGTCGTGCGCGAACACCGCCACGCCGAGCGGGACCGGGCACGGCTCGAACCCCCGGGCGGTGTCGTGGTGCAGCCGGCCGGCCGACGCCGCGGTGGCGGTCAACCAGTACAGCGAGATGTTGGTGAGCATCCGGTCGTCGCCGACCTGCGAGCGCGGGTCCGTCCACTGCGCGAAGCGCTCGGCGATCCAGACGAGCTGGGCGACCGGCGAGTCGGTCAGCGCGTAGCCGATGGTCTGCGGGGTGGAGGCCTGCAGCGCCTGGTACGGCGGACGGCTCGCCATCAGCTGCCGGATCGTGTCGAGCCGGGCCTCGTCCGTCGCCGACAGCACGACGTCGGCGTCAGGGTCGGGGCGCGTCGGCAGGTAGTTCACGTGGACGCCGACGACGTGCTCGGGCGCGACCGCGCCGAGCGCCGTCGAGATGCCCGCACCGAAGTCGCCGCCCTGCGCGCCGTAGTGCTCGTACCCGAGACGGCGCATCAGCTCGGCCCACGCCCGCGCGATCCGGAGGACGCCCCAGCCTCGCTCGTGGGTCGGTCCGGAGAAGCCGTAGCCCGGGATCGACGGGACCACCAGGTGGAAGTCGCGCGACAGCGGCTCGATGACGTCGAGGAACTCGAGGAACGACCCGGGCCAGCCGTGGGTGAGGATCAGCGCGAGCGCGTCAGGACTCGCGGACCTGACGTGGACGAAATGGATGTTCTGGCCGTCGATCTCGGTGGTGAAGTGTGGGAGCTCGTTGAGCTCGGCCTCGTGCTCGCGCCAGTCGTAGTCGCTGCGCCAGTGGTCGGCGAGCTCCTTGAGCCGGGCCAGCGGGAAGCCGTAGTCCGACCCGGCGTCGGCAACCTCGTTGGGCCACCGGGTGCGGGCGAGCCGGTCGTCCAGATCGTCGAGGTCTGCTTGCGGGATGTCGATGCGGAACGGTGTGATCATGCCTTCACGCTACATAATCGTTGGTGCGACTAACGATTCATTTAGACTCGTCTCATGACCACGTCCGACTGGAGAGCGCGGCCGAGCTGGTTGCTCACGCAGACCGCCCAGCACGCGCACCGGCTGGTGGCCGAGGGCTTCTCGTCCGTCGGCGCGCGCGGCTACCACTACCGCCTGCTCGCGACACTGGAGGAGCTCGGCCCCGCCAGTCAGGCCACGCTCGGCCGCCGGAGCAGCATCCACCTCAGCGACATGGTCGCGACGATCAACGAGCTCGCCGACGCGGGTCTGGTCGCACGCACCCCGGATCCCGCCGACCGGCGCCGCAACGTCGTCTCGCTGACCACAGCGGGCAAGCGGCGCCTGCGTCAGCTCGAGAAGCGGCTCGACGAGAGCCAGGACACCCTGCTCGCTCCGCTGTCACCTGCAGAGCGGCAGCAGCTGATCGAGCTGCTGTCCACGCTGCTCGACCACCACGACTGACCTCACGTGCTGGAGCGAAGCCACTCCCCCAGGACGCGCGCGCTCGCGTCGACGACCTGCGGCCACTCCATCGCCGACGCGTCGGCCTGGTCGCTGACGTGCTTGACCAGCCGGACGGGGACGCCGAGGTGCGCGGCGACCGCCGCGACCGCGAAGCCCTCCATGTCCACGAGGCGCGCCCGCAGCGCGAGCCGCTCACGCACGGCCGGGTCGGTCACGAACGTGTCTCCGCTGGCGAGGACGCTGCCGTCGCCGCCAGGGATCGCGATCTCGTCGACGACCGGGTAGCCGAGGGCTGTCAGCTCCACGGCACTGATGTCGTGGTTCACGACCCTCGACGGCAGGTGAAGACCCGTGCTGCCGTCGAGGGCGCCTGCCGTGCCGACGTTGAGCACGATCGACGGCCGCAGCTCCGCGACGGCGAGGGCGGTCACGAGAGTGGCCTGCACCTTGCCGATGCCCGTCACGACCAGGCGCAGCCCAGCAGGGACGTACGCGGCTTCCGCCGCGGTCGCGGCGATGACGAGGGGTTCGGCGGCCATGCGCCGAGCGTAGTCAGTCGCGCTTGCCCGACGTCTCGCGGTCGCCGACCTCCTCGCTCGTCGTACGCCCGCGGCTCTCCCGCAGTCGTCGCCCGCGCTCCAGGTCCTCGGCACGCTTTGCCTGCGACTTCTCGATCTTGCGCGTGTCCCGCGGCGGCAGCTGCAGCGTCTCCTCGGCCGGCATCCCCGCCTGGAGCTCACGACCGCGCTCCAGCTCGGCGTCGACCTCAGCCCCGAACAGCAGGGCGAGGTTGGTGATCCACAGCCACAGGAGGAAGACGACGACGCCCGCCAGCGACCCGTACGTCTTGTCATAGCTGGAGAAGCTGGCGACGTAGAAGCCGAAGGCCACCGACGCGACCATCCAGATGACGATCGCGAGCACCGCGCCCACGCTGATCCAGCGGAAGCGCGGCTGCCTGACGTTCGGCGTCGCGTAGTACAGCAGCGCGACGACGAGGACGACCGCGAGCAGGATCACCGGCCACTTCACGATGTTCCACACCGTCACCGCGGTGGAGCCCAGCCCGACCGCGTCCCCGACCGCCTGCGCGGCCGGGCCCGTCAGGACGAGCGCCAGCGCGACCAGGGCACACAGGATCACCGTGACGACGGTGACGAGCAGCATCAGGGGGCGCAGCTTCCAGACGGGCCGGCCCTCGTCGATCTCGTACACGCGGTTCATGGCACGGCCGAACGCCCCGACGTACCCGGACGCCGACCAGAGTGCCACCGCCAGTCCCACGACGAAGGCGAGCCCCGCACCACGACCCTTGCTCAGCTCAACGAGCGTCGGCTCGAGCGTGTCGGCGGCCGAGGTGGCCCCGACGTCGCGGAGGATGCCGAGCAGGGTGTCCACCGTCTCGCGCCCCTGGCCGAAGAGACCGACCAGCGACAGCAGCGCGATGATCATCGGGAACAGCGCGAGCACGGAGTAGTACGTCAGCGCGGCCGCGATGTCGAGGCACTCGTCTTCCGAGAACTCGCGCACCGCCTTGCGCCCGACGTACAGCCATGACGGCTTCGTGACGTCGGTGGGCGAGTCCGGCTTCGCCGGATCGTCCGGCGGGACCCGCCTGTCGTCGTGGGTGTCGGTCATCCAGACTGACCCGTGGGGCGGCTCGAGGCGGGCGACCCGCTGGTCGCGGCCAAGTGCTCGCCACCGTTCTCACCACGGTGAGTCACCTTGTCGACCGTGTCCTTGGCCGTCTGCACGACCTTGTCCTGGACCTCTGGGGCCTTCTCCTTCGCGAAGTCCTGGGCGTCGGACACCTTCTGCTGGACCGTGGGGTCGTTCCACATGCTCGAGGCCCTGCCCTTGATCTGCTCAAAACGCTCACGGCCGTCACGCGTGCCCAGGACGTAGCCGACGGCCAGGCCGCCGATCAGTGCCAACTTTCCCTTCATGGGAGATTTCCTTTCGTCGAGTTCCGGTCCATGTCCGAGTACCCGATCCAGGAAGGATCAACCCACGATCACGCGTTCGGACCCAGGATCAAGCAGCTGCTGGTCGCGTACGCGAGGAGGCGGTCCTGCCCGTCGAGCAGCTCTGCCTCGGCGAGGGCGGTCGAGCGACCCCGGTGCTTGACACGGCCGACGCACCGGACAGGACCGGTCTCGACGGTGATCCTGCGGAGGAACTTCACGCTGAGGTCCTGGCTCGTGTAGCCGACGCCGGCGGGGAGCGTGGTGTGCACCGCGCACCCGGCGGCAGAGTCCAGCAGCGTCGCGTAGATGCCGCCGTGCACGGAGCCGATGGGGTTGTACATGTAGTCCTGCGGCACCAGCCGGAACTCCGCGAGCCCGTCCTCGACCTTCGCCAGCTCGAAGCCGATCAACCGGGCGATCGGGGGCGCAGGGACGACGCCGTCGCGGACGTCCTGCATGATCTCGAGCCCGGTACGTCCGGCGGCGGCGCGGACGGTCGCCATCGGGTCGTCCCAGGTGTGGGTCCGCTGCCGCGGTTCGGTCGTCGTCGGCGGCGTGGTCGTGGCCTGGCTGCTCATCATGCGGCTCCTCTGTCCCGGCGGCGCCGGGCTCGTCGTGCGTTCAGGGTGGTGAAGCGGTCGAGCATCGCCTCGCTCGCGGCCGGCCCCGGGACGGCTGCCAGCCGGATGTCCTTCAGCGGGGTGCCCGTGACGGCGTCGACGAGCACCGGCTCGACCTCGCGGCCGGTGTCACGGTCGGCCAGCACCACCGCCCGCTCCTGCGGAGGGAGCTGGTCGTTGCCCCAGGCGAGGAGGGCGACGACGACCACCTGCGCCGCGCGTCCGCGGGGCGTGAGGACGTACTCGAACCGCTGCGGGTGCTCGCTGTAACGACGCCGCTCCAGCAAGCCGCTGTCGACCAGCGTCCGCAACCTGCGGGTGAGCATGGCCGGGGAGATCGGGAGGTCGGCGGCAAACTCGTCGAACCGGCGGATCCCGTCGAGCGCATCACGCAGGATCAGCAGGCTCCACCAGTCGCCGAGCTCTCCTGCACCGCGTGCGATCGGGCACTCGGCATCGCTCAGGTCGACCCGTCTCATGGTGGTCTCCTCGGCTCGAAGCAGTGACTACCATGATGATAGGCACGGCGGGAGCGAGAAGTCGACGGTGGGCTGGACGGATCGCCCGGGGCACGCGCGTCTGACCCTCGTCGCTTCGTAGGATCGCCACGTGACCTCCGAGACGACGGCCGACGCCGTACGCACGCCACGTCGTGTGTGGCTCGGTGTCCTCTTCGCCGCCATCGGTCTCACGTCGCTCGCGGCTTGCGCGCCCGCAGCGACCGACGCGGAGTGGCTCGCTCTCGGCCGTCGGGCGACCTGCGCAGGCATCTTCGTGCTCTACGCGTACGGCCACTTCCGCTGGCCGCACGCACGCTGGCCGAAGCGCGGGGAGAGAGCCGCCGCGCTCCTGGTCGTCGGCTACCTCGTCTGCGTGGTGCTCGCGCTGACGTCTTAGCGGTGCGCTAGGTGCCGGGCTTGCGGTCCCCCGCGTACTCCGCCGCCAACGCTTCGCCCTGGTCGGTCGGGATCGTCTCCGACTCGACATCCACGAAGTACCAGGCCTCCGGGCCGGCCCCCGCACCACCGAGGATCAGCACGTAGCCGTCCGCGTCTGGCTCCACGTCGTCCCAGACCTGGTTGGCGTACTCCAAGGGACCACCGAACGTCACCACCATCGCCATGAGCGTGACAGTAGTACCGAACGGACATCTCCACCCGATCAGTGACAGACTTTTGGCGCGTGCACGTGTCCGTCCGAGCCCGATCGAGGGAGTCCGATGGCCGACCGAACCGCCAAGATCGCCGTCTGCGGAGCAGGCTCCGTCGGCAGCACCGTCGCGTACGCGGCTCTCCTGCGAGGCCTCGCGGGAGAGATCGTCCTCTTCGACATCGCGACCAGCCTCGTCAACGCGCAGGCGATCGACCTCAACGACGGCGCGGCGTTCGCACCGCCGACGACGATCGTCGGCAGCGACGATCCCGCCGCGTGCGCGGGCGCCGACATCGTCGTCATGACCGCCGGTGCGCGCCAGCGACCCGGGCAGACCCGTCTCGACCTCGCCGAGGAGAACGTCGGCATCACCCGCAGCGTCCTGGGTGCCGTGCGCGAGGTCGCCCCCGATGCCATCTACCTCGTCATCACCAACCCGTGCGACGTCCTCACGTATGCCGCGATCGGCTTCCTGGACCTCCCCCCGGGCCGCGTCTTCGGGTCCGGGACCGTCCTCGACACCGCCCGGCTGCGCTACCTCCTCTCCCAGCGGCTGCACGTCTCGACGCGCAGCGTCCACGCGCTGGTCGCCGGTGAGCACGGGGACTCCGAGATCGTGCTGTGGTCGTCGGCGAACATCGGCGGCGTCCCGCTCGGGGCGTACGACGTCGAGGGTCGCTCGATCGATCCGTCCGAGTACGACGCCATCCGCGAGACGGTAGCCAACTCGGCCTACAAGGTCATCGAAGGAAAGGGCGCGACGAACTACGCGATCGGGCTGGCGACCGCCGACATCATGTCGGCCGTGCTGCGCGACGAGCACCGCTTCCTGCCCGTGTCGACGCTGTTCACGGGCCAGTACGGCATCAGCGACGTCTGCCTGTCCGCGCCGTGCGTGGTCAGACGTGCGGGTGTCGCCGGTCCGGCTGAGCTGCCGCTCGACGGCACCGACCTGGCTGGTCTGCAGGCGTCGGCGCAGACGCTCCGCAAGCAGATCGACCTGCTCGGCCTGCCCGCGGTGGCAGCCTGATCACTGCGCCGACCCCATCGCACGGTCGACCTGCGCGACGGTCCAGCCCGTCGCGTACAGGAGGTCGGAGGCGATCGCCCGGACCTGCGCGACGACCGCGGCGTCGTTGATCGTCGCCGCGTCCGGCAGCGCGCGGGTCGCCAGCTTGGCGGCGTCGATGAGCTGCCGGCGCGCCTCGTCGTACGCGTCCTCGGCGGCGATGTCGTCGGCGAAGACGCCCACCGACAGCTGGAGCAGCCCGACGGCCTCCGGGATGCCGGGGAACGCGCGCTCACCGCGCCGCAGCATGGTGTGCACCCGGCGAGCGAGGACCCGGGTGTCGCGGATCGCGTTGTCGACGTCGCGGATCGCGATGACGTAGCGCTCGACGTGACCGCGCTGCCCCCACCGCAACGGCGAGTAGCGCGCGATCTCGTCGGCGTTCGCGACGGTCGTCTCGAGGCCGGTGATCGCCGGCTGCGCGGCTCGCAGCTGCTGGAGCGCCGTCCATGCAGGTCCGGCGTCGCCGAGACGGAGCGCGGTCTCGATCTGCCGCAGCGCCTCGTCGAGGGACCCGAGCACCACCTGCATGTCGCGGTTCGCTCGGCGCGCGGGGTTGCCCGGGATCAGCAACGCCATGGCGAGGCCGACGAGGCCTCCGACGACGGCGTCGACGAACCGGACCACCGCGGGGTTGCCGGACGTGACGGGGACGATGGCCGCGAGGAGGCTGGCCGACGTGGCGGCCTGGGTCCGTGCGAGCCCGCGCATCCCGAGGAACGTCGCGGCCATCGCGGCGAGCGCGACGATCACGCCGATCTGCCACCAGCCGCGACCGATCACCAGGATGAGACCCTCACCGATGAGCACGCCGACCGACACCCCGAAGAAGAGCTCGATCGTGTTCTGCCGTCGGCCGCCTGCGCCGGCGAAGATCACCAGGATCGCCGCCACTGGAGCGAAGAACGGCTGCTCGTGACCGATCACGGTGTGCGCGATCACCCAGGCGATCGCGGCGCCCAGCGAGATCTGCACGATCGCGGTCCACTGCGACCGCACCCAGGCGATGCGCGTATGCAACGAGACGGGCACGCGCCCGCCGCGCACGTCGGGGCGACCGGCGATGCGCTGCAGGAAGCCTTCCTCGCGCGCCACCGCGCCGCCTACAGGTAGAGCCCGGTCTGGCCGTCGTCGATGCGTTCGGCGGCGACAGCGTGCAGGTCACGCTCGCGCAGCAGGATGAAGTCCTTGCCGCGGACCTCGACCTCCGCCCGCTCGTCGGGGTCGAAGAGCACCCGGTCACCGATCTGGACGGTCCGGACGCTGCTGCCGACGGCCTCGACCCGCGCCCACGACAGCCGGTGCCCGAGCTGGGCGGTCGCGGGGATGACGATCCCGCCCGTGGAGCGGCGGTCTCCCTCGGGGTCGATCGACACGAGGAGCCGGTCGTGGAGCATCCGGATGGGAAGCCCGTCGGCCATTCAGCTGCTCACGATCTTGCGGATCACGACGATGACGCCGACGACGGCGACGATGCCGCCGACCACCGGGACGATGGTCTCCATCCGGGGCTCACCCGAGGGAGTGACGAACTTGCTCTTGAGGTCGGCGAGGCCGCGTCGCGCGATGGTCTTGGGGTGGGAGCGCTGCACGAGCTGGTCGACGTTGGCGGCCAGCCGGTTGCGGACTTCGTCGATCTGGGTGACGAGCTGGTCCGGCGTCCCTGTGATAGTCGTCGGGACTTCCGGCCTGGAATCGTTCGTCACGTCCGTCTCCTCGCTCCGCATCTTGGTGAGCCCACCGGACCCTGGGGCCGGGCGTCTCGCAGTCACCTGTCGAGACCACGTTACCGATACGCAAGGATAGGACCATGACCACGCGACTGCAGCCAGGTGACCAGGCGCCGGACTTCACCCTTCTCGACGACCACGGCAACGAGGTCACGCTCTCCGACCTGCGGGGCGGCAAGGTCATCGTGTACTTCTACCCGGCCGCGATGACACCGGGCTGCACGCGCGAGGCCTGCGACTTCACCGCCGAGCGCGAGACGTTCGACCAGTCCGGCTACACCGTGCTCGGCATCTCCCCGGACAAGCCCGAGAAGCTGGCGACGTTCCGCGAGAAGGAGAGCCTCGAGATCACGCTCCTCTCCGACCCGGACAAGGAGGTCCTCCGCGCCTGGGGTGCCTTCGGCGAGAAGAAGCTCTACGGCAAGGTCATCGAGGGCGTCATCCGGTCCACGTTCGTCGTGGACGAGGAAGGCAGGATCGAGGTCGCCCAGTACAACATCAAGGCCACCGGGCACGTCGAGCGCCTGATCCGCCAGCTCAAGCTCTCCTGACGAAACCCGCCGCTCTCCCGAACGCCCGGGCGGTGAGCTAGGTCCCACCCAGCACGTGGCTCGTGGGACCCCACTCACCGCCGGCCACGAGGGAAGACCGCGGTGCGCCCTAGAATGTCCGGCGGGCCGGTGTGGTGGAACTGGTAGACACGCAGGATTTAGGTTCCTGTGTCGCGAGACGTGCAGGTTCGAGTCCTGTCACCGGCACCCCGATCGAGACTCAGCTCTCGTACGACAGCCCGCCGAGCTTGACCTTTCCCGAGCCGATCTCGAGCTCGATCTCGTCGCAGGTGCCGTCGGCGGGGTCGCAGACGGTGATGCGGTCGGCGTCGGCGTCGACCGACAGGGTGTTGCCCGTCGGTGTCCAGCCGTACGCGACGCCGCCCGGGAGGGTGACCGTCGCTCCCGACTCGACCGACACGAACCGCCTCTCCGTCGCCGTCGGCTCACCGTCCACCGACCAGGCGTCGTCGACGACCTGCACGTAGCGGCCGTCGGGCGACAGGTCCCCGAAGATCGTCCCCGGGTCCGCGATGCTCTGCTGGACGGCGCCCGTCCGGAAGTCCCTCACGCGCCACTGCCCGGGGACCGGTCCGGCGTCGGTGAACCGCGCCGTGGAGTCCGCGTACCGTCCGTGGGCCGCCTCGAACATCGCGCCCGCGGTCCCGGGGACCACCCGGGTCGCCCCCGTACGCCAGTCGAGCTCGTGCCAGCCGTCGTCGAACAGTCCCCAGAGGTGGTCGCCGGCCAGCGACGCGGGCGGGGCCTCCCACCCTCCCCACGTGAACGCGCCGTGCTCGAACTGACGTGCGACCTCGTCCCCCGTACGAAGGTCGACGACCACGAACGCCCAGCGGCTCGCGTCGCCCTCCACAGGGTCCAGGTATCCGAGGTACGGACTCTCCGGGTCGGTCGCTGGGACGCGGTCGCCCATGTCGAGCGCGACCTCTCGGGTGGACCCGTCGGGGCTGATGAGCGTGTAGTGCGACGGCCCCGCGTCGTCGAGGTACGCCTTCTCACCCGTGCGTACGAGCACGCCCGTGGACGTGTAATAGATCGACTTCACCGCCTCGTCGAAGGACACCTGGTGGTTCCCGATGTAGACCGTGCGGCCCGCGGCGAAGGCGCCGTACGTGCCGTAGGCCGGCGCCGCGGCCGCGTTCTCGAAGCGCGCCTGCGCAGCGCTCGCGGGCGCGCCCGACTCGACGGTCAGGCCGACACCGGTGGCGACGATCCCGGCGGCTGCGAGGACTCCGATCCCCCGGGTCGCCCGCCGACGACGTAGCGCTGCGCGACCGGAGCGCACGATCGATGTCACCGGCGCCGCGGGCACGGCGATCGCCTCGGCCTCGTCGCGGAGCAGGTCGGAGAGTCGGTCAGTCATGGCGGGTTCCCTCCAGGGTCGGGGTGATGGAGTCGCCGAGCAGCGCGCGGAGCTTGGCGAGGGCGTGCGAGGTCTGGCTCTTGACGGTGCCCGTGCTGATGTTCAGCGCGTCCGCGGTCTGCTCGACGCTGAGGTCCTCGTAGAAGCGGAGCACCACCACCGCCCGTTGACGGTCGGGCAGGCGCCGTAGCGCCTCGAGCGTCAGCGACGTGTCCGTGTCGACGGGCTCGAGCGGATGCTCGGGGACCGCGTCGACGACGGTCTCCGCGTTCCAGCCGCGGCGCCGGAACCACGAGTTGGCGGTGTTGACGACGACGGTGCGTGCGTACGCGTGCGTCGCGTCGGCGTCCCGGATCCGACCCCAGTGGAGGTACACCTTGGCGAGCGCCGTCTGGACGAGGTCCTCAGCGTGCCCGTGGTCGGCGAGCAGCAGGTATGCGGTGCGGTACAGGCGTGGCCACGCGTCGCGGGCGAAGTCCGAGAACGCGTCGTCGCGTCGGGCCATCCGGTCCTCCTGGGTGATCGGGTCTCACCCACCTAGACGCGGTGGGAGGCCGATCTGGTTGTACGACAACGTGCAAGATCCGAGCCGCCTGGCGACTCGGATCCTGCACCATCATGCGTTCCTCAGTGCGGCTCGCCGCGGTAGGTGCCGAACGACCAGGAGTTGCCCTCCGGGTCGGCGGCGATGAAGTCACGGCTCCCGTAGTCGGTCGTGGTCAGCTCCATGACGATGGTGGCGCCCGCCGCCTTGGCGCGGGCGTACAACGCGTCTGGGTCCGAGCAGACGACGTACGCGCCGAAGGTGCCCGCCTTCTGCTGCCAGTGGCCCTCCGTCTTCTCCGAGCCCATCATGATGCCGCCGCCCTCGGGCCACGCGAGCTCGGCGTGGTGGACGTGGTCACCCTCGGCCATGACGACGACCCGCCGGAAGCCGAACGCCCGCTCCAGGAAGTCGATCATGCCGAGCGCGTCGCGGGCTGCGAGGGCCGGCCACACGGTCGGTGCGGGCGTCGTCGTGGTCTGCGTGGTCTGCTCGTGTGTGCTCATGTCCTCACCCTGTCTCGGCGCCGTGCCCGCCGGCTTGGATGTTTCGGCGTTCCTCGGCCAGCCAGCCGGACGGCGAGGTGCCGGCCATCGCCTGGAACTCGTGGACCAGGTGCGCGTGGTCGGAGTAGCCCGCCCGTGCGGCCGCGTCGCTCAGCGACTCCTCCCCCGGCCGCGCCACCTGGTCGCGCACCATGCCGACGGCACGGTCGAATCGGACGAGCCTGCCGAGCACCTTCGGCCCGAGGCCGAGCTCGTCGACGAACACCGTACGCAGCTGGCGCGGGCTCAGCGCCACGTGCGCGGCGAGGTCGTCGACACGGCCGTTGCCTCCGTGCGCGACGATCCACCGCCAGCCCTCGACCACCTCGGGCCTCGGGCGTACGGCGGCCGCACCGCTCGCGGTCCGGGCGCGCGTCGCGAGGAACTCGCGCACAGCGGCGAACCGTTCCGACCAGTCGTCGGTGTCGGCGACGCGGCGGCGAAGCGCCGCCGCGGACGGCCCGAGGACGTCGCCGAGATCGAGGGCGAGGCCGGGCAGCCTGCTCGCCGGCGCCCCGAAGAGCCACCGCGACGCGAATGGGTGCACCGCGAGCTGGACACCCTCCTGCGTGTCGGGCTGGTCGATGTAGGCCGGGTGGGTCGACAGGGGGCCGAGCATGTCGTACGCCGCGACCGGGGCCGCATCGTCCTCCCGCTCACCGACGACGACGGGAGTGTCGAGCGCGATGACGAGCGTCAGGTACGGCGACGGCAGGCCGCGGTGCAGCCGCTGCGTGACGCCGCTCTGGCGGTAGCCGACCATCGACGTGACCGCACCCGCGTACGGGCCGCGGGTTTCCGCGCGCACGAAGTCCATCTTCGCCTCGGTCGTCGACGTGGTCACGATTCGAGTATCCGCCCGATCGGACGTGGACGGGGCCGCGATAACCTCGGACGATGTTCCGAATCCTCTACTACGAGCCGCGCATCCCGCCCAACACGGGCAACGCGATCCGGCTGGCGGCGGCGACCGGCGCCCAGCTGCACCTCGTGGAGCCGCTGGGGTTCGACCTCTCCGACGCGAAGCTCAAACGCGCCGGCCTCGACTACCACGACCTCGCCGACGTCTCCGTCCACAGCGGTCTGGAGGCCGCCTTCAAGGCGCTCGACCCGGTCCGCGTGTTCGCGTTCACGACGAAGGCGACGACGTCGTACGCCGACATCGCGTACGAGCCCGGCGACGTCTTCCTCTTCGGCCCGGAGCCCACCGGCCTCCCGGAGCACGTGCTCGCCGACCGGCGCATCACCGAGCGGCTGCGCATCCCGATGCAGCCGTCACGGCGCTCGCTCAACCTTGCCAACTCGACGGCGATCGTCGTGTACGAGGCGTGGCGGCAGCAGGGCTACGCCGGAGGCGTGTAGCAGCTGAGCGCCGAGGTGTCTAGGACAGCCGCCCGAGGCGTTTCCGGACCTCACCAGGCGCTGCCCCCTCAGCCCAGGCCTCGAAGAGCACGCCGGCCTCGGGCGACGTGCGCTCGGTGTATGCCTCGCCGAGACCACTTTCGTAAAGGCGATCCCTGAGATTGTCCTCAGAGCGGTCACCCGTCCGGTCACGCCTGCGGATCGCGGCCTCATATGCCCCCACCGCTGTGCTGTGCGGGCCCGCGTAGTCCGCCGGGTCGATCGAGCCCGAGGCGACCGTGAGCACGATGTCGACCAGCCGCTTCGCCCGGCGCCCGATCCAGCTCACGACACCGGCTCCGCTCCACGTCGCTGCCGCAGGACCCGGCGTACGACGGCGATCGCCAGGAGTGCCGCCGCGAAGCCCCACCATGCGGCCGGCTGCTCGACGCCGAACGCGGGCGAGGAGTCGACGATCCACGCGTACGTGCCGACGGCGACGGCGCCCGCGATCGTGACCAGCATCGCCGGCACGAGCATCGTGACCAGCCCGGCGACGAGGATGACCAGGCCGACCTGACGGATGTCGTCCTGGTTGGAGTACCACCAGAGCGTGTCGGGATCCATGCCGTCGGGGTTGGGCATGCCCGTGGAGCTCAGCGCTCGCCACGTCGCGACGAACGCGACGGCGAACGCCACGACGGCGACGATGCGCAGCAGGACCAGCAGCGTACGCACGGCGCCGTCAGGCCAGCAGAGAGACGAGGTGCGGGACCATCGCGCGCAGCGCGTTGCCGCGGTGGCTGATGGCGTCCTTGTCGGCCGGGGTCAGCTCGGCAGTCGACACGTCGTAGCCGTCGGCCACGAACAACGGGTCGTACCCGAAACCGCCGTCGCCGGTCGGTCCGCGCTGCACGCGCCCGCGCATGATGCCGATCTCGACGACCTCGGTGCCGCTCGGCAGCACCAGCGCCATCGCGCACCGGAACTCGGCACCGCGGCGCTCGTCGGGCACGTCGGCGAGCTGGTCGAGCAGCAGGGCGTTGTTCTTCGCATCAGACTTCGGCTGCCCGCCCCACCGCGCCGACAGGACGCCCGGCATGCCGTTGAGCGCGTCGACGCAGATGCCGGAGTCGTCGGCCAGCGACGGGAGCCCGGTGGCCTTCGCCGCCGCGCGGGCCTTGAGCAGCGCGTTGCCCTCGAAGGTCGGCTCGTCCTCGACGGGCTCCGCGAAGTCGCCGATGTCGTCGAGCCCGAGCACCTCGATGGCGGGCAGATCGGGCTCGAGGATGCGGCGCAGCTCGGCGAGCTTGCCCTGGTTGTGGCTGGCGAGGACTACCCGGCGTCCGGACCCGCTCATGCGGTTCCTCCGCCCAGGGCGGCAGCCTGGATCGTCGTCAGGTCGGCGCAGCCCTTCTCGGCGAGCGCGAGAAGCGCGTCGAGCTCCGCGCGGTCGAACGGCGCCCCCTCGGCAGTCCCCTGCACCTCGACGAACGAGCCCGCACCGGTCATCACGACGTTCATGTCGGTCTCGGCGCGGACGTCCTCCTCGTACGGGAGGTCGAGCATCGGCGTGCCGTCGATGATGCCGACCGACACGGCGGCGACGGAGCCGGTGAGCGGCTCGGACACCAGCGACCCGCGCTCCCGCAGGTAGGAGACGGCGTCGGCCAGCGCGACGTACGCTCCAGTGATCGCCGCGGTGCGAGTGCCGCCGTCGGCCTGCAGGACGTCGCAGTCGATGACGATCGTGTTCTCGCCGAGCGCCTTGTAGTCGATGATCGCGCGCAGCGAGCGTCCGACCAGGCGGGAGATCTCGTGCGTACGGCCGCCGATGCGGCCCTTGACCGACTCGCGGTCGGAGCGGGTGTGGGTCGCACGCGGCAGCATCGCGTACTCGGCGGTCACCCACCCGAGCCCGGAGTCACGGCGCCAACGCGGGACGCCCTCGGTGACGCTGGCCGCGCACAGGACGCGGGTCCGCCCGAACTCGACCAGCACCGAGCCCTCGGCGTGGTCGAGCCAGTTGCGGGTGATCGTGACAGGGCGCAGTGTGTCGGCCGCACGGCCGTCGGCTCGGGTGGTGGACATGCCGCCGAGCCTATCGAGCGTTCCCGCCGAGCGTGCCCCCGCGGCTCCGGGTCAGCCCACCTCGTAGACGGCGCCGGCCTCGGCGAGCTCGCTGGGGCCGGTGAACGCCGCCTTCGCCTCGGCGGCGATGAGGTCGCGGTCGGTCCACGCCGGGATGTGCGTGAGGAGGAGGCGTCCGACGCCCGCGCCGGTCGCAGCCTCGCCGGCGTCCGTACCCGTGAGGTGGAGGTGCGGCGGGTTCAGCGGGTTGTCGGTGAACGACGCCTCGCACAGGAAGAGGTCGGCGTCGCGCGCCGCTTCGACGAGTGCCGGGGTGGGTCCGGTGTCGCCGGAGTAGGTGAGAACCGCGCCGCCGGCCTCGACCCGCAACGCGTACGCCTCGACCGGGTGGTCCATCAGGTGCGGCGTCACGGTGAAGGGCCCGAGCTCGACCGCGACGCCGTCGACCCAGGTGGACACGTCGAGGACCTCGGACATGCCCGGGTCGAGCGGCAGGTCGTACGCCAGTGCGAACCGGTCCGCACTCCCCGTCGGGCCCCACGTCGGGATGCGCGGCAGCGGACCACCGGTGACGTAGCGGCGGTAGACGTACATGCCGCACACGTCCATGTAGTGATCCGGGTGCAGGTGCGAGACCGCGATCGCGTCGATCTCGTCGAGCCCGACGTAGCGCTGCAGCGGCCCCAGAGCGCCGTTGCCGAGGTCGATGAGGAGCCGGAAGGTGCGGCCCGCGTACGGGGCTTCGACGAGGTAGCAGCTCGCCGGTGACTCCGGGCCGGGATACGACCCGGCGCACCCGATGACCGTCAGCCTCATACGCCCACCCACGCGAACTGGTCGACCCGGTCGATCTCCGGGCCGAGGAACCGACGACCCAGCGTCCGGAACTCGTCCGGCTGCCCCGTCGTGAGGAATCGGTGCCGGGGCGGCGCGGCCGCGGTGCGCTCGAGGCCGTGGCGCACGAGCAGCGAGTACACGTCCTTGGCGGTCTCGTCCGCGCTCGAGACGAGCGTGACGTCGTCGCCCATCACGTACGAGATGACGCCGGTGAGCAGCGGGTAGTGCGTGCAGCCCAGGACCAGGGTGTCGACCCCGGCCTCCTGCAGCGGGGCAAGGTACTCGTGGGCGACACCGATCAGCTCGGGGCCCGCCGTGACCCCTGCCTCGACGAACTCGACGAACCGCGGGCACGCCGAGACGGTGACCTGGACCGACGGGTTCGCGGCGAACGCGTCGTCGTAGGCCATCGACGTCTTGGTCGCGTGGGTGCAGATGACGCCGACGTGGTTGTTGCGGGTGGCCGCGACGGCGCGACGGGTCGCGGGGACGATGACCTCGACCACCGGCACGTCGTACCGCTCGCGGGCGTCGCGCAGGACCGCGGCGCTGGCGGAGTTGCAGGCGATCACGAGCGCCTTCACACCCTGCGTGACGAGATGGTCGAGGCACTCGAGCGCGAACTCGCGGACGTCGGCGATCGGCTGCGGGCCGTACGGCTGGCGCGCGGTGTCGCCGAGATAGGAGACGGCCTCGTTGGGCAGCTGGTCGATCACGGCTCGGGCGACGGTCAGCCCGCCGAAGCCGGAGTCGAAGATGCCGATGGGCGCGTCGTTCACCCGAGCGAGCCTAGTGGGCGATTCACACGCACGAAACACAAAGCGGTCGACACCACATCGTGGGGCGCGTCACCTAGTGTCGGCGCATGAGACGCGTGCCGTTCACCGGCGACGAGAAGGAGAGCCTGTACGTGGCTCTCGACCGGCACCGCGATGCCGTCCTGTGGAAGCTCGAGGGACTCTCCGACGAGGACCTGCGGCGGCCGATGGTCCCGTCCGGGACGACACTGCTCGGCATGGTGAAGCACCTCGCCTCGGTCGAGTACGCGTGGTTCTGCGCGACGTTCGGCCGGGAGTCGCTCGAGGTCCCCTACTCCGAGGACGACTGGGACTCCGACTGGCGCATCGAGGAGTGGGAGACGACCGAGGGCGTGCTCGGCTACTTCGCGATGGCCCGCGCTGCGGCCGACGCCGTCATCGACGAGCTGGACGTGCTCGACACAGGCACGGCCTGGTATGGACCGACCGTGACGCTGCGCTGGGTGCTGATCCACATGGTCGAGGAGTACGCCCGCCACGCCGGCCATGCGGACATCCTCCGCGAGCTCATCGACGGCGCCACCGGCCCGTTCGAGGGGTACCCCAGCTGATTTCTCTCAGCGATCAAGGAAATATCGTGACGTGACGTGTCACACAGGTTTACTCTCTCCTTGCCCGCGCGCTCCGTGCGGGCGGCTCTGTGCACGAGGAGAGGGAGAGAACCGGAGTGAAGACAGGACCACGACCCAGATCCTGGGCCCGTAGGACGACGGCGGTCGGCAGCGCGGTGGCGCTCGTCGCAGGCGTCGCCGCGGTGATCGGCGGAGGCACCTCCGCCACCGCCGTACCCGTCAAGAAGACCATCACGTACAGCTGCACCGTCACCGCCGGCGAGACCGCGCTCGGCACCCACGACATCGCGCTCGACACGCGGATCGACCTGCCCGACCGCTACCCGGGAAGCCCGATGGGGCTCACCGGCTTCTTCGACATCACCGTCCCGAGCGCCCTGCGGGCGAAGCTCGTCGACGAGGTCAAGGCGACCGCGATCGCGCACCCCACCCTGCGCGTCACCACGTTCCGGACGCCGCTCTACCTCAACGACGCCACGCTCGCCGGCGGCGGCGCCGCCCAGCTGACGCTGAACAACCCTGCGGCGGTGCCGACGGACGCCGACACGCCGTGGGTGCTCCCGTTCACCTTCACGACCGTCAACGGCACCATCCCCCTGGGGTCGCAGGGGGGATGGGGGATCACCTTCCCCCAGGCCTTCACGCTCGCTCCGAAGGCGGTGACCGCGGCCGGTGAGGTCGCGACGAGCTGGGCCTGCACCGGGCCGGCCGCCGACGCCGACCGTCGCATCGGGCCCGCCGAGCTCTTGAACCGGCCGCCGGTTGCTCAGGGTCTGACGGTGGAGACCGGCAAGGACACCCCGGTCGCGCTGCCGCTCGTCGCGAGCGATCCCGACGCGCACACGTTGAAGTACACCGTCACCTGGCCCGACCACGGTTCGCTGGCAGGTCGCGCCCCGAACTTCACCTACACGCCCGACGCGGGCTACAGCGGCCCTGACGGCTTCGACTACACCGTCAGCGACGGCCTCGCCTCGACCAAGGCGACGGTCAAGATCAGCGTCGCCGACGGTCCGGTCGGACCTCCCGTCGCCGAGGACGTCGCCCTCGGTGACCTGCCCCGCGGAGTCCGCGAGGTCGCGCTCCCCGTCACGGGCGGCCAGGGCAAGCTCACGTACGCGTTCTCGACGAACGACGTCTCGGTCGTCGATCGCACGGCCAAGGTCCGCTCCGCCGGCGCGCTCGGCGACCGCTCGGTGACCTACACCGTGACCGACGCCGAGGGACGCGTGAGCAACGAGGCCACGATCACGTACTCGGTCCTGACGGCACCGCCCGAGATCGAGGGCGAGGCGCTCGTGACCTCGAAGGACGTCCCGCTCGACATCTGGCCGTGGGTCACCGACGCCGACATCGGCGGCGTCCCGTGGCAGACCGCCGGTGAAGCCAGGTACAAGGTGAGCTACACCGACGGCGCCCACGGCACGGTGAGCCGGTGGTTCACCTCGTCGAACCCCGAGCACCCGATGATGTCGGCGTTCCCCGAGATCAACCACAAGGCGACCTACTCCCCCGACCCCGGATTCGTGGGCACGGACACGTTCGACGTCACCGTCACCGATCTCGAGGGCGGCACGACCACGAGGACCTTCACGATCGACGTCGTCGATCCCGGCGCCGCGAAGCGAGGCGTCCTCGAGGACGTCCGCTACCGGTGCGAGCCGACCTTCCGTGACGAGGACGGCAGCGTCAACGTCGGCTTCTCCGACATGGCGGGCTACGTGGTCGGAGGGGACATGGCGTTCCGGGTCGACGTCCGCGCCGACGTCCCGCAGACGCTCGTCGCAGGCTCGCAGTTCCGGCCGGCCGACACCGAGATCGACCTCCTGATGCCGCGCCAGTTCGTCCGCGTCCTCAGCATCAACGGCCAGACGTCGGTCGGCGGCAGCTCGGTGTCCGACGCCGTGTTCGACCTGTCGGCGACCGGTGAGCAGCTGCGGATCCCGCTCCAGGGCCTCAAGGCGACCGACGTGCCCGTCACGTGGCCGTACGCGAGCGACTTCCTGACGATCCCCGTCAAGGGCTCGCTGCCGCCGATCGCCGTGCCGCAGTCCGGCACGGTGAAGGTGTCGATGCCCGAGACGTTCGTCATCAACTCCCACCTCGAGCCGGGGCTGATGGGGATCATCCAGGACGTCGAGCTGCTGTGCACCGCGCAGCCGGGGACCAACCGCCTGATCGGCACGTCGACGGTCGTGCAGCCCGGAGACGCGGCGTCGACGGTGAAGGCGACCATCGCTCGCAGCACGTACGGACAGCCGGCCGTCGCCTCGGTGACCGCCACCACCGGCGGCAAGGCCGCCACCGGTGCAGTGGAGATCCGCTCGGGTGCCAAGGTCCTGGCCAAGGGCACCCTCGCGGGTGGCAAGGCCACGGTCCGGATCCCCGCGAAGGCGCTCACGCCGGGCACCCGGCGTCTCACCGTCGCGTACGCCGGCGGGCGCGGCGTCAAGCCGTCGCAGACAACCGTGACCGCGGTCGTCGCGAAGGCCTCGAGCCGGGTGTCGGCGAAGGTCGTGACCAAGAAGGTCGTGGCCAAGAAGACCCGCGCCAAGCTCGTCGTCACCGTCAGGACTCCGGCAGGTGTCCCGGCGACCGGCAAGGTCAAGGTCACGCTCGGCGGCAAGACCGTCGGGACCGCCGTCATCCGCAGCGGCAAGGCCTCGGTGTCCCTCAAGAAGCTCCCGAAGGGCACCAAGCGGCTGACAGTCCGTTACGCCGGCAGCTCGACCGTGGCCGGTGACGCCACGACCGTGAAGGTCAAGGTAAGGGCGAGGTAGCCGGATGCCACCACTGCGGGTGACGGCGTCGCGGCGCTGTCACCCGCAGTGGTGGCTCGGCTCGAACCCGACCGACCCCGAGTCCGGGAGCGGGACGACCTCACCGTCGGTCGCCATGAACTCCTCGCCGGCCTCCTGGGCCGAGAGCACGATCCCGTCCTCCGGCACGGTGACGGTGCGTTCTGCCCCCGTGTCGGCCTTGTAGCCCACCTCGAAGTACACGGTGTGGGTCAGCTCCTTGCAGGACGTGATCTCGTAGTCGAGGAAGACCGTCTCACCGGGGGCGACGCTGAACGGCTCGAACGTCGCCGGCACGGGCTCGTACTCGACGGTGTCCTCGACCAGGTAGAGGTCGGAGGAGGAGTCGCCGAGCAGCGCCAGGTAGTGCCGCGAGTACTGGCCGCCGCCGCAGCCCTCGGGGCGTAGGAGCCAGGAGGGCGGGTCGTCCCGCGACTCGGTCCGCAGCGTCACGGACCGGACGTCGATCGCCGTCAGCTCCGCGGTCGTCGGCAGCGCGAAGTGCAGCCGGACCGTGCCGAAGCCCTGCATCATGCCCGTGTCCTTCACCGCGTCGGCCACGCCGTCCGTGCCCGTGTAGCGAGCCGTCGTGTCCGGGTCCGTCCACCCCACCGCTCCCCGGTAGGAGCACCCGTTCCCCGGATACGACACGTCCACGGCGAACCGCTCGGCGTCCGCTTTCGAGACGCCTTCGTCGGCGGCCTCATCGCCGAGCCGCTGGACGAGCAGGGTCCCGAGGATGGCTGCGGCCGCCGTGCCGGCAGCAGCCACGGCGGCGATCAGCGCCTTGCTACGTGCTGGTGCGGACGGGTCGCGCTCGGGCATCCGTCAACCCCCTCGCTGACGTGTTCCGCCTTCCACGGTTCACGCCGGACGGGTCATGGGCAAGCCCCGTTGCACAACAGTCCGTCCCCGCGGTCGCACCCGCGTGAGGGCTACGCCCAGAGCTGGCCCTCGAGCCGCTCCTCGGCCTCGTCGACGGTGCCCTCGTACGCGCCGGTCGAGAGGTACTTCCAACCGCCGTCGGCGATGACGAACGCGATGTCCGCGGACTCGCCGGCCTTCACGGCCTTGGCGGCCTGCGCGAGCGCGGCGTGCAGGATCGCGCCGGTCGAGATCCCGGCGAAGATCCCCTCGGACTCCAGCAGCTCACGCACGCGCCGCACGGCGTCGCGGGGACCGACCGAGAACCGGGCGTCGATGTACTGGGGGTCGTACAGCTCCGGCACGAATCCCTCGTCGAGGTTCCGCAGCCCGTACACGAGCTCGCCGTAGCGCGGCTCAGCAGCGACGATGCGCACCTCGGGCTTCGCCTCGCGGAAGAAGCGCCCGACGCCCATCAGCGTGCCGGTCGTGCCGAGGCCGCCGACGAAGTGCGTCACCTCCGGCAGGTCCTCGAGGATCTCGGGGCCTGTGCCGCGGAAGTGCGCCTCGGCGTTGGCGGTGTTGCCGTACTGGTAGAGCATCACCCAGTCGGGGTGCTCCTCGGCGATCCGCTTGGCGACGCGCACGGCCTCGTTGGAGCCTCCGGCCGCCGGCGATGACACGATCTCGGCACCCCACATGCGGAGCAGCTGACGCCGCTCCTCGGAGGTGTTCTCCGGCATCACGCACACGATGCGGTATCCGCGCAGCTTCGCGACCATCGCCAGCGAGATGCCGGTGTTGCCCGACGTCGGCTCGAGGATGGTGCACCCGGGGCGCAGCAGCCCCTCGGCCTCGGCCCGCTCGATCATCGCGAGCGCGGCGCGGTCCTTGATCGACCCGGTCGGGTTGCGGTCCTCGAGCTTCGCCCACAGGCGTACGTCGGGGCTCGGGGACAACCGCGGCAGACCCACGAGCGGGGTGTGGCCGACGGAGTCGATCAGGTTCGCGTAGCGCATCGGTGCGTCAGCGGGCGCTCAGCGCGAGCCGCCCGCGACGGCGGGCAGGATCACGACGACGTCGCCGTCGGACAGCGGCGTCTCGAGGCCGCCTGAGAAGCGGATGTCCTCGTCGTTGACGTAGATGTTCACGAAGCGGCGCGGCTGGCCGCCCTCGACCAGCCGGTCCTTGATGCCGGCGTGGTTGACCTCCAGGTCCTCGATCAGCGCGCTGACCGACTCACCGGCGGCGGAGACGTTCTTCTCGCCGCTGGTGTAGGTGCGGAGGATGGTGGGGACACGGACCTCGATGGCCATCAGACGTCAGCTTTCTCGTTCTTCGTGACCTGGGCAGAACCGCCCAGGAGTGCGTGGTCGTCACTCTCGAGCCTAGTAACGCTCGACAACCGTGACTTCTTCCTCGGTCACCTCGCCGTCGACGATCCGGTACGAGCGGAACTCGACCGGGCCGGACTCGTGAGCGCCGTCACGGGTCGAGACCAGGACGTAGTGCGCCTCGGGCTCGCCGGCGAGGTTGATGTCGGTGCGCGACGGGTACGCCTCGGTCGCGGTGTGCGAGTGGTAGACCACGACTGGCACCTCGTCGTTGTCGTCCATCTCCTGGTAGAGACGCAGCAGGTCTGTCGAGTCGAACTCGTAGAACGTCGGCGACATCGCCGCGTTGACCATGGGGATGAACCGCGTCGGCAGGTCGGATCCAACGGCACCGGCGACCACGCCGCACGCCTCGTCGGGGTGGTCCCGGCGGGCGTGCGCGACGATCGCGTCGTACGTCGCCTGGTCGATGGTCAGCACGCCTCACAGCGTACGTGGTCTCGCATGGCGAACAGCAGGCGTCCGGCATGCGGGATCTCCGGCGCCGCCCTCAGGCCGTCGTCACGGGTACGCCGTCAGCCCAGCGGCCACGTGCGCAGCACCCGCCGCCGGCTCGGATCGCCGTCCGGCCGCATGTCCACCAGCGCGACGTCCTCGAGGTGCACCGGCGCGCCGACGGCGAGCACCCGCTCCCCCTGCGCGGACACGTGGGGGCGGAACTCGTCACGCACGTGGCGCATCCCCAGGACGTCCACGCCCTGGTCCGCGAGCACAGCGAGGAGACCACGGTGCAGGGCGTCGATCGCCTCCGTCCGCGCGAGCTCGGCGACCCGTACGTCGTGGCGTGCGCCGAACCACGCCTCGCCCACCACCTCCGTGCCGATCGCGGCGTGCGCGGTGAGCACGTGCCCGAGATCCGGCTCGGCAGGCACGTCGAATGGAGGGACCCACGTGACGTGCAGCGGCCACGCGTCGCGACCGAACTCCTCAGGAGCGGGCTCGACGAACGCGACCAGGCAGCACCTCACGACGCCGTCCTCAGTCGAGCGCCTGGACCAGCGACTCCTGGACGAAGCCGAGCCAGTCGTAGATGTCGATCACGACGGAGACCGCCTCGTCGTCGCTCTCCTCGGCGGACTCCGCATCCTCCTCGGACTCGATGCCGAGACGGGCCGCGAGGGCGAGGCGTACGTCGGTGAGCGAGCGCAGCCACGCCTGGACGGCGCGCTCCCCCAGCTCGACCTCGACGGTGGCCTCGGACTGGTCCGGGTCGTCCACGTCGAACCCGCCGGCCACCAGCGACGCCACCACGGCCTGCGCGTTCTCGACCTTCACCGTCGAGAGGCTCCGCTCCGTGAAGCGGCGGAAGTCGGCGGCTGCCTCGTCGTCGTCGCGGTAGGCGTCCGGAAGCAGCCGCTTCAGCACCGGGTCGTCCGGCGGGATCGACGACCCGGTCGTGCCGAGCTGTCCGAACAGCGGGTCGGGCGACGACTCCTCGGGGCCGTTGCGGTCCCGCAGGAGCTCCACGACCTGGCCGAGGAGATTGGTCAGGAGGGCTGCCTCGGCAGGCTCGAACTCCGCCCGCACCCGGTCGCGCTTGCGCCGTTCGAACGCCTTCATCGGTTCACCCTCATGCGTCGGACCTCTGCAACGTCGCCCACAGCCCGTACTCGTGCATCGCCTGCACGTGACGCTCCATCTCCTCGCGCGGTCCGGTGGCGACGACGGCCCTGCCGTCGTTGTGCACCTTCATCATCAGCTCGTGCGCCTTCTCGTCGGCATAGCCGAAGTACGACTTGAACACGTACGCGACGTAGGACATCAGGTTGACCGGATCGTTCCAGACGATCGTCACCCAGGGACGGTCCAGCTCGGTGACCTCGTCGGTCTCCGGCTGGTCGACCTCGATCGGGGCTGGGCTGCTCACCCGGCCCATTGTGGCGCACGTGCAAACCGCTTCCGCCTGACCCCGCGCTGCTGCTGTGATACATGGCATGAGACGGACGTCGGCCCTGCTGCCCGCTGCTGCGCTGATCGGCGGGAGCCTGGTCCTCGCGACACCGTCGACCGTCTCAGCCGCTCCACCGACCATCGCGCCGGCGCCCGACCGGGTGATCGCGGGCGCCGCGACCGGGCTGCAACGCCCGATCGGTCTCGCCCTCGGTCCCGACGGGCGGCTGTTCGTCAGCAACATGGCTTCCACCCCGACACCGGGATCGGTGAGAGCGTTCGCGCCCGCCGCGTCCGGCAACGTACCTGCCGTCGCCGTCCTCGACTCGACTTCGCCCGGGATGAGCTTCCTCACCAAGCCGGCCGGCATCGCCGTGGGGCCCGACGGCCTCCTTCACATGGCGGCCTACAACGACAACGCCATCCGTACCTTCACCGTGCCCGCGACGGGCACCGGCTTCGCCGTGCAGTCGGGGATCGGCGCGGCGACCCTGATCTCCGCACCCAACGACCTCGCACTCACGTCGCCGACGAGCTTCTGGGTCGCCAGCGGCGGCACCGACGAGGTCGTGCGCCTCGACGTCGGATCGACGACCCGCCTGCGGACGCTCGACACGCCTGCGCCGATGGGACTCGCCGTGCACGGGACGTCCCTGTACGTGAGCGGCGGCAACGGGACCTCCCCGTACGTCAAGGTCTTCTCCGCGGGGACCAGCGGGTCCGCATCACCGTCGCGGACGATCTCGGGGCCGGCGACGGGCCTCGACAACGTCTGGGGTCTCACCGTCGACCGGTACGGCCGGACGTACGTCGCGAACGGCGGCGACGACTCGATCCGCGTGTTCGCTGCGGGCGCGACCGGCAACGTCGCGCCGACCGTCGTTCTCCAGGGAGCGGCGACACAGCTGGACAGTCCGTCGGACGTGATGCTGGACGGTGCGGGACGCATCTGGGTGGCCAACGACACGGTGCCCGGCACGGTGCTCCGGTTCGCGGCGCTCGCCGCGCCGCCGACGCCGGTTCCAGCGCCACCGCGGACCACGGCGCCGTCCACGCCTCGTGCGCTCAAGGTCTCGGGCAAGGTCACCGCACGCAAGCGTGTCGTCCGCTGGAAGGCTCCCGCGCGCAACGGCGGCAGCCGCATCCTGCGCTACCGCGTCGTGGTCAAGAAGGGCAAGAAGACCCTGCTCGTCCGGACCGTCTCCGCCTCCCGACGCACGCTCGTCGTCAAGCGCGCCAAGCTCCGTGCGGGCAAGCTCACGGTCCGCGTCCGCGCGGTCAACGCCAAGGGCGGCAGCCCCTACGCGGTGAAGCGGTTCCGGGTGCGACGCTAGGAGCCGCACTACGCTGGCGCCGTGACTCCCACGGACCACGCTGCGCTGCCCACCGACCACACTGCGCTGCTCACCGACCACACTGCGCTGCTCACCGACCACTACGAGCTGACCATGCTGCAGGCGTCGCTGACCGACGGCGCAGCGGACCGCCGCTCGGTGTTCGAGCTGTTCGCCCGACGCCTTCCCGGTGGGAGGCGCTACGGCGTCGTAGCCGGGGTCGGGCGGGTCCTCGACGCCATCGAGCGCTTCCGGTTCGCCGACGACGACCTCGCGTTCCTGCGCGAGAACGCCGTGGTCGACGGACCGACGCTGGACTGGCTCGCCGACTACCGGTTCCGCGGGAATGTCTGGGGATACCCGGAGGGCGAGGTGTACTTCCCGCAGTCCCCCGTCCTCGTCGTCGAGGGCACCTTCGGCGAGGCGGTGCTGCTGGAGACGGTGCTCCTGTCGATCCTCAACCACGACTCCGCGATCGCGTCGGCGGCGGCGCGGATGATCGGTGCCGCGGACGGACGTCCGTGCATCGAGATGGGGTCGCGCCGCACGCACGAGGCCGCAGCGGTCGCCTCGGCGCGGGCCGCGTACGTCGCGGGCTTCGCGACGACGTCCAACCTCGAGGCGGGACGCCGGTACGGCATCCCGACCACGGGCACGTCGGCCCACTCGTTCACGCTCCTGCACGACACCGAGCGCGACGCGTTCACCGCCCAGGTCGCCTCGCTCGGCACGGGGACGACGCTGCTCGTCGACACCTACGACGTGGCCGAGGCCGTGCGGGTCGGGATCGAGGTCGCCGGCCCCGGCCTGGGCGCCGTACGCCTCGACTCCGGCGACCTGCCCTCCCTCGCCGCCCAGGTACGCCGTCAGCTCAACAGCCTCGGCGCCACCGGCACCAAGATCGTGGTGACCAGCGACCTCGACGAGTTCGCGATCGCCGGCCTGGCCGCGGCGCCCGTCGACGGGTACGGCGTCGGCACCTCGCTCGTCACCGGCTCGGGACACCCGACCTGCGGCTTCGTCTACAAGCTGGTCGCGCGCGCCGACGGGCTCGGCCCCGACGCGACGATGGTGTCGGTGGCGAAGGCCAGCAAGGACAAGATCTCGATCGGCGGCCGCAAGTACGCGCTGCGCCGGCTCGACGGCCGCGGTACGGCGAGCGCCGAGGTCCTGGGCATCGGCGAGCCGCCGCACAGCGACGACAACGATCGCCCGCTGCTCGTCCCGCTCGTCGAGTCGGGCCGCCGCGTCCACGACGAGCCGCTGCAGGTCGCCCGCGACCGGCTCCGTACGTCGCTCGCCGAGCTACCCTTGCAGGCTCGGCAGCTGTCGCGGGGCGAGCCAGCGATCCCGACGATCTTCGAGGGGGAATGAGTCCGATGACCAAGGCACTGGTCGTGGTGGACGTCCAGAACGACTTCTGCGAGGGCGGCTCGCTCGCCGTGGCTGGCGGTGCGTCGGTCGCCGAGCGCGTGGCGAGCCTGGTCGCGGACGGCGGGTACGACGTCGTGGTGGCGACCAAGGATCACCACATCGACCCTGGCGCGCACTTCAGCGACCAGCCGGACTACGTCGACTCGTGGCCGCCGCACTGCGTCGTCGGCACCGCCGGCAACGACCTGCACGAGCCGCTGCGTGACGACATGTTCGCGGCGGTGTTCGAGAAGGGGCAGTTCGACGCCGCGTACTCCGGCTTCGAGGGCAGGTCGGGCGCCGGTGACGCGCTGGACGCGTGGCTGCGCGAGCGCGGCGTGGACAGCGTCGACGTGGTCGGCATCGCGACCGACTACTGCGTGCGCGCAACCGCACTCGACGCGGCGGCCAACGGCTTCGCGACGACGGTGCTGATGGATCTCACGGCACCGGTGTCGGCCGACAACCTCAGCCGGACCCGCGCGGACTTCGATGCCGCGGGCGTGGCGGTCGCCTGAGGTCACCGCACCTCACGCACGACACGCGCCGGCGCACCCGCTGCCACCGAGTGCGGAGGGATGTCGCGTGTGACGACGGAGTTCGCGCCGATCACGCAGCGCTCTCCGATGGTCACCCCGCTCGTCACGACCACGTTCGCGCCGAGCCAGCAGTTGTCGCCGATCACCGTCGGGCCCTTCGACGTGAACCCCTGCCACGGCACCGGGATGTCCGGGTCGTCGAACCGGTGCGCCGAGTCCGTCACCAGCGACCCGTTGGCGATCATGCAGTGGGCGCCGATCTCCACCCGTTCGGAGGCGGCGACCATCACGCCGAGGTTGAGGAACGTCCCCTCCCCGATCACGATGTGGGCGTCCGGGCCGCCGGTGATCCAGACGCCCGGCTCCAGGAACACCTGCGGCCCGATCTCCAGCCGTCCGTCGCGCAGCATCTCGAGCGCCTCACCGTGGACGACACCGCGGGCGTACGCGCGGCGCCGCGCCAGCTCGACGGTCAGCCGGGCCCGGTTGAGCGGACGATGCGCGCGGGCGTACCAGCGCTGCTTGCGCCACCACTCGAGGGCGAGAGCGTACGAGGACGGCTCGTCAGGCATGCGTGGCGTCGGAGCGTGCCGTCTCGACGTGCGTGCCGAGGTCTTCGATGCGGTAGCCGCCGGGCAGGTACGTCCGGACGGCGCCACGATCCTCCGGACGGGACGCCTTCACCCGCACGGGTGCGAGGCGCAGCACGCGGCCCCGCAGGCGAAGCAGGCCACGTGACAGCGCGACGACAGCCGGCGGCGGCGCGGTGTAGCCGAACGCGTCCCGGACGTGGGGGTCCATCACCGCGCGTGAGAACACCTCGACCGCCCGCCTCAGCGGCTTCGGGTAGTAGGTGCAGAGCAGCTCCAGCGTCGCGTCCGCCACCTCGCGGGATCGGGGGTCGTAGGCGAAGTGCTCCGCCTCGTACGCGTCGAGCAGTGCCTCGAACGCGGCGTAGTCCACCGGGATGTCCTTGATGCCCATCAGCTGGCCGATGCGCTGGTACGACCGGGTCGAGGCCTCGATCTCGGCCGCGGTCAGTCCTCGGTAGCCGTAGTCGGCGAGCCAGCGGACAGGCGTCACGACGAACGTCGACAGCACGTAGCGCATGTCGTCGTTGCTGATGTCGTACGCGCCGTGCATCCGGTTCATGCGTCGGACGGCCGCGCGGCCGTTCGGTGACTCGAGCCCGTCCTCGATGATGGCGTCGAGGACGAGGACGGTGTCGTCGTGGCGTTTCTGGGTGCGCTCGGTGAACTCGTGGGTCTCCTGCAGCAGGACACCGATCGAGGGCACCGCGAACGTCCGGAACAGTGCGAAGCTCAGCGCCTGCTGGATGTCCCAGGGGAACTCGTAGCGTGCGAGCACGGCCGAGATCGTCTCGTGGTCCCGCTCCGGGTCGAGACCCGCGATCACGCGTTGCCAGGCGTCGCGGCGCAGGCGGTCGAGCCCTCGAGGCGGCGGAGGCAGCGTCTGAGTCATGCCCCGAGACGCTACCGGCTGCGGGGCTCGGTGTCTGCACTAGATTCGTACGGGTGAGTGCCCCGTACCTTCGCGACCTCGTGGCCGACGCGTCCTCGGACGCGGAGCCTCGTCCCACGCTGCCCACGCGCATCGAAGCCTTCGCGGAGCGCGCGACGCAGGCGCCGGACCACGCGGACGTCCTGGGCCCTCTGGTGGTTCCCGACACCGACCTGCCGTCGGTCGCGGCAAACCTCCCTGAGGGTGCGCCGCCGCTCGACATCGCGATCGGGGTCACGGGAGGCGCCGGCGCGATCGAGCCTGCGGTGCGCTGGGCGAGCCGCGTGGAGGGCGTCCGCGTCGTCGGCCTCGTGACGGCGGTGCGCGACCTGGACGACCTCGCGCGAGGAGCGCACCGCGTCGCCACGATGGTCTCGCAGCTCGACGCCGACGGTCTGCTGGAGGACGTCGCCGTACAGGTCGCCCTGCCCCTGTACGCCCGCGCCGCCGGCGTCCAGCGCTGGCAGCACGCGCTCGACACTCTCGCGATCGAGGACCTGGGCCTCCTCCTCCGCACCGGCGGTGGCGACTCGGACGACGTCCCGTCGCCCGAGCTGCTCGCCGGAGCGATCAGCGATGCACTCGACCGCGAGGTGCGGTTCGGGTGCGTCGGGGATCTCGCCCACGCGATCTCGTGGCGTGCGCCGAGCAGCGACCGGCTCCGCTACGGCTTCCTCGACGTGCTGCTCGCGACGCGCGCCAGCCTCGACGGCGACGACGTGCCCACCGTGGCCGAGCGGCTGAGCCGGACGAGCGCGGAGGACGTCATGGCCGAGCTCGCGAGTGCCGGCGAGCCTGCGCTCGAGTCCGCGCGGCGGTGGTTCACCGGGTTCGGGTCCGAGGACGTCGGCACGACGCTGGCCGACCTGACGGCACTCGGCCTGCTGCCACCGCGCCCGTGAGCTAGCTGCGACCCACGCTCGACCGCCGCACGCGGCGCAGCATCCGCGTCGTCGCGAGCACGTGGAAGCGGGTCCCGATGACGAGGGCGCGGTAGGCGGCACCGTGCGGACCGGGGAACGCGGCGTACGTCCGCGCGCTCAGCCGCGTCGCTCCCTCACCGGCGTCCGCGACGGCGAACACCAGGCGGTAGCGCGAGAAGCGGTGCCGCCCGACCAGCTCGACCGACTCGCCCGGAACGACGACCCCGACCGCGAAACCACCCGGCGGATCCGTGCCGAGAACCGTCGCGAGCCACCCGTCGGCCGCTGCCACCAGCGACTCGTGGACATACGTCTGCAGCGCCTCCCAGACCCGATCACGGGGAACGGGGACCGTCAGCGCGTGCTCGTCCACGAAAGGTGGATCGAGGGCGCTGGCCGTCACCTACGCAGCGACCCGCTGCACGAACGCGACGATCTCCGCCAACGCTCGCGGCGCGGACGGGACGGCGCCCGGCAGGCTGATGTAGCCGTGGATGGCGTCCGCGTACTCGGTCAACGTCACATCACCGTCGTTGCCGCGCAGCGCCTCCGCGTACAGGACGCCGTTGTCGCGCAACGGGTCGTGGCCGGCGACCTGGATCAGCGCCGGCGTCGCTGCGCCGGCGAGCGTCCCGTGCAGGGGCGCGGCGGTCGGCGCGTACGGGTCGGCGCCGTCGAGGTAGAGCCGCGAGAACGCGCGCATCCCGCGCGACGTGAGGACCGGCGCGTTCGCGTGCTCGCGCTCCGACGGGAAGACCTCCTCCATCTCGGCAGCCGGGTAGACGAGCACCTGGCCGGCGAGCACCGGGGAGCCTGCCTGTCCTGCGAGGTCGGCGACGACCGCGGCGAGGTTGCCGCCGGCGCTGTCCCCGGCGACGACGACGCGCGCCGGGTCACCCCCGAGCTCGGTCGCGTGCTCGACGATCCACGCGAGCGACGCCCAGGCGTCGAGGACGGCCGCGGGGTACGGGTGCTCGGGCGCGAGCCGGTAGGCGACGGAGACGACGATGCACGGCGCCTCGACCGCGAGATGGCTCGACCACCACTCGCCCTGCTCCGGGTCGCCCAGCACCCAGCCGCCGCCGTGGTAGACCACCACGACCGGCAGCGGCTCCGCACCGGGCGTCGGCGGCTGGTAGACGCGCAGTCGCAACGTCACCGGGTCGGACTCGGCGGTGAGGCCCGCGACCTCGACGGGGGCGAGCTCGACCAGGCGGTCCGCGATCTGCGCGTCCTCGTGGGGTCGTCCGGCGATGAGGCGCCCGGCCGGGGAGGCGAGCAGCTTCGCGCGCTTGGTCCGTCGCGCCGGGATCTCCTCCCGCGGGGTCTCGTCGATCGGGGAGTTCAGGAAGCGCTCGACGACGCTGAACAGTCGGGTACGGATCGGCAACGGGGCGGCCATGGCCGCAACCCTAGATGACCTTGCCCGGATTGAGCAGACCGCGCGGGTCGAGGGCGTCCTTGACCGCACGCTGCACCCGCATCCCCACGGGGCCGAGCTCACGCGACAGCAGCTCCCGCTTGAGGACGCCGACGCCGTGCTCGCCGGTGATCGTGCCGCCCAGCTCGAGGCCCAGCACCATCACGTCGTCGAACGCCATGTGGGCCCGGTCCGCCTCGTCCGGATCCGTCGCGTCGAAGATGACGCACGGATGGAAGTTGCCGTCGCCCGCGTGCCCCACGACGCCGATGACGACGCCTCGCTTCTCGGCGATGGCCGCGACACCGTCGACGAGGTCGGCGATCCGGGTGCGCGGGACGCACACGTCGTCGACCATCGTCGTCCCCATCGCCTCGAACGCGGTCAGCACCTCACGGCGGGCGGTGAGCAGCAGCGCGGCCTCGGCGTCGTCGGCGGCCAGCACCACGTCGTACGCCCCGGCTGCCCGCAGGTGCGCGGCGATCGCGTCGATCTCCGCCTCCCCCGCGAGACCCGGCGCATCGGACTGGGCGAGGACGAGCGCCCCGACCGAGTCCTCGAACCCCAGCCGGTAGGCGTCGTTCACCGCTCGCAGGCTCGTGCGGTCCATCAGCTCGAGCAGGTTCGGGATGACGGCAGAACGGGTGATGGCGGCGATCCCCGCGGCAGCCTCGTGGATGGTCCCGAACGTCGCTGCGAGCGTCCGCGGACGCTGGGCGGCGGGACGGAGCCGCAACGTCGCCTCGGTGATGATGCCGAGCGTGCCCTCGGAGCCGACGAACAGTCGTGCGAGGTCGTAGCCCGCGACGCCCTTGACCGTACGGCGGCCGGTCCGCAGGACCTCGCCGTCGGCGAGCACCACCTCGAGCGCCAGCACGTAGTCGGTCGTCACGCCGTACTTCACGCAGCACAGGCCTCCCGAGTTGGTTGCGAGGTTGCCGCCGATCGTGCAGAACTCCCACGAGCTCGGGTCGGGCGGATAGAACAGGCCGTGCTCGGCGACCACCCGCGACAGGTCGGCGTTCATGACCCCCGGCTGAGTGACGACGAGGCGTTCGTCGACGTCGACCTCGAGGACCTGGTCCATCCGCTCGAGCGCGACGACGAGGCAGCCGTCGATCGCGTTCGCCGCACCCGACAACCCGCTACGTGCCCCCTGGGCGACGATCGGCACCGCGTGCTCGGACGCGAGGCGTACGGCGGTTGCCACATCGGCGGTCGAGCGCGCGAGGACGACCGCGCACGGCATGCCCGCGTCGCAGAACATCGCGCGATCGGTCTGGTAGGACACCAGGCGGTCGGGGTCGGTGAGCACCACCTCGGCGCCGAGCTCGGCGGTCAGGGCGGCGACGAACGCGTCGTTGCGCATGCCTCACCCTATGCTGACGACGTGGCTGTGATCGACGACCTCGACGTCCAGATCGTGCGACTGTTCCTGGCCGAGCCCAAGATCGGCGTCCTGGAGGCGTCGCGCCGCCTCGGCGTCGCCCGGGCGACCGTGCAGGCGCGGCTCGACCGGCTCACCGAGCGCGACGTGATCGCGTCGTGGTCCCCTGAGATCTCGCCGGAGGCGCTCGGCTATCCGGTGATGGCCTTCCTGACGCTCGAGGTCGTCCAGGGCGAGGGACGAACCCCGGTGGCGGACCACCTCGCATCGATTCCCGAGGTGCTCGAGGCCTGCACGATCACCGGCGCCGGCGACCTGTGGTGCCGCGTCGTCGCCCGCTCCAACACCGATCTCCAACGCGTCCTCGACGCGGTCGTGTCGGTGCCGGCCATCGTGCGGGTGGCGACCGTCATCCGGCTCCAGACGGAGCTGGCCCCACGGATCGCGCCGCTGGTGGAGGCGTCACTCGAAGCACCTGCCACCCACCGATAGGCGGTCACCCGGCGGTCACCGTGCTGGGCGGACGCGCGCGTACAGCCAGGCGTCGAAGAACGCGTCCAGCTGCTGACCACTCACGCCCTCCGCGAGCCGGACGAACTGCGCGGTGGTCCCATGACCGTCCCGTCGCTCGCCGACCCAGCGCCGGAGCAGCGCGAAGAACGCCTGGTCGCCGATCTTGTCGCGCAACGCGTGCGCTGCCATGGCCCCACGGGTGTAGACGCGGTAGTCGAAGATCCGGTCCCTCCCGGGGTCGCCGATCGGGAGACGCCAGAAGGAGCGGCCACCGTACTCGTACCAGTCGTCGAACACCGAGTCGACCGTGCCGAGTCCCTGGGACTCGTCCCACATCCACTCGAGGTAGGTGGCGAGCCCCTCGTTGAGCCAGATGTCGCGCCACCGGCGCAGGGACACCGAGTTGCCGAACCACTGGTGGGCGACCTCGTGCGCGACGACGGAGGTGTTGCGGCCCGGCTCCAGGCCGGCTCCGCGGGTGAAGAAGCCGCCCTCGTAGATCGGGCGGGCCTGCGTCTCCAGCGCGAACCCGAGGTCGGCCGCGGTCACGACGCCGCCGAGGTCCGCGTACGGGTAGGGGCCGAGGTGGCGCTCGAGGAAGCGGACGACCTTCGGGGTGCGCCGGAGGGAGCGGACAGCACGTTGATGTGCGCCCTTGCCGAGGGCGCGGTCGTAGGCGTAGAGGTAGCGGACACCGTCGACCCGCTTCCGCTCGATCCGGAAGTCGCCCCACGCCGCGAACGCGAGGTAGGTGGCCATCGGGCGGCGCATCACCCAGCGCCACTGTGTCAGGTCCCCGACCTGCTTGCGCCCCGCGAGCCGGCCCACGCTGACCGCCTCGGTTCCTCGCGCCGCACGGAGCCGGATGTCGTAGGTCGCCTTGTCGGTCGGGTGGTCGTTGCTCGCGAACCACCACGGTGCGGCCTCCGGCTCCCCCACGACCACGCCACCCGACGGCGTGGACCAGAACGCCTTCACGCCACGGTGCGTCAGCTCGGTCGGGCGACCGGCGTACGCGACCGTGACCGTGAAGCGTGCGCCCTTGCGAAGCGTCCGGCGTGGGGTGATCACGAGCTCGCGGCCCCGCTGCGTGAACCGCGCCGGGCGGCCGGCGACGCGCACCGAGCTCGCGGGCAGGAGCAGGTCCAGGTTGAACCGCCTCAGCCGCTTCGACGCGACCGCGACGATCCTCGTCCGCCCGACGAACCGCTTGTCGGGTCGGAGGGTCGCCGTGATCCGGTAGCGGCGAACGTCGTAGCCGCCGTTGCCGTAGCGCGGGAAGTACGGGTCACCGGCACCCGCACCGCCGACCGCGGGCCGCTGTGCCACCGCGGCACCGAGGGAGGTCGTCGAGACTGCCGTCCCTGCCGACGTGGCCCCGGACGACGCCGGAGCGAAGCCGCTCACGAGGGCGAGCGCGGTCAGCAGGACGGAAGAACGGACGACGACGGCGATGCGCATGCCTGACCCTAGATCATCGTGACGGTCGGGTGGCCCATTCCCGGATCTTGTCGATACGGGTCCGCAGGTCGTCCACGGAGGCGCTCGCTGCCGTCGGACCGCCGCACTCTTCGCGCAGCCGGTTGTGGACCACCCCGTGGGGCTGGCCGGTGCGGTGGTGCCACGCGCCCACGAGGCCGTTGAGCTCGCGGCGCAGCAGCGCCCGCATCTCGTGAGTGCTGGGCTCGTCAGGCTTGGTGGCCGCGCTCGCGCCGGCCACGACGGCCTCAGCAGCGTCGTCGTCCGCGGCCGCGTCTCGCCCGCGCTGGGCACGCCGCGTGCGGGCGTGACGCAGCAGCTCACGTACCTGGTCGGGCTCCAGCAGGCCGGGGATCCCGAGGAAGTCCATCTCCTCCTCGGAGCCGACGGCGACCTCGCCCTCGTGGCCGAACTCACCACCGTCGTACAGGACTCGGTCGAACGACGCCTCGCTCCCCAGCGCCTGGAACTCGAACGGCTCCAGGTCGGCGGTGGACTCGGTCGCCTGCGCGGCCGCGATCAGCTCGTCGTCGAGGGCCAGCGGGTCGTCGGTGTCGCCGCCGACCCGGCCGAGGACGTGGTCGCGCTCCACCTCGAGCTCGGCGGCGAGGCCCAGCACGCGCGGCACGCTCGGCACGAAGACGGTCGCGGTCTCGCCCCGCTTGCGGGCTCGGACGAACCGGCCGACGGCCTGGGCGAAGAACAGCGGCGTCGAGGTCGTGGTCGCGTAGACGCCGACGGCGAGACGAGGCACGTCGACGCCCTCGCTCACCATCCGCACGGCCACCATCCACCGGTCGTCCGACTCGGAGAACGCGCTGATGCGGGCGCTGGCCTCCTTCTCGTCCGAGAGCACGACGCTCGGCCCCGTGCCGGTGATCTCACGCAGGATCTTGGCGTACGCGCGGGCGCTGTTCTGGTCGCTGGCGATCACGAGCCCGCCGGCGTCCGGGACGTGTCGACGCACCTCCGAGAGGCGCTTGTCGGCTGCGGCGAGGACCGACGGGATCCAGGAGCCCGAGGGATCCAGCGCCGTACGGAGCGCCTGCGCGGTGAGGTCTTTCGTCATCGGCTCGCCGAGCCGTGCAGCGACCTCGTCGCCCGCGCGCGTCCTCCAGTGGAGGTCGCCTGAGTAGGCCATGAACAGCACCGGGCGGACGACTCCGTCGGCCAGCGCCTCGGCATAGCCGTACGAGTAGTCGGCGACGCTGCGGCCGATGCCGTCGTCGCCAGGGGCGTACGTGACGAACGGGATCGGGTTGGTGTCGGACCGGAACGGGGTGCCGGTGAGCGCGAGCCGGCGCGTGGCGGGCTCGAACGCCTCGCTGACCGCGTCACCCCACGACAGCGCGTCGCCCGCGTGGTGGACCTCGTCGAGGATCACGAGCGTGCGGAAGCGCTCCGTGCGGAGACGGTACGAGGTGGGGTTGGTCGCGACTCCGGCGTAGGTCAGCGCGAAGCCGCGGTAGTCGGACGCCATCGCCCCGCTGCGACCGCTGAACGACGGATCGAGCGGGATGCCCGCGCGGGCGCCCGCCTCGGCCCACTGGGTCTTGAGGTGGTCGGTCGGCGCGACGACGATGACCCGCTCGACGACGCGGCGCTCGAGCAGCTGCGCCGCGACGGTCAGGGCGAAGGTCGTCTTGCCGGCGCCCGGCGTCGCCACCGCGAGGAAGTCGCGCGGACTGCGCTCGGCGTACTGGGAGATGGCATCGGCCTGCCACGCACGAAGCTTCGGGGCGGTGCCCCAGGCTGCGCGATCGGGATAGGCCGGTGGGAGATGAGCGGCCCCGGACATCAGCGGCGGTACACCCGCCAGAGCTTGCGCATCCGCTCGATCTGACCGGGCGTGAAGTGATGCATGCACCGGTCGTAGGAGTAGTCCATGAAGTTGTGGATCGGGTCCTCCCCCGGACTCGGACAGGTGTCGCGCCCTCGCGGGCACTCGAAGCTCGGGATCCGCTCGCGCGGGGTGTCGGCGACGCGGTCGTTCCTCTTGCCGCAGGCGCCCTGGAACGTGTGGTACAGACCGAGCCAGTGGCCGATCTCGTGCACGGCGGTGTCGCCCTTGTTGTAGCCGCGGAACCGACCACCGGGCATCGTGCCGCGGTGGATCACGACACCGTCGGTCTCGAGCTTGCTCTTGGGCCGCTGCGGGAACGTCGCGTAGCCGAGGACCTGCAGGTCGCCGCGCTCGGTGGGCGCGCCGATGTAGAGGTTGAGGGCGCGCTTCTTGCCGCGGTGCAGCGCCTTGCGCATCGCACGGGACTCGGTCGACCCGAGACCGGCTGTGTACCAGGCGCGGTTGACGGTGTAGTCGATCGCCTTGACCCGGAAGCGGATGCGGGCGCTGCGTGCCGGCCCCCACTGCTTGCCTGCGAAGGCCTTGTTCACGATCTTGATCTGGCGCCGGACCTTGGCGCGGCTGACGGTCTTGGCGCCCGCCGACGGCTTGAGCACGTGGGCGAAGACGTTCACGGTGATGCGGTGCGGCGGGTTGCCGCCGTCGCCCGACTCGAGCCGTGCTGCGCCGAGCGCCGCCACCCGGCGGGCGAAGTCGCGCTCGTACGCCTCGATCGTCGCCGCTGACGGCTCAGGTCCGCGCACGACTCCGCCGAGCCCGTCGATCGAGCGCGCAGCCAACGACTCGGCGGGGTCGCACTCGTCGTGGGTGTGCGACTCCTCCGACACCACGGCGCTGGTCCGAGCCTGCGCACCAGCGGCGTCCGTCGGGCGTGCCGCCGCGGACGAGGTCGCCGAGAACAGGCCCGCGACCATCAGTGCACCGAGCAGCCCGACCCCGTACGCGCGAGCGTGCCCGCGCCGGCCCGCGTCAGGCATCGTCACCGGAGTCGCCCGAGTTGAGGGACTCCCAGATCTCCTTGCACTCCGGGCAGACGGGGAACCGCTGCGGGTCCCGGCTGGGCACCCACACCTTCCCGCAGAGAGCCACGACGGGCGAGCCCTCGATCATCGCCTCGGTGAGCTTGTCCTTCGGCACGTAGTGCGAGAAGCGCTCGTGGTCGCCATCGTCGAGACGCGGCTGAGTGCGGACGTCCGAGGACGTCTGGGCTCCGGGGCTGAAGGTCGTCGACACCCCGGCAGTCTATGCCAGGTGGCCTGCCGGCCCCAGTCGATCAGTTGTACTGGGGATCGTCGGGGAACGTGGACAGCATCGCGAGGTCGCCGCCCTGCCGCCGGAGCACCTGCCGCCACAGGGCCTCGGGGTTCGGTGAGAGCAGGTCGTCGTCGTACGCGTCGACCACCACCCACGAGCCCTCGGCGATCTCCTCCTCGAGCTGACCCGGGCTCCAGCCGGCGTACCCGGCGAACACACGGACGCCGCGCAGACCGGCGTCGGCCGCACGGACGGGGAGGTCGAGGTCGACCAGCCCGACCCCGTCGTACATCTCGCGCCAGCCGACCGGAGGCTTGTCGCCCGGGGCCAGGACACCGACGGCGAGCGCCGAGTCGGCCGACACCGGGCCGCCCGAGAAGAGTGCCGTCGGGCTCGAGACGACCGTCGACCACTCGGGCAGGATGTCGGCGACCGCGGCGTCGAGCGGCTGGTTGATGATCACGCCCAGTGCTCCACCCCCGTCGTGGTCGAGCACGACCACGACGGAACGGTAGAAGGGACCGCCGCCGAGCAGCGGGGTCGCGACCAGCAGGTGGCCGCGGTACGAGCGGTGGCGCGGCGAGAGCTCATCGGGCGTCTCGGCGGGTTCGAACTCGGTCATCGCCCCTCCTCACGTCACGCCCGGCCGTACCTCAGCGTACGCCGTGGCGACCGCTTCGCGGGTGATCCAGGGCCTAGGATGACGAAACCGGCCGCGACCAGAGGACGACATGCCCGAGACCCATCACGATGACCAGTCTGCCGCCGACGCGCAGGCTGTCGAGGAGCTCACCGTCGACGAGCTCGCATCCCGTGTCGGCATGACGGTGCGCAACGTCCGCGCGTACGCGAGCCGAGGCCTCCTCGCACCGCCGAGGCTCGAGGGCAGGACGGGCTACTACTCCCAGTCCCACGTCGCCCAGCTGACGCTCGTCCGCACGCTGCTGGAGCGGGGCTTCACGCTCCAGGCGGTCGAGAAGGCCCTGCTGGACAAGACCCCGAAGACGGCCGACTACGCGCTCGACCTGATCACGGTGCTCGACTCGCCGCTCGCACGCGAGCGCGAGAGCGAGCTGATGTCCCGGTCGCACCTCAGCGCACTCGCTGGGATCCCTCGCGACGCGGACCTCGCGGAGAGGCTCGTGGAGCGGGGCCTGGCCACGATCGTCGACGACGACACCCTCGAGGTCCACCATCCCGAGGTCGTCCGCGCGGGCGCCTCGGCGATCTCCCTGGGCCTGCGGCCCGAGACGGTCCTCGACCTGCTCCCCGCGATGACTCCGCCGCTGCGGGCGGTCGCCGACGACCTCGTCCGACGGGTCCGCGACGACATCTGGCAGCCGTTCGTGCAGGACGGCATGCCCGACGACCGGTGGCAGGAGATCGTGACGGCCATCGCGAACCTGCTCCCGGTGGCCGCGCAGGCGGTCGTCGCGGTGTTCCGCGACGAGCTCGCCCACGCGATCGACGAGGCGCTGGGCGAGGAGCTCGAAGCCCTCGGCAACCGCGACCCGCAGCCCTAGTCGTTCCTCGCGTCAGCGCGCGGTGACCGACACTCCCCCGGCACCCTGCGGGACGAGCTCGATGAACACCTTGCCCGGCTTGAGCGTCACGGGCTTGCCGCCCGCCACGAGGCGCAGCGGCGCCGACGCGTTCTTCTTGCTCCAGCGTGCGTCCAACGAGGTGCCGCCGCTGAGGACGGTCGCCTTGCCGGTGCCGGTGAAGACCGTCTCCGGCACCGGGTTGCCAGCGGGGTCGCGGTAGCCGGCGTCGGCCTGCCGCGTGTGCAGGACCAGCACCGTGTCGGGGGTGAAGTCCTTGCCCTTCTGGGCATGCCCGTTGAGCCGGCGGTAGTGGCCGGACCCGAACTGCCAGCGCGTCGCCGACCCGGCGGAGAACCGCACCGAGAACGCCGTCGCCTTGCGCGTGCCGGGTGTCGGCGTCGGTCCGAAGGACAGGTACGGCGGAGGAACGGCGGCCTTCGCGGAGGTGTACTTCGCGGCGTGCGCCTCGAGGTCGAGCAGCCGGTCGTACGGCGCGCGCTTGTTCGGGTCGTGCGTGAGCGTGAGGTTGCCGGTGTCCTCGCTGTGGAAGTCGACGCCGGCGGCCTTGATCCTGCGGACCGCGACCCCGGCACCGCCGGACGCGATCAGCTGCCCACCGGTCGGCTTGACCAGCGCGATGTCGGTGGTCCGGGTCGATCGGACGTGCCCGACCTTGGAGGGCGTCTGCGAGTAGAAGAAGGCGGCGAGACGCGTGAGCCCACCCTCGACGAGCTCCTCGACCACGAGGTCTGCCTGCGAGAGCCCGTACTGAGGCGCGCCGGCGTCGGTGTTCTCGATCTTCACCAGGAACGACGGGTGGTCGGGAAGGCCCTTCTCGGCCGCCAGGCCCGTGAAGGGGTTGGCGCGGACCAGCGTGGCGGCGTCGCGGCTCGCGTCCGGAGTCGCCTCCGTGGTGGCCTTCGCGGCCGGCTTGTCGTCGCCACCCGAGCAGGCGGTGACGAGGACGAGGGCTGCGGCGACCAGGGTGGCGCGTACGGCGGTTCGGGGGTGAGTGCTCACGGGCATGCTCCCATGGTGATGCAGGGCCGGTGCCTGTCGAGGCACCGGCCCTGCCGTGTCGTGATGTGTGACGTCGGTCAGCCGCGCAGGCGCAGCGTGCCTGCGGACCAGCCGCGGGTCCAGATCCGCTCGACCTTCACACGGCTGCCGCTGTACGGCGCGTGAAGGATGCGGCCCTTGCCCCAGTAGATGCCCACGTGGTACTTGCGGGATCCACCGAAGAAGACGAGGTCGCCCTTGCGGATGTTGCTCTTCTTGATCTTGCGGACGCGGTGGTACTGCGAGTTCGCAGTGCGCGGGAGCTTCATCCCGGCCTTGCGGAACGAGTAAGACGTCAGGCCCGAGCAGTCGAAGGCGCCGGGGCCGCTGGCGCCGTAGCGGTACGGATCGCCCTTCTGGCGGGCGGCGACGCGCGAGGCGGAGACGATGCGCGCCGCACGACGGTGCTTCGCGCGCATCTTCTTCTTCGCCGCCACCTGCTTGGCAGTGAGGGTCGAGAGCTTCGAGGAGGTCGCCGACTTCGCGGCGGTGGTGGTGGTCGCCGCGCTGGCGGAGTGCCCGGTCGTGAAGACCATGGCGAGCGCGGCAGCAGAGGCGATCGGCAGCGCAACAAGGCGCCGCATCCGGGGGGTCGCGAGCATGTTGAGGTTTTCCCTTCCACGCCTGCGAAGTGAGCTGTCGGATTAGGGCCGAAGGATGGCCCCGTCCTGTGAAGGACTTCACCCCGAGCACGCATGACCACGGATGGCCTTCGTGCAGAGTTGGTTCCTCCGCTCCTGCCCGTCGGTTGTGTCGGTGAAGGGGGCGTGTGCAGGCGGGCAGGGTTCGGCGTTACCCACACACGATGTTCAGTTATGTGGTCGGACCCGGTCGCGTCCCGGTCTGACCCCGTATGAGGTTGTGTGGCCCGGTTTCAGGCCGCGGGCAACAGTAGGCAATCTCCCCGCAGCGCTCAAACCGGACGTTTGTCACCCAATCTGTTCTTGGACGGTTGCCCAGTCGCCTCGGCCTGCTATCACAGCGATCTGATAGGCAGACCGTGACGATGGTCACGATTGGTCTCGTTCGTGTCTCAGGAAGATAACAACGGCCCTGACGGTGAGCCAACCGAAACGCCCAAGTTGGCCAAAGTTGGCCAAGTCGCCCTTGCGCCGGTGAGGTCAGTCGCCGAGCGAACGCACCCCGCGTACGGCCTCGACGACCGCTGCCGCCACCCCGTCGAGATCCGCCGGCGAAGCAGCGGTGAAGCGGACCGCCGTACGGGCGACCTCCGGGTCGATGCCCAGCGCCAGCAGCACACCAGAGGGTTCGTCCGATCCCGCGGCGCATGCCGAGCCGCTCGAGCACACGATGCCGTGGTCCTGCTCCAGCCCGAGGAGGACGGCCTCTCCCGAGGTCCCGGGGAAGCAGAACGACGCGTGGCCCGGCAGACGGCGCACCGGGTCCCCCGTGAGAATCGCGCCGTCCGCACCGGCCAGCACGTCGCGGACGAAGCCGTCGCGCGCCAGCGCGAGCGCCTCGACGGGGCCTCGGGGACGAGGCCCGCCAGGCGTGACCTCGACGGCCAGCGAGAGCGCCGCCGCGAGGCCGATCGCGGCCGCGACGTTCTCCGTGCCGGACCGCCGGCCTCGCTCCTGACCGCCGCCGTGCACGAGCGGCTCGAGCGCCAGCCCCCGGCGTACCCAGAGGGCGCCGCTGCCCTTGGGCGCCCCCAGCTTGTGACCGCTCAGCGACAGCGCATCGACGCCGAGCGCCGCGGCGTCGACGGGCACGGAGCCGACCGCCTGCACGGCGTCGGTGTGCGCCAGCGCACCCTCGCGGTGTGCGATCTCGGCGATCGCCGCGACGGGCTGGAGGGTGCCGATCTCGTTGTTGGCGAGCATGACGGACACGAGCGTCGTCTCCGGGCCGATCAGCCGCTCCGCCTGCGCGACGTCCACGATGCCTGACGCGTCAACCTCGAGCCTGTCCACACGGAAGCCGTGAAGACGCGCGAGGTAGTCGCACGCCTCCAGGACCGCCGGGTGCTCGATCGACGACGTGACGATGTGCCGACCACGCGGCCGCGAGAGTGCGAGCCCCTTGATCGCCAGGTTGTCGGCCTCGGTGCCTCCGGACGTCCACACGATCTCCCCGGGTCGCCCACCGAGGGCAGCAGCCACGTCGCGCCGCGCGCCCTCGAGCGCGCGAGCGGCGGAGTCACCGAGCCCGTGATGGCTCGATGGGTTCCCGAACTCCCCCGTCAGGAACGGCCACATGGCCTCGAGGACCTCGCGCCTCACCGGCGTCGTCGCGGCCGCGTCGAGGTAGCGCACTCAGACCGCCACCTCGACGTCCAGCCCCAGGTCGAGGGCGGTCGCGCTGTGGGTGAGCGCGCCGACCGAGATCAGGTCGACGCCGGTCTCGGCGACCTCGCGGATCCCGGGGAGCGTGATGCCGCCGCTTGCCTCGACGAGGGCACGGCCGGCCACCTTCTCGACCCCCGTACGCAGGTCGTCGAGGGAGAAGTTGTCGAGCATGACCGTGTCGACGCCGGCGGCGAGGACCGCGTCGAGCTGGTCGAGCCGGTCGACCTCGACCTCGAGGTGCACCGTGTGAGGGAGCGCCGCTCGGGCAGCTCGCAGCGCTGCCGTGATCCGGTCGGGGTCGTCGCCGAGGACGGCCAGGTGGTTGTCCTTGGCCATCACGGCGTCCGACAGCGAGTAGCGGTGGTTGTGACCGCCGCCGCAACGGACGGCGTACCGCTCGAACGCGCGCAGCCCCGGCGTCGTCTTGCGCGTGTCGACGATCCGGACGCCGGTCCCGGCGACGGCGTCGACGTACGCTCGGGTCGCGGTGGCGATCCCCGACATCCGTTGGGCGAAGTTCAGGGCGACGCGCTCGCCGCGCAGCACACCGCGGGCGGGTCCCGAGATGGTTGCGACAACAGTCCCAGGAACGAGGTCGTCACTGTCGCCACGCTCGGGTCGCACCTCGATCGTGGGGTCAACGGCGGCGAACGTCGCCGCGACGACCGCGCTGCCGGACAGCACCCCCGGGCGGCGAGCCACCATCCGTGCCGTCGCGACGGCGTCGGCGGGGACCAGCACCTCTCCGGTGATGTCACCCCAGGGCGCGTCCTCCGCCAGAGCCGCGGAGACGGCGGAGGTGATGATCGCGTCGGTCAGCATGCGTGGTCTCCCTTGCGCACCCACGAGAGGTGCCGGTCGAAGCCGGGGTCCCGCTGCGGGAAGTCGCGGCGGAAGTGCGCGCCGCGCGACTCCGTGCGCGCGAGTGCCGCGGCCACGACCAGCCCGGCGATCTCCAGCAGGTTGGCGTCCTCGTACGAGGCGGCGGTGCCGTCGGCGGGTGCCGACCAGCCCGCGAGGGTATCCGCCGCCGCGCTCAGCGTCGCGCCGTCGCGGACCAGGCCGGCCGCGAGCCACATCGTCTCCTGGAGCTCTGCCCGGTCGACCGGCTGCGCCTGCCCGGTCGCACCCCTCGGGGCGTACGGCGTGGGCTCGCCCTCGAACACCGCCGGGGCCGCGCTCGCGAGCGCCGGCACGCACCGGAGGGCGGTCACCGCACCCTCGAGCAGCGAGTTGGAGGCCAGGCGGTTCGCGCCGTGCAGGCCGGTGCACGCGGCCTCGCCGACGGCGTACAGCCCGGGGACGCTCGTCCGCCCGGACAGGTCGGTGCGGATGCCCCCCATGAAGTAGTGCGCGGCCGGGGTCACTGGGATCGGCTCGCGGTCCCAGCGGAGCCCGTGGGCGCGGCAACGCGTGTCCAGCCCGGGGAAGCGGCGTGCGAGGAAGTCCGCACCCAGCGCCGTGGCGTCGAGGTGGACGGGCGTGCCGCCTTGCTCGAGCATGACGCGAGCGATCTCGCGCGCGACGACGTCGCGGGGTGCGAGCTCGGCGTCCGGGTGGACGTCGACCATGAACCGGCGGCCGGTGGCGTCGCGCAGGACCGCACCCTCCCCGCGGACGGCCTCCGAGATCAGCCCTCCCCCGGGTACGGCGAGACGCGTCGGGTGGAACTGGTACATCTCGAGGTCGGCCACATGCGCGCCGCCACGCAGCGCGAGCGCCAGCCCGTCTCCGGTCGCGACCGACGGGTTGGTCGTGTGGGAGTAGAGCTGGCCCGCACCGCCGGTGGCGAGCACCACCGCGTCCGCGTCGATCGTCTGGGGGCGTCCGCTGGGGACGCCGACGCACACCACGCCCGCGACCGCCCCGTCACGCACGACCAGCTCGGTCACGAGCGTCCGCTCGCGGACGACGACCGCACCGCTGCGGACCTTCGCCGCCAGCGCCCTGACGATCTCCGCGCCGGTGGCGTCCCCGTCGGCGTGCAGGATGCGCGGCGCGGAGTGCGCCGCCTCCAGGCCGAGCGCGAGACGCCCGTCGACCCGGTCGAACCGCGTGCCCCAGCGCATCAGCGCCGACACGGCATCCGGCCCGTCACCGCAGACGGTCTCGGCCACCGACCGGTCGACGAGCCCGGCGCCGGCCGTGACCGTGTCCGTGACGTGCGCAGCCACCGAGTCCTCGACCCCGGGGCGCGCCGCGGCGTCGAGGACGACGGCGATCCCACCCTGGGCGTACCGCGTCGTGGCCTCACCCAGCACGCCCTTGGTGACCAGGACGACGTCGTGCGTCGCGCTGGCCTCGACCGCGACCGTCATCCCGGCGATGCCGCTGCCGACGACCACCACGCGGCGGCGCACGGCGCTCACCGCGTCTCCGGAGGACGGGCCGCCAGCATGCGCTCGAGCGCGACACGGGCGCCGCCCGCAACTTGGGCGTCGACCTCGATCCGGTTCTCGACCCGTCCGTCGACGAGGCCCTCGAGCACCCAGGCGAGGTAGCCGGGGTGGATCCGGTACATCGTCGAGCACGGGCACACCACGGGGTCGAGGCAGAAGATCGTGTGCTCGGGGTGCTCCGCGGCGAGCCGTTGGACGAGGTTGATCTCGGTGCCGATCGCGAACGTCGTCCCGGCGGGTGCGGCCTCGACGGCCTTGCGGATGTAGTCGGTCGACCCAGCCTCGTCCGCCGCGTCCACGACCGGCATCGGGCACTCGGGGTGCACGATCACGCGCACGTCGGGGTGCTCCGCCCGAGCCTTCTCGATCTGGGCGACCGTGAACCGCTTGTGGACCGAGCAGAACCCGTGCCAGAGCAGCACCTTCGCGTCGACCAGGCTCTGCTCGTCGTTGCCGCCGAGCGGCTTGCGCGGGTTCCACATGGGCATCGCGTCGAGGCTGACGCCCATGGCCTTCGCGGTGTTGCGGCCGAGGTGCTGGTCGGGGAAGAAGAGCACGCGGTGCGCACGCTCGAACGCCCAGCGCAGCACCGTCTCGGCGTTGGACGACGTGCAGACGATGCCACCGTGGTCGCCGCAGAACCCTTTGAGCGCTGCAGAGGAGTTCATGTAGGTCACCGGGATCAGCGGCACCTTGCCGTCGGCGTCGGGCGCCGTCCCGTACAGCTCCTCGAGCTCCGCCCATGCCTGCTCGACCGAGTCGATGTCCGCCATGTCCGCCATCGAGCACCCGGCGGCCAGGTTCGGGAGGATCACCGCCTGCTGCGGCCCCGAGAGGATGTCGGCGGTCTCTGCCATGAAGTGGACGCCGCAGAACACGATCGCCTCGGCGTCGGGACGCGTCAGCGCGGCGTTCGCGAGCTGGAACGAGTCACCGATGAAGTCGGCGTGCTTGACGACCTCGTCGCGCTGGTAGAAGTGGCCGAGGATCACCAGCCGGTCGCCGAGCGTGTCCTTGGCGGCGCGGATGCGGGAGTCGAGCTCGTCGGCGGACATCTGCGTGTACGCGGCAGGCAGCACGCCCTGGCGCGGAGCCTCGGCGGGGATCGGGTCGGCCATCGAGGCGCCTGGGCCGTACGACGCGGGTGCGAGGTCGAACGTCCACGGGCCGTCGGCGAGGTCAGGCGCACAGGTCGCCCCGGGTGCGCTTCGGACGACAGTGTCGACAGAGGTCATGCTCGTTGCCTTCCTGGAGGTTGCCGGGCCGAGCCGGCGGGTGCGGTGACGGTGCGAGGCACGGTCAGAGCCGCGTGAGGGGTCCGTTGTCGGCGAGGTCGCTCGCCGCACGATGTCGGTAGAGCTTGGGCGGCCGGTGCCGTCCGCCGACGAGGTACTCGCCGGTCGGCTCGACGCCTCCGCTGGACTCGACCTGGCGCCGGAAGTTGGCCGGGTCGAGCGTGCGCTGGAGCACCACCTCGTACACCTGGCGCAGCTGCGCGAGGGTGAACGTCTCACCGAGGAACGCCTGAGCGATCCGCGAGTACTCCATCTTGGTCCGGAGCCGCCACAGCGCGTAGTCGACGATCGTGGCGTGGTCGAACGCGAGCTCGGGGGGATGGTCGGCGGCGTGCCACGCGACGTTGTCGTCCTCGATCCCTCGCTCGGCCTCCTCCGGGCGGACGAGCGCCCAGTAGACGACCGAGATGACGCGGGGTCCGGGGACCGGCTTGGACGCGCGGTCGACGTGGCCGAAGGTATAGAGCTGCTCGAGGTACGTCGGGCTCAGCGCCGTCGTCTCGACGAGGGTACGGCGGGCGGTGTCCGTGAGGTCCTCGTCCGGGCGGACCGGCCCGCCCGGGAGCGCCCAGCTGCCCTCGTACGGCTGACGGACGCGGCGCACCAGCGGCATGCCCAGGGCGGTGCAGTCGTTCCTCGGGTCGTCGCGCAACGCGAAGATGACGGTGGAAACAGCGATCTCGATCCCGTGCATCGCGTGCCTCCTTAGTAAGTGTCGCTCCGACCTGAACACATAATAGTCATAGGCACCCTTACTCGCCACATGGGTGTCCGAAGTCCCGGGACGTGAGAGGTCGAGCGCGACGCGGATCAGGCGACGGCGCCGGCGCGGCGGCGCTTGTCCTCGTACATCCGCGTATCCGCGACGGCGTAGAGGTCGCTGGGCAGGAAGCCCTCGCGCGAGGAGGCCAGCCCCATGCTGAGCCCGATGCCTGCAGGGCGGCCGACCGAGGTCAGCGACACGACCCGTGCCGCGAGCTGGATGCGGTCCATCACCAACTGAGCCTCCACGGTCTCCGCCTCCGCCAGAACGACGGCGAACTCGTCGCCGCCCACCCGCGCAGACCGGTCACCGCTGCGGATGTTGCTGCGGATGACGTCCGCGACGGCTCGCAGCGCGACATCGCCCGCGGCGTGGCCAAGCGTGTCGTTCAGCTCCTTGAGGCGGTCGACGTCGACGACGATGAGGCAGGCCTCGGCTCCGTCGGCGGCGATGTCGGCGATCCACTCGTCGAAGGCGCGCCTGTTGCCGAGCCCGGTGAGCGCATCCTCGCGGGCGGCCCGGACGGCGGCGTCGTGCGCCCTCGACCGCTCGTACCCGGCGATCGCCGCGCGCATCATCTCCAGGTCGCTCTGGTGCTGCTGACGCCACGCCCACGCGATGCTGCGGCCGTACCCGAGGCCGGCCCCCGCGGACGGGTAGCCCATCGCGTCGGCCACCCGCAGCGTCGCCCACCGCACGTAGCGCTGGACGTTGAGGTCGTCGACACCTTCGAGGCGGATCAGCGCCCGGCGGGCCTCGCGCTGCGCCTCGGCGATCTCGCCGACCTCGACGTACGCGACGGCGAGCAGGGCTGTGGCCTCCATCTCGAAGCCCGCGTGCGACGCATCGCTGAGGTTGCTGCGACAGACGTGGAGCTCACCGATCCAGCGGCCGGGATCGCCCGGCCACGCTGCCGCTGCGCGAAGGTAGCGCGCGAGCGGGAAGACGGTGCCCTCGACCTGCTCGGTCGCCGCAAGGGCGAGAGAGCGCTCGGCCCACCGGACGACCTCGGCGCGACGGAGCTCGACCTCGTCCTCGAGCGCCGGGTCCATGAGCATGTCGAGCTCTTTCACCCAGTGGTAGTTCACGGTGGCGAGATTGCGCGCGTCGAGGGCTCGCGACCCGGCGAGGTCGAGGATCCTGTCGTCGATCTCGATCGCGCCCTCGTAGTGCGGGACCGCGAGCTCGAAGAGGCCGAACCGCTCGTACGCCTGTCCGAGCTGGGTGTGCGCCCAGGCGCGGAGCCCGTCGCGACGCGACGCACGCAGCTCGTACTCTGCCCGGACCAGGTCCTCGACGGCGTCGGCCGGCCGGTTGTCCTGGAGCACGGCGATGGCGCGCGTGGCGCAGCCGATCGCGACCCAGCCGGGTTCGTCGAGCACGAGCCCGATCGCCTGGCACGCAGCGGCGGCGCGTGAAGCCTGCCCGACGGAGCCGTCCTGGACCGCGGCGGTGGCGAGCACGTACTCGGCGAGCGCGCGCGGCTCCGAGGGCTCGCGGCCGAGGTCGCGCAGGAGGTTCTTCATCGCCGCCACGGCGGACGCGCCGTCACCACCCCGGATCGCCGCGAGCGCGGTCGTCAGGCTGGTGGCATGCGACGACGTGATCGAAGAGGTCATCGCACTCCTTTCGAGCCCACCGCCAGTATCGCCTCAAACGTCCGTTTTCGAGGCGCTCTTTACAGACAAGTTCATGCGGGGGCCACGCCCCGACGGTATTGCAACGTCGCCAGATAGCCTGGCGTCGATGAGCGGTCCACCGGTTGCGCGCCGTCTCGCGCTGGGTCTGGCGGCCGCGCTGGTGCTGGTCGGTTGCTCGGAAGGGGCTCCGCGTACGGCGCCGGAGCGGTCTGCGTCGACGGCGACCGCGTCGGCTCCTCCCACCCCGACCACCCCGACGACGCCGTCGCCCGCACCGTCGGCGTCCACGGCTGCTGACCCGGCGCTGGCCGGGCTCACGTTCGCCCAGGTCGTCGGCCAGGTGTTCATGACGGGCACCGAGGCGTCGACGGCCGACGAGGCCACGCTCGACGCGATCCGGGACCACCACGTCGGCAACGTGATGCTCCGCGGACGTAGCGGAGCGGGGGTCGCGCAGACGGCCCGGGTCGCCCGCAGGCTGCAGGCCGAGGTCGATGCCGACTCGACCGGTTCGGTGCGGCTCCTGGTGTCGACCGACCAGGAGGGCGGGCTCGTCCAGGTGCTGCGCGGGCCCGGCTTCAGCGACATCCCGTCGGCGCTGACCCAGGGGACGTGGTCAGCGACGACGCTGCAGCGGCGCGCGACGACGTGGGGCCGACAGCTGCGCGCCGCCGGGGTCGACCTGAACCTCGCCCCCGTGCTCGACACCGTCCCGAACCCGCGCTTCGCGCCGCGCAACGCCCCGATCGGCGCGTTCGACCGTCAGTACGGCTTCACTCCCGCCGAGGTGTCCCGCAAAGGCCTCGCGTTCCTCGCCGGGATGGAGCGCGCCGGCGTGATCGGATCCGTGAAGCACTTCCCCGGACTCGGGCGGGTCACCGCGAACACCGACACCACCGGCGACGTGCACGACACGCAGACGCACGCCGACGACCCGTACCTCCAGCCGTTCGAGGACGCCATCGCCGCGGGCGCTCGCACCGTCATGATGTCGACGGCGATCTACGACCGGATCGATCCGCGCGAGCCCGCGGCGTTCTCGCGGCCGATCATCACCGGGCTCCTCCGCGACGACCTCGGGTTCACCGGGGTCGTCATCTCCGACGACCTCTCCGCCGCGGCGCAGGTGTCGGACCGGCCGCCGGGGCAGCGCGCCGTGGACTTCCTACGCGCGGGAGGCGACCTGGTTCTCGCGGTGGACCCCGCGCAGATGAGGACGATGACGGAGGCCGTCGCGGCACAGGCGGGCAAGGACCCGGCGTTCCGCGCCCGCGTCTACGAGTCAGCGGGTCGCGTGGTCGCGCTCAAGCGAGCCCCCTCCCCCGCTGGTTGAGCGAGCCCCCGTCCCGCTGGTTGAGCGAATCCCCGTCCGCTGGTTGAGCGAGCCCCCGTCCCGCTGGTTGAGCGAGTCCCCTCCCCCGTTGGTTGAGCGAATCCGCGGCCCGCTGGTTGAGCGAGCGAAGCGAGTCGAAACCTCACCGGTCCCGCATCCTCCGGAACAGGTTCGTTCGCGCCAGGTCGAGCACCTCGTCGCCACGGCCGGAGAGCACGGTCTTGAGCGCGTACAGGGTGAACCCCTTGGCCTGGGCTGCGGTGATGGCCGGCGGGATCGACAGCTCCTGCCGGGCGACCGTCACCTCCACCAGCGCCGGTCCCGGCGTGTCGAACGCGTCGGCGATCGCGGCCGGGAGCCGGTCGGGCTGGTCGACCCGCTCGCCGTGCATCCCCATCGCGCGGGCGATCGCCGCGAAGCTCGGGTTGGTCAGGCCCGTGCCGAAGTTGACGATCCCGGCAGCCTTCATCTCCAGCTCGACGAAAGCCAGCGACGAGTTGTTGAGCACGACGACCTTTACGGGGAGCCGCTGCTGGCCCAGCGTGATGAGGTCGCCGAGAAGCATCGAGAGCCCGCCGTCCCCGCACAACGCCACCACCTGCCGGTCCGGGAACGCGGCCTGCGCGCCGATGGCGTGACCGAGCGCGTTGGCCATCGTCCCGTGCGTGAACGAGCCGACCAGCGACCTCCGCCCGTTCATCCGCAGGTAGCGCGCTGCCCACACCACGGGCGTACCGACGTCGCAGGTGAAGACCGCGTCCGCGGTCGCCGTCTCGGAGACCGTCCGCGCGACGTACTGCGGGTGGAGCGGCCCTTCCTTGCCGGGCGACGCGAGCTCGTCGAGACCCTTGCGTGCCTTGGCGTAGTGCTCCAGCATCGTCCGCAGGTGGGCGTCGTCGCTGCGCGGTTCGATCAGCGGCGTCAGTGCGCGCAGGGTGTCGCCGACGTCGCCGACGAGCCCGAGCGTGACGGGGGTCCGCCTCCCGATCTGCTCGCCCCGCAGGTCGACCTGCACGACGGCGGCGTCCTCGGGGAAGAACTGCGGGTACGGGAAGTCGGTGCCGAGCATCAGGAGCGCGTCGCACGCCTCCATCGCTCGATAGCCCGACGAGAAGCCGAGCAGCCCGGTCATGCCCACGTCGTACGGGTTGTCGTGCTCGACGTACTCCTTGCCGCGCATCGCGTGGACGATCGGCGCCTTCAGCGACTCGGCGACGGCGAGGAGCTCGTCGTGCGCCCCCGCACAACCGGCGCCTGCGAGGATCGTGACCTTCTCGGCGCTCCCGAGGAGCTCCGCGGCGCGTCGCAGGTCGCGTTCGTCGGGTACGACGCGCGAGCGAGGTGTCTCGATGGCGGTCGGGGGGCGCCGCCCCGCCGCGTCGGCCTGCATGATGTCGCCGGGCACCACGACCACCGCGACGCCGCGCTCAGCCACCGCCGTACGGAAGGCGATCTCGAGGATCCTCGGCAGCTGCTCCGGGACGCCCGCCATCTCGCAGTAGACCGAGCACTCGCGGAACAGCTCCTGCGGGTGCGTCTCCTGGAAGTAGCCGCTGCCGATCTCGCTGCTCGGGATGTGGGAGGCGATCGCCACGACCGGCACGCGACTCCTCTGGGCGTCGAACAGCCCGTTGATCAGGTGGAGGTTGCCGGGTCCGCAGCTGGCGGCGACCACGGCGACCTCACCGGTGAGGTGCGCGTCGGCGGCCGCGGCGAGCGCGGCGACCTCCTCGTGGCGCACGTGGACCCAGTCCAGGCTCCCGTCCTTGCGCAGCGCGTCGGTGAACGCGTTGAGCGAGTCCCCCGGCAGCCCGTAGACGCGAGTCACCCCGGCGGCCTTCACCGTCTCGATCATCACCTCGGCGGTGGTGGGCATGGAGGCTCCTCGGCGTCGCGTGAGTGGGTCCGCCTCCATCGTCACACCGCCGCGCCGACCCGTCAGGAATCAACGTCCCCGGCGCCGGCGTTGACCAGTGCGTGGATGCTGCCGCGCTCGCCGACCGCCTCGCTCGGGTGACCGAGCAGCTCGACGTCCTCCGACGCGACCACGCAGCGATCATCGCGGCCTCGGCGGCGTCCAACGCCGACGACGAGCACGATCCCGAGGGGGCGACCATCGCCTGGGAGCGCGAGCAGGTCGCGGCGCTCGTCGCACGGCTGGAGTCCGAGCGGGACGAGCTGACCGAGGCGGCGGCGCGGATCGCGACCGGCGCCTACGGGACGTGCGAGAGGTGCGGGCGCGCGATCCCCCGCGAGCGGCTCGCCGTACGACCGGCGGCCCGCACCTGCGTCGACTGCGGCTGATCAGCCCTTGCGGTTCGCGGCGACCCGGCTGCCGAGGAACGCGGTGTAGGCGACGAGGCCGACGGCCGCGAGCTTGCGCGTACGGCGGGAGACCAGGCCGAGCCCGAGCGCGACCTCGGTCGCCCCGTTGCGCTTGATCCACTCGGCCGTGTTCTGCGGGAAGGCGGCCTGGTTGATCGACGCGAACGCCTGCGGCGTGACGAAGTGGGCGGCGCCCGTAGCAGCGATCACGGTGCCGGCGAGCGGGGCGAGCTTGGACATGCGCTTCTCCTCGAGTAGGGGACGATCGTGACAGTACCGGTGTCATATCGAGGTGACAAGACGCTGCGCACACCCGTCGACCTACGCTGGGTGTGAGACCAAGGAGGAACGCCGTGGGTGTGTTTCGCAGCAAGGGGACGCAGGACGAGGTGACGAGCACCGCGTCGGGACAGCCGTACGATCCGGAGCGCACCGCCGTCACGTCCGTGACCGCGTCGACCGAGTTCGGCGTCACCTGGCAGATCGACCCGTCGTCCCCCCGCCCCGCGGATCCGGAGCCTGTCGAGGAGAACACTCCCGAGCCTGGCGAGCCCCCGGCCGACGAGCTCGCCGACTCGCTCGGGCAGTGGCTGCGGTCGCGCACCCAGGGTGACGCCGACGGCGCGAAGGTCAAGAAGTAGCCCATGGCTCGGGTCGTCGTCCGCACCGTCGTGGCCACCTCCGTCGCCGGCGTCCTGTGCGCCGGGATCGTGGCCGTGCCTGCGCCGGCGTCGGCAGCCGTCGGGACGTTGCGTGTCTCGACGTCGCAGCCGATCGCGGGTGAGCAGGTGACGGTTCGGCTCGACCTGCCCGGGCGGGTCAGGCGACCGATCCGGCTGCAGAGCCGGGTCGAGGGTCGATGGGTCACGGTGCGTCGAGCGACGTCGAGCCGACGTGTCACCGCGACGTTCACCCTGCGGGCGACGGCGCGATCACTGCGGCTGCGGGCCTATGCCCCCGCTGTCCGCCGGTCCGGCGTGAGGCACCGGGCACTGACGAGCCCCGCCGCCGTCGTGCGCCCGGCGGCGCAGGCCGTGCGCCTCAGCCTTCCGGCGTCAGCGCGGCCGGGCAGCAAGGTCACTGCCCTCGTCGCCGCGACGCCGGTCCGTCCTGGCCGGCAGGTGGTCCTCCAGCGACTCGCCGGCTCGGCATGGCAGACGGTCTCCACCGGCGCTCAGGACCGGACCGGCCGCGCGCATCTCACGCTGACGGCCTCGGCCACCGCGACGTACCGCGCCCTCACCTCCGCCCGTGCGGGCGCTGCCGCGACGGCATCCACGTCCGCACGGCTGTCCGTCGTCCCGCTGCCGAAGCCGACGCCGACGCCAGAGCCAGAGCCAGAGCCAGAGCCAGAGCCGGAGCCCGTGTCCGCTGTCGGCCGCGTCGACATCGCAACCGACGACGGGCTCGACGTAACCAGCAAGGACGCCTACGTCCACGGCACGCTCTCGGTGACTGCCGGCGACGGCACTCGCCAGGTGCTCCCGACACGACTGCGCGTCCGCGGCAACTCCACGTCGTGGATCACGATGAAGCGGCCCTACAAGGTGAAGCTCGACGGCTCGGCGTCGGTCCTCGGGATGCCCGCCAGCAAGGACTGGGTCCTGCTCGCGAACTTCTACGACCGCTCGCTTCTGCGGAACGACGCCGCGTTCGAGGCGGCGCGACGACTCGGCCTGCCCTGGGCGCCCCGGATGAAGCCCGTCGAGCTCTGGCTGAACGGCACCTACTACGGCCTCTACCAGCTCGGTGAGGGGATCGAGGTGCAGGAGAACCGGGTCGAGATGCCCGAGGGCGGTCTCCTGCTCGAGGCCGATCCGTACGACGACACCGACGTGAGCTTCACGACGACCCGCGGCCTCCGGGTGTTCGTCAAGAGCAGCGACGACGACGCGGACCGCGCGATCGCGCAGGCACGTGTCCAGGAGATCGAGGACGTCCTGTACGGCGACGGCCTGGCCGATCCGGAGACGGGCTACGCCGCGGTGCTCGACGTCGACTCGTTCATCGACTGGTACCTCCTCGCCGAGCTCACCAAGAGCATCGACAGCCCGTTCAAGGCGAGCGTATGGATGCTTCTCGGCCCCGACGGGCGTCTGTCGATGGGGCCGCCGTGGGACTACGACGCCTCGATGGGCAACCGGACCCTGTGGGGAGGCGCCGAACCAACCGGCTGGTTCGTCCGCCAGAACTGGTACGACGACACTCTCCCGGGACTCGTGCCCTCGCAGTACACGGGACCGGAGGGCCACTGGTTCGTCCAGCTGTTCGAAGACCCCGCGTTCGAGAGCCGGGTCGCCGCACGCTGGCGCGAGGTCCGCGAGGGACTCGCATCGCTCCCGGCGTACGTCGCCACCTCTGCCGACGGCATCGCGGAGGCGGCGGAGCGGACCTTCCTCCCCCGTGAGCAGGGAGGCGCCGGGATGCCTCTGGGGCCGACGATCATCGACAACGGGCCGGCCTTCGTCTTCCACGGCTCGTGGGCGGCCGAGGCAGCCGCGCTCCGTGCGTGGCTGGCCGCGCGGATCGCGTGGATGGACGACGCCTTCGCGAACGTGCCACCTCCCGCCTGACTACACCTCGACGTCGGGCGGGACGAGCGGCGGGCGTACGGCGTCAGCGATGCGGGCGACCGCACGCGGGAGGTCGGCGACCTGCTCGATGACAACCTCGCGGGTCGGCTCGGGCACGAGTGTCCGACGCCATCCGGGTCCGCCGATCAGGACGAGCAGCGGGGCCGCGGCTTCCTGCTGGAGGGTCTGGAGGAGGCCCGCGTCGGCGCGACGCATCGATGCCCAGACGAAGGCGACCCGAGGCCGGGACCGGACGACCTCGTCGACCATGGACGGTGCCGGGACACGCCCTCCCAGCGACCTGCTGGCCACACCCGACTCGGCCAGCGCCGCCGACAGTGCGGCGACAGGGAGTGAGTGCTGCTCCTCCTCCGCGGTGGCGAGAAGGACGTCGGTGTCGCGGCCGGCACGGGTGCGCGGCTCGGCGCGTACGGCCGCTCCCCGCAGGGCCGTCGTGATCACCTCGGTGACGAGGTGCTCGCCGGCGATCCCGAACGCGGGATCGCGCCACCGCTCCCCGGCCGCCTGCAGGAGGGGCACGAGGACCTCGTCCCAGGCACGCATCACTCCGCGACGGGCGATCACCCGGCCGACGTGCCGGACCATGACCGCCGTGTCCCCGCGTGCACCGGCGGCGAGGAGCACGGACACCAGCTCGCCGCTGATCAGCTCCTGCGCGCTGCCGAGACCGACGGGTGAGACGTGCGGATCTGCACGGACCGCCTCGACCGCGAGCTGGGGAGACATCCCGTCACCCACCAGCCGCACGACGACAGAGAGTCGGCCGACGTCCTCCTCCGAGTAGCGCCGGTGCCCGCCGGTGCTTCGCCCCGAAGGCGCGAGTCCGTAACGGCGCTCCCAGGTCCGAAGGGTTGCTGTGGGAACGCCGAGGCGAAGCGCGACTGCCTGCACGCTCAGTCCCTCAGGAGGGGGTGGCATCCAGCACCTCTCGTCGACAGCTTCCGGCCAGAGTATAAACCTCGTCACGAAATATCAGATCTGAAGCGTTTAGCCCTGCGCGCCGCTGGGTACACGCCCTACGAGGACAGGGTTCTTCTGGTCAAAAACGATTCACCGATGTTGGCACGTGAACAAGTTATCGTGCTAAGTTCGTACCTCAGTTTTGGAAGGAGCGCAGCATGAACAGCACGATCTCTCGTCTGCCGGCGCCGGCGATCGAGTCGTATGAGTGGCAGTTCGACGGAGCCTGCCGTGGCGCCGACGAAGCAATCTTCTTCAGCCCGGAGGACGAGCGCGGCTCGAAGCGCCTCGCCCGTGAGGCGAAGGCCAAGGAATTCTGCACCGTGTGCCCGGTCGTCGCCGCGTGCCTCGAGCACGCGCTGCGCGTGCGGGAGCCGTTCGGCGTGTGGGGCGGACTCAACACCCGTGAACGCAACGACCTGATCGCCAGCGGCAGCAGCAGGGTCCGGCACGCCAGCTGAGCCAGCGCGGCGCAGCCGCAGCGGGCCCGCCACAATCTGGCGAGCCGCTCGATTCTCGGGCGGCTCGCCAGTTGTCTGCCCAGACGCGGCGCCGCGGGGCCCCGCGGCCGACCTGTACCACTGTTAGTCTGACGCGAGGTCGGGCCAGGTGACGCCCGCCGACTCGAGGTGCCTGCATGCCTGAACGCTCTGCCCACCCCCGACACCGGCCGTCCCGGTCGGTCCCCGTTCTTGTCTCCGTCGTCCTCGGGGCGACGGCGCTCGTGAGCGTACCGGCGCACGCCGCGGACACTGGCTCGGTGAGCGGTCGCGTACTCCTACAGCCGGTCGGTGGTGCCGCAACGCCTGCGGCGGGCATCACCATCGAGGTGTCTACCGTCAACGCTCCCTACGATGTCGTCGCGGAGGTCGACACCGAGGCGGACGGCAGCTTCACGGTGCCCGGCCTCGCCGACAACACCTACCTCGTTCGCGCCTCCGACGCCGTGGCGCCCTACGCCGACGAGTACTACGGCAACGCGTGGAAACCCATCAGCGGCACCCGGACCAGGCTCAGAGGACAAGACGCCACCCTCGACGACATCGTGCTGGAGCCGGCGGGTTTCGTGCGCGGCGTCGTCGAAGACGAGCGCGGCTCGCCCGTCCCGGCGACCATCTCCATCACCGAGATGGACGGGGAAGTGGTCGGTCACACTGAACACTTCCAGACCGAACCCGACGGATCGTTCGACACCCGCGAGGCCGGATTGTCGGACCTCGTCGCCGGTGGATACCGGATCCAGGCGAGCGCGGGCAAGAATGCCGACGGCTACCCCTACGACTGGCCGACGGCAGCGGTCAACGTCGCGCCGGGGCAGGAGTCCGTCGCCGACCTTCAGGTCTCCGTACTCTCGACCGTCGACTTCACCGTCATCGGACCGGACGGGACGCCGCTCCCCCACGCTCTCGTCATCGTGTACGACTTCGTCGGCGGCCGGTGGTCAGAGGGACACGCCGGTCGCACTGCCGCCGACGCAACGGGCCACTTCCGCTCGGCGAGCCGCACAGGCAAGTTCAAGTACCTCTTCGCCGTTCCGGAAGCGGGCTACTCGGGGCCGCCCGCCGTCGCCGAGTACTGGCAGGATGCCTACACGCTGGCCGAAGCGACGCCCATCGACCTCGGTGGGCCGGAAAGTCACCGCGAGTTCACCGTGCAGCTCGGTCCGGCACCGAGGATCACCGCAGGAACGCCAACCATCTCCGGGGCCGCCCGCACAGGCTCGACGCTGCGCGCCAGTCTGGGCCGGTGGGCACCCACAGCGCTCCACTTCCGATACCAGTGGCGCGCGAACGGCACCGCGATCCCCGGTGCCACCTCATCCGCCCTTCGGCTCACCAACGCGCACGCGGGCAAGCGGATCTCCGTCCAGGTGACAGCCACCAAGAAAGGTCACGTCACCGCCACTCGCACGTCGGCGACGACCTCCCCGTCGATCGGTGTCCTCACAGCACGCGTCCCGAAGATCTCCGGCAAGGCCGCCCAGGGCAAGAAGCTCAGAGCGCACACCAGGTCCTGGGGTCCTGGCAAGGTGACTCTACGTTTCCGCTGGTATCGCAACGGCAAGCCGATCCCGCACGCGACCCACAAGACGTACCGACTGACGAAGAAGGACGTCGGCAAGCGCATCCGCGTCAAGGTCACCGGCAAGCGAGGCTCGTACGCCACCAGCAGCCGGTCGAGCAGGAAGACCGCAAAGGTCAGGCGCTGATCGATCCGACCTACAACGCAGCGAAGGCCGGATCCTCGATCGAGGATCCGGCCTTCGTGCGTGGTTTTCGTGGAGCTGGCGGGAATCGAACCCGCGTCCTTCAGCGCAGGACCAGGACTTCTCCGAGCGCAGTCTGCGATGTCGTGTTCTCAGCCCCGACGCTCGCGCAGACGCGTCGTCGACAGGCTCAGTCGCTGTGAATGTCCCCTGTCAGTCCCGCGACCGGACTAACAGAGCAAGCCTCCTAGCTGAGGCCGGTTACTGGGACGGAGGCGTTCCCAGGCCGACCCTCCGCTTAGCTCGCCTCAGGCGGCGAGAGCGAAGTCAGTGCGCTTAGAATCGGCACTTGTTGGTTTCCAAGGAACGTTTACGAGATGACCTTGGATTCTCGGCTCGCTTCTCCTGATGCGTACGACCAAAGTCGAAACCGATCAGCCCCGCTGTGTAGTTGTCTCCCGAAGGATACCTGGTCCAACGGCTGGACGACGACCGCTATTCCGCGGGCCGCCCGATCCCGGCGCTCAGGCGTCGAACAGCCGCAGCCCGTTGCGCCACAGCACGTCGCGGAGCCAGTCCTCGCCGAGGTCGAGGCGCGCCAGCGACTCGACCTGGTGGGCGTACGAGTACGGGATGTTGGGGAAGTCCGACCCGAGGAGCACACGCGACTGGAGGTCGAGCAGCCGCGGCATCAGGTCGCGAGGGTACGGCGTCGCCTCCTCCGTGAAGTCGGTGAACACCATCGTGGTGTCGAGCCGCACGTTCGGGTACTTCTCCGCCATCACGAGGAAGTCCTCGTACTCGGGGATCCCCATGTGGGCGACGATCATCGGCAGGGTCGGGTACGCGGCCAGAACGCGGCCGATCAGCTCGGGACCGGTGTACGTCCCTGGTGCCGGACCGGAGCCGGCGTGCACGACGACCGGGACCTGGGCATCGGCGATCGCGCCCCAGACGGGGTCGAGCAGCGGATCCGTGGGATCGAAGTCCCCGACCTGGATGTGGGTCTTGAAGATCTCGACGCCCTCCGAGATGGCGCGACGGACGTACGCCCCCGCCTCGGGCTCCGGGTAGAACGTGGCGGACCGGAGCGCGTTGCCGTTGCCCTTCGCGAACTCCGCGGCCCAGTCGTTGAGGAACTCCGACATGCCGGGCTTGTGGGCGTACGGGAGCGCCGAGTAGCGCAGCACACCGATGCTGCCGAGGTAGTCGACGCGCTCCTCGACCGGGAAGCGGTAGCGGATCGGCCACTCGCGCCCGGTCATCGGACCGACCGCGTCGAAGTAGGACCAGACCTTGTCCATCACGCGCGGCGGGAGGAAGTGGACGTGGACGTCGAAGAGGCCGGGGATGCCCAGCTCGGAGACGAACGCGGGCAGCTCCTCGTCCTGAAGGCCAGCGCTCTCCGAGGTCGCGGTCATCCAGGCATCCCCTTGATGCGGCGTCCGACCTCGGCCTGGACCTCACGGGTCGCCTGGCGCTCGGCGATCGCCTGACGCTTGTCCCACGCCTTCTTGCCGCGCGCGACGGCGATCTCGACCTTGGCGCGACCGTCGGAGAAGTAGAGCGAAAGGGGTACGAGCGTCACGCCCGGGGTCGCGACAGCCTTCTCGATCTTCTCGATCTCCCGCCGGTGCAGGAGCAGCTTGCGCTTGCGGCGTGCCGAGTGGTTGGTCCACGTGCCCTGTGCGTACTCCGGGATGTGGACGCCGTGCATCCACACCTCGCCATTCTCGATGTCGCCCCACCCGTCGGTGAGGTTGGCACGTCCCTCGCGCAGCGACTTGACCTCGGTGCCGGACAGCACGATCCCCGCCTCGTACAGATCGTCGAGGTGGTACTCGTGGCGCGCCTTGCGGTTCTGCGCGATCAGCTTCTTGCCGGTCTCCTTGGCCATTCGTCCATTCTCCCAGTGCTGTCCACAGGATTCACGGCGGGCGCACGTGCCGGCTCGTCCCCCGGTGATCCGCACTCCCGACGGCCCCGGCGTACGGTCTTCTCGTGGCGGACGCTCGGCGGGACACGCGGTGGAGCGCCCTCGTCGTCTGTCTGGTCGCCGGCTTCATGACGCTGCTCGACGTCAGCATCGTCAACGTCGCTCTGCCCTCGATCCGCTCCGGCCTCGACGCTTCCGACGCGCAGATCCAGCTCATCGTCGCCGGCTACTCGCTGGCATTCGGCATCGTGCTCGTCCCCGCCGGCCGTCTGGGCGACGCGCTGAGCCGGCGCGCCGTGTTCTGCGTCGGTCTCGTCGTCTTCACCGCCGCGAGCGCCCTCGCCGGGGCCGCCTCGGATCCTGGCTGGCTCGCCGCCGCGCGGGTCCTCCAGGGCGTCGGCGGCGGACTCATCAACCCACAGGTCTCGGGTTTCATCCAGACGATGTTCCGCGGCGAGGAGCGTGGACGCGCGTTCGGGCTGTACGGCGCGACCTTGGGCATCTCGACAGCGGTCGGCCCGCTCCTCGGTGGTGCTCTCGTCACTCTCGGAGGCGCTGAGCACGGCTGGCGGTATGTGTTCTTCGTCAATGTCCCGGTCGGCATCGTCGCGCTCGTCCTCGCACTGCGCTGGCTGCCGAAGGCCGAGCGTGGCCGTCGCGAGTCGCTCGATCCCGTCGGCGTGCTGCTCTTCGGCGCGGCGACCTTCCTCGTGCTGCTGCCGCTGATCGAGGGTGGGCAGGGCGAGGCGCTCGCGTCGCGGCCGTGGTGGATGCTGGGCGTCGCCGCCATACTCCTGCTCGTCCTTGCCGCCTGGGAGCGATGGTGGGCACGTTCTGGGCGTGCGACGCTCGTGGACCTCTCGCTGCTGCGCGTACGGTCGTACGTGCTGGGCCTCGGGCTCGGCACCCTCTACTTCGCCGGCTTCACGTCGATCTTCCTCGTGCTCACGCTCTACCTCCAGAGCGGGCTCGGCTACAGCGCGTGGGAGGCCGGGCTCACCCAGATGCCGTTCGCCCTGGGCTCGGCGGTCGCGGCCGTCCTCGGCGGGCGGCTCGTGAACCGGTACGGACGGGCGCTCGTCGTGAGCGGACTGGTCGTCGTGGTCGTCGGCCTGGTGGGCGTGGACGTCGCCGTGCCCCACCTCGAGAGCCATGTCGGGATCTGGCTGGCGCCGCTGCTGGCTGTCGCAGGGTTCGGCGGCGGGCTGGTGATCTCTCCCAACGTCACGATCACGCTCGCCGAGGTGGACGTACGCCGCGCCGGCGTCGGCGGTGGGATGCTGCAGACCGCGCAGCGGGTCGGGGGCGCGATCGGCATCGCACTCGTGCTCGCGCAGTTCTTCAGCCGCCTCAGCGTCGACGGCGACTACGCCGAGGCGATGAGCCTGGCTCTGCGGACCACGATCGGGTTCGTCGTCGGAGCACTGCTCCTCGGGCTGGCTGATCTCCTCACCGATGGACGCCGACCTCGGCCCAGCGGCCGAGCGGAGGTCTGATCCGCTGCTCAGAGCCAGTTCATCGGGTTCGTCGTGTCACCGTCGAGCAGGACCATGAAGTGCAGGTGGCAGCCGGTCGAGTACCCCGTCGTCCCGACGTAGCCGATGATGTCGCCTCGCGACACCTTCTGTCCGGGATACGTCGAGTACCGCGAGAGATGGTTGTACGTCGTGGCGACGCTCCGGCCACGCATCTGGCCGTGGGCGATGATCACGCGGTTGCCGTAGCCCGCGTTGTAGTAGCGGTCCACGACCGTCCCGCCGGCCGCAGCGTGCACCGGGGTGCCGCACGAGGCGCCGAAGTCCGTCCCGTCGTGGAGCTTCCAGTAGTGCAGGACCGGGTGGAAGCGCATCCCGTACGGCGAGGTGATCGGGGCCTGGACCGGGTACGACAGCGATCCGCCGCGGTCGCTGCCTCCTCCGCCGCCACCACCGCCATTGCCGCCACCACCGTTGCCGCCGCCACCACCGCCGTTGCCGCCGCCGCCGCCACCGTTCCCCTTGTTCGCCTGGTCGCGCTTCTTCTGCGCCTCCAGACGCTTGCGCTCACGCTCACGCTGGGCAGCTGCCCGCTCCTGGGCGGCGATCGCCTTGAGGCGAGCAGAGATCGAGGACCGCTCCGACTCCAGCGCCGCCAGCTGCGCCGCGTCGTCCGACTGGGCCTTCTTGGCGGTGACCTGCGCCGACGCGTTGGTGGCGACCAGCGCCGAGACCTCGGCCTCCTGCTGCTCGGCCGCCAGCTCGAGGCGTTCCTGCTCCGCCAGGTTGTCCGCCGCCTCCTGCCGCTTGACGGCCACCTCGTCACGGGCCTTCTGGACCTTCTTGCGCTGCAGGTCGAGCATCACGCGGGTGGCTTCCAGCGTGTCGACCTTCGCGAGGCGGGCATCGGTGACGGCCTGGTCGAGGCTGACCTGCTTCCCGTACGTCGCAGCATCGACGCCGTTCACGAGCGCCGCGAACGCGCGCATGCTCGGCGATCCGCCCTGCAGCGACTCCACGGTCATCCGCTCGACGACCCGCTCGGCGCGGCGTTGGCTCTTGCGCCCCTGCTTCGCCTCCTTCTTCGCGGACACGAGGGTCGCCTCGGCCTTGACCAGCGCCGCCTTCATGGCGGCGTCACGCGCCTGTGCGGCCGCCAGCTGTGATCGCGTCGTCGCCAGCGTCGTACGCGCGGTGGCGAGGCTCGCCTGGGACTGCTGCAGCACCTGCGTGGCGGAGGTCAGGTGGGCACTCGACTGGTCGAGCGCGGCCTGGGCCCCCGAGATCTGCGACTGCACCTGGTTGCGCCGGTCCTTGAGGTCGTCCTTGTCGTCGCCGACGGACGGGCTCGTCACCGTCCCGGTCAGCGCGAGCAGCACCGTCAGCACGAGTGCAGTGCGCACGCGCGCGCCGGCACGCCGGGGTAGGTCGACTCGTGCCACAGGCCTGCCTCTGGTCGGGGAAGTTCCTTGGCGACGCTAACCCTCAACCTGAGGTAGATGCTGGATTTGGGGCCCGCCGGGCGCGGCGTGTCTAGACCTTCAGGTAGCGGCGGGTCATCACGAGTGTGGGTACGAGCGCCAGCAGGAGTGCCAGCACGGTCGTGTATCCCATCACCGTGATCGCCTCCTGCCATCGCACCCAGGTGGTCAGCCCGGCCAACCGGTCCCGCAGGAAGCCGTACACGACGAAGTGCATGAACGCCGCCAGGCCACCGCACGCCAGCGCTGCCGACACCACGGCAGCGACCAGCGACTCCAGGATGAACGGAAGCTGGATGTGCCACGTCGACGCACCGACGAGCCGCATGATGCCGATCTCGCGGCGGCGCGCGTACGCGGTCATGCGGATCGTGTTGGAGACCTGCAGGACCGCGGCGACGATCAGCAGCAGCGACGTGCCCAGGGCCGCCCACCGCAGCTTGGAGAGGACCTCGAACAGCGGGGCGAGCAGGTCACGCAGGCTGAACACCGAGGCGACGCCGTCCATGCCGCTGATCTGGCTCTGGACGCCCTGGAACTCGTTGGGGTCCTCGAGGGTCACCATGTACGAGGTGCCGAACGACTCCGGACCGAGCGCCTCGAGCTGCTTGCGGTCCTCCTCGTTCTGACCGAGCCGCTCCTGCGCCTGCTCGTAGTTGCGCTCGGGGCTCCACCGCTCGAACGACTTCACCTCGGGGTTGCCGTCGAGCGCACTCTCGACCTCGGCCTCCTGCTCCGGCGTCGCTCGCCCGCCGACGCACGAGTCGGCCGACGAGTTCTGCGTGCAGAGGTTCACCTGGATCTGCAGGCGGTCACCGAAGTACTTCTCGGTCCGGTCCGCCTGAGCCTGCAGGAGCAGTCCCAGGGACGCGAGGACCAGCGACACACTCATCGTGACGACCAGCGAGACCGTCATCGAGAAGTTGCGTCGCAGCCCAGTGGTGAGCTCGGAAAAGATGCTTCCCAGTGCCATCGGTCCTCGTCAGTTCTCGTAGTCGTACGCGCCGCGGGACTGGTCACGGACCAGCACACCACCGGCGAGCTCGATGACTCGCTTGCGCATCTGGTCGACGATGCCGGCGTCGTGGGTCGCCATGACGACGGTCGTGCCGGTGCGGTTGATCCGGTCGAGAAGCTTCATGATGCCGACCGACGTCGCAGGGTCGAGGTTGCCGGTGGGCTCGTCGGCGATGAGGATCATCGGCCGGTTCACGAAGGCCCGCGCGACGGCGACGCGCTGCTGCTCGCCGCCCGACAGCTCGTCGGGCATGCGGTCGCCCTTGCCCTCGAGGCCCACCAGCTCCAGCGTCTCCGGGACCACCCGGCGGATCTCCGACCGGGACTTGCCGATCACCTGGAGCGCGAAGGCGACGTTCTCCGAGACCGTCTTGTTCGGCAGCAGACGGAAGTCCTGGAACACCGTGCCGAGCTGGCGCCGCAGCTTCGGGACCTTCCAGTTCGCGAGGCGGTTGATCTCCTTGCCGGCGACGTACACCCGTCCGGTGGTGGGGCGCGTCTCGCGCAGGATCATGCGCATGAACGTGGACTTGCCCGACCCGGACTGGCCGACGAGGAAGACGAACTCGCCCTTCTCGATCTCGAGACTGAGCTTCTCGAGCGCGGGTCGCGGCTGCCCCGGATAGGTCTTGCTGACGTTCTCGAAGCGGATCACCGTGCGAGTGTACGCAAGGCTACTTCGCGGCTGCCTCTGCGCCACGCCGCCAGCGGATACCGGCCTCGATGAACTCGTCGATCTCGCCGTCGAAGACGGCCTGCGTGTTGCCGGTCTCGTACTCGGTGCGCAGGTCCTTGACCATCTGGTACGGGTTGAGGACGTACGACCGCATCTGGTCGCCCCAGGACGCCTGGACGTCGCCACGCAGCTCGTCGAGCTGGGCACGCTCCTCGGCCTTCTTGAGGGCGAGGAGCTTCGCCTTGAGGATCACCATGGCGCTCGCCTTGTTCTGGAGCTGGCTCTTCTCGTTCTGGCAGCTCACGACGGTGCCCGTGGGGATGTGGGTCAGGCGGACCGCGGAGTCGGTCGTGTTGACGCTCTGGCCGCCGGGACCCGACGAACGGTAGACGTCGACGCGGATCTCGTCCTCGGGGATGTCGATCTGATCGGTCTGCTCGAGGACCGGGACGACCTCGACGGCCGCGAACGACGTCTGCCGACGGCCCTGGTTGTCGAACGGGCTGATCCGGACGAGGCGGTGCGTGCCCGACTCGACGGAGAGCGTGCCGTACGCGTAGGGGGCCTTGACCGCGAACGTCGTCGACTTGATGCCCGCCTCTTCGGCGTAGGACGTGTCGTAGACCTCGACGGGGTACTTGTGGCGCTCTGCCCAACGGACGTACATCCGCTGGAGCATCTCGGCGAAGTCCGCGGCGTCCACGCCGCCTGCGCCCGAGCGAATCGACACGAGCGCCTCGCGGGCGTCGTACTCCCCCGCCAGGAGCGTACGGACCTCGAGCGCCTCGACCGCCTTCTCGAGCCGGTCGAGCTCGGCATCGACCTCGGCGAGCACGTCGGCGTCGTTCTCCTCGCGCCCCAGCTCGACCAGGACGGCGGCGTCGTCGATCCGCTGACGCAGACCCGAGACGCGCTCGAGCTCGGCCTGCAGCACCGACAGACGACCGGTCACCGCCTGGGCGTTCGCCTGGTCGTCCCACAGGTCCGGCGCTGCGACGCGCTCCTGCAGTTCGGCGACCTCAGCCCGCATCGCATCGAGGTCGAGGACCGCCTCGATCGACGTCATCGTCGTGCCGAGTGCCTTCAGTGCTGCGTCGTAGTCCCGTGCTGCCACGAGTGCGAGCCTACCCGCAGCGCCCTGACGTGGGCCTCAGCGGGCGAGGCTGAGGCAGCTTGCGCCCTCGCACTCCTTGAACTGCTCGAGCCGTCGCAGCATGGTCTGCATCTCTGGGTCGGTGGGGGTGTAGACGTTCGTACGCTCCCACGCGCCCTTGCGCGACAGTCCCCGGTAGTACTCGAACGTGTAGCCGGCCGGATCGCCCGCCCGGGTGTCGTAGCGGACCAGGAGCTTGTCGGCCGAGCGCACCGCGACGTACGACGGTACGACCGGCGTCCAGCCCTCGCCGTCGGGGTCGTCCGCCGACCGGCCGGGACGCGTGTGCTCGATGAACGCGAAGCGCGGCCCCGGGGTCCGCGGCGCGCGCAGGATCGGGAGCAGGGACTGCCCGTCGCGACGCGCAGCGGGGCGGAGACCGGCGATCTGCTCGAAGGTGGGAGCGAGGTCGATGTTCTGGACGACCTGGTAGCGCGGTCCTGGAACCACGCCCGGCCCGGCGACGATCAGCGGGACCCGGATGTCGGTGTCGTACGCGCTGGACTTCCCGGGCGTGAGGCGCTTGTGCCCGAGGTGGTAGCCGTTGTCGCTCGTGAAGACGATGTAGGTGTCGGGCCCGACGGAGCGCATGACGGCGCCGACGAGGTCGTCCAGCGACTGCGCCATCCGCGCGCGGTTGCGGTGATGCTTCTGCATCGCCTTCACCTTCTTGCGCGCGAGCTTCTTGGTCGGGCCGAACATCGGGGCGGGGCGCCCGTCGGCATAGCGGGGACGCGACGCGGCGCGGCTGGCGTTGAAGCCCGGCAGCTTGCGGACGTCGATCCTCTCGCAGCGCTTGGTGCCGCAGTCGCCGTACCGCTTCTTCGGGTTCTTCTTGGCCTTCTTGCCCTTCAGCGGCAGATCACGCGGCGCCGCCGGGAACCACGCGTCACCCTTGCGGGCTCGCTTGTTCGGTGCGGAGTGGGTGGCCGTCGGCGCGATCTCGACGAAGTACGGCTTGCCGGCGCGCTCCACCCGGTTGATGTGGGCGACGGACATCCTGCGCAGGACGTCGGTGGAGTAGTCCCGGTCGCGGACGCCGTAGTGGTGCTGGGCGATGACGCGGGCACCGGACGCCGAGCGGGCCACGGAAGTCATGGGGTAGCCCCACATCGCATACATCCGCGACGTGCTCATCACGTTGAAGGTGTCCCACCCCGCCGGCACGGCGCTGCCGGGGCTGCCGCTGTAGCGGTTGATGAACTTCCCGAAGAAGCCGGTGTTGTAGCCGCCGGCCGCCTTGCTGATCTCGTACGCGAAGGTCTTGGTGTCGTTCTTCGCCTTCACCCAGGCCGCGTAGCCGCCGACAGGGTGCGCCGGGTCCGGGCCGGTGATGTTGTTGAAGACCTTGGAGTTGTGCGGGTACATCCCGGTGAGGAACGACGACCGCGACGAGCAGCACAGCGAGTCGACGACGAAGTGCCTCCGGAAGTCGGCCCCCCGCTTGCGGAGCTTCTGCACGTTCGGCATGTACTGGACAAGGGAGCTGTCGAGGTCGTCGGCGACGATCACGACAACGTTCGGCTGGTACCGCTTCGATCCCGCAGGGGTGAGCGCCGCGTCCACGCTGCTCGCAGCCGGCCCTGCCGCGAGCGCGCTGTCTGCTGAACCGCTCGCTGCCACAGGCATCGGGTCGTGGGCCCCGGCCACGACGACGGCCCCCGCGGTCAGCACGACGGCCGCAGCGATCGCGAAGACAGCAGCTCGCGGACTTCTCACACGCACGCAAGGACCTCCGAGGTTGGCATGAACGGCACGAGTATAGGAGCCTCGATCACGCCATCCGGCAGGGAAGTCGGCTTTCGTGGAAATTCACGGAGTTTCGAGCGCGGTGATTCTTTCCTGAGCGTCCGTCGTGTGCTGCGGATCGGCCGCGAGCGTGCGGTGGAACCACTCGAGAGCGTCCTGCGTCCGCCCGGCCTCGGCCAGTGTGTCGGCGTACGCGTAGCGCAGCCGCGCCAGCCAGGTCGTCGGGCTGCTGTTGTGCAGCGGCTCCTGCTGGAGGACAGCCAAGGCAGCGTCGAGCTGCCCGAGGTCACGGCGCGCGCCGGCGGCCACGATGGCGGCCTCGACGCGGACGTCGATGTCGGTGAGCTTGTCGCGGGCGTCGGCGACGACCTTGAGGGCACGGTCGGGACGACCCAGCGCACGCTCGGAGTCGGCGATCAACGCGATGTGGTCGTAGCCACCGGTCATCCGCTTCGCCGCGCGCAGCTCGGCGAGGGCGTCGGCCCAGCGACCGGCCGCGTACGCCGTCTCGCCGGCCGCCTCACGGATCACGCCGATCCGGGGCGCGAGCTCGCGTGCCGCGCGGGCGTGCTTGTACGCGAGGTCGGGGTCCTCGTCGATGAGGATCCCTGCGGCGACCAGGTGCGAGGCAACCGAGTCGGCCTTGCCGGGAGTCAGCGAGGTCAGGAGACGTCGGACACCCTTGTCCAGCTGGTCAGGGTGCACGCCATCAGGGATCGGCGGGCCCTCGACCCGCCGCGCGGGAGGCTGCCGGTCATCGTCCCGGCGCTGACGCGAGCGGTCGTCACGGTCACCGCGCGGTGCGCCGCCCCCACGGGACGGACCGCCCGATCGACCCTGGCCACCGGGACCACCGGAACGACCCGAACCGCCCGGACCACCGGAACGACCCTGGCCACCGGGACCACCCGAACGACCCTGGCCGCCCGGACCACCCGAACGACCCTGGCCGCCCGGACCACCCGAACGACCCTGGCCACCCGGACCACCCGAACGACCCTGGCCGCCCGGACCACCGGAACGACCCGAACCGCCCGAGCGGCCCTGGCCGCCGGATCCTCCGGATCGTCCTTGGCCGCCGCCCGAACGACCACCCTGACCGCCGCCTCGGCTCTGTCCGCCTCGGTTCTGTCCGCCGCGATCGCTCATCGTGTGTCCTCCCGCGCTTGCATGCGCTCAGTCTCGCTCATCGTGTGCCGCCCGGCGCGGTAGCGCCCAGGGTACAAAGCACAAATGGGTCGTGGGCCGCCACGAAAGTGGCGGCCCACGACCTGAATAATTGTCCGGCGGCGTCCTACTCTCCCACACAGTCTCCCGTGCAGTACCATCGGCGCTGAAGGGCTTAACTTCCGGGTTCGGAATGTTACCGGGTGTTTCCCCTTCGCCATGGCCGCCGTAACCCTACGG
>NZ_WJYO01000008.1 GCF_010994095.1 Mumia xiangluensis
TGCGTGGTCGCGAGCTGTCGACCGCGGTGCTGGTCGACTATGCGCGCCCGAGGAGCCCGAACGTCGTCCTCCTCACCGCGACCGTGGGAGGCGCGGCGTACCAGTGGGAGGCTCGCGTGGCATCGGACCTGCCGCCGCGGATCGGCGACACCCTGCACCTCGCCGGCCACCCGCGCACCGGCGGCTGGATCGTCGCGTGGAACGACGACACGCGCCTCGTACCGGTCGGGCGCGTGCAGGCAACGGACGCCGAGGTCGTACACCCCTAGGCTGGGGCGCATGGTGGATCCACGCGCCGGTACGCCGGCCCAGCCGCAGGACCTCGTCGACCTGGACGCCCTCGCCGCCGCCTACTACGACCGCACTCCCGACCCTGACGACCCGGCGCAGCAGGTGGCGTTCGGCACCAGCGGGCACCGCGGCTCGAGCCTGGACGGCGCGTTCAACGAGGCGCACATCCTGGCGACCACGCAGGCGATCGTCGAGTACCGCACCCAGGCAGGCATCGACGGGCCGATCCTCATGGGCCGCGACACCCATGCGCTCTCGCTCCCCGCGTGGCACTCCGCGCTCGAGGTGCTGATCGGCAACGACGTCGTCACGCTGGTCGACGCCGAGGACGGGTTCACGCCGACACCGGCGGTCTCGCACGCGATCCTGCGGCTCAACGGCCTCGGTGCGCACGGGCAGGTCGACGGCATCGTCGTGACGCCCTCGCACAACCCTCCCCGCGACGGCGGTTTCAAGTACAACCCGCCTCACGGCGGACCGGCCGGGTCCGACATCACCGGCTGGATCCAGGACCGCGCGAACGCGCTGCTGCGCGACGGGCTGCGCGGCGTGAAGCGGGCGACGACGGACGAGACCCGCGACCGGGTCCAGAGCTACGACTTCCTCACGCACTACGTCAACGACCTCGGGTCGATCCTCGACCTGGAGGCGATCGCCGGCGCCGGCATCCGCATCGGCGCGGACCCGCTCGGCGGCGCCTCGGTCGCGTACTGGGGCCGGATCGGCGAGGAGTACGGCCTCGAGCTGACCGTCGTCAACACGACCGTCGACCCGCAGTGGGGCTTCATGACGCTCGACCACGACGGCAAGATCCGCATGGACTGCTCCTCGCCGTACGCGATGGCGTCGCTGGTCGCGCAGCGTGAGCGCTTCGACGTGGCGACCGGCAACGACGCCGACGCCGACCGGCACGGGATCGTCACCCCGGACGCCGGCCTGATGAACCCGAACCACTTCCTCGCGGTCGCCATCGGCTACCTGGCCGAGCATCGCTCCTGGGATGCCGCCGCCGGGGTCGGCAAGACCGTGGTGTCGTCGAGCATGATCGACCGCGTCGTGGCGGACGCGGGACGCGCGCTGTACGAGGTGCCGGTGGGATTCAAGTGGTTCGTCGACCCGTTGCTCTCCGGGTCGGCGGTCTTCGGCGGCGAGGAGAGTGCCGGTGCGTCGTTCCTCCGCAAGGACGGCACGGTGTGGACGACCGACAAGGACGGTCTCGTGCTCGCGCTGCTCGCGGCGGAGATCGCGGCCGTGACGGGCCGGAGCGCGAGCCAGCACTACGCCGGGCTGACCGCGCGTCACGGTGATCCCGCCTACGCACGCGTCGACTCCCCAGCCACCCGGGAGGAGAAGAAGCGTCTCGGTGCGCTCGCGCCCACGGCGATCAAGGCGACCGAGCTGGCGGGCGACCCGATCACCCGCGTCCTCTCGCACGCGCCGGGCAATGACGCCGCGATCGGTGGGATCAAGGTCGAGACGGAGAATGCGTGGTTCGCTGCTCGACCGTCAGGGACAGAAGACGTCTATAAGATATACGCTGAGTCCTTCAAGGGACCGGACCATCTGGCCGAGGTCCAATCTGCAGCACGGGCTGTGGTGACCGAGGCGCTGACGTAGAGTCAAAATCGCCAGGCGCACCTCCTGCCTGGCGCGATGAGCGAGGGGGCACGACGTGAGGCTCGGGCGGCACGGTGAGGCAGGTGCTCTGCGGCGCGCCCTCGTGCCCCTGCTCGCTGCGGGCACGCTGACGTTCACCGGCGTCGGCGCCGCCTACGCCGACCCCGCACCGACGGACGACATCCCGAGCGCCGAGGACGTCGCACAGGCTCAGACGAACGCCGCGGCGAAGGCCGACGACGTCGTCTCCATCCGTGCCCGCATCACGGCCGCCACCGCGCGCGTCGACACCCTCGCCGCACAGGCTGCCGCGGCGTCGGAGAAGTACAACGGCGCCGAGTACGCGCTCGCGCAGGCCGAGAAGGCCGTCGCCGCAGCCAAGGCCGACGCCGAGGGCGCGGCCACCGCCGCCGAGGCCGAGCGCCGCCTGGTCGAGCGGCTGACGCTCGGCGGGGTCGCAGTCCGTGACCCCTACCACCGCCTCCGCAGCTTCTTCTACGAGGACGGCCCGACCTCGATCCTCAACGACATCGCCGCGTACGACGCGGTCGGCGACGCCAGCCGGGCCGCGCTCGCGCGCTACGAGTCCAAGCGGGCCGTCGCTGCGTCCCTCCAGCGCGCCGCCGAGGTGGCCGTCGCGAAGCAGGAGAAGGCGACAGCGTCGGCGAAGGCCGCGAAGCAGGAGGCGGAGACGGCGGTCGCCGCTGCCGCTGCTGCACGCGCCTCCCTCCAGCGCGACCGCGACCAGCTCATCCGCGAGCTGGCCCACGCCGAGGGCATCTCGGTCACGATCGCTCGTAAGCGGCAGCGGGCCCTCGAGAAGCTGGCGCAGGCAGCCCAGGAGTCGGCGAACCGGCCGCCCGAGGACCTGTCCCAGATCGCGCCCACGCCCACGCCCGCCCCGTCCCCGGCACCCGGTCCGGCACCCGCGCCGTCGCCGTCGCCGACGCCGGTCGACCCCAACCCGCCGAAGCGTGTGAAGGGTGTCGAGGCAGCGATCCGGTTCGCGATGGAGCAGGTCGGCGAGCCGTACGTGTGGGCGGGCGCCGGCCCGGACGTGTGGGACTGCTCCGGGCTCACGATGCGCGCGTGGGGAGCCGCCGGCAAGGCGCTGCCGCACTTCAGCGGCGCCCAGTACGCGTCGTCGGTGCCGATCTCGCTTGCCGACGCGAAGCGCGGCGACCTGCTGTTCTGGAGCCGCGGTGGTCCGAGCTCGATCTACCACGTCGCGCTCTACCTCGGCGACGGCTGGATGATCGAGGCGCCGCGACCCGGCAAGAACGTCCAGGTCGTGTCGGTCTACGCGTCGACCACACCCGACCTCGCCGCACGCATCCGCTGAGGCCCTCGGCTCCGACGGCACCGATCCTCGAGAGGGCGGGTCACCCGCCCTGCGCCGGGCCCTCTCCGAAGAGGGCGTTGAGGTCGTCGTGCGAGAGCTGGGCGTCGGCGTACGAGAAGGTGCCGAGATCGTGCAGCTCGGTGGCCGCGCGGCGGAGCTGGGCGTACACCGTGCGGGCGATGCTGCCGCCGACGGTGACCCGGCGAACTCCCAGAGCTGCCAGGTCGGCAAGCGACAGCGCCCCGCCGGTCAGTCCCATGACGACGTTGAGCGGGCCGTCGAGCTCGGCCACCAGCGTCGTGATCGTCGCCTCGTCGGCGGCGCCCGGGACGAACGCGCAGTCGGCGCCGGCCGCCAGGTAGGCGTTGGCACGGTCGATCGCCTCGGCGATCGACCCGCCCGTGATCAGGGCGTCGGTCCGTCCGACGAGGACGAACGGCTCGCCCGACGCATCGACCGCCGCTCGCGCCGCTCGGATCCGGTCGACCGACAGCTCCCGGGCGTACAGGGGAGCGTCGCGCCTGCCGGTGAAGTCCTCGATGTTGCCACCGGCGGCGCCGGCGGCCAGTGCGAGGCCGACGGTCTCGGCCACGACCTCCGGCGCCGCGCCGTAGCCGTCCTCGAGATCGGCACTGACTGGCACGTCCACCGCCTGGGCGATCTCCTGCGTGCGGGCGAGCAGCCGGGTGCGATCGAGCCGACCGCCGTCCGGGTGCTCCGTGTGGAAGCCGTGGTCGGGACGACCGTAGGAGAAGGCGATGCCGGCGCTGGTGGTGGCGATCGCCGGGAACCCGGCCGACTCCAGCATCCGGGCGCTCCCGGCGTCCCAGGCGTTGGGCAGGAGGAAGCAGCCCTGCTGGTGGAGGGTCGCGAAGCGGCGAGCTCGCTCCCTGCGATCCGCGTCGCGGCCTGCGTCCGGTGAGTCCATGCGTGCCTCCAGCGTCGACCTCCCTGCGGCGGACCTGGGCTCGTCGCAGCACGCACGAGTGTGCCACCTCGCGCAGACAGTCCGCGTACGACGAAGGCCGCCGACCCCGGTGGGGATCGGCGGCCTTCGGCTCAGTCGGTGGGCGCGCTCAGTGCTGCTCGCCCAGGTCGATGTGGCGCTTGAACGACGCCTCGACCTCGTCCTCGGCCTCGCGGCGGCCGACCCACTCGGCGCCCTCGACGGACTTGCCGGGCTCGAGGTCCTTGTAGACCTCGAAGAAGTGCTGGATCTCGAGGCGGTCGAACTCAGGCACGTGGCGGATGTCCTGCAGGTGCTCCTGGCGCGGGTCGTCGACCGGGACGCACAGAACCTTGTCGTCGCCGCCGGCCTCGTCGGTCATGCGGAACATGCCGATGGCGCGGCAGCGGATCAGGCAGCCCGGGAACGTCGGCTCGGAGAGCAGGACCAGCGCATCGAGCGGGTCGCCGTCCTGGCCGAGGGTGTCCTCGATGAAGCCGTAGTCGGCCGGGTACTGGGTGGAGGTGAACAGGGTGCGGTCCAGACGGATCCGGCCGGTCTTGTGATCGACCTCGTACTTGTTGCGTACGCCCTTGGGGATCTCGACCGTGACGTCGAATTCCAGCACTGTTCCTCCATTGGTTTCGTGCGTATGTTCGTTGCGGCCAATCGTCTCGATGCTGCATCGTCCGGGTCGGTCCGACCCGACGCGCGAGACCTGTCTAGTCTCCCCTATGTGGACCATGCGACAGGACACGGGGGGACTGGCTGTGACGTAGGTAACAGCCTACCCCTGCCATGACTGCGCGCCTCACGATCCTCGCGACGACCGACCTCCACGGGCAGGTCCGCGACTTCGACTACGGCACCGACTCTCCGTACGAGGACGCGTACGGCAACCGGATCGGGTTGGCCCGGGTCGCGTCGGTCGTGCGGCAGGTCCGGGCCTCAGCGCCGTACGCGCTCCTCGTCGACGCTGGCGACGTGCTCGAGGGGAGCGCGCTCGCGCACCACTTCTCGCGCCGGCTGAGCGAGCCGACCCCGCCGCTGCACCCGATGGCGGCGGCGATGAACCACCTCGGCTACGACGCCGTGACGCTGGGCAACCACGAGCTCGACTACGGGGTACGCGCGCTGGCGGCGTTCCGCGACCAGCTGGACGCACCCCTGCTCGGAGGCAACGTCCGTGACGCGGTGACGGGGGAGCCGGCGTTCGCGGGCTCGGTGGTCCGCGACGTCCCGGTCGCCGAGGGGGTGTCCGTGCGGGTCGGGATCGTCGGTCTCACCACTCCGAGCGTGACCGCCTGGAACCGTGACGTGGCCGCCGAGCTCCGGTTCGACGACCTCGTGGCCGCGGCTGGCCCTCTGGTCGCCGCCGTGCGTGGGGATGGCGCCGAGGTGGTCGTCGCCGTCGTCCACGCCGGCATCGTCGAACCACCGACCCGCGAGAACGCCGCCCTCGACCTCGCCCGCCTCGTCCCGGGCATCGACGTCGTGGTCGCGGGTCACGCGCACATCGAGGTCGACGAGCACGTCGAGCGAGGCCCGGACGGTCGTCCCGTCCTTCTCACCGAGCCGCTCTGCTGGGGCATGCGGGTCGCGCTCGTGGAGCTCGACCTCGTCGCGGACGGCGGCCGGTGGCGGGTCGGCACCTCGCGCTCGCGCCTGATCGACACCGCGACGGCGCCGGAGGACCCGGCCGTCGTGGCGCTGGTCGCGCCGCAGCACGCCCGCGTACGGGCGCTGGGGGCGGAGGTCGTCGGGCACGCGCCCGGGCCCATCGATCCCGAGCCTTCGCGGTACCGGGCGACGGACGCGCTGGCACTCGTCGCGCTCGCCCAGGCCGAGGGGGCTCGCGCGGTCTCAGGGTCGACGGCGCCGCTCGTGAGCCTGGTGTCGCCGGCGAGCCGGTGCGCGCCGCTCGCCGCGGGACCCGTACGCCGACGCGACGTCGCCGCCCTCTGCCCGTTCGACAGCGGAGTCGTCGTCGTCCAGATGGACGGTCGCGCCCTGCGCCGCCACCTCGAGCACGCGGCCACCTTCTTCCGCGCTGCCGCCGGACCAGGGCCGTACGACCCCGATGCGCTCACGAACGCGCCCACCTCGCGCACCCCGCTCGGGACACCCGACTTCGACCACGACATCGCGTACGGCGTCGACGCCCCGCTGACGTACGAGATCGACCTCGCCCGGCCCGTCGGGCGGCGGGTGACCGGGCTGGCGTACGACGGCGCTCCGCTCGCCGACGACCACCGGCTGGACGTGGTGGTCAGCCGCTACCGCGCGTCGGGTGCGGCGTCGTACCCGGACGTCGCCCGCGTGCCGGTCGTCGCCGAGGTGCCGGGGTCCCTCCGGAATCTGGTCGAGAGCCACCTCGCCGCCGGGCGGCCGTACGCCTCGACCCCGCCGCACTGGCGGCTCGTGCACGACGGCGTCCCGATCGTGCTCGTCCCACCCGGATAGGCTCGCCCGCATGCGATCGCGCGCCTCCGAGGCCGGCCGAGCCTGGCCGTACCTGCTGCTGGCGGTCGTGCTCGTCGTCGCCGGGGGCGGCGTCGCCGCGTACAGCCTCGGCTACCTCGACCGCTGGGTGTGCGAGGACGGCACCTGCGCGGCTCGCGAGCCCGAGGCAGCGGCGGTCCCCGAGACTCCCGAGGCGCCCGTGCTCCGACCGGCGTTGACCGCGGCGTCCGGGAGCGCCGGGCTCGATGCCGCGGCGGTCCAGCGCGCCGTCGGCCCGCTGCTGTCCCGCAAGGCTCTCGGACCGCACGTCGGGTTCGCGGCGTCTGATCTGACGACCGGCGAGCAGGTGTGGTCGAGCGGCACCGGCACCTTCGTGCCGGCCTCCACGCTCAAGCTCTTCACGTCGATGGCGGCGATGACGGCGATCGGCTCGGAGCACCGGTTCCGTACGACCGTCGTCCGCGACACGACCGACTCCCCGACACCGACGGCGACGGCCCCGACGACGACCGCTCCCGCGACGCCGGCCGCCGGCGCGCCGACGCGCGTCGTGCTCGTCGGCGGCGGTGACCCCTACCTCACCGCGACGTCGGACGAGGAGGCGCGCGCGGCGTACCCGCAGCAGGTCTCGCTCGCCCAGCTCGCCCGGCAGACCGCGAAGACCCTGCGCGCGGACGGGATCGGCTCGGTCTCGCTCGGCTACGACGCGTCCCTGTTCACCGGCCCGGCGGTGAGTCCACAGTGGGAGCCCGGCTACATCTCGTCGTTCGTCACGACGCCGGTCAGCGCGCTGTGGGTCGACCAGGGCACCGACGGATGGAAGCGCAGCGCGACCCCCGACAAGCAGGCGGCTCAGCTGTTCGCGCGTCAGCTCCGCGCCCGCGGGATCACGGTGGAGGCGATCACCCCGGCCACGAAGCCGGCGTCGTCGGAGGAGCTTGCGGCGGTCAGCAGCGGCACGGTCGCACAGATCGTGCAGTCCGTCATCGAGCACAGCGACAACCAGGCGGCCGAGGTCCTCCTGCGCCATGTCGCCCTCGCCGAAGGCCAGCCGGCCAGCTTCACCGGCGGCGTCGCCGCGGTCGAGAAGATCCTGACCGGGCTGGGAGTGCCGTGGGAGGGCAACCGGATCTACGACGGCAGCGGTCTTGCACGCAGCAACCACGTCACCCTGGCGTCGATGCTCTCGGTCGTCTCGACCGCGGCCGACCTGTTCGACCGCTACCCGGTGGCAGGCTTCACCGGCTCGCTCGCCACCCGGTTCACCGCGCCAGGGACGGCCGCCGGGCTCGGCGCCGTACGCGCGAAGACGGGCACGCTCACCGGCGTCCACGGACTCGCCGGGACCACGATCACGGCCGACGGCACTCCGGTCGGGTTCGTGGTGCTCACCGACCGGGTCCCCGTCCCCAAGACCGGCGACGCCCGCGACCTCCTCGCCCGCATCGCGGCCCGCCTCACCGCCTGCGCGTGCGGCACCGGCTGACCGCGGCAGGCAGCTAGCCGCCCAGCCCGAGCACCGACACCATCACCGGCAGCAGGACGAGGATGAGGATCGCACCGAGGACGTCGAACGAGATGCCCGAGCGGATCATCCGGGTGATCGGGACGACGCCGGACCCGTAGACGATCGCGTTCTGCGGCGTCGAGACCGGCAGCATGAAGCCGAACGACGCCGCGAACGTCGCAGCCAGGGCGGGAACGAAGGGGTTGACGTCGGCGGCCATCGCGATCGGGATGATGATCGGGACGACGACAGCGGCCGACGCCGTGTTGCTGGTCGTCTCGCTCACGGCGATCGCGAGCACGACGGCGAACGCGGTGAGGAGGAGGGCGCTGCTCAGGCCGAGCCAGTTGTAGGCGCCCTTGCCGATGGTCTCCGCGAGCCCGGTCGACGCCAGCAGGGACCCGAAGATGATGCCGGTGCCGAACAGCACGATCGTGCCCCAGTCGATCTTCGCCGCGTCGCTCCAGCGGAGCGTGAACTCGCGCCTTCCCCAGTCGGTCGGGAGCAGGAAGAGCAGCGACGCACCGAGGACGGCGACGACCCCTTCGTCGAGACGACCGGACACGGTCTCGTACGTGCTGGAGTCCGCACCGGCGACCAGGGCGACGATGCCGGGGAGGATCCAGAGCGTGACGGTGACCGTGAAGGCGACCAGCGTGTTCTTCTCCGCGCGCGAGACCGGACCGAGCTCGGCCTTCTCGGCGTCGACCCACTCCTCGACACCCTCAAGACGCTTGATCTCGGGGCGGTTCACGAGCAGGAGGACGACGACGAGCGCGACGAACATCGCCGCGCAGATCGGGAGCGCGAGCAGCACCCAGTCGAGGAACGGGATGGTCTCGCCGGTCGCCTCCTCGATCAGGCCGCGGCCGATGAGGTTCGGCGGGGAGCCGACGGGGGTGAGGAGACCACCGACGCTGGCGCCGTACGCGAGCATGAGCATCAGGGCGACGCCCACCCGCAGGCGCAGCGGGTCGAAGTCCTCTTCGACGATGCCCTGCGACTGCATGAGCTTCGCGATCACGGTGAGGATGCCGATGGCGGTCGGGAGCAGCATCGCGACCGTGGCGGTGTTGGAGACGAACGCCGACAGCAGGCACGTGATCGCACCGAACGCGACGATCACCCGCGTCGTGGACCGTCCGACACCGGGGAGGTTCAGCACGAACATCGCGAACCGCTTGGCGAGACCGTGCTTCAGCATCGCCTGGGCGAGGATGAACGCACCGATGAAGGTGAAGACGGTCGAGGACCCGAACGGTGCGAGTGCGTCGTCGGCGGGGACCACGCCGAGCAGCACGATCGCGGCGATGCCGAGGAACCCGCCGACCGGGATCGGGACCGCCTCGGTGATCCACAGGATGACGACGCCGACGAGGACCGCGGACAGCTTGTGCTGCGGGTCGGGCAGGTCGAACGGGATCAGCAGCATGATGACCGTCGCGAGCGGCGCCAGCACCAGCCCGGACGTACGGCGCGCCTTCTCGAACCGTTCCTCGGCGGGGGACAGCTTCTGCTCGCCGAGACTTCGATAGGTGGCGCTACCGAGGAATGCCTTGTCGACATCGGTGGGCGTCGGACGGGGGTCACGTTCGACCGTGCTCATGACGTCTCTCCCTGAGGTCGGTGTCGTCATGGTTCTGAGCAACCGTGTTGCCCGCATCACACCACGGGTTCCGCGGCGCGTCCGATCGCCGTGCCCTGCCGCGTAGGCTCGGCGACATGACCGAGAGCATGATCGACTGGGACTTCGCGCTCGCCACCGCCGTACGCATGACGCGCCCGGGGCCCGAGGTCGAGGCCGACGAGGCCGCGGAGGTGGTCGCCGAGCTGCGTGAGGGCGCCGCGCGCTCCGAGGGTCCGGTCCGTGAGTTCACCGGACTCTCCGCCACCGCCGCGAGCGCTCCGGTCCTCGTCGTGGACCGGCCGGGCTGGATCGCCGCCAACCTCGCGTCGTTCGAGGTCGTGCTGGCGCCGGTGCTCGCGAAGGCGGCCGCCGCGGCACAGACGCGCGGAGAGACGCCGGGCCGGTTCGCGCGGTCGGTCGGGCCTCGGATCACCGGCGCCGAGCTCGGGACGGCGCTCGGCTTCATGTCGACGAAGGTCCTCGGCCAGTTCGACCCGTTCTTCACGGCACCGGCGGTGGGCGACGGGCTGCCGACCGGCGGGCGGCTGCTGCTGGTCGCCCCCAACGTGGTGCACGTCGAGCGCGAGCTGGACGTGGACCCGCACGACTTCCGGCTCTGGGTCTGCCTCCACGAGGAGACGCACCGGGTCCAGTTCACGGCGGTGCCGTGGATGCGCGACCACATGCAGGGCCTCATCGACCAGCTGGTCGACGCCACCGACATGGATCCCGAGGGCTTGTCGCGGTCGCTGAGCGAGGCGTCGAAGACGGCCGGCAGGTTCATCCGTGGCGAGCAGGTGTCGCTGATGGACGTGCTGCAGAACGACGAGCAGCGCGAGGTGATCGCGAAGGTCACCGGTGTGATGTCGCTGCTCGAGGGCCACGCGGACGTGGTGATGGACGGGGTCGGACCCTCGGTGATCCCGTCGGTCAAGCACATCCGCAAGCGGTTCGAGAAGCGTCGCAAGGGTGGCGGCATGCTCGACCGGCTCCTGCGACAGGTCCTCGGGCTCGAGGCCAAGATGCGCCAGTACCGCGACGGCGCCGCGTTCGTCCGTGCCGTCGAGCGCCAGGTCGGCCGTGAGGGCTTCAGCGCGGTGTGGGCCTCGCCGGTCAACCTCCCGAGCGCTGCGGAGATCGAGAAGCCCGATCTCTGGGTCGCGCGCGTGCACGGGTGAGCGCGGACCGTGGACGGCTCGGCGACCACTGACGGCCCGCTCGATCCGGCGGTCGCACGCGGTCGCCGCGCGGTGGCTGACGCGCTCGACGACCTCCCGGCCGGATCGAGCGTCGCCGTCGCGGTGTCCGGCGGTGCCGACTCGCTCGCGCTGGCGGCACTGACGGCGTACGTCGGGGCGCGCCGCGACCTGCGGGTCCGCGCGCTCGTGGTGGACCACGGGCTCCAGGACACGTCCGCAGAAGTGGCGGCGACCGCCGCCGACGCCGTACGCGACGGGCTCGGCGTCCACGCCGACGTCGTCCGGGTCGCGGTGGGCACGGCCGGGGGGCCGGAGGCCGCGGCACGTGCGGCGCGCCACGACGCGCTCGCGGCGTACGCCGAGGAGCACGGCTGCGCCGCGGTCCTGCTCGGCCACACCCGCGACGACCAGGCCGAGACCGTCCTCCTCGGGCTCGCCCGCGGGTCCGGTGCGCGGTCCTTGTCCGGTATCGCGCCACGGGACGGCCGCCTGCGCCGTCCCCTGCTCGGCCTGACCCGGGCCGAGACCGAGGCGGTGTGTCGGGCGTCCGGGCTCGCGTGGTGGGAGGACCCGCACAACACCGACCCGCGATACGCACGCGTGCGGGTGCGCCGTGACCTGCTCCCGGGTCTCGAGGACGCGCTCGGTCCCGGCGTCGGCGCCGCCCTCGCGCGGAGCGCCGACCTCCTGCGCGACGACGCCGACCTGCTCGACGAGCTCGCGGCGACCGCCTACCGTGAGTCGACCCGCGCCGACGGCAGCCTCGACGTCGACCACCTGCTGGGACTGCCGCGCGCCCTGCGCACCCGCGTCCTGCGGGCAGCCGCCCTGGCCGCCGGCTCACCCGCCACGGACCTGTCCGCTGCGCACGTCACCGAGATCGACCGGCTCGTCACGCGCTGGCGGGGGCAGGGCGGTCCGGCGCTGCCCGGCGGGCTCACCGTCGTACGGGCCGGGCCGTCCCTGGTCTTCGGGAGGGCGAGCACGCGCCGTTAGGGCTGCTGTGTCAGGCTGGATCCGTGGACGCGAAGCAGATCGAGGGAGACCTCGCGCTCGACCAGACCTACATCTCCGAGGCCGAGATCCAGGCGCGGCTCCGTGAGCTCGCCGGGGAGATCAGCGAGGACTACGACGGCAAGGATCTCCTGCTGGTCGGGGTTCTCAAGGGCGCCGTCATGGTGATGGCCGACCTCGCCCGCGCTCTCGAGCGCGACGTCGAGATGGACTGGATGGCCGTCTCCTCCTACGGGTCCGGCACGACCTCGTCGGGCGTCGTCCGGATCCTCAAGGACCTCGACGCCGATCTCACCGACCGCCACGTCCTGATCGTCGAGGACATCATCGACTCGGGCCTCACGCTGTCGTGGCTCACCTCCAACCTGCGCTCGCGCAAGCCCGCCTCGGTCGAGATCTGCACGCTGCTGCGCAAGCCCGAGGCCCTGAAGATGGCCGTGGACGTCCGCTACGTCGGGTTCGACATCCCCAACGCGTTCGTCGTCGGCTACGGGCTCGACTACGACGAGCGCTACCGCAACCTCCGCGACATCGCGACGCTCGCACCGCACGTCTACTCCTGACGTCGCCCCAGGCGGCGCCAAGACGCCTCCGTGACGCCCCCGTGACCCGCAAGATCGGCGATTCTGGGAACATGGGGGCGGGTGCCGGACGTTGAAGCACCAGGGGACGGAACGCCCTCCGCCGCCAGCGGCGTGGCGTGTACCGTCATTTCCCGTACCCATTCCTACGCAGGAGGAGCGAGGCGCGGCCTCGGATCATGGACGTCAAACGCATCTTCAAGGGCCCGTGGCTCTGGATCATCATCAGTGTCATCGCGGTGCTCGCCCTGCTCCAGCTCGTGTCGTCGAACAACGGCTACGAAGAGGTCGAGACCGCCACGATGGTGCGGTACTTCGAGAAGGGCGAGGTCTCCGAGGCCACCTTCGTCGGTGCTGGTGACAACGAGATCCGTGCGACGCTCGACGACGACAAGAAGGTGCGCGCCAGCTGGCTCGGCAACCAGGGCAACCAGCTGCGCGAGCTCGCCGACCAGAGCGTCGCCGACAAGGAGATGAAGACGTACGACGTCGACATCCCCAAGCCGAGCTTCCTCGGCAGCCTGCTGGGGCTCCTGCTCCCGTTCGCGCTGATCTTCCTCCTGTTCATCTTCCTCATGAACTCCATGCAGGGTGGCGGCGGCCGCGTCATGCAGTTCGCGAAGTCCAAGGCCAAGCTCGTCGCCAAGGACACCCCGCAGACCACCTTCGCCGACGTCGCAGGCGCGGACGAGGCCGTCGAGGAGCTCGGCGAGATCAAGGAGTTCCTGGCCGACCCGCAGAAGTTCCAGGCGGTCGGTGCCAAGATCCCCAAGGGCGTCCTCCTGTACGGCCCTCCCGGGACCGGCAAGACGCTCCTCGCGCGTGCCGTGGCCGGCGAGGCAGGCGTCCCGTTCTACTCCATCTCAGGCTCCGACTTCGTCGAGATGTTCGTCGGTGTCGGTGCGAGCCGTGTGCGTGACCTGTTCGAGCAGGCCAAGGAGAACGCCCCCGCGATCATCTTCATCGACGAGATCGACGCCGTCGGTCGTCACCGCGGTGCGGGCCTGGGCGGCGGCCACGACGAGCGCGAGCAGACCCTCAACCAGCTGCTCGTCGAGATGGACGGATTCGACGTCCGCGGCGGTGTGATCCTGATCGCCGCGACGAACCGTCCCGACGTGCTCGACCCGGCGCTCCTGCGTCCCGGACGCTTCGACCGTCAGATCGGCGTCGAGGCGCCCGACCTGAAGGGCCGCATCCAGATCCTCCGCGTGCACTCGGCGGGCAAGCCGCTCGACGCCGACGTCGACCTCGAGTCCGTCGCTCGCCGTACTCCAGGGTTCTCGGGCGCGGACCTCGCGAACGTCCTCAACGAGGCTGCCCTGCTGACGGCACGCTCCTCGAACCAGAAGATCGACAACCGCGCCCTCGACGAGGCGATCGACCGCGTCGTCGCCGGTCCGCAGAAGCGTACGCGCCTGATGAGCGAGCACGAGCGCAAGATCACCGCGTACCACGAGGGCGGCCACGCGCTCGTCGCCGCGGCGCTGCCCGGCAGCGACCCCGTGCACAAGATCACGATCATGCCGCGCGGTCGCGCCCTCGGCTACACGATGGTGCTGCCCGACGAGGACAGGTACAGCCAGACGCGCGCCGAGATGCTCGACAAGCTGGCCTACATGATGGGTGGCCGGGCGGCGGAGGAGCTCGTCTTCCACAACCCGACGACCGGGGCGGCCAACGACATCGAGAAGGCGACGAACCTCGCGCGCGCGATGGTCACGCAGTACGGCATGACCGAGCGCATCGGCGCTGTCCGCCTCGGCGAGAACGGCTCCGAGCCGTTCCTCGGCCGCGACATCGGCCACTCGCGCAACTACTCCGAGGAGCTCGCTGCGATCGTCGACGAGGAGGTGACGAAGTTCATCTCCTACGCCCACCAGGAGGCCTTCGACATCCTCGCCGAGAACCGCGACGTCCTCGACCAGCTCGTTCTCGCCCTGCTCGAGCGGGAGACCCTCGACAAGAGCGAGGTCGCCGCGATCTTCGAGGCGCTGCGACGGCGCAGCCCACGTCCCGCGTGGACCGGCTCCGACAGCCGCAAGCCCTCGGCGCTGCCGCCGGTCGCCTCGCCCAAGGAGGTCAACGGCCACGAGATCACCCACGACCCCGAAGAGGGCACCATCGTGCTCGCGCCCGGCGCCGACGGTGACCTCCACGGACCCGGTGGCGGCTCGATGGGTGGGGCGCCGGAGCCGCCGACACCAGGAGTCGGGTGACGTGACGGCCCACATCCTGCCGGGTCAGGACCTGCCCGTCTTCGACATCGCGCGCGCTGAGGCCGCCGTCCGCGAGCTGCTGATCGCGATCGGGGAGGACCCCGAGCGCGACGGCCTCCAGGACACGCCGGCGCGGGTCGCCCGGGCGTACGAGGAGATCTTCGCGGGCATGCGCCGCGACCCCGCCGACGCGCTGTCGCGCACGTTCGAGGTCGACCACGACGAGCTCATCCTCGTCAAGGACATCGAGCTGTGGTCGATGTGCGAGCACCACCTGGTCCCGTTCACCGGGGTCGCCCACGTCGGCTACATCCCCGCCGAGGACGGGCGGGTCGTCGGCCTGTCCAAGCTCGCGCGGCTGGTCGACACCTACGCCCGGCGGCCGCAGGTGCAGGAGCGGCTCACCACGCAGATCGCGGACGCGCTCACCGACACGCTCAAGCCGCTCGGCGTGATCGTCCAGATCGAGGCCGAGCACCTGTGCATGACGATGCGCGGCGTCCGCAAGCCGGGCGCGAAGACCATCACGAGCGCGGTGCGCGGCCAGCTGCGCGACCCCGCGACCCGTGCCGAGGCGATGTCGCTGATCAAGGCGCACTGATGTTCGAACGCCGCGTCGTCCGTGCCCTGCCGGACGTCGGGCGGTGCCAGGTGATGGGCGTCGTCAACGTGACGCCCGACTCCTTCTCCGACGGAGGGCGCTGGCTCAACGCGGAGGACGCCGTACGCCGCGGGCTGAGCCTGGTCGCGTCGGGTGCCGACATCATCGACGTCGGTGGCGAGTCCACCCGGCCGGGAGCGCAGCGGGTCGACGCGGAGACCGAGCTCGCCCGCGTCGAGCCCGTGGTGCGAGCCCTCAGCGAGCGCGGCGTCGTCGTGTCCGTCGACACGATGCGCGCGGAGGTCGCCGAGCGTGCCGTCGCAGCCGGGGCGCGGATCATCAACGACGTCTCGGGTGGCCTGGCAGACCCCGACATCCTGGGCGTCGCCGCCCGTGCGGGTGTCCCGTACGTCGTGATGCACTGGCGCGGGCACTCGGACGCGATGCAGGGCGAGGACGCGACGACGTACGCGGACCTCGTGCCCGACGTCGTCCGTGAGCTGTCCGCGTCGGTCGACGCGGCGCTGGCCGCCGGGGTGAAGCCCGACCAGGTCGTGGTCGATCCCGGGATCGGGTTCTCGAAGCGCGGCCCCCAGAACTGGTCGATCCTCGCGCACCTCGCGGCGTTCGCCGAGCTCGGCTACCCGCTGCTGGTCGCCGCGAGCCGCAAACGGTTCCTCGGCGAGCTCCTCGCCGCGGACGACGGCACGCTCCGCGACCCGCTCCAGCGCGAGGCCGCGACCGTCGCAATCACCGCTCTCGCGGCGACGGCCGGCGCGTGGGCCGTACGCGTTCACGAGGTCCCCGACAACGTCGACAGCGTCCGTGTCGCGGAGCGGTGGCGCCGTGGTTGAGAAGACGTCGCCGGTCCTGCGGACCCATGAGGCGTTCTACGACGCGATCGAGCGCGGCGACCTCGACCTCATGACGTCGCTGTGGCTCCCCGGCGACGACACCGTGTGCGTGCACCCGGGGTCGGAGCCGATCCGCGGCACGTCGTCGATCATGCGGTCGTTCGCCATGCTGATGGCGAGCGTCGGCTACATCCAGTTCATCCTCACCGACGTCACCGTCACGCACCGCGGCGGGATCGCGATCGTGTCGTGCACCGAGAACGTCCTCTCCGAGGCCGACGGCGAGGAGCCGACCGTCTTCGCGGGGGGACGCGGCGCGGCCACCGACGTCCTCGTCGAGACGCCGACCGGCTGGAAGCTGTGGTCCCACCACTCGGGACCCGTGATGGAAGGATGAGCGTGCCGCCAGGACTGGACCGGATCACCGTCACCGGGATCGAGGCGTACGGCTACCACGGACTGCTGCCGCACGAGCGTGAGCAGGGTCAGCGGTTCGTCGTCGACGTCGTCCTCGCCCTCGACCTCGCGCGGGCGGCGGAGACTGGGGACTTAGAAGCGTCGGTTCATTACGGTACGTTGTCGGAGAGGGTTGCGGACGCCATCACGTCGGACCCCGTCGACCTGATCGAGACGCTCGCCCTCCGGATCGTCCGGATCTGCCTCAGCTACGAGCCGGTGCAGTGGGCGAGCGTTACCGTTCATAAGCCCGATGCACCGATTCCGGTGACGTTCTCGGACGTCGCCGTGACGATAGAGCGGAGCCGTACGTGACCGAGACGCCCAACCCGCACATGCCTGACGCCGACACGATGACCGGCGGAATGCGCCCGATCCGGCAGGCCGTGATCGCGATCGGCTCGAACCTCGGGGAGCGGCTCAACAACGTCCAGGGCGCGGTCGCCGCACTCGCGGACACTCCGGAGGTCACGGTCGTGACCGTGTCGTCGGTGTACGAGACGGTGCCGGTGGGTGCACCCCCCGGCTCCCGAGACTTCCTCAACGCCGCGGTGCTGATCGACACGACGCTGACCGTGCACACGCTGCTCGACCGCTGCCTCGCCATCGAGGACGCGTTCGGTCGCGAGCGCGGCGAGCGCAACGCGCCGCGCACGCTCGACGTCGACCTGATCGTCGTGGGTGACCGGATCGCGTCGGACGACCGTCTGACGCTCCCGCACCCGCGGGCGCACGAGCGGGCGTTCGTCCTGATCCCGTGGCTCGAGCTCGACCTCGAGGGCGAGATCCCCGGCAAGGGATTCGTGGTCGACCTGGCTCAGAGCGTCGACACGGCCGGCGTGACGCGGCGCGAGGACCTCGAGATCCTCGTCTGACGTCGATGGGTCGCCCTGCCCTGCGCCGGTCGTCGGCAGTCCAGCTCGCCATCCTCGGCGTGGTCGGCCTGGCCGTCGGCCGATCGGTGCGCCCGTTCATGGAGTGGCGCGACGCCGTCGCGCCCACGGTGTCATGGGTCGCCGCCGGCACGATGCTGTTCCTCGCCGGCATCTTGGCCTTCCTCGCCTGGGGGACCTACCAGTCGCTGCACCGCGAGAGACGCACGATGCACTCGAGCCGGGCGATGCGCCTCCTCGCGCTCGCGAAGGCGTCGGCGATCGTCACCGCGCTGATCGCGGGCTACTACACAGGCTTTGCGCTGTCGTTCGCCGGCGACCTGGAGCTCGAGCTGCCCCGTGACCGGGTCGTTCGATCGGCGGTCGCAGCGCTGGCCGCGCTGCTCGCGCTGGCGGCTGCGCTGGCCCTCGAACGCGCCTGCGAGGTGCCGCGTGACGACAAGGACGACGACGCTCCAGCCAAGGCGTGAGGGCCGCCACGAACAGGTGGTGTCCGTCACCAGGATGCGCGACTCCGTAGCGTAGGGTTCTGCCCATGCCGAACGTTCGCCGCCGCCAGCGCTCCACGCGCGTCCTCGCCGCCAGCCTCTTGCTGGCGGCTTCTGCTGTGTTCGTCGCCGTTGCCGTGGTGGCGGCTTCGCGGGGTGTTCTGATCGCTGCGGCGATCACGGCGGTGGTGGCCGGGGCGGCTGCGGCGCGGATCATCGCGGACGAGGTCATGACGACCCGCCGCGAGTGGTACAAGGACCGCGCGGAGCAGGCCCAGGCCTACCGCGACATGACCGTCGACCGCACCCGCGAGAACCTGCAGTTCGTCGAGGCGGTCAACGAGACGCTCTCGATCACCACGAAGCGCATCGGTGAGCTGAACGGCACCCTGCGCCTGGCCGAGGCGCGGGCGGAGGAGTCCGACGCGCTGCGCAAGGCGCTCGCACGCGAGGTCGAGGCGCTGCGCACCGCTGACGAGACGTCCGAGGCCCCGGCAGCACTGGGGCTGGGACTCTGGGAGGGCGCCGACGTGCCGACGATCGTCGACCTCCTCAGCTGGGAGGCGGCAGCGGCCGTCCGTGCACAGGCCGCCGAGGAGTCCGCCGACGACAAGGCTGTCTCGAAGGACGACGCGCCTGCCACGAAGGACGACGCGCCTGCCACGAAGGACGCCGACGCGGGCGACGTGGACGACGAGCTGCCCGAGGCCAAGGAGGCCTGAGGCAGTCAGGCCGGCTCGGTGATGCGCACTGATCGACGCAGCGCCGCGTGGAGCGACTCGGGGGTCAGCACACCGAGGAGCCTCCGGTCGTCGTCGAGCACCGCGACCCACCCCGCGTCGTAGCGCAGCATCACGGCCCACGCCTCCTTGAGCGTGGCCGAGCGGTGCACGGTCGCCTCCATCGGGCGCACTCGCATCGCGTCCGAGCCCGCCGGCTGCTCGGCAGGTGCCCAGCCGGCCAGGCGGTCGTCGTCGTCGACCACGATCGCCCACGGCACGTCCGAGCCCGCTGCGACCTGACGGACGTCGCCGGCCGACGCCCCACGGCGTACGACGGGTGCCTCCTCGAGGTCGCCGACCTCGATCGGGGTGACGGCGAGGCGGCGCAGGCCGCGGTCGGCGCCGACGAACTCCGCGACGAACTCGTCGGCCGGGGAGCCGAGGACGGCGGCGGGAGAGTCGTACTGGCGGAGGTCGCCCCCCGAGGCGAGGACGGCCACCCGGTCTCCGAGCCGGACGGCCTCGTCGATGTCGTGCGTGACGAAGACGACGGTCTTGGCGAGGTCGTGCTGCAAGCGCAGAAACTCGTCCTGGAGGCGCTCGCGGACGATCGGGTCGACTGCGCCGAACGGCTCGTCCATGAGCAGCACCGGCGGGTCGGCCGCCAGGGCGCGGGCGACCCCGACGCGCTGGCGCTGGCCGCCGGAGAGCTGGTGGGGGTAGCGGTCGGCGTACGTCGCCGGATCGAGGCCGACCATCTCGAGGAGCTCGTCGGCGCGTGCCCGGGCGCGCTTGCGGGACCACCCCAGCAGCGTGGGCACCGTGGTGACGTTCTCGCGGATCGACTGGTGCGGGAACAGGCCGACCTGTTGGATGACGTACCCGATGCCGCGCCGCAGCTCCACGGGATCGGCGCGGGTGACGTCCTCGCCGTCGATCAGGATCCGCCCTGACGTCGGCTCGATCAGGCGGTTGATCATCTTGAGCGTGGTCGACTTGCCGCAACCGGAGGGGCCGACCAGGGCGACCAGGGAGCCGCGCGGCACGGAGAGCGACAGGTCGCGTACGGCGACGGAGCCGTCGGCGTACTGCTTGCCGACGCCGTCCAGCACGATCATCGCGGCCTCGGTACGGTGCATGTCGTGAGCCTAGCCGCCGGGGTCCTGCCGCACGCAGTGGTCGCCGCGGACCCGCCGTGCTACTCGCGCGCGGTCAACGCGTGGGTGTGCCCGGAGTACGTGACCCGCTACGCGCCCGAGCTGTGGGACGCGACGGTGCAGCACATCCTGCTGACGGTCGCCTCCGTGGTGCTCGGGTTCGTGCTGGCGGTCGCGCTGGCGCTCGTGGCACGCCGCCGGGCGAGGCTGAGGTCGGTGCTGCTGGGCAGCACGACCCTCGTCTACACGATCCCGTCGCTGGCCATGTTCTCCCTGCTCGCCCAGGCGACCGGGCTGAGTGCGACGACGGTCGTGATCGGGCTCGCCCTGTACTCGCTGTCGATCCTGGTCCGCAACGTGCTGGCCGGCCTCGACGGCGTGCCGGACGAGGTCGTCGAGGCCGCCACCGGCCTCGGGTACGGGCGCGTACGCCTCCTGCTGCGCATCGAGGCGCCCCTCGCGCTGCCGGTGGTGATGGCCGGGCTGCGGGTCGCCACGGTCTCGACGGTCGCCCTGGTGACGCTGGGGACGATCGTCGCGTACGGCGGCCTGGGCAACATGCTCGCCAACGGGCTCGACGACAGCTTCAAGGCGCAGGTGCTGACCACCAGCGTGCTGTGCGTCGTCCTCGCGGTCGTGCTCGACCTGCTGATCGTGGCGTTCACGCGGCTCGTGACGCCGTGGACGCGGGGGGCGGCGGTGTGAACGAGTTCGGCGAAGCGATCTCCTTCCTGCTCGACCCCGCGAGCTGGGAGGGCACCAACGGGCTGTGGGACCAGCTCACCCAGCAGGTCCTCCTGACCCTCACCGCGCTGGTCGTCGTGCTGGTGGTCGGCCTTCCGCTCGGCCTCTGGCTCGGGCACCGTGGGCGCGGCGGCACCTTCGCGATCAACGTCTCCAACATCGGGCGCGCGATCCCCGTCTTCGCGGTCCTCGGGCTTCTGTCGCTCGGGCCGCTCGGCACGGACACCCTGGGGCCGTACGGTCGCGCCGGCCTGGCGACGCTGGTCGCACTCATCCTGTTCGGACTGCCTCCGGTCATCACCAACGCGTACGTCGGCGTGCGCGAGGTGGACCCCGAGATCGTGGAGGCGGCTCGTGGCACGGGCATGAGCGAGTGGCAGGTGTTCCGGAGCGTGGAGCTGCCCCTGGCGTCGCGGCTGGTCGCCAACGGTGTGCGTCTCGCGGTCGTCCAGCTGTGGGCGACGGCGACGATCGCAGCCCTGGTCGCCGGCCCGGGACTGGGAAACACGATCACGTACGGGTTCAGCAACGGCGACTACCAGTACGTCATCGGCGGCGCGATCCTCGTCGCCGTCGGGGCTCTCGTCCTGGAGGGCCTGGCGGCCCTCGCCGAACGACGCGTGGACCCGATGCGCCGTGTCCGAGGTAGCCGCCATGATGGTCTGGTCCAGACACCGCAGTTCGACGCACCATCGACAGACACCGCGGCCACAAGGTCGTGACGGAAGGGATCCGATGAACTCCACGACACTGCGCCGCGCCCGCCGCGGCGCTGCCTCGCTCGCCGCAGTGGTCGCGCTGATCGCGCTGCCGGCGTGCGGCGGTGACGACGGTGACTCCGACAACGGCTCAGGCGGTGAGTCCAAGGGCTCGCTCACGCTGTCCGGCCAGAACTTCACCGAGATGCAGATCCTCGCCGAGCTCTACACCCAGGTGCTCGAGAACGAGGGCTACGACGTCACCCAGAAGCTCGTCGACACCCGCGACATCTACATGGCGCAGCTGACCGACAACAACGTGCAGGTCGTCCCCGAATACCTCTCGGGCATCGGTGACTTCCTCAACAAGCAGGCCAACGGTGACACGGCGGAGCCGGTGACGAGCAACAACGTCGAGGAGACCGTGGCGGCGGTCGGCGCGCTGGCGGAGACGGCGGGTGTGACCCTGCTCGAGCCGGCTGAGGCGACCGACCAGAACGCGTACGCCGTCACCAAGGACTTCGCCGACGAGCACTCGTTGTCGACGCTGTCCGACCTCGGCGCGAGCGGCCTCCCGGTCAAGCTCGCGGCCGCACCCGACTGCAAGGACCGGCAGGACTGCGGCAAGGGGCTCCAGGAGGTCTACGGCATCGACCTGACCGAGATCCTCCCGCTCGGCTTCGGCAGCCGCGAGGGCAAGGACGCGGCCACCAGCGGTGAGGTGCAGCTCGTCCAGGTCGCGACGACCGACGGCGCACTCGAGGACGACGGCCTGGTGCTGCTCGAGGACGACAAGGGCCTGCAGCCCGCTCAGAACCTCATCCCGGCGGTCAACACCGAGTGGCTCGCCGACAACGAGGACGCCGCATCGGCGCTCAACGCGCTGTCCGCGAAGCTCACGACCGACAAGCTCGCCGACATGAACGTCGCCGTGGACGTCGACCGCGAGAAGCCGACGGACGTCGCCCAGCAGTTCCTCGAGGACGAGGGGCTGCTCGGCTAGCACCGACGGTCAGCGGCCCTCTGCCTCCTCGTCCAGACGGACGAGGAGGCAGGGCCCGCCGACGAAGATCCCGCCGTCGATGTCCAGCGCCAGGCCGTCCGCGTAGACCAGCGGCTCGTCGTCGGGTGACACCCCTCCGCCGCGGATGAGCGCGCAGATCGTGTGCCCGTGCACGATCCGGCTGCCCCCGAGCTCGTCCAGCACGCGCCGGGCGACCCCGGGTCCGTCGGCTCCCGCGAACGCCATCCGCGTGGTCAGGCGGCGCCACATCTCCCACCAGGTGTCGAGGTCGGGCATGCGGAGCTCCGCCCGGACGGCGGCGTTGATCTCGTCGACCGTGCCGCCCCACTCGAGGTACTCCACGGTGTCGGAGTGCAGGAGCAGGTGGTCGGCGTCCTCCCCGATCGCGGGCCGGGTCGTCAGCCAGTCGAGGATCTCCTCGTCGAGGCCTTCCAGATCGGTGACGACACCGCCGTTCCCGGCCCAGTTCGGCTCGAACGCGTAGCGCGGGTCGCTCGGCACCGGCATCGCCCCGTACCGGTGCATCCCGAGCAGCAGGATCTCGTGGTTCCCCAGGAGCGCTGTCGCTGCTCCGCCGGCCTCGGCCGCCTCCTGCTCGAGGCGTCGCGCCAGCCTGATGACGCCGATCCCGTCAGGGCCGCGATCGACGTAGTCCCCGAGGAGCCACAGCCGTGCGTCGCCACCGGACCAGTGCTCGCTCTCGTCGATGAGCCCGGCGTCCGTCAGGGCCGCGACGAGGACGTCGCGGTGCCCATGGATGTCGCTGACCGCCCACACGTCGCCCACGCTTGGGACCTTAGGGCGCGTGGCGCGAGTCGGCCCGTCGAAGCACCTCGCCCGTCGGTGCCTCAGCGTCCACGCGTACTGCCCGTCGGTGGCTCAGCGTCCACGACATACTGCCCGTCGGTGGCTCAGCGTCCACGCGTACGGCGCGGGTGGACGCTGAGGCACCGATGCGCGGCAGCGGCGGGCACCGATGCGCGGCAGCGATGCGCGGCAGCGACGGGCAGCGACGGGAGCGAGCGGGCTACTTGTCGATGTCGCCGACGACGAAGAACATCGAGCCCAGGATCGAGATCAGATCCGCCACGACCGCGCCGCGCACCACCTCGGGCAGGACCGCGATGTTGTTGAACGACGCCGACCGCAGCTTGAGCCGCCACGGCGTCTTCTCGCCCCGCGAGACGAGGTAGTAGCCGTTGATCCCGAGCGGGTTCTCGGTCCAGGTGTACGTGGAGCCCTCCGGCACCTTGACGATCTTCGGGAGCTTGACGTTCACGGGGCCCTGCGGCAGCTCGCGCATCCGCGCGACGCACGCGTCGACCAGGTCGAGCGACACCCGGACCTGCTCCAGCAGGCACGCGAACCGCGCGTAGCTGTCTCCCTCGGTCCGGGTGACCACGCGCAGCGCGCCGTCGGCGATCAGCTCCGGGTAGGCGAGGTACGGCTGGTCGCGGCGCAGGTCGAGGTCGAGTCCCGACGCGCGGGCGATCGGGCCGGAGACGCCGTACGCCTGGGCGAGCTCGGTCGACAGCACCCCCACCCCGCGGGTCCGGGCGACGAAGATCTCGTTGGTGAGCAGCAGGTCCTCGATCTGCCCGAGACGACTGCGTACGGCGGTGGTGGCCGAGCCGACCCGGCCCAGCCATCCTGCGGGCAGGTCCTCCTTCAGGCCGCCGACGCGGTTGAACATGTAGTGCATCCGCCCGCCGGAGATCTCCTCCATCACCTCCTGGATCGTCTCCCGCTCGCGGAACGCGTAGAAGATCGGCGTGATCGCGCCGATCTCCAGCGGGTACGAGCCCAAGAACATGAGGTGGTTGAGGATCCGGTTCAGCTCGGCGAGGAGGGTACGGGCCCAGGTCGCCCGCTCGGGAACCTCGAGGCCGAGCATCCGCTCCACCGCGAGCACGACCCCGACCTCGGACGAGAACGCCGACAGCCAGTCGTGGCGGTTGGCGAGGACGATGATCTGGCGGTAGTCCCGAACCTCGAAGAGCTTCTCGACACCGCGGTGCATGTAGCCGACGATCGGCTCGCAGTCGACGATCCGCTCGCCGTCGAGGGTGAGGCGGAGCCGCAGGACGCCGTGCGTCGCCGGATGCTGCGGCCCGACGTTGAGGACCATGTCCGTCGTGTCGATGTCGACTCCGCCGCCGCGCTCGTGGCCGAACCCGGCCGAGCCGGCGCCCACACCGACGGTCAGCGTGCGGGGCGGGTGCGCGTCGTCGCTCGACATGCCGCTCAGCCTAGCGGCGCAGACGTCGCGGGCGAGCGCAGAAGGGTCTGACCCAAGACGTGCCACAATAGAGCCGCGTTCGGGGGGACGCACCCTACATCTATCGGGAGAGATCGTGCTGACCCTTGCAACAATTGCCCCGCGCCGTGCGCTGGCCGGGCTGATGGCCGTCCTGCTCGCCGTCGGGATCCTCGCCGCAGCGCCCGCCGCCAGTGCCGCGACCACGCTGACGTACGTCGGCGACGAGCTGAGCCTTGCGGAGTGGAAGAGCGTCTACCTGGCCGTCGAGGTCGGCGACGGCGACGCGACGGGCGCGGCGACCGCCACCGTCGCCGGCAAGACGTACGCCTTGAAGCGCTCGACGTCGACGGTCCAGCAGAACCGTTACGAGCTGTGGGCCACCGACGTCCCGGTGGGCGTCCACACCGTTCGCGCGACGTTCACTCCGGCGACGGGCTCCCCGGTCACCACAGAGGGCGTGCTCGAGGTCGACGGGCCTCTGCTGTACCCGACGGCGACACCGCCGAGGGGGAGCGGTGTGGCTGACCGCGAGATCGGCCTGCAGTGGCAGGTGAGCCCGACCCTGCGGTCGCTGGTGCTCGCCGAGGGCGGGACGATCACGTTCGGCAGCGGCGCCAAGCAGGACACCGAGGACCCGACCGCCGTGCGGTTCCCGATCGTCGACACGACGAAGGCGGCTGCGTTGCACCGTGTGGTCTTCGGAGGGACGGTGCGGTTCACGAGCCCGAAGCGCGACGTGACCGTCAGTGACGTGCGTCAGGTCGAGACGAGCCGGACCGCGAAGGGCAGCACGTTCGTCCTCCAGGCCGACGTCACCTACCGTCACCCGGGCGTGCCGACCCGCACCGTACAGGGCCTGACCGTCGCGAATCTCGTGGACGGGATCGGCGGTGCCGGCGACCCCTGGTACGCCGACGCCAGCACCTTCAAGGCAGCGGCGACCGCGGCCGGCGCGACCGCGCTCGCCACCACGACGGGTTCCTCGCTCGGCACGACGCACTGGAGGTCGTACTGGACCGACACCCCGCCTCGCATCACGGGCCGCATGGTCGTCAACCCCGGTGCGATCTCGTACGGCCGGACCAGTCGTGTCAGCGTGACGGTCGCGCGTCCGGAGACGTACGCGACCGGCACGGTCACGTTCCGGGCCGGCAGCCGCAGTCTGGGCACCGTCCGCCTCTCGCGCGGCGCTGCGGCCGTGGCCGTCCCGGCTGGCCTGGCCGTCGGGAGCCACGCGGTGACCGCCTCGTACAAGGCCGACTACTCGCCGACGACCGCGACGGCACGCACGAGCCTGCGGATCACCAAGGCCGGCACCGTGACCAAGGCTGCGCTGGCGAAGAAGAAGGTCACCCGCAAGCAGCGCGCGAAGGTCACCGTCACGGTCGCGGGACGCGGGACGACGATCCGTCCCACCGGCACGGTGAAGATCTACGACGGCAAGAAGCGGATCAGTACGGCGACGCTGACCGTCAGCAAGCGCGGGAAGGTGACTGTGAAGCTTCCGAAGCTGAAGAAGCGCGGCAAGCACACCCTGCGCATCGCGTACGGCGGTTCGTCGGCGTTCTCCGGCTCCTCTGTCCGCGTGGTGCTCCGCGTCCGCTGACCCCGCGCCCGCAACGCCCACGCGCACGAGCACGAGCACACGAAGACTCGCAGCCGCGACCAGACAACGGTCGCGACTGCGAGTCTTCGTTGCGTACGGCGTCGTCGCTCAGCAGGTCTCGAGCGGCGTCCCCTCGGCGATGCGGAACTCATGGCGCTCGTCGAAGATCAGCGGCACGAGACCCCGGTTCGGCTGAGCGAGGCTCACGACGCGCCCGGAGGCGTTGCGGGTGGCCTTCAGGTCGTGCAGGCGCAGCGCCTGCTTGACCTCCTGGAAGGTCGCCTCCGTGATCTGGTAGCCGCACATCGGCTCAGGCTCCACCTCGCTGGAGCTGGTCGGCAGCATGTCGTCCTGCCCCGCGAAGTAGACGACGCCGCCCTGGGAGGCGCCGAGCTCCGTCTGGCGCTCGGCCGCGGCCGCAGTCTCGCGCGCCAGCGTCTCCCGGTTCTCGGCGACCATCTGCGTCGAGCCCAGTGCGCTCGCGTAGTTGGTGTCGACCCGGCGGTTGTTGAGGACACGGACATCGGCCGCCTCCTCGTCGTTCAACGGACGGGTCGCCGTCTCGCTGAGCATGCCGACGACGTTGACGAGACCGGCGTAGTTGCGCAGGATCCGGACCTGCTCGTCACCGGCGACCTGCAGGAACGGCTCCCCGTCCTTCACGTAGTGGCCGTAGATGCCGGCCGTGTAGCCCTCGCTGCGGGCCTGCGCCGCCGCGTAGTCCTCGCTCATCTCCTGGCTGAGGCCGTGGATCTGGTCGTCGACGTTGCGGTTGCGCGGCCACAGGTGCAGGAGATCGGTCCGGTAGTACTCGCTCGGACCGTACTCGTGGAGGTCGTTGAGGATGTCGGGGTTCCAGTCGCGGATCACCTTGGTGACGGCGCGGCCCTCGGGCGTCGCGAGCTCGAGGTAGTCGCGGTTGACGTCGACGCCGTCGGCGTTGCCGCGGGTGTTGGCGACCCAGCCGTCGGGGTTGGCGTTGATGAGGATCACCGTCGTACGCGCGAGGAAGCGCGTCACCGTCGCGTCGGTGCTCGTCGCGAGGTCGCGCGCCAGCTCCATGCAGGCCTCGCGGCCGGACGGCTCGTTGCCGTGCACGGAGCAGACGAACATCGCGACCGAGCCGTCGGCGGCCTCAGTCTGTGCCTTCGGTGCCGGCGAGCCGATCGAGACGAGCTGCAGCGGCCGACCCTGCGTTGTACGGCCGACGTTGCTGACCGCGACGCGCTCGCTGGACTGGTCGAGCTGTCGATAGAACTGGACGGACTGCGGGTGGGTGGTCCAGGTCGCGCCGCCGGACTTCTCGAACGGGGTCTGGAGGGCGGGGGGTGCGTCGTCCGCTGCGGCGGCGAGAGCCTTCTCGAGGGCGTCGTCGCGTTGGTCTGCGCCGGCGGTCGTGCCGCTCCCGACGAGGACTGAGGCAGCGAGCGCGGCCCCTGCGGCGGTCGCCAGGACCTTGGACCGGGATGTGAGTCGTGTCGTGCGCAAGGTGTTCCTTTCGCCGAGTGGCCGACCGTTGCGCCAAGCTTGGCGGCCACGGCGACGACCACATGAGATTTTCCTCACGTTCCCCGCACGATGAGATTCATGCAACCGGAGATTTATGAAAACTCCAGACACATCATGAGTTGCAGTGGTATAAGGCCGCCCCGCGTCCACGGCGAGACGTGACTGGTCCCGCTCGCGCACCTCCGGCACACTTGTGTGACTCAAGGCACACCTTGTCGGAGGTTCTCGATGCGCAGCACCATGCAGGACGTCCCGCTCAGCCTCGGCCGGCTCATGCAGTACGGCACGACCGCGTATGCCGACGCATCCGTCGTCACAGCCACGGCCGACGGCACGCGCACCCGCTCGTACGGCGAGGTCGGCCGTCGCGTCGCCCGACTGGCGAACGCGCTGCGCGACCTCGGCATCACCGGCGACGAGCGGGTCGGCACGTTCATGTGGAACAACGCCGAGCACCTCGAGGCGTACCTCGCGATCCCCTCGATGGGGGCGGTCCTGCACACGATCAACATCCGTCTGTTCCCGGAGCAGGTCGTCTACGTCGTGAACCACGCCGAGGACCGCGTGGTGATCGTGGACGCGTCGCTGGCGGAGCCGTTCGCGGCGATGCTGCCGGAGATGACCACCGTCACCCACGTGCTCGTCGCTCGGCCGGACACGGAGCAGGCCGACCTGTCGTCGCTCGAGGCGACGGGCAGGACGATCCTGCGCTACGAGGACGTGCTCGAGGCCGCGTCCGAGGACTTCGCGTGGCCGGAGGTGGACGAGCGTGACGCGGCCGCGATGTGCTACACCAGCGGCACCACCGGCAACCCGAAGGGCGTCGTCTACAGCCACCGCTCCGCGTACCTCCACTCGATGTCGATGGCGATGGGCGACAACGCCGGGATGGGACCCGACGACCGCGTGCTGCCCGTGGTGCCGATGTTCCACGCGAACGCCTGGGGTCTCCCGTACGCCGCGGTGCTGGTGGGCGCGTCCCTCGTCATGCCCGACCGCTGGTTGCAGGCCGAGCCGCTCGTCCGCCTGATCCAGGAGACCCGTCCCACGCTTGCGGGCGGCGTCCCGACGATCTTCAACGACGTGCTCGGCTGGATCGACGAGCACCCGTCCGACCTCAGGTCCCTGCGTGCGGTGCTCTGCGGCGGATCCGCGGTGCCGGAGTCGCTGCAGCGGGCGCTCTGGGACCGCCACGGCGTACGCATCCAGCAGGCGTGGGGGATGACCGAGACGTCGCCCGTCGCCACCTCCGGCAAGCCGCCGGTCGGGTTGAGCGACGAGGAGGCGTGGCCGTACCGGGCCGGTCAGGGGCGGCTGCTCGGCGGTGTCGAGGGACGCCTGGTCGGCGGCGACGGCGAGATCCTCCCGCACGACGGCGAGGCGGTCGGCGAGGTCGAGGTGCGTGGCCCGTGGATCACCGGCGCGTACTACCTCGACGACGACCCGGAGAAGTTCCGCGACGGGTGGCTTCGGACCGGTGACGTCGGCACGATCGACCGGCAGGGGTTCATCACGCTGACCGACCGAGCCAAGGACGTCATCAAGTCGGGTGGCGAGTGGATCTCGTCGGTCGAGCTCGAGAACGCCCTGATGGGGCACCCTGACGTCGTCGAGGCGGCGGTCGTCGGCATCCCCGACGAGAAGTGGCAGGAGCGCCCGCTCGCGACCGTCGTCGTCCGGTCCGGCGCCACGGTGACTCCCGAGGAGCTGCGGGACCACCTCGCGGGTTCGTTCGCGAAGTGGCAGCTGCCCGACGCGTGGACGTTCATCGACGCCGTCCCGCGCACCTCGGTGGGCAAGTTCGACAAGAAGGTGCTCCGCCGCCGGTACGCCGACGGCGGCCTGGATGTCCAGCACGGATGACGAACAGCACGGATGACGAACAGGGGTGAGGGCATGGGGAGGTCCAACGACCTCGAGCGGTACTTCCGGCACAACGGCGGTCGCCAGATCCACAAGTGGCTGCACTACTTCGACGTGTACGACCGCCACTTCAGCCGCTTCCGCGGGCGCCCCGTCACCGTCGTGGAGTTCGGCGTGCAGTTCGGCGGGTCCATGCAGATGTGGCAGGACTACTTCGGGCCCGAGGCGAGGTTCGTCGGTGTCGACATCGACCCGCGCTGCCGGTCCTGGGAGGACGCGCAGACCACGATCATGATCGGCGACCAGGCCGATCGCGAGTTCCTCAGGACGGTCGGCGACGCCGCGGGCACCATCGACATCCTCATCGAGGACGGCGGCCACCGACCGGCGCAGCAGATCGCCACGTTCGAGGAGCTCTACCCGCGGATGTCCACGGACGGCGTCTTTCTCATCGAGGACCTCCACACGAGCTACTGGCCGTCCTACGACGGCGGCCTCCGGAGGGAGGGGACGTTCATCGAGTACGCGAAGAACCTCACCGACGGCCTCAACGCCTACCACAGCCGGCAGCCCGACTTCGTCGTCGACGAGTTCGCGCGGACGACGCGGTCGATGCACTTCTACGACAGCATCGTCGTCTTCGAGCGTGGCGCGGTGTCGCCACCCACCCACGAGAAGACGGGTCTGGCGAGCTGGGACCCGGCGGTGCAGGCTGCGCGGGCCAGACGGGTGCAGCCCGACGACGCCCTGCACCGCCGCGTGAGGGCGGCCGTCCCGAAGCCGGTGCGTGACGCGTTCTGGAAGGCGCGTCGCAGGGTGCGGCGCGAGGTGCGTCAGCTGCGGAGGCGGGTCAGCGGATCTCGCTGACGACCCACCAGAAGTCGCCGAGCCCGCCCGCAGCGGTCAGCTCGGCAGCCTCGGAGGCCGCCGCGAGCGCGGCGAGGTAGGCGCGGGGGGCGGAGGACGCGAGCGCGAGCGGCGGACGCGCGCCGTCGATCCCCAGGTCGCGCAACGCGTCCCGCTGGCGAACCAGCGACCCTCCGACGGCGTCGGCGAGGGCGTCCACCGCGACGTGCGCGGTCACGTCGCAGGTCCCGTCGAGGACGGCGGAGACCTCCGACCCGTCGCGGTACGCGCGGATGCTGCCGTACGGCGGTCGGTCGGTCCGCAGGTGGCCGTAGTCGACCGCGATCGCCGTACCGTGCTCGAGCCGTGCCACCGCGTCCCGCCACAGTGCCTCGCGCGTGGTGCCGACCTCGGCCCGCTCACCGGCGCGGGTCGACGGCCACCACCGCTCCAGCCACGCCAGGGCCTCGGGGGTGCGCACCGGGTCGCCCAGCCGCTCGTCCCCGCTCACGGGGTCCACGAGCACCCTGCGCAGTACACCGTCGTCGTCGCGCTCGACCACGTCACAGGGGACGTTGTCGAGCAGCTCGTTCGCGAACAGCAGGCCGGACACCTGGTCGGGGAGCTCGCTGCTCCAGACGATACGTGCCGGCAGGTCGGCGGGCCGAGGCCGCAGATCGACACCGTGCAGCGCGAGCTCGCCGGGTGCGAGGGCGTCGAGCGCGGCGAGGAGCTCGCCCCGCCCCGAGCCCAGGTCCACGACCGACCGCAGGCCGTGGCGTCGTGCGTACGCCAAGATCGCGGCCGCGAACGCGCCGGAGGCGTGCACCGACGTACGGAAGTGCGCGGCCGGGGACTCGCGACGGTAGAACCCGTCGACCCCGTAGAGCGCCGCCTCCCAGGCCTCGCGCCAGTCGATCACGCCGAGACGCTAGCAGGAGGACGCCCGATGGTGTTCGATGGCGGGGTGCGTATGCGACAGCTCCGACCGACCCGGTGGTTCGGCCACGCGGATCAGCAGTCGGCCCCAGGTGACCTCGACGACCTCCGTGCCAAGCTCAAGAAGACCCAGCGTGCCCTGCGGCGTTCGCGCCGCGACCTGGCGGAGGCGGAGGCACAGCTCACTGCGGCCCGCAGCGGACTGGTGCTGCCGGACGACGTCGAGAAGGTCCTCGCCGGGGTCCGCGAGGAGAACCTCAGCTACCTGAACCCGACGTACCTCCGGACGCTCGCCCTCGCCGTCCTCGACGCCGAGCGGCGCGGGCTGCCCGGCGCCGTCGTCGAAGCCGGTACGGCCCGCGGAGGGTCGGCGATCGTGATGGCCGCGGCCAAGAGCGCTGCCCGCCCGATGTACGTCTACGACGTCTTCGGGATGATCCCGCCCCCGACCGACTCCGACGGCACCGACGTGCACCGCCGCTACGAGAAGATCACGGCCGGTGGCGCGAAGGGGATCGGCGGATCCACCTACTACGGCTACCGCGACGACCTCTATACCGAGGTCCAGGAGTCGTTCGCGCGCCACGGCAGCCCCGTCGAGTCGTCCTCGGTCGAGCTCGTCAAGGGCCTCTTCGCGGACACGATCACGCTCGACGAGCCCGTCGTCCTCGCCCACCTCGACGGCGACTGGTACGAGTCGACGATGACCTGCCTCGAGCGGTTGGCACCCCTGATCGTGCCTGGCGGGCGCATCATCCTCGACGACTACTACGCCTGGTCCGGCTGCCGCACGGCCGTCGACGAGTACTTCGAGGGCCGCGCCGGCTGGCGTCGCGAGGAGCGCGCCAAGCTCCACCTCGTGCGCGAGACCCCCGGCGCATAGGCGGGTCCGGTCAGCTCGCGGGTCGCGCCGGCGTCAGCGCTTCAGCTCGGCCAGCCTGCCGGACGCGAGGTGGAACTCGCGGCTGGTGTTCTGCCAGACCACTACGAGCCGTGCACTGCCCGCCGCGTCGGCGACCGGTGCGAGCGCCGACGCGGGCACGTGGCCGCTCAGCCGGAGGGCCCCGGATCGCCGGGCAACCTTCAGCGGCGTGCTCACGACCTCGGCGGTCTCGTCGACGATGAGGTCCAGCGACGCACTCACGCTCTGGGGTCCTGGGCGCGGCCCTTTGCCGAGCAGGGAGACCGTGGCCTGGAACGGGAGGCCCGACGACCACGGGAGGCGCGACCTCCCGAGCGACGCGCGGACCAGCTTGCTGCCCACCAGCTTGGTCCGTGAGCCTGCCTGCTCGTGCACGCGCGCGAGGACGTCGACCCACCGGGGGAAGATCTGCTCGGGAGAGTGCTCGTCCGCGCGGTGGCGTGCCGCCACGCCCATCTTCTCGACGAGTGCGGGGTCGTTCGCCATCTCCACCATCCGTGCTGCGAGGCGGTGGAAGTCGCCCTCGTCGACGAGGAACCCGGTGACGCCGTCGGTGATCTGCTCGCGCATGCCGTACTTCACGTCGTAGCCCAGGACCGGGCACCCGCTGCTCATCGCCTCGAGCGTGCCCAGCGGGAAGCCCTCGTGGCTGCTCGTGACCATGAGCGCCGTCGCCGAGCGCAGCTTCTCGCGCGCCCGGGGGTCGTACCCGTAGAAGGTGACGTGGTCGGAGACGTCGAGCTGACGCGCCAGGCCCTCGAGGTGCTCGCGCTGGCGGCCGTCGCCGTACACGCTCAGCCTGGCCTCGGGGACCGAGCGTCGCGCGACCGCGAAGGCCCGCAGCGCGTGGCCGACCCGCTTCTGGCGCTCGAGCCGTGCGAGGACGACGAACTCCGCCCGGTCGCGCTCGGCGAGGCCGGGGCTCTCCACAGGAATGACGGGGTTGGGGACCGTGAACAGGTTGTTGGTGGGCCCGAAGCGCCACGCCACGTCCTGGCGGTGCCGGTCGGTGAGGAGGACCAGTCCGTCGAGTCGGTCGATGTGGTCGAAGACGCGGCGGAAGGTCTCCAGCACGGGCCGGTCCCACCGGTAGTCGGGGGTCGTGTGCGGGTTGTGGACCACCTCGAGGACACGGAACCGGCTCGACCGCAGCCGCATGAGGAGGGAGCCGGTGTACCTGCTGTCGGTGACGACGAAGACCTCGCCGGTCGGGACCAGGTCCGTGAGCCAGGTCCGGACCATGCTGCGCCGGTGGCGCCACGTCCGGACCACTCTCTCGCGATGGTCGACGAGCGTGAACGGGGTCGTTCCGTCCTCGAGGGGTGCGCGCATGAAGACGGAGCCGTCGGGACGGAGGTGGTCGGTGACCACGATCGATCCGGCGGCGTCGACGTGGTGCCGTCGGGCCGGCGCGCCGTCCGGTCCGGGCTCGTCACGAGTCGTCGTCCCGGGGACCCGGGGGAGGCGCTTCGAGCCGGTGCCCAGGTCCGCGGGGGCCCGGTCTCGGTAGAACTCGAAGAGATTCACGAAGTCAGCCGGGTCGTGCAGCTTCCCCTGCTCGAACAGCGTACGGCGGACCTCGGCGTAGTCGGGGTAGTCGTCGTAGGTCGCGACCAGCGAGCGCCTGCCGCCGAGCTCCGACAGCATCCTCGCCCGCATCAGCATGGCGCCGGTGCGCCCGCCCTTGTTGAGCCGGACCCGGGCGGCGAGAGCGATGTAGGTGCCATCGGGGAGTGCGGACACGGGCTCTCGGCCGTCCCGTGCCATCCTGTTGCTCGTCACGCCGCTAGCGTAGGGGTGCCAGCCGTCAGTCACCGGCACTTGCGCGCACCAGATTCCAAACGCCAGATGTCGGGAGTGTGAATGACCACGACGACCCCCCGTCGGATCCGCCGCAGTGCACGGCGATGGGCGGCCCGGCTGCGCCGGGTGCCCGTGATCTCGACGCTCATCCCGCAGGCGCGTCCGGCGAGTCGTCGCCCGACCGCCCCGCCGACGACAGTCCACGCGGTCGACGCGTACGAGGCGGGCAACCTCGGACTCGCCTGGGCTCGGTTCGCGGACGTCCCCGCTGCCGACTGGCGTCGCTGGGCGCTCGAGGAGTACCTGCGGTCTGGGCTCGCCCACGACCGCGACCGCGTGGTCGCGGACCTGCGCGACCTGGCCACCGACCCCGCGATCAGGCTGTCGCCTGCGTCGTGGGACGTCGCTGTCGGGCTGGCCTTCGCCGAGGGCGAGAGCGACCTCGCTCGCACGCTGTTCGCCCGCTTCGACGATGCGGTCTCCACGCGGGCCCGCGCCGGTCGTCGCGTGCGCGAGTCGCGGGACTGGATGCGTGACTGGGTCCAGCGCGACCCCGTCTCGGCCTCGGCGCCGGCGGTCCCGCCGGGCACCGTCTCCTTCGCCGTCCTCGCGTACGGCCACCCCGGCCGCCGTCGTGCGTCGGCCAACATCGGCGACCACGTCCAGAGCCTGGCGATGCTCGGCCACGTGGTTCGCCGCAGCAAGCTCCGCTTCGCGGGCGACGAGCGTCTCGCCGCTGCGCTCACCGAGCTCCAGGGCCGGGTCCCCGAGCGGATGCGCCACGACACCACGGACGCCGACGTCTCCGTCATCACCGTCGACCGCGACGCCTCCGCCTACGCCGCCGTGCCGCCGCAGACCTGGACGATCGCCTTCGGCTGGTACATGCACGCCCTGTTCGGCACCAGCCGGTACGGCCTCCCGTTCCACGCGAACCTCCTGCCGGTGTTCGTGTCGTTCCACTGCAGCAAGCGCGATCTGCTGAACCCCGAGGTCGTCGACTACCTGCGACGCCACGGGCCGATCGGCTGCCGTGACTGGACGACGGTGGATCTCCTGCTGTCGATGGACGTCCCGGCGTTCTTCTCGGGCTGCGTGACGACCACGGTCAGCACCGTCTTCCCCGACCTCGCCGAACGCCCGGCGGCAGACGCCCCCCGCGCGTACGTCGACGTTCCCGCGGACCAGGTGCCGGAGGGCGGGGTCACGTACCGTCACGGCGACGACCGCATCCGGACCACCCCGTTCGTCGACAACCTGCGTCGCGCGGCGGCGCTGCTGGAGACCTACCGGACCCAGCACAGCGGGCTGGTCACCAGCCGCCTCCACGCCTACCTGCCGGCTCGGTCGCTGGGCATCGACGCGGAGTTCGTCCCGCCGAAGCCGTCGGACCCGCGCTTCGCCGGGCTCACGCCGATGGACGACCAGCGGCTCTCCGACATCCGGACCGGCATCACGGGGCTCCTGGAGCCCGTCCTGGACGCGATCCTGGGGGGTGCCGCGCCGGACGACGTCTACGCGCTGTGGCGGACCGTGACGGCCGACCGCGTGGCACAGGCGCGTGCCCGCCACGACGCCCCCGCAGCCACCGCCGCACGGACGCGCCCGCTGCCCGCCGTGATCGACCGCCGTACGCTGTCGCCGCTGGCCGCGACCGACGCGCCGGCCAGGACCGCGCTGGATCGCGAGGAAGTGGTCGTGCTGGTCGGCCGGGGCGGTGGCACCGGGACGGCCGACCAGGTCGGGCCCCTGATCGCTTCGCTGGCCGAGCACAGCCGGCACTCCGCCCGGGTGACGCTCGTCGGCCCCGGAGCCGGAAACGTGGACGTGGCGGCAGAGCCCGACCTCGAGGTGCGACGGATCGAGACGGACGGCAGTGTCGTCGACGTCTTCCTGACGCTGCCGGACCTGCTCCCCGACGTCGATCGCGCCGTCATGCTCACCACGGCGGCGGTCGTGGACCGTGACCTTGCGCCGCTCGCAGCGCTCGACCTCGAGGGGCACCTGTTCGCGGCCCCGACCACGCTGGACCGCCGTCGTTCGAGCGGGTTCGGTGTGATCGAGACCGCCGCGGTGCGCCTCGGCGCGAAGGTCGACCGCTCGACCGAGCTGCGCCGCATCGCCTACCAGGCTCACACCTTCGACTTCGACGCGTTCGACGTCGACGTCCTCGTGGCCGACCTGGCAGCGATGCGGGGCTCCGCCGCGGTCGCCGCGGCCCCCGCGCTCGTCGAGGCGTACGGCCTGCGGCTGCGCGAGGTGCTCCACGTCCTGGCCGGACCGGACCGTGCGGTCGTGCCGGCGGAGTACGCGGCTCAGGCCAGGTAGGCGTCCAGCGACTCGCTCACCGGCGTCGGCACGAAGCCGGTCGCCTCGATCTTCGTCAGGTCGAGCACCGAGTGCCGGGGCCGGGGGGCGAGGACCTTGCCCTCGCCGTACGCCTCGGTGGAGGTCGGCGTGACGTCGTCGGCGCTGCGACCGCAGCGGACGAAGACCTCGCGCGCGACGTCGTACCAGGACGTCGGGTCGCCGGCCCCGCTGAGGTTGTAGGTGCCGTACGCGGGCCGCGTGTCGAGCAGGTGGACGATGCCCCGCGCCAGGTCGGCGGTGAAGGTCAGGCGCCCGACCTGGTCGTCGACGACCGCCGGGCTGATGCCGTCGCCGGCGAGGCGGGCCATCGTGCGGACGAAGTTGGCCCCGTCCCCGATCACCCAGCTGGTGCGTACGACGTAGTGGCGCGCGATCGTCGCGACCACGGCGTCGCCGGCCGCCTTGCTCTGCCCGTACACGCCGAGCGGCGAGAACGGCTCGGACTCGTCGTGCACGTCGCGGGTGCCGTCGAAGACGTAGTCGCTGGAGACGTGCACCACCGTGAGCCGGTGCTTCGCGGCGACCGCAGCCAGGTGGACCAGGGCTGTCGCGTTGGCCGACCACGCGTCGCGTCGGCCGTCCGGGGTCTCGGCGGCGTCGACGGCCGTGTACGCGGCGGCGTTGACGACGGTGTCGTAGCGCGACCAGTCGACGGCCGCGTACGCGGCGGCGTCGGTCATGTCGAAGGTGTCGAGGTCGACCGCGTCGGCCTTCGGGAGGACCTCGCGCAGGGCCCGCCCCAGCTGGCCGTAGCCCCCGAGGATCAGCGTGCGTCGTGGCTCCATCGGCGTCACGTCGGCGAGCAGCGGGTTGTTGCGGTCCTTCTCGGACACCTCGGCGTCGGCGATCGGGATCGGCCATGCGATCGCCAGCGCCGGGTCGTCCAGCGCCACGGCGGTGTAGGTGACGTCGGGCCGCCAGTGCTCGTTGACGAGGTAGGCGTAGGTCGTCCGGTCCTCGAGGGCCTGGTACGAGTTGCCCACGCCGCGCGGCACGAAGACCGCGACACCGGGGTGCAGGTCGACGGTCGCCGTGGTGCCGAAGCCGGGTCCGGGCCGCAGGTCCACCCAGGCGCCGAACGCCCGTCCGGTCATCAGCGACACCAGCTTGTCCCACGGCTCGGCGTGGATGCCGCGCGTCGCGCCGGCGCTCGCGTTGAACGAGACGTTGTTCTGGACGGGTCCGAAGTCGGGCAGCCCGAGCTCCAGCATCTTCTCGCGCTGCCAGTTCTCCTTGAACCAGCCGCGGCTGTCCCCGTGCAGGGGGAGGTCGACGACGAGCAGCCCGTCGATCGGCGTCGTCCGCAGGGAGAGGCCCGAGGTCACTGGCCCGCCTCGGCGTAGCGCGCCTCGACCGCGTCCTTGCTGGGACGCCACCACGCCTCGTTGGCGCGGTACCAGTCGATCGTCGCGGCCAGGCCGGAGCGGAAGTCGGTGAACTGCGGAGCCCAGCCGAGCTCCGTGCGGAGCTTCGTGGAGTCGATCGCGTAGCGCATGTCGTGACCCGGTCGGTCGGTCACGAGGTCGTACGCGTCGGTCGGCTGACCCATCAGGTCGAGGATCGTCTCGACGACGTCGCGGTTGGTCTCCTCGCCGTCGGCGCCGATCAGGTAGGTCTCACCGATCCGGCCCCGCTCGAGGATCGCCCACACCGCGCTCGAGTGGTCGGCGGTGTGGATCCAGTCGCGGACGTTGAGGCCCTCGCCGTACAGACGCGGACGGCGGCCGTCGAGAACGTTCGTGATCTGGCGCGGGATGAACTTCTCGATGTGCTGGTACGGGCCGTAGTTGTTGGAGCAGTTGCTGATCGTCGCAGCCACGCCGAACGACCGGACCCACGCGCGGACGAGGAGGTCGGAGCCGGCCTTCGTCGAGGAGTACGGGCTGGACGGGTTGTACGGGGTGGTCTCGGTGAAGCGCGCCGGGTCGTCGAGCTCGAGGTCGCCGTAGACCTCGTCGGTCGAGACGTGGTGGAAGCGCGTCCCGTGACGGCGCACCGCCTCCAGCAGCGTGAACGTGCCGACGAGGTTGGTGCGGACGAACGGGCTCGGGTCGTTGAGGGAGTTGTCGTTGTGCGACTCTGCGGCGAAGTGGACGACCGCGTCTGCCTCGGCGACCAGCGGGTCGACCACGTCGGCGTCGGCGATGTCGCCGACGACGAGGTCGACGCGGTCACCGGGAAGGCCGTCGATGGCCTCCCGGCTCGCCGCGTACGTCAGGTTGTCGAGCACGGTCACCGACGCGTCGGTGCTGTCGACGACGTGGTGGACGAAGTTCGAGCCGATGAAGCCGGCGCCGCCGGTGACGAGGATGCTGCGCACGCGAGGAGTCTAGCGAGTTCGGTGGGCGCCCACGCCTCATCGCAGCAGACGGCGCAGCGCCCATGACCGCCGACGCAGGTTGAATGTGAAGTCGTCGGCGAAGGCCGCCCGGTACTTCGTCAGGTCCGGTGCTGACCGCTGCGTGCGACCCCAGAAGTAGTGAACGTCCTGCCCTTGCGCCGCGGCGATCAGGGCTTCGTTCTGGGCGAGGTATCCGTCCCCAGCGATGAGGATCACCCGGGCCTGCGGCGCGTACGCCATGGTGAACATCCCACTGCCGGCGTATCCGGCGATGATCCGCGCTTGTGAGAAGAGGGCGACCTGCTCGTCGAAACGGTACTGCTCGGGCCGCAGGACCGTGAAACCGTGGCTCGCGAAGAAGGCCTCGATCTGTGCCTGCTCCCGGGGGACCCGCCGACGTCCGCGCGCGATGAAGATGCGCTCCGAGCGGATCGGAGGCACGACGTCGTCGAAGCCCGCGTGGATGCGGGCCCACGTCTCAGTGACCTCCGGCGCGACGAAGCGCGGATTCTCGAACTCGGGGTCGGCGGCGTACAGGGTGTCTACCTCGAGCGCCTGGTCGCTCGGCTGCACCACGAGTGTGGTGCTGTCGATGCCGTAGGCGTCGAGGATCATACGGAGGAAGCCAGGCGCATCGTGCTGCCCAGGACGCAGACTGACGATGGGACGGAGGTCGGGGTGCTCCTGCCGAGCACGGTCCCATCCCCACAAGCGGGAGACCACCTCGGTGCACACGTGCCCGAAATGGCCAGGGAACTCCGTGTCGAGGTAGTAGAGAGGTCCGTTCCAGCGATCCTGGGTGGTGGGTTCCCACTCGGGCCGTGTCGCGGCGGTGTGCACTCCGGAGCGGATCATCGACCGGTGGTGAAGGCGCCGCGAGTGCTGATGGCGAAACGTGTCGGGCAGCCAGTAGTCACCGAATCGGAGCCGTTGACGAGGGTAGGCGACGACATCGTGATAGCGCCGGAGCTCCAGCTCCGGCACGGCGATGTCGCCGGCAACGACATCTGGACCCCGGCCGTGCGTCCTTATCCGGCCGCGAGAGGTGAACTCCCGTGCCGGGCGCCTGACGAGGGTCTCGAGCGGGTTGTCGTCACCGAAGCGCGCGGCAAGCACGGGCGCGGCCTCGGCGGACCTCAGGGCCGCTGTGAGTGCCAGTCGCTTGGTGACCAACGCAAGGTCGTCGTAGAACCTCACGTCGTCCAGCGAGAGGGCAAGGGCGTCGGTCCACGTCGTCCAGCCATTTTGCGGCAACGGGAGGTGTGACTTCGCGAGGGCTTTCTCGAGCACCACGCGGGCTGAGGTCTCCGGGGATGCGCCGCGCCTGTCGCGGCCCTCGCGGTCGACCTGCTCGATGGCGAGAAGACCCCCAGCCGCCACGAAACCCTGATGACGGCGGATGCTCCCGATGCGGCGACTGGACCGCGTGGCGTGCCCCAGGACCAGCAGCCCGGGTCGCGGAGTCGTGAGGAGGACCGCGTCCCGATCCTTGGCGGAACGACAGGGATGAACGATGACGTTCGCGGGTGTCGAGGCGTCGGCTGTCGACGACCATGCGGCTGCGTCACCGTGGGCGAGCAGGTGGACGGTCGCCGCAGGGAACCGCTCCGCGAAAGTGCTCGCGGTGTCTATCCCGCCCCGGCCGAGCACGAGGGCGATCGTCTCGGGGAACTCGCGAAGCTTCGCGAGCGCTTCCTCGTACGCGGCGAGGTAGCCGAGGCTGTCGGAGGACTGGCGCGCCCCACGGCGTCGACCGATCTCGTCCAGCGTCTCCTCTTCCATGGCGCACATTGTGCCGCGCGAACGGGTCGTTCGGGACAGGCCGAGCGGCGGGGCCCGTACGATCTGCGCATGAGGGGCATCATCCTGGCTGGCGGCACCGGCTCTCGCCTGCACCCGATCACGCTCGGCACGAGCAAGCAGCTCGTGCCCGTGTACGACAAACCGATGATCTACTACCCGCTGTCGACCCTGATCCTCGCAGGGATCCGCGACATCCTCGTGATCACGACCCCCGAGGACGCTTCCCAGTTCAACCGTCTGCTCGGCGACGGCTCGCGGTTCGGCGTCGCCATCACTTACGTCGTGCAGCCGCGGCCGGAGGGCCTTGCGCAGGCTTTCCTCCTCGGCGCCGACCATGTCGGCAGCGACAACGTCTCGCTCGTGCTCGGCGACAACATCTTCTACGGGGCGGGGCTCGGGACCCAGCTCGCCCGGTTCCACGACCTCGACGGGGCTGCGGTCTTCGGCTACCAGGTGACCGATCCCACCGCGTACGGAGTGGTGGAGTTCGATGAAGACGGTCGCGCGCTGTCGCTGGAGGAGAAGCCAGTGAGGCCGAAGAGCAGCTATGCGGTCCCGGGCCTCTACTTCTACGACAACGACGTCGTGGAGATCGCTCGCGGGCTTCGCCCGTCTGCCCGAGGTGAGCTGGAGATCACCGACCTGAACCGGGTCTACCTGGACGAGGGTCGCCTTCAGGTCGAGATCCTGCCGCGCGGGACGGCGTGGCTCGACACGGGGACGTTCGACTCGCTCAACGACGCGTCGAACTACGTACGGACGATCGAGAGCCGTCAGGGCCTCAAGGTCGGATGCCCCGAGGAAGTGGCGTGGCGCATGGGCTTCCTCAGCGACGACGAGCTGCGCGAGCGGGCCGAGCCACTGGTGAAGAGCGGCTACGGGGACTATCTGCTGAGCCTGTTGGAGTCCAAGGACCTCAGCCGTTGAGCCGTCTCCGCCGTGTGATTCGGCGCCTACGCCCGCGCCCGCCCATGCGTTTCGCTCCTCCGCGCGCCGAGACCGAGGCCGTGGTCGTGCTCGCGAGTGCCCGGTGCCAGGACCGGGGCTCGCTGGTCCTGCGTGGATGGGCCTACGTCGACGGTGCGGAGGCGCTCGCGGTGGTTTCGGTCGTCGCCGTCGGGGGCGTCGGTCAGGTGGTCGCCGACGGGGCTGCCTCACGCGTGCACGATGACTCGGCCGACCTGTACCCCGGAGACAAGCGGGTCTCGCATGCTGACGCCGCGTTCGAGGCGGAGGTCGACCTGACGACGTGGCGCGGAGCCGGCCGGGTCGTCATCGAGGTCGTCTCGTGCGACGGGGGCCAGCTCGTCCGTCGCCCGTTCACGATTCGTCCGCCTGGCTCTGCTGCGAGGCACCTGCGTGCCTCGGGGGCGCAGGACGGATTCAACGTCAAGCTCGGCTGGTCCGATGTCGAAGGACTGGAGCTGACCAAGGTTGGGGTGAAAGCGACGCTGTCACAGGTGGAGGCGGTCGGCGAGACACTGCACGTCGAGGTCAGGACGGGTCCTGGCGCCGATCTGGCCCTGATCGGCGACGGCACGGGTGCTCGACCCCGGCGGGTCACCACGGTGGTCGGCAGGGTCGGGAGTGCCTCCCTGACAGCCGCTGACGCGTCGTCAGCTCGTCAGACCTTGGTGACGGTCGGCGCCGATGGATCGATCGCCCGCGTCGTCGTCCCGGCAGGGTGGTCGTCCGGCGACGCGGTCGCCGACGGAGGCCTGCGCCTCGTTCCGCGACCGTCTGGAGCGGTGGAGCTGAGGCGAGGACCGGTTCTCGCCGTGTCCGCGCTCGAGGCCACCGCGTCGAGCATCATGGTCACGGGCCGAGCCGAGGGGCTCCCGGACGGTGCGGTCCTCGAGGTACGGGGTTCCCGCGCACGGGTCGAGGTCGAACTCGACCTGGTGCGAGGGGAGACGACCGTCGTGATCCCCACGACTGTCAGCATCTGGCAGGGCAGGAGGGTCCCGCTGCCCTCTGGCCGCTACCAGGTCTGGGTGGTGTCGGAGGACGGGGAAGCACCGGTGGAGCTCGACGACGGACTCGTCGACTCGCTCGGGACGTGGGAGGACTCCGAAGCCGTTCGCGTGCGTGTCCTGCGCGGTCAAGGTGGCCGGATGATGCTCGAGGCCGCGCCCCCGCTCGCCGTTGACGAGCGGGGGGCTCGCGCGCAGGCTTTGCTGGAGCACGCGTACGCGACCTCGCCCCCGGCGCCGCGGCGGATGGCGTACTTCGAGTGCTACTACGGGACGAGCGCCACGGACAGCGCGCGGGCGATCCACGAGGAGCTGCGCCGGCGGGGTTCCGACCTGGAGCTGGTGTGGGGCGTTGCCGATCGCTCGGTGACCGTTCCCGAGGGGGGTCGCGCGGTCCTCCGGGACTCGCGCGAGTGGTGGGAGGTCCTGTCCCGCGCGCGATTCCTGACCTTCAACGCCGGTCTCCCGTATGGACTGCGCCGCCGGCCTGGTCAGACGGTGGTCCAGACCTGGCACGGAACCCCGTTCAAGCGCCTCGGCAGCGACCGTCCCACCTTCGGACCGGACGAAGAGGCCGGTCCGGCCACCGTGTGGAGCGTTGCCCGGTGGGACGCCCTTCTCGCAGGAAACCCGCACAGCGCCGACGTGTTCGGGCGGGTCTGGGGCTACGACGGTCCTGTCCTCCAGCTCGGCTACCCCCGCAACGACGCTCTCGCCCGCGCGGGAGCCGCGGACGTCGAGCGAGCGCGGCACGCGCTGGGCATCGAGGACGACCGGCTCGTCGTCCTGTACGTGCCGACGTGGCGTGACGGGAACCGCGTGATGGACCAGTTCCTGGATACCGATGCGGTGGTTCGTGGCGTGGGGCGCGATGTGACCGTGCTGGTGCGTGGCCACATGAACATCTCCGGCTGGGCGACCCGCATCGGCGGACGCGACGTGCTCGACGTTACGGGCTACCCGGAGATCAACGACCTGTTCCTTGCCGCGGATGTCGCCGTGACCGACTACTCGTCGATCATGTTCGACTTCTCGGTGACCGGGAAGCCTCTCGTCTTCCTGGTTCCGGACCTCGCCGACTACCGGGACCGTCGTCGGGGCACGTACCTCGACTTGGAGGAGTCCGGCCCGGGCCCGGTCGTCCGGACCACGGAGCAGGTGGTCGAGGTCTTGCGCGACCTGGACGCGACCCGTGAGGGGTTCGCGGACCGGTACGACGCGTGGGTGGCGACGTACAACCCCTTGGACGACGGCCGGGCCGCGGCCCGCGTGGTCGATGCCTTGTACGACGACCGTTGAGGCGCCACCTATCATCGACGAGAACGCCCCGGACCCTGACGAGACCTTGAGGTAGAGCAACGTGAGCAGCAGGTCCCTGGCCGAGCGCTCGCCGCGAGTGCGCGACGAGCGCGCAGCGTTGGGAACCCGCGCCGACATCCAGGCGCTCCGCGCCGTCGCCGTCTCGCTCGTCCTGATCTACCACCTGTGGCCCAACCGGCTGACCGGAGGCTTCACAGGTGTCGACGTCTTCTTCGTCATCTCCGGGTTCCTCATCACCTCGCACCTGATCGGCAGGCCACCACGCAGCGGACGCGACCTCGCGGGCTTCTGGTCGCGGCGGATCCGCCGTCTTCTCCCGGCGTCGCTTCTCGTGCTCGCGGTCACGCTCGTGGCCTCGCGCCTGGTGGCGCCGGAGACGCAGTGGGCTGCGACAGCCAAGCAGGCCGGTGCGGCGGCCCTCTACGTGGTGAACTGGCTCCTCGCCTCCGATGCCGTGGACTACCTGGCTGCGGAGAACTCACCCACCCCGGTGCAGCATTTCTGGTCTCTGTCGGTCGAGGAGCAGTTCTACATCGGCTGGCCGCTGCTGATCCTGGTGCTCGTCGCGCTCGCGTCCCGAGTACGCAGGTCGCCAACTCTGGTCGTGGCCGTCGGCCTGGGCGCAGTGGTCGCCGCATCTTTCGCCTACTCGGTGCACGAGACCGTGACCGAGCCGGCCAGGGCGTACTTCGTGACCCCGACGCGCGTGTGGGAGCTCGGGGTCGGCGGTCTCTTGGCCGTGCTGATCGGGAAGAACGGATTCGGCCGCGGCCGATCGGTCGAAGCCGTAGCCTGGCCCCCTGCGGCACGGGCGGTCCTCGCCTGGACGGGCCTCGCTGCGATTGTCTGGACGGCCTTCACATACACGGGAGCGACACCGTTCCCCGGGTGGCATGCGGCGGTCCCGGTGCTGGGCGCGGCCGCTGTGATCGCTGCCAATGCCCCCGAGGCCCCCGGCTCACCGGCCGGGCTGATGGCGATGAGGCCGGTCCAGTGGCTCGGTGACGTGTCCTACTCGGTGTACCTCTGGCACTGGCCGCTCATCGTCCTCGTCCCGTACGCGACCGGGTCGCCGCTCGGGCTGCTCGACAAGCTGACGATCCTCGTGGCCTCGCTGGTCCTCGCTGCGTGGACGAAACGCTACGTCGAGGATCGTTTCCGGAGCCCGGAGTGGGGACGACCTCTCCGCAAGTCCTACGTCCTCGGCATCGCCGGCATGGCGGTCGTCGTTGCGATGGCCGCTGCCCAGCTGGTCGAGGTCGACCGCGGCGAGGACGCTGCCCGTCGTGCGCTGGCAGCAGCGATCGCCGACGACGACCCGTGCTTCGGAGCATCGGCGCTCGCTCCCGGAGTCAGCTGCCCGCGGACCACGGAGGGTCCAGTCGTGCCTGCGCCCGCGCAGGCACTGAAGGACAAGTCCGATGCGTACGAGGAGGTCTCGGGCGGCAAGGACTGCTGGGCCAGCGCCCCGCGGTTCCCCGTCACCGTGTGCGAGTTCGGTGACCCCGACGCCGAGACCTCGGTCGCCTTGACCGGCAACTCGCACGCTGGACAGTGGTTGCCGGCGCTCCAAGAGATCGCTCGAGCACGCGGCTGGCGCATCACGACCTACCTCGCATCCCAGTGCGCGGCGGCCGAGACGGAGCAGCAGTTCGACACTGCGGACAAGTCGGGGCGCTGCTCGGGATGGGTCAAGCGGGTCACACGTCGTATCGTCACGGGCGGTTACGACCTGGTCGTCTACACGAATCGCATCTCGGTCCCGTCGGTCGGGAACGACATCGCCGGGAGCCAGGACGACTATCGCCGAGGCTACGAGAAGGTCCTGTCGAGCGTCCGAGCGTCCGGTGTGCCGATCACCGTCATCCGGGACACGCCGGCACCTGGCACGATCATCCCGGACTGCCTCGCCGAGAACGCCTCCGACCTGACCAGGTGTTCGGCGCCCCGTGACAGGTGGGAGCCCGCCGAGCCCGTGGTGGACGCTGTCCACGACCTCGACGACCGTGGCATCGTGCTTGCTGATCTCAACGACCGGATCTGCAGGTCGGAACGCTGTGACGGCGCAGTCGGGGGTGTGGTCGTGTACTTCGACGGGTCCCACCTCACGGCTACGTACGCCCGGACGCTCGCACCCGTTCTCGAGCGCCCGCTCATGAAGGCGCTGGCGCGGGGCTGACCGTGCCCGTGTCGCTAGGGTGGCTCCGTGGATATGCGGACTGTGGACGGACTTCCAGCACGACGAGACCCGACGAGGTGGAACCGGCCTGTCCACGACTACCCCTCCATCGACGCGCTGATCGCTGACCCGCATCCGCCTGGCGGCGTCCTGGCGGTGCGCGCCGCAGACACCGTGATCGACGTCCTCTACGACCCCCGCGGAGCGGGAACGACGATCGTCAGCTTCCACGCCGCGATCATGAGGACCGGCGTCTCTCTGCCCTACTTCACGGGCGGCAGCCTCCACGGCGACACCCCGGTCAACCGGATCCTGATTGCGGACCCCGCGCTGTACAGGCACGAGTCGTTGACGCTCGCCTGGTACGCCGGCACCGACACGCTCGATCTCCAGCACGAGCTTCCCCGGCTGATCGACCACCTCCACCGCGCCGCCGGGGGTACCCGTCGGCTGTACTTCGGGGGTTCGGGTGGAGGGTTCGCCGCGCTCTTCTACGGGGCGCCGGAGGAGGACGTGCTCTCGGTCGCGGTCAATCCTCAGACGATCATCGCGAACTACACCCGGGCTCACGTCGAGCGGTATGCGCGGATGTGCCTGGGCGCGGGCGACGACGCAGCGGTCGACGATGCCCTCGCATCCGTCGGGTCCGACCTCCGACCGGTGTACGCCGAGGCGCGCAACCGGGTGCTCTACATCCAGAACACGGGTGACACCCACCGGACCGTGCACATGGAACCGTTCCTGGAGTCCGGGTTGGAGCGACGGCGGGTGTGGACCGTCGAACGGCCGTGGGGATCGGGCCACGTCGCCGTCCCCGCCGACGAGCTGCGCCGCATCGTGTCGACGATCGTGGCTGCACCGGGCGACTGGGGGACTGTGATGCGGGCTCTTCAGCAGAGGCCCGCGCGCTGGTGGCGCCGGGCGGCCGACCCGGCTGACCTCGGCATCGCGTCGGGCATCCACTGGCAGGTATGACACGGCTGCGGGGTTGGGCCGCACGCTCCGGGCGAGCGGACCTCGTCCGTGCGCCCTCGACACGCTAGGGTGCTCGGATGTCAGGTAGGAGAAGTGCACGGACCATGAGTCGTCGGGCCGCGGCGGCCCTGGCGGATCGACTACCGGCGCCGCGTGACGAGGCGGCTCGCGCGCTGATGAGATCGACGAAGGACCTCGTCCTCGGACGCACGCCCTCCCCGCCGCGACGCGACGCTCCTCCGGCCATTCCGCAGCGAGAACGCGATCAGCAGAACGACTCCGGTGCGCCTCTGTTCGTCCCACCCGGGCACTACTACTCGCCGATCGTCGATGTGCGCCGGCTCCGCGGCCGGGGGAGTGACATCGAGGGACGTGCGAGCATCGCCGGCATCCATTTGGACCTCGATGCACAGGCTGCCGCGTGGGCCACGTGGGTCCCGTACGTACGCCGGTGGCGGGCGGGCGAGGGCAGCGAGACTCGTCGGTACCACTCGAACTCGATGTTCGGCACTCAGAGCGCCCGGCTGCTCGCGGGCGCCATCGGTGCCGCGCAGCCCCGGCGCTACATCGAGGTCGGCTCCGGATTCAGCTCAGCCGTCCTGTTGGACATCAACGACGAGTGGCGGTCGGACGACCCGATCGAGCTGACGTTCATCGACCCTCATCCAGAGCGGCTCGAGTCACTCCTCCGCGACGCCGACCGCGCCACCAGCACGATCATCCCGGAGGAGATCCAGGCTGTGGACCTCGCCGTCTTCGACCAGCTGGAGGCGGGTGATGTGCTGTTCATCGACTCGACCCATCTGGCGAAGACGGGGAGCGACGTCCTCACCGAGATCTTCGACATCCTCCCCCGGGTACCGGTCGGCGTGAAGATCCACCTGCACGACATCCCATATCCGTTCGACTACCCCATGAGCTGGCTCGCGGAGCAGAACCGTTCCTGGAACGAGGCGTACTTCCTGCGAGCATTCCTGATGTTCAACTCGTGCTTCACCGTCCACATCTGGACGGACTTCATGTGGCGTTTCGGCGCGGAGCTGGAAGACGTCGAGTCGCTCGACCTGATCGGGCCTGGGACGTCCTCCATCTGGCTGACCCGGGTGGCCGGGTGAGGACGAGGACAGCTGATAGGTAGCGACTTCCTGTCAAGCGGCAGGGTGAGGCGCCCGTCCCCGGAGGTGGGGGTGGGCGCCTCTGCTTCGTCGACGAGTCGGTGGTGAGCGTGTCGTTGGCGACGCGCGGTCAGACTGAGATGCGCGGGTTGGTGACCGCCGGACGGGGTGTTCGGCATGAGCAGGTCCGGGTGCCTAGAGTCGGGCGTCGCCCGGCAGGACCGGGCTGCTCATAGTTGTTTCGCGGGTGGTTCCGCGCGCTGCTTCCACCACGTGGTGGTCCATGAAGCGATCTGTGAGGGGTCTGCTCCTCGAGGACGGCCAACGACCAGCACCCGCCGGCCGGCTCGCGGGCGATCGCGACGTTGGACCACGACGTGCCGCTTGCGTGCTGCCGGACGGCGTTCCATCGGGCGTGGAGTCGCCGGTTGCCTGCATCACCACGAGCGCGAGCGGCTGGCGACGCGAGCTCCCAGCGGTCACGGATGGCCTGCCGGTGAACCGGTGCCAGTCGCCGATCTCACCCGCAAGCCCGAGCCCAGGCAGGTTGCTGACACCAGGCAAGCAACCGAGGCGACGTACCAATTGGGGTGAACTCGCTGTCGGCGGCCATCACCGTCTAAAGGCGACTCAGCAGGAGCTCCGCCGCCCGCACCGCCGCGTGACCGTCAGCGTGCGCGTTGAAGGTGCGGTTGACGTCCTCGAACGCATCGGTGTAGGTCTCGACGAGCCCTGCAGGATCCGTCAGCGCGTGTGCTGCCTCTAGCGTCGATGTGACGACGGGCCCCGTCTCGGACCTCGCCCACGGCACGAGCGGGGGGTGGAGAGCGGAGTACTCCTCGAGATCTGGTTGAAACAGGACGACAGGCTTGCGTGTGAGTGCCCACGTGAGTCGTAGCGGTGTGTAGTCGAGCACAGCAGCGTCGGCCACGAGCACCAGCTCGGCCTCGTTCGGGTAGTCGGTGACGTCCACCACGCCTCGGACTCCGAGGATGCGCTCGCCGCCCTGAGCGACCGCCGGCCCTCCCCGGACGAGGACCACCGACGACGGGCCGAGGGATGACTGGAGCTTCTGCACGTCGAGCAGGTGGGTGAGGCGGGCGGTGCGTGCGCTGGTCGCGCGGTCCGGGCGATCGGCGGGCGCGTACAGCACGACGAACGCATCAGGGGCAAGGCCGAGCCGCTCACGCACACGCTCTGCGACCGCGCCGTCGGCCGATACGAGGAGATCTGCCTCCGGGTCGCCCAGCACGGCGATCTCGCCGCCGAAGCCGAGGTCGGAGCGGATGGCGGTCTCTGCGTACGGCGCCGCGGCGACGAGGATGTCCCAGCGTGCAAGCCGTTGCTCCTCCTCGCGCACATGTCCCGGCGAGAAGCCGTTGGCCGCCCAGCGGGCGCGCCCGGGCGAGCTGATGGGATGCAGCGCCGCAAGGTTCATCCAGTGTCGCCCGGAGGGCGGGAGGAGGTTGTCGAGGGGTCCGTCAGCGACGACGAGACATGACCGCCGGACCTCGTCGGCCCACTCAGCGCTTCCGATGATCACGCGTCGGGTGCCGTCGGGGATGGCGACGGAGCGGTCGGACGTGGACCACACGACCTTGAGGCCTGGATCGAGGTCGGCGGCCGCGCGGGCGATCGCCGCGGGCGAACCGGCGGCGGCGAGACCGCCGCGACTGTGGAGCAGCAGCTGGCGGGCAGCGGGGGCCGCCGAGCGCTCGTAGCCGTGGAGAACCTGTCGGCGGGCCCAGCGGCTCCGCTCGAGCGGCCCGAGCCCGGACATGACGGTCAGCCGGGCCTCGCCGGTTCGAGTGACGGTCCAGCGGACAGTGGTATCAGGCGTCACCTGTTCGAGCGGGAGGCGGGCGCGGAACCCGGTGGTGGCACTCACGGGTGTCCCGTCGCCCAACCGGAGCGAGTACGAGCCGGACGGGAGGGGCTGCTCGGGGCCGCCCAGCACGGAGGCTCGCAGCGGAAGGAGGAGACGGCGGCCGAGCCCGACATTCCCCGCAACCGTGGCTGCGACGGCGAGGCGCTCACCAACGAGTCGGACCGCGGCCTCGTCAGCGGCGGCACCGGTGAGCGTGATCGCGAGAGAGCCGTTACCGGTGGCTGCGTCATCGATCGACACGCCCGAGGGGCCCTCCTCAGCGGGTGGCTTCGGCGGCTCCAGATCCAGCACGAAGCCCTCGCGTGCGTCCCACGACGGCGTCAACCGGTGTCCCTGGACATCAGTTGACGTGAGGCTCTGGGGCGCGGCGGAGCCGCCCGCGACCGGGCTCGAGAACACCCCGGCTCGAGTCACCGCGCCGACGGAGACCTCAGTCTCGAGGACCCACCGGCCGGTGCGCCCGCCTCGCGTACGGAGCAGCTGTTCCACGTCGATCACGACCTCGAACCCCGCCGGCGCATGGTCGGCCTCGGGCTCGGCGATGGCGGCGTTCGCCCGCGGCTCGTCGACGTGGACAGGTGAGAGGACGATCGTCTCCCCGCCTGTCGATCGCAGCGACAGTGTCATCCGGTGCTCGTCCCCACCGTGGCCGACGGCACGCACGGTGGCCCAGCCGCGAAGGCGCAGACGAGCCGGATCGTCCCACGACGCCCGAAGCAGCCGCGCGTCGAGCGCCGTCTCGCTGTCGGAAAGCTCGAAGAGCTCGTGAGGTGTGTCCGGATCGAGGTCGTCCGCGATGGGCAGGTCGGCCACAACCCGTCCGTCGTGGACGAGCGCCCTCGGTGGCCGGCCGTAGTCGCGGACGTGCTGCTGGATCGCTTCGACGTCGTCCCACCGCTCCATTGCGACGTGCCATGCTCTCAGCTTGTGGAAAACCCGGACCGACCGCCAGGCGTGGGGGGTGGCCATGGCGACGTGTCGTCGGTAGGCCTGCGCGAGGACGGCGCGGTACTCGTCGTCGGCGATCAGTGCGTGCTTGACGTACGGCGGGAAGTCGAGGTCGAGCACCCGACCGAGCCATGTCGAGAAGACGGTCTCCGACGCCTCACGCTCGAGGAGGTCCTGTGCCTGTGCCTTCACGGCCACCCGGTCACGGAGGTTCGCGAGCTGATGCTTCTGCTGACCGGTCGAGGTCTGGTTCTCGCGGATGCGCCAGTAGTAGGTGACTCGTTTGAGCACGTCGAAGCGCGTTGCCCGGACATAGGCCCGGACCATGGGGACGTGGTCCTCGTAGGCGCCGCGACCCTCGAAACCTCCGACCTCCTCGACCCAGAACCGTCGTCGGAAGACCCGGTTGCAGGCGATCACGTCCTGTAGCGCGTCCGGGAAGTCGTCAATGGTGATGCCGAGGCGGTCGCGCTCATGGACGGAGGCGGCCCATGGCGCCGCCGAGCGGGCGTCGTTGCGCACCCGGTTCACCTCGCCCACGGCGAAGTCCGAACCGGTGCGCTGCAGGGTCTGGACGGCATGCTGATAGGCCGTCGCGGGGAGGGTGTCGTCGGCGTCCAGGAACGTGAGGAAGGTGCCCCTGGCAAGCGTGACGCCGAGGTTGCGCGCCGGTCCTTGCCCGGCGTTCTCCTGGCGTACGACCCTCAGGCGATGGTCGTTGCTGGCGTGGCGGGCGAGAATCTCGCTCGAGCCGTCGGTCGAGCCGTCGTCGACGGCGATGACCTCGATCTCGCGCAGGCTCTGGGAGAGAACGCTCTCGAGGCACTCGTCGAGGTAGGGGGCCACGTTGTAGACGGGAACGACCACGCTCAGCGCCGGTCGACGGTTGCGGCCTCGCGCTGCCCGGGCGAGTCGGCGGACAGCGTCGGCGGCACGCGCGCGACGGGCGCGACGGGCGCTCAGAGGAGGTCCTCGCGTCCGACGTCCCGCCAGTGGTCGACGAGTTGCTTCACCTGCTGGGCCCGAGCCCGCGTGGTGACCAGGAGGGCGTCGGGCGTGTCGACCACGACGATGTCCTCGACGCCCAGCACGGACACGGCACGTCCAGACGTCACCACGATCCCGCTGCTGTCGACCGCAGCGACGTCCCGGGGGTCACCGACGATGCCGAGGTCTCGCTCCGTTCCGAGTACGGCTTGGGAGACTGCTGCGAAGTCGCCGATGTCGCTCCAACCGAAGTCGGCCCGGATCACGGCCACACCTCCAGCGGCGGCAACCGGCTCGGCGAGGGCGTGGTCGATGGCGATCCTCGTCAACGTCGGCCAGGTGCCTTCAAGCACCTCGTCACGGTCGGGCCCGTCCCACGCCGCGGCGATCTCCTCGATTCCGGCGTGCAACCGCGGTTGCTCACGGCGCAGGTGGTCGAGCATGACGTCTGCGCGCGAGACGAACATCCCGGCGTTCCAGCGGAACGTTCCTGCGCGGAGGTACTCGAGTGCTTGCGCTGCCTCGGGCTTCTCGACGAAGCGAAGCACGGCGGCAGCATCCGAGGCGGCAGGCAGCGCGTCGCCTGTCTCGATGTAGCCGTAGGCCGTCGACGGCGAGAGCGGGCGAAGGCCGATCGTGGCGACGAAGCCCTCCCGAGCGACGTCGGCGGCCTGTCGCACCGCATCCAGGAACCTTGGCTCGTCGAGGATCAGGTGGTCGGCTGCGAACGAGGCGACCAGTGCGTCCGGGTCGCGTCGGTGGATCAGTGCAGTCATCAGGCCGATCGCCGGCATCGAGTCGCGAGGCGACGGCTCGGCGACGATCTGCTCGTCGGCGAGGTCGGGAAGCTGGGCGACGACGGCCTCGCGATGGCGCGCACCCGTGATCACGTTGACCCCTGCCTTCCCCACCAGCGGTACGAGGCGGTCGTACGTCTGCTGCAGGAGGCTGCGACCGCTGCCGGTGAGGTCGATGAGGAACTTCGGGTGTCCTGCGCGTGACACGGGCCACAGTCGGGTGCCGGCCCCGCCGGCAGGAATGATGGCGTGCAGCGATGGCACAACGTCTTCCACCGGGCGGTTCCTCCTCTGCGTCCTCCACACGTGCGGGTCCAGACTAGTCGTCTGCGGATGTACGATCGCCGGAGGCGTTCGCTCGCCCTCCCGGGAGCGCCGCACGACCGACGAAGAGGTTGCTCGCAAGCATGGACCGTACGCCTGACGCCGAGCCAAGGAGCGTGGCGGTCTTCGGCAGCTGCATCACCCGGGACTGCTTCAACTCGCGGTTCAACCCGGGCTACAAGGAGACCTATCGGTGCGATCTCTTGCAGAACCAGATGTCGCTCCTCAGCCTCATGTCGGAGCCCGTCCTCGAGGCATGGGAGCCCACGCGGGTCATGTCCGAGTACGACCTCTGGAACGTTCGCACGGAGCTCAGCAAGTCGTTCCTGGTCGACGTCGTCCGGCTGCAGCCCGCCTACCTCGTCGTGGACTTCTTTGGTGATGCCCACTTCGGTTGCGTACGACTCCCCGATGGTCGCTTCCTGACCGACAACCGGTGGAAGGTCCGTCACACCGATCTCTACCGACGGCTCCGCGACGAGGGGCGTCTCGAGCAGGTTCGGGGCCGCGAGGATCCCGATGCCTACTTCGCCCTGTGGTCAGAGGCGCTCGACCGCTTCGCCGGCTTCCTCGCCGAGCACCTCCCTCGGTCGAAGGTCATCGTCCACCACGGCCATCACACCGGTTGGCTGGATCTTCCCGACCGGCCGCACCTGGTTCCGTTGCGTGGCGAGCACCGTCGAGCGCGACGGCTCCACAAGATCGACGTGGATTCCGCGAACGCGTTGTGGAGCCGCATGGACGCGCGAGCCGTGAAAGTCCTCCGTGCGGCCTCGATCGATCTCACGGGCGACGTGTTCCCGACCTACGACGAGCATCCGTGGGGACCGTTCTACGTGCACTATCCCGACGACTACTACCGGCGCTTCCTCGCCGAGATGCACAAGATCGTCGTTGCGGACGAAGGGACGGCCTCACCGCAGATGGTGGCGGAGATCGAGAGTGGCGCGCGTTCGACTCTCGAGCGGGATCTGTCTGCCCGGACGGAGCAGCTCGACGAGATCACGCGGCGGTACGGCGAGCTCGAGGAGGCGACAGCCCGGTTGCGTGAGCGCGTCGCGCGCCTCGAGCGCACTCCGTTGCGTCGTGCCGTCTCTCGGCTCCGCCGTAGCCGGGCTTGACGCATCGAGATGTGAGGCGCGCCACAGGCGGGTTACGGCGAGGTTTCGCGCACGTAGACTAGAAGCGTCCGTTTGTCTGGTACCCCGCCCGTGGGACTGGAACGAAAGGCACTTCGATGAAGTCCCTCCACGCCGTAGGCGTGGTCGGTGCAGGTCGCGTCGGAGCGGTGCTCGCCGCCCGGCTGCGCGAGGCCGGCCACGAGATCGTCGCCGCCAGCGGCCGATCCGCCGCATCGCAGACCCGCATCGACACCCTCCTCCCCGGTGTCCCGCTCCTCAGCCCTGCCGAGGTAGCGGCCCGCTCGGACGTCCTCGTCCTCGCCGTCCCTGACGACGCGCTCGCAGGCCTCGTCGCCGGGCTCGCCCTGGACGGTCACCTCCGCCCGGGCCAGGTCGTCGTGCACACGAGCGGACGGCACGGCCTCAGCGTGCTCGCGGCCGCAGCGCACGTCGGTGCGCGCCCTGTCGCGTTGCACCCCGCGATGACCTTCACGGGCACCGATGTCGACCTCGCCCGGCTCAGCGGCTGCGTCTTCGGCCTCACCGCCGCCGCAGACGACCGCGCGATCGCCGAAGGTCTTGTCGCCGACCTCGGCGGACGGCCGATGTGGATTCGCGACGAGGACCGTACGACGTACCACGCGGCACTCGCGCACGGCTCCAACCACCTCGTCACGATCGTGTCGCAGGCCATGCAGGTCCTGCGCCGTACCGGCGCCGAGGATCCTGCGGCGGTCCTACGCCCCCTCCTCACGGCCGCGCTGGACAACGCGCTCCTCTACGAGGACGCGGCACTCACCGGACCGGTCGTACGCGGTGACGTCGAGACCGTGCGCGCCCACCTCGCCGCTCTCGAGGAGCAGCCCGCGCCCACGATGGACGCGTACGTCGCGATGGCGCGCGCGACCACGGCGCACGCCGTCGCAGACGGGCGGCTCGACGAGTCTCGCGCACGCGCGATCCGCAGGGTGCTGCGTGAGTCCGAGTGGGATCTCCTCGCCACGCTGGTCGCCGACGAGGACTCGCGGACCGGCGCATGAGTATCGGCCCGGTGGTCGTCTCCACGCGTGGCACGCTCGACGCCGCGCTCGCTCCTGCACGCGCGCAGGGTCTGACGGTCGCCCTGGTGCCGACGATGGGCGCTCTGCACGACGGTCACCTCGCCCTGGTCGCTCGAGCCCGTGACCTCGCCGACGTGGTCGTGGTCTCGATCTTCGTCAACCCCACGCAGTTCGGCGCGGGGGAGGACCTCGACCGTTACCCACGTACCTTCGACGCCGATCTCGAGAAGCTCTCCCGAGCCGGAGCCGACGTCGTTTACCACCCCGAGGTCACCGAGATGTACCCAGAGGGGCCCGGTGCCGTCGGCGTGAACGTCGACCCTGGGCCGCTCGGGTCCGAGCTCGAAGGTGCCGTCCGGCCGACGCACTTCCGCGGCGTCCTCACGGTGGTCGCCAAGCTCTTCGGCCTGGCGCGGCCGGACTTCGCCGTGTTCGGCGAGAAGGACTACCAGCAGCTCGTCCTCATCCGGCAGATGGTGCGCACGCTCTGTCTCCCGGTCGTCGTGGTGGGATGCGCCACCGTCCGAGAGGACGACGGCCTCGCCCTCTCGTCGCGCAACCGCTATCTGGACAACGCCCAGCGCGAGCTCGCCGTCTCGCTGTCGCGAGCGCTGCGGGCGGGTGCCGACGCCGGTCCCTCCGGCGCGGTCGCGGTCCTCGACGCCGCGCAGAAGGCGTTCGGGGAGGCGGATGGCGTGGACGTCGACTACCTCACCCTCCGCGCGGCCGACCTCACCGACCCGCTCCCCGGTCAGGAGGCGCGGCTGCTGGTGGCGGCTCGTCTCGGGTCGACCCGCCTGATCGACAACGTCGCCGTCTCCCTCGGCGCGGACAAGGACACCTGATGCTGCGGACCATGATGAAGTCCAAGATCCACCGGGCGACAGTGACCCAGGCCGACCTGCACTACGTGGGCTCGGTGACGGTCGACACAGACCTGCTGGACGCCGCGGACATCCTGCCCGGTGAGCTCGTCCACATCGTCGACATCGACAACGGTGCGCGGCTCGAGACTTACACGATCGAGGGCGAGCGCGGCTCGGGCGTGATCGGCATCAACGGTGCAGCCGCCCGCCTCGTGCACCCCGGCGACCTCGTCATCCTCATCGCATACGCACAGGTGACAGATGCCGAGGCGCGAGAGCTCCAGCCGCGCGTAGTGTTCGTCGACACCGAGAACCGAATCCTCGGCACCGGCTCCGACCCGGCCGCGCCGGTCCCCGGCAGCGCCACGGTGCGCGGTGATCTCACGGCCACCCCGACCGCCTGAGCACCCGCTGCGCCATGATGGGGCAGTGAGCCTGCTCTGCCTCGACGTCCGAAACAGCCAGACGGTCGTCGGCGTCTTCGACGGTGACGAGCTGACCGCGAGCTGGCGCGTGGCATCGCTTGACTCGCGGACCGCGGACGAGTGGCACCTGCTCGTCCAGGGACTGCTCTCGCAGAGCGCCGCTGGGCCGGTCGAAGCAGTGGCGCTGTCGTGCACGGTGCCCGCGATCCTGCACGAGATGCGCCTGCTGCTGGAGCGCCACTACGGCCATTGCGCGGTCTCCATCGTCGAGCCGGGCACGCGAACCGGGGTGTCGATCTTGATGGACAACCCCCGCGAGGTCGGCGCGGACCGTATCGTGAACGCCGCCGCAGCCGGCGTCCTGTACGCAGGGCGACCTTGCATCGTCGTCGACCTCGGCACGGCCACGACCTTCGACGTGGTCGATGCTCAGGGACGGTACGTCGGCGGCGCGATCTCGGCGGGCATCGGCATCTCGCTGGACGCGCTCGCTCGGCGCGGCGCTCAGCTGCGATCGGTCGAGCTCGTCCGCCCTCGGGGCGTGGTCGCCAAGAATACGGTCGAGGCCATCCAGTCAGGCATGGTCTTCGGGTTTGCCGGACTGGTCGACGGGATCGTGACTCGCATGATCGAGGCGCTCGGCACCGACGACGTCGCGGTGGTCGCGACGGGGAGCAACGCCGACGTCGTGCTCGGCGAGTGCACGACCGTCACCGCGCACGTCCCGGACCTCACACTCATCGGCCTGCGCATCGTGGCCGAACGCAACGCCTGACCCGCCAGGGCCCCCGACTACCCTGGTCGGCATGACCGACGCCGTCCCGCCCCAGCACACTGACGACCTCCCGGAGCAGATGCGCGTCCGGCTCGAGAAGCGTCAGCGCATGATCGACGCAGGCGTCGCCCCGTACCCGCTGACGGTTCCGTTCACCCACACCATCACCGAGATCGTCGGGACCCACGACGCTGACGTCCTCGGCCCGGACGCGCACACCGGCCTCGAGGTCGCCACGGCGGGCCGGGTGATCTTCCTCCGCAACACCGGCAAGCTCTGCTTCGTCCGGCTTCGGGAGGGCAACGGCAGCGAGATGCAGGCGATGCTCTCGCTCGCGGAGGTGGGGGAGGAGTCGCTCGCAGACTTCAAGGCGCTCGTCGACCTCGGCGACCACCTCGCCGTGGAGGGGGAGGTCATCACGAGCCGCCGGGGGGAGCTCTCGATCGCGGTCCGCCGGTGGCAGGTAGCCGCGAAGACGCTGCGTCCGCTGCCGAACGAGCACAACCCGCTGTCGAACGACCTGCGGGCGACGATGCGTTACGTCGACCTCGTCGTGCGTCCCGAGGCCCGTGAGATCGTCCGGGCCAAGGCGAAGATCCTGCAGTCCTTGCGACGCACGCTCGACGGCCGCGACTTCGTCGAGGTGGAGACGCCGGTGCTCCAGTTCACCAACGGCGGCGCTGCCGCGCGGCCGTTCAAGACGCACATGAACGCCTTCGACCAGGAGATGCTGCTGCGGATCGCGCTGGAGCTCCACCTCAAGCGCGCGCTCGTCGGGGGCGTCGATCGGGTCTACGAGATCGCCAAGACCTTCCGCAACGAGGGCGTCGACAACACCCACAATGTGGAGTTCGCGATGCTCGAGGCCTACCAGGCGTACGGCGACTACCACACGATGGCGGAGCTCCTGCGCGACCTCGTCCGCGACGCGGCTCGTGCCCTGGATCGCACGGTCGTTCCCGGGCGGGACGGCGTGGAGATCGACCTCGAGGCCGACTGGCGTTGGGCGACCATCCACGAGCTCGTCGGCGAGGCGGTCGGGGCCGTCGTCGACGTCGACACCGACGCAGCCACGCTGCGCAAGCTGGCGGCGGAGCATGACGTCGCCTTGCGCGACGGCTGGGGTGCCGGGGAGATCGTCCTGGAGCTGTTCGAGAAGCTCGTCGAGCACACACTGATCCAGCCCACGTTCGTCGCCGACTATCCGCAGTCGGTCCGACCGCTGGCCAAGCCGCACCGCAGCAAGCCAGGCCTGGCGGAGGCGTTCGACCTCATCATCAACGGCGTCGAGCTGGCGCCCGCGTACTCGGAGCTGAACGACCCGGTCCTCCAGCGTGCGATGCTCGTCGAGCAGGCCGAGCTGGCCGCTGCCGGCGACCCCGAGGCGATGGAGGTCGACGAGGACTTCCTCCGCGCGCTCGAGTTCGGCATGCCGCCCGCCGGAGGGATGGGTCTCGGCGTCGATCGACTGGTCATGCTCCTGATGGGCGTAGGAATTCGGGAGGCAATTCTTTTTCCCGCGGCCCGCGAAGTATGAACTCCTGAGCACGTGAATTGTCGCCGAAGAAATGGCGGCGTATATTTCCCCTCATGGCCCAGAAAATTCAGGTGATCCTGGTCGACGACATCGACGGCGGAGAAGCCGAAGAAACCATTTCCTTCGCTCTCGACGGCGTTTCGTACGAGATCGACCTCTCGGCAAAGAATGCGAAGAAGCTGAGGGATGCTGTAGCCCCGTACGTCGCGGAGGCTCGCAAGGCCCGAGGTGCCCGGCGACGCTCCAGCGGAGGCAGCGCGAAACGTCGCGCGAGCGGGTCGTCGTCGGCGTCCGAAATCCGCGAGTGGGCGCGCGAGAACGGCTACGAGGTCTCCGAGCGCGGACGGGTGTCCGAGGAGTTGCGGGCGGCGTACGAAGCCGCACAGTAACTGCTCAGGCTTTGCGGGCGGTGGCGCCCGCAAAGCCTGTCACTCGGCGGTCTGCGCTGCCGGATCTCCGGGGACGAGCAGAACGTCCGTCGTCTTCCTGATCGCGGCGACCTCGATCGGCCCGCCGTCGAGATCCTGGGCGCTGTAGCCGAGCTTGGCGAGCTCGTCGAAGACTGCCAGCTCCTCGTCCCAAGCCGGGTGGCTCTCTCCCCAGCCGATCTCGCAGAGAATCACCGGGAGGGTCTCCCACGTCTGCAGCGCCGGGAGGAGCCCGCGGAGGACAAGGTATTCCGCGCCCTCGACGTCGATCTTGACGAAGTCCGGGACATCCTTGATCCCTGTGCCGTCGAATGCGCGGATCGCGATCGGTGTCGTCGTCATCTCCGGCTGCGTCTTGTCAGCGATCAGAGTGTTCCAGCCCAGGTTCCCGTCGGCGGCGACGAAGATCTCGGTTGACTCGTCCTGTGCGCCGAGACCGTAGGCGTGAACGATCGGTGTGTAGGCCTTGCCCGAGAGATTCTCTGTGCAGAGGTCGGCAAGGTTGCGGAGCGGCTCGAACAGATGGACCGTGCCGCGGAAACCCACCGTCTCGGCCAGAACCTCGGTGAAGAATCCGATATTGCCGCCGACGTCGAACACGACGCCGTCGACCGGCACATAGGGCTGGACGCTCTTGGCCAGGTGGACGTACGTGGGACGGCGTCGCTCGAACCACGCTCGTGCAGTCGATGCATCGACAGTCGCGCCCGAGGGGGGAGGTGACGGCGGAGGCGCCTGCGAACGCGAAGACACCGCAGGCGGCTGGGGTTGAGGCGCACCCCCGAGTCGCCGAAGCCGCTGCCAAGTCTTGTCGCCGACGATCGGTTTGACGATCCTTGTCGCGGTTCGCTTAACGGTCGAGCTCACGTGGACTCCGTCCCAGGGGTAGGAATTCGGATCACAGTACCCACGAACCACGGGAGGTGGGAAGCCGCTCGGCAGGTCTCAGTCGAGCATGTTCACCACGTCGCGGGCGATGCGTTCCCCCGCGTGGCCGTCCCAGAGCGGCGGAACGGGCCACGTGGTCGGGCGACCAGCGGCGAGCGCCTTGGCGGCTGCGGCCGGCAGGGACTGAGGATTCACCAGCTGGTTGGTACCGTCCGTGATGGTGACCGGGCGCTCGGTGTTCGGACGAAGAGTCAGGCAGGGGACGCCGAGAACGGTCGTCTCCTCCTGGATGCCGCCGGAGTCGGTGACGACGAGCGCGGAGTCGGCGACCAGCCCGAGGAACTCGGTGTAGCCGACAGGATCGACGGCGTGGACCCGTGGATGCGCCAAGAGGCCCGACTGCTCCAGGCGTGCGGCGCCGCGGGGGTGAACCGGCAGCACGATGTCGATCTCGTCGGCGACCGAGGTGAGCGCCTCGACGAGCGGCTTGAGAGCTGCCGGATCGTCCACGTTGCCCGGGCGGTGAAGGGTTGCGACGCCGTACCTGTCGGCGAGACCGAGCTCGTCGCGCACCCGTGAGCCGTCGAACCTGTCGCGGTGGGCCAGCAGTGTGTCGATCATGGGGTTGCCCACCAGGCGGATCTTGTCGGCGGAGACGCCCTCGTTGCCCAGGTGGGCGACCGCGTCAGCGCTCGTGGCGTAGAGGCGGTCCGCCAGACGGTCCGTCACCACCCGGTTGATCTCCTCGGGCATCGTCCAGTCGAAGGACCGAAGGCCCGCCTCGACGTGCGCGATCCCGATGCCCAGCTTGGAAGCGACGAGCGCGGCAGCAAGTGTGGAGTTGACGTCGCCGTAGACCATGACCAGTGTTGGACGGTCCTCCAGCACCACGGCCTCGAGCGCGGTCATGATCGCAGCAGTCTGCGACGCGTGGCTACCCGAGCCGACTCCCAGGTTCACATCGGGATGCGGGAGTCCGAGCTCGCGGAAGAACACGGCGGACATGTTGTCGTCGTAGTGCTGGCCGGTGTGGACGAGCTTCTGCGCAACCCCACGCTCTGCGAGCGCGGCGACGACCGGAGCAGCCTTGGGAAAGTTCGGCCGCGCACCGGTGATGTGCATGACGAGGTCTGACATGGTTCCTTCTGGGCTGGACGTGAGGGCGGGGTGGGGCACTGTGTCAGACTTGGGCGCGACACAGCGAAAGAGGTTCTGAGTTGACCACTCTAGTCATCGTGGGTATGGGCTATGTTGGCCTGCCCCTGGCACAGCAGGCCGTCCGCAAGGGCTTGGACGTCATCGGGCTCGATACGTCGCGCCGAGTCGTCGAGGGCCTGAGCGCCGGCGTCTCGCACGTCGACGACCTGAGCGATGCTGAGATCTCCGAGATGCTCGACGGCGGCTTCCGAGCGACGACGGACAGCTCCGTAGTGGCGACGGCCGACACCGTGGTCATCTGCGTTCCCACCCCGCTGGGCCCGGCAGGGGGCCCCGACCTGGGGGCCGTGCTGTCCGCAGGGCGCGCGATCGGCGAGCACCTGACGAAGGGCACCCTCGTGGTCCTCGAGTCGACGACCTACCCGGGGACGACCGATGAGGTCCTCCGCCCGGTTCTCGAGGAGCGGTCCGGCCTGATGGCCGGCGAGGACTTCGCGCTCGCGTTCTCGCCCGAGCGAGTCGATCCCGGCAACCAGACCTTCACCATCGCCAACACACCCAAGGTCGTCGGCGGCCTCACCGATCAGTGCGGCAAGCAGGCCACAGCCTTCTACGCGCAGCTCGTCGAGCAGGTCGTTCCCGCAAGGGGCACCCGCGAGGCCGAGATGGCGAAGCTGCTGGAGAACACCTATCGCCACGTCAACATCGCGCTCGTCAACGAGATGGCACGGTTCTCTCACGAGCTCGGCATCGACTTCTGGAACGTCATCGACCTGGCCGCGACCAAGCCGTTCGGCTTCCAGGCCTTCCGGCCAGGCCCCGGCGTCGGAGGACACTGCATCCCGATCGACCCCAACTACCTCTCGCACCGCGTCAAGGAGCAGCTCGGCTACCCGTTCCGCTTCGTCGAGCTCGCGCAGGAGATCAACGCCGGGATGCCGCGCTACGTCGTCCAGCGCATCCAGGACCTGCTCAACCACGACGCCATCGCCCTGCGGGGGGCCCAGGTCCTGCTTCTCGGTATCACCTACAAGCCGGACATCGCCGACCAGCGTGAGACCCCCGCGAAGCCCCTCGCCGAGCAGCTGCTCGCCCAGGGGGCATCGTTGAGCTACCACGACCTGTACGTCGACGACTGGGAGGTGGAAGGGGCCCGTCCGGTCGGGGGCGAGTCGCTCCTCGAGGCCGCCGCCACTGCGGATGTCGTGGTGCTCGTCCAGAACCACGCAGGCTTCGACCTCCGTGCCCTGGCAGAGGCGGCACGCCGCTTCCTGGACCTGCGTGGTGTCGTCGACGAGCCAGGAGTCGAACGCCTCTGACGCAGCGGCCCGGGTGCATCGTGGGCACGCGGGCCCTCGCGTGCCGATGCTGGGCGTCGTCGAGCGGGTAGGTACGATCGACCCTCGTCCGGCCGCGCTGCCGGCCCCCTGTGCGAATTCCGACGGAAGGTCTTGTCCGAGTGGACGGTTCACCGCGACCACGGTTCTCGATGGTCTCTGCCGCGTACGACGTGGCACGCTACCTCCCCGACTTCATCGCCTCCGTCGAGGTTCAGATGGCTGAGAACCCAGGGCTCCTCGAAGTCGTGATGGTCGATGACGGGTCGAACGACGAGACCCTCGCGGATCTCCGCGCCTGGGAGAGCAGACGGCCTGGGACGGTGCGTGTCCTCACCCAGCAGAACGCCGGCCAGGGCGCCGCACGCAATGCGGGTCTCGAGGTCGCGCTCGGCGAGTGGGTCACGTTTCCCGACCCCGACGACATCCTCGAGCCCGGCTACATCCGCAGCGTCGTCGACTTCCTCGACGGTCGTGACGATATCGACATGGTGGCTACCAACCGTGTCCTTCTCAACGACTCCACGGGCAATGTCGCGGACAAGCACCCGCTGCGCCGTCATTTCGCAGCTGGTGACCGCGCACGGCGATTGACGACGTTTCCCGACCACTTCCACGGCAGTGCACCGGCCGCCTTCTATCGCGTCGACCGGCTCCGTGAGAGCGGCTTGCGGTTCGACCACCGGATCCGCCCCAACTTCGAGGACGGTCACTTCAGCTGCCGCTACCTGCTGCTCACGCCGGAACCGACGGTGGCGTTCCTGGCGACTGCGCGCTACCAGTACCGCAAGCGCAGCGACCAGAGCTCCACGTTGCAGAGCTCGCAGCGGCATCCCGGCAGGTTCACGGCCGTCCTCCGCCACGGCTACCTCGATGCCCTCGAGACGGCGAAGCGCGACCTCGGACATGTTCCCGAGTGGCTTCAGAACTTCGTCGTGTACGAGCTCAGCTACTACTTCGCGGCCGAGGACTCGGGTTCGAAGGTGGTCGCCCCGTCCGCCCAGGCCGACGAGTTCCACGCCCTGATGACCCAGATCGTCGACTTTCTCGATCCCGAGGTGGTGCAATCGTTCTCGCTCGTGCCCCTTCGGGGAGCCTCTCGCGACGTTCTCCTGCACGCCTACCGGGAAGAGCCCTGGATCTCCTCGTACGCCCTCGCCGAGCGGCTCGACTCCCGACAGGGTCTGGTCCGCATCGCCTATCGGTTCACCGGGGAGGCGCCTGACGACGAGATCCTGTCGGGCGGTGAAGCCACGCCACCGGCCTACACGAAGGTCCGCGCGCTCTACTACCACGGTCGTCCGTTGCTGCGGGAGCGCCTCCACTGGGTGCCGGCCACGCGGGCGCTGCGTCTGGTTGTCGCCGGTCGTGTGCGTGAGCTCCGGTTCGCGCAGCCACCGGTCCCGGCAAGGACGCTCTCGCCTTCGCGCCTCCGACAGGCGCTGCAGCCTCGCCGGAAGGCTTCCGGCGGTGCGAACGCCATGGCCTGGCGCGACCGGCTTCTCCTCCGTGTGGCCAGAAGCCGGCCCGTGAGCCGGAGGCTCCGGAGCTCGTGGGTGCTGATGGACCGCATCCACAACGCTGATGACAGTGCCGAGCATCTCTTCCAGTACGTCCGCGAGAACCGCCAGGACATCGACGCGTACTTCACCGTCCAGCGAGGAACGCCTGACTGGAAGCGCCTGCGTGCAGCGTACGGGCGCCGGGTGGTCGCGCACGGCTCCGTGCTGTGGAAGATCTTGATGCTCAACTGCCGGCACCTGGTGTCGTCGCACGCTGACATCGCGGTGTGTCGTCCGCCGGCGATCACGGCGCTCGCGACGCCCGCCTACCGGTTCACCTTCCTGCAGCACGGAGTGATCAAGGACGACCTGTCCAGCTGGCTCAACCACCGACCGCTCGACGTGTTCATCACCAGCACCCAGCAGGAGCACGACTCGATCGTCGGGGACGACACCCCGTACATCTACACCGAGCGAGAGACGAAGCTGACCGGTCTTCCGCGGTTCGACCTGTTGTTCGAGCAGGGCCAGCGGTTCGGACCCGATGAGCGGGACCTCGTGCTGGTGTGCCCGACCTGGCGCGTCTGGCTGGTTCCTCCGCTCAAGCGCGGCTCTCAACGACGGGACCTCATCGACGGCATCGAGGAGACCGACTACGTACAGGAGTGGTTGGCCGTCCTGCGGTCGAAGGAGCTGGCCGACGCGGCAGCCCGGCACGGTCTCAAGGTGGCGTTCCTCCCGCACCCGAACATGGACGTGCTGGCGGGCCGACTCGACCTTCCGGACCACGTCGAGGTCATGAGCTTCGAGGGCCGCGACGTCCGTGAGCTGTTCGCCCGGTCCGCCGTCCTGGTGACGGACTACTCCTCGGTCGCCTTCAATGCTGCCTACCTCGACCGGCCGGTCGTGTACTTCCAGTTCGACCGAGAGCGCATGACGCAGGGCGGGCACGTCGGACGGGCCGGCTACTTTGAGTACGACCGGGACGGCTTCGGACCGGTCACCGAGACCGCGGACGCCGCGGTCGCCGCCGCGGTCGACATCGTCGACCGCGGACACGCTCCCGACCAGCTCTACCTCGACCGGGTCGCGGCGACGTTCCCCCAGCGGGACGGGCGCTGCCGCGAGCGCGTCGTCGCCGCGATCGAGGGGTCCGCGCGGAAGTACCGCGCGCCCGACCTCAACGAGTGAGGTCCGGCGCGTCCGCGAGACCGCGATCTGCGAGCATCCGGCGCACCGCGGCGACGGCGGCCCCGGGATCGCCGAGAGGCGACCGGTAGGCCGTCGGCATCGTCGACAAGATGCTGCCTTCCTCGACGACGGCCCAGACGTCGCTGCCACTGCCTGCGTAGTCGGACCACTTCGATGGCAGGAACGGATTGACGTCGTAGTGGTCGCGAGTCCGGGCGTCGTTGACGAGAAGGACGTCCATGCGGGTGGTCAGCTCGAGGAATGCGAAGTAGGAGACGTACGGGTTTGCAGTGACGACGTCCGTCAGACCGTGTGCCTCGAGCTCCTGTGACAGGGTCGCGGGATCCGACGTGAACACGTGCAGGCGAACCTTCGTCCGTTCGGCAGGCGTCAGCGCCTTCAGCGCCTCGACGACCTCAGTAAGGCCACGCGTGGCGTAGAAGGCGCCGAAGTAGGCCATGTTGAGCAAACCCGGCTCGAGCGGGTACTCACCGTCGACGCGGTGGTAGAAGGACTCGGGGAGCGTCGGGTGGTGCGAGACCCGTGAGCGTTCCAGAACGCGCTCGACCAGCTGCTGCTCGGGAAGGTAGTCGAGCATGAACGTGCGTTGGTGCTGATTGGTGAAGACGATCTCGTCCGCGAGCGCGTAGGCCAGGAGCTCCACGAGATGGGGGATGTTGCGGTCAGCGGGCGCGTCCACGCCTGCCGATGCCAGCCCGGCGGCAAGCTCCTTCCACAGGGAGTCGGTGCTCGCTTGACCGACGCGACGCTGCCCGTACGCGTTGAAGAGCTGGGGGTCGGAGAACTCCGCGATCCAGCGGATCTCCGGTCGGCGGAGCTTCAGCAGGGCGGCGACGAGGTTGGACCCCGGCCACATCGTCCTGCTGTAGACGCTCCGGTAGAGGCCCTTCTCGTCCTCCCACTCGGCCACCTTGGCCAGCGCACGGCGGGTGAACGTCTTCAACGGGCCCCACTCGAAGGCCGCGGTACGCGCGTCGACCTCGAAAGTCCTGTCGAGGTTCTCGCGCGCGATGACGCCTGCGGACCAGTCGGTGGGTTTGTCCGCTCCCATCTTGTTGGACACGACGTCGACGACGACACCGCGATCGCGGATGCGACGCGCGGCGACGAGTGCACTGGTGTCGGCGTAGGGGAGGAACGAGTAGAGGATCCCGAGGTCGCGCGCAATGCCCGCGTTGAGGCGGCGCCACGGGATCGCGTCCTCGAGCCCGCGGGACCGGATGTCCTCCACGACCCTCGTGTGGTCGTCCGGTTCGACACGTAGATGGGCATTCACGAGCGAGACCTGCCCGGAGATGAAGGACGCACGGAGCTTGCGGCTTCGGGGTTCCTCGGCCGGTCGGGACCAGAGCCGTTCGATGACGTCGAGCCGCTGAGTCACCGAGAAGTCATAGGAGCGCGCCTGCCGGGAGATCGAGTTCGCCACCACGTGACGGAGGTAGACACCGTCGGAGTCGAGGGCGACGGGCCGGATCCGGAACGGGGCGGCTTCGAACACGTCGAACCAGTAGACCACGTCCTCCCCGCTGCGCAGGGTCGTGTCGAACCTGCTGGCACGTGCCACCGCGGTCGGGATGATCTTGCCGGCCACGAAACCGAGGGAGGACGGGATCTGCGTCGGGTCGGTCACCTCGCCGGCCCGGGCCAGGAGGCGGTTCGACAGGTAGTTGTCGAAGGTCGGCGCCGCGCCGCCGTCCGTGACGTCGGCGACCGAGGCGACGGGGACGATCCCCAGCCCGGCGTGCGCGAGCAGCGCCTTCAGGTAGCCCGGCGTGACCTCGTCGTCAGCATCGACGAACGTCACGGACCGCCCTGCGGCCGCGTCCAGGCCGAGGTTGCGCGCGTTGCCTGCACCTGCGGTCGAGGCCTCCACGATGCGTAGGCGGAGCTCAGGGAACGCGGTGCGAACATCGTCGATCGCCGTCCGTGACTCGTCTTCGGGACCGTTGAGGACAACGACCACCTCGAACTCTCGTGGTGCGAGGGTCTGCCGCGCCAGCGAGCCGAGGCTGGTCGGCAGGAGCTTGGCGCCGAGGTAGCTCGGGACGATGACGGTCACCGTCGGCTGATGGCTTCGGTCGTGCTGGGTCACAGTTCCCCCGGGGGCTTTCGAGGCAGGGCCGGTCAGGCCCGCGGCGGGGCCCGTGCAATGCTATCCGAGGCCCGGATGAGTCTCGCGGGTCGGCGACGAGGAGGACACGTGGACGGCAGGTACGACATCCATGTCCGAGGGCAGCTCGTGGTGGTCTCGACCCAGCCTGGGGCGACCGTGGGTGAGCTCCGTGACAGCTGTGACGACGTCGTCGTGTCCGACGGCGAGCTTCCCCGCAGTGCCGGGGTGGTGTCGGGCTTCCTTCTGTCAGGGAGCCTTCCCGCCGACCTCGTACGGCTCGCCGTCGCGCGCGTCGCCGAAGAGCCGCAGCTGCAGCTCTTCGTGGACCTCGGCCGGCTCGACGGGGATCTGAGCTCGTACGCTCCGCTCGGTGTCGATGGCGTGGGTTGGCTCGGCGACGTGCCGGTGGTGGCCATGTCGGTGGGATCGACGCGGACGGCGGGCGAGGTCGACGACCTGTGGGCTCGCCTCCTGATGAATGATCCCCGGCGAGCAGTGGGCCGTGAGCGTGAGGATGTCACGCGCCTGCGGTCGGTTGTGGCCGACCTGCGCAACAGTCTCGAGGTGAAGAACGAGCGGCTCGCTGCTCAGCGCGAGCGTGCTCAGCGCGTCCGTGCGCGGCTCAAGAACGAGAAGGCCGCCCGCGCGAAGGCCGAGCGCCGGCGCGAGGCGGTAGAGCGATCCCGCGTTGCGCGCGTCTCGCGTGCGTCCTCGGCGATGGTGCGCCGACTGGGAGGGCGCCCGGTCGTCGCCGTTGCCGGTGCTGCGGCCTTCGTCGTCGTCGCGGTTGCGGTGGGCTGGCTCGCGGCGGCCGGCGGCATCGGCGCGGGGATCGTTGCTGCCTGTGCATTCGTCGGCGCTGTCGCCTCCCTCGCACTTGTCCTGTGGGCAGTGCGACGCGCTGCGTCCGTCGCGCAGGGTCAACGTCATGCCGTTCGGAAGGCGCTCGAGATGTTGGCAGAGCGGCACGCCGAGCTCACGGAGGACCTCGAGTCCGAACGGACCAGGCATGCCGAGGAGTGGCAGGAGCTCCAGGTCTCGGTGCGACGCCTCGAGGTGGGGCAGTCTCGTACCGCCACGGCCGTCCGGGCACTCGAGACGGGCTTGAACAGGGATGTCAGCAGGCGGACCGTCGAGAACTCCGCTCAGCTCGCCCAGATCCAGTCGGCCATCCACCTGTTCTCTCTGCTCCCTGTCGAGGGCAGGGTTCCCGCCATGGGTGGATGGGCGGCCTCGCCGGATCTGGTGGAAGTAGTCGTCGACGAGCTGCTCTCGCGCCGGCCGTCGCTCATCGTGGAGTGCGGAAGTGGTGTCTCGACGCTCTGGTTCGGCCTCGCCATCCGCCATTTCGGTCTCGACTGCAAGGTCGTGGCACTCGAGCACCACGAAGGTTTCGGGGAGCAGACGCGAGCCGTCCTCGCTCGCCATGGCCTCGGCGACGTTGCCGAGGTCCGGGACGCTCCCCTGACCGAGGTCGATGTGGCCGGCTACCGCGGCCGTTGGTACGACCCCGCGGCGCTCGAGACTCTCTCCGATGTCGGACTGCTCCTCGTCGACGGCCCGCCGGCCGCGACCGGAGTGCACGCCCGTTTCCCGGCGGTGCCGATGATGCGGGACCGGTTCGCCGACCGGGTGTCGGTCGTCCTCGACGACATGATTCGCAACGACGAGCAGGAGGTCGCTCGCATGTGGGAGGAGCTCCTGCCGGGGTTCTCGCGCGAGGACCTCCGCCTGCAGAAGCGAGCGACGATCTTTCGGCGAGGCTGACTGGACCGCAGAAGGGCACCCGCCCATCAGCGGTCGTCGGATCGCCCGAACACGGCGTCCAGGACCCGCTCGGAGGCCGAGCCGTCGTCGAGCGGGGCGAACCGGGCACGGAAGTCAGCACGGGCGCGGGCGTAGCCCTCGCTCCCGGAGAGCGCCTCGGACAGTGCGTCGGCCACCTCGTCGCTCGTGCGGACGAGCGGCCCGGGTGCCTGCTCCTCGAACGGGAAGTAGAAACCGCGGAGGTCGTCGCGGTAGTGGTCGAGGTCGTAGGTGTAGAACACGATCGGCCGGTCCAGCGTTACGAAGTCGAACATGACCGATGAGTAGTCCGTGACCAGCACGTCGGCGACCAGCAGGAGCTCCTGCGTGTCCGGGTAGCGCGACGCATCGATGGCGAATCGGCGAAGGTCCTCGGGGACCGTGACCCGCCCACGAACGACCGAGTGCATCCGCAGGAGAACGACGACGGAGTCGCCGAGCCGGTCGTGCAGGCGCGCGAGGTCGAGCTCGGCCTGCGCCGCGAACCCCCCGCCGCTCGTACGGTCGTCTCGGAAGGTCGGCGCGTAGAGGACGACGCGCTTCTCGGCCGGGATCCCGAGCCTGCGGCGGACGAGGTCCGCTCGCTCGTCGGCGTCCGGCCAGTGCAGCACGTCGTTGCGGGGATAGCCGCACTCCAGAACGCGACCCTTGTACTGGAAAGCGCTACGGAAGGCCGCCGTGGCGTACGGGCTCGGGGAGACGAGGTCGTCCCAGTAGCCGGTCATCTTCGTGACGCGCTCGAGGTAGTCGTCGCGGCGACCGTGGACCTGCTCCAGGTCGTGCTGCATCTTCTTCAGCGGTGTGCCGTGCCAGGTCTGCACGTAGCGGGTCCCGTGGGCCGGGCGCAGGTAGTGCGGAAAGTTCTGGTTGTTGACCCAGTGGCTCGCCCGACCCAGCAGCCAGAAGTATCGCGGACTCAACCGCCGTACCTTGCGCGTGCTCGGGTCGGGGAGCCGGACGGTCGAGTCGTTGACCCACACGAGAGTGCTCTCGGTTCCACGCTCGAGCAGCTTCTCGTAGAGGTAGCGAGGACTGTCGCCGTACTGCTTCCCGTTCGCGCTCTCGAAGACGACGAGGTCGCGTCGCGGCAGCAGCGTCGCCAGGCGGTAGAGCACGCGCATGGCGGGGAAGTAGAAGCGGCTCTTGCGGAACCGGTTGAAGAGAGCACGTGACGGGGAGGCGCTGCGCAGACGCCGCACCGGCGTCAGTGGGGACCAGGCGCGGCGAACCACCTCGTAGATCCGCTCGTTGTTGTCGCGGTCGCGGCGCTCGAGGAACGCGTCGGCCCGCGCGCGGTTGCGCTCGGAGATCGTCATCCCTGCTTTGAGCACCTCGTCCAGCCGATCGAGCGCCTCGTCGTGCGAGAAGGCGATCTCGCCCGGAAGGTGCGCGTCGAGGTCGAGGTGTGAGCCACGGGCACCGAGGAACCGCGCGCGGTCGAACTGGAAGTAGACCACCGGACGGTGGAGGAAGCTGAAGTCGAACCCCACGCTGGAGTAGTCGGTGAGCATGACGGCGCTGCGTTTGAGGAGGTCCTGGACCGGCGCGTCGCCCTGCTGCAGGACGACGACGCCGGGGGCGTCGAAGCGCTCTGCGTACTCGCGCATGTTCGGGTGGAGGATGAACCAGACGGCCAGCCCGTGGCGGCGGATCATCTCCTGGAACCTCGCCGAGGTCAGCAGCCCGTTCCACTGCTCGAAGAACTCACTCTCGCCGAAGTCACGCGCTCTCAGCCAGTCACGCCAGGTCGGGATGATCAACAGGGCGCGCTCGACGTCCACGTCGTCGGCGAGTAGCGCGTCGAAGCGCGAGAGACCGGTGACTCGCACCTGGCCGGGGAAGAACTCGAAGTCATCGACCACCATCTCGCGCTCGCGCTCGGAGCTGACCAGGAACAGGTCGGTCCGGAAGTCCGTCGACGCACGGCGGCCGTAGTTGCCGGTCATGTTCTTCGTGCCCATCACCCCGTGCTGCAGGAACACACGCACTCCGCGCGACCACCGTACGAAGCGAGGGCTGCGCGAGGCGAGCAGGTACTCGGCGTGGTGCGAACCGACAAGCCGCGACGCGAGCAACGAGTAGAGGATGTGACGGCGAGAGCGGTGCAGGACGACGTTCCCGTACGGCTCGACGTTCGCACGCTCAGGGGAGTCACGCTCGATGACGTAGTACGCGCGTCGACGGGGGTGGCTCGTGCGGATCCACCGGAAGAAGTGGAAGCCGGTGTCCTGCGCCTTGTACGGGAGCTCCCCGATCAGCCAGATCCTGCTGAACGGGCGGACGAGGGCGAACGCCCAGCCGAGCCGTAGCACGCGGCGCATGAACTCGAGGTCGGCACTCGAGAACTGCTCGACCCTCAGGCAGAGCCGCTGTGCTTTGAAGCTGAAGTAGGGAGTGACGAGGTGGCCTGTGTCACCGGCGGACACCTCGACCGCGCGCAGACGGCGTCTTACCCGGTACGGCGGTATGCGGATCCCTCGCTCGACGGTTTCGTCGAAGCCCTCGAGCGTGAGGAGCAGAGCGAGGTCGTAGATGTCGCTGTCGTGCTCCCCGGCCCGAGCAAGGACACCCACGTCGAAGTCTGCGTCGACGCGGTAGCGGAGCAGGCCGTGGAGGCGACGTGTGTCCTCTTCCAGCGGCCGGATGCCCACGGAGAGCCGCGTGGCGTCCCCGCTCTCACGCGAGATCACCGCCAGGACGGCCGAGACCACGCGGACGTTGTGCGTGACGACGTCGGTAGCGAAGGCGATCCGGCCGTGGCGCAGGGAGATCTCGCGGGTCCACAGCGCCACCTCACGGGAGCGCTCGGCCTGTACGCGGATGCTGACGTTGCCTTTGTGCGTCATGTGAACGGTCGCGGTCAGCCCGTCGACCTCTGTCGGTGAGACGGCCCCGCCGCGATCGGTCGACGCGAACCGGCCGAGACGACGAGGGTCATCCTCGCCGGAGACCTTGATCCACAGGTCGATCCACTCGCACGAGGGGTCCGCCCGGACCGCGGCGGAGATGTCGATGTCGAAGCCGACGGTGCCGTCTCCCCGTTCCTCCCGGACAGGGACGACCGTCGTCTCGCGCCCGGTGTCGCGGTGTCGCAGCAGCAATCCCTCGATCCGCGAGCGATCAGCGAGGGTCACTTCGACGCACAGGTGGTCGCCGGTCAGCCGGAGCCTCAACGCACTCTCCGGAGACCGGGTCGGGCCGCCCCGCCGACGGCCGAGGACGATGCCGCTCACGATGTGACGGAGCCCGGCCACACGGCATCGACCACGCGGGCGGTCGCGCCACCGTCATCAAAGGGAACGAACTGCTCGCGCCAGGCGGCGTAGGCGCTGCGGTGCTCCGCTCGCAACGACTGCAGGTCCGACAGGGCTTCTGCGACGTCCTCGCTGGTGTGCAGCACGGGGCCTGGTGCGATGTCCTCGAGCACGAGGTACAGGCCGCGGCTGACGTTCTGGTACTCGTCGAGATCCGGGACGAAGAAGACGATGGGACGCCCTGTCACCGCGAAGTCGAACATCAGCGACGAGTAGTCGGTGACCAGCACGTCGGTGACGAGGAACAGTTCGGAGATGTCGGGGTACAACGTCACGTCGAGCACGTTCGGCCCGTGGATCCGTCGGTCGTGGCGGATGTTCTCTGCGTGGCCGCGGACCAGCAACGTCATCGACGAGCCCAGGCGCGCGACGAGCGTCTGAGGATCGGGTGGCAGCGGTGTGCGACGCTCGTTGTCCTCCCGCCAGGTCGGCGCGTACAGGATCACCGGGGACTCAGCCGAGAGTCCCAGGCGCTCGCGGACGCGACGGACCCGCTCAGGGTCGGGTGGGCCGCTCAGGATGTCGTTGCGCGGGTAGCCCACCTCGAGGACAGGCCCTTCGTACCTGTATGCACTGCGCAGCGCATGGGTCATGAACGGGCTCTGGCTCACGAGAAGGTCCCATCGCGAGACCTCGTCGCGCACGAGCTGTTGGTAGTCCGCGTCCAGGCCGCGCGGGCGGCGGTCGAGCGCGAGCTTCTTCAATGGTGTGCCGTGCCACGTCTGGACGAACGTCTGGAACGGACGGTGCTCGAAACGACGGAGCCAGTCGTTGGTCACGATGTAGCGGGCGGACCCTCGGGCGTCCCGCCACCTCCGGGTCCCGATCAGCACCTTCTCGTCGCCCTCGGGAACGGGCACAGAGGCCTCGAACACGCTCCACACGCGTCGAAGCTCCGGCTGCCGCCGCGCCACCTCGTTGCGGATCGCCAGCGGGTTGCACGCTGCTCGCTTGCCGAGGAAGCTCTCGAAGAGCACGGCATCCTCCGGTGCGTAGTGCCGCGAGCGATACGCGGCATCCTCGCGGCGCTGACCGAGCTCGCTCCACTCCTCGGCCTCGCGCGGCGGTGCCAGCCTGACCTCAAGACGGTTGCGGGGGCCGCGCTCTGGACGGACCATCACGGCAGGCGCGGACGTCCACCGGCCACAGGCGCGTCTGACGGCCTCTTCGGTGAGCCGGACGAGGACCTGGACGCCGTCGGGACGCACCGCGTCGGCGCGGTACGTTCCGATCGGCAGCGGAAGCGCGTCGGTCGACCAGAGCTGTGACGCCGCGAAGAGGGGGACGTTGGCGGCGAACCGTCCGTCTGTGACCGAGACGTGCGCGGTGCTGTCGGTGCGAGGTCCGCTGAGGACGAGCGTGAAGGTCTCGCAGCCGGCCGCCGCGCGGCCACGCAGGAGCAGCTCCGGAAGCTCCCCGGGGACGACCTCGACCTCGTCGACGACGACCTCGTCGGCCGGGTGGGTGACGTCCAGCTTGCCGGTCGGCGTCACCACGATGCTCAACGACCCGGCCTGTGCGGGCGCGTCTTCCTCGGACCAGTGGACGGGCCTGCGGCTTCCCCCGGCGAGGCCCACGTGAGGCTGCCAGACACCGCTTCCTGCGGCCGGGAGGGGAAACCGGAGGCTGGCGCGCCACCCTCCTTCCACCTTGGCGCCGTCCTCGACCTCGCCGTCGAGCACGGCACCTTCCGGCCCGACCAGCTGCGCAGCGACCGGGCGCCGCCCGGTGATGGTGGCGCCGATGGTCCATCGCCCCTCCGACACCGACGAGGACCGGGCGGTCACCTGGCGTCGTACGAGGCGGAGGACAAGTCCTCGGTCCGGCAGCCAGGTCGGCACGACCTGTGCTCCGTCGTCGAGGAGCCGACGGGGGATCCAGCCGGCCGACGCACGTCGGAAGAGGGTCGTCAGCGGGCCGGACCACCGCTGGGCGCCCGTCCCGAGCGCGATGCGCACGTCCCAGTCCGTCCCGGGAGCGCCGTCGGGCACAGGCAGCTCGGCCGCGAAGGCGCCGGCGGCGTAGTCGTGGTCAGGGTCGGCCGCGACGTGGTTGACCTCGGGGTCACGCCGGCTCTGTGTGCGCACGTCGATCGTGCGGCCGGTCGCAAGATCTGTCAGCGAGACCCGCGCCGACGTGGGGATGGACTCCATGGCGACGCCCCCGACGTACACCCAGCCCGCGATGGTCAAGGACCCGTCGGGTGACCACGACGCTGATCGGAGGGCGGCAGTCCACGTGGGAGGGGGTGCAGACGGGGTCGGCGTCCGACGGCCCTTCAGGCCCCAGGAGCGCGCACGCGATCGCTCGAGCACCCATCTCACGCGACCGCCTCCTCCTCGGAAGCCCTCCGCCGGTAGCGAGCGAGTCTATCCTGAGTCTCGTTCCGTCTCGGGTTTGTCGACATGCCGGGGGCTTGACGTGGTCGTTGGTCGGGCGGGGTGGGTACGGCGGCTGTTGCCGTGGGGTGGTCCGCGGGTGTCGGTGGTGGTGCCGGTGTTCGAGCCTGGGCAGAACATCGTGCCGTTGTTGGCGTCGTTGGATGCGCAGTCGTTGGGGCGGCGTGCGGTGGAGCTGGTGTTCGTCGACGACGGGTCTCGTGATGGGGAGACGTTGGGGTGGTTGCGGGCGCGGGCGGCGGAGCGTTCGAACATGGTGGTGGTCTCGATCGCGAACTCGGGGTGGCCGGGGCGTCCGCGCAACGTGGGGTTGGAGCGGGCGCGGGGTGAGTATGTGTTCTTCTCCGATCAGGACGACGAGCTGTTCCCGGAGGCGTTGGAGCGGATGGTCGCGATGGCTGATCGCAACGGGTCGGACGTGGTGGCGGGCAAGGTGGTGCGGGTCGGTGGGGGGACGCCGTACTGGGGGTTGGCGCGGCGTGACGTGGAGCGTGCGGATCTGGTTGCCGACGGGGTGATGCAGTCGCGGACGGTGCACAAGCTGTTTCGGCGGTCGTTCCTGATGGAGCACGGGATCCGGTTCCTGGAGGGTCGGGTGCGGTTGGAGGATCACCACTTCATGGGTCAGGTGTTCGCGTGCGCGCCGGTGGCGTCGGTGCTGGCGTCCTACCCTTGCTACCGCTGGATCGATCGCCGCGACGGCACCAACAACTCGGCCGCGACGGTGACCCAGGCGGCGTACTGGGAGCACTACCGTCGCGCGGTCGACGCGGTGGACCGTCCGGGCGCAGACCCTGCCGTGGTCACCGCGCTGCGGACGGTCGGTGCAGCCCAGGCCATGGGGCGGGCCGTCGTCGCGAACGTGGACCGTATCCCGGCCGATGATGCGGCCGAGATCTTCGACGCGGTCTCGGACTTGGTCCGCCGCTCTGTCCCGGAGTCAGTCGACCCCCACCTGCCGGTGTGGCGTCGTGCGGAGGTTTCCGCACTCCGCCGCGGCGATGCCGGCGACCTCTTCGCGATCCGGCGCGCGGCGCGCGCGACGGTCGTCGACGCCGAGCTGATCGACGCCTCGTGGGACGACGGTCTGCTGCGGCTGGTCGTCCTGGCTCGCCTGCGTACGACCGATCCCGCTCTGGTCCGGACGGTGACGAGCGCCGGCGTGGACGGGGTCTCCGAGATCGTCGTGCCGGCGTACTCGGAGCCTGCGCTGGCGGTCGGCTCGCCCGATGCGGGCTGGGCGGAGCTGTCGATCCGTGAGCGAGACTCCGGGATCGAGTGGCCGGTCTCGACCGTACGGTGCGTGGTCGAGACACCTCGTTCAGGCGACATCCTGCAGACGGCGACCGTCGAGGCCACGCTCGATCCCCAAGAGGGCTCGTTCGGGCAGCGGCTCGACGCCGGGCGGTGGACGCTCTACGTGCGATCGCGGCTGATCGGTCGCGGTGCGGTGCGGCCCGTCCCGCTTCCGCCAGGGCACGCCGTACTCGCGGGACGCGCGCGCGTGCGGTCGAAGGGAGCGCTTCGGCGTGCCCGGGTGCGCCGTGGCGCCAGGGGAGCACTGGTCCTCGTGCTGCGCGACGGTCGTTCGGGCACGCGTGCAGAGACCCGACCGGAGCAGAGCGTCGACGTGGTGGGGGCTTGACGTGGTCGTTGGTCGGGCGGGGTGGGTACGGCGGCTGTTGCCGTGGGGTGGTCCGCGGGTGTCGGTGGTGGTGCCGGTGTTCGAGCCTGGGCAGAACATCGTGCCGTTGTTGGCGTCGTTGGATGCGCAGTCGTTGGGGCGGCGTGCGGTGGAGCTGGTGTTCGTCGACGACGGGTCTCGTGATGGGGAGACGTTGGGGTGGTTGCGGGCGCGGGCGGCGGAGCGTTCGAACATGGTGGTGGTCTCGATCGCGAACTCGGGGTGGCCGGGGCGTCCGCGCAACGTGGGGTTGGAGCGGGCGCGGGGTGAGTATGTGTTCTTCTCCGATCAGGACGACGAGCTGTTCCCGGAGGCGTTGGAGCGGATGGTCGCGATGGCTGATCGCAACGGGTCGGACGTGGTGGCGGGCAAGGTGGTGCGGGTCGGTGGGGGGACGCCGTACTGGGGGTTGGCGCGGCGTGACGTGGAGCGTGCGGATCTGGTTGCCGACGGGGTGATGCAGTCGCGGACGGTGCACAAGCTGTTTCGGCGGTCGTTCCTGATGGAGCACGGGATCCGGTTCCTGGAGGGTCGGGTGCGGTTGGAGGATCACCACTTCATGGGTCAGGTGTTCGCGTGCGCGCCGGTGGCGTCGGTGCTGGCGTCCTACCCTTGCTACCGCTGG
>NZ_WJYO01000009.1 GCF_010994095.1 Mumia xiangluensis
GTGTTTGGGGTTGAGGGTTTTGTGTGTCTGATGTTTGAGAACTCAACAGTGTGCTAAAAGTCGACGAGATAATCAGTATGGCCTTTTTGGGGTCATGATTCCGTGACAAATTATTTGTCAGCAAATAGTTAGTCCGGGTTCAAATGTTTGATGTTGTGGCTCAGCCTTTGGTTGGGTTTTCGACGGAGAGTTTGATCCTGGCTCAGGACGAACGCTGGCGGCGTGCTTAACACATGCAAGTCGAGCGGTAAGGCCTTTCGGGGTACACGAGCGGCGAACGGGTGAGTAACACGTGAGTAATCTGCCCTTCACTCTGGGATAACCTCTGGAAACGGTGGCTAATACCGGATATGACCTTTTTCTGCATGGGAATTGGTGGAAAGTTTTTTCGGTGGGGGATGAGCTCGCGGCCTATCAGCTTGTTGGTGGGGTGATGGCCTACCAAGGCGACGACGGGTAGCCGGCCTGAGAGGGTGACCGGCCACACTGGGACTGAGACACGGCCCAGACTCCTACGGGAGGCAGCAGTGGGGAATATTGGACAATGGGCGGAAGCCTGATCCAGCAACGCCGCGTGAGGGATGACGGCCTTCGGGTTGTAAACCTCTTTCAGTAGGGACGAAGCGCAAGTGACGGTACCTACAGAAGAAGGACCGGCCAACTACGTGCCAGCAGCCGCGGTAATACGTAGGGTCCGAGCGTTGTCCGGAATTATTGGGCGTAAAGGGCTCGTAGGCGGTTTGTCGCGTCGGGAGTGAAAACTTGGGGCTTAACCCCATTCGTGCTTCCGATACGGGCAGACTAGAGGCAGGCAGGGGAGAACGGAATTCCTGGTGTAGCGGTGGAATGCGCAGATATCAGGAGGAACACCGGTGGCGAAGGCGGTTCTCTGGGCCTGTTCTGACGCTGAGGAGCGAAAGCATGGGGAGCGAACAGGATTAGATACCCTGGTAGTCCATGCCGTAAACGTTGGGCGCTAGGTGTGGGATCCATTCCACGGGTTCCGTGCCGCAGCTAACGCATTAAGCGCCCCGCCTGGGGAGTACGGCCGCAAGGCTAAAACTCAAAGGAATTGACGGGGGCCCGCACAAGCGGCGGAGCATGCTGATTAATTCGATGCAACGCGAAGAACCTTACCTGGGTTTGACATACGCCAGAAGCCTGCAGAGATGTGGGTCTCTTTGGACACTGGTGTACAGGTGGTGCATGGCTGTCGTCAGCTCGTGTCGTGAGATGTTGGGTTAAGTCCCGCAACGAGCGCAACCCTTGTCCTATGTTGCCAGCACGTAGTGGTGGGGACTCATAGGAGACTGCCGGGGTCAACTCGGAGGAAGGTGGGGATGACGTCAAGTCATCATGCCCCTTATGTCCAGGGCTTCAAGCATGCTACAATGGCCGGTACAAAGGGCTGCGAAACTGCAAGGTGGAGCGAATCCCAAAAAGCCGGTCTCAGTTCGGATTGGGGTCTGCAACTCGACCCCATGAAGTCGGAGTCGCTAGTAATCGCAGATCAGCAACGCTGCGGTGAATACGTTCCCGGGCCTTGTACACACCGCCCGTCACGTCATGAAAGTCGGCAACACCCGAAGCCGGTGGCCTAACCCCTTGTGGGAGGGAGCTGTCGAAGGTGGGGCTGGCGATTGGGACGAAGTCGTAACAAGGTAGCCGTACCGGAAGGTGCGGCTGGATCACCTCCTTTCTAAGGAGCATTGCTCATCGTCTCTCATCCTGGTGGTGGGAGGGGGTGTGTTCCCGGCTTGATCACGCGGATGTCGTGGTGGTCGGGTGCTCAGATGGTGGAACGTCGATTATTCAAGCTGGTGCTGCCGGCCTGGTCTTAGTACTGCCTGTCCTCTTTGGGGGTGGGTGTGGAACGGGGTTGGGTGTGGTGGGGTTGGTTTGGGCACACTGTTGGGTCCTGAGGCATCAGACACCTCCTGCTCTTTTGGGTGGGGGGTGTGGGTGTTTCTGTTCCGGCCATGCTGGTGGGTGAGGGTTTTCTTGCCTGTTGGGTGGTTGCGGGTTGTGGTTTGAGAACTTCACAGTGGACGCGAGTGTCTTTGTAGTGTGTGTATTTTGCAAGCTACTAAGGGCACATGGTGGATGCCTTGGCATCGAGAGCCGATGAAGGACGTAGGAGTCTGCGATAAGCCCCGGGGAGTTGACAACCGAGCTGTGATCCGGGGGTGTCCGAATGGGGAAACCCGGCCAGAGTTATGTCTGGTCACCGGCGCCTGAATATATAGGGCGTGCGGAGGGAACGTGGGGAAGTGAAACATCTCAGTACCCACAGGAAGAGAAAACAACCGTGATTCCGTGAGTAGTGGCGAGCGAAAGCGGATGAGGCTAAACCGTGCAGATGTTCAAGACGGCAGTTGTTGTCTGTGCGGGGTCGTGGGAGCGTGCTTGCTGGTTCTGCCGAGCTGGCGGGAAGTGATAAAGCTTGAGTGAAGTCGAAGGGCCTGGAATGGTCTGGCGTAGAGGGTGAGACCCCTGTAGACGTAAGCTTGAGTCTTCCTTGCATGTTTCCCGAGTAACGCGTGACTCCTGGAATTGCGCGTGAATTTGGCGGGACCACCCGTTAAGCCTAAATACTCCTCGATGACCGATAGCGGACTAGTACCGTGAGGGAAAGGTGAAAAGTACCCCGGGAGGGGAGTGAAATAGTACCTGAAACCATGTGCCTACAATCCGTCGGAGCCTTGACTTTGTGTTGGGGTGACGGCGTGCCTTTTGAAGAATGAGCCTGCGAGTTAGTGGTACGTGGCGAGGTTAACCCGTTGGGGGGTAGCCGTAGCGAAAGCGAGTCCGAATAGGGCGTTTGAGTCGCGTGCTCTAGACCCGAAGCGGAGTGATCTATCCATGGGCAGGTTGAAGCGCGGGTAAGACCGCGTGGAGGACCGAACCCACTTAGGTTAAAAACTGAGGGGATGACCTGTGGATAGGGGTGAAAGGCCAATCAAACTCCGTGATAGCTGGTTCTCCCCGAAATGCATTTAGGTGCAGCGTCGTTTGTTTCTTGCCGGAGGTAGAGCACTGGATGGTCTAGGGGGCCTACAAGCTTACCGAAATCAGCCAAACTCCGAATGCCGGCAAGTGAGAGAGCGGCAGTGAGACTGCGGGGGATAAGCTCCGTAGTCGAGAGGGAAACAGCCCAGACCATCAGCTAAGGCCCCTAAGCGGTTGCTAAGTGGAAAAGGATGTGGAGTCGCAGAGACAACCAGGAGGTTGGCTTAGAAGCAGCCACCCTTGAAAGAGTGCGTAATAGCTCACTGGTCAAGTGATTCTGCGCCGACAATTTAGCGGGGCTCAAGCAATCCGCCGAAGCTATGGCATTCATACGTGTACTCGGCCCGCCTTTGGGTGGGTCCAGGTGTGTGGATGGGTAGGGGAGCGTCGTGTGGCGTGTGAAGCGGCGGGGTGACCCAGCCGTGGATGCCACACGAGTGAGAATGCAGGCATGAGTAGCGAATGAAGAGTGAGAAACTCTTCCGCCGAATGACCAAGGGTTCCAGGGTCAAGCTAATCTGCCCTGGGTAAGTCGGGACCTAAGGCGAGGCCGACAGGCGTAGTCGATGGACAACGGGTTGATATTCCCGTACCGGCGTTGGTGCGCCCATGCTGAATCAGTGATGCTAAGCACCCGAGCCAGGCGTGATCACCCTTCGGGGTGGCGTGTTCTGGTGAGCGTGTGACCCGAGCTGGTAGTAGGCAAGTGATGGGGTGACGCAGGAAGGTAGCTCATCGCGGCGATGGTTGTCCGCGTGTAAGGACGTAGGGCGAGGGATAGGCAAATCCGTTCCTCATGTGCCTGAGATCTGATGCCGAGCCTTCGGGTGAAGTGAGTGATCCTATGCTGTCGAGAAAAGCCTCTAGCGAGTACCAGAGCCGCCCGTACCCCAAACCGACACAGGTGGTCAGGTAGAGAATACCAAGGCGATCGAGTGAATCGTGGTTAAGGAACTCGGCAAAATGCCCCCGTAACTTCGGGAGAAGGGGGGCCTGATTCGTGAACCCACTTGCTGGGGGAGCGTTGATGGCCGCAGAGACCAGGCCCAAGCGACTGTTTACTAAAAACACAGGTCCGTGCGAAGAAGTAATTCGATGTATACGGACTGACTCCTGCCCGGTGCTGGAAGGTTAAGGGGACGTGTTAGCTGCAAGGCGAAGCACTGAACTTAAGCCCCAGTAAACGGCGGTGGTAACTATAACCATCCTAAGGTAGCGAAATTCCTTGTCGGGTAAGTTCCGACCTGCACGAATGGAGTAACGACTTGGGCGCTGTCTCAACCGCGAGCTCGGCGAAATTGCACTACGAGTAAAGATGCTCGTTACGCGCGGCAGGACGGAAAGACCCCGGGACCTTCACTACAGCTTGGTATTGGTGTTTGGTTCGACTTGTGTAGGATAGGTGGGAGACTGTGAAGCGGCCACGCCAGTGGTTGTGGAGTCGTTGTTGAAATACCACTCTGGTCGTACTAGATATCTAACTTAGGTCCGTGATCCGGATCAGGGACAGTGCCTGGTGGGTAGTTTAACTGGGGCGGTTGCCTCCTAAAATGTAACGGAGGCGCCCAAAGGTTCCCTCAGCCTGGTTGGCAATCAGGTGTTGAGTGTAAGTGCACAAGGGAGCTTGACTGTGACACCGACGGGTGGAGCAGGGACGAAAGTCGGGACTAGTGACCCGGCGCTGGCATGTGGAAGCGGCGTCGCTCAACGGATAAAAGGTACCCCGGGGATAACAGGCTGATCTTCCCCAAGAGTCCATATCGACGGGATGGTTTGGCACCTCGATGTCGGCTCGTCGCATCCTGGGGCTGGAGCAGGTCCCAAGGGTTGGGCTGTTCGCCCATTAAAGCGGCACGCGAGCTGGGTTTAGAACGTCGTGAGACAGTTCGGTCCCTATCCGCCGCGCGCGTAGGAAACTTGAGAAAGGCTGTCCCTAGTACGAGAGGACCGGGATGGACGAACCTCTGGTGTGTCAGTTGTTCTGCCAAGAGCACTGCTGATTAGCTACGTTCGGGAGTGATAACCGCTGAAAGCATCTAAGCGGGAAGCACGTTTCAAGATGAGGTTTCCCACCCCTTGTGGGTTAAGGCCCCCAGTAGACCACTGGGTTGATAGGCCGGAAGTGGAAGCGCAGCAATGCGTGTAGCTGACCGGTACTAATAGGCCGAGGGCTTGTCTACACACACTTCAACGACACTTATGCGTCCACTGTGAGGTTCTGGGATCACAACCCAGAACCAAAAACACAATATCGAGCTTTTGGTTCACACCCACACACACGCGTGTGTGGGGGTTGTAGCCCGTAGGGTTACGGCGGCCATGGCGAAGGGGAAACACCCGGTAACATTCCGAACCCGGAAGTTAAGCCCTTCAGCGCCGATGGTACTGCACGGGAGACTGTGTGGGAGAGTAGGACGCCGCCGGACA